>OZ244120.1:1227500-2915758 GCA_965215785.1 Marivivens sp. | reverse complement strand
AAAGACATTAAGCGTGCCACGCGCAAACACTATTCGGCTGAAGAGAAGATCAGGATCGTGCTTGATGGGCTGCGTGGCGAGGACAGTATCGCGGAGCTGTGCCGTCGCGAGGGTATATCCCAGGGCCTGTACTACAAATGGTCCAAGGATTTCATGGAGGCCGGCAAAAAGCGGCTCACTGGTGATACTGCCCGCGCTGCCAACACTGATGAGGTCAAGGACCTTCGCCGCGAGGCAAAGGATCTCAAGGAGGTGGTTGCGGAGCAGACGCTTGAACTGCGCCTTCTCAAAAAAGCATGCTCGGGGATGGGGACGACCGCGAATGAGGTATGCTGCATCTGAAAAGCTGGAGATCATCCGACTGGTCGAGGAAAGCCATCTGTCTGCTCGCCAGGCATTGGCCAAACTGGGCATCCCACGGACCACGTTTTACCGCTGGTACGACCGCTATCTGCAGCGCGGGGAGGCTGGATTACAGGACCAATCTCCCAAGCCCAAACACGTCTGGAACCGCGTTCCTGATGAGGTGACGCGCAAAGTTGTTGACCTAGCACTGCAGGGAAACGGAACTGTCACCGCGTGAGCTGGCAGTGACGTTCACGGGATCAAGAGCGCTACTTTGTGTCAGAATCTACAGTGTACCGCACGCTCAAAGCGCATGACTTGATCACCAGCCAGGCGTTCATTGTCCTGAAGGCGGCCGATGAGTTCCAGCACAAAAACAACGGCCATCAACCATCCTTTGGCAAACCGACTTCACCTAACTCAAGGTACTGGGATGGGGCTGGTTCTATCTCAGCCACGGTCCTCGACGATTACAGCCGCTACATTATTCTCCTGGAAGCTCTGCACGACCATGCGGGCTGAAGATGTGACCGACACGTTGGACTTGGCGTTGCAGGCATCTGGATGTGATCAGTTGCATGTCATTCACAAGCCAAGACTGCTCAGCGACAACGGCTCAAGTTATGTCTCCGGCGACTTGGCTGAATGGCTGCAAAACAAGGGCATGAAGCACTCACGCGGTGCGCCATATCAATCCGCAAACGCAGGGCAAGATCGAGCGCTGGCATCAGACTTTGAAAAACCGCATCCTGCTGGAAAACTATTTCTTGCCGGGTGACCTCGAGGCCCCAGATCGAAGCCTTTGTCACACACTACAACCACCCAGCGCTATCACGAGAGCATCAACAACGTCACACCCGCCGACGTCTACTTCGGCCGAGACAAAGTCATTCTACAAAAAAGAGAAAAGATCAAACGAAAGACACTCGAAACGCGACGCTTGCATCACAGAAAACGCGCCGCATAATGAAACCAATCAGATGAGCTGAACTCTCTCTTAGATTAGGCTCCCAGTGGTTCCAAAAACTCTGACGACGGACAGTCGCTATGCAAGGACGGCAGCGGAATCCAAAGGTAGGATAGCTCTTGTTTGGCTAGACGATGACCAGAGCGCCTGTGACTATTACAGCGATGGCCCTTGGCTAGCACGAAAGCGATAAAGCTAAGAGCAACGGAAAATCTTAAGTCTACCTAATTGCCAGTCATCCACATCAAACGTAGTTACTCCTTCGGGATAGACACCATCGGGAACGTACTCTCTCGGTAGCTGCAACATACTCCGGCGGCAAAGCAACCTCACCAGCATCAATGAATAGATGGAAGTAAGGCATAGTTCCGTTTATTGCCCCTTCTTCATCTATCGCTAGAACTGCTTCTTCCTGTAGATATTCTTCAGAAGCGAGCCCTCGAGTACGCCACGAATGCGTTGCAAACTCGATAATACCCGCGACAATTTCTAGCTGCCCCGATGCCATAAGTTCAATGCGGCTCATGTCTTCTCTCACCTGACGTTCAATGGTAAAACGACACGACATGTTCAAATCATCTGCGACTGAAACCTGAGAAAAGTCGACCACGGTTGTTCTAGTAAACGCACTAAGCTGATCTAGATTTATCGCTATACCGTAATCTCGCATCATTGCTTGTGCTGCTATCTGCTCACCATCAGGGCCCTCAAAATAGCTGCAAAACTGGTCTGAATTGCCCGGGCTAACTTCGTAATCAAGTTCTAAATCAAGCTGTTCGATTAGCCCTTGTAGCGCGGTTTCAGTTTTACGTCCCCACGCACCGTCTATTGGGCCTGGATCAAATGCCGTAGTGCTCAAAAATCTTTGAATGCAAGCCACATCAGAAAGGGCTGGCCCGGAAAACATGACGATAACAGACAGCGAACCTAATAGTTTCACGGCTACCTATCCAAACAAGTTATTAAAAACTCTCGGCAGAGCTGGTTCAGAAAAAATTTGCTCCGCAATCACGTCATGCTCCAAGCCGAGGGCCGCTTCTATGCAAGCGGCGCAGACTGCTCGGTAATCAAGCGTCGACCACAAGTCCCGCTCTTCATACAAGTCGCGACGAGACAAGCCGGGCCAATTTGCGTACACCGAAGACTGTTTTAATAGCCCACCTGCCAAGAAGCCAACAGATCCATAACCATGATCCGTACCTGCCGAACCATTCTCGTAAACTGTTCTACCAAACTCTGTAGCCGTCAGTACTATAGTATCTCGCCATTTTTCTCGTAAACCCTTGCGGTAGCCATCAAACACTTCATCAACAATAGCAAGTTGACGAGCGTGGCGACCAAAATCTGTACCTTGATTTGCATGGGTATCAAAATCGTTAACGCGAATTACTGACACGCGTGGACCTTCGTCATGTCGCATTGCTTGTCCGGCCGTGAGAGCCAAGCCAGCAGCATCGCGTACCCTTGGCTCAGACGAATTGGCCATTTGTTGATCACGTAAGACAGCAACAGAGTCACTGAATGGCCCAGAATGAAAGGCCGATAAAGCTTCCAAAACTGTCAACGACGCTTCTCTACTCCCTGTGATGGACGATGGGTAATAATTGGATAGGTCATTGGTTCCACGTATTACTAAAGGTGTATCTAATGACAGAGCGCGACCCGCTATTCCCGCTAAATCCATAGCGCGACCCAGCCAACCAGTTTCACTAGAAAAGGGTACCTGTAAACCTGTCTCAACTAGGTTTTGTCCCTCAAAATGGGAACGCTTAGTATATGGGAAGGCAGTGGCATGAATTATCGCAGCTTCACCGTTGAACAGCATCTCAGCAAATGACTTTAACGAAGGGTGTAGCGCAAAGAAGGGATTAATCTCCAAA
The DNA here is from genome assembly GCA_965215785.1 of Marivivens sp. Taxonomy (GTDB): domain Bacteria; phylum Pseudomonadota; class Alphaproteobacteria; order Rhodobacterales; family Rhodobacteraceae; genus Marivivens. Next base: position 2,912,566 of record OZ244120.1, on the reverse strand, counting down.
GCGTTCTGAGCATATAATTCAGATCTGGCAGGATTAAACTCAGGATCGCCTACAGCTGGGACTGCGGCCAAACCGTCTAATCCCCCCTCCAAGATGATCAAACAAATCCGTCCTTGGGGTAAAGACTGAGTGAGGCCATGAAGTGGGAACCCAGTCAAACAGGCAGATGCAGACGCTGTTGAAAGCTTTAAAAAATTGCGCCGATCCATTTATACCTCCAAAAACTCAGGGCTGCAGGTGAGTAGTGCGAATTTTTCAAATTCAGACGAGCCATGCGCAACAAGATCTCTGGTAGAGTCCGAAAACTGATTGAGCTCAATGATATCCGACGTGGTTATTTCCGGTCGACCGCCCCGTTGAACTAAACTTGCAAATCTTAGCCTACGGTCCATGTGCTCAGACGACATCCAATCGGCTGTGGCATATGAAAAGCCGTTTGGTTGTCTTCGCGCCCAAAACGAGTCCCCCAACTCGTGCTGAAGTCTCACTGGATCGCGTTCAACAGCTTCCATGAAGTCAATTTCAATATCGTTAAAGCCTTTAAACAGCGTAGAATGCGATAGTCGCAACACAGACATTGCCCACTGGCTAGGCCATAGCAGACGCTGTCCTTCATAATCGAGTGATCTAATCAGAGCTTCACGGTGAATGCTCTGCAAGTCGCCCTCTGTTTCTCTCCAAACTCTGGCAACTGCATCGACGTCTGCTTGACGCGGTCTTTCTGTCGCAAAGTGTTGAAGTAATTTTCGCGACAGAAATATTATCGTTGCATCTTGCTCAGCGAGGAAGTCAGTCAACTCTCGCAAACCGTTAGGCCCTGCAGAAAACGAAGTATTGAAAACTTCTTTTGCTCCCGGTTCAGCGTTGTAGTCGACAAACGCCCGACGATAGTCTGGATTTTCCATTGGTGCTGGTTTGTCAAAAATAAAGCCCCAACCAGACAGAATATTTGCCACTACTTTAATGTCCTGCTCGGAATACCCAAAATTGGGGGTTACCGTATGCAACTCAAGCAGTTCCCTCGCCAAATTATCATTCAATCCAGCTGTGCAGTTTCTGCCTCTACACTCCCTACCACGCTCTGAATTTTCGCCGACACTGTAAATATTATCCAAGTAAGTGAGCATCGCAGGATGGGAAATGGCGCGATAAAGAAGATCCTTGAAAGACCCATTCAAGCCGCCACAGATCATGTCTCCCCAGTAATCACCAATTAATTCACGGTTGGGGCCAACGTCGGCGACTGTAAAATGATTCAACCAAAACACCGATAGGCGAAAATTAACATCTGCATTAGTACTTTGACCTGTGTGAAAGAAGCGATAAATATCAACATCCATCACTGAATAGCGCTTGCGAATTTCTTGACGGAGCAAACTTCTTTCTTGTTCATCGTCCAAACGCTGCTCATCGATAGCATCTTCTGCAGTTCTCTTGTCTATCGCTCTCTGAATACGGTCCTCTAAGCCATAAGAGAGAGCATCAGGCCATTCGACTGAGGCGGCTGTTGACAAGTGTGATGAATATCCTGTGAACCTGACCGGCAAGGCTAAATTTGCATCTACAAATTCAGATTTTGATGCATCGTAGAACGCATCTTGGTCACTCAAGCGCCCTAATCCTAACTTACGTTGCCAATACACCGGCCCCATAATCCACACATCTTCAAACCGACAATTCACCTGATATCACTACAAAGAATGTACTAATCAGACATGTTAGGTCAACAAATATGGTTACCGCACTAACCTTGCTCTAAGGATTGGTCGGATTTCAGGCGCACACCAGTCGTGCCAATCACGTCGAGGCTCAGGATTACAGATGCGTTGTTTGCAAAGAGCTCTGGACAACAAAGAGCAGCAAACCCTCTCTTAGCAAATGCCGCTATTTGGACCCATAGGCGCTGACGTTAGACATCTGCGGCTTCACTGTCCCCGCTTTTCCTCCATTCGATCCAGATGATGACAGCATCGCTTTGTGACCTTGGCGATCATCAAACTGTTTGGGGGGGCAAAAATCTGAGCGGTCTTCCATACTCGTATACACTGGAGCTTCCCCCCCCATAGGTGGTGGCTCTCACTCAATACGCTCATGCGATACATTTGCGCTGGGCGCTCAGTCTGCGGTCGTAACGCCAAGGATTAGCCTCAGTTAGAAGCTGAAGCTTGACCGTAGACCAAACCGTAGACCACAACGCACCTGTTGACGCCATGCAGTCGAGGCTGATAGCCCTTGTTTTGCTGGGGCTTGAAGCTCATGGGATGCCTATAACGGGGTACTCAACACCATTAACAGATGGCCGCGGGTACCATCCACAAAATCCTAGGTCGATAGTCGATTGCCAATCCCGAGATTGGGATGTTTATTCGTGGCATGATTGGTGATCTGCCTCAGACTATCCCTGATGTATCCGCGCTGGGTTTGGATGGCGTCGTGGTGCGGTTTTCCGATGTTCTGACCGATGCGGCCAATCTGCGGGCGATCGGGTTTGCGGCGCATATTGACGGGATCGACGGTGTCACTGAGGTGGCCAGTTCGCTGGTCTCTGTCTTTGTCCGGTTTGATGCGGCGCTGATTTCCCGAGACAGGTTGATGTCGATCCTGTCGAAAATGGCGGCTGACTATCAGGTCGACACCGTCGCGGCGAAACGTTTGTGGACGATCCCGTGTTGTTTTGATGGCGAAGCCGTTGGTCAATTGGCCCAAGACGCCGGTATGAACGAGACGGCTCTGATCGATGCCTTTTGCGCTGCGCCGGTTCGGTGCCTTGCGCTGGGGTTCGCGCCGGGTCAGCCCTATCTTGGCCTGTTGCCTGAGGCATTGAACTTTGCCCGCCGGTCGGATTTGACGCAGGTCGGGCAGGGCGATGTCGTGACCGCCGTTCGCCAGTTGATCGTTTTTGCAAACCCGTCGCCCACAGGCTGGTGGAAGGTTGGTCGATCCCATTTTCGGGTGTTCGACGCAGAACGATCCGCACCCTTCGCCTTTGCGCCCGGGGATTTGGTTCAGTTTGCGCCTGTGTCCGCGCTAGACCTAGAGGCCGTGCAGGGTGACACCTATGGCGGCGCCAAGGTGACCAAGGCATGAGGATCATTGCTGCGGATAACGGCGTCACGGTTCATGGGGTGCCTGTCACAGGCGGCATGTCTGTTGGCCGCGCGGCAGGGGGCGCTGTCGATCAGTTGGCACTGGCCGAAGCGGCCGCACTCTTGGCGCGGGCCGTTGCGCCAGCGATTGAAATGGCGGGGGGCGGGGCAACGCTGGTCGCGCAATGCCCGACCAATATCGCCCTGACCGGCGCGGTGCGTAAGGCCAGTATAGATGGCATCCCCGTGGTGTGGAACGCGGCGCATCCTGTTGCGGCGGGGCAGGTTATTCGCATCGGTGCGGGCAATGGCTATGCCTATTTTTCCGTGTTGAATGGTGATCTGAAGCTGGGCGCGGTCTTGACCGGTGACGAACTTGTCGTGGTCCCGAGCGATCCCAAGCCAGCGGTTGTCCTACGACAGCCGAACCGTGAAAGCGGGGGCACGGTTCGGGTTGTTGCTGGCCCCCAAACCAAGCTGTTCAACGATGTCGCGATTGCGGATTTTACCGGCACGACCTTTCGCAAAGGTGCGCGATCAAACAGGCAAGGGGTCGAGGTCGCCCATGACAGCGTCTTGATCACCGCGCCGGATCAAAAATCCTTGGTGTCGGATTTTATCACGGTCGGTGATGTTCAGTTGACGGGGGATGGGCGTCCCTATGTGTTGATGGCCGATTGCCAGACCATAGGTGGATATCCACGGATCGGGACGGTGATCCCGGCGGATATCCCTGTCATCGCGCAGGCCGCCATTGGCAGCGAAATCCGGTTCACCTTTGTCCCCTTGGATCAGGCGGACCGCACTCTATCGGACCCACATCAGTTGGCAAAGGCGCTTGGCCGCGAGGTGACGGCCCTCGTTCGCAATCCGGCAGACATCGCAGATTTGCTGTCGTATCAATTGATCAGTGGGGCAATCACAGGGGACGAACCATGGCTTTGAGCGTTGATCTGAATGCAGACATGGGCGAGGGAATTGGCAATGACGCTGCTCTGCTGGATCTGGTGACCTCGGCGAATGTCGCTTGTGGGTTCCACGCTGGCGGTCCCGATGTCATGGCCGAAACGATTGCGCAGGCGATCGAACGGGGTGTCGGGCTGGGGGCGCATCCGGGGTTTGATGATCGCGCCAATTTTGGCCGCACGCGCATGACGCTCTCTGATCAAGAACTGTCTAACCTAGTTGCCTATCAGGTGGGCGCAGCCAAAGCGTTGGCCGAGGCCGCAGGGGGCAAGTTGCATCACCTGAAACTGCATGGTGCGATGGCCAATATGGCGGCCGAAGATGCGCATATGGCCGAGGTCTGTTACCGTGCGGCCCTCGGGGTGCAGCCTGACCTTGTGATCATGGTGATCGCCGCCACCCAGCAACAGGTTGCAGCCACCGCGCTGGGCGTTCCGTTTGCCGCCGAAATCTTTGCCGACCGCGCCTATAATGACGACGCGACCCTTGTGGATCGGAGCCTGCCGGGCGCGGTTCTGCATGATCCCGCTGACATCAGCCAACGCATCCTGACCATGCTGGGCGAGGGGGCAATTGTCGCCGAAAGCGGAACACGCATCCCGTGTCAGATCGATACGATTTGCCTACATGGCGACACGGCCGAGGCGGTCGAGATTGCCGCCCGCCTACGACAAAACCTGTCGCAGGCGGGCGTGGTGATCAAACGGTTCTGATCATTCTGCGGCCTCTTTCGGGCTCAGCGCAGTGATCGCCCCATATTGCGACAGGAACACCTGACCGGTCATATCCGACAAGAAGTGAGCGGTCTGAAGCTTGTCCATGACGGGGCCTTTGACCTCGGACATGTGGAGCTGAATGCCCATTTCGGACAGGCGGGTATTGATGCTTTCAAGGCTTTCCAGCGCGGAAAAGTCGATGTCGTTGACCGCAGACATCATCAAAACAACGTGCTGCACACCACAGTTGGGCTGAACACGGTCATAGATGTAATCCTCAAGGAAACGGGCATTGGCGAAATACAGGCTTTCGTCAACGCGGTAGGTCACAACCTCTGAGGCGGTCAGGACCTCGTGCCGCTTGATATTGCGGAAGTGTTCTGTGCCTTCCATCAGGCCGACCTCGGCGATGTGCGGGCGGGATGTGCGCAGCAGGAACAGCGCAATCGACAGGCCGACACCGGAAGATACGCCAACCTCGACACCAAAGGCCCATGTTGCCCCAATTGTGGTCGCCACGGCCAGAAAATCAGGGATGGAATAGTCCCAAGCCCGCTTCAGGATCGAAAAGTCCACAAGGCTGAGGACAGCGACGATGATAGTCGCGGCAAGGGTGGCCTTGGGCAGGAAAAACAACAGCGGCGTCAGCGCAACAGCCGCAATTCCTAGGCCGATGGCCGTAAAGGCGCCAGCCGCAGGTGTTTCGGCACCGGCATCGAAATTGACAACGGAACGGGCGAAGCCGCCGGTCACGGGATAGCCGCCGGTAAAGGCCGCGCCGATATTTGCAGCGCCCAGACCGATCAGTTCCTGATCAGGGTCGATCCGTTGGCGTTTCTTGGCGGCAAGGGTTTGCGCGACCGAGATAGATTCAACAAAGCCGATGATCGAAATCAGCAGGGCAGGGACAAACAGATCCCCCAGCAGCGACAAGGAAAAGTCGGGCAGGGTGAAGGGGGGCAGCGCTTGGGGCACGGTGCCGACAATCTTAACGCCCGCATTTTGCAGCCCAAGGGCCCAGACCGCCAGTGTCGTGACAACCACCGCCATAACGGGGCCCGCCTTGGTGATCACATCGGCCAGCTTGGGCGCAACACCGAGCGACAGCAGTGCCGGTTTTAGGCCCTTGCGGACCCAGAACAGAAACGCGGTTGCCAGTCCGCCGATGACAAGCGTGGGGGTATTTAGGTCGCCCAATCCTGCAAACAGCGATGACACCATTTCCGGAAGGGTGTGACCATGCAGTGAAATACCAAGGATATGGCCAATCTGGCTGGTGGCGATCAAAACGCCCGAGGCGGTGATAAAGCCGGCAATAACCGGATGGGACAGGAAATTGGCGATGAACCCCAACCGCAAGATCCCCAAGATCAGCAGCATAGCACCGGACAGGAACGCCAAAGACAGCGCCGCAGTTGCATAGCCCATCGTGCCCGCATCCGCGACCTTGCCGATGGCGGCAGCGGTCATCAAGGATACAACGGCCACCGGACCGACCGCCAAAGCGCGGCTGGTTCCGAACATGGAATACAACATTATCGGCACAATCGAAGCATAGATGCCTGCCTCGGGCGGCAGACCCGCCAAGAGAGCATAGGCAAGGGATTGCGGCACCAGCATGATCGTGACGATCACGGCGGCAATCAGATCGTTGGAGAAAGAGGCGCGGCTATAGCTGCGCCCCCAGTCCAGAACAGGGAGGTACTTCTTCACGTTTAAACTCGCCATCTTTGGCCCCAATAGTCGTTGATCAGGCGCCTGCCTGTGCGGCCTGTGACATCGTCCACATCATTGCAGACCGGTTTCCTGTCCGGCAGTAGGCCAAGATCGGGCCGGGCAATTCTGAGACTGCCTGGCCAAAGGTGGCGGCCAATTCGGGCGACATCAGGTCGGGTGTGACGGGGATATAGCGAACCGCCAGCCCGTTGGCTGTTGCGGCGGTTTCGATATCGGCAAAGGCCGGTTGATCGTCCGCTTCGCCGTCAGGGCGGTTGCAAATGATGGATTTGAAACCTGCTGCTGCCACGTCAGGCAATTCTGACTGCAAAAGCTGGGGTGAAACACTCAGCTGTTCGGAAATCTGTTTGATGTCCATGATCTTACCCTCACAAACCGTTTACTGGAACTTTGAGCATTGGTCGCCCGTCTTTGTCGGTCGGAACCTCGCCCGCCCGCATGTTGACCTGAAGCGACGGGATGATCAGCCGTGGCATCGCCAACTGGGCATCACGTTCGGTCCGGAATTTGACGAAATCCTCTTTCGATTTGCCGGCACCCACATGGATGTTGTGCTCTTTCTCTGCGCCGACGGTGGTTTCCCATTCGATATCGCGCCCGTTGGGGCCATAGTCGTGGCACATGAACAAACGCATGTCGTCTGGCAGCGTCAGAACCTTTTGGATCGAGTCGAACAGGACGCCTGCGTCCCCGCCAGGGAAATCAGCGCGCGCCGATCCGCCATCGGGCATGAACAATGTGTCGCCAACAAACGCAGCATCACCAAAGACATGAACCATACAGGCCGGTGTATGACCGGGGGTGTGCATGGCGAAAACGTCCATGTTGCCGACTTTGTAGGTGTCGCCGTCTTTGAACACCGCGTCGAACTGCGATCCATCACGCTGGAATTCGGTGCCTTCGTTGAACACTTTGCCGAACACATCCTGAACGGTCGTGATCTGTTCGCCGATGCCGATTTTCCCGCCCAGTTTCTGTTGAATATAAGGTGCGGCCGATAGGTGGTCGGCGTGAACGTGGGTTTCGATCAGCCATTCGACCTCTAGGCCGTTGTCCTGAACGTATTTGACGATCTCATCGGCTGAGTCATAGGTGATCCGGCCAGCGGCATAGTCGATGTCCATGACAGAGTCGACGATGGCACATTTGTTCGACGAAGGATCCTTTACGACATAGGATATGGTCCACGTCGCAGGGTCAAAGAAACCCTTAACTTCTGGGGTAAGATCCATGTTCACTTTGTAGTCGGTCATAGGCTTGATCCGTGGCGTTATCTAAACATATTTGAATTTCTTAATATATTGTGTGCAGTGAGCGGCATTGTCAATGGATGTCCTGCAAAAAAGCGACGTGCGATTTGTTTCGATGTCCGCTATTTCGTCATTGAACGCGTCAAAACCCACGAGGCCAACCATGTTTGATCTGCAAATTCCGTTCTTTCGCCCCTTGTGGCGTAGGATTCTGCTGGTTGCACTGTGCCTTGGTTGGGGTGTGGTTGAGCTGAGCTTTGCCGCCTATTTCTGGGCGACCATTTTCATCGGTGTCGGTCTTTATGCGTCGTATGAGTTTTTTCTGAACTTCAATCCAGACCAAGCCGACAGCGACGCAGACTGAGTCGGGTTCGCGGAATGGGTGTGGGCGGCTGTTTGTTTCACTCACTTTTAAATTGAAGCGCGTGAAAATTCAGCATTTTTGGCGTGAAATCCTTCTGAAAAATGCGTTCTAAAAGTATAGTTTTTACCTGTTTGGCTATGCACATATACCTGTATGGGTCATGATCGGCGCATTAAGTGTATGCAGGTGGCGATTATGCAAAAGCGCAATTTGAAGGTAAGACTTGGCCAAGCCGGATTTAATTTTGTTCAGGTGCAGGCAAGCCTAACGGACCAACCGACCCTTCGGGTGGTTAATTTTGATTTCCGTCCGAACACGGGCAAGAAACCGTTCTGGATCGGCCCGATTTATGTCGCAACGATTGGGCAGGCGCAAAGCCAACCCAATCTGCCGTTCAAAGGTAAGATTATCCGCCGTCCGCAGCTAAAGGCGGTTACGTAATCACGTTCGGCGCGGTGCGGCCGGTGTGTTGCTGGATGCCAGCAATCTCATCCGCCGCTGCGATGATCGGTGCCAGCGCCTCTTGCGCATCCTTGTGCAATTGATCGGCGCTGGTTTCGTATTCTTCCAGATAGACACGGATGGTTGCGCCAACCGTACCGGTGCCGGATAGGCGGAACACAACGCGCCCGCCCGAGGTAAACCCGATGCGGATGCCTTGGCCCGACGAATGGCTGCCATCAACCGGATCGTCATAGGCAAATTCATCTGCGGATGCGACTGTTAGCGGTCCGAAAGTCTGACCCACCAGGGTCGCAAACTGGGCACGAAGCCCGTCCATCAGCGCATTGGCTTTGTCCGTTTCAACATCTTCATAGTCGTGGCGGCTATAGTAGTTGCGACCGTATTTGACCCAGTGATCCGACATCAGGTCTGCGACCGATTTTTTGGTTTCGGCTAGAATATTCAGCCAAAGCAGCACCGCCCACAGGCCATCCTTTTCGCGGACGTGGTTTGATCCGGTTCCGGCGCTTTCTTCGCCGCAGAGGGTTGCACGACCTGCATCCAACAAATTGCCAAAGAATTTCCAACCTGTTGGCGTTTCAAAGCATTCGATCCCCATCGCCTCGGCAACACGGTCAACCGCGCCGGATGTGGGCATCGAACGCGCCACACCCGCCAGACCATCCTTATAGGCGGGGGCCAGATGCGCGTTTGCGGCCAGAACGGCCAGACTATCGGATGGCGTCACATATTGACCGCGCCCGACGATCATGTTGCGGTCGCCGTCGCCATCTGATGCGGCCCCAAAATCAGGCGACGCATCGCCCATCATCAGGTCCATCAACTCTTTGGCCCAAATCGGATTGGGGTCGGGGTGTCCTTTGCCAAAGTCGGGCGAGGGCACACCGTTGGCCACGGTGCCCTGTGCGGCGCCCAGACGGTTTTCCAGAATTTCGGTGGCATAGGGGCCGGTGACCGCATGCATGGCATCAAACCGCATGGTGAAACCGCCCGCGAACAGGCCCTTGATGGCGTCAAAGTCGAACAGTTGTTCCATTAGCTCTACATAATCGGCGACAGGGTCGATGATCGACACGGCCATATCGCCAAGTGTCGTTTCGCCGATGGTGGTCAGGTCGATGTCTGCGGCCTCGACTGTGTAGAAAACATCAATCTCTTTGGTGCGTGCAAAGATCTTGTCGGTGACGCCTTCGCTGGCTGGGCCCCCATTCGGGCCGTTGTATTTCAGGCCAAAGTCGTCGTCTTCGCCGCCGGGATTGTGGCTGGCGCTGAGGATGAGGCCGCCGTCCGTTCCGAATTTGCGGATCAGGTTTGATGCGGCAGGTGTCGACAGGATGCCGCCCTGGCCGACAATGCATTTCGCTGCGCCATTGGCCGCCGCCATCCGCAGGATGATCTGAATAGCCGTGTCATTATAGAACCGCCCATCACCGCCGATGATCAGGGTCTTGCCCTCAATCCCGCCGATCCCGTCAAAAATGGACTGCACATAGTTTTCCAGGAACGACGGTTGCATAAACACGCGGGTCTTTTTGCGAAGGCCGCTTGTGCCGGGTTTCTGTCCGTCGATGGGGCTTGTTTGAACAGTCAATTTTTCCATGGGTCAAATCCGGTAAATCTAATCAATTGGTTCCAAAGTAAACGCCGCAATGGACGTGCCCGCAACAATCACGGGGGACTGTTGGGGTGAATAGTCGGGTTTTGTGCCAGCTGTGTCCAACTTTTGCACCCAATGCTGCCCGTCGGGCGCTGCGGGTAGGGCGACCTCGGCCGGATCACCGTTGTTGAACACAAGAAACACCGCCCCCTGCCGCGGCATGTATTCGGGTGTTCCCGATGCCATGCGCATTTCCACGGCAAGGGCCGTCATCGACGGATCGGCCCAATCGGCGTCCGCCATTGGTTCACCATCCGCGCGGCGCCAGAAAATGTCGGGTTCGTTGTCGACCAAGCGGCTGCGGGAATGCAGGAACCGTGACTGCCGCAGGATCGGGGTCGATTTGCGCAGGGCAATCAGGTCTTGGCAGAACTGCAGGAATTCCTTGTCGTGGTCTTTCCAGTTGACCCAGCCGATGTGGTTGTCCTGACAATAGGCGTTGTTGTTGCCGAACTGGGAATTGCCCAGTTCGTCACCCGCAAGGATCATCGGTGTGCCTTGGCTTAGCAACAAGGTCGCCATCAGGTTTCGGCGACGCTGTGCGCGTTTGGCGATGATGTCGGCGTCATCGGTTGGGCCCTCGACGCCGCAATTGTCGCTGCGGTTATGGCTGTGACCATCGGCATTGTTTTCGCCGTTGGCGTGGTTGTGCTTGTCGTTGTAGCTGACCACATCCATCAGGGTGAAACCGTCGTGGGCGGTGATAAAGTTGACCGAACTTGTGGCGGGGCGCCCGTCATGATCGAAGCGCATCGCGCTCCCTGCGATACGGCTTGCGATTTTGTTCACGCGCCCTTTTTCGCCGCGCCAGAAATCCCGTACCTGATCGCGGAACTTGTCATTCCATTCATGGAACGGTGCCGCATAGGCCCCCAACTGGTAGCCATCTGGCCCGATGTCCCAAGGCTCGGCAATCAGTTTGACGCGGTTCAGGACCGGATCCTGACGGATGGCGCGGAACAATGGGGCGTCGCGGTCGAATTTGCCGCGGGTCCGACCAAGGGTGGTGCAAAGATCGAACCTGAACCCGTCGACATGCATCACCTCGACCCAGTAGCGCAGGCTATCCATCACCATCCGCAGGGCAAACGGGTGGTCCATGTTCAAACAGTTGCCCGTGCCGGTGTCATTGACGTAATAGCGTTTGTCATCCGCCAAACGGTAATAACTCGCGTTATCCAGACCGCGCAGCGATAGGGTCGGGCCCATTTCATTGCCTTCGGCGGTGTGGTTGTACACAACGTCAAGGATCACCTCGATCCCGGCAGAATGGAAACGTGCCACCATTTGCTGGAATTCGGCAATTTGCCCGAAGTTCAAATACCGTGGATCAGGGGCAAAGAAGCCATAGCTCATATAGCCCCAATAGTTTGTCAGTCCCTTTTCGGTCAGGAACTGATCGTTGATAAAGGCATGCACCGGCAACAATTCGACCGCCGTCACGCCGAGGCTGTTCAGATGATCGAGGATTGGATCCGAGGCCATGCCCAGAAACTTGCCCGGATGATCAACGTCGTGCCGTTCAGCGGTTAGCCCTTTGACGTGTGCCTCATAGATGATGCTTTCCGACATCTTATGGGCGGGCGGCGCATCTTTGCCCCAAGAATAGCTGGGATCGACCACCACACATTTGGGCATAAAGTTTGCGCTGTTGCGGGTGTCGAACGACAGATCCTTGGACTTGGATCCGGTTTCATACCCAAACAGGCTAGCGTCCCACGACGGGTGCCCGGTCAGTTGTTTGGCGTATGGATCCACCAGAAGCTTGTGCGGATTGAACCTGTGCCCTTCGTCGGGGCGATAGGGACCATGGGCGCGGTAGCCGTATTTCTGACCTGGACGCATTCCAGGGAAATAGGCGTGCCAAACATGGCCGCTGCGTTCGGGCAGGTCGATCAACATCGTTTCGTGACCATCGTCGTCGAACAGGCACAACGTCATGCGCGTGGCGTTCTGGGAAAAGATGGCGAAGTTTACGCCGTCACCGTCGAAGGTCGCGCCAAGCGGATACGGGTGCCCCGCTGCGATCGAAATATTGCTGCTCATTGGTCTGTCAGAAGCGTCCGGTATAGGGCGGCATAGCGTTCCGCAGATGGCGCCCAGCCCACAGGATGCGCCATTGCGTTTCGCTGCATCCTTTCCCATGTGGACCGGTCTTCGTAAAGATCACAGAGCCGCGACAGCGCATTATGCAGGGAATTGGCGGTGATTGGATGGAATTGCACCCCAGTTGCCACACCTGCGGCCAATGCGGCGGTCGAGGCATTGATCACCGTATCCGCCAAACCACCCGTTAAGGCGACCAGCGGGATCGTGCCATAGCGGAGCCCGTAAAGTTGCGTCAGCCCGCAAGGTTCGAACCGTGACGGCACAAGGATCGCATCCCCACCCGCAACCAGACGATGGGCCAGTGCCTCGTCATAGCCGATTTTTACGGCGACATTGCTATGTTTGGCGGCCCGCTCAAACGCCTGTTCCAGCGCCTTGTCCCCCGACCCCAGCAGGGCCAGCTGTCCGCCGCGTCCGAGCAATGTCGGCAAGGCCTCAAGCAGCAGGTCCAGTCCCTTTTGTTCGGTCAACCGCGATACGACCACACAAAGCGGCCCGTCCGCATCCGGCAAACCCAGTTCGGCTCTGAGTGCCTTTTGAGCTTTGGTTTTGCCTTTGGCGGTTTTGTAGGTCTTGACCTCGGGGTCGGTGGCTGGGTTCCAGACATCTTCGTCGATGCCATTGATGATGCCGGACAGGTCATCGCGGCGGAACCGCATCACCCCATCCAGACCCATGCCGAAATGCGGTGTCATCAATTCTTCGGCATAGGTTGGGGACACGGTGGTCAGCTTATCCGCCCCCATCAATCCGGCCTTCAACGCCGAAACATCCCCCCAATACTCAAAGTGGTCTTGGGTGAAACGTGCCTTGTCCAATCCCAGTTTGGCCAGCTTTGGCGCAGGCGCGATCCCGTGGAAGGCAATGTTGTGGACGGTCATCACCGTTTTGGTTCCGGTGTTGCCCATCGCGTGCAAATATTCGGGGATCAGGCCAGCCTGCCAATCGTGCCCGTGCAGCACATCCGGCACCCAGCCCTTTATGCCATGCGTGGCGATATGGGCCGCAACCCACGACAGGGCAGCGAACCGTTCGGGATTGTCGGGCCAGTCTTTGCCATTCGGGCCCAGATAGATGCTGCCTTCACGGTCAAACAGTTTGGGCGCATCCACCACGATCAGATCAAGACCGGCGTGTTTCGCCTCGATCAGGTGGATATCAGCGCCAAACTTTTTCAGTGTCTCGGATGGTTTCGATCGGCCAATGGCCGCCATCACCGCCGGATAGCCGGGCAAAAGCGTGCGCATCGCAACGCCATGAGGCGCAAGCGCTGCGGGCAGGGCGCCGACCACATCGGCCAGCCCCCCCGTTTTCACAAGGGGGGCACATTCCGAGGCGACTGAAAGGACGTTGGTCATAGGCTGGCAGCGCGTTTATCAAGCATGTCTTGGGTGATCAGCGTAACACCGCGATCGGTTACGCGGAAATGTTTGGCGTCATCGACAGGGTCTTCGCCAACGACGAGCCCCTGCGGAATGACCACACCGCGATCAATCACAACATTGCGCAGTCGGGCGGATCGGTTCACCACCACATCCGGCAGGACAACAGCGTTTTCCAGAACGGCATAGGAATTGGTATGAACGTTCGTGAATAACAGGGAATTGCGCACCTCGGTGCCGGAAATCACACAGCCGCCCGATACCATCGACGAAATCGCCATCCCGCGCCGGTCCTTTTCATCGTGGATGAATTTCGCCGGCGGCACGCCCTCGGCATAGGTCCAGATCGGCCAATCCTTGTCCCACAGATTTAGTTCGGGCGTGAAATCGGTGAGGTCGATGTTCGCGCTCCAGAAGGCATCGACGGTACCGACGTCTTTCCAATAGACTGGTGCGCCTTCGGACCGGACACAGCTTTCATCAAAACGATGGGCCATGGCCTTGCCGTTTTTGACGATCTCGGGGATCAGGTCGTTGCCGAAATCGTGGCTGGAATTGGGGTCCTCGGCGTCTTTCAGCAGCAACTCACGCAGGAATTTCCAGTTAAAGACATAGATGCCCATCGAGGCCAGCGACTTGGTTGGGTCTTCGGGGGTGGTGGGCGGTTCTGCTGGTTTTTCAAGGAAATCCGTAATCTGCCCGTTCGCATCGGTGCCCATCACGCCAAAGGCGGTCGCCTCTTCGCGCGGGACGGTCAGACAGCCGATGGTGACATCTGCCTTGGACTCGACATGCTGGCGCAGCATGATTTCGTAGTCCATTTTATAGATGTGATCGCCCGCAAGGATGATGATGTAGTCGACGTCATAGCTATCGACGATGTCGATGTTCTGGGTCACCGCGTCGGCGGTGCCGCGATACCACATGCTTTCGTCCATACGCTGGGATGCAGGCAGGATATCCAGAAATTCGTTCCGTTCACTGCGGAAAAAGTTCCAACCACGCTGACAGTGCCGGATCAGCGAATGCGCCTTGTACTGTGTGGCAATCGACATTTTGCGAATACCCGAATTCAGCGCGTTGGACAGGGCGAAATCGATAATGCGCGCCTTGCCGCCGAAATAAACGGCCGGTTTCACACGGCGATCTGTTAGCTCTTTCAGGCGGCTGCCACGTCCACCGGCTAGAACGAAAGCCATCGAACGCTGTGTCAGTCTGCGGTTTTCAACCATCTCTTCCTCCCAATCAGTCTTATCGCGTGGCCTTAAAAACAACGGCCGACAAAGGTGGTAATGTCACCCGGATCGAATGGCTCCGCCCATTCCAACCCGTTTCCTCGGCGGTGATGCCACCAAGGTTTCCACGGTTTTCCCCGCCATAAATGGCCGAGTCCGTGTTCATAATTTCTGTCCAGAACCCGCCTTCGGGTACACCAATCCGAAAATCGCTGCGTTCTATCGGCGTCATGTTGACGGCGACGGCCACGGGCGCGTCTTCGGGGGCGCCGCGGCGCAGATAGGTAAAGACGCTGTCGGCGGTATTGCCGCCGTCGATCCATTCGAACCCTTCTGGCATACAGTCCAGAACATGAAGGGCAGGGACATCACGATAGATGCGGTTCAGGTCGCGGATCAGGCGTTGAATGCCCGCATGTGCCGGATCATGCAGGGCATCCCAATCCAGCTGGGCGTCATGGTTCCATTCATGATCCTGTGCCAGTTCGCAGCCCATGAACAACAGCTTTTTGCCCGGATGGGTCCACATGAACCCATAGTAAGCGCGCAGGTTAGCGAACTGTTCCCAACGGTTGCCCGGCATTTTTTGCAGCATCGACTCTTTGCCATGAACAACTTCGTCATGGCTGATCGGCAGGATAAAGTTTTCGGTAAAGGCATAGTCGATGCCAAAGGTCATCAGGTGGTGATCATAACTGCGATAGATGGGGTCTTTTTCCATGTATCGCAGGGTGTCATTCATCCACCCCATGTTCCATTTGAACCCAAACCCAAGCCCGCCGTGATCCACCGGCGCCGATACCTTGGGGAAGGATGTGCTTTCTTCGGCGACGGTCATGGCCCCTTGGGTGCGGCCATAGCTTTCGATGTTCATGCGCTGCATAAACGCGATCGCTTCGTAGTTTTCGCGGCCGCCGTCCTTATTCGGGACCCATTCGCCGTCTTTGCGGGAATAATCACGATACAGCATCGACGCCACGGCATCCACGCGCAGCCCGTCGATGTGGTATTCCTCTAGCCAGTAGACCGCATTCGCAACGAGGAAATTCTGAACCTCGGTCCGGCCATAGTTATAGATCAGCGTGTTCCAGTCCTGATGGAAACCTTCGCGGGGGTCGGCATGTTCATAAAGGGCCGTCCCATCAAAGGTTTCCAGCCCATGCGCGTCCGTTGGAAAGTGCCCGGGCACCCAGTCGATCAACACGCCAAGGCCCGCATTATGGGCGGCCTCGATCATTTCGCGAAATTCGTTGGGCAGGCCAAACCGGATGGTCGGGGCAAAAAGGCCAACCGGCTGATATCCCCACGATCCGTCGAACGGAAATTCCGAGATCGGCATCAGTTCGATGTGGGTAAAGCCCATATCCTTGACATAATCGACCAGTTCGACCGCCAATTCTTGGTACGACAGAGGCCGGCCCCCATCATCGTACCGACGACGCCAAGACCCGAGGTGGACCTCATACACCGAAATCGGGGCGGTGCGCGCATTGTGATAAGCGCGCGCTTCCATCCAATCCTGATCGTCCCAGTCATAGGTGCGGATGTCGCGCACGACACTGGCGGTTTCAGGGGGATGCTGTGCGCCAAAGCCGACGGGGTCGGCTTTTTCCCGTTGCTGCCCGTCTGCGCCAACGACGCTGAATTTGTACCGTGCACCATCCTGCGCACCGGGGACAAAGATTTCCCAAACACCCGCGCCACGGCGGGTCATCGGGTGACGGCGATGGTCCCATGCGTTGAAATCACCGATAACCGAAACGCGCTGGGCATCAGGCGCCCAAACGGCAAAGCGGGTGCCGGACACGTCGTCGATTGTCATCACCGATGCGCCAAGCGCACGCCAAAGGGTCATATGCGATCCTTCGGCAATGAAATGGATGTCTTGGTCCGTCAGAGATGACCCGAACCGGAAGGCATCATCATAGTGCCAGCTGGCGCCATCCGCGGTTCTGCCGTGTAGGCGATAGGATACGCTTGGCACCGCGCCGCGGAATACCGCCCCCGAAAGGCGGGTCAGTTCATGGTCGGTGCCATCGACAACGGCAAACAATGTGTCGGCCCCGGGATCAATCGCTGTGACGATGATCTGGCCGTCAACCTCATGCGGTCCCAAGACATCAGCGGGGGATGAATGCGTTCCGGCATTCAGGTCATTGATCACTGTCTGATCCAGCGGGTTGATCGTTTTTGGCCCTGTCATGCAACCGAGTGTATGGGCAAATCCAACCGTCGCAACCGCAAACACGCGTTTTTAAGCGATTACACTTTTTACAGTAATATTGCAGGGCAATTTGCGGTCGTCGACAAGGTTTGCATTTGGAATGTCGTTTCCTTCTGCACGTCGCACCGCGTTTGTCCGTGAATGGTTCAAAGACAGCCAGCGCTGGATCAAACGCGCCCTTAGTTCGGGCATCGGCACCTCGACCCGGACGCTCAGATCCCACAGCTTGGCCAAGTCGCGCCACGGCGCGTCGTCATACATCAGATAGTTGCCTTCGGTGATGACAATGGGGCAATCGGCAGACACTTCCTGCGCGCCGGCAATAGATATGTCGCGTGCGCGGTCAAAGGTCGGGGCAAAAACGGTCTGTTGGTCCTTGATCCTGCGGATCATGTGGACATAGCCCTCAGCGTCGAATGTGTGCGGGGCCCCTTTGCGCGGCAGCGATCCTTTCGCCTGAAGGATAGCGTTGTCCAGATGGAACCCGTCCATCGGGACAACCACGTTTTCGACCCGCTGTTGGGTCAGGCGGCGCGACACTTCCTCGGCGAGGGTGGATTTGCCACTAGCGGGGGCACCTGTGATTGCAACCAATAACCGTGGCATGGTGTCCCGCATTTCGTGAATGCGCTCGGCCACGATGTTGACGTGCTCGTTAAGGGTGCCCCTCACTCTTTTCTCCTAAACTGGTTCGGCCGCTTCTTCGGGAACGGCTGCACCAGTCATAAAGGCCACTGCATCGGACATCGAGTATTTCTTGGGGTCGATGACACATAGACGCTTGCCCAAGCGGTGAATGTGGATGCGGTCCGCAACCTCGAACACATGGGGCATATTGTGGCTGATCAGGATGATCGGAATGCCACGCGATTTCACGTCTTGGATCAGTTCCAGAACACGGCGGCTTTCTTTGACGCCCAAGGCGGCTGTCGGTTCATCGAGGATGATCACCTTGGACCCAAAGGCCGCAGCACGCGCAACTGCAACGCCCTGACGCTGGCCGCCGGACAGGGTTTCCACCGCCTGATTTATGTTCTGGATCGTCATCAGACCCAGTTCGCTCAGTTTGTCGCGGGCAAAGGACTCCATCTTGGGGCGGTCCAGCTGGCGGAACACCTGTCCCATCAGGCCCGGTTTGCGGATTTCCCGCCCCATGAACATATTGTCGACAATCGACAGGGCAGGGGACATGGCCAACTGTTGGTACACCGTTTCGATGCCGCTGTTGCGGGCGTCGTTTGGCGAGTGGAAGTTGACCTTTTTGCCCTCGAGGAACACCTCGCCTTCGTCAGGGGTGACAGCGCCAGACAGCGCCTTGATCAAGGTTGATTTACCTGCGCCGTTGTCGCCGATCACAGCCAGGATTTCGCCCGGCATCAGATCAAAGTCGCAATGGTCCATCGCCACGACTTTGCCGTAGCGTTTTACAAGGTTGGTCGCTTTAAGGATCGGTTCCATTATGCTGCTGCCTTTCTGATCCACTGGTCAACTGCAACGGCTGCGATAATCAGCAAGCCGATCAAGAGGTAGGTCCATTGGGCATCCGCCCCCATCAGCCGCAGGCCGAGTGTGAAGACACCAACGATGATGGCACCGAAAATCATACCAAGGATCGAACCGCGCCCACCGAAAAGCGAAATGCCACCGATAACCACCGCAGTGATCGAGTCGATATTGGCCAGCTGACCAGAGGTCGGCGATACCGAACCGATACGGCCAATCAGGGCCCAGCCTGCGAATGCGCAGATCAAACCGGACAGAACATAGACCGAGATCAGAACATTGCGGGTGTTGACGCCCGAAAGCTCGGCTGCTTCAGGATCATCGCCGACGGCATAGACGTGACGGCCAAAGGCGGTGTGACGCAGCACATAGGCCAGCAGCAAGACCAACAGGATCATAAAGATCACGCCATAGGTCAGCACAGCGCCGCCGATTTTGATCTTGTTGCCAAAGAATTGAAGGATCGGCGCGAATTTCTCGATGTCCTGACTTCGGATCGTTTCGTTCGCCGAATAGAGGAAGTTGGTTGCCAGAACGATCTGCCACATGCCCAGGGTGACAATGAACGGGGGCAGTTTGACAACCGCGACGAGGAACCCGTTGATCGCACCCATCAGCGATCCGCAGAGCAGACCACAGATCACGGCGATTTCAGGGGGCAGGCCATAGCGGAACGTGAACTGGCCCATCACCACCGACGACAGAACCATGATGGCCCCAACAGACAGGTCGATGCCAGCGGTCAGAATGACCAAGGATTGCGCGGCCCCAACGATCCCGACAATCTGGATCTGTTGCAGGATAAGCGTCAGCGAAAACGGCGAGAAGAAGCGGAAACGACCCTCTTCGCCCATGCCCAATGCGCCAAGGATTGCATGGCCATCAACGGCGATGGCAAAAGTAAACAAAGAAACAATCAAAACAATTAGTGGGACAAGTGACGGCGTCACATGAAGGCGATGCTGGAAGCGCTGGAACAGCGACTTGCGATCGTCCTCGAAGTTTGCGACCGCTTCTGCCCTGTTGGCGGCGGCTTCAAAGTTGTCAGTTTGGCTCACGGATTCCTCCCGTTAAATAAGTCTCCAGTAGAACGGTCCGCCTCTGAAAAGGGCGAGCCGAAGCTCGCCCCTTAGTAGAGTGTATCATAAGTTTGGGCAAATTAGCCCCAGCAAAGGTCCATGCCTTCGGCAACCGAGATCGAGTCGACGCCATCAACAGCCATGTCGGTCACAAGTGCGACACCGGTGTCGAAGAAGTCTTTGCCTTCGGTTGGCTGTGGCAGCGTGCCGTCAGCAGCGTAGGACGCAATCGCTTCGATGCCGAGCGATGCCATCAGCAGTGGGTACTGCTGCGAGGTCGCGCCGATCACACCGTCTGCAACGTTCTGAACACCAGGGCAGCCACCGTCGACCGAGACGATCAGAACGTCGTTTTCACGGCCGATCGCTTTCAGAGCTTCGTAGGCGCCTGCTGCGGCAGGTTCGTTGATGGTGTAGACAACGTTGATTTCAGGATCGACTGCCAGCAGCGCTTCCATTGCTTTGCGGCCGCCTTCTTCGTTACCTGCGGTCACTTCGTTGCCGATGATACGTGCATCATCTTCGTCGCCCCACTTGCTTGGGTCGCCGAGGTCAATGCCAAAGCCCTGCAAGAAGCCTTGGTCGCGCAGAACGCCAACGGTTGGCTGCGAAACAGCCAGGTCAAGCATCGCGATTTTTGCGTTTGCTGCGTCATCACCAAGTGCTGCGGCAGCCCACTGACCGATCAACTCACCAGCAAGGAAGTTGTCGGTCGCAAAGGTTGCGTTTGCTGCGTCAATTGGGTCCAGAGGTGTATCAAGTGCGATAACCAGCAGACCTGCGTCACGCGCCTGTTCTACCGAGCTAACGATCGAGCTGGTGTCCGACGCGGTCAGCAGGATACCCGATGCGCCTTCGGCGATGCAGGTTTCAATCGCTGCAACCTGTGTTTCGTGGTCGCCGTCAACCTTACCTGCAAAGGTCAACAGGTTGATGCCCAGTTCGTCTGCCTTAGCGGCTGCGCCTTCGCGCATTTTAACGAAGAATGGGTTGGTGTCGGTCTTTGTGATCAGACATGCAGTTGTGCCGTGGCCGGCCGCGAAAGCAGCGCCAGTCATTGCAGTCAGGGCCAGTGCCGACCCGGTCAGAAGTTTTTTCATGGTGTCCTCCCAATAAATTCAGCCGATCACGAGTTTGATCGACCAAACCCCTTGCTCTCCATGCTCGGGGAATGCCCCTAGGGAACGCGATTCGACGGGCGTAGTCAATAAATAAACTTACTTGATTTATTAATTAGTGTGTCGTCAAATAGACGAGGGAGGACAGATAATGGCAAGTAATCATGTCAGGTCGCCTGCGGCCGGTGTGAACCAGCGGGGAGTCCGCGATCATAACGAAAGGCTGATCCTTTCGATGATCCAGCGGAATGGCCCGTTGCCCGGTCGTGATCTTGCCAAGCGGGCGGGCGTTTCGGCGCAAACCGCCAGCGTTATCCTAAGGTCATTGGAAAAGGACGGTCTGCTGGAGCGGCGTGATCCGGTTCGCGGCAAGGTCGGTAAGCCCTCGATCCCTATGGCGTTGAATGGCAATGGCGCTTACGCAGTCGGGCTCAAGATCGGGCGGCGAAGTGCGGATCTGGTTCTGACCGATTTCCTTGGGCGTGCGCGCCAGCATATGCAGACCACCTATCGCTATCCGATGCCAGAGGCGATCCTTGGGTTTCTGAAATCCGGTCTGACGATGATCCAGGACAGTATGGTGCCAGAAGAAAGCGCCCGTATCTGCGGTATCGGCATCGCAAGCCCTTATGAAATCTGGAACTGGCACGAAACCATCGGCGCTCCAGAAGACGACATCGCCCAATGGAAGGGCATCGAGTTCGCTGATGAGGTGGCAAAGTTTTCCGAACTGCCTGTCTATATAGAAAATGACGCCACGGCCGCCTGTCGTGCTGAACATGTTTACGGGCAGGGCCGCGTATTCCGTGATTTCGCCTATTTCTTTGTTGGGTCGTTCATTGGCGGCGGCGTTGTCCTGAACCATTCCGTTTTTGAAGGGGCCCATCACAACGCGGGGGCGTTCGGTTCCCTGCCTGTGCGGACCGCTGAGGGCGAAGAAAAACAGCTGATTGATACGGCGTCTTTGTATCTGCTTGAGGCGGAACTGTCCGACGCCGGGATCGAGCAATCGCGGATTTGGGCGCAGCCGCAGGACTGGAGCGATTTTCCAGAAATTCTAGAGGCATGGATCGACCGCACAGGGCGACAGTTGGCAAGGGCTGCACTGACGGTTTGCGCCGTTATCGATTTTGAGGCCGTTGTGGTTGATGGCGGGTTCCCGCCCGAGGTGCGCAAACGTCTGGTCGAGCGGATCAACGATTATGTCGCTCAGATGGATCAGCGCGGCCTACGATCGCCTGCTGTTGAGGCGGGAACCGTTGGGCGGAATGCCCGCGCCTTGGGCGCGGCAAGCGCGCCGATCTTTGATCAGTTTTTCCTCAATACACACGGCAGCGGGTTGACGTCGTAACGCCTAGACCTGCGCCGCTGGTCCCGATAAGCCTTGCGCATGTGGACTGTTTTGAAACGTTGCTACGTCTTGCTTGGCCGTCATGACCTGTCGCTGATGGCTGGGGGTGTCGCGTTTTTTGCGATGCTGTCGCTCTTTCCGGCCTTAGCTGCGTTCATTGCCATTTTCGGCCTCTTTGCCAGCCCCGATTTGATCCAAGGACAGATAGAAAACATGTCGCTGTTCCTGCCGCAGGACGTCGTGACCGTGCTGGTGGATCAGGCGGTTGCCTTGGCGTCGTCGGACGCGCGAGTGCTGACGTGGACAACCTTGGTGTCCGTTGTGTTTGCAATCTGGTCCGCTCGATCCGGCATTGGTGCGTTGCAGCGCGGTATCTTTTCAATCGGTCACGGCCGCCCGCCAGAGGGGCTTAGGGCGACGCTTATGGCCTTGGGGCTGACGCTGCTGATGGTCTTTGTCGGCGTGGTCGCCTTGGTGACAATCGTCGTGTTGCCGATCGCATTTGCGCTGATCCCAATTCTGGGCGACTGGCAGTTTGTGATCGAAATGTCACGATGGGCCATCGTCCTGTCGGTCGTTTTGGCCGCGTTTGGAATACTCTATGCCCTTGGGGTGCCGCAGCGGGGCAGGGTGCCCTTTGCGCAGGTCGCGCCGGGGGCGGTTGCCGCGGTTGTTCTGTGGTTCGCCGTTTCGTGGGGCTTTTCCCAGTATATTTCTAGCTATGGTAGCTATGATCGCGTTTACGGGTCTATCGGGGCGGTTATCGCCCTTCTGATGTGGCTGTACCTATCTGCATATGTTGTTTTCCTTGGGTTTGTCCTCAACATGGCGATTGCTGAGAAATAGCCCTTATAACCTATGCCGAACCGCAAAGTTTTGCGATTTCGCCAAAGTTTACCCACTAGTCATGCCGTTCTAGATTCTGTATGTCTTATACCTAAGAATAGAATACAGGGTAGAAAACTACCCGTTCGAGCAAAATAAACGCCCAAAAAATGGGCGGCATTGAGGCGGAGTGATTGGTTATGTCAGCGATTAATTTCGTTGTCCGCGATGAGTCGGGCAATCTGCAGCGTGGAGCTGTTGCGGGTGATGGTGGTTTGCCATCAATCATTGCAAATTCGGATCAAGAAATTTCGCTGCATCTGGCCCGCGCGCAGGTTCAATCCTATTCGCGCCAAGGTCAGGCGCTGGAAATTGTTCTGGTCGATGGTCGTGTGATTGTCATCGAAGGGTTCTTTACCGTCGACGGCATCCCCGAAAATCGACTGTTCCTGTCATCGGGCGGTGTTCTGGTCGAGGTCGATCTGACACAGGCCGGCGAAGGGTTTTATTACGCCAACTACGCCGAGGCCGAGGCCTTTGGTAAGTGGAGCCCGAACGACGATCTGTATTTCGTCGAGAGCGCGAATGTCGAATTGGCAGGCAGTGATCTGGCCGCATCTTCGGATGTCGAGGCGGGCATGCTGGCCACGCCATTGCTGGGCGGTATCGGCGGCGTTGGCAGCGCACTAGGGATCGGCGCAGGTCTTGTTGGCGCTGGTATTATCGCAGACGATTTGCTTGGCGGCGGCGGTGGTAACGACCTGTTTGTAAAGGTTGATGATGGTGTGTCCGGCGTGGGCGATGTCGCAACCGGCACTGATGTCACCGACGGCGTTGAAATTGGCGGAACCGGCACGCCTGGTGGAACCGTGACCGTTGTAATCGGTGATGATACCGAGGTCACAACCGTTGACGACAATGGTGACTGGACCGTTGTGTTCGATGATCTGGACGAAGGCGAATACGAAATTGACGTCACCGTCACCATTGATGACGGCACTGAAACGGTCACCGTTATCGAAACGCTTGTCGTTGATACCGTTGCGACGGTGACTATCGCGCCAATTGGCGGCGATGACGGCGTTGTAAACGCAGAAGAATTTGACGGCGGTGTCGTATTGACCGGCACGGTCGAAGAGGGCGCATCCGTCGTCGTGACGATTGACGACATGAGCTATGAGGCCGTTGTAACCGACGGTTCGTGGTCGCTGACCCTGCCGGATGGTGTGTTGACCACCGGCGAATACACCCAAACCATCACGGTCACCGCCACAGATGAATACGGCAATGTCGGCACCAGCAGCACCGATCTGATGATTGATACGGAAACCTCGCTGAGCCTAACGACCGCTACAATCGCGGGCGACGGCACCGTCAACGCATCAGAACATGCCTCAGGCGTGACTATCAACGGCACCGCTGAGGCTGGCGCAACGGTAGAGGTCACAATCGGATTGGTGACGCATACGGCAACCGCGGGCGCGAATGGCGCTTGGGCCGTGACCTTTGATTCCAGTGAGATTGCCGAAGGTACCTATGACGCCGTTGTGACAGCGGTGTCGACCGATGCTGCGGGCAACGTTGCAACTAGCAGCGGCAGTTTCCATGTGGACACTTATATGGGGCTGTCGATCTCGACCGCAGGTGTCGAAGGCGACGGCATCGTCAATGGTGCCGAGGCCGCGGACGGCTTGATCCTGACCGGCACGGCAGAGGCGGGTTCGACTGTTGAGGTGACCCTGAACGGTGTGACCCAGACCGTCACCGCCACCTCAGGCGGGACATGGTCGGCCAGCTGGGCAGCGAATGAGTTGCCTAGTGGCGAGACTACGGTGACCGTAACCGCAATCGCGACTGACACAGCCGGAAACGTTGAAAACGTCAGCAGCACCATCGAATTCGATACGCTGGTTGCGCCGTTTACCCATACATCGATCATTGCTGGCGACCGCGTAATCAATGCCGCCGAAGCAGGGCAGGACATCACAGCCTCGGGTATGGTTGAGGCCGGATCTACCGTGTCGGTGACGCTGGCCGGTGTGACACTGCCCGCAAGTGTTTCGAGCAGCGGCGCTTGGTCTGTGACATATCCCGCCGGTGCGATTGCGGCTGGTGAATATACCGCCGATCTGGTCATCACCGCAACGGACGCCGCTGGCAACACCAGCACGATTACCGAAAGCGTCGTTGTTGATACCGTCGCGGGCGAGCTGTCGCTTAGCGCGGCGCCGATTGAACTGGATGACATCGTAAACGCGACAGAAGTCGCTGACGGCGTTGTGATTTCCGGCACCGCGACGCCAGGATATGTGGTGACGGTTTCCCTTGGAACGGCGACCCATCAGGTTGTCGCTGATGCAAACGGTAGCTGGTCAACGACATTCCAGTCGACTGAAATTCCGTCGGGCACCTATGACGCGGATATCACTGCGTCGATCACGGATTCTGCGGGCAATTCCCGCACAGTAACCGAAACAGTTCGTGTTGATACGCAGGTAGATGACTACGCGTTTTCGGGCGTCGCGATTGAGGTCGACGATGTCATCAGCGCAGCCGAAGCCGCCGATGGTGTCACCGTCAGCGGTACGGTCGAACCAGGGTCGACCGTTGTGGTCACCTTTGGCACAGCGACCATGAGCGTTCTGGCGGATGACGCGGGTGCATGGTCGGCAACCTTTACCGAGGAACAGGTTGGTGCAGGTGAATATGATGCGGTTGTGACCGCGGTTGCGACCGACCCTGCTGGCAACGTTGCGACGATCACGGACACTGTTCGCGTCGATACGATCGTGAACCAACTGGACGCAGACCCCCCCGAAGGTAACGGTATCGCCAACGCGAACGAATTGCTGGACGGATTTACAATGACCGGTCAGGTCGAGCCCGGCTCGACCGTAATGGTCACGATCCAAGGCGTCACCCGTCAGGCCGCTGTGGATGGTAACGGTAATTGGTCTGTGACCTTTGCCCCTGGTGAAGTGGCCGAGGGTGAATACACCGGATCGGCAACAATCGTGGCCACTGACCCTGTTGGCAACACCCGCACCGAGGTTGAAACCTTTGTCGTTGATACGGTCGGGCCGGATGCGCCTGTTGTGACGTCGCTGGATCAGGGGCGCGATGGCCTGCGGTCCGTTGGTATCGCGGACGAGGATACCTCGCTTGAGGTGTTCCGCCTGTCGGCAGATGGTCGGGTGAGCGAGCTGTCGCTCGAAGCGGTCGATGATGCGCGCTATGATGAGGTCGATTTGTACTTTGATCAGGCCGTGCCGGATGGATCGCAGCTGGTCCTGACCTCGACCGATAGTTCCGACAACGAAGCCGCAACGCTGTTTGTACTGGATGATGCCGGAACGAACGTTGTTGATGTCGGCAACTCGGGTCTGGACCGGTTCGATATCGGATCTATCGACCTGCAGTTTGCTGAAAATTCGGAACTGGTGCTGACCGCGCAGGATATCGAAGACCTGACCAAGGGCACCGGAGAGTTGACCATTCTGGGCGGTAATGACGACACGGTCACTGTGTCGGGTGCCGTTGATACAGGCCAGACACGCGAAATCGATGGCGCGACCTATAATGTCTATTCGTTGGGGGATGACAGCAATCTGCTGATCAACGAAGACATTAATGTCGTTATCTAAACCAATGATAGACCGAGTTTTTCGGTCTGTTTGCCGCACGCAGTAACAAAAAGACGAGGCACGGTTGAGGCGGATTGGGATCATAGGGGGACTCTGCGCGGTGACGGCGCTAGGCGGGCCATTGGCTGGCTGCATGACCTCCGTGACTTTGGACTCGCCCACCGACCGCGCGGTTATGGCGGCGCTTGATCCGACAACTCAAAGCGGCGAGGAATCGCAGCTGATCGCCGGACTGCTCGGTCGCAGATCTGTTCTAGAGGCGGGGGCCTACGAACAAGTGGCCGACGCAGTTCTGGCGGCAAATTCACGAGCAGCCGAGGCCGAATTGCGTGCCGCACGCCTCAGGGCCGAAGCGGCGCAGCACAACTGGTTGCCCACAATCGGCCCATCGCTCAGCCTGACGTCCTTGGGCGAGGTTGTGACGTCGCTGGTTCTGGAGCAAACGATCTTTGACAATGGACGCAAAAAGGCCGAGCGCGATTTTGCGGCAGCGGATGTCGAGGTCGCAGCTGTTGCCTTGGCCCAAGACACGAATGATCGGGTGCTTGAGGCGCTGGAACTGTATCTAACGGCGCAGGCCATGATCGCCCGTTCGAATGTGAACCAATCCGCGATGGAGCGGATGAACCACTTTGAATACGTCATGAGCGAACGCGTTCGTGGCGGGGTGTCGAACCGTGCGGATTTGCAGGTTGTTCAGCAAAAAGTCAGCCAAATGCGTGCGGATTTGATCGCCGACCAAGAGGCGGCAAACACCGCCTTGGCGGAACTAAGCGCCATGTCGGCGCAGCCCATTGGGGGCATCACAGGATTGTCCGACCTCAGCGCGCCTGCCGCAAATGCGCTGCCGCTAAGCGTCTTGAAAGCCGAGGCTGAAAGCAGCCGCAGCGTCGCCGAAGCCACCATTGCCCGCGCCGGGTTCCTGCCGGGTGTCACGGCCAGCGGTGTCGCGCGTGGCGGCGAAACGGATTTTGGTCTGAACGTAGGTGTGCCTAACGGGCTGGGTTTGGGAACAGCTGCCGCCCTGCAGGCCGTCGAGGCCGAGCGTGAGGCTGCTGCCGCGCAGGTCAATCAGGTCCGAGAAGAGGCCGAGCGCCGTCTGCGGTCGCTTGACGCGCAGATCGAAAGTTTGCGCCGACAAGAGGCCGAGGCCCGCAACCTCGCCCGACAGGCGGCTGAAAATTACGAAGTTTTTGCCCAGCAGCTCCGCGAAGGTCAGCGGACAGTGGGCGACGTTGTTGGTTTATTTGAAACCAAGGTGCGCACGGAACGCGCCGCCGTTGTCATCCCGTTTGACATTGCAAAACTGGAACTGCGGCGGGCGGCTATCCTTGGGACTTTGGTAGATGGGGATCGGATATGAGCGGACCGGTTCTAGCGTTTGATATCAATGCGAAACGGGGCGGCCAGAAAACACGGCTGACCACGGATACACTTCAGGAACTATCGCCCGAGGCCGAGGCGCAGGCCTTCGCGTCAGCGGTGGACCGGTCCAAGGCAAGCGGCGATGCGCGGTTCGGCCCCAAAGCCAAAGCCCGCGCAGATATCGCAACTGTCTATGCTGGAATTTTGGGGGCGGATGTCCTTAGGTCCGATATTCTCGAGCGGCTGGGATCGGATGATGCGGCTGTTAATCCCCCAAAAATTACCGATGCGCTGTGCCAATCGGGTCTTGTTGCGCGGCTGACCACGGTCAAAACGCTGACCGGCAACCTATGGCCTGCGCTGGCCGAAATGACATCCGGTCAGGTGGTTCTGGTTCTGGAACAGCAGGGCAATTCGCTGTTCATCTATGACACGACCTGCGCAGGCAACCGCGCCGAGGTGACGGTTGCGGATTTCGCGCCCGTCTTTAGCGGCACGATTGTGCGGGCTGATGTTGCGGTTGCCGAACTGACAAAACGCCATGCGGGTCGTGATAAGGCGCCGCATTGGTTCTGGGGCGAGGTTCGCAAATTCCGGCGTCATATTTTCGAGGTCGCACTGGGTTCGTTCGTTGCAAACCTGTTGGCTGTTGCGGTCGCGCTATTCAGTTTGCAGGTCTATGACCGCGTTATTCCGCATCAGTCCACCGCGACGCTATGGGTGCTGGCCATCGGCGCCGGACTGGCCATGGTGCTAGAGGCGTTTTTGCGCATTGCCCGCGCCCGTCTGATGGATGGGGCAGGGCGTCAGATCGAACTCAAGGTTCAAAACATCCTGCTGGGTAAAATCCTTGGGATGAAGGCTGACAGCAAAATGTCGCCCTCAACCACATTTGCAGCGGTTCGCGATTTTGGATCGATCCGCGAATTTTTCACCGCGTCGACAATTGGCACATTGACGGATCTGCCCTTTACCGTCCTGTTCCTTGCGTTGGTTGCCTCGATTGGGCAGAACGTTGTCTGGGTGCTGTTCGTGGGTGGTTTGCTGATGGTGCTGCCATCGTTTTTCCTACAGCGGAGAATGATCGAACTGACCCGCCAGACCCAAGGGGCCAGTGCCAAGTCACAGCGCCTATTGCATGAGGTGGTTTATGAGGCCGACACGATCAAAGCTGCGCGCGGCGAGGATCGGTTCCGCCGTATCTGGTCGGAACTCAGCGCGGTTTCATCGCTGGCCACCAGTGAACAGCGCAAGCTGGCCTCGACCCTGACGTTTTGGAGCCAAGGCGTTCAACAGGCGACCTATGTTGCAGCGGTTGTGGTTGGCACATTCATGGTATTTTGGGGCGAATTCACGGTCGGGACGATTATCGCCGTTGGTATCCTGACGTCGCGCACCTTGGGGCCACTGACTCAGCTGGCCGGAACGCTGGCGCGCTGGACCAATGTGAAGGCCGCGCTTGAGGCTTTGGACAAAATCGCAGACGCGCCCCAAGACGAAGAGGCAGGCCGCACCTATCTGCGCCGCGAAACCTTTGAGGGGGCGTTTGAGCTGCGGGATGTGACGTTTCAATATGACGAAGACAGCAACCGGACGCTTGATATCGCCGGTCTGAGCATTCAGGCAGGCCAGCGCGTTGCGGTTCTTGGCGTGAACGGGTCCGGTAAATCGACGCTGCTCAAGATGCTGTCGGGTATCTATGCGCCGACAACAGGTCGGATCATGCTGGATGGTGTGGACATGGGCCAGATCATGCCGCGCGATATTCGTCGCGGTATCGGGTATCTAGGGCAAGAGGTCCGTCTGTTTGCGGGTACCCTGCGCGACAACCTGAACCTGTCGATGCTAGAGCGCGATGACGGACGGCTGATGCAGGCGCTTGATTTTGCGGGGTTGGGGCAATTTGTGCGGGCCCACCCCAAGGGGCTTGATATGGCGATCCGCGACGCCGGTCAGGGGCTGTCTGTTGGCCAGTGTCAGTCGATCGGTTGGGCGCGGCTTTGGCTGCAAAATCCGCAAATTTGCCTGCTCGATGAACCAACCGCCGCGCTGGACCAAACGCTTGAGGCGACATTGGTCAGCCGCTTGGATGCCTGGCTCGGCGACCGCACGGCAATCATCGCGACCCACCGTATTCCGATCCTGCAACTGACCTCGCGGACGGTGATCCTTCAGAACGGTCGAATGGCTGTCGATGGCCCGCGGGATGAGGTTCTGGCCCATCTGCGCAACAAAAAGGGGAACGGCTAATGGCGACCATTGACGCAGAGTTTCGCGGCGGCATGCGCGGGTCCAGCCTGACCATTTGGTTGGTCGGGGCGACGGTTCTTATTTTCCTGTTGTGGGCAAAATTTGCTTGGGTGGATGAAATCGTCCGCGCCGAGGGCGAGATTGTGTCGGGGTCCCGACCCCAGATTGTTCAGAACCTTGAGGGCGGTATCCTTGCGCAAATGAACGTGGTCGAGGGGGACATTGTCCAACCCGGTGATGTTTTGGCGCAATTGCGTAGCACCCATTTTCAGGCGCAGGTCGATGACCTGACGGATCAAATCGTGGCAACAGAAATCCGCCGTCTGCGCCTTGAGGCCGAAATCAACGGTCAGTCGGATTTCAACGTGCCTGCACCGATTGCCCAACATGCGCCTGCAATGGTTCAGTCTGAACGGTCGCTGCTGCTGGCACGCAATGCCGATTTTTATAACAAGGTTGATGGCGCTGCGGCCGTGTTGCGCGAAACCCAGCGCGAACTGGCCTCGATGGAGGATATGTATAATCGCGAAATCGTCGCCCTGTTCGAAGTCACCGCTGCCCGCAAGGCGCATTCGGATGCCGAAATCCGCTACAACGAATTGATCACTGGTGCGGAACTAGAGCGGGCGAATGACTATTCTGACGTGTTGCAGCATATGGCGACGCTGACACAGGAGCTTCGCCTTGTGCAGGATCAACTGTCGCGGACGGTCATCACCTCGCCGATGCGCGGGATCGTCAATAATGTCGCCGTCACAACAATTGGCGGTGTTATTCGGCCCGGCGAAGAAATTTTTCAAATTATTCCTATGGATGACGAACTGTTTATCGAGGCCCATGTCCGCCCCGAGGACATCGCAAACGTGCGCAGCGGACAAGAGGCCACGATCAAGCTGTCATCCTATGATTACACCGTCTACGGAAGCCTGCGGGGCATCGTCGAGGTTATTTCGGCTGATACCTTTAAGGACGGGCGCAGACCCGAAGCAGAGCCACATTATAAGGTCACTTTGCGGGTTGATCGTGACGCCCTGAATGACCGTCAGATGGCGATTGAGATCCGTCCGGGCATGTTGGCCACGGTTGAGCTGCACACAGGTGCAAAAACGGTTCTTCAGTACCTGACCAAGCCGCTTTATCGCGGCAGCGAAGCGTTGCGCGAACCCTAGGATCGGGCCGTGTTAATACATTGGTAACCTTTCGTGCCCTTGAAGCCCCCGCTAGGTACCACTAAGACTCTGTTGTAGATTTCCGCTTATAGACGCGTGCGTCCCAAAATCGAGGCAGAGCTGATGACCGATCCGATTGAACACTACAACAACCTCGTTCCGATGGTGGTCGAACAGACCGCACGTGGCGAACGCGCCTATGACATTTTTTCCCGCCTGCTCAAGGAACGGATCATTTTTGTAAATGGCCCAGTTCATGACGGCATGGCCCAGCTGATCGTGGCTCAGTTGCTGTTCCTTGAATCGGAAAACCCGAAAAAAGAAATCAGCATGTACATCAACAGCCCCGGCGGCGTTGTGACCGCTGGTCTGTCGATCTATGACACGATGCAGTACATCCGCCCGAAGGTATCCACCCTCGTGGTTGGCCAAGCGGCGTCGATGGGGTCGGTTCTGTCGATGGCTGGTGAAAAGGGCATGCGCTTTGCACTGCCGAACGCACGTATCATGGTTCACCAACCATCGGGCGGCTATCAGGGTCAGGCGACCGACATCATGATCCACGCCCGCGAAACACAAAAAGTGCGCGAACAGCTTTATGGCCTCTATGTCAAACACACTGGCCAAGACTACGAAGAGGTTGAGCGCGCGCTGGAGCGGGACAACTTTATGTCGCCACAAGAGGCCAAGGACTGGGGTCACATCGACGAGATCCTCGAAAACCGTCCTGACCTGACTGAATAAATCTGTTGGGTGTTTTGACGTTTTTGGCGTTGTAGAGCACCAAAGGCTGTCCTAGTCTTGGACAGGGGCAGCCAAACGGACACCTAAATTCCAACGCCAAGGGGACTATAATGGCGAATTCGACCGGCAACGACAGCAAGAATACTCTGTACTGCAGTTTCTGCGGCAAGAGTCAGCACGAAGTGCGCAAGTTGATCGCCGGACCGACAGTTTTCATTTGTGATGAGTGCGTCGAACTCTGCATGGATATTATCCGTGAAGAGACGAAATCGGCAGGCCTCAAATCGACAGAGGGCGTTCCGGCCCCTGCGGAAATCTGTGGCGTTCTGGATGATTACGTGATCGGGCAAGCCCACGCCAAGCGGGTTCTGTCGGTTGCGGTGCACAATCACTACAAACGACTGCATCACGCGGACAAAGGCGATATTGAACTCGCTAAATCCAACATCATGCTTATTGGTCCGACCGGTTGTGGTAAAACACTGCTGGCGCAGACATTGGCGCGCATCCTGGATGTGCCGTTCACGATGGCGGATGCAACCACCCTGACCGAGGCTGGCTATGTGGGTGAGGATGTCGAGAACATCATCCTCAAACTGCTGCAGGCATCGGAATACAATGTTGAACGTGCGCAGCGCGGCATCGTCTATATCGACGAGGTCGACAAGATCACGCGCAAATCGGACAACCCATCCATCACCCGTGACGTATCGGGCGAAGGTGTTCAGCAGGCGCTGCTGAAGATCATGGAAGGCACCGTTGCGTCGGTACCGCCACAGGGCGGTCGTAAACACCCACAGCAGGAATTCCTGCAAGTGGACACCACGAACATCCTGTTCATCTGTGGTGGCGCGTTTGCCGGACTTGACAAGATCATCGCGCAGCGCGGCAAAGGCACCGCGATGGGCTTTGGCGCCGATGTGCGCGAAAACGATGATCGCGGTGTTGGCGAACTCTTTACCGAGTTGGAACCCGAAGACCTGCTGAAATTCGGTCTGATCCCTGAATTTGTTGGCCGTCTGCCAGTGATCGCCACATTGACCGATCTGGACGCGGATGCGCTAGTCACGATCCTGACCCAGCCAAAGAACGCGCTGGTCAAACAGTATCAAAAACTGTTTGAGATCGAGGGCACGCAGCTGACCTTTACCGATGATGCGCTGATGGCGATTGCAAACCGTGCGATCGAACGCAAAACCGGTGCGCGTGGTCTGCGCTCGATCATGGAAGATATCCTGCTGGATACCATGTTTGATCTGCCCAGCCTTGAAAACGTGACCGAGGTTGTCGTCAACGAAGAGGCTGTCGGATCGGATGCCAAGCCGCTTATCATCTTTGCTGATGACGAAGCCGCGGCAACAGCGGGCTAAGACCTACATCATTCTGAATGGGGCCAGCGCATGTCGCTGGCCTTTTTCGTTTCAGCTTGAAGGTCGTTCATAAATTCGCCAAGACAGCCGCGTAGAGTTGAGGAGTCCCCATGAAACGAGTCTTTAACGGTAGCCCGTTCGAAGAGCAGATCGCCTATTGCCGTGCCGTTGTCGCCGGTGGTTTTGTTCATGTTGCTGGAACTGTCGGGCAGGGCGATGATGTTGTCGAACAGTGCAAGGCTGCCCTCACAACCATCAAAAACGCCCTGACAGAAGCAGGCAGCGATCTGAGCAAAACCGTGCGCGTCACCTACTATCTGCCAGATGCAAAAGAGTTTGAACCATGCTGGCCTGTTCTGCGCGAGGCATTCGGTGAAAACCCGCCTGCCGCCACAATGATTGAGGCCAACCTGATTGATCCTAAATACCGGATCGAGATCGAAGTGACTGCGCTGGCCTGATGCGCAGAAGCCGGCCTAGGGCACTGGACCTTTGGTGCCCTTTGCGCCATAACCCAATGGACGATTGATAGGAGCGGTCGATGGGCCTTACCAATATTCTCAGCCGTGCATTCACTTGGTGGAATGGGCAAACCTTTGGCACTCAGCTTTTTACTTGGCGCAAAGGCGTTAAGGTTGGCGAAGATGAGCAGGGCAACGTCTATTACAAAACCGCTGACGACTCGCGTCGTTGGGTGATTTTCAACGGTGAGGTCGAAGGCAGCCGCATTGCGCCGGATTGGCACGGATGGCTGCACCGCACATGGGACGAAGCCCCGACCGACAAACCTCTGGTCCACAAAGAGTGGGAAAAACCGCATCAGGAAAACCTGAGCGGGACCGAGTTTGCCTATGCCCCTGCGGCGTCGATCCGCCGTGCTGACCCGATTGAGCGGTCGGACTATGAGGCATGGCAGCCGGAATAACCGGTGCCGATGGCGATGGCGGGACAAACCACTGAAACACTTGTTGGCGCTGCGGTTCTGGCCGCAGCCGTTGGTTTTGTAGCCTTCGCCGCTCAGTTCACGGAATTTACCGCAACATCGTCCGACGTATCGCTCACGGCCAGTTTCCGGTCGATTGAGGGGGTCAGCGTCGGCACTGATGTGCGGATGGTCGGTGTGAAAATTGGCACCGTATCGGATGTCACCCTTGATACCGATACCTATCGTGCGACCGCGGTTCTGACACTGGACAGCGATGTTCCGGTACCGGATGACAGCGCCGCGATTGTATCCTCCGAAGGATTGCTGGGCGGCAGCTTTGTCGAAATCTTGCCCGGCGCGTCCATTGACTATTATGCCGATGGGGATCAGATCCTCGATACCCAAGGGTCGGTTAGTCTGATTGACCTGCTGTTGAAATTCATCGCCGGTGGATCGGAGGGTGACCAATGATGCGCGCCGTTTTTGCACTTGTCCTGACTGCTGCCCCTGCGTTTGCGCAGGACAGCACAATCGAAACCACCATTCTGCAGGACGCGATTGAGGATGCGGTGGTTGAGGCAATCACCCCAGCCGGTCCCAAGGCAGCGACAGGCGCTGCGGGCGAGCTGCGGGTCTTGGACAAGATCACAGGTCAGGTGACGGACCTGACCCTGACATCCGGTCAGGCCACGACTGTGGGTCCGTTGGGGGTGCAGTTGGGGGAATGCCGTTACCCTGTCGATAACCCATCTGGCGACGCCTACGCCGAAATGCGCCTGACCTACGAAGGGCAGGAACTGCCCCTGTTCGAAGGGTGGATGATCGCGTCGTCCCCAGCGCTGAGCGCGCTGGATCACCCGCGCTATGACGTTTGGGTGTTGCGCTGTATCACGTCCTGAGCGGACGCGACGGGCGTATCTGTTCTAAACATTGCTTCTTTGAGAAGGGCGCTGGCCAGTCGGCTGCGATAGTCGGCGCGCGACACCTCGATCGCCCCGAGAGAGGCAAGGTGCGGCGTCAAAAACTGAGTATCAAACAGCTGAAAGCCATCGCTGCGCAATTTGTCGATCAACCATGCCAGCGCCATTTTTGAGGCATCGGTGTCGCGGGAAAACATGCTTTCCCCGAAATAGGCACCGCCCAACGCGACCCCATATGTCCCGCCGATCAGGGCATCGTCCTGCCAGACCTCAACCGAATGGGCAAATCCCATGTGATGCAGGGCCAGATAAAGCTCAAAGATAGTGGTGTTGATCCATGTCTCGTTGCGGGCGGCGCATCCCTGAACAACCCCGACAAAGTCGGCATTGAACGTCACGCGCCGTTCACCGCGCCGCATGCGTTTGATCAAGCTGCGCGACATATGGAACCCGTCCAGCGGAAAGATGCCCCGCCGTTTGGGATCGACCCAGAATACCTCGTCGTCGTCCTGGCTTTCGGCCATCGGAAAGACGCCAGAGGCATAGGCATGCAGCAATAGATCCGGTGTCAATTCAGAGGTTTCGTCACGCATGGCTGAAACCTATCGTGCGGATCGACATAGAAAAAGGGCCCGCCTGATCCGGCGGACCCTTTAAACCAAGACTGCGTCGCTTATGCGTCGAATTTCGCCGCCAGCCACTTTTCTAGCCAGTGGATATTATAGTCACCGCTAAGGATATCCGGTTCCTGCAGCAGCGCATCAAACAAAGGGGTCGATGTTTCGATGCCGTCGATGATCAATTCACCCAGCGCGCGGTGCAAACGTGCCAGCGCCTCTGGTCGGTCACGTCCATGAACGATCAGCTTGCCGATGAGGCTGTCGTAATAGGGCGGGATCGAATAGCCGTCATACAGCGCCGAATCCATCCGTACGCCCAGACCACCCGGTGCGTGATACGCGGTGATCTTGCCGGGGCAGGGGGTGAAGTTTGGCAAACGCTCGGCGTTGATCCGAACCTCGATCGAGTGACCGTTGATCTTCAGATCATC
This sequence comes from Marivivens sp., assembly GCA_965215785.1. Taxonomy (GTDB): domain Bacteria; phylum Pseudomonadota; class Alphaproteobacteria; order Rhodobacterales; family Rhodobacteraceae; genus Marivivens. The sequence continues at coordinate 2,876,061 of OZ244120.1, read as the reverse complement.
CTGCGAGAACGACAGCGGCAGGCCCGAGGCCACGCGGATCTGTTCGCGCACAAGATCGACACCAAAGATGCCTTCGGTCACTGGGTGTTCCACCTGCAGACGGGTGTTCATTTCGATGAAATAGAACTCTCCATCCTCATAGAGGAATTCGATGGTACCCGCGCCCGAATAGCCCATCTTGCCAATCGCGTCGGCACAGATTTTACCGATGTGTGCGCGCTCTTCTTCGGTGATACAGGGGCCGGGGGCCTCTTCAAAGACTTTCTGGTGACGACGCTGCAGCGAACAATCCCGTTCGCCAAGGTGCACGCCGTTGCCTTGTCCGTCGCCAAACACCTGAATTTCAATGTGGCGCGGTTTCTGAAGGTACTTTTCGATATAGACTTCGTCGTTACCAAAGGCCGCCTTGGATTCCGACCGTGCGGTGCGGAACGCGGTTTCGATATCGTCTTCGGTCAGGGCAACCTTCATGCCGCGGCCACCGCCACCGGCGGTCGCTTTGATGATCACCGGATAGCCCATATCCGCCGCGACCTTTTTCGCGGTTTCAATGTCAGGCACGCCGCCGTCGGATCCCGGAACAACCGGAATACCAAGCGCTTTGGCGGTGTCCTTGGCGGTAATCTTGTCACCCATCTGGCGGATGTGTTCCGCCGATGGGCCGATAAAGGTCAGGCCGTGATCTTCGACGATCTGAACAAAGTTGGCGTTTTCCGAAAGGAAGCCATAGCCGGGGTGAATCGCCTGAGCGCCGGAAATTTCACAGGCCGAGATGACGGCCGGAAAGTTCAGGTAAGACGCGCCCGAAGAGGGTGGCCCAATACAGATCGCTTCGTCTGCCATGCGAACGTGCATCGCATCGGCATCTGCGGTCGAGTGAACGGCAACCGATTTGATACCCATTTCGCGGCAAGCACGCACAACACGCAGTGCGATTTCACCACGGTTGGCAATAAGGATTTTGTCGAACATGCGCTGTAACCCCGCGCTTATTCGATGATGACCAGAGGCGCACCGAATTCGACGGGGCTGCCGTCTTCGACCAGCACGCGTTTAACGGTGCCCGACTTAGGCGAAGGAATCTGGTTCATGGTTTTCATGGCTTCGACGATCAGCAATGTGTCGCCTTCCTTGACCGATGCGCCAACGGTGACGAACGGTGCGGCGCCTGGCTCAGCGGCTAGATAGGCGGTACCAACCATTGGCGAGGTTACTGCGCCCGGATGGCTTGCTGGGTCGTCGTTGCTGGCAGGTGCAGCAGCGGCTGCAGCTGGTGCTGCGGCGGCAGGCGCCGGAGCTGCAGCAACCGGTGCTGCGGCTGGTACGGTGACTTGGCTCACAACTTGTGTCTGGCGGCTTACGCGAACGCTCAGGCTGTCGTCTTCACCGAACTCGCGGGTCACTTCCAGTTCCGTCAGGTCGTTGTCGCGCAGCAGCTCGGCAAGGGCTTTGATAAAGCTGACATCGCTGTCGTGAGAGGTTTTGTTGCTCATTTCCGTCCTCGGCTCATGCCTGTTTTACGTTTGTGGTCGCCCCATCCGGCGAACCTGTCCAAATCGCCTTATACGTCATGAAATGCGGGGTGGAAAGCGTTGCGCGAGGGGAAAATGACGTTGCGTCCATTCAGAATTGATATGGGTCATTGAACCAAAGCCGGTTTCAAGCGCACTTTTACCATATGAACGGTGTCAAAAATGACCGCGCGAAACAGCGCGCCCTGATCGCATATTGGGCGGCATCTGCCCGTGCAGGTGATCGTCAGGCGCTGTCGCAACTGGCGCATTTGTTGTTGCCGGTGATGCATCGCCACGCGGCGCGACTGCTTGGATCGGCGCAGGATGCGCCCGATATTGTGCAATCGGCGTGGATCGAGTTTCAGCGATCACTGCCAGCGCTGCGGGACGATTTTGCGGTGCAGGCCTTTGCTCTGCGGATCACGGGCAGGCAAGTAGGGCGCCGGATCGCGGTATTGCAGCGTGATCGGCACATTGCCGATGCATGGCAGCCAGAGGAACAAGAGGCTGGACAGGCCGAAGCCAATGCAGACGCCATGACCGTCCGCGCGGCCATTGCAGCCCTACCGCCCAGCCATCGTGCGACGTTGGCCCTGTTTTATCTAGAGGATCTGACCGTAACCGAAGTGGCCGCCGCGCTAGATGTACCGGTCGGAACCGTCAAAACCCGCCTCATGCATGCCAGAGGCAAGTTGAAAGCCACCCTAGAAGGAGGTGAAAATGTCGAAACTTGATGATCTCATCCGAGAGGCCCTAGAGGGCAGCGACCGCGAAGCGCTGCGCGAAACCGAGGAATTGGGATATTTCCAACTGGGCCTGTCGCAATTTACGGGCAAACTTGGCTGGGTGACGTGGGTCATTATGGTGGTTCAAACCATCATGTTCGTTATCAGCCTCTGGTGCGCGATCCAGTTCTTTAACGCGACCGAGGTTCTGCCAGCTATTAAGTGGGGCATTAGTGGGGCTGTTTTGATGCTGATGGCACTAACGATCAAGGTTAGCCTGATGCCGCAGATGCAGGCCGACCGCGTGATCCGCGAGGTGCGTCGTTTGGAATTGTTGATCACATCCCGCGATCAATAAGCAAAAGGCCCGCCGAAGAGGGCCTTTGTTCTTATGCGTTGTGGACCGAGTTGGCGATCAGGTCGTCAACCACACTTGGATCGGCCAGCGTCGAGGTGTCGCCAAGGCTGCCAGTGTCGTTTTCGGCAATCTTGCGCAGGATGCGGCGCATGATTTTGCCCGAACGGGTTTTCGGCAGGCTAGGGGCCCATTGGATCACATCCGGTTTCGCAATCGGGCCGATTTCGGTACGGACCCAAGTTTGCAGTTCCTTGATCAGGTCGTCCGACGGGTCGATGCCGTTCATCAAGGTGACATAGCAATAGATGCCCTGACCCTTAATGTCGTGCGGATAGCCAACAACGGCGGCCTCGGCGACGGCTGCGTGGGCGACCAATGCGCTTTCGACCTCGGCTGTGCCCATGCGGTGACCAGATACGTTGATCACGTCATCGACGCGGCCGGTGATCCAGTAGTAGCCGTCTGCATCGCGGCGGCAGCCATCACCCGAGAAGTAATAGCCTTTGTAGTCCGCAAAGTAGGTGTTCATGAACCGTTCATGATCGCCCCAAACGGTGCGCATCTGGCCGGGCCAGCTATCCTTGATGGCCAGAACGCCTTCGGCTGCGGTTTCGTCGATTTCCGCACCGGTCACACTATCCAGCAGAACCGGCTGAACACCAAAGAACGGGGTGGTTGCCGAACCGGGTTTGGTTGGGGTCGCGCCCGGCAGCGGTGTCAGCATGTGACCACCGGTTTCGGTTTGCCACCATGTATCGACGATAGGCACTTTGCCCTTGCCGACAACATCGTTGTACCAGTTCCAAGCCTCGGGGTTGATCGGCTCGCCAACGGTGCCAAGGATTTTTAGGTCGCTCAGGTCGTATTTGGTGACGAACTCTGGTCCCTGACCCATCAGCGACCGGATCGCGGTAGGGGCGGTGTAGAATTGGTTCACCTTGTGCTTTTCGCACACGGCCCAGAACCGACCAGCATCAGGATAGGTTGGCACGCCTTCGAACATCAGCGTGGTGCCGCCATTGGCCAGCGGACCATAGACGATATAGCTGTGGCCCGTGACCCAGCCGACATCGGCGGTACACCAGTAGACGTCGCCGTCATGGTAATCGAATGTGTACTGATGCGTCATCGCGGCATAGACCAGGTAGCCGCCGGTGCAATGCACAACGCCCTTGGGTTTGCCGGTCGAGCCCGAGGTGTAAAGGATGAACAGCGGATCTTCGGCGTTCATAACTTCGACAGGGCAGTCGCCGCTTGCGGCGGCCATCTCGGCCTTGACGTCCACATCGCGGCCATCAACCCAAGTGGTTTGATCGCCGGTGTGTTTCACAACAAGGCACTTCACCTCATCCGAACAATGCAGCAGCGCGGCATCGGCGTTGGATTTCAGCGCGGTGCGGCGACCACCGCGGGGCGCGGTGTCGGCGGTGATGACAACTTTGGCTTCGGAGTCGTTGATCCGGTTCGCAAGTGCATCGGGCGAGAAACCTGCAAACACGATCGAATGGATCGCGCCGATGCGCGCACTGGCCAGCATGGCATAGGCCGCTTCGGGGATCATTGGCAGATAGATGACAACACGGTCGCCTTTGCCAACGCCTTGGGCACGCAGGACGTTGGCCATACGGTTCACCTTGTCCGACAGTTCGGCATAGGTGATATGAAGCGCTTCGCCCTCGGGGCTATCAGGTTCCCAGATAATCGCGGTTTGATCGCCGCGCGTTTCCAGATGGCGGTCGATACAGTTCGCGGCGACGTTCAGCTCACCGTCTTCGAACCACTTGATCGATACATCACCAAATGCAAACGAGGTGTTTTTCACCTTGGTATATGGGGTAATCCAATCTAGGCGCTTGCCTTCTTCGCCCCAGAATGCCTCTGGGTCGGCAACAGACGCGGCATACATGGCGTCGTATTTTTCTTTGTCTGCGTGAGCGCGGGCGACCACTTCAGCCGATGGCGGATAAATGGCGTCGGTCATGACTCTCCCCTGTAGTCAATTTTTGAAAATGTCCCCGCCCGATCCGATGTCGGACGGGGGCCAACTTAAATAGCGAGGTACTTGGCGCGCAGCGCCTCATCCTCAAGAACCTCTTTGGCGGAACCATCGAATACAACCGTTCCGGTATCGAGGATCACCGCACGATCGGCGAGTTTCAAGGCCGCAACTGCGTTTTGTTCCACAATAATTGTGGTGATGCCCTGATCGCGGATGATGCCAAGTGTCTTGGCGATTTCCTGAACGATCACCGGCGCCAGACCTTCGTATGGTTCGTCCAGCAGCAGAACCTTGATGTCCCGTGCCAGGGCGCGGGCAATCGACAACATCTGCTGTTCGCCGCCCGACAGGGTGACGCCTTCTTGTTGGCGACGCTCTTTGAGGCGTGGGAACAATTCATAGATCCGCTCTAGCGACCAACCGGCAGGCGGTGCGATCTGTGCCAGTTTCAGGTTTTCCTCGACGGTCAGGCCCGGAATGATCCGGCGATCTTCGGGGACCAGTGCGATCCCGTTGGCGGCTGCCTGATGCGATTTCATCTTGTGCAGCGGCTGGTGGTCCAGCCAGATTTCGCCGTGACGCAGCTCTGGATCGTCCAGACGGGCGATGGTGCGCAGGGTCGAAGTTTTGCCCGCGCCATTCCGGCCCAAAAGGGCCAGAATTTCGCCTTCGTGGATGTCAAAGCTGACACCTTGCACGATATAGCTTTCGCCATAGTAGGCCTGAATATCCCAGACGCTCAGGTACTTGGGGGCGGTCGCCGCATTGTTTGCGTGTTTGTTGAACGGTTGGTTCATGTCCGGCTCCGTTATACCTGTGCTTCGCCCAAGTACGCTTCGCGCACTTTGGGGTGGCCCTTGATGTTGTCAGGCGTGTCTTCGACCAGTGGCGTGCCCTGTGCCAAAACGGTGATCCGTTCCGCCAGCGAAAACACAACGTGCATGTCGTGTTCGATGATCGCCATGGTGATGTTGCGCTTTTGCTTGATTTCACGCAGCAACTCGATCGTGTTGTTGGTGTCCGCACGCGCCATACCGGCGGTCGGTTCATCAAGCAGCAGCAAACGCGGTTCCTGAACAAGGCACATGGCCATTTCAAGACGACGCTTGTCACCCCGCGACAACGAGGCAGCCTCGACGTCGCGCTTGTCGTACATATTCACTTCGCGCAGCATGGTTTCGGCCAGCTCGGAAATGTCGTTCTCGTTCTCAACCGCTTTGATCGCGTTCAGGCTAAAGGAGCCGTCACGTTTGGCAAAGCAGGGGATCATGACGTTTTCCATCACCGTCAGATCGCCAAAGATCTCGGGTGTTTGGAAAACGCGGCTGATGCCCATCTGGTTGATTTCATGTGGCTTGCCACCAAGAACCGATTTGCCCTCAAAGCTGACCGATCCGGTATCAGGAACCAGTTTGCCAACCAGACAGTTCAGTAGGGTGGATTTACCCGCGCCGTTTGGACCGATGATCGCGTGTACGGTGTTTTCTTTCACCGACAGGTTCACATTGCCCAGAGCCTGCAGGCCGCCGAAACGTTTACCAACGTCTTTGACTTCTAGAATGCCCATTGTTGCCTCCTTACTCTGCAGGTTCGGTTGTTGCGCCTGTGTCCGATTTATTCGAACGACGGCGGATTGCGGCGGTGATGCGTTGGCCACCTTCGACAAGGCCACCCGGCAGGAAGATAACGACCGCCATGAACATCAGACCAAGGGTCAGGTGCCAGCCTTTACCGATGAACGGGTAGATGATCGCGACGACAAAGTCCTCAAGACCATCCGGCAGGAATGCGAACCAGCCGTGCAGGATGTCGCTGTTGATCTTGGAAATGATGTTTTCCATGTACTTGATCATACCTGCGCCCAGAACCGGACCGATCAATGTGCCTGCGCCACCAAGGATGGTCATCAGGACAACTTCGCCCGATGCCGTCCAGAACATACGTTCTGCGCCTGCAAGAGGGTCCATCGATGCCATCAATGCGCCAGCCAGACCCGCATACATGCCCGAGATAACAAAGGCCGCCAGAGTGTAAGGCTTGGGGTTGATGCCGGTGTAGTTCAGACGCTGCTGGTTCGATTTGATCGCACGCAGCATCAGGCCGAATGGCGACCGGAAAATCCGGATCGACAGGTAGAACGCCGCCAGCATGATTGCCGCACAGAAGTAGTAGCCAAAGTTGAACGTAAAGGCCCATCCGCCAACGCTAAGGACGGTCGATGCACGCATCTCGACGCCAAAGAGCGATGGAACCGGAATGTTGCCTTGTTCCGTGGCCGAAATGCCAAGGACGCGTGGGTCATCCAGCGCCAGCTGCAGGCCGGTTTCACCGCCGGTGATTGGGGTCAGAACCGAATAGGCAAGGGCGAACATCATCATCGCAAACGCAAGCGTCAGGATCGAGAAGTAGATGCCCGAGCGGCGTAGCGAGACAAAGCCGATCAGCATGGCAAAGAGGCCCGAAACGACAACCGCCAGAATGATGGCCGGAATGACGTTCATGCTAAGCAGTTTGAACATCCACACCGCCGCATACGACCCAATACCAAGGAACGCAGCGTGGCCGAACGACAGGTAGCCTGTCAGACCAAACAGAATGTTAAAGCCGATGGCAAAGATGCCAAAGATCACGAAACGCTGCATCAGGTCCGGATAGCCGGCATTGAATTGCGCCATGGCCGAGTCGACCGGGAAGGGGTTCAGGATGAAGGGGGCGAAAATCGTCAGCCCCGCGACAACCAACAAAATAGTGCTGTCTTTTTTAGTGAGACCCAGCATGTCTTATTCCTCCATCACGCCTTTGCGACCCATCAGGCCACGTGGACGTGTAAGCAGAACGATGATGGCGACCAGATAGATGATGACCTGGTTGATACCGGGGATGAGGTCGATGACTTCGCGCATCGAGGCAAAGCTTTCTAGGATGCCCAGCAGGAACCCTGCCAGAACCGCACCGCCCAAGCTGCCCATGCCGCCGACAACAACCACAACAAAGCTAAGAACCAAGAAGTCCATGCCCATGTGATAGTTTGGCGGGTTGATCGGAACGTACATCACGCCAGCCAAACCAGCGACCGCAGCCGCAATGCCGAACATGATGGTAAAGCGTTTGTCGATGTCGATGCCGAGGATGCCAACGGTTTCACGGTCAGCCATGCCTGCGCGGACAACCATCCCGAAGGTGGTGAATTGCAAGAAGGCAAACACTGCACCGATCACGATGGCCGCGAAGCCGAAATAAACCAGACGCCAGTAGGGATAGATGATTGTGTTCGGGTCCATCCCGATCGCAGCGCCGAAGTCGAACGAGCCCTTGAACGCCTCTGGTGCGGATGTCGGGATCGGGTTCGCGCCGAAGTAATACTTGATGACCTCTTGCAGAACGATCGCAAGGCCGAAGGTCACAAGGATCTGGTCAGCGTGCGGACGCTTGTAGAAGTGCTTGATCAGACCGCGTTCCATGACGACGCCGACGAGGATCATGATTGGGATCGCAAACAGGATCGAAAGAGGCACGGACCAATCGATGATCGCAGCGCCGGTGGCTTGACCAAACCAATCGTAGATATAGGGCACGTCCGCCTTGAGCGGGTTCCCAAGAAAGTCTGTCTTTCCAGGGACTTCGACCTCATGGCTGAGGTTGAGAATGCGGTTGAGTGTCACCGCACAGAATGCGCCGATCATGAACAGCGCACCATGCGCAAAGTTCACAACGCCAAGCGTGCCGAAGATAAGTGTAAGTCCCAGCGCAATCAGCGCGTAGGCCGAGCCCTTATCAAGCCCGTTCAGAATTTGAAGGATAAAAGCGTCCATTGTCCCACCTTTAAGGGTCGGATTGCGAAATGCGGCCGAAGTCGCGTTTAGCGGGGGTGTCAGAAAGCGGGCAGGGTGCGAAACCCTGCCCACAGATGGATCCAGCTATTATGCGCCGTTGTTGCAGCTACCCAGAGCGCCGCCCTGGAACTGTGGGTGATCCGGTGCGTAGGTGACCTGATCCACAGGAGTAACTTCAACGATCTCGAGAAGGTCGAACTCCGAAGTTGGGTTCTCTTTACCCTTCACGACCAGAACGTCTTTGAAGCACTGGTGGTCGTCTGCACGGTACAGGGTCTTGCCGTTGCCCAGACCGTCGAACTCATAGCCCTCAAGGGCTTCTGCGACGGCGCAAGGTGCGAACGAACCTGCACGCTCTACAGCGTCAGCATACAGCAGGGTCTGAACATAGCAGGTGTGTGCAGCCTGCGATGGTGGGAAGCCGTACTTGGTGCCGAACGACTGAACGAATGCGCGCGAGCCTTCGTCCTGCAGCGACCAGTGCCAGTTGGTCGAACCAAAGATGCCTTTAACGTTTTCGCCAGCACCACGTGCCATCAGGCGCGAGTACAGTGGAACAACGATCTGGAAGTCTGTGTTGTTGACAACAAGGTCACGCAGGCCGAACTGAACAGCGCTGGTCAGCGAGTTGACCATGTTTCCGCCGTAGTGGTTCAGAATCAGAGTGTCTGCGCCCGACTGAAGAACAGGTGCGATATACGACGAGAAGTCGGTCTGGGTCAGTGGCGTCTTAACGGTCGCTACTGTGTTCCAGCCCATGGCTTCGGTCGACGAACGCACGGCTTCTTCTGTGGTGTAACCCCAGTTGTAGTCGGCGGTCAGGTGGTACGCGTTACGGTCGGTGCCGTAAGCGTTGGCCAGAACCGGCGCCAGAGCAGCACCCGACATGTATGAGTTAAAGAAGTGGCGGAAGCCATTCGCACGTTTGTCTTTACCGGTGGTGTCGTTCGAGTGGGTCAGACCGGCCATAAAGATGACGCCAGCTTCCTGACACAGAGCCTGAACAGCAACAGCCACCCCCGACGACGAACCGCCAGTGATCATGATTGCGCCGTCTTTTTCGATCATCGACTTTGCCGATGCGCGGGCTGCGTCCGATTTGGTCTGGGTGTCACCGGTGACGTACTCGACTTTCTTGCCGAGGATACCGTTGCCCTGCAGAGCCTTCGACGAGAAGGTATTCATCATACCGCCGTCGCCTTCGCCGTTCAGGTGCTCAACAGCAAGCTCGTAAGCGCGCAGTTCGTCAGCACCCTCGTCAGCGTATGGGCCGGTCTGAGGTACGTTGAAACCAAGTGTGACAGTGCCACCGGTTGGTGCGTTGGTGAAGCCACTGTGGCCAGCTGCCGACAGATAGGTGGGCAGCGCAAGGCCAGCACCAGCTACGGCACCTGTTTTCAGCAGTCCACGACGCGAAAAGTTGGTTTTGGACATTAAATCCTCCCTTATGTGAAACCCGCGACCGGCTCCTCCTCCGGTCACGGAATGCGTTTTACAACGCTACGTCATTATCGAGAGATGATAGAAAACTAAGCAACAACCGCGTCGTATACATGGATTTTTTTGTAAATTTATGCACAACTAGAATTGTTGATTTGTAAATTTGTTTGCTCGCACCTGCAGAAACCCACTGAAAACCTTACAGGAATCGCAATGCCGCAGCGTCAATTGGTTGGGACGAAAATACGCGAACAGCGCATGGAACGCCGGATGAAGCAGGCCGACCTGGCCGATAGGGTGGGGATTTCGGCCTCGTATCTGAATTTGATCGAGCACAATCGTAGAAGAATCGCGGGCAAATTGTTGTCAGATATTGCGCAGGCATTAGATGTTGACCCCGCGCTGCTGACGGAACGCACGAAAAACGCGATCATTGACCAACTTCACGCACTTGCTGCAGCTGTCCCCGAGGCGAAGGCCGAGGTCGCCCGCGTCGACGATTTTGCGAGCCGCTTTCCCGGTTGGTCGGCCCTGATCGTGGCGTTGCAGCGTCAGGTGGATCATGCCGAGGGGCGTGTAGAAACACTGCTTGATCGTCTGGCCCATGATCCCCAGCTTGCCACATCCCTGCATGAGGTGATTTCAGTTGCGACATCTATCCGGTCCACCGCGTCAATTCTGGTAAATGACGATCAGTTGGATGGTGAATGGCTGCGGCGGTTCCATTCCAACATTCATAAGGACAGTCTGCGCATGGCCGAGGCAAGCCGGACGCTTGTCACCTTTCTGGAAACGCCTGATGCAGACGTGTCTGTTCTGTCTCCACAAGAAGAGGTGGACAACTGGCTGGAACAGGTGCGTTTTGTTCTGCCGGAACTTGAGCATGCCGATACGATCGAACCGCCCGCCGGCATCCGCACCCCCGCCGCCAAGGCGCTATTGGCCGAGTTTTCTGATGCCTACCGTCAGGATGCCGTTGCCCTGCCGATGGAGACATTCGCCTCCGCCGCCGTTGAGGCAGACTATGACCCTGTCACGCTCGCCAATCGGTTTTCAAAGCCATTGGATCTGATTTTGCGCCGTTTGGCGGGGTTGCCATTGGGGCAGGGGCATCCTGAATTCGGATTGCTGATTTGCGATGCCGCGGGGGCAATCCTGCGGCTAAAGCCCATCGACGGTTTCGCCCCGAACCGTGCCAGCGCGCTATGTCCGCTCTGGCCGGTGTTTGCCGCGCTGTCGCAACCGAATGTGCCGTTGCGCCCGATTGTGTCCATGCCCGGCGATCAGGCCTTGCGGTTTCAGTGTTACGCGGTTGCGGTGCCTGTTGGCGATGTCACCTATGGCCAACCCGCACGCCACCACGCAACAATGGTTGTGCGCCCCACATCCGAGGCAGAAGACGACGGCCTACCTGTAGGGCCGACTTGCCGCATTTGCCCGCGTGCCGATTGCACCGCGCGCCGCGAACCGTCGATCCTCGGCTGAGTTATATTTTTGATACAATACTTTGACTCGGAACGGTGTTCTCGTGATAGTCACACCCGAGGAGAGGATCAGCGGCACGCCTTGGGAGGGGCTGACGTATGGCCAGACGTGTCTTAGTCATTGAAGACGAGCCAAATATTATTGAAGCGATCAGCTTCATCCTGTCGCGTGACGGATGGACGGTGCATACCCATGCCGATGGGGTCACGGCGAACGACAAGATTCGCACGACGCCCCCGGATCTGATCATTCTGGATGTGATGTTGCCGGGCAAAAGCGGCTATGACATCTTGCGCGACTTGCGCGCAGAAGACGAAACCGCCGCCTTGCCGGTATTGATGCTGACCGCACGCGGACAGGCCCGTGACCGCGAAATGGCGGAACGGTTGGGTGTGACCCAGTTCATGACCAAGCCGTTTTCCAACGCCGAGGTTTTGGAAAGCGTCCGCGCGCTGGTTGCCGGCTAATCATGGTCCGAAAAAAGCAAGAACCAACCTTTCTTGTCCGCAGTAGCTATCGCCAACGGCGGCTTAGGGATGTGGCGTGGTTGTTGCCGGTTTTCGGTTTGTTGCTGATTTGTGTGCCGCTGCTTTGGCCCAAAGATGGCAGTGGTCAAAGCGGAACCGCAGACGCGACAATCTATTTGTTTGTCGTTTGGTTTCTGCTGATCCTTGTCGCCGCTGGTTTGGCGCGGATCGTTCGGCCCGACATGGGCGAAAGCGAGGACGACCGCTAGATGCTGTCCTTCAACATCCTGATCGTCGTTTCCTTAACCTATGTGGTTTTCCTGTTTGGGATCGCATTCTGGGCGGAACGCCGTTCGCGACAAGGGCAGGGCGGCTGGCTTAGGTCGTCGATGGTCTACACGTTGTCCCTTTCGATCTATTGTACAGCTTGGACGTTCTATGGTGCGGTTGGCTACGCCTCGCGGTCAGGGCTTGAGTATGTGACGATCTATCTGGGGCCAACGATTGTCATGATCGGGTGGTGGTGGATCTTGCGCAAATTGGTGCGTATCAGCCGCAGCCAGAAAATCACGTCGATCGCCGACCTTGTGTCGTCGCGCTTTGGCAAATCGACCGCGCTGGGCGTGTTGGTGACGTTGATTATGGTGACGACGGCCACGCCTTATCTGGCGCTACAGTTGCAGTCGGTGACCCTGTCCCTTGCTGTATTTTCCGAACTGGATAACCGTGTGTGGGGCAGCGAAGACCTCGCACGTGCGGCGTTTTGGGTGGCCGTTGGATTGGCGTCGTTCACCGTTATTTTCGGCACGCGGAACCTTGATGCGAACGAACGCCACCATGGCATTGTGATCGCCGTCGCGGTTGAGGCCGTGGTCAAGTTGATCGCGCTTGTTGCTGTCGGGATTTTCGTCGTCTGGGGGATCGCGGGTGGTTTGAAAAACACCATTGCGTTGATTGATGCCTCGCCGATTTCGACATGGGAACAGCCCGGTGGCCGCTGGTTTGGCCTGATCTTTCTGTCCGGTGCGGCGTTCTTGTGTCTGCCGCGCATGTTTCAGGTGCTGGTCGTCGAAAACTCGGACGAAGAACACCTGCTGACCGCCTCATGGGCGTTTCCCCTATATTTGCTGGCGATGAGCCTGTTTGTCGTCCCCATCGCCGTGGTCGGATTGCAGCTGATGCCCGCGGGATCGAACCCTGACCTTTTCGTGCTGACCATCCCCTTGGCCGAGGGGCGAAACGGGCTGGCGGTTTTGTCATTCTTGGGCGGCTTTTCGTCGGCAACATCCATGGTCATCGTGGCGACAATCGCGCTGGCTACGATGGTATCGAACCACATCGTGACACCGATCTGGTTGTCGAGCCGCGGTCCGGGTGCGGTCGTATCTGGCGACATTCGGCGCTTGGTTGTCACAGCGCGCCGCTTGTCGATCGCTGGCGTTCTGTTCCTTGGCTACATGTATTATCGGTTGTCCGGTGGCGGGACCGCGCTGGCGGCGATTGGTCTGGTATCATTCACCGGCACGGTTCAGGTGTTGCCCGCCATGCTGGGCGGTATTTTCTGGCGCGGCGCAACGCGCTGGGGCGCGGCGGCGGGGCTGGTCGTCGGGGCACTGATCTGGACATGGACACTCTTCCTGCCGTCCTTTGGAACGGGATTGATATCCGAACAAGTTTTCCAAAACGGTCCGCTGGGCATCGGTATCCTGCGCCCTGAGGCCCTGTTCGGGATCACTGGAATCGATCCGCTATTGCACGGCGTGCTGTGGTCGCTGTTGTTGAATGCGACGACCTTTTTCATCGTGTCGGTGATGACGTTCCCCCAACCGCTAGAGCGCTTGCAAGGCGCGCAGTTCGTCAAGATTTTTGAACTGTCCGGCGGGGCCAAGACCTGGACCGCCTCGAACGCCGAGGCCGAGGATCTGTTGGTGATGGCCCAGCGTATTCTGGGCCCGTCTGAGGCGCAGGAACTGTTCCAACGTGAAGCGGCCCATCAGGGCAAAGACAGCTATCTGCCAGAGGTCACGCCAGAGTTTGTCCAGCTTCTAGAACGGCGTTTGGCGGGGTCGGTTGGGGCCGCGACGGCCCATGCGATGGTCGGACAGTTCATCGTCGGCGCGACCGTGTCTGTCGAAGACCTGATCGCCGTTGCCGATGAGGCCGCGCAAATCATGGAATATTCGTCCAAGCTTGAAGCGAAATCCGCCGAACAAGAACGGACCGCACGCCAGCTGAGGCAGGCCAACGAAAAGCTGACGGCCCTATCCGTTCAGAAAGACGCCTTTCTAAGTCAGATTAGCCATGAGTTGCGCACGCCGATGACCTCGATCCGGTCATTTTCCGAAATTCTGCGCGAAGGGATGACCGATAGCGACAGCCAGAAACGGTATTTGTCGATCATCCATGACGAAGCGATCCGGCTGACCCGATTGCTGGACGATCTGCTTGATCTGAGCGTGCTTGAGAACGGTCAGGTCGCGCTGGAACGGCGCAAGGGTGTTCTAAAAGATGTGCTTGATCAGGCGATTGCGGCCAGTCAGGCGGATACGGGCGATTTGACCATCGTGCGGCGCAGGTTTGATGAATCAATCCAGTTGCACACGGACCTTGATCGTCTGGCGCAGGTGTTCATCAACCTGATCTCGAATACCCAGAAATATTGCGATGCAGACCGCCCGCGTCTGGCCATTAGCTGTCATAATCGTGGGGGCAACTGGGTCGTTGATTTTGTGGATAACGGCACCGGTATCCCCAAGGAAAATCAGGACCTTATATTCGAAAAATTCGCTCGATTGGTAGATCACCGGATGGCTGGCGGCACGGGGCTGGGGCTTGCGATTTGCCGTGAAATTATGCTCAGGCTTGGGGGAACAATTTCCTATCTGCCGGGTCAGGGCGGTGCCGCGTTTCGGGTCACGCTACCACAGTCGGCGGTGATTGCATCAGGCTAGGCAAATTAAGGGTTTGGAAACCATGTCGCTGTTAACGTTCTGTCGAAAGGCAGGGCAATGGCAGTTTCCGATCAATCCTTCATCCATCAAATGCTGCGATCAACCCCGCCGCAGCAGGCCGAGGCACCGTTAACCCCTGAACGGGCGTTAAAGGTTGCTTTGGGGCGGGCGGCGGAACGTGTGCTTCAACGACGCGCGCGTGTGCGGGCGGTTCAGGTCGCCGAAACCGAGGTGGATATCCTTTCGGCGGACCCGCAGATCGTTGAATTGCTGATCGAGATTGTGGATGGGGACGAGGTTGTCGGGCTGATTGGCTGCGATCACGGTCTTGTCGGGATGATCGTGGAATGGATCGTCGCCGGACAAGTGTCGGACCGCCAGCCGAAAGCGCGACCCATCACACGCACCGATATGGCCTTTGTCATTCCGCTTCTGTCGGCCGCCTTGGATGAAATACGTGATGTTGGTATCGGCACCGCGATGGAGGGGTGGATCGTCGATGAAATGACCCTTGGGCAGAGGGTGACAGACGCCGCAAAATTGCCGCTGGTTTTGCCAGACCGGCCCTATGGTATGGTGCAGCTGGATTTTGATTTGGGCGTCGACAGCCGCTCGGCCAAGATGATTGTTCTGTTGCCTCAGCATGAGGAACCGGTGGTCGAGGATGAGGACCCCGAACCGCCGGAATGGACGCTGAACCTGCACCGCAATGTCATGGAATCGCAGGCGGATTTGAACGCGGTGCTGTGCAGATTGCCCATGTCCATGAAGGATATTCACGGGTTTGAGGTCGGGCAGGTTATTGCGCTGGCCGGAGCCGATATTGGGGTCGTACGCGCCGAGGGGCCCGCGCGGCAATTGCTGGGGCAGGCCCGTTTGGGGCAACTAAACGGTATGCGCGCCATTCGGATCGAGGCACCGAAAGCTGCGGAATTACAGGATGTAGAGATGGCCGACCCCGAAGGGTCAGGCGTGTCACTGATTGGCCAAGGCGTCGATACGCGGGGCTAGGCCAGCAAGGTCGTAACCGGCTTTGGCGGTTGCCTCGATGATCGCGTCGGTCGGCATTTTGCCTGCTTGGCCCAAGGACCACACGATCGACGACCGTGTACCCGACGCGCAGTAAGCCAGAACAGGGCCGCCTGCGGTTTCAATCGCAGACATCTGGGTTTCGACCATATCCATGTTCAAACCGGCGTGTGTCACCGGATTGACGGTATAGCCGAGACCAGCCGCGGCGGCGGCCGCGCTCATCGCGTCGTGCTGAAGGTCTTCTGGGATCTCAACATCCGGACGGTTGTTGATGATGGCGACGAAGCCAGCCTGCTTGATCGCATCTAGATCTGCGATGTCAATTTGCGGGCTGACTGCATAATTTTCATTGATGACACGAATATCCATGCCACAAGGTTTAGACGGCGACTACGGCTGCGTCCAGACGTGTTTTGACCTTAGGTGCGAACCACATGCCAACGCCCATGCTCAGAACGAACAAGGCACCCGCGACACCACCAAAGGACAGGGACGCAATTGCCGGACCCGGGCAGAGGCCAACCAAGCCCCAACCTGCGCCAAACAGAACCGAACCGATCACCAGATTACGGCCGATTTCCTGCTTTGGCGCCGCTGGGAAATCTCCGCCCAAGGCGGGCCGACGGCCAGCTGTCAAACGCCAAGCAAAGAACATTGGGATGATCGCGCCGCCCATAACAAAGGCCAGCGTTGGGTCCCATTCGCCAAAGACATCCAGCCAACCCTGAACTTTGCGGGTATCCGTCATACCCGAGAGCAAAAGGCCGGTTCCGAATAGGCTACCGGAAATGAAAGCAAAAAGACGACGCATCAGACCCACTCCAGAATGTGTTTGAAGGCAACAACCGACAGACCGCCGGCAAGGATATAAAAAACTGTCGCTACGATACCGCGCAGTGACAGGCGTGAGATGCCACAGACCCCATGGCCCGATGTACATCCGTTTGCGATCCGTGTGCCGACACCCACCAGCAAACCAGCGGCGATCACCGCTAGCAGGTTAGGGGTGACATGGGTTTCGGCGCCGCCCGTCAGCATTGCCAGAACGCCAGGAATAACAAAAAGGCCCGCGATAAACGCCAGACGTTCGCCGGTTTGCGATCCTGCGCTGCCGTCAACGATTCCACCAATGATGCCCGATGCACCCATGATCCGACCGTTCACAAGCAGGTATACCGCACCCGCCAGACCGATAAGGCCGCCACCTGCCAGCCCCCAAAGCCAATCCACTTGCATTATATGCTCCACATTCGTCAGGCAAATAGCCCTGATCGGTTGTTTTGACCGGCTTTATGTCGCAATTGGGTTGCGTCAATGCTTGCCAGAGCGGCGCGTCATGTGACACATTTGCAATATTGGTATTCATGATACCGTTTGCGGCCTTGAGCCGGTCGCGAAGGGCAACATATTAAATTTTTGTGGTATTACAAGAAGTGAATATTTGATTTTGTTAATGAGTGGGTGGAGCGATGAATGAAATGACCTTTGCGGCTGATCCGTTGACAGCCGCCGCAGATGAAGCATCAGAACTGTTGAAAGTGTTGTCGAACCCGGCACGCTTGCGTTTGCTATGTGCCCTTATGCCCGAGGAACGCTGCGTCAGCGAGCTTGAGGATTTGCTGGGTGCCAGCCAGTCTTATGTGTCTGGCCAGTTGGCGCGCATGCGGGCAGAGGGGTTGGTATCGTGTAGCCGCGACGGTCGGACGATCCGCTATCGCATTGCCGATGCCCGTGTTCGCCCGATCCTTGAGCGTTTGTACGACGTTTTTTGCAGCGACGCCGCAAAACCTTTGTAAAACTTTGCTAAGTTTGACGCGCTTACCTAGGGTAAGGGTGTCTGTGTAGCAAGTTGGAGGGTTCAAACATGGCGACCGACTATCATCTGGAACTACAGAACTTGGCCGACAAGATCGAGGCAGAGACAGAAGACCGGTACACGATGCAACCGGCGCTGCATGCTTTGATCCTGCAAATGCAGTCGGTGGGGCTGCCGGTGGATGCAAAATTCCTATCGCTTGAGCGTAGCTTGCGGGACGAAGCCGTCGAAGCACAGTTTGATAACCTGCCCGTCTGAGGGCAGCAAACGGCGTTTTTATCAGAAAATTCGAGCACAAGGGTCCGATTTTTTCGCAAATCGGGCCGAGTGCATTGCGCGGTGCAGCGAACTTCGTAAAGTATTACTTAATCATATTGGATTGGTAATAGCGCAAATTTGCCGAACAAGTGTCGTTAAAGACGGGTCAGTAAGTTTGTGAGACGGGGACATGCGTGCTTAAACCGGTCAAGTATCGTGTCAAAGATGATGTTGCGATTGTCACATTGGCATCGCCGCCTATGAATGTTTTGACCCATGACGTCCGCTTGTCGCTTGCGGACGTGATTGACCGCATTTCCCAACGACAGGACGTCAAAGCCGTCGCCCTTTTTGGCGAGGGCAAGGCGTTTTCCGCGGGGCTTGATGTCCGTGAACATGAAACCGCCGAGGCGGCCCCAACCGTGGCCGATATCTGTGATAAACTGGAAAACCTACCGGTGCCTGTTGTGGTGGGCA
The DNA here is from genome assembly GCA_965215785.1 of Marivivens sp. Classification (GTDB taxonomy): domain Bacteria; phylum Pseudomonadota; class Alphaproteobacteria; order Rhodobacterales; family Rhodobacteraceae; genus Marivivens. Next base: position 2,857,706 of record OZ244120.1, on the reverse strand, counting down.
TCCATGGTCAAACATTCTCGGGCGGTGTCGCGCTGGCCCTTGCGGGACACTATCGTCTGGCCGAAGCGGGCACGACCATGGCCTTTCCCGAGGTGCGGCTGGCGATTGTTCCGAACGCGGGTGTCACCCAACGACTGCCGCGTATTATTGGCGCGCGCACATCTGTTGCAATGCTGGCAGAAGGGCGGGCCATAGACGTCGAGGCCGCACGAAAATTCGGGCTGATTGACGGTGTGGTTAATGGATCGGTTGGCGTTGCGGCCATCCAGTTCTGTCAGCAACTGATTTCGCAGAACGTTCCACCGCGCCCAACGCGGACGACAACAAAAGGTCTGGCCGATAGCGCCGGTTTCCTTGATCAGGTTGGCGCGGCGCGCGATGGGGCGAACCTGTTCAAGGCGGCGACCCGTATTATTGATTGCATCGAGGCGTCTATCCTGTTGCCTTTCGACGTCGGGCAGGTGTTTGAACAAGAGGCATTTGCCGACCTACAGGCCGACCCGATGGCCAAGGCGCAGCGATATTTCTATGTCGCTGAACGGCGTGTGCCGCCGTGGCTGATCGGGCGCGGCGAAAACGGACGACGCGAGATTATGGAAGGGCGGGGCAAGGATGCCGTCGATCGTCTGCGGTCTGCTTTTCAGGCCGCGCTGCAGTTCCTGATCGAAAGCGGTGTTCCAGAGGATAAGATTGACGCGGCCTTGGTCGGCTTTGGTTTTGCGAAACCGGTTTTCGGTACCCCCGCCTCAGATATCCACACCAAGGTTGCGGCCTTGGTGCAGCGCCGCGTGGTTGGTGCGTTGATGGCCGAAGGGGCACGTCTGATCGAAGACCGCTTTGTTCAGCGCGCATCGGACGTTGATGTTCTGGCCGTTCTTGCGCTGGCATTTCCGCGTGGTCGCGGCGGACCGATGTACGCGGCCCAACGGGCGGGCCTTGACCGGTTCTGGCTCGATCTGAACGATTGGGTCGAGGATGACGCCGTTTGGTCCGCTGGGCCAGTGGTTGTCGAAGCGGTCAAATCACCAACCGGGTTTGACGCCGTTCGACCGCCCGCGGTTAGCGCAGGCTGATCCCCAAAATCACAGCCATCAGACCAATCACCGACACGAATAGTGCGATCATATTGATCGGGATGATTTTCGCGAGGCGGGCACGCATTTCTTCGTCGTCCAGATTTGCCTTTTTCGCGCGTGTCACAAGGACAACGGTCCACAAAAGCGCAAATAGGCCAGCCACAGTGATCGCGCTGCCAATCCAGATCAAGTTTTCCATGCCGTGCTCCTGAGGTTGATGTGTGCGGGTTAGCGATTGATTGCCGCTGATGCAAGGCCAAGCCCTTGCGACGGTCGCCAACTGACGGTACGCATTGCGCCCGACCCAACACGCAGGAGAAAAAGATGAACGATTCTGTCACCGATTCCGTAAGCTCTGTCGCCGGACAGGAACTGCGTCAGTTCATCGAGCGGGTTGAGCGGCTGGAAGCGGAAAAATCCGACATCGCAGAACAGATCAAAGAGGTCATGGCCGAGGCCAAAGGCCGTGGTTATGACACCAAGGTCATGCGCAAGCTGATTTCGATCCGTAAGCGCGACAGCAATGACGTCGCCGAAGAAGAAGCGATCCTTGATCTCTATAAATCGGCTCTGGGCATGTAATCACCGCTGCCCTTGCACGGATCAATAGGCCGCCGATTGGGCGGCCTTTTTGTTAGGGGGCGATGAATTCGACACCATCCATCGCCTCGATCGTGGCGACATCGTCGTCATAGACAGCCGTTAGGCCGTCGATCACCTCTTGTGTCCAGCCGGGTAGGTCGAATTCTTGAATGAATTCTCCTTCCACAACATAACGTTCCAGAAAGGTCGCCATAATCTTGCGTTTCTGGACGTCTGATTTTGGTGGGTTCGATTTCAGATAGGTCGACATGCGGGACATGCCGTCCCGTGTCATGATTGATGCAAGCAGGTCATAGCCGCCAGCAATGCGGGTGTTGGCGTCCACGCCGCCCAGCGAGCGAATAAGCTGCGCCCAGATTAGGGGGGTGTCCTCGTTGCACCAGACAACCAGCCTGGCATTCGGTGCGTTGCGGCGGATCCGCTCGACCAAGGGCGCCCAGCGAATGTTATCCAGCGCAATGTTGTGCAAATAGGCCGCAAGCGTGTCTGCCTTCGACTCGGCAAAGGCATTAGGGACCAGCGTTGCCGGATTTCGAAGGCCAAGATAGATGGTCAAATCGTCGCGCTCAAACAACTGCGCGGCGGTCGCGATTTTCGCATCGGCAAGCGCGTAAAACTCGCCGCCTTCGAACATGCGGTTGGGCACGCACATAAACGCAGGATTGCTAAGGACCACGCGGCGGCAGGCGGTATCGTTGACGATCGCCTTTAGCAAACTGTCCCGTGTGCCCGGTTCTGGCGGTGTTCCAGCAAGGTTTTGGATCGTTTCACGCAAAATTTTGCGATATTTGCCCGGGGTCGGAATTTCGACCCCTTCGGCCTGAAACCCTTCGGCGTTCTTGATAAGACTGCGGAGCAGACGATCCTCGTCTGTGCAGTTTGCGCCGATGTGCAATGCGATTTCCATGCCTTGCCTGCCTGTGTTCTTTGTTTCTTTATAAGCACTTTTCTGGACAGTGTAACCGCTTTCGGGTATCGGAGGCCTATGACTGATAAAACAAGTCAGATAATGGCCCCGAACGCGACACGTATCCGGATCGATCCCTGGTCTGTGGGGGCGGCCCTGATTGCCGCGCTTGTCCTGCTGCCGATATGTGCTGTGGTCTGGTTTGCCCTGACCCCGACAGAAAACATATGGCCGCATTTGGTTTCTACAACCTTGCCGCGGTATTTGTCGAACACGGCTGTGGCGATGTTCAGCGTTGGCGCGTTGGCCGCGTTGATTGGCACGGGGGCCGCTTGGCTGGTCGTGATGTATCAGTTTCCCGGACGCAAGTGGCTCCAGTGGGCGCTGCTGATGCCATTGGCCGTGCCGGGATACGTCGGCGCCTATGCAATGGTTGACCTGCTGGAATATGCGGGACCGGTTCAGACCGCGCTGCGCGATTTCTTTGGCTGGAAAACACCGGCGGACTATTGGTTCCCGCCCGTTCGGGCGCGCTGGGCCGCGATCGTCGTGATCAGCGCATCATTGTTTCCATACGTTTATCTATTGGCCCGCGCCGCGTTCCGCGAACAAAGCGGGGCAGGGTACGAGGTCGCGCGCGCCTTGGGCGTCGGCCCTTGGGGGCGGTTTTTCCGCGTCGGTCTGCCCTTGGCGCGACCTGCAATCGCGGCGGGCACCGCGGTTGTCATGATGGAAACCGTCAACGATTTTGGCACATTCGACTATTTTGCGGTCCAAACCCTGACCACAGGGATTTTCACGACGTGGCTTCAGGCCGGAAATCTGGGCGGTGCGGCGCAGATTGCGACGCTGGTCCTGTCGTTGGTGGTGATCCTTGTGACGCTGGAAAAAATCTCGCGCCGTCGCAGCCGTGTTTTCAACACCGCACGTGGCCAGCGCCCTGTGACCAGCCTGCCGTTGACCGGCGTGTCGGCTTGGCTTGCCACGCTTGCGTGTTTCATTCCGCTGTTCGTTGGGTTCTTGCTGCCGGTCGGTGTTTTGATCAGCAACTCGGTCCATGCGGATCAATGGGTTGAGCCGGGCCTGCTGCGGGCCCTGTCGCACACGTTGATTGTTGGCGCGGCGGCGGCTGTTCTGACCGTGTTGGGCGGGCTTTTGATGGTCTATGGCGTCCGGATGAGTGGCAAACAATTGCCCCGCCTGCTGATGCCGGTAACGGCCATTGGGTATGCCGTTCCGGGGGCTATCCTGGGCATCGGTATCCTTGTGCCGCTCGCGGCCTTTGACAACAAACTGGCCGACGGGATTTTGGCGCTGACAGGTTGGGATCCGGGCCTGATGTTGACGGGTACGGCGGCGGCCTTGGTGATTGCCTATGTGGTTCGGTTCTTTGCGATTGCGCAGGGCGCGGCGGATGCGGCGCTGGGCCGTGTATCGCCCAGCCTGCCGATGGCGGCCCGATCCCTTGGTCAAACGGCGGGCGGTGCGCTGCGGCGGGTCTATGCGCCGTTGCTGCGTGCCTCGATCGGATCGACCCTGTTGTTGGTGTTCGTGGATAGCGTCAAGGAATTGCCTGCAACCCTGCTGCTACGGCCGTTCAACTACAACACGCTGGCAACGCGGGTGTACGAAAAAGCAAGCCTCGAGCTGTTGCCCGAGGCTGCACCAGCCGCGCTGATGATTTGTATCGTGGGGCTGTTCGCCGTTGGCCTGCTGGCGCGGGCCAACCGCTAGCTTAGGCGTGCAATGCGTTGACCGCGGTCTGAATTGTCAGCGTACCAACGACCTTGCCGTCTTTGTCCGTGACACCAACCGTTTGGTCCGGTGCATTCGCCAGTGGCCCCAGCGCCTTTTCCAGAACGGTTGAACTGGGCAGGGTTGGACCGTTGAAATCACCCGATACCGGATCCATCAGACCGTGCAGGCGAATAACGCGACCACGGTTAATGTCCTTGGTAAAGTCGGCGATATAATCATCCGCAGGTTTCAGCACGATTTCTTGTGCGTTGCCTTCTTGGATCAATGCGCCGTCCCGCAGGATTGCGATGTTGTCACCAAGGCGCAGCGCCTCGTCCAGATCGTGTGTGATGAAGATGATCGTCTTGTGCAGCTCTTCTTGCAGTTCCAGAAGGATCGACTGCATGTCATAGCGGATCAACGGATCAAGCGCACTAAAGGCTTCGTCCATCAGCAGGATGTCGGCATCCGTGGCCAGCGCGCGGGCAAGACCGACACGCTGCTGCATGCCGCCCGACAATTGACCGGGGAAATGCTGTTCATACCCCGACAGGCCAACACGGTCGATCCAATGCATTGCCCGTTTGCTTGCCTCGTCCTCGGCTACACCTTGGATCGATAGGCCATAGGCGACGTTTTCGATCACTTTGCGGTGCGGCAGCAGGCCGAATTTCTGGAACACCATCGACATCTTGGACCGGCGCAGTTCCCGAAGGTCTGCGTCGTTCATCGACATCACGTCCTGACCATCAACCATAATCTCGCCCGCCGTGGGTTCGATCAGGCGGTTGATGTGGCGGATCAGGGTGGATTTCCCTGACCCCGACAGGCCCATGATGACCTGAAGCTGCTTTTCCGGAATATCCAGCGACACGTCATGGATGCCCAAGACATGTCCGGTTTGTTCCAGCAGATCAGGCTTGGACATGCCTTGCTGAACTTTGGGCAGAACCTTGGTCGGAGTGTTGCCAAAGATTTTGTAGAGGTTTTTAATTTTTACCTTGGCGTCAGTCATTTCCGTGCCCCGTGCGATAGTTTTGCAGTCGTTTACCGTAGGCCTGCGATACGCGGTCAAAGATGATCGCCAGCGCAACAATCGCCAGACCGAACAACAGACCCTGTGCCAGATACTGGTTCGACACAGCCTGAAGCACAGGTTTGCCAAGGCCCTTAACGCCAATCATCGACGCGATAACAACCATGGACAGGGCCATCATGATGGTTTGGTTCACCCCTGCAAAAATGTTCGGCAGCGCCAGCGGAACCTGAACACCCCACAGTTTTTGTCGCGGGCTTGCGCCAAAGGCGTCTGCGGCCTCAAGCACGTCCTTGTCCACAAGGCGGATGCCAAGGTTCGTCAGACGAACAATCGGGGGCAGGGCATAGATACACACGGCCAACAGACCCGGTACCTTACCAATGCCTAGCAACATAACCACTGGGATCAGGTAAACGAACGACGGGATCGTTTGCATAATATCAAGGATCGGCGTGACGATCGCCTGTGCGCGGTTCGAGCGCGCCATCAAAATGCCGATCGGAATGCCGATAACGATACACAGCAGCGTTGCAACCGAAATGATCGCAAGCGTCGCCATGGTTTCTTCCCACATGTCCAGAATGCCGATAGCGACAAAGGCCAGAACCGAAGGAATGGTGATTTTCCACGACCGTGATCCCAGCCAGGCAAGACCGCCCACAAGGATCAGGATCAAAGGCCAAGGGATTGCTAGCAATAGCTTTTCAAGGCCGACAAGAAATTTCAGAAGAGGATCAAAGAAGTTTTCAAGAGCTTCGCCATAGGTCCGCGTAAATCCTTTGAAAGCCTCATCAACTGCTTTCTTGAATTCGGACAGGTCGCGGCGTCCCATCGCCGGAAACTCAGTGAGGAATTCCCACATGTTGGCGTCCTATTTTTGTTGTTTCTACCTTGGTGGCAGATGCAAAAAAAGCGGGGGGAAGACACTTCCCCCCGCTATGTGTGTGGCCCGAGATTAAAGCTCGCCCTGAACCATCGCAGCGACGTCTTCCGACACCCATGCGCCCCAAACTTCTGGGTAGGTTTCCAGGAAGTAGTAGGCTGCATCTTCGCCGTTTGCCTGATTTTCGCTCATGTAAACCAGCATGCCGTTCATGACTTCACCTGGGAACACGCGGTTCTCAAAGTAGGTCGAGGCAACGCCGCCAACCTGCATGAAGTTGTCGGTCACAACCGACATAACAACCGATTCAGTCCACGCGGTTGGCTGTGGATCCGCACAGTCCTGTTCGGCCAGTGCAACACAGTTGTTCCAGTTGTCCTCGCCAGCCCATCCAGCTTCGAACGGGATCATGGTCAGACCGTATTTGCCAACCAGCGACGTTGGCGACCAGTAGTAGCCCAGCCAGTTTTCGTCACGCTCTGCTGCTTTGGCGATCGAACCGTCCAGACCAGCGGCCGAACCCGGATCAACCAGAACCCAACCTTTTTCTTCCATGTCAAAGGCACGGAACAGGTTGGCGTTCACCAGCTGACAGCCCCAGCCAGCCGGGCAGCCCATAAAGGCGCCTTTCGACTCGTCTTCGGCATATGGGAACAGCTCTGGGTGTTCGAGGATCTTCTCAACAGTGTCCAGCTCTGGATGCGCAGCTGCGAATGCAGGTGTGACCCACCAACCTTCGCCCAGACCAGTGATCGGGCCGTTGTTCAGAACATGCATGCGGCCTTCGTCAACGCCGATATCCAGCAGGGTGCGAACCGCGTTCGCCCAGAGTTCTGGTGCAACGTCTGGTTCACCTTTTTCGTTCATCGACGCAAAGGTGGTTTCGGTCGCGCCCGATACCAGCTCAACTTCGCAGCCGTATCCTGTTTCAAGGATCAGCTTGTCGACGTTTGCCATCAGTTCAGCCGATGGCCAGTTCATCTCAGCAATGGTCAGATCGCCACATTCGTCTGCCATGGCAGCGCCGGCGAAGCTTACACTCAGGCCCAGAGCGGCTAGGGTGCCGAGTTTTTTCATTTCATACCTCCAGAGTACTTTGTTCTTTTTTTGCGTAGTCGGTTATACCATCCTAGTGTCGACCGACTCTTAATTCCACATGTTGCCCAAAAACGACGCTTTTGGAACTTGGATGACGCAAACAGAACATATGGCCCCTTCGGTGTAAACCGGTTCGTTCGCATACATTTTGTAATTCTGTTCAAGAGGGGCTTGCACACCCCCGCACAACCAATTAAACGCCCCCGCAGTGCCCCTATAGCTCAGCTGGTAGAGCAACTGATTTGTAATCAGTGGGTCCGCGGTTCGAGTCCGTGTGGGGGCACCATTTTCCAACATGTACAGCGTTTTAACGGTTTTGACGCCATCGGTGTGTCCTGTTGCAAACTTGGTTGGGGCAGCGTTGCTGTGGTCATGACCTCAAAAACGGCGTCTTTTGGCGCGATTGGGGGATCAAGGTGATTTTGCGTCAACTTTTCCCACCCTGTAGCCAATCCTGAAAGGCGATCAGCTCGGGCAGGCCTGCGGTGCCATCGCGGCGGACCAGATAGTAGTTGTCATTGATCGAGAATCTGACGTCGCAAAGTGGTGCCAGCTCGCCGCGGTCGATAAATGGTTTTGCGAGGCTTTCGAAAATCAGGGCTGTGCCAGCGCCCGCCGCAATGGTTTGCAGCGCCATCAGGGACGAATCCACCTTGGCCAGTGTTGGCGGCAGGGCTGACCCGATATCCAAGTGTTGCAACGCGCGGGTCCATTCCACCTCGGACCCGATGATCGGCACAATGCCTTTGGCCAAAATATCCCCAATTGCGGCATCAGGGACGAGGTTGGACGGGTGGGTCACGAGGATGGCGTTTTCTTCGCCCAGCGAAATGATCTGGTTTTCCTGCCATTGACCGCGCCCATAGCGGATGTCGAAATCGATACCGTCGCTGTCCATGCGATCCGACCACACGGCGGTGGACAGTTCGATATCAATATCGGGGTGCGCTGCCCGAAATTCGCCCAGTCGCGGTGCCAGTACCAAGGTCGCATAGCTGATTGAGGCGCGCACGCGGACCCGCTTGTTCCGGTTGACAGTAAACAGCGCCTCGGTCGCGTCCTGCATTTCAACAAAGGATCGCCGGATCGGCAGGGCATAGGCCTGACCCACGTCTGTCAGGGTCACGCCTCGTGGCAATCGGCGAAATAGCTGAACCCCAAGGTGCTGTTCTAACAGGCGAATTTGCTGGCTAACGGCGGCAGGGGTCAGGTGCAGTTCGCCTGCGGCATCGGAAAAACTGCTGTGACGGGCGGCTGCTTCGAAGGCGCGCAGCCATGCCAAATGAGGAAGACGCACCCAAGATCCCTTTCAGAAACGTAACCACCTTTAGAATGCGCAGGACAGGGGTTTGGGGCAAGCGTTTGTGTTTCAAAGGAATTGCCCCCTTTGCACCCAATCCCATTGATTGTGGTTGTGGGCATCCTTTGGTGACATCGACCCGAACGCATTTGGGACAGGTCATGTCGGACGCAGAATATGATTTTGTGGTGATAGGCGCCGGATCGGCGGGGTGCGCCGTTGTCGACGGGCTGTCCCGCTGTGGCCGCTACAGCGTTCTGGTGATCGAGGCAGGCGGCGCTGATCGCAACCTTTGGATCAAGGTGCCCGTCGGCTATGCGATGAATTTCAGAAACCGGGCGCTGAACTGGGCCTATCACACACAGCCGGACCCCGGTTTGCAGGGGCGGTCGGTCTATTGGCCGCGGGGCCGCGTTGTGGGGGGATCCAGTTCGATCAACGCGATGGCGTATATGCGGGGGCTCCCGATCGATTTCGATGACTGGGCGCGGTCCGGGGCAACGGGCTGGGGGTGGTCCGATGTGCGGCCCGCCTTTGAGCAGATGGAAAACCGCATGGGATTGGGCGGCCCCGTCCATGTCACGGACCTGAGCGATCAGATGAACCCGTTTTCGGAACGGTTTTTACAGGCCGGTCGGGACTGCGGCCTGCCTGTAGTGGATGATCCCAGCACCTTGGCCGACCAAGGGATCGGCTACTATCGTTCAACGGTTCGGAACGGCGTTCGATTTTCCGCCGCCGATGCGTTTTTGCGGCCCGCACTGCGGCGTCCGAATGTCCGGTGTGTGACCAACGCCGTGGTTGAAAAGGTAATCGTTCGCCATGGCCGCGCAATAGGCGTTCGGTATCATGTCGGGACCACCGTCGAAACCGTGCAGGCCCGCGCCGAGGTGGTTTTATCCGCAGGGGCAATCAACTCGCCCAAGGTGTTGACGCTATCCGGCATTGGGGGCGGACAGCGACTTCAGGCGCTTGGGGTTCCTGTGGTCGCGGATGTGCCGCAGGTGGGGCAGGGGCTTCAGGATCATCTGGCGGTGAGCTATCAATTTCGCGCAAAGCGACCCACGTTGAACAATATTCTGGGCCGGATTGTCCCGCGCGGGGTTGCCGGGCTGCAGTATTTGCTCTGGCGTCGCGGGGCCCTTGCGGTTCCGGTCAATCAGGTCGGGGGTTATGCGAAATCGTCACCCGATTTGGACGCGCCGGACCTGCAGGTCTATTGCAACCCGATGTCTTATTGGTTCAACGCGGCCGGCAAACCGCGCACGGAACGCAGCGCTGGGTTTTTATTGTCGGCGCAACTGTGCCGGCCGCAAAGTCGCGGTGAGGTGCGTATCACGACCCCTGATCCAAACGCCGCCCCGGAAATTCACCCGAATTCGCTGAGTGCCGACTATGATCAACAGGGCGCGATCCGTTCGGTTCAGGCCATCCGTCGCCTTGCGGCAGCCGCCAGCCTGGCGGCGGTGACAGGGCGGGCTATCACACCGCTGCCCGATGCCGAAAACGCGTTAGAGGATTTCCGCGCCAGAGCCTCGACAGTGTTCCATCCGACCTCGACCTGCCGAATGGGGCGGGATCGGGCCACTTCGGTTGTCGATAGTCGCTGCCGTGTGCATGGGGTCAAGGGCCTGCGCGTTGTCGATGCGTCGGTTTTTCCGGCTGTGACCTCGGGCAACACAAATGCCCCGACTATGATGTTGGCCATGCGCGCGGCGCAGATGATCATCGCCGACCAAATCCCCCATCAAAGGAGCGTTCATGCAACTTGACCGGATCGAAACCTTTGTTTTTGGCAACCCACCTCCGCGCCACGGCGGGCGCTATTTCATCTTTGTCCGGCTGACAACGCGGTGCGGCATCACGGGAGTTGGCGAAATCTATAACGCGACCTTTGGGCCCGATGTCGTCTGTGCCATGGCGCAGGATATGTTCGCCCGCCATTTTCACGATAGTGACCCGCATCACATCGAAAAGATGTGGCATCGGGCCTACGGCGCAGGGTTCACACAGCGCCCCGATGTGACGGTGATGGGGGTTCTAAGCGGTCTTGAAATGGCCTGTTGGGATATCATCGGCAAAGCCGCAGATCAGCCCGTGTACCAACTGCTTGGGGGGCAGGTGCATGACCGGTTGCGCAGTTACACCTATCTCTATCCTGCACACGGTGATGTATACCCCGATCCGGGCGCGCCCAGCGTCTATGACGATCCCGACATGGCGGCTGAGGCGGCACTGGCGGCGGTCGATCTGGGATTCACAGCGATCAAGTTCGATCCGGCGGGGCCATATTCCGTCTATGACGGGCATCAGCCACGGCTAGAGGATTTGGACCGGTCCGAGGCATTTTGCAAACGTATCCGCGCCGCCATCGGCAATCGGGCCGATCTGCTGTTTGGCACGCATGGCCAATTCACCGTGTCCGGCGCAAAACGTATGGCGCGGCGGCTTGAGGCCTATGATCCCCTTTGGTTTGAGGAACCGATCCCGCCGGAAAACCCCGCTGATATGGCCGAGGTTGCGCGTTTCACCGCGATCCCCGTCGCGGCAGGGGAACGTCTGTGCACCAAACATGAATTTGCCCGCATGATCGAAACCGGCGCGGCCTCAATCCTACAGATGAACCTTGGCCGCGTTGGCGGATTGCTAGAGGCCAAGAAGATCGCTGGCATGGCCCAGACGCGGCAGGTGCAAATCGCGCCGCACCTTTATTGCGGTCCGGTTGTCGCGGCAGCCAATATTCAGCTGGCGGCCTGCAGCCCCAATTTCCTGATCCTTGAAAGCATCGGAACGTTTTCGGGGCCTTATATGTCCTGCCTCAAAACCACGATCGATTGGGACGCAGGTTACATCCGCCCGCCGACGGCGCCCGGCTTGGGTGTTGAACTGGATGACGCCGCGATTGCCGCGTCCCCCTATACCGGAACCGAGCTGCATTTGACCATGTCGCCCGATCCTGTGACCCCACAACCGTTCTAGGAACCAAAATGCATACCATCGACAAATTTTTCATCGGCGGCGACTGGGTCGCGCCGGTCGGAACCGGCACGATGCCCATTATGAATCCTGCGCTGAATGCCCAGATCGGGACGCTGACACTCGGCAACGCAGTTGACGTGGATCGCGCCGTCGCCGCAGCGAAAGCGGCGTTCGACGGGTTTTCCATGACCTCAAAGGCCGAGCGGCTGGCGCTGCTGGACAGGCTTTTGTTTGAGACACGCAAACGGCAACAGGATCTGGCCGAGGCAATGACCGCCGAAATGGGTGCCCCTGCAACGATGTCATATGAGGTGCAGGCCGACAGCGGTATTGGCCATCTGACATCGTTCATCGAGGCGCTGAAATCACAGCACGAGGAAACGATCCTGCCAAATGGCGACAGGCTCAGCCGCGAACCGATTGGCGTCATCGGCATGATCACCCCTTGGAACTGGCCCATCAATCAAATCGCGCTCAAGGTCGTGCCCGCCTTGGCCGTTGGGGCGACCTGCGTTCTAAAACCATCCGAACATACGCCATTGTCCGCCCAGATATACGCCGAGATTGTCGAGGCAGCGGGGTATCCGGCGGGTGTGTTCAACCTTGTTCAGGGGGATGGGCCGACGGTCGGGGCGGCGATGTCCCGTCACCCTGATATTGCGATGATGTCCTTTACCGGCTCGACGCGGGCAGGTGTTCAGGTGTCGCAGGACGCGGCGGCAGGGATCAAAAAGGTGACGCTGGAACTTGGCGGTAAGTCCCCGAACCTTGTGTTTGCGGATTGTGATGTGGAAACGCGTGTCGCGGCCAGTGTGTCGGATTGCTTTTATAACTCGGGTCAGTCGTGCAATGCGCCGACCCGCATGCTGATCGAGCGGAGCGTTTATGATCGGGCGCTTCAAATCGCCAAAGCCACCGCCGAGGCGCAAGTGGTCGGCGATCCGGCGCAGCACGGCGACCACATCGGCCCTGTGTTCGATCAAATTCAATATGATCGCGTGCAGGCCATGATTGCGCTGGGCATCGACGAAGGCGCGACCCTTCTGGCGGGGGGATTGGGCAAACCCGAAGGGCTTGAGGTCGGGTGGTATGTCCGGCCCACGATATTTGCAGACGTCCGTAACGAAATGCGCATCGCTCAAGAGGAAATCTTCGGTCCTGTCTTGGTCATGATCCCCTTCGACACCGAGGAAGAGGCCATCGCGATGGCCAATGATACCGAATACGGGCTGGCCGCCTATATCCAAACCGGCGATGCGGGCCGCGCTGCCCGTGTCGGGCGGCGGCTGCGTGCGGGGGTGATTTCGATCAATGGGCGTGGGTCGGATTATGGATCGCCCTTTGGCGGCTATAAAAAGTCGGGTATCGGGCGCGAAGGCGGGACCTTTGGCCTAGAGGATTACCAAGAGGTGAAGGTCACCGCACCCTTCATCGCCTGATGTCGGTGCGCCCCCGCATTCAGCGGGGGCAACGCCCTAGGCAATCGCGTCCTCTTGTGCCGGTGCAAGACCGTCAAAACCGGCCTTAACCATCATGCGATAGGTGCTGCGCAGCGCGCCGCGGTCAGTATAGCATCCGCGCAGGTGCCGTTTGCCGCTATCGGCGACATAGCCTTCTCGGCCATGCACAATCCGGTGGTTGTCAAACACGACACAGTTGCCAGCCTCGGATCGGAAACGGATCAGGAACCGATCCTCTTGCATCAGTTTCAGGAACTTGATGAAGGCCGGATAATAGGTATCCAACAACGTCTGAGGCAGGTCCATATTGTCCTGCAAATGCTGCGAAATCGTCACGCCGGTCACGCGGCCCTCGGGGTCGGTTTCGATCACGCGCTGGTGGGATCGATAGTCCCAATTATCATGGCGATAGAAAAACGGGATGTCATAGCTGGCCAACAGATCGAACGCCTCTGGGTCCTCGGCCCGCAGGGCTTCGGCCGCTGCGGCGCCATCAAGGAACAGCGACAATCCACCCTCGACCGAGTTTTCGAGGCAATGCAGGAACTGCACGCCGGGGGCGGCCTCTTCGCCGGGCAGGTCGGTGTGCATTTCCAAAGGGCCCGCCGTAAACGCAAGGTTGGTCGGCTCAATCTCGACCCGAACATCGAAAAACAGACCTTCGGCCGATGGGGTGATCGATCCGATTGTGTTCACCAGTTCCGGCAGGCTGTCGTTGTTTTTTTCCATGCCTGTGACGATGGCGATCCCGTCTTCGATCAGGGCGCGGGTCAGTTGGGCGAGGGCGGATTTATCCGACATCACCGCCGATTTGGGGACCCGCACAATGCGGGGCATGAAATCGCTGTACCACAGATTACGCGGCAGCTCGGCCGGATCGTCGCGCCCGATACTGCGCAGCGTGTCGATCGGAATTTCGCTGATCAACGCCTCGTCCGTCCAGTCGACAAATAGGGTCGTGTCGTTTGCCCATGCTTTTTGCGCGGTCGGCAAATTTTCCAGTGACGAAATGTCAAAGAACCGTTCACGGGTCTGCGGCTCGATGCAGCTGGGGCAGGCTTCGCGCAGCCAGCAATAGTTGAAATACGTGTCCACACCATCAAGCGTGATGGTCAAACCGGTCTGGGATAGGGAAACAGCGCGTGTTGTCATCGTTCGGGTCCATTAGGTCGCGTAGTTTGAGTTTTCAGCGTCAAGAATGTCGCGAATGGCGGTCAGATGCGCGTCGGCCTGACCGGGGTAGTTTTCCAGATCGCGGGCGGTTGCCTCGGCGATGTCATCGGGGATGATCCTAAGGGGCTGGCCGGTTTGCAGGGCGCGGATATAGGTTTCGGCGGCCCGTTCGAAATAATACATCCGGTTAAACGTATCGGCGATGCTGTCCCCCAACACGAGGATGCCGTGGTTTCCCATGATCATCACCTTTTTCTTGGGATCAGTCAGAAGCGCAGCGCAGCGCGCGCCTTCGTCCTCAAGCGCCAAACCGCCAAAATTTTCGTCGACAACGATGCGATTGAAAAACGTCGCTGTGTTCTGATCAATCGGAGGCAGGGTGCTATCGGCCAAACAGGCCAGAACGGTGGAAAACATCGAATGAACATGCATCACACAGCGCGCGTGGGGGCAGTGACGATGCACCGAACCATGCAATCCCCATGCGGTGATGTCCGGCGCGTCAGGGCGATCCAATACGTCGGGGTCATTGGCATCCAGCAACAAAAGGTCCGACGCGCGGATCTGGGAAAAATGTTTCTGGTTGGGGTTGATCAAAAAGCGCGTGCCGCTGTCATCCGCCGCATAGCTAAAATGGTTTGCGACGGCTTCGTGCATGTTCAGGCGTTCGGTCCACCGGAACGTTGCCGCCAGATCGGTGCGTTCTTGCCAGTATTCGATGTTTGCGGTTGCGGGGTTCAACATCAAAACCTCATTCTGCTGCTGTGCGAGTTGGCAAACCCTGCGGGGTTACTTCGTATCCGGGCTCTTCGGGCTCATCGTCGACCATTTCAGGCGGAAAACCGGGTGCGCGCACGCTTAGCCCCGTGGCATCCTCTAGCCGTTTGATGATGTTCGGGGATAATTCGCGCGGGCCATATCGGTCCTGACCATCGCGGAAGATTTCATTCAGCAAAGGCGAAATCTCCAACGGAACACCGGCACTGTCGGCGATGGATTGAAACAGCCCGATATCCTTGGACACCAGATCCATCGTGAACGAAATATCCCGCGATCCGTTCAGGATGACTTGGGATTCCGTTTCATGCACAAACGACGTGCCCGAGGATATCTTGATCGCCTCATAGGCCACATTCATGTCCATGCCCGCAGCCTTGGACGTCACCAGCGCTTCGCAGACGGATACCAGATTGGCGGTCGCCAGATAGTTGGTCACGACCTTTAGGATCGAGGCTGTTCCAACCTCGCCGGTGTGCAAAACCCGCCGCCCCAAGGTCGTCAGGATCGGCAGAACGGTTTCAAACGTGGCGCGGTCACAACCGGCAAAGATCGAAATATTTCCGGTATCGGCACGGTGGCAGCCCCCCGAAACGGGACAGTCCACGGCCATCCCGCCACGGTCCTGCACCATTTTGGCGTGATCCATCATCGCGCTGTGGTCCGTAGTCGACATTTCCAGCCAGATTTTGCCCGGCCCGACCGAAGGCAACATGTCGGTCAGAACCGATTTGCAGGCAGCAGGCGAGGGCAGGCAGGTAATCACAACGTCACAGGCGGCCATCAGCGCGGCGGGGGTATCCGCAGACCGCGCCCCTTTGGCCACGAAACTGGCAACCAGATCGGGGTTAAGGTCAAGGACCGTCACGTCCTTGCCGTTTCTGATCAGGCTGCCGCATAGCTTGCCGCCCACATTTCCCAACCCCACAAAGCCGACCTTCATGCTATGCCCTAATGTCTCGCACCGTTTTGCGAAGCGTGGCAAATCATCATTTCAAAGAGAAACGATACAATTGCGCGCTGAGGCTAAGCTGTGATTGAAGGTCAGAACCGCAGGGCGATCAAAGGCCGTCGCCACCGTAGGTAAAGTCCGGAAAAATATCGAAAATTTCGACATCTTTCATAGCGCCCTTGTCCAGCTTGCCCGCGATTTTCAGCTGAGCAAACCCTTGGACAATGCACCAATGTAGGATTTGTGCCCGCAGGGCGGCGTTGGGCGCGTCGGATTTAGACCAATCCAGACCGGCCGAACATTTGGCAAGGACCGCAAAACATCGCCCTGCGCTGCTAAGCAGGTCGGGATCGTCGCTTTTGGTGCGGTGACGCGAAAACATCAATTCAAACAGGCCCGGTTCGTCCTGTGCAAATCCGACATAACCGGCAAGCGCCGCATGACGCAGCACGTCCAAAGGCGCATCCGCGTCCACCTCACGCATCATCCGGTCATACATCCGATCATAGCCCCGCGCCGCGATTGCGGTCTGTAGGCCCGCAAGATTGCCAAAATGGTTTTGTGGGGCGGTGTGGCTGGCACCTGCCTTGATCGCGCAGGATCTGAGCGTGAGGCCGGTCAGTCCTTTTTCCTCTAGGATCTCAAGCCCTGCTTGGATCAGCGCCTCTTTCAGGTTGCCATGATGATAGGATTTGGAACGTGTCATGGGGCAAATATGATGCCCAATATTTACAGTGTAAATATTTTTCTTGACGAGTCATGTTCCGATCTGAAATCTGATATTTACAGTGTAAATATAAGGTCCGGCGGCCACAGTCATGGCAGGTCTGGCCATCCCTGATCCAAACGCCGGAGCTATCATGAAACTGTTCGCCATTGCCGTCTTTGCTGTCCACACCCTGTTTGAACTGGCCTTTGGGGCCAGCGCCTATTTGTTAGGGGCATCCTCATCCCAGACCCCCGAACAAATTGCCGAACAATCCGTGCAATTGACCATCGCGTTCCGCTTTATGGGCAGCGCGCTTTTGTCCTTGGGCGTTTTGGGGGCGATCATTTTGGTCTGGGCCGGGGTGCAATCGCCCGCGGCACGCTATGCCGCGATTGGATTTGCGGTATTTCATGGTCTGGGCGCGATGGGCAGCCTGTGGTCGGCGATGCCCAGCTTTGACGCCTTTAGCGCGCCGTTGGCTGTTGGTGCTTTGGTCGTGCACGCCAGCTTGGCCGTCGGTTTTGCGGTGATCGCAACGCGCCCCGCTATTGCGTGATCCGACTTGCCCCTCAACAGGATCGTATCCGTTGGTTTAATCCCAAAACGCCCCAAGCCGTCAGTTTAGGTGACTATGAAAGACGAAATCATCGAACGGGCCAAAAGGGTCATGCGCGACACCAATACCGGACCGGCGCATGGGCTCTATCCGTTTCAATGGAACTGGGACAGTGTTCTCAGCGCGCTGGGCTTTGCCGAATATTACGATCCCCATACGGCGGAACCTTGTGGCGGGGCCCATTTTACATGGTCCTCCGCCATGGTGATCGAGATTTTGTCCAGTCAGGCCGATTAGGCGCGCGCAACGCCATAGGCATCCAGAACCCATGACTGTGTCGCAACCCACCCCAGAAACGCATCGGTTTCTGGGCGGGTTTGGTGCCATGCCTGAACCGCAACGCCACAGATGCGGGGCAGCAACATCGGCCAGATCTGATCGTCCTGCGTTGTGAATTCGGACCAGAAGGTGCCTTCGACGCCCAGAATGCGATTCGCAATGTCAGGGTCTGGGATCGGGTCCCAATTGACCGTGTCCGATAGGTTCACAAAGGCCGCCCAAGAGGCGCCCCAGTCGTCGGGGTCGCCGGTATGTGCCATGTCCAGATAGATATGCTGGGCTGGGCTCATCACAACGTCATATCCGGCGCGCGCGGCGTCCACACCAGGGCCTTGGCCCGTCCAGCTAAATAGGATCGTGCAATTGCCGATGCCGCCGTTCTTGCCCTTGGCGGCCTCTTCCCATGCGCAGGGGCGTTGCCCATTGGACAGAACGGTTTTCGCCAGCCGTTCCATCATCCACCCTTGCAGGTCATCGGTGGTGTCCAGATCATGCTCGGCCATAAGGGCGCGGGCCTTAGGGCTCCCCATCCATGTGTCATGGGGCAACTCGTCACAGCCTAGATGCAAATGCCCAAACGGAAACAGGGCGCCGACCTCTTTGGCCAATGCCTCGGTCACGTCCCATGTGCGCGCCATGGCGGGGTTGATCACATTGTCCCGATACCCCTGAACGCTGGTTTCCGCGCCATTGTCGGACGGATCTTTCAGGTCGGGGAACACACGGATTAGGGCCAGCGCATGGGCGGGCACCTCGATTTCCGGCAGAACCTCAATGTTCAGCTCGGCCGCATGGGCGATGATCTGTTGTGCTGTGGCTTTGGAATAGGTGCCGCCTGCGCTGGCGCTGTCGGAAAACAGCGCGGGCAGCAGATGTCCTTGGCCGCGATGGGCCGTCTGTTGCCACAGCTCTGGGAAACACTCGACCTCAAGCCGGAACGCTTCGTCATCGGCAAAGTGCCAATGGAACCGGTTCAATTTATACAGCGCCATCAGGTCTAGTAGGCGGGTCAGGGTTTCGGGCGCATAGTAGTGACGCGCGGTATCAAGGTGCTGTCCCCGCCAGTCAAAGCGCGGGGCGTCCTTGATCGTGCCGCAGGGCAGGGTGCCGCCCTGCGCCAGATGCAGCAGGGTGATCCCGGCATAAAACCTACCGCCATAGCCCGATGCCTTGATCGTGACGGCGGTGGGCTGAATGTCGATTTCATAGGCATCGGTTGGCAAGTCGGCGGTTTCAAGCGTGACCGGCAGGTCGCCGGCAAAACGCAGCCCACGCCGCTCGGCGAGCGAGGCAACCGCACGCAGCGCCGGATCGGTCGCCGCAAACCCGTTCGTCAGGATCGTGTCGCCGGTCGGGACCCAGTGCAAAGGCTGCGGGATCACAGGCAGCGCACCGTCCGTTGTCTGGGTTGGAAACGGTTGGGGGTGACACCCCAATGGCCCAACGGGCAGGTCAATCCGGCGGTCGCCAACCATCAGGTGCGGCCCCATCGGCAGCCATGCGCGGTTGGCTGGCTTATGTCCGCCGTCATATTCCAGAACAATCCGGTGCGCGCGGCCTGCCGTCAGGTCGGGCAGGGCGGTTTCGCAATAACTCCCGATTGATTGAACAGTCAGCCCGCCCTCAATCGCCTTTATCGGCGCCATGGCGGCAAAGCCCAAAATCGGCTTGGATATGTCGTAGTTTGTCTTGAGGTCGCAGATGATGTGCGACCCGTCAATGTGGCAGTTGAATTGCATGGATTTTAAAGCCTGAGTTCGGAAACAAAGTCATAAATATCAGCGCGATAGAGCCCGCTTGTCAGCTCGATCGTGCGTCCAGACGCCAGGTGGCCGGTCCGGACGATCTGCAGCACGGCGGACCCTTCGGGCAGTTGCATTTTTTCGGCGTCGGCAGGGGACAGGTTGATGGCGGTGACGCGCTGCATCGCGCGGGTCGGCGCATTGCCAGATTTGCGCAACTGGTCATAAAGCGAGGTCGAAACCTTGCTTGGGTCGGGCAGAATATCGCGCGGCAGCGACGAATTTTCCAGCGCGATAGGTTTGCCATCTGCACTGCGCAGACGGTTGATCCGCGCGACCTTGTCATGGGTGGCAAGACCCAGCGCCATCATTTCGTCGGGTGTGGGTGGGAACAATCCCTGCGACAATACCACCGAGGTCGCTGTCATGCCGCGCGCCTGCATCGTTTCGGTAAACGACACCAGCGACGACAGCGATTGTTCAAGGCGCGGCGAGCCAGAGCTGACAAAGGAACCGGCGCCTTGCCGTTGTTCTATCAACCCTTCTTCGACCAGCAGTGCGACCGCCTTACGGACGGTGACGCGGCTGATGTCGGCCAGCTCGGCTATCTCGCGTTCGGGGGGCAGTTGGTCGTTCGGCGCCAAGGTGCCAGCCCGTATCGCGGCAGCGATATGGCGGTGAAGCTGTTGATACCGGGGGCCGCGACCGGAGCGAAACCATTCGTTGGGATCAAAGACGTTCATATGTGGTTCCTACCCGTGGTTAAGGTTTAAAAAATAATACCAATTAAGCGACTCAGCGCAATAGGCCTGTGAAAATTTCTGCATAAATAAATGTTTTTGTACAGTTTTTTGCTGTGGAAATATTTTGGTATTACATTGGTAGTTTTTTGGTCGGTCCGTGGTAACATTTGTGTAACGCAACGATTCGAGACTGCGATTGGGGGAAAGATGAGTGAGGTTTTGACCGACATCCAAGGTGGCCAGCCGGCCAGGCGGCGGCGCGTTCTGCCCGAGGGTGTCTTTGGTTGGATGCTGGTGGGTCCGGCAATGTTGTTCATTGCTGTGATCGTCGCATGGCCCTTGGCCGAAACCATCCGCCTGTCCTTTATGGACGCGGGTCTGGGCGGCGAGGAATATGTTGGGCTGGCCAACTATCAGGACCTGCTCGATAGTCGGAAATTCCACCAGACGGTTGTCCGGACCTTCTATTGGATGTTCCTGTCGGTTGGGTTGAAGCTGGTTCTGGGCCTGATCGGCGCGGTGCTGTTGAATGCGGCCATTCCGGGGCGCGCCTTGTTCCGCGTTTTGGTCATGCCGCCGTGGGTCATTCCGATCGCGATTGGCTGTATCGGCTGGCTTTGGCTCTACAACGGATACTTTGGCGTTCTGTCGGGTACGATGATGTCGCTGGGCATCACAGACGGCCCGTTCGAATTCCTCGCTTACAAACAATCGGCGTTTTATTCGGCTGTTGTCACCGACGTCTGGGTCGGTACCCCGATGGTGACGCTGTTCCTACTGGCCGCGATGCAGGGCGTAAGCCGTGATCTGTACGAGGCAGCATGGGTTGACGGGGCAGGGCGCTGGTACCGTTTCCGCCGCATCACGATCCCGCAGATCATGCCGGTGATCGTGTCCATGGCGCTGCTGTCCGCGATTTGGACCTTTAACAGCTTTGAGGTGATCTGGATCCTGACCGAGGGCGGCCCGCGCAGCGCGACAACCACCCTGATCGTAGACACCTACAAGGTCGCCATCGGCAATTACAAATTCGGCGAAGGTGCCGCACGCGCTGTGATCATTGTGTTCCTGCTGGCCGTCTTCTCGCTCATCTACCTTTTCTTCCTGAACAAGGTGAACAAACACTACGGGGTGAAATGATATGATGGACCGGTATTCCAAGCTTCAGCTTGTTGGCATCTACGCGGCGGTTCTGGTGTTCCTGACCTTCATCCTGCTGCCGTTTTTTGAAATGTTCATGGCGAGCCTGCGCCCGCTAGAGCACCTGTTCCGCAGCCCTTACCAATTCTGGTCGGACGACTTCAGTTTTCAGGCCTATCGCGACATGTGGGACACCGTCCCGCTGCTGGGGCGCTATATCTTTAACTCGGTCTATATCGCCTCGATGGTGACCGGCATCACGATGATCTTCGTCGTCCCTGCGGCCTATGCCTATGCGCGGCTGAACTTCCCGTTCAAAAACGGTTCGCTCGCGATCTTTTTGGGTGTGAACATGTTCACCGGCGCGGTGCTGCTGATCCCACTGTATCGGGTCCTGCGCAGCCTTGGTTTGCTGAATACCTATTGGGCGATGATCGTCCCGGGCGTGGCATTTCTGATCCCGACGGGGATCTGGCTGCTGCGGTCTTACTTGGAAAAAATTCCACGCGAACTGGAAGAGGCCGCATACGTCGACGGCGCAAGCCGCCTGTACACCCTGCGCCGTGTTGTGCTGCCGCTTGCGGTGCCTGGCCTGATCGTTGTCGGCGTGTCGGTCTTTATCGGCGCCTATGCCCAGCAATTCCTGTTCGCAATCACATTCAATCAGGAACGCGAGCTGCAGCCGCTGCCCGCAGGCCTGTACGAATTCATCGGCTATCAGTCGGTGACCTGGAACGAAATGATGGCCGCTGCCTTGGTCGGTGTGCTGCCGGTCATGGTCATCTTCTTGTTCCTTCAAAAATACCTTGTCGCAGGCCTGACGGCTGGTGCGGTCAAGGAATAATCAACCCAAGGGAGAGTATGAAAATGAAGCTAGTAAAATTGACTATGGGGGCTGCTCTGCTGTCGAGCGTCGCAACCTTTGCTGCCGCTGATGGCCATGGCACCGAGCTGCACTTTATCATGTGTGGCGGCGAGGTCCGCGAGGCCGACCAGAAGGTGGTTGATGCATTTGTTGCGGCCAATGACGGTGTGACCGTGAACGTAGAGGCTGTGCCTTGGGGCACCTGTCAGGACAAATCGCTGACACTGGCCGCCGCTGGCGATCCGCCCTCGATTGCCTATATGGGGTCGCGGACCCTGCGCCAGCTGGCCAATAACGACCTGATCGTTCCTGCCGAAATCCCTGCCGACTGGGAAGATATGTACCAGCCGGGCATCCTGAACACTGTCACCATCGAAGGCACGCGCTGGGGCTATCCGCATGCGTTCTCGACCAAGGCGCTGTATATCAACTGTGACCTTGTTGAGGCGGCTGGCATGACCTGTGAGGCACCGGCAACATGGGACGACATGTATGCCATGGCCGAAGCCATCAAGAACAACACCGATGCTGCGGGTATCGGTCTTGCGGGCAAAGACTTTGACAACACCATGCACCAGTTCCTGAACTACCTGTATTCGAACGGTGGTGTGGTTATTGATCCGGCAACTGGTGAAAACATGCTGGACAGCGATCAAACCCGCGAAGCGCTGGAATTCTACGGCAAACTGGCGATGGTATCGCAGGATGGCCCGACCGCATGGGAACGTGACCAGCTGAAAGACCTGTTCAACGACGGTCAGATCGGCATGTACGTTCAGGGCCCATGGGGTCGCGGTCAGCACAACGAAGACATCAATGCGATCACTGTTCCGGTTCCTGCGGGCCCATCGGGTGACAGCGGCACCATCCTGATCACCGATAGCCTTGTTGTGTTCAAAGGATCGGGTCACGAAGACCTAGCCCAAGAACTGGCACAGGCACTGGCATCGGGTGATGCACAGTATGACCTCGACCAAAGCTGGGGCCTGACACCGATTTTCCAATACGAAAAGATGGGTGTTGCTGATCCTTACTATGTCGGCGACGCATTCTGGGAAGTGTACACCGCTGGCATCGCCGCTGGTGGACCAGAGCCGCTGGTCGAAGACTTCAAATCGCTGCAGTCGGTTTTCACCAACATGGTTCAGGGCATCATCCTGCAGGATGACAGCGTTGATAACCTCGTGACGATTGCGGGCGAAGAACTCGACGACGCTCTCTAAGCATCCTCCCCTGTCTCGGGCGGCGCCAGGGCTGCCCGGGACACCCTTACTACATACGATATTCGACGGACGGTTTTACAATGGCGACCCTCACACTTAATGCGATCAACAAGTCATTCGGCACAGCCCATGTGTTGCACGACATCAATCTGGCGATTGCAGACAAGGAATTTGTCGTTTTCGTTGGCCCGTCCGGCTGCGGTAAATCCACGCTGTTGCGGATCATCGCAGGGCTAGAGGAAACCACCTCGGGGCAGATTGTGATCGACGGTATGGACGTCAGTTCCGCCGATCCGGTCGATCGCGGCATTTCCATGGTGTTTCAGTCCTATGCCCTTTACCCGCACCTAAGCGTTTACGAAAACATCGCCTTTCCGCTGCGTGTCCAGAAAATGGAAAAGGCGCTGTTGGATCAAAAGGTGAAAAAGGCGGCCGAGATCCTGAAATTGACCGACAAGCTGGACCTAAAGCCGGGTCAATTGTCGGGCGGGCAACGTCAGCGGGTCGCCATCGGCCGGTCGATTGTCCGTGAACCCAAGGTGTTTTTGTTCGATGAACCACTGTCCAACCTTGATGCGGCCCTGCGCGGGGATATGCGGGTTGAACTGAGCCAATTGCATGCCGACCTCAGCGCGACGATGGTCTATGTGACCCACGATCAGGTCGAGGCGATGACCATGGCGGACCGTATCGTGGTTCTGAACGGCGGGCGCGTCGAACAATTCGGTAGCCCGATGGAACTGTATCACCATCCGGCGTCGCGGTTTGTAGCGACCTTTATCGGCCAGCCGAACATGAACCTTGTTCCGGCCACGGTTCTGGCGGCCACAGCGACGCAGGTCGATGTCGAATTGACCGGCGGGCACAAAATGGCCCTGCCTGTTGAGGGCCGCCCCGATTTGGTCGGTCAAACGGTCGAGGTCGGCATCCGCCCCGAAGATGTCGCCATGGGCACGGGCGGGTTTGATATGGCCGTTCGTGTTCTGGAACGCTTGGGCGGTGAAACCATCGCCTACGGATCGGTCGGCGAGGACACCAAGTTCTGCGCCACCCTTGCCGGCGATGCCAAGGTCGATCGCGGTGAGACCATTTCGCTGTCCGTTGATCCCGCCACATGCCATGTCTTTGACGCGGATGGCCGCGTTTTGCGCCGCCTTCAGGCGCCTGCACTGGTCGCATAAGGGGGATAGAATGCGCGTTGCCGTAGCTGGAATTGGCCTGCGGGCGGGAAATGTCCTGTCCATTTTGAAAGAGACGGCCCCAGAAACCGAATTTGTGGGGTTCTTTGACCCAAACCCGACCCATCTGGATATGATCGGTCTGGATACACCACGGTTCGACACGGTCGACGAAATGCTGGCGAAAACCGCGCCAGACCTGTTCTTCGTCGGCTCGCCCAATGCGTTCCATCTGGACCATATCAAGGCGGGTCTTGCGGCGGGCGTGCGGATTTTCGCAGAGAAACCCGTCGTGACCACACAGGCCGAAACGATGGAACTGGCCGCGCTGTTGGCCGAACACGGCACCGACCGTGTGATGGTTGGCCTTGTGTTGCGGTATTCGCAGCATATGGTCGATCTGCGGTCGGTTCTGGATCGGCTGGGGCCCATCACCTCGATGGAGGCAAACGAACACATCGGCCCCTATCACGGTGCATTCTTTATGCGCGATTGGCGTCGGATGGCGTCGTGGTCGGGTGGCTTTATGCTCGAAAAATGCTGCCACGACATCGACATCTACAACATGATCGCAGGCTCGCGGCCTGTTCGTGTGGCAAGCTTTGGCGGGCGCAAATCCTTTGTTCCGGACCTTGCGCCGACCCAAAACGCGGAAAACGAAATTATGCATCGCAAATCGAGCGTTTGGGAAAGCGTCGATGATCCGTTCCGGTCGGACGGCGACATCATCGACTATCAAACGGCGTTGATCCAATACGACAGCGGGTCCAGCCTTGCGTTTCATACCAACCTCAATGTGCCTGATGAACACCGCCGGTTCTGTGTGATGGGCGGTCTGGGGATGGCCGAGGGCGATTTTGTGCGCGGCTATCTAAAGGCGACCGCGCGGGATGGAAGCACGCTTCTGAACGCCGACTATACAACGATGGAGGCCAAACATGCCTCGGCCCATTACGGCGCCGACCATATGATGGTGTCCGATATCGTGGATTTCTTGCGCGGTGATACCGACAGCCTGCCTGTCGGTGTGGTCGACGCGCTAGAGGCCGGATTGGTTGCCCTGTCGTTGGACGAGGCGCGCAAATCCGGACAGGTGGTGGATATGTCCGCCGTCTGGGAAGAGTTTGATAAATTCGGTTTGAAATAATGGAAATGACTTTGGAAAAACCTGGCCATCTGATGGCAAAAGAATCCGCCGAGGCGCTGGGCGTCTTTGCTAAGGTCGCGACACAAAATGTCGCATTACCAACGGGTTGGGCGCCAAAGGCGATCTATACGGTTGCGCGAGGATCATCGGATGCCGCCGCAAATATCCTCAGCTATGAATTCATGCGCGAACTGGGCGTTCCCATGACGTCGTTGCCGCCATCGGTGTTTTCGCTGGGCGGGGGCGTCATGATGGCCGAGGCCGCCGCGCTGGTGATCAGCCAATCAGGCGCAAGCGATGATCTGGTTCGGTCGGCGCATGGCGCTGCGCGTAATGGTGCGCGGGTTATGGCCATCACCAACCAGCCCCACAGCGCGGTTGAGGCCGCCGCCGATGTGACCGTTCCGATTGGGGCCGGTCCCGAATTGGCCGTGCCCGCAACGAAGTCGGTCATCGGCTCTGTCGCGGCGGGCATGGCGCTGTTGCATGCGATCAAGCCCGAGTATGATCCCGCGCTCTCTGCTGCGGCGCTGGCTGATTTGACGCCCGACCATGCCAAACTGACCGCGCTGCGTTCGGCCTTGCACGCGGCCAAACATGTTTACGTCATCGGGCGCGACACAGGGTTTGGCGCGGCACATGAGGTTGCGCTCAAGCTTAAGGAATGCTGCGCCCTTCACGCCGAGGCCTATTCCAGTTCCGAGGTGCTGCACGGGCCGCTGCAACTGGCGACCAAGCCGCTGATGGTTCTGATCCTCGACACCTGCACCGATGCCACACAAGCCAGCCTGAACGAAGCACAGACGCGGTTTGAGGCCGTTGGCTGTGACGTCCACCGGATCCGTGTTGCCGATTTCACCAACGCCGACATCACCCCCGCTGCTGCGGCGGCGCTGTTGCTGGCGGCGCTTTATCCTGTGATTTTGGATGCGGCTCTTGCTATGGGTATGGACCCGGACGCGCCGGAAACCCTTTCGAAAGTGACCAAAACCACATGACGCAAAACATACAACAGTGGCACACGTGGCAGGAAATCCATCACCAACCCGCCGTCTGGCGGGCATGGGCGCAGGCGTTCGATCTGGACAAGGTGCGCACATGGGTGGACGCACAGTCTTTCGATGAAATCTGGGTCTGCGGTGCCGGCACCAGCGCCTATATCGGCGATATCATTGCCGCGCATTTGCCGGGCGTTCGGTCGGTGCCCACGACGGATATCGTTGCCGACCCCGCACGGCACCTGACCGGTCGCCGCCCACTGGTGGTGAGCTTTGGTCGGTCGGGCAATTCGGCCGAAAGTGTCGGGACATTGGACGCGCTTGATGCCTTGACCCCAACAGCGCCGCGATTGCATATCACCTGCAATGCAGGCGGTGCCTTGGCCACGCGCGGGTCGGCGGGGCCGTTGCATGTCATCACCCTGCCAGAGGCGACGCACGACCAAGGCTTTGCCATGACCAGCAGCTTTAGCACGATGCTGTTAACGGCGCTGGCGATCTTTGACAGGGTGCCGGATGCCGCCGAACGGTTTGCGGTTCTGGCCGATCAGCTGGACGGCCTTTTGCCCAAACTCGGCGGTGATCGCCCATCGCGTGCGGTCTATGTCGGGGCGGGGCCGCTTGCCTTTGCAGCACGCGAAGCTGCGCTAAAGGTCATGGAACTGTCCGCCGGGCACATTCCCGCGCTTTGGGACAGCAGTCTGGGGTTCCGTCATGGCCCCAAATCCTTTGTCCTCGATGGCACGCGCATCACCGTATTCGTCAGCCCGCAGGCCCCCACGGGGCGCTATGACGCCGACCTTGTGACCGAATTGCGCGATCAATTCCCGAACGCGCAGGTCGTGTCGGTGGGCGCGGGGCAGGACATTGACCTGCCGGTCACATATGGCGCCGCATGGGCCGCACCGTTGTTTGTTGCCGTCGCCCAGATCGACGCGGTTCTATGGTCCAGCCAGCTTGGGCTGAATGTGGATGACCCGTTCATCGGCCAAGGTACGCTGAGCCGTGTTGTCGCGGGCGTCAAACTCTATGAGGTGCAGGCATGATCGCGGCTGGTCTGGATTTGGGCGGAACCAAGATCGAAGCGCAAGTCTTTGATCATTCATGGAATGTTATTGATCGTGCGCGCGTTGAAACGCCCAAGGATTATGATGCCTTGGTTGATGAAATCCGCTATCTGATCCGCTGGTGCGAAGAAACCGGTGGCGTTGATATTCCGGTCGGTATCGGCGCGGCGGGATTGGTGAATCCCAAAACGGGCTTGGCCCTGACCGCGAATTTTTGCGCTGACGGCCGCCCATTCCCCGCCGATATCGAACGCGCTGCGGGGCGCCCTGTGCCTTATATCAACGACTGTCGCGCGCTTGCGCTGTCCGAGGCGGTGTTTGGCGCGGGTCAGGGGCACAGCACAGTGATGTCACTGATCCTTGGCACCGGTATTGGCGGCGGTGTGGCCTATGATCGGGCCCTGCGGTTCGGCCCAACAATGACAGGGGGTGAGTTTGGGCATTGTTCCGCGCCTGCCGGTCTGGTCGCGAAATATGACCTGCCTGTGTTTGAGTGCGGCTGCGGTCGCGCGGGCTGTATCGAAACCTACATTGCGGGACCGGGATTGGCGCGCTTGGCCAAGGCCATGTTGGGCCGCGACCTGACCCCGCCGCAAATCGCCGCCGCGCGTCACGGCGATTGCGCCGAAGTGTGGCAGGTCTGGCTGGCGTTTTGTGCCGATCTGATCCGCAATCTGACCATGACGGTTGACCCCGACATCATCATCATTGGTGGCGGTCTGTCCAAGGTCGCCGGCGTTGCCGATGCGCTGTGGCAGGCGGCGAATGACGCCCAGATTGGTGATTTCACCGTCCCACCGATCGTAACCGCGCAGGGGGGCGACGCCAGCGGTGCACGCGGTGCGGCCTATGCTGCGTGGCAGGCGGCGCATGGTTAAGGTTCTGCGCGATATCATTGCCCGCAATCGGGCCGGAACGGGGGCCGCATCGTGGTCGAGGCCACCAGCAATCAGGTCAATCAATTCGGCGGATATACCGGCATTCAGCCAGCCGGGTTTATTCAGCTGGTCCATGATTTGGCCGATGAGGTTGGTATCGAGCGTGGCAGGATCATCTTTGGCGGCGATCACCTTGGGCCGCAGGCATGGCGGTCGGAACCGGCTGATACGGCGATGGAAAAGGCCCGCGTTCTGGTTGACGCCTATGTGCAGGCCGGATTTCGGAAAATCCACCTTGATTGTTCCGAAGGCTGCGCAGGCGAGGCGGGCCAGCTTGGCGATGCGGTGACCGCAGAGCGGTCTGCCGATTTGGCGCGCGTCTGCCTTCACTCTGCTGATGGGGCAGAGGACCTGTTGTTTGTCATTGGCACCGAGGTGCCACCGCCCGGCGGGGCCCGCGTGGACGAAGACGGGGCAATCCCACCGACCCAGCCCGATGCCGCCCGCGCAACGCTTGCGGCCCATAATGACAGCTTTGGCGACATGGCGCCCTTGATCGGCGGGCTGGTTGTTCAGCCGGGTGTCGAATTTGGCCCCGACACCGTGCATGACCTGCCCATGGACCGTGATCCGGAATTGGCCGCTGTCGTTGCTGACCAAAGTGGCGTCTGCCTAGAGGCCCATTCGACCGACTATCAGTCCCCCGATGTCTATCCGCGTTTAGCGCAGCTGGGGTTCGCGTTCCAAAAGGTCGGACCTGCGCTGACCTATGCCTATCGTGCGGCGCTGTATCAACTCGATGCTTTGCGTGATCGACCGGCGCTGAAACAAGTGATGGAGTCGTTGATGACTGCGAACCCGCAGCATTGGCAGGGCCATTACCACGGCGACGCGGACCGGCTGGCCCGATTGCGCCACGATGGTCTGGCGGATCGTATCCGCTATTACTGGGCCATGCCGCAGGCGCAGGCGGCTGTGGCCGAACTGCTGACGGATGTGGACAGCATGCCGACCCATCAGGTGATGACCAACCCCATACCCGATGCCGTGCTGGACCGTGCCGAGACCCTGACCGGTTCACCCGCGCGGCGCATTGTGGATGCCTACATCCAGCTTGCACTAGACCCTTATTTCTTTAGAGAACACAGCTAATGGACTTCTGGATTGCCCCATCTTTCGTATTCAACGGCACTGCGCTGACCGCAGGGCAGGCCGTGCGCGTGCAGGATGGACATATCACCGACCTGTCGGACACGGTGCCCGAGGGGGCGGTGCGAATAGACGGCATTCTGTCGCCCGGCTTTGTTGATCTGCAGGTGAACGGCGGTGGCGGGGATATGTTGAACAACACCCCGACCCGCAAAGGCGTGGAAACGATTGTCACCGCGCATCAGGCGCTGGGAACGGCCGCTGTTCTGCCTACGGTGATTACCGATCAGGATGGCGTTATGGCCCGCGCGGCCGAAGGGGTCATTGCGTCCAAGGATATCAACGGGATGCTGGGGCTTCATATCGAAGGGCCGCATATCGACCACATCCGTCGCGGCACGCATCGCGGTGCGTTTGTTCGCCCCATGGAACAACAGACCATCGACATCGTCCGTCGTGTCCGGTCCGAGGGGCTTGCCGTGATGATCACCGTGTCCCCAAGCGGCGCAGGGATTGCCGCCATTCGTGAACTGTCGGCACTGGGGGCGGTGGTTTCCATCGGTCACAGTGATGCGACTGCCGCCGAAACCAAAGCCGCGATTGCCGCCGGTGCAACCTGCGGCACGCATCTGTTCAATGCGATGTCACCAATGACCAGCCGCGAACCCGGTACGGTCGGGGCGATCATCAACTCTGACTGCTATTCGGGCATCATCTGCGACGGGCATCACGTTGCGGATGATATGATTGCGATGGCAATCCGCGCCCGCCCGCGCAGTGACCAGATGTTCCTTGTGTCGGATGCCATGTCGACGGTTGGCGGGCCAGATCATTTCAAGCTTTATGACGCGACCATCCGGCTTGAGGATGGGCGGCTTGTGAACGACGAAGGAAGCCTTGCTGGCGCGCATGTCACCCAAGCCCAAGGGGTCAAGCGTCTGGTCGAACATGTCGGCATCAGCGTGGAACAGGCGCTTTGCATGGGGCTAAGCAATCCTGCGGCCTGTATCGGGCGTCCTGATTTGACCGAACTGGTCGGTCGCAAGGCGCAAGATGTCATTCTGCTGGCATCTGACCTGTCGTTCCGCGGCGCGGTTTCCGATGTCATGTCCGCCCATTTCGATGCCGCAGAGTAAGGCCTATAGCCTAGAGGTCTGTGTTGATACCGCAGACGGGCTGCGCGCCTGTCAGGGACGTGTTGACCGGATCGAGCTGTGCAGCGCCCTGTCGATCGGGGGGCTGACGCCTTCGGCTGGTTTGATCGAACAGGCAAAAGACAGCGACGCAGCGGTTCATGCCATGATCCGCCCGCGTGCAGGCGATTTTGACTTTTCGCCCGCCGAGGTCGATCAGATGTGCCGCGATATTGATTGCGTCAGGAAAGCGGGCCTCAGCGGCGTTGTCGTTGGCGCGACAAAGGGGGCGCAGTTGGATGTGCCCGCGCTGCATGCCATGCGCGCGGCGGCTGGCGATCTGTCACTGACATTGCATCGCGTCATCGACATCCTGCCCGATCCAATCGCAGCGATTCAAACCGTGATCGACCTTGGATTTGCGCGGATCCTCAGCTCTGGCGGGGCGCATCGGGCGGTTGAGGGGGTGCCGCGTTTGCGGGACATGGTGAAGGTGGCGGAGGGCCACATCGACATCATGGCCGGTAGCGGCGTTCGCGCCGAAAACGTCGCGCAGATCGCCCGCGCGACGGGTATCCGGTCGTTTCATGCCTCCTGTTCGGTTCAGGTTCCCGTGTCCAGCGTTGCAGCCCAGTTCGGGTTCGGCGGGGGCACGCAGGCGACAACATCGGCGACAGAAATCGAAGCGATGCGGGCAGCGCTAGACGATCATTTTTCAAGCGAGCCCTAACAGGGCCTTGCTATTCCTGATGGTTCATATTAACTAACTAAAAAAATCAGGAATTAACTGTGATGCAATCTGCCACCTTTGCCATCGCGATGTTTCTGGCCGCAACCAAGACGGTATCGGCGCAGGTCGCCCAGGTCGCGCCCGTTTCGTAGTGATCGAATTTTAGTGAGACATGATTTTGCATCGTGTGATTTTTATGACCTGAACGTTATTAGAGGTAAATTTCCGGTGCAGTATTGGCACCTAAACTAGGCAAGCGCGTTTTGCGTGGTACCCAAGATTTTTTCGCTGATGGGGCCATGCAAACGATGGATTTAGAACGCGCAATCTATTATTTTCGACCGCGCTTGCGATATCGCCGCTGACCGAACTGGCGTGCAGGTCTGGGGATTGGTTGACGACTTTGGTGACAGTGTCATGGTCAGCAACGCCGACCGTGACAATACGATCACCGAATATGACGGCTATGCCGCCGTTGATATCGGGGTCGCAGTTTCATCCATGGTTGAAATCGGTTGCAAATTTGACTGGACTGTACGCCGGTTTTCATGACTGATAGGTGCCCAGCGAAACAGGCAGGCGGGCATGGTCGTTACACTCAAAGAAGTTGCACAAAGGGCAGGGGTCTCACGGTCGGCTGTGTCGCGTACGTTCACGCCCGGTGCATCCGTTTCCGCCAAAACCCGCGCCAAGGTCGAGGCTGCGGCCAAGGACCTAGGGTATCAGCCCAACGCGCTGGCATCGTCCCTGACAACAGGGCGAACCAAGCTGATCGGGTTGGTATCTGACAACTTCCACAACCCGTTTTTCCTTCAGATTTTCGATCTGTTCACCCGGGGGCTTCAGGATCGGGGGTTGCGCCCATTGCTGGTGAACCTCTCGGGCCAGACCGAACCGTTGGGATCGGTGCAGATGCTGCAGCAATATTCGGTGGACGGCGTTGTGGTTGCCTCGTCCACTTTGCCGCCGGAATTTTCCATGGCGTTTCTTGAGGCGGGGTTGTCGGTCGTCAATGCGTTTGGCCGTTGCGGTGATGACCCGATGGTGCATGTGGTTGGCATCGACGATGTCGCCAGCGGCGCAATGGCGGCGCGGGAATTGATGGATCGCGGATATCGGCATGTCGGGTTCTTGGGCGGCCCCAAGGGGGCGACCTCAACCCGTGACCGTTTGCGCGGGTTCCAAGAGACGATTGCCGACAATCCCGATATGACGCTGAGTATCGCGTTCGCGTCCAATTACACCTTTGATGCAGGGCGGGCGGAAATGCAGCGGTTGCTGTCCGGCACACGGGCCGAGGCCTATTTCTGCGGCGATGATGTCATTTCCATCGGCGCCCTGTCGGCGATAGCCGATGCCGGATTGTCCTGTCCGGCTGACATCGGGCTCATTGGTGTGAACGATATGGAAATGGCGGGATGGCAAAATATCAACCTGACCACCCTGCGCCAACCGATTGACCAGATCGTCGACAGCGTCATTGAGACCATGGTTCAGTTGACGCAAAACGCAGGCCTCGATCCCGAAGCCCGCGTTCTGGAATGTACCTTGGTCGAGCGGGGCACCCTGCGCCCCAAGCCCTAGCGGAACATTGGCGGACGCGCGTCCATCCATGCGCCGCTATCCTTGGCCGAGGCAACGGCCGTATGCACCGCAGCCATCGACCGGACACCGGCCTCGGCGGTTGGGAGGCCGTCGCGGGTTTCGCCGCGGATCGCGTCCGCCAGATCGCAATAGATGTTGGCAACCGCCAGCGGGAACCCCTCGGGGTGGGCAATGGCCACGCGGCTGAGGCGCTGGGCGTCTTCGTGCAGACCGCCTTCGCCTTTTTCGATGATCTGGGTGCGGCCACCCACAGGGGTATAGACCAACTGGTTCGGCTGTTCCGACGCCCAACGCAACCCGCCGGTTTCGCCGAAAATCTGAATGTCGAACCCGTGTTGACGCCCGATCGCCACCGACGAGGTCCACAGGCGCCCGACCGTGCCGCCCGCCATGCGGAAATTCAGCATCGCGTCATCTTCCAGTTCGCGGCTGGCGATGGTCGAGGCAAAATCCGCCGATAGCGTTTGCACTTCGTCGTCACAAACAAAGCTGGCCATATGCAGGGCGTGGATGCCGCAATCGGCAAACTGACCGGATACGCCCGCCATCTTGGGGTCATAGCGCCAGCGAACGCGCGGGTTATCGGCATCCGTGGCGTCGCCGTGGTGACCGTGGCTAAAGTTGGTGACAACCAACCGGACCTTGCCGATCTCGCCAGCGCGGACCATCGCGCGGGCCTGACGGACCATCGGGTAGGCCGAATAGCAATAGTTCACCGCACAGACCTTACCCGAGGCTTGGGCGATGCGGACGATGTCTTCGCCTTCTTCGACGGTCATCGTCATCGGCTTTTCACACAGCACATTGAAACCGGCCTCAAGGAACGCCTTGGTGATCTCGAAATGGGTGGCGTTCGGGGTTGCGACGGTCACCAGATCAATGCGGTCGTCACGGGATTTTTCGCCATCCAGCATTTCGCGCCAATCGCCATAGGCCCGATCCGCAGCCAGGCCCAAACGCTGACCGTATTCGCGGCCCACCTCGGGGCGGTGATCAAGGGCGCCTGCCGCAAATTCGAAATGCCCATCGGCAAGGGCACCCAGCCGGTGTGCCGGTCCGATTTGGCTGCCTTCGCCGCCGCCGATCATTCCCCATTTCAGTTTTGTCATCTCGGGCACTCCTTACTTAAACCCAATAGTTTCAAGATATTCGCGGTTGATGATCGCATCCCCCAGCGGGTCCGGATCCAAGGTCGGGTCACAGTCCTGTTCGACGGTGCACCATCCGCTAAACTTGGCGTCGCGCAGCAGTTCATGAACCGCAGGGAAATCCACATCGCCGTCGCCGAGGTTGCAGAAAATACCCTGACCGCAGGCCTTATAGAAATCCGTGCGGTTCTTGATCACGTCGGCTTTGACCTTGGGGTCGATGTCCTTGAAATGGACATAGGAAATGCGGTCCATGTGCCGTTTCATAAAGGCCACCGGATCAAACCCCGCATAGGAATGGTGACCCGTGTCGAAACAGATTTTCAGGATCGTTTCGTCCACCTCGTCCAGCAGGCGTTCCAATTCAGGTTCAAAGTCGATGAACCCGCCTGCATGGGCGTGGATGCCAACGGTCAGGCCGTAGTCTTGCGATCCGATCCGCGCGGCTTCGGCGATCCGGTCGCGGAAGGCGGTCCATTCGCCCTTGTCCATCTGTTCGGCCTCGGTCGCGCGGCCAGCGGTCGGCGCGCGGCGCGGCGAGATCGAGTCGATCAGCACCATATGTTCCGCGCCATGCGCCTTTAGCGCGCGGGCCGTGCGGTGGGTCGCATCCAGCACGTCATCCCATGCCGCCGGATCATGGAAGGGGCGAAAGACCACACCGCCGATCAGTTCTAGCCCATGTTCCGACAGGCCATCGGCCAGCGTTGCGGGGTCTTCGGGCATAAAGCCGACGGGGCCCAGTTCGATCCCTTTGTATCCGGCATCCGCACATTGTTTCAGAACCGTTTGCCATGTTGGGTTACGGTCATCCTGGGCAAACTCGACACCCCAGGAACAGGGGGCATTCCCAATACGAATTGTCATGGTTTCTCCGACTGTCAGAAGTCTTTGACGTGGGTCCACGCCTCGGTTTCATGCGAGGCATGGACGGCGGCGACGACGCGGTTGACCTCGTGTCCGTCGCGGAAGGTTGGCCAGATGTTTTCACCCTTGGCGATTGCCGTCAGGAAATCCTTGGCCTCGATGATGATCTGATCCTGATAGCCGGTTCCGTGACCTGGCCCTTGGCAGAATGGTTCATAATCTGGATGGTTTGGCCCCGTCAGGATTTTGCGGAACCCGCGCTCGGCCTCGGGGCCATCCATTTGATAGAGCCACAGGGCGTTCTGATCCTCTTGGTCAAAACGGATCGCGCCTTTGGTGCCCGATATTTCATAGGCGTATCCCATTTTGCGGCCCGTCGCGACGCGCGAAAAATAGAGATGGCCCATAACCCCGTTTTCAAACCGGCACATGAATTGCGCGTGATCGTCGTTGTCCGTGCCGCCGCCGGGACGGTCAGCGTGGACGGTTTCGGTCATCGCCATGACCTTGGATATGGGGCCAATCAGCGCAAGTGCGGCATTGATCATATGCGGCGCCAGATCACCCATTGTGCCGTTTGCCTTGCCCTTGGCGCGCCATGTGGCGGGCATATCGGGGTCGGCATAGAAATCTTCGGTATGTTCGCCGCGGAACCATGTGACATCGCCAATCGCGCCCTCGGCAATCAGGTTGCGAGCGAATTGCGTGGCGGGTGTGCGCACATAGTTAAATCCGACCATGTTCACCACGTCGTTTGCATCGGCCAGCGTAACCATCGACGCGCTTTCCTCAAGCGAGGTTCCCAGCGGCTTTTCACACAGAACCGGCTTGCCCAATGCCATTGCGGCCGCGGCCACCTCGCGGTGGGTGTGCTGAGGGCTGGCGATCACAATCGCCTCGACCTTGGGGTCGGACACAAGCTCGCGCCAATCGCTGGTCCCGCGCGCAAACCCATAGGCTTGCCGGTATCGTTCCGCGCTTTCGTCTGAGGTTGCGCAGACCATTTCCAGCCTTGGTCGAAGCGCAGTGTTAAAAATCGCACCGACCGAGCTCATTGCAACGGCGTGCGCTTTGCCCATGTATCCGCCACCTAGGATGCCGATCCCTATCTGCGTCATGCCTGCCTCCCAGAAATATTTTGCAACCGGTTGCAATCCTAGTATCGTGGGAATCGAAACCCCGCAAGCGTCATTCTGCTGTTTCGGATTTTTTGTGAAATCACGCTGCGGGAAGGGAGGAAGACAAATAAGATGATCGACCTTTTGCAAGGGATCAAAGGAAACCGCTTTGCCGTGTTCGGGCGGGCAGGGATGGATATGTTCGCCGGTCCGGTCGGCGTCAAAAGCGAAGACGCCGATATGTTCCACGCCGATGTTGGCGGCTCATCTGCCAATATTTGTGTTGGCCTGTCCAAGCTGGGCAGCCACTCGGCACTGGTCACATCGGTATCCGACGATGCGGTGGGGCGGTTTTGTGTGAACCGGCTGACCCACTATGGCGTCGACACCCGCTATGTCCGCGCTGTCGGCGGCGAGGCGCGCACGTCGCTGGCCGTCTACGAAAGCCGGACGGAAAACTTTCAGAACGTGATCTATCGCAATGGCGCCGCTGATTTTCAGGTGACCGAGGCGGACATGGATGCGGTGGCCTATGGTGACTTTACCGCGCTGATCACAGCCGGAACCGTTTTTGCGGCCGAACCATCGCGCAGCGCGACATTCCGCGCGTTTGAACATGCGCGGGCGGCGGGATTGCCGATCATTTTCGACATCGACTATCGCCCGTATTCGTGGCCCTCGGCCGAGGTTGCCGCAAAGGTTCTATCGCGCGCAGGGGATGAAAGTGACCTGATCGTCGGCAACGACGAAGAATTTGGGTTCATGGCTGGCGGCATCGACAAGGGCTTGGCCAAGGCCCGCGACCTTGCCCAAAAACCGGGCCGGATCGTGATATATAAGATGGGACAGGACGGCGCGATCACCTTTGTAGACGGGCAAGAAATCCGCACGGGCATCTACCCTGTGACCGCAGTCAAACCCAACGGTGCGGGGGATAGTTTTTTGGCCGGACTGCTGGCCTCGATTGCGGACGGGCATGATCTGAAAACCGCCGTTTTGCGGGGGTCGGCCTGTGCCTCTATCGTGGTGTCACAACCGGGCTGTGCGCCCGCGATGCCCAACACCACCCAGCTTAATGACTTTCTGGCGGCCCATGACGGCCCGACCGACGCGTAAAGGATACGGATATGCATATCGCCCCTTATGACAATCAGAATAAACCCATCGTGGACGTCGAGGATGATCTGGTCCCGCTGAACTATTTTAACATCGTCAAACTGACCAAGGGACAGACGTTCGACTACGCCGTCGCGGGCTATGAAACCTGTGTGGCACCGGCAACGGGTACGGTGGATGTCGATGTTGACGGTGCGGTCTATCCCGACCTTGGCAATCGCGGGGTTGATGTTTGGGATGGCGACCCCGAAGGCGTCTATGTCCCCGTCGGGGCCTCTGTCCGGTTAACCTGCAAAACCGACACCGCCGAAGTGTTCATTGCGGGGGCGAAATACGACAAGGTGCTGGAACCGTTCGATGTGCGGGTGCCGGATCTGGATATCGTTCAATACGGATCGGATGAAACGAAAACCCACCGCAAAATCAAACATATCCTTGGCACCAAATATCATGACAAGGTGGGCCGCTTGCTGGTCAGCGAGTTGTTTACCGTGGGGCAGGGCGGCTGGTCCGGCTTTCCATCGCACAAACACGATACGGATCGCTTGCCAGAGGAAACCCGGCACGACGAAACCTATAACTTCCGGTTCAAGCCGAACTACGGATCGGGGCTTCAGATGTTGCAACGTGTCGATAACGAACCGGGTGATGCCTATCACATTGTGGACGGGTCTACGGTCTGTATCGACAAGGGCTATCACCCCTGTGCGGTTCTACCGGGCTATGAGATGTACTATTTCACCATCCTTGGCGGGTTGAGCCAGCGGTCGCTGAAACAGTATTTCCAGCCAACGCACGAAGAACAGCTTCATACGATCCCGGGGATCATGGATATGGTGGCCAAGTTCAAATGACGCTGGCAACACTTGCTCAGGTTCTACAGCCTGCCTTGGCGGGACGCTATGCCGTCATGGGGGCGGTCACGCTGGGGTGGGAAGATATGCGCGCCTTTGTCGCCGCCGCCGAGGCCGAGGGCGATCCCATCATTTTACAGGCAGGGCCATCCTGCCGCGCACACACGCCTTTGCCGATTTTGGGGACGATGTTCCGCACCTTGGCCGAGGCCGCCAGCGTTCCCGTGGTCGCCCATCTCGATCACGGGTACACAGCCGAGGAATGCCGCATCGCTATCGATAGCGGCTTTTCCTCGATCATGTTTGATGGGTCGCGCAAACCGCTGGCCCAAAACATCGATGAAACCGCCGCTATTGCGGAAATGGCTCATGCGGCGGGGGTGTCCTGCGAAGGCGAGATCGGCTTTGTCGGTTATTCGGGCGGGGAACAGTCCAACGGCACCGATCCAGCCGAGGCGCAGGTCTTTGCGCGTGACACCAAGGTGGATGCGATGGCCATTTCCGTTGGCAACGTCCATCTTCAGCAAGAGGCGGGCGCTGGGCTGGACCTTGACCGCATTCGCGCGATCGAGGCGGTGACCGATGTTCCCTTGGTCATTCATGGCGGATCAGGCGTGCCTGTGGACCAACGGCTGATGTTGTCGCGGTCTACCAATATCTGCAAATTCAACATCGGCACGGAACTGCGGATGGCCTTTGGCGCGGCGCTGCGTGGTGCTGTGGCTGTCGATCCAGACAGGTTTGATCGGGTGCAAATCCTGTCTGAGGTGCATGACCCGATGGTCCGTGCCGCGCGCAAGGCGCTGCAGGGGTTTAAGCCAAAGGTATAAGGGCGGCCAATGGCCGCCCCCTTTGTATTAGAGCACTTGTTCGAAAAGTGCCCTGACATTTGTTTCGGTCAACTCAATCGGGTTGCCGCCGCAGGACGGATCCTTGAGCGCGCCCGCGACCAAGGCATCGACATCCGCGTTGTGAACGCCAAGGCCAGACATACGTTTGGGGATGCCAAGGCTATCGTTGAACGCATCCACGAATTCACAGAAACCGGCGAAGCCGCCCGAAATCCCCAGATACCCCGCCGCCAGATCAAACCGTGCCTCAATCGCCGGTTTGTTCAGTTGCAGAACAGCGGGCATGCAGACCGCGTTCGTGGTGCCGTGGTGGGTGTGGTACATCGCGCCGATAGGGTGGCTAAGTGCGTGAATAGCGCCAAGCCCCTTTTGGAAACCGGTCGCGCCCATCGCAGCCGCCGACATCATATTCGCGCGCGCCTCGATGTCGCTGCCGTCCTTATAGGCACGGGGCAGGTTGTCGATCACCAGCTTCATCCCTTCAAGGGCGATGCCCTGCGACATGGGATGATAATGCGGGCTGCTGAAGGCCTCGACGCAATGGGCAAAGGCATCAAGGCCGGTGCCCGCCGTGATCGCAGGCGGCATGCCAACGGTCAGTTCTGGATCACAGATCACCACCGACGGCAGAACCTTGGGGTGAAAGATGATTTTCTTTTCGGCGGTTTCTGCATTGGTGATGACGCTGGCGCGGCCCACCTCGGATCCGGTGCCCGCGGTGGTGGGCACGGCAACGATGGGCGCGATTGCGTCTGCATCGGCGCGGGTCCACCAATCGCCGATATCCTCAAAATCCCAAACCGGACGGGTCTGACCCGCCATAAAGGCGACCATCTTACCAAGGTCCAGACCGGACCCGCCGCCAAAGGCGATCACGCCATCATGGCCGCCTGCCTTATAGGCCGCGACGCCTGCGGTCAGGTTTGCCTCGTTCGGGTTGGGGTCAACCTCGCTGAACATGGCGCGGCCAAGGCCCGCTGCCTCCATCACGTCCAAGGTGTATTTGGTCACGGGCAGGTCGGCCAAGCCGCGGTCGGTGACCAACAGCGGGTTTTCCATGCCAGCCTGCGCACAGGCGACGCCCAGTTCGGCAATGCGGCCTGGGCCGAATTTGATTGCGGTCGGATAGGACCAGTTTCCAACGAGCGTCATTGGGTTACCTTTTTCAGATGGTAGGATTTCGGACGGGTCAGGTTGTGATAGCCGATGACAGACAGCCCGCCGCCACGTCCGGTGTTTTTGCACCCTGTCCAGCACAGGCCGGGGTCAAGGTAATCGGCACGGTTCAGGAACACGGTGCCGGTTTCGATTTGATCGCCAACGGTTTCAGCCCGTGCAACATCAGCGGTCCAAAGGCTGGCCGTCAGACCAAAGTCGCTATCGTTCATCAGGGCGATGGCCTCGGCGTCGTCCTTGACCTTCATGATGCCGACAACAGGGCCAAAGCTTTCGTCGCGCATCACCCGCATGTCGTGGGTCACATTGGTCAGGATTTGGGGCGTTAGATAGGCGCCGCCGTCATCCTCGGCAAAGGTGTCGATATGGGGCGTTGCGCCCATGTCCACGGCCTCGGCGATCTGGGCGCGCACCTCATCGGCGAACCGTTTATGTGCCATTGGCCCCAGTGTGGTGTCAGGGTCCAGCGGATTGCCGAGCTTGTACCCGCGCACGATCGCGACCGCCTTTTCCACGAAGGCATCGTATAGGCTTTCGTGGACGTAAATCCGTTCGATCCCACAGCAACACTGACCCGAGTTGAACATCGCCCCATCAATCAATGTGTCAACTGCGGCGTCGAGATCGGCATCCTCCATTACATAGGCGGGGTCTTTGCCGCCAAGTTCGGTGCCAACGCCGGTAAAGGTACCTGCCGCCGCGCGCTCCATCGCTTGGCCGCCGCCGACCGAGCCGGTGAAGTTCACAAAGTCGAACATATTTTCGGCAATAAGCGCCGAGGTGGTGTCATGGTCCAGATAGAGGTTTGCGAAAACCTCACGCGGGATGCCCGCCGCCGCAAAGGCGGTTTCCATGCGTTCGCCCACCAACAGGGTTTGGCTTGCATGTTTTAGGGCGACCACATTGCCAGCGATCAGGGCAGGGGCCACGGTGTTGATCGCGGTCATATAGGGATAGTTCCACGGCGCGACGACCAGCACCACGCCGTGCGGCACGCGCTTGATATACCGTTTAAAGGTCGCATCCTCGCCAACCTCAATCGGCGCCAGCGAGGTTTCCGCGATCTGTGCCATATGGCTGGCGCGTTCGTTGAAACCACCAAACTCGCCGCCATAACGCACGGGCCGCCCCATCATATGGGCCAGTTCAGGCACGATGTCGTCGTTCATGGCGCCAACATTGGCGACGCCCTGCATGACCAGCTCGATCCGTTCCGCCAAGGGGCGCGCGGCCCAAGCTGTCTGAGCCGCTTTCATTGCGGTGATCTGGTCGCGTGCAGCGTCAGGTGTCAAAGCCTCACGCTCCGCATAGACGCTGCCGTCTATCGGTGAGACACAGGTAAGTGTCCGTGTCATGGTTGCCTCCAATTAAGCGCGCTCGAACCCGCGCGCGATTTCGTAGTCGGTGACTACGCGGTTAAACTCTTCGATTTCCCATTCGGCGGCGCGGCCATAGTGGGTGATGACCTCATCCCCAAAGGCTTCGCGCAGCATATCGGACGCCAATAGCGCATCCCGCGCCTGCAATAGGGTGGTGGGCACTGTCGGGGCCTTGGCCGCGTCATAGGCGTCGCCGGCAAAGGCATCTTGCAGGGTTAGTTTTTCCTCGATGCCCTTTAGGCCCGCGGCCAGCATCGCGGCCATCGCCAGATAAGGGTTCATATCCGATCCGCCGAGGCGGCATTCGACCCGCACGCCCTTGGTGCCATCACCGCACAGACGGAAGGCAGCGGTGCGGTTGTCGACCGACCAAACGATCGAGGTCGGCGCAAAGGTGCCTTTGGCAAAGCGTTTATAGCTGTTGATATAGGGGGCCGTGAAATAGGTGTAATCGGCCGCGTATTTCATCAGGCCAGCCATGTAGTGATCCATCAGTTCGGATTTGCCCAAGGGGCGATCGGGATCGAAAAACGCATTCTGACCGTCGCGCCACATCGATTGGTGGACATGGCTTGCGCTGCCGACGCGGTCTTGGTGCCATTTGGGCAGGAACGTTGCCGCCACGCCGTTCTGATGGGCGATTTCCTTGACCGCATGTTTGGCCAATGTGTGGTGATCGGCGGTTGCCATCGCCAGATCGTATTTGATGTTCAGCTCTTCCTGACCGGCCTCTGCCTCGCCTTTCGATCCTTCGACCGGCACGCCCATTTCGCGCAGGTGATTGCGGATCGGCTGCATCACGAATTCCTCTTTCGAGGTCTGGAAGATGTTGTAATCCTCGTTGTAGCTCGAGATCGTTTTCAGGTCGCGATAGCCGTTTGCAACGATTTCGTCGTGCGTGCCCTGAAACAAAAAGAACTCTAGCTCGGTCGCCATGACAGGCGTCAGACCCATGGCCTCGGCGCGGGCAATCTGTGCCTTTAGCATTTCGCGCGGGGAATGGGGCACCGGTTTGTGGGTGTGGTGGTCCAAGACATCACATAGAACCATGGCGGTTTTGTTCAGCCACGGCATCGGGCGGATCGTTGTCAGGTCCGGCTTCATCACATAATCGCCGTAGCCACGTTCCCAACTGGACGAGGCATAGCCATCAGGCGTCGCCATCGCGAGGTCGGTCGCCAATAGATAGTTGCAGCAGTGGGTTTCATCCTCGGCGATGTCCAGGAACGCGTCGGCGTGGAACCGTTTGCCCATCAGGCGGCCCTGCATGTCGACAATGCACACAAGTACAGTGTCGATATCTTTGGCGTTGACGGCGGATTTGAGGTCTTGGAAATTCATAATGGGGTATCCGTGCAGGTGTCCGGGGCGGCGATACCGCCCCGGATAGAATGATTAAGAGTAACGGTACGGACGTCCAGCCTTTTGCATGTCGTCGTTGTACCTGCGCAGGATTTCCACGACCTTGGCTTTGGTCGGGCTTTCGGCTGCGATTTCGTCCCAGAACGCAACAGCGGCGTTTTCGACCTGTGCCCATTCTTCGTCAGGAATGCTGGTCAACTGCATCTTGGTGCCGTTGACGCGCAGCGATGCTTCGCCGCCCCAGTACCACCACTGACGATAGTA
Source organism: Marivivens sp. (assembly GCA_965215785.1). GTDB lineage: Bacteria > Pseudomonadota > Alphaproteobacteria > Rhodobacterales > Rhodobacteraceae > Marivivens. The sequence continues at coordinate 2,814,385 of OZ244120.1, read as the reverse complement.
GTGCGACTGATCACAGCAGACGCGGAACAGGGTCTGAAGATCCTCAGGCAGTTCGTTCCAGCGATCCATATTCGCAAAGAACGATCCGGCCCATGCGCCCGAAATGTTGTTGGTCAGGAAGTAGTTGGTCACATCAGCCCAGCCAACGGTGTAGTCTTCGGTGATACCCGACCATGCGATGCCGTCCAGTTCGCCGGTTTGAACCGCAACCTCAATGTCTTCCCACGGCAGGGAGACCGGAACGACGCCAAACTGCGACAGGAAGCGGCCAGCGGTTGGGAAGGTGAACACCCGCTTGCCCCGAAGGTCGGCAAGGCTGTTGATCGGGTCTTTGGTCGCGAAATGGCAGGGGTCCCATGCGCCCGCGCTGATGTGTTTGACGCCAACGGCCGAATATTCTTCGTCCCAAATCTCGGCCAGACCGTATTGGTTGAACAGCACAGGCACATCCAGCGAATAGCGCGATGCGAAGGGGAAATAGCCGCCGAAAACGGTGACATCGGTTGGCGACGCAATCGAGTCATCGTCCGACTGAACCGCGTCGATTGTGCCGCGCTGAAGGGCACGGAACAATTCGCCCGTTGGAACCAGCTGATCGGCGTAGAACAGTTCGATCTGCATCCGGTCGCCAGCGATCTTGTTGAACATTTCAATCGCAGGGTCGATGACATGTGCCGCCAGCGCGGGACCGGCATAGGTCTGCATCCGCCATGTGATTTTGCTTTGGGCGATGGCCGGTGCCGCCAGTGGCGTGGCCGCCGCACCGACCGCAGCGGTTTTTAGGAAATTACGACGTGAAGTCTTCATTTTTGGTCTCCTTGTTGAATGTCAGAGCCGTTTGCCGGCTTTCTGTTTGTTATGTTCCGTAAACCAGGTGAGGCAGCCACAGCGCGATGTCGGGGAAGGCCATGATGACAATCAGGGCAAGCACCATCACCAGAACGAAGGGCAGAATTGACCGATAGATGTCACGCAGGCCGATTTCCGGCGGTGCCATCGCTTTCATCAAGAACAGGTTATAGCCGAAGGGCGGTGTCATATAGGCGATCTGCGTCGTGATCGTGTAAAGAACGCCGTACCAGATCAGATCGAACCCCAGCGCACCGACCAGCGGCACATAAAGCGGGGCCACGATCACAAGCATCGCGGTATCGTCCAGAAAGGTGCCCATCAGGATAAAGCTGAGCTGCATCAGGATCAGGATCATCCATGGCGACAGGCCAAGTTGTTCGGTGAACAGGCCCTCGATGGCTTTGACCGCGCCTAGTCCGTCAAACACCGCGCCAAACCCAAGGGCGGCTAGGATGATCCACATGAACATGCACGAAATGCCCAAGGTCTGTTTGGTGGAGCGATAGAACACCTCCCATGTCATGCGGCGTTTCAGGATCGACGCCGCCAGCGCCGCCAGCGCGCCAATGGCCGAGCTTTCGACCAGCGATGTCCAGCCGTTCACAAAGGGCACCATCATCGAGGCAAAGATAATCAGGGGCAGGGCACCGGCACCCAGAAGGCGGATTTTTTCGTCTCGGGTGACATCGGCCAGATCGTCTGCGATCGGGCCAAGGGCCGGATTAATGCGGCAGCGGATCCAGATGTAGATCACGAACATCGCCGCCATCATTAGACCGGGAATAACACCCGCCAGCCACAACTGGCCAACCGGTTGGCGCGCGATCATCGCATAAAGGACCAGAACAACAGATGGCGGCACAAGGATGCCAAGGCTTGATCCCGCCTGCACCACGCCGGTCACCATGGTTTTGTCATACCCGCGCCTCAGCAGTTCCGGCAGGGCAATCGTGGCCCCAATCGCCATACCGGCGACCGATAGGCCATTCATCGCGGATATCAGCACCATCAGGCCGATTGTGCCCATCGCCAAACCGCCGCTGACATTGCCGAACCAGACGTGGAACATCCGATAAAGGTCATCGGCAAGCCGACTTTCGGACAGGACATAGCCCATGAAAATGAACATCGGCAGCGTCAGCAGCGGATACCATTTCATCAGCTTCATCGCTGCCGAAAACGGGATGTCCTGACCGCCTGTTCCCCATAGGGCGATGGCGGCAATCGCGGCAATGGCGCCAATGGCCCCGAACACGCGCTGACCCGAAAACAGCATAAGCATCATGGACGCAAACATGAAAAGGGCGATGTGTTCCTGGCTCATTCTTTTACCTCAGGGATGTCGTGGCCCTGTAGGCGGGCGATATCTTTGCAAAGTTCGGACAGGGCCTGAAGCAGCATCAAAAACAGGCCGAGTGTCATCACGGCCTTGACCGGCCAGATATACGGGCGCCATGCGGTTGAAGACCGTTCCATCCGGCCGATTTCCTCGGCGCCTGTGATCAGGCCCGCGAAAAATTCAAACGGCGCTGTGCCCCAATAGCCCAGCGAATAGGCCGTCGCCCCCAGCGCACCATAGAACATCACACCCAAATAGAAGATCAGGAACAGCACGGTTAGGCTATCAATGGTGGCTTTGCGGCGCAGCGACCAGTTGCCATAGAACAGGTCCATCCGCACGTTTGACCCCATCAGGATCGAATAGGGACCGCCCAGCATATAATAGCCGACCATGATGAACTGAGCGGTTTCCAACGTCCAAAGCGATGGTGTGAAAAAGGTTTTGGATACCGACGACCACAGCAGAACAGCCATCAGGGCAAACAGGCCGAACATCGCGACCTTGCCGATCCGTAGGTTGATCCCGTCAACGATGTCGATGAATTTCAGGATCGCTTTCACTGGCCTGCCTCCGGCGATGCGTGCAACTGTTCCAGCGCGGTTTTCAGGGTAACCGACAAATGCGCGGCCATGTCTGCCGCTTTGTCGTCGCTGTCGATCAGGTCATTGCGGATTTCGATCATTGTCGAATGCAGACCCCGTTCATCCCCATGTCTGGCAAGGCTATAGGTCACGCCATCCATCACGTCGTAGGGTTTGTTCAGGGCGGCGCGGTATCTGTTGCGGCGGGTTTCCACGCCCAAGGCCAGTTGGCTAAAGGTCGTGTTCCGGTCGCACAGGAACCCGATGTCCAGATCACGTTCCTGACCATTGTAGACAGGGGTAAAGCTGTGGATGGTGACAATCGTCACAGGCAAGTCACAGCGCGCCGTTTGGACCGAAACCATCCTGTCGACGGCGATGTGGAACGGATCATGGATCAAACTGTGCCGGGCCGACCGTTCGGCATCGGTGATGTCGTAGTTGCCGGGGATTATGTGAACCTCACTTTGTGCGGGGATCGCATCATCCGCAGACAGAGGCCGATTGCAATCGTAGATAAGCCGCGACACGCCGCCAAATACCAACGGGGCCGCCATCAGACCCGATAGGGCCTTGGCCACCGATGCGGCGCCAATGTCGCCAGCGGCGTGCGATTGGCGTGTGTCAACACTGATCCCCAACGATCCGAAATCGTCAGGAAAATCGAACGACGCATGTTCGCAGACCAGGATGACGGGCGCGGTCCCTTTGGTGCCGAAATATCGGACAGGGGACCATTCTTGTAACGACATCGACATGAACTCCTTGCTATGTAGCAACCTTTACAGCGCGGAAATTTCTGTCAAGATATTTTTGTACACCTTTCTTCCAAAGGTCGTTAACTTTACAGAGTTGCTCAAATTTGAGGATGTCTCATGCTCGTCAAAGACCTGCTAGAAGTTCACCGCGCTGACCTGACCCCGGCGGAACGGAAACTGGTGCCATTTCTGCAGGACGAGTCGTTGGTCATCGAATTTCAGTCGATCACCAAACTGGCCGATGCGGCGGATGTGTCGACGCCAACGATCATCCGGCTGGCGCGAAAATTAGGGTTTGACGGGTTCCCAACCCTGCAAAAGGCCATCCGTGATGAGGTTGCCGAACGGATCAAACAGCCACTTGCCAAGCTAGAGGCACAGGTGCCAGCAGGGCGCAACGATCATCTGGTGCACGGGTTTGCGCAAAAGGTGATGGAAAACCTGAACCAGACCATCGGCCAGCTTGATTATGCCATGTTTGATGAGGTTGCGGGCCTTTTGGCGGATGTGAACAACGACCTGTATCTGATGGGCGGGCGTATCACGCGGTCGAACGCGCATTACTTTTTCAACCACCTGCAAATCATCCGTCCCAATGTCATGCAGGTCAGTTCGTCGCCGAGCGTTTGGCCGCAGACCGTGCTCGACATGGATGAACGGTCGGTTCTGATCATCTTTGATATTCGTCGCTATGAAAAGGAACTGGAAAAACTGTCCAGTATCGTTGCCAAACAGGGCGCGCGGATCATCCTGTTTACCGATCAATGGGGGTCGCCAATCGAACGGTTTGCCCATCACCGGTTCCGCACAATGGTCGAGGCCCCGTCCAGTTGGGATTCAACGATCGCCATGAACTTTGTCGTCGAGGCAATGATCGCCAAGGTTCAGCAATTGTCGCCGGAACAAAGCTCGGAACGGATCAAAGACATCGAAAAGATGATCGGCGCGACCGAGATTTTCCGCCGCACCTAGGGTCAGGTCGCAAGCGCGGTCGTCAGGAAACCCAACACTTCGGTATTGAACGCCTCGGGCTGTTGACGCGACACCGAATGGCCGCTGCCGGTGACGATCTTGGTGCGGATTTGCGGCATATGGCGTGTCGAACGCCACGAGTTGGGCCAGCATCGCAAAATAAAAGGGCCCCGAAGGGCCCTTTGTCAGTCGTTTCCTTTTGCGAGGTCCGTGACCTTGACCAGCTTGGACTGCACCAGCCAAGCAAGCCCCCAAGCCGCCAAACCAATCCCGTCGGTCAGCCAGCCACCGGCAATCATGCACAAGGCCGCACCGGCCAGCACGATCCGCAACCACGTGGCAACCGGACCTTTCATCCAGCCTTGGACCGCGCAGCAGAGCAGATACACACCAAGCACAGCCGTAACGCCCACATGCGCGATGTCGAACCAATCCCCCTTGAGCAGCATCGCATCGGTGTAGAAGAACATGTAAGGCACGATGAACGCCACCAGACCGATCTTAAAACTTTCCACCGAGGTCTTCATCGGGTCAGATCCTGACAGCGCCGCCCCTGCATAGGCCGCAAGTGCGACAGGCGGTGTGATGGCGGACATCACAGCAAAGTAGAAGATAAAGAAATGCGCCACCAGCGGTTCGACGCCGAGGTTGATGATCCCCGGCGCAATCACCGACGCCGCAACCGCATAGGCCGCCGTTGTCGGCATGCCCATGCCAAGGATGATCGACACGCACATCGCAAAGAACAGCGCCAGCAGTTGCGACTGATCCGCGAGGTTCAGCAGCACGGTCGAAAACCGCGACCCGATCCCCGTCAGCGCGATAACGCCCACGATGATCCCCGCCGTTGCACAGACCGCCACCAGTTGGAGCGTCATCCGCGCCCCCAGTTCCAGCGCAAAGGTCAGTTGCCGTAGACCCATTTTGTTGGGTGTCAGCCACGAAACAACGGCGGCGGTGATCATGGCCAATGTGCCGCAACGGATCACCGAATATCCGGCAAACAGCGCATAGATCAGAACCACAATCGGGGTGAGCAAATAGATCTGGCGCAGCAAGGCACCCAGTTTCGGAAGGTCCGCACGCGGCAGGCCTGTCATGCCGAATTTCTGGGCGGACAGGTCCACCATAAAGAATACCGACACGAAATAGATGATCGCAGGAATGATCGCGGCATAAACGATATCAAGGTAGGGGATGCCCGTGATCTCGGCCATGATAAAGGCACCGGCGCCCATGATCGGCGGCATGATCTGCCCCCCGTCGAGGCGGCCGCCTCAACCGATGCGGCAGTCTGCGGCTTATAGCCGACACGCTGCATCAGCGGGATCGTCAGCGAACCGGTCGCCACCACGTTTCCGGCCGAGGTCCCGTTGATTATCCCCATCAGGCCACTTGCAAACACGGCCACCTTGGCGGGGCCACCGCGTTTGTGACCGGCGGCTGCAAAGGCCACATTGACGAAGTATTCGCCGACCTTTGTCGCCTGCAAAAACGCAGCAAAGATCACGAACAGGATGATGTAGGTCGATGAAATCGCAATCGGCGCACCCAAAATCCCGTTGTCGGTGAAGATGTAGGTAAAGAACCGTTTCGCGTCATATCCGCGATGTTCCAAAATGCTGGGCAACCATGGGCCAAGGAACGAATAGGCCACAAAGACACCGGCAATGATCACAAGCGCCATGCCAGCCAAACGGCGGGTGAGTTCAACGATCAGCAGAACGCCCGTAACCGCAGCCCACATATCCGAGGGCAGGGACATCGGCATACCTGCACGCAACTGAAGTTGCCACGAAAAGTAGATGATATAGGCCACTGCGATCAACGATGCGATCGCCAGCAGAATATCGGTCAGCGCAAAGCGGTTCGATTGTTTCTGCGGGAACAGCCACGCATGCAGGACCGCCCCTGCCGTGCCAAGGAACAGTGGAATGCCAAAGCTGTCCATCGCCCATTTCGGCGGCAGCATTTCACCAAAATAGCGTCCGTTGATCCAGATGGCGGCACAAGTGATCAGGCCCCATGCGATGCCAAGCGCACTCAGCCCCAACAGCCCCCAACCCAGTGGGTTCTGGCCGCGGCGCGGTTCATTTCCGAACGAAGTGGCCCCAAAAATCAGATACCCTAGCGCCAGAACTCCGCCAATGTGGCTAAGCCGATAGGCTCATGTTTCCATGGGGGCGACGTTCATAACCATGAGGTGGAACACACTATAGGCCACGCAGAGGGCCGCGATCATATAGTGGTTGAACCCACCGAACACACGCTGATTTGAAACGGCAACTTCTTCATCGACCTTGGATGCTTGCTGTTCGATCAGCGACGCCCCGTTTTCATCCTGTACGGGGTCTTGTTTTGGCTCTGAACCGGTCATCGCCACTCCTTCCTTTAAGATGAAAGAGCGGGCAGGATCGGTGCCCACCCGCTCTGACTAACATTGGTCGAACCGATTACTTCAGGTCGTCAGAGATGACGTATCCGTTTTCCTCGAACCAACGCACTGCGCCAGGGTGGAATGTCATAAAGCTGTTGTTGATGATGTACTGTGGCAGGGTTTCTTTGGCCGCTGCATGGTTCTGTATCATGCGGTCATTGTTTTCCATCGCCAGCTTCACGATCTGATAGGCGGTTTCGTCGTCCATATCTTTGTTCGTGATGGCAAAGTTCCACAGCGATACCGACTGAAGGTCGTTTGGCTGATCTTCGTAGGTGTTTGCCGGAATGGTGAACGAGGCCAGCGCCGGCTCAGCCGTCAGGAAGGTGGCCAGTTCCTCTGCCGAGAACTCAAGGAAGGTGACGTCGTTTTCAACAGCCAGCTGCGCATAGGCACCGGTTGGCAGGCCTGCCGCAAACAAGAAGCCGTCGATCAGGCCGTCTTTTAGCTGACCTGCGGTGTCATTGCCGCCAGCGTTGCTGATTTTTACGCCCAGTCCAGCCGCTGCCAGATAACGTGGCCAATAGGTGCCCGAGGTGCCGCCCGCTGGGCCAACGCCAACGCGCTTGCCGTCCAGACCGGCCAGCGATGTGATGCCCGACGAGGTCAGAACAGCCGCTTGCAATGGGGTCTGGTACATTGGGAACAGGGCGCGAATGTCGGTGTGTTCAAAACCGGGCATCAGCGGGCTGTTGCCGGTGAACGCGTCATAGACGGGGCCCATAGTGACAAAACCAAGGTTATGTTCACCCGCCTGAACCAGCGTTACGTTCTGAACAGGGCCGCCGGTGATTTCGACGCTGGCCGGGATGCCCAGCTCTTCGGTGATCATCGAGGCAAAGCCGCTGCCGTCGGTAAAGTAGGTGCCGCCTTGGCTGCCGGTGCCGATAACGACGCTGTCCGCAGCAAGTGCCGGCAGCGCTGCAAACGCCGCGAAAGCAGCCGCAGTGATGGTGTTTGTGAATTTCATTGTTTTCCTCCCATTAGGCACGAAAGATCGGGTCTTTCGCGTTCTAATTGGCAGGCTAGGTTCGCATATTGCGCTGAGGCAATCGCACCAGAATTATATTAAGTTTTTGAACAATAATCCTCAGGCCTCTGCGCTGATGTCATTGAGGTTGCGCTGAAGGCAATCGATCAGCAGGTCACGCAGGGGATCGCGCGTGTTGCGGACCCATGCGGCAGACAAATCCAATTTCCGGATCGACTGATTGTTGGCGGACAATAACGGAACGTAACGCACACCTTTGACCGCCAGTCGGGCTGACCATTTGGGCACGATGGCAAGGCCGAACCCGTTGCTGACCATGTTGACGATGGTGTGCTTTTCTTCGGCCAGCTGTGCAATCCGCGCCGTCAGGCCCGCCTCAACGAACAGTTTGATCGTCAAATCGTGGCTATGCGGACGGGATCGACGCTCGGGCACGATCATCGGTTCGTCTTCTAGGTCAGCAATCGTCAGGCTGTCACGGTCGGCAAAGCGATGGGTTTCGGGCACGGCTACAACGGCGGTTTCCGACAGAAGATGGCGAAATTCTATCTTGGGATTAAAGGTTTCGGGCCGCCGAATGAACACCATATCGAGCCGACCAGACAAAAGTCGTGGCAGAAGGCGAATGGTTTTTTGTTCGTGTAGAGAAATATCGACATCGGGATGTTCTTGCCGAAAGTTATTCAGCAACTGGGGCACCAGCCCGATCGATGCGCTGTCGATCGCGCCGACCCGCAAAACCTTGGCCGTTTCGCGATAGGCGTTGCGGGCCTTTTCCTCAAAATTGGCGGCAGACTGCAGTATGTCTTTGGCCTCTTCGACCAGTTCCTGACCGGCTTGGGTCAGTGACACATGCCGCGTGGTGCGCTGCACCAATTGGGTGCCCAGTTCTTCCTCTAGGTGGCGCAAATGCCGCCATCCCCGCCGACGGTATCGGACCCGAGGTTATTGCCGCAGGTCTGCAGGTGCTTGGGGCCATCCAAGACCGCGATGGCGGTTTTGAACTGGACGTGACCGAATTCGACTGGGGGTCGGATTACTACAAAAAGAACGGCGTCATGATGCCCGAAGATGGTCGGGATCAGCTAAAGCCGTTTGACGCGATCTATTTTGGCGCTGTTGGCGCGCCTGACGTGCCGGACCACATCACCTTGTGGGGGCTGCGTCTGCCGATTTGCCAGGGTTTTGATCAATATGCCAACGTTCGTCCGACGAAAATCATGCCAGGTATCAAAGCACCATTGGCCAATGCCGGACCGGGCGATCTGGATTGGGTGATCATTCGCGAAAATTCCGAAGGTGAATATTCCGGCGTTGGCGGACGTGCGCACCGTGGTCTACCAGAAGAAGTCGCAACCGAGGTCGCGATCTACACCCGCGTCGGTGTTGAGCGGATTATGCGCTTTGCGTTTGAAATGGCGCAGTCGCGTCCACGCAAGCTTCTGACTGTTGTGACCAAGTCGAACGCTCAGCGCCACGGCATGGTGATGTGGGATGAAATCGCGGCCGAGGTCGCACAGGATTTCCCGGATGTGACATGGGATAAGATGCTGGTCGATGCCATGACTGTGCGCATGACCCTGAACCCGCAAAGCCTCGATACGATTGTGGCGACAAACCTGCATGCGGATATCCTGTCGGATCTGGCGGGGGCCTTGGCCGGATCGCTGGGCGTTGCGCCCACGGCAAACATCGATCCGCAGCGCCGGTTCCCATCCATGTTCGAACCGATCCACGGGTCCGCGTTCGACATCACCGGCAAGGGGATCGCAAACCCTGTTGCGGCCTTCTGGACGGCGGCGCAGATGCTTGAACACCTAGGCGAGGCCAGCGCGGCGGATCGTTTGATGAAAGCGGTCGAAGATGTCTGCGCCCGCGGGATCATGACGCCGGATGTGGGCGGCGATGCCGATACACGGCAGGTCACCGATGCAGTTGTCGAGTCCATTCGCGGTTCTAACTCGTAACGGATGATGCAAGATATCCATGCGCGGCAATTATTTACCGCTATGTTCGAACGTGCCGTTGCGACAGCGATGCCGCAGCAGGGCCTGCTTGACAATCTTCCGGACAAGCCGCGCGGGAAATGTGTAGTTGTTGGCGCTGGTATAGCGTCGGCAGCCATGGCCGCCGAGCTGGAAAGCCTTTGGCCGGATGTGGCGATGCAGGGCGTTGTGGTGACGCGCTATGAACACAGCGTGCCCTGCCGCAAAATTGAAATCCTTGAGGCTGGGCACCCTGTGCCGGACGACAATAGCGTCATTGCTGCGCAGCGTATCCTTGAGGCCGTACAGGGCCTTGGGCCAGAGGACACCGTTATCGCCCTGATTTCCGGTGGCGGGTCTGCCTTGATGGTCGCGCCTGTTGATGGTGTGACGCTTGCAGAAAAGCAGCTGTTGAACAAAAAACTGCTGAAATCCGGCGCCACGATCCACGAAATGAACGTGGTGCGACAGGCGTTTTCGTTGATCAAGGGCGGCGGCTTGCTGCGGGCCGCGCAGCCAGCGCAGGTTGTGACCCTAATGATTTCGGGTGTGCCGGGCGATGATCCCGCGACCATTGCCTCGGGTCCGACGGTGAAGGTGGACAATCTGCGGGAACGTGCGGCGGCGATCCTGAAAAAATACAGCATTGATCCGCCGGTCGAGATTGCCGAACCCGAGAGCGGGGCAGATGTGAACGGCGACATCAGGGTCATCGCGACAGCGCGCAAGGCACTAGAGGCAGCGGCGGCTGTTGCTGATGAAAACGGCTACGAACCTGTCATGCTTGGGGACACGATCGAGGGTGAGGCATCGGAAACGGGCCGTTTCATGGCCGCCACGGTTCAGATGATGGACCGCGAGAGCGACGCGACACGCCCCGTGGCCATCTTGTCGGGCGGTGAAACGACCGTAACCATCGGGCCCGAGGGCGCGGGGCAGGGCGGGCGCAACACCGAATTCCTGCTATCCCTTGCGATTGCGTTGGGGGATGACAGCGGACGATATGCCATCGCCTGCGATACCGACGGCATCGACGGAACCGAGGATGCCGCTGGTGCGATCATAACACCGGAGACTTTGGCGCGGGGCCGCGCGCTTGGCCTCGATGCCGCAAAGTATTTGCGCAGGCACGACAGCTATAGCTATTTCGACGCCTTGGGTGATTTGGTGCGGACGGGGCCAACACTGACCAATGTGAATGATTTCCGCGCCATCCTTGCGACTTAAGCCGTCACTTCCCACCCTCGGATCACCACATGGCCGGGGTTGGGGTGTACGGAATGTAGGCTGCCCAAGAACAGCCGGCGTTCATCCAGTCCCATTTTCCCGCCGGTGCCGTGACATGGATGCGCGACGCCGCATAGCGGCCGTTTGTGACCGATGTGTCCACAATCACGTTGTTTTCGATGCTTAGGATCGTGCCGTCGCGCTTCTGCTGTTGTTGGTGACGTTCTTTCCGGCGCTGTCGACGTGGCTGCCCAATCTGGTGATGGGTTAGATCAGCTTAGCCATCATCCAGATGGCCATGCCCACCATCATCACGTTTTCAAGCAGCGATACGAACCCAAGTGGGACGTTGCTGTCACCTCCGACACAGGCGCATTTCAAATCGCGTTTGTCGATATATACGGCCTTGTAAACGCTGATTGCGCCAATCCCCGCAAAGACGATGGTCACGGGCGCTGATATCCAAGTCAGCGCCCCGGCCAACATCAAAAGACCCGCCGCCGTTTCAAGGAACGGATAGATATACCCATACCGGACCCAGCGCTGCGCCAGTAGATCATAGGTCAGGAACATGGTGGCGAATTTTTCGACATCCTGAAGCTTTTGCAAACCCAACAGGACCATCGCAATCGCAATGAACCGTTCAACTGTCATGCCATCAAAAACCGATCCGGCCATAAGCCAGGTGATCGCAACCGCCAGCAAGGCCGACACCGCAAAGAGCGCGGCAACCGGACGATAGGTTTTCTTGGTCTTGTCCGGCACGGGCAGGCCAAAGTGCACACGCAATTCAGTGTAACCGCCAATGCGGTCATCGCCGATAAAGGCCTGCGGTGTCGTGGTGACGCCATGTTGGGCCTTAAACGCATCAACCTCGGCGCGGTTGGTCAGGTGGTTGTCGATAACGGTGTATCCGCGCCGCTTCAGCAGGTCCTTGGCCTTAAGCCCATGGGGACATGTGCTTGTTTCGGTGACCATGCGATAAAGCGTTGCGGTTTTGGTTGCGGTTGTCATCTGTGCCCCTTGCGGATGTTTCGATGCAGACCTAACCTTTCCAGTAACTGGAAGGTCAAGAGCCATGATGAATATTTCTGCCGCTGCGAAAGCCTCGGGGCTGCCAACGAAAACGGTGCGTTATTATGCCGATGTTGATCTGGTGCCCGCACCGGCCCGAACCGAGGCCGGATATCGCGCCTATGACGAGGCGTCGGTGCGTAAACTGATCTTTGTTAAGCGGGCCCGCGATTTCGGTTTTTCTATCGAAGAATGCCGGAGCCTGCTCGGCCTTTATCAGGACGATCACCGCACGAGCGCCGAGGTCAAAAGCCTTGCGCAAAAGCGGCTTGAGGAAATCGAACAGAAACAGCGCGAGTTGCAGTCGCTGAAAGATGAGCTGACGCGATTGGTGACGGCCTGTAATGGCGATCACAGGCCCGATTGCCCGATCATTGATTACCTGAGTTGACGGTCACAGGTTTGACCACTTTGGCCGCGATGGGCGCGCCGACGATTACCACGATGATACGGATCAGGTGGTGCGTGACGACATATCCAAGGTCCGCACCCGCGACGATCGCAAGGATCACCATTTCCGCCTGACCGCCGGGCGCAAAGGCCAAAAATGCCTCGGTCGGGGCACCAAGGCCAAAGCCCGCAACCAATTGGCTGAATACCGCCGCCAGCACGGCCAGCACGGCCACATAGGCAACCCCCGACAATACGGTGCGACGTAATTCCGATGGGGTGATCCCGACGAAGTGAACGCCGATGGCCGATCCGATCATGAATTGCGCAAACAGGATCGCCTCGGCCGGTGGGCGCACATGAATGATATTGGCGAGTGATAGCGCAGCGGTTAGGATCATCGGGCCGAGGATCGACGCGCCAAACAGGCCAAGCCGTTCGCCGCCCTTCCATCCGGTGCCCGCGGCGGCAATCATCAAAACGATTTCCAGCACTGGCACATCGCGGGCAGGGGCACCAATCGGATTGCTTAGCTCGGCGTCATAAAGGTGGACCAACAAAACAGGCGCGACGGTCACGATGATCAGAACGCGGGTCGCATGGATAAGCGACAGGCTCCGCACGTCGCCGCCTGCCTCTTGGCCAAAGATCACCATGTCCTGCAGCCCGCCGGGCATTGCGCTGTAATAGGCGGTGGCGGGATCAAAGCCCCAGACCCGCCGGAAAAATGGATAGCCCACAGCGCCGATCACCAAGATGAACACAGGGATCAACAGGACCGAGGCGATCATCGATGGCAGCACCGCAAAGACAGCAGGGGTAAAGGCCGCGCCCGCCGCGACACCAAGGATGGTGCGGGCCGCCACCGATAGCTGACCATAGCCCTTCATGCGGACGCCCAGCAATGCGGCGACCAGACAGGCGAACATTGGGCCGAACAGGAACGGCAGGGGAATATTGCCAATCCAGAACAGGCCAGTCCCCAATGCCGACAGCAAAAAGGTGGTCATTCTTTGAAATGCGATTGTGCCGGATGCGAACATGGGGCGCCTCGTTCTAGTGGCGTGTGTCAGCTTTGTATCCTTTTGGATACAATTTGACAACCCAGCAAAATTTACCTTTATCGCAACGGCTTAGGTCATCGAGTTTGCGTATAGCGCTGCGCCGATGGCCCCCGCCTTGGCGTCATGTTGCGATATGCGAATGGGGGTTCCAAAATTGATAAGACGGTCGGCGAGGCCCTGCACAATCTCGGGCCGTGTGCCGATGCCGCCGCCAAGGACAAAGGCCGCCGGATCGAGGGTAAGTTGCAGGGTGCGCAGGACCCAAGACAGGCTGTCGCACAGCTCGCCAACCACCGCTGCGGCTACAGGATCATCTGGCAACGCGTCGATCAAACTGCGCATATCGCGCCCTTGTTTTGCAGCCATTCAGCCAAGTCGCCGGAGACATAACTTGAGCCGTTGTCGCTGAGCAGACGAGGTTTGTGAATGACATGCACCTGATCACATCCAGATGCCTGCAACGCCAAGTCCAACGTGTCGGTCACATCTTCAGCCCGCATGGTCGTGCAGAGCTTCCAGGAGATAATGTAGCGGCTGTAATCGTCGAGGACCGTGCTGAGATAGAACCAGCCCCATCCCAGTACCTTGAGTTAGGTGAAGTCGGTTTGCCAAAGCTGGTTGATGGCCGTTGTTTTGTGCTGGAACTCATCGGCCGCCTTCAGGACAATGAACGCCGGGCTGGTGATCAAGTCATGCGCTTTGAGCGTGCGGTACACTGTAGGTTCTGACACAAAGTAGCGCTCTTGATCCGTGAACGTCACTGCCAGCTCACGCGGTGACAGTTCCGTTTCCTGCAGTGCTAGGTCAACAACTTTGCGCGTCACCTCATCAGGAACGCGGTTCCAGACGTGTTTGGGCTTGGGAGATTGGTCCTGTAATCCAGCCTCCCCGCGCTGCAGATAGCGGTCGTACCAGCGGTAAAACGTGGTCCGTGGGATGCCCAGTTTGGCCAATGCCTGGCGAGCAGACAGATGGCTTTCCTCGACCAGTCGGATGATCTCCAGCTTTTCAGATGCAGCATACCTCATTCGCGGTCGTCCCCATCCCCGAGCATGCTTTTTTGAGAAGGCGCAGTTCAAGCGTCTGCTCCGCAACCACCTCCTTGAGATCCTTTGCCTCGCGGCGAAGGTCCTTGACCTCATCAGTGTTGGCAGCGCGGGCAGTATCACCAGTGAGCCGCTTTTTGCCGGCCTCCATGAAACCCTTGGACCATTTGTAGTACAGGCCCTGGGATATACCCTCGCGACGGCACAGCTCCGCGATACTGTCCTCGCCACGCAGCCCATCAAGCACGATCCTGATCTTCTCTTCAGCCGAATAGTGTTTGCGCGTGGCACGCTTAATGTCTTTGACGATCTTCTCGCCGGGGCTTTTCGTTGTCTTTCTCATCGTCCACTCCTTGGTGGCTACGATGAGCAACAAACCCTCTCTTAGCAAATGCCGCTATTTGGACCCAGAGGCGCTGACGTTAGACAGACTGGAACGATCTGGTGGTGGACTGGGCCAATTGGCTAATGAATGGGCTGGCCCGAACCGAAGACGGCGGGTTTCAGTACGTCGTCAAGGAACGGATGAACGATGGGGAATTGTGGGATGACACCCTGTTCATGACCTGTTTGTTCCTTGCCAAAGCGGGTGTGCGGTTCAACCGTCAGGACTGGATCGACGAGGCGGTGTATCAGTTCATCCTGCACGCGCGGTATCTGTCCGATCCCAAAACCGGTCTGTGGTATCACGGCTGGACGTTTAACGGGCGTCACAACTTTGCCAATGCGTTCTGGGCGCGGGGAAATTCGCGGATCACAATCGCCACCCCCGAACTTTTTTCGATTGTGCCGGACCTAGGTGGATCGGCGCGGGTGTTTTTGTCGAATGTCCTGTTGGCACAGATCAAGGCGTTGCGGGATCTGCAACGCGCCGACGGGTTCTGGCACTCGTTGGTTGATGATGACACCGCCCCGATCGAGGCGTCGGCCACTGCGGGGATCGCCTATGGTGTCAGCCGCGCCATTGAGCTGGGGCTGATACCGGATGACTATCGCGACATGGCGGATCGGGCGTTTGGTGCGGTGCTTGGCTGTATCGAAGAAACCGGCATTGTTGCCCATGTGTCGGATGGAACGCTTATGGGGGCATACGCTGGAATTCTATCGACAAATCCCCGATATTCCGGCCCCTTATGGTCAAGCATTGACCATGCTGATGCTGGTTGAGGCATTGGATCGCGTAAAACGGTGATAAACCTAGGTCGGGGCCTTGTGGCCCTGATCCGTTTGGGGTGTAGTTTGTCAAACGACAAACGGAGACACCCATGGCAGACCTGATCCAACGCATTGCACAAGGTCGCGGCGACGAGCCAGCCGACATCGTTTTGCGCGGCGGGCAGGTGTTCTGTGTTGTCACCGGCCAGATGATCGCGGGCGATGTGGCGATTTGCGGTGATACCATCGTCGGGATCGGTGCCGATTATGACGGCGCGCAGGTGATCGACGTGACGGGCCTGACGCTGGTCCCCGGGTTCATCGACACGCATCTGCATATCGAAAGCAGCCTGGTCACGCCCTTTGAATTTGACCGCTGCGTGACGCCGCGCGGTGTGACCACGGCGATTTGTGATCCGCATGAAATTGCCAATGTGATCGGGCTTCCTGGGATCGATTATTTCCAGAAATGCAGCGAAAACAGCATGATGGACATCAAAGTTCAACTGTCATCCTGCGTTCCGTCCAGCCATATGGAAACCACCGGTGCAACGCTCAAAGCCGAAGACATCGCGCAGGTGATGGGGCATCCGTCGAATATCGGTCTGGCCGAGTTCATGAACTATCCGGGTGTGATTTTCCGCGATCCCGACTGCATGGTTAAGCTGTGTTTGTTTGAGGGCGGCCATGTCGACGGGCATTGTCCGCAGCTTGGCGGTAAGGATTTGAACGCCTATGTTGCGGCGGGCATCCGGACCGAACACGAGGCAACAACCGCCGATGAGGCGCGGGAAAAGCTGCAAAAAGGGATGCGGGTTCTGATCCGCGAAGGATCGGTCAGTAAGGATTTGGACGCGCTGCAACCGCTGCTGACGGATATTACCAGCGCCTATATGTGCCTGTGCACCGATGACCGCAATCCACTGGATATCGACGAAAATGGTCACCTTGATTTCATGATCCGAAGCCTGATCGCGAAAGGCTGTTCGCCGTTGTCGGTCTATCGTGCGGCGTCATTGTCCGCGGCCGAGGCCTTTGGGCTAAAGGATCGCGGTCAGATCGCACCGGGCAAGCGGGCCGATATCGTGGCGATCGGGTCGCTGGCGGCGTGCGATGCGCGGCTGGTGCTGTGCGGCGGGGTGGTCGCGGATCAGGCCGCCTTTGACGCCCGCGTGATCGTGCCGCCTGTCGGGCGGGCCTCGGTCAAGGCGCCGGTGGTTCACGCAACCGATTTCCGGCATGGCGGCAACAATCCCGATACGCCGGTGATCGGCATCATCGAAGGCAAAATCATCACCGATCACCTGACCGAAACCGTGCCGAGTGCGGATGGCGATAAGGCCCCCGATGTGTCCCGCGATCTGATCCGGATTGCGGTGGTGGAACGGCATGGGGTCAACGGCAATATCGCCACAGGGTTCGTTAATGGCTTTGGCCTCAAGCGGGGCGCGATCGCCTCGACCGTTTGTCACGATCACCACAATATTGCGGTTGTGGGCGCGGATTACGCCGACATGGCCATCGCCGCTAATCGTCTGAGCGAGATTGAAGGTGGGTTCGTCGTTGTGCAGGACGGGCAGGTGACGGCCGAGCTTGCGCTGCCGGTTGCGGGGCTGATGTCGCTGGACCCGTTTGAAACCGTGCGCGATCAGCTGATCGACCTACGTGCGGCGGCACAATCGCTTGGCGTCACGCTTGAGGAACCGTTCCTACAGCTCGCCTTCCTTGCGTTGCCGGTTATTCCCGCGCTCAAAATCACAGATCGCGGCATGGTGGACGTTCATAAGTTCGAATTGATCAACTAACTGCCTGATTTTTGGGCGTTGAGCTATTTTTGCGCATATCATTTGCGCGTGTGCATGTTTTTTGTGCGCGGGGCGTCGGCCTGCGTTTAATCTCATCACATTGCGATTTAGCGTCGAACCGAACGGGGAAGACACAGCATGCTAGACGCTCAGAACTCAGTCACGTTGCAACGCGCACGCGGCCAGGCGTCGGTGGCGTTTTCTGGACCTGACAGCCGCCTGACGGGGCTGCGACAGGCCGGATGCCTCAAGGCGATGCTGCCCCGAAACCACGCGCCGGTGCCCGATGTTGTCCTCATCAACACGTCGGGCGGATTGACCGGCGGTGACCACCTCAGCGTCGATGCCTCCCTCGACGCTGGGGCGCAGGTCACATTGGCCACCCAGACCGCCGAACGCGTTTACCGCAGCCGCAGTGGCGCGGCACGGGTCGATGTATCGCTGACGCTGGGCGATGGCTGTGCGCTGGACTGGTTGCCACAAGAAACCATTCTGTTTGATCATTCTGCACTGGATCGCCGGATCGACGTCACAATGGGGCAGGGTGCCCGTCTTTTGATGGTCGAGCCCATCGTTTTCGGCCGCGCCGCCATGGGCGAGGTGCTGGGCCAAACGAATATGCGTGACAATTGGCGCATTCGCCGTGGTGACACGCTGATCCACGCCGAGGCTTTGCGGTTAGAGGGCGCCTTTGACGCCTATCGCGGGATCGGGTGTTTGGGCACGGCGCAGGCCGTTGCGACGATCCTTTATGTTGCTGACGATGCTGAGGCATGGCTGGCCCGTATCCGCGATATGGGGCTGTCTGCCTCGGCTTGGGATGGGCGTTTGGTCGTGCGTCTGGTCGCTGATAGCCCGCGCAAGATGCGCGGACAGCTCATTGATTTTCTGACGAAATTTCGCAACGCGCCTGTGCCGCGCGTCTGGACGATGTAAGGAGCCGACATGAACCTGACCCCCCGCGAAAAGGATAAGCTGCTGGTGTCGCTGGCCGCGATGGTGGCACGGGGCCGCCTGAGCCGTGGCGTCAAGCTGAACCATCCCGAGGCCATCGCCCTGATCACCGATTTTGTGGTCGAGGGCGCGCGCGACGGGCGCAGCGTTGCCGACCTGATGGAGGCGGGCGCAACCGTCGTCACCCGCGAGATGTGCATGGATGGCATCCCCGAGATGATCCACGACGTTCAGGTCGAAGCCACCTTTCCTGACGGGACCAAGCTGGTCACCGTTCACCACCCTATTCGATAGGAGCCCGCAATGATCCCAGGTGAAATCATCCCCGCAGTGGGCGAGATTGAATTGAACGTTGGCGCCGAGGTGACGGTTCTATTGGTGGCCAATACCGGCGACCGCCCCATTCAGGTCGGCAGCCATTACCATTTTGCCGAAACCAACCCCGCGTTGTCGTTTGACCGCGATGCGGCGATGGGCAAACGGCTCGATATTGCGGCGGGCACGGCGGTGCGGTTCGAACCGGGCCAAGAACGCGAGGTGTCGCTGATCCCGATTTCAGGCGAACGCATTGTTTATGGCTTTAATCAAAAAGTAATGGGGGCGCTCTGATGCCGGCAAAAATTTCACGCGCGACCTATGCGGATATGTTCGGCCCCACGGTGGGCGATCGGGTTCGGCTGGCCGATACCGATCTGATCATTGAGGTGGAAAAGGATTTCACCACCTATGGCGAAGAGGTCAAATTCGGCGGCGGTAAGGTCATCCGCGACGGCATGGGCCAGTCCCAGCGCACCCGTGCCGAAGGCGCGGTCGACACCGTTATCACCAATGCTCTGATCGTTGATCACACCGGCATCTATAAGGCCGATGTCGGTCTGGTTGAGGGCCGCATCGCTGGCATCGGCAAGGCGGGCAATCCCGATACCCAGCCGGGCGTCGATATCATCGTTGGCCCCTCGACCGAGGCGATTGCGGGTGAGGGGCGCATCCTGACTGCAGGCGGGATCGACAGCCACATCCACTATATCGCGCCACAGCAGTTCGACGATTCGATCCATTCTGGCGTCACAACCATGGTTGGCGGCGGGTCGGGCCCTGCCCATGGCACGCTGGCCACCACCTGTACGGGGGCATGGCATATCCAACAAATGATGCAGAGCTTTGACGGCCTGCAAATGAACACCGCAATCGCGGGCAAGGGCAACGCGGCCCTGCCGGAACCTGTGCGCGAAATGGTGCGCGCGGGCGCGTCCTGTCTAAAACTGCACGAAGATTGGGGCACCACCCCTGCGGCCATCGACAATTGTCTAAGCGTGGCCGATGACATGGACGTTCAGGTGATGATCCACACCGACACCCTGAACGAAAGCGGCTTTGTCGAAAACACGGTGGCCGCGATGAAGGGGCGGACGATCCATGCCTTCCACACCGAAGGTGCGGGCGGCGGTCATGCCCCTGATATCATCAAGGTGTGCGGCCACCCCAACGTGATCCCATCCTCGACCAACCCAACGCGGCCCTATACGGTCAACACGCTTGAGGAACACCTCGATATGTTGATGGTGTGCCACCACCTCGACAAATCCATCCCCGAGGATGTGGCCTTTGCCGAAAGCCGTATTCGCAAGGAAACCATCGCAGCCGAGGATATCCTGCACGATATGGGCGCGTTTTCGATCATCGCATCCGACAGTCAGGCTATGGGCCGCGTCGGCGAGGTGATCATCCGCACATGGCAGACCGCCGACAAAATGCGCAAACAGCGCGGGCGGCTAGAGGATGAAACCGGCGAAAACGACAACATGCGCGTGCGCCGCTATATCGCCAAATACACGATCAACCCTGCCATCGCCCATGGCCTGTCGAAACACATCGGCAGCGTCGAGGTTGGCAAACGGGCCGATCTGGTGCTCTGGTCGCCAGCATTTTTCGGGGTAAAGCCGGAAATGGTTCTGTTGGGTGGATCGATTGCGGTCGCGCAAATGGGGGATCCGAATGCGTCGATCCCGACGCCTCAGCCAGTCTATACCCGTCCGATGTTCGGCGGCTTTGGTCAGGGACTAACCAATGGCAGCGTGACCTTTGCATCCAAGGCCGCGATCGAAGAGGGCATCGAGGAAACCTTGCTCAAAGAGGTGTTGCCGGTCGAAAACTGCCGCGGCATTGGCAAGGCGGATATGGTCCTGAACAGCCTAATGCCCGAAATCGACGTGAATCCCGAAACTTACGAAGTTCGCGCAAATGGCGAATTGCTCACCTGTGAACCTGCCAAAGAATTGCCGATGGCCCAACGGTACTTCCTGTTCTAAGTTAATACCGTCTAAGCAGGAGGAAACCATGTCACTTGTTCGTTCAGCTGCGCTTATCAGCGTTCTTGCAACCCCCGCCTTGGCCTGTCCGGGCGCAGGGGATTTGGAAAACGGCATTCGCGTCATCTATGACGATGCCTTTGTTGAGGTCTATTCCCCGCTGTCCGGCGGCGATGTGCAAATCCGTGAAATTTATCCCGAAGGCGGCGAAGGTTTCGTACGGTTGGCGAATGGTTACCTCAAGGTCGAAGGCTTTATCTGGGACAATGGTCGACCCGTGGATCGCTGGATCTATTCCTATCCTGCCGGAAATCCGCTGCCTGATGCAGCGCCGAACATCGTTTGGGAAGGCGATGTAAAGTTCAAGGACGTGCAGGGCGACGTCTATGTGTCGGTTGAAACCTACACCTTTGGCGACCGTCGCAAAGCGCTGGTCGGTGGCTGCAACTATGAAATGATCCCGCTAGAGCTGGTGTACGACGGCTATGTCGATCTGGTCCATTACCTGCCCGAGCTGGGCTTTGGTTATACCGCAGAGAGCGGGACCGTCGAAAACCCACGTGAATCTGTTTATCGCGTTACGGAAATCTACGCTGAATGACACTGACCCAAGATCAATTTCGTGCCTTGGCGATGGCCCAATCGGGCGTCGCAGAGACACCTAACAAAGGCGGGGCCCTGTTCCATGTGGATGGGGCAGGATTCGCCGGACTAACCGCCGAAGGCACGGCGGTTTTGCATCTGATACCTGCGAGGGCCGAACAGGCAATGCAATGGTCGGATGCCTTTGCCCCGTTTGAGGGGGCAGAGGGCTGGATCAAGGTCGATCTAGAGGCTGTTGATCTGGCGCTTGTTGCGGATTTTGTCAGCATCGCTTGGGCTGGCGTTGCGCCCAAACCCATGGCCGACCTTGCCAAACTGTTGAAGACACCAGAATGACCCAAGCTGCCCGCACCGTTGTCAAAGGCCCAATGCCGCCTGCGCCGCTGTCGCTGACCCTGACCTATGAGGATCGGTTCCTGCGGCGCAAACGTTTGGTCACCGATCAGGGCGAAGCGATATTGCTCGATCTGGCGGAAACCACGTCGCTTGATCATGGCGATGCATTGCAGCTTGAAGACGGTCGCAGGGTCGCGATTTTCGCCGCGCCCGAACCGTTGATTGCGGTGCGCGGAAACCTCACGCGGTTGGCATGGCATATCGGCAATCGCCACACCCCTTGCCAGATCGAGGCGGATCGCCTGCTGATCCGCGAAGATCACGTGCTGGCGGATATGTTGTTGCGGCTGAGCGCGGATATCGAGCGCGTCACCGAACCCTTCACCCCCGAAGGTGGGGCCTATGGCCACGGGCGGACCCATGGTCATGAACATTGATCCGATTGCACTTCAGCGGCTAACCCAGTGGTTTTCCGCGAATTATCCGGTTGGGGCCTATGCGTATTCGCACGGGCTTGAGGCGATGATTGATCAGGGGCACGTAACCGATGTGACGACGTTCGATGCGTGGTTGCGGGATGTTTTGATCCGCGGTTCGGGCCGAAACGACGCGATCTTGCTGGCGGCGGCGTATCGAGGGGACGCCGATGTTGCGCAGCTGTCCGTCGCGCTTGCCTCTAGTCGGGAAAGGTTATTGGAAACCAAGGCGTTAGGCGGTGCCTTTGCATCTGTAACCGAGAGCGCCGAGGTCGCCACATATCCGGTTGCCGTTGGGCGCGCAGCCGCGGCAGAAGGTCTGCCTTTGGATCAGGTTTTATTGTTTTCAATCAATGCTTTTGCGTCCAATCTTGTGACGATTGCCTGTCGTGCAATTCCAATTGGTCAAAGCGATGGTCAAAAGATTCTGCACGCCCTCGCGCCGACGATTGCCGATCTCGCGGCTGATGCGGCGCGGTCGGATCTGTCGGATCTTGGCACCGCGAGTTTTGCCGCCGATGTCGCCGCGATTGACCACGAAACCCAAACCACAAGGATTTTCCGGACATGAGCGATGATCCCATCATCAAAGGTCGTGAAATTGTGGCCGACCTGAACCCGAATATGGAGCAGGCGTTGAATGATCGCTACGGGCATTTGTTGCCTGGTGTCGGGGATATTTTTGTCCGGCAATTCGGTGCGTTTTATGGGCGCGATGCGTTGCCAATGCGGGATCGCTATATCGCGACAATCGCCGCCTGTACCGCGCTGGGTGGTCAGACGAAACCGCAGCTAAAGGTGAATATCGCCGGTGCGCGCAAGGCGGGGCTCAGCCGCGAAAAAAATGCCGAAACCATTTTGCACACCGCGCTTTATGGCGGGATGCCTGCGGCGGTGAACGCGCTAAATGCCGCGCTCGAAGTTTTTGAAGAAGAGGACGCCTGACATGAGTTCACCCAATGGACCGTTGCGCGTGGGTATCGGTGGCCCCGTTGGCGCGGGTAAAACGACGCTGACCGCCGCGCTGTGCCGTGAGTTGGCCCACCGTCTGTCGATGGCGGTGATCACCAATGACATCTATACCCGCGAAGATGCCGAGGCGCTGATGCGCAAACAGGTGATTTCGCAGGACCGCGTGCGCGGTGTGGAAACCGGCGGGTGCCCCCATACCGCGATCCGCGAGGATGCGAGCATCAACCTTGCCGCCGTTGCCGAACTGAACGAAGCCTTCCCCGATCTGGACCTGATCCTGATCGAAAGCGGGGGCGACAACCTGTCGGCCACGTTTTCGCCAGAGCTAGCGGATCTGACGATCTATGTGATTGATACGGCTGCAGGGGACGATATCCCGCGCAAAGGGGGGCCGGCGCTGACGAAATCCGACCTGTTGGTGATCAACAAACGCGACCTTGCGCCCTATGTCGGGGCGGATACCGACCGGATGGAGCGTGACGCCACCGAACACCGCAAGGGTCGCCCGTTCCTGTTTGCTGAATTGCGCAACGGGGTCGGCCCGTCCGAGATTGCCGATTTTCTGATCCGCGAAGGTGGTTTGACCGTCAAGGAGCCCGCCTAAAGAAAAACCCCCGAGGCGGACCTCGGGGGTTCTATCTCAGCCAAGGATGCTCTTAGAGCAGACCCTCGCGCTGCAGCTTTTTCCGAGCCAGCTTGCGCTGACGACGAATCGCTTCTGCTTTTTCACGAGCCTTCTTGATCGACGGCTTTTCGAAATGTTGCTTAAGCTTCATTTCGCGGAAAACGCCTTCGCGCTGCAGCTTTTTCTTCAGCGCACGAAGCGCCTGTTCTACGTTATTATCGCGAACACTAACCTGCATGTGGTTTTCACCACCTTTCTAAGTTGGATTTGCAAAAAGATTGCAGGAGCTGGCCCTATAGCATCGGCCCTCTATTTTGTCTAGGGTGACCCCAGAACGGAGAGTGCCATGAGCCAGACAAATATCACGCGCCTATTAGATGCGGTTGAGGCCCACGTCGTTTTCGACGGTTGGAGCGATGCCGCCTTTGCCGCTGCTGTCGAGGATAGCGGGTTGACTATGGATGAGGCGCGACTGGCCTGTCCGCGCGGCGCCGTTGATTTGGCAGTGGCCTATCACAAGGCGGGCGATGCCGAAATGTCCCGCCGCTTGGCCGAGATTGACCTAGGCGCGAAACGCTATCGTGACCGCGTGGCGCTGGCGATCCAGTTCCGGCTAGAGGTGGTGGATCGTGAAATGGTGCGACGCGGTATGACCCTGTTTTCGCTGCCACATATGGCGCCAGAAGGTGCGCGTCTGATGTGGGGCACAGCGGATGCGATCTGGGCGGCGCTGGGGGATACGTCGCAGGATTATAACTGGTATTCGAAACGGGCGATCCTGTCGGGCGTTTACGGATCATGCGTGCTCTATTGGCTGGGCGATGAAACGGGCGGCGAGGCGACGAGCGCCTTTATTGACCGCCGGATTGACGATGTGATGCAGTTTGAAAAGTTCAAAGGGCAGATGCGGGCAAATCCCGTCACCGCGCCTTTGGCCAAAGGGGTGGAACGTTTGCTGGCCGGCATCAAGGCGCCCGGCACACCGCCCACCGATTTACCCGGACGTTGGTAGGACCCATATGAAAGCGATAGAAATCACCGCCCCCGGCGGCCCCGAAGTTTTGGCCCCTTGCACCCGCCCGGGCCCTGTGGCGCGATACGGCGAGGTGGTGATCCGCGTGGCCTATGCCGGTGTGAACCGCCCCGATGCATTGCAGCGTGCGGGCCTATATAATCCGCCACCAACCGCCAGCGATCTGCCGGGGCTTGAGGCTGCGGGGCAGGTGGTGTCGGTGGGTCAGGGCGTGACGTGGCCGCAAGTGGGCGATCAGGTTTGTGCGCTATTGCCCGGTGGGGGCTATGCCGAATTGGTGGCAACGCCTGCGGCCCATTGTCTGCCGATCCCCAAGGGGTTGGATTTGAAACAGGCGGCCTGCTTGCCGGAAACCGCCTTTACCGTGTGGTCCAATGTGGTCACCCGTGGCGGGCTGCGCGCGGGCGAACGGTTTTTGGTCCATGGCGGCAGTTCGGGCATTGGCACGATGGCGATCCAGCTGGCCCATGCGTTGGGCGCGCGGGTCTTTGCGACCGCTGGGTCGGATGCCAAATGCAAGGTGTGCCGCGATCTGGGCGCCGAGGTGGCGATTAACTATCGCGAGGATGATTTCGTATCGGTGATGCAGGGGCATGGCGGGGCGGATGTGATCCTTGATATGGTGGGCGGGCCGTATTTGCCGCGTAATATCAAGGCGCTGGCCGATGATGGTCGGTTGGTGCAGATTGCCTTCTTGCAGGGTCCCAAGGTCGAGGTGAACTGGGCCCAGCTGATGATGCGGCGTTTGACCTTTACCGGTTCCACCCTGCGGCCCCAAAGTGATCTGGCCAAAGCGCGCATTGCCGATGACCTGCGCCGCCATGTCTGGCCCCTGATCGAGGCGGGCAAGATCGCGCCGGTGATGGATCTCGAATTCCCGCTGGATCGTGCCGCCGATGCCCATGCGCGGATCGAGGCGGGCGACCACATCGGAAAAATCGTGCTGCGGGTCGCCTAAGCGGTCAGTGAAAATCACGGCTATTGGGAATGACGCGCACATTGCGCGGATGGCGCGATGATGGCGCGGGCAGGGGGCGCTTGACCTCATCCGCGTGGGCGGTGGGGGCTGGTAGTGCCTCGGGCGCAAGGTCCAAAAGGCGCTCTGTCCAATCCTCAAGGTGGGTGGCGACAACGTGGATGATGTCGCCCTCGCGCTGAATATAGCCCCGCACCCTGAGCAGCCGCGACCGCATCACCACCTTGCGGAACTGGGTCATGACCTTGGGCCAGACGACGATATTGGCGACGCCCGTTTCGTCCTCGATGGTGATAAAACACACGCCCTTGGCCGATCCGGGTCGTTGCCGGATCAGTACCAGCCCCGCCAGCGCAACGGTGGTGCGCGGGCGCAGATCGAACAGGCGGGCGGTCGGGATATGCCGATCCGCTGTCAGCCCCTCGCGTAGAAAGCTCATGGGGTGGGCCTTGAGCGACAGGCGCAGGGTTTGATAATCGGCCACCACCTGTTCACAGACCGGCATCTGCGGCAGCGGCACCACGGGTTCCTCGCTCTCGTCATGGCCGGGGCGGAACAGCGGCAGGTCCGGCGCATCGACCAGGCCCTTTGCCTCCCACAGCGCCTGACGGCGATCAAGGAACACCGACCGGAAGGCATCCGCCTCGGCCAGCTTGCGGATATGTGCGGCGCTGATGCCTTGGTCATGCAGATCGCGCAGCCGCGTATAGCTGCGGCAGGCGGTGATCTGATCGGCCACATCGCGGGGCAGGCCGCTGATTTGCCGCAGCCCCAGCCGCACCGCCCAGCCATCCCCCAAGGGTTCCAGCGTGTTGTCCCATTCGGCATAGTTCACATCAGGGGGCAGCACCGTCACCCCGTGATCCCGCGCGTCACGCACGATCTGGGCGGGGGCATAGAACCCCATTGGCTGGGAATTGAGCAGCGCCGCACAAAACACCGCCGGATAGTGGCATTTCAGCCAACTGGACACATAGACCAGATGCGCGAAACTGGCGGCGTGGCTTTCGGGAAACCCATAATCGCCAAAGCCCTTGATCTGATCGAAACAGCGTCGGGCAAAGCTTTCTTCATAGCCGCGCGCGACCATGCGCCCGACCATTTTGTGTTCCAGCGCGCTGATGGTGCCCTTGCGCCGAAAGGTGGCCATCGCCTTGCGCAGCTCGTTCGCTTCGCCCGGGGTGAACTGGGCCGCGTCAATGGCGACCTTCATCGCCTGTTCCTGAAAAATCGGCACGCCCAGCGTCCGGCCAAGGATATTTTTCAACTCGCTGGGGTCATGCGGCGGGGCAGGGGCCGGATAGCTGACCGGTTCGATCCCGTCGCGCCGCCGCAGATAGGGGTGCACCATATCGCCCTGAATGGGGCCGGGGCGGACGATCGCGACCTCGATCACCAGATCGTAAAATTCGCGCGGGCGCAGGCGCGGCAGCATGTTCATCTGCGCGCGGCTTTCCACCTGAAATACGCCCACGCTGTCGCCTTTGCACAGCATGTCATACACGCGCGGATCTTCGCGCGGGACGGTGGCAAGGCTGTAGTCTTCGTCGTAATGCGCCGCAATCATGGTGAGGCATTTGCGGATGCAGGTCAGCATCCCCAGCGCAAGGATATCGACCTTGAGGATCCCCAGCGCGTCGATGTCATCCTTGTCCCATTCGATGAAACTGCGGTCGGCCATGGCGCCATTGCCGATGGGCACCGTTTCGGTCAGGGGCCGTTCGGTCAGGATAAATCCGCCGACGTGTTGGCTTAGGTGGCGGGGCATGCCGATCATCTGTTGCGCCACGATCATCGTGCGCCGCAGCAGCGGGTCATGGGGGTCAAGGCCTGCCTCGCGGACGTGTGCCTCGCCGACTTCGGTGCCCCATGATCCCCAGATGGTTTTGGCCAGCGCGCTGGTCACATCCTCGGACAGGCCCATGACCTTGCCGACCTCACGGATGGCCGAGCGCGGGCGATAGTGGATCACCGTCGCGCAGAGCCCCGCACGATCCCGTCCGTATTTGGTATAGATATGCTGGATCACCTCTTCGCGGCGTTCATGTTCGAAATCCACGTCGATATCGGGCGGTTCCTTGCGTTCCTCGCTGATGAACCGTTCGAACAGCAGGTTGTGCTGCGCGGGATCGACCGCCGTGATGCCAAGGACATAGCATACCGCCGAATTGGCCGCCGACCCGCGCCCTTGGCACAGGATGGGCGGCTGGCTTTCGTCGCGGGCAAAGCGGATGATGTCGTGGATCGTCAGGAAATAGCGGGCGATATCCAGCTTTTCGATCATCGCCAGCTCTTTGCGCAATGTGGCGGCGACGCTGTCCGGCACGCCGTCCGGATAGCGCCAATTCGCCCCGCGCCATGTCAGGTCGGTCAGGTGCTGTTGCGGGGACTGGCCACTTGGCACCACCTCGCGCGGGTATTCATAGGCCAGTTCGCGCAGGCCAAAGGTGATCTTGTCGGCCAGTTCGCGGGTGGCGCGGATGGCGTGGGGCCATTCGGCGAACAGGCGGCACATGACCTCGGGCGATTTCAGGTGCCTTTCGGCGTTGGGTTGCAGGATCAGCCCCGCCTCGGCCAGTGTCACCTTTTCGCGGATACAGGTCATCACATCCTGCAGCGGGCGGCGGTCGGGCGCATGATACAGCACGTCATTCGTCGCAATAAGGCGCAGGCCCTGCGCGGTGGCCAGCGCGTCAAGCTGGTTGATCCGCGCGCGATCATTGCCGCGATAGAGATAGGCCGCCGCCAGATGCGTCAGCTGCGGCAGGCGTTTGCACAGGCGCGGCAGGTCTGCGGCAAAGCGGGTCAGATCCTCGGGCGGCAGGGCGATCAGAACGGTGTTGTCGCAATGGGCGGCCAGGTCGGCAAGGGTGATGTCACAGACCCCCTTGGCCTGCCATGCGCCGTCGGGGTCATGCATCTTGCCCTTGGACAAAAGGCGCGACAGCCGGCCATAGGCGTCGCGGTCAATGGGATAGGCTAGAAACGCCTCGCCCGTGGTCAGCTGCAGGCGCGTGCCGATCAGCGGGCGGATATGGGCCTTTTCCGCCTCGGTCAGCAGGCGGACAACGCCGGCAAAGGTGTTCAGGTCGGCAATCCCCATCGCGTCATACCCCAGTTGCCACGCCTCTTGCACAAGGTCCGTGGCATCCGATGCGCCGCGCAGAAAGGAAAAGCAGCTGGCCAAACCGAATTCTACAAATGGCGCGCGTGGGTTGGGGGTAAAACCGCCATCCTCGGGCAGGGTCCTGCGCTGGGTTTGATGAGGCATATCAGGCATGGGTCACTGTCCCCATGGCGCGGGCGCAGCCCGCGCCCCCCGTCGCCTGCGATAGCAGGCGAAACCCCTGCGCCCGCATATGCGGGCGTCCGCTGGAATACGCACAGACATTCATCCGAACATCCCGTGCAGAAACCAGCGCGGTGTCTGGCCGCGGTCATCCCCCAAAACGCCTTCGCGATAGAGCCAGAGCCGCAAACCGCTGTGATCCTCGACCTTGTAATAGTCGCGCAGCCGTGTGCCGGGGCGATCCAGCCACCATTCCGGCGCAATCCGCTCGGGGCCGGCAAAGCGGGTGACGCGGTGGGTCTGTTTGCGCCAGACGAATTGCGCGGGCGGGCCTTCTGGCACGGCATAGAGCACGCGGATTTCCTCGGGGTGTTCCAAAAGCCGCAGGGGGCGCTCTGGCCCTGCGGGCGGCGGCGGTGCCTTGGATCCTGCCATGGCCGGGCGCCAGTCTTCGGCCCGTTCGGGGATGTGGCGCGCCTTGGGGGCGGGGCGGCGGATGGCGCCCGCGCCGAACCGTGCGGTCAGCCGGTCGATCAGATGATCGGTGTCCGTATCATCGCCTGTGTCCCCGTCCAGCGTATTTTGTGTGGTCTCCAGCGCCTCGACAACCACCGCGCCAAGGGTGATCAGGTCGAACCCGTAACCGGGATCGAGCCGGTCCAGTTTGCCATCGAACAGCCGCGCCATATGGGCCGCATCGCGGGTGGGGCGGGCGGTGGCGATGGCAACATGCGATACCTCGCCATCAACGCGATAGATGCTCAGCACCATCCGCCGCAGACCAAATCCCCCCGCGTGCAGCCGTTCGGACAGGTCTTGGGTCAGTTGCGGGATCCAGTCTGTGGGGGCCTGCACCGCCTCGGCAAGCCGGACGCGGGTTTCAAAACGGGGCGGATCGTCAGGGGCGTTGACCGGTTCGGCCAGATGCCCCATCGCCTGATCCAGCCGCAGATAGGGGTTATGGATCAGCTCGGCCCGCGCAAAGCGCCGCGCGAGCGCAACGCGCGGCACCGCCGCCAGATCGCGAATGGTTTTGAGCCCCAGCCGCGCCAGCAGTTGGGCGGTATCCCCATGCAGTCGCAGCGCCTTGACCGGTAGCGGGGCCAGCCGTGCGGCCAGTTCTTCGGGCGAACAGGACAGGCGCACCCCGCCGTATCGCGCAAGCGCCCATGCCGCGCCATGGGTGGGGGCAATGGCCAGTGCGGCGGTTAGATCGAGCCGTGACAGGTCGGTTTCGATCTGCCGCATCAATCCGGCCTCGTCCCCCCATAGATGCGCGCTGCCGGTGGTGTCCATGACCAGCGCGTCATCGCCATCCACTGCGGTCCACGGGCACCAGCGCCGCGCCCAGAGCATCAGCTCCCGCAGCGCGACGCGGTCGCCAGCGGGATCGGCATAGTCGAGCTGCAGTTCCGGACAGATCGCGCGCATATCCACCACCCGCGCCCCGCGGGTGATGCCCGCGGCCTCGGCGGCGTGGTTGGTGGCATGGACAACGGGGCCATGCGGGCCCTCGACCGCAAGAACGCGGGGCATATCGGCGGGGGGTGCATCCCCGCGCCGCGCGGCCATACGTTGCCACCGGTCCATGGCAAAGCGGGGCAGGTGCAGTGACAGGATACGCCTGTGGTGTGTGGTCGGTGGGGCGACTGCGCCTGCGGCGACACCCGCCCGCCCGACCACGCCGGGGCGTCTATCCAGCGAGGCTGTGCCTTGGGGTGTCGTGATGGGCGGTTCCATGGTGATAGGTCAGACCGGTGGGGGTTGGATGCACGATCCAGTTGGCAGGTTTGGACCAGCGGGACCGGAACAGATCGGCCTGCCACTGGGGGTGTCCGGGCGCGCGCGTGTCATGGGGGTGCCCAAGCGAGGCGAGGCTGTTGACCCGCCAGCGGTTGCGCGCGGCGCTGAGATTGGGCGCAGCAGCGCGCCGGATCAGCCATGTGGGGATGCGGTTTGCCTCGGACCGCAGGGCGAGCCGTTTGGTCGCCGTGAAATCCAGCGCGGGTGGATCGCCCCAAACCTCGCCCAGTACGGCACCGAGGTTGCAGCAGCGCAGGCCTTCCTCCATCGCCCAGAGGACATCGACGGGGCGGGAGACATCCACATGCAGGATATCAAGGGACTGGGGCAGGCCGGCAAGGCAGGGGCGGCCGGTTTCCTTGCGCGACAGGCGGTCCTGTATCCACAGTACCGTGCTGCCTTTTTTGAGGTGCGACAGCACAAAGCCGGTGACCGCCCCATCGGCGGCGCGGGGGGCGAAGACCTCGCAGAGGGTGGCCTCGGCCCCATGGGGGGCGGGGGTGGATTTGAGGTTTGTGGCAGGCATTGGCGACTCTTTTGTTCCTGTTTTGTTCTAGTTCGTTTCCCATCCCTGGTCAAATATCCGAAAGCAGTGTGCGCGATATTTTGCGGCTGGATGGATTCGTCCTGTTCGGTTGAAAACCCGAATGTGGTGCTGATTTAATTCCGTGGAAAATTAAATCACCGCCTGAATTTGGTGAATTTTCCGACATTTAGCCAAAAATCACCAAGTTTGGCCGTTTTTTTATTTTGACAACAAAATTAAATCACGCATGCTTAGGCCAACGACAACCGAAGGGAGGAGCCGGTTCGTCACATCCCGATGCAAGGGATGTGGTGTGTGTTGCTTCCGCAAAGTGAAAGACAACCATGTTCATTGGATTGGATTTGGGAACATCTGGCCTAAAGGGTGTTGTGATCGACGACAGCCAGCGCCTGATCGCCGAGGCAAACGCCCCCCTGACAGTATCGCGCCCCGCCGACGGATGGTCGGAACAGGACCCCGCCGATTGGATCGCCGCCGCCGAGGCGGTGATGGTGGCGCTGGGGCAGGCGTGCGACCTATCTGGGGTTCAGGCCATTGGCCTGTCGGGGCAGATGCATGGCGCCACATTGATCGGCGCGGATGATCAGGTTCTGCGCCCCTGCATCCTGTGGAATGATACGCGGTCAGCACATGAGGCAGCCGCGCTGGATGCCGATCCGAAGTTCCGTGACCTGACGGGGAATATCGTGTTCCCCGGGTTTACTGCGCCCAAGCTGGCTTGGGTCAAAAACAATGAGCCTGATACATTCGAAAAGGTCGCTAAGGTCCTGTTGCCCAAGGATTATCTGCGCCTCTGGCTGTCAGGTGACTATGTCGCCGAAATGTCCGATGCGGCGGGGACATCCTGGCTTGATACCGGTGCGCGGGGCTGGTCCGAGGACCTGCTGGCGGCGACTGATCTAGGTTTGGAACATATGCCGCGCCTTGTTGAAGGGTCCGAAGTATCAGGCACCTTGCGGGCGGAACTGGCCAGCAAATGGGGGCTGCCTGCGGGCGTTGTGATTGCAGGCGGCGGCGGTGACAATGCCGCCAGCGCGGTGGGCACGGGCGTGGTGCGGGCGGGGGACGCCTTTGTCAGCCTTGGCACATCGGGCGTGCTTTTTGCGGCCAGCGATGCCTATCAGCCGGATGCGGCCACGGCTGTACACACCTTCTGTCATGCGCTGCCGAACACGTGGCACCAGATGGGGGTGATCCTTGCGGCGGCGGATGCGCTGAATTGGTATGCCAAGGTGATTGGCAAACCAGCGGCAGAGCTGACCGGTGGGCTGGGCGCATTGCAAGCGCCGCGTGATACGCTGTTCCTGCCCTATCTGGGTGGCGAACGGACCCCGCATAACGATGCCAATATTCGCGGCGCATTCCTGTCGTTGGACCATGGCGATGATCAGGCGGCAATGACCCGCGCGGTGCTTGAGGGGGTGACCTTTGCCTTCCGCGATAGCTTTGACGCGTTGCAATCGACCGGCACGCGGATTGAGCGGCTGATTGCCGTCGGCGGCGGGTCGAAATCCGACTATTGGGTGCAGGCGATTGCCACCGCGCTGAACCTGCCGGTTAGTATCCCAACGGCTGGCGATTATGGCGGGGCGTTCGGGGCGGCACGGCTGGGCATGATGGCCGCCGGTGCAGGCCCCGAGGTGGCGACCCTGCCGGACATCGACCGCACCATTGATCCCATTCCCGAATTGGTGCCCGCGTTCGACGCGGCGCACACACGATACCGCGCGGCCTATACCGCGCTGAAATCCCTGTAATACGAGGTACTTATGAGCAGTTTCTTTGACGGCATCCCAGCCATAAAATACGAAGGTCCGCAGACCGACAACGATTTCGCGTTCCGCCATTATAACCCTGACGAGGTTGTCATGGGCAAAACGATGCGCGAACATTTGCGCTTTGCCATTGCCTATTGGCATTCCTTTGCATGGGAAGGCGGCGATCCCTTTGGTGGGCGGACCTTTGACCGCCCATGGTTCGGAAGCGAAATGGATCTGGCAAAACTGAAGGCTGACACCGCCTTTGATATGTTCAGCATCCTCGGCGTCCCGTATTTCTGTTTTCATGATGCCGATGTGCGCCCAGAGGGTGCGAATTTCGCGGAAAACGAGGCCGGTCTGAAAGAGATCACCGACTATTTCAAAGGCAAGATGGAACAGACAGGGACGAAGCTGCTTTGGGGCACGGCGAACTTGTTTAGCCATCGCCGGTTCATGTCGGGCGCAGCAACCAACCCTGACCCCGAGGTGTTCGCATTCTCGGCTGCGACGATCAAATCGTGCATGGATGCCACGATGCAGTTGGGCGGTGAAAACTATGTGCTGTGGGGCGGGCGCGAAGGCTATGAAACGCTGCTGAACACAGACATGGGCCGTGAACGCCAGCAGGCGGGGCGTATGTTGCAGATGGTTGTCGATTACAAACACAAGATCGGTTTCAAAGGCACGATCCTGATCGAGCCAAAGCCGCAGGAACCGACTAAGCATCAATATGACTATGACGTTGCCACCGTTTACGGGTTCCTCAAGGATTTCGGCCTTGAGGGCGAGGTGAAGGTCAACATCGAACAAGGCCACGCGATCCTTGCCGGTCACACGTTCGAACATGAACTGGCGCTGGCGCGGGAACTGGGCATCTTTGGGTCGATCGACATGAACCGCAACGACTATCAGTCGGGCTGGGATACGGATCAGTTCCCGAACAACGTGCCGGAAATGGCGCTGGCCTATTATGAGGTGCTGCGCGCGGGTGGGTTCACCACAGGCGGGACCAACTTTGACGCCAAACTGCGCCGTCAGTCGCTGGATGCCGAGGATCTGATCCTTGGGCATGTGGGCGCGATGGATTGCTGTGCGGCAGGGCTTAAGGCTGCGGCGGCGATGCTTGAGGATGGCAAGTTGGAACAGGCGCGGGACGATCGCTATGCCGGTTGGAACAGCGCCGAAGCCCAAGCGATGCTGACCAGTGATCTGGACAACATCCACGCCAAGGTCGTAGCCGAAAACATCAACCCAGAACCACGGTCAGGCCGTCAGGAACGGCTGGAAAATCTAGTTAACCGTTACCTCTAGGGAACAAACTGGGTCTGCGGGCAGCGAAACGATTGCCCGCAGATCGTTTTCGCGGCATTCATAGGAAAACCATCCATGAGGCAGCCGTGACCAAAACCATCCTTATCCTGAACGGGCCAAACCTGAACCTGCTGGGCAAACGTCAGCCCGAAATCTATGGCAGCGATACGCTTGAGGATATCGAGGCGGATTGCACTGTGATGGGGCAGGGGCTTGGCCTTGAGGTGGTGTGCAAACAGTCCAACCACGAAGGCGAAATCGTTGAAATGATCCACGAAGCCCGCGAAACGGCCGCAGGGATCATCATCAATCCGGCCGCTTATTCGCACACCTCGGTTGCGATCCTTGATGCGCTGAACACCTTTGATGGGCCGGTGATTGAGGTGCACATCTCTAACATCCACAAACGCGAAGCGTTCCGGCACCATTCCTATGTATCGGCCCGCGCCGACGGTGTGATCGCGGGATGTGGCGTTGAGGGCTACACGCTGGCCACCTTGCGGATGGGGTCGCTGCTGCGCGACCCCGATTGATCATTCGGCGGCGATGAAACGGCGCACGCCGCCCTCAGTCGACAATCGCCCAAGACCGCCATTGGCAAAGTGGAAGCCGACGACCTGTAAATCGTCAGTCGTGATCTGATCGATCAGTTTGACCCGTGTCGCGGCGGCGGTTTCCATGTCCTGATCGGACCCGCTGTTCCATTCAGGACGGGCGAGTGCGACGTGATCGTTGCCAATAGCATCGCCAAGGATCAGCGCCGCGTCGTTGCCTGATGCCACAACAAAGGCCATGTGACCGGGCGTATGGCCTGGAGTTAGCTGGGCAATGACGCCTGGAACCACCTCGGCCCCGTCTTCGAACACGTTCAACTGACCTGCGATTTCTTCCAGACGGCGTTTGGCACCAACGGCAAAGGTCGTGCGTGCATCGCCAATGGTATCAACAGTGTTCGGGTCGATCCAATAGTCCCGTTCGATCCGGCCGATATGGTGGGTTGCGTCGTAAAACAGCGGATCGCCGAAATCGTCCAACACACCCCAAAGGTGGTCGGGGTGGGCATGGGTAAAGATGACATCCGTGACATCTTCGGGGGCGACGCCAGCCGCATCCAGACTATCGATGAGTTGGCCGGTGGTGTTCATGAACTCTAGCCCTGCGCCGGTGTCGAACAAAATGGTCCGATCGCCGTTTCGCAAAAGGGTCAGGTTACATTCAGGCGTCAACGAGGTCGCATCAACTTGATACGGGGCCAAAACCCCCGCCAGTTCGTCTTTGGGCATGGGCGCAAAGATAAAGTCGGGCGGCAGGGTCAGATAGCCGTCGCTCAGGGTGGATAGGGTCATGTCGCCAATGGACGTATTGGCCCATGAGAGCGATGGTTTTACGGCAACTGCCGACGCGCATCCCAGCGCGGTTAGAAATCTACGACGATCCATTGATGCCTCCTCGTCATAATATTCACTTAATTGAATATTATGACGAGCCCGGTAAAGCAACGACTAGATGCGGTCAAAGCCTGCAATCAGATGTTCAAGGCCGAATTTCGCCCCAAGGAATATCGCGCCCAATGTCAGCGGAGCGGACAGCGCCAGCACCGAAAAGGCCGAAATTCCCTGACCGACGGAACAGCCCATCGCAATCACCGCGCCAATGCCCATCAGGCAGGCGCCCCCGATTTGGCGGGTCAATTCCCGTGGGTCTTCGCAGGCTTCCCACCGGAAATGCCCTTTGATCAGTGATCCGATAAAGGCACCGGCCAGAACCCCCGCAACCGATCCGATCTCAAAGCTGAGGACGCCGCTGCTTGAGGTCATCAGGAACAACATGCTTTCGCCAATGGGGGCGGAAAATGTGTGTGATACAACAGGCAGATCATCGAAACCATTGGTGGCGATCCATTGTGTGCCGACCCAGCCGGATACGACGGCGATACCTACCAATCCGCCCCACGTCAGCGCAGCACGTTGATCGGTCGGGTTTGCCCGTGACAAGCCCAGACCGATCAGGATCGCGCCGATGACAACGCCGATAACTGCAGGGGACAATCCGCTGGCCGCACTTAGGATGCCAGCCAACCCGCCGTACCCATCCACGATGGGGGGGAACAGAAAAACCCTGAGTTCGGCGAAAGGGCCCGACAGGGTGGCATAGGCCGCTAGCCCCATCACCAGAACGATGACAAATGATCTTAGATCGCCGCCGCCTAAGCGCGCCAAGGCGCCATAGCCGCAGTTGCCGGACATCGCCATGCCATAGCCGAACAACGCCCCACCAAGGATCGAGGCGATCGGGTTCCAGCCATTGAGGTAAATCGTGTCGGTGAGCGTGAGCGATCCTGCGCCAAAGGCCAGAAAGCTGCCGATTACGGCAACCCCGATGGCGACCATCCACATCCGCAAACGCGCGTCGCTGCCGCCGTAATAAAAATCCTCGATCGCACCCAAGGTGCAGAACCGCCCCAATCGTGCCGCAAGCCCCAAGCCAAGGCCGCCGATCAAACCGACGACCGCAACCAAGACAGGTTCCGAAAACATGTCCAGCATTGTTCCTCCCTTTCCGGGACTGTGCCTCCCAACACGTGCCCGGTTATTATTATGGTCGAGTGCAAAACAACTCGTACATCAAGCCAATGACCTTCAAGGATCGGTCATCGGTCAATTGGTAGTAGACCGCTTTGCCATCACGGCGGTGGGTGACCAATCCTTCGTGCCGCAAGCGTGCCAATTGTTGACTGACGGCTGCCTGTCGGGCCGACAAAAGATCCTCAAGCTCGGTCACTGATTTTTCGCCCTGCGCCAGATAGCACAGGATCATCAATCGCCCTTCGTGGCTGATCGCGCGCAAGAAACCCGTCGCATCCGTGGCCGCAGCGACGAAGGCATCCATGTCACGGGCGGTCAGGGCCAGATGAGAGCGGTCAATCGGCATCGGGCTGGGGTTCGACCGTATCACGGATCATCGTTCCCATCATCCACCAGAACAGTTCTTCACCGGGATAGCCTTCGATGCGGGACACTTCCTGACCGTTGTCCATTAAGACAAAGGTGGGCGTCAAAACGGGTGGTGTTTTTGGGGATAGGTCGGTTGGTTGCGTGTCATGGATGTTCACCATCCGCAGCGGCGCAATCTGACCTTCGGCTGTTTTGGGATAGGTCGGGCCGATCTCGGCCAGCCAACGTTCGCAATAGTGACAGCCATTTTGTTCATACATCACAAGCTCATACCGCGATGGTTCGCCCGCGACAGCCGCATGAGCGACCAGCAGCCAAACGGCAATCTGCGCCAAGAGACGTGATGTGAATTGACGTATATACATTCATATATAATAAATTGAATGTAACTGCTCTGCAAGAGGGAGGCTTGTATTGCTGGACATAACCTATTCCGGAGCGCTGATTGCAGGCTTGGTTTCATTCCTGAGCCCGTGCATCCTGCCGATTGTGCCGTTCTACCTGAGTTACCTGACAGGGCAGACCGTCGGGGCCGCGCCGACAACTGGGGGCAAAGCGCCCGCATTCCAGATCGGACCGGTGATCGGGGCCGTATTTTTTGCGGCAGGCATTATCACGATCTTTGTTTTGCTTGGCCTTTCCGCATCCGCGTTGGGACAGGCGTTGCGACAATGGTATGACGTGTTCCGCTGGGGCGCTGCGGCGATCATCTTTGTGATGGGGCTGCATTTCTTGGGCGTCATCCGCATCGGATTTCTATACCGACAGTTTCAGGCCGAAGCGAACACCCAGAACGCGGCGTCGTGGGCGGGGGCCTATGTTCTGGGCTTGGCCTTTGCCTTTGGTTGGACCCCATGTGTGGGCCCCGTGCTGGCGGCAATCCTGTTTACCGCGACCGGCGCGGATAGCCTTATGAAGGGCGGTACGTTGCTTTTTGCCTACGGTGTTGGGATGACCGCGCCCTTTATCCTTGCGGCGGTGTTCGTTGGGCCGTTCCAGCGGCTTTCGTCCCGTTTTCGCAGATGGCTGCCCATGGTCGAAAAGGTCATGGGGCTGATGCTGATCGCTTTTGCGATCCTGTTGGCGTCGAACGGCATGAACCGAATTGCCGATTGGATGATCCAGACATTCCCGTTCTTCCAAACCATTGGATAGGAGAAACCTATGAAAAAACTGATCGCTCTTCTTGCACTGGTGTGTGGTCCCGCCTTTGCGGCGACGCTTGGCGACGATGGCCTACATGATGCGCCATGGATCCAGGAAACCTTTCTGGATTTGCGCGAAGATTTGGAAACCGCCAATGACGAAGGCAAGCGTCTGTTGCTGATGATCGAACAGCGCGGCTGCGTCTACTGCACGCGCATGCACGAAGAGGTTTATGTCGTGCCTGAGATCGAGGCGATGCTGTCCGAAGATTTCTATGTGGTCCAGATCAATATGTTCGGTGATCTAGAGGTGACCGACTTTGACGGCACCACAATGGCGGAAAAAGACATCGTTCGTCATTGGGGCGCGCTGTTCACCCCGACACTCATTTTTTACCCTGAATCAGTCGACGAAGGGCAGGGTGGATTGCAGGCCGCAGCGGTGACGATGCCGGGGGCTTTTGGGCGCTGGACGACTCAGAATTTGATGACCTGGGTGCTGGAAGAGGGCTACCTGGGCGAAGAAAGTTTCCAAAAATACCATGCCCGACTCTTTGAAAATCAAGGGAAAAATTAAAACTATCCGCAAGATCAATTCAATAAATCGAATATGATGTTGCGTTGACGGGATACTTCTGTGTACCGTCAGAGAAACACTAGTTTCACGGTCTGTAGGGAGGAACCATGAAACGGACGACGACCCAGGCCTTATTGGCCGCCAAGGCAATCGTAATCGGTGCAACCTTCGCGTCAGCGCAAGAAGTCGCACCACAAGATGTCGTTTACGGCGAATACGGCGAAATCGAAGCATCGCTCAGCGGTGTTGCCGGTGACCCAGAAAACGGGCTGACCATCATGGTCACGCGCGGCAAGGGGAACTGCATCGCATGTCACGCTGTGAGCGCGCTGGACGATTATCCATTCCACGGCGAAGTTGGCCCCATCTTGGATGGTGTCGGTGACCGCTGGTCAGAGGCAGAGCTGCGCGGCATCGTCGCCAATGCCAAGATCACGTTCCCCGACTCGGTCATGCCATCGTTCTACAAAACGACCGGCTTTATTCGCCCAGGCAATGCCTACACAGGCAAAGCCGGAACCGAACCGCTGCCGCCTTTGCTGACGGCACAGGAAATTGAGGATGTGGTCGCATACCTCATGACGATCACCGAGTGACCGGGCGCAAGCCCTCAGGAGGAGAGAAGATGAACTTCACTCGTAGACATACAATGATGATGGCGCTTGGCGGCGCAGTTGCCGCCGTCCTGCCAGTGCGCGCTTTTGGTGCCGCAGCAGGGGCAATCGCCGAATTCACCGGCGGTGCCGAGGTTGGGTCCGAAGGGATCACCCTGACCGCGCCGGAAATCGCGGAAAACGGCAACACCGTTCCGATCGAGGTTAACGCACCTGGTGCGGTTGCGATCGCGGTCTTTGCCGACGGCAACCCGACCCCGGGCGTCGCAACATTTGCATTCGGCCCAATGGCTGCGCAGCAGATGGCCGCAACCCGCATTCGCCTTGCTGGCACACAGAACATCATGGCGGTCGCTAAAATGGCGGACGGCAGCTTTGTTCAGGCCTCGCAGGAAGTCAAAGTAACCATCGGCGGCTGCGGCGGCTGATCGGAGGAGGCAAAACAATGGCAGACAACGTAAAACCACGCGTACGCGTCCCGAAAGAAGCCTCGGCCGGCGAGGAAATCACCATCAAAACACTGATCAGCCATCCAATGGAAAGCGGTCAGCGCAAAGATGGCGATGGTAACCCGATCCCGCGGTCCATCATCAACCGTTTTGTCGTCGCCTTTAACGGTGAAAACGTCATCGACGTCGCCCTAGAGCCGGCAATCTCGACCAACCCATATTTTGAATTCCAAGCGATCGTGCCTGAAAGCGGCACATTTGCGTTCACTTGGTATGATGACGATGGATCGGTTTACGAGGAAAGCAAAGACATCGCTGTGGTCTAACCACGGCGATCCGTAATGACATGTTAAGGTCAGGGAGGGACCGGCATGAGGACAAAGCTACTAGCATTTGCGGCAGCCACACTCGCAGGAACCGTGGCATTTGCTGACGAAGACGCCAATCTGGTCGTCAACGGTGAAATCGAAATGACCGTTCGTGCGCCGGCGCCTGACCACGTGGATGGCCTGTATGAGGTTCTGTCGGGCTGGGTGTTCCGGTCTGACGAAACGCAGGCGCTGCAGATGGACGACTTCGAAAACCCTGGCATGATTTTCGTGGATGAAGCCCGCGAAACCTGGGCCACCGTTGAAGGGTCGAACGGCGAAAGCTGTGCGTCCTGCCACGGTGAACCCGAAGAAATGGCCGGTGTTCGCGCTGTTTATCCAAAATGGAACGAAAACGCCGAAGAAGTGCGCACACTCGCGATGCAGATCAATGCCTGCCGCGAAGAACAGATGGGCGCTGAACCCTACGGATATACATCCGGCAGCATGGCGAACATGGAGGCACTGCTTGCATCCGTTAGCCGCGGTATGCCTGTGAATGTCGCAATCGACGGTCCCGTTGCCGAAACCTACGCGCTGGGCGAAGAGCTCTACTATGCGCGGACAGGCCAACTGGAACTGAGCTGCGCAAGCTGCCATGAACAGAACTATGGCAACTATATCCGCGCGGATCACCTGTCGCAGGGCCAGATCAACGGCTTCCCGACGTATCGCCTGAAAAACGCCAAGCTGAACACCGTTCATGCCCGTTTCAAAGGGTGCGTGCGTGATACCCGCGCCGAAACTTACAGCCCAGGCAGCCCAGAGTTCATCGCTCTTGAACTCTACGTCGCATCGCGCGGCAATGGTCTGAGCGTCGAAGGTCCTTCGGTCCGTAACTAATCAATTGGCCCATCGTCTTTTCAGGCGATGGGCCTTTTCTTTCAGGACATATTCGATATTTCGAATTTGATTGGAGTGAAACATGATCTCTCGCCGTCACTTTGTTCAGGCCAGCCTTGCCGCAACCGCCATTTATGGCGCCAGCGGTTTCGGGAACTGGGCGCGGCTCGCAGCCCAGCAGAGCCTGACGCAAAATGACCTGCTGGACATGGAAACCACCGGCAACGTCACTTTGATCCACATCACCGATATTCACGCCCAGACCCAACCGATCTGGTTCCGCGAACCGGAAATCAATCTGGGTGTCGGATCTGTAAAAGGCAAACCGCCACATGTGACCGGCGCGGATTTCCGCAAGATGTACAATATCAACACCGGAACCGCGCTGGACTATGCGCTGACCTATGACGACTTTGTCGCCTTGGGGCAGGCCTATGGCAAGATGGGCGGTTTCGATCGTGTTTCCACAGTCGTCAAGTCTATCAAGGCCGATCGTCCGGACGCACTTGTCCTTGATGGCGGTGACACTTGGCAGGGCTCCCTCCCGGCTTTGCGGAGCAATGGTGCGGATATGGTCCGCCTTTTCAATGCCTTGGGCACTGATGCTATGACGGCGCATTGGGAATTTACGCTTGGCATTGATCGTGTCACCGACATCATCGACAACGAATTGAACTTCCCGTTCTTGGGCGCAAATATCTTTGACGCCGAATGGGATGAACCGGCGTATGAACCATATAAAATGTTCGAGCGTGGCGGCGTACAGATCGCCGTCATCGGGCAGGCCTTCCCGTATATGCCGATTGCCAACCCGCGTTGGATGTTCCCGGATCTGAGCTTTGGCGTCCGCGAAGAACGCATGAAAGAGGTGGTCGCCGAGGTGCGCGCCAAGGGGGCCGACTGCGTTGTCGTCCTGTCGCACAACGGGTTTGACGTGGACCAGAAACTGGCGGGCAATGTCGACGGGATCGACGTGATCCTGACCGGTCACACCCATGACGCGCTACCAGCGCCGGTGCAGGTCAATAATACCTTCCTGATTGCCTCGGGCAGCCATGGTAAATTCGTCAGCCGCGTGGACCTTGATATTCGCGATGGCGAAATGAAGGGCATCAACCACCGCCTGATCCCGATCTTTAGCGATGTGATCGCGCCGGATGCGGAAATGACCGCCTTGGTCAACGAAACCCGCGCGCCTTATGCCGATGAAATGTCCGAAGTGATCGGCCGCACCGATAGCCTGTTGTATCGCCGTGGTAATTTCAACGGCACATGGGATGATCTTATCTGTAACGCCCTGTTGGAAGAGCGCGAGGCCGACATTGCCCTATCGCCTGGTTTCCGTTGGGGGCCAAGCATCATGCCGGGTCAGGACATCACCCGCGAAGATATCTTTAATGCGACCGCCATGTCCTATCCGAACGCCTATCGTTCTGAAATGACAGGCGAAATGCTGCACGTCATCATGGAGGACGTCGCCGACAACCTCTTTAACCCTGATCCATATTACCAACAGGGCGGTGACATGGTTCGGGTTGGTGGCATGGGCTATCGCATCGACATCAGCAAGCCGCAGGGCAGCCGCATCACCGAAATGACGTTGCTGAAAACCGGCGAACGTATTGATCCCGCAAAAACCTACGTCGTGTCCGGCTGGGCCAGTGTCAACGAAGGCACCGAAGGCCCCGCCATTTGGGACGTCGTGGAAAACTATGTCCGCCGTGAAGGAACCGTCACGGTGGCGCCAAACACCTCTGTCCAAGTGACAGGCATGTAAGAGGCAAAGATGGACCTATTAAAGTACAAAGGTTTGAAACCGTCGCGCCGGAATTTCCTGCGTGGGGCACTTGCAAGCGGCGCAGCCGCCGTCACCGGCGCAACCGCAGCCAAGGCGAACACTCCGGATCCTGCGATCACTGAAAAACAACCATGGAACCAGTTCCTTGGCGATGGTGTGGATGCCGCGCCATATGGTGTTCCATCGGCACATGAGGCGCATGTGGTGCGTCGCGACGTGCCGTGGTTGACTGCCGATCCGGTCAGCTCGGTAAACTTTACACCGCTGCATGAACTGGACGGTATCATCACGCCAAACGGTCTGTGTTTTGAACGTCATCACGCCGGTGTGGCGGATGTCGATCCGGCCGAACATCGCCTGATGATCAACGGTCTTGTGGACAAGCCGCTGGTGTTCACGATGCAGGACCTGATGCGGTTCCCCCGTGAAAACCACGTCTATTTCCTTGAATGCGCGGCCAACACCGGCATGGAATGGCGCGGTGCGCAGCTGAACGGCTGTCAGTTCACCCACGGCATGATCCACAACGTCATGTACACCGGTGTGCCGCTGCGTCTGCTGCTGGAAGAGGCGGGCGTTAAAACCAACGGCAAATGGATCATGCCAGAAGGCGCCGATGCCTCGGGTATGACCCGCTCGATCCCGATCGAAAAGGCGCTGGATGACTGCCTTGTTGCGTTCAAAATGAACGGCGAGGCGCTCCGCCCTGAACAGGGGTATCCGGTCCGTCTGGTTGTTCCCGGTTGGGAAGGCAACATGTGGGTCAAATGGCTCCGCCGGATTGAGGTGGGCGATGAACCATGGCACCACCGCGAAGAAACATCGAAATACACTGACCTTCTGGAAAACGGACAGGCACGGCGGTTTACATGGGAAATGGATGCCAAGTCGGTCATCACAAACCCAAGCCCCCAGGCCCCGCTAACCGGCGGTCCAGGTCCGACTGTTCTGACTGGTGTTGCATGGTCTGGGCGCGGCACCATTCCGCGGGTCGACGTGACCATTGACGGCGGCAAAAACTGGTATCAGGCCCGCATGTCCGGCCCAAGCCTGAACAAGTCGATGCACCGCTTCTATTTCGAATTCGACTGGGACGGCAAACCACTGCTGCTGCAAAGCCGTGCGCATGACAGCACCGGCTATGTCCAGCCGACCAAAGACGAATTGCGCCACGTTCGCGGCGAAAATTCCATCTACCACAACAACGGTATCCAAACTTGGTACGTGAACGAACAAAGG
This sequence comes from Marivivens sp., assembly GCA_965215785.1. Classification (GTDB taxonomy): domain Bacteria; phylum Pseudomonadota; class Alphaproteobacteria; order Rhodobacterales; family Rhodobacteraceae; genus Marivivens. The sequence goes on along the minus strand of OZ244120.1, from coordinate 2,769,725 downwards.
GTCGCTGAAAATGTCGAGCTTTCTTAAGATCTTTGCCCCGGCAATCGGGGGCGCTGCATCTGTCCTGACCATGGCCTATGTGCTGGCCGATCAGTTCGTTGTTGAAATGCCTGCGCCGCTGCGTGTGGACAATGTTGTTGCACAGGCCCACGCCGACACACCGGCGGCAACCCCTGCAATTGCCACCGACACGTCGGTTGCTGCGATGTTTGTCGAGGCAGCCGCCCCATCGCGCGACGGTGGTTACGGGTTGGGCCGCGCAGCGCTTGAGGCCGAAATCGCCGCTTGGGATATCGACGTGCGTCCGGACGGGCAGGGCCTGCCGGTTGGATCGGGTGATGTCTGGACCGGCGAAGAGGTCTACATCGAAAACTGCGCCATGTGCCACGGCGACTTTGGCGAGGCGGTGGGCCGCTGGCCTGTGCTGGCCGGTGGTCAGGGCACGATCGACGGCGAAGACCCCGTGAAAACCATCGGGTCCTACTGGCCGTATCTGTCGACGGTCTATGACTACATCAACCGCGCCATGCCGTTCGGCAACGCTCAGTCGCTGACCCCGGATGAGGTTTATGCGATCACGGCGTACCTGCTTTATATGAACGACGTTGTTGATGATGACTTTGAACTGAGCAACGAAAACTTCACCGAGGTGCGACTGCCGAACGAAGACAACTTCTTCTTCGATGATCGCGCCGAAACGGAATACACCGTGTTCACCGGCGAACCTTGCATGACCGATTGTAAGGAAACCGTTGAAATCACCATGCGTGCCCGTGTTCTGGATGTGACGCCGGACAATGCCGGTGTCGAAGAAGCAGACGCAGCACCCGTTATGGTCAGCGCCGAACCTGAGGTCGTCGAAGAGGCGGCAGCAGAACCGGTTGCCGAACCCGAGGTGGTCGAGGTGGCCGCTGGCCCCGATCCGGCATTGGTGGCCGCAGGTGAAAACCTGTTCCGCCGCTGTGCGTCCTGTCACCAAGTCGGCGAGGGCGCAACCAACCGCTCGGGTCCGCAGCTGAATGGCGTCTTTGGTCGTCCGGTCGGCGGTGTTGACGGGTTCCGTTATTCGGGCGTGTTCCAAGAGGCGAACGCCGCCGGTGAAATCTGGGCCGAGGACAACATGCGCGCTTTCCTTGCCGATCCACGTGGATCGATGAAAGGCACCCGCATGAGCTTTGCCGGATTGCGCAGCGACGAGGACCTTGATGCGATGATTGCCTATCTATCAACGTTCGAGGCGCAATAATGCGGAAACTGATCGCTCTGATGATCCTTGCCGCTGGGCCGGTTGCGGCTCAGCAAGGCGGTGATCCTGAAAACGGTGAACGGCTTTGGCGGCAATGTCAGGCCTGTCACCAAGTGGGCGACGGTGCCCGCAATCGGGTCGGTCCGATCTTGAATGGCATTTTCGATCAGCCAGCAGCGGCTGTTGAGGGGTTCCGGTATTCGGCGCCCCTTACGCGTGCTGCGGCCAATGGGTTGGTGTGGAACTATGAAACGCTGGATGCGTTTTTGGAAAACCCACGCCAACTGGTGTCAGGCACGCGGATGTCATTCCGCGGCATCGCTGACCCAGACGATCGCGCCGATGTTCTGGCCTATCTGCGCCAGTTTTCGGCCGATCCCGCCGATATCCCCGAGGCATCGCCAACCGATGTCACCGTTGATCATTCCGTCGCACCCGAGGTGTTGGCCATCGTCGGTGATCCGGCCTACGGCGAATACCTCAGTTCAGAATGCACGGCATGCCATCAGGCCAGTGGAGGGGCCGATGGTATTCCGTCAATCGTCGCATGGCCGACCGAAGACTTTGTCATCGCCATGCACGCCTACAAAGAGGGCATCCGCCCGCATCCCGTCATGCAAATGATGGCCAAGCGGTTGTCCAACGAAGAGATTGCGGCGCTCGCCGCGTATTTTGGCGGGCTGTAACAGGCCCGTCGCCTTAAGGGAGGAAACCATGAAACTGAACCGGAGGACGTTCCTAGGAACCGGTGTTGCGCTTGGCGCGACCTTGTCCGCACCCATGGTAATGGGTGCAGGCCACGGCAAACCTCGCGTTGTTGTTGTCGGTGGTGGTGCAGGCGGTGCAACCGCTGCGCGCTATATCGCCAAGGACAGCCAAGGCGCCATTGACGTGACGCTGATTGAACCCAGCCGTCGATACTATACCTGCTTCTTCTCGAACCTGTATCTTGGGGGCTTCCGTGAAATGGAAAGCCTTGGCCATTCCTATGGTGGGCTGGCTGCAGAATACGGGATCAACGTTGTTCATGACTGGGCCATTGGTGTTGATCGCGATGCGAAAACCGTTGCCCTAGCCGGTGGCGATCGCGTTCCATACGACCGCCTGATCCTCAGCCCCGGTATCGACTTTGTCGATGGCGCGGTACCTGGATGGGACTTGTCGGCCCAAAACGCGATGCCCCACGCCTATAAGGCAGGGTCGCAGACCGAACTGCTTAAGCGTCAGATTGAATCGATGCCACAGGGCGGTACATACGCGATGGTCGCGCCACCCAACCCGTACCGCTGCCCACCCGGACCGTATGAACGCGTGTCGATGGTGGCCCACATGCTGAAGGAAATTAACCCGACAGCAAAGATCCTGATCGCCGACCCGAAAGAGAAATTCTCGAAACAAGGGTTGTTCGAAGAAGGCTGGCAGAACCATTACACCGGCATGATCGAACGCATTGGTCCTGACTTTGGCGGCACTAACGTGTCCGTCGATCCGGGCGCAATGACGCTGTCGATTGATGGTGTCGTTGAAAATGTTGACGTTTGTAACGTGATCCCAGCGATGAAGGCCGGCCGCATTGCGGATATGGCGGACATCACGGATGGCAACTGGGCCCCAGTGAACGCGCATGACCTTAGCTCGAAAATGGATGAAAACATCCATGTTCTGGGCGATGCCTGTGCGCAAGGCGACATGCCTAAGTCCGGCTTCTCGGCCAACAGCCAAGCCAAGGTTTGTGCAAACGCCGTTCGTGGCGCGCTGACAGGGTCGACTGTGTTCCCTGCACGTTTCTCGAACACCTGCTGGTCGTTGATCGACACCAACGACGGTGTGAAAGTCGGCGCAACCTACGAGGCGACGGACGAAAAAATCGCCAAGGTCGACGGTTTCGTCAGCCAGACAGGCGAAGACGCGGCCCTGCGTCAGGCCACCTACGAAGAGTCGGTTGGTTGGTACGCAGGTATCACCAGCGACATGTTCGGCTAAGCCATTGGGTGCGCGGGCTAGGTCCGCGCACCGCACCGACGACAGGGGACGACACGTGAATTACGAAGATATTTTCCAAAACGCTCTGCAAGATTTGAAAGAAGACGGCAACTATCGTGTGTTCGCTGAACTTGAACGCGAGCGTGGCAATTTTCCTGTCGCTAAAAACCACGGGACCGAACCGGATCTGGTGACGATCTGGTGTTCCAACGATTATTTGGGCATGGGGCAAAATCCCGATGTCCTGTCAGCCATGCATGCCGCGCTGGATACCGTCGGCGCAGGGGCAGGCGGCACCCGCAATATCAGTGGCACAACCCATGCCCATGTGATGCTGGAACGCGAACTGGCGGACCTGCACGACAAAGAGGCGGCGTTGCTGTTCACCTCGGGATATGTGTCGAACTGGGCAACGCTGGGCACGCTTGGCGCGAAAATTCCGGGCCTTGTGATCCTGTCGGACGCGCTAAACCATGCCTCGATGATCGAGGGCATCCGCCATTCCCGCGCGCAAAAGGTGATTTGGAACCACAATGATTTGGCCGATCTCGAGGCCAAGCTGGCCGCATTGCCCGTGGGTCAACCCAAGCTGATCGCCTTTGAGTCCGTCTATTCCATGGACGGCGATATCGCCCCGATTTCCGAAATTTGCGATCTGGCCGACAAATACGGCGCCATGACCTATCTGGACGAGGTGCACGCCGTTGGCCTCTATGGGCCGCGCGGGGCAGGGGTGGCCGAACGCGATGGTGTCGCGGACCGTATCACCATTATCGAAGGCACGCTCGGCAAGGCATTTGGCGTCATGGGTGGCTATATCGCCGGATCGGCTGCGATGTGCGATTTCATCCGCAGCTTTGCCAGCGGGTTCATCTTTACCACCGCTTTGCCGCCCGCGGTGGCGGCGGGGGCGCTCGCCTCGGTCAAACATCTGAAAACGGCGCAGGATTTGCGCGCGGCCCATCAGGCCAAGGTCGCCAAACTGCGCGCCGCGCTGGATCGGGTCGGCATCCCGCATACAGAAAACCCCAGCCACATCATCCCCGTGATGGTCGGCGATCCGGTGAAATGCAAATATATCTCGGACCGGCTGATGGCGGACTTCGGGATCTATATCCAGCCCATCAACTATCCCACCGTGGCCAAGGGCACCGAACGCCTGCGGATCACACCGTCGCCTGTGCACACCGACGCCCAGATGGAGGCGCTGGTATCCGCGCTCAATGATCTGTGGGCGGAATGCCAGATCGCGCGTCGGGGGCTGGCCGCGCAATAGTCGGAAAAGCTGGACTTACCGCGCGCTTAGGCGTTCACTTTACGTGACTAAGGGAGGAAACAGCATGGCCAAGCTCGGTGAAGATATCATCGGCACCAGCGACCTGCCTCCATTCTTTGCGGTGGCAAACAGCGACGAGGTGTCAATAAACGCGCCCGATAACCGCAAGGGTGACGCCCTTCGCACGTGGGTCCGGTCCCTCAGCGGTTTTCAGAAAGAGGCACTGGTGCGGTCCGCCAAAACGGGGCGAACATGGCGGTTGGTGTCGGACGAAGGCCCGTATCTGAACGGGCATGACGCGGCGCCTTGCCCTTTGGCGTTTCTGACCTCTGGTATGGTGGCAAGCTATCTGAACGAAATCACCGCGCTGGCCGATCAACGGGCCGTGACGATCCGCAAGCTGCGCCTGATCCAGGACAATTTCTATACAATGACCGGATCAATGCCCAAGCGCACCATGGTTGGTGGCGCTGAACCGGTCGAGCTTCGGGTGGAAATCGACTGCGACCTCGATGATGGCGCACTGAATACATTGTTGATGGATGCGATCCATGCCTCGCCCTTGAATGGTCTGATGCGGGGGCAACTGACCAGCTTGTTCAAATCCTCAAATCTGTCCCACAAGGGCTGACGTCAAACAGTTCGACGCTCCCTGCATGCACACCCTTTATGTGGACAAACCCATGAGAGGCCATGGCCTCATGCAAGCGATCGCACGCGTCAACCGGGTGTTCCGGGACAAGCCCGCCGGTTTGGTTGTCGACTACATCGGTATCGCTGCCGAATTGAAAAACGCGCTTGCTCATTACTCCCAGTCGGACCAGCAACAGACTGGGATCAGCGAGGCAGAGGCCGTCACGGCGTTTCTCGATGCGCTCGATGTGTCGCGGGCTCAGTTTCATGGCTTTGACAATTCCGCGGCCCTGGGAGGCACTCCTGCGCAGCGTTTACAGGTTCTTCCTGGCGCTCTCGATCATATCCTTAAAAAGGACAGGCAAGATGAAGGCGGAGCCGTGAAACGGTTCAACGATGCCGCTGCCTCCTTGGTCAAGGCGTTCAAACTTGCTTCGGGAAGCCCTCAGGCGGCGGAGCATGCTGAAGAAGTCGCGTTCTTTTCAGCGGTGAGGTCAGGGCTTGAAAAGGTGGGGCAGGGCCCGCTGGGCGGTCCTCGCAAAACCCGGATTTCGCGATCCAGCAATTGGTGAATCGGGCGGTAGCCTTGACGGAGGTCGTGGATATCCTGGAAGCCTGTGGCTTTGATCGGCCAGACATAAGTGTTCTGTCCGATGCCTTCATGATCGAGTTGCAGAACATGAAGCACAAAAATCTGGCTGTCGAGGCGCTGAAAAAGCTCCTGAACGGTGAAATCTCTACGAAGACCAGAACGAATGTCGTCCGGAAGGAAGAATTTTCCTCGCGTCTGGAGCAGGCGATCGCGAAATACCATAACCGGAGTGTCGATGCCCTTCAGATCCTTCAGGAACTGATCGAAATTGCCAAGGACCTTCGTGATGAGCCTGATGATGGCCTGTCTTCCGAGGAAAGGGCATACTACGACGCGCTGGCCCAGAACAACAGCGCCGTCGAAATCATGAGCAATGACGAACTGCGGGTCATTGCTGCCGAACTTGTGGATACCGTCAGGAAGAACTCAGGAACTGATTGGTGGCGTCGTGACAACGTCCGAGCCAAGATGCGCATCGCCGTGAAGAAAATTCTTCAGAGGCATGGTTATCCTCCGGATCTGGCTTCGGAGGCAGTGAAGACTGTTCTCCGCCAGGCGGAGGCCCTGGCAACAGAGATGGTCTAAACGAATATGCGCAAATGTGGCCCCAGGATACGGGGCCACCCTGAGTTTTCTATCGAAAGGTCAAAGGAGTTCTGCTTTTGCTCAGATGGATTCGAACTTTTCAGTTGCCGCATTAGATTGCGTGTCGATCAAGTGAGCCAAGTCGAGGGTCTTGATATATTTTTTGCGCCTTTTGGCTTTCGTTTTCGAGGCTGAAATACGGGATGCGGATAGCACCTTTGTCGATTTTCTGTTTCAACGTATCCGGTTTGTACATCAAGTACTCTGCCGCCTTCTCAATCGGGATGATCGGACTTCCGCGGTGATGTGCAATTAGCATTTCGAGGGTTGCCATCTGAGTCTCCTTTGTGTGTGGAGAAGAAATGCGTTTCGTGTCTCAAACGCGGAAAAACGGTTTGATAGTGCAAAAGAGGGCCGAAACATTGCGCTCCGGCCATCCCAAATCTCAATGCAGGGCTTTGCACATTTCCAATGCGTGTTGCAGCCATGGCCAATCGAAGAATTTGTCTCCTTCTTCTTCGACATGTTCGTATCGGTAAAGACATCCGCCGTTCTTGTGGCCGGAGATCTTAGATACGAATGCGGCCCGCATGCCCATTTCGAAGTGCCTGCTGATTGCTTCGTGCCGGAAATCATGAAAGCGCAGGTCTACGACGCCGACCCGTTCGCGGTGGCGCCGGTAAGCTGTGCCTACCGAGCGGGATTTGTAGGGAAAGATGTATTCCGAAGTTCTGGGCATTGCCTTGATGATCGCCAAGGCTTCCTTCGGAAGCGCGCACCAGACATTGTTGCCTCTCTTCTGTTTGGGGTGCTTCATGTCACGCACCAGGATTTGGCTGCTCTTTTCTTGAAGGTCATCCCAACGCAACCGGCAGATTTCGTCCAGTCTTCGGGCGGAGTAGATCGCAAACACTACGAGGATGGCGACCGGAATTTTCTGGCGCCGGTTATTTGAAATTGCGGTCAGAATCTCGTGGAGTTCCCTGAATTCCGGTCGACGCTTCCGTTCTTCGGAGCGCGCCAGAACCTCATCATCCCACATCGTTCGCATCGCCGCATCGACAACTTCGATTGGGATCAGTGCGCCACGGTCCTTTGCCCAATTCAGGGTTCTCGCCAGTTGGGCCATGTAACCAGCAACAGTTTGGGGAGTTCTTTCGCCAGCCGACAAAAGGTCTGCATAATCATAAAGCTCCTGTTGCGTCAGCGTTGAAGCCTTGGTCTTACCGAATTCGTCGTTTTTGATGTAGTTCAGAACTTGCAGGGTCGAACGCCCCAAATTCTGACTCCGATTCAGGCGGTCTTGGATGACGTCTGCAATTGTTGTCGTTGTTATAATCTCAACGGGAAAACCATTCACTTCGATTTCCAGGTTTTTCTTGTCGCGCCATTTTTTGGCGTTCGAAAGGTGCCTGAAAGTTTTTGTCAGGCTGTGTTTTTCGCCTTCCACGGTTCGACGAATTTGGACGCGAAATGAAACTGCCCCGTCTTTCGCAACGAGCCGAGTAATATTGGGTTCTTTGAACTTTTTCTCGGATTTCTCTTTGGTGGCCTTCCGAGGTTTCGCCTTAGGAGGCTGTTCCGACTTGTCCGCATTGCCTTTAAGTGAATTGGCGGAGGCAGTTATGTCGATGGCCAATGGTGTTGTTTGAGTTGTTGTGGGGCGCCAGTCGTCCTGGGCGGCAATGGATGCGAGAAGGCTTCGGGCTCTGTCGTTGAGTTTGGTCATGGATTTCATCCCATCTTGGTTTCGGTGATGGGGAAGTCGGTTCGAACTCAGAAAAAAATTTTCGGGGTTTGATAGCCGATTTCCTGGGGGGGCAAAGGAAGATGGAAAAGGGGGTGCCCGGCACAGGAACCAGCTGCATTCGGGCCGCTGTTTGTGCTTTCGGGATGTGCTACACCGTAGCACGCTCGAATCGAAAACCCCCGGAAATACGGCAAAATCCGGGGGAATCGTGCTACGTGAAATTTAGGGGCGTGTGAGGCTAACGATTTGAAAAATAACGCACAAAAGGCAGCGCGTTTAAGCGTGGCACCCATGATGGATTGGACCGACCGTCATTGTCGGTACTTTCATCGTTTGATGAGCCGTCAGACGCTGCTGTATACCGAAATGGTGACAGCGCCTGCGGTTATTAACGGGGACCGTGATCGCCTGTTGGGGTTTGATGCGGCCGAACATCCCGTTGCTGTTCAGCTGGGGGGATCTGATCCTGCTGAATTGGCCCAAGCGACACAGATTTCGGCGGACTATGGCTATGACGAGGTGAACCTGAACTGCGGTTGCCCGTCGGACCGTGTTCAATCGGGGGCTTTTGGCGCGATTTTGATGAAATCGCCCGATCTGGTGGCTGAGTGTGTTGCGGCCATGCGCGCGGCCAGTCCGGTCGAGGTGACAGTGAAATGCCGTATCGGCGTTGATGAACAGGATCCATATGACGTCCTGCCGGACTTCATCGCCAAGGTCAGCGCGGCCGGCGTGCGCCGGTTCACGATCCATGCGCGTAAGGCGTGGTTGCAGGGGCTGAGCCCCAAGGAAAACCGCGATATTCCCCCCCTCGACTATGATCTGGTGCGTCAGATCAAAGCTGATAATCCCGATCTGCACATTTCGATAAACGGCGGCATTGATACATTGGATCAAGCGGTCGAATTGCTGGGGCAGGGGCTTGATGGTGTGATGATCGGTCGTGCGGCCTATCATTCGCCTGCTGATATCCTGATTGGCGCAGATACCCGTATTTTCGGTCAGGACGCTGGCCCCGATGCCATCGCGGTGGTCGAACAGATGCTGCCCTACATCGAGGCGCATCTGGCAAATGGCGGTCGCCTCAACCAGATCACGCGCCACATGCTTGGCTTGTTTACAGGTCGGCCCGGCGCACGGTTCTGGCGTCGGCACCTATCGGAAAACGCGCATAGGGACGGCGCTGGCATTCAGACCGTTCTGGATGCCTTGGCACCTTTGCGCGAAACGGTCCAGTAACGACACCTCTGGTCAACGGCGTCTTTGGCGCTAATGTGCAGGCAAACGGCGGGGGACATGATGCCGGAACTATTGGAACTATTGCCGTTTGCGGCGTTTTTGCTTGTGATCGGGGCCTTTGCCGGTGTGCTGGCGGGATTGCTGGGCGTTGGCGGTGGCATCGTATTGGTGCCTGCGTTCTTTTACGTGTTTTCGGCCCTCGGATACGACAGCCCGCAATTGATGCAGGTGTGTCTGGCCACGTCTTTGGCGACGATTATCGTCACCTCGGTCCGGTCGGTTCTAAGTCATCACAAAAAAGGTGCCGTAGACTGGGACATCCTGCGCGGATGGGCCGTCGGTATCGCGATTGGCGCGGTGATCGGCGTGACCATTGCATCGTCGCTGCGCAGTCAGCAGCTTCAGATGGTGTTTGGCGTTTTGGCAAGCCTGATCGGCCTATACATGATTTTTGGCAAGTCTGAATGGCGTCTCGGCGATAACATGCCCAAGGGTGTCAAAGCCTTGGCCATTTCGCCGTTCATCGGCTTCCTTTCGGTTCTGATGGGCATCGGCGGAGGGAGCTTTGGCGTCCCAACCATGACCCTGTTCGGTGTGCCGATCCACCGCGCCGTTGCAACGGCGGCGGGGTTTGGCGTGATCATCGCCGTGCCGTCCGTTGTCGGGTTCCTGATCCTTGATCTACCCGCTGGCGTCGCGCCGCCCTTTACCATCGGGGCCGTCAACTTGCCGGCGTTTTTCATTGTGATTGCGATGACGATTTTGACCGCGCCCTATGGCGCGACACTGGCCCACCGGATCAATGCGCCGCGTTTGAAAAAGATTTTTGGCGCGTTCCTGATCCTTGTGGCGTTGAACATGCTGCGCAAGGCAATCGGCCTATGATCGAAACAGGGTTCGTTCAGTTTGATCGCACGGATGAGGTTGCGGCATGGGCGGCGACGGCTCGTGCGGCTGCGGGCGATGTTCTGTCAAACCCTCAGCCCGAAATGCAGCGGCTGGGCGGTACATGGTATGTGGGCGTTGATGCGCTACCGAATGACGAGCGTGGCACGCTGAACGGCACGCCCCTGCGCGGCCCATGGGACGGGATGATCCCGGGTATGCCACTGCACCCTGCGCAGTTGTCTGTGGTCTATCGCGGGTTTCCCGGTCGTGATGCTGGGCAATCCGATGCCGCCCATGCCTATCGCGTCAAACGGGACGGGGCGCATGTAGATGGCCTGCTGGGCGATACCAAGACCCGCCAGCTAAAAGAACCGCACGCCTATATCCTCGGGATCGCGCTGACAGATGCGCAATCTTGTCCGCTGGTTGTCTATCCCGGCAGCCATGACATCATGCGCGAAGCGTTCATGGTCGCCTTTGCGGGGATGCCGTCGATGATGTGGCCCGATATGGACATTGGCGAGATTTATCGCGATGCCCGCGCTGAGGTGTTTGAATGCTGCGAACGGGTTGAGTTGCCAATGACAGCGGGGCAATCGGTTTTGCTGCACCGTATGATGGTGCATGGCATCGCGCCCGAAGGCAGCAAAAAGGTTCCCGCCGAGGGCCGTATGATGGCCTATTTCCGGCCGGTTCTAAGCGACCTTAAGGCGTGGTTGCGCGATTAACGGGACAGACGCGCGGCCCGTCCGCCACGGCGTTTTTGCAACCGAGGTGCGCGGCTTGGCAACTCGTCCATGATGGCCCGGCGTTCGTCATGTGTCATTCGGCTCCAGCCGCCGATTTCCTCAAGCGACCGTAGACAACCCGTGCACAGGCGTTCTTCGGGGTGGATGACACAGATTTTGATGCAGGGACTTTCAATTTCGTCCCGTTTCCAAATGGCATCTGTCATTTATGCGCCCCCAAGTACCCGCAAGCGATCCAGCAGTCCTTGCAAGATAAACCCGGCCGCCACGTGATCAATAACCTCGCCGCGACGTTTTCGAGACGTATCCGCCTCTAATAGGGCGCGTTCCGCCGCAACAGTAGACAGGCGTTCATCCCAAAAGGTAATCGGCAGATCCGTCAGCCGTTCCAGATTGCGGGCAAAGGCGCGGGTGGATTGAACCCGCGGGCCTTCGGACCCGTCCATATTGAGGGGCAGCCCAAGGACGATACCGGCAATATCGCGGTCTGCGATGATCTTTTGCAGGGCCTGCGCATCTACGGTGAATTTCTTGCGCTTGATGGTTTCCAGCGGCGTGGCCACGCTGCGCAAGGTGTCAGACACCGCCACGCCAATGGTTACAGTCCCAAGATCAAGCCCGCAGATCGCACGATAGGCGGGCAGCGCGGCAGCAAACTCTGCCGGGTCTTCAATAATCATTCAGTAATTCCTGCGGTTCGGGCCGCGTTGCGGATGATGTCCAGATCGCCGGGTGATGCGGCGAATACCTGCTGCGCCTCGCCCCAGATGGCCGCCGCGCGTTCGGTTTCACCCAACACGCCCAAGGCATTGATAAGACGCGCCCATTCGGTGGAATTGCCACCATCGGTGGCCAGCCGTTCGGCAAGGCCCTCGACCATACCTTGGATCATCGCGGTGCGGTCTGCGTCGGTCATATCCTGTGCGGCCTCTACCTGATCGGCTGTTGGGCCGGGCAGATCCGGCAGTTCATATTCAACGCCGGCCATCGCCGCCGCGTTCAGGATTTGTTGGCGGGCAAATTCGGTATGGGGGCTGTCGGGATCGCCGCCCTCGACCACACGGCGCCACAGGTTGAACGCGATGTCGGGCCGGTCGGTCTGGGCATAAAGCAGCCCTAGATAATAGTCGGCCGCAGTATTGCTGTCGTCGCGGTCACGGATCGTTAGGGCAATCGCCTCAGCCTCGGGCGATACATAGCCAGCAGCAGCGGCAACCAGCAAATCAAGCAAAAGGACAGCATCCTCAACCGTTGCATCGGCCCCTTTCAGGCGGACCACACGGTCCTGTGCGCGGGCGGCTTCGGCGTAGTTACCAAGCGCGGTTTCGTGCCGCGCCAACAGCGCCCAGCCTTGCAGGTCGTCCGGCCTTTGGGGAACGATATCGCGCAATTGGGCCACCATTGCCAGATAGTCCTCTGGCGCGTTGATAGCGGGGAGCGCGGGGGCCTCCGCTTCGGCCTCGGCCTGGCTGATGCGGGTGTCGCGCATTTCGTCGCCTGCGGCGATACGCTGGGCCAGCGGCAAATCCTGATAGCCGGGCGCGCCCAGCACAACATAGGTGCCCAGACTGCCCGCAACGACCACGATTAAGCTCAGCGCGGTGGCCAGCCGGTTCGCCGTTATTGGGCCATTGGTGGCCTGTGCGACACCGGCCTTATCCGCCGCCAGCAAGCGGCGCGCAATTTCGGTACGGGCGCGATCGGCCTCGGCCTGTTCCAAGGTGCCGCGCGCCAAATCCCGTTCAACTTCAGCCAGTTGGTCGCGATAAAGGGCGATTTCGGGGTTGTCCTCGGCGGTGTCGCTGTCGGGTCCGGCGTTGCGCAGCATTGGCAACAACAAGCTGCCTGCGGCGACACACGCAAGAACAATGGCAATGACCCAGAAATCCATGACGTCTCCTCGAATAGCGGTTCATAGATAGCGGGGCTTTGCCATCGGCGAAAGTCCCTGCGTCCCAGTGCCACGCACGTGTTCGTGTGCGACATTTGTATCCATGTCGCAAAGTGACAGCAGAGTGGCGTTGCAAGACGCCACCAAACTGTCACATTGGTCCAACTATTCGGGCATACGCCCATGATCTGGAACAGGGATTCGTTGCCGATGAAGCGATATTCGGTTTTTGCCATCGCCCGCGAAGCGATGCGGTATCACACCGGTTGGGAACGCGCATGGCGTTCGCCGCAGCCCAAGAAAAAATACGACGTGATTATCGTCGGGGCAGGCGGCCATGGTCTGGCAACGGCCTATTACCTTGGCAAAAATTTTGGCATCACCAATGTGGCCATCATCGAAAAGGGCTGGCTTGGCGGTGGAAACACCGGCCGGAACACGACAATCATCCGCTCGAACTATCTTCAGGATCCGTCAGCGGCGATCTATGACAAGGCGCTGAGCCTGTATGAAAACCTGTCGCAAGACCTGAACTACAACGTGATGTTTAGCCCGCGCGGCCTGATCATGCTGGCGCAAACCCACCACGAGGTGCGCGGCTACAAACGGACCGTTCTGGCCAACCAGTTGCAGGGCGTCTCGACCGAATGGGTCACGCCCCAGCGGCTTAAGAAACTGGTGCCGATCATCAACATCGACGGCCCGCGCTATCCCGTTCTGGGCGGTCTGTACCAGAAACGCGGCGGCACGGCGCGTCACGATGCGGTGGCATGGGGCTATGCCCGCGCGTGTTCGGCGATGGGTATGGACGTCATCCAGCAATGCGAGGTCACCGGCGTGCGCCGTGACGGCGACAAGGTGATCGGCGTCGATACCACCAAGGGCGCAATCGACTGTGATAAACTGGGCATCGTTGTGGCCGGGCATACCTCGGTTCTGGCGGAAATGTCGGGCTTCCGTCTGCCGATTGAATCCGTTGCGCTTCAGGCGATGGTGTCCGAACCGATCAAGCCTTGCATGGATGTGGTCGTCATGGCCAACACCGTTCACGGCTATATGTCCCAGTCGGACAAGGGCGAGATGGTGATCGGTGGCGGCACCGACAGCTATAACAACTACACCCAGCGCGGCAGTTTCCACCACATTGAGGAAACCGTCCGCGCCTTGGTCGAAACATTCCCGATGGTGAGCCGCCTGAAAATGCTGCGCCAGTGGGGCGGCATCGTGGATATGACCGGCGACCGGTCCCCGATTATTTCCAAAACCCCGGTGGACGGTGTGTTCGTCAACTGCGGCTGGGGCACCGGCGGGTTTAAGGCGATCCCGGGATCGGGCTGGGCCATGGCGGAACTGATGGCCAAAGGGTACAGCCCGCTGGCCGAGGAATTCGACATGTACCGGTTCCGCGAAGGCAAATTCATCGACGAAAGCGTCGCGGCTGGCGTTGCGCACTAAAGGGGGCTGACATGCTAATTCTACACTGCCCATATTGCGGCGTTATGGCCGATGAAACCGAGCTGGCCGCTGGCGGCGAGGCGCATCTGAAACGCTTTGGCCCCGGTTCGAGCGATGATGAGCTTGAAGGCTATCTGTTCGTGCGCGAAAACCCCAAGGGCGTGCACTTCGAACGCTGGCGCCATGCGCATGGCTGCGGCAAGTGGTTCCTTGCTGCGCGGTCGACCACCACGCTTGAGGTGTTCGGGACCTATCCGGCCCAAACCACCGAACCGCCACAAGATATCAAAGACGCCATTTCCGCCAAATATCCCGGCTGGAGCTGGAGGGAATTCAAATGAGCACTCGTCTCGCATCCGGTGGTCGCCTCGTTAACCGCGGCGCTCCAGTAGAGTTCACATTCAACGGCAAACGCCTACGCGGATATGAGGGCGATACCCTTGCCTCGGCGCTGTTGGCCAATGACCAAATGCTGATGGGGCGGTCGTTCAAATACCACCGCCCGCGCGGCGTGGTGGCCAGCGGGGCAGAGGAACCAAACGCCCTGTTCAATCTGAACGAAGGGGGCCGGTTTGAACCGAACCAACGCGCCACCCTGCAAGAGGTCTATACCGGCCTGACCGCGACCTCACAGAACCATTGGCCCAGCCTTGAATTTGACGTGGGCGCAATCAATCAGGCGTTCGCGCGGTTCTTGCCTGCGGGCTTCTACTATAAAATGTTCATCCACCCGCGTCCGTTCTGGAAACACGTGTATGAACCGTTCATCCGTCAATCGGCTGGCCTTGGTAAGGCGCCGGTGGAACGGGACGCCGATACCTATGAACATTTCCATTTCTACTGTGATGTGCTGGTCATTGGCGGCGGTGTCGCTGGTCTGACGGCCGCGCTAGAGGCCGCAAACAGCGGCAAGCGCGTGATGATCATGGAACAGACCGCCTATTGGGGTGGTCGCGCCGTGGTCGATGGCGGTGACATCGACGGTATGCCCGCCGCCGACTGGGTCGATGCGGCGGTGGCCAAGCTGTCCGATATGCCCAATGTCACGGTCCGCGCCCGCTGTATGGGGGCGGGGGTCTATGACCATGGCTATGTGCTTGGCTATGAACGGTTGACCGACCATACCGTCGACAAATCCGGCCCGCGTCATCGTCTGTGGCGTGTCCGCGCGGCGCAGATCGTCACCGCAGGCGGCGCGATCGAACGGCCACTGTCGTTCGCAGGCAATGACCGTCCGGGTGTTCTGTTGGCCTCGGCGGTTCGGGATTACGTGGTGAACTACGGCGTGTCGCTGGGGGATCGGACCGTGGTTGTCACCAACAACGACGATGCCTATCGCACGGCGCTGGCGCTGAAGGCGGTGGGCCTTGCGGTACCAGCGATCATCGACGCCCGCGCCAGCGGTGCTGGCCCCATTGCGCGCGAGGCGGAAAAGGCAGGCATTCGCATCCTCAAGGGCAAGGCCATCGCATCGGTCAAAGGCAAATCGCGCGTCACCGGCGTCGAGGTCTGTCTGCAGGCGGGCGAAGGCGCGGTCATTGAAACCATCGCCTGTGATTGTGTCGCTATGTCGGGTGGCTGGTCGCCGATTGTTCACCTGTGGTCGCACTGCGGGGGCAAGCTGACGTGGGATGACGATCAGGTCATGTTCCGTCCTGACCCCGACCGCGCACCAACCGGCGCTGACGGCAAACCGTTTGTCGTGACCGCTGGGTCCGCCAGTGGCGCAATGACCATGGGGGCCGTGCTGCGCGACGCCGCCGAGGCTGGTCGCCGCGCGGCAGGCATCACCGGCACGGGCGCACCCGCCGCCGCCGATCCAGCCGAGGCCGCGATCAAACCTGTCTGGATGATGCCGCAGGGCGCAGGGGTCAAACTGCGCAGCAAAGCATGGTTGGATTTCCAGAACGACGTCAAAGTCAGCGATGTCCAACTGGCCGCCCGCGAAGGGTTTGAAAGCGTCGAACACACCAAGCGTTATACAACGTTGGGCATGGCGACAGACCAGGGTAAACTAAGTAATATCAACGGTCTAGCGATCCTTTCTCAGGAATTGGATGATGCGATCCCGAATGTGGGCACCACCACATTCCGCCCGCCGTACACGCCGATTTCGCTTGGCTCTATCGCTGGTGAGGCGCGCGATGCCAGCTTCCAACCGATCCAGAAAACACCGATGCACGATTGGCACGACGCCAATGGCGCCGACTGGGAACCGGTGGGTCATTGGCGGCGTCCCTATGCCTTTGTCCGTAGTGGTGAAACCGTGCATGACGCGGTGAACCGCGAAATCGTCAACGCACGTGAGAACGTTGGGATGCTCGACGCCTCGACCCTTGGCAAGATTTTGGTCAAAGGGCCGGACGCGGGCAAATTCCTCGATATGCTCTACACCAATATGATGAGCACCCTGCCGGTCGGCAAATGCCGCTATGGTCTGATGTGTAACGAAAACGGCTTTCTCATGGATGACGGCGTTGTCGTGCGCCTCAGCGAGGATAGCTGGCTGTGCCACACCACCACCGGCGGCGCGTCCCGCATCCATGCGTGGATGGAAGATTGGCTACAATGCGAATGGTGGGACTGGAACGTCTATACCGCCAATCTGACCGAACAATATGCGCAGGTCGTTGTTGCAGGCCCGAACGCCCGCAAACTGTTGACCGCATTGGGCGGCGACATGGACCTGAGCGCCGAGGCGCTGCCGTTCATGCAGTGGACCGAAGGCAAGCTTGGCGATTTTGATGCGCGTGTGTACCGGATTTCGTTCTCGGGCGAATTGTCGTTTGAAGTCGCAGTGCCAGCGTCGCAGGGGATGGCCCTGTGGACCGCGCTGATCGAGGCGGGGCAGGACCATGGGGTTCAGCCCTACGGCACCGAGGCGATGCACATCATGCGGGCGGAAAAAGGGTTCATCATGATCGGTGACGAAACCGATGGCACCGTGATCCCACAAGACCTCAACCTGCACTGGGCGCTGAGCAAGAAGAAAACCGACTACCTCGGTAAACGCGCGCATGAGCGCAGCTATATGGCCAGCGCGGATCGGTGGAAACTGGTCGGGGCCGAAACGCTGGACGGGTCGGTCATTCCCGACGGGTCCTATGTCGTCGCGACGGGCGTGAACGCCAATGGCCAGCGCAACGTTCAGGGCCGCGTGACCTCGACCTATTTCTCGCCGACCTTGGGCAAAGGCATCGCCATGGCGCTGGTCCATCGCGGACCTGACCGCATGGGCGAAGTGATCGAGTTCAACAAGGAAGACGGCACAACCGTTCAGGCCCGTATCGTCGATCCGGTGTTCTATGACAAAGCTGGGGAGAAGGCGAATGTCTAATGTTGTCAGCGCATTGAACGGCAAAGCTTACACCGGTGATGTGTCCGTCAAGGATGCAGGTTTGCACGGGATGATCACCCTGCGCGGCGATTTCATGGATGAAAACGTCGGTGCCGCGGTTCAGCGTTTTGTCGGTGTCGATCTGCCGGATGCGCTACAGGCGTCGGTTGGCGAAGACGGCCGCGCCGCCCTGTGGATGTCGCCGGATGAGGTGCTGTTGCTGGTGCCTTACGAACAGGCCGCCACACTCGCCACCGAGATGACGCAGGCCTTTGGCGACACGCACGCGCTTGCCGCGAATGTGTCGGATGCCCGCACCGTATTTGAGCTGTCTGGCCCCTTTGCTGCCGAGGTGCTGGCCAAGGTCGCACCAATCGATATGGCATCATCCGCCTTTATGCCGGGCATGGTGCGCCGGACCCGTATCGCACAGGTGCCCGCCGCGTTTTGGATTAGCGGCGAGGATACATTCACCATCGTGTGTTTCCGCTCGGTTGCCGACTATGTGTTCGAGGTTCTGGAAACCTCGGCCAAGGCGGGCGCGGTTGGCGCGTTGAAATAATCCCAATAAGGGGCGTGTTCCATCGCGCCCCTTGTGCTAGTGTCCTGATAACCAACGGTTTACAGGCTCTATTGGCATGCGCATCACCTCTATCACGCCGATGAAGGACGAGGCCCCATTCATTCTGGAATGGGTGGCCTATCATCGTTTGATCGGTGTGAATGACCTGATTGTCTTTTCCAACGATTGCACCGACGGCACCGATATGATGCTGGAACGGTTGGATGACATGGGGCTGGTGCGCCATTATACCAACCCGTCCGTCTATACCAAACGCCCCAAGCATCATTTGCAGGTGATCCGCTATGTGAACACCTTTTCGCGCCTGAAAAAGGCCGACTGGATCGTCAGCCTTGATGTGGACGAATTCATTTGCGTCAACGCAGGGCAGGGCCGGCTAGAGGATCTGTTCAACGCGGCGCCAGACACCAATGTCTGGAGCATGTCGCAGCTGAATTTCGGCCACGGCGGCATTTGGGATTACGAAGACAAATTGCTGGGTGAACAGTTCAATTATTGCTGGCACAAAACCGAACCCTGCCACCCCAATGTCAACAAGCGCGGCACCAAAACGCTGACCCATCGGTCATCCGGGCCGAGGGAAATTCACAACCATTCGCCCGTATTCCGCAAAGGGGGCGTGGATAAGGTCGTCATGCGCGGCGGCAGTGGCCAGTTGATAACAGATGTCGATGTCACCAAAGACGTCAAAAGCCTGACCGCGCCTCGGTTCGGCTATGACCTTGTGCAGCTCAACCATTATGCCCTGCGATCCGTGGACAGCTTTTTGCTCAAACGGATGCGGGGCAATGCCAACCACGAAACGGCGGGCTATGGGATGCAGTATTGGCGGCGGTATGACCAGAACGATTGGTTCGACGATGGGATCGCCCGTTGGATGCCCGAGGTGCGCGCGATGCGTGACGAATTGCTGAAAGACCCAGAACTGGGCAGCCTACACCGTGCCGCTGTGGACAACGCCAAGGCGCGTATTGCTGACCTGAAAAAGATGGACGAGGTGCGCCCACTGTTGAACGGGATTTACCGCTATACCAAGCGTAACCCGGGCATTGTGCCGAAATATCAACCGGCCGAAGCGACCTCGATTTCGGCCAGTGGCGGGCACTGATCGACCCAATCGTTGTTTTCGGCATAGCCCAGCTGGATCAGCGCCTTGCCATAGCGCTTGACGTAAACCTCGGCCACTTCGCGGGGCAGCTTGGTTTTCCATTGGGCGGGTTTGCCGGATTTGACGTGTTTTAGCACATTTGCCTTACGGTCTTCGGCCTTGGCAATGCCGCCAAACAGGCTGTGATCCCAGTAATACTGAACCACGCCGTCAATATCCCAGCCTTCGACGGCCATTTCCTCAAGCGCGCCGCGGAACAGCGAACAATCGGCGTCGGCGATCAGGTCTTCGAACTTGAGGTCCACGACATTGCGATGCCCATAGGGCCAGATCAGCATTTCATGCAGCGTTTCGCGATGTTTGTTTTCCATCTCGAACAGCATCTGTTCCTTAAGACCGGGCAGGGTGTTCATATGTTCCTGATAGGTTGCACCGTTCAGGTCCTTGCGCGGCACACGCAGGAATTTTTCATTCCCCAAAGGCGCATTCAGGTGATAACGCGCACCAGAGATCAGCACATCGCGCGGATCGCGGATGATATGCAGGAAACGGGCGCTGTCGCTGTCGTAGAACGGCACGGGAAACCGCGAACTCCACTCGACGCACAGCGCGGGGCCGGTTGCGGGCAGTTCCCTAAGCTTGGCAGGATTATAGGCGCGAACGATCGGAATGTCGTTGTTGCTTGCAAACTTGTGAAACGTCCGGCGCATCCAGACCGTGCCGGTCTTGTGGTGGGTGCCGACACACAAAAACCGAGCCGTCATATCAATCCTCTGTCACCATTTCAAATTCGCCGGTTTCCACGAACTTGGCATAGTCGGCGACCTGCAATTGATAGTCCAGAACCAGCCGCGAACAGTGCAGACAAGCGCGATACAGCGCCGCAAGATCGGCATCCTGCAACCATTCATCAAGGATCGCGCGAATGCCATCTGTTCGGATGCTGTCGTCGAAATTGGCGTTCAGATCGTATTTGCCGAAATAGTCGGTATCAATCCGACCCTTGTTTTTCGAATTTGCCGTGCCCCGCAGACGTTTCAGCAGGAAATCCTCGCGGCTTTTGATGGCGTAGTGGTTCACCTGCGCGTTTGTATAGCCAAGCGTTGCCGGTCCAAAGCGCCAGCCGCCCTTCAGCACCTTATGCGGCATGGGTTTGCCATCTGGGTTGACCCATTTGATGTCACCCTCGGCGACCTTTTCCCAATCGCGGAACTTGGGCCGGTGCACACCGAAGTAGTCGAACCGGTTCGGACGGAACAGGGTTTTGAACCCCCAGACCAACCCGTTCTCGGGTTTCTCAAAGGTCGAGCCGCGGTTGAACCGTTCTGTGACCAGCTGATCGGGGTCAAAGTGTTTTTCGCCACACGACCCCATCAACCGCCATGGGATAGAGATCGCGTCCGCCGGACCACAGGCATCGCGCAGGGCATCCAGCGTGCCGTCGCCGACCTTGACGTTCACAAATTCATCCGCGTCCACAATCAGCGCCCAATCGTGTTCGCGCACCATCTTTTCTCTGTTGGAACGCGAATAGGCGGACCGCTGTGGGTCCATGCGCGGGCCTTGCGGATTGTCAAAGTGGGTGATGACGCCCATCTGATGCAGCCGGTTCAGCATCAGGTTAGTGCCGTCGGTGCAATCGTTGGAATAGATCAGAAACGTATCGACGCCGATTGACTTGTGATAGGCTAGCCACTCTAGGACATAGGGGCCTTCGTTTTTCATTGTCGAGATAAGGATGGTTGTTTCGCGGCTCATGCCTGTTCCTCATTCTCGGCGTCAGAGGCGGCTTCGCCCCGTTCGATGCTGGCCTTCATGCGGCCAACGGATTCTTTCAACAGCGGCACACCCAGTTGCGCGGCCTCGGGGCCCTCAAGGAACGGGTTCGCGTCCAGTGTCATTGCGTCTTCGGATTTTTCTTCGCGCTCGTCCGCGACATCCTCTAGCGGTTTTTCGGGCGCTTCCCCACCTGCGGCCTGTCTAAGGGCGGCTCGGGTTTCGCCCTTTTTCGCGGTTTGCGTCTGAGCGATCATCTTGGCGATGGTTTTGTCTGGTACGCCTTGGGCCTGCAGCTCTTTGACCTTTTCCTGCCACTTCTTGGGTAGGTGTTGAACGAACAGAACCTCATCCACCTTGTCGAGCGGGATTTTCGAGGCCTCTTTCAATTCGTTTAGCCAATGGTCGTATTCGCCCGTTGTCCGCAGACGGTTCACACGTTCGGCGTGGAATTCAAGCGCCTGATCCTGCAGCTTGCGCATGGTCGGATCGGCAAGGATGCGTTCCATTTTCTTTTTCACACCGCGTAGATGACGGTGGACATTCACGGCCTCAATTTCGTTGCGATCAAACAGTGCGAAATAGGCTTCGTTGTATTTGTCGGGCTTGTTGTTCACGTTGCCCCGAACACGGCGCAGCAGGTATGCCTCATAGGATTTGACGGCATAGTGGTTCAGTTCAACCAGCTTATAGCCCAGCGTTGGTTTTGTGGACCGCCACCCCGATAGGGAAAAGTCATCCGGCATCAATTCGCCAGACCCGTTTACCCAAACCTGATCAAACAGGGCCTTGGCCCGTTCAGGTTTTTGTTTTGCGTTTTTGATGTGGGGGCGGTGGATACCCAGTTTGGCATGTTCATATGGCCGGAACAGGGTTTTGACGCCCCAACCCTTTTTGAATTTGTCGGGCGCCGCGCGGGTGTAGTGTTCTGTGACCAGCCCCGGGTTCCAGTCTGTCACCTCGCTTGATCCGAAAAACCGCCACGTGATCGCCATCGCCTGCGCTTCGGGCGGGATGCGTTCAACAAGGTCGGAAATTCGGCCTTTGCCGCATTTGATCGACAGGAATTCGTCGGCATCCATTGTCAGGATCCATTCGCTGTCCATCACCTCGTCGTTCTGGGTCGCAAGCGCCAGCGCGTTCGGCTGAGGCTTCTTGCCTTCGGGCACGTCGTTGCGGAAATGTTTGCACCAACCCAGTTCCTCTAGGCGGATCAGCATATCGTCGGTGCCGTCGCCACAGTTGTTGGTGTAAACGCAGATATTGTCAAAACCGATGTGGTTGTGAAACGCCACCCATTCAACGAGGCTGTGGCCTTCGTCCTTCATCATGGAAAGAATGGTATACTTGTGCTTTGGCGCCATTTTATCTTGGTCCCGTCATCTGCCCGTAATCGGCGTTTTTTTCGCCGTTTTTAGGCGTCACAATACGGATGGAGCGCATAAAGTCCACCCAAACACCGGCTTGGGGGACAATTCAGTCGCGGTTGAATGCGATTTAATCCTTGACGCCGAAGCGAGTTACGCTTTGTTACACAGCAGAGACACGCAACCCTTTTCAAAGGATGAATTTGATGGCTTTTGAACTCCCTGATCTGCCGTACGCACACGACGCTCTTGCCGATAAAGGCATGTCGGCTGAAACTCTGGAATATCACCACGACCTGCACCACAAGGCATACGTGGACAACGGCAACAAGCTGATCGCCGGAACCGAGTGGGAAGGCAAAACCCTTGAAGAGATCATCGTCGGCACCTACGACAAGTCGGCAGTTGCCCAGAACGGTATCTTCAACAACATCAGCCAGCTTTGGAACCACAACCAGTTCTGGGAAATGATGGGTCCAAACGGCAACGCCATGCCAACCGAGCTGGAAAAGGCGCTGGTTGAATCGTTCGGTTCGGTTGACGAGTTCAAGTCGCAGTTCTCGGCCGCTGGCGCTGGCCAGTTCGGTTCGGGCTGGGCATGGTTGGTCAAAGACACCGACGGTTCGCTGAAAGTGACCAAAACCGAAAACGGCGTGAACCCGCTGTGCTTTGGTCAGACCGCGCTTCTGGGCTGTGACGTTTGGGAACATTCGTACTACATCGACTTCCGCAACAAGCGTCCTGCTTACCTGACCAACTTCTTGGATAATCTGGTAAACTGGGAAAACGTTGCCGGCCGCCTGTAAGGTCGCCTGACACGAATGCAAAAGGCCCGCCTCAGTGCGGGCCTTTTTTGTATTTCGGCTAACCATTCTGAATTTGGTGCCGTTCTGTGGTCTGTAGATTTACAAATCCAATGGACCACCGTCGATGAATAAGCTTTTCCGGCAACTCTCACTCAACCTTCCGACGTTCTATATCTTTATGATTGCGGGCGGCGTGCCGTTCCTGTTGGCGCTGGTTCTGTCGATCAGCATCGCCAAACAACGCTATGATGACCTGATGGCAGTGAATGAGGTGAACACCGTTGTCGAGCTGATCAGTGGGACCTCGGACCTGTCCCATAATATCCAGCAGGAATTCACCATCGGCACCGGTGTTGTCGCGACGAACGGCACAATGTTCATGCGCGAACTGCAAAACGCTTGGGTGGCGGTGGATGACAAGGCGGCTGAACTGGATATCCAGCTTGCTTCGGCGAACCTGTCGCCTGAGCTGTTGGAACCGTTCCAGGCCTTTGTTGATGCGGCCTTGGGAATGCCGGCCATCCGCGAAATCGCAACGCAGGGCACATCCAGCAGCGAAGAGATCTATGACATGATCGACGCTGTCGAACTGGCCCATGATGCGGCGTTGTTGAAACTGTCCGAGGTTGTTACCGATCCGGTGTTAAGCGCGGATATCCTGAACCTTCGCGACCTGATGAAGGTGAAATATGCCATTGCCCGTGAACAGGCGATGTTGGTGGTCGGCGCTGCGCGCGGGTACCTGACAGCCGAAGATACAATCGGCTATTTCCGTCAATCCGCGATGCAACAGTCGTTCAAGGATGAATTGGCGCAGCGGTCATCTGACGCGATCGATCAGGCCCTGCGGGCGTTGGACGGCTTCGACCGTGGCAACTCGATCGATCAATACCGCGAGGCGCTCTTGACCGAGAGCCTGTCGCGCTATGAACCGTTGACCTTGATCAACCTGTCCCAAAACCGTTTGGCCGTGGCGCGGGATCAGCAATTGAACCTGCTGGCGACCATTCAGGCGACATGTGATCGTCTGGCGGCAATCGCGCGATCCTCGATGATGTTTGTGACCGCATTGGCACTTGTGGCCCTTGGTGGTGCCGCATTCCTGATTGTCGGGTTCTCGGGTGCGTTTTCGGAACTGCTGCGGACGATGGCGGATCGCGCCGAACGCATGACCCAAGGCGACCTGGACGTGAAACTGCCCAAAGCGGGCAAAAACCCAGTGAGCCAGCTGATCCGTTCGCTTGCGAAATTCCGTGACAGCGCCCGTCAAACACGCGACGAGGCCGCCGCACGGTTGCTGCGTGATCAACAAGAGCTAGAGAACATCCGCCAGCGGTCTGAGGCTGAAAAAATGCGTGCTGCGCGGATTGCTTCGGATCTGGAACAGACAGCGCAATCCGCCGAGGAGCTGGCGACATCGGTGGCCGCCGCCGCTGCATCGACCCGCACTGTGGATGATCTGGCCAAGGTGGTGCGTCAGAAAACCACCGAAGGCGACCAAGAGGTGCAATCGGCAATGGGTGCGATGGATCGTATTTCGTCGGCACAGAACGAAATTACATCGATCATCGCTACGGTTGAGGAAATCGCATTCCAGACAAATCTGCTGGCGCTTAACGCCCGTGTCGAGGCGGCAAGGGCCGGTGAATACGGTCGCGGCTTTGCGGTTGTTGCAACCGAGGTTCAGCAGTTGGCCGCACGGTCAACACGCGCCGCAAACGAGGTTGGCGGCCTGATCGAAAAGGCCAGTGCAGAAATCGACGGCGGCGTGAAGATCGTTAAGCAGAGCGGCAAGACACTGAGCGAAATTTCCAAGGGCAATGCCGAGATTGCGGAAACCATCAACTCGGTCGCGGGTATGCTGGAACAGCAATCACAAAGCCTGAACGACATTTCGGCGGCGGCGGGACGCCTCGACAATGAAATGCGCGCGCTCAGCTCTGCGGACTCAATGCCAATGGCGGCTGAGTAATCAGTTCGCCACCGGCAGGGCAAAATCCCGAACAACAGGGTAGTGGTCCGTCGGCCAGCGATCATCGAATTGCTGTCGGACTACCACCACATCCGCCAGCGGCACCCACTGGTCGGTTGTTCCGATATGGTCGATCGCACCAAACAGGTTGATGCCGCGGTTCAGGTGATAGGTGGACCCATCCGCCCGCCCGAATTCGACGCCAGCGGACCGCAAGATATCCATCGTCGCCGCCCCATGCATCGCATTCATATCCCCCAACAGAATAACCGGCATACCTGCGTCAATCGCGGGCACCATCCGGTCAACGGTCAGTTCGGCCGATAGCCTGCGATTGGACCGGCTACGGTATTCATAGTGGACGTTATAGACACGGAACGCTGCGCCGCCCTGCGCCGGTTGGAATTCGGCCCAGGTCGCATAGGCGGGCCATGATCCATTGAACGTCCGCGAATAAATTTCGTCAGGTGTGTCCGAGAAAAAGAACCACCCCTGATCCAGCAGCGTCAGCTTTGAGGTGCGATACAGGATCGGTTGTGTGATCGGAAAGGTTTCCCAGTCGCCAACGGCAGCTGCGGCATAATCGGGGTGTTCAGCCAGCAAATGGTCCAGAACAAGGTTCGTGCCGCCGCCATCACGTCCGCCAAAGCTCTCCATTTCTTGGAAACCGAACACATCGGCGTCAATGTGATCAAAGGCTTGGGATAGGGATGTCTTGC
Source organism: Marivivens sp. (assembly GCA_965215785.1). Taxonomy (GTDB): domain Bacteria; phylum Pseudomonadota; class Alphaproteobacteria; order Rhodobacterales; family Rhodobacteraceae; genus Marivivens. The sequence continues at coordinate 2,743,770 of OZ244120.1, read as the reverse complement.
GATCCTCCCAGTCGCCGACGGACCACGGGCCTGCTTCCTGAAACAGAACGATATAATGCACGTTCAACGTCGCGACGCGCAGGCCCTCATCTGGCGCGGCGGGCAAGGGGCGGTTGCCACTATTCAGGACGTGCGACGTACAGGCGGCAAGAATAATTGCCGCAATACCCCCCCCATCACGATTTTCAGGATACGTTTCGTGCCAGCCCCCATTGTCACGTTTACCGTGACAGGTTCTGGATGGGGCCGCTAGGGGACTGGCACAAGTGTGAACGAGGACTGTTATTCAACAGTGATGGTGATCACCTCGGTCACAAGTCCGGGGCCGTAGGGAACATGGCTGCCGGAACCGAGCGCCATTTGCAGGGTATATACGCCTGGCTCCAAATCCAGTGTCACCTCTGTCTGACCTTTGCCAAAGTGCAGGTGGTTGTCATCCGCCGGTAGGCCGTAGTCCCACTCTTCGTCCCCCCATTCACCTTCGCCCAAGGGCGGACGGTTGATCAGCAGATGATGATGCCCAGTGCCCTCCATGTCCTGACCCGCCGGGGCGATGCCCATGCCGCTTAGGCCGAACCGGACCGTCACGGGCGAGGCAACGGTGTCGCCGTCGCTCAGGCCGATGAAATAGACCATGGCGTTATCCGGCGCTGGCGGCGTGTGACCATCCGCCAATAGCGGTGTTGCCATGGCTGCGGTCAAAAAAACTCTGGTGATAAGGTGTTTCATTTGCTTTCCTCCGTCTTGCAAGTGCGGAAGGCGAGGTGCCTTCTTGGACCTAAACACGCGAGGAACCTGTTTTATTCCCTGGCTACGCAAAAAAATCTCACTGGCCGAAATGCGCCAACGTTTGCCCGAATGCTATCCACGCCTAAGGCGGTTCTGTTTCGTGTTGACCAACAGCGATAATCAGGCAGGGGATCTGGCGCAGGCCACGGCCCTGAAGGCGCTGGAAAAGCATGACCTGTTTGCACGGGATGAAAACCTGTGTGGATGGATGTTTCGCATCGCGCAGCGCACATGGTTGAACGAGGTCCGGTCCCAAGGTGTCCGGTCCGGCACAGGGACCGAGCCCGCAGACAACATCGTGGCCAACGACTGGCGCGCCGATCCAGAGGCGTCACTCTATCACAGTCAGATATTGCAGGCGGTCACTGCCTTGCCCGACGGTCAGCGCAGCGCCATTTTGTTGGTCTATGTCGAGGGGTTCAGCTATGCCGAGGCAGCTGCGATCTGCGATGTACCCATCGGCACAATCATGAGCAGGCTGGTCCGCGCCCGCAAAGCGCTTTCAAAGACGATTGATGACGGAACCAAGAGGGTAGCCCAATGACCACCAAACGGTTTACCGACGAAGAAGTCGTTGCCTTTCTGGACGGCACATTGCCCGATGACCTGAACGACGCATTCGAGGCCGAACTGGCCCAGAGCGAGGTGTTACAGGCGCGGGTCAACGCGCTGTCTATCCCGATCAATGACATCCGCGCCGAATTTGATAAGCTGCTGGTGCCGGACATGCCGGCTAACCTGCCGCATTCCGCGCGTCCCAAGCGGGTAGGGCCCGCCGGCCTTGTCGCGATGGCGGCGGTGATTGCGGTGGTGGCCTTTGCGCTGGGCATGTTTGTTCGGTCCGGTGGGGGGCAAGGGGATTGGGTTACGGCGGTCGCCAATTATCAATCGCTCTATGTGCAAGATACTTTGGCGATCCCCACACCTGATCAGGACGATGCGAATGCGATGTTGGCAACGGTATCTGCCGCCCTTGGTCAGGACCTAGCACCCCTGAGGGCGCTAGAGGGGCTGGAATTCAAACGCGCACAGGTTCTGGGTGTCGCGGGACAGCCGTTGATCCAACTGGCCTATGTGACCGAAGCCGGTGTTCCGGTGGCGGTTTGCCTGACCCCAGATGCGCAGATGGCCGAAACACCACAAAACGACACGCTGTTCGGGCTGGATGCGGCCTATGCCGCCAAAGGCGGGCTGGGCGTTCTGGTGATTGGCGGACAGGACGCCGGTATGGTTTCAGATACGCTGACAACTGTTTTGACGCGTTTGTAAGGCTGTCGCCTTTTGATCAAAAATCAACTTGCGTTGCGGCGCCGCCCGTGCGCAACTGCCCCCACTTGCAGGAGGCACAATGAACTCCTCAGCTTTGCGCGGAATTTTGGCCCTGATCGGATGCTGTACCATCTGGGGACTGTCTGCGATTTTCTATGCAGAACTGGCCGTTGTCCCCCCGCTAGAGGTGCTATGCCATCGGTCGCTATGGTCGCTGGTGTTCTTTGGGGTTTTGCTGGCGCTGCAGGGGCGGATCACCGAGGTCAAACAGGCGTTACAAGGGCGCCGTCAGATATGGCTGCTATTGATCGCATCGGTTCTGATTTCCGGCAATTGGTTCGGCTTTATCTATTCGGTCGCAAATGGCTATGCGGTCGAGGCATCGCTTGGGTATTACATCTTTCCGCTGGTTGCGGTGATGCTGGGCGCGGTGGTTCTGGGGGAACGGTTGGGCCGGTTGCATTTGGTGGCTGTGGCGCTCGCCGCCGTGGCCGTTGCCACCTTGGGGATCGGTCTGGGCGTTGCGCCGTGGATCGCGTTCTGGCTGGCGGGTACGTTTAGCCTTTATGGGCTGATCAAGAAACAGATCACATTGGGGCCGGTTGTCTCGGTCACCGCCGAGGTTCTGTTGATCGCCCCCTTCGCCCTTGGCTATTTGGTCCTGAACGGCAGCGCGGACCATTCGCCTTATATCTGGGCGCTGTTGATCGTCTCGGGCGTTCTGACGGGCTTTCCGCTGTTTTTGTTTTCCTATGCGGCCAAGCGGGTGACGATGGGCACCTTTGGCGTCGTTCAATACTTGAACCCAACGCTGCAGTTCTTTGTCGCCGCCCTTGTTCTGAACGAGGCCGTCACCCTTTGGCACGGTATCGCCTTTCCCATGATCTGGGTGGCCTTGGGCCTATATAGCTATGCCGTCTATGCTCAGGACAGAACGTCCCGCAGGCTGGCCTCTAGCGCGGGAACATCCGGCACCATCGACACAAACTGAAGCAAGCTGTCGCTGGCAAAGCCCTGATCGACGACATGCTGCAAAAGGGCATGCAGTGGCTGCCAGTAGCCTTGGATATCGACAAGGAAAATGGGCTTGTTGTGCATGCCCAGTTGGCGCCACGTCAGCACCTCAAAGAATTCATCCAATGACCCACCACCGCCGGGCAGAACCACAATAGCATCGCTGTTCATAAACAGGATTTTCTTACGCTCGTGCATGGTTTCGGTGACGACATAGCTATCAAGGTCGGATTTCCCGACCTCCATATCCACCAGATGGATTGGAATGACGCCGAATGTTGCCCCGCCTGCGCCTTGGGTGGCGCGTGCAACGCTGCCCATTAGGCCGCGGTCACCAGCGCCATAGACCAAACGCCATGTATTTCGGGCGATCATCTCGCCTGTATCGTGTGCGGCCTGCACATAATCGGGCAGTTTGCCGTCGCGTGAGCCACAATAGACACACACTGACTTCGTGTTCGCGGTCATGGGATAACTTTCGATTGGCTTTTGCTTCGCTTTGACCATGAATAGCCCTGTTGATAATGTCGGACAACACACGATCCGGCGACGGGACGGGACAAAGAGAAGGACAGACAGTGGCGGAAAGCAGTGCTGGTATCGGCGTGGGCGGACTTGCGGCTGGCGCGGTTGCGGCGGTGGTCGTCGTAGGCGGGGCAGTTTGGTACGCTCAGAATAACCGCGTGGCAGAGGAACCTGCCGCCGTGGAACAAGTTGTGGCCCAAGAGCCGATCACCCAAGCCCCTGTGGCCGAGCCGCAGGTGGAGCTCGTTCCAGACCCTGAACCCATTCCGGAACCAGAGGTCATCGTTCCCGAACCGCCCCGATTTGACACCGTGCGTGTCGAAGCGGATGGATCGGCGGTGATTGCTGGCCGTTTTGACGCGCTGGGCTATGTCGATATCCTGCTGGATGGTCAGGCGATCTATCGCGCGGAAACGGCCGGTGACGGATCGTTTGCCGCGTTCCTGTCCATCGCGCCCTCTGATCAGCCGCGCATTCTGTCGTTACTTGCCGATCCTGACGGTGCGGCCATTGCATCGGACGAAACACTGATCATCGCGCCAGCGCCACAGCCGGAACCCGCCCCAGAGGTCGAGGAACCTGTTGTCGCCGAGGCAGAGCCGGTGATCGAAGAGGCCCCAGTTGAAGAGGTCGCCGAGGAGGCACCAGCGATAGAGCCTGAGGTCGAAGAGACCGTCACGATCGCAGCGGCAGACCCTGAACCGGCCCCAGTACCTGCACCGGTCGAAGAGGCGCCGCTAGAAACCCCCGAAATTTCGGTCCCCGAGGTTGAGGCGGCTGTTCCAAGTGACACCATTGACGTGGCACCGGCCGAACCGACCGTGGCCGAAGCGCCTGTTGTCGTGGCCGAGGAGCCAGCGCCAGCGCCGGAAGCTGCCCCAGAACCTGCGGCAGAACCAGCGCCTGAGCCAGCGCAGCCGGTAGCAGAGGAAGAGATCATCGTTGCAGAGGCCGAACCCCAGCCAGCGCCAGAGCCTGCGCCTGTCGAACCGGCGCCAGCCCCAGTTGCCGAGCCCGAACCGGCCGCCGTTGCCGAGGTCGCGCCAGCGCCAGAGCCGGAACCCGAAGTGGCCGAAGAACCGGCTGCCCCGCAGGTTCTGATCGCAGATCAGGACGGCGTGCGCGTTCTGCAATCCAGCAGCGACACCCCGCCCGAAGTTCTGGCGAACCTGTCGCTGGATACGATTTCCTATGAACCGTCGGGTGATGTTGTTCTGGCCGGACGCGCGACCACCGATGGTATCGTGCGGATTTATCTGAACAACCGCCCGATCATGGATGGCCCAATCGACGATGACCTAAGCTGGCGTGTGGTGCTAGAGGGCGTTGCGCCCGGCGTTTACACCCTGCGGGTTGATCAGGTGGGCGCAGATGGCGATGTCGTGAGCCGGATCGAAACACCGTTCCTACGCGAAGAGATCGAGTCTGTTGCCGCCGTTCTGGCCGATCAGACTGAACAGGACGATTTCGTCGTCGCGCAGCGCACTGTGGAACGCGGGAATACGCTGTGGGCCATCGCACGTGAAAAATACGGCAAAGGTATCCTCTATGTGCATGTCTATGAGGCGAACAAGGATCAGATCCGCGATCCCGACCTGATTTATCCGGGTCAGATTTTCGTTCTGCCGGAACTGGATGGTGTGTCGGGCAACTAGGTGCTGGAGCTTCTGGTAACCCCGCGTTAGGGTCTGTTGGCAACAGCCAACGGATCCCAAATGCGCCGTAAGCAATATACCGACGCCAACCTGAATAATGATCGTGTTCAAGGGGCCAACGTCATTCGGCGTGTGGTCCCTTATCTTTGGCCCAAGGACCAACCGGATATGCGGCGGCGCGTCGTGATATCCCTGACGGTTCTGTTCCTTGCCAAATTGATCGCGGTTTGGACCCCACAATTTTACCGTCAGGCGGTTGATGCCCTTGCGCCGGATGGCGCATCGGGGGCGACTATGCTGGGCCTTGGGGCCGTTGGGTTGACCATCGCCTATGGGATCGCCCGATTGATGGATGTCGGGTTTCAACAGCTGCGCGATGTCGTGTTTGCCCCCGTCGGGCAGCGCGCCCTGCGGCGGCTGGCGGCGGAAACCTTTGAACACATCCACCGCCTGTCGCTGCGCTATCATATCACGCGCAAAACCGGCGGTCTGAGCCGGATTATCGAACGCGGGGTTAAAGGCGTCAGCTTTCTGTTGCGGTTCCTGTTGTTCAGCATCGGGCCGCTTTTGTTGCAACTTATCATGATCGCGATCATCCTGTCGATCCAGTTGGACTTTGCCTACATGGTTGTCGTTCTGCTGACGATCACGTCCTACATCGCCTTTACGTTCCGCATCACCGAATGGCGCGTCAAAATCCGCAAGGAAATGAACGAACAGGACACCGACGCCAACCAAAAGGCGATCGACAGTCTGCTCAACTTTGAAACCGTCAAATACTTTGGCGCGGAAAAGTGGGAATCTGATCGCTATGACGTGTCGATGCAGGGCTATGAACGCGCGGCGATCAAGACCTCGAACTCGCTGGCTATTCTGAACTTTGGTCAGTCGCTGTTGATCACCACGGGCCTTGTCGTGGTGATGGTCATGGCGGCGATTGGCGTGGAAAACGGAACGCTGACCGTGGGCGAATTCGTGATGGTGAACGCCTATATGATCCAGATTACCATGCCGCTGAATTTCCTAGGAACGGTCTATCGCGAAATCCGGCAGGCCCTGATCGACATGGGTGATATGTTTGATCTGTTGGATCAACCGCCTGAAATTACGGACAAACCCGCCGCCGCCGATATTTCGGTTCAGCGCGGTCATATTGATTTTGAGGGGGTTCATTTCGGCTATGACAGCGACCGCGATATTCTAAAGGACGTATCGTTTTCGGTGCCGGGCGGGCAGACCATTGCAATCGTCGGGTCGTCCGGTTCAGGCAAATCGACCATCGGGCGTTTGCTGTTCCGGTTCTATGACGTGACGGGTGGTTCGGTCCGCATTGATGGTCAGGACGTGCGCGACGTGACCCAAGACAGCCTTCACCGCATCATTGGTGTGGTGCCGCAGGACACGGTGCTGTTCAATGATAGCATTCGGTACAACATTGCCTATGGCGACCCTAACGCGACCGAGGATCAGATCATTGCCGCAGCCAAGGCCGCCCGCATTCATGAGTTCATCATCGGCCTGCCTGACGGGTATGACACCACCGTTGGCGAACGTGGGCTCAAGCTGTCGGGGGGCGAAAAGCAGCGGGTCGGTATTGCGCGGACCATTCTGAAAGACCCTGCAATCCTGTTGCTGGACGAAGCGACCAGCGCGCTGGATACCGAAACCGAACGCAGCATTCAGGCCGAGCTAAAGGCGATGGGGCAGGGGCGGACCGTTCTGACGATTGCGCACCGGCTATCTACGATTGTGGATGCGGATCAGATCATCGTCCTAGAGGATGGCAAAATCGCCGAGCGCGGCACGCATGAGGCGCTGTTGGACCAAGATGGGCGCTATGCGAACCTGTGGCACAAACAGGCCGCCGACGAAGAGGATGCGGCTTAAACCGCCCCCAACATCTGGCCCCCACAACGAAAAAGGCTGCGCCGGATGGGCGCAGCCTTATTTTTTGGCGTTTATTCCGCGGCGTGGCGGGGTTTGCCGCCGGGCGTCGGGGTGAGCTCGATCGGGGCCTGTGGTTCTACCCAGAGGATTTCAGGGTGTTTCACGCGGCGTGCCTCGCGGCGCAGGGCATAGTCGCGTGCGGCGCGGCTTGCACGGCCCATCGACAGGCGTGCCAGCAGGTTGGCCAGCATCCGCAGATAGGTCGTCGCCCAAACCCGCAGGGCCAGCATCGATGGCGTGAACACCAGCGTCAGAACCGTTGCAATGCCAAGGCCAAACACCACGGCGGTGGCCAGCTGTTTCCACCACAGGGCGGTCGGGCTGTCGATCGAATAGCCACCACCAAAGAAGTCGAGGCTAAGCCCGTACATCATCGGCGCAAGGCCCGCCATCGTGGTGATTGTCGTCAACAACACAGGGCGGATGCGGTCCTCGGCGGTGCGAATGATCGCCTCGCCGCGGGGCATGTAGCGGGTGTATTCCTGATAGGTATCAATCAGAACGATGTTGTTGTTCACAACAATCCCCGCAAGCGCAACGATGCCCGTACCGGTCATAATGATCGAGAACGCCTGATCCATCACCAGCATGCCGATCAGCACGCCAGCGGTCGACAGGATCACAGCCAGCAGCACCAGAACCGAGTTGTAGAAGCTGTTGAACTGCGCCAGCAGGATGATGAACATGAGCATCAATGCGCCCGCAAAGGCCTGACCCAAGAAAGCCGAACTTTCGGCCTGATCCTCTTGGTCGCCGGTCCATTCATAACTGACACCAGCCGGCAGATTGCCGGGCGTTTCGAACCATTCCGTCAGGCGCGCGATCCGGTCTGTCGGGGTCACAGGTGTCTGGGTCAGGTCGCCCGCGCTGACCGCGTCGATCTGATCTTGGGTCATCATATCCTCGGCAACGATGGTTTCATTGCCATCGCCATCCACCAATGACACCAGACCGGTTCCAACGGCGGCCTTTACGTCGAAGTAGCGTTTTTGATCAACGCGCGCGATTTCGGCCAGTTTGGGAACAGGGGTACGGGTGACAAAGTTCGACAGTGGCACCAAACCGTTCGGTGTGCGGACCTTGAGGCTATCAAGGGTCGACAGAACGCGGTCCTCTTCGGGCAGGCGGACGCGGATCGGGATTTCCTCGTCCGAGGTATCCGAGCGCATTTCACCGATGACGATGCCGCGTGTGACCAGCTGGACCATCGCACCAACCGTGGCGACATCCGCACCATAGCGACCGGCCTTTTCGACATCGACGTTGATCTCAAACTCGATGCCGGGCAGGGGCAGGCTATCCTCGACCTGAATGAGGCCGGGCGAGTTGTCGAACAACTCACGCACTGCGAGGGTCGCCGCGCGCAGATCATCCCAATTGTCACCTTTCAGGCGTGCATGCACCGGTTTGGCCGAGGCGGGACCCATCGCAAGGTTCAGCGTTTCGGTCTGAATGCCCGGTAGTTCCTGCAATTGTGCTTGCAGGTTGGCGATGATCACATTGCCATCCAGCTGTTCCAGCGGAATGTCGTTTGCCCGTGCATAGGCGGGGCGATCTTCCCATGGCACCAGTTCCAACTGCAGCTGACCAACAGCATCCCCCGGACCCGAGGCACCGGCAGTGTTGTTGTTCAAACCACCTTCACCCGCAAAGGAAAACACGGTCTGCACACCAGGTGTCGCCAGGGCGATCAGTTCCGCCTGACGGACCAGCGCGTCTTTTTCCTCAAGGCTGAGGTTGCCGCGGGCCTGTACATAGACGATGGACTGTTCCGGCTCGGTTTCCACAAAGAATTCGACGCCGTTATTGTTCGCGCCAAAATACTGGAACGTGACGGCCACAAAGGCAAAGACAGCCGAAACCGATACGATTGGCATCACAGGGTTTGCGGTGATGAACCAGATGAACCAACCAAACGGGGTACGGCCGCGTTTTGCCTTGATCCGTTTTTGTGTCCGTTCGATCCGCGCAGCCCCCAAAGTGACCGACAGCATGAACGCGCCGACAAGGAACATCATCATCCCCGGCAAGGACGCGACCAGACCATCGGTCTGAACGGCGCTACCGGACAGATAAGCGGGGTTGAGCGTCATCATAGCGCCGGTAAAGGCGATGAAGGCCGATGGAATGACCAACAGGGCCCGTACCAGCCACGGCAGACGCGCGATCAGGAAATCCGACATATTGCCGAAGACGCGGCTCATGCGGCCCAGAACGCCGCCCATAACCGGCAGATATATCAGCGCAACAACCAGCGACGCCGACAGAACAAAGATCAGCGTGACAGGCAGCATACCCATGAACTGACCCGGAACACCCGGCCAGAACAGCATCGGCAGGAACGCACAGAGGGTCGTGGCGGTGGATGACACAATCGGCCAGAACATGCGCTTGGCGGCCTCGGTATAGGCTTGCATCGGGCCGCTGCCCTCTTTGATGCGTTTGTCGGCGTATTCCACGACCACAATCGCCCCATCAACCAACATACCCACAGCGAGGATCAGACCGAACATCACGATGTTCGAAATCGTGACGTCCATAATCGCAAGGAAAGCAAACGTCAGCAGGAACGAGGTCGGGATCGAAAAACCGACCAGCAGCGCCGAACGGGTCCCCAGCGCGGCCAGAACCACGATCATAACCAGCGCAATCGCCGTCAGAACCGAGCCCTCTAGCTGGCTGACCATCGAGGCGACGTTGCGGCTCTGGTCATTGGATGTGCCAACCTGAACAGCCACCTTCAGGTCATCGGGCCAATCGGCGCGGGCGGCCTCGACGGTGTCTTTGATCAGTGTGGCGGTGTCGATCAGGTTGAAGCCGCGGTTTTTGACGACCTGCAATGCGACGGTGTTGACGCCGTTAAAGCGCGCTGTGCTTTCGCGATCCTCAAACGTCAGGCGGATTTCGGTCAGATCACCCAGTGTGATGACACGGTCGCCATTTGTTTTGACAGGCAGGTTATAGACGTCCTGCACCCCGTCAAAGGACGACGGGATATTGACGGCAAACGCACCCTGTTCGTTGGAAATCTCACCGGCTGCAATCAGCAGGTTGTTGTTTGCAACCACGTTGATCAATTCGCCAGCCGTGACGTTATACGCCTCAAGCTTGAGCGGATCCATGACCACTTCGACCATTTCATCGCGCTGGCCGGTCAGTTGCGCCTCAAGAACAGCGTCCAGCGCCTCAAGGTCCTCTTGGAGTTCCTTGCCCACGCGGATCAATGTGCGTTCCGGAACGTCACCGGTCAGGTTCACGATGACAATCGGGAATTCACTAAAGTTGATTTCGTTGATCGAATAGCTGTCGGCCCCATCAGGAAACTGGGCCTCGGCGGCGTTCATCGCGTCACGCACGTCCGACATGATGGCGGTTTTGTCCCAGCCAAATTCGAACTCTAGCGCGACACCGGCGTAACCGGCCGCAGCGGTGCCCGACATGGTTTTCAACCCGTCAAGGTCGGCCAGTTGGGTTTCCATTGGCTTGACCAGCAGGCGTTCGCTGTCAGCGGCAGAGATGCCGGGGAAGGGGACCGATACAAACAGCGCCGGAATTTCGATGTCCGGCTCGCCTTCTTTCGGCAAACCTACATAGGCAAGGGCACCGGCCAATATCGAAAGCGCAATAAAGGCCAATACCATTCTGGCCCGCGATGCGGCCCAGTCGATCATTCCAGTCATCCTTCAACCTCCTGATAGGTTGGGTTCACTTGTACGCCGTCGATAACGTATTCCTGACCCAGAACGATGATGTCGATTGTCGCAGGCAGGCCGGTCACCCAGACGCCGTTGATCGTGTCACGTACGATTTCGATCGGGTAGAAGGCGACGGTGTTTGACGCATCAATTGTGCGCAGGCCGATATCGCCATCGTCATTCAGTGTCAGCGCCGATTGAGGCACCAAATGGGCCATGCGGCCCTCGGACCCGATGATGATGTCAGCGGTCTGTCCGTCGCGGATCGACAGGTCAGCGTTCTGAACATCGATTTCGGTGCGGAAGGTCCGCGTTGTTTCATCAGCCGAACGGGACAGGAACGTCACGCGGCCGGTCACCTCGGTGCCATCGGCAAGGCGCGCCATTGCAGGGGCACCAACAGTGATCTTGCCGACCTCAAGCTCGGGAACAAAGCCCACCAATTTCACGGTATCTAGCTGAATGATCGTTGCGCAATCCGCGCCGGTCGACAGGAACGACCCCAGTTCGGCGGTATCGCTTTCCAGCAGGCCAGCGAAAGGCGCGTGGATCGCAACGCGGGACAGTTCCAGTTCTGCGTTGGCCAGCGCAGCACCTGCGCTAATGATCGAGGTTTCAGCCGATACCAGACCGCTGCGGGCGCCTTCGACACCGGCTTGGGCGGCTTCCCATGCGGCTTCGGCGGCCAGAACACGGGTTTCGGTGGCATAGCCGTCTTCCTTCAGCGTACGGGCCGCGTTCAGGTTGACCTCGGCCTCACGCAGCTGCGCCTCGGCTTGGGTCAGGCTGGCGCGGGCTTGTGGGACGCTGGCTTCGGCTTGGGCCAGTCGTGCTTTGGCTTCGTCAACGGCGGCAGACCGCGTGCCGGGTTCGATTTCGCACAGCAGATCACCCTGATTGACATAGGCACCTTTGCGCAGAGGTTCCGAGATTACCGCGCCATTCGTTTCAGCGCGCACCACAACCGAACGGGCCGCTTCGGTCCGGCCCCGCAGGATAACGGCGTTTTCGATGCTTTGTTCTTGGCTGGTGCGGACAACAACCTTGATCAGCGCGTCTAGATCGACCTCGGTAACATCGGCGGTTTCTGTGGTTTCTGTGACAGGGTCAGCACCGGCCAGAACCATCAACTGATCCCGATCGATAACCCAGAAATAAAGAAACGCCAAAACCAACCCAGCGGTGACGAGCGGCATGATGCGCATGATCGTGTCCTTCTCAGAATAATTCTGTCTTATTTGTATGTACCGAAATAGGCAGCATTCGGTTCAGTTTAAGTCTTGATTTGGTCTCTATACGCTAAACTGTCTAGTTTAGTTTAATAATTTTCCATCAATGCTGCAAGGCAGCGAAAAAAGTGGTCTTCCGCCGATGTGGCGAGGAACACTTGGCAATCTGGTTTTTTTAAAGATAAGACTGTGCAGAGCATATTAAAGGGGCTGGGGCAGACGTGTCGCAGAAAGCTGAATGAGCAATAACGAGAGCTTTATCGACGAAGTCACCGAAGAGGTCCGCCGCGACCAACTTTACACCTATTTACGGCGCTATGGTTGGATTGCTGGCGTTGTTATTCTGGGCATTGTGGGCGGCACCGCTTGGGGTGAATACCGCGCATCACAGGACCGCACCGAGGCGCAGGCGCGTGGTGACGCGATCTTTGCGGCGCTGAACGAAGCGGACGATCAGGCTCGCCAAACCGCGCTAGAGGCTCTGCCATCGGGCGTTGTGGAAAAAATGCTCGAAGCGGCTGGCGCAGATGAAATTGGCGACACCGAGGCGGCGATTGCGGCATATCAGGCTGTTGTTGCCATGACCGATGTACCGCAAATCTATCGCGAAATCGCTAGCTTTAAGGCCGCTTTGTTGGTGGCGCCGTCGTTGGAAGTGTCTGAAAAAATTTCGGCATTTGAGGCGCTGACCCAACCCGGCAACCGTATGCGGTTGTTGGCTAAAGAGCAGATTGCCTTGGTTCATGTTGAAAACGGCGACACCGAAACGGCGCTTGCGCTGTTGATCGAAATTTCACGCGATGCCGAACTGACCGACAATCAGTCGCAGCGAGTGCAAGAATTGATCGGCGCCTTGGGCGGCGCGGTCGAACCGGCATAAAAGGGCGGGGGCACAGGTGAAACGCATTGCATTAATCGGTGGCGGACTGGCGCTGTTTCTGTCTGCCTGTTCGTCGGGACAAGATTACATCCTGCCGGGGGAACGACTGGATATCCGCGACGGGATGCCAACGGCACCGCAACCGGACCTGAATGCTGCCCAGCCGATTAGCCTGCCACGGGCGGTCTCTACCGGTGAATGGACGCATCGGGGTGGCAATGCGCTTCATAATTTTTCGCACTTAGCCCTGTCGGCGCAGCCATCGCTGCGGATGGCCGTTTCAATCGGCGAGGGCAATTCGCGCCGGCACCGGATCACCGCATCGCCGGTTGCGGCCGATGGGGTGATCTATACGCTTGATTCGTCGGTGACCGTCGTGGCGACGGCGGTTGATGGCACGCGGCTGTGGTCGCGGAACCTGATCCCAAGCGGCGAAAGCACGGTCATTTCCGGCGGCGGTCTGGCACTTGGCAGTGGGAAGCTGTTCGTGACAACCGGCTATGGTGAACTGGTGGCGATTGATCTGGCCACCGGATCGCCCGCATGGCGTCAGGATCTGGATGCAGCGGCCAGCGCGACACCCACCATTGCCAATGGCACCGTCTATGTGGTCGGGCGAAACAGCCGTGCATGGGCCATTGATGCCGAAACGGGCCGAATTGACTGGACCTTTGCCGGGGCGCCCAGCAACGCAAACTATGCATCGGGTGCCAGCGTCGCTGTGACCAGCGATCTGGCGTTGTTCCCGTTCCCGTCCGAACAGTTGGTCGCAACCTTCCGCCGTGGTGGATTGCAGCGTTGGGCGGCGGTTATCGCCGGTGATCGCGTCGGCCAAGCCACTAATTTCATTGACGATATCACGACGGACCCTGTCGTTGTGGGCAATACCGTTTACGTCGGCAACTTTGCCGGACGCATTGCCGCGATCGATCTGAATTCGGGCGATCGTGATTGGACCGCATCCGAAGGCACGCGCGGCCAAATCTGGGTCGCCGGTGGGTCGGTGTTTGCGGTGAACGACCTGAACGAACTGATCCGTCTGAACGCGCGCAGCGGTCAGGTGATCTGGCGCACGGCGCTGCCGAATTTTGTCGATCGCCGGAACGGTAAATTCCGCGCCTCGGATGTTCACTATGGTCCGATTATCGCTGGTGGTCAGATTGTTCTGGCATCCACTGACGGGCTGCTTCGGATGTTTGATCCGGTGTCGGGTCAGCTGACCAATTCCATTGAACTGCCATCTGGCGCGGCAAGCGAACCCATTGTGGCTGGCGACACGCTGTATGTGATCAACAAAGAAGGTCAACTGTTGGCTTTCCGTTGACGCGAATATGATGTATCGCCGCGGTTCTGACCTAAGAGGCCACCGGAAATGACGTTTACACTTGCGATTGTTGGGCGCCCAAATGTGGGCAAATCCACCCTGTTCAACAGATTGGTGGGCAAAAAGCTTGCGCTTGTTGACGATCAGCCGGGCGTGACCCGCGATCTTCGCGAAGGCGATGCCAAGCTGGGGAACCTGCGGTTCACCGTCATTGACAGCGCCGGCTTGGAAGAAGCGACCGATAACAGCCTGCAAGGGCGCATGCGCCGCCTGACCGAACGCGCCGTTGAAATGGCTGACGTCTGTCTGTTTATGATCGATGCCCGTGCCGGTGTGACCCCCGCGGACGAGGTGTTCGCCGATATCCTGCGCAAGAAAAACGCCAACGTCATCTTGGCCGCAAACAAGGCCGAGGGCCGCGCGGGCGAGGGCGGCTACCTCGAGGCCTATTCCCTTGGTCTTGGTGATCCGATCGCGCTGTCAGCGGAACATGGCGAAGGTCTGGATGAATTGTACCACGTTCTTCTGCCGCTGGCCGATCAGTTCGAAGAACGTGCCGCCGCTGATGCGCCCGAGATTGACGTTGATGTCGATCTGGATGAATTCGAAGAGGGCGAAGAAGAAGAGCTGGCGATGCCAACGCTGGACAAACCATTGCAGATCGCGGTGGTTGGTCGACCAAATGCTGGCAAATCGACGCTGATCAACCGCATCATCGGCGAAGACCGTTTGTTGACCGGACCCGAGGCAGGCATCACCCGCGACGCGATTTCCGTACGGACCGTTTGGGACGATATTCCGATGCGTATCTTTGATACCGCCGGAATGCGCAAAAAGGCCAAGGTTCAGGAAAAGCTGGAAAAACTGTCGGTTGCCGATGGTCTGCGCGCGGTGCGCTTTGCCGAGGTGATCGTTGTTTTGCTGGATGTGGAAATTCCGTTCGAACAACAGGATTTGCGGATTGCCGACCTTGCCGAACGCGAAGGCCGCGCGGTTGTTGTCGCGGTCAACAAATGGGACGTCGAAGAAGAAAAGCAGGAAAAGCTAAAAGACCTGCGCGAAAAATTCGAACGGCTTCTGCCTCAGTTGCGCGGTGCGCCGATGGTGACTGTTTCGGCGAAAACAGGCAAAGGTCTGGATCGTCTGAATCAGGCGATTATGCGCGCCTACACCACATGGAATCGCCGCGTGTCGACCTCGGCGCTGAACCGTTGGTTGGTTGGTATGCTGGAACAGCACCCGCCGCCCGCGCCACAAGGCAAGCGGATCAAAATGCGCTACGTCACCCAAGTTAAGACGCGCCCACCGCAGTTTGTGGTGATGACATCGCATCCGGATAAGGTTCCAGAAAGCTATAATCGCTATCTTATCAACGGGTTGCGGTATGACTTTGACATGCCGGGCACGCCGATCCGCCTGTACCTGCGCGACCAGGGGGAAAAGAACCCCTATAAAAACAAAAAGAAAAAACAGCCCTCGCGCCTGTCAAAACACCTTAAGTAACGTCGCCTAGGTGACAACCTTTTCTTGCAAGGTTATCGCATAGGTTGTTACGCTCCTCTTATAAATGTGAGAGGACGCAGTATTTTCGCGTCCGTTTGTAGGGGGAAGTGTCGTGTTAAAGGCAAAAACACGGGCGTTTGAAGCCAAAGATAATAGTCGTGCGTCAATTGAACTAGCAGGAACCGTGATTGCGTATTTCGCACTTGTTTTCGGTTCTATCGCAATGCTGGAATATTCGGTTGCTGCTGCAATTGTGATGGCCATGCTGGGGGGAATTGGCGGTGTCCGCCTTTATATGCTTCAGCATGATTGCATGCATAATGCGTTTTTTTCTGACCGGACATGGAATGATTGGGTCGGAATTATCCTGTCACCGTTTACGCTGACACCGTATAAGGCGACGCGTCTGTCGCATAATCTGCACCACAAATTTGTTGGCAATATCGACGAACGCGAGGCGTTTGAGATCAACATCATGACGGTGGATGAGTTCCAGAATGCGCACTGGCTGCGCCGTCTGTGGTATCGCATCTATCGGAGCAAATTTGTCCTGCTGATCGTTGGGCCGTTTGTGTTCTACATGATCCTGCGCCGTTTCCCGAAATACGGGATCAAAACGGGGCTTAGCGATATTATCCTGCACAATGTGATGCTGGCGGCCTTTATTGGCGTGCTGTTTTATATCGGCGGTTGGCCGGCCTTGGGGCTCTATGTATTGACGAACTACGTCGGGGCGACCTTAGCGGCGATCATCCCCTATGTTGTTCATAACTTTGAAGATGTCGCATGGATGCGCCGCGATGAATGGAACCACACACGCGGATCGCTAGAGGGGACGGCGGTTCTCGATTTCGGAAATGTGTTCCACTTTCTGACCGCCAATATTGCGTTCCACGATTTGCACCACCTGAATGCAAATGTCCCGTCCTACCGGCTCAAGGCCTGTTTTGAAACGCTGCGCTATGACTGGAACCCGACGATGATCCCACCGAGCCACATCCTCGCGTGTTTCGCGCTTAAGCTTTATGACGAAGACAACAAGCGGATGGTTCCCTTCCCCGCCTAGGGGAAGGGCAATCGCTTAGGCGAGGGTGCCATCCACGGTGAGCGTGGTTTTCCCGCCAAGATAAGGGTGCAACGCGGTCGGCAAGGTGACCGAGCCGTCCGCGTTCTGACCGTTTTCCAGAACCGCGATCAGCGCACGCCCGACAGCCAGCCCCGATCCGTTCAGCGTGTGCACGAACTGCGGCTTGCCGCCTTCGGCCGGTTTGAAACGGGCATTCATGCGGCGCGCCTGATAGTCACCAGCGACCGATACCGACGAAATTTCGCGGTATTTGCCCTGACCAGGCAACCAGACCTCAAGGTCATGGGTGCGCTTCATACCTGCGCCCATATCGCCCGAACACAGCTTCATCGTACGGAACGGCAGATCGAGCGCGGTCAGAATCGCCTCTGCGCAGCCCGTCATACGCTCGTGTTCATCTTCGGATGCGTCGGGATGCACGATCGACACCATTTCGACCTTTTCGAACTGGTGCTGGCGCAGCATGCCCGATGTGTCGCGACCCGCGCTGCCGGCCTCGGACCGGAAACACTGGGTATGGGCGGCAAAGCGCAGGGGCAGGGCGGCCTCGTCCAATGTTTCACCGTTCACAAGGTTGGTCAGTGTCACCTCGGACGTCGGGATCAGCCACCAGCCATTGGTGGTTTGATAGCTGTCCTCGCCGAATTTCGGCAACTGGCCGGTGCCATACATCATGTCCTCAAGCACGAGCACAGGGGTGATCGCTTCGGTCAGCCCGTGGTTGTCCACGTGATAGTCCAACATGAACTGCGCCAGCGCGCGGTGAATACGGGCAACGCCGCCCTTCAGCACCACAAACCGGCTGCCCGACAGTTTGGCACCAGCGCCAAAATCCATCCCGTCCTGAACCGAGGCCAGTTCGAAATGTTCAACGGGGTCAAAGTCGAAATTGCGCGGGCTGCCCACGCGGCGAATTTCGACGTTGTCGTTTTCATCGGCGCCGTCCGGCACATCGTCATAAAGCGCGTTGGGAATTCCCATGAGCAGATCGGTCAGACGCGCGTCTTCGGCCTTGGCCTCTTCTGTCAGGCGGGCCACTTCGGCCTTTTTTTCGGCAACCAGCGCGCGCAGACGTTCGAATTCAGCCTCATCCCCGCTGGCCTTGGCGGCGCCCACGGATTTCGAGGCCTTGTTCTGTTCGGCCTGCGCGGTTTCAGCAGCAAGGATTTTTGCGCGGCGCGCTTCGTCAATCGACAGAACCTCTGACGACATCGGCGATGCCCCACGACGCGACAGGGCGGCGTCAAAAGCAGCCGGATTTTCGCGGATGGCACGGATGTCATGCATGGGTCGTCTCCTTCAAATCAATGACGCGCCGCTTATGGCACGGCATCGGGGGTGAGGGAAGGGGCTAGGCGTTGCGGACGTCATCGGGGAGGTATTGGAGGACATCGGGGTGGTTTTCAGCGACCCAAGTGCGCCAAGCGCGGCTCAATTCATCCCATTTGAGTTCCTCAGTTGACCAATGGTCCGGCCAAGCATCATCACCCGTTGGGAAAAGAGCGGGATCAATCCGATTTGATCCATCGCCAAAGACGTCCTTGGTGTGACGGTAGATCTCTCTTTCATTGATCAACACATTGATAAAAGCAGCCCCCTGCATCTGGGCGCGCCAAAGTTTTGCTTCCTGCATCTGCGCGCTCCTAAGATTTGCCCCTTGCATCTGTGCCCCTTGCCACTGACCTTTGCCAAAGTTCAGACCCGACAAGTCCATAGCTTGCAGGTTTGCGCGGCGCAGGTAGATGGCGTTGTCTTCAAGTTTTACTTTCGGAATATTTCGAATGCGGCCAAGGGTTTGTACGGCTTTTTGAAGGTCGGATCGGGCGACTTTTAGGTTTTGTGCCCATTCCCTCAATTCATCCGGTGTGGCGTTTGTTGGCACGGGGACAGGTGGGACATCGGGGATTTTGTCGCCGATTTGTACGGTGTGTTCGCGGACATAGAGCGACAGCATCGCAGCGATGCGGCTGGCTTCGCTTGGACGTTCCTTGATCAACCCATAGAGACGGTCAATTGCCGTGGCGCGTGTCACCAGATCGGGTTCGCGGGTGGTCAGGACGCGTTGATCGCGCCCGCGCCCCACGACCTTTGTCACCTCTCGCCATGCGGCGAGGTCCTTGGAGGCGGCGTTGAGTTTATCGTTAAAGAGGCTTTCCCGCTGATGATTGACGGTCCATAGTGCGCCAGATGATGAATGGGGCGGACAAGAGTGCCGTCAGCAGCGCCCCAACCCCGAGGTTCGGTGTTTCGACACCCTCGCTTGGTGATATCGTCTGATAGACGACGACAAAGGCAGCGGCCAAAGCCAGCATAAACAGAACGATTAGCAGCAGAATCGCAAAGGTGATCAAAAATCCCGCGAAGCCACCCAAGGCACGTGATTTTACCCAGTTCGGGGCTTTGTTCAGGCCAAGCCATTCGTAAAAGCCGACATTTTGCTGGTTTCGCTGATCCATATCCGCCCCTCACACGCGATAGTTGCGCTCACGTTGCCGAAAGCTGCGGCTTGTTGCAAGGTTCTGCATCAAACCCCTTGCGCCTTGGTTGCCATTCCTTAGGTAGAGGACTAACGTTCCGCGACTTTCGCGGGGTGACCGCAGACTTAACGACAGGGCGAGCTATGCAAGGCATTCAGGGCATTATTCCTCTCATTCTGGTGTTCGGTATCATGTATTTCATGATCATCCGTCCCCAGCAGAAGAAGATGAAAGAACATCAAAACATGATCAGCGCGCTGCGCCGCAATGATCAGATCGTCACCCAAGGCGGGTTGATCGGCAAAGTGACCAAGGTCAAAGACGACAACGAGGTCGAGGTCGAAATTTCGTCCGGTGTGACCGTGCGCGTTGTGCGTTCGACCATCGCTCAGGTTCTGAACAAAACCGAACCAGCAGACAAATAAGCGGCAAAGGCCCCGGCACATGCTTCAGATTTCGCGTTTCAAGCAGGTTCTCATTGTTCTGGCCTGCGTGGCCGGGGTGCTGTTTACCCTGCCCAATTTTTTCTACGGGCGGGTTGAAACCGCCAATGACGCGCGGGCGTTGATCAATAGTGGTCAGACCAGCGCCGAGATCGAGGCAGACGCGGCGCTCTGGCCGTCGTTGCTGCCCAGTGGCCTGATCAATCTGGGGCTTGATCTGCGGGGCGGTGCGCATCTGCTGGCCGAGGTTCAGGTCGAGGAAGTCTATACCTCGACCATGAACGGCATGTGGCCGGATGTGCGCGATGCGCTGGCGGCAGAACGCAATGTCGTGGGGTTTGTCACCCGCGAAGACGCGCCGGATGGCATTCTGCGCGTCCGTATTTCCGAAGAAACCGGTGTGTCCCGCGCGCTTGAGATCGTGCGCGCCATGGCGCAGCCGGTCAATTCACTGGCTGGGGTCGGCTCGACCAATATCGTTGTGTCGGCAAACGGACCTGTTCTGACGATCCAGCTGTCTGAGGCCGAAAAAGAGGCCAGCGATGACCGTACCGTGCGTCAGGCGCTGGAAATCATCCGCCGCCGGATCGACGCGGCCGGTACCCGCGAACCCGCGATCCAGCGGCAGGGCGCCGAACGTATCCTGATCCAAGTGCCCGGTGCGAAGTCGGCCCAAGAGCTAAAGGACTGGATCGGCACCACCGCGCAGCTGACATTTAACCCTGTGATTCGCCAGACATCGGACGCAAACACCATTCCGGGCGTTGGAAATATTCTTGCCCCGTCCTTGGACGAAGAGGGTGTGTTCTACATTCTGGAGAGCACAGCGGTCGTCACTGGCGAAGAACTGGTCGATGCCCAGCCCACCTTTGATGAAAATGGCAACGCCGCGGTTAGTTTCAGGTTCAACCCGACGGGCGCGCGCAAGTTCGGCGAATACACGTCGGAAAACATCAACTCGCGCTTTGCCATCGTTCTGGACAACGAGGTTGTCAGCGCCCCGACCATCCGGTCGGCGATCACAGGCGGCTCGGGGATCATCACCGGTAGTTTCTCGATCGAGGAAACAACGAACCTTGCGGTTCTGCTGCGGGCCGGTGCGCTACCAGCCGAGTTGGTGTTCCTAGAAGAGCGGACCATCGGCCCAGAGCTTGGTGCCGATAGTGTGCGCGCCGGACAATTGGCGGCAATTGTTGGTTTTGCACTGGTCATGGTGTTCATGGGGCTGAGCTATGGTCTGTTCGGCTGGATCGCGAATGTCGCGCTGATGTTGAACATGGCCATGGTGTTTGGCGTCTTGTCGGTGCTAGGCGCCACGCTAACCCTGCCGGGGATCGCGGGTATCGTGCTGACCATGGGTATGGCCGTGGACGCCAATGTTCTGGTCTATGAACGTATCCGCGAAGAGCTTAAGACCGCCAAGGGGCCAGCACGCGCCATCGAGCTTGGCTATGAACGGGCGCTGTCGGCTATTCTGGACGCGAACGTCACCACATTTATCACGGCGGCCATTTTGTGGTTCGTCGGGTCTGGTCCTGTGCGGGGCTTTGCAACGACGCTGGGGATTGGGATCGTCACATCGGTCATTACAGCGCTGTTTGTGACCCGTCTGTTCATCGTTTGGTGGTTCGGCTGGCGCCGTCCAAAGAAAATCGAGGTATAATCCGATGCGTTTGAGACTGGTTCCCGAAAACACCACCTTTGACTTTTTCCGCTTTGCCCGTGTCACCTTTGGCGCGTCGGTTGTTGCGGTCGTGGCCTCGATCATTTTGTTTTTGATGCTGGGGCTGAACTTTGGCATCGATTTCCGAGGTGGCACATCCATCCGGACCCAATCGACCATTGCGGTTGATGTGGGCGA
Organism: Marivivens sp.; assembly: GCA_965215785.1. Taxonomy (GTDB): domain Bacteria; phylum Pseudomonadota; class Alphaproteobacteria; order Rhodobacterales; family Rhodobacteraceae; genus Marivivens. The sequence goes on along the minus strand of OZ244120.1, from coordinate 2,722,072 downwards.
ATATCGGACGGCCGTAGAACAGCTTGGGCTTGGCGATGTGACCGTGACCGAGGTGTTCGATCCGACCTTTGCCGAGGATCAGCACGTCGCCATGGTCCGCATTCAGGCCCAAGAGGGTCAGGAAAGCGTTGCCCAAGACACGGTTGCGGCGGTTGAGGCCGCGTTGCAAACCATTGATCCGGAAATCAAATTCACCGCCGTTGAAAGCGTTGGTCCCAAAGTATCGGGCGAGCTGATCAATACAGCCATCTATGCGGTGGTCGGCGCGTTGATTGCGATTGTTCTTTATATTTGGTTGCGGTTCGAATGGCAGTTTGCCGTCGGTGCGGTTGCCGCCCTGGCGCATGACGTCATTATCACGATTGGTCTGTGGTCGATTTTCCAGATCAAATTCGATCTGGCGATTATCGCGGCCTTGCTGACCATCGTGGGCTATTCGATCAACGATACTGTTGTTGTGTTTGACCGCGCACGGGAAAACCTGATCAAGCATAAGAAAAAGCCGCTGGTCGAGGTTCTGAACTTGTCGGCCAATGAAACGCTGTCCCGGACCTTGATGACATCGGGGACCACATTGCTGGCGCTGATTGCCTTGTTGGTTCTGGGCGGCGATGTGATCCGCGGGTTCGTCTTTGCGATCACATGGGGCATCCTTGTCGGGACCTATTCGTCGATCTATGTCGCCAAGAACATCGTGCTGATGCTGGGTGTTAAGCGGGACTGGTCCAAGGACAAGAAACCGACCGGCAATCAGTTCATGGATATTGACGCCTAAGGGGATCGCAGATGCGCCTGAACGAAGTCGTATATACCGATGCACAGCCGATTGACGGCTATGGTCCGGGCTTTTTCCGGATCGGCGGCGAGGTTTATGAGGGACCGATCCTAGTTCTGCCCAACGGCATCGCGCCATGGGCGGGGCCAAGCGATCCGGCCCCTTTGTTGGCGGCCAAGGATCAGGTCGATGTGATCTTTCTGGGGACAGGGGCGGAAATCGCCCATGTTCCGGCGACCTTGCGCACGGCGCTGGATGAGGCTGGGATTGGCATCGAAAGCATGGCCAGCCCTGCGGCCTGCCGCACCTACAATGTTTTGCTCAGCGAAGGGCGCCGCGTCGGATTGGCGCTGTTGCCAGTCTAGGCTGGGCAAAACGGTGCGCGCCGTCTAATGCTAGTGCCATGACATTGACTGTTTCAAATGTGGCCTGCGTTCGCGGCGGCCGGACTGTTTTGTCGGGGGTGAGTTTTGATGTCACCGCTGGTCAGGCCCTGATCCTAAAAGGCCCAAACGGCGTTGGGAAAACCACGCTTTTGCGCACGCTGGCGGGCCTGCAGGATCCTGTCGCGGGCACCATCGAATTTCCCGAAGATACCGCCGCCTATGCGTCCCACGCTGATGGGGTCAAAACCCAACTGAGCGTTGAGGAAAACCTGTCGTTCTGGGCGCAGGTCTATGACCAAACGGTCGAGGACTGGGTCTATGACGCCTTTGATCTGACCGATCTGCGTCATCGGTTGGCGGGCACGTTGTCCGCAGGCCAGAAACGCCGCCTTGGATTGGCGCGCTTGGGCGTGATTGGGCGCGACGTTCTGTTTTTGGACGAACCCACGGTGTCGCTTGATGGGTTTTCGGTCAAACTCTTTGCCGATTTTTTGCAGAACCGGCATCTGGCCAATGGGGGGATTGCCGTCATCGCGACGCACATCGACCTGAAACTGGACGCGCCAGAGCTTGACCTGTCGGGCTTTATTCCGCCAGCCGACGACATTCAAACCAGCGACGAGGCGTTTCTATGATCGCGCTATTGCTGCGTGATCTGCGGCTTGCTGTGCGGGCGGGCGGGGGCTTTGGTCTTGGGCTGGCGTTCTTTTTGATTGTGATCATGCTGGTGCCTTTCGGGGTCGGACCCGAGGCTGACATCCTGACGCCGATCGCGCCGGGTATCTTGTGGGTGGCTGCGTTGCTGGCGTCGCTTTTGTCGCTGGACCGAATTTTTGCCCTCGATTTCGAGGATGGGTCGCTGGCCTTGCTGGCAACCGCACCCCTGCCGCTAGAGGGTGTGGCGATGATCAAGGCGCTGGCGCATTGGTTGACGACAGGCTTGCCACTGACCATCGCGGCCCCGTTTCTGGGTATCTTGCTGCATCTGGACCCGTCATCATTCTGGCTGTTGTTTGTGTCGCTGTTGATCGGGACGCCGGCCTTGTCGGTGATTGGCATGTTTGGCGCGGCCCTGACGGTTGGCCTGCGGCGCGGCGGGCTGTTGTTGTCGTTGCTGGTGTTGCCAATGTACGTGCCGACGTTGATCTTTGGCACAGAACTGGTGCGGCGCGGCGCCGAGGGCATGGCCTATGAAACGCCGCTGGTTATGCTCGCTGGTATAACGGCGGGTGCATTTGCGCTGATACCCTTTGCCGCAGCGGGCGCGCTGCGTATAAACCTAAAGTGATCGGGACGGGCCTTGGCCCTGTACCATGAGGGGGATAGATACACACCATGTCGATCTGGGAATACGCCAACCCTAAGAAGTTTATGGAAACGACAGAACCGGTCGTCCCGTGGCTTATGGGGGCTGCACTATTGTCGACGGCTGTCGGCCTGATCTGGGGCTTTTTCTTTACCCCGCATGCGATCAACTTTGGCGCAACGGTCAAGATTTTCTATCTGCATGTGCCAAGTGCGCTGATGGCGATCAACGCCTGGGGGATGATGGTGGTGGCCTCGATCATCTGGCTGGTGCGCCGTCACCACGTATCCGCCTTGGCGGCCAAGGCCGCGGCACCAGTCGGCATGGTAATGACCCTGATCGGGTTGATTACCGGCGCAATTTGGGGCCAGCCGACATGGGGCACATGGTGGGAATGGGAACCGCGTTTGACGTCATTCCTGATCCTGTTCTTGTTCTACATCGGGTACATGGCGCTATGGGCCGCGATCGAGGACAACGACACCGCCGCCGACCTGACAAGTGTGCTGTGCCTTGTTGGATCCGTGTTCGCCTTTATGTCGCGCTATGCGGTCAATTTCTGGAACAACGGCCTGCACCAAGGCGCGTCGCTGTCGCTGGATGCCGAAGAAAACGTGGCAGACGTGTTCTGGTTCCCGGCGCTCATATCGATGGGCGGGTTCATATTACTGTTTCTTGCGCTGGTTCTGATGCGGACGAATACCGAAATCCGGTTGCGCCGCGCCCGCGCGCTTGAACTGCGGAGGACGGCACGTGCTTGATCTTGGGAAACATACCGGCGCGGTCCTGTCCGCCTATGGTGTCAGTCTGGGTATTCTGGCCGTTTTGGTTTGGGCTAGCATTCGTCAGTCGACAAAATCAAAACGCATTTTGAAGGATACGGAAAAACACGATGGCTAGAATTTCGCCGTTGGTCATATTGCCGCCTGCGATTTTCGCGGCGGTCGCTGGTCTGTTTCTGGGTGGGATGTTCTTTGGCGACGGGGACAACCTGAAATCCGCCTTTGAAGGGCGCGAGGCCCCAGCGCTCCCCACCGAACCTTTGGGTGATAAACCGCAGTTGACGGACGATGACCTGCGCACGGGCGAGGTGACGCTGGTGAACTATTGGGCCAGCTGGTGCCCCCCATGCCGGTTGGAACACCCAACCTTGCTGGAGCTTGCCGAGAGCGGTGTCCGCGTCGCTGGTGTGAATTTCCGCGACCTTGAGGATGACGCGCTGGAGTATCTAGAAGAGCAGCGTGACCCGTTCTTTGCCAGTGCCTTTGACCCACGTGGGCGCACGTCGATTGACTGGGGCGTTAGCGCGCCGCCAGAAACCTTTGTCATCGATGGTGAGGGAACGGTGCTGTTCCGCTTTGCCGGTCCGCTGATTGGTTCAGACTATGAACAGCGTTTCCTGCCCGAACTGCAAAAGGCGCTTGGCCAAGCCGAGTGATCAGCAGGCCAAGGCAGGGGACATGCCGTATTCCCGCGCGGCGCGGTTGGCCATGCCGTGCAGGTTATAGCCGAACATCGGTTCGCCAATTTCAATGACCAGAAACAGATCAATATGGTCTGCTTCGTTGTATTGGACATTGGCGACCGAAAATTCAAAGACGTCTTCGATCATCCGGTTGGATTGCGAACTGACCACGATATCGGGGTAAATTTCGCTGCGTTCTTCGGTCATGATGGCAAAGGCATTCGCGGTGTCGATGGCTTCGGTCCATTCGCTGGCGTTTTCACCCCAGATGTTGACCTGCACACACGATCCGACCGCCATTTGTTCCGCCAAACCGCGGCGCCAGAAATCGGTGGTTTCTTCGTGTGTGATCAAGACGGCCATATAGGCGCGGTTTTCCGGTAGCATCGGGTAACCGCCATCGGCGTCGAGACGAATGTGTTTTAGCTGCATGTCCATCCAACGAATGTTGAATCCGCAGGTGGATTCGGCAATTCGCCCAAGGGCGGATATCTGTGGATATCGCCATTAACTGGGGGTTAACCCTGTGGATAAGATGTGAGTGAAAGTTTTGGCGATCACAAATGCCTGAACTGACTGAGTTTTCAGGGATTTGGCCCCGGCCCAAACTAAAGAATTTCCTGATCTCGTCGTTACTTAATCCAAGACCAATAGCGAGTAGTGGATATGGCAGATCACCTGACGTGGGGATGGTATGTTCCGGCCCAATGGCCATTTATGGAATACCTGTCCCATACCAACCTTGATGAGAGCGGGAATGGGCTCTCGGTTGATCCGGCGGGCTATACAGAATTCACAATCCGCGACGCCGACAATGACGGTATCGTCTATGAAGAGGATTTAGATGGCGGGGCGTCGCGGTACTATCTAGATGCCGTCATTGGACCGACCAAGACGCTCTATCCGCAGGAAATCGCGCTTTATGCCAACTCATCCATTGTGATGAACGGGCAGACAATCACCGGCCTTGATATGGAGGTGACGCTGTTCACGGACGGCACCTATGGTGTGCGCATTCTTGATTGGGATATTCCGGCTGGTCACTATTCTGACGTTACCGCGATCACCTTGGGGACGTGGAACGGGGTTGAGTATTCCGGCATCAGCATCGCTGCCGTGGACGAGATGTTCGTCTGTCATGTCGCGGGGACGCTGATCGATACGTTAGGCGGGCAAAAACCGATCGAGCAGCTAAAGGCCGGTGATCTGGTCCGCACATTGGATCATGGCTATCAGCCGATCCGCTGGATCGGTCGCAACACCGTTGTTGGCGTCGGTGCCGCGGCCCCTGTGCGGATTGCGGCGGGGACGTTGGAAAACCGGTTTGATTGTTTTGTATCGCCCAATCACCGTGTCTTGGTGCGCGGGTCAGTGCCCGAGTTGTTGTTCGGCGAAGAAGAGGTGCTGGTCACGGCCAAGCATTTGATTGACGGCGCGGCTATCACGCAAACTCCGCGCCCTTTGGTGGAATACGTCCATTTCGCGCTGGATCAGCATCAGGTTATTTTCGCCAACGGCATGCCGTCCGAGACGTTGTGGCCGGGGCCTCAGGCGCTTGAATTGGTGTCAGAGATCGGCCGCCAAGAGCTGTTGCAGGTGTTTCCTAAGCTGACATCCGGCTGGGCCGCCTATGGTCCGGCGGCGCGTCTGTGCCTTAAGAAAAACGAGGCCGAGGTTCTGCGATGGGCCATGGCGCGGGAACGGCAATTGGACATGAGGGTCAACGGGCGGCTGATGCCGGAATATGCCTACGTTGACTAAGGTGCCTGTTCCCACATGAAAAAGCCCCGCCGATTGGCGGGGCTTTCGTTTATTGGATTTGGAGCAGCTTAGCTTTTCGCCAGGTTCCGCAGAACGTAGTGCAGAACGCCACCGTTTTCGATGTACTCGATTTCAGGTGCGGTATCGATGCGGCACTTCAGGGTGATGTCCTTGGTGCTGCCGTCTGCATAGGTGATGTTTGCGGTGACCTCTTGCAGAGGTTCGACGCTTTCCAGACCTGCGATGGTGACGGTTTCATCGCCAGTCAGACCCAGAGTTTTACGGGTATCGCCGCCGGTGAATTCGAACGGGATAACGCCCATGCCAACCAAGTTCGAACGGTGGATACGTTCAAAGGTTTCAGCGATAACCGCCTTAACACCCAAGAGCGCAGTACCTTTCGCAGCCCAGTCACGCGACGAACCTGCACCGTACTGTTCACCACCAAAGACAACCAGCGGTGTGCCGTTTTCCTGGTGCGCCATCGATGCCTCATAGACCGAGGTCTGCTGGCCATCTGGACCTTTGGTAAAGCCGCCTTCAACACCATCAAGCATTTCGTTCTTGACGCGGATGTTGGCAAAGGTGCCGCGCATCATGATTTCGTGGTTACCACGGCGCGAACCGTAGCTGTTGAACTCACGTGGCGAAACCTGACGGTCCAGCAGGTATTTACCAGCAGGTGTCGATTCCTTGAACGAACCAGCAGGCGAGATGTGGTCGGTGGTGATCATGTCACCCAGCATCAACAGAACCTTGGCGTCGTTGACCGATTTGATCGAGCCTTTTTCAGCGCCCATACCCTGGAAGTAGGGTGGGTTCTGAATGTAAGTCGACGAGGCTGGCCAGTCGTATGTTTCGCCGCCCGAAACCTCGACGCCCTGCCATTTTTCGTCGCCTTTGAAAACATCTGCGTATTTCTTCAGGAACGCTTCGCGGGTCACGGTTTTTTCGACCAGTTCGGCGATCTCGGCGTTGGTTGGCCAGATGTCTTTCAGGTAAACATCGTTGCCGTTCTTGTCCTGACCCAGTGGTTCGGACGACAGGTCGATGTTCATGTCACCGGCCAGTGCGTAGGCAACAACCAGTGGCGGCGAGGCCAGATAGTTGGCGCGAACGTCAGGCGAGATACGGCCTTCGAAGTTACGGTTACCCGACAGAACAGCCGTCGCAACCAGATCGCCTTCGTTGATGGCTTTGGAAATCTCTGGCTGCAGTGGGCCCGAGTTACCGATACAGGTGGTGCAGCCGTAGCCAACAAGGTTAAAGCCGATCGCGTCCAGATCCTCTTGCAGGCCAGCGGCCTCAAGGTATTCGGTCACAACCTGCGAACCAGGTGCCAGCGAGGTCTTGACCCAAGGTTTGCGATCCAGACCCAGTTCACGCGCTTTGCGCGCCACAAGGCCAGCACCGATCAGAACATATGGGTTCGAGGTGTTGGTGCACGAGGTGATCGACGCGATCACAACCTTGCCCGAGGACATGGTGTAGTCTTCGCCTTCGACGGCCACTTCGGTGTCCATGGCGCGCTTGAAGGTTTCTTCCATCTCTTTTGCGAAGGCCGATTTGGCGTCGGTCAGAGCCAGATAGTCCTGTGGACGCTTTGGACCCGAGATCGCAGGAACGATGGTGCCCATGTCCAGCTCAAGGGTCGAGCTGTAGACTGGTGCGTAGTCAGCACCGCGCCAGAAACCGTTTTCTTTTGCGTATGCTTCGACCAGTGCGATGCGGTCTTCGTCGCGGCCGGTTTGACGCAGGTAGCGCAGGGTTTCGTTGTCGATCGGGAAGAAACCACAGGTCGCGCCGTATTCTGGTGCCATGTTCGCAATGGTCGAACGATCAGGCAGCGGCAGGCGGTCCAGACCGTCGCCGTAGAATTCAACGAACTTGCCAACAACGCCGTGGGCGCGCAGCATTTCAACGACTTTCAGAACGAGGTCGGTCGCGGTGGTGCCTTCGACCATTTCGCCGGTCAGTTTGAAACCAACAACCTCTGGGATCAGCATCGAAATTGGCTGACCCAGCATTGCTGCCTCGGCCTCGATGCCGCCAACACCCCAGCCCAGAACCGCAAGGCCGTTCACCATGGTGGTGTGGCTGTCGGTACCAACAAGGGTATCAGGGTAGGCAACGGTTTCACCGTTCTGGTCGGTATCGGTCCAGACGGTCTGGGCCAGATACTCAACGTTCACCTGGTGACAGATGCCAGTGCCCGGAGGAACAACACGGAAGTTGTTGAACGCCGACTGACCCCATTTCAGGAAGGTGTAGCGTTCCAGGTTGCGTTCGTATTCACGGTCAACGTTCATCTGGAACGCGCGTGGGTTGCCGAATTCGTCGATCATGACCGAGTGGTCAATGACCAGGTCAACAGGAACCAGCGGGTTGATCTTCTTCGGGTCGCCGCCAAGGTTCTTGATGCCGTCGCGCATTGCAGCAAGGTCAACAACAGCCGGAACACCGGTGAAGTCCTGCATCAGAACGCGGGCAGGGCGGTAAGCGATTTCGCGTGGGTTCTGACCACCGTTTTCGGCCCATTCGCCGAACGCCTTGATGTCGTCAACCGACACCGAGAAGCCGTCGTCTTCGAAGCGCAGCAGGTTTTCAAGAACCACCTTCAGCGAAGCAGGCAATTTCGAAAAATCACCGAGGCCAGCTTCTTGGGCAGCAGGGATGGAGTAGTAAGCAACCGACTGGTCACCGACGGCAATCGTGCGGCGGACCTTGGCGGTATCTTGGCCAACTTTGATAGGCATGAGATACGTCCTTTTCTTGGCGTTTGGCTGGGTTTTCACGGTGCTTTTGCCCCAAGCCGGACGCGCATTCAAGGGGGTAGTAGGTAAATTGTATACCATTGCACACAATTAAGGGGATTTTCCCCGCCGCAAATCGCGATTTCCGCCATTTCGTAACAAAACGTCGCGGATCGTTGATTGGTCTGTGCGCGCTGAGTCGGCTAGGACGGGGTAACGGTTGAACAACGGACGAACAAGATGCGCGGATTGGCTTTGGGACTGGGGATGATGGTATCGACACTTGGACAGGCGTCAGTCGCCGATGGTCCTGTGGTGGTCGAACTCTTTACATCGCAGGGCTGTTCGTCCTGTCCGCCCGCCGACGAAATGCTGGCGGATCTGGGGCAGGGCGGTGAGGTGATCGCCTTGGCGCTTCATGTGGACTATTGGGATTACATCGGCTGGGCCGATACCTTTGCCGATCCTGCCTATACTCAGCGTCAGCGGACCTATGCGCGGTTCATGGGGGCCGATACGGTCTATACGCCTCAGTTCATCGTTAATGGTTTGGACACGGTTGTGGGCGCGCGCAAACGGCAACTCAATCGGGCCATCAACGCCCACGATGGGGATCAAACCGGCGTCGTCGTCGCGGCAGAGCGGACCGCGGATGGGCAGGTGAAAATCACGGCCACCGCGTCGATGACCTATGCGTCAGAGCTGATTGTGCAGGTGGTGTCTGTCTTGCCTGATCAAGAGGTCGAAATCATGCGCGGCGAAAATGCGGGCCGGACGCTGACGTATTCGAACATAGTTTCCAATTGGCAGCCCGTATCGACGTGGGTATCGGGCGAACCGCTGTCCCTGACTGTCGACGCCGACGAAAATGCGGCCGTTGTTTTGATTCAAGAGGCAGGGCCAGGGGCGATTGTTGCGTCGTCCTGGATCAGGTGAAGCTTCCATCGGCGATGCACCCAGAACCATTGTTCCGGCGCGGCCCGAACGTGCCGTTCAAGGCGCAGCGTCGCCTCGGTCATCATGGTGACCGGATCGCTCGGCTGGATGGGGGTTTCGATATAGATGTCGAAATCCAGTCCGTTCGCCTGACGGCGCGCGAAATATGGGATCATCACTGCGCCGAACTTCAACGCGATTTCCGCCGCTGATGTGGCCGTGAAGGCGGGTTTGCCCATGAACGAAATGGGCTCGGCGCCGTGGACATGGACATCAAACAACAGCGTGCCAAGGCCGCCCTCTTTGAGGTGGCGGGCAAAGCCGGCGGTGCCGCGACGCCCTTGGGCAAAGACCGGTCCAGACATCTCGGTCATGGTGCGGGCATAGTGGTCGTTGAAATATGGGTTCTTCATCGGCCGATAAAGGCCGCCTATCCGATACCCTTGCGCGTTCAGCCATTGGCGCGGGGCCTCATGATTGCCGAAATGGCCGGTCACAAAGATCACCGGTGTCCCATCCGCCGTCGCCTGTTCCAACGCCGCAAGGCCATCACCGTGAACCGTGGCCTGTTCGATCTGTTTGGCGAAATCGGCCGAGGAATAGTTTTCGATAAGGGTGCGCCCGACGTTGTCCAACACCTGATCGGCGATTTGCGAAATCTCAGCGCTGGATTTGTCGTCATAGATCAGGGTCAGGGACTCGATCGCGCGTTTTTTGTATCCGGCCAATGGCCCGATAATCCGGCGCACGATCCATCCCATCATCGGCACACGGTGGTGATATGGAATACGAAGAATGCCGCCGATAAGGCCGCGCAGGATACTGTCGGTCACCTTATCGGTGAATGTGCCCTGCACCTGAATGTCCGTGTCCGTCATCTTCGATCCTACAAGCCGTCGCCCGTAGATAGAGGCAACGCGCCGTGATCTCAAGCGTGACGCTTAGTCCTCATCGGCCGAGAACAGCACAATATCGCCCCCATCCACCAGCATGCGGATGGCTGAAACCAGTTCGGTCTGCGCGATCTCGCCGTTCCGCTGTTTGACAGGGCCGTTGTCCTGAATGTCCTCTTTCAACTGATTGGCCATCCGCTGCGAAATATTCGCAAGGATATGATCGGATGATTGCGCCAGGTCATCGCCCGCCTGAAGCCCGTAGCCAATCGCCTGCACCAGAACCGATTGTTCGACACCGCGCAGGATTTTCGGAACATCAACAGCCGCCAGTCGCGTCGCGATATCGGCAAAGGTAAAGATGGCCTTTTTCACGTCATTGGCAAAATCAGGATCGTCCTGTTCCAATGTTGCCAGAACCATATCGCGGGTCGCCGGTTGGGCGGAGTTGAGGATATCACCCAGCCGTCGCGGTGCCCCCTGATCAAAGGCAGAGGCGCGCGGTTTGACATAGTCCTGTGCCAACGTCAGCCCCATCTGCTCGACCGTTGCGGGGGCGATCATGGTCGTGCGGGCCATGGAAAAGGTGATCGAGCGGGCCAAGTCCCCCGGCAAGAGGCCAAGCAGGTCCGCCGCCTTGGACACCGGCAGTTTAGACAGGGCAACCGCGCTGACCTCGGGCGCTTCGGCAAGCATGAGGGGGACAAGGTCGTCATTGTCCAGCCCCACGATGGCTCCCCAAGGATCGACACCATTCAATTCGGTTTGAAGGGTATCCCGAACCGTCGGGCTCAGCTGATCGGCCAATGTTGTCAGGGCCGCGCTGATGCCATCGGGGCCGGTCAACCCGTGCCGTTCAAGATCTTCTAGGAATTCCTGCGCGACTTGATCCAGAACCTCGCGGCTGACATTTCCGATCTGTGCCAGTTCCCGCACAAGCGCGGTTTGCTGTGCATCCGGCAGGGCCGACAATTCCATCGGTGCGCCGTCCGCCGTCAGCATCTGGACCAGCAGCGCGGCTTTTTGCCTGCGGGTGAAAAAGGTCAATGGGGAAGGAAAACTGCCGTCCGGCATCGGTCACTCCGTTTCATCAATAGCGACTGGTGTGCCGCAAAAAAATGAACGAAGCCTATACAGCGAACGCCTATGCGACGATCGCCGACAGTTTCTTGAGGTTTTCGCGGATTGAGTCCGCGTCGGGCGCGTCAACGCTGCTGGCGTCATGTAGGATATAGAGCAAGCGTTCGAATTCGCCCATTTCGCCCGCGGTTGGTTCGCGGTCAGACCGCGCAAAGCCAGCCAACGTACGGGTTCCCATGCTTTCAAGGCCGCAAGCCGCGCCGAATTTCAAGCCGTGCTCGGCCGCTTGACCAAAAACGTTGTGGGGATCGTCATCCGCCAGCGCCGACCAGCGGATAAGGCCGTTATTCTGGGATGACCAACGCACGGTGGGGTCTTTGAGCGTCAGGCCTTGGCGATTATAGATCGCTTGCCAGTCCTTGGGATAATTCTGAAGCAAGAAACTAGGCGCCGCAAACTCAACATGAAATGCGATTGCGAATCCGGCAGGTGCTAGGTCGTTCAACACCTTGAGAGTCGTATTTATGTCCATATTAGACAGCATTTGTTGTATTCCGCGCTCGCTTTTTAGTTGCTAAACTCGTGTCGTTCCAATTACATTTCACACTACAACTTGGCCGCAAACTAGAAAAAAAGTTCACACTCTCCAAGTTTAAAAAGGCTGGCGATGAAGATCGTGACCGAAAAAGCGCAGAATATTCAGCACCTTGAAGCATGTCTTCGAGCGCTTTCGCCTGTCGGTTACTTCTATGCATTACGGATTGGGTTCGCATTTCCGACGGATCAGGGAAATACGTATTCTACCGCTTGGGTTGAGTCGTATACTCAGCAAGGGTTGTTTTTTCGGGATCCGGTGATGCGGTGGGCCTATGCCAATTCCGGTGTTGCTCGCTGGTCGGAACTCGACACATCGGATGGCGGTGATGTGTTGGAAATGGCCAAAGATCACGGTCTGAACTTTGGGGGTGTGGCGTCGGTGGATGATCTGAACGGCAATGGCCGCCGGTCCATTCTGTCTATCGCGCGATCTGACCGTGAGTTTTCGGATAGCGAACTGCAAAGCGCGCTGGATATTTTGTCGGATGCCCATACCGGCATTGCTGCGCCGCGAAACATGACGATGGCCGAGCTAGAGGCCCTCAGCATGGTCAAGAATGGTTGGCGCCTAAAGGAAATCGCATTTCATCTGGGCGTGACAGAGGGGGCTGTTAAACAGCGTCTAAAGAATGCGAAAACCAAACTGGGCGCAACGACCTCGGCCCAAGCCGCGTCGTTGGCCAGTTCGCTCGGTCTGGTTTAAAGGCTCGCACCTTCGTCGGCACCAATCATCAAGTTCAGGTTCTGAACCGCCGTACCTGAGGCACCTTTGCCCAAATTGTCGAGCGTGGCTGTCAGCGTAAAGATGCCTGCGGTGTCGCTGCCGTGGACCGAAATTTCCATGCGGTTGGTGTCGTTGACCTTGGTCGCTTCGACCCGCGCTGGGGCAGGGACCACATCAACGAAACGCGCATCCGCATAGAAGGCCGACATGACCTCGTTCAGGTCGGCCATCATTGCGGTTTTCGCCAGTTGAGTGGCATGCAGGTGCAACTGCACCACCATCCCTTGGGCAAAATTTCCGACCGCTGGTTGGAACGACGGTTGGCGGTCAAGGCGGCCAAATTTCATGATTTCGGGCACGTGTTTGTGACCCTGCGCCGCCGCATAGAGGAAATGGTCGGCGGCGGTGCCGTCGTCGAATTCCGCGATCAGGGCTTTGCCGCCGCCTGTGTATCCCGAAACGCCTGTCAGAACGACAGCCGCATCCGCCGCCAGAACGCCAGCATCGCGCAGTGGGCGCAACAGGGCGATTGATCCGGTGGCATAACAGCCGACGTTTGCCACATGGGATGCACCCGCGATGGCGTCACGTTGACCGGGCAGTTCGGGCATGCCGTAAACCCACGTGTCATCCACGCGGTGGGCGGTGGACGCATCAATGATGCGCGTGTCACCGGCCATGGCGACTGCCTCGATAGCGGCCGCATCAGGAAGGCAGAGAATGGCAACATCCGCCTCGGCAAAGGCGTCGCGGCGGGCGGCTGGGTCTTTGCGCAGATCGTGATCAATCGACACCAGCGTAACGTCGTCACGCCCTGCCAGACGATCACGAATTTGCAGCCCCGTTGTGCCTGCTTCGCCGTCGATAAAGACCTTTGCCATTCTCTTGCTCCTGCTTATGGATTATTCGCCAAATACGCGGGCGAAAATCGTATCAACATGTTTGGTGTGATATTCCATGTCGAATTTTTCGTTGATGCCATCGACACCAAGGGCGGCGACGACTTCCTCATCTGCGAGCAGCAGTTCACGGAAATCAACGCGGTCTTCCCAGACTTTCAGCGCGTTCCGCTGAACCATGGAATAGGCGTCTTCGCGGCTGACACCCGCTTGGGTCAGGGCCAGCAACACGCGCTGCGACATAACAAGGCCAGGGAACTTGTTCATGTTGTCCAGCATGTTTTCTGGGAACACCAGCATCTTGTCGATAACGCCGGTCAGACGGTTCAGCGCAAAGTCGAGGGTGACGGTTGCATCTGGGCCAATGCCGCGTTCGACGGACGAATGCGAAATATCACGTTCGTGCCACAGGGCGACGTTTTCCATTGCAGGGATCACGGTCATACGAACAAGGCGGGCCAGACCGGTCAGGTTTTCGGTCAGAACTGGGTTTTTCTTGTGCGGCATCGCGGACGAGCCTTTTTGACCCATCGAGAAGAATTCCGCACCTTCAAGAACCTCGGTCCGCTGCATATGGCGGATTTCGATCGCGACGTTTTCGATCGACGATGCGATCACACCCAGCACGGCAAAGAACATTGCGTGACGGTCGCGCGGAATAACTTGGGTCGAGATCGGCTCTGGCTTAAGGCCCAGCTGTTCGCAAACGTGTTCTTCGACCGCTGGGTCGATGTTTGCAAAGGTGCCAACAGCGCCGGAAATCGCACCGGTGGCCACCTCTTCGCGGGCGGCGATCAGGCGGGCCTTGTTGCGATCCATTTCGGCGTAGAAACGGGCAAAGGTCAGACCCATGGTGGTCGGTTCGGCGTGAATGCCGTGGCTGCGACCGACGCGAACGGTGTTCTTGTGTTCCAGCGCGCGCTTTTTCAGCGCGGCGAGCAGTTTGTCCATATCCTCGATCAGGATATCGGCGGCGCGGACCAATTGTACGTTCAGGCAGGTGTCCAGAACGTCCGACGAGGTCATGCCCTGATGGACGAAACGGGCCTCTTCGGAACCGACATGTTCGGCAAGGTGGGTCAAGAAGGCGATAACGTCGTGCTTGGTGACGGCCTCGATTTCATCGATGCGGGCCACGTCGAATTCGACGTCCTTGGCTTTCCACACAGCGTCAGCGTTTTCTTGGGGGATGACGCCCAATTTGGCTTGTGCGTCGCAGGCGTGCGCCTCGATCTCGTACCAAATGCGGAATTTGGTTGCGGGGTCCCAAATCTGGGTCATTTCCTTGCGAGCGTAACGAGGGATCATAGCGGCAGCCTTCTGTCAAAAAACGGTCACGTGCCTCTTACTTGGGTCTTGCGCTGGCGACAAGGGATCGTGACCGATTGCCTTTGTCACAAAGCTGGATCAATGTCATTTTATGCGACCATCGATTTTTCAGAATGTGATTCCAGCCGAGCAGCTGGACGTAGCTGCCCTCAGACTGCCGGGGATGCGGCCGGTTGGGGATCGACCTTGGATCACCGTTGACGATGCCTATGCCGCCCAGATGGCCGAACGGCGGGCGTTGATGACGGACCACCGGCGGTTGGTCTGTGGTGTGATGCCTGAGGCGCAGGATGGTTTTGACGAATTGCTTGACCATTGTTTGCACCAGATGGACCTGCATGACCGGTTTGAGGTTGGCGATGGTCAGGTGGTGCGACCTGATGGGGCGGTCATTGCGATAGATCGGTCTGATCCGTGTTTGACACTGGCGACCCTGTTACAAGAAGATCTGTGCCTGCTTGAAAAACAAGGGGATGAACACGTTCTGACAGGTGCCGTTTTGTGTTTTCCGTCGAACTGGACGCTGGATGAAAAGATCGGTCGCCCGCTGATGCGTATTCACAAACCGATCCCCGAATATGACGAAGGTGTCGGTAAGCGGGTTCAGCGATTGTTTGACGGGGTGCAGCCGGGCATGCCCATTTGGCGGGCCAACAGTGTTGTTCACGATGCGCCGGACCTGTTTCAGCCAAAGCGCGAGACCGAGGTCAAACCCTATTCAACGAACGGGCGGTATCTAAGGTCGGAACGGCAAACAGTGTTGCGATTGCCCAAGACACGGGCCGTCCTGTTCGCCATTCACACCAGTGTTGTGCCGCTTACGGATTAAGCAGGGCGTTGAGGCGGGTGAAAAAGCCCGACTTGGCAGAGTGTGAGCCAAAATTCACCGAGCCGATGTTCCAACGTGCCCTTTGGGATGCCTGACGGCGCGCAACGAGTGTTGATGTTGGTTCGGCTGCAAAACTCTGCGGGTACAAAAAGTCACGAAATTTCTGCATTCTTTCGGTCCTTCCATCGGTTGATGAGAAGAGCTTCGCGCCGAAATCGGGCAACTCTGCGGCAGCAAAGCGGAGAATGCTGTGAATTATCGAGACATCCTTTGGGCGAATCCGCAACCACCAAAAATAGAAAAAGGCGCCCGAAGGCGCCTTTTCCAAGTCTATAGAACCGTCGATTAGACGCTGTAGTACAGCTGATATTCGACTGGGTGTGGGGTGTGTTCGTATTTGTACACTTCTTCCCACTTCAGTTCCATGTAGCCGTCCAGCTGATCTTTGGTGAACACGTCGCCAGCCAGCAGGAATTCGTGATCTGCTTCCAGAGCGTCCAGAGCTTCGCGCAGCGATGCACAGACGGTTGGGATCTCTGCCAGTTCTTCTGGTGGCAGATCGTACAGGTCTTTGTCCGAAGCCGCACCTGGGTCGATCTTGTTCTTGATGCCGTCCAGGCCAGCCATCAGCAGTGCAGCGAAGCACAGGTAAGGGTTTGCCGATGGATCTGGGAAGCGAGCTTCTACACGCTTTGCCTTTGGCGATTCAGTCCAAGGAATACGTACACAACCCGAACGGTTACGTGCCGAGTAAGCGCGCAGAACCGGAGCTTCGAAGCCTGGGATCAGACGCTTGTACGAGTTGGTCGACGAGTTGGTGAACGCGTTCAGTGCTTTGGCGTGCTTCAGGATGCCGCCGATGAAGTACAGAGCTTCGTCCGACAGATCAGCGTATTTGTCGCCTGCGAACAGTGGCTTGCCGTCTTTCCAGATCGACATGTTCACGTGCATACCCGAACCGTTGTCGCCTTCCATAGGCTTCGGCATGAAGGTTGCCGATTTGCCGTATGCTGCTGCAACGTTGTGGATGATGTACTTGTACTTTTGCAGGTTGTCGCCCTGATCGGTCAGCGACGAGAAGATCAGGCCCAGCTCGTGCTGCGCGGTCGCAACTTCGTGGTGGTGCTTGTCGACCTTCATGCCGATGCGCTTCATGGTCGACAGCATTTCGCTGCGGATGTCCTGTGCAGGGTCAACTGGGTTAACCGGGAAGTAGCCGCCTTTGTGATCCGAACGGTGGCCAAGGTTGCCGCCTTCGATCGCTGCGTCGGTGTTCCATGCTGCGTCTTCTGCGTCGATCTGATACGCAACTTTGGCCGGAGTGACCGAGTAGCGAACGTCGTCGAACAGGAAGAATTCAGCTTCTGGGCCGAAGTATGCTGCGTCACCGATACCCGACTCTTTCAGGTATGCTTCTGCTTTCTTTGCAGTCTGACGTGGGCAGCGTGCGTATGCTTCGCCGGTGTCAGGTTCTACAACGTCACAGTGGATCGCGATGGTTTTTTCCGCGTAGAACGGATCGAGGTAGACCGACGATGCGTCTGGCATCAGTTTCATGTCCGACTCGTCAATCGCTTTCCAGCCTGCAATCGACGAACCGTCGAACATGAAGCCTTCTTCTAGGAAGTCTTCGTCAACCTGGTCCGACAGTACGGTTACGTGCTGCAGCTTGCCGCGTGGATCGGTAAAGCGGATGTCGACATACTCAACACCTTCTTTTTCGATCAGCGCCAGAACTTCTTTATTGTTCATCCCTGATGTCCTCTTGGAGTGAATGTTACCGGATTAAAGAGCGTCTTCGCCCGACTCTCCGGTGCGGATACGGATCGCCTGTTCAATAGGCGAAACAAAGATTTTGCCGTCACCGATCTTGTCGGTTTTGGCTGCGCCGATAATTGCCTCGATTGCCGCATCGACCTGATCGTCTGCGATTACGACTTCGATTTTTACTTTCGGAAGAAAATCTACAACGTACTCGGCACCACGATACAGCTCGGTATGGCCTTTCTGGCGGCCAAAACCCTTGACCTCGACCACTGACAGACCTTGTACGCCAGCTTCTTGAAGGGCTTCTTTGACCTCATCGAGTTTGAACGGCTTGATGATCGCCTCGATTTTCTTCATGCGCGCGACTCCCTCGCTTTGTTTGCACATTGGGTCAGAACATTTTCGTTCAGGAGCTACAATCAACTAGCCCCGAGCTGCGCCATTCCGTCCGTCGAAATCTCAGGTGATGATTAAAAATTGTGCAAATAGATCGAAATATGTGCGGTTTGTGAACGATATTTGCTGAAACGCTGTGCGAAGGATTCTGCGCCTGCACAAAACCGCATCAAAACGGGGATGTGAATCACTTACCGCCGGCGGCGCGGGGGTAGGGGCATGTAAGGCGTCGTTCGTAACAAAAGCAAAACGGCCGCGCGACCTAAAGGATCGCACAGCCGTTCGTATTAGGTGGGTGTTTCGCTACGTTAGCAGGAAATTTCCAGGCCGTCGGCGTAAACCGTTTCGGGGCCGTCGAACACCAATTCGCACACTTGAACGGTTTGTTCGGGCGCTTGGGTGACGAATTCGCCGTCAAGCAGGACAGCGGCGTCGATATCTGCCGTGGGTGTCTGCATAACCGCCATCGCGCGCCAGTCGCGGATATGAAGCCGTGCGTGCGGAGGTACGGCGATGTCGCTTGAGCCATGCTCAAACCCAAGGCTGCCGGCCTTAACGACGACGGGTTTCAGTTTCACAGCGCCGCTGCGAACTTGTTTTAGACGGGAAATACCGTTGTTGCGGGTAATAATCCGGTCACCTGGCGACAGGTGTTCAACAGGAATCACACCGTCAGCGGTGTAAATGCCGGTACCGGCTAGAATGCCGCACGTACGGCTAGAGACAACGGCATCTGCCGCTGTTTGGTCGATTAACTCGAAGTGCATGGCGTTTACCGCTCTTGCTATGATCTGCCTCAATTACGGGTAGAGTAGCGACCGTTTTAGGTTTTGTCTCTTATTTTATTGGAGTTTCCGTAGCGGAGTGAAAAAATCTGTTTTTTGCTCTCGCATCCCGTCACGACCTTTGCTAAATGACCGCTCACAGTGCGGGTGTGGCGAAATTGGTAGACGCACCAGATTTAGGTTCTGGCGCCGCGAGGCGTGGGGGTTCAAGTCCCTCCACCCGCACCACTTTTCAAAAAAATTTGGGTTTTTGTCCGTGATGGCTGCGGGCTGCTTGGCGTCGTCTTTGGCGTGCCGTGGTCATTGGGGCGGGCAGAGGCGATTCCTGAGGTGCGGTCGCTGTGGTGATGTCCGCGTTGCACGGGGTGTCCGCGCGGGTGCACAGAAACATCCCTAGGAATGTCGCATGGGCGATGCCACCTTGTGATCAACAGGAGGCGCACATGAGTTGGAACCCGAATTTTTCGACTGACCCCGATACAACCGATCCCGAGTCGCTTGAGACGCTTATTGTGTCGCGGGCGCGGGACATCGGCGGGTTTGCGGTGCGGCGCGCCTTGCCCTTTGCGAAACGCAGGATGGTGGGGCCGTTTGTGTTCTTTGATCAGATGGGGCCGGCAGAGCTTTTGACCGATCAGGGCATTGATGTGCGGCCGCATCCCCATATCGGTCTGGGAACGGTCACCTATCTTTATCAAGGGGCCTTTCATCACCGCGACAGCACCGGCGCCGATCAGGTCATCAAACCCGGCGAGGTGAATTGGATGGTCGCAGGTAAGGCGGTGTCGCATTCCGAACGATCGATCCAAAATGGTCCCCGCAGTTTGCTTGGCGTGCAAACTTGGGTCGCGCTGCCTGAGGACAAAGAGGACAAAATCGCCAGTTTTGAACACCACGGCCAAGCGAGCCTGCCGGAATTTGAGGACGCAGGCGTTAGCGCACGGTTGATCATGGGGCGCGCATTCGGTGCCCAAGCGCCAGCGGGCGTGTATTCGGACATGTTCTATTTGGATGTTCGCCTTGCGCCGCACGCGGTCATGCCGTTGCCGGACGATCACGAAGATCGAGGCATCTATGTCCTGCAAGGCAGCATCGAGGTTGCGGGGGAAACCTATGCCGAGGGGCAGATGATGGTGTTCCGTCCGGGTGATTCAGTCAGCTTCCGTGCCGGGCCCATTGGGGCGACGGTTTTGTTGCTGGGCGGCGAAACGATGAACGGGCCGCGGTATATTTGGTGGAATTTCGTGTCATCGTCGAAGGAAAAGATTGAAGAAGCCAAGCGTCATTGGCGCGAAGAGCGTTGGGGCGAAGGTATATTTGATCTGCCAGTAGGGGACCGAAACGAATGGATTCCGCTTCCCAAATGATTTTAAGCGCGGAAACACAGCGTTTTGGGCAATTTCGCCTTGCCAGTAGGCCATACGCTAAATAGAAGGGCGTCTGATTTATGGTGGCCGTGCACGCACGGCCTGAACGAGACGTAAAAGGACGCAAACGATGCAGGTCACCGAGACCCTTAACGAAGGCCTCAAGCGCGGCTACACCATCACTGTCACTGCTGCAGAGCTGGACGCCAAGGTCAATGAAAAGCTGACCGAAGCGCAGCCAGAGATCGAAATGAAGGGCTTCCGCAAAGGCAAAGTGCCTATGGCGATGCTGAAAAAGCAGTTCGGCCCACGCGTTCTTGGCGAAGCCATGCAGGAAGCCGTAGACGGCGCAATGAACGAGCACATGGAAAAGTCGGGCGACCGTCCTGCTGCTCAGCCTGACATGAAAATGACCAACGAAGACTGGAAAGAGGGTGACGATGTCATCGTCGAGGTAAGCTATGAAAAGCTGCCTGAGATTCCGGCTGTTGATTTCTCGGGTGTTGAGCTGGAGCGTCTGGTTGTCAAAGCTGACGACGCAGCCGTTACCGAAGCACTGGAAAACCTGGCTGGCACCGTCAAAGACTATGCTGACCGCAAAAAAGGTTCGAAAGCGAAAGACGGCGACCAAGTCGTTATCGACTTTGTTGGTAAAGTTGACGGCGAAGAATTCGAAGGCGGCAAAGCAGAAGACTATCCGCTGGTTCTGGGCTCGAACTCGTTCATCCCAGGTTTCGAAGACGGTCTGGTTGGCGTGAAAGCCGAAGAAGTCAAAGACGTCGACGTCACATTCCCTGAAAACTATGGCGCTGAAAACCTGGCTGGCAAAGCTGCTGTTTTCACTGTCACCGTTAAAGCGGTCAAAGAACCAAAAGACGCAGAGATCAACGACGAGCTGGCAACCAAGTTCGGCGCAGAAGATCTGGATGCGTTGAAAGCACAGGTTACCGAACGTCTGGAAGCGGAATACACCGGTGCTGCACGCGCGCTGGCAAAGCGTTCGCTGCTGGACGCGCTGGACGGCGTTGTTGAGTTCGACCTGCCAGAGAGCCTGGTTAACGCAGAAGCAGGCCAGATTGCGCACCAGCTGTGGCACGAAGAGAACCCAGAGGTTCAGGGCCACGACCACGGTGAAATCGAAGCGACCGACGAACACAAAGCCTTGGCTGGTCGCCGCGTAAAGCTGGGTCTGCTGTTGGCAGACGTTGGCCAGAAAGAAGAAATCAGCGTTTCGGACGCCGAGCTGACACAAGCGGTTATGAACCAAGCACGTCAGTACCCAGGCCAAGAGCGTCAGTTCTTTGAATTCGTTCAGCAGAACGCTCAGTTCCGTCAGCAGCTGCAAGCGCCAATCTTTGAAGACAAAGTGGTAGACCACATCTTCACCGTTGCAAAAGTCACCGAGAAAGAAGTTTCGAAGGACGAACTGCAAACTGCGCTGGAAGCACTTGAAGACGAATAAGGGTTTTCTAATTAAACCTATTGGGGCGCTCCGGTATCGGGGCGCCCTTTTTGTTCCGGAATCCCTGACCTTTTGGATAGGTCAAAAGGGTTGGGATCAGAAAATTTCTCAGCTAGCCTTGATCCAAGGGTAGGCGATCAACATCGTTGCATTACCTATCCGGTGATCGACGGGAAAACCGTCGAAAGTCGAGGCAGCAACTGCTGTTTCGCAAGGAAGAGGGAAACAGCAATGAATCTTAAGTCACTTACGTTCGGTGTTTTCGCGTCCTTTGGACTTGCAGGGGCTGCGATGGCCTGTCCTGATCCGTCCATGTGGGGCGAGAGCTATAGCGTCACGGGTAGCCAATTGCGTGGCGGTGTCTACGTTGACGTGGTTGCAGGGGGCGAAAACTATATCTGGAATTGTCGCCATATCCGCCCAGGTACAGACCAAGGGGCAGGGTATTTCACAACGCCGCCAGATTTCACAATCGAATTGAATGGTATCCGTGGATACCGGCTCGACATTAGTGTGGTGTCCGAATGCGACAGTGCGCTGTTGATTAATACGTCGTCGGGCAACTGGTATTACGATGACGATGACAACGGCAATCTGGACCCCAAGATCGTCCTGACACGCCCGATCGACGGGTATCTGGACCTTTGGATTGGCACCTACGACGGCGCATATTGCGATGCGCGTCTGTATCTGGATGCCTACTGATAGATAGGAAAGGGGGCCAAAGCGGCCCCCTTTTTTGCCAAAGCGAAATGCGGAAGAGGACCCAGACCTTAGCCATAGTCTAGGTTTAAAAACCCTCGCAGTCTGGGCCTTCGGCTAACCAAGTCGCCGACACTTCGTGCTGGTGTAGCGGGGGGCAGCAACGTTTCCTTGAGCCACCGTAATCGGCAACCGAGACCAAGAAAAAAGGCCGCTGAAATCTCAGCGGCCTCAATTCTGTGCGATATTTGATAGACTTATGCTTCGTCAGCTTCGTCTTCGTCGGCTGCGCCGCCGATATCGTCAAACAGTTCCTGCATTTCGAATTCAGCAGCTGCTTCAGCTTCTGCTGCCAGCTCTTGGATCGATTTGCCTTCGGCTTGCAGCGCTGCTTCTTCTTCCGAACGAGCAACGTTGATTTCGATGTCAGCCGAAACTTCTGGGTGCAGAACAACCGAAACAGTGTGCAGGCCGAGGTATTTGATCGGGCCCTGCAAAACCACTTGTTTTTTGTCCAGCGAGAAGCCGCCTTCGCTTGCGATGTCGGCGATGTCACGTGGGGTGACCGAACCGTACAGCGCGCCAGCATCCGATGCCGAGCGAATCACGATGAACTGTTCGCCGCCAATGCGGTTTGCCAGATCTTCGGCTTCTTTTTTGGTTTCGAGGTTGCGTGCTTCCAGCTGAGCTTTGTCAGCGTCGAACTTTGCTTTGTTAGCGTCGTTTGCACGCAGTGCTTTGCCCTGAGGCAGCAGGAAGTTGCGAGCGTAGCCGTCTTTGACAGCGACGATGTCGCCCATCTGGCCCAGCTTTGCTACGCGTTCAAGCAGAATAACGTCCATTGTCCGGTCTCCTTACTTAACGGCGTATGGCAGCAGCGCCAGGAAGCGCGCGCGTTTGATTGCCTGAGCCAGTTTGCGCTGGTTCTTGGCGCCAACAGCGGTGATGCGTGCTGGTACGATTTTGCCGCGCTCAGAGATGTAACGCTGCAGCAGGCGGGTGTCTTTGTAGTCGATCTTCGGTGCGTTTTCGCCCTCGAATGGATCCGACTTACGGCGACGGAAAAATGGTTTGGTAGCCATGACTTAAGTCCTTTCCAAGATCCGATTAGCGGCGTTCACGGCGACCTTCACGGTCGTCACGTTTCTGCATCTGAACCGATGGGCCTTCTTCGTGTGCGTCGACCTTGATGGTCAGAACGCGCATGACGTCATCATGCAGGCGCATCAGGCGTTCCATTTCCTGTACAGCCGACGAAGGTGCATCGGTGCGCAGGAAGGCGTAGTGGCCTTTGCGGTTCTTGTTGATCTTGTAGGCCATGGTCTTCACGCCCCAGTACTCGGACCCTACAACGGCACCACCGTTGTCGGTCAGTACGGTCGAGAAGTGTTCAACTAGGCCTTCGGCCTGCGCGTTGGACAGGTCCTGACGCGAGATAAAGACATGCTCGTATAGTGGCATGTGCACTCCTGTTATGTTCGGCGCATTTCATAGGACAGGCGACCTTCCGCTCCTATCCACGAGAGGCTGCGCAGTTCTGACGATGCGCGGAAGGATGCGGCCTTATACATGTCTGGCGTCTCAGTACAAGGTCCGACCGAAATTATCGCTTAGGTGGACAAAAAGTTAATTTTTTCTCGCGATCGCCAGACATGCGCCCTGATTTCGCCTTGATTCAACTTTTGTATGTAGGAGTTCGCATATGGAGCCAATGAGATGAACGCCGTATCAGACAAAAAAGTGTTTGATTACCAGAGTGTGCCGGTTTTTGAATTTGACGCAGATACCAACCTAGAGGTGACAGAAGCCTATTGGGGGTATGTTCTGAGGACAAAAGACACCAATAGGACACTGTCGGATGTGCTGCAGGCGTTTTCGCTGTTTGGTGGGGTGTGCTTGTTGTTTGTCGCCGCTGCTATGTGGCTCAACCCTGCTGCGGTGGTGTCGGGCGAGGTGTTGGTCTTTAAGCTGGGCACATCGGGCGCAATGGCCGCTGCGGGCGGTTTGTTTGTCCATTTCGCAACACGTGGCACATATACAGAGCTGCAGGTGGATGTATCGCTGAGCGAAATCCGCGAAGTCGTTCGGAACAGATCCGGAGCGCCCACTTTGCTGGGACGGTATGCGTTCAACGCTGTCGACTCTGTCTATATTGATAGGTCGGGCGCGAACGGGCAGGCGAGCCTTATCATGCGGTATCGCAATTCGGCGCAGTTGATCGAAATCGCAAACGGCGATGTTGAATGGCTGGAAGGTCTGCGGGATCGGCTTGGTCGTGATATTCTAACCGACCGTCGCACCGTTGTGTCGTCGCCGGCGCGGGCCCGTCGTCGGGTTTTGGCCAGCTAGGTCAATCACGCATTTTCCCCAAGGTTTCTTGAGATGTCGGCCCCGACAGGCTAAGGCATGTCAAAATGACCAAAGGGAAGGACACATGCGAGCATTCGTATTTCCGGGGCAAGGCGCACAGACAATTGGTATGGGCAAAGCCCTTGCTGATGCATATCCAGCGTCCAAAGCTGTTTTTGACGAAGTTGATGACGCTTTGGGTGAAAGCCTCTCGAACCTGATTTGGGACGGCGATATCGAGTCGCTGACCCTGACACAAAACGCACAGCCAGCACTGATGGCCACATCGCTGGCCGCGATGAAGGCGCTTGAGGCCGAAGGTGTCACGATTGACGCCGCCGATTTCGTGGCTGGTCACTCGCTTGGTGAGTATTCGGCGCTTGCGGCGGCAGGTGCGCTGAGCATCGCAGACACCGCGCGTTTGCTGCGCACACGTGGTGCAGCCATGCAGCAGGCGGTTCCGGTTGGCGTCGGCGCGATGGCGGCGCTTCTTGGGTTGGACTTTGAGGTCGCAGCACAAGTTGCGCAAGAAGCCGCACAAGGGCAGGTCTGTCAGGCGGCAAACGACAATGACCCCTCGCAGGTTGTTGTATCGGGCCACAAAGAGGCCGTTGAGCGCGCCGTTGAGATCGCCAAGGAAAAGGGTGCCAAGCGGGCGCTGTTGCTGCCGGTATCGGCACCTTTCCATTGCGCGTTGATGGAGCCAGCCGCCAAGGTCATGGCCGAGGCGCTGGACGCTGTTGAAATCAACGCACCTGCGGTCCCTGTTGTCGCCAACGTGCGCGCGGCCGCTGTCACTGATCCGGCTGTGATCCGGTCGCTGCTGGTTGAGCAGGTCACTGGGTCCGTGCGCTGGCGTGAGAGCGTGGCATGGATGGCCGAGCAGGGCGTGACCGAGGTTTACGAAATTGGTGCGGGCAAAGCTCTGTCGGGTATGATCAAGCGCATTTCGCGCGATATCACATCCCGCGCGGTCGGAACGCCGGATGACGTTGCCGCCGCCGTTGCTGCACTTAATGCCGATACTTAAAGAAAGAGAGTCAAATGTTTGATCTTACTGGAAAGAATGCACTTGTTACTGGTGCGTCGGGCGGTATCGGCGCAGAGATTGCCAAATCGCTGCACGCAGCGGGCGCAACCGTTGCCTTGTCGGGCACACGGGTCGAACCGCTAGAGGCGCTGGCCGCTGAACTGGGCGAGCGTGCCCATGTTGTGCCCTGTAACCTGAGCGACGCAGCGGCGGTTGACGCCCTGCCGAAACAGGCCGCTGAGGCAATGGGTTCGGTCGATATCCTGATCAACAACGCTGGTATCACGCGTGACCAGATTTTCATGCGCATGTCGGATGAAGAGTGGGCTTCGGTGCTTGAGGTAAACCTGACCTCGACGATGCGCCTGTGTAAGGGCGTGATCCGCGGAATGATGAAATCCCGCTGGGGTCGTATCGTGAATATTTCGTCGATCGTCGGCACAACCGGCAACCCCGGTCAGGCCAACTATGCTGCGTCCAAGGCGGGCATGATCGGTATGTCCAAGTCGATCGCCTACGAAGTCGCCAGCCGCGGTATCACCGTGAACTGCGTCGCGCCGGGTTTCATCGCAACAGCCATGACCGACAAACTGACCGACGATCAAAAAGAAAAGATCAACGTTCAAATCCCTGCATCCCGTATGGGAACACCGGAAGAAATCGCAGCAGCGGTTCTGTATCTTTCGAGCAATGAGGCAGGATATACCACCGGCGCGACGATCCACGTCAACGGTGGTATGGCGATGGTATAAGTAGTTTACTTTACTTCCCGTTGTATTTTGGGGGTGGCCAAATGGCCGCCCCCGTTTCATATTCTTCTAAACATTAACATATTTTGATCGAGCATGGAGGCCACATGGGACGGCGGCCTGGTTTTACGGATGAACAGGTGTTCAGTTGGTTATCTGAACGTTTGGCAGAAAGTCCGACTGTTACCGTGCAAGAGGTTTCCAAAGGGACCGGTGTTTCGGTTGGGTCCCTGTATCACCGGTACAATTCGATGGAAGGTTTGCTGGCCGGAGCGTGGCTTTGGGCCTATGGGGCATTTTCGTCGGTTGTGATTGAAAAACTGGGGTTTGAAGGGCTGAGAGGGGCGGTTCATGCCTCGGCGTCGGTTCTGGATTTTGCGGCTCAGAACAGGTTGCAGGCGAATTTGGTGTTTGCCGTTCCAGAACGCTATTTGGTGCGCTGTAGCCTTAGCGGTGAAATCGCTGAGCGTGTTGAAAAAGCGCGCAGTGACATGGAGCAGGCCTTGGCGTCATTTGCTGCAAACAGCGGGCTTGATCGGGAAACGGTTGAACTGGGTGTTTTGAGTGTTCCGATTGCCGTTGCCTCAAAATACCTACCGCACAGTGAAATCCCCGAAAGTGCCAGCGTTTATGCAAAAAAGGCTTGTAGAATGATTTTGCAGGCCCCAATTAACGCTTCTAGCGTCGAGCAGGTCTGAAAGCGTTTGCCTTGTGCGAATTCTCTGCTATAGGCGCATGCAGATTTGCCTGACGTCGCGTCTCAGCCGGCGTAAGGCTTGGCCCTGAGGGGCAGCTGAGCCGCCCGCACGGGCAACAAAATAACGGGCGAGCGCCCTTAAGAACTGAGGAAGAAAATATGAGCGACGTTGCAGATCGTGTACGCAAGATCGTTGTTGATCACCTGGGTGTTGAAGAAGACAAAGTTGCAGAGAACGCATCGTTCATCGACGACTTGGGCGCAGACAGCCTCGACACTGTTGAGCTGGTTATGGCGTTCGAAGAAGAATTCGGTATCGAAATCCCTGATGATGCAGCTGAAACCATTCAGACTTTCGGCGACGCAGTAAAGTTCATCTCGGAAGCTCAGTAAGTTTTACTGACCGTTTCGGACACTTTAGACGGCACCCAATCGGGTGCCGTCTTTGTTTTTGGGGCGAAACTTGCTGAAACCCCGTGGCCGGTTCAATGCACCCTTGCCCTAGGACAAGTCGCTGCGCTATCAGAAGCCGAAGAAAAACCTAAAGGTGAGGGCATAAGATGCGCCGAGTGGTAGTAACCGGATTGGGACTTGTGACGCCGTTGGCAGATGGTGTCGAAGCAAGCTGGACACGTCTGCTTGCTGGTCAGTCGGGCGCGGGCCCGATCCAGCAGTTCGATACAGAAGGTCTGGCGACGACCTATGCCTGCGAAGTGCCACGTGGTGACGGATCGAACGACACGTTTGATGCCGATAAATACATGCCCCCCAAAGAACAGCGCAAAGTCGATGACTTTATCCTGTTCGGCGTTGCCGCTGCCCAACAAGCGGTTGAAGATTCAGGCTATGTTGCCGAAACCGACGAACAGAAAAACCGGACCGGTGTTCTGATCGGGTCGGGGATCGGCGGATTGAAATCGATTGCCGACACCGCCGTCATGATCGAGGAAAAAGGCCCGCGCCGTGTATCGCCGTTCTTTATTCCCGGTGCGCTGATCAACCTGATCTCGGGTCAGGTGTCGATCAAATACGGTTTCAAAGGCCCGAACCATTCGGTCGTGACCGCCTGTTCGACAGGCGCCCATGCCATTGGTGATGCGGCCCGTCTGATCAAATACGGTTCGGCCGATGTGATGGTTGCCGGTGGTGCCGAGGCGGCGATCTGTAAGATCGGTATTGCAGGTTTCAACGCCTGTAAGGCGCTGTCGACCAAACGTGCGGACGATCCACAGGCGGCCAGCCGTCCATATGACGCGGACCGCGACGGTTTCGTGATGGGCGAGGGCGCGGGCATCGTTGTTCTGGAAGAATACGAACACGCCAAAGCGCGCGGCGCCAAGATCTATGCCGAAGTTCTGGGCTATGGCCTGTCAGGCGACGCCTATCACATCACCGCCCCAAGCGAAGACGGTGAGGGCGGTGAGCGGTCCATGCGCGCGGCGCTGGCCGATGCGGGGCTAGAGCCGGCAGATATCGACTATATCAACGCGCACGGGACATCGACCATGGCCGATACCATCGAGCTTGGCGCTGTTGAGCGGATGATGGGCGATGCCGCGTCGAAAGTGACCATGTCGTCGACAAAATCCATGACGGGTCACCTGCTGGGCGCAGCTGGCGCGATTGAGGCGATTTTCTCGGTTTTGGCAATTCGCGATCAGGTCGCACCGCCAACGATCAACTTGGACAACCCAGCGGTTGAAACCACCGTTGATTTGGCACCGAATGCCAAGCGCGAGCGGGAAATCAACGTTGCGCTGTCCAATTCGTTCGGCTTTGGCGGCACCAACGCTAGCGTGATCTTTGGGAAACCAAGCTGATGTGGCGAGCAATTGCGTCTAATGCTCTGACGCTGTTTGTGGTCGGTCTGTTCCTGCTGGCGGGTGTCGTCATGTGGGGCCAGACGCAGTACCGCGCTGCTGGGCCATTGGAACAGGCGATCTGTCTAGAGGTGCCCAGCGGTGCAACCATGCGCAGTGTTGGCAACCGCCTTGATGGACAGGGGGCGTTCAGCAGCCGGACCATTTTTAACGTGGGTGTCGATTATTCGGGCAAGGCGTCGCAGCTAAAGGCGGGGCGGTTTATTGTGCCCGCTGGGTCGTCGATGGAAGAGATCGTCGATATTGTCACCGGCGATGGCGTGAGCAATTGCGGCAAGCAGATCCTCTATCGTGTTGGGGTCAATCGTCTGATCGCAGAAGTGCGCGAGACAAACCCAGAAACCAACCGCTTTGATGAAATCGTGCGGTTTGTCGTGGGCGAAGATGAGGTTCCTGCAGAATTTGAGCGTGTCGCCAATGAGGCCGGCACCGTGTTCCGTGTCGCGATTGCCGAAGGTGCAACCAGCTGGCAGGTTTATACCGCGCTGAATGCGATCGATGCATTGGGTGAGGATGCGACGGCCATTCCAAGCGAGGGTAGCCTTGCGCCCGATAGCTATGAGTTCACGCCCGGCGATAGCGTCCAAGGTGTGCTAGACCGGATGGCTGCGGCACAGGTCCGCATTCTGGATGAGGCATGGGAAAACCGTGCAGATGATTTGCCGATTTCGACGAAAGAAGAGGCGCTGATCCTTGCCTCGATCATCGAAAAGGAAACAGCGGTTGAGGGCGAACGGCCTTTGGTTGCCAGCGTGTTTGTGAACCGTCTGCGTCAGGGTATGCGCCTCCAAACAGACCCGACGGTTATCTATGGCATCACGGGCGGTGAGGGTGTTCTGGGGCGTGGTCTGCGCCGTAGCGAGCTTGACCGTGAAACCCCGTATAACACCTATATCATTCCCGGATTGCCACCGACCCCGATTGCAAACCCCGGCGCGGCAGCGATCAATGCAGCCCTGAACCCTGATGACAGCGATTACATCTTCTTTGTGGCGGATGGTACGGGCGGTCACGCCTTTGCGGTGACGCTGGCCGAGCACAATGAAAACGTTGCGCGCTGGCGGCAAATCGAGGCAGAACGCGCGGCTAACAGTAACTAGTCGTTAGGATTTTGTTAATGATACCGGACGCTTAGCGGGGATTTGCCTTGACTTTGCGTACGGTCTAGGGCACAGTTTGTGTCATGCTAGAAGACATGTGAAAGCGGCCGAGGTTACCCTTGGGCCGCTTTTTCTATGGCTCTCACATGTGGCGGATCCCAACTACAGGCAAACCCGCATGAGCAAAAACGAACAGGACGAGGTATCGCTGGCCGAGCAGAAGCTGGCAGATGTCGTCGAAGTCTATGGCAGTGTGTCTGCGACGCTTAAGTCGTTGATCGCGCGGATCGATGAAGGCGATCCCAGCGTGCCCAAGAAGGTTTCGTCGCAACTGTTGCTGCTGCAAGAGCTGTTTGTGAAAATCAAGAAATCCGAAGAGGCACTTCATGAAAAATTTGGCAAAGGCGGACGGTCCGATGACATCGACCTTGATGCCATCCGGGACACGATCGGGGGCCGACTGGATCGCCTCCGCGCCGCCCGAGACGCAGACTGAGTTCCTAAATTCATTGACCGAGGCAGAGCTACGCGCTCTGCCTTTTTTGTTTGAGTTCTGGGCTCTGCCGCATCAGTTGCCGCCCAGTGGTGACTGGCGCAACTGGGTGATCCTAGGGGGGCGGGGTGCGGGCAAAACGCGGGCCGGTTCCGAATGGGTGCGCAGCATGGTCGAGGGCGCGCGGCCACGGGATCAAGGGCGCGCGCGCCGTGTTGCCTTGGTCGGGGAAACCATCGACCAAGCCCGCGAGGTCATGGTGTTCGGGGAAAGCGGGATCATGGCTTGTTCGCCACCCGACAGGCGACCGACATGGATTTCCGGCCGTAAGATGCTGGTTTGGCCTAATGGGGCAACCGCGCAGGTGTTTTCGGCCCACGACCCCGAGAGCCTGAGGGGGCCGCAATTCGACGCAGTTTGGGCAGATGAATTGGCCAAGTGGAAGCGGGGGGATGAGGCATGGGATATGTTGCAATTCGGGCTACGGCTTGGCGAGGATCCGCGGGCCTGTGTGACCACTACGCCCCGCAATGCGGCGGTTTTGACCGATCTGATGGGGCAGGACAGCACCGTGCTGACACATGCGGCGACGCAGGCCAATCGTGCCAATCTGGCCAAGGGTTTCCTGGAAGAGGTTGAGCGGCGCTATGCCGGTACGCGACTGGGGCGGCAAGAGTTGGATGGCGTCTTGCTGAGTGATGCGGAGGGCGCCCTCTGGACCTCGGCGCAATTGGCGGGGGTTCAGGCTGATGTCGATGTGTTTGATCGCATTGTGGTCGCGATTGATCCGCCGGTTAGTGGAAATGTGACCTCGGACGAATGCGGCATTGTCGTTGCCGGCGTATGCATGGATGGCCCGCCCCAGAACTGGCGGGCGCATGTGATCGAGGATGTGAGCGTGCAAGGCGTATCGCCCACGCAATGGGCCAAAGCCGCCGTTGAGGCGGTGCACCGCCATGGCGCGGATCGCTTAGTCGCTGAGGTGAACCAGGGGGGTGCCTTGGTCGAAGAGGTGATCCGGCAAGTTGATCCGCTGGTGCCGTTTCAGGCGGTTCACGCCAGCAAAGGTAAGGTTGCGCGGGCCGAACCGGTTGCGGCCCTCTATGAACAAAACCGCGTCAGCCATGCGCGTGGGCTCGGCATGCTTGAGGATCAGATGTGCCTGATGACGACTGCCGGATATCAGGGCAAAGGATCGCCCGACCGCGTGGACGCGATGGTCTGGGCGCTGTTCGCGTTGATGATCGAACCCGCCGCCAAGTTCAAAGCGCCGCGGTTAAGGGTTCTTTAACCATCGTGCGCTGCGCAGGCAGGTTTTCAACACTTTCGATGCAAATTGTCCGCAGTCGAACGGACGGGCCGTTGCCATCGCGACGGAGCAAGGAGATTTGAATGTTTGATTTTCTACGGCGAAACGAGGCGGCGATGCCCCCCGAGGAAACCAAAGCCTCGGCCACGGGGCGGGTCAAAGCGGTGGGCGGCGCCCGTGTAGCATGGTCCCCGCGCGATGCCGTTTCGCTGACCCGCGCCGGTTTTCTGGGCAATCCAGTTGGATACCGTGCGGTGAAAATGGTGGCCGAGGCCGCAGCGGCGTTACCGTTGGTGTTTCAAACCGCCGCAAGCCGGTTTGACAGCCATCCCATTAAGTCGCTTTTGGTGCGGCCGAATGCCGGACAGGGGCAGGTCGCCTTTCTTGAAAATGTGTTCGGCCAGATTTTGTTGACTGGCAATGCCTATCTTGAGGGCGTTGGCGATGGCGGGCTGCCGGTTGAGCTGCATGTACTGCGGTCGGACCGGATGAGCCTGGTGCCCGGTGCGAATGGTTGGCCGATTGCCTATGACTATACGGTAAATGCCCGCAAGCACCGGTTTGAACTGGGCACAGGGCCTAGCCCAATTTGTCACATCCGCAATTTCCACCCTCAGGACGATTATTATGGTCTGTCCCCAATGGAGGCCGCATCAACGGCGGTGGACGTCCATAACAGTGCGTCGCGCTGGTCTAAGGCGCTGCTTGATAACGCGGCGCGACCATCGGGTGCCATTGTGTATTCGGGCGCTGACGGGCAGGGCAGCATGAGCGCGGATCAATATGACCGTCTGCTGCATGAGATGGAGACGATGCACCAAGGTGCGCGCAACGCGGGCCGCCCGATGTTGCTTGAAGGGGGGCTGGACTGGAAACCGATGGGGTTCAGCCCGTCGGACATGGAATTCCAGAAAACCAAAGAGGCCGCCGCGCGTGAAATCGCGACCGCCTTTGGCGTGCCGCCAATGATGCTGGGGATTCCGGGCGATGCGACCTATGCCAACTATCAAGAGGCAAACCGCGCGTTCTATCGTCTGACGGTTCTGCCGCTGGCGCAGAAGGTCTGTGGCGCGATCGGCGACTGGTTGGCCGACTATGGCGACGAGGTCGTTAGCATTCTGCCGGACCCTGACCAAATCGCGGCGCTATCCACGGAACGCGAGGCGGCGTGGCGCCGGATCGGCGAAGCAGAGTTTCTGACCGACGCGGAAAAGCGCCGTTTGCTGGGACTGCCCGCATTGGAGCTGGGGGATGAGTAACAAGATCGTCGATCTGGATCCCGCACGGGGGCCTGCGCAGCGGCCGGCAACGGATTTCTGGTTCGCCCAATTGGATGTGCGGTTGAGCAAGATTGAGTTCGTGATTGCGCGGTTGGAAAAGCAGGTTTGGCTGATCGTTTGCGCAATTTTTGCGACCGTTATCACCGAGGTGTTTCGGTTGATAATGAGTGGGGTTTGAAATGGATTTAGAGCGTAAATTCAGTCGATTGGGGTCTGATGTTCAAGTTTTGGACGGCCATGTGATCGAAGGTTATGCATCGTTGTTTGGGGCCGTGGATCAGGGCGGCGATGTTGTTCAGCCGGGTGCTTATACTGCGTCGCTAAACGCACTATCGGCCGAAGATCGGAGTATCAAAATGCTCTGGCAACATGACCCAGCCCAACCCATCGGCGTTTGGGACGAGGTGCGCGAGGATGAGCGCGGCCTTTGGGTCAAGGGCCGCATCCTGACCGATGTGGAAAAAGGGCGTGAGGCCATTTCATTGCTGGCCGCTGGGGCGCTTGATGGGTTGTCGATTGGCTATCGGACCGTCAAGGCCGCCAAAAACGCAAAAGGGCAGCGTGAGTTGACCCAATTGGAATTGTGGGAGGTGTCATTGGTGACATTCCCGATGCTGCTACAAGCCCGCGTGGGCGCGAAAAACGATCTGCTAGAGGGCACAGGTGTCCAACAGGTCGCGCGGATGTTCCGCGAAGCCACTGAGCTGCTGAAGGCTCGGGGTTAACCGACAACTCAATGAGGATCTGAATGACCCAACCTGAGGTGAATTCTCGGGCCGAGCAGGCTGTGTCTGACGGAGTAAACTTGGAGGCTGTCGTCTCTGATTTCGTCAATGAATTCAAACAATTTGCAACCGGCATTGATGCCAAATTCGAAGAACAGGAACAACGAATGACCAAAATGGATCGTAAATCGCTGCTGGCTGCGCGTCCCGCGCTAGGAATGGGTGCTGAGGTCGAAGCGCCACATCAGAAGGCCTTTGCCGCTTATCTGCGTTCGGGCGACGACGATGGCCTGCGCAGCCTGCCGATGGAAGGCAAGGCGATGTCGGCGTCTGTCGCGGCTGATGGTGGGTATCTGGTCGATCCGCAAACGGCGTCGGACATCAAAAGCGCGATGAATGCGACGGCCTCGATCCGCGCGATTGCCACTGTGGTGTCGGTCGAGTCGACGTCCTATGACGTGCTGATTGACCATACCGAGCTGGGCGCTGGCTGGGCCAATGAAACCGCAACG
Source organism: Marivivens sp. (assembly GCA_965215785.1). GTDB lineage: Bacteria > Pseudomonadota > Alphaproteobacteria > Rhodobacterales > Rhodobacteraceae > Marivivens. The sequence goes on along the minus strand of OZ244120.1, from coordinate 2,687,736 downwards.
ATAGCGGAAACCGATACCCCTCAGATCGACCGTATCACTATTCCGCTGCATGAACTGTCGGCCCTGCCTAAGGTGTCGCAGCGTCTGTTGGACGATAGCGCGTTCGACATCGAAGGTTGGCTTGCGTCGCGTATTTCGGACAAGTTTGCCCGTTCCGAGGCAGGTGCCTTTGTCAACGGTGATGGTGTCGACAAGCCGACCGGTTTCCTGACCTATCCAACCGTCGACAATGACGTTTGGACCTGGGGCAACCTTGGCTATGTGGTCACGGGGTCGAACACCGGCATCGTTGACGGTGATCCGATCATTGAACTGGTCTATTCGCTGGGTGCGGAATACCGCGCGAATGCGTCGTTTGTGATGAATTCCAAAACCGCTGGTTTGGTGCGCAAGCTGAAAGACGCGGACGGCCGTTTCCTGTGGTCGGATGGTCTGGCGCAGGGCGAACCAGCGCGTCTGATGGGCTATAGTGTGTTGATTGCCGAAGACATGCCGGATGTTGGTGCCGATGCAATGGCGATTGCGTTTGGTGACTTTGCAAATGGCTACACCATTGCCGAACGTCCTGACCTGCGTGTTCTGCGCGATCCGTTCTCGGCCAAGCCGCATGTTCTGTTTTATGCGACTAAGCGCGTGGGCGGCGCGGTGAGCGACTTTAACGCGATCAAGCTGCTGAAATTCGGCACCGCCTAAGGTGGGTCGAAAGGGGTGGCTGCAATAGGCCACCCGATTGGGCGCACGTGCAAAGCCTGCATTGTCTAGCTGTTCCTCCGTCCGAGCGGTGTGGGTGCGTGCGTCTGATTTTCAACTGACGGAACATGGAAATATCAGGGTAATTCAATGATGTTAGTCGAAGAAACCACTGTGCCAGATGCGGCGCTTCCGGTGGCAGAATTCAGGGATCACCTGCGGTTGGGATCGGGTTTCAGCGATGATGCATTGCAGGACCCAGTGCTGGGCGTGTTTTTGCGGGCCGCCATGGCCGCAATTGAGGCGCGGATCGGTAAAATCCTTATTCAGCGTGCCTTTTCCTGGACGGTGACCCGCTGGCGCGATGCCGTTGAGCAGCCGCTGCCGGTTGCGCCTATCGGGTCGGTTGATCAGGTGGTCACCGTCGATCCAGCGGGTGTCGAGGAAGCTGTCCAAGGTTGGGTGTTGCGTCCAGATGCCATGCGGCCGGTTCTGGCTGCGTCGGGCCTCACACTGCCGATGATCGAACGGCATGGCCGCGCGCGGATCGAGTTTACGGCAGGGTATTCGAGTTACTGGGGTGGGCTGCCGTCTGATCTAAAGCAAGCTGTTATGATCCTGGCGGCGTCGTTCTATGAAAACCGTTCAGGTGACGCAAAGGGCGGCAATTTGATGCCCGAAGTGGTGAGCGCCCTGATCGAACGCTATCGGACCGTGCGCATCCTAGGAGGTGCGCGGGCATGAGCGAGGTCAAACTGATCCGAAAGCTAACGCTGGAAGAGCCTGTTAGGGTCGATGATGGGGCCGGTGGGTATCAAACCAGTTGGCAAGCGCTTGGCACGCTTTGGGGGGCGATTGAACCGCGCACTGGTCGTGAGGCGGGGATTATTGGCGGAACGGTGTCGATGGCGCGCTATCGGATCACTGTTCGATCCGCACCTGTTGGGGCGCCGTCGCGACCGCTGGTAAAACAACGGTTTCGCGAGGGGGCGCGGCTGTTTCAGATCGAAGCGGTCACGGACAGCAAAGCTGGCGCAGCCTATCTGACCTGCTTTGCCACTGAGGAGGTCGCACAATGACCTATGCGGTGTCGTCAGCGTTACAGTCCGCAGTCTATCAGCGGCTGGTTTCAGATAGCGAAGTTCAATCATTGGTTGGTGGGGCGATCTACGATGCGCTGCCATCAGGGACGTTGCCGTCGATCTATGTGTCGTTGGGGCCGGAAAAGGTACGGGATATTTCCGATCAGCTGGTGTCGGCGGCGGAACATGAATTCGTCGTTTCGGTTGTGACTGACCAAACCGGTTTCAGCGCGGCAAAGGCCGCAGCAGGCGCGGTGTGCGACGCTCTGGCTGGGGCGCAAATGACCCTAAGTCGCGGGACCCTGACAGCCCTGAATTTTCATCGCGCAGAGGCAGTTCGCAGCGGTGATCAGCGACGCATTGACCTGAAGTTCAAAGCACGCGTTTCCGACCAATAGGGTCGGGCACGGTTTTCAACACAAAGATGGAGCAAAGCCGATGGCAGCGCAAAATGGCAAAGACCTGTTGATCAAGATCGATATGACGGGCGATGGGCTTTTCGAAACCGCGGCGGGTTTGCGGGCAACGCGGATCAGTTTCAACGCGGAAACGGTTGATGTCACCAGCCTGGAAAGCGAAGGCGGCTGGCGTGAACTTCTCGGTGGTGCGGGCGTCAAAACCGCAGCCATTTCGGGATCGGGTGTTTTCAAGGACGAGGCGACCGACGAACGCGCCCGCCAGATTTTCTTTGACGGGCTGAAGCCGGATTTTCAGGTGATCATCCCGGATTTTGGCATCGTTGAGGGCCCGTTTGTCATCACATCTGTCGAATATGCCGGTAGCCACAACGGAGAGGCGACATATGAGCTGTCGATGGCATCGGCGGGTGCGCTGACCTTTACGGCGCTGTGATGGTGAACCCGATGGCAGGCGAAGTGGCCCTGATCGTTGATGGGCAAGAGCGGGTGTGCAAGCTGACACTGGGCGCGTTGGCCGAGCTGGAGGCGCAGCTTGAGACTGGAACCTTGACCGATCTGATCGCCAGGTTCGAGGCGGGTTCGTGCAGCAGTCGTGACATCCTGCGCCTGGTTGTCGCGGGACTGCGCGGTGGTGGCTGGGCTGTGACCGAGGCAGAGCTGCTATCGGCGGATATTGCGGGCGGTCCCGTTGGTGCCGCCAAAGCCGCAGCGGTGATGCTGGCCCGCGCGTTCACGGTTCCGACCTGACATGGATTGGGCAGGGCTGATGCAGTTGGGGCTGCGCGGGTTGCGTCTGTCGCCCGCTGAATTCTGGGCGCTTACCCCGATGGAACTGCAGATAATTTCCGGACTGGACGAGGCCCCGACGGCAATGGGGCGTGATCGTTTGAACGAACTGACAAACGCGTTTCCGGACAACAAATAGAGGTAAAGATGGCTGACTATGACGGGTTCTCTGAGCTGGATCTGGATTTGCGGGACCTTGAACAATCCCTGGACAGCACCAGCACGCTGATACGGGCCTTTTCCAACGAGTTGGCGTCGGTGAAATCGGGTCTGGCCGATACGGTCGCCGATCTTGGTCGATTAGAGACCGGGTTTTCAAGGGGTCTCAAACGGGCGTTTGATGATGTGATCCTTGATGGTGCCAAGCTGTCGGATGCGCTGACGACACTGGCCGCGTCTATGTCAAAGACGGTCTATGACACAGCGATGAAGCCAGTCACCGATCACTTTGGTGGTCTGATGTCAGACGGTTTGAATGCCTTGGTCGGCACGCTTCTGCCTTTTGAAAAAGGGGGCGGTTTTACCCAAGGTCGGGTGATGCCGTTTGCAAAAGGGGGCGTTGTCAGCGGACCAACGACCTTTCCCATGCGCGGTGCAACAGGGTTGATGGGCGAAGCGGGACCAGAGGCGATTATGCCGCTGACAAGGGGTGCTGATGGCAGCCTTGGGGTCAAGGCCAGTGGCGGCCGTTCGGTGAACATCACGATGAACATTTCGACGCCGGACGTTGATGGGTTCCGCAGAAATCAATCGCAAATCATGTCATCAATGTCGCGGGCGCTGAGCCGCGGTCAACGCAATCAGTGAGGAGAATACTATGAGCTTTCACGAAGTGCGATTTCCTGCGTCCCTAAGTTTTGGGTCGCTCGGTGGGCCAGAGCGCAGAACCGAGGTTGTGACGCTGGCCAATGGGTTCGAAGAGCGGAACAGCCCGTGGGCGCATTCACGACGCAGATACGATGCTGGCATGGGGCTACGGTCGCTGGATGACATCGAAATGCTGATCGCGTTTTTCGAAGCGCGTGGAGGGAAGCTGCACGGTTTCCGGTGGAAGGATTGGGGCGATTACAAATCGTCCAAGCCATCGGCAGATATATCGGCACAGGATCAGGTCATCGGAGAGGGCGATGAGGTTTCTGATAAATTTCAGCTGGTTAAGTCATATAGTTCAGGCGAAAATGCATATCTTCGGCCCATCCGAAAGCCGGTTCTGGGAACGGTTCAGGTTGCTGTCAGTGGTGTCGACGTCACCGAAGGTGTGGACTATGACGTAGACTATCAGAGCGGCGTGATTTTCTTTTATCATGCGCCTGACATCGGCGCAGTTGTGACCGCCGGGTTCGAGTTTGATGTACCCGTTCGATTTGACGGCGACCAAATCCTAACCTCGGTTTCCAGCTTTCAGGCGGGCGAAGTGCCGGACGTGCCTGTGGTTGAGGTGCGTGTCTGATGAGTTTGCAACAGCATTTGGCGACGAGCGCGACGACGGTTTGTCGTTGCTGGGGGATCTTCCGTACGGATGATCAGTTCCAAGGGTTTACCGACCACGATCTGAGCATCTCGTTTGAGGGGCTGAATTTCGAGGCGACCAGTGGCATGACGCCACACGCGATTGAGCAGTCGACGGGGCTGGCAGTTGATAACACAAGCGCCATCGGTGTGATCGCAAGCGGTGCCATCAATGAGCTGGATCTGAAGCTTGGCCGTTATGACGGCGCCACGGTGAAAATCTGGCGGGTGAATTGGGCTGATCCAGAAGAACGCTGTTTGGATTTTGTGGGCACGATCGGTGAAATCAAAGTATCCGGACAAAAGTTCGAGGCGGAACTGCGTGGACAGACGGAACGGCTCAATCTGCCGATGGGGCGGGTTTATCAGCGGCAGTGTGATGCGGTTGTTGGTGATGCGGCCTGTGGCGTTGATCTATCAGATCCTAGGTTTTTCGCCGCTGGAACGATTGTTGAGCAATTGGATGCCTCGGTTTTTGTCGTTTCGGGTGCTGCAGGTCATTCGGATGGTTGGTTTGCACGGGGTGTTCTGCGGGTAGAGAGCGGTGATGGCGTAGGGGTAAGGCGAACGGTGAAGTCTGACAGTTTTGATGAACGGGGGAACCGTATCATCGAGGTGTGGGAGACACTGCCGATCACAATTGAGGCTGGCACGTCTTTATCGCTGACGGCGGGATGTGATCGACGTTGGCAAACCTGTGCGAGCAAGTTTGACAACCTTCTGAACTTCCGAGGGTTTCCAGATATCCCCGGTGAAGACTGGCTTGCCCGTGTTCCGCGGACTGTAGATGAAAATTCGGGCGGAAGTCGTCGATGATTGCACCTTGTGTTGTGGCGGCCGCCCGTGGGTGGTGCGGCACGCCGTATCAGCATCAGGCGTCTATCAAGGGGGTCGGGTGTGATTGTCTGGGGTTGCTGCGCGGCATTTGGCAAGAGTTGCTGGGGCCGTTTCCGTTGGACGTTCCGCCGTATTCGGCTGATTGGGGCGAGGCAAGTGACGAGGAATGCCTTTGGATAGGGGCAAACGGCTTGCTGGAACCCAAAGACAGCCGCGATCCGGCTGCAGGTGACGTGATCCTGTTTCGGATGCAGAACGGCGCGGTCGCAAAACACTTGGGTATTCAAACGCAAGTTGGGACCGATCCCAAATTCGTCCACGCCTATTCACGGCATGTGGTTTGCGAAAATCATTTTTCGCGCCCTTGGGCGCGGCGCGTTGTAGCGCGATTTACTTTTCCTGAGAGGAACATCTGATGGCGACATTGGTTTTGGCGGCGGCGGGAACGGCCCTTGGTGGTGCAATGGGGGGATCTGTCCTGGGATTGTCGACCGCAGTTATTGGACGAGCGGTGGGCGCCGCGATTGGCCAGCGGATCGATCAAAGGTTGCTAGGGGCAGGCAGTGGAGCAGTCGAAACCGGTCAGGTTGATCGGTTTCGGCTAACCGGCGCATCAGAAGGCACGGCAATTCCGCAAGTGTTTGGCCAATACCGTGTCGGGGGACAGGTCATCTGGGCGTCGGAGTTTCTGGAGGACAGCACAATAACCGGGGGTGGGAAGTGGTCATCGCAGCCGAGCGTGACAACCTATGACTATTCGGTGAGCATGGCGGTTGCCGTCTGTGAGGGGCCAATCGCAGGAATTGGGCGGGTCTGGGCTGATGGAAACGAGGTTGCCCGAAGTGCGTTGAACATGCGTGTATACTTGGGTGGCAATGATCAGTTGCCGGACCCCAAGATGGAAGCCGTTGAGGGTGTGGGCAATGTGCCAGCCTATCGCGGTGTGGCCTATGTCGTTTTTGAGGATTTGCCGCTGTCGCAATTCGGTAATCGGGTTCCTCAGTTTTCGTTTGAGGTTTATAGACCGTCGCAAGCCGCGAAAGCGGGTCCCAAAGGCGTGGCGATCATTCCGGGGACGGGTGAATATGCCTTGGCGACCACCAGCCAGACAGTTGAGGTGGAACTAGGCCAATTTCGTGCGTTGAACACGCATGCGGCCAGTGGTGATCCCGATTTCGTAACGTCGCTGAACGAGCTGGAGAACGAAGTTCCTGAGGTTGAGGCGGCATCACTTGTCGTGTCGTGGTTTGGCGACGATTTACGCGCGGGCGATTGCAGCATTCGACCGATGGTCGAGCCGGATGGCATTGATCCAACGTCGATGCCTTGGACCGTCGGTGGGTTGCAGCGCAATGGCGCCGACACCGTGCCCGTCGATGACAATGGCCGTTCTGTTTATGGCGGGACGCCGTGTGATCAATCCGTTGTGGACGCGATCCAAGAGATGAAGGCACGGGGCATCGCGCCGACGTTTTATCCGTTCATCCTGATGACGCAGCTACAGGGCAACGGGTTGCCTGATCCTTGGGGAGGCACCGAACAAGCCAAGCTGCCTTGGCGAGGGCGTATTACGACTTCGATTGCGCCGGAACGGGATGGCACACCGGATCAAACATCGGCCGCAGATACCGAGGTTACTGCGTTCTTTGGTACGGCCCAAGTGACCGATTTTTCGGTCGTAGACGGTGCTATTCAGTATCTTGGGCCGGACCAGTGGGGATATCGACGGTTTATTCTGCACTATGCGCACCTGTGCGCGTTGGCGGGCGGGGTCGATGCATTTTGCATCGGGTCCGAAATGCGTGGTTTGACCCAGATCAGGGGTGCGACCGGCTTTCCAGCGGTAGCAGCGCTGCGCGCCTTGGCGGCGGATGTGCGGCTGGTTCTGGGGCCGGATGTTAAAATCAGCTATGCCGCGGATTGGTCGGAATACCATGGGTATCAACCTGTCGGAACTTCGAACAAACTGTTCCACCTTGATCCGCTGTGGGCCGACGAAAACATCGACTTCATCGGTGTCGATAATTATCTGCCCCTGTCAGATTGGCGGGACGAAGATGGGCACGCCGATGAAAGCTGGGCCAGTATCTATAACCTCGAATACCTCAAGGCGAACGTTGCCGGAGGGGAGATGTTTGATTGGTATTATCATTCAGCCGAAGCCCGAGATGCCCAGATACGCACACCGATTGAGGACGCACTGGGCAAGCCATGGATGTGGCGGGCCAAGGATTTTGTCGGGTGGTGGTCTAACTACCATTATGACCGCGTTGATGGGCAACAGGCCCTTGAACCGTCGGCTTGGATACCGGGCAGCAAACCTATCTGGTTTACCGAGTTTGGTTGCGCCGCGATTGACAAAGGCGCCAACCAACCGAACAAGTTTCTTGACGCAAAATCGTCTGAATCCGCGCTGCCGTATTATTCAAATGCGCAGCGCGACGACCTGTTGCAAGCGCGTTATCTAGAAGCGGTTCTATCGCATTTTGAAGCCTCCGATAACAATCCGATAAGTGATGTCTATGCAGGTAGAATGCTGGACACCTCGCGGTGTTTTGTCTGGTGTTGGGATGCGCGTCCGTTTCCCCAGTTCCCTGGTCTGGGCGATCTGTGGTCCGATGGCGAAAACTATCAGCGCGGTCATTGGCTGAATGGTCGTGGTGGTGCGGTACTTTTGTCCGACCTTGTTTCCGAGTTGTGCGTCAACGCAGGTGTGAGTGCGGTTGATACGACGCAATTGTATGGTTTGGTGCGCGGTTACCGGTTTGGGTCAGTTACATCCCTAAGAGCTGCATTGCAGGATTTGTCGATCGCCTATGGGTTTGACGCATGCGAACGGAACGGAGTGCTCACCTTCATATCCCGCGCTGTGGAACAGAAGATTCCGCTTGATCCCGATAACTTCGCTGTCTGGGGGGATGGTAACGGGATTGAACGCATGTATTCCGCGCCGGTTGAAACGCCATCCAAGGTCAGGTTGAACTTTGCCCAGCATGGTGGGGACTATGACACCAGTGGTGTCGAAGCACAGGGAGACAGTGACAGTTCACCTGCTGTGTCGCAGACACAAATGGATTTGTTGATGACAACAGGGGAGGCCCAACAGATCGCAGATCGTTGGGTACATGAAATTAGTGTTGGCACTCAAACCGTGACATTTGGTTTGCCACCATCGCAGGAGGTTAAACCAGGAAGTGTCGTTGACATAGATGGCGATTCGTATCGGGTTGACCAGATCAGCTGGGACCGAGGACAGCAGGTAGAGGCAACACGTGTATCGCTGAATAATCGTAAGGCGAGCAATCCGGCTGACGAGGGCATTCGCCTGAGGTCGGTGCGACCCAATGTACCGATTACAGGTTTGGTGTTGGACCTGCCTAAGGTTGATGGCGATGCAGATGTTCCCAATATCCGTTTTGCGGCGACTGGTGTCCCATGGCCGGGGGAAGTCGGCGTTTACAGGTCGATGTCCAACTCGGGGTTTTCCTTGGATCAAACGGTCCAAACGCGCGAGGTTGTCGGCGAGCTGCTAGAGCCACTTGTGCCTGCTCAGTCAGGGCGCTGGCAGAGAGGTGACGGTGTCGAGGTCAAATTGGTACATGGTCAGCTATCGTCGGTGGAAATGGCGGATATCCTAGCTGGGGCAAATACCTTGGCGATTGGGGATAGCGCTTCGCAGGATTGGGAATTGGTCCAGTTCAAAAATGCCGACCTTATTGCGGCCAATACATATCGGCTGAGTGGATTGCTGCGAGAACAGGGGGGGGATAGCCCGTCGTTGGGGTGGCCCGTCGGGTCGAAAATTGTTTTGTTGACGCAAAACACCCCGAAACTTTCGGTCTCCTCAGATCAGTTGGGTCTGGAACAGTTCATGCGGTTCGGTCCGGTTGGTCGTCCAATGACAGATAGTACATTCCGCACCGAGCAAATGGTGATCAATGGACACTATCGCAAGCCACTGTCCGTGTGCCATCTAAGAGCGCGACATCACGCTGACGGCACAAGCTTTACTTGGGTTAGGCGCGGCAGGATCGATGCGGATCGGTGGACCGGTGTCGACATTCCGCTTGGTGAGGAATTCGAGCAATACTTGGTCCGTATATGGGTCGGGGGTGAGGTTGCGCGTGAAGTCACGGTTGGTGATCGCCAGTTTGATTATGGCGCCACACAAATATCAGCCGACGGGGCCAGTATCGGATATGACATTGAGGTTTGCCAAATGTCCCAAAGCTACGGGCCTGGCGCGCCTGCTGTCATATCGGTAGGGGCGTCGTGAGGCGCCCATCTACACTGGATATCGACCACGCGGCTCGGGCTTTGTTGGCATATTCCGAAGACACGTGGGACGCTCGTTGTGCCGTTTGGATCACTGCGGCCAAGACCGCGGACAAATACAGGAAACGTACCGGCGGTCGGCATCCCACGTTCGGGGCGGGTTTTTTGGCCGATGCTGTTGGACCAATCGTGCGAAGATCCGACAGCGACTATGGACGTTTCCTGCGGGCGAAAGCGAAGGTGTGTTGCTGTCTTGAAACCGCGCGTGATCATCACAAATTGAGATATCCGTGATCAAATCTTTGCGCGTGGTCAATTCCAACGAGTTGCGCTATTGTGCTGCCCAAGTTGAAAGAGGATGCGTTATGGCGAACCTAAGCACGAACCTGAGTCAAATCGATCCCGTCTGGGAACGTATTTGCCGTGAAGCGGAAGAGGCAATCGCACAAGAACCACTGATGGGCAGTTTGTTGCATCAGGGGGTTTTGCATCATTCGGAATTTGAAGGTGCGCTGGCCTATCGGCTGTCGATGAAGCTTGCCTCGTCCGAGATGTCGGAACAATTGCTGCGCGAGATCGCAGATGAGGCGCTGGGCACAGATCTGGAATTGGCGTCGGCGGCACGGGCAGATTTGGTGGCAATCGTTGAACGTGACCCTGCCTGCCACCGGTTCCTTCAGCCACTTTTGTATTTCAAAGGGTATCAGGCCGTTCAGGCGTATCGCCTTGCGCATCACATGTGGAAAAACGAGCGCTTTGACATGGCGTATTTCCTGCAAATGCGGATTTCTGAGGCGTTTGGTGTCGATATTCACCCTGCGGCCCGTATTGGCAAAGGGCTTATGATTGATCATGCGCACTCGATCGTTATCGGCGAAACGGCTGTGGTCGGCGACAATGTGTCGATGCTGCACTCGGTGACGTTGGGTGGGACCGGCAAAGAAGAAGAAGATCGTCACCCCAAAATTGGTGACGGCGTTTTGATCGGTGCGGGCGCCAAAGTCTTGGGCAATATTACGGTTGGCCACTGTTCGCGCATCGCAGCGGGATCGGTCGTTTTGTCAGAGGTGCCGCCCTGCAAAACCGTGGCCGGTGTACCGGCCAAGATTGTGGGTGAGGCCGGGTGCGATCAGCCCTCTGTTTCGATGAACCAAGTCGTTGGTGAAAAGAACTGCAATTAACGGTTTGCCCACCACAAACAAAAAAGCCCCGCCAATGGCGGGGCTTTTCGTTTATTTGAGCGGTGTATTAGGCCAGCATCGCAACCGGGTTTTCCAGATTGTCGACAATCGCCTTGAGCAGGTTCGCGCCAACCGCACCGTCGATAACGCGGTGGTCTACGGACATTGTCACGCTCATGATTGTAGCTACCGTCAATTCGCCATCTTCGCCAACGACCGGTTTCTTGGTGCCTGCACCTACGGCGAGGATACCAGCATGTGGTGGGTTCACGATGGCGTCGAAATTGTCGATGCCAAACATGCCGAGGTTGGAGATTGCGAAGGAACCACCTTGATATTCATGCGGAGCCAGTTTGCGGTCACGGGCACGTTTGGCGAGATCCTTCATTTCACCTGACAGGGCCGATAGCGACTTCATGTCGGCATCCTGAAGAACTGGCGTGAATAGACCGCCTTCGATCGCAACAGCCACGGCAACGTCAGATGCTTTCATCTGTAGGACACGGTCACCGGCCCAAACAGCGTTTGCCTCTGGCACTTGTTGCAATGCATTTGCAACGGCCTTGATGATGAAATCGTTGACCGACAATTTAACACCGCGACCTTCTAGTTGTTTGTTCAACTGGCTGCGGAAGGCCAAAAGTGCGTCGAGCTTAATATCCCGGCGCAGATAGAAATGCGGCACGGTCTGTTTTGCTTCGGTCAGTCGGGCGGCGATGGTTTTGCGCATGCCGTCCAGTTTGACCTCTTCGTAGGTGCGGCCATCGTACATTTTGGCAACAGCGTCGGCCGATGGGCCCGTTGCAGGTGCTGCGGCGGCTGGTGCTGCCGATGGTTTTGCGGCTTCTGCCTTTGGGGCTGCGGTTGCATTTTCAACGTCAGCTTTGACGATGCGGCCGCGTGGACCTGATCCGGTGATTGCATTCAGGTCCAGACCCTTTTGCGCCGCGATGCGACGGGCAAGGGGGGAGGCGAACACGCGGTTGCCGTCCTTGACAGGGGCAGCAGGTGCCGCAGGGGTGGCGGCTGCCTCAGGGGCCGCATGGGCGGCCGCTTCGGCACCCGCGTCGGCCGGTGCGGCCGACGGTGCGGACAGATCAACGTCGTCCATGCTTTCGCCGTCCTCAAGCAGGATTGCAATCGCTTCGTTTACTTTGACGCCTTCGGTGCCTTCAGCGATCAGAATCTTACCGATCACGCCTTCATCGACGGCTTCGAATTCCATCGTGGCTTTGTCGGTTTCAATCTCGGCAATAACGTCGCCAGAGGCAACGGTGTCGCCTTCTTTGACGTTCCATTTTGCCAGTGTGCCTTCCTCCATGGTTGGCGACAGGGCGGGCATCAAGATTTGCATCGGCATGTCACGTCTCCTTAGCGGTAGGTTACTTGTTTCACGGCGGCGATCACCTCGTCGGTGGTGACCAGCGCGTGCTTTTCAAGGTTGGCGGCGTAGGGCATTGGAACGTCCTTGCCTGTGCAGTTCAGAACCGGTGCGTCGAGGTAGTCGAACGCGTGGGTCATGACGTAAGCCGACAGGTGGTTGCCGATTGAACCAACGGGCCAGCCCTCTTCGACGGTGACCATTCGGTTGGTTTTCATCACCGACTTGATCACGGTGTCGTAGTCGAGCGGACGCAAGGTGCGCAGATCGATTACTTCGGCGTTGATGCCTTCAGCGGCCAGTTTTTCGCCAGCTTCCAGCGCGTATTGCATGCCGATGCCAAAGGACACGATGGTCACATCATCGCCTTTGCGGGCAACGCGTGCTTTGCCAAACGGGATGGTGAAATCCTCGATGTCCGGCACCTCGAACGAGCGGCCGTAGACGATCTCGTTTTCAAGGAAGATCACAGGGTTCGGGTCGCGAATAGCCTGTTTCATCAAGCCTTTGTAGTCCGCAGCGGTATAGGGCATCACGACCTTGAGGCCGGGGATCTGCGCATACCATGCCGCGTAGTCCTGGCTGTGCTGAGCGCCAACGCGTGCCGCTGCGCCGTTCGGGCCGCGGAACACCATCGGGGCACCCATCTGACCGCCCGACATATAGAGGGTTTTGGCTGCCGAGTTGATCAGGTGGTCAATCGCCTGCATGGCAAAGTTGAAGGTCATGAACTCGACAATCGGTTTCAGACCTGCAAAGGCCGCACCGGTAGCGATACCGGCAAAGCCGTGTTCGGTGATCGGGGTGTCGATCACGCGGCGGGCGCCGAATTCATCCAAGAGACCCTGCGAGATTTTATAGGCGCCCTGATATTCGGCGACCTCTTCGCCCATGAGGAACACGTCGTCGTCGCGGCGCATTTCCTCGGCCATCGCGTCGCGGAGTGCTTCGCGTACGGTTTGGGTTTTCATTGGGGTGCCTTCCGGCCAATCGGGGCTGTCGTCTACCTCTGGTGCTGCAACCTGTGCAGGGGCAGGGGCCGCCGCCTCGGTGGCCGCTGGCGCGGTCGCCGAGGCGGCGGCGTCTGCTGCTGGCGCAGCAGACAGGGCTGCGTCATCAACGGTTTCGCCTTCTTCAACGAGGACGGCGATGAGCGTGTTCACTTTGACGCCCTCGGTACCTTCGGCGATGACGATCTTGCCAACGATACCTTCGTCAACGGCCTCGAATTCCATCGTGGCCTTGTCTGTTTCAATCTCTGCGATGATGTCGCCGGACGAAACGGTATCGCCTTCTTTGACGTTCCATTTCGCGAGTGTGCCTTCTTCCATTGTCGGAGAGAGGGCGGGCATAAGTACTTCGATTGCCATGGTCTTGTCTCCTCTTGGATCAGGCGTAAATGTCGGTCCACAGCTCTTCGAGCGGTGGCTCTGGGCTCTCTTTCGAGAACTCGGCACTTTCGTTGACGATGGCTTTGATGTCTTTGTCGATCGCCTTGAGGTCATCCTCGGTTGCGTGGTTGCCTGTCAGCAGCATCGATCGGATCTGTTCGATCGGGTCGCGTTCTTCGCGCATTTTCTGCACCTCTTCACGGGTACGATATTTCGCCGGGTCGGACATCGAGTGGCCGCGGTAGCGATAGGTTTTGACCTCAAGGATGTAGGGGCCTTTGCCTGCGCGGCAGTGCGCGACAGCGCGTTCGCCCGCCTCTTTGACGGCCAGAACGTCCATGCCATCAACCTCTTCGCCGGTGATGCCGTAGGCCGCGCCGCGTTCCCACAGGCTCGGCGATTTAGTTGAGCGTTGAACCGATGTGCCCATGGCGTATTGGTTGTTCTCGATCACAAAGATGACCGGAAGATCCCAAAGCTGGGCCATGTTGTAGGTCTCATAGACCTGACCTTGGTTTGCAGCACCGTCACCGAAATAGGTGAACGAAACGTTGTCGTTGCCTTTGTAACGATCGGCAAACGCCAGACCGGCACCAAGTGGCACCTGCGCGCCAACGATGCCGTGGCCGCCGTAGAAATGCTTCTCTTTCGAGAACATGTGCATCGAGCCGCCCTTGCCTTTGGAGTAGCCGCCGATGCGACCTGTCAGCTCGGCCATCACGCCCTTAGGGTCCATGCCACATGCCAGCATATGGCCGTGATCGCGGTAGGATGTGATGCGCTTGTCACCCTCTTTGGTGCAGGCCTCTAGGCCAACCACAACGGCCTCTTGACCAATGTACAGGTGACAGAAGCCACCGATCAAACCCATGCCATAGAGCTGGCCCGCTTTTTCTTCAAAGCGGCGGATCAGTAGCATGTCACGGTAATAATCAAGCAATTCGTCTTTCGACACATTCGCCTTGCTTGCCGGCTTGGACGCTGTTTTGCGGGTTGCCATGCGGCTTCCTCCTCACGGTCGCGGCTATAGTTTAACGTTAAACTACTTTTAGCCGATCCAACCCGCGAAATCCAGTCCGATTTGCTACGATTTGGCAAAATGCGTGAAAAGTTGGTCTGCGCGTGCCGCATAGCAGGCGGCGCTTGCGTGAGTGTCAGATTTATATAACCATACAGTTATGGAAAGATTCGACCTCATGAATGACGCCCCTGAACTTGATGCCGTGTTTGCAGCGCTGGCGGATCCGACGCGCCGTGCGATGCTTGCCCGACTTGCGCAGGGGCCGGCATCGGTGGGGGAACTTGCCGCGCCGTTTGATGTGAGCCAGCCCGCAATATCTAAGCACCTCAAATCGCTAGAGCGGGCGGGCCTGATATCGCGCCGAGCCGAAAAACAGAAACGTATGGCGGTTCTGAACGCTGCGCCTATGGGGGACGCGGTTACATGGCTGACCGAGTTTAGGGATTTCTGGGGCGCAAACTTCGCACAACTTGATGCGCTCTTGCGCGAACTTCAGGCTCAAGAGAGGGGGCGCGAAGATTGAAGACTTTGAGCTTTTCAGCGACCAAAGTGCCTACGGGGCCGGCTATCCATGGGAATGGATGAATTGGACAGAATACTGTCAGAGCTTAGCGGATAACGATTTCGTCCGAACGGATCATGCCAAGCACATCGCGTGCGCGTTCATCCAGCAGGTCAAGATCAAGGAACGTATCCGACAGGCGTCGGGTGAGGTTTTCCATTTGGGCCACCTCACCCTGTAGCTGTGCAAGCTCGACGGCCAATGCACGGGCCTCTGAATCGATCTCGGCGCGGCGGAAAACCCCGTACTCACCCTGCACAGCAGCAAAGGTGAAATACAGCGCCAACAGAACAGCACCAAAGAAATAGATCAGAGCGCCCATTGCGGGCCTGTTTTTGCCTGTCATCGTCTGCCTCATTCCGCCTCTTGTTGGGCGGTGATGACAGAATCGCACATCTGATTCGCTTTGTGAATCCCCTAAATGCAACGGAGTCCACATTTTTTAGCTCAGATGGATAGGTGCGCGGCAGGCGCGCACCCAAAAATGTTAGCCAGCGATCGAGGCCTCATAGATGCCGGTGACAGCGGTCGACAGGGTGCTGTCGAAGTCTGTTTCAGGCTGCTTGGCGCTCAGGCCCTCGGACAGGCCGCGGCTAAAGCTGGCGATCATGCCTTCGTTCTGCGCCAGTAGGGCGTTTGCTTCGTCGCGCGAATAGCCGCCCGACAAGGCAACGACCTTCATCACCTTGGGGTGATCGATCAGCGGCTTATAGGTGTTTGCAACGGTCGGCAGGCTTAGCTTTAGCATGAGCTGCTGATCGGCCGGTACCATATCCAGATGCTTCAGGATCTCGTCGCGCAGCATTGCTTCTGCTTCGGCCTTGTCGTCGATGGTGATGGTGACCTCGGGCTCAAGGATCGGCATCAGGCCATGCGACAGAACCTGATAACCGATGTCGAACTGTTGCAGCACGATCGAAACAATGCCGTCTTTGTTCGCGGCATCAATCACCGAGCGTTCTTTGGTTCCGAAAACACCAAGTCCTTTTGCGCGGTCAAGTGTTTCGGCAAGGCCCGGGATCGGCTTCATCATTTTGACGCCGTTCTTGGCCTCTTCTAGACCTTTGTCGATCTTCAAGAAGGGCACGACTTGTTTTTGGGTCCAAAGGTATTCCGCCGTGGGGGTGCCGTCGATGTCGCGGTCCATCGTCATTTCGAACAGGATCGCGCCGATGACTTTGTCGCCCACAAAGGATGGCGATTTGATGATGCGGCTGCGCATGGCATGCATCAGGTCGAACATCTCTTCGTCGTTTGTGTATTCGTTCTCTTCGATCCCGTACTGGCGCAACGCTTTGGGGGTCGAACCACCGCTTTGGTCGAGGGCCGCAATCAAGCCCTGGCCCGCGCGGATTTTTTCGGCCATTTCAATGTTCATTTGTAAATACCCTTGATAAATCCAATCTTTCCAAGGGCTTCACACCCTTTGCCCCGCTTCTAGGCGACAGGGGCAAAGGGAACAATTATGGTTGCGCTAACGAAATCGCGTGTTAGCGATAACGATTTTTACCAAAGCGCTTTGTGCAACTTATGCCTGCTCAAGTGCTGAAACACCGGGCAGAGTTTTGCCTTCCATCCACTCAAGGAATGCACCGCCAGCGGTCGAGATATAGGTGAATTTGTCCGCTGCGCCCGCTTGGTTCAGGGCCGCAACAGTGTCGCCGCCACCCGCAACCGAGATCAGCTTGCCCGCCGCTGTCAGCTCTGCCGCTTTTTGGGCAGCGGCATTTGTTGCTGCGTTGAACGGTTCAATTTCAAACGCGCCCAGCGGACCGTTCCAGATCAATGTCTCGGCGCGTTCCAGAACCTCGCTGATATAGGCAACGGTTGCAGGGCCGGCATCAAGGATCATCGCATCAGCTGGGCAGGCTTCGGGCGCGACGGTTTCATTGTCGGCGCCAGCCTTGAATTCGCGGGCGACCACAATGTCACGCGGCAGGATAATTTCGCATCCGGCGTCTGCTGCTTTTGCCAGAATATCGCGGGCAGTGTCGGCCAGATCGTGTTCGCACAGCGACTTGCCCACGTCCACGCCTTGGGCCGCAAGGAACGTATTGGCCATGCCACCACCGATCACCAGATGATCCACTTTGCCCACAAGGTTGCCCAGCAGGTCCAGCTTGGTCGATACCTTGGCGCCGCCAACAACCGCGACAACAGGACGAACCGGCGCTCCCAGTGCTTTTTCGAGCGCGCCAAGTTCCTCGGCCATCAGGCGGCCTGCGCAAGATGGCAACAGGCGGGCAACGCCTTCGGTGCTGGCATGGGCGCGGTGGGCTGCTGAAAATGCGTCGTTACAGTAAACATCCCCAAGGCTGGCAAGGAATTGCGCCATTTGCGGATCGTTTGCTTCTTCCATTGCGGTGAAGCGGGTGTTTTCAACCAAAACAATGGTACCAGTCGCCAAGGCCGCCAGTTCATCGCCCGAGGGGCGTTCAACGAAGGTCACAGGCGCACCAAGCGCGGCCTCTAGCGCGGGCAGGGTAACGCGCAGGCTCATTTCCGGCACAAACTGCCCCTTGGGGCGGCCAAAGTGCGCCAACATGATCGGGGTGCCGCCTGCAGCAACGATATCCTTGATGGTTGGAACGATGCGGTCGATGCGGGTGGTGTCCGTGACCTGACCGTCTTCGACAGGAACGTTGATATCAACGCGCACCAAAACGCGTTTTCCGTTCAGATCCATGTCGTCCAGTGTCTTCCAAGCCATCTTAATCTCCGTTTTGAAATGATTGGCGCTATCTGTGTTGGCTACCGTTAAGGCAGGTCCCTTGGCAAGGGGGCGTAACAGGCTTATGTCATTGCGCAACATATGAACGAAGGAGAGCCACGTGGCCGAGATCAAAGATCCTGAAAACACCGTCATCATGGAACTGAAAGACGGGGCGGTTGTTATCGAACTGTTGCCGGACGTCGCCCCGCAGCACACCGCCCGTATGAAAGAGCTGGCGCGCGCAGGAAAATACGACAATGTCGCGTTCCACCGCGTGATCGACGGCTTTATGGCCCAGACCGGTGATGTCGAACACGGCAACATGGAAAACGATTTCAACCTGCGCCGCGCGGGCACAGGTGGGTCGGATCTGCCGGATCTACCAGCAGAGTTTTCGCGCCTGCCACATGACCGCGGCACCCTTGGCGCGGCCCGTTCGGCAAACCCGAACTCGGCCAATAGCCAGTTCTTCATCAACTTCAACGACAACCACTTCCTGAACGGCCAGTACACAGTCTATGGCCGTGTGATCGAGGGCATGGAGTACGTTGATGCGATCGTCCGTGGCGAGCCACCAGCGACCCCTGATCGTATGATCAGCGTCAAAGTTGCGGCAGACGTCGATGCATAAGGTCGCGCTCACCGTTGCTGCGATTGCGTTGTCTGGTCCTGTCGGTGCGGCAGGTCTGGACATCACCGTTGCGGGCGAAGCCAACGGCACGTTCCACATCGACCTGTTTGAGGAGGTCGCGCCACTGCACGTCGGGCAGATCACCGCCATTGCCGAGGCTGGGGATTACAATGATGTTGTGTTCCACCGCGTGATCGACGGGTTCATGGCGCAAACCGGTGATGTTGTTCATGGCAAACTGGGCGCTGATATGCGCCGCGCAGGAACAGGCGGGTCGGACCTTGGCACCATTCAAGCCGAGTTTTCGGACCTGCCGTTTGATCGCGGTGTTGTAGGTATGGCGCGGTCGTCGAACCCAAACAGTGCCAATAGCCAGTTCTTTATCATGTTCCAGCCAGGGTATTTCCTGAATGGCCAATATACGGTCATCGGTGAGGTCACCGAAGGCATGGAAATCGTTGACCAGATCAAACTGGGGCGCGGTCCGAATGGCGCCGTCATCGGCGCACCGGATGTGATGGTGTCGGTCACCGTCACCGAATAATGACCTAATGGAACGGGCCCCGCTGGGGCCCGTATTTTTTTGGCCTCGCGCCTTTGGGCGCTCAGGTCAGGTGCCACAAAAAGTTTGTGGCACGACCTCGTCGGGTAGGGGCGGTTTTTCAAACATATCGTTGCGCGTAAACGGCTGAGTCACGGCGCCCAACATGTCATTGAAATGGCCAAAGTCACCGGTCACGGCAGCGGTTATTGCCGCCTCAATCTGATGGGTGCGCGGGATAACCCACGGGTTTGCCGCCTGCATTTTGTCCAAGTCCGGCGATTGTGCCTGCCAGTCACGCACCCAGGTTTCGGCATCGGGGTGGTCAGGCATCTGTTCCGGTAGATTGGCAAAGGTCAGCGTGAAATCGGCCTCAACCTCGGTCATCATTTGTAGCAGTCTATTGACCAAGTCGGCAGAGGTTTCAATGGGGGACAGCCCGATCTTTGCCGCCATCAGACGCGCCGATGTTGCGGCAAATCGGTCTGCGAAGCTGTTCACGATTTTCGTAAATTGGTCGATGGCGGCATCTTGATCCGGCACCAATGTCACAAGGGCCGAGGCAAATTGGGCGATATTCCACACCGCGATTTTGGGTTGATTGCCATAGGCATAGCGGCCTTGACGGTCGATGGAGGAAAACACCCGCATCGGATGATAGCCGTCCATGAACGCGCAGGGGCCGTAATCGATGGTTTCACCGCAAATCAGCATATTGTCGGTGTTCATCACCCCGTGAATGAACCCGAGGCTGATCCATTGCGCGATCAGGTCCGCCTGACGGTTGGTCATGTCCTGCAACACTTCGGTCGGGCCGTTCGCGTTCGGGAAGTGGCGCGCCTGCGTATGGTCGAACAGCGCCTGAAGCGCATCGGGGTCCTGAAGGAAGCTGAAAAGCTGAAAGGTCCCGACACGGATATGGCTGCTTGCAACGCGGGTCAGCACTGCGCCGGGCAGGGCGGTTTCGCGATAGACCGTGTCGCCTGTTGTCACCGCCGCCAAAGCACGCGTAGTTGGAACGCCCAAGGCATGCATAGCCTCGGACATCAGGTATTCGCGGATGACCGGCCCCAGCCAAGCGCGCCCGTCACCAGAGCGACTATAGGGGGTGCGGCCCGATCCTTTGAGTTGGATGTCGAAACGACCGCGCGGGGTGACGACTTCGCCCAACAGCAGGGCGCGCCCGTCACCTAGGCCGGGGTTCCAGTGACCAAACTGATGCCCGCCATAGGCCTGGGCCAAGGGCGCCGCGCCCTCAGGCGTAAGGTTGCCGGAAAACACCGCCGCCCAATCTGCATCTGATGGGGTGGCGCCCAGCTCTGACAGAAGGGCGCCGTTTAGGGCGAAAATGTCTGGATCAGAGACCGGCGTCGCGGTCATGGACGTGTACATCCGGTCCGGCAGTCGGCGATAGCTATTGTCAAATTCAAACATTACAGATCACCGTTGCGGGGGGGGTGCAAAATATCAGAAGATATCCGACATCAATCGGGTATTCGGCTGCAGGGTGAACCCGACGCGTTCACAGAACCGCTGGGTTACGTCGGCGTCATGGGGGACGCGGACATGCAGCGCCTTTACGCCGCCTTTGGACAGCGCCACCGCGATCGAGTGCAGAACCTCGGTGCCAATGCCACGCCGCCGGACCGATGGGCGGATGAACACCTCGTCCACCCAGCCTTCGCTGCCGCCCAAGGTCACAGACCATCCAAACGACACCAAAACATACCCCAGTGGCGCTCGCACCGGACCAATCAACCAGATAGCGCCATGCGGGCTCCCATCAAGGAGGGGGCCAAGCGCGCGATCCCGTGTGATTGGATCCCAGACCTGACCCATTTCGGTGATGTTCCGTTCCATCAACCCCACAACGCGGGCGTGATCGTCGGGACCGGCAAGGGTGATCGACGTTGTCATAGCCGTGCCAACCGTTCGGTTAAGAGGTCAAAGAACCCGTCTGCATTGATGTCACCAACGAAATAGGCGTTGGGTTCTCGGCCTGACACCCGCCACCAATCGGCAACTGTCATGCCCAAGGTCAGTTCGGATCCCGTTTCGATTTTCACATTGATGTGGCGACCGGAAAAGAGGTCGGGATTGATCAGATAGGCAACCGTGCAAGGGTCATGCAGTGGCGCGCCTTGCGATCCGTATTTTTCAACGTCGAACCGTTCGAAAAAGTCGGTCCATTCTGCGACCATGGTTCCGACGCGCGTGCCCAAGGCGCGGAACGCGTCGATGCGTTCCTTGGTCGTCAACGCCTTGTGCGTGACATCCAGCGGCATGACCGTGAGTTGAACGCCCGACTCGAACACGGCCTTGGCGGCCTCGGGGTCAACGTAGATGTTGAATTCTGCGGCGGGGGTGATGTTGCCGACCTCGAAATAGGCGCCGCCCATCAAGACGATTTCCTGCACACGGTCGATGATATCCGGCGCTTGGGCAAAGGCCTTGGCGATGTTGGTCAGGGGACCGATCGGCACCAGTGTGACGGTTTGCGCTGGTTCATTGCGCAGGGTTTCAATGATGAAATCGACCGCGTGCTGTTCCTGAAGCGGCATGGTCGGATCGTCCATCACCGGACCGTCCAGTCCGGTTTTGCCATGCACGTGTTCCGCCGTGACCAGTTTGCGTTCCAGCGGCGCATCGCAACCGGCGAACACTTTGACATCGGGGCGTCCTGCCAGTTCGCAGACAATGCGCGCGTTCTTTTGTGTCAGGGGCAGGGGCACGTTGCCGGCAACGGCGGTGATCCCCAACAGATCAATTTCGTCAGGGCTGGCCAAGGCTAGTAGGATCGCAACAGCGTCGTCTTGTCCGGGGTCGGTGTCGATAATAATTTTGCGCGGGAACATTGTGCCTCTCGTCTCTGCTCG
This sequence comes from Marivivens sp., assembly GCA_965215785.1. GTDB lineage: Bacteria > Pseudomonadota > Alphaproteobacteria > Rhodobacterales > Rhodobacteraceae > Marivivens. The sequence goes on along the minus strand of OZ244120.1, from coordinate 2,665,841 downwards.
GGGCGAGACTGACCGAACGGTCAAAGTGACGCAAGCGCAAAGCGGCGCGCCCGTCACGGGCGCACCGATATTCGCTTATTCTGCGCCGCGCGATAGGGCGGCAACGCCGGTGCGGGCAATCTCGACCAAACCCAGCGGGCGCATCAATTCAGCAAAGGCGTCGATTTTTTCCGGGGTACCGGTCAGTTCGAAAACAAAGCTTTCCAGCGTAGTATCTACAACGTTTGCGCGGAAAATATCCGCAAGGCGCAGTGCCTCGACCCGCTGTTCGCCCTTGCCGGTGACCTTGAACAGGCCCAGTTCGCGTTCAACGCTGGGGCCTTCGACGGTCAGATCGTGCACATCGATGACCGACACAATACGGCCAAGCTGGGCCTTGATCTGTTCGATGATCTCAGGCGTGCCGGTGGTGACGATGGTGATGCGGCTGTGGTGGCCCTGATGATCCACCTCGGCCACGGTCAGGCTTTCGATGTTGTAACCGCGCCCTGAAAACAGGCCGATGACACGGGCCAGAACGCCCGGTTCGTTGATGACGATGACGGCCAGTGTGTGGCGTTCGATCCCGTCCCCATAGCTGGGGCGTAGGTTATAGGCCGAATGACTGTTAGACCCTTTTTTGATCCGCAGTGCCGACATGGTTCCTCCTTTATGCCGCGCAAATCAGCGTGGCGTCGTATGTATTCAACATTGGGCGCTGGGTGATCGTGTCGACCGAACATCCGGTCGCGCTTTCGATCGCAAACGCCGCGTGTGACAGAAGTCGGGCCTGATTGTTCAGCCCCGTCGCGAAATTGCGGGCAACCGCCGTGGTGTCGGTTGCCGAAACGGTGAAAACATCCCCAGCGATATCAACGCGGTCGCCTTGGGCGGACAGCGCCGGTATCTCACCGGTGCAGGCCGCCATCCAAAGACCGCAGAGCGCTAGGGCAGGTTTCATTAGACGAGAACTCCGCCCTCTTTGAACGCCTCGGCATCAGCCGCAAGCAGCATTTCGTTATGCGGCTTGCCCGATGGGATCATCGGGAAACAGTTTTCGTGTTTTTCCACGAGGCAATCAAAAATCACCGGACCGTCATGTTTGATCATTTCCATGATCGCGTCATCAAGGTCGGCAGGGTCCTTACAGATGATGCCCTTGGCGCCAAAGGCCTCGGCCAGCTTAACGAAATCGGGCAGGGCTTCGGACCAGGACGAGCTATAGCGTTCGCCGTGCAGCAGTTCCTGCCACTGGCGTACCATGCCAAGGCGTTCGTTGTTCAGGATGAACTGTTTCACCGGCAAACGGTATTGAACCGCGGTGCCCATTTCCTGCATGTTCATCAGCCACGAGGCTTCGCCCGCGACGTTGATCACCAGCGCGTCACGATGTGCCAGCTGAACACCGATCGAGGCAGGGAAACCATAGCCCATGGTGCCCAGACCACCCGAGGTCATCCAGCGGTTTGGATCCTCAAACCCAAGGAACTGTGCCGCCCACATTTGGTGCTGGCCCACTTCGGTGGTGATGTAGCGGTCCATACCCTTGGTCAGGGCTTCAAGCCGTTCCAGCGCATATTGCGGTTTGATGGTCGGGCCTTCTTGGGTGTAGGCAAGGCAGCGTACATCGCGCCATTCCTGAATTTGCGACTGCCATTTGGCCAAGGACTCTTTCTCGGTCTTGCGGCCGCGGGCCTTCCAGACGTTCAGCAAATCCTCAAGCACATGGGCAACGTCGCCGATAATTGGAATATCAACGTGGATCACCTTGTTGATGGACGACGGATCAATGTCGATGTGCGCCTTGGTCGATTTGGGGCTGAAGGCATCCAGACGGCCGGTGATCCGGTCGTCGAAACGGGCGCCGATGTTGATCATCAGATCGCAACCGTGCATCGCCATGTTCGCCTCATAAAGACCATGCATACCCAGCATGCCCAGCCACTGATCACCGGACGCAGGATAGGCGCCCAGACCCATCAGGGTCGAGGTGATCGGGAAACCGGTCGCATCCACCAGTTCGCGCAACAATTGCGACGCCGCAGGGCCCGAGTTGATCACGCCGCCACCGGTATAGAAAATCGGGCGCTTGGCTTTTTCCATCGCCTTAACCAGATCGGTGATGCCTTCGATGTTGCCTTTGACAACGGGCTGATAGCGCGACTTAATCTTGGCTTTTTCTTTGTAGGTGCCGGTTGCGAACTGAACATCCTTGGGGATGTCGATCAGAACCGGACCCGGACGGCCAGCGGTCGCAACGTGGAATGCTTCGTGGATGGTTTCCGACAGCTTTTCTGTCTCTTTAACCAGCCAGTTATGCTTGGTGCAGGGGCGGGTGATGCCAACGGTGTCCGCCTCTTGGAACGCGTCCGAGCCGATCATGAAGGTCGGCACCTGACCGGTCAGAACAACAAGCGGGATCGAGTCCATCAGCGCATCGGTCAGGCCGGTAACGGCGTTTGTTGCGCCCGGACCCGAGGTCACAAGGCAAACACCTGGTTTTCCTGTCGAACGGGCATAGCCCTCGGCCGCGTGAACCGCACCTTGTTCGTGACGCACAAGGATGTGTTGGATGTCGTTCTGTTGGAACAATTCATCATAGATAGGTAGCACAGCGCCGCCGGGATAGCCGAACACCGTGTCCACGCCCTGATCCTTGAGGGCTTGGACTACCATTTTCGCTCCGGTCATCTGACGAGACATCTTATCTTTCCTTATGCTTCTGCTTCTGACTGCATTTGATACAAAAAAGCCCCCGATCATTTTCGGGGGCGCATGGGGAACCGTTATGGTGATACCGTTACCGGCCCATGCGCCATTTCCCCACTAGTACGATCACATCTTTCATGACGGGTCCTTTCCGTTAGGGCGGACTTTATGCACGTGGGGAAAGTCGCGTCAACAGGGGAAAGCGGTTTAAATTCGATAAAATGTCGTCAGGCGGGGCGGAATTGTAACTTTCTTTCAAAAGCTACCCGAATCAATTTTCGAAAAATGGCGATCTTTAGTGTGATAATCGAACGGATAGTAGACTATTATTAAGCCTAATTTGCGATGCTTTCGTACACTTTGTTGCGCAATGCTGCGCAATGGGTTCATTGCAGTGCTTTTGTCCCGGACCTGTAAACGGTGACCCCTTATTAAGATTTTTTTTGCCTGCCCAACTCTTGCCATATTTTGAACAAGTTTGGATTGGGGATGGGCAATGGTTGATCTTGTAGAATTTTTGACCGAGCGCGAATTGACGACCACGTTTGGGTCGGCGGTTGCGATCGAACTCGCGGACGGCACCTATGCATATGTCTGGCAGGAAGAAAGCCTGTCGGATCCGGCGAATTTCGAATTGTTTGTGGCGGTCTTGGATAACGAAGGAAATGTCATCCCGCAGGGCGGCGACAACGCCGTTGGCATCGGGCCGGGCACCACAGGTGACAGCCAACTGAACGTTGTTCCCTTTCCCGAAGGTTTTGCGATCGAATATGACTCGGCTGATGGCCAGCCAGAGGTCGTACAGGTCGTGGTCACCGACGGGTCGATCATCGACATCATTGTGTCCTTGATTGATGCCTTCACCGATACCACCGGCGTGTTCGACGAATTTGACGTGATCGACTCGACCTTGGGCACCCAGTACAAAGACAAGCTCTATGGCGATGATGAAAACAACATCATCTTTGGCTTTGGGTCCGCGGACACCATCATCGCTGGCGGTGGCACTGATATTATCTTTGGCGGGGAAGGCCGTGACAAAATCATCGCCCAAGAGGGTGACGATTATGTCGAGGGCGGCGGCGGTCAGGATGCCATTAGCGGCGGCGCCGGCAATGACACCCTGTTTGGCCAGATGGGACGCGACAGCATTCAGGGCGGCGTCGGCGACGACGAAGTTTATGGCGGTATCAACCGTGACCTCGTGAAGGGCGGCGCAGGCAACGACTATGTCGACGGCGGTGTCGACAATGATACGGTTCGCGGTGATGACGGCAACGATATCGTTCTGGGCGGTGACGGTGACGATGACGTCAGCGGCGGCAAGGGCGATGACTTTGCCTATGGTAACGACGGTGACGACGTGCTGCGTGGTGGCGATGGCATCGACTTTATGTATGGCGGCGAAGGCGATGATTTCGTCAACGGCGGCAAAGACGATGACTTTGTCTATGGTGACGCGGGGGATGACATCCTGATCGGCCACGATGGCAACGATGTCATCGGTGATAGCGACGGCAATGACATCGCCAAGGGCGGCCGTGGCGACGACTTTATCAACGTCTCGGGTTCGATCGATGAACTCTGGGGCATAAGCGGCACGCCGGATCGTGGCTATCCCGGTCTGTTCGCGGCCGATGACGACCCAGAGGATGACATTGACACCGTTTACGGTGGTCAGGGCAACGACGAAATCTATACCGGTGACGACGCCGATATCGTCTATGGCGGTGCCGACGATGACGTCATCGACGGCGGGTTTGACGATGACTATCTGGACGGCGGCACAGGCAACGACACCATCTACGCAGGCGAGGGGGCGGATACGGTGATCGCAGGGGATGGCGACGACGTTGTCTACGGCGGTCTTGCGCCGTTCTTCCCTGATAGTTTGAATGTGCCGGATTCCGAAGGTGATCTGGTCCAAGACAACGGTGATGACGTCATTTACGGCGGCGGCGGCGACGATTGGCTGTATGGCGCAGATGACAGCGACGAAATCAGCGGCGGTACGGGCAACGATTACATCGAAGGCGGCATCGATAATGATACGCTGACCGGTGACGATGGTAATGACATCTTTGCCTTCTGGGATGGCGACGGGATCGACACCGTCACCGACTTCAGCAGCGGCGAAGATCTTATTCAGATCGGTGGCGGCATTACTTTTGAGGATTTGATGTTGTCGCAAGATGAAAGCACGGCCGTGATCGAATATAACGAACTGATCATTCGCCTTGAAAACACCGAGGCCGAGGATCTGGACGTGACCAACTTCTTGTTCTGATCCAAGCGTTATGACGGGAAACCGCCGTTGCCCCGCAACGGCGGTTTTTTGTGGCTATCGGTCGGGCGCGATCCTGCCTATGGTTTTGCCATGTGTTTTTGGGACTGGGGGCAATCATGACGCTGGCTGAGATGCTGACATTGTCTTTGGTCGCGGCGCTGTTGGTGATGTCCCCCGGGCCAAACGGCGTTTTGATTGCCAAAACGGTGCCAACCTCTGGCCGCACGGCCGCATTCGCCAATGTCGCCGGATTTGTCGCGGCGTTTTACCTGCACGGCGCCCTGTCCATTCTGGGGATGTCGATCCTGCTGGTCCAATCGTCCCTGGCCTTTTCAATCGTCAAATATGCGGGTGCTGCCTATCTGATCTGGATCGGGATCAAGAACCTGCGCGCCGCGCTGCGGGGCGGTGTTCAGGGCGGTGTTGAGCCGGCTAAACGGAAACGCAAACTGCGCGCGGCCTTTGTTGAAGGGTTCCTGGCAAACGCATTAAACCCAAAGGTTTCAATGTTTTATCTGGCGGCCTTTCCGCAATTTATCGACCCAGCGCAGGCCGGTGCGGGGGCTGCGTTCCTTTTGGTGTTCCTGCATTCACTGATCAACGCGGTATGGTTCGGCGCAATGGTGATGTTGTTCGCGACGGTCACATCCACCGCCAAAAGCCCACGGTTCCAAACTTGGCTGCGCGGCATCACAGGGGTGGTTTTTGTAGGCTTTGGCCTCAAGCTGGCCACGACGCGCGCTATTCAGTGATCAGACGCGCCCCGTTCCCTGCAACACACCGTGTTCCATCGCATAGCGGGTCAGGCCAGCGGTCGAACTGATCCCCAGCTTGTTCTTGATGTTTTTGCGGTGGGTTTCGACAGTGCGTACCGAGATATCCAAGGCTTGGGCGACCTCTTTGTTGGACTTGCCCGACGCAAGCTCCAGCAAAATGGTCTGTTCGCGGCTGGTCAGCGCCTCGGTCCCGCCTGCGGTTGCAGGTTTAAGAATACCTTGGGCGCCGGTACACAAGTATTGTTCGCCGGACATCACCACATCAATCGCATGGCGGATTTCGTCGGTCGGAACATCCTTGAGGATATACCCACGCGCCCCATGGCTCAGCGCCGAGGAAATATACTCGGGCCGGTCGTGCATAGACAGGATCAGGATGCGCGTTTCCGGCCGACGCTCTAGGATCATCTCGGTTGCTGACAGGCCGTTGATTTCCGGCATGTTCAGGTCCAGCAGGATCACATCGGGATTAAGCTCTTCGACGCGGTCAACCACCTGTTGCCCGTTACAAAGCGCGCCGACGACCTCAATATCGTCGTAGGTTTCCAAAATGGCCTGAATGCCTTCGACCACCATCGGGTGATCGTCCACGATGACAATGCGTATGGTCATTGACTGTGTGTCCTTTTGTCGTCGGTGCGGCGGCTGATCGGCGCCAGCATATGGGTCAGTGGCACCTGTGCCTCGATTGTTGTGCCGCTATCGTCTGATGTAACGGTCAAGGTGCCATCAAGCTGTTCAAGTCGTTCTAACATATTGCGCATGCCCAAGCCGCCTTTGGTGCGGCGGGCAGGGACGGGCCATTTCATACCGCGTCCATTGTCGGCAATCTTTAGGATCGCCCCGCGCCGTGTGCCGCGCAGGTTCACCTTGACCTCGGTCGCGCCGGAATGGCGTTCGATGTTGGTCAGCGCCTCTTGCGCGATCCGATAGAGGGCGATGCGGGACTCCCGGTCCAGACGCCCACGGAACACCACGGTTTCAAACTGTGTTTCGATGCCTGTTCTGGTGCTGAAATCATCGGTCAGCGACTGAATGGCGGGCCCCAGACCCAGATCATCCAGCATCCCAGGGCGCAAATCGCGGCTAATCCGGCGGACCTCTTGGATGGTGCCGCCCAGACTATTGATCCCTTGTTCAAGGCTGTCTTGCGCCTTGGGATCATCGGTGCCGAGGCGCCGCTTGGCCAGTTCCAGCTTATAGCGCACACCAACCAACATCTGAGAGATCGAGTCATGCAGTTCCCGCGCAACGCGGCCGCGTTCCTCTTCTTGGGTGTCGATGATCCGCTGGGTCAGTTCCTTTAGCTTGGCGTCGGCCAGACGGCGTTCGCGGATATTCAGGAACATTCCAGACGCAAAAACGGCAAACAGCGCGATCATCGTCATCATAAGGATGAACAGCGATGTGCGTTCGATCCGTTCCTCGACTTCGGCCTTGGCGGCGGCGACCGTATTTAGCACGTCGTCGATAAAGATGCCGGTCCCGATCGCCCACTTCCAATCCTGTAGGCCGTTGACATAAACGATCATCTGACCATCTTCGCCGGTCGAAGGGCGCGGCCAGACAAAGGTGTGATAGCCACTGCCGCTGCGGGCAAGTGTGATCAGCTCGTCGGTGATGATTTCGCCATTTCTATCGGTCAACCCGATCCAATTGCGGCCAATCAGGTCGGTTTGTCGCGGCGCAACCAGATTGTTTCCGTCATAGTCGAACACAAAGAAATAGCCGTCCTGACCATAGAGCATCGACGACAGGATTCGCGTGACCTCTAGCTTGGCCAGTTCGTCGTCGGGGGCAGCCCGGCCATAGATGTTGATAAAGGCGGTTCGTGCCAGCGACAGGTAATTGCGCAGCTCATCCCGTTTTGCCTGAATAAGTTGATTTTCCAATGCCTTAATCTCGCGTTCAGCAAGGGCGCGCGACTGTCGTTCGACCACTGTGGCGATCACGACGACGGCAAAAATGAACGGCAATGTGGCGATCAGAAACAGCTTCTGACCGTAGCTGAAACTCAGCCAATTTCGGATGCGTTCACGCCAAGACATGTCGATTCGATAGTGCGAAATCGCGCGATTGGCAAAGGGAAGCGTTCGGTTTTTGGGGTCGGTCAGGCGACTGTTATGGCTAACAAGTCGGCAAAATACGTAGGCTCTACGTAGTAATTGGTATTTCTTTCATACCAATGCCTGCCTAAGCTGACTGCACTACAAATCGACGGCCCCTAGGGAGAGGGCTGTCATCATGGGAGGAATACATGGACCGTCGTTCATTTCTACGGACCACCGCACTTGGCGGTGGCGCAGCTGCAGCAACAACTCTGGCAGCACCTGCATACGCACAAGGCAAGCGCACCCTGACACTGGTTACGACCTGGGGTCGCGGTCTGGCAGGCGTACATGACGCAGCCCAGCGTTGCGCAGACACCATCACCGCAATGTCGGATGGCATGCTGACCGTTGACCTGAAAGCAGCAGGCGAACTGGTTGGTGCGTTCGAAGTCTTTGACGCTGTGACCTCGGGTCAGGCTGACATGTACCACGGCGCTGACTACTACTTCGTTAACCAGCACCCAGGCTATGCCTACTTCACCGCTGTTCCGTTCGGTCTGACCGCGCAGGAACTGGTGAACTGGTACTACTACGATGGCGGCCACGAGCTGCACGATGAACTGGGCCAGATCTTTGGTCTGAAATCGTTCCTGGCCGGTAACACCGGTGCTCAGGCTGGCGGCTGGTTCTCGAAAGAGATCAACGGACCAGAAGATTTCCAAGGTCTGAAGTTCCGTATGCCAGGCCTTGGTGGTCAGGCACTTGGTAAAATGGGTGCTTCGGTACAGAACCTGCCAGGCGCAGAAGTGTACCAAGCGCTGGCTTCGGGCGCCATCGACGGCACCGAGTGGATCGGCCCATGGGCTGACGAAAAAGCCGGTTTCCAGGAAATCACCAAGTTCTACTACACCGCTGGCTTCCACGAGCCAGGTGCAGGTCTGTCGCTGGCAACCAACCGCGACGTGTTCGACAGCCTGTCGCCAGCACACCAGAAAATCATCGAAGTCGCATCGGCAGAAGCGCACCAGAACAACCTGGCGCAGTTCCTTGCCAACAACGGTGCGGCCCTGCAGCGTCTGCAGGCTGGTGGCGTGAAGGTTCTGGAATTCCCAGAAACCGTTTGGGATGCAATGGGCAACGCCGCTTCGGAAACCCTGGATCAGTACATGGGCGACGAACTGTTCGCACGTATCCGCAACTCGGCCGAAGCATCGATGAAAGCATCGTCGAACTGGATCACCCGTTCGGAAGGTGCCTACCGTACGCAGCGTGACCGCGTACTGGGCTAATTCAGTCGATCGGTAATTTTGATCGGGCGCGCCATTCGGCGGGCCCGATTTTCAACAAGATTGCGCCGCTAGAACGGTGCAATACGCGGGGATCCCATGGAAGAAGACATTGAATGCAGCGGCTTTTTCGCCGCTCAAGTCGACAATACCATCTCTTGTCTGGATAAATTCGAAGCGGGTGGTCCGCTTCAATGGGCTGCAGGCAACTTTCTGGAATCGTTTTACAATCTGGGATACGCGATCAGCAATCCCGGCACGTGGCTGGGGTGGGTTGCTGATATGGGCGGCAGCTTTAGCAGCACCGAGACCAAGCAGTCGTTGCTGCGGTTTGTGTACTACGGTGGGTCGATCGAATTCTTCTTTGTGATCTTCACGGCAATTCTGATCATCACCGCAATCGGTTTTTGGCGGAACCAGTTCATGTGGGGCTGTGTGCGCGTTCTGGAAACCATCGCCAATTCCGTCGGTCGCACGATGGCATGGGCGGGTCTTGCGATGGTGTTGATCCAGATCGTGATCATCTTTTTGCAACGCGTGTTTGCGGTGTCCGAAATTGGTTTCGGATTTGGCATCGGATTTAGCTTTGACGTAAGCTGGTGGTCCGAAAGCTTGAAATTCTACAATGCGCTGATCGTGGCACTGTGTGTGACCTACACCTTTGTACAAGGCGGGCACGTCCGCGTGGATCTGGTCTATTCGGCGGTCAGCTATCGCACCAAGAAAACCATCGACATGCTGGGGGCCGTGTTCTTTATGTTCCCTGCGGCGGTTCTGGTCTGGCTCTACGGTTGGTATTTCATGTGGCGTCACCTGATGACCCCGAACATTTCGGCGTCTGATACGCTGGAAAAGGTAATGCGCAAGGCACCTGCGGTGCGCTGGAATGTGGAAACCATCGGCTTTTCGCCAAACGGTTTCAACGCGTATTTCCTCTTTAAGATGCTGCTCTTGGCTTACACGGCGCTGGTGCTGATGCACGCTGTTGCCTTCTTCTATCGTTCGTACCTCGAACGCAAAGAAGGCCCCGAGTCCGAAGGCAAATACCTCAACAAAGACAACCTCGGCGATGAACAGGCCGAGCTGGTCGCAGAAATTCACTAAGGGCAGGGGACAAGACAAATGTTCGGACTAGACGGCATTGAAATTGGCCTGATCATCGTATTCCTGACGTTGTTCGGGGCCATCTTGTCGGGCTTTCCGGTGGCTTTTGCCATCGGTGGCGCGGCGGTCATTTCCTTTGCGATTATTGCGGGCCTGGATAGCGCGGGCCTGTTGATCCACCAAGGTATTGATACCTCTACGGCGGCCTACGCCGAGTTGATCAAAGAGGGGGTGAGACCTGACACGATCTCGGTCTTTACCTATCCGGATCTGCCCAGATATGCGGCCCCTGTGTTCCCGCAAGGATGGGAACTGGCCATGGACCGCAACATTTCGTTCATCGTGAACCGTATGAACGAACGTGTTCTGGCGGGCCAATCCATCGAAACCCTGCTGGCGGTTGTGATGTTCGTGATGATGGGCATCATGCTGGAACGCAGCCGGATCGCGGACGAGCTGTTGACCAAAATGGCCAACGTCTTTGGTCCGCTGCCGGGCGGTTTGGCTGTGTCGATTGTTGTTGTTGGTGCCTTCCTTGCGGCCTCGACCGGTATTGTTGGTGCGACTGTTGTGACCATGGGTCTGCTGGCGCTGCCAACCATGCTAAAAAACAACTACTCGCCCGAGTTGGCCACCGGCGTCATCGCGGCGTCTGGAACCTTGGGCCAGATCATTCCGCCCTCGATCGTGATCGTTCTTTTGGGCACGCTGGCGGGTGATCTCTATTCCGCCGCCCAAGAAGAGCGCGCACAGCTTGCGGGCTGTTCCGATGCGCTGACCTTCCTTGGTGAACCGGCTGTTGTGTCGGTCGGTACGTTGTTCCAGGCCGCTTTGCTGCCGGGCATCTTGCTGGCGGTCCTGTATGCCGCTTATGCCTTTGGCTATGCGCTGATCAATCCATCCAAGGCACCTGCGGTGCAGATGGAAGGCGTGCAATCGATCCCAGCCAGCGCTCAGGAAAAGCTGATTTGGCTGCTGGGCGCACCGATTGGTATCATTGTGCTGAGTGTTGGTCTGTCGTCGGCCGGTATCACCGGTAGCCAGTCGATCATCGTCGATAGCTTTACCGACGCTGGTCAAACCGCCAGCCTGCGCACAAGCGTGGGTGAAGAGTGTCAGGCCAGCATGATCGACCTGCACGGTCAGGACGCATGGGATCAGGCCGTCGCCGAACAGGCCGCAATCGACGCCGCAGGTGGTGTGGCCGAGGCCCGTCAGTTGAGCGTGGAAGAGCGTGAAGCCCTGATTGCGGAAAAAATCGCGGATGCGCCGGTAATCGGTTCTGGCATTGCCACCATTGCCGTGATTGTTGGACTGATCCTCGTCTTTGGGCGCGGTATCGATCCAACCGCATCGCCACGTCCGCTGTTGATCGGTGTTGCGGGTATCGCGTCGCTGCTGGCGGTAGATGCGTTGCTGATCACACCGGTGACCAGCTCGGGCGTGACGTTCCTATTGGCCGCGATCCCTGTCTTCTTGTGCTATATCGGCGCCAAAGAGGCCGCGATCCGTCTGTCGCGCAATGAAATCATTGCCGTGGTGTTCCCACCACTGGTCCTGATCGTCGCGGTTCTGGGATCGATCCTTGGCGGGATCACCAACCCAACACCGGCGGCTGCGCTTGGTGCGGGTGGTGCGATCCTGTTGGCGGCTGGCCGCAAACTGGTGTCCATGGGGATGTCGGCCCGTCTGGTGATCAACACCGCTGCGGCGATTGTGATCATGCTGGTTGTCGGCTCGAATTTCGACATGCGGATCAATGACAGCATGACCTTTGAAAATAAGGTCGGTTTCGCTGTGGCCTTTGGCGCGTTCCTCTATGCGATGTACGGCATCTTTGCGTCGTGCCTGCTGCTCTGGCGCGAAGGCATCCTGTCACCTGTGGTGCGCGAAACGGCCAAGGTGACCTCGATGGTGTTCACCATCCTGATCGGGTCGCAGTTGTTGAACCTTGTGCTGATTTCCTTTGGCGGCGAACACTATATCCAACAGTTCCTGCGCAGCTTTGAAAATGAACTGACCGCATTCATCATCGTGATGTTGGTTCTGTTTATTCTCGGTTTCGTGCTCGACTTCCTCGAGATCATCTACATCGTGATCCCGATTGTTGGACCGGTGATTTACGGCGGGTCGTTTGATCCAAAGTGGGTGACCATCATGATCGCTGTAAACCTGCAGACTTCGTTCCTGACCCCGCCGTTCGGTTTCGCGTTGTTCTATCTGCGCGGGGTGGCGCCCAAGTCGGTTACGACTGGCCACATCTATCGCGGTGTGATCCCGTTCGTGTTGATCCAGATGCTGGGGCTGTTGTTGCTCTACTTCTTCCCGACGGTAGTGACGATTGTACCCAACCTGCTGAACTAACAAAAACGGGCCCTTCGGGGCCCGTTACTTTTGAAGCGGAAGAGTGGGGGAACTAGAGGTCGATCTTGCCCGGTAGGCTGATCTTGGACACCTGTTCGGCAATGGGTTCCACAGACAGCGGATGGCGGTCGTTTTCATAGATCGATTGATCCGTCAGCGGCGACCATGCGCCACCCGAAAATACCTCTAGCCCGCTGAACTTGGCCTTATAGGCCATTTTTTCGCTGCCGGGCACCCAATAGCCCAAATAGACATATGGCAGGTCCATGCTCTTGGCGATTTCGATGTGATCGAGAATCATAAACGTGCCGAGGGACTGCGCCTGCAGCGACGGTTCAAAGAACGAATACACCATGCTCAGACCATCGGCCAATACGTCCGTCAGGCCGACCGCACGCAGACTATCCTGACCGCTCTCGGGGTTGGTTTCGGTATATTCGATCAGCCGCGTGCGGATCGGTGTTTCTTCGACCATTGCGGCAAATTCAAACAGATCCATATCCGCCATGCCGCCGGTCGCATGACGGCTATCCAGATAGCGTCGGAACAGTTCAAACTGTTCGTCTGTCGCCCACGGCGAAATCGCACGGCGCGACAATCCCTTGTTTTTATTCAAGGTTCTGCGCTGTGACCGGGTTGGCTTAAACTTGGATACGTCAATGCGGGCCGACAAACATGCCGCGCAATCCTGACAGGATGGGCGATACAGAACGTTCTGGGATCGACGGAACCCTTGCTGCGATAGTTTGTCATTCAGCTCGGCCGCATTTTCACCCTGAAGGGCCGTGAACAGCTTACGCTCGACCTGTCCGTCAAGGTACGGACAAGGCTGAGGGGCAGTCACATAAAACTGCGGGGCTGTTGGCAAACTATGACGCATGTACCACATTCAAAAAGTTATGGCGCGAGGGTATCAACCTCACGCCTATCATCCAAGCCTAACTACTAACGTCCTACAAGGGGCGATTTATAGCGGCACTCCCCATAATGTGATCGGTCAGACCCTGTTTGCGATCTGAGATCAACATCAGGAAGATTGACACCAACTGAAGGGCACCGGTCGAGATCGTCAGGCTATAGCCAAGGGTATGCAAAAAGGCATTCCCGCTATCAAATCGTTCACCGGTATTCGTGCGGAATTCAATTGCCATCATCCGCATACCCCATGTGGCCGAGCGGCTTGTCAGCGTGAACCAGCGATAAAGGAACCCGATGACCAACAAAAGTGCGGGGAAAAAGAACACCGCGGTAAAGGCCGTAAAGGGGACGATGATCGCCGAGACAATACCGACAATCGTGATGTCGATGAGCCACGCCATAAATCGTTTGAAAGGAACGTTTTTGTAATAGTCCGGGCGAACGCTCGGATCGGGAAGTCTGGAAAGGGTTTCGTCGTAAAATGTCATCATCAATCCCCCGTGTGGGTGGCCCTGCGGGGCAGGGGCTTAGGTTTGTGGGTGGGCGATCGGAGCCTTGGTCAGGCGTTTGACCCGTTCGTCCATGAAATTGTCGAATTCGGTGGCGTCTTTGGCGGCGCGCAGGCGTTCAAGAAAGACCTCAAAATCATCTTGTTCCTGTTCAAGGCGGGCCAGCATATCGTCACGGTAGGCGTCAAAGCTGGCGTTGCCACTGCTGCGGCGACCGGTGTCGGCGCTTGGCACAACCTGTGCCACCTCGACCGCAGGGGCCGGTTTGGTCAGGGCCTTGGGCATTTTGGGCCACAAACCCGCGACACAGATCGCCACAGTCACGCCGGCAAACCAGGCGGCATCAAAGGCGATGATGGTCACCGGGATCGCAAAGGCCGCATAGGCCACCAATGTAATCACATAAACCGAGCTAAGGCTCATGCCCTGTTTCTGGGCGCTGTTTTGAATGTTTTGTTGAAAAGTCATCAAAGTGTCCCCCTCATGTTGGGTGTCGTGGTGGGGCCGTTATGGCCCCACCATGCCAGACGTTATGCGTCTTCTTTGTTTTCTGCGTGTGCCTGTTTCGCACGATCATCCATGAACTGGTCAAACTCTGATTTGTCCTTGGCTTCGCGCAGGCGTTCCAGGAACGCTTCGAAGTCGTCTTGTTCCTGTTCCAGACGGCGCAGGGTTTCGGCCTTGTATGCGTCAAAGGCGGTGTTGCCAGTGCTGCGGAATGTTGTGGCCGACATGCCGTGGCCACGGCGGGTGCTGCAGTTTTTGCTGAACATACGTTTGCTCCAGATCATATATGCAAGAAGGGCAAGGCCAACAGGCCAGAAGAAGATAAAGCCAACCACCATGGCGGCGATCCATGCGCCTTTGCCACGTTCGTCAAGCCATGCTTCTGCGCGGGCAAGCCACGATTGGCGTTTGGCAGGGGTGTAGGTTGGTACGTTTGCGGTCGTCTCGGTCATTTGCGGGCTCCTCGTTGGGAAATGTAAATCGCTTTCACATTACAACAGATTGGGTGCCCATGCCCCGCTTTCAAGGGATGATGTTAAAGTTTTTTACATACCCCATGCGCTTTGGCATTTTCCATTGATTTTAAATGTAATTTTCGTCCGTCATGCGGTGAAATTCGCAACCTTTCCACCTGTCAAGTCAGGCAAACGTGACGGTTCAATTGGAAAAACATGGCACGGTGTACCCGCTGCGGCCCAGACTTTTTCGAATTCCAGCAATCGCGGGTCAATCCAACAGCGGATCGGCGACAGATGCCCCACAGGCGACACGCCCCCGATGGCAAACCCTGTCTGGCTACGGATCAGGGCGGCATCTGCTTTGCCCAAGGGTTCGCCCACAAGGTCGGTCGCTTTCATTGGATCAACCTGATTGCCGCCCGCCGTTAGGAACAGCACTGCCTCGCCGGTGGTTTCCGCGCGAAAGATGATCGACTTGGCGATTTGGTCA
The DNA here is from genome assembly GCA_965215785.1 of Marivivens sp. GTDB lineage: Bacteria > Pseudomonadota > Alphaproteobacteria > Rhodobacterales > Rhodobacteraceae > Marivivens. The sequence goes on along the minus strand of OZ244120.1, from coordinate 2,650,403 downwards.
ACGGCACAGCCCACAGCGTCCGCCGCCTGCTGTGCGGTACGGGTTTCGCCCATTTCCAGCGGTTCATCGGTGATGCCGGCGGCGATCAGGGCGGTTCTCACGCGTTTCAGGCTTTTGCTCATTTCTGCTCCGGTGATGGTTTTCCCAAGTTGACGCCATCCACGCACAAGGCACAATGGTTTTATGACTTTTGCAGACCGCCTTATCCGTGCGCCCCGTCCGTTTGATCCCCATCGGGCCAATTCGGTTCCTGATCACCTGTTGGTGTCACCATCACTCAATGAATTTTTGCGCGGCGTTGCGGGGTGTAGCCCCTATCTGGGCGGCCTTATGGTGCGCGAGGCTGACTGGCTGGCCGCCGCCTTGGAGGACCCCGAGGCGGCGTTTGACGGGCTGATCGACGGCCTTGGCGACTTTCCCATGCCGGACATCGCGCAGGACTTGCGGCAGGCGAAACGCCGTGGGGCCTTGCTGATCGGGTTGGCCGATCTTGGGGGCGTTTGGTCGCTGGAACAGGTGACACGGGCGCTCAGCCGTCTGGCGGATGCGGCCACTCAGGCGGCCATGCGCGCGGTTGTTGCCGCCGAGGTCAAACGCGGCAAGCTGCCCGGCGTCAGTGGCGAGGTTGGCCCCGATTGCGCTGGAATGATCGCGATTTCCATGGGCAAGGGCGGCGCGTTCGAGTTGAACTATTCCTCGGACATCGACCTGATCATGCTGTTTGATGAAACCCGTTTTGATCCCTCCGATTTTGCTGAGGCCAGATCCAGCTTTGTTCGGGCGACCCGCAAGATGACCGCGCTGCTGTCAGACACGACCTCGGGGGGGTATGTTTTTCGGACCGATCTGCGGCTAAGGCCAGATGCGAGTGTGACGCCTGTTTGCATTTCGACCGAAGCGGCCGAAAGGTATTACGAATCCGTTGGGCGGACGTGGGAACGCGCGGCCTATATCAAAGCGCGTGCCGCCGCAGGCGCGATCGAGGCGGGCGAGAGGTTTCTAAAGACACTGACGCCGTTTGTATGGCGCAAGCATCTGGATTTCGCGGCCATTGAGGACGCCCATGACATGCGGCTGCGTATCCGCGACCACAAGGGGCTTGGCGGTGCGCTGAACCTTGATGGTCATAACGTAAAGCTGGGTCGTGGCGGTATTCGAGAGATCGAGTTTTTCACCCAGACCCGTCAATTGATCGCGGGGGGGCGTGACCCGTCATTGCGGGTGCGCGACACGAAAACTGGGCTTGATCGCTTGACCGCAGCGGGCTGGGTGCCGGATGACGTCAATAAACGGCTCTATGATCACTATAGTTTCCACCGCGAGGTCGAACACCGTCTACAAATGATCGGGGATCAACAAACCCATAGCCTGCCTGCCAATGGGGAAAACTGGGATCGGTTGGCGGCCTTTATGGATCGCGATGTTGGTGATCTGAAACGCGAGATGACCGACCGTTTCGAAGAGGTGCATAGCCTGACCGAGGGCTTTTTCGCGCCCGATGCCGCTGGCACCGCGCCCGACACTGCAAGCTTTGGCGCCGATTACGAAGAGGTCTGGTTCAGCTATCCGGCGTTCCGGTCGGACCGCGCGGTCGAGCTGTTCAAACGGCTGAAGCCGGGTATCTTTGATCACCTGCAACAGGCCGCTCAGCCCGAAGAGGCGCTCAGGAATTTTGACGGGTTCCTGCGCGGTTTGCCTGCGGGTGTTCAGTTGTTTTCGCTCTTTAATGCCAACCCGCAACTGCTTCAGTTGATTGTGGATATTTGCGCCACTGCGCCCGCGCTGTCGCAGTACCTCAGCCGCAATGCGTCGGTTCTGGATATGGTGATTGGGGGGGATTTCTTTGCGCCATGGCCGGACGTGGGTGATCTAACCGATGGTTTGACGCGCGTTATGTCCGGGTCGGACGATTATGAAACGCAATTGAACCTGACCCGCCGCTGGATGAAGGAATGGCATTTCCGCATTGGCGTTCACCATCTGCGCGGGCTGATTGATGCCGATCAGGCCGGACGGCAATATGCCGATCTGGCCGAAGCGGTCATTCGCGGCATGTGGCCCACCGTGGTTCAGGAATTTGCCCGCAAACACGGTTCGATGCCCGGCAACGGCGCGGTCGTCCTGGGCATGGGATCGCTGGGGGCGGGTCGGCTTCATGCGGGGTCGGACCTTGATCTGATCATGATCTATGATGACGCTGGCGTTGACGCCAGCGACGGACCGCGCCCCCTGCAAACCCGCGCCTATTACGCGCGCCTGACCCAAGCGCTGGTGACAGCGGTCACAGCGCCGATGGCCGATGGTCGGCTGTATGAGGTCGACATGCGTCTACGCCCGTCGGGTCGCCAAGGCCCCATCGCGACGTCGGTTGCCTCGTTCGACAGCTATCAACGCAACGAGGCGTGGACGTGGGAACATCTGGCGCTGACCCGCGCGCGTGCCATTGCCGGATCTGAAACGCTTGGCCAAAAGGTCGAGGCGATCCGGCGCGCGGTTCTAACGGACAAGGCCACGGGCCCGAACATTCGCGGCGATGTCGCCGATATGCGCGACCGCATCGCCAGCGCCAAAACCGGTCACGGCGCGTGGGAGGCCAAGATCGGCGCAGGTCGGCTTCAGGATGTTGAACTATCGGTTCAGACAGCGACGTTGCTGGCGGGCAGCGATGCACGCACGACGGCGGACCAAATCGCGGCCGGTGTCGCGGCGGGGCTCTTTGATGCCGCAGATGGCGCGGCCTTGACGGCCTCGGCCGATCTATACTGGCGTCTACAGATGTCGGCGAAATTATTGACCGGCGACAAAGTTGACCCCCAAGCCCTTGGCGAAGGGGGGCGTAGGTTTATTTTGCGGGAAACCGGCCATGACACTTTCGATGCGCTGGGGCAAACGATGGCACAGACCGCCGCCGCGGCGAATGCGGCGATTGCGCGGTTGTTGGACAGGGACCAAACTGACGATGACGGACAAGATTGATCCGACGGGCGTTATCACCGAAGCCTTCCGTATTGACGGAATTACCGAAGGCGAATGCAGATCAATTTTTCTGGATTGGGCGTTGAAGGTGCCAGTGGGGCAAGATGAACAAGCGCTGATCGCTGCGTTGTTGGACCGTCATGCCGATCAGTCGGCCGATCACCCGATGATCATCACGTTGAAGGCGGCGCAACAGCGTGCAACCGCCCCCAAAAGACGCGGCGGCCGTGCGGGCCGCCTGCATCAGCATTAATTATCGTGGCAGCTTGGCCGCTTCGGCGGCGAGCGCGGTGATGCCGTCCCAATCGCCTGCAGTCACCAGATCCTTGGGGGCAACCCAGCTACCGCCAACACACAAGGTGTTCGACAGCGACAGGTATGCGTCAGCGTTCTTTAGGCTGATGCCGCCAGTCGGGCAGAATTTCACCTGTGGCAACGGTGCGCCAATCGCCTTGAGCGCAGGTGCGCCGCCGTTTGCCTCGGCTGGGAAAAACTTCTGCACGGTATAGCCACGCTCTAGCAGGCGCATCACCTCGGACGAGGTTGCGGCACCCGGCAGCAACGGCAGGTCGTTCGCCTCACATGCATCCAGCAGTTTGTCTGTCGCACCAGGGGCGACGCCAAACTTGGCACCCGCTGCCTTGGCGTTTTCGACGTCGGCAGGTGTCAACAGGGTACCTGCGCCAACAACGCCGCCTTCGACCTGCGACATCTCGCGGATAACGTCCAGCGCAGCGTCGGTGCGCAGGGTGACCTCAAGCGCGGGCAGGCCGCCCTTGACCAGCGCGGCCGCCAGATCAGCGGCTGTTGCAGCATTTTCCACGACAAGGACAGGAACGACCGGCGCAAGTTCACAAACTTTGCGGGCTTCAATCGAAGCAGCTTCGGGTGTCATGACATTTCCTTTGGTTGCGGGCAGGGCCCGTGGATAGGTGTGATGAGTCGTCGATCTTATACGACAACCGCAGCGCCTTCGGTAGCCGGTCCAACGTTCCGGCGGAAAGCTTCGAAAAGTTCGCGGCCAACGCCATTGCCGTTGCCCGATAGATCGGCAACCGCGGGGGTGCGGGTCGACAGATCAACGTTCAATACGTCGATGGTGCCGTTGGTTGCATCCAGTCGCACAACATCGCCATCTTGCAGCAACGACAGCGGCCCGCCATGGGCGGCCTCTGGGCTGACGTGAATGGCGGCAGGCACCTTGCCTGACGCACCCGACATGCGGCCATCGGTGACCAAGGCAACGCGCAAACCGCGATCTTGCAGCACCGACAGGGTCGGCGTCAGCGAATGCAGTTCCGGCATACCGTTGGCTGAGGGGCCTTGGAACCGGACGACAACAACGGTGTCTTCGGTGAACTCGCCGTTCTGGAAGGCCGTTTTCACGTCATACTGATCGTGGAAAACGCGGCATTTGGCTTCGATGATGTGGCGTTCTGGCGCCACTGCCGACACTTTGATCACGCCGCGACCAAGGTTGCCGTTCAGTTGGGCAAGGCCGCCGGTCGGGCTAAACGGTTCGTCGCATCCACGCAGAACCTTGTCATTTAGTGTCTCTTTCGGGCCATCGACGTATTCGACACGACCATCGATCAGCTTTGGCTCTTGCGCATAGCGTTCAAGACCGTCACCCGCCGCCGTCTTAACATCGTCATGCAGTAGACCGGCATTCAACAGACGGTCGATCATAAAGCCCAGACCGCCCGCAGCGTGGAAATGGTTCACATCCGCAAGCCCGTTTGGATAGACCTTGGCCATCAGCGGCACAGCCGCCGACAGGTCGGCAAAATCTTCGATGTCTAGGATAATGCCCGCCGCACGCGCCATCGCAGGCAGGTGCAGAACAAGGTTTGTTGATCCGCCGGTGGCCATCAGGCCGACGATGCCGTTCACAAACGCGCGTTCGTCGAGCACGTCATACACAGGGGTAAAGGCGTTGCCCAATGCCGTGATTTGCGCGGCACGTTCGACCGCTGCGGTGGTCAATGCCTCGCGCAGAGGTGTGTTTGGGTTCACAAAGCTGGCGCCTGGCAGGTGCAGGCCCATGAACTCCATCAGCATCTGGTTGGTGTTTGCTGTGCCATAGAAGGTACAGGTGCCCGGACCGTGATAGCTGGCCATTTCTGCGGCCATCAGTTCCTTTCGGCCAACTTCGCCGGTTGCGAATTGGTTCCGGACACGGGCCTTTTCGTCGTTCGGCAAGCCGCTGGTCATCGGACCGGCAGGAACAAAGACAGAGGGAATATAGCCAAAGGTCGCCGCAGCCATGATCAGGCCGGGAACGATTTTGTCACACACCCCCAGATAGAGGGCCGAGTCGAATGTGTTGTGCGACAGACCAACACCTGCGGCCAAGGCGATCACATCGCGCGAAAACAGCGACAGTTCCATGCCTGTCTGGCCTTGGGTCACACCATCACACATTGCGGGAACACCGCCAGCCACCTGTGCCGTTGCGCCCACAGCGCGCGCAGCGTCGCGGATCAACTGTGGGTAGGTTTCATAGGGTTGGTGCGCGGACAACATGTCGTTGTAGGCGGTAATAATGCCAATGTTTGGCGCGCGCCCCTCGACGAGCGCATCTTTGTCCTGTCCCATAGCGGCATAAGCATGCGCCTGATTGCCACAGGTCAGGTGCGCGCGGCGCGGTCCATCTGCCGCCGCACGTTCCATCCGTGACAGATAGTCTTGGCGGGTTTTCTCGCTGCGTGCGCGGATGCGATTTGTCACGTCAACGATTGTTTGCTTGAGGGCCATCAGAATCTCCGTTCGCTGTCGAGATGGCTGATAGCATAGACTGATAGCGCTAACAACAGTCTATGGGGCAGGGGTCCAAATATGTAATTTTCCCCTCTCGCTTTGATTGAATTTCTTACAAATGGTCATCAATTGCCACAGTTATGCCCCTATTCGAAAGCATCTTTCGACTAACCCAAAGTGGTAATCCCGTGTGGAGTAGATGAAAATGAAACTCTTGAAGCTAATTGTGTTGTCGTGTGTCATGGCCGCTGTTGCTGGCTGTATGCAAACCGAACCGGTGTCGCGTAACGTGACGCCCGAGCTTGGAATTTTGGCGCCCAACACCCCTGTGCTTCGTTCGTATGAGGTTCAGGATGTCCGGATTGTCGTACCACAAGACTTGACCGTGTCCGAGGCAAACTCGATCAAGCCGCGTGCTGATATTGTTTGGCGCGGTGACATTATGGGCGACCGTCACGAACAGCTGCGCGTTCTTTTTGAAGAGGCTGCAAGCCTTGGCGCCGAGCGTCTTGACGGACAGATCCCCGTGGTTGTTGACCTGCAACTGACCAAGTTCCACGGCCTGACACAGCGCACCCGCTATAACTTTGGCGGTGACTATGATGTCCACTTTATACTGACCGTACGCCACGCCCTAACAGGCGAGGTGATCGAAGGCCCGCGTATGGTTGAGGCCGTCCTCGATAACCCATCGGGCGATCAGGTTGTTGCCATGGAACAGCGCGGCGTGACCGAACGCCTGTTTGTCAGCAGCTTCCTTGTTGCGACGCTGGTGGACGAACTCAGCGGTACGGCTGATCCGGCGACACTGTTCTAACGGACTTTCCGTTCAATTCGAAACAGGGTAAGGGGGCGCTATGACAGCGCCCTCTTTTCCGATTATCCGCCTGAAACCAAAGGTTGACGCCCGCAATATCCGCCGTGGCTTTCCTTGGGTTTACTCCAATGAACTTGTGACCGACCGCCGGACCAAGGCGCTTGCCGCTGGGTCCATCGCGATCCTGCAGGATGGCGAACAGCGCGATCAGGCCCTGGTGACGGTGAACCCCGCGTCGCGCATTTTCGCGCGTGTTCTGGATCGCGACCTAGAGGCCGAGATTGACGGCGCTTGGATCGCGGCCAAACTGGCCAAGGCATTGGCCCACCGCGAACGTCTGTTTGCTGACCCGTTCTATCGCCTGATCCACGCCGAGGCCGATGGCCTGCCGGGTGTGATTATCGACCGCTTTGGCGATGTTGCCGTTATTCAACCCAACGCAGCCTGGGCCGACACGCGGATCGAGACCTTTGCCGATGCCTTGGTTTCGGTTGTGGGCGTTTCGACCGTCATCATGAATGGGTCGGGCAGGGCGCGCGGCCTAGAAGGTCTGCCCGAAGAAATGCGGGTTTTGCGCGGCACCGCGCCTGATGCGCCAATCCCCGTGCCCATGAACGGCGCGACCTATATGGCCGATGTGATGGGCGGGCAGAAAACCGGCCTTTTCTATGACCAACGCCCGAACCATGCATTTGCGGCTGGCCTTGCGCGGGATGCGCGGGTTCTGGATGTGTTTTCCCATGTGGGCGGCTTTGGGCTTGCCACACTTGCGGGGCGCGCGGCCAGTGCGATGGCCGTTGATGGATCGGCAAATGCGCTTTCGCTGGCCACCAAAGGGGCCGAGGCAATGGGCGTCGCTGATCGTTTCAGCACCCGTCAGGGCGATGCCTTTGACGTGTTGACCACCCTAAATGACGAAGGCGCGCAATTCGATGTAGTCATCTGCGACCCGCCTGCGTTTGCACCGAACAAACAGGCGCTTGAGGCCGGATTGCGGGCCTATGAACGGGTTGCGCGGCTTGCTGCGCCTTTGGTGGCCGAGGGTGGATACCTCGTGCTGTGTTCCTGTTCCCATGCCGCCGAGGTGGGGAAATTCCGCAATGCCTGTGTGCGCGGTATCGGACGGGCAGGGCGCAGCAGTCAGATCATCCACACCGGATATGCCGGTGCCGATCACCCGCTGCTGCCGCAACTGGCCGAAAGCGGGTACCTCAAATCGGTGTTCTTCCGTCTATGAGGGTGTTGATCGACGCCTGTGTGCTGTTCCCAACCGTCATGCGCGAGGTTGTCACCGGCGCGGCAGCGGCAGGATTGTTTGAGGCGCGCTGGTCGGATCGCATCCTAGAGGAATGGGCCCGCGCCACTGTCAAATTGGGCGACGGGGCCGAGGTGATCGCACGGGGCGAAATCGCCGCGCTGGCGGTTCGGTTTCCTCGGGCAATTGTGCCGGTGCATGATGGGCTTCAGGCGCGGCTATGGCTGCCGGATGAAAACGATATCCACGTCTTGGCGGCCGCCGTTGCGGGACATTGCGATGCCATTTTAACCGTGAACACCAAGGATTTTCCCAAAAACCTATTGGCGGACGAAGGCATTGATCGGTTTGATCCCGATAACTTCCTTTATCGTCTGTGGCTGGATCATCCCGATCAGATGCAGGCGGTCGGTGACGCGGTGCTGGCGCAGGCGCGGGCGCTGTCAACCGAGGATTGGACGATGCGCAGCTTGCTCAAAAAGGCGCGACTGCCACGATTGGCCAAGGCGCTATCCTAGGACCACTTGGCCTCGTTCTTGGTGATGGCCTCGATGCGCTGCTTGGGTTTGGGGTGTCCGATCAACCATGCGGGCATCGCCGATCCCGCCGCGCCGGTCATCACCTCTAGCTTTTCAAACATCGTTTTCTGCGGCCCCGCGCCAATCCCTGACTTGATCAGCAGGGCAGTAGCATAGGCGTCAGCCTCGTATTCGTCATTGCGGGACAATCGCGCGGTCAGCAGGCTAACCAACCCCGCCGCGATATAACCGCCAATGAACGGGATAAACCGCGATAGCATCATCGCCAGCGCGGTGCGCAGTGCGTTCTGCCCCGAAAAATCAATCGCGCGTTTCTTGGCATGGCCAAGTGCAACGTGGCCCATTTCGTGGGCGATGACGCTGGCCATTTCCTCGGCCGATACCTCGCCCGACCGGAATTTGCGATAAAACCCTCGGGTGATGAAAATGCGCCCATCCGCGTCGGCCAGACCGTTGATCGGTTCGATTTCATAGATGTTGACCTTGATGCGGGGCACGCCGATCACCTCGGCCATTTTGCCGGTGACAGCGTCCAATTGCGGATCAACCAGTTCGGTGGAATTGGCGTCAAGTTCGCGGCGCGTGCGGGTGACGGACACGCGATACATGATCACACCGATCACCAGCGCAATAACAATGGGAAGAAACCTGATCATGACCGTAATATGGGCGTGGTTTGGGTTTATTCAAATGCGGCGCGCGCGATTTCGTGCAGCTTGTGATGGGCGGGGACCTCTAGCGCGCGGCGCAGGAATTCATGGTCGCGGAACTTATCCTGATAAGCCTGCATGTTTTCAACGACCGTGATCCGCGGCCCATCGAACAGCATGTGGTCAACGGTCATTCGCGCCTCGATTATCCCTTCTGACAAAACGCGGGCATAGGCGCCCGGTCTGCCAGCGGCAAAGAAATCCTTGAGCGCGTGTTTCGTTCCGATGTGGGCGGCGTATGTTGCGCAAGGGATGCGCGGCGCGGTGATTTGCAGCCGCACATCACCGATGGCCAAAACGTCACCAAGGCAGAGTGTGGCGCTGGCCAGATCAGACAAAAGCAGGTTTTCACCAAAGAACCCTGCAGGCACATCGCGGCCCAGCCGCTCGGCCCACCAGACCCGGTCCAGATCGCCAAAGATATACACGGCCTGATCAACTCCGCCGTGATGTTTCGTGTCACAGATCGTATCGCCCGACAGGCCCAGCCGTTCGATGCGCACGGCGCGGGGCACGAGTTTCTTGAAATGACCGGTCAGGCCCGATTTGGCTGGGGTCGGCTCAGGCTTGCCGCGCAGAACGCTGATGACCTTCATCGCAGGACCTTCATGCCGGTTTCCAGACCGCTTAGCGTCATCGGCACCATCCGATCAGCACCAAACACCTGCTGCACCAAACCGATGGATTCCGTGTAATCCCAGTATTTTTGCGGCGTCGGGTTTAGCCAGATGTGATCTGGCCACTGTTCCCGCACCCGTTCAAGCCACGTGTGACCCGCCTCTTTGTTCCAATGTTCGTTCGCGCCGCCTTTGTGCGTGATCTCATAGGGGGACATCGAGGCGTCGCCGACAATGATACACTTATAGTCGGACCCATAGGTGCGCAGCACATCCCACGTGGATATCTGTTCGCGCCACCGACGGGCATTGTCGCGCCAGAGGCCTTCGTAGATGCAGTTGTGGAAATAGTAATATTCCAGATGCTTGAATTCGCTGCGGGCTGCGCTGAACAATTCCTCGACCGCGCGAATGTGTGGGTCCATGCTGCCGCCAACATCGAAAAACATGATGACCCGCACCGCATTGCGGCGTTCGGGGCGGGTTTGCACATCCAGATAGCCATGTTCTGCGGTCTTCTGGATCGTTCCATCCAGATCCAGCTCATCCGCTGCGCCATCGCGCGCCCATTTGCGCAACCGCTTGAGCGCGACCTTGATATTGCGCGTGCCCAGCTCGACCGTGTCGTCTAGGTTCTGGAATTCTCTTTTATCCCAGACTTTTACCGCCCGTTTGTGACGCGATTTGTCTTGGCCGATCCGAACCCCTTCGGGGTTATAGCCATAGGCACCAAAGGGGGATGTTCCGGCGGTGCCGACCCACTTGTTGCCACCCTGATGGCGACCCTTTTGTTCGGCAAGCCGTTCGCGCAGGGTTTCCATCAATTTTTCAAAACCGCCAAGCGCTTCGATCTCGGCCTTTTCTTCGTCTGTCAGGAATTTCTCGGCCAGCTTTTCAAGCCAGTCTTTGGGCAAATCAACAGCGTTCAACACATCATCGACCGAGATGTTTTCCATCCCGTCAAAGGTTGCCGCAAACGCGCGGTCAAATTTGTCGATGTGCCGTTCATCTTTGACCATCGTGACACGCGCAAGGTAATAGAACCCTTCGATGTCATAGATGACCAGATCGGTTTTCATCGCCTCAAGAAACGCGAGGTATTCGCGCAGCGACACAGGCACGCCGCCCCCTCGAAGGTTTTCGAAGAAGCGTAGAAACATCGGATTACACCGCCGATGCGGCGTAGCTGCGGTCGATGTAGATCAGAACAAACAGGCCAATCAGGCCGAAAACGATCGCCAGCACCGCGCCCCATTGCAGCATGTCCAGAACCTTGCCGCCTTTGCGTTTGGCCTGAAACGCGCCAACAAGTGCACCAAGCAGGATACCAGCCAAGGGGTAGATCATAGGGTTGCTCCGATCAATTTGGGTCGAGTGAGGCGACCTCGCGCATGCGGGCACGAACATCGCGTTCCGAGCCAAACCCGTATCGCGCCCACGCCATACTGTCCAGTCTGATCGCCTGTGCCTCTTCGCCGCGACCCAGATGTTCCAGCGCCTCGGCCTTGAACATCATCAATGTCGCCAAAAGCGTTGCGTTTTCATAACGGGCGGCAATCGGGATTGCCTGATCCGCCAGTGTCAGCGTGTGGAAATAGTCACCCCGTGCAAGGGAATAGCTGGCCAACTGGACGGCGACATGGGCCCGCTGTGCCGTTGCGGCAGGATCGCGGTTATATTCGCGGGCCGCTGCCTCAAAGGCGGCATGGGCAAGGGCAGGGTCATAGCCCACCATCAGACGACCGTAGACAAAGTGCGAAAACCCAAGGCGCGTGCCGGACCAGCCATAGGCATAGGCCAGGTTGACCGCGCGTTCCGCCGCCGCGCGTCTGCGGATGGCCGAATTCGAGGATGTCAGCGCGATTTCAATCGATTCAATCCAGTCGCGCGATGTGTCATTGCGCGGCGCTGCCTCGCGCTGGCCTTGCGGGTTCAGACGCGCAAGGATGGCTGGCAACCGCGCAGCCACAGCGCCGCGGCTCATGCCGTTTTGCAGATCGCGGTCGTAATAGGCCCGCAGGATCAGCATATCAAAGCTGGTCAGCACGGCGTGCATATTGTCGTCGTTGAAAACGCTGTCGGGCAAACGATACAGATCGTTGAGCGGCCCAAGCGCCTGCGCCAGTTCTTCGTGCAGACAGTCGCGGGTTTCCTGTGGGGCTGTTTCCGCCGGAATAAAGATCGCAGCACGGTCGCGGCGTTCAAGCGTTGTCCAATCCACCATTGGCGTCCGTCGCGATTCCTTGAACTGGGTCCAGCTGGTGATGCGCGGCACAACGAAACAGGCGGCATGTGGGACGGCGCGGGTCAATTCGGCCGATGGGACCGCCTCGATCGTGATTGATGCTGTTTTCGCGCCGGTCAAAAAGATATCAAGTCCGGCCTCGGTGCGTAGGCGATGCAGCAGATTGCGCAGATCTGTGACCATCTGCTGGTTGGCTGCGCCTTGGATGCGGACGGTGATCGGGCCTTCGAACCGGGTCAGGACCGGAACGATACGGCCACTTTCAAGACGGAAGCTAAGATCAAGAAAATCCTGCGCAATTTCGTAATTCGATCGAACGGATGCGGTTGGCGTCTGCACTGCAAAGCTCTGCATCGCAGGGAGTTCATTGCCCAGTGAAACAGTGCGCGTTGGCGGCGCGGAGTTCTGGGTCGGGGTACAGGCGGTCAAGGCGGTGATGGCCGCAAGCGCAAGTTTTCTCATTCGACGGCTCCATTGTACTTGATGAAGTCCGTTTGGGTGGCCAGTTGATCATATAGCGCGCGGGCGGTGGTGTTTCCCTCTTGGGTCAACCAATAGACCGAAGTTGTGCCATGCGCCTTTGCGGCGTCATATACCGCTGTGATCAGCCGACGTCCGACGCCCAAACCCCGCGCGTCCGGCGCGGTATAGAGGTCTTGCAGGTAACAGACATCTTCAACTTTCCAGCCGTGGCGATGGAACAGGTAATGCACCAGCCCGACCGGTTGATCGTTCACAATGGCCAATTGACACGAGAAATCGCGTGGATCGTCGCCCAAAAGGCGTTCGAATGTCGTTTTGTAAACGTCCTCTGGCACGGTGGTGCCATAGAACGCCAAATACGCCGTCCACAACTGTCGCCAAGCCGCCTCATCCGAGGCAACCAGCTGGCGAGTATCGACCGGCATTTTTGCCTTGGTCAAATCGCTCTCCTCAATTAGCTCACTCTGAACCTGCCAAACGAGTGAGGCGAGCCTTGGATCGAAATGGGGCTTTCCCAAGGCGATTTGTGGCCCGCACATGGGGTGTTTGTGCGGGAAAATGACGCTAAATCATCGTTCTACTGGGAGATAGACATTTTTTTTGCACAAGCGTGACGGATTGGTCGCAGTGCAATTGTGGGTGGCCCGGATGGCCACCGCAAGATGTGGTTATCGTTGCTGTCGCGCCATAAACGCGAGCCGCTCAAACAGATGAACATCCTGTTCGTTTTTCAGCAGCGCACCATGAAGCCGCGGCAGGGCATTCGCCGAGTCGGTGCGCAGATCCTCTGGGCTCAGGTCTTCGGCCAACAGCAATTTTAGCCAATCCAGAACTTCGCTTGTTGACGGTTTTTTCTTGAGGCCGGGGGTTTCGCGGATTTCGTAGAATTGGGTCAGTGCGGCGGTCAGTAGGCGATCCTTGATGCCGGGATGATGCACCTCGACGATTTTGCGCAAGGTATCGAGGTCGGGGAACCGGATGTAGTGGAAAAAACAACGGCGCAGGAACGCATCAGGCAGTTCCTTTTCGTTGTTAGAGGTGATGATCACGATCGGGCGGACCTTGGCGCTGATGGTTTCGCCGGTTTCGTAGACGTGAAATTCCATCTTATCGAGTTCTTGGAGCAGGTCGTTCGGGAATTCGATGTCAGCTTTGTCGATTTCGTCGATCAACAGAACGAGTCGCTGTTCCGACTCAAACGCCTGCCAAAGCTTGCCCTTTTTGATGTAGTTGCGCACATCGTGGACCCGTTCGTCGCCCAACTGGCTGTCGCGAAGGCGACTCACCGCGTCATATTCATAGAGGCCCTGCTGGGCCTTGGTGGTGGATTTGATGTTCCACTCGATCATCGGAACGCCCAAACCTTGGGCAATTTGACGCGCCAGTTCGGTTTTTCCGGTGCCCGGTTCGCCCTTGACCAACAGTGGTCGTTGCAACGTCACAGCCGCATTTACAGCAATTTTTAGGTCTTCTGTGGCGACATAGCTGTCAGTTCCAGTAAATTGCATGATTTTTATCCGGCTTCGTGTTTCAGGACGCGACCCTATCATGTTGTCACATGGGTTCAACTCTTGGGTACGTCACGTTTTTTTATCGTGACTCATTTCCTCTGGGGCGGTAAACGGACCCCGAGGAAGGGAGTGCCAAATGGCCGAGAACCCACAGATCACGGCCGATGGCCTTACTATAGGTAGTAATATGAAGGCCGAAGTTTTTTTACCCGATGATTATCGTCCTGCAGAGGACGAACCATTTATGAATGACCGCCAGATGGAATATTTCCGTCGCAAGCTATTGGCTTGGAAAGCGGATATTCTGGAAGAAAGCCGCGACACCATCGAAGCGATGAAAGAGTCGACGCGCAATATTCCTGATATTTCTGATCGGGCCTCCGAAGAAACGGACCGCGCGCTAGAGCTGCGGACCCGTGATCGCGAACGCAAGCTGGTTTCCAAAATCGATGCGGCCCTGCGCCGTCTTGAAAACGGGGAATACGGTTATTGTGAGGTGACGGGCGAACCAATCAGCCTGCGCCGACTGGATGCGCGTCCGATCGCAACCATGAGCCTTGAGGCGCAAGAGCGTCACGAGCGCCGCGAAAAAGTTCATCGCGACGACTAAGTCGATGATAACTGGCCAAAATTCTGGACGGCGCATCGCGATTGTGGGCGCCGGCATGGCTGGTTTGACCGCGGCGCTGGCCTTTGCCAAAACGGGCGCCGAGGTGTCTGTCTTTGAACAGGCCCCCGAAATCAAAGAGGTTGGCGCGGGCATTCAGATCACGCCCAATGGCGCACGTGTCCTAGAGGCGCTGGGGTGCGGTGACGCCATGGAGGAGGCGTCACTGCGTGCCGCCGCCGTTGTGCCGATGGACGGGATAACGGGCAAGCCGGTGACCCGTTTTGATCTGAGCGCGCAGACACCCCCATACCGCTTTTTCCACCGGGCTTCGTTGATCGGGATGATCGGTCGCGCGGCACAGGCCGCTGGCGCCAAGGTGTACCTTGGGGTGCGGTGTACCAGCGTGTCGCTCGAAGGAACGCTGACGACGACCGAAGGCCAGTTTGAGTCCGATCTTTGCCTTGGGGCGGATGGAATCCATTCGATCTGTCGTATGTTTGCGTCTCCCCCAACCGAGGCCCAGTTCACCGGTCAGGTCGCATGGCGGGCGGTCATCTCTGCGCGGGGGATTGCCCCTGAGGCGCGTATTTGGATGGCCCCCGGGCGGCATGTTGTCACCTATCCCCTAAAGGATGACATTCTGAACATCGTGGCTGTTGAAGAACGTGATGAATGGGCCAATGAGGGGTGGCATCACCCCGATGATCCCAAACATCTGCGGTCAGCCTTTGAGGGCTGTGCGCCTGAATTGCAAAAGATTTTGTCGGATGTTGAGGAACCGCGGCTTTGGGGATTGTTCCGACATCCTGTGGCCAAAACCTGGGGTGCCCGCCGTATCGCCATCTTGGGCGATGCAGCGCATCCGACCCTGCCGTTTTTGGCGCAGGGGGCGAATATGGCGATCGAGGACGCCTTTGTTCTGGCGCGGTGTTGTGATCGGTCCCCATCGATTGAACAGGCGCTGTCCGATTATCAAGCCGCACGTAAACCCAGAGTAACCCGCGCCATCGAGGCCGCGAACGCAAATGCCCGCAATTATCACCTGTCCGGCGTCAAACGGCGGGTCGCGCATTTGGGGCTAAAAACGCTGGGGGCTGTTGCGCCGGATGCGTTCATCAACCGGCTGGGGTGGCTCTATGATCATGACGTGACGTTGGGGTGACGCTCTTTGGGCTGTGCCCAAAATCGCCCCACCCACCGTCCCGTCAAGCGGCGAGTGTCACCCAGACAGGGACGTGGTCGCTTGGTTTTTCGCGGCCGCGGACCTCTTTTTCGATCCAGCAATCGGTCAGCAGGTCGGCACATTGAGGCGTCAGCAGGAAATGGTCGATCCGGATGCCGTCATCACGGTCCCATGCGCCTGCCTGATAGTCCCAGAACGAATAATGCCCCGCGCCAGTGGTGCGGACGCGGAATGCCTCGGTAAAGCCGAGGTTCAGGATCCGCCGGAAGGCCGCGCGGCTTTCAGGGCGGAAAAGCGCATCTTCGCGCCATGCATCGGGGCGTTTTGCGTCTTCGCGCTGGGGGATGATGTTGTAATCGCCAGCCATCAGTGCGGGCATTTCATCGGCGAGGAGCGCCTCGGCGCGGGCCTTGAGCCGGTCCATCCATGCCAGTTTATAGTCGTACTTGGGGCCGGGGGTCGGGTTGCCGTTCGGCAGGTACAGCCCGCAGACGCGCACCGCGCCGGTATCGCCGATCACGGTCGCCTCGATCCAGCGGGCCTGTTCGTCGCTGTCATCGCCAGGCAAGCCACGGGTCACATCCTCAAGCGGGAGTCGCGACAGGATCGCCACACCATTGAAGCCCTTTTGTCCATGGGTTTCAACGCGATAGCCCATGTCCTCAAAGTGTTCCCGAGGGAAGTTTTCGTCGACAGACTTGATTTCCTGAAGCAGGGCGACATCCGGCTGGGAGGTTTCAAGCCAGTCGGTCAGCGCGCCAATGCGCGCTTTGACACCGTTGATATTGAACGTAGCGATTTTCATGACCCCGTTGTGCCGTATCGCAGCGGCGGGGCCAATCAAAATCTGATGGGTTTAGATCGAAAATGACGTCCCGCAGCCACAGGACGCGGTGGCATTGGGGTTTTCGATCGCAAAGCGCGCACCAATCAGTTCTTCGGTGAAGTCGATGGTCGCGCCGGTCAGAAACGGCAGGGATGTGCTGTCGATCACGACTTTCTCGCCTGCGCCTTCGAGGATGAGGTCGTCATCTTTGGGGGCATCAAGGTCGATCTCGTACTGAAATCCCGAACACCCACCACCGGCGACAGCAACACGCAGTGCCTTGCCCTGATCGGCGGCGCCAATCTCGGCCAAGCGGTTAAAAGCACGATCCGTTACGTTTGGGGGAAGATTCAGCATTTTCAAGCCTATCCGTTTTAGTCTGTGGATAATATAAGGGCCAAAGGCAGACACAACAAGGCGCAGTCAGGGCAGATATGACAGCACCCTTCGCATCCGACCCCACAAAAACACGTGGGCGACTTTTTCATGAGCCGGAAAGCCATTTCCGCTCGCCGTTTCAGCGGGATCGGGATCGCATTATTCATGCCAGTTCGTTCCGGCGGCTCAAGCACAAAACGCAGGTGTTCATCGAGCATGAGGGCGATTATTTCCGCACGCGTTTGACCCATTCGATTGAGGTGGCGCAGGTTGCGCGAACGATTGCGGGGACGCTTGGCCTTAATCCTGAACTGACCGAGGCGGTTGCGCTGGCCCATGACCTTGGGCACACGCCCTTTGGTCACACGGGCGAGGATGCGTTGTCTGATCTGATGGCGCCGTATGGCGGGTTCGATCACAACGCCCAAGCCATCCGGATCGTCACCAATCTGGAACGGCATTATGCCGAGTGGGACGGGCTGAACCTGACGTGGGAAACGCTAGAGGGCATTGCCAAACACAATGGTCCCGTCAAGGGCGATGTACCGTGGGCCTTGGCCGACTATAACGCCAAACACGATTTGGAATTGCACACCCACGCCAGCGCCGAGGCGCAGGTGGCGGCATTGTCGGATGACATCGCCTATAACAACCACGATCTGCACGATGGTCTCAGGGCCGAGTTGTTCAGCACCGATGAATTGGCCGATTTGCCGATCTTGCATGAGTGCTGGGCCGAGGTGGACAAAAAGTATCCGGGCCTGAACTACTATCGCCGCAGACACGAGGCTTTGCGCCGGTTCTTTGGCATTCTGGTCGAGGATGTGATCGCGGTGACAAAGGCCAATTTGACAGAGCTTGACCCGCAAAGCGTCGAGGATGTCAGGGGCGCAGGACGCATGATAGTTCAGTTTAGTCCGGCGCTTTGGCAGGATTTAAAAGTGATCCGTAACTTCCTGTTTACACGGATGTATCGTCATCCCGCAGTCGTTGAAATGCGCCGTCATGTGACGCAGGCGATCAACGATTTGTTCCCGATTTTCATGGCTGACCCAAGCCATCTGCCGAAACAGTGGCGCAAGGATCTGGCCGAGGTGAAAACCGAGACCGATCTGGCGCGTATCGTGTCGGATTATATTTCGGGCATGACCGACCGGTTTGCCATTCAGGAACATGCACGGCTGACCGGATCGGACATCATTGAGCGAACGAGGGTGACAAATGGCGGCTAGCGCAGCATCGGCGGCAGGTGAACTTCAACCGGTGATCGCCTTTGCGCTGGTCGGCGTGTTGGGCGTGGGATCGCAATGGGTTGCGTGGCGGTTGCGGATGCCTGCGATCGTGCTGATGTTGCTGGCGGGCATGCTGATCGGGCCGGTCAGCGGGGTTCTTGATCCTTCGGCGGCCTTTGGCGATTTGTTGCAGCCAATGATCGCGGTTGCAGTGGCGATTATTCTGTTTGAAGGCGGGCTAACCCTCAATTTCCACAAACTGGCTGGCGCCGGGCAGGGTGTTCAGCGGCTGGTGTTTCTGGGCGCACCGCTTGGGTGGCTGGCCTCGACGCTGACGCTTCACTATGGGGCGGGGCTAAGCTGGGAAACATCGGCGGTTTTTGGCGGCATCATGATTGTCACCGGCCCCACAGTTATCGCGCCCCTGTTGCGTCAGGCGCGCCTGTCCAAACGGCCCGCGGCGCTGTTGTAGTCGGAAGCGATCATCAATGATCCCATCGGCGCGCTGGCGGCGGTTCTGGCGTTTGAATATGTCGTACTGCGTCAAACCTCGGCGGATATGTCCGAATTGTTGGTCAAACTGCCGGTCGGGATTGCCTTTGCGACGGTTGTCGGGCTGGCCGCTGGCTATGTGATCGCCTGGGCGTTCAAACGCGGCAAGGTGCCGGAATACATGAAGGTGCCGGTGCTGTTTGCCGGCGTATTGGGCGCGTTTGCGGTGTCGGATGCGTTGCTACACGAAAGCGGTTTGCTTGCTGTGACGGTTATGGGCGTTTACCTCGCGAATGCGGATTTGCCGTCGTATGTGGAACTACGACGGTTCAAGGAACATGCGACGGTTCTGCTGGTGTCGGGTGTCTTTATCCTTTTGGCGGCCAATCTTGATTTTGGGGCGCTTGCGGTGCTGGACGCGCGCGCGATCCTGTTTGTGGCGCTGGTCATTCTGGTGGCCCGTCCGGTCGTGGTTTTCCTGTCGCTGCTTGGGTCCAAGGTCCCGTTAAAGGAGCAGGCGCTGGTTGCCCTAACCGGCCCGCGCGGCGTTGTTCTGGTGGCGGTTGCAGGGTTGTTTGGCGAACGCCTTGCCGCTGTTGGGATTTCGGACGGCGCTGTGGTCGCGCCGCTGGCATTTGCGCTGGTGGCTGCGACGGTTGTCCTTCATGGGTTTACCTTGGCGCCGGTGGCGCGGGCGCTTGGCCTGACGGGCGGCGCGGTGCCTGGCGTGATTGTCATGGGCGGATCGAAATGGACGACCGCCCTTGCCGAGGCGCTGCAACGCGCCGAGATACCGGTTTTGGTGTCAGACCCGAACCACGGGAAACTGCGGTCTGCGCGGGCGGCTGGCATTCCGACGTTTAGCGGTGATATCCTTGCCGAGGCGGCCGAGGATCGGCTGGAGTTTGTCAGCTATGCCACGGTTTTAGCTGCAACGGACAATGATGCCTATAATACGTTGGTCTCGACCGATTTTGGTCCCGAATTCGGGCGGGCTAACGTGGCGCAGGTCGCGCGTGAAGGGGCCGATAGCCATCGGCACGCTTTGCCGCGGACACTGGTTGGGCGGCCGATTGGCAACGCTCAAACGCTGCGCGATTACAACGGCCTGATCGCGGATGGATGGACCTTCCGCGTGACCGAGCTGACCGATGAATTCACCTATGAGGATTGGCGGGCCAAAACGCCAGAGGCGGTTCTGATGGCGGTTATCGGCAAAAAGTCTGAGTTTTCTTTTGTCCGAAATGATGCCGACAGCGTCGCACCAACCGCCGGTCAGCGCCTTATTTCGATGCAGCCCGCTCAGCCGGTTTGAGCGCACGGGCCCGCGCAATCGCGCGGATCCTGAGCTTGGTCTCTATGATTGGATAGGCGACACCGCTGGCCAATGTCAGGAACATCCCGAAAGATGCAAGCGAACTGAGCCATTGTAGCATCGGATATCCCATTGCGGTTTCCACATCATAGCGGTCAACGCCAGAGGCCCCCAAGAACGCCAGCGGTAGATACATCGCCGACATGAAAAACGCGATGCAAACGGCATGCCCCCAACGCAGCGCATCTTTTATTCGGTCGCCGTTATTGGCCATATAGGCGGCAAAAAAACCGAAAATTGCCAGACCGTTCTGGCTAAAATGACCTTCGGCAACCGCGAGGTAAGATCCGGTTCGGAAGCCGGCACTGGAGATCGACAAAACATCGAACAACAGCGTTGCGACAACGGTAAGTCCGACACCAACCATCAGGTGGGGTTCATCGCGGCGTTCGGGGTCCAGCAGGATCAAGCTGAGCAGGGCCAGCATTACAATTTCAGGCACCAGATACAGCGAGGTCGTCACCGGCGCGACACCCGCAATGATCAGCGCAAAGCCCGAGAAAAAGATGATAAACGTGATTGTTGCCAGCAGGATCGCACCGATCCGGTAAGCGGGGCTGGTGCAAATGATGCTACTGCACGCCAAAACAAGGATCGCGATACCGGCATCTTGCAATACGTCAAAGCTCAGCGCGCGTTGCAAGAGCGTGTACCGCCGGACCTGATTTTCCATGTTGATCAGCAAATCATCATGCCATGGTTTGTCGGTGACATAGCCGTAGGCCTTAACAATCGCGGTTGTCAGGATAATCGCGATCAGGACCAGCGCTATATTGCCCCACATCCTGCCGCTCATGGCGCCACGACAATCCGATAAATATGCGATATAGGCGGATGTCGCATAAAGCAGCGCAACACCCAGCGTTCCGTGGATGCTGACGACCTCAATATAGGTGCGCAGGTAATCACCGTTGAACAGCAACTGGATGATCGGGAAACTTTCGCCGAACGTTAGTTCAATTCGCATAACCAGTGATGACAAGATCATCATCACAGCCATCGCGATCGCAAGAAACAGTGAAACACGTACCATGAGAGATATCCTAAGTCAGAAAACGAGGATTAGAAACACTCTTAGTGACGTTGACCTTGGCACAGGCCGTGTTAAACCCGCCTGAAACCAAAAAGGGTCGGTCAGATGAACCTGTTCTCAGATATTCGCGCTGTAGTCATTGCAAACCTAGATGCACTGGTCGCCGAAGGCGTCCTGCCAGAGGGGCTTGATTTCAAGAACGTCGCGGTCGAACCGCCCCGAGATGCGCTTCATGGTGACATGGCCACCAATGCGGCGATGGTATTGGCCAAAGGGGCCAAGATGAAGCCACGCGATATCGCCGAGGCGCTGGCCGCCAAGCTGACCGATGATGATCGCATCGCTGTGGCCGAAGTGGCGGGGCCCGGGTTCCTGAACATGCGCTTGGCGCCTGTCGTTTGGCAGGGCGTTGTGAAAACGGCGCTGACCGATCAGGCGTTCGGACAGTCGCAGATGGGGCAGGGCACCAAGGTAAACGTTGAATTTGTGTCTGCAAACCCGACCGGCCCAATGCACGTTGGTCACACACGCGGTGCCGTCTTTGGCGATGCGCTGGCCAGCCTGCTGGACTATGCCGGTTATGACGTGACCCGCGAATACTATATCAACGACGGCGGCGCGCAGGTTGATGTACTCGCGCGGTCGGCATACCTGCGCTATCTTGAGGCGCATGGTCAGGCGGTTGAATTCCCAGAAGGCACCTATCCGGGTGATTACCTTGTGCCTGTCGGCCAAGCGCTCAAGGAAAAATACGGTGACAGCCTTGTGGACCAACCAGAGGACAAATGGCTGGTTGAACTGCGCGAATACGCGACCGACGCCATGATGGACATGATCCGTGACGATCTGGCCCTGCTGGGCGTCAAAATGGATGTGTTCAGCAGCGAAAAGGCCCTCTACGGCACGGGCAAGATCGAGAGCGCGATTGAACGGCTTGAGGCGCAGGGGCTGATTTACAATGGCGTTCTGGAACCGCCCAAAGGCAAAAAGCCTGAGGATTGGGAACCGCGTGAACAAACCCTGTTCAAGTCGTCCGAGTTTGGTGATGACGTGGACCGCCCGATCAAGAAATCGGACGGGGCGTGGACCTATTTCGCGCCTGACATCGCCTATCACTATGACAAGGTCGAGCGTGGCTTTGACATGCTGATCGACGTCTTTGGCGCCGACCATGGCGGCTACGTCAAACGGATGAAGGCGGCGGTGTCTGCCCTGTCGAACAACCGCGTTCCGCTGGACATCAAGTTGATCCAGTTGGTCAAGCTGTTCAAAAACGGCGAGCCGTTCAAAATGTCTAAACGGGCAGGGACCTTTGTCACCTTGCGTGACGTTGTCGAACAGGCCGGTGCGGATGTGACCCGTTTCCACTTGCTGACACGCAAGAACGACGCGACGCTGGATTTCGATTTCGACAAGGTGCTTGAACAATCCAAAGACAACCCTGTCTATTACGTGCAATACGCCTCGGCGCGTGTTCATTCGGTTCTGCGCAAAGCGGCAGAGGCGGGCATTGATGTGTCTGATGCGGCGCTGCAGGCGGCTGACCTGTCGTTGGCATCCAGCGAAGCGGAAATTGCCGTTGCGAAAAAGATCGCTGAATGGCCACGTCTGGTCGAAATCGCAGCCAAAGGCCACGAGCCGCACAAAATTGCGTTCTACCTGTATGAATTGGCGTCTGAATTCCACGCCTTGTACTACAAAGGCAATGACGATCCGTCGCTACGGTTCCTGCAAGAGGGCGAAATCGCCACATCACAGGCCAAAATTGCGCTCATATCTGCCGTTTGTGTTGTTATTTCGCACGGTTTGGGTATCTTGGGCGTGAAACCGGCGACCGAGATGTAAAAATAAACGCACCGTCGCTGGCTGAGCAGGAACACAAGCGCTGGGGACCAACCTCAGCAGCGACGAGGCGAACATGGCAGTATTTCCCGAAGCCGGCACAACAGCCGGCCCATCGCTGGATGCGAATAAACTCGTGAACATTACAGGGGCAATGGTGTCCCTTGGACTGATCGTCGGTGTCGGCGTTTGGGGCTATAAACTGGTGATGCGCGACGTCACCGGTTTGCCGGTGGTCCGCGCGATGGAGGGCCCAATGCGTGTTGCCCCCAGCAATCCAGGCGGCGAGATTGCATCGAATGTCGGTCTGTCGGTGAATGAGGTCGCGGCCCTTGGCGGTGCCTCTGCACCCGAAGAGGCCGAAATCGTGGTGCTGGCACCCGCGACCACAAACCTAACCGTCGAAGATCTAACCGCCGAACCGGTGGAGCCGATTGTCCCAGAGGTCGTGGCCGAGGCCCCGGCGCCCGCAGCCACCTCTGTTGAGGCCGTGAACCCAGAGGCCGTTGGCACCACACAGCTCAGTGCGGATCAAATCCTTGCCATGGCGGATCAGATCGCGGCAGGCATCGCCCCGCTCACCGAAATCGAGGATGCGCCAGAGGCCACGCCGGTGTCCATGTCCGTCAACGGTGTCCTTGTCGAGGTGATCGCCGATATCGTGCCATCCACTGTTCCAGGTGTTGCCAAGTCGCTGCGACCGGCCCTGCGTCCGGCCAATGTGCCAGCGGCCACTCAGGCGTCGTTGCCAGCCCCTGCGGCGGTGACAACGGGGGCTCTGGTGAATAGCGACGCAATCCCTGTTGGGACCAGCCTTGTGCAAATCGGCGCCTATAACAGCGCGGCGGTGGCTGCGGAAAAATGGGGTGAGTTTACGCAAAAATACCCCGATTTCTTTGCTGATAAGGATCGCGTGATCCAACAGGCCGAACGCGGTGGCACCACGTTCTTCCGTCTGCGGGCGATGAACTTTACCGACATCAGCGATGCGCGTCGTTTCTGTGCCGCGCTCAGCGCCGAGGGCAACGACTGTGTCCCTGTCGTGGTGCGCTAGTGGGGCATAGCCCCCTTATTCTGGCACCTGAGGGTGTTTCTCTAACCGACTGGGAATGCGCGTTTTTTCGCGAATGCGACCCTGTCGGTTTTATTCTTTTTGCCCGCAATGTCGACACGCCCTATCAGCTTGCGTCGCTAACGGCATCGCTGCGTGATGCGGTCGGTCGCGATGCGCTGATCCTGATTGACCAAGAGGGGGGCCGCGTTCAGCGCCTAGGGCCACCACATTGGCGGCAATGGGCACCGCCGCTGGACTGTGCCGGCTGGCCAAACGCGGCGCGGGTCTTTTGGATCAGGTACCGGATAATTGCGGATGAATTGGCGCGGGTTGGCATCACGGCAAACTGTGCGCCGACCTGTGACATCGCCTCGGGCGACACGCATCCCTTTTTGATGAACCGCTGTCTGGGGCAGTCGGCTGAACAGGTCACACAGAATGCACGGGCCAGCGCCAATGGCCTGTTGGCGGGGGGCGTTCTGCCGGTTCTTAAACACATGCCCGGCCATGGTCGTGCCAAGGTCGACAGCCACCACAGCCTGCCGCATGCGGATGTGCCGCTTTTCGTTGCCTCTGACACCGATTTTGCGCCATTCCGTGCCTTGGCCGATATACCGCTGGGGATGACGGCGCATATCACCTTTGCTGGTGCAGGGCCGCAGCCCGCCACGCAGAATGCGGGTCTGATTGATGCAATCCGCAACGACATCGGATTTGACGGGCTGTTGATGACCGATGACATCAGCATGGAGGCCCTGAGCGGTTCGGTGACCGAACGGGCGCGGGCCTCTTGGGCGGTGGGGTGTGACGTGGTTTTGCACTGCAACGGGCGATCAAATGAAATGGAGGCCTTGGCCCAATCCGCCCCTGCGTTGACAAATGCAGCAGCGACCAGATTGAACACCGCATTGGCGCGCCGGAATGTGCCCGAAACCGTTGACATCGCGGCGCTAGAAGCCGAACTTGAAGCGCTTACACCCTAAGGGCCGAAATGTCGGACATGTTTGAAGAAGATCAGCACAGGATGACGGTCAGCGAACGCCTCGCTGCCGAGGCGTTGATCGTGGATGTAGGCACCTTCGAGGGGCCGCTTGACCTTTTGTTGACGCTCAGCCGAACGCAAAAGGTGGATCTGCGCCAAGTCTCGATCCTTGCGCTGGCGGAACAATATTTGGCCTTTGTCGAAAAGGCCAAGGAACTGCGGCTAGAGCTGGCGGCGGATTATCTTGTGATGGCGGCATGGCTGGCGTTTTTGAAATCCCGCCTGTTGCTGCCACCCGACCCCACAGAAGAAGGCCCTTCAGGCGAAGAACTGGCCGCGCATCTGGCGTTCCAGCTGGAACGGCTGTCGGCCATGCGCGAGGCATCGGCCAAGCTTATGGCGCGGGACCAAAAGGGGCGAAACTTCTTTGTTCGCGGTGAAATCGAAACCGTCGAACGGGTGCGCACCGTGCGGTATACCGCGACCCTGCTGGATCTGATGCAGGGGTATGCCCGCATCCGGACCAAAGACGAATTCCGGCCCTTTGTGTTTGACCGCGAAAATGTCGATACGCTAGAGGCCGCGCTGGAACGGATGCGCCCGCTGATCGGCTATGCCAAGGAATGGACCGACATTGCGATGTACATGCCGGACGGCTGGGACGTAAACGGGATGAGCACGCGGTCCGCGACCGCCGCGACCTTTGCCGCGTCGCTGCAATTGGCCAAAGAAGGCCGGATTGAAATCCGGCAGGGCGAAACCTTTGCCCCGATCCAAATTCGGACGAAAGGACACCGCGATGGATGACACCACGCAAACCGACCAATCTGAGAGCCTGTTCGAAGCCCCGCCAATGGGGGAACAGGAACGCATGGTCGAGGCGATCCTGTTTGCAACGGCCGAGCCGATGTCGATGCGCGAATTGGAAAGCCGCCTGCCACATGGATGCGATGCCGCCGAGGCGTTGACCCGCGTGCGCAAACGCTATGAGGGGCGGGGGGTGCATATCGTCAAAGTGGGGGACGCTTGGGCCCTGCGCACGGCGCCTGACCTTGGCTATCTGATGCAGAAAGAAACCGTCGAAACACGCAAACTCAGCCGTGCGGCGATCGAAACCTTGGCCATCATTGCCTATCACCAGCCCGTCACCCGCGCCGAGATTGAGGAAATTCGCGGCGTATCGGTCAGTCGCGGAACCATTGATCAGTTGATCGAAATGGAATGGATCCGCTTTGGGCGCCGCAAAATGACGCCGGGCCGTCCGGTGACCTTTGTTGTGACCCAAGAGTTTTTGGACCACTTCGGATTGGAAAGCGCGCGCGATCTTCCAGGGCTTAAGGAACTGCGTGCTGCCGGTCTTTTGGACAATCGCCCGCCACCCAGCGCATCAGATGCCCTTTCTGATGGCGAAGATGCCGATGATGAGGATCAGGCCGAGCTGTTCGACGAAGAGTGATTTGGTTGCCCTTGCCTTTTGGCGTAAACTGCCCTCAGGCAAGAATTGGAGCATTCAATGGACACTGGACGCCTTATCAACATGCTGGTGCGCACGCTGCTTAAGCGCGGTTTGCGTCAGGCGCTGCGTCAGAAAATCGATCCTGATGACAACAGCAGCCCAGAGGCACGCGAACGTCAGCAACAGGCCCGCGCCACGCAAAAGCGTGTTAATCAGGCCATGCGCGCCAGCCGCCGATTTACGAAATTCTAAGCCTTGAAATGCTTGGACAGCTTTAGACCCTGTCCTTGATAGTTCGATGCGATTTCACGCCCGTACAGTTGTTCGGGCAATTCGGCCATTTGTTCATAGACCAGCCGCCCGACCACTTGACCGTGTTCCAGTACAAATGGCGCCTCGTGGCAGCGTACCTCTAGCACGCCGCGCGACCCTGCACCGCCCGCATCGGAATGCCCAAATCCGGGATCAAAGAACCCTGCATAGTGCACACGGAATTCGCCAACCATCGCCAGATAAGGCGACATCTCGGCGGCTTGCATTGGCGGGATGGTCACGGCCTCACGGCTGACAAGGATGTAGAACGCACCGGGATCGAGGATGATCCGGCCTTTGTCTGTGTGGATTTCTTCCCAATAGTCGGCGGGTTCATATTGGCCAATCCGATCAAGGTCGATCACGCCGGTATGCGGTTTGGCGCGATAGCCAACCAAGGTGCCTTCTTTCGGGGACAAGTCCACAGAAAAGCCAAGCCCGTCTGCAATCACCGCCTCGCCATCGACCAGCGGTGTTTCATCGTGCAGCACACGCAGTTCATCGTCGGTTAGAACCGCTTGACCGCTGCGGAATCGGATTTGGTTCAGACGCATGCCCGGACGGACCAGAACGGAAAACGACCGCGGACAGATTTCAGCATAAAGCGGACCGGAATAGCCGGGCGTGATGCGGTCAAATTCGACCCCGCCATCGGTGATTGTGCGGGTCAACAGATCCAGACGGCCAGTGGATGATTTCGCATTCGCAACCGCCTGAATGTCATCCGGCAGGTTGAGCGATTCCATCAGCGGAACGACGTAAACCGCGCCTTTTTCAAGGACGGCCCCCTGACTGAGGTCAACGCGGTGCATTTCAAATTCAGCAAGCCGGTCTTCGACCTTGCGGCCTTCACCAGCAAGGAACGAGGCACGAACCCGATAAGCGACTGTGCCAAGGCGCAGATCAAGGCTGGCGGGTTGGATTTGGCCGTCGACCACGGGGTCTGTAACGCCAATGGCCCCGGTATCAAGCAGGGTGCGGATCGTCTGGCTTGGTAGAACGCCGGTCATGTCGTCTCCTCATAGCAAAACGCCCACCCAATCGGGCGGGCGATTTGTTGGTCGGGCTAGCAGGACTTGAACCTGCGACCTTCCGTCCCCCAGACGGACGCGCTACCAGGCTGCGCTATAGCCCGACTGACCGCTTTCTGACCCGTTTCGCGGGCAAGAGCAAGCCGTTTATGGAAAAATTTTGTGACAGTCAGAGCGACGCCAAAATATCCGGTAGATCGGCGTAGTTATCAAAAGTCGCAACCTTTTCAACGTCCTGTTCAGCGATGTGCAGGTAACCACGTTGAAACAGAACAAAGGGGACACCAGCCGCTTGGGCGGTTTCGGCGTCGACCTCGCTATCGCCAACAAATATCGCCCGCTCTGCGCCCAATTCGTCGACCACAGCCAAAAGCGGTTCTTTTGCTGGTTTACGATAGGCCAGTGTGTCACCGGACACGATCGACCGGAACAACCCCGACATCCCGTTATGAACCAGCGCGGTTTCGGTCGCGGCTGAGGGTTTGTTGGTGCAGATGCCGAGCTTGTAGCCTGATTGGTGCAACTGCTTGAGCACGGAAACCGCGTTTTCATAGGGTTTGGTCAGGCTATGCGCCTTGTCATAGTTGGCCAGAACCCGTGCCAAGGCGTCGCGCGTATCGGGAATATTGCGCAGCTCACAGACCTGTGCCGTAAGATGCGGCGCCCCATGCCCGATGAAATCGCGTACCTGCGTCAGAGTAAGCGGCGCGGCGTTTAGTTCGGCCATGGCTGCGTTTACAGCAGCGTGAATGGACGGCAAGCTATCGATCAGCGTTCCGTCGAGGTCAAAAATGACCGCGGTTTTTGATGTCATGAATTAGTCTCGGGATAGGCTTTCTTGGACCGCGGTCAGGCGCGCGACCAATGGCTGGATCGCATCGGCCTGTGCGATCAATTTGTCCTGAGATGCACGGAAATATCCGGCGTAGAACCGGCTTTCGCTGGCAAAGTCGCTGTCTTTGGGGTCGGCTTTGATGCCTTCCAGCGCTGCGGCCAGTGGACCGTCCGATGGCGTTTGCGGATGCAGCGACACGACATTCGACGCTTTAGGCAGGTCGAACGCGCCGAACAGATCACCCTGCAGGCTGTCATCTTCGGCTTCGTCCAGAACGGCCTCGACCTCTGGTGGGGTGCGTTTGGGTGGTGCTTTGGGCGTGCTTGGGGCAGGGGCCGCAGCCTCAACCTTGGCAGGGGCCGGTTCGTTTGGCGATGGGCCAAGGGCCGCGACAAACTTAACGCCTTTTTCTTTCAGCAGTTTTTGCACACCTTTGATGGTCATGCCTTCTTCGTGCAGCAGCTTTTTGATACCGCCAAGCAAGGCCATGTCCTGCGGGCGATAATAGCGACGCCCGCCGGCACGTTTCACCGGCTTAATCTGTGAAAATTTGCTTTCCCAAAACCTTAGGACATGCGCAGGGGTATCGAGCCAATCGGATACCTCGCTGATTGTCCTGAACGCATCGGGGGATTTCGCCATTACGATTTGTTTCCAGCCGCCACGCGGTCTTTCATCAGGTGCGATGGGCGGAAGGTCAAAACGCGGCGGGGCGAGATCGGGACCTCTTGTCCGGTTTTGGGATTGCGGCCGACACGGGCAGCTTTCTGACGAACCGAGAATGTCCCAAACGAGCTGATCTTGACGGTTTCGCCGTCGACCAGAGCATCAGAAACGTGGCCAAGCACACTTTCCACCAGATCGGCACTGTCGTTGCGCGACAGGCCAACTTCGGAATGGACGGCCTCTGCCAAATCCATACGGGTCAATGTTTTCTCGGCCATTTCTATCCCCCCTGCGGTTTTGAAAGAGATTAGGCGACGGCAAAATTCGGAGTCAATAACAAGGGCTTGACTTGTATGCCTATGATCGGTTTTTACGCCATTACCAGCGCAGAACCACCGATCCCCACGCCAGTCCGCCGCCAATCGCCTCGGTCACGATCAGGTTTCCGGGCTTAATCTGGCCATTTTGAACGCCAACCGACAAAGCTAAGGGAATCGATGCAGCCGACGTGTTGCCATGATCCTGAACGGTGACCACCACGCGATCCATGCCAACGCCCAGCTTTTTGGCGGTGGATTGAATGATGCGGATGTTGGCCTGATGCGGGACAACCCAGTCAACATCATCGGCGGTCAGACCGGCCGCCTCTAGCGATGTGTCGGCAGTCTGGGCTAGCTTTTCAACAGCGTGGCGGAAGACCTCTTTGCCTTCCATTTTCAGAACGCCGGTTGTTTGGGTTTTTGAGATGCCGCCATCGACATATAACAGATCGCGGTAGGTCCCATCCGAGTTGAGGTCGGTGGCCAGAATACCGCGGTCGTCGCTGGTGCCAGAACCCTCTTGTGCCTCAAGGACCAAGGCACCTGCGCCATCGCCGAACAGCACGCAGGTCGTGCGGTCGGTCCAATCCATGATCCGGCTAAAGGTTTCGGCGCCGATCACCACAACCCGTTTTGCCTGACCCGACAGAATCAGCGCATTGGCATTGGTCAGCGCATAGACGAACCCTGCACAAACGGCCTGAATATCAAAGGCGAACCCTTTGGTATTGCCGATGTTGTGCTGAACCATGGTCGCAACGGAGGGAAAGGTCAGGTCAGCGGTCGAGGTGGCGACAACAACCGCGTCGATATCCGCACCGGTCAGACCAGCCGAAGCCAGCGCCGCGTTGGCCGCATTTGTCGCCAGATCCGATGTGGTTTCACCTTCGGCCGCGAAATGCCGACGTTCAATGCCGGATCGCGACACGATCCAATCGTGGGAAGTTTCTACCTTATCTTCAAACCAAGTATTTGGAATTACTTGCTCTGGCAGGTAGTGCCCGACGCCTTTGACTACGGCGCGAATTGTCATTTGGTTTGCCCGCCCTCATTGCCAGCGATTGCCGCTGGGTCACCTTCGTGGTGGGCATCTTGGGCAAGTGCGGCGGCGGATGCAACCCGTGCAGCAAGTTTATCTGAAAAACCGGACTCGGCCAGACGGTGCGCCAGCGCCAGTGCGGCCGCAACGCCCGTTGGATCGGCCGATCCATGGCTTTTGACAACGGTTTTGTTCAGACCCAGAAATACGCCGCCATTGACGCGGCGGGGGTCGATCCGTTTGCGCAGACGGCGCAGCGATGTATAGGCCAGCAAGGCCGCCACACGCGACCAGATCGAATTCTGGAACGCTTCGCGCATCACGGTCGAAATAAGGTTTGCGGTGCCTTCTGCGGTTTTCAGCGCGACGTTGCCTGTGAAACCGTCGGTGACGATCACATCCACACGGTCGGACGGCAAATCGCCGCCTTCGACAAAGCCAACGTATTCGAAATCACCGCTTGGGGCGGATTTCGCGATCATTTCGTGCGCGACCTTTAGTTCGGCACGGCCTTTGTGTTCCTCGACGCCGACATTCAGCAGGCCAACACGTGGACGCGCAAGGCCGAGGCCATTGCGGGCATAAGAGGCGCCCATAAAGGCGTGGGTCAGCAGGTCATCCTGATCGGCGCGAATATCGGCGCCAGCATCCAGCATGACGTTGAACCCGCCGGGGTTCCGCGATGGCCACAGGCACGCAATAGCAGGGCGGTTCACCCCGTCGGCTTTGCGCAAGCGCAGCATCGACATCGCCATAAGCGCACCGGTATTGCCGCAGGACACGCAAACCTCGGCCTCGCCGCTGCGGACCGCATCAATGGCCGACCACATAGAGGTTTTCTTGCCGTGGCGCAGCGCGTGCGACGGCTTGGTCGTCATTACGACGACTTCTTCTGCGTGGCGGATTTCGACCTGAGTGCCAATCTTGCGCTTGGCCAGAAGCGGGGACAGCTCGGTTTCGGGACCGTGCAGAATCGCCCGCGCATCAGGATGCTCTTCCAAGAATCGCGCAAGGCCCGCGACAATAGCCGCAGGCCCTTTATCGCCACCCATGGCGTCAATCGACAGTACGATGGTTTTTGCTTCCGTCATGGATTCAGCCCCGTCCGAAAGACACGTGTCCCATCATACCAAACGCGGCTTATGCTGCGTCTTCGTCCAGATCGACTTCGTCTGCCTGAGCGATGATTTCACGCTCGGCGTAGTGACCGCACGATGGGCATACGTGGTGTGGACGACGCAGCTCACCACACGATGGGCATTCATTTGGGTTTGCAGCAACCAGTGCGTCGTGGGCACGGCGCATGTTGCGGCGCGATTTGGAGACTTTGTTCTGTTGAACGGCCATGTCTCAACCTTCAATATCTGGGGGCACACATGGCCCGGATTTCGTGTTTCTATCAAGCTCGTCGGCGTCTTATTTGCTAAGACGCAGCATGTCCAGCCTTGTTCGAAAGAGGCCGCGAACATACTGCGAATCTGCCGATCCGCAAGCTTTTTCGCATTCGCGCCTTATTGACGATCTTTGTCCTTGTTTTCAAGGGCCTCTTTTAGTCCGGCCAAACCGGCAAAGGGGCGCGCAGATTCGTCTGTCATGGCGTCTTTGCCGGGTTCGGTGAAAACAGCCTCGCCCAATTCAGCGCCTTCTTTTCTGGGAAAATCGGGCAGCGCCAGCGCCAGCGCCTCGGTCATGACCTCAAAAACGTTGATCTCAGAGGGCAGTTCCTCAATGGAATCGTCCTCGGGCATTTCGACCTCGCCGATGATCGGTTCATCAACCTCGGCCACGTAGACGCGCAAGACCTGTTCGTCGATCCGTGTTGTGACAGGATCAAGCGTGACGACACAATCCTGTACCACCGTTGCGCCCAGCGACGCCTCAAGACGCCAGTCTTTCTTGCCACTTTGTGTCAGGGTGCCGGTGAATCGCAATTTGCGAACCGCCGGAATGCCAAGGGTCGCCGCGACGTCGGCACGTGCGGCCGCATCGGGGTCTAGTGTAAAATGTGTGTCTTTGGTCGCTGGAAGATCGGCGACACGAAAAATGTGCGGGGAATTGCCCATTACGCTTCCATTCTTGAACAGAGGGGCCGTGCTGATGTAAGCGGGATAAAAGGCAAATGCGGGCGATACAAGGGGGCAGGCATGATCAGGGCAGGGCAAACCATCACCAAAGTGGT
Source organism: Marivivens sp. (assembly GCA_965215785.1). Classification (GTDB taxonomy): domain Bacteria; phylum Pseudomonadota; class Alphaproteobacteria; order Rhodobacterales; family Rhodobacteraceae; genus Marivivens. The sequence goes on along the minus strand of OZ244120.1, from coordinate 2,617,645 downwards.
GCGCGTGGTGGCCTTGGCAGCGGCTGTCGCCGTTGTTGCGGGCTGTGTGGCAAAGGATCGATTTCACGGATATGTCCCAGAACCCGAGGCGCTGGCCGCGGTGTCTATCGGGTCGGACACCCGTGAAAGTGTGACCGCGACATTGGGGCGTCCATCGTCGGCGGGCATCGAAAGCGGCAATTCTTTCTATTATGTGTCGTCGACATTCCGCCATTACGGCGCATCGGCCCCAGAAGAAACCGACCGCCAGATCGTCGCGATCGATTTTGACGCAAACGGAATTGTCCGCAACATCGAGTCCTTCGGTCTGGAAGACGGGCAGGTTGTTGTCCTGTCCCGCCGTGTGACGGATTCGGGTTTGCGTGACATTACCCTACTCAGCCAGTTGATCGGCGCGGTTGGCCGTTTCAACGCCGCTGACCTCTTTGGTGCGCCATAGGCTCATAATTTGCCGCAGCGCGCTTATATGTTTGTTACACTCGTCAGCTAGGCTGGTCGGATAACAATCAAGGAGCACGCCCATGGGTATGTTACTGGGCAAAGGCAAATATCAGGCGCGCCTTGCGACAAGCGAGGCTGATATCCGCGCAGCGCAGAGGCTGCGGCACCTATGTTTTGTCGAAACGACCGGCGGTCTGGGGCGCGTGGGCGGCGTAGATGCCGATGCGTTTGACGCGCGGTGCGAACATATCCTTGTGGAATACAGCAAGACCAATGCGCTGGTGTGCTGTTTCCGTCTGATGCCGCTGAGTGGCGGGCGCGAGATCGGCAAAAGCTATTCGGCGCAGTATTATGAGCTGTCCGCCCTGCGAGAGTTCGATGGGCCTATGGTTGAAATGGGCCGGTTTTGTATTCACCCAGAGGTCAATGATCCCGATGTCCTGCGGGTGGCATGGGGCGCGATGACCCGTTTCGTGGATGAGCAGGGGGTCGAGATGCTGTTCGGCTGTTCCAGTTTCTGGGGAACCGAGGCCGAGACCTATCTGGATGCCTTTGACATGCTGGCCGAAAAACATATCGCCCCCAAACGGTGGTTGCCTCAGGTCAAAGCGCCCAAGGTGTTCCAATTCGCCGCTGAACGGCTGCGTCGCCCGCTGGACCGCAAGGCCGCAATGTTGCGTATGCCGCCTTTGCTAAAAACCTATCTGATGATGGGCGGCTGGGTGAGCGACCACGCGGTGGTTGATACGGAAATGAACACGCTGCATGTTTTTACCGGCCTTGAAATCCGCGCCATTCCGCCCGCACGCGCCAAAGCGCTGCGCGCTTTTGCAGGGTAATCTAGCGGACAGCTTGCGGGGCAAGCTGACGGGTATGGATCGGCTCGCAGGGCGAGCCGACCGGCGCGCTGGCTGCGCCAGCGCGGGGCCAATGTGGCAAAGGGGCTTGCGTCTGACGAAGGCTGCGATTAGCTGCGGATCATGGCACGTGCACCACTACTTCAATTGACTGATGTCGCGCTGACCTTTGGCGGCGATCCTGTATTTTCCGGCCTCTCGGCCGTTGTGCAATCCGGTGATCGGGTCGCCCTTGTGGGGCGGAACGGATCGGGCAAATCAACGCTTATGAAGGTGATGGCCGGATTGGTTGAGTCCGATAGCGGCGATCGGGTGATTCCGCCCGGTGTCAGCGTTGGCTATATGGAACAGGACCCCACGATGGAGGGCTTTGCCACACTTGGCGACTATGCCGCCAGTGGCCTTGATCCGACCGAGGCCTATCGCGTCGAAATGGTGGCCGAAGGGCTAAAGTTCGATCCCTCCCGTTCGGTTGAAACCGCATCGGGTGGGGAACGGCGCCGCGCCGCCCTTGCCAAATTGATGGCCGAGGCGCCCGAGCTGATGCTGCTGGACGAGCCGACCACCACCTCGACATCGAGGCGGTGCGCTGGCTTGAAAACGAATTGGCGAACACACGCGCGGCCTATGTTCTGATCAGTCACGACCGCGCCTTTTTGCGGGCGCTGACGCGCGCGACCCTGTGGATCGACCGCGGCGAGGTGCGCCGTCAGGAAACCGGTTTTGAGGGGTTTGAGGCGTGGCGCGACAAAATCTGGGAAGAAGAAGACATCGCGCGGCACAAGATGGACCGCAAAATCAAGGCCGAGGCCCGTTGGGCGGTGGAGGGCATCAGCGCCCGCCGTAAGCGCAACATGGGCCGCGTCCGTGCGCTGCAAGATCTGCGGGCGGAACGTGCCGCGATGATCCGGCGTCAGGGCACCGCCGCGATGCAACTGGACAGCGGACCGACCTCGGGCAAAAAGGTGATTGAGGTTGAGGGGCTGACCAAATCCTTTGGGGACAAGCCTATCCTGAAAGGGTTGGACATCACGATCCAGCGCGGCGACCGCGTCGCCTTTGTTGGCCCAAACGGCGTGGGCAAAACCACCGTGATCAAGATGCTGCTGGGACAGGAAGCGCCCGACACCGGTCGGGTCAAACTGGGCACCAACCTTGAGGTTGCTGTGTTTGACCAGACCCGTGCACAGCTTGATCCGGACATGAGCCTTTGGGACAGCCTAACCGGTGATCCGTCCATGCGGGTTGGCGGCAGGGCCGATCAGGTGATGGTGCGAGGCACGCCCAAACATGTCGTCGCTTATCTCAAGGATTTCCTGTTTGACGATGCACAGGCCCGCGCGCCGGTCCGGTCGCTGTCTGGTGGGGAAAAGGCGCGGCTGCTCCTGGCCAAACTGATGGCCAAGGAATCCAACCTTCTGGTCCTCGACGAACCGACGAACGATCTCGATATCGAAACGCTCGATCTGTTGCAGGAACTGCTGGATACCTATGACGGCACCGTGCTGCTGGTCAGCCACGACCGCGACTTCCTTGACCGTGTTGCCACCACGACCATCGCGATGGAGGGGAACGGGTCTGCAACGGTCTATGCGGGTGGGTGGACCGACTATCTGGCCCAGCGTGGTGAGGATGAGGAAAAGCCGCAAAAGGCGCGTGAGATCAAAGAGGTAAAGGAAAAACCTAAGGCAGAAAAGAAGTCTGGACTTAGCTTTACCGAAAAGCACCGTTTGGACGAATTGCCAAAGGTCATGGATCGCCTGACCGCCGAGATTGGCAAGCTTGAGGAACTGCTGGCAGATCCTGAGCTGTTCACCAAACAGCCGATCAAATTCCAGAAAGCCACTGACGCTTTGGTCGAACGACAGGAAGCCCTTGCCGCCGCAGAAGAGGAATGGCTGGAACTGGCCGAAAAAGCCGAAAGCTAAAAAATAGTGGGCGGCATCCCCACCGAATGCCGCCCGCCCAACGCCTTCTGCCTGGAAAATACTGCAGATCTAGTACAGAAAGCAGGGTATCCCGAAAGATGCCCAACCATTCAATGACTTATCCGTCGAAGTTAACCTCTTCCATCAGGCGAAGTGCATCCGCTCGGTGCGCGGCAACATCGTCCAGACCGATGGCATCCGCTTCGAACGAACCCCATGCGGCAACCATGTCGGAAACACCGGCGCCATCCAGCACAGGGTATTCAAAGTTGGTTTCAGCATAGATCGCCTGAGCGGTTGGCGAGACAAGGAATTCCATCAGCTGGATGGCTTCGTCCTTGTTCGGGGCCGCTTTGGTCAGGGCAACGCCCGACACGTTCACGTGCGTTCCGCCATTTTCAAAGGTCGGGAAGACGATACGAACCGAGTCAGCCCATTCCTGCTGTTCTTCGTTCGTCAGCATTTTGCCCATGTAATAGGTGTTGCCGAGGCTGATGTCACACTCGCCCGCCCAGATCGCACGGACCTGTGCGCGGTCGTTGCCCTCGGGCTTGCGTGCAAGGTTTTCACGCACATCCGCAGCCCACTGGCGGGTGTATTCGACGCCGTGATGTTCGATCAGTGCCGAAACCAGCGCCAGGTTGTAGTTGTGTACGCCCGAACGGGTACAAATGCGGCCTTCCCATGCGTCGCTGGCAAGGTCTTCGTAGGTGGTGATTTCACCATCAGCGACACGGTCTTTGCTGGCATAGACGATACGTGCGCGGGTGGTCAGGGCAAACCAAAGGTTTTCGTCGCTGCGCAGTTCGGCAGGAACCGACGCGGTCAGCACGTCGCTGTCAACGGCCTGAATGACGCCGCCATCAACGATTTTCTGAAGGTTCGCGATATCAACGGTCATCACAAGGTCAGCAGGCGAACGGGCGCCCTCGGCCTGTAGGCGTTCGACGATACCGTCCTTAACGTAAGCAAGGTTCACGGCGATACCGGTCTCGGCGGTGAACGCGTCCATTACGGGCTGGATCAGCTCGGGCTGACGTGTGGTGTAGATGTTAACGTCCGCAGCAGCAGGAAGCGCGACAGCGGCCGCAGCCGAAGCAAGAAATACCGACTTAAGGGTCATAACGGTCTCCATTTGAATATTTGAATTGGCCGCTATAAACCTGACTATTTTGCTCGGGTCAATAGTCGATTTTTTTAGTCGGCTATTTTCTCAGCCGCTTTGACCTTGTCCCAAAGGGCATCCATTTCCGCTAGGTCGCTGTCGGTTGGGGCCTTGCCGATTTTTGCCAATTCATCCTCTATGCCATTGAAACGGCGCGTGAATTTCGCATTGGCGGCACGCAATGCGCCCTCGGGTTCGACGCCAAGGTGACGGGCAAGGTTGGCCATAACGAACAACAGGTCGCCAAACTCTTCCTCTACGTCAGCCTGCGATTTCGTGTCGCGGGCTTCGACCAGCTCTTTTGATTCTTCGATGATTTTGTCCAAGACCTGATCCGTCGATGGCCAGTCAAAGCCGACACGGGCCGCCCGTTTCTGAAGCTTGACGGCCCGCAGCAAGGCAGGCAAACCAATGGCCACCCCGTCCAGCGTGCGGGTTTCTTTCTTGGCGGCGCGTTCGGCGGCTTTCATCGCCTCCCAGCGCTGTTCCTGTTCCTCGGCCGAAAAATCATTGCCATCACCGCCGAAAACATGGGGGTGGCGGGCGACCATTTTGTCGCTGATTGCGGTGATGACGTCCTGAATTGTGAACAGACCTGCATCGGCCGCCATTTGCGCGTGGAACACAGATTGAAACAACAGATCGCCCAATTCGCCCTTTAGTTCGTCCCACGCCTTGCGTTCGATCGCGTCGGAAACCTCATAGGCCTCTTCGATTGTGTAGGGGGCGATGCTGGCGAAATCCTGTTCGATATCCCATGGGCAACCGCCCTCGGGGTCCCGCAATCTGCGCATGATTTCGACAAGGCGGTCCATTCCGCCGTCTGGGTTTCGCACAAATGTATCGGAAGTTTCGCGGTCCATTGCAGAGGCTCGTTCTTTGCTGTTTCTTGGGCACCGTACCTGATTGAAAACGAGAGTCTAGCAATGCCCATCCTGAACCGCGTCGCTGAATTTGCGGATGATATGGCCAGATGGCGTCGCCACCTGCACGCCAATCCAGAGCTTGGGTTCGACTGTCATGACACAGCGGCCTTTGTCGTCGAACGGCTGAGGGAATTTGGCGTCGATGAGGTTCATACCGGCATCGCGACCTCGGGCGTTGTGGCGATTATCAATGGACAGGGCGAGGGGCCGACAATGGGCCTGCGGGCCGATATGGATGCCTTGCCGATCCTTGAGGCCACGGGGGCTGACTATGCCTCGACCAAAGAGGGTGTGATGCATGCCTGTGGTCACGATGGACACACAACCATGTTGCTGGGCGCCGCCAAATACCTGTCAGAGACGCGCAATTTTTCGGGCCGTGTGGCGCTGATTTTCCAACCCGCAGAAGAGGCCGGCGGCGGCGCAGGGGTTATGGTGGACCAAGGCGTTCTGGATCGGTTCAACATTGATCGTCTGTTTGCGATGCACACCTTGCCGGGATTGCCGCTTGGCCAATTTGCCACGACCCCGGGGCCTATTCTGGCCGCGGTCGATATGTTTGACATCAATATCAAGGGCAAAGGCGGTCACGTCGCCAATCACCATCTGGCGGTCGATCCCATCGTCGCGGCCTGCGGCATCACACAAGCCGTGCAGACAATCGTAAGCCGGTCGCGGTCGCCCTTTGATGATCTGGTGGTGTCTGTCACCCAGATCCACACAGGGTCGGCCGACAATATCATCCCCGACGGTGCCTATATCAATGGTACGGTCCGTACCTTTTCGCGCGACACCCAAGCGATGGTGAAACAGCGCCTGAAAGAAATCGTCGAGGGGCAAGCGGCCGCCTATGGGGTCGAGGCCGAATTGATCTATCACGACGATTATCCCCCAACGATCAATGATCCGGCCCAAACCGAATTCGCCGTTGCCGCCGCCGCCGATGTCGCGGGCGCGGCCAATGTGAACGCCAATTGGCACAAGGATATGGGCGCCGAGGATTTTGCCTTTTTCCTTGAAAACCGGCCCGGTGCATATGTGTTCATCGGAAATGGCGATACGGCCCATGTGCATCATCCCGCGTTCAACTTTGATGATGACGCCGCCCCGCTGGGGGCCAGTTTTTTCGCCCGATTGGTCGAAAGGGGCCAGCCGCGCCGCTAAGTGGCTTGACGAAGACGGTACAACTTGGGCATGAGTTCAGTAATTTGATCAAATTTTGAGGTACGGCGATGGCACTCGAAGATGCAAAGAACCAAATGGACCTTGCGTTCACCCGTCAGGACCTGCGCGGTCTGGCCTATGAAAACGCCTTTAGCGGCGCGACCTCATTCCTGCGACGCAAATACACCAAGGATCTGACCGACGTCGATTTGGTGGTGACGGGGATCCCGTTTGATCAGGGCGTCACCAACCGCACCGGCACACGGTTTGGCCCCCGCGCCATTCGCGAGGCATCGACGCTTCAGCCCTATGATCCGCCCATCGGTTGGGACGGCTTTGATCCTTTGGGTGAATTTTCGATCGTCGATTATGGTGATATGGCGTTTGACTATGCCAAGACCTCGACCTTTCCGGGGCTGGTAACCGATCATTTCCGCACCATTTTGGCCGCAGGGCCGGGCACCGTTACCTTGGGTGGTGACCACTTTATCACTCTGCCGATCCTGCGGGCTTATGCCGAAAAATATGGACCGATGTCGGTGATCCAGTTTGACGCCCATTCCGACCTATGGGCCGATGACGATTTTGACCGGATCGACCATGGCACCTTTATGTATAAGGCCGTCAAACAGGGGCTCGTCGATGTCAGTCGATCCATTCAGGTCGGCATTCGGACGGTCTGCGATGACTATCTGGGAATGCCATATATCGATGCGCGCACGATCCATGAAAAAGGCACCGCATGGCTGACCGAACAAATTAAGGCTCGTGTTGGCGATCATCCGACCTACATCACCTTTGATATTGATGCGCTTGATCCTGCGTTTGCGCCTGGAACAGGAACACCTGTCTGGGGCGGATTGGCCACTTGGCAGGCGGCGGCGACGTTGCGTGACCTTGCTGGGATCAACCTTGTGGGCGGGGATGTGGTTGAGGTATCACCACCCTTCGATCACGGGTCCGTCACGGCGGTTGCAGGCGCACATGTCGCAATGGAACTGTGTTGTCTAAACCTATGGAACAAAAGACAAAGTTGATACCCTATTTCTTGCTGCTGATTGTCGCCCTTATTCTGGGCCTGCTTGCCGATATTCGCTTTGCTCCGTCCGATGTCGCCAAATGGCACACAGCCGAGGTGACCTATGCCGATGTTGGCGACTATCCGGCGATGGGCGGCTTTACGGCGGTGCGGCTGGCAACCACGGGCGATCTGGCACGGCTGATCGGGTTTATCGAAAACACCGACCGGACAACCGTGCTGGCCGGATCGGTCGGCGAGGGGATGATCACCTTTGTTACCCGCACCAAGATGATGGGATTTCCGGACTATACCACACTGCGGGTCGAACCGGCGTCGCAAGCCGGTAAGGTTCTGTTGACCATCCACGGCCGGTTGCGGTTCGGGCGCAGCGATCTGGGCGTGAACCGCGCACGGATCGAAGGCTGGCTCGGTTCGGCCGGTCTGTAAGGGGCTGGGCCGCTTAGCCTGCCTTGACGTCTGGGCCGCTTCGCGCCATTGACGACACATGATACCTGCAGACAAGCTCAATCAGATTATTGACCGGTTTCAATTCCTTGAGGCCAAACTTGGCACCACCACTGATGGTGCCGAAATCGCCACGATCAGCCGCGAATATGCCGAGCTGAAGCCGGTGGTTGATACCGTTCAGGACTATCGCCAGATCGTCGCCGACATCGCCGAAGCCGAGGCGATGATGGACGATCCGGACATGCGCGAACTGGCCGAAGAAGAGCTGCCCGCCTTGCGCGAACGGCTGGTCACATCTGAACAGGACGTGCGGCTGGCGCTGTTGCCCAAGGATGCCGCCGATGCGCGCCCTGCGGTCATGGAAATCCGTCCCGGCACTGGCGGCGACGAGGCGGGCCTTTTCGCCGGTGATCTGCTGCGCATGTATCAGCGCTATTCCGAGGCGCGCGGCTGGAAGTTTGAAATGCTCGAAGAACAGCTTTCGGAACTTGGCGGCGTCAAAGAAGCCATCGTTCGCATCGCGGGCGAAGGCGTGTTTGCGCGGATGAAATATGAATCTGGTGTGCACCGCGTTCAGCGCGTGCCCGAAACCGAAAGCGGCGGACGTATTCATACCTCGGCGGCCACTGTCGCCGTTTTGCCCGAGGCCGAGGACGTCGATATCCAGATCAACGCCAATGATATCCGTATCGATACGATGCGGTCGTCCGGTGCGGGCGGCCAGCACGTCAACACGACGGATTCGGCTGTGCGGATCACTCACTTGCCCACAGGGATTGTGGTCACCAGTTCCGAAAAATCTCAGCACCGTAACCGCGAAATTGCGATGCAGGTTTTGAAAACCCGCTTGTTCGATATGGAACGCCAAAAGGTGCATGATGAACGATCGGCTGACCGGAAATCACAGGTTGGTAGCGGCGACCGGTCCGAACGTATTCGGACCTATAACTTCCCTCAGGGGCGGATGACGGACCACCGGATCAACCTGACGCTCTATTCGCTGGATAAAATCATGCAGGGCGATCTGGATGAAACCATCGATGCGCTGATTGCGGATGCTCAGGCGACCCTCTTGGCGGAGATGGAAGGGTGAGCCGACCGACCGGCGCCGAATTGATGGCCCGCGGCTTGCGCCAATTGAACGAGGCGGGCGTGCCAAACGCCGCGCGGGATGTGCGCCGCATTCTGGCTGAGGTCTGCGGCGTTGAGGCGGGCCGCCTGACCATTATCCTGCCCGATCCGGTAGAACTTGAGGCCGAAGCCCGCTTTGCCGCACTGATCCAACGACGCGCGGCCCGTGAACCGGTGTCGCATCTGCTGGGGCGGCGTCAGTTTTATGGGCGGGATTTCAAGGTATCACGCCATGTTCTGGACCCGCGTCCCGAAACCGAAATCCTGATCGAGGTCGCGCTTCAGGAACCGTTCGCAAGCGTGATTGATCTGGGAACCGGCAGCGGATGTATCCTGTTGACCCTGTTGGCCGAGATGCCGCAGGCACAGGGCATTGGAACCGACCTGTCGGACGAGGCGGCGCTGGTGGCCGAACACAATATTGATGCGCATGGTTTGACAGACCGTGCCGCCGTTGTGGTGACCAGCTGGCTTGACGGGATCGAAGGCACCGTTGATCTGATCGTGTCCAACCCGCCTTACATCGCCCAGGATGAAATGCCCGACCTCGCGCCCGAGGTGTTGGACTATGAACCGCATATGGCGCTGACCGATGGTGGTGACGGGCTTGAATGTTATCGCGATATCCTTGCCAGTGCGCCAAAACATCTGGACCCGAACGGGCGTTTGATCGTTGAAATCGGCCCGACCCAAGCGGCCGAGGTCAGCGCCCTGTTCGTCATGGCCGGAATGGTTGATATTCACGTGGTTCAGGACCTTGATGGTCGGGACCGTGTTGTTGCGGGCCGTCGGCCTGCAAGTGTTTCCTAAATTTGAATTTTTGATTTAATTCGGCGAATAGATGCGTTTTTTGCGCTTTTTGACTTGTCAATGTGCCCACTAGACGGGTAGTCATTTGCCATCGGAAGGACGCGGCCCTTGGGCCACCCCCGATATTCGCCTGAACATCGCAGACGCTTGACCGCTCCGGCGGGACTAAGCCAAGCGTAAATAGCATCAGCTGAACGAAAGAACGTTCATGAGATCATCCAAATCCCGCTCGCGCGGTAAGAACCGTAATAACCGTCCAGCGGGCGGTAATGTCATCAACCGGGTTTTCGACAGCTCGGGACCAGAGGGCAAGGTTCGCGGGACACCGCAACAAATCATCGACAAATACAATCAGCTGCATCGGGATGCACAGCTTTCGGGCGACCGCGTCGCTGCCGAAAACTTTGCTCAGCACGCTGAACATTATTTGCGCCTTCTGGCCGAAGCGCAGCGCGAGGTTGATCGCGCCCGCCAAGAGCAAGAAGAACAGAACCGCCAGCGTCAGGCAGAACGTGATCGCGAACGCGCGGAACGTCTGAAAGCGCAAGAGGACATGTCCGCACAAGGCGACGCTGAGGCGCCCGCCGCACCAGAGGGTGAGGGCGAGCAGCCTGACACCGGTCTTGTGGACACACCAGAAAGCAAGCCCAAGCCAGCACGCAAGCCGCGCGCACCGCGTAAGCCAAAGGCCAATCCGGCCGCAGCGGATGACGCGCCAAGCGAACCGCCCGCCAACGATGGCGGCGACGCACCGGCCGCAGCAGAATAAAGAAAACCCCGATCCAGTGATCGGGGTTTTTTCTTAGATTGGCTGTCCGTCGATGGATCGGGCGAGGGCGCAAAACTGTTCCAGCCCAATGTTTTCCGCCCGTTCGGTGGGTTTGATCCCTGCGGCGGTCAGGTGACCCTCGATATTCGGGGCGGTCCCTTTTAGCGACGCGCGCAGCATTTTTCGCCGTTGGTTGAACGCCGCTGCGACGATCCGCGACAGGGTTCCGGCATTCGCAGGGAAGCGCGGTTCGGGCAGGGCGGTCAGATGCACAACGGCAGAATGCACTTTGGGCGGCGGGGTAAACGCGCTGGGGGGCAGTTCCAGAACGATTTTCGCATCGGCCCGCCATTGCGCCAGAATGGCCAGCCGACCATAGGCTTTGCTACCGGGTTCGGCGGTGATCCGTTCGGCAACCTCGCGCTGGAACATCAGGGTCAGGCTTTCCCAGAACGGGGGCCAGTCTTTGGGCGTGAGCCACCGCACCAACAATTCTGTGCCCACGTTATAGGGCAGGTTGGCCGCAATACGAATGGGCGGTGTCAGGTATTCCAGCGGATTGATTTCGAGCGCATCGCCGTTGATCACCTCAAACCTGTCCGGATAGGCTGCGCGGATTTCGTCAAGCGCGGGCATACAGCGGGCATCTTTTTCAATCGCCAGAACCTTGCGTGCGCCTTCGGCCAAAAGGCCGCGGGTCAAACCGCCGGGGCCCGGTCCGATCTCAAGCACATCACTGCCCGATAGGTCGCCAGCTTTGCGGGCGATCTTGGCCGTCAGGTTCAGATCCAACAGGAAATTCTGGCCCAGCGACTTTTTCGCGCTGAGTTGGTGGGTTGCGATCACATCGCGCAGGGGCGGCAGATTGTCGATTTGGCTCATACCCCTGCAATGGGGAATTGCGCCGCTGGCGTCAAGCGCGGCTTTGCGCCATGTCATGCGCCATACGGATCGCCGCAATCATCGAGTCCGCGTTCGCAATGCCTTTGCCCGCGATATCAAAGGCCGTCCCATGATCTGGCGAGGTCCGAATAAAGGGCAGGCCAAGCGTCACATTCACGCCGCCGTCGAAATCAATCGTTTTGATCGGGATCAGCGCCTGATCGTGATAGCCGCAGATGGCCACGTCATACCCGCGCCGTGCGCGGGCATGGAACATCGTGTCGGGCGGCAGGGGGCCGAACACATCGATACCTTCGGCGGCAAGGGCGGCAATGGTGTCGTTCATCCATGCAATTTCTTCGCCGCCCATTTTGCCGCCTTCGCCCGCGTGGGGGTTCAGGCCAGCCACGGCTATGCGCGGACGGTCGATCCCGAAATCACGGCGCAGGGCCGCATGGGTGATCAAAACGGTGTCGGTCAACAGACGCGCGGTAAAGGCCTGTGGCACATCGGCAAGGGCGATGTGGATCGTTGCCGGCACAACGCGCAATTCGGGGCAGGCCAGCATCATGACCACCTGTTCCACCCCCGCCAGCGCGGCAAGGTATTCGGTATGGCCGGGATAGGCAAAGCCTGCGCCGTCGGCCAAGGCTTTCTTGTGGATCGGTGCGGTGGTCAGCGCATCGCAGGCCCCGCGCTGAACCAGATCCACGCCGGTTGCGATGGCGTCAATCACCCCTTGGGCATGGACCGGATTTGCGGTGCCATGGGTCAGCGGGCCGCCGAAATCCTGCACCAGAACGGGCAGGGCGGTCGCGCAGATCGCGGCGGCGGTCTGATCCGTTGCCGGTTGCCATGGCGTCCCTTTGGGCAAATGGGACGGATCACCGATCCAAAGCATCGGAATGTCGTGTCGCAATGCCTGCCATGCTTTTACGGCGATTTCAGGTCCGACACCGGCCGGTTCACCACAGCTGATTGCAATCGTCATTGGTCAATGATCACCGCTTGCGCACGCAAATCCGCCAGCAAACGATCCGCAAAACCAGTAAGTTGCTGGGTACGTATCTGGTTTTCGATTGTCGTGCGATCCATTGCCACCGTTCCGGTGGCCAGACGGCTGCATAGCATCACAAACAATTGGGTCTGACCGCCATTGCGGCTGAGGGCGGTGGAATATTCATCTGGGTCCAGCCCCGCCAGAACAAGCGCGATGTCGCTTTCGATCTCGCTTGGGGTGCCTTGGTCAAACCACAGCGTCGCGCCGGTCTGATCCTTCGCGATGCCGTAAAGATCATCGCAGGTATCCGCGTTTTGTGTCGCACGGGTCAGGATCGCATCGCCCGCGGCGGCCTCTAGCACCGCATATTCAAGCGTTGCAGGGGCCTGTTGGGTTGAGGCAACCTCACGCAGGGACCGCAATTGGAACAACGCGATGCCGTTCGGAATCTCGATCGGGTTTGTCACCTGTCCGGGGTCCAATTCAGTCAGGATGCCCTGAAGACCAGCGGGAAATTCGGTGATCGACCGCCACGGTAGACGGCCACCTTCGGCGCGCGATTGCAGCGCGGAATAGCGGGTCGCGGCCTCGGAAAAACGGTCCGTGCTGCGGTAGGTGCTGATTTCCTCGGCGATGGCCATCGCCTCGGCCGCGCGTTCAGGCGGGGCGGCGATGATGATTTCGGACACCAGAACCTGAATATCGGCGGAAACGCCAGCGGCACCCGACAAAGCGGCCTCGATATCGGCATCGGTGATGACAATGCTCCGGCCAAAGCGGTTGCGGATGTATTCGCGCCACGTGACGTTCGTGACGATGTAATCGCGAATGGTTTCTTCGGCGATGTCTTCTTCGCTCAGGGCGGCGACAAACTGTGGGTAGGTCTGGCTTGCGCGGCCTGCGAAATCCTCAAGCGCGGTGTTGATGCCATTTTCGGTCAGTTGAAACCCGACCGAGGCCAGATGCATATTGCGCAACACATCGTCGACCAATTGTTCGCGCGCCTTTTCAGTCAGGTCGCCTTGGGTGCGAAACACCTCAAGCAGCTTGGACCGTTGACCGATCTCATAGTTGGTCACGGCCTGTTCGTTGACCGAAATGGCAGGCGAGAAAAGCCCCTGCGACAGCGCCGGAAGTGGTGCCATAAATGTTGCCGCGATCAACGCTTTTGTCAGCAAACGCATGTGTGCCCCTTATTCAATTCGTACAGACCCGACGTGCGCCAGCCCCGGTTGCCGAGGTCCCGAACCCCAACAGGTCAAACGACAGGTCATAATCGGTCGATGGCTCGACAGTAGTGGAAGAAACATAACGGCGCGAGGCCGAAAGCGCGAGCCTGAGGCATTCGTTTTGCCAACTCAGGCGGAGCCCCGCCCGCGCGGGTTGTTCTGCGATGATGTCAAACCGTCCGTCGACGCCAATCGACCAATGGTCGTTGATGTCGTAATCGGCATCAACGCGCCATTCGGACACGGCACCGCTTCGGTCTTCGTCGGTATCTGCGGGCAGCCAGACATAGTTTGCCGTCAGGTCCAGATTTTCCAATGACCACAGGGCGCTGACCTCGGCCTTGCCCGCGCGGAACTGGTCATCCAGCAATGTCCGCCCGTCGATCTGAAGTCCGCTGCCCAATTGCAGCTGTCCGGCGATCAACCAATCCGACGCGCCCCCATCAAGGCCGGAACTGTCACTGACACGCGGGGTGCCAAGTTGAAACACCCGTCCGACAAACAGGCGCGACGACCACTGCGATGTTGTGCCCATCCGGTGCCAATGCACGCCCGCGGCGGTTTGGGTGCCTTCTGGGCGCAAATCCTGACCCGCAAAACGGCTCAGCGTAAAGATATTGGATTCGTCGAATTCGGTGCGTGTGCTGTCCTCATTCGCGATGGGATCGCCAAAGCCGCCAGAGGTGCCAATCATCACCGTTGGTTCGATCAGGTGGGTCGCAAAATCAGTAAAAGCGATCAGCGGATAGCGCAGCGTGACCGCGCCGCCAATATAGCCGCGAAAGCCGTCATTGAACGACGGGTCATCCCCGTAGCTATAGTAATCTAGCCGTGCATCCAGATCGGCCGAGGCAAGCAGCCCGTTGTCAAAGATGGTGAACACTGAGGCATCCGCATGGCCGCCAATCCGCACAACGTCACGATCGCTGTCGGCGGTGCTGTCGTCGTAACGAAAATGGCCCTCGCTCGTGATCCCGAAGTGGCCCAATCCGCCGGTTTCCCCGTTTGAACCGAACAAGACCCGCCGTTCGGTGCCAAGGTCGAAAATTACAGGCGGCAGGCTCTCGGCGGGGTCAGAGGCGCTCAGGTTCGAAAAATACGCAACTTCGGCCCAACTGATCAGGTTTGCGTCGATCCGTTCGGCACGGATGTTCGATTCCAATCGGTTTTCGTCATCGCCATAGCCATATTGCAGCAAATAGGTTTGGTCGGTCACTGCGACGCCCGAAAACGTCAGCGTAAAGTCGCGTGGAATATCGAATGTCCCATCGACGCGCAGATACCCCCGCGTTTGATCGGGCAGGATATCGTCGCGGCTGACAGCGCCATTGACGCTGATTGATCCTGTGCGGAACGCTTGACGATAGCGCAGCTCGACCGTGCGGGTCTGTGTGCTGAGATAGGGGGTCAGCGTCAGGTCGCGGTTGTCGCCAATCCGCCAGAAGTACGGCAGCTTTAGCCCGACCCCCAATTGATCATTGGACCGGATCGTTGGGCGCAACAAACCTGTTGCCCGCGTCAGCGTCGGATCAGGCATCCGCAGGTGTGGCACCCACAGGATCGGAACGCCGCGGATTTGCAGCACGGCATTGTCAAAATAGAGTTGCTGGGCCTGTTGGTGGTGCACAACCGATTGCGCGCGGATTTCCCACAGTGGCGGACGCCCGTCACAAACCGTGCAGGATGTTGCGCCCACTTGTGACATGCGGGTGGTTGTTCCGGCGGTGTGTTCGATTTCTGCCGCCGCCAGTTGCAGTTGATCGTTTAGAACTAAACGGGCGCTGATCAGCAATCCGGCCTCAAGCTTGGGGTCAAGCTGGGCTTGATCGGCCAGAAACACATCGCCGCCAGCGGTTTGGATCACGATTGGACCCGTGATATCCAGCGTATCACTAGCCTGATCGTAGATGACCTGGCTTGCGGTCATGCGAGTGCCGTCAAAAAACACCTCGACATTGCCCGATGCGGTCAGCTGACCGCTTGAGGACACCGAAACGCGGTCAGCGACAAGCGTTGCGGCCTGTTGCGCCAGCGCAAAGGTCGGCGCGACAATGACCAAGAGGACGGCAAGAAACCGGTACATTATCCATCCTCCAGATGAAGCAGGAACCCAAGCGCCAATCCGATTGCCCCAAGGGGCGGCACCCACGCGGCCATCATCACCGGTATCTGGCCGTTTTCGCCCAGAATGATCGCAAAGTTACGCACGAAGTATAGCCCGAAGCTCAGCAAAATGGCCCAAAGCACCATCACGCCGGTTTTTCCGCCGCGTTGGTGGCGCATGGTGAAAACGGCACCGATCAGGACCACAGCCACCAGAAAAAACGGTTGTGCGATTTCGGTTTGGAACCAGACTTTGTGACGTCGTGCCGAAAATCCGGCCTGTTCAAGGCGTTCGACAAACTGCGGCAGTTCCCAGATCGGGATAGACGCAGGCGTTCCAAAACTATCACGGATCTGGTCGGCGGTCAGGGACGACGGCAGTTCATAACTGGCATATTCAGCCGCGACCATTTCGGGATTGTTCGATGTGCCAAAAGGCCAGACCTTGGCATTCGTGATTTTCCATGCGTTTTCGATAAGGTCCGCGCTTTCGGCTTCGACCCGTCGAACGGGGCCGCCCTCGATCGCAAAGCTAAAGAACGACACGCCCGACAGCGACGTGCCGTCTAGGTTGGCCGCCTTGGCGCGAATGACGGTTTGCTGGTTTGCGTTGCCCTGCCGCAGCCAAAGGCCGTCTTGGGCAATGGCAAGCGTTGTGGTGTCACCCCGTATGGCACCGGCGCGGGTTTCGTATTCAACCATGGTTGCCGCCACAATCGGGTTCAAAACCGCCACGCCAACCGCACCCAGTGTCAGCATAACCAGAACCGGCGACATCAGCGACCGCAACGCAGACCGACCCGCCGCGCGGGTGATGACCATTTCCGACGACCGCGCGAGGCTCAGAAACAAGGTGATCGTGGCCAGAATGACAATCAGCGGGAAAATCCGATAAATGCTCTGCGGTAGGTTTAACAGTGTCAGCGCCAGAATATCCCCAAAGGGCGCGCTTGACCCGCTAAAGGCCCTGAGTTGTTCGATCAGGTCCAGAAACGTGAGCAGGATCAGAAACACCGCCAGCACCATGCCAAGCGACCGCAAAAACCTAAGGGCAAAGTAACGATGCAGGATCATGGCAGCGGCTCCGCTTTGGGGGCGGCTTTGAACAGATAGGGGCGGCCCGCAATAAACAGCAGCGCCCAGACAAAGACCAAGCCGATGATCGTCGGAAGGTAAATCAAAAGAGCCATATCCGCATTGTCACGCGTGAAATTGGCGGCAGCGGTTTCTACGATTTTGACCACCAGCACCAAGGCGACCGCGATCATGATTTGGCGCCAGACACCAAAGCGGCTGAAACCACCTGTTAGCAACGGGGCAAAACCCAGCAGGGCCCCAACCAGCGCCAGCAAGGCATCACTGGTCCGGCTGTGGATATTGCGCATGATCAGATCAGGCGTCAGGTTCGATCCGTTTGACAATACGTCGATATTTCTAAGCACCGTCGGTGTCGTCAACTCGCCCAGTTTTAGCTGAGTGCTGTTCTGGTCGGGGATAAAGGTGCTGACGTCATAGGCGAAATCATCAAAGGTTGTGACGATTAGGTTCTGTGTTTCTGTATCAAGCGTTTGCGCCATCCCTTCGACCATCAAGAGCTGTGGGCCGATATCGGTGCGCAGTAGATAGGCCTTGGACGCGCTATAGGTCACAGAATCGGCCTCGGCGCGGGTGTCGGACAAGAACACGTCCAGCAATTCCCCCGACCGCGTGATGTCGCGGATATACACGGTGATCCCGTCGGTTGGCGACAGGAACCGACCCTCGACCAACAATCGCGCGGTGATGTTCTGGGATACCTCGGCGCTGCGCAGATTGTACTGAGCGGTTGATAGCGGCACCATAAAATGGGTCAGGCTAAGCGTCAGGCCAGTCACGACCAGCCCATAGACAAAAACGGGACGCGCCAAACGGAAGGGTGAAAATCCCGTTGCCTGAACGACCACCATTTCACTGTCGGTTGTCAGGCGGTTGGTCACATAGATCGACGCAACAAAACAGGCCAGCGGTAGGACATTTCCAATCACCGCAGGCAGTGACAAAACCGTAAATTCAAGAAACACCCAAGCGGATTGACCGTCAGCGATCAGCGTGTCGAACAAGACAACCGCGCGGTTCACCCAGTACACAAGCACAAGGATCAGCGCGAAAAAGCCGAAGAGCATCAGCAGTTGCGACAGCAAGTATCTGTCGAATCGTGACAACGCCAAGCCTCTTCCCTCATTCAGATCAGCGCGACGCTAGCCGATTTATCCTTGGGATTGAACAGCATTCTGATCAATGGCCGCATTGCAGGCCAGCTCTTGCCGAGTGGTTGGGGCAAGCTTTTTCGCGCGGCACCTTGTAACGGCCTGTCGCGCGGGCCTATGTTTATCCCGATATTTGAGCAAATCGCGCAAATGCGCAGTTTCGTTGTGGTATTTTGGCAAAGGTGACGGATATGACCCCCGAAGACATGATTAGCGACTTTATTGGCGGGAACCTTGTGCTGCTGTTGCTGGCACTTTTCATCATCTTTGCCATTCTGACAGGGGTTCGGATCGTTCCCCAATCACAAAAATTCGTCGTCGAACGTTTTGGCCGACTTCGGTCGGTTCTTGGGCCGGGCCTGAACCTGATCGTGCCGTTCCTTGATAAGGTCGCGCATAAGATATCGATCCTTGAGCGTCAGTTGCCCAACGCCAGTCAGGACGCCATCACCAAAGACAACGTCTTGGTGCAGATAGATACCAGCGTGTTCTACCGCATCGTCGAACCGGAAAAGACCGTTTACCGCATTCGCGACGTCGATGGCGCGATTTCGACCACCGTTGCAGGCATCGTAAGGGCCGAGATCGGCAAGATGGACCTTGATGAGGTGCAATCGAACCGCGCTCAATTGATCTCGACCATCAAATCCAGTGTCGAGGATGCGGTGGATGATTGGGGGATTGAGGTCACGCGGGCCGAAATCCTTGATGTGAACCTTGATCAGGCGACCCGTGACGCGATGCTGCAACAGTTGAACGCAGAACGCGCCCGCCGCGCCCAAGTGACCGAGGCCGAGGGCCAGAAACGGGCCGTCGAACTGGCGGCGGATGCCGAACTATACGCCGCTGAACAGGCCGCCAAAGCTCGCCGCGTCAGCGCCGACGCCGAGGCCTATGCCACCCAAGTTGTGGCAAAGGCGATCGCCGAAAACGGGCTTGAGGCCGCGCAATATCAGGTTGCGTTGAAACAGGTCGAAGCCCTGACAAATGTCGCAAAGGGCGAGGGCAAGCAGACCGTGATCCTGCCGGCCAACGCGCTAGAGGCGTTTGGCGACGCGTTTAAGTTGCTGAAAGGGCGGTCGTAATGTGGATGTTGTGGTGGGTCTGGATGGCTGCGGCCATCGTGATGGTGATCCTTGAGGTCATGGTGCCGGGCTATATCTTCCTTGGGTTTGCGATCGGGGCCGCGACCGTCGGTGTTCTGCTCTTGGTCGCGACGCCGACACTGCCTTGGCTTTTGGTGATTTTTGCTGTTGTGTCCTTGGTGGCGTGGATTGCCATGCGACGATTTTTTGCGGCAAGTGGCGGCGGACAGGTCAAAACCTTTGATCACGACATCAATGATAACTAGCCGCTGAGGCATTTGGACTTAGATCAGACATTTGGCGGATAGGATCCGCCCAACGATATATCGGTCCGATGCTATTGGCCGATCCAAAAACGAAAATGAGGAAAAAATGACCGACACGATTTCTGTCGATTTTGTTGAACAAGACCTTGATTTGATTGCGACATCTGAAGGTGTGGTCGTTGTGTTCGCAAATGAGGAAGGCAAACCCGACGCAGGCGCGCGCAAGGCAAATGCCCTGACACGCAAGGCGGTTGAACGGGCGCTGGCCACAGATGCCTTTGCCAAGCAGAAGTCCGGCGATGTGACGGTCATGAACTACCCGTCCAACATGGCGGCGGAAAAACTGGTCATCGTCAAACTGCCGCGCCGCGCGGGTATTGAGGATAGCCGCAAGGCGGGCGCAGCCATCGCCAAGGCAGCAGGCGGCAAGCCTGTGACTGTCTTTGCGGCGCTGACCCGTTTCCCGGCCGAGATCGCCTTTGGCCTGACCCTGCGCACCTACACATTTGATGCGCGTAAATCCGGCGAAAAAACAGCGGCCGGTAACGCCGTCTTTGCGGTCAAAGAGGCCAGCGATGTTGCCGACGCCTATACCGATCTGGCGGCGGTCGCGGATGGTGTATTCTTTACCCGTGATCTGGTCAGCGAACCGGCAAACGTTCTGACCACCACTGAATTTGCCGACCGACTGACGGCGCTGTCGGAACTGGGCGTCGAGGTCGAAGTTCTTGAAGAGGACAAACTGGCCGAGCTTGGTATGAACCTGCTGCTGTCGGTCGGGCAGGGATCGGCAAGCCCGTCGAAGGTTGTTGTGATGAAATGGAACGGCGGCGGTGACGAGGCCCCGTTTGCCTTTGTCGGTAAGGGCGTCGTGTTCGACACCGGTGGCATCAGCCTGAAACCGGCCGCAGGCATGGAAGACATGACCATGGACATGGGCGGCGCAGGTGTTGTGGCGGGCGTTATGAAAACGCTGGCAGCGCGCAAGGCCAAGGCGAATGTCGTTGGTCTGGTCGGCCTCGTTGAAAACATGCCAAGCGGCACCGCGACCCGTCCGGGCGATATTGTCACCTCGATGAAGGGCGACACGGTCGAGATCATCAACACCGACGCCGAGGGCCGTTTGGTGCTGGCCGATGTGCTGTGGTACGCGCAAGAAACCTTTGCCCCTGTTGGCATGATCAACCTTGCGACCCTGACTGGTGCCATCATAATCGCGCTTGGGCATGAAAATTCAGGTGTCTTCTCGAACTCGGATGATCTGTCGGCCTCTTTGCTCAAGGCGGCTGGCGCCGAGGGTGAGGGCGCATGGCGTCTGCCGATGGGCGATGCCTATGATGCGCTGCTGAAATCGGCCAAGGCCGACATGAAAAACATCGGCGGCCGCGCCGCTGGTTCGATCACCGCTGCCCAGTTCCTTCAGCGTTTCGTCAAAGAGGGCACACCTTGGGCCCACATTGACATCGCAGGCACAGCGCAGACCGCCACCGAAACCACCTTTGCCCCCAAAGGCGCAACAGGCTGGGGCGTCATGGCACTGAACCGTCTGATCGCTGACAACTACGAAGCATAAGATGGGCGCCGCGTATTTCTATCACCTGACGGATAGTCCGCTTGAGCAAACCTTGCCAATGTTATTGGGCAAGGCGCTTGAGGCAGGGTGGCAGGTTGAGGTGCGCGGCACCAACCATGACCGACTGAGGTCGCTTGATCTTGCCCTGTGGCAGGGGGGTGCCGATGCGTTCTTGCCGCATGGGATGGCAGGTGGGGACCATGACGATCTTCAGCCGATTTTGCTGACAGAACGCCCTGTGTCGGGGCGATCTTGTGTCGTTAGCATTGATGGCGCAGATGTCACCAGTGACGAGGTTCAGTCCGCCGAACGGGTCATGGTGATTTTCGACGGTTTGAACGGTGACGCGGTTCAGCGCGCCCGCGAACAATGGAAATCCCTGACATCTGCCGAATGTTCTGCGCAATATTGGGCGCAAGAATACCGAAAATGGACGAAAAAGGCCGAATCCTAACGGCTTAGCACCATTTTCTGACCTGAAATCGCAATGCTGTCGAAGGTCTGCAAATACGACATCCCAAGCAGCGATACATCCATTTCGCCTTCGTTCACGAGGACACGGATGTTCCTATCCTTGATGTCACCAACCTTGAAAATATTGATCCGTACAGGTGCTACGCGCGTTTCGCCGTTGGCGGTCATCGCGGTGGCGGAATAGACGAGGTTGTCGGGATCAAGCCCGGCGGCAACGGCATCGGCTTGGGTCAAAACGACCTCGGTTGCGCCGGTATCGACGACAAACTCAACCTCGGCGCCATTCAGTTCGGCGGTCAGGTAATAGTGACCGTCGAAAAACTGTTCAATCTCGATCTGGCCATCTGACACCGTCACGCGTGACTGTGCCCTATGGGTCGACCACGGGCCGTCCGCAAAGGAAAACACAAAAGTGACCGATGCAAAGATGATGATCCAAATCCCGACCTGTTGCAGGGCCCGCGATCCGCGCCGAAAGACAAAGGGCGCGACCGAGGCGATGATTGCGATCAGCAGAACACTTAGAAAAACAAGGCGCAGGGTCGTATTTGTATCCATCATCTCTACGTAGGTGTTATCCGGCGAAACCGAAATCCTTTAGTCCGGTCAAAATGAATTGAACGGCCAAAGCGGCCAGCAACATGCCCAAAAGGCGCGTGACAACATTGGTTCCGGTCTGGCCGAGGATCCGTTCCAATGGGCCAGCCAGCATAAACAGGCCAAAGACGATCAGAATAACAAAAACCATGACGCCCAGAACGCTCAGATGCCAGAGCCCGTCGCCATTTCCCGTCAGCAGGATGATCGACGCAATCGCCCCCGGTCCGGCGATTAAAGGGATCGCGATCGGGAACACCGATGGGTCATCCTGATTTTCCTGCTGCGCTTCGTCCGCGTTGTCCTGACGGCGGGCCTGACGCCGCTGGAACAGCATCTCAAGCGCGGTCAGGAACAACAGAATACCGCCAGCAATGCGGAAGGCGGGCATCGAAATCCCGACAAAGCCCAGCAACGCCTCGCCCAGAAAGCTAAACGCAAACAGGATCAGTGCGCCGATGATACAGGCGCGGACCGCGATCGCCCGACGGCGCGCAGGCGACATGCCTGCGGTCATGGCCAGAAATATCGGCGCAAGGCCAATGGGATCGATGATCACGAATAGCGTCGTGAACGCGGTCAATAGTTCGGTCATCGATCAGGCACCTTCGGCGGTTTCTAGGTTTTCCAAGGCAGTCATCCACAGGCTTTCGGCCCGCGCAAGCCCATCCTCGACCTCGGCGAACTTTTTCGACCATACCTCTAGGTCGGCCACACGGTCGTCATCATAGAGCGCGGGGTCAGCCAGCTTTTCCTGAAGCTTTTCATGCATTTCGAGGATCTTGTTATAGCGATCTTCGCATTTGCGAACCTCGGACCGCAGCGCCAACAACGTGGTACGGTCGGGGTGTTTGGGTTTGGAGGCTTCGGGTTTTTTGACCGCTTCGACGGGTTTGTCGGTTTGCAGCAACAGCCGGCGATAGGCATCCAGATCATCCTCATAGGGTTTGACCGCGCCATCTTTGACCAGCCACAGACGGTCCGCGACCAGACTAAGCAAATGCATGTCGTGGCTGACCAGAATGACCGCGCCGGTATAGGCGGTCAGCGCCTCGACCAAGGCCTCACGGCTTTCGATATCAAGGTGGTTGGTCGGCTCATCAAGGATAAGCAAATGCGGCGCGTCCAGCGTGGCCAGCAGCAGCGACAGGCGCGCCTTTTGTCCACCCGACAGGCGGCCCACCTCGGTTTCCGCTTGGGCCGCCATCAGGCCAAACCCCGCAAGACGCGCACGCAGTTTTGCAGGCGCCTCTTCTGGGCGTTCGCGGCGCAGGTGTTCCAGTGGCGTTTCATCAACGCGCAATTCGTCCACCTGATGCTGGGCGAAAAAGCCGATGCGCAACTTGCTGCTGCTGCGTTTTGTGCCCTCCATCAACGTCAGTCGATCCGACAGCAGTTTGGACAGGGTCGATTTGCCTTCGCCGTTGCGGCCCAGCAGGGCAATGCGGTCATCCTGATCGATCCGCAAGTTCAACCGTTTCAGAACCGCCGTGCCGTCATAGCCGACGGCCCCGCCTTCGACAGAAATGATGGGCGGCGATAGGTCCTTGGGCGAGGGAAAGGTGAACACTGTCCGCGCCGCATCCTCGGGCGCGGTAATAAGGTCCATGCGTTCGATCATTTTCAGACGGGACTGGGCCTGTTTTGCCTTGCTTTCCTTATACCGGAAACGATCGACAAAGCTTTGTAGGTGGGCCTTGCGCGCGGCCTGTTTCTTGGCCATTGCGGCCTGCAATTCGCGCTGCGCGGCACGTTGTTTGGCAAAACTATCGTAGGGGCCGGTGTAATAGGTCAGGCGGCGATCCTCGAGGTGCAGGATGCCCGTCACCGACCGGTTGAGCAACTCGCGGTCGTGGCTGACGATCAGCACGGTATGCGGATATTTCGTCAGATAGTTTTCGAGCCATAGCGCGCCTTCGAGATCGAGGTAGTTGGTCGGTTCGTCGAGCAGCAGAAGATCAGGTTCGGAAAACAGTACCGCAGCAAGGGCGACGCGCATCCGCCACCCACCCGAAAAGGCGCTGCATGGCATATGCTGTTCGTCGTCGGTGAACCCCAGACCCTTCAGGATTGTGCTGGCGCGGGCCTCGGCGCTCCAGGCGTCGATATCGGCAAGGCGGGTTTGGATGTCGGCAATGCGGTTCGCGTCCGTCGCGGTTTCCGCCTCGGCCATTAGGGCGGTGCGTTCAACATCGGCGGCCAAAACGGTGTTCAGCAGCGATACCTCGTTTCCGGGGACCTCTTGGCTCACCCCGCCAATACGCCAACCCTTGGGCAGGTCAATCACACCGTTATCAAGGTGCAGATCCCCGCGGATCAGTTTGAACAGGGTGGTTTTGCCCGCCCCATTGCGCCCGACAAGGCCCACTTTATGTCCGGCAGGGATCGTTGCGGCCGCATCCTCAAACAGGGGGCGGCCTTCGATTGAATAAGATATGTCTGAAATTCGCAACATAGTCGGCCAGTATCAGAGGCCATTGGCCGCATAAAGATCGAAATCGTGTTGGTCGATGCAGACCCGCCCGCAGGCGATAAGGCGCATGGTCGTCCCAATTTGCAAAATGCATCCTTGGCGAGCATTTCGCCGAGGTGCCAAATTGTCAATCGTAGCTTTTCAAGTGTTCCAAGCCGTGTTAGTGCAGCCCCAAATTTCAACCCGCCCCTTGTGGCAATAGTTTAGAGGCTATCATGGCTGTAGAACGTACCCTGTCGATCATCAAACCTGACGCAACCGAGCGTAACCTGACCGGTAAAATCGTTGCGAAATTCGAAGACGCTGGCCTGCGCGTTGTCGCATCCAAGCGCATCCACCTGACACCTGCTCAGGCTGGTCAGTTCTACGCAGTACACGCAGAGCGCCCATTCTACGGCGAACTGTGCGAATTCATGGCGTCGGCACCTGTTGTTGTTCAGGTTCTGGAAGGCGAAGGCGCTATCGCGAAAAACCGCGAAGTTATGGGCGCAACCAACCCTGCAGACGCAGCGCCAGGCACCATCCGCGCTGAGTTCGCGAAATCGGTTGGCGAAAACTCGGTCCATGGTTCGGACGCACCAGAAACCGCAGCAGAAGAAATCGCATTCTTCTTCTCGGGTCTCGAACTGGTCGGCTAATTTCGCCACTGGTCATCAAATTGAAAAGCCCGCGCAGTGCGCGGGCTTTGCTGTTTTAGTGGGATGGGCGCCCCGCCGACACGTCATCCAATAACGACACACTAAACAAGCCTTGTCTCTGATGGCGGTTTCAAGTGAAGCTGCAGCCATGAAGTTTGCAGTACTGGCGGATATTTTGATGGAGCGTGATTTTCCGTCTATCCGGGGCAATCATGATCGGTATCTGATTAAGCAGGATCGATCCCAGATGGGACCGTCAGATCAGGTTGCGTTCGACGCGCTGTCGCCCGAACAGCTTGCGTGGATCGAAACGCTTGAGCCGACGAAAACCGTGTTTGGCGATGTGTTCCTGTGCCATGGTACGCCTCAAAGCGATTCAACATATTGGCTTGAACGGGTTCAGCCGGATGGCACTGCGCGCCGCAACACTGGCAGAGGTTTTGACCGAGGCCGAGGGGATCACCGCAAGTTTGATCCTGTGCGGGCACCCGCATATTCCGCGAACAGTGCGATTGCCAGATGGGCGAATAATCGTAAATCCGGGCAGTGTCGGGTGTCCGGCCTATGACAATGACGTGCCAGTCTATCATCACATGCAGACCGGTACGCCCCATGCGTCCTATGCCGTGGTTGAAAGGGCAGGGGGGAATGGTCGGTTACCTTACGGTCTGTTCCCTATGATACCCGCGCCGCCAGTGCGCGCGCCTTGCGCCACCAGCGACTGGACTGGGCGCGGGCGGTGACGACAGGGTGGTTCGAGCCGCGCGAATGACCCGCTTAGGCCAGCCCCATATCATATAGAAATTTCTGCAACTCGCCGCTGGGGCGGTCATTGGGTTCGGCTAGTATCGCATCGAACCGTTTGCGGAACCCGTCCTTTTCTTTGCCTTTGCAGTCGTTCCAAGGGCGCCCCTGCAACGCCATATGCAGCGCATAGTACATGATGAAATGGGGGCGCGATCCCTTGGCCAAAAGCATCCGGTAGGCTTGGTCCGCGCCAAGCGCACGCAGGTGTTCGGCCGAGGTGACGCCCGCCTCGGTCAGGCTGGCCTCGGTTGCGGGGCCAAGGCCAGAGATTGACGAAATTGGGGAAGCGGTGGGGGCGCTGTCGTTAGCCATCGACGGCTTGTGCCTCGGTTTTATCGATCAGTCCTAGCGCGACGGCATGTTCTGCGATGAAGTCTTTCAATACGCGTTCCTCTAGCGGTTTCGACATAACCGTTGATGCGCCAGCCTCGCCAAAGAGCTGAATATCATCGCCAACCACCGCAGCGGTCAGACCGATGATCGGGTTGGTAAAGCCTTCGCGCCGTAGGATACGTGTCAGTTCATCCCCCGCCATTTCAGGCATGAATAGGTCGGTGATGATCAGGTCCGGTTTCACCTTTGGCACCATATCGAGCGCGATCCGCCCGTTGTCGGCATGCACCACCTTGCCGATGAATTTTTCAAGACGCGAAATTGTGACCTCGGCCACCAGCGCATTGTCTTCGGCAATCAGCAACGTCAGTTTCGAAAGGTCCAGATCTTCGATCGGGGTCGTTTCCTCGTCCGCAAAGTCAGAGGCTGACATCTCAGGTTCGGGGAGGCGGATGTGATAGCCTGCGCCGCCTTCGGGCGCGGGGAAGTATTCGACCGACCCGCCAAGCAGTTCTGACGAGGACCGCACGATATAGAGGCCAAGGCCGCTGCCGTCGGCACGGTTTCGCGCGTCATCGCCGCCACGCTGGAACGGTTCAAACATGCGGCTGACGTCTTCGGGGCGAATGCCGATGCCGTCGTCTGTCACCGACCACACCCCTGTGCGTTCCAGCGAACTGGTTCCATAGGCGGCGCGGTAGCTGATGGTAATCGTGGTACATTGCGAATGTATGATCGCGTTGCGGATCAGATTGCCGACGATTTGCTTGATCCTGACGGTGTCACCAACACATGTTTCATGCGCACCATCCCCAAGCCGTAGACGCAGCGTGACATTGGCCGCTTTGGCCTGCAGGTCATAAATATTGCGCGTCGTCTCGGCCAAGTCGGCGGGCACAAAGGGTCGCAGGTTCACCGGTAGATTTTTCTCGGGGTTCACGGCCTGACGCATATCGGTCAGCGTGCCCATCATCTGGTTACTGGCCTCGCGTAGCATCGAAAATTGTTGGTCAAAATTCGGCGCAGTTTTGTCGATGTCCTCGACCAGCATTGAAATCACCGATGCAGGGGACCGCAATTCGTGACTGATGATCGAGAACAACTGTTTCTGTTGATCCTGCCGCATCGACAACTCGGCCAGCGTTTCCTTCAATGTGCGTTCCTGCATGTGTTCGCCCGTCACGTCGACGACCAGCCCATAAATCACAGGGGTGCGTTCCGATCCCTCTTCGTACCAGAGAAACAGCCGGATCACGCGCGGGTTCGCATCGGGATGATCCGGTCGCAATTGCGCTAGCAGGGTCGTCGTCTCGCCGGGGCGTTGAAACATCAGACGGCGGAGTTCGCGCTGTTCACGTTCGCCAAGTTTTCGCATCAAATAGGAAATGCCAAAATGGGGTGGCACGTCCATTATGCGCTGGGTGACCGCATCAACCGTAACGGACCGGTTTTGGATGTTCATCGCAAAAACGCCAACACCCGCATAGTTGCGCACGGTATTGAGCCGCCGAACCGAGGCAGTCTGTTCACGTTCGACATTCTGGAAATGACTGCGGATCGACAGGATCGCAATGTCGCACAGAATAATGCTGAGAAACATCACGATGATCGAGATGGTCAGTTGGCTGTCGGGGCTCCAGATCAGGTACACATTTGTCGATAACACGAACCCAATAGCACCAAAGATCATTGCAGGGATCGCATAGGACAGCGGCACCGCCATGCACATGATTGATGTGGTCACCATCAAGATCGACAATTCAATGTCGGGGGTGAAGCCCTGACGTCCGATGACGATACCAACTGTAATGAGCGGCAGGGCGGCGACCAGTGCCATGATCAGGTCGCGCCAGTTTGTTAATTGGAAGGCCGAGATGAAAAACGCCGAGATAATCACCCCGCCAAACAGCGACCTCAGGGCCGACGTGTACAGGAACGAGTTTTCGGACCCAAAAAGGCCGCTGGCCTGTTCTGACACCAAATATGGTAGCATTTGACCGTAGGCAAAGCTAACGAGCAACGATGTCGCGACGAATACCGATCCCGTCACAAGGACCAGTACCAGATCCACCCGAACGCCTTGTGTTTCTTTGGCAAGCCGTTGGATGTTTTGGCGCGAAAGCGTTGCTGTGATGCTGGCGATCACCACGTTCAATAAGAACGCGATCAAAAGAACGTCCCATTCGGCGGACATTGTCTGAACTTCGGGCGAAGCGTCGGTTCGCATCAGCACATAGGACACGCCAAAGGCAAAACAGAAGGCCAATATCGGCCAGGCCATCATGCGCAGCGGGAAAAAGATAAGGCCGATCACCAAAAGCGAAATGGCCCCATGGGGCACAAAGATCACCGCCATGGAGGGGTTGAAAAAGGTCGCAAGGCCGGGATCGATGATCAGCTGCCACCCAAAGGCATAGACCAAAAATGTCAGCAAAAACCGGATCGGCTGTTCGCGAATGCGGGCCCTGAGACGGATCACTTGCACAGCTTGATTTTCGTCAAACAAAAACGATCCGCGCAACGGATCATGTACCGAACTGTCGGATTGTCCGGCGCTATAGTTTGGGGCCATGACGCACCCTTCCGATTAACTTATTACAAATTCAAACTTAGTTGCCCCACGGTTGCAAGAAATTCGAGCGAAAATTTAAACTTTTTCGATTTTTGTCTGTGTGACATTTACGGGGGTAAGCGAGGCGCGAACGACCAGACGTCAGAGAGTTTGACGTTTTGTTTCCGGACCGGTGACGCTACGGGCGGCATCGGCGGACTGCACGAAAACGACGTTTGATTGACGGTAGCGCCCTCATTGGTTGTTCAGATTCATCACCTGCAACTATATTTTCACCAAGTTTGAAAGTTTGGCCAATACCGCCATCAGAATAACCGTCGCGAATTTCAGCATCTGCTGAACGGTTCACCAAATTTCGGCCTTGCGCGGCGCTAAACAGGTCATTCGAACGCGAGGTTTTTCTGCAAGTGCATAAAAAATTTGCGGCGCACGCAAAATGGCCTGCGATTTAATCAAATGCGATCGGTGTGATTTTTTGGGGTTGCGAAACAATTGCCGTTCACCGGCCCCGACGGAAAGGTTCCCCTGTACCGGACAAACCGGTCACTTTCGCCGAGCGGGGCGCATCCTGGCAGATCACATCCCCGCCCGACTACAGCAACACGGCTGCGGGTTTCCACCTAAGGCATTCCAACGCTGATTTCCAGTGTTCGGTGCTCGCCCGCAGGCCAACAGGGGAACTAGAATGTTTAAGAAATTTTCGATGCCCGCGCTTTCGACAATTGCAGTCGTAGCTGCCGCCGGTACCGCAATGGCTGATTGCCCGATCAAGGTCGGCGTTCTGCACTCGCTGTCGGGTACTATGGCTATCTCGGAAACCACACTCAAAGACACCATGCTGATGCTGGTCGAACAGCAGAACGCTGCTGGCGGCCTGCTGGGCTGTGAACTGGAAGCGGTTGTTGTTGACCCTGCATCCGACTGGCCACTGTTCGCAGAAAAAGCGCGCGAACTGCTGACTGTCCACGAAGTTGACGTGATCTTTGGCAACTGGACATCGGTTTCGCGTAAATCGGTTCTGCCGGTTATCGAAGAACTGAACGGTCTGCTGTTCTATCCGGTTCAGTACGAAGGTGAAGAAAGCTCAAAGAACGTTTTCTATACTGGTGCGGCTCCGAACCAACAGGCGATCCCTGCGGTTGACTACTTCCTCGAAGAGCTGGGCGTAGAAAAATTCGCGCTTCTGGGCACCGACTATGTCTACCCACGGACCACAAACAACATCCTTGAAAGCTACCTGCAGCAGCAGGGTATCGCTGCCGAAGATATCTTTGTGAACTACACACCGTTCGGTCACTCGGACTGGGCAACCATTGTATCTGACGTTGTTGCACTGGGTGCTGACGGCAAATCGGTTGGTGTGATCTCGACCATCAACGGCGACGCAAACATCGGCTTCTACAAAGAACTGGCGGCACAAGGTGTATCGGCTGACGATATCCCTGTTGTAGCCTTCTCGGTTGGCGAAGAGGAACTGTCGGGTCTGGACACCACCAACCTTGTCGGTCACTTGGCCGCTTGGAACTACTTTATGTCGGCTGACACCGAAGCAAACGCTGAATTCATCGCTGCATGGCACGAATTCATCGGCGACGAGGCACGCGTAACCAACGACCCAATGGAAGCACACTACATCGGCTTCAACATGTGGGCACAGACCGTGACCGAGCTGGGCACCACCGACGTTGAAGAAGTGATCGCGGCTCTGCCAGGTCAAGAGTTCCCGAACCTGACCGGCGGTACTGCAGTTATGCTGCCGAACCACCATCTGGCGAAACCGGTTCTGATAGGTGAAATCCTGGAAGATGGTCAGTTCGACATCATCAGCCAAACCACCGAAGTTCCGGGCGACGCTTGGACCGACTACCTGCCTGAATCGGCTGTTCTGGTATCGGACTGGGTCGAACTGGGCTGCGGTATGTACAACACCGAAACCGAAAGCTGTGTACAGCTGACGTCGAACTACTAATCGACTGTGTCACGACGTCGGGGGGCAGTCTGCCCCTCGACACCCTTTCCGAATTCTAAGGGATCTGCGCCATGCTTCGCGCTCTTTTCGTCGCCCTGGTCATGATGGTCAGTGCCGTGTCCGCAGGTGCACAAGACCTGCAATCCGTCCTTCAACAAAACCCCGAGCTGATCGCCAAGCCATCGCGCGGCACCGTATCTGAGGCCATCGACGCCTTGATCGAGGCCGATTTGCCGCAAGCGCCGACCTTTCTGGAACGCTGGCAAGGCAAAGAGGTTTGGCAGCGCAAAGAGGACGGCGTGTTCTTCTACGTCGAAGGCGAAGGTCCCTTTACACTGATTGATATTGATACGCTTGAGCCTGTTGGCACCGCCGAAAAAAGCGATCTGAAACAGATCAAGCCGAACGCTGGTGTGCGCAAGGTTCTCGGCACGGCGCTGGTTCAATTCCAATTGTCCGATCCCGATATCGAACGCCGTCTGGCCGCGCTTGATTCGATTGGCCGCGACGGAACCGCCGATCATTTGGCCCCATTGCGCGCCTCTATCGAAAACGAACCCGATGCGGCTGTCAAAGCACGCAAGATCGCCCTCGATCTTTTGCTGACCGCCCGTTTTGACGACGATCCCGCGGCCCGCATTGCCGCCATTGATGCGCTGGCCGGTGAGGTCAGTGTTGAGGCGCGCGCGGTGATGAACCAAATCCTGACCTCTGCCGCCGGTGTTGCCGAAACCCTGCCAGAGGGCGCAAACATCGCGCTGGTGAAAGAGCCGGGTGCCGATCTGAGCTATGCCGAGGCCCATGACGCATTGGTTGCGGCCAACCTAACCGAGCCTTTGGTGACGGATGCCGATGTCAAAGCGGCCCTAGAAGCCAATATCGTTGATGGGAAAATCGCCGGATTTGCCCTGAACGCGATGGATGATCCCGACACCCGCCTTGCCGCCTATGACGCGCTGGCACAGGCGGGGCAGCTCGCCCCACGTCTGTCCGACAACGAGATTGCCGCTATCGTCGATGCGCATGTGTTCTTTGACACCTATGCCGAACCAAATGCGGATGTGACCGCCGCCGCCGAGGCCGCGCTGGCGCAGATGGAGGTCAAGGTTGCCGCGATGCAAACCGCCGACCTCGCGCTTGATGCGATCAGCCTCGCCTCAATCTATTTCCTTGCGGCGATTGGCCTTGCGGTCACGTTCGGTGTGATGGGCGTGATCAATATGGCCCATGGCGAATTTATCATGATGGGCGCCTATACCGGCTATGTGATCCAACTGTTCGTGCCGGATTATACCCTGTCGCTGATCATCGCGCTGCCGGTGGCCTTTGCGGTCACATTTGGGGCAGGGGTCGCGATGGAGCGTCTGGTGATCCGTCACCTCTATCACCGTCCGCTGGAAACGCTGCTGGCGACCTTTGGTATTTCGATTGCGCTGCAACAGATTGCCAAAAATATCTTTGGCACGCAGGCGCGCCCGCTGACCTCGCCCTCATGGCTTGATGGGGCGCTGGTGTTCAACGATGTGGTGGCCATCAGCTATATCCGGATCGCGATTTTCGTTCTTGCGCTGCTGTTCCTTGGGCTGATCCTGTTCATCCTCAAACGCACACGGTTGGGACTTGAGGTGCGGGCCGTGACCCAGAACCCCGGCATGGCCGCGTCGATGGGGATCAACCCCGACCGGATCAACATGCTGACCTTCGGGCTTGGCTCGGGGATTGCGGGGATCGCGGGGGTCGCCATCGGCCTTTATGCCAAGGTGACATCGGAAATGGGTGCGGATTACATCGTGCAGTCGTTCATGACGGTGGTTGTCGGCGGTGTTGGCAACGTCTGGGGCACGCTTGCGGGGGCGTCGTTGATCGGGTTCCTGCAAAAGGGCATCGAATGGCTGAACCCGACCAATACGCTGGCCGCCCAGACCTATATGATCCTGTTCATCATCATCTTTATTCAGTTCCGACCCAAGGGCATTGTCGCGCTCAAGGGCCGCGCGGCGGGGAACTGATCCATGGTGACGATCGAAAAACTACACGCTCCGACCGAGGCATTTGCTGCCTTGGTCGCCACCCACACCGCATTTTGCGACGGCACGGCCCCCGCCGAAAGCTGTCATCGGTTGCCGGTTGACGCGCCATTCCTGCCCGAGGTGACCGTATGGGCCACCTATGACGCGGGCGAGATGATCGGCATGGGCGCGCTCAAGACGCTGAGCCCCACCGAGGGCGAGGTAAAATCCATGCACACCCGCGCTAGCGCACGGGGCAAAGGCGTGGCGAAATCCATGCTGAGCGTCATCGTGGCTGAGGCACAGGCGCAAGGCATGGACCGGATATCGCTGGAAACAGGGGCGCACGCCGATTTTGCCGCCGCCCGCGCCATGTATGCCCGCGCCGGTTTCGCCGAATGCCCGCCCTTTGGCGACTATGTGCTTGATCCGCATAGCATATTCATGACTTTGACCCTGAAAGAGGAGGCCGCGATATGAGCCGCAGCTTCATCGCAAAACACCCGTCGGTTTTGATTTTTCTGGCCTGTTTGGGTCTGTTCACCCTGATTGTCACCGTCTTGGCCGAAGGCTTTGGTGTTGGCGCAATCTCGACGTCCTTTGTCAAAACCTTGGGCAAAACCCTGTGCCTGTGCATCATCGCCATCGCGATGGATGTGGTTTGGGGTTATTGCGGTATCCTGAGCCTCGGGCATTTCGCTTTCTTCGGGATCGGCGGCTACGCCATCGGCATGTGGCTGATGTATGCGCGGACCGAAGAAATCGTTGTCACATCGCTGGCAAACCAGACCCTGCCGGCCACGCCCGCCGCGATATCCGATGCCATCGGCACCCAGATTTTCGGCGTCGTGGGCAGCTCGGATTTTCCGTTGATCTGGGCCTTTGCCGATAGCTTGATCCTGCAATTGATTGCGGTGGTTCTGGTGCCCGGTCTGCTGGCGCTGGTCTTTGGCTGGCTGGCGTTCCGCAGCCGCGTAACCGGCGTTTACCTGTCGATCCTGACGCAGGCGATGACCCTCGCACTCGCGCTCTATCTGTTTCAGAACGATAGCGGTTTGCGCGGCAACAACGGCCTTTCCGGCCTGCAAAACATCCCCGGTGCAACCGTTGGTCAGGACGTGATTTCGATCCGGTTTTTCTGGGCCTCGGCGCTGGCGCTTGGGTTGGCCTATGTGCTGTTCACCTTTGTGGTGTCGGGCAAGTTGGGCAGCGTAATTCGCGCGATCCGCGATGATGAGGCGCGGGTGAGGTTCCTTGGGTATCACGTTGAAAGCTATAAGCTTTTCATCTTTACAATTACGGCCATGGTGTCGGGGATTGCGGGGGCCCTCTATTATCCGCAGGCCGGTATCATCAACCCCGCTGAGATTGCGCCCATCGCCTCAATCTATCTGGCGGTCTGGGTCGCAATCGGTGGGCGTGGGCGGCTGTATGGTGCGGTGATTGGCGCAACATTCGTGTCGTTGTTGTCATCGTGGTTCACGGGCGGCGGCGCGCCGAATGTGAACCTTGGGTTCTATACCATTCAGTGGACCGACTGGTGGCTGGTGCTACTGGGGCTGTCGTTTGTGGCCGTCACCCTGTTTTTCCCCCAAGGGATCGGCGGGCTGTTTGACCGGATCGTCATCAACAAGAAAGGGGCTGAATAATGCCGACCCTGTTGGAAGTTTCGGGCGTCTCGGTCACCTTTGACGGGTTCCGCGCCATCAACAATCTGTCGATCCAAGTGGGCGAGCCGGAATTGCGCGCGGTCATCGGGCCAAATGGCGCGGGCAAGACCACGTTTATGGATATCATCACCGGCAAAACCAAACCCGACGAGGGGCGCGTTTTGTGGGGCGAAAAATCCATTAGCCTATTGGGCCTGAGCGAAAGCCAGATCGCCCGCGAAGGCATTGGGCGCAAGTTCCAGAAACCCACCGTGTTCGAGGCGCAGAGCGTGCATGACAACCTTGCCATGGCGCTGCGGAACCCGCGCGGCCCGTTCGAGGTGCTGTTTTATCGCGCGACCAAACCAGACGAAGGTCGTATTGCCGAACTTGCCGCGGAAATCGGGCTGACGGACCACCTGTCGCGTATGGCGGGCGAGCTGAGCCACGGGCAGAAACAATGGCTTGAGATCGGGATGCTGCTGGCGCAGGATCCGCGTCTGTTGCTGGTCGATGAACCGGCGGCGGGGATGACACCGGCGGAACGCGAACAGACCACTGACCTTCTTAAACGCGCGGCGCAAACGCGGGCTGTGGTGGTCGTGGAACACGATATGGAATTTGTCCGCCGTCTGAATTGCAAGGTCACCGTGCTGCACGAAGGGTCGGTGCTGGCCGAGGGCAGCCTAGACCATGTGACAAACAATCAGGACGTTATCGACGTTTACTTGGGGCGCTAAGATGCTGGAAATCAAAGGACTTACACTCAAGTATGGGCAAAGCCAGATCCTTCATGGCATCGACCTAACCGCAAAGCCGGGTCAGGTGACGGCGGTGATGGGCACCAATGGCGTGGGCAAGACATCCTTGCTTAAGGCGATTGCAGGACGGCATCCGTTTGATCAGGGCACGATGACACTTGACGGCAAGGACCTTGGCCATCCGACCGCCTTTGGTGCGGCGCGGGCGGGCATCGCCTATGTGCCGCAGGGGCGTGAGGTGTTTCCCCTGATGACGGTTCAGGAAAACCTTGAAAGCGGGTTTGCGTGCCTGCCCAAAGGCGACCACAAGGTGCCAGATAAGATTTTTGAGCTTTTCCCGATCCTCAAGGAGTTTTTGCACCGCCGCGGCGGGGATTTGTCGGGTGGTCAGCAACAACAGCTGGCCATTGCGCGGGCGCTGATCACCCAGCCGCGTGTCCTGTTGCTTGATGAACCGACTGAGGGGATTCAGCCCAATATCATTCAGCAAATCGGCCGTGTGATTGCGCAATTGCGGGACGAGGGCGAGATTGCGATCGTTCTGGTGGAACAGTATTTCGATTTTGCCTTTGGGCTTGCCGATGAATTCGTAGCCGTCAACCGCGGCGAGGTTGTGATGCGCGAACCCAAAGCCAGCGTGAACCGCGAAAAACTGCTAGAGCGGGTGTCGATTTAACGGCTATACGGGGCGGACAAGGAGCCGCCCATGACCGTTCAAATCGCCGATGTCCGTTTTGCCAATGACGCGCCTTTCGCGCTGATTGCGGGGCCGTGCCAGATCGAAAGTCGCGATCACGCGCTGATGATGGCGGAACGGGCGGCGGCGGTCTGCGCCGATCTGGGCATCGGTTTCGTGTTCAAGTCATCCTTTGACAAGGCGAACCGGTCGTCGCTGTCCGGCGCGCGCGGGGTCGGGATGGATGCCGGCCTGCGTATTCTGGCTGATGTACGCGATGCGGTGGGGTGTCCAGTGATCACAGACGTGCACGAGCCCGCCCAATGCGCACCTGTGGCCGAGGTTGTGGACGCCTTGCAAATCCCCGCATTTTTGTGCCGTCAGACCGATCTGTTGATTGCGGCGGGGCAAACGGGCAAACCTGTGAACGTGAAAAAAGGTCAATTCCTCGCTCCGTGGGATATGGCGCATGTGGCGGATAAAATCGCCCATACGGGCAATAATCAGATCATGTTGTGCGATCGTGGTACGAGCTTTGGCTATAACACCTTGGTCAGTGATATGCGCGGGCTGCCCGTGATGGCGGAAACGGGCTATCCGGTGTTGTTTGACGCGACCCATTCGGTGCAACAGCCCGGGGGCCTTGGTGGGGCGACAGGGGGCGACCGCAAGATGGTGCCGGTGCTGGCGCGTGCGGCGGTGGCCGTGGGGATTGCGGGATTGTTTGTTGAAGTACATGACGATCCCGACACTGCGCCCAGCGATGGGCCCAACATGTTAAGGATCGAGGATCTATCGCCGCTGCTGACGCAGCTAAGGGCGATAGATCAGGTCGTAATAGGAAAAGCCCGCTAGTCGCGGGCTTTGCTGTGTTTAGTCAAGGAACGCTTTTTCTACGACGTAATGCGCAGGTTTCGAGTTTGCGCCTTCCTCGAGGCCATATTCTTCGAACATTTCTTTGAGTTCGAGGTTGAACGCGAGGTTGCCGCAGATCATAGCGCGGTCGGTTTCGGGGTTCAGTGGTTCGACACCCAGATCGGCAAACGCCTCGCCCGAGCGCATCAGGTCAGTGATGCGGCCCATCTTGGGGCTGTCTTCGCGGGTGGTGGTTGGGTAGTATTTGATCTTTTTCCAGAACCCTTCGCCGATCAACTCGTTCAGCAGCTCGTCGGTCTTCAGGCTTTCGATCAGGTTCGCCCCATAGGTCAGTTCGCCCACTTCGCGGCAGGTGTGGGTGATGATGACCTCGTCGTAGTCCTCATAGGTTTGCGGTTCGCGCAAGAGCGACGCAAAGGGCGCAAAGCCGGTGCCGGTGGCAAAGAACCAGATCCGTTTGCCGGGCAGCAGCGCATCATGCACCAAGGTACCCACGGGTTTTGGGCGCAGGATAATCTGATCGCCTGCGGTGATATGCTGAAGTTTCGAGGTCAGCGGACCATCTTGAACCTTGATCGAATAGAATTCGAGCTCTTCGTCCCACGACGGCGAGGCAATGGAATAGGCGCGCATGATCGGTTTGCCGTTATCGCCCGGCAGGCCGATCATCACAAATTCGCCCGACCGGAACCGCAGCGATTGCGGACGCGAGACGCGGAACGAAAACAAACGGTCGGTGTAGTGCTGAACCTCAGTTACGGTCTGGGCGTCCGGCAGTGTTTTTACAGCAGCTTCTGTCACTTTATTTCTCGGCTAGTT
This sequence comes from Marivivens sp., assembly GCA_965215785.1. Taxonomy (GTDB): domain Bacteria; phylum Pseudomonadota; class Alphaproteobacteria; order Rhodobacterales; family Rhodobacteraceae; genus Marivivens. The sequence goes on along the minus strand of OZ244120.1, from coordinate 2,579,928 downwards.
TGGCCCAACGCGGGCCACTGTTTCGGTTTGGCGAGGGGGCGATTAGGCCCGCATCCGCGCCTGATAATCATGAGCTTGCCAGTTTGCGCGGCGGAGCCATTGCGCCTCTGGCTGGCGAGCGGCGAGGTCATCGCTGATCTCCACCTCGTCAAAGCCCGAGCGGCGGGCCATGGCGTATTGGTCGGCAATCACATGCCCATAGGCGCGCAACCGTCCCTGAAACCCCAAACGGCGCAACTGGGCCGCTAGGGTAAAGCCGCGACCATCCGCAAAGGACGGAAAGGCGATGCGGATCAGTTCGGCCGACAGGGCCGCGTCCAAATCCGCTGGCTGTGTATCGCTTGTCAGGTCGATCGCGACGGCGTTTTGTGCCTCGTCCAAGGGGGCGAAAGTGCCGGTAAAATCGTCCTGAGCAAAGCCAGAATCTGTTACGATGACTGTCATAGTGTCCTCTCTTACGCCGGAGCGTTCCCGCGTACAACTTTGCCATCCACAATGTGAATGCCGCATTCTTCTTTGTTGCTGTTGCGCCAGCGACCGGCGCGGGGGTCTTCGCCTTCTTTGACGGGGCTGGTGCATGGGGCACAGCCAATCGAAGGATAGCCCTTAGCAACAAGCGGATGTCGTGGCAGGCGGTTTTCGTTCATATAGGTTTGCAGGTCCTCGCCGGTCCAGTGGGCCAGCGGGTTGATCTTGATGCGAATGTCGTTTTCGTTCTCAAAGAAATCGATGGTGGATCGGCTGCTGGCCTGAAACCGTTTCCGGCCCGTGATCCACGCGTCAAAATCCTTAAGCGCGTTTTGAAGCGGCACGGTTTTGCGCAGGTCACAGCAGGCATCGGTGTTGAACTGATGCAGGGTGCCATCGGGGTCTTCGAAATTGACGGCGCTATCGGCGGCGCGGATCACCCGCACGTCTTTAAGGTTCAGACGTTCGGTCAGTTCCTGTTGATAGGCCAGCGTTTCGGGAAACAACATTTGCGTGTCGATGAACAGCACGGGCGTGCTGCGGTCGATCACCGACACAAGGTGCAACAGCACCACGGACTCGGCCCCGAACGACGATACCATCGCCGTTTTGCCCACCTGCGCGTCTTGCAGCGCATGTTCAAGCACCGCAGTCGCGCTGTGATGCTTGTAGCGGGCATTCAGGGCCGCGATCCGATGTTGGACGGATTCACTGTGCGGCATGAACCTTGGCCTCCGCATCATAAAGGGCGGTTTTGAATGGGGCCATTCCGACACGCTTGTAGGTCTCGAGGAAGGTTTCCTCGGCGCTGGTGCGCACGTCCAGATAGGTCAGGACAATCCGCTCGACCGCGCCGGTGATTTCCTCGGCTGGGAAACCGGGGCCAGTGCGCGATCCGACAACGGCGTCTTCGCTACCGTCACCGCCAAGGGTGATCTGATAGTTTTCGACGCCCGCACGATCGAGGCCAAGGATACCTATGTGACCCACGTGGTGGTGACCACAGGCGTTGATGCAGCCCGAGATTTTGATCTTAAGCGGGCCAACCTCGTGTTCCAGTTTCAGCTCGTCAAACCGCTCTGCGATTTCCTGAGCGATCGGGATCGACCGCGCGGTGGCAAGCGCACAATAGTCCATGCCGGGGCAGGCGATGATGTCCGAGATCAGACCAATGTTCGCGGTGGCAAGGTCAGCCGCCCGCAGCGCGGCATAGACCGCAGGCAGGTCGGATTTGTGAACATGCGGCAGGATAACGTTCTGTTCGTGGCTGATGCGGATATCGCCATGGCCATAGGTTTCGGCCAGATCGGCAACAACGCGCATTTGTTCGGATGTCATGTCACCCGGTGTTTCGCCGTGTTTCTTGACCGAAATCGACACGATGGCATAGCCGTCAACCTTGTGCTGCGACAGGTTGGTATCGGCCCATGACGCAAAGGCTGGGTTCGCCAAACGCGCTGCGTCATAGCCTTCGACCGGTTTGTTGACCCAAGCAGGGGCCGCGAAATGGGCCTTCAGCTCGGCCAGAATGTCCTGATCCACCCCGGTAAAGGCAGGTCGGATTTCGGCAAAGCGGGCCTCGACCAGATCGCGGAATGTCTCAAGACCGTTTTCGTGAACGGTGATCTTGATACGCGCCTTATATTTGTTGTCGCGGCGGCCAAGCGTGTTCCAGACGCTGACGATTGCCTCGACATATGGCAGCAGGTCTTCTTTGGGCAGGTAGTCGCGAATGACCTTGCCGATCATTGGTGTCCGGCCAAGTCCGCCGCCAACGATGACCTCATAGCCAGGCTCGCCCGCCTCATTGCGGACCATGCGCAGACCGATGTCATGCGCCTTGGTCACGGCGCGGTCATTTGGCGCGCCGGTGATCGCGATCTTGAACTTGCGCGGCAGGAACTGGAATTCAGGGTGGTCGGTGGACCACTGACGCAGCAATTCTGCGGTTGGGCGCGGATCTTCGATTTCGTCGGCGGCAGCACCGGCAAAATGGTCAGCGGTCACGTTGCGGATGGTGTTGCCCGATGTCTGGATGGCGTGCATTTCAACATCTGCCAAGGCATCAAGGATATCCGGCACGTCCTGCAGTTTCGGCCAGTTGAACTGGATGTTCTGACGGGTGGTCCAATGGCCATAGCCCTTGTCCCATTTGTCCGCGATGAACGCCAGTTGGCGCATTTTTGCAGGGTCCAGCGTGCCATAAGGGATCGCAATCCGCAGCATATAGGCATGCAATTGCAGATAAAGACCGTTCATCAGGCGCAGAGGACGGAATTCGTCTTCGGTCAGGCTACCGTCGATACGGCGCTCTACCTGACCACGGAACTGAGCAACGCGCTCGCGGATGAAGGCTTCGTCAAAGTCGTTATACTTGTACATCTTATGCCTCTTCTACCTGCTTGCCGTGCGCATAGTTTGATGGGCCACGGGTGCGGAATTCTTCGCGGAAGTGGGTGGGTTCGGGACCGTTTTCACCGGCCTTGGCGTCAACCAGATAGGCGCCAACAATTACATCGGCCATTTTCTGGGCCTCTAGCAGGCGCAGGTCAGCGTGGGCTTCGTCCTCGATCAACTCGGCCTCGGCCATCAGCGGCGTCCACTGGTTATCAACGGTCAGCCAAACGGCGTCGCCTTCCATAAGGCGGTTGGCGGTGATCACTTTGGGTGTGAAAGGGCGGCTCATTGTGCGGCTTCCTTTTGGGTCAATTGGGGCAGGGCCTGAACAGCTTGGCGCGGTGCGAGCCCATAAAACACGATGGCTGGTCCGGCAAGGTTTGCCTCGCTCAGGGTGGGTTCCAGCGATGAAAGAGTGGTGGCAATCACGCGGCTTTCGGGGCGGGATGCGTTTTCAATGATGGTGACAGGCGTGTCAGCATGTGCGCCGTGCATCAGCAGGCGGCCCTGAACAAACCGCGCGGCGCGCTTGCCCATATAGATCGCGGCAACCTCGCCTGCGGTGGCCAGTTGGCGCCAGTCATGATCGGCAAAGCCCTTCATGTCGTGACCGGTCAACAGGCGCACCGCGCTGTTGCGGCCCCGCTTGGTCAGGCTCTGGCCGATTTGCGCAACCGCGGCCGAAGCAGCGGTAATCCCCGGCACAATCGCCCAGTCGATACCTTCGGCGTCAAGCGCCTCGATTTCTTCGTCCAAGCGACCAAAAACAGTTGGATCACCTGCCTTCAGGCGCACCACGTGGTGACCGTCCAGCGCATGTTCAACAATCAATTCGTTGATCCGCTCTTGGGTCATGGACGGGCCAAAGCCCTCTTTTCCTGCGTCGATGACGATCGCTTCGCGGCGGGCAAGTTCGAGGATCTCGGGCGCAACAAGACGGTCGTGGATCACAACATCGGCCTTGTCGAGCGCCTTGCGCGCCTTAAGCGTCAGCAGTTCAGGATCACCGGGGCCAGCACCGACCAGATCAACACGGCCACCGGCGCGGGTTGCCATGACGTGTTTGTCCAGCAGCGTATCGAGCGTTGTCTGAACAGCCTCGTCGCCATTGGACGCAACGCGGGGGCCGGCGTTAAAATAATAGTCCGACCAGAAATCCCGACGCTTTCGGCCAAAAGGCAGGACCTCAACCGCGTGACGGAACCGTTTCCCGATCCGCGCCAAGAGGCCAAGGTTAGACGGTAGCCGTTCCTCAAGGTCGGCCTTGATCGCGCGGGCCAAGACGGGGGCGGCGCCCTCGGTGCCGATGGCGACGGTGACGGGGTCACGGTCCACAATCGCCGGCGTGATAAACGCGCTGTCCTGCAGGTTGTCCACGATATTCACCAGCGCCCCATCAGCGCGGGCAATCTGGGCCACGCGGGCATCTTCGACGTCGTCTTCGTTTGCGCCATAAAACAGGGCGGCACAGACCGTATCGCCCACATCCATCGCGCGGCGCACCAGTCGCAGCTTGCCTGCTGCAGCCAACTTTTCGATGTCGGCGCAAGGCTCGGCGGCGAATACGGTGATCTGCGCCTCGGTTTTCAACAAAAGACGCAGCTTGGCGACGGCAGCCTCACCACCGCCCGATAGGACGATGCGTCGGCCGGCGACGTTCAGGAAGATCGGAAAATGCTGCATGGCGTTACTCTTTGAATTAGCTGAGGCCAATATAGGATATTTTCCCATATTTTGCCTATTGTGTGCGGCGAATAAGGACGTATGTTCGTCATGTGGTTCGAAACGGGCCACTCGTTCCAAATCATCGGAGAAAACGGAATGGCGTTTCGTATTGACCAGACGGATCAGAAAATCCTCAAAGAGTTGCAGCGCGACGCGTCGCAGTCTTTGGACGATATCGCACGCAATGTCGGGTCATCCAAGACGCCGGTTTGGAACAGAATCCGTAAACTGAAAGAGGCGGGCGTCATCGGTCAGCACACCGTTCACCTCGATGCTGAGATGTTGGGGTTTGAGGCCTGTTTCTTTGTCCTTGTCCGCACGTCAGAACACGACAGCGACTGGCAAGGCAAGTTCCTGCAGGTGCTGCGCGCCCGACCCGAGGTTCAAGAGGCGCACAGGCTTGCCGGTGATATCGATTATATCCTTAAGGTGCGGGTGGCGAATGCGCGGGCCTATGACGAATTTTATCAGGCGCTGATTTCCGAGGTGAAAATCCACAACGTCACCGCGCTTTTGTCGATGGAAGAAATCAAGTCGACGCTGGCCCTGCCGTTGTGACCATCAACCGTTCCAATCCATGAAAATGATACACGTCGGCATATTGCGGCGTTCCAACCAGCGACAACTGGGGCAGGCGCGTAAACAGCCGGTCTAGCGCGACGGTCAGTTCCAGCCTTGCTAGGGGTGCGCCAACACAGAAATGGATGCCCCCGCCAAAAGCCGTGTGTTGAGGTCCGCTGCGCAGTGCATTGAATTCATGCGGATTTTCGTAAACCTCGGGGTCACGGTTGGCCGCACCCAAAAGACAGTTGATCTGATCCCCACGTTTGAAGTGATGGCCGAATGCCTCAAAGTCCTCTTTGGCCCAACGGCTGAAGGCATGCAAAGGCGGATCAAAGCGCATGATCTCTTCTACTGTTTTGGCATCAATGTCCGTTATACCGTTTTCAATCAGCGCCTTAACGCCGTTTCCTAAGGTATGAACCGTCGCCTCATGGCCCGCGTTCAGCAGCAGGATACAGGTCGTAATCAACTCATCCGTTGAGAGCTTTTCGCCACTTTCCTCGGCCTTGATCAGTTCCGAGATTAGGTCATCGGCTGGGCGTTGGCGTTTTTCGTCGATATAGCCGGTCAGGAACGCTTTGAATTCCAGCGTCGCGGCAACGGCGGCGTCTTCAATCTCGCGGGTGCGGCGGGCCTGATACATGGCCACCATCGCGTTAGACCAGCGCAACAAATCATCGGCGCGATCCTCTGGAACCCCCAGCAGGCGGCAGATGATGATCACGGGTATTGGCTGGGCAAATTGTGTCAATAGATCAAAGGGTTCTGAGGGGAACTTATCAATCAGACTATCGGCCAGTTCTGCAATCTCCGGCCCGAAACCGGCAATGCGCCGCGACGTGAATGCGCGCAGAACCTGACTGCGCAGACGGGTGTGAACCGGTGGTTCCAGTTCCAGCATGGAATGCGCTTCAACATCATAAAACGGCGTCAGATGGTCGGGGATCGGTTCGCGGAAGTCGACAGGAATTTCCCGACCAAGGCGACGATCCTTGAGCAGCGCTGACACCGCCCGATGTGACACGGCACAGGGGACGCCGTAGTCCTCCCAGAAAAAGAGATCGCCACCCGCACGGGCGCGATCAAAGAAGGGGTAAGGGTTCTGGACAAAGTCCGGATCAGTCGGGGATTGGGTCAGTCGTTGCATGAGCGCAGGATTGCCCCCGATGCACGTCTTTGGCAAGACATCCTGAGACGTAAAAACGGGCACCGTGGCGCCCGTTTTCAATAGGTCACATGTGGGGCGGCTTAGGCCTGTTCAAGCGCCGCGATAATCCCGCCGAAATCCTCGGCCTTTAGGCTCGCGCCGCCAACAAGGGCGCCGTCCACATCCTCGACGGCGAAAATTTCGGCTGCGTTTGAGGGTTTGACCGATCCGCCATAAAGCACGCGGAACGCATTGCCCGCATCGCCAAAGCGTTTCACCAGTTCGGCGCGAATAAAGGCGTGCACCTCGGCGATTTGATCCAGCGTGGGGACCTTGCCGGTGCCGATAGCCCAGACCGGTTCATAGGCGATCACGGTGTTTGCGCCGGTTGCCTCGTCCGGGGTCGACCCAAGCAGCTGTTCGCCAACAACCTCTAGGGTTTTGCCAGCTTCGCGTTCGTCTAGCGTTTCGCCGATGCACACAACGCCAATCAGGCCAGCGGCAATACCCGCCGATGTTTTGGCGCGGACCAGTGCGTCATCTTCGCCGTGATCGGCACGGCGTTCGGAATGGCCGGTGATCACATAGGTCGCGCCTGCATCCTTTAGCATGGCGGCCGAAATATCGCCGGTGTGTGCGCCTGTTTCATTTTGGTGGCAATCTTCGCCGCCGATGGCCAGTGCGCTGTCCGCCGCGATCTGTGCCGCGCGCGAAATCAGGGTTGCGGGTGTGCAGATCAGCATATCGACCGATGGGGCCGAATGTGCTGCGATCAGCGCTTCGATCTGAGCCAGATCCGCGCTTGTTCCGTTCATTTTCCAGTTACCAGCGGCCAGTTTGCGACGCATGTAGTCCTCCTATGCTTGGAGGCGATGTAGCAGGAGGGCGCGGGTGTGTTAACCCTCAGAGTTGCGTAAGGGCAGCTTTTGCCAATCTGCACGCCTCATCGGGGTCATCAAGCGCTGAATCCGGCAGCAACCAATAGGGCATTGCGGTGGTTTTTCCGTCTTTGCGGGTATAGGTCCACCGTTCCCAGCCTTCGGCGGTCATGTGATCCGCCCAAGTGCCAGCCCCCTTGAGCCAAATCGACCCATCGGGATTGAGAATGCTGAAAATGGTGCCGTCGTGGTACAGGCACAGACCACCCATCATTTTCCGCTGGGTGAGGGGCCCTAGGCCGGCAAAGAGTTCACGTGCAAATGCGATATCGGCGTCAGAAACGCTCATTGGCCGGCGGTCAGGCTTTCGTCGAACTTAATCGACTCGCCACATCCGCAGGCATCCACAACGTTCGGGTTGCTGAATTTGAAACCCGACTCGAGCAGGCTGACCTCATAGTCAATCTGGGTGCCGAACAGGAACATTTGCGCCATAGGCGCGATGATGACGCGGGCGCCATCTTGTTCCACAACCTCGTCGGTTGGCTGGACCTCATCGACATAATCCATGGTGTATTCCATGCCTGCACAGCCGCCTTTCTTGACGCCAATGCGCAGCGCCTTGTGCCCGCCCTGATCCATCAGTTTGGCAATCTGGGTGGTAGCGCGAGGGGTCAGGGTAACAGCTTGTTTGCCGGGAATGCCGAACATGAGAGGTCTCCTTTGTTCGTAACCTAGTTGCTTGTGGGCATGACCTCAAGCGGGGGCAGCAAATTTCCGACAAAGACAATCAGATAAGAGACTGCCAGCGCCCAGCCAAAGGACGCAAGCGTGCCAATAATCACGTATTCCGAGGCGCGCTGGTCTTTGGTGGTGGTCCCAAAGTGCATCACAGATTTGGCGCCGATCAGAAATCCAATGCCAGCGGGCTGATTGACGATCACAAAAAAGAAGATCAGCCCCCGTTCCAATTGGCCGATCAACTGGCCGCCGCGGGTCAGGCCGATGTTGGGCAGGCGATAGGAAAACCTGCGCATCAATAGCCCGATGGCAAAACCGCCCGCGGAAATGGTCAGGATACCGCCGCACAGGATCAGCATGGAATAAAGCATCAGGTCAGTGTGCTGGGGCGGGACCACCTGCGCCCAAAGGCCGGTGGACCACAGGCTATGCTGCCACATGGCAAAGGCAATCAGCGTTATGGCGTGAATGCACTGATCCACCATAAAGGCGGCAAAGTTTGCAGGGGCAAAGCGGGCCTTGATCCAATCCGTGATGCCGTGGATCGCCGCAAGGACCAGCACCGGCCACGTCCATTGGCCCAGCGCGGCCTGCGCAGTGATCAGAACGATCAGCGTATGAAGCAGGATCGCCTTTGGCTTGGTCTTGTCCTTGGCCATCCAGTCCGGCTGAAGCACGAAATCGGCCATGGCATGCGCAAACAAAAGCGCGACGAGTGTCTCGATCATTGGGCGGTGTCCTTGGCAAGTGGGGCGGCTTGCGGATGTGGGGATGCAGGCGAATCCCCTTGTGCCTCAAGGGTTTGGAGGGTTTGCGATATACCGGGCCATCCAGCGGATTTCAGTGATTGATCAACAGCTTGGCGGCTGATGTCAAAGCTTTGCGCGATTTGTGCGTGTGTGGGTGTCGGGCGCGCTGCGACGGCGGCCACTGTCCGCGCCTGTGCTGTTGTCCAGCCTGTAACGATATGTTCCAGCAATGGCAGAACAGCGGTCAGCGCATCGGCACCCGTTGCAGCGAACAGCGTGTCTTGGGTGTCCAACAGTCGGCCCGATCGGACAAAGGCACCACTGTCGGCAAGGTTAAGGTCGGTGACGTCTGGGGCCGGTTCGGGTCCTGTGCCTATCGCGATCCGCGTTGCGTGCGCTTTGCCCAGCGCCCGCAAAGAGGCCGCAATCAGAACGACCGCCCGCAGCATGAGCGACGTGTCGGTCAGGATCAGTTGCCACCCATCGCCGCGCGTCCGCGTCAGGCAGGCGTCATGGGCCTGCCATGACGAGATTTGTCGCGCAGCAGCATCGAGCGTCGCGAAACTCTCGGCGCGGGCGGTGTCACTAAGTTTGGTCGATCCGACGAGGTCGCCGGTAAGAACAGCAATGGTCATTGTGCCTCCTGTTGCGAACAGGCTAGGCAGTTTTTCCATTATTGCAAGTTATTTTGCTTGCTTGTGTCGGATTGCAAGCGTTTTCGCTTACATAAAGCCCAGTTCGAGGCGGGCTTCGTCGCTCATCATGTCCATGCCCCACTGGGGTTCCCATGTCATTTCGACATCGATGGACCGAACGCCGGGGACCATGCTGACGGCATCCTGCACCCAGCCTGGCATTTCGCCAGCCACAGGGCATCCAGGGGCGGTCAGGGTCATGATGACCTTCACATCGCTCTCGTCCGAGATCTTGATCGTATAGATCAGGCCGAGGTCATAAATATTGACCGGAATTTCGGGGTCAAACACCGTCCGGCAGGCTTCGACGATTGGTTCATGCAGCGCATTATCCGTCGAGGACGGTTCAATCAGTGGTGTGCCTTCAAGTTTGCCGTCGGAGTCGTTCATCGAAATCATCCCATTAATTCCTGAGCGATCATATAAAGTTTGAGGCAGTCAGGGTAAAGGGGCGCAAGGCACACTAATTCGATTTACCCAAAAGTATGTGCAGCGACATATATGTTCGAAAAACTGGATACCCCATAATAGAAGATACACCCAAGGGTGGTACCTTTTATGCAATTAAATCATCAAGAGTTGTTGCCGACCCTACGTGAGCTGTAGGCCATCACGGCGAAAGCCAGCTGGCAGGTTCCATTTGAACCGATCCCACAGCGAACAGTGCAAGCGCAGGCACATTGCTATGCAAAAGTTGTTTGCAAAATAGACGACCGACAGTTTGGAAACGAGTTTGCAGCTCTGAAATTTGGCCCTGTGCAGGGCAAAACAACGTACGGCACCGTTATGGCGCCGTACGAGCAAGTATTGGGAAAAGACATGCCGAAAGAACACAGTGAACCGTCCGAAAGTGACGGACAACAACGGATAGCGGCCTTGCGACACCGGTTGACCTGCGGGTTTGACGAGGTTGCACGCCTGGCCGCTTTGTCGACACTGCGTGAGGGGGGCGCATTGGTGTTGATACAGCCGGGGGGCAACACACTGATCGGTCAGCACAATGTGACAATGCCAGAGGCGGTCCGCCTTATTCCCGCGGATTACCTTTATATGGGGTTGCAGTATATTTTTGATGTGTCTCAGCGCGCCCCATGGCATCCCTATACAAACGGTGAACGGTTTCGGTTGCGGGCCATGACCTCGGTTCCTGTCAATTTGGGCGATGATCCGGTTGGTGTCTTGCTGTCGTTCAGCAGTCGCAAAATCGGCCCCATTACCGGCCAACAGCTTCAGCGGTTTGCCAAGGTTAAGGCATTTGCCGAACATCTGTTGACCTACCGCGTTCAAATGGACGAAGCGCGATCGGATTACCCGACAGACCGATGGTCAACCGACTAACCCGCATCTTTTCATTAGCGCGCTTTCGACTTATCAGCGTCGGACACACAAACGATGGGTCGGCGTATGGCTGGGTTTTCTTACGAACTAAAAGCAACAGACGGACAGGCACGGACCGGTGTCATTCACACCACGCGGGGTGATATTCGGACGCCAGCGTTCATGCCTGTTGGGACCGCAGCAACCGTCAAGGCGATGATGCCCGAAAGCGTTGCCGCGACCGGTGCCGATATTCTGCTGGGCAATACCTATCACCTGATGCTGCGCCCCACGGCGGAACGGATCGACCGATTGGGCGGTCTGCACAAGTTCATGAACTGGGATAAGCCGATTTTGACGGACTCGGGTGGGTTTCAGGTGATGTCCTTGGCGGATTTGCGCAAGCTGACCGAGGATGGCGTGACGTTCAAATCCCATGTGGATGGGTCACGTCACTTCCTGTCGCCGGAACGGTCGATGGAAATCCAGAAACTGCTGGGGTCGGACATTGTGATGTGTTTCGACGAATGTCCGGCCTTGCCCGCAGATGAAATGCGTGTGGCCGAGTCAATGCGCCTATCCATGCGATGGGCCCAGCGGTCGCGTGATGCGTTTGGCGACCGTCCGGGGCATGCGCTGTTCGGGATTATGCAGGGCGGGGTGACACCGCACCTACGTGAAGAAAGCGCCAAAGCCTTGGTCGAGATCGGTTTTGACGGCTATGCGGTTGGCGGGCTTGCCGTTGGTGAAGGCCAAGAGGCAATGTTTGGCGTGCTGGACTATGCGCCCGGCTATCTGCCACAGGACAAACCACGGTACCTGATGGGCGTTGGCAAACCCGATGACATCGTTGGGGCCGTTAAGCGCGGTATCGATATGATGGATTGCGTGCTGCCATCACGGTCAGGCCGGACCGGTCAGGCGTGGACACGTCGCGGTCAGGTTAACATCAAAAATGCCCGCCATCAGGACGATCCGCGCCCACTTGATGAACAGTGCACCTGTCCGACCTGCCGCAACTATAGCCGCGCCTATCTGCATCATGTGTTCCGCGCGGGCGAGATGATCAGTGGCATGCTTCTGACGTGGCATAACCTGCACTATTACCAAGAAATCATGCAGGGAATGCGCGACGCCATTAGCGAAGGCCGTTTCGCCGCGTGGGAGGCAGATTTCCATGCCCAACGCGCCGAAGGTGATATCGAACGGCTATAACCTTAGACCTCGGACTGGATCTGCCAGCTACCGGTGGTTTGAACCGTTTGTGCCAGACTGGTCAGTTCGTCGCCGAACCGGTTGTCAAACCACCGCAACAGAGCAATCCGATAGGGCAGGTTGTTCTGCTCCATGACGCTGTGCACCTCGCATTCGCGGGGGCCGGTGGGTTTGATGGTCAGGCTGCGGACCATGTCGTCACGCCCGTTGGGTTCTTCGCGTTCCAGAATATAGCGGCAGGATACGCCCATATCGCGTTCCAGAAACGTCAGGGTCATTTCCTCGCATAGGCCGGTTTCGCGGCGCATGCGCAAATACACCGTGTCGACATCGTCGGGGTCGTGGTTGAAATCAACCAGACGGCTGTTCCAGAAGTCATCAGGATGTGCCTCGCCCGGAACAATGGCGCCCCAAATGCGGGCAGGGGACGCGGACACTTTGGCCCGCCGGTCGATCCGCAGACGCAGGCCCGGACCGATATTATCGGTCCAACGCCCATACATCAGCGTGTTCATGAGAAAACTGGATCCAGCCAGCGTGGTTGGCAGCACGTCAATCGGCAGCGGCAGGCAGGCGGTGACGACCATGCCCAGTGCAAGGCTTTCACAGGCGGTGCGGAACCGCGGAAAATACAGGACCACGACAACAGACATCGCGGCGATCAGTAATGCGATCGTTACCGCGGACATCGTGGGGCCAAAAATCATCAAAGCGCCAAACGCGGAAATAACAGCCGTAAAGCTGAGACGTCGCAGTTGGCGCAGAATTTGTTGTTCTAACATTCTTAGGCTCGTGAAACACTATGTACTGGTTGTGGTCTTACTTTTTCTCACGTTAACCGTGAATTGAGTTCGGCCCTTGACCCAAACAAGGCATTTTAACGACCTATCGCCTTGCCCCCAGTTGCCGCACGAGTCACAGTAAGGTGAACCAAGGTGCTTGAAACTGCGGGCGGGCTGCCCCATTTTCAGTGACCTAAAGAGGAGACGACGACCGGCTGCCGTCAGGGGCCATTGATCGTCTTGCCACCAAAAAGGATAAGAGCATGGAAAATTCCCAAAGCACCACATATCCGGTCCTGCCGCTGCGCGACATCGTGGTTTTCCCACATATGATCGTGCCGCTGTTTGTAGGCCGTGATAAATCTGTGCGTGCCCTTGAGGAAGTGATGCAGGACGACAAGCAGATCCTGCTGTCGAGCCAGATCGACCCTGCACAGGACGATCCAGCAACCGACGAAATCTATCGGTCGGGTGTTTTGGCGAATGTGCTGCAACTGCTGAAACTGCCGGATGGCACTGTTAAGGTGCTGGTCGAAGGCAAATCGCGTGTGGCTATCACGGATTTTATCGACAACGATGATTTCTTTGAGGCGCGTGCCGAGGAGCTGATCGAAGTGTTCGGCGATGATGCTGAGCTAGAGGCGCTGGTCCGGTCGGTTGGTGACGAATTCGAACGCTACGCCAAGATTAAGAAAAACATCCCCGAAGAGGCGCTTTCGGCTGTGGGCGAAACCCGCGAGCCAGCAAAGCTTGCTGACCTTGTGGCCGGCCATTTGGGTGTCGAGGTCGAGCAGAAACAAGAGCTGCTTGAAACGCTGTCGGTGAACGAACGTCTGGAAAAGGTGTTCGGCATGATGCAGGGCGAAATGTCTGTCATGCAGGTCGAGAAAAAGATCAAATCGCGCGTCAAAACCCAGATGGAGCGCACCCAGCGCGAATACTATCTGAACGAACAGATGAAGGCGATCCAGCGCGAGCTGGGCGATGGCGAAGAGGGCGCGAACGAAATCGCGGAACTCGAAGAAAAGATCGCCAAGACCAAACTGTCGAAAGAGGCCAAGGACAAGGCCGACGCCGAGCTGAAAAAGCTCAAGTCGATGTCGCCGATGTCGGCCGAGGCAACCGTGGTGCGCAACTATCTTGATTGGCTGCTGTCGCTGCCATGGGGCACCAAAAGCCGCGTCAAAAAGGATCTGGGTCGGGCGGAAAAAATCCTCGATACCGAACACTATGGCCTTGAAAAGGTTAAAGAACGTATCGTCGAATACCTTGCCGTCCAATCACGTAGCGCCAAGCTAAAAGGCCCGATCATGTGCCTTGTTGGCCCTCCTGGTGTTGGTAAAACCTCGCTCGGGAAATCGATTGCGAATGCCACGGGGCGCGAATTTATCCGCATCTCGCTGGGCGGCGTGCGGGACGAAAGCGAAATTCGCGGTCACCGCCGGACCTACATCGGTTCGATGCCGGGCAAAATCATTCAGGCGCTGAAAAAGGCGAAAACCACGAACCCTCTGATCCTTCTCGATGAGATTGATAAGATGGGTCAGGATTTCCGCGGCGACCCTGCGTCGGCCATGCTTGAGGTGCTGGACCCTGAACAGAACGCGACCTTTGTCGACCACTATCTTGAGGTCGAATACGATCTGTCGAACGTAATGTTCCTGACCACATCGAACAGCTACAACATGCCTGGTCCGCTTCTTGACCGGATGGAGATCATTCCGCTGTCGGGCTATACCGAGGACGAAAAGCGCGAGATTGCGAAACAGCACCTGCTGCCCAAGCAGTTGAAGAACCACGGCCTGAAAGCCAAGGAATTCGAAATCTCAGATGATGCGCTGACCGCGGTTATTCAGACCTACACGCGCGAAGCGGGCGTTCGGAACCTTGAGCGTGAGATCGCCAAAGTGGCCCGTAAAGCGGTCACCAAGATCGTCAAAAAAGAAAGCGAAGCGGTTTCCGTAACGCCGGATAATATCGATGATTTCCTTGGTGTGCCCAAATACCGTCACGGTCTGGCCGAGAAAGAGGATCAGGTCGGTGTTGTTACCGGTCTTGCCTATACCTCGGTTGGGGGCGAATTGCTGAGCATCGAGGCGCTGCGTCTGCCCGGTAAGGGCCGGATGAAAACCACCGGTAAGCTGGGCGATGTGATGAAGGAATCGATCGAGGCGGCATCGTCCTATGTCCGTTCGATTTCGCCACAGCTGGGAGTCAAGCCGCCCAAGTTTGACAAGCTGGACATCCATGTGCACGTGCCGGATGGCGCAACGCCCAAGGATGGTCCATCGGCAGGCTTGGCTATGGTGACGGCGATTGTGTCGGTTCTGACGCAAATCCCCGTGCGCAAAGACATCGCCATGACCGGCGAGGTCACGTTGCGCGGCAATGCGTCGGCCATTGGCGGGCTGAAAGAAAAGCTGCTGGCGGCGCTGCGGGGCGGGATCAAAACCGTTCTGATCCCCGAAGAGAACGTCAAGGACCTGCCGGATATTCCGGACAACGTCAAAGAGGGATTGGAAATCATTCCCGTGACCCATGTGTCCGAGGTGCTGAAACATGCGCTGATCAGCGAACCAGAGCCTGTCGAATGGGACGAAGAGGCCGAAGAGGCCGCAGCCGCCCAAGCGTTAAAAGACAGCGGTTCGGCGACGGCAACGCCTCATCACTAATCAAACTGGGCGCCTTCGGGCGCCCTTTTTGTATTAATACCGCCAATATCGTCAAATATGGTGCAGACTGTTGTTACGCGCTGTATTGGGCGGCGCGAGTTTTGGGTTGGGGCATCTGATGGCAAGAAAGACGACGACGAAAAAGTCGACGGCGAAACCGACCGCGAGCGCGCCTGCCGCGCCGGCGATTGAACCAACGATCACGTAACACGTACCCGTCGTTGCGGGTCCGGTTCTGCGCAAGAAAGATTTCATTGATCGGGCTGTCGAACGGTCCGGGCTCAAGAAAAAAGACGTCAAACCCGCCATTGAGGCCGCACTAGCGGTGATGGCCGAGGCGCTTGATCAGGGCGAAGAATTGGTCCTGCAACCGCTGGGTAAGGTCAAGATTGTCCGTCAGAAAGATCTGCCAAATGGCAAGGTCATTACAGCGCGTATTCGCATGAACAAAGCTGCTGATGACGACAGCGACACGGCCGAGGCCGACGATGTTGCGGAAAATGATGATTCAGCACTTGAAGAGGTCGCCGAGTGAGGTTAGACACCCGCTCTATCGGGTGATTAGCTCAGTTGGTAGAGCGCTTCGTTTACACCGAAGATGTCGGGAGTTCGAGTCTCTCATCACCCACCATATACCGCGCCCTACGGGGCGCGTTTTGGTTTTGGGGGTCCAATGTACTTGCCTGAATTGATCGTGATCCGTCATGGCGAGACTGAATGGAACCGCAGCCGTCGTTTGCAGGGCGGGCAGGATAGCCCGCTGACCGCCAAAGGTCGCGAACAGGCCAATAATCTTGCCCAGCAACTGGTCACGCATGGTGTGGGTCCGAAAACCCATCGATTGTTCAGCAGTCCACAAGGGCGCGCGCTGGCCACAGCAGCCCCGATTTCATCGCAAACTGGTTTGACCGTCGAACCTGATGACCGGTTGCGGGAAATCCACATGGGGCAATGGGCCGGTCTGACCCGAGACGAGGTTGACGCCCGCTGGCCTGCCAGTGATCCGCATGAACATTTTATCGATTGGTACGCGCGTGCACCGGACGGTGAACCGTTCGAGTCGCTTTGGGATCGGGTTGGCGCGTTTCTGGATGGTCTGGGCGGTCCAACGGTGATCGTAACCCACGGGTTCACATCGCGTTTTTTGCGCACGCGGGCGCTTGGCCTGACGTTGGCGGATTTGGCCGAGGTGCGCGGCGGGCAGGGCGTTGCCTTTGTCATCCGCGACGGCAGGCATGAAATACTCGGGTCGTGACAGAAAGTTGCAAATATTTTGCAACAAGGTCTTGCGACCCTCAAAGTTAGGCTGTATCCACCGCCGCACGGGTGATTAGCTCAGTTGGTAGAGCGCTTCGTTTACACCGAAGATGTCGGGAGTTCGAGTCTCTCATCACCCACCATTTTACCTTACATGTCAAGCAGTTGTGCGATCGTGTCGCTAATTCTGCGCGCAAAAAAATGGGCGCCCGAAAGCGCCCAGTCTGAGGGGGAAGAGGGTGACCCTTAGGTTGGGTTCGACGGGCGCAGGCCCAGCGTGATTTCCAGCGTCTGATCCTGACCGCCACGTTTTAGATCAATCGTGACCGTATCCCCCGGCAGGGCCGAGGCAATCAGACGTGTTAGGTCACTTGGGTCCGCAACGGTTTCACCATTGACCGACAGCACAATGTCGCCGCGGCGCAGGCCGGCCTCTTGGGCGGGGGTGTCCGGTGTGACATCGGCAATCACCGCGCCTGTTGGCGTGTCATATCCCAGAGCCATCGCGACATCGTCGTTCATGGGCTGGATGCGCACCCCAAGCCAGCCGCGTTCGATCTGACCATCATCCGCAAGGTCGGTCACGACACGTTCCACAAGGTTCGATGGAACCGCAAAACCGATACCGACGGACCCGCCAGATGGCGAAAAGATCGCGGTGTTCACGCCGACAACATTGCCGTCGCTGTCGAACAAGGGGCCGCCAGAGTTGCCGCGGTTAATGGCGGCATCTGTCTGGATGAAATCGTCAAACGGGCCCGAGTTGATGTTGCGGCCAAGCGCAGACACGATCCCCGATGTGACCGAGTTCCCGAGGCCAAAGGGATTGCCGATGGCGACCACGTCCTGACCCACCTCAAGCGCGTCTGAATCGCCGAACTGCAGAACCGGCAGATTATCCGCGCCGGTGATCTGGATCACCGCCAGATCGGTTGCCGTATCCGCGCCTAGAACGGTGCCTTCGAACCTGCGACCATCGGGCAGCGTGACCTCAACCTCGGTTGCACCGTCGATCACATGGGCGTTGGTGACGATTTGGCCGTCTTCGGAAATGATGAAACCGGTGCCCAAGCCGCTGACTTCGCGGTCTGTGTCCGGCATCTCGAACCGGTCAAAGGGGAACCCTTGGGGCATTTGACGGCGCAGATCGACCGCCTCAGTGACTTTGGTAACCTCGATCAAGACGACAGACGGCGCCACCTGTTTGACCAATTCCACATATCCGCCTGCCGGTGCGGCCAGTGCGGTGCCGGGCGCCAGCGTCAACGCGGTGGTTGCCCCCAATGCAACTGCGGCCATCGTTGATTTCAATGCGGCATATTTCATTCTGCTCTCCAATGCTGGTGTTCCAGTGATGAGCAGAACTTGGGGCCTGTCCATTGCATCAAAACCGTGGGTTAGGTTGCAATTTTGTTAGATTTTACCTCGGCCCTTGTGCAATTGCCGTCGGTCGGGCCTAAGTAATCAACGCTGATCAAAGCGGAGTTGGAAATGAAATTGCTCGTCGTCGAAGATGACATGACCACCGCGCAATATGTGGTCAAAGGATTGTCCGAAGAGGGCCATACCGTCGATCATATCGATGACGGACGGGATGCGCTGACGCAGGCGATGTCGGCATCATATGACGTGATGGTCGTGGACCGGATGTTACCGGGGCTGGATGGCCTATCGTTGGTTCGGGCCCTGCGCGCGGCGAAAATCACCACCCCGATCATCTTTTTGACCGCTGTCGGTGGGGTCGAGGACCGTATTGAGGGGCTTCAGGCGGGGGCAGATGACTATCTGACCAAACCGTTTGCCTATGGCGAATTGTCCGCGCGGATCATCGCCCTGTCGCGGCGCCCCACAGCGCAGGCCGAAACCGTCTTGACGGCGGGTGATTTGGAGATGGATTTGATCGGTCGGACGGTCAAACGGGCAGGGCAGGTCATCGATCTGCTGCCCCGCGAATTTGCGCTGCTTGAATTTTTGCTGCGCCGCAAGGGACGGGTCCAGACCCGCACGATGTTGTTGGAAAACGTCTGGGACCTTAGTTTTGATCCGCAAACGAATGTGGTTGAAACACACGTCAGCCGGCTTCGGTCCAAGATCGACAAGCCGTTTGACCGCGAGCTGATCAAAACCGTGCGCGGCGTTGGATACCGGATCGAGGCGTCATGAACGGTCTCAGACGTATCATAGGGTCGACCCCTGTCCGGCAGGCATTTGGTATTCTGGCGTTGGTGTCGTTGGTGATGCTGCTGACGTTGTTGGTGGCTTATGTCGGGCTGCGCAAATCGATGCAGGACACGATGGCCGCCAACATTGAACAGCACATTGCCGGATTTGAGGTTGCGGGGAATGCATCAACCCTGCTGACGCTGGTCGCCGCTGAGGCGCGGGTCGTTGATCCCGCCAATCGTGTGCTGGTCTATCTTGCGCCGGATGGCCGGACGTCGGGCAACGCCACGGCGCGTGTATCGCCCGACGGGGTTGAAATATTGCCGATTTCGGACGACATGTTGCTAAGTGACGACGGGTACTTTTCCAAAGCTATTCAACGGCTTGGCGGCGTCTTGGTTGTTGCGGAAAGTCGTCAGCCGCTAGAGCAGCTGCGCGATACATTCTTTGCCATCATCATGTTTAGCCTTGGACCCACGATCCTGATCACCATGGGGATCGGCTATGCCATTGCCACCCGCACCCGTGCCCGTGTCGAAGGCATCGAGGCAACATTGGCCAAATTGACCGAAGGGGACCTGACCGCGCGTATAGTAGAGCCGCGCAAACGCGAAGATGACCTGAAACGCATCGCGGTACGCGTGAACAAGATGGCCGCCGCGCAAGAAGCCTCGGTCGAGGCATTGCGGCAGGTCTCGGCTGACATTGCCCATGACCTGAAGGGGCCACTGCAACGGGTTTCGGTGATGTTGCATGACCTGCGGGACAAAATGGACGATGATGATCCGCGTGTGTCGATTGTCGAAACCGCCGAGGACGAGGCCGAACGGGCCGTGGCCGTGTTCCGGTCATTGCTGCATATTGCACAGATCGAGGCGGGCGGACCCAAGGCGCATTTTGCGCAGGTGGATCTTGGGGCGCTGTTGACCAAGATTGGCGACCTGTATCTGCCCACGGTCGAAGAAACCGGCCATTCCCTAACGCTCTTGGTGGATGACACTCAGATCATTCAAGGCGACGAGGCTTTGCTGGGGCAAATGTTGGCCAACCTTCTGGATAACGTGCTGCGCCATACCGAGGCAGGGACCGACGTGTCGGTCATTTTGTCCGATGGTCCGCGCCTGATCGTTCAGGACAATGGCCCAGGCATACCCGCAACGGAACGTGATCAAGTGATAAAACGTCTGTACCGTCTGGAACGCAGCCGCACCACGCCCGGAAATGGGCTTGGACTTGCGTTGGTTAGTGCGGTGGCAGAGCTGCATGATGCAGAGTTGCATCTAGAGGATGCGACCCCCGGTCTGAGGGTCGTCATAGATTTCAGCAAAGAAAAAAAACAAGTTAATCGTTACTGAACTTGCTGCGCGTGCCCATGCGCGCGCTTGGCTTAGCTGGCAGTTGCCATTTGCCCCTGTGGCAGGTCAGCTGTCGCCAAGTCACTGTCGGCGATCGCTTGGACCATCCGGCACAGTGTTTCCTTGATGTCTGGGTTTTCGACTTTGGCGAGGGCGAACATGATACGCGATGCCGTGTTGTCGAATTTATCCTGTGCGTCTTCGCCGTCGATACCGTCAAAGAAATACGCCGGTTCAACTTCCAGTGCTTTCGCGATCTGGAACAGGCGGCTTGCCGAAACACGGTTCTGGCCAGCTTCGTATTTTTGAAGCTGTTGGAACGAGCACCCGATTTGACCGGCCAGTGCCGATTGGGTCATTCCGCGAAGTACTCGCGCTTGGCGGATCTTTTGGGCGACGTGTTCGTCCACAGGATGCGACATTTCAAACCTCTCCACTTCCTGCGATAGAAAAACCTACCCAAAGGGGTAGAGGCAATCGGTTACTTTCAGCCTCAAGTTGGTAGTTTTTCATACAGTGATGGTAAATTTATCACCCATCAGACCCAGAAATGTGAGATATTCCAAAGAAGTAATTCAACGAATCATTTGGCCAATTGGCGGCAAAAGTCAGACTCAGACTGTGAACAAGATTAATAAAATGAACGATTATAAGTCCGCATCGCTCTTTTTTGAGATGCTGCGGTCGTTCACGACTCTCGCGGATGAGTTGAATTTGTCACGCACGGTTGAGCGGCTGAACAGTACCAGGCAGACTGTTAGACGCCATATCGCGACCCTAGAGGAAATGCGTGGCGAGCCGTTGTTCTATCTGGATGATCGTCGCTATCGACTGACGCCGGCAGGGCGCTCGGCGCTTGACGAGGCGCTCGATATTGTTGCCCGCAGCGAGGCATGGATCAACAACCAGACTGGCCATGTTTCGGGGCTTCAGCATATCAAATCCGGCGATGTCGGAACGCTGAACTATAACCTACAGCAACACCCGCTCAGCAAGTTATGGCAAAGCGGCCCACCTTTGATGCAGGACACGGTCAAGGCATGGGCGGCCTCCAGTGGTCAAATCGAAAATGAACAATTTCAAGAGATTAGACCCAACGTCATTGTGTTCCGCCAATTTGGCGATGGCTGGATCTGTGTCGAGGTGGGCGAATATTCATCCTACTCGACGTGGTTCGGGTGGGAATGGGCGCGCAGTAGTATCGGCCTTGGATCGGCCGAATTGCCGGGCGGTCGCGGCTTTGGGCGGTTGCTTGTCAAACCCTTTGATCAGGTGCATCGGGACGCCTCGATGCGCTATGATCACATCGTTACCGAACTCCCCCGAGAGAAGGGCGGACCGATGGTTCCGATCAGTTATCAGCGACTGCTTTTGGGCTGTCGTTTCCCTGATAATAGCGCCGGGATCATCTCGATGGTGGTGCGGACATGGGACATCGAAATCCAAGGAGTCACTGCTGACGCTATTCAACGTATGCCAAAATCACTCTGCATGGATGTTGATTAATATAAGGCTATATTCGGATATGGTCATCTCAAGGTAGAATTGGTCTCGGAAGTTAAATCAGGAGACTAAAATGACTATCCACGATTCATTCGAGGGAGCACTCTACGTTGCCACTGTCGTAGAGCTCGCGAAAAAATTCGGCATCAAGCTGATTTCGGGTGAAGATTTTAACGAGTATGCCGAAATCATCGCCGAAGGCCGCCCAGAGCAGCCGGTCGGCGTGCCGTTCGATCCAAAGTTTAACGACATTAAGCCTGGGGACGGCTTTTGGATCATCGGACGGAATGAGGCAGATGAGCTAGTGTTCACCCAAGCGGTTCGTCTTTTGCGAATCGAAGGCGAAAGTTTCTGTGACTACATGAGACAGGAATTCGTCAAATTTCCTCCGGCTGGGCTGCCGATCGACTTTGATCGGTCGTTTTATCATCCGGGTCCGTCGGCACGGCGGATGTCTGGAACGATGGCCTATCATGGCGATGTTTGGATGCGTGGGGGCGTTGAAAAATATCGCGGGACGGGTCTATCGAGTGTTCTGGCGCGGCTGGCGCTGGTGACGGCGTTGATGACATGGGCACCGGATCACATGTTCGGCTTTATTATCCGCAAGCTGGCGTTCAAAGGTTTGGGGGAACGCGAAGGCTATATGCATTCCGATCCGGCGACGCTGCATTGGTACGCCAAAGATAAGCCGGATCCGATGGTTGCGCATATGTGCTGGATGAACCGCGATGATCTGCGGCATCTGCTGACCATTCCAGCAGAGAGCGTTATGGCGTAGGGGTGCGCCGAAGTGGGGTGAGGAATAAGAGGGTAGCGCGCCGGGGGACATTGGCGCGCAACAGTGTAATCAGTAAACACAGGCGCCACGTTGGCGCCTTTTGTTTTTGTGATTAGCCGTTCCAGGTCCGGACGTCGCCACAGTCCATGTGAACGAAGTTCGATCCAAAGTAGCGTCCGACACCACCCGCCGCGCAGGCCTGAGCGGCGCTGGCGATTTGGCCGACAGAGCGACCCGACAGACGCAGGTCAGCAGCCTGACCACGCATGTGAAGCGAGTTGCGAGCTACGCCCGACGACTGCGTGCGCAGCATGGCGTTGGTGGCTGGCGACCGGTAACCCGACAAAAGGGTGTACGGTTCGGTTCCGTCCAGCATGTTGTGCGTGGCCGCAATAATGTCGATCGTGCGGGTATCGATGCTGATCGACTGGTTGCTACGCCAATCACGGAAGAAATAGTTAATCTCGGCCATCGACTCGGCGATGTAATCACCCTCGATCCAGTAGATCAGGTTGATGCTTTCGCCCGTGCGGCCCGAATACATGTGAAGTCGACGAACATCGCCTGCGCCGCGCAGGAACCCCGCAGCCGCCGAGTAGGTCGGTGCCGCCGCGACAGCCGTCGCCGCAAACGCCCGCAGTAACCCGCGGCGGGTCAAAGATGTGGATGTTTTATCGTTCATTATGCGCCTGTCCCCATCGCACTTTGGTTGCCTGTCTTTGCAAGCTTTTTGCCATCCATCCCCAGATGCACGATTTTTATGGCACAGGATGATTCTCGAACCAAGAAAAGAATCGCCCCAATTCCGGTCGTTAGGGGGAAATCGGCAGAATTTTGCGCAACTTTTATTGGTCCTACCTCTGCGTTCCGGTGTGTCGGTGCAACATCGGTATCGTGATCTATGCAGATGGATAAATCGTGAATGGACACTCGTTCGGGGTTTCTGTTGTAGTTTGAGGTCAAGATTTAACAACTTTGTACGGTCCATGGTTTCTTCTCGACGCAACACATCTGTCGCAGTGGCGGCGGCATTCGGTTTATCGCTTTTGGTGGCTGCGCCTGCGGCAATTGCGCAGGTCACATCGTTCAAACAGGCCGTCGCAGAAGAGGCGGCAGGCGATAGCGTCCTAGGTGAGTTCTATCGCGCACGGGCCTATGAGGGGCTGTGGATCGGGACCGATCAGGATAGTTTGGCGCGGCGCAATGCGCTTTTGGCGGCCTTTGCCGATGCGCCGATGCATGGGATTCCGGCTGATCTTTATGATCCTCAATCACTTATTGCGAAAATGCAGGCTGCGACCACCCCGTTTGAGCAAGGTCAGCTTGAGGCCGAGCTTAGCCGTTTGTTCTTGCAATATGCACGGGACATTCAGACCGGCATTCTGACCCCCGATCAGGTGGTTGAGTTGATACACCGTCGCGTGCCGTATCGGGATCAACTGGAAACGTTGAATGGTTTTGCTGCGGCCGAACCGATCAATTTCCTGAAATCGCTTGCGCCGCAGTCGCCTGAATACGCGCGTCTGCTGCGCGCCAAGATGACGCTTGAACAGGTGATCGCTACCGACGCGTGGGGCGAACAGGTGTGGTCGTCCAACACCTTGCGCCCGGGCGAAAGCGGCACCGCCGTGACCGCCTTGCGGAACCGTTTGATCCGTATGGGCTATTTGTCCCGTTCCCTGACGCCGGTCTATGACGATGCCATGGTTGAGGCCGTTCGCGATTTTCAGAGCGCGCATGGGCTCACCGCGGATGGTGTTGCCGGACCGGGCACGTTGGAACAGATCAATATCGCACCTGAGGAACGGCTGAAGTCGGTTCTGGTCGCGATGGAGCGTGAACGTTGGTTGAATATTGATCGTGGTGATCGTCACGTGTGGGTCAACCTGACCGATTTCACGGCCAAGATTGTTGACCACGACATCGTGACCTTTGAAACCCGTTCGGTCATTGGGGCCCGGGACACAGATCGTCAAAGCCCCGAATTTTCGGACGAAATGGAACACATGGTCATCAACCCGTCATGGTTCGTTCCGCGTTCAATTATTGTGGGTGAATATCTGCCGTCGCTTCAGGCCGATCCAACATCCGTTGGCCATCTGGAAATCGTGAACAGCCGTGGTCAGGTTCTGGATCGGACAAGTGCTGATTTTAGCCAATTCACCGAGAGCACGTTCCCGTTCTCGATGCGCCAACCGCCGGGGCCACAGAATGCGTTGGGATCTGTGAAGTTTATGTTCCCGAACCGCTATAACATCTATCTGCACGATACCCCTGCGCAAAACCTGTTCGTGCGTGAAGTCCGCGCCTATAGCCATGGCTGTATCCGTCTGGATGATCCGCATGAATTTGCCTACGCGCTGTTGGCGCCGCAAGTGTCGGAACCTGTTGGGTATTTTCAGTCCATTTTGCGGACGCGTCAGGAAACGCAGGTTGACCTAAACCAACACGTGCCTGTGCACATCGACTATCGCACGGCCTTTACGAACGCGGACAACCAGCTGGAATTCCGTCGTGACATTTATGGCCGTGACGCACAGATTTGGCAGTCTTTGGCGCGTCAAGGGGTAGCCGTGCCCGGCGTTCAAGGATAAATCCCTCGCAAGAAGGCGAGGTCGCGATGGCACATACCGTAGAAGAAATTGCAAATGCCCTTGGCACCGAGGCGCAAGGTGATCTGAGCATTATGCTTGATGGCGCTGCCGAACCTGCGGCGGCGTCGCCGGATCAATTGGCGCTCGCGATGACCCCGGCCTATGGCGCGCTGCTGGCGCAGGGACAGGCGCGGGTTGCGGTTGTGTGGCCGGGCTGTGATTGGCAGGAATTGGGCCTTGAGGCCGCGATTTTTGCGCCACGTGCGCGGCTGGCTATGGCTCAGCTGACACAAATGCTCGACCAGCCATTGATCGAATTCGAAGGCATCCATCCCACCGCCGTCATTGACGGTGCCATACTGGGCGAGGATGTGACCATCGGTCCGTTCACCTATGTCGGCCCCGAGGCTGTCATCGGACGCGGCACCAAAATCGGTGCGCATGTGTCAATCTCGGGCGGATCTAAGATCGGTCAGGATTGCAGAATTTTGAACGGTGTACGTGTACAGCGCCGTGTAACCATCGGTGATCGTTGTACATTTCAGCCAAATGCGGTGATTGGCGGCGACGGGTTTTCCTTTGTCACCACACAGGAATCCAACGTTGAAAAATTGCGGGCGGATATCAATGTTGGGCGGCTATCGCCACCCGAGGATGCCACGCAGAACCGTATCCATTCACTGGGCGGTGTTGTGATCGGCAATGATGTCGAGGTAGGCGCCTGTACGACCATTGATGCCGGCACCATCCGCGCGACCAAGATCGGTGATGGATGCAAGCTCGATAACCAATGCCAGATCGGTCACAATGCGGTTTTGGGCCGCGATTGTTTGATGGCGGGGCATTCGGGCGTTGCAGGGTCCAGCGTTCTGGGGGACCGCGTTGTTCTGGCGGGGCAGTCCGGCATTGGTGACAACCTGAAAATCGGGAATGATGTGATCGCAACAGCAAAGGCTGCGGTGTTGTCTAACGTTCAAGATGGCCAGATCATTATGCCGTTGCCATCGGTCAAAAAAGACAAACAACTGGAAATCTATAAGTCTTTGCTAAGATTGCCACGTTTGATGCGTGACCTACCGTCGCGTCAAAAATAAGTTTCAAATTTCTGAAAGAGTGACTAGATCAACTCTGCGGCCAAATGGTCGGCGCCAAATGGGAGGCGGGGAAAGTGGACGTAAAACAAAAGATTGTGGACATCATTGCAGAGCAGGCTGTGTTAGAGCCAACGGATGTGAGCATGGACAGCACGCTTGAGGATCTGGGGATTGATAGCCTTGGTTTGGTCGAGAGCATTTTCGCAATCGAAGAGGCCTTTGACATCAGCGTTCCGTTCAATGCCAATGAACCCACCGAGAGCGATTTTGACATCAGCTCGGTCGCTGCAATCGTCGATGCCGTTCAACAGCTTGTCGACGCGAAAAACAAAGACTGAGACAGACGATTATGAAACGCGTTGTGATCACCGGTGCCGGAACAATTAACGCACTGGGGCATGATGTTCCCTCAACGTTTGAGGCCATGCGCGAAGGGCGTTGCGGCATTGGTCCGCTTGATCTTCGGGACGTAGACCGGCTGGCTGTTCAGATCGGCGGGCAGGTGCGCGGCTATGATGAAAACGCCCATTTCAACCGCCAGCAAATTGCGCTCTATGACCGGTTTACGCAGTTTACGCTATTGGCGGCACGTCAGGCGATGGCCCAGTCGGGGATTGAATTTCACGGCGAGGACGCCGACCGGTCCGGTGTTATTCTGGGCACCTCGGGCGGCGGTCTTACAACGCAGGATGAAAACTATCGCGCTGTCTATGAAGAGGGCAAAAACCGCGTGCATCCGTTCATCGTACCGAAACTGATGAACAACGCGGCGACCAGCCATGTGTCGATGGAATTTAACCTGCGCGGCCCGTCGTTTACCGTGGCCACGGCCTGTGCGTCGTCGAACCATGCGATGGGTTTGGCGTATCAAATGGTTCGGTCTGGCGCCGCGCCTGCGATGTTGACGGGCGGGTCTGAATCGATGTTGGTCTTTGGCGGTGTGAAAGCGTGGGAAGGCCTGCGCGTCATGTCCAAAGACGCCTGCCGCCCGTTCAGCGCCAACCGCAACGGCATGGTTCAGGGCGAGGGCGCGGGGGTTTTTGTGTTCGAAGAATACGAGCACGCCAAGGCGCGCGGCGCTGAAATTTTGGCCGAGGTCGTTGGGTTTGCAATGTCATCGGACGCCTCGGATATCGTGATGCCGTCGAAACAGGGCGCGGCCCGTGCGATTTCTGGCGCGCTAAAGGATGCCGGTCTTGATCCGTCGCAGGTTGGCTATGTCAACGCTCACGGAACCGGCACGGCGGCCAATGACAAAACCGAGTCTGCGGCCGTTGCCGATGTGTTCGGGTCCCATGCGGATAAGCTGATGATTTCGTCGACCAAATCCATGCACGGACACCTGATCGGTGGCACCGGTGCTGTCGAATTGCTGGCCTGTATCATGGCGCTAAAGGACGGGATCATCGCACCAACGATTGGCTATCAGGAACCCGATCCGGAATGTGCGCTGGACGTTGTGCCAAATGAGGCGCGCGAGGCGACGGTCGAAACGGTTTTGTCGAACGCCTTTGCCTTTGGCGGTTTGAACGCGGTTCTCGCGCTCAGCAAGGTGTAAGACTGGCCCATAGCGGGCCAGTCTGTCTTAGTTTTCCAGAACTGTTGCCTTGGCAAAGCTGGCGGTAAAGCCGGACAGCGACATCGGCAGAATGATCGGTTCCTGCAAAGACACCGAAATCAGACGGATTTTGGCCGCGTTGCCTGCCTTGAACTGATCCAGTTCGGCCTGTGTAAAGCCCATGCGCGCCACACAACCGTCGGGGTTGCAATGTTCAAAGGCGTAGACACGCGGGCTGCCGTCATCGACCATGATGCCAACGCCCTCGGGCAGCAGGGTGCCCAGCGGGGCCACAAAGGTTGCGCCTGCAACGGCCTCATTCCCGGCGGGCAGTGGAAAGACCGAGATTTCTGCAACCGGATTGCCGTTTGCGTCCAGGATCAACTGATACATTTGGCATGGCTCGGTGCCTTCGCTAACCGTCATACAGCGGACCTGCCAATCGCGGTTGGTTTCGGCGATGTAAACGGTGCCGGCCTCGGTACCAGTGTCCTGAGCCAATACGGGTGCAGCGACAGCCGAAAGGGCCACAAGACCGAGCGATTTCAGGATCGTTTTCATGTGTCGTCTCATAAGTATTTCTAGGTCAACCAACGCCTATCACGCAAATTGCCGTTTGTCAGGCGATCCGTCACGTCCCTGAGCAATTCGCCGCCGATCAGATTACATTAACTTTGGGTAAAAAGATGTTGAAAATAGAAGAAGGGGTCGCCTAAGCGACCCCTTCGAATTTCTCTCCCTGTCGAACTTTGCCGACTAATTGCGCAGACGCTACGAAATGGAAATTGGACCGTCAACAGGGAAAGTTGGTTTTTTGACGTTTATGTAAAAAAACCGCGCCCGAGGGCGCGGCAAGTCCAACAGGGAGGAAGTGCCGCCAACCAAAAGGACATGGGCCGGCGACAATCTCAGGCTGGCACGGAATGCTTAACATTGTATGTTAGCATCGTACCGAATGGAGATTGGGACATGAGCGATCGGATTTTCATTGGTGGCGGTGGTGCGGACTATGCCGAAGGGCAGCATCTTTTGCTGGAATACGCCAACCGTCACGGTTTGATCGCGGGGGCGACCGGCACGGGCAAGACCGTCACGCTGCAAATCCTTGCCGAAGGGTTTTCGAACGCCGGTGTTCCTGTGTTTCTGTCCGACGTCAAAGGCGACCTGTCCGGTCTGGCCGAGGCGGGCAGCGTAGATTTCAGGTTGCATGAGGCCTTTTCCAAACGGGCCTATACCATCGGGCTGGACCTGCAATATCAGGCGTTTCCGACCACATTCTGGGATCTTTACGGCAAACAGGGGCATCCGATCCGCACAACCGTGTCGGAAATGGGTCCATTGATGTTGGCGCGCCTGCTAGAACTGACAGACGCGCAAGAGGGTGTTTTGAACGTTGCCTTCCGCGTGGCCGACGAAGAGGGGCTGCCGCTGCTGGATCTTAAGGACCTTCAGGCCCTGTTGGTCTGGGTTGGTGAAAACGCCAAAGATCTGTCGCTGCGCTATGGGAATGTGGCGTCATCCTCGGTGGGTGCGATCCAGCGGCAATTGCTGGTCCTTGAAAATCAGGGCGGGACCTCCTTGTTCGGGGAACCGGCGCTGGAACTGGATGATATGATCCGCACGGCGCCGGACGGGCGCGGGCAGATCAACATCCTTGCGGCGGATAGGCTGATGAACAGCCCGCGGCTCTATGCGACGTTCCTGCTGTGGCTGCTGAGCGAATTGTTCGAAGAACTGCCCGAGGTCGGCAACCCCGACAAACCCAAACTTGTGTTCTTTTTTGACGAAGCGCACCTGTTGTTTGACGATGCGCCCAAGGCCTTGGTGGACAAGGTGGAACAGGTGGCGCGGCTGATCCGTTCCAAGGGCGTGGGGGTCTATTTCGTGACCCAGAACTCCGCTGACGTGCCCGAAGATGTGCTGGGCCAGCTGGGCAACCGTGTTCAACATGCGCTGCGGGCCTTTACGGCCAAGGATCAAAAGGCCCTGCGCCAAGCCGCCGAAAATTATCGGCCAAACCCGGATTTCGACACGGCCGATGCCATCACCGAGGTCGGCACAGGCGAGGCCGTGACCTCGATGCTAGAACGCAAGGGCATTCCGGGCATCGTTCAGCGCACGCTTATTCGCCCGCCGTCATCGCGGTTGGGGCCGATTGAGGCCACCGCACGCGCCGCCATCATGAGCGCAAGCGAGATGTCGGGAAAATACGATCATACCCGCGACCGAGAATCCGCCTACGAAATGCTAATGGCCCGCGCAGACAAAGCCGCCGCCGAGGCCGAGCGGTTGGAACAGCAAGAAGAGGACGCGGACGAGGCCCGTTCGACCGCCGCGCGCGAATTTAACAACGCTCGCCGTTATGACGGCAGCGCACGGTCAACGTCGCGGTCCTATGGTGGGGCGCGGTCTAAGCGCAGCACCAGCCAACAGTTTGGCGACGCCGTTACCAGCGCGGTCATCAAGGAACTGAAAGGCACCACAGGTCGCCGCATTGTGCGCGGCATTCTGGGCGGATTGTTCAGGGGGCGCTAGGCCCCTTACAGTTTCCGGATTTTCAGTTTGGAAATCCGGTTCTGGTCTTTTTCGACAACTTCAAAACGGAAACCGTAGAAGTTGAACACCTGCCGTTTGGCGGGGATGATCTGTGCCTCGTGAATAACAAGGCCCGCAACGGTATTGGCTTCTTCGTCCGGCAGGTTCCAATCCAGCGCGCGGTTCAGGTCGCGGATGGTTGTGGCGCCTTCGACAATCCAGTTGCCATCGGGCAGGCGGGTCATCTGGTTTGACGTCTGTTCGTCAAACTCGTCCGAGATTTCGCCGACGATTTCTTCGAGGATATCCTCAAGCGTGATCAGACCCTGCAAACCGCCGTATTCATCCACCACCAAGGCAAAATGGGTATGACGTTTCAGAAAGTTACGCATCTGATCGTCAAGCGTGGTTGTTTCTGGGATGAAGTAGGGCTTCATCGCCACGTCCAGCACGTTGAACGCGGCCAGTTCGTCGTTGGTGACGGTGCCGTCTGCCAGCAACCGGTGCATCGCCCGCAGCAGGTCTTTGGAATGCAGGATACCAACAATGTTTTCCTGATCGCCGCGATACAGGGGCAGGCGGGTGTGGCTACTATCCAGCACTTTGGCCATGATTTCAGTCGCGGGTAGATCGGCGTCAATCATTTCGATGTTCGAGCGGTGCAGCATCACCTCTTCGACAAAACGGTCGTTCAGGTCCAACGCGCCCAAGATACGGTCGCGATCCTCTTTTTCGACCACGCCCTCGGAATGGCCAAGCTGAAGCGCACCTGCGATTTCTTCGCGCACGGCAAGGATGTTACTGTCGGGATCAATCGGCACACCGAACACCCGCAAAACGCCGCGCACCAGCAAGCGGACAAAGCCGACAATCGGGCTAAACACCCGCATCACCAGGTTGATCGGGCGCGCGACCCGTGCGGCAACGGTTTCGGCATTCGTGATCGCATAGGTTTTCGGCAGAACCTCGGCAAAGATCAGAACCAGCAATGTCATCGCCAGCGTCGCCATGGCCACACCGTTCTGGCCAAATAGTTTGGTCAATAGGGCGGTGGCCAAGGACGTGGCCAGAATGTTCACAACGTTGTTGCCCAACAGGATCGATCCGATCAGGCGCTCGTTGTCTTCGGTCACTTCCAACGCTTTTTCGGCGCCTGTTGATCCCTTGTCGGCGTCACTGCGCAGCTTGCCGCGGCTGGCGGCGGTCAGTGCGGTTTCCGATCCCGAAAAGAAGGCGGAAATCATCAGCAGCACAAGGATTGTTGCGGCTGTTAGCCAAAAGGCAGCGTCAAAGGTCGTCATGTGTCGTCCGTACGGGCAAGCGGGTGGTGGTCAAGAACCAAGGATTTCAATCGTTCCTCGAGAACATGCGTATAGATTTCGGTTGTTGCAAGGTCAGCGTGCCCCAACATCGTCTGGATGGTGCGCAAATCTGCGCCGCCTTCAAGCAAATGGGTCGCAAATGCGTGGCGCAATGTGTGCGGCGTGACCTTGTCAGGAGAAATGCCCGATAGGATAGCCAGCCGTTTGATCAGCACAAAGAAGTTGTTGCGCGTCATATGGCCCAGCTTGCCAGTCGAGGGAAATAGATAGGGCGAGGCGGGTTTGCCTGCCTTGCGCTTAACCTCTTCGACTGCGTCCCGCTGGTTCAGCCAGTCCTGCACAGCCCCGCGCGCGGCATCGGACAGGGGCACAAGGCGTTCCTTGTCGCCTTTGCCTTTCACAAGGATCAACTGTGGGTTTCCTCTGGCTGATGACACCGGCAGGCTGACCAATTCGGTGACCCGCATGCCCGTGGCATACAGCAGTTCCATCAAACAGGTGTTGCGCGTCGTGTCGCGACCATGGGTGCGGGCCGCTGACAGCAGCCGGTCAACCTCATCCACCGAGAGTGTTTTCGGCAGCCGTTTTGATTTCCCTGGTCCACGGATTTGTGTCGCCGGATTATCGGTCCGAAACCCTTCCTCATAGGCGAACCGGAACAGTTGTTTGATGGATGAAAGGCGGCGCGCGCGGGTGGATTGGGCCAGCCCCTCGGCCTCACAGTCGATCAGATAGGATTCAATCGTGTCGCGGCTGACATCCTGAAAATGAAGCTGCCGCGATGCCAGCCAATCCGCGAACTTACCCAAGTCGCGGGCATAGGCCAGCTGGGTGTTGTCTGACGCATCCAGTTCGGCGGCTTGCGCCTCAATAAAGGCCTGCACCCAATGGGCCATGCTTTGGGTCATGCCTGCTGATCCAGCAGCAGGTATTGAAGCGATGCACGGCGGGCAAAATCCTGAAGCCCGACAGCCCGCAGAACCGCCAAGCCTTCGGCCACGGCGGCGGGATCGCCAACCAGACCTTCGTTAAAGGTCGCGATCGAGCGCAACAATGCTTCGCCCAGTTTGTCTTCGGCCAATAGCGCCTGAATGGCCTGTGGCGCGACGGTTGTGGTGAAACCGGCCTTAACGGCCTCTTGTTTCAGGTTTGTTGACTCGACACCGATCAGTTGACCACGTGCCACCGCGACAAGGAAACTTTCCTCGCTGGTTTGCGGCGTGTAATCCATCGCGCTGCCCTCGTAATTACGGGACAGCAGTTGAATGCGGAAATTCAGCGATGCAGCCGATGAACTAAGCGGTAGTCGGGCCAGTTCTGGGGCGTAAAGACGGGCAAAGGCGACTTGCGTGCCTGCGGCCTCCATCGCGGACCACGCGTCGGGCAGGGTGGCGGCAATGGCGCTTGGATCGCGGGCGGTGATGGCGGTGTCAAACCGCTGGAACGCCTCGGCACGGTCCCAAATGCCGCCCGAGGCCGCCGGCGTCTGAAACGTGTACAGCGCCTGCAGCACGTTATCGTCGACCACGCCCAGACGCGACAAACGCTCGGCCGCCTCTAGGCGGCTGCGCCAACTGACGTATTCCACCAGATCGGCATGGGCAAACGCCACAGGCAGGCCGGATGTCGGGATGCGTTCGCCAATGGCCTCGCGGATGCGGAAAATCAGCGGACTGATCCGTGTCGGCGGGGCCAGTGGTTCGGCAATCTCGGCGTAGCTGTCATCAAGGAACCTCAGAAGCAGTTCCTGTTCTTCGCCCGAAATATCGCCCAGCGCCATGCCTGTGTTCAGGATCAAGGCGGCTGCATCCCAATCCTGACCGCGAGCGGTACAGAAGACCCGTGCGGCATAGGTGGGTTCGATATCTGGTGCGGCCCGCAGCGTTGCACATGCGCGCGCCTCGGTGCCGGTCAAAAGCGAAATGTCGAACCAGCGGCTGAACAGCTCCGCTGTGTCGGGGTTCGCCGCCTCAATCAACGACTGGGCCTGCGAAATGGCACCAAGATCCAACAGCTTGTCCACGCGGGCCTGAAACAGCGGGCCTTTGGGATGCGCATCGAACGGGGCGTCCGCCTCGGCCAACAGCAGCATCGTCAGCAATTCGCGCATCGCCGGAAGCGTATCGAGTGTTTCCGCGCGGATCAGCGTGACCAGAACCTCTTCGCGGCTGTTGCGCCAAAGGCTTAGGGGCAGGCCGGTCATGGATTGCGGCAGGACACCGACAGTGTCCGGTGACGCGCGGCCAAGCGGTGTGACCTCAATTGACAATTCTTCGACACCCAAGCTGGGCACGTCGTCAAATCCCAGCGGGACAGCCGGACCTGTTTCGGGGGCTTCGAACACCTTGGACAGCCAATCGATCGCGGACAAAGGTTCAAGCGTTTGCGCCTGCGCAAATGTTCCGACCCAAAGCAGGAAAAGTGCACAAAGAGATGCGCGCAATGGCTACTCCACCGTCAGGGTGACGGGCTGGCTGATTTCGCCAACCGGCGGTTCAAAATCCGCAGGTGTCACAATGGGCCCGACATAGGCGTAAACGACAAGGCAGATACCAGCCAAAACCAGTAACACAATCAAAGCTTTGATCAATTTCCACAGCATTTTATGCCTTTCTTGCCCTCAAGTGCCTCTTCGGGCTTTGCACCCTTTGGTTCTTTATATATGCCTTTGTTAACAATATCACGCCCTATGGCAAAAAAATCGAGTGGGTATGCGGACAGTGGCCGAAACTGAAACCGACGCGTCAACGCCAAAGTACAAATTGCATCGCACTGTTGTGCTGGTTGGAATGATGGGGTCGGGAAAATCGGCAATTGGTCGCGCATTGGCGCAAATGCTGAATGTGCCCATGATGGACTCGGACGCAGAAATCGAGGCCGCGTCACGCCAAACCATCGCCGAGATTTTCGAACGC
Source organism: Marivivens sp. (assembly GCA_965215785.1). Lineage (GTDB taxonomy): Bacteria > Pseudomonadota > Alphaproteobacteria > Rhodobacterales > Rhodobacteraceae > Marivivens. The sequence goes on along the minus strand of OZ244120.1, from coordinate 2,545,501 downwards.
GACGGCGAGGCGTTTTTCAGGGATCGCGAAGCCGAGGTTATTGACCGTTTGCTCACCGGCGAGCCATGCATCCTGTCCACGGGCGGCGGCGCGTTTATGGCCGAACGGAACCGTCAGGCGATCCATGACAAAGGTGTCTCGGTGTTTTTGAATGCATCGCTTGAAACGCTGTGGGAACGGGTCCGGCATAAGGATACGCGCCCTTTGCTGCGAACGGCCGATCCCAAACAAACGCTCAGCGATCTGCTGAGCCAACGTCAGCCGATCTATGAATTGGCGGACCTGCGCGTTGAAACGCGTCTGTCCTATGAAATTGAACAAACGGCCGATTTGGTGATCCAAGCCATGTTGACCCGACCAGACGTGCTGGAGGCACAAGAATGACACCTCGCATCGTTAATGTTCCCCTTGTTGGTCGCGAATATGACGTCGTAATTGGCCCCGGCCTGTTGGAAACCGCTGGTGCCCGTATTGACCCGTTGCTGACGCGCAAACGGGTGGCGATCCTGACCGATGAAACCGTTGCGGGTTTTCACCTGAAATCATTGCAAAACAGCCTAGATACCGCCGGTATCACCCATAGCGCCCTGGCCCTGCCAGCGGGCGAGGCAACCAAGGGCTGGCCCCAGTTTTCGCGAGCGGTTGAATGGATCCTGTCCGAGCGGATCGAACGGGGCGACATGATCATTGCCCTTGGCGGCGGTGTGATTGGCGATCTGGGTGGTTTTGCCGCCTCGGTGGTGCGCCGTGGTGTTCGTTTTGTGCAAATTCCGACCTCGCTTTTGGCGCAGGTGGACAGCTCGGTTGGTGGTAAAACCGGCATTAACACCCCGCAGGGCAAAAACCTTGTGGGTGCGTTTTATCAGCCAAGCTTGGTTCTGGCGGACACGGCGATCCTGTCGACGCTGACAGAGCGCGATTTTCTGGCCGGTTATGGCGAGGTCGTGAAATACGGTCTGCTTGGCGATGCTGCGTTTTTCGACTGGCTGGAACAAAATGGCCCAAGGGCGGCGGCCGGTGACATGGATGCGCGTGTCTATGCGGTTGAACGGTCGGTTCAGATGAAGGCCGACATCGTGCTGCGTGATGAAAAGGAACACGGGGATCGGGCGCTGCTGAACCTCGGGCATACCTTCTGTCACGCGTTGGAAAATGCGACGGGCTATTCTGACCGGTTGTTGCATGGCGAAGGCGTTGCCATCGGCTGTGCGCTGGCGTTCGAATTGTCGTCGCGCCTTGGCCTGTGCAGCCAAGAGGATCCAAGCCGCGTGCGGGCCCACCTCAAGGCGTTGGGGATGAAAACCGATATGGCCGACATTCCGGGCGAATTGCCAAGCGCCGAGGTGCTGCTTGATCTGATGGGGCAGGACAAAAAAGTTGTTGATGGCACCCTTCGGTTCATTCTGGCACGGGGCATCGGCGATGCCTTTGTGACCTCGGACGTCCCAAAGGATGCTGTTCTTGGGTTGCTGCGCGACAACTTGCGGTAAACCCAGCCCGCGTTTTCAGACAGCAAATGAAAAAGCCCCGGAAATGTCCGGGGCTTTTTGCTTAGAATGGGATTTCGTCGTCCATGCCGCCAGCAGGGGGCGGGCTTGAGGGGCCGCTGTCATAGCCGCCGCCGTAACCGCCGCCCGATGGGCCGCTGTCGTAGCCGCCGCCACCGCCTGCGCCGCCGCCGCCTTCACCGCGACCGCCCAGCAGGGTCAGGTTGCCGGTATATGGACGCAGCACAACTTCGGTCGAATACCGGTCAGCGCCGCTTTGATCCTGCCATTTGCGGGTTTCCAGCTGACCTTCGATGTAAACGGTCGATCCCTTGCGCAGGTACTGTTCCGCGATCCGGCCAAGTGGTTCGTTAAAGATAGCAACCGAATGCCATTCCGTACGTTCACGGCGTTCACCGGTGTTCCGGTCTTTCCAGGTTTCGCTGGTCGCAATACGCAGGTTGACCACTTTGCCGCCGTTCTGGAACGTGCGGACCTCAGGGTCGCGGCCGAGATTGCCGATGATAATGACTTTGTTTACGGAACCGGCCATGCGGCGCCTCCCTCGAATCTTTGGACTGTTGAAGGACGTTACACCATCTGCCCGCCCGTCTTCCAAGCCCTAACTGGCTTGCGCGTACAAGTCTTGCTTTCGGCGGGGCATTGCCTAGGTTTTGTGCACTGGTCGTAATGCCCGTCAAAGTGCACTAGGATCGGTGAACTGGAAAAACAGGGAACGAACACCGTGATGCGTTGGTTTTCAGCTTTGATTTTGGTCGCTGGTGCGCTGCCGGCTTCGGCGCAGGGCACGCGATCGGATTTGTATCAGTCGCAGATCAACGTCCTAGAGGGCCGCGCCGCGTCGCAATACAATCTTTCGGTTCAGTTGCAGCCGCCCACCGCCGATGTGCCGCGTTTGTTTGATACCGGCCCCAGCACCAATAGCTATAGCGGCCCGCATCTGGCGCTGGCGCGACAGGCGGCGCGCACCCATAACATTCCGGTGGATTTGTTTTTGCGTCTGGTTCAGCAAGAAAGCGGGTGGAACGCCGAGGCGGTGAGCCATAAGGGCGCCATTGGTCTGGCGCAACTGATGCCGGGAACGGCCGCACTGTTGGGAGTGAACCCCCATGATCCGGCCCAAAACCTAGAAGGCGGCGCGCGCTACCTGCGCGAACAGTTTGAAACCTTTGGGACATGGCAGCTGGCGCTTGCGGCCTATAACGCTGGCCCCGAGGCGGTAAAACGGTACGGCGGTATCCCGCCGTACGAAGAAACGCAAAACTACGTTCGGATTATCTGGGGCGGTTAAACCGCCTCTTTGCGGAACGCGGTTGGGGTCATGCCTGTTTCGCCCTGAAAACTGCGGGTGAAATAGGCCGCCGATGAAAACCCTAGCTCAAGCGCGATTTTGTTGACGGGCTCGCGGGTATCAACGAGCCGCAGCCGCGCCTCATACAGCACACGATCTTGCAAAAGCGCCAGCGCAGACTTGCCACAGGTTTGTTTGCAGCAGCGCGTTAGATGCGCTGGTGTCACGCCAAGGTCCTGCGCAAATTCGGCAACGCCTTTGCCCTTGGTGTAGTCGCGTTCAATCAGGTCCGAATAGGCCGCAACCAAGCGGGCCGCAGCGGACTTGCGACGTTCATCACTATGTTTCGCCGCCTCGATCTGACGCTCAAAGAACACCGACAACAGGCCCAGCCAATGCAGGGCGGCGCGTGTGTGTCCGACTGCGGTTGATTTTACCTCGCGCTCTAACGCGTCGATATAATTGACAAACTCGGTCTGGCTTCCGACATCCCGCAGCCGCAGGTGCAGTGGCTCTTTCGGCCAATCAGCGGCCATCGCCTGCGGAATAGTCATTGCATAGCCAAACACCATCGGCCCGGCTTCATAGCCATATTGGGTGTTGGCCGGAATATAAACCAGGTTATTCGGTCCATAGCCGCTGGTCAGTCCGGCAACCGTGATCCGTCCCTGTCCTTTGGAAAAATACAAAAGCCGCGGCGTGTCGTGTGACCGCATCGCCTCGGTGCGCCAACGGTGGCACGCCTTCTTTTGTGAAATGGTTTCTATTTTCAAATCAATAGTGTCCACGCCAAAGCGCGTTGAGTTTCCCAATCCCATGTGTCGCATGCCCTAAATGCTTCCCCAACGCCGAGCATTGCCCGACACATGTAACAAATCAAACATTTCCAGCGCAGAATTTAGAAAAATATTTCTATGACACTATATTTTGTAGGTGTGCCACTTTTTCATTCTAGAACGGAACCAAGTGCGCTGTCTTTTGGCATACTGTCGACTGGAAATGATGGCTTTATCGCGCGCCGCGCTGAGAGTCGTTTCGCCTTTCAGGTGGGAAATCAGCTCGGGTGCGCCGATGGCTTTGGACGATAAATGCGCCGGATCCCATGTTGGTAACATGGCCTTGGCTTCGTCCATTGCGCCCCCATCCAGCATCAGATCGAACCGTCGTTCGATCCGATCGTTGAGCCAGTCTTTGTCAGACTGCATCACGATCGCATGACAGTCCGCCAAGGGCAGAGCAGGGGGCGGGGTGTCATCTTGCCAATCGGCGAGCGGTCGGCCCGTGGCGGTCAGTACCTCCCACGCGCGCTGAACGCGGGCGCGGTTCAGTGTGTCGATCCGGCCCGTCGTTTGCGGGTCCAGTTCACCAAGCAATGCCTCTAGCGACATGGCATCACCAGCGGCGCGCACCTCGGACGGTGTGGGCGGAATTTCGGCCAGCCCTTCGGTCAAGGCAGAAAAATAGAGACCGGTTCCACCAACAATGATTGGACGTTCCGGTCCGGATAGAAACGGCGCAACATCCCTCAGCCAATGGCCAACGGAATATTCGGCATCATAGGGCACATGACCATAAAGCGCATGAGGCGCCAGTGACAGATCATCATCCCCTGGGCGGGCTGTCAGGATACGCCAGCCATCAAACACCTGAAGCGCGTCAGCGTTCACAATGATCCCGCCTGATTCCTGCGCGATCTGCAACGCAAGCGCGGATTTTCCGGACGCAGTCGGCCCCGCAATCAGGATCGGCATGTCGTCAGGCAAGTTTGTGAGCCTCAGGTCGGTCATTTTGTATCCTTCGTGCGCCGATCTGTTGGGCATTTGTCCCGATCAGCAGAAACCTTGGTCTTGCGGGTTCTCCACCATTGAACCCAGACCGGTTTTGCGACATTTTCCCGCTCGATAACAGACCCCAGCTTGAGGATGGTGCCATGACCGATACTGAACCTAAGAAATTCAACCGCGTCATGCTCAAGATATCAGGCGAGGCGCTGATGGGCGACACCCAGTTCGGCCTGAACCCGCCAACGGTTGAACGCATCGCCCGCGAGGTCAAAGCCGTTCACGATATGGGCGTTGAAATCTGTCTGGTCATCGGCGGCGGTAACATCTTCCGCGGTCTGTCGGGATCTGCCCAAGGTATGGAGCGGACGACAGCCGACTATATGGGGATGCTGGCCACGGTGATGAACGCGCTTGCGATGCAAGGCGCGCTGGAATCCTTGGGTGTCTTTACCCGCGTGATTTCGGCCATTCCGATGGATCAGGTCTGTGAGCCTTATATTCGCCGCCGCGCGGTCCGCCACCTTGAGAAAAAGCGGGTCTGCATTTTCGCAGCTGGCACCGGTAACCCCTATTTCACAACCGATACTGCGGCGGCGCTGCGGTCGATTGAAATGTCCTGCGAAGCGATCTTTATGGGCAAGCAGGTCGATGGCATCTACGACAGCGACCCCAAGAAAAACCCTGACGCAAAGCGCTATGACCGTATCAGCTATGACGATGCGCTGCGCCAGAACCTCAAGGTCATGGACGCCTCGGCGATTGCGCTGGCACGCGATAACAAGATGCCTCTGATCGTCTTTGATCTGAACGCCGAAGGCGGGTTCAAGGGCATCATGGCGGGTCAAGGCACCTATACAACGGTGCATGGTTAAGGCTATAGCAGTCAAAACCAAAGGAAGACCCGCAAGGGGAGCAGAGACTATGGCAGACGATTTCGAACTTGATACCGATGACCTGACCCGCCGCATGGATGGCGCATTGGCCGCGCTGCGGACTGAATTTGCGTCGCTCCGGACCGGCCGTGGTTCGGCGTCGATGCTGGATCCGATCATGGTGACCGCATATGGTAGCCCAACCCCGATTAACCAGATCGGCACCGTGAACGTGCCCGAGCCGCGTATGGTGACAGTAAACATCTGGGACAAGGCGCTGGTTGGTCCGGCTGAAAAGGCGATCCGCGAATCCGGTCTGGGCATCAATCCTCAGCTGAACGGCACGATCATCATGCTGCCGATCCCTGAGCTGAACGAAGAACGTCGCCGCGAACTGACCAAGGTCGCTGCGCAATATGCCGAACACGCCCGCGTTGCCGTGCGCAACCTGCGCCGTGACGGTATGGACCAGATCAAGAAAGCCAAGGCCGACGGCCTGTCCGAAGATGACCAGAAGTTCTGGGAATCCGAGGTGCAGGATCTGACCGACGCTTACGTTAAAAAAGTAGACGAACTACTGGACGGAAAACAAAAAGAGATCATGCAGGTTTAACGACCGGAAAAGGGGTCTGTGATGACAAACGACAAGACAGAGTGCGAGGCCAAAGGTCCTCAGCATGTCGCTGTCATCATGGATGGCAATGGTCGCTGGGCGCAGATGCGCGGGCGACCACGCCTGTTCGGTCACCATGCAGGGGCACGCCGCGTCCGTGAAATCGTTGAGGCCTGCCCTGATCTGGGTGTTAAGTATCTGACAATATTTGCGTTTTCGACCGAAAACTGGAAGCGGACCCAGTCCGAAGTTGCCGGTCTGATGACGCTGTTCCGCAAATACCTTCAATCCGAAGCCAAAGACCTGTTTCGGGCCGGTGTCCGCGTGCGGTTTATTGGTGATCGCGTCAAACTGGATGACCGTCTGGTCAGCTTGATGGACGATCTAGAACTGATGACCGCCGAGAACGACAAATGTCACCTGACCGTCGCCATCAACTATGGCGGTCGGGACGAGGTGACCCGCGCAGCCAAACGGTTGGCGTTTGAGGTCGAACAGGGGCGATTGACCCACAAAGATGTCGACGCCGAAACCTTGGCGCGTTTCCTCGATACCCATGTTCTGCCCGATCCTGATTTGGTCATCCGAACCTCGGGCGAGGCGCGGATTTCCAACTTCTTGCTGTGGCAATCGGCCTATGCGGAATATGAATTCGTTGAAACACTCTGGCCGGATTTCAGCGCGACTGAGTTTGCCAAGGTGATCAACAGCTATGGCACACGGGAACGTCGTTACGGCGGCGTAAAGGTCTAAATTCTCGTGCGTGAAAAACTCAAAAGTAAATGGCAGGACCTCGGTCCCCGCGTGTCATCCGCAATCGTTCTGTCACTGATCGGTGGCGCGGCGATTTTCCTCGGCGGAAGCGCGTTTTTCCTATTGGTCTGCATCTGTGCGGGCCTGATGTCGTGGGAAGTGTTCCGCATGGCCGCGCCCGAGCGTCCTAACCTTGCCGTTGCCTATGGCGTTATTGCGGGTGTCCTGTTGGCGGCGGCGATTGCGATCAGAATGCCCGCAGAATGGATTTTGTTCGCAGGTCTTGCGTTGGTGTTGTGGGGGCTGTCGTCGCAAAATCGCGCTTTTTCAGCGGCTTATCTGTTCTTTGTGATGTTAGCCTGTTCAGCGCTGCTGCATATTCGTGCGGTCGATCTGGCGTTGACGGTTTGGATTGTGATGGTTGTCGTTGCCTCTGATGTGCTGGGCTATTTCGTGGGCCGGTCGCTTGGTGGCCCGAAGTTCTGGCCCGCAATCAGCCCCAAGAAAACATGGTCTGGGACGATCGCCGGATGGGTTGGGGCGGCGCTGGTCGGCTTGATTTTTGTCGATGACAGCCCGTGGTTTATCATCCCAGTTTCGGTTTTGATGGCCTTTGCCGGACAGATGGGCGACATCGTAGAAAGCGCGCTAAAACGTCGGGCAGGGGTCAAGGACAGCTCGAACCTCATCCCCGGTCACGGTGGCCTGCTGGATCGCTTTGATGCCCTGATGGGGGCTGCGATTGTGCTCGGCGCGGCCTTGCTGGTTGTCGAAGTGATTTACTAACGGATCCGCCATGCGACGTGTCTCTATCTTCGGTGCGACAGGCAGTATCGGTCAAAACACCATTGACCTGATCCGGCGTGACGCTGGCGCATATGATGTTGTTGCCTTGACCGGCGGCCGAAATATCGCCCAGCTTGCCCAAGACGCGAAAGAGCTAAAGGCCGATATCGCTGTCACCTGTTACGACGATCAGCTCGGCCCGTTGCGCGACGCGCTGGCCGGTACAGGGATTGAGGCCGCAGCCGGTGCAGGCGCCATTGCCGAGGCGGCCCAGCGCCCGATTGATTGGGGTATGTCCGCGATTGTCGGTGCGGCGGGGCTTATTCCGGGGCTAAAGATCGCAGAACAGGGCGCGACCTTGGCGTTGGCCAACAAAGAAAGCCTTGTTACTGCCGGTCCGTTGTTGATGCAGACCGTAGCCGCCCATAACGCGACCGTCTTGCCGGTTGATAGCGAACATTCCGCTATTTTTCAGGCACTTGTCGGCGAAACCTTATCCGAAGTCGAGCGGGTCGTCATCACGGCCTCAGGTGGCGCGTTTCGCGATTGGCCGATGGATCAACTGGCCACCGCGACGGTGGCGCAGGCCTCCAGTCATCCCAATTGGGACATGGGGCAGCGGATCACGATCGACAGCGCGTCGATGTTTAACAAGGCGCTAGAGGTCATTGAAGCCAAAGAGTTTTTCGGCATGGCGCCCGACAAAATCGAAGTTGTGGTGCATCCAGAAAGCCTGATCCATGCGCTGGTGGGGTTCAAGGATGGGGCGCTGATGGCGCATGTGGGCGCGCCGGATATGCGGCACGCCATTGGCTATGCGCTTCATTGGCCGGAACGAAAACATCTGCCGGTGGACCGGTTGGACCTTGTTCAGGCGGGGGCGATGACGTTCCGCGCCGCCGATCATGACCGTTATCCGGCGCTTGCCCTTGCGCGTGAGGTCATGGACCGTGGCGGCCTCACTGGTGCCGTGTTCAATGCCGCCAAAGAGGCCGCGCTGGATGGATTTATTGACGGCGCGATTGGCTTTCTCGACATGAGCCGGGTTGTGGAGCGGGTTCTGAACACTATGTCGGACAGTGGTCCGGACGTGCCAACACTCGACGACATTCTGGCCGCCGACACAGAGGCGCGCACACGCGCCGCACAGATAATTAGGAACGGTGACCTGACATGAGCAGCTTTGTCCCATACTTCGGCAACGGGCTTTTCACTGTTGCGGCGTTCATCGTGGCGCTGTCGATCATCGTCACGATCCACGAATACGGACACTACATCGTGGGCCGTTGGTCGGGTATCAAGGCCGAGGTGTTTTCCATCGGGTTTGGCAAGGTTCTGATCAGCCGTGTCGATAAACATGGAACCCGCTGGCAGATCGCGGCAATTCCGTTGGGCGGGTACGTTAAGTTTAAGGGTGACGCGAACGCTGCGTCGGTTGGCGGCACTGGCGGTGCGCGCGACACAATGCTTGGTGCGCCATTGTGGGCGCGGTCGGCAACGGTTGCGGCGGGGCCGGTGTTCAACTTTATCCTGACGGTCATCGTATTCATCGGGATCGCCTTTGCGGTGGGCGTTCCGGCCAAGCCGCTGATCCTGAAAACTATTCCGACCCTGCCAGACACCTATGTTCAGGACCTGCAAGTTGGCGACCGCATCCTAGAGATTGACGGGATCGCCGTTGACGACGCCGAGGCGTTCTGGGCCGCATTGGATCAGGTCGATTATGCGCCCGCCATTGACTACGCGATCATCCGCGATGACGTGCAGATGGTGGTGCAGGGGCCATATCCGCAAACCACAACGGTTCTGGGCGTCAATTTTGACAGCGCCGCCGCCGAGGCGGGCGTTCGTGAATATGACGTGATCACCGCCATTGATGGCGCGCCTGTCTGGGCCTTTGATCAGATGGTCGAGATCGTCAGCGCCTCGGACGGCAAAACGCTAACCCTGTCCATCTGGCGCGAAGGGGCGATGCTGGATATTGACGTCACCCCGCGCAAGACCGACCTGCCCACTGCGGACGGGTTTGAAACCCGCTGGCTGCTGGGGGTGAATGGCGGCGTTTTTGTAGAATTTGACACCGAAACCCCGTCATTTGGACAGGCCGTCACCTATGGGTTTGCCCAGCTTGGCTATGTAATCAATACCTCGCTCTCTGCGATGAAGCATATGATCACCGGCCAGATTTCGACCTGCAATCTGTCCAGCCCGGTCGGCATCGCCGAGGCGTCTGCCGCCATGGCCAAGGCTGGACTACTCGACTTCATCGGGTTCATCGGCTTTTTGTCGGCGGCTGTTGGTCTGTTGAACCTGTTCCCAATTCCGGTGCTTGATGGCGGTCACCTTGTGTTTCACGCCTATGAGGCCGTCACAGGCCGCCAGCCAAGCGACCGCGCGATGCGCCTGTTGGTGACGGTTGGTTTGGCGCTGGTTCTGACGCTGACGCTGTTTGGGTTGCTGAACGACATCGTGCTTTGCCCGTAAACCACCTTGGCGCTGCCTAGGTTTCGCCACATTTGAGATCGAAAGAGGTGGCTATCCACACGAAAGGGTAGCGCCATGCAGACGATCAACGCCGGATATCAAAGCCTGAGTTTCCTGATTAACCTAAATTGGGATCGCTTGATGTATGGTGGCGCGATTGCTGGCGCGCTGTGGATCGGGTCAATTATGGGCAATATGGTTGGCTAGTGTGGCCGATCTTTGCCAGTTTTTGCGCGCGCCCCACGGGGCGCGTTGTTATTTTTGACAAGGCCCCCCATTCCCGATAGGTCAATTCCAACAGAACACTTGAATTTGGTTGGATTGATGCGACGTATTTCTAACAGTTTTGGCCGTCCGGCGCGTATGGTCGCGCTGCGGGGTGCCACCGCGATCATGCTGTCACTGGCTGTTTTGCCAACGTCCTTTGCGGTTGCTCAGACTTACGGGTTTTCAACCGTCGCAATCGAAGGCAACGCCCGCATCGAAGATGACACCATTCTGTCCTATCTGGGATTTGGCCGCGGCGAATCTGTTACGGCTGGCGAATTGAACGCCGCTGGTCAGCGACTGCGCGAAACCGGATTGTTCGAAAGTGTGGACATCACGCCAAGTGGGAACCGTCTGATCATCACTGTTGTGGAATTCCCGACGGTGAACCGCATCAATTTTGAGGGCAATAGCCGTTTGGACGATGCCGATCTGGCCGCGCTTGTTTCGTCGCAGGAACGCCGCATTTTTAACCCGACCGCTGTTGAACGTGATGTCGAGGTGATCGCGCAGGCCTATGCCGAAAAAGGCCTGATCAATGCCAGTGTCACCCCGAAAATCATCCGCCGGTCTGACAACCGTGTCGATCTGGCCTTTGAAATCATCGAAACCGGTGTGACCGAGATCGAGCAGATTGCCTTTACCGGCAACAGCGCGTTTAGCGACCGCCGCCTGCGGAATGTTCTGGAAACCAAACAGGCGGGTCTTTTGCGCGTTCTGGTCGGACGCGATACGTTTTCACAAGAACGGATTGATCTGGACCGCCGTGTTCTGACCGATTTCTATCTGTCCCGCGGCTACGTCGATTTCGAAGTTCAAAGCGTAGACGTATCGCTGACCCGTGAACGTGACGGCTATCTGGTGACGTTCAACATCGAAGAAGGCCAGCCGTTCACCATCGCGTCGCTGAACGTCGAAACCGATTTGCCTGATATCGATATCGAGGCCTATCAGAACGCAATCACCACCCGTCCGGGCGCGACCTATTCGCCGGTGACGCTGGAACGCGACATTGAGCGTCTTGAACAATTGGCACAGGATCAGGGGCTGCGGTTTGTGCGCGTTGATCCTGACGTGTCGCGCAACGACCGCGACCTATCGCTGGACGTGACTTATAAACTGGTGCGCGGTGAGCGAGTGTTCATTGAACGTATCGACATCGAAGGCAACTCGACCACACTGGACCGCGTTGTGCGTCAACAGTTCCGTGTTGTCGAAGGCGACCCGTTCAACCCGCGTGAAATCCGTCAGGCCGCAGAACGCATTCGTAGCCTGTCGTATTTTGCGGCATCGAACGTCAATGCCCGCCAAGGATCGTCAGAGGATCAGGTGATCATCGACGTCGATGTGGTCGAGGCACCAACAGGATCGTTGTCGTTCGGTGGTAACTACAACACGCTCAATGGCCTGAGCCTGCTGGCCAGCTACAGCGAAAAGAACTTCCTTGGTCGTGGTCAGGCGGTTGATTTCAAAATCAGCGTGTCGGAATCCGCCCGCGTGTTTAACTTTGATTTCACCGAGCCATACCTGCTTGGTCGGGATCTGGCGTTCAACTTTGATACGACCTATCGCCTGACCGATAACGAAGGCGCCAGCTATGACACCGAAACCTTCCGTATCAGCCCTGCACTGACCTTTGCGGTCAGCGATGCGGGACGTCTGCGGACCTATGTTGCGGCCGAATACGGTGACATCACCGACTTGCCGACCAACATTGCACCGCCCATCGCGGCGGACGCTGCCGAGGGTGGTTTGTGGACCTCGTCGCTTGGATATTCCTATAGCTGGGACAATCGCCGCTTTGGCCTAAACCCTGATACAACATGGGTGTTCCGTGCGGGACAAGAGTTCGGCTTTGGCGACGCACAGTTTGTAAGCTCGACCGCGCTGGCCGCTGTTGAACGCGGTGTGCTGAACGACGCCGTCACCCTGCGCGCGACCCTCGAGGGTGGGTATCTGCACTATTACGACGGTGATAGCCGCATCATCGACCGCTATTTCCTTGCCAGCCGGCAGATGCGCGGGTTCGAGCTTAATGGTGTTGGGCCGCGTTACTATGATGACAGCGATCCTGCCAACGTGATCGACGATCCTCTGGGCGGCAACGCCTATGCCGTTGCGCGACTTGAGGCCGAATTCCCACTGGGTCTGCCAGATGAATACGGCATCTCGGGCGGTGTGTTTGTGGACTATGGGTCGCTTTGGGATCCGGGTCTGGATTGTTCGGGTGCGAACTATCACTTCTGTGAATTCACGCCGCGTTCTGTTGCTGGTGTATCGCTGTTCTGGGCGACGCCCATTGGTCCGCTGCGGTTCAACTGGACCGAGCCTTTGTCGGTCGAAGCCTTGGACGAAACCCGTTCGTTTGAACTGACGATCTCGACCAACTTCTGATGCTGTACCTGCGCCTGATCCTTGTGTCCTGTCTGATTGCCTTTGGCGTCGGACAGGCCGTTTCAGCGCAAGAGGCGCAATCCTCATCCGTGCGGTCGCCGGTCTTGGTGATTGATACCGATCTTGTGTTCAACGGGTCGCTTTTTGGTCAGCGCGTGCTGGCCGATGTCGCATCGCGGGTGGCCGAGCTTGAACAGGAAAACCTTGAAATCGTGGCGCAGCTGACCGCCGAGGAAAGCGCGCTTGCCGAACAACGCAGCACAATGTCGGCCGAAGATTTTCGCGCCGCCGCTGAGGTGTTTGAGGCCAAGACCGAAAGTTTCCGCACCTCGCAGCAAATTCGCGAAGACGAAATCAACGCCTATCTGTCGGCCGCGCGGGAACAGTTTGACCGGTCCAGCCGTCCGATCCTTGGACAGTTGATGCGCGAACGCGAAGCGGCCGTGCTTTTGTCGCGGCGGGATGTTCTGCTGTATTTTGCGGCCGTCGACGTCACAGAAGAGGCGATTGTTGCAATCGACAACATCCTCGGCGACGGATCGCAGACCGACGAACGCTAAGCGTTCTTGCCGCGGGCAGGGCGACTTGGTACGAACACATCAACACTAAAATCTACGGGACAATTTTGATGACCGAAACGCCAACCACCGCAGATATTCAGCTGATTCAGCAAATCTTGCCACACCGCTATCCGTTCCTGTTGGTGGACAAGGTGGTTGATATCAACGGCACCACTTCGGCGACTGGTATCAAGAACGTCACCATGAACGAGCCGCATTTTCAGGGTCACTTCCCCGGAAACCCGATCATGCCCGGCGTCACAATCGTCGAGGCGATGGCACAGACCGCTGCCGTGATGGTTGGCACCACCATGGGCCTGATCAATGGCGACCTGCTGGTGTACTTCATGGCGATTGACGGCTGCAAATTCCGCCGTAAGGTCGTGCCGGGCGATGTTGTCGAAATGAAGGTCGAAACCACACGCGGCAAGCCGGGTGGCAAGGTTTGGAAATTCAAAGGTATCGCCACGGTTGAGGGTGAAATGGCCGCTGAGGCCGAATTTACCGCAATGATGGATCTGGGCGCAGCGAAATGACGGCCACGATTCATCCCAGCGCAGTGGTAGAGGCAGGTGCAACGATCGGCGAAGGCTGTGTAGTTGGGCCGTTCTGCCTGATCGGATCAGAGGTCGTGCTGGGAAACAACGTCGCACTGAAATCCCATGTGGTGGTCACTGGGGACACCCATATCGGGGACGAAACCACTGTGTTTCCGTTTTCGGTCATCGGTGAAATCCCCCAAGACCTAAAGTTCGGCGGTGAAAAAACCCGCCTGCGCATTGGCGCCCGCAACCGCATTCGTGAACATGTCACGATCAACACCGGCACCGCTGGTGGCGGCGCGGAAACGAGGATCGGGGACGATTGTTTGCTGATGGCGGGCTGTCACGTTGCGCATGATGCCATTGTGGGTGATCGGGTTATCATCGTGAACAGTTCGGCCGTTGCGGGTCATTGCCAGATCGAGGATGACGTGATTATCGGTGGCCTTTGCGGCATTCATCAATGGGTCCGTATCGGGCGCGGTGCCATCATTGGCGCGCTGACCATGGTGACAAACGATGTGATCCCGCATGCGCTGGTGCAGGGGCCGCGTGGCCGCTTGGACGGTCTGAACCTTGTGGGCCTAAAACGCAAAGGTGTCGACCGCGCGGATATCACCGCATTGCGGGCGGCGTTCCAGATGTTGAAGGACGGCGAAGGTGCCTTTGTCGATCGGGCCAAACGTCTGGGCGAAGAAAGCGATAGTGACTACGTGCAGGAAATGGTTGCCTTTATTCTGGGCGATAGTGATCGAAACTTCCTGACGCCGTCCTGATGATTGCGCTGATCGCGGGCACAGGCGCATTGCCCAGCGCCATTGTCGATGAACTGGTCGCTGCCGGTGAAATGCCGCTGATCTGCGTTTTGTCTGGGTTTGAGCCGGACGTGACGGACCATTTGGACCGGATCGTGTTCCGGCTTGAAACGCTGGGCACGTTGATTGCCACGCTCAAGGATCGCGGCGTGACGCGGCTGTGCATGGCCGGTGCAATCCGGCGGCCGGACGTTGATCCATCCTTGATTGATGCCGCAACCGCGCCGTTGGTGCCGCGCATCATGCAGGCACTGGGGCAGGGCGATGACGGGGCGCTGCGCGTGATTATCGCCCTTTTCGAAGAGGTCGGGATCGAGGTAGTCGCCGCACATGAGATTGCGCCGATGCTATTGCCACGTAGCGGTGTGCAAACACGGCTTGGCCCGCGCAAACAGCACCACGCCGATGCCGCCTATGGCGATCAGATCATTGCCGCTATGGGCGCGGCCGATGTCGGGCAGGCCTGCGTGATCAGCAAGCGCAAATTGATCGTGTCCGAAGACGTAGAGGGCACCGATGCGATGCTGGCCAAGCTTGCTGAACCCTATGTGGCGCCCAAACGGTCGGGCAATCCCGCAGTCGCGTTCCTGCGGTTTGTGCGCGACCTGTTACGCGGTGATCGCGGCGGGCGGCAACCGGGTGACAATGGCATTCTCTACAAGGCTCCTAAACCCGATCAGGACCGCCGCGCCGATTTGCCGGTGATCGGCCCCGACACCGCGCTGAACGCCGCCGAGGCGGGGCTAGCCGGTATCGTGATCGAGGCGGGCGGCGTCATGGTTCTGGATCTGCCGAATGTGATCCGGCTGTTGGATGGGCAGGGCATGTTCCTTTGGGTGCGGGAAAAACTGGAATGAAGGTATTCATCCTTGCGGGCGAAGTGTCGGGCGACAAGCTGGGCGGCGCGCTGATGGCGGGGCTGCGGCAGCTGCGGCCCGATGTGACGTTTCAAGGCGTCGGCGGCCCGTTGATGCAGGCGCAGGGCCTGACCAGTCAGTTTCCGATGGACGAACTGAGTGTGATGGGCCTTGCGGAAATCCTGCCTAAATATTTTCACCTCAAACGCCGGATCCGTGAAACGGCGGACGCAGTTCTGGCGATGCAGCCGGATGTTTTGATCACCATCGATGCGCCCGACTTTTCGCTGCGGGTCGCCAAGCTGGTGAAAGAGGCATCCTATATCCGCACCGTCCACTATGTCGCGCCGACCGTTTGGGCTTGGCGCCCGAAACGCGGGGCGAAAATGGCCAAGGTGATTGACCATGTGCTGGCCCTGTTTCCGTTTGAACCGCCCTATATGACCCGCGAGGGTATGGACTGTGATTTTGTCGGTCACCCCGTTGTGGGCGAACCTGTCGCGGCCGAGGCCGAGGCCGAGGCGCAGGCGTTCCGCGACCAGTTCGGGATCGGCGATGCGCCCTTGGTTCTGGCCTTGCCCGGATCGCGGCGGGGCGAGGTGTCGCGCTTGGCGGATGAATTTGGCGCGTCGCTTGCGCTGTTTTTGCAAGATCACCCCGATGCGCGGGTGGTGCTGCCGGCAGCGGGGCCGGTGTTTGATCTGGTGCGGGAAAAGGTGGCGGATTGGCCGTTTGACCCGATCATCCTTGACCCAACCGAGGCGAACAGCACCGCGACCAAACGCGCAGCGTTCCGCGCCGCTGATCTGGCGCTTGCTGCGTCGGGGACCGTGTCCCTTGAACTGGCTGCATCGCGCACGCCGATGGTGATCGCCTATACGTTCAACAAGTTGACGATCATGATGATGCGTCGGCTGTTCCTGCTCGACACCGCGACCTTGGTCAACCTTGTCAGCGATACGCGCCATATCCCCGAGTTTTGGGCCGAACGGTGCCGCGCCGATCTGATCGCGCCCGCGTTGTCGCAGGTCCTGACCGATCCGTCAGCGCAAATCGCCGCGATGGAACACACGATGGAGGCCCTTGGCCGTGGTGGCGAGGAACCGGGCCTGCGGGCCGCGCGGGCCATCATCGACCGATTGCCAGAATAAAAAACGGCCCGTCCAAATGGCGGGCCGTTGTCGTCAGTATCCGCGCCAGATCCAGCCGCCGCCAAGGATGCGGCTGCTATCGGGTTGATAGAACACGCAGGCCTGACCAGGGCTGACGCCTTCTTCTGCGGTCAATAGTTCAACCTCGGCCTCAGTCGCGGACAGGGGCCGCAGGATTGCAGGTGCAGGTGGGCGGGTCGAACGGACCTTGACCTCGATCTCGCGCTCGGTGAGGTCGGTAAACCCGCCATCGCCCAGCCAGTTGATTTCGCGCACGGGAATGGTGCGCGTGGCCAGCATATCCTTAGGCCCGACAACGACCTGTTTTTTGTCCACGTCGAGTTTCACAACGTAGAGCGGATCGGCCAAGCCGCCGATGCCTAGGCCGCGGCGCTGGCCGATGGTGTAATGGATCACGCCGCGATGTTCGCCCAACACGTTGCCATTATGATCCACGATCTCGCCCGGTTCCGCCGCGCCAGGGCGCAGTTTTTCGATGACTTGGGCATAGTTGCCGTTCGGCACGAAACAGATGTCTTGGCTGTCAGGCTTATCTGCCAGCGCCAGCCCATATTTGCGTGCCAACTCGCGGGTCTGTTCCTTGGACGCGTGATGGCCCAACGGGAACCGCAGATAATCGAGCTGTTCTGGCGTGGTCGAGAACAGGAAATAGCTCTGGTCTTTGGTCGGGTCGGCGGCGCAATGCAATTCCGGCCCCTTATCGCCCATCATCCGTTGAATGTAGTGACCGGTCGCCATGCAGTCGGCGTCTAAATCGCGCGCGGTTTCCAACAGGTCCTTGAACTTGACCCGTTCGTTGCAGCGGATGCAAGGCACCGGCGTCGCCCCAGCCAGATAGCTGTCGGCAAATTCATCAATCACGGCATCCTTAAAGATGTTTTCGTAATCCAGGACGTAATGGGGGAAGCCCATTTCCTCGGCCACACGGCGGGCATCGTGAATATCACGGCCCGCGCAACAGGCGCCTTTCTTGGCCAGCGCCGCGCCATGATCGTAGAGCTGCAGCGTCACGCCCACAACGTCGTACCCCTGTTCGGCCAGCATTGCCGCCACAACAGAACTGTCCACGCCGCCGGACATGGCGACAACCACACGGGTTTCGCTGGGCGGCTTGGCAAAACCAAGAGAATTAAGTTCGGCATCGCGTGGCATCGCGGGCTCCTTAGGGATGACCATTTAGGAAGTCTGACGGAATATATGAAAATGCGACGCACTCTCAAGGGGCCGTTTCACCGTCAATTAAGCCCTAAAGACCAGTTTGACCATATTCACAGGTCAACTTGGGGCAAAAAATGTATTTGCGAAAGGTCGAAGGCGCCCGCACAGCGCGATTGCCGAACGGACAGACGATGACACGGGCGGACCTGCCGCCGACAACAACCCGTCGGTGGGTTGCCTCGCGCAAGGCGGCGGTGGTCGCGGCGGTGAGCTGCGGGTTGGTATCCCGCGAAACTGCGCTGAAAATGTATGACCTGTCGCCAGAGGAATTCGACAGCTGGGAACGCAACATCGCCCAGCACGGTTTGAACGGTCTTAAAACGACAGCTACACAAAAGTATAGACAACCATAGGTAGCCATATATAGTTCCCCTATGACGGTAACGGGTAATTAACGTTTTCTATTTTAGGTTAATGAAGATAGTTAATTGCGGAGGCTCGGATGCGGGTACTTTTGGTAGAGGACGATCCAACCACGTCCAAAAGCATCGAAATGATGCTCACACACGCGAACCTGAATGTGTACGCGACTGACTTAGGTGAAGAAGGCATCGACCTTGCCAAGCTCTATGACTACGATTTGATCCTGCTTGATCTGAACCTGCCGGATATGAACGGGCATGAGGTGCTGCGCCAGCTACGTTTGGCCCGCATTGAAACGCCTATTCTGATCCTGTCCGGTGACGGTGACACCGAAAGCAAAATCAAAGGCTTTGGTTTTGGTGCGGATGACTATCTGACCAAACCGTTCCACCGCGAAGAGCTGGTCGCGCGGATCCACGCGATTGTTCGCCGATCCAAGGGGCATTCGCAATCAATCATCAAAACCGGTCAGATTGCTGTTAACCTTGATGCCAAGACCGTTCAGGTCGGTGACACACCTGTGCACCTGACCGGCAAAGAATACCAAATGCTTGAATTGTTGTCGTTGCGCAAAGGCACAACGCTGACCAAGGAAATGTTCCTGAACCACCTTTATGGGGGAATGGATGAACCTGAACTGAAAATTATCGACGTCTTTATCTGCAAGCTGCGGAAAAAGATTACCACAGCGACCGGAGGCGAATGTCCGATCGAAACCGTTTGGGGGCGCGGCTATGTTTTGCGCGATCCCGAACCGGTGGCAGAGCCGGACCGCCTAGCTATCGGCGCTTAGGCGTCTTGCGTCCGTCCACCACTCAAGGGATCTTTCATCGGGTCATCTCTGGACGGACGCAAGGCAGCCCCCTAGAACAGGGGAAATACCGGACCACCGGATCTGTTCATGAGGGGCCACGTGAGCCAAATCCAAACACCCGCCACACTTGATGTTGCTGTTGATACTCTGACCCACGATCAGGCGCGGGCCGAGCTTGCCTATCTTGCCGATGTGCTGTCACGGGCGAATACGGCCTATCACACGCAGGACGCACCGGATCTGTCCGATGCAGATTACGACCGCCTTAAACGGCGCAATGCCGAGGTTGAGGCGGCCTTTCCGCAGGAAAAGCGCGAAGATAGCCCATCCGATCAGGTTGGCGCCGCCCCGCAAGAGGGTTTTGGCAAGATCACCCACGCGGTGCGGATGATGTCACTGTCGAATGCCTTCGATGATGAAGACGTCCATGAATTTGCCAAATCTGTTCGCAAATACCTTGGCCTTGGCGATGGTGCGCCATTGGCGTTCACCGCCGAGCCGAAAATCGATGGTCTGAGCCTGTCGCTGCGCTATGAAAACGGCGTTCTCGTTCAGGCTGCCACCCGCGGTGATGGCGAGGTTGGTGAAAACGTCACGGCCAATGCCAAGACGATCGCCGATATCCCGCATTCGGTCACAGGCGCGCCCGACGTGCTTGAGGTGCGGGGCGAGGTCTATATGTCCCACGCGGATTTTGAGGCGTTGAACGCGCGTCAAACGGAACGCGGCGGCAAGGTGTTCGCCAACCCGCGCAATGCGGCGGCCGGATCGTTGCGCCAGTTGGACGCGGAAATCACACGCGTCCGCCCGCTGCGGTTTTTTGCATATGCTTGGGGCGAACTGTCGGCCCCGTTGTCGGACACGCAGATGGGCGCGGTGGACCGTCTGGCCGCGTTGGGGTTTCAAACGAACCCCCTGACCGCGCGATTTGATGACCTATCCGCCCTGATCGAACATTATCGCGGGATCGAGGCGCAGCGCGCGACCCTTGGCTACGATATTGATGGCGTGGTCTATAAGGTGGATGATCTGGACCTTCAGCGCAGGTTGGGGTTCCGATCGACGACGCCGCGTTGGGCGATTGCGCATAAGTTTCCCGCCGAATTGGCTTGGACACGCCTAGAGGCAATCGACATTCAGGTTGGCCGCACAGGCGCGCTAAGCCCTGTTGCCCGCTTACAGCCTGTCACCGTTGGCGGCGTTGTTGTGTCCAATGCGACCCTGCACAATGAGGATTACATCATTGGTTTGGACAGCAAAGGTCAGGAAATTCGCGGCGGCAAGGACATCCGAGTTGGCGACTGGGTGCAAGTCTATCGCGCCGGTGATGTCATCCCGAAAATCGCGGATGTTGACCTGAGTAAGCGGCCAGAAGACGCTGAAAAATATGCGTTTCCTGAGGTTTGTCCCGAATGCGGATCGGACGCCATCCGCGACGCTGGTGATGCGGTCCGGCGGTGTTCTGGTGGCATGATCTGCCCCGCGCAGGCCATTGAAAAGCTTAAGCATTTTGTCAGCCGCGCCGCGTTCGATATCGAAGGTTTGGGCGCAAAACAGGTTGAAACCTTCTTTTCCGATAAATGGATCAAAGAGCCCGCCGATATCTTTGAGCTGCGCGCCAATTATGGCAGCGGGATTCAACAGCTTAAAAACCGTGAAGGTTGGGGTGAGAAAAGCGCGAACAAACTGTTCGATGCTATTGATGAAAAACGGAAAATCGATCTGGGTCGGTTGATTTTTGCCTTGGGCATCCGGCACGTTGGGGAAAATAGTGCCAACCTTTTGGCGGTGAACTACGGCAGTTGGGCCGCGTTTGAGGCCGCCATGACCGCAGCAGAGGTCGGAACCGGTACCGAATGGGAAAACCTGCTGAGCATTGATGGCGTCGGCGCTGTCATGGCAACCTCGATCGTCACGGCATTCCATCAGGAACGTGAACGCGCCTCGATTGATCGCCTGATCGCCCATCTTGATGTCCAAGAGGCGGACAAGCCC
The DNA here is from genome assembly GCA_965215785.1 of Marivivens sp. Taxonomy (GTDB): domain Bacteria; phylum Pseudomonadota; class Alphaproteobacteria; order Rhodobacterales; family Rhodobacteraceae; genus Marivivens. Next base: position 2,524,413 of record OZ244120.1, on the reverse strand, counting down.
GCCGCCGACAGCCCCGTGACCGGTAAAACCGTGGTGTTCACCGGAACGCTTGAACGCATGACGCGGGCCGAGGCCAAGGCCAGCGCCGAGGCGCTTGGTGCCAAGGTCGCAGGGTCGGTCAGCAAGAAAACCGACTATTTAGTGGCGGGGCCCGGAGCCGGATCCAAGGCGAAAAAGGCCGAAGAACTGGGGATCACGACCCTGACCGAAGATGAATGGCTTGATCTGATCGGACCATGAGCACGCGTCCCGAAATCCTATTTCCGCTGTTTGGAAACCTGACAACGCTGGACGGTGTCGGGCCAAAAACGGCTGATCACTTGGGTAATTTGGGGGTGTCCCGTCCGCGCGACCTGTTGCTGACCTTGCCCGTGTCTGGCGTGGACCGCGCGGTCAAGGCATCGGTCCGCCAAGCGGTCCCACCGGCAACGGTCACGGTTGAGGTGTTGGTACAACATCACATCCCAGCACCGGCCAAGGGCCGCCCGTACCGCGTGGTCGTCGAGGACGCGGAAACGGTGTTTCATCTGGTGTTCTTCCACGCGCGTGGGGATTACCTGAAACGGGTTTTGCCTGTTGGCGAACGGCGCATCGTGTCCGGCAAGATCGAGATGTACGACGGCACGGTGCAGATGTCGCACCCCGATCACATCGTGCTGCCGTCGCAAGTCGGCGAGATACCGGCCTTTGAACCGGTCTATCCGCTGACAGCTGGGATCACGCAAAAGCTTATGTTCAAGGCGACACGGTCGGTTTGCGCCATGGCGCCAGACGTGCCGGAATGGATTGATCGCGGTGTGATGGCGCAAAAGGGCTGGCCCACATGGCAAGGCGCTGTTCGCGCCGCCCATGCGCCCGAAACGACGCTTGATCTGTCGGCCGAGGCCAAGGTGAGACAACGGCTGGCCTATGACGAACTGTTTGCCCATCAGATGACGCTTGCCTTGGCGCGTGCAACGGCGCGGCGTGCCAAGGGGCGGGAAAATACCGCGACGGGGACGCTTCAACAAAGGGTGCTAGCCGCATTACCCTATGCGCCGACCAATGCGCAAACCAGGGCGGTTGGTGAAATTCTAGCGGATATGGCGGCGCCGGTCCGGATGAACCGCTTGTTACAGGGCGATGTAGGGGCGGGTAAAACGCTGGTCGCATTAATGGCGCTTTTGGCGGCGGTCGAGGCCGGCGGGCAGGGCGTCATGATGGCCCCGACAGAGATTCTGGCGCGGCAACATCTGGATAGCCTGCGCCCCTTGGCGGAACAGGCCGGTGTGGTGCTAGAGCTGTTGACCGGACGTGACAAAGGCAGTGAACGCCGCGCGAAGCTGGCGGCGTTGGCCAAGGGCGACATTCAGATCCTTGTCGGAACACATGCGGTTTTTCAGGCGGATGTCGAGTTTGCAGATCTGCGGCTGGCGATCATTGATGAACAGCACAGGTTCGGTGTGGCCCAACGCATGGAGCTGGGCGCCAAAGGCCAAGCGGTGGATGTCTTGGTCATGACCGCAACGCCCATTCCGCGGAGTCTGTCGCTGGCACAATATGGCGACATGGATGTGTCCATCTTGGATGAAAAGCCACCCGGACGAACGCCGGTTAAAACCGTTCTAGTCAGCACGTCGCGCATGGACGAGGTTGTTGAAAAACTGCGCGGCGCGATCACCGAAGGGCGACAGGCCTATTGGGTGTGCCCCTTGGTCGAAGAAAGCGAAGTCAGCGACATGACCGCGGCCGAGGAACGGTTCAAACGCCTACGTGCGGCGCTGGGGGATGATAAGGTTGGTCTGGTACACGGCCAAATGCCGCCAGCCGACAAAGACGCGGCGATGGCACGGTTTGTTGCCGGTGACACCAAGGTATTGGTTTCGACCACGGTGATTGAGGTTGGGGTGAATGTACCCAATGCCTCGATCATGGTGATCGAGCGCGCGGAAAATTTTGGCCTGGCCCAGTTGCACCAATTACGGGGCAGGGTTGGACGTGGCGCGGCGGCCTCGACCTGTTTGTTGATGTATCAGGCGCCCCTCAGCCAAACCGGCCAACGACGGCTAGAGATTTTGCGCGAAACCGAAGACGGGTTCCGCATATCCGAGGAAGACCTCGCCATGCGCGGCGCGGGCGACATGATCGGCACCGCGCAATCGGGTTTGCCACGGTTCAGAATCGCCGATCTGGAACGACAACCCGGCCTGATGCAGTTGGCCCAAACCGACGCCCGCAAACTGTTGTTGGATGATCCAACCCTTGAAACCGAACGGGGACAGGCGGTGCGTGTTCTACTTTGGCTGATGGAACAGGACAAAGCGATCCGTTTGATTTCAGTGGGTTAGCCCGACGCGTTCCTGAATGTTCACTTTTGTTCTCAAAAAGTTCTTTACTTGGCATTAATCGTGTGAGAACAAATGGGCAACAAAGCATTAAGGAGCAGAGACATGGCCAAAGACATCAAGAATGTAATCAGCCGTTCGACCGACACATTGGTCGCCGATTTGCTTGGCGTCGCCTCGCTTGTTGTGATCCTTTACGGTGGCTTGTCGCTTCCGTCGCTTCTTTGAATTTTGCCTGATCGCCGGATCGGTTTGCGTTCCTGTCCCAATTAGACGCACGACTGCTTCCTGTCCCCAGTCATATGCGGAGTCTGCCTCTTCCGCCTGTTCTGATCCGGGTCCCACGATGATTGGCATATGCCCGCCGCCGTCCTGCCCGACGTGCGGCGGTTTTTTTTATAGTTTGTACAACAGCCGCAAACAGCCCCAGTGCCGTCCGTTGACCATGATCGGTGCCGACGCATCCTTGATCAGCGTATAGGTCCCGCCGCCCATATCCCGGCGATAGACCTGTAGGATAAAGGGGGCTGTGCTGCGCGATGCCTTTAGGGCGACGCGGTCCTCAAACTTGGTCCGGTTCCGGCAATTTGCGCGGTTCCAGTCGGGGTCATCGGACTGAGGATGGGAATATTTGTTATTGTGCGTGCCAATATACCCATACACGTCCGAGGTGCAGCAGCCGACGATCCGGTCGCCGATTTTGAACGCGGGCTCCGCAAATTCGGGGATTATCGCGTCGAACAGCTTGTTATACCGCGTGCTGAATTGTTCCGGATTGGACCCCGGAATAGGGCGATAGTCGCGATCAAACAGATCGTTCAGACTTATTTCGCCCTTGGCGACGGCCTTTTCCAAACGGTTGGAAATCTTGTCGGCTTGTCTGCAGACAAAGCGAATAAATTCCATATCTTCGGACGCGCCGCCCGCCAGAATGGATTTGCCGACGATCGCCTCGCTTTCGTCGATCAGCCCATGAAGACGGTGGCGCGTGTTCTCGACCCCGTCCGCAGTTTCAATCGCAGCTTTTGCCATGCTGTTGAACGCAGGGGTAAAGGTGTCCAGCATCGTGGACACTTGTGCCGCGTCATCGCGCATGCGGTTTGCGATGCCGACGGTTTGTTCCATCTGCGCCGACATGTCGTTGAGCTTGGTATCCGTCGCGGCGACCTCTTCGATCAGGCTGGCGGCTTTGCCTTGCATCGATCCGGCCTGTTTGCCCAGTTCGACAAATTCGGTTCCCAGCGTGTTGATCTGTTCGGAAACGGACTCGGCCGCTTTGGAGGTTTTGCGCGAAAGATCATTGATGGCTTCGGCAACAACGGCAAAGCCGCGGCCGGATTGCCCTGCGCGCACGGCTTCGATTTTCGCATTGATCGCCAGCAGGTTCACTTGCCGCGCGATGCCGGTAATTTCTTCGTTCAGGGATTGAACCGCAGTGAGCGCCTGAGACACCTGATCCAGCCGCGTTTCCAGATCGCGGACCCAGTTGGCGACCTGTGTGCTATTTTGTGCCGAAGTCTTGAAACTATCGCGGCTGACCATCAGCGCGGACAGATTGTCGGCGCTAAGCTGCGATACTTCTTCGATGCCATGCTGCATCGAGGCGTTCATTTCGTTGATCTGCTGACCCTTGACCTGAAGGTCGGTCATCTGTCCACGTTGGGTCATGGCGACATCGCCAACGTCATCCAAAAATCCGGCGACGTCCACAATATTGGATGCGATCTTTGCACTCGATGACGCGATGCTGTTCATCACGGCATTGGGTTTGCTACTGGCTTTGCCGACATTGCGTGGGCGTAGAAAGGTCAACTTCGGGCTCGGCATAAACATCCTCTCTTGTTTTTTGCCTTCACGTATCAGTCGACCAAGCCTCCTATGCCGTTGCTGCGCTATCTAGCTCCTCTAGCGCGGCAACAGTTGCCTCGAACGCCAAAAGGATCGAGGCATGCCTGTTTTTATACTCCCTCGCTGGCACAAGCACCTCAAGCCCATCGAAAGGGGCATCAGGGATTGGTCCATCGTCTCTGAGCATTGCTTTCAGCTGATCGCGCGCTGTTACCAGCTCGGTTTTGCTGCGCCCAATCACAGCACCACCCAATACAGCCGCCGAAGCCTGACCCAGTGTACATGCCTTAACGTCTTGTCCGAACGAACTTATAACGCCATGGGCGACTTTTATGTCCACGGTCACGGTCGACCCGCACAATGGGGCCCGTTTTGTCACCGTGGCATCGGCATCCGGCAGGCGGTCGGTCAGCGGCATATCCGCTGTCAGCGCCAAAATCCGCGACGAATAAAGCTGAATCAGATCGGTATTGTCGGTCACGTGCGTTTACCTTTGCTTGGGTTCTGCACTAGATAGGGCCAAAGCGGAATTGGCAACAGGGGCCTGACATGAAATTTGATCCATCGGATTTGAAATATGACGCCAATGGACTGATCCCTGCAATTGCGCAGGATGCCGAAAATGGCGATGTGCTGATGATGGCCTGGATGAACGCCGAGGCGGTTGCCAAGACGCTTGAAACCGGTCGCGTGACCTATTGGTCGCGGTCGCGTCAGTCGTTTTGGGTGAAGGGTGATACCTCGGGCCATGTTCAGGAACTGGTCGAATTTACCTTTGATTGTGACAGCGATTGCATCCTTGTGAAGGTCCGCCAAACCGGTGCGGCCTGCCACACGCATCGGCGCAGCTGTTTCTATCGTGCGGTTCAGGACGGCGAGGTTGTCGAGCTGATGCAGCCGATCAGCTAAGGCCAACCAGCGCGCGGATGTCCGCAGGGGTAAGCCCGTCCGCGCGATATTTCGCGATTGCGCGGGCATCGTCACGCTTTGCCAGCCGTTTGCCAGCATCATCGCGGATCAGTTTGTGGTGGTGGTAGCGAGGGGTTGGTAGATCAAGCAGCGCCTGCAGCAGAACATGGATCTGCGTCGCCTCAAACAAATCCTGCCCTCGCACCACATGTGTTATGTTCTGGGCAGCGTCGTCCAGAACGACGGATAGGTGATAGCTGCCCACAAAATCCTTTCGCGACAGGACGATATCACCCACATTTGCCGCGACCTGTTCTGCTGTCGTGGTGATCGTCCCTGCGATATCATCATGGAATGTCAGGGCGGTCCCTGTGGGTTTATCGCGCAAATGTGCGATGACCTTGGACATGTTCAGGCGCAGGGCGACGCCGTCTGGCATCTCTGCCGTTGTTACGACCTGCGACGATGGCGGTCGACAAGTGCCGGGATAGATCAGACCATCTGGCCCGTATTGCACGCCTTCTTGCGGTGCCGAGGCGGCATCTTGGATGTCACGACGGCTACAGGTGCATGGAAAAAGGAAACCACGATCCCAAAGTGATTTCAACGTATTGGCGTAAGCTTCTAATCTATCTGATTGACGTAAAACGGGGCTTTCCCACGTCAGCCCCAGCCAGTCCAAATCGTCATAGATCTGGCGTTCCCATTCAGGCTTTGACCTGTCGCGGTCGATATCCTCGATCCGCAACAGAAATTGGCCGTCGTTCTGACGGGCCAAATCCTGTGCCAACATCGCTGAATAGGCGTGACCCAAGTGCAATGGCCCCGTTGGGCTTGGTGCAAATCGGGTCACAAATGCCATTAGCTTTGCGCCGCAAGCCATTGTTGGAAATCAACTTTGGCGCGGTCTGTATAGGCCTTGTAACGGTCTTTGCGACCGCGACGCCCGCCTTTTACACCATCCACAGGTGGGAACAGGCCAAAGTTCACGTTCATCGGCTGAAACGTTTTTGCATCCGCGCCGCCGGTGATATGCGTGACCAGTGCGCCCATAGCTGTGGTATGCGGGATTTTTGGAACCTCGCGTCCCAACAACTCGGCCGCGGCCAGACGTCCAGCCAGCAATCCCATTGCCGCGCTTTCGACATAGCCTTCTACGCCGGTAATTTGACCTGCGAAACGGATATTTGGCCGTGATTTCAGGCGCATCTGATCATCAAGCAATGTTGGTGAGTTGATGAACGTGTTGCGGTGAATACCCCCAAGGCGCGCAAATTGCGCGTCCTCAAGACCGGGGATCATTTTGAACACGTCCTTCTGAGCGCCGTACTTCATCTTGGTTTGGAAGCCGACGATATTATACAATGTTCCCAATGCGTTATCGCGGCGCAATTGAACCACCGCATAGGGTTTGTTGTCAGGGTCGTGCGGGTTGGTCAGGCCAACTGGCTTCATCGGTCCAAAGCGCAGGGTTTCGCGACCGCGTTCCGCCATCACCTCGATTGGCAGGCAGCCATCGAAGTAGCCTGCGGTTTCGCCCTCTTTAAACTCGGTCTTTTCAGCGGCCATAAGCGCGTCGATAAAAGCCTCGTACTGATCCTTGGTCATCGGACAGTTCAGATAAGCGGTGCGTTCTTCTTCGGTTTCGCCCTTGTCGTAGCGGGACTGCATCCACGCGACATCCATGTTGACGGTGTCGAAATAGACAATCGGCGCAATCGCATCAAAAAAGGCAAGCGCTTCGGCGCTGGTTTCGGCCTGAATGGCGGCGCTAAGCGATCCCGAGGTCAGCGGGCCAGTCGCGATGATCCAATTCCCATCATCGGGCAGGGTGTCGATTTCTTCGTAGGATACGCTGATGTTTTCATGGCCCTTTAGCGCGGCGGTCACGCTTTCGGCAAAGGGATCACGATCAACGGCCAATGCGCCGCCAGCGGGCAGGCGGTGTTTTTGGGCCATCTCCATGATCAAACCGTTCGCGGCGCGCATTTCCCAATGCAGCAGCCCGACGGCGTTTTGTTCATGGTCATCGGATCGGAACGAATTGGAACAAACCATTTCGCCAAGGTTGCCGGTACGGTGCGCAAAGGTTTCGACCTTTGGGCGCATTTCGTGGATTATAACCTTGATGCCTGCGTTGGCGGCTTGCCAAGCGGCTTCTGAGCCGGCCATTCCGCCGCCGATGATATGAAGCGTTTGTGTCATGCGGGGGATGTAGCTTGGCGCTGCGACAAAAGGAAGATGTCGCGCTGTTTTTTCCGTCAAACGGAAGGGGGCCGCCCCATAGGCGACCCCGATAGTGCATTAGCCTTTGGCCAATTTCGCATCGACCGACAGCGAACCAGCGCCGTACAGGGCCAGCGCGATATAGCCGCCCGCCATTGCGAGGTTTTTGAACAGCATGGTCATCTGCATTTGGTCTGCAGGCACAAAGTGGAACATCACGCCCGACAGAACCGAGAAGGCCGCCAGAGCAAGGGCCACGATGCGAGTCTGGTAGCCGATCAGGATCGCCAGACCACCAAGGATTTCGAACAAGATTACCGGCCAAGCCAGAAACGCCGGAATGCCGCCCGACGCCATGTAACCAGCAAAGCCAGCAACATCAGCAGTTTTGCCAAGGCCAGCCATAATGAAGATGATCGCCATCAGAATGCGCGGACCAGAATACCGTATGTGTGTGTCATCACTGTTTCCCAGTTTTTGTGGTGTGCGCACCCTACGGCCCGTGCATTTTTGCACTGGTCGCTAAATTCAAACACCCTTGCGCACATAAATGCACATGAGTGTTGGCATCAAACAAATGGGGCGGTCATACCGCCAGCCCTTTGTAGTAAATGTGGCTTTCGTGAAGCAGAGTAGTATTTCAAGAGCAACGACCGCTTGGAGCCCATTCTGTAAATTCGATTTCGCTGCTGCGCGCGCACGCAGCACAAAAATCGCTGCGCTTGCTCAGTTGATAGTGTTGTGCGCTGTCGAAAAAGTCGGTCATTCATACGCTTCACAGTGACGACTGCGGTGCCAATTTACTTGTCACAAGAGAACCTGTGGCGCGACCTGCTTCAATGATGGACTGCTGCATTGAAATTTGCAGGCGCAGGTCGGGCGTTGGACCCTGATAGAACACTTTTTCCGCTGCCATTTTGTTGAAGCTGACAGAGCGTTCGTAACGACGACAAAACGCGGACGTTGCCTCAAACGAGCGTGGTAAGCCAGACTCCGAAGCGCCTCAGGCCTACGGTGCGCCCCGCTCAACATTTGGGGATATGCCCCAATGTTTGCGGTAAAGTTTTGAAAAGTGGCTGGCCGATGTGACCCCGCAAGCCATCGCGACATCAATGACGCGCAGATTTGTTTGCTGCAGCAGGTGCCGCGCGCGCTCGAGCCGCAAAGTCGTGATGTAGACCTTGGGGCTTGAGCCCACATAGCGCAGGAACAGCCGTTCCAATTGTCTGGTTGACAGTCCGACGATTGCCGCAACCTGCGAGGGGGACAGATCGGACCCAAAGTTCTCCTCCATGTGAAGGATCGCCTTTCCGAGGCGTTCGTGCCGTGCCCCCAAGCGATACAGATCGCTTCTTGTCTGGCGGTCGGTGCCGGATCTTACCGTGCTGCACAAAAGCTGGTCGGCGACCCGGGCCGCGGTCTGTGTTCCAAGCCTTTCTGCGATCAGGGCGAGAAACAAATCCAATGTCGCCGCACCTCCTGCCGATGTCGTGGCATTGCCACTCTGCTCAAACACAGAGCACCGGACATCCAGATCAAGAAAGGCTTCCGCCACGGCACTCTGAATGCTCTAATGCGCACTCACCGGATGACCTGAAGTCAGTTTTGCCTGCGCCAAGATAATTGCGCCGCCGCCCACGCCGCAAAGCTCCGCGCCGAACCGCTTGGCCTCGCGAAGCCAAGCGATCAATCGTTTTGAGGGCGGCTCTGTTGTGGTTGTAGGCCCGAAGATCACCACGCAGTCTCCTTTGCGCGTTGGCGGTAGCGTTCGCTCAACAGCAACGGTTAAACCCGATGACGCTCGAACCTGATCACCGGCTTCGCTGGCGATCTCCCATTCAAACACCGTTTTCGACAACACATCGTTAGCCGCTTCGAGAGAGTCGAGACCAGCCCCCAGGTCCAGCGAAGAGAATCCGGGGCAAAGCACGAAGACAAAGCGTTGGACTTCTTCGGTGCCTGTAGGTGCGGCGCAGATGTTGATCTCTGGGTATCCCATAGATCAGCACCGCATGTTTGCGCCGTTCGGATCATAGATTGGCCCGCCGAGCACCTCAGCCTCATACATTTCGCCCAGGATTTCGACCTGCAACGTCGTTCCGGGCGCTGCGTGTTCGGCTGCGACATAGCCCATGGCCATCGACTGCGCGGCGCGGTGGCCATAACCGCCCGAAGAGACATAGCCGACCGCTTTGCCATCCTTCAGGATCGCCTCGTCATTGCTGACGTCAATCCCGTCCACATCAATGGTCATGGTCACAAGCTTCTGCTTGGGGCCTGCATCACGGATGGCTTGCGTGGCTGCCTTGCCCACGAAGTCCTTCTTCCAGTTGATGAAGGCATCCATGCCGCTTTCGACCGCGTCGAAATCGGGGCGGAATTCCAGCGTCCAGACGCCCCAGCCCTTTTCCAGCCGCATCGACATCAGCGCGCGCGCCCCATACCAGCGATAGCCGAGATCGGCGCCTGCCGCCTCGATCGCCTCGGCCAGACGCAGCAGGTATTGCGGCTTGCAGTATATCTCATAGCCCAGCTCGCCCGAGAAGCTGATCCGGTTGAGGATCACCGGCACGCCGCCCACGAAGGTTTGCCGCAAGTCGCGGAACTTGAAGGCTTCTGCGCTCACATCATCGCGGGTGATCCGCGCCAGCAATTCGCGCGATTTCGGACCCGACAGGGCGATGCCGTGCCAGTCATCAGACACATTGGTATAGCTGACATCGGCAGGCAGATCCTTTTCGAACCATCGGCGATGAGCCTCTTGCATGGCCCCAGAGCCAAAGAGCATGAAGTGATCCTCAGCGAGGCACGCCACAGTCAGATCGCCGTAGAGGCGCCCCTTTTCGGTCAGCATCGGCGTCAGGGTCAGACGGCCCGGTTTGGGCACATAGCCCGCCAGCGTCTTGTTCAGATAATCCCGCGCGCCCGCGCCTTTGAATTCGTGTTTGGCGAAGTTGGCGATCTCGATTCCACCCACGGCCTGTTGCACGGCCTCAACCTCGCGTTTGACATAGTCAAAGGATCGGTTGCGTTCAAAGGTGGGTTCCTCATGGGCGTCTTCGGGGCCATCGGCGAACCAAAGCGCATTCTCAAGGCCAAAGCCCTGATCCATCACTGCGCCTTTGGCAACCAGCCGGTCATAGAGCGCGGTGGTCTTTTGCAAGCGACCCTTGGGCAGGGTTTCGTTCGGGAAGGTCATAACAAACCGGCGTTCGTAGTTCTCGGCGGATTTCACCGTGCCCCAATCTGGGGTGGCAAATTCGCCAAAGCGCGCCACATCCATGGCCCAGACGTCAATCGAGGGCTCTCCGTCGATCATCCACTCGGCCATGGTTAGGCCCACGCCGCCGCCCTGACAGAACCCGGCCATGACGCCCACTGCGACCCAGTAGTTCTTCATCCCCGGCACCGGACCGATCATCGGGTTGCCATCGGGACCAAAGGTGAAGGGGCCGTTGATCATGTCCTTGATGCCGGCCTCGCCGATGGCGGGGATGCGTTCGAATGACATTTCGAGACGATCTGCGATCCGGTCCAAATCCGGTTGCAACAGCTCGTGACCAAAGTCCCAAGGCGTACCCTCGACCTTCCACGGGGTCGATTTGGGCTCATAGGTGCCCAGCAGCATACCCTGCCGTTCCTGACGGAAATAGATATTGGCCTCATAGTCGATGCCTGCAGGCAAACGGCCCGCTTCGCCCATGCTCTCCATACGCTCCGCGATCATCGGGATTTTCTCGGTGATCAAGTAGTGGTGCTCCATTGGCTGCACTGGCAGGTGGATGCCGGACATATGGCCCACCTCGCGCGCCCAGAGACCTCCGCAGTTCACCACATGTTCGGCGTTGATCTGCCCTTTAGGCGTGGTCAGATCCCAGGACCCATCGGGGCGCTGCGACATGGCGGTCACGCCGCAATGGGTGAAGTATTGCGCGCCGTACACGCGGGCGGATTTGGCGAAGGCGTAGGTGGCGCCGGAGGGGTCAAGGTCCCCGTCCTGATCGTCCCATAGTGCTGCGTGATAATGCTTGGGATCAATCAGCGGGTGCCGCTCGGCCAGTTCCTTGGGCGAGATGAATTCCTGGTTCAGCCCCATATAGCGCGCCTTGGAACGTTCCCGCTTCAGGTAATCGTACCATTCCTTGGTCGAAGCCGCATAGAACCCGCCAGTAATATGCAGCCCTACGGAATGGCCGGAGGTTTCCTCGATTTCTTTGTAGAGATCGATGGTATAGCTCTGCAAACGGCTGATATTGGGATCGCTGCTGATCGTGTGGATCTGCCCTGCCGCGTGCCAGCTTGAACCGGAGGTCAGCTCGTCTCGTTCCAGCAAGACCACGTCTTTCCAGCCGAATTTGGCCAGGTGAAACAGGATAGAGCAACCAACAACCCCACCGCCAATCACAACGACCTTGGCGTGCGAGGGAAGCGATTTTCCGGTGGCGGTTTCGTCTTTTTGAATCTCGGACATTGGATTTCTCCTTAGTTGAGCGGCAAGCGGCGGAACCGCCCCGGCATTGCAGGGTCATGGAAATGGTCGAGAGGTCCGTTCTCGACGAGATGGCTGTGCCAATGGGCCAGCGCATCGCGATCCAGCGTTACGCCAAGGCCGGGGCCTTCGGGCACGGAAACGACATTATTTTTCTGGCGGAATGGGCCGCCTTCGATCACGTCGCCAATCTGCCAGCGGAACAATGACTGAGAGGGTTCGGAGATCCACGGCATCGCTGCAGACATGTGCAGATACCCTGCCGTGGCAATCCCTGCATCCCCAGAATAGCACCAGAAGCCGACTCCCATCGCCTCGCAAGCGCCAATGAAACGCACCGCGCGCGCAATCCCACCCAGAACGGCAAAGTTCGTCACGATATAGTCGGGTGCCCCAAGCGCCACAGCGCGGCGGATATCCGGCACGTGGGACGAGATCGGAATGGTGAAGTGGCGACGCAGCTCGGCCATTTCTTCAAAGGTTGCGACCGGGTCTTCGTAGTTGCGGATGTTATAGGGCTCGATCTCGCGGAAGACGCGCATGGCTGTGGGCAGGCTCCATTGCATGTTGCTGTCCAGACGGATCATCGCCTCGCGCCCAAGCCCATCGCGTAGGGCCTTGACCGTGTCTATCTCAAGCTCGGGATCGCCCAGGATCAGCTTGCCTTCGAACATGGTACTGCCATGTTCTTCACGCATTCGGATGCAGTATTCGGCGACCGCTTCGGGGCTCATCTCGCCACCCTCGCGATATCCGAAGTATTCGGTGAATGGGATGTCTTTACGCACCGCACCACCCAGCAAGCGGTACAGAGGTTCATTTGCGACCTTGCCGCGCAGGTCCCATAGGGCGATCTCAATGGCCCCAAAGGCTTTGACCACCGAACTGTCATCAGTGTTCTGCACGATCTGCCAGGGCGGAACGCAGAGTGCTTCACATCCTGCGACATCGAGAGGATCCGCACCGATCAAGCGCTCGCCCATGGCGCGGATACTGTCCAGCACGTCGATAGACGGCGCTTCGCCGAGGCCAACAAGGCCTTGATCCGTTTCGACCTCGATGATGGTCTTGGAGGTACCGGGATAGTGTCCGCCCGTCCACCACATGGGCTTTTCCAGCGGAATGTTGATTGGCGTCGCACGCAACCCTGTGATCTTAATACCAGGCATCGGGCAGCTCCTCTTTGCGCTTGGCCACGAACGCATCCAAAGCTTCGCGGGTGCTGTCTTCGATGGGCGGCGCCTGATACTCGGCCAACATCTGTTTCACGCGTGCGTTGGCGCGAACGCGCATGTCTTGCGATCCCGCGTCTTCCCAGCTTTCGACGTTTTCGCTGTCGCTGAGCTTTGGTTCGTAGAAAGCGGTCTGGTAGTTGCGCATCGTGTGCGCGCAGCCCAGGAAATGCCCGCCCGGCGCCACTTCGCCATAAGCGTCGCGGGCGAGGGCATCGTCAGAGACATCCAAACCTTGGGACAGTACCTTCTGATAGCTGCCCAGCCGGTCGGCATCCATGATCAGCTTTTCAAAGCCGGTGCACAGCCCGCCCTCGAGCCAGCCAGCCGCATGTAGTACGAAATTGGCACCCGCCAGCATGGTCGAATGCATCGAATCCGCGCTTTCATAGGCAGCCTGCGCATCCTCAATCTTGGAGGCGGTCAGCGAGCCGCCACAGCGCAAAGGCAGCCCAGCACGCCGGGCCAGTTGCCCGATCGCATAGTTGGAAATGACAGGTTCCGGCATCCCGAAGGTGGGCGCACCGGATTTGAGCGACATGGAAGACAGGAAGTTGCCTAGCACAAAGGGCGCGCCGGGGCGCAGAAGCTGCACATAGGCGCAGACCATCATCGCTTCGGCCATCGCCTGGGCCACCGATGCGGCGGTCGACACAGGCCCCATCGCGCCCGACAGGATGAACGGCACCACGATCAACCCCTGACCGCGGGCAGAATAGACGCGGGCGGCTTGTGTGACCACCTTGTCGACCAGGAGCGGCGAGTTGGTGTTCACGTTAGCCATGATCACGCAGTTCTGCTCCATAACCTCCTCGCCAAAGACAATCTCGGCCATGTCGACACTATCTTGGGCGCGGCTCATCTCGGTGATGGCTCCCAGATGCGGTTTGTCTGACAGGGTCATATGCGCATAGAGCATGTCGAGATGCCGTTTGCTGACCGGCACGTCGCAGGGCTCGCAGGTGACAAACCCGCCGTGATGCAAGTTCGGGTGAAGATGGGTCAGGCGTACCAGATCGCGATAAGCATCCATATCGCCATAGCGCCGACCCCCTTCGAGATCGCGCACAAAAGGTGCGCCATAGATCGGGGCAAAGACCTGATTTGTGCCGCCGATGGTGACGGAGCGGTCAGGGTTGCGGGCAAGTTGCGTGAACACAGACGGAGCCTTGGCGCAGAGCGACCGGATCCAATCAGCGGGCGCGCGCACAATATCGCCGTCGATGTTTGCGCCTTCGCGCCGCCAGAGCTCGAGCGCTTCGGGGTCATCCCGAAAAGCTATACCCACATCCTGAATGATCCAATCAACCTGGCCCTCCAGCTTTTCGATTTGGGCCTCGTCCAGAACCTCGAAGAACGGAAGAGTTCTACCGATATGTGGAGATGCAGGTGCGCCCGCATGTGTGGTGTCCCTGTTGCGCGATGCGCGTGTCCGTCGTGCCATGGCTCGTCCCCTCCATGAAATGAGTAAGCTGCAGACTAAACCGTCGCGTAGGCGCTGTGACGGTTGAAAAATCCAATGATTTGGATAGTTTCAGATTATGCAAAATCTCTGGTCATACCTCGCCTCTCCCCGCCACCTTGCCGTTTTCGAAGCGGCTGCGCGGCGGCAATCCTTTACGCTCGCGGCACAGGAGTTGAACGTTCAGCAACCATCGGTGAGCGCGTCTATCAAGCAGTTGGAGAACACGCTTGGCGTTGCTCTGTTCCTGCGTCAGCATCGCCGCATAAGCCTGACACATGCGGGTGAACGGCTTTTTGCAGATGTCAGCCGGGCCTTTGATCTGCTGGAACACTCCGCCACGGCCATTCGGCAATCTGTCAGCAACGATCACGTCACGCTCAGCGCGTCTTCTGCATTCAACAATTATTGGATGTTGCCGAGGCTGGGAATATTTCAGCAAAACCACCCCGATATTGATCTGCGCCTGCAGTCCAGTGATCGTGAACCGGACCTGACCGCCGAGCCCATCAGCCTTGCGATCAGATTGGGCGATGGGGACTGGCCGGGGTGCCAATCCGCCCGTCTGGCAGACGAAATCATTTACCCCGTCGCAGCACCCCGCGTCATGGCGTCGGCTGTTCATCTGCGCAACATCACAGGGCTTCTTCACCAGAGGCTGATTCATCTGGAAGAACCGATCCGGGAACGCCCCTCCTGGGCGCAGTGGTTTCGCGCGTTCGGGATACCAGAACAGCCGCCGAAAAGCGGTTTGCGTCTGAACGACTATGCGCTTGTCTTGCAAGCCACCATGGCGGGCGAAGGCTTTGCCTTTGGCTGGCATCATCTCGTCGCACCGCTGGTGCAAAAGCAGCTCCTTGCCGCCCGATCCGATTGGGCGTGGACGACCGGAAAAGGCTTCTACCTAGTCTGGTCAAAAGAGACTCCGCTCACACCAAACGCGATCATCGTTCGGGATTGGATTTTGTCAAACGTCTGACTTTCCTCAGTTTTAGGGGGGCGCGTGACGCACCTTAGCGGACATCGATATTCCGTAACCCAATCCCAAGCACGGTCACGCATCAACAGTTACCGGCTTCTTCAACGCGTTGGACCTAAGCCGGCACTGATCTTGCCAAAAATTGGTTCACTGCAGACCAAAATCGCATTGCCTTAGCATCTTGATGGTCTTCCGGTGAGTGCGATTTCCATTCGTTCAAGCAGTCCGCCCCACCAATGATTGGGCTGGTGAACGTTGGTAACAACGAACCCAATCGTACACCGCAGATGCAGTCAGCATGCTGCACCAGCAATAGCCGCAAGTGCACAAGTCCGGTGTGTCCCGCACTCGTGACGTTACTTGGAAACAGCTCCCGACGATTTTGTCGGGAGCTTGTCTTTTTGAAAATGCGTTGCGGACAAGCGCTCTCGGCCTTGTGGTGCAACATTTACTGCAAAGGGCGGGGTCATGCCGCCCCTTGTTTTATTCGGTTTCTGGCGCGCTTGGCGTCGCGGCCTCGTCGTCGCCTGCATCCTCGATCCGGGCGATCGACACCACGGTTTCATCCGCGCCAGTGTTGAACACGCGCACACCGCCCGCGCTGCGTGAGCGGAAGCTGATGCCATCCACGGGAACGCGGATCGATTGGCCTTGTGAGGTCACAAGCATGATCTGATCGTCCAACTCGACAGGGAAACACGACACGATTTCACCGCCGCGCATGGCCTTGTCGATGGCACCGACACCCATGCCGCCGCGACCCCGCACAGGGTAGTCATGGCTGGACGACAGTTTGCCTTGGCCCTTGGCGGTGATTGTCAGGATCAGGTTTTCGGACGCGGACATTTCTGCATAGCGTTCCGGCGACAATTCACCTGCGGTGATGTCTTCGTCGTCGTTCGCATCCTCGTCCGTTAGGCCCGCCATCGCGCGACGCATCTTGAGGTAGGCGGCGCGTTCTTGTGGATCGGCCTCAAAGTGGCGAATGATCGACATCGAAACCACGACGTCGTCACCGTTGAGCTTGATCCCGCGCACACCGGTCGAATTACGCGAATTGAACACCCGCACATCCGTGGTCGAGAACCGGATCGCACGGCCCGAATTGGTGACAAGCATCACGTCGTCATCATCCGAACAGATCCGCGCATTCACAAGGCTGACACTGCCATCCTCGGGTAGCTTCATCGCGATCTTGCCGTTCGACTTAACGTTGGTGAAGTCGGACAGGCGGTTCCGACGCACATCACCAGCCGAGGTCGCAAAGACGATCTGAAGGTCGTCCCATTCCTCTTCGGCGCGGTCCACCGGCATAATCGCCGCAATCGATACGCCCTGCGGAATTGGCAGGATGTTGACGATCGCCTTGCCTTTGGCGGTGCGGCCGCCCTGTGGCAAGCGCCAGGTTTTCAGCTTGTATGCCATGCCGTCAGTGGTGAAGAACAGCAGCTGTGTATGCGTGTTCGCCACGAACAGGGTGGTGACGGCGTCCTCTTCTTTGGTCTGCATACCAGACAGACCCTTGCCACCGCGTTTTTGTGCGCGGAAATCTGCAAGCGGGGTCCGTTTGATGTAACCACCGGCGGTGATGGTGACGACCATGTCTTCGCGTTCGATCAGGTCTTCGTCATCAAGATCAGCCGCCCACTCAACGATTTCGGTCCGGCGCGGAACGGCAAACTGGTCTTTCACCTCGTGAAGTTCGGCCGAAATGATGCCCATGATGCGTTCACGGCTGGCCAGGATTTCAAGGTATTCCTTGATCTTCTTTGCCAGTTCCTGAAGCTCGTCTGTGACCTCTTTCACGCCGATTTGTGTCAGGCGCTGCAGTCGCAGTTCAAGGATCGCCCGTGCCTGTGTTTCGGACAGGTTATAGGTCCCGTCGTCATTCATGGTGTGGGTCGGATCGTCGATCAGGCGGATGTATTCCGCGATGCTGGCGGCGGGCCAGCGGCGGGTCATCAGCTTGTGACGCGCTTCGGCTGCGTCGGCGGACGCACGGATCGTCGCGACGACCTCATCCACGTTGGTGACCGCAACAGCCAAACCGCACAGAATGTGGCTGCGTTCACGCGCCTTGCGCAGTTCGTATGCGGTACGACGGGCCACAACCTCTTCGCGGAAGGTGATGAACGACGTCAGGAACCGGCGCAGCGTCAGGGTTTCGGGGCGACCACCATTCAGCGCCAGCATGTTACAGCCGAACGATGTCTGCATCGGCGTAAAGCGGAACAGCTGGTTCAACACGACCTCAGCCGTTGCATCCCGCTTGAGTTCGATAACAACGCGCACGCCGTTACGGTCGGATTCGTCCTGAACGTGGGCGATGCCTTCGATGCGTTTGTCGCGGGCGGCTTCGGCGATCTTTTCGATCATCGCCGCCTTGTTGACCTGATAGGGGATTTCGTCGACGACGATGGCCCAGCGGTCTTTGCGAATTTCTTCGGTGTGGGTCTTGGCGCGGATGATGACGCTGCCGCGACCTTCCAGATAGGCTTTGCGCGCACCGGATCGGCCCAACATGATACCGCCCGTCGGGAAATCAGGGCCAGGCACATATTGGATCAGATCCTCAGAGCTAAGGTCAGGGTCGTCGATCAGGGCCAGCGTTGCATCGACCACTTCGCCAAGGTTGTGTGGCGGGATATTGGTGGCCATACCAACCGCAATACCGCCCGCACCATTGACCAGCATGTTCGGGAACCGTGCTGGCAGAACGGTTGGTTCCTTATCCTTGCCGTCATAGTTGTCGACGAAATCAACGGTGTCTTTGTCGATATCGGCCAGCATGAACGAGGACGGCTTGTCCATCCGGACCTCAGTATAGCGCATCGCCGCAGCGGTATCGCCATCCATCGAGCCAAAGTTACCCTGACCATCCAGCAAGGGCAGGGACATCGAAAAGTCCTGCGCCATCCGCACAAGCGCGTCATAGATCGCGCTATCGCCGTGAGGGTGGTATTTACCCATAACATCGCCAACCGGACGGGCCGATTTGCGGTAGGGTTTATCGTAGGTGTTTCCCACCTCTTGCATCGCATACAGAATGCGGCGGTGCACCGGTTTCAGACCGTCGCGCAGATCAGGGATCGCACGGGAAACGATCACGCTCATGGCGTAATCCAGATAAGAGGTTTTCATCTCGTCTACGATCGAGATGCTGGGCCCATCGTGATGCATCCTCTGGGGTACAGACTCTTCTTCGTTTTCAGGTGTTTCCGGAGTGTCAGTCACGTTTTTACCGCTCGCCTGTCGCTGCTATATTTTGTTTCGACGACTATACAGCAGGCAGGATATGGGGTGCAACCGATCATGCACCATCAGGTCAAAAACATGTTGGGTCGGGCCGCGCGACAGGGGAAACGCGGCCCGATTTGGGCGCTATTGCGCCCGTGCTAGCATCCCGAACAGATCCCGTGGATCGTCGGGGTCGGCAAGCATGTCCAGTTGATCGAAAAATGGCGTGTTCTGTATGGCCGAATGCACATAACGCAGCGCCGAAAAATCCTCGATCGCAAAGCCAACACTGTCGAACAGGGTGATCTGGCGGTCATCGGTGCGGCCGCCTGCGTCGCCGTTGATGACGCGCCAGACCTCGGTGACAGGATGGTCGTCGTCCAGCTGTTGGATTTCGCCTTCGACGCGGGTTTGTGGCGGGTATTCCACAAAGATCGACGATCTATGCAGAATGTCACGGTGAAGTTCCGTTTTGCCCGGACAGTCGCCGCCAATGGCGTTCACATGGACACCGGGGCCAACCATATTGTCGGTCAGGATGGTGGCGTATTGTTTGTCGGCGGTGCAGGTGGTGATGATGTCGGCGCCTTCAACGGCCTCTTCGGCGGATGCACAGGTCACAACGGTTAGCCCGCTGCCCGACAGGTTGCGGGCACATTTTTCCGTAGCGCCCGCGTCAATATCGAATAGCCGCACCGTATCCACGCCGCAGACGGCCTGAAACGCGCGACATTGGAATTCGGACTGCGCGCCATTGCCGATCATCGCCATGGTCCGCGCGCCCTTGGGCATCAGATGCTTGGCGACCATAGCGCTGGTCGCCGCTGTCCGCAGCGCCGTCAGCAGCGTCATTTCCGTCAACAGAATCGGATAGCCGGTCGACACATCTGCCAGCAGACCGAAGGCCGTCACGGTTTGAAGCCCGTCTTTGGTGTTGGACGGGTGGCCGTTTACGTATTTGAACCCGTAGTGTTCACCATCCGAGGTCGGCATCAGCTCGATCACACCAATGTCGGAATGTGAGGCCACGCGCGGGGTTTTGTCGAATTGCGGCCAGCGCTTGAAATCGTCTTCGATGGTGGTCGCCAGTTCGGTCAACATACGGTCCAGCCCGATGTGATGCACAAGGCGCATCATATTTTCGACCGAAACGAACGGCACCATAGCCAGGTGAGAGGGCGCGATCATGTCAGGCTCCGTGTTGGGCGGTCAAAGACGCGGCGCCCCAGCAATGAGGCCGCCAGATCGACCATCAGGTTCGCCGTGCGTCCGCGTTCATCAAGGAACGGGTTCAACTCAACAAGGTCGAGCGAACAAACAAGGTCGCTGTCACACAGCATTTCCATCACCAGATGGGCCTCGCGGACGGTGGCGCCGCCCGGAACCGTTGTCACAACGCCCGGTGCGGCGGCTGGGTCGATAAAGTCGACGTCAAGCGACACGTGCAACAGGCCGTTCGCAGCGCGGACCCGATCCAGAAACTTGGACAGGGGGCCGCTGATGCCCAATTCGTCGATTGCGCGCATATCGACCAGTTGCATATCCGTTTCGGCCAGTGCCGCGCGTTCCGCCGGATCAACCGACCGCAGGCCAATCATGCAGATATTTTCGGCAGGAACGGGGGCCTCAACCTTTGGAAAGCCGTCAAAACCGTCACGACCCGTAAAATAGGCGACAGGCGTGCCATGTAGATTGCCGCTGTCGGTCGTTTCCATGGTATGAAAATCGCTATGGGCATCCAGCCACAAAACGAACAGGGGCCGCCCGACGGATTTGGCATAGGCGGCCATGCCCGAAACGGTCCCTAGGGCAAGCGCATGATCGCCGCCCATAAAGACTGGGAACCCGTTCGGCGCATGTGTCTGCGCAGATTGGGCAAGGGATTTGGTCCAGCCGATGTTTTCGGCCAGCTTGTAGTGTCGCGTCCCATCCGGCTCGTCGTTTTGGTCTACGTCAGGCGTCAGGTTGCCAATATCTGTCACGCGATGCCCTAGCGACGTGAACGCATTGCCCAGCCCGGCAGTGCGATATGCATCGGGACCCATTAAGCATCCGGCGGTTCGTTTGCCACAATCGACCGGTGCGCCAATCAAAATCAGGTGTTTTTGTTCCATGGCAGAAAGAATCCACCATTTTGGGGATGACAAAACCCGTCATTTTGCTCATAACGCAACATGATTTATCGAATTGGAGAATTGCCTTGGACGATCTGGATCAGCGATTGATATCGGCCCTGAAGCGGGATGGCCGTGCGAGTCTGTCTGAGCTTGCCGCGGATTTGAAGATCACCCGCACCACGGTGCGTAGCCGGATTGCGCGGCTGCAGGATACTGGTGTGATTGCCGGTTTCACGGTGCTTACACAGGCGGACGTCGCCGTCAGCCCCGTGCGCGGTATGATGATGTTGGAAATCGAGGGGCGCGGCACCGAAAAGATCATGGCCCGTCTGGCCGGCTTGCCCGAGGTGATCGCGGTTCACACGACCAACGGTGCTTGGGATCTGATTGCCGAGATTGGTACCGAAACCCTTGAACAGTTGGACAATACGCTTTTCGCCATCCGCCGGATGGAGGGCATCACCCGCAGCGAAACAAACCTGTTGTTGTCGACGCGCCGATCAGCGCGCCGCTAGCGCAGCCCGCACCCAGAAAACAACCAAAATCAGCGAAAATACCGCGTTCCAGCTGGGCATCGAAAGGCCCAGCATTTGCCAGCTGACCTGATCACACATGATCAGGCGCGGGCCTTCGTCGATGGCCAATAGGCTCGCGCCGTCCATACCCATCAGGCTGTCGGCGTTTCCGGTGCAGGACGCCGGTCCATCCCACCATTTCCGCTCGACGCCTGTATGGTAAATCCCGATGCCCGCCGTTGTCAGAGCGGCCAAAGCGCCCAGCCAGCAAAGAATTTTGTTCGGCAGGGCAAACACCAATGCGCCTATCACGATCGCAACCATATGCGGCCAGCGTTGATAAAAACACAGCTGGCACGGCGCATAGCCAAGGAATTGGAACAAATAGGCGCCGCCCAAAAGGGCGGCAGAACCTGTTGCGGCGATCAGAGCGTTAAGTGTGCGTGTCATAGATATCGGACCAAGAAAAATCCGCCTATCAACAGCACACAGAACACAGTGAAGACAAGACCCAAACGTTTCTCGATGAAATCACGAATTGGTGGGCCGAATTTCCACAGAAGTGCCGCGACGATAAAGAACCGCAGCGCTCGGGCAACAATGGCCGAGGCGACAAAGGCAAACAAGTTCAATTGGGTCGCGCCCGACATGATCGTGATGACCTTGAACGGGAAGGGCGTCACACCAGCGGCCAGAACGGCCCAAACGCCGATTTCGTTATAGCTCTGTTTGAACTCTTCGACGTAGTCTGCTTTGCCATAGAAATCAAAGATCGGCTGACCAATCGTTTCGAACAGGGCAAAGCCGATGTAATAGCCGAACAACCCGCCAAGCACCGACCCCACGGTCGCAACCGCCGCGATATAGAAGGCGCGGGTTGGCATGGCGATGATCATCGGGATCATTAGAACATCGGGTGGAATCGGAAAGAACGACGATTCGATAAATGCGATAATGAAAAGCGCCCAAAGCGCATGCCGAGACTCGGCCAAGGACATCGTCCAGTCGTAAAGTTTTCTAATCATAATGCCTGCCTAAAATAGCTTTGCTTTTGTTTGTGCACGCGTCAGCCGACAGGTCAAGAATTACCTGCGCTTATCCCGTTGACGCCACCTCAAGACAACGATAGACCACACGCCACTGGCCGGTGTGGCGGAATGGTAGACGCAGGGGATTCAAAATCCCCCGATGGTAACATCGTGAGAGTTCGAGTCTCTCCACCGGCACCAGAAAAACAAAAAACGCGACGTGCAGAATACTCTGCCGTCGCGTTTTTGTTTTGTTAGGTAGACCAGACCGTTTCCAGCGATGACAGCAGGGCAGCAACCGTCGGTGTCTGGGCCTTTTGGTCGGTTGTGATCAAACTGAGACGGGCAGGGACCGAGACTGTTCTACAAACCGCCAACCCATAGGATTGCCGCTGTAGCAACGCGACCGAGTCGCGGCTGAGGCTGAGGCCAACACCGGAACGTACCATTTCCAGCATGGACGCCTCTTGGTCGACGCGGGCGGCGATGTTCGGGGTACAGTTGTGATCCGCAAAAATGCGACTGAGCAAGCGGTTATGCACCGACACCTCGGGCGTTCCGATCCACGGCAGCTGCGCAAGTTCGGTCCATGTCGCCTGTGTCACTCGATCCTGCCAACCAGCGGGACCAATCACCAGATATTCGAAATCGGCAAGCGTGATGGCATGGATCGGCGGCGCAAGATCGGACAGGTCGTCAGGGGCGCTCAGATAGAACCCTGCGTCGATCTGGTTGCGGTTCAGTCTAAGTAAGGTTTCGCCGCTAACACCATGAGAAAGCTCGGTTTCTATGTCTGGATGGGCCGCGCATAACGCGCCAAGCAATCCGCCCAGACGGATGAATTCCGGGTCGACGATGGTTCCGACTCGCAGCTTACCACGGACACGAGTCCGGTGGGTTGCGGCATTGGCGTGAAACGCATCAAGCGCCTCAAGAACCCGCTGCGCCTTGGGTAGCAAACGTTCGCCATCGTGGGTGAGTGTCAGGCCGTTGGGCTGACGGTCAAAGAGTTTGAGACCGACCTCATCTGATAGGCGTTTGATTTGATGGCTGATCGCGGGTTGGGTCAAATTCAGTGCATCAGCGGCCCGAGACACGCTGCCTTCGCGTGCGACGGTGACAAAGGCCAGAATGCTATTGATATTCGTCAGTCGGTCCATGGTGCTAGACTAGCTGCGGTCGGGATCCGAGGCTATCGAGAAAAATTTGATCAAATTAATTGTCGGCGCAAAACGGAACGGTTAGGCTGGTTCCGACAACCAAAGGATTCACCAATGAAATTGGACCAAGTCTATATCGACGGCGCATTCCAGCCTGCCCAGTCCGTGGGCGATTTTGAAATCATCAATCCGGCAACTGGTCTGGGGATCGGGTCGCTTGCGCTTAGCGGGGCCGCGGATGCAGACCGTGCGGTTGCTGCCGCGCGGGCGGCGTTTGACGGCTGGGCCGCAACGCCGGTGGCTGAGCGGAAAGCCGCCCTTGAGCGCATCGTTGCCGCCTATCAGGCACGTAAGCAGGACCTTGCTGATGCGATGACCACCGAAATGGGCGCGCCCACCAAGATGTCTATGGCCGCACAATATGGCGCTGGCGAAGGCCACCTTAAGGATTTCGTTAACGCCATCGACAAGATCGAGTGGGTGAAAACGCCCGACGTGGGCGATGGCACCGATCGGATCATGCAAGAGCCGATGGGCGTGTGTGTGCTGATCACGCCGTGGAACTGGCCGATGAACCAGATCACGCTCAAGGTCGGGGCCGCGTTGGCGGCGGGCTGTACCGTTGTGCTAAAACCGTCCGAGCTGTCGCCTTTGTCGGCCCAGGTTTTTGCCGAGATTATGCATGCCGCCGACATTCCGCCCGGCGTGTTCAACATGGTGTTCGGCACGGGCCCCGATTTGGGCGAGGCGCTGGTGCGTCATCCGGATGTGGCCTGCGTGTCCTTGACCGGATCAACACGGGCAGGGGCCGCCGTATCCCATGCGGCTGCGGATGATATCAAACGTGTCAGTCTTGAATTGGGCGGCAAGGGCGCCTGTTTGGTGTTCCCGGATGCCGATCCGGAAAAGGCCGGTACCGCCATTGCGCGATCAATGTTCTATAACACCGGTCAGTCCTGCAACGCGCCATCGCGGTTGTTGGCCCATAGGGACATCTATGACGCTGTGGTGGCTGCCGCCAAACAGGTTGCTGAGGCGCAGACCTATGGCGATCCCGCCGATCCGGCGACACGCATGGGGCCGCTTGCAAACCGCGCCCAGTTCGAGCGGGTCAAATCGTTTCTGGAAACCGGCAAGGCCGAGGCCGAGCTGGTCGCGGGCGGCAACACCGCAGACACTGGCGGGTTCTTTGTGGAACCGACTGTGTTTGCGGGTGTGTCGAACGATATGACCATCGCACGCGAAGAAATTTTTGGCCCCGTTCTGTCAATCATCCCCTTTGACACTGAAGAAGAGGCCATCGCCATCGCGAACGATAGCCCTTACGGCCTTGCGGCGTATCTCTGGACAAATGACGTCGAGCGGGCACAGCGGGTGTCGCGTAAACTGCGGTCCGGAATGGTGCGCCTGAACGGCACCGATATTCCCTTTGGCGCGCCCTTCGGCGGCTATGGAAAATCGGGCATTGGCCGCGAAGGCGGCGTTTGGGGCATTGAGGAATTTCTAGAGGTCAAAGCCGTGAGCGGCTGGTTCGACAGCTAAGGAAAATGCCGCCCCGTGATCGGGGCGGCATTCGCTTATTTTTCGCCGGGCTTTTTGCCCAGAATGATCATCGACAACAGGTCTTCGTCGGTGACATCCGGAATATCGACCGTCCCGACCAGTTTGCCGTTTTTCATAACGCTGGCGCGGTCACAAAGATCCAGAACTGCATGCACATCGTGATCGATCAGGAAGATACCGATCCCTTGCGCCTTCAGCTGTTTGATCAGCTCGGCCACCATCTGGGTTTCGTGCGGACCAAGCGCAGCGGTGGGTTCGTCCATGATCAGGATCTTGGCGTTGAAATACACCGCACGGGCGATGGCCACCGACTGACGCTGACCGCCCGATAGGGCGGACACAGGCGCGTTGAACTTCTGGAAGTTCGGGTTGAGGCGGCCCATGATCTTGCGGGTTTCTGCCTCCATCGCGTCATCGTCCAGCGTGCCGGTCGATGTCACGATTTCACGGCCCAAGAACAGGTTGGCCGCAGCGTCAAGGTTATCCGCCAGGGCGAGCGTCTGGTAGATGGTTTCGATGTTGTGCGCCCGCGCATCGCGAGGGTTGTTAATCTCGACCTTTTCGCCGTTCACGTAAATGTCGCCTTCGCCCTGATAGGCGCCGGACAGCATTTTGATCAGTGTCGATTTGCCAGCGCCATTATGGCCAAGCAGACCAACAACTTCGCCCGGGTACAGGTCAACGGACACGTCGTCGACAGCGCGGATGCCGCCGAAGGAAATCGACATGTTCTTCATTTCGACCAGAGGAGTTTTCTTATCCATCATAGCCTCCTTATACACCGGCGCGGCGGCGATAGACGATGTCCACCCAAACCGCAAAGACCAGAACGATACCGACCACGATCGACTGCAGCGGCGCATCGACGCCAACCGACGCCATACCCGATTGCAGCGTTTGCATGATCAACGCACCAATCACGGCGCCATAGATCGTGCCAAAACCGCCCGACAATGCCGTGCCGCCGATGACAGCCGCCGCAATCACGCGCAGTTCGTCCAGCGTGCCCAGACCAACATCAACCGCGTTCAAACGCGCCGAGGCGATGATCGACGCAATGCCTGTCAGCGCGCCCATCAGCGCAAAGATTTTGACGGTGAGCAAACGGGTATTGATACCGGAAAGCTCGGCCGCTTCTGGGTTGCCGCCGGTGGCGTAGATATAGCGACCAAAACGGGTGCGGGTCGCAATCAAGGTCATGACAATTGTGACCGCCAGTAGGATAACAACCGGAATGGCCACGCCGTGATACATCACAAAGTCATCGGTCATTTCGATACCGCGGGCCTCGGTGATGCGGCGCAGCGCACCTTTTGCAATCGGGTAGGAATTCATGACCCAGACAAAACAGATGATCAGGCCAGCGGCCAAGGCCATCAGGATGCCCTCTGCCCAGACAGGCTTCACAACGAAACCATGGCTTGCCTTGCGGCGACGGCTCATCAACATCAGACCAACCGCGATCAGCGACGCGACGATGCCGAACACCCAGCTGAGTGTTTCGCCCAATGTGCCCTCGGCGCCGCCGCCCATCAGGCGGAACGTGGTGTCCAGCGGGGCCTGTGTTTGGCCTTTGGTGACCCACCACATCGCGCCGCGATAGACCAGCAAACCGCCAAGAGTGACGATAAAGGCAGGCACGGTCAGATAGCCAACGATCCACCCTTGGAAGGCGCCCAACGCCGCCCCAAGCAAGACCGCCGACAGCGCCGCGATAATCCAGATCGACCAGTGGCCCAGCCCAAAGATGTCAGGCAACACCTGAACCTGCAGTGCGGCCGTGGTCATGCCAATCAGTCCCAGCATGGACCCGACAGACAGGTCGATATGCCGTGTGACGATGATGAACACCATGCCCGTTGCCATGACCGCAACAGACGCGGTTTGAACGGATAGGTTAAAAAGGTTGCGCGGCGTTAAGAAACGCCCATCCGTGAGGATGTTAAACATAATACAAATAACAACTAACGCGCCAATCATCCCCAATAGCCGTGTGTCCAGTTCCAGTTGCTGGAACAGGCTCTTTTTCTGAGGCTGGGGAATTGGCTGAGACGATGTGTCTGTCATATCAGACCCCTTGGTGTCAGCACTGTTTTGAAGGAGAGAGGAGGAAATGCGGCCCCGCCCGAAGGCAGGGCCACGAGAGGATTAGTTACAAGGAGCTGGGCCGTTGCTTACGCCTTGGCACAGGGCTTCTTGCGTGATCCAGCCAGCGTCAACAACAACGCTCAGGTTGTCAGCTGTGACAGCGACAGGCGCCAGGAAGCGTGCGGTCAGGGTGGTACCAGCTGGCGATGTCCATTCACCAGAGTCCGAAACCGACATGCCTTTCGCCAGAGCGACCGCAGCTTCACCTGCTGCTGCGCCCAGTTCGCGTGCGTCTTTCCAAACCGAAACAGTCTGGGTGCCCAGTGCAACGCGGTTCAGCGCAGCGTGGTCACCGTCTTGGCCCGAAACAGCGATGCCTTCCATGCCCTGAGCGGTCAGAGCAGCCACAACACCACCGGCGGTGCCGTCGTTGGATGCAACAACAGCGTCAACCATGTTGTCGTTCGCGGTCAGGATCTGTTCCATGTTACGCTGAGCGTTCGCAGGAACCCAGCCGTCGGTGTAAGCTTCGCCAACGATGGTGATGTCACCTGCATCAATAGCTGCCTGCAGTACCTCTTGCTGACCACCGCGCAGGAAGTCCGAGTTAGGATCGGTTGGCGATCCTTTGATCATCACGTAGTTGCCGGTTGGCTGTGCGGCGAATACCGCAGCGGCCTGCATACGACCTACTTCGACGTTGTCGAAGGTCAGGTAGAATGCACGGCTGTCTTCGATCAGACGGTCATATGCGATGACAGGGATGCCTTCGTCGGCAGCAGCCTGAACAGCTGGGCCAATTGCTTGGGTGTCCTGTGCCAGAATGATCAGAGCGTCAACGCCCTGTGCGATCAGGCTTTCGATGTCCGCCAGCTGTTTGCTGGACGACGACTGAGCGTCAGCCGACACATACGATGCGCCAGCAGCGTCAAGTGCTGCTACGATCGCTGCTTCGTCTGTTTTCCAGCGCTCTTCTTGAAAGTTCGACCAGCTTACGCCGACAGTTACGTCTGCAAATGCAGCTGTGCCCATAACCGCCGCCATGGCGGTCGATACGATGTACCGTTTCATTGGTTCCTCCCATAGTAGCAGGACGGTCGCGATTCGACGTCCTATGCTGAATAGGTATCAGATTAATTTTAGCTGTCAAAATTATTTCTTTGGTGAATAGCAACGACCTCATTAAGCTAGGCAGACGGAATCACCGGTATGGGGTTCTGTGCGCTAGGGAGGGTGCTCGGATTGGAACAACGCGACTCAACACGGCTCAGAATTTTTGAGTGCATACGTGCAGCAGGTCAGATATCGCGCATTGATATCGCCAATATCCTGCAAATGAGTCCCGCGACCGTTACAGCTGCCACTGCCGATTTTCTGGCCGCAGGGCTTATCGTTGAAACCAGCACCTCTGGTAGCACGGATGCGGGGCGTCGTGGGCGCCCACGGGTCAATCTAAAGCTGAACGAAGAGGCGCACCTTGTTGCCGGTATCAAGGTGGCAAGAACCGAAATTTCTGTGCTGGTTGCTGACTTTGTCGGGGCAGAAACCATTAGCCACGATATGCCCTTGATCGATGCCCAAATGCACCCCGAAAAACTGGTGCAGAACATTCGGCAAGCTCTTGATGAAACGTGTGAAAAAGGCGGTATCAGTGTTGACCGAATTTCAGGGGCATCTATCGGGATTGCGGGTCTTGTGGATGCCGAAAGGAACTTTGTTCATTGGTCGTCCTCGCTCAAGGGACGCAACCACGACTTAGGCGGGTATTTGTCCAAGCACTTGCCGTTTCCTGCGTTCATCGAAAATGACGCAAACCTTGTGGCCAAGGCGGAACAATTGTTCGGCGAAGGACGGGATTTGACCAACTTCCTTGTCATCACGTTTGAGCACGGTATCGGCCTTGGGATTGTGTTGGGCGGCGAGCTGTATCGCGGTGAACGTGGATGCGGCGCCGAGTTCGGCCATATGAAAGTGCACCTCGATGGCGCGCTGTGCCAATGCGGCCAGCGGGGCTGTCTTGAGGCCTATGTCGGGGCCTATGCTCTGCTGCGTGAGGCCGCAATTTCCAGCCCCGGCAATGAACCACGGTCGGTTACAGACATCTTTGTGGCTGCACGCGATGGTAGCCCGGTCGCCCAAAGCGTTCTGGAACGGGCGGGGCAGATATTCGGTATGGGGGTCGCCAATCTGATCAATCTGTTTGATCCGCAGCGGATCATTTTGTCTGGCGGCAATACCTCGCTGGATCATATGCACACAGACTCGGTGCGTGCCCGTATCCGGCGGGATGTTCTGAACGTCGATGCGCCGATCCCCGAAATCCTCGTAAACCGTTGGGGCCACCAGATGTGGGCGCGCGGGGCTGCGGCCCATGCGATCGAACAGGTGTCCCGTCTCAAAGTCGTCGAGCTGGCAGCCAATGCGGATTAGTCATGTCTTGGTATTGCTGGCCGCGACCCCGTCTGCGGCTGACCCTGTTGTGCCTGTCTTTGCGCCGGTTGATGTGGTGGATCACGTCTATTCCGGCGGCTGGGAACATTTTGTTGGCGGCGGGATTGCCGCATTCGATTGTTCCGGTGATGGTCTGCCCGAACTTTACGCGGCTGGCGGCGCGACCCCCGCAACCTTATTCCTGAACATGTCAGCGGGTGACGTTGCATTTGAGGCGCGAACACCGGATGCCCTTGCGCTGAAAGGGGTGATCGGGGCCTATCCAATTGACATCGACAATGACGCGGTGACCGATCTGGCGATTTTGCAGGTTGGACCGGATGTTCTGATGCGCGGGCTTGGGAATTGTGAATTCGGAGCGTTCGACGATCTTGAATTCGACAGCGGTGATCATTGGACCACCGCCTTTTCCGCCACATGGGAAGATGACGCGACGCTGCCGACTTTGGCCTTTGGAACTTATGTGGATCGCGCCGATCCGATGGGCCCCTTTGAAACCTGTGATGCGACGCAACTGTATCGTCCCAGTGGGATAACTTATGCGCCACAGGTGCTTGAACCGGGGTTCTGTGCACTATCGATGTTGTTTTCGGATTGGTCCCGCACGGGCCGCGCCGATTTAAGGGTCAGCAATGACCGTCACTATTATGTGCGCGGCGGTCAGGAACAAATGTGGCTGATGGAGGACACCCCGCGCCTTGCCACTGCAGAAGAAGGCTGGGCGCGCTATAGCCTGTGGGGAATGGGCATTGCCTCGCGCGATTTGACGGGCGACGGTTTCCCCGAGGTCTATTTGACCTCGATGGGCGATCAGAAATTTCAAACCTTCGAAGG
This sequence comes from Marivivens sp., assembly GCA_965215785.1. Lineage (GTDB taxonomy): Bacteria > Pseudomonadota > Alphaproteobacteria > Rhodobacterales > Rhodobacteraceae > Marivivens. Next base: position 2,493,951 of record OZ244120.1, on the reverse strand, counting down.
GGATGCGACAACGCCGTTCTGGGCGGATGCGACCTATGAACGAGGCACAACGGCGCATAGGCCGCATGTGGGATCGGATGGCCGCCCCTCGACCGGATGGCACGCTGAGTTTGCAGACTTCAACAACGACGGCTTGGACGACATCTTTGTCGCCAAGGGCAACGTTGAACAAATGCCCGACGCGGCGATGCAGGACCCCAATTCGTTACTGATGCAAACCGTGGATGGGACATTCCGTGAGGTATCGGCCGAGGCGGGCGTTGCCACCATGGACCGTTCGCGCGGTGCCGCGATTGCCGATTTCAACGGTGATGGGCGTTTGGATTTGGCGGTCCTGAACCGCCGCGCGCCATTAGAGGTCTATCAGAATGTCACTGCGGGCGGGAACTGGATCACGGTCGACGTGCAACAGGATGGCCCGAATACCGCCGCTGTCGGTGCCTTTATTGAGCTGCGCATCGGCGACCGAATGATCACACGGGAAATCACCATTGGCGGTGGTCATGCGGGCGGTGCGCTCGGCCCGCAGCACTTTGGTCTGGGCGATGCGGACAGTGTTGCATTGCGCGTTATCTGGCCGGATGGGACGATGTCGGATTGGCAAACTGCTGATGTTAATCAACAGCTTGCCATCCGTCGTTAATCATTGATCGATCGGCAGCCCGCTGGGCACCGACTGCGGAACGCCCAGCCGTTCAGCGGGATCCTCTAACGTCGTCAAAAACGCGATCAGCGCCTCGATATCCGCTGGCGATAGTCCCAGCGGGTCGAGCGTGTTCGCAGCGGCAATCGCGGCAACCTCGGCGGTGTCGTCCATAATGGCAAAGTCATTGGCAGAGGCCAGCGCAGGCAGGGATGATTGCGCAACATCGTAGTTCTGCAGGCTGGACACCGGATCAGCGTGATGTTCGATCATCGCCTCTAGCGTTGGAAACGCGCCGTTATGCCCATACGGGGCCGTCAACGTCACATTACGAAGCGTTGGGGTCCGAAACGCAAACCGATCCGCCGGATCGCCAGTCACACGAAACCGGCCTTCGTCGCGTGCGTGGTTTTCGAACCGCGCCGCTTTGCCCGGACCAAATTGGGGCAGGGCGATGGCGTGAAAATCATGGTCGGTCTGAAGCCATCCCGAATGACAATCCGAACAGCCCGCCGGACCATAGAACAGGTCAAAACCCGCCTGTTCGAGGTCCGAGAACGTGGCACTGCCAGCCATGACCTGATCAAAATGGGCATTATCCGCCCGCCATTCAAAGGCGATAAAATCGGCGATCACATTCGCAATTTCGGTAAAGGTCACCGGTTGGTCGGGGTTAATGGCGTTGAACCGTGCTTGATATTCAGGAATTTCCGCAACGCGGGCTGCAATCCGATCCCATGCGCCGCCGTCCGAGCTGAGGAAGCCGAGGCGCACCGCCTGACTGACCTCGTTTTCGGAATAGTGACCGGCCATTTCATCCGCTGATAGCACAGGAAACATCGCCTGTGCGGCCAGTGCCGATTGAAACCCCATGGTCATTTCCGTGCCCAGCGGGGTGCGGATGCCGTTTGGCTGGGATGGATCATCCTCTAGTCGGCCATCGTGGAAGAATGTCGTGAATTCCGACGCCCCTAGGTTCCAAAGGGCAGGGGCGTTACGCGGCAAACGTTGTTCCGGCATATTGTCCGGATTGGCAACGCGATCTGGGCCCAATCCTGTGCCGCCTTCACCAAGGGCCAAGGATACACCATCACCGGTGCCAAACCGCGGATGGTGACATGTGGCGCAGGAAATATTGCGGTTGCCGGACAGGATCGGATCGTAGAACAACAACTGTCCCAATTCGATCCGGTCAAACGAAGCGGTAGGAAAGGTCGGGCGTTCGCCCAAATCCACTGCGCTGACCGATGTCGACAGCCCGAAGGCCGCCAGCGCGGCTAGGGGCAGCGACCTCATTTTACCACCTCGATCTTGAGGGTCTGATGATATGGGGTTTCCGGTGTGATCATGATCGACGGAAAATGATCATGGTTCAGGGCATTGGGATAGCCCGAGGGTTCAAAACACACACCCGCCCTCGGTTCGAACGGCGATGCCAAACCGTGCCCGCTATAGACCTGCGCGCCATCCTGATCTGACCAAAACCTAAGTTTCAACCCGTCAGGCGCTGCCAGCGTGGCAACAGGTACATCGGGATCACGGTCTTTATCGAAAATCATAAAGTCGTCGATTGTGCCGTCAGCAAACTGCCTGCCACCATTTGATGAAAAATCCCGAACGGTGCCAACGACCTCGTCGATTTTTCCGTTCGCACAGCCATCGCTGGCCTGAACCAGACGTTTGTCGGCGTTTAGCTGTAGATGCAGGTCTGTCGCGCCTTTGGTGCCCAATGTATAATAGTTGTGTTGCGCTAGGCTGATTGGGGTGGGCGTGTCGGTAGTCGCGCTCAGCGTATAGGTCAGGCTGGTTTCGCTAAGTACGACAGTGACAGTAAAGGTGACATTGCCCGGAAATCCGCAGTCCCCGTCTGGCGACCTAACCGACATAGAAACATGGCTATCGCTGCGTTCCTGCACGGACCAGTTTTTCGCCCATATGCCGTCAGAACCACCATGAAGTGTGTTGACGCCTTCGTTTTGATCGAGCGTGACCGTGGCACCGTTAATTTGCACCCTCGGGCCGGAAACGCGGTTAGCGACGCGCCCTACAATTGCGCCCACAAAACATTGGTCGCTTTCATATCGGTCTGCCGTGTCATACCCGAGGATCAGATCCCGATCGCCGAGCGTCCATTTTTGAGTTGTTGCGCCTCGAGGTAAAAGGGCGACGGACATCTCACCGTTCCTGAGAACGATTTGTTCGCTACCGGTCATTTAGATGCCTCCTCCAGCCTCTGGACCTGCAAATCCAATTTATTTTTCTTACTGAAATTAAGTTGATGTTTGGATGACTGTCAACAAATCAGACCACGGCCGGTCGTGATAATCTGTCCCAACATTCGACATATTTCGCGTTCTAGTAGGTCGGACGCTGTCAAATAACTCGAATCAAAGATCGCATTAAATCCAAAGTACTATCCCAAAAGGTTAGGTTTTCCGGAAGCTTTGTTTACGTCTGGTGGTTAAACTTACCAGTTTCCAAAAATTGATCGCAATTCGTGGACACTCGGAAAATACATTTTTGTCGAGAAATTCCAGAACACAAAGCTGCCTTATTTTTGACATGTTTCCCGCAATGCGAAACAGTTGACGTACCGGTCACTTATGCAGTTGCAGAAAAAATTCTTATTTTATTGGGTAAAACAGCAATGTGAGAATGTCTATCGTTTATAATTTGAAAACAATTGTCGGGGCCGGGAACAACTTTTTGGTTAGTTGAGGGTGCGATCAGGGCGGTTTTCAACGAATTTGCGCCACATCCCCGACATTTTTTACTTGGTGTCCGACTATCCGATTAGGTATTTAGGCATAGCCTATCTGGGAGGCAGTAGGCCGTGTGGGGCGGTCATATCGAGCAAAGTATAGTCTCGATCCATTGTTGGTGTCTGCAAGGGGTCATCCTTTTGCCGAGACTTGAATGGGTAGCAAGCGATGGCTTGTTGCCTAGTGGCTGAGTGTTGCCCAAGGGGCCGGGTATCACGAAGCCGTCAGTACGGCGGTCATCCGCCGTTTTGGGCAAACGGAGTAAGTGATGACCAACAGTAGTTATACGACGAACATTATTTATCTGGGAAATTTTGCCCAGACCGACACAGACGAATCCAATTATTCGGATGAAAATGCGGCCGCGGTTTTGACCGGTCAGTCGTTTACCTCGGGCGACATGTCGATCGTGACGGCGACCTTCCAAACGGGCGGCGACAACGCTACCAACGACGACGAAAATTGCGGTGAGGATTTCACCTATAACGCCGGCAGTGGTGTCACGACACAAACGCTCGACTCGACCACAGTCGCGATTGTGACCGTGACGGCCCCCGACGGATCTACACAAGATATCCAGATTACGCTGATTCAGGCCCAGAACGGCGATCTGTTCATGTCGGATTTCAAGAACCTCGGCGACCTCGACAACCTTGAAATTTCTGCGGTCGAAATCAAAAGCTTCGTCGGCGTAAACTATTCTGGTTACTATGCGTATTCGAACGTGGAAAACACCACGATCGTTCCACTGGACACATCGGATGGCACCGTTGATGGCGAAGACAACGGCGAGGTGATGGGCCTCGGCTATGACGACGCGAACGCACCAAACGATCAGGGTGGTGATGTTATCACAAACGACGATGATGTTATTTTCGGTAACGGTGGCGACGACAGCATCGATGGTGCTGGCGGCAATGACACCATCTACGGCGATAACGTGGTTGGTTCAAACGGCTATGCGCAGGGCGAGCTGCTGGTAAACGGCGCGCTGGAGGCCGGTGTTGGGACCGGTGGTCAGCAATACAACGCCGACGTTGAAGGCTGGACATCGGGCGCAGGCGCGTTCGAGGTTTGGGGATCCGGCTTTAAACACGAAACATCGCAGGATGGCGGCAACTTTGTCGAACTAGACCGCGGTGGCGAGGTCGACCAGATTTCGCAGGATGTCACGACTGTTGGCGGTTCGACCTATACCCTGACCGTAGACGCGAAACAGCGCATCGAAGGATCGGACGATCAGGTCGAGGTTTACTTTGGCGGAACATTGGTTGGCGTCATCCAACCGGGCGACGAATGGCAAACGTTTGAGTTTGAAGTCACCGGCAGCGGCTCGGACACCCTGACCCTGCGCGAACCGTCGAGCGACAACAACAGCTTTGGTCCGTTGATCGATAACGTCTCGCTGGTTGGTGACATTCCTGGCACCGACACCGGTGTTGATGGTGCTGATACGATTGTCGGCAATGACGGTGACGATACGATCTATGGCGGTGGCGGTAATGATGTCATCTATGGCGATGACGAAAACGGTAACCTTGATACCAGCGGCGTCGATCCGGTCGAGCTGAACTTCAGCGATGTTGAGCCGGGTTCGGAAACGGCTGGCACTGCCAACACCGCAACTGCGGGCGACAGCGTTGTCTACAACAACGTCGCAACGCTTGAGGATGGCACGCAGGTTTCGGCGCGTCTGGTTCTGGTGAGCACCTCGGATCCTGCACTTCAGGTCGATCTGGCCAGCGAAGAGGACTATGAGGTTCTGCTGAACGCCAACAACGACGGCACAATGAACGGCGAGACGGCGACCTTCCGTCTAGAGTTCTTTGACACCAACACCGGTGATCCGGTTGAGTTGGAGCCATCGGTCGTCTTTGCGGACCTCGACCAGAACGTTGGTCAGGAAGTCCTGTCGATCACTGATCCAAATCTGGTGAATGTCGGTGTACCTGCGGATAGCTCGCTTGACGTGACCTATACACCGGGCGGTTCGCTGACCGCTGCGGGGACCGAGGATAACGTTGATCCGAACGACCCTGACAGCCAGATCGCAACCGTGTTCGGCGAAACCTCGGAAATCGAGTTCACGCTGACATCGCGCGGTGTTAACTCGGGCCTGAACTTCGGCACCACAGATGGTAACGATTTCGACTATATCGTTCCAATCGCAGGTGATGACACCATCGACGGTGATGATGGCAATGACATCATCTATGGCGGTGGCGGCAACGACGTTATTGCCGATGGTGCTGGAAACGACAGCATCTTTGGCGGCGAAGGCAACGACATCATCGATGACGTGCCAGGCACACCAAACGACAGCCTTGGCGATGACTACGTCGATGGCGGCGAAGGTGACGACACCATCTACACCGGTCTGGGCAATGACACCCTAATCGGTGGCGAAGGCGACGATCTGTTGTCGGGCGAAGATGGTGACGATGTCATCGACGGCGGCGAAGGCAATGATTTGGTCTACGGCGGCGAAGGTAACGACGTGATCGACACGTCGAACCCCACCGATCCGCTGCCTGATCTGGCCTATCCTGGCCTGTGGCCAGCCGATAGCGATCCATCGAACGATCTGGACACCGTATTCGGTGGTGCAGGTAACGACACGATCCTGACCGGCGATGACGCTGACTATATCGATGCGGGCGAAGGCGATAACTACGTCGACGGTGGCATTGACGAAGACACCATCATCACCGGATCGGGCAACGATACCGTTATTGGCGGCGAAGGCGATGACACCATCACCACCGGCGCGGGCGATGACCTGATCTATGGGGGTCTGGATGACAGCTTCCCTGATGCGATCAATATTCCTGACGCAGACGGTGATCTGGTCACCAACAACGGTCAGGACACGATCGACGCGGGCGCTGGCAACGATACTGTCTTTGGTAAGGATGACGACGATGTTATCTACGGCGGCGACGGCGACGACTATCTGGATGGCGGCGTAGACGAAGATGAAATCTACGGTGGCGCAGATAGCGACACCATCATCGGCGGCGAAGCAGCTGACCAATTGTTTGGCGGCACGGGCTCGGATACCTTCTTTGGCGGTACCTCGGGTGACGTGGTCGTCGGTGGCGAGGACGCGGACAACCTGGATCAGGACGTTCTTGACCTGACCGGTTCGAACGTTGACTTCATCACCTACACCTCGCCAGATAACGAGGACGGTGTTGTCACCTTCGACGACGGGTCGACCATGACCTTCTCGGAGATCGAGAATGTCATCCCGTGTTTCACACCTGGTACGCTGATTGCGACGGCCCGTGGCGAACGCCCTGTCGAGGACCTGCAGGTCGGCGACCGGATCATCACCCGCGACAACGGCATTCAGGAAATCGCTTGGGTTGGTCACAAACAGTTCCAGAGCGCGGATCTTGTTCGCAACCCGCACCTGAAGCCTGTCCTGATCAAAGCCGGTTCGCTAGGCAACGACTTGCCAGAGCGTGACATGCTGGTATCGCCGAACCACCGCCTGCTGGTGGCGTCGGACATGACCCAACTGTACTTCGAAGAAAGCGAAGTGCTGGCAGCGGCGAAACACATGGTTGGCAGCCAAGGCATCCACCGCGTAGACGTCACACAGACGACCTACATCCACTTCATGTTCGAACGTCACGAAGTGGTTCTGTCGGATGGCGCATGGACCGAAAGCTTCCAGCCGGGTGACTACAGCCTCAAGGGCATCGGCAACCGTCAGCGGAACGAAATCTTTGAGCTGTTCCCAGAGCTGCGCGAGAAGCAAGGCCTGCAAGATTATCAGGCTGCTCGTAAGTCGCTGAAGAAGCACGAAGCCAAACTGTTGGTCCGCTAAGGCCGAATCAAATCAGAAAACGGACCGCTTTAATTTTAGGGCGGTCCGTTTTGTTATGCGTCATAACTATTCAAAGGGATATTTTTTTTGAGGCATTTGGTGGCAGAAAATAGCCAAATGACGCTAGGTCGCGATTTTTCCCATACTAATTTTTCTGCAACTGCGAGATGCCGCTAACAAGTTGCAGGGGATGTTCAGTTCCGCAAATCAAAGGCATTTGCACAGGTCCCACCCCTGCGAGAGTTAAGTTTGTGTGGGCATCATGGCAATTCGTTACGGCGGATCGGGCAATGACTCGATCAACGGCACCAATGGTTCTGATATTCTGCGTGGCCGGGATGGCGACGATACCCTCGTTGCACGCTCGGGCACGGACTATGTCTATGGCGGTGACGGGAACGATGTCATCTACGGTGGCGGCGACAACGATCAGCTTTATGGCGGGGACGATGCCGACCGTTTTGTGATCGTTGATGATGGCCTGTATTCAAACAACACGACCGTCTGGGGCGATGACGACGGTAATGACAACGATACGCTGGATTTGTCGCAGATGTTGGCCAGCGGGTACGAAATCGTCCACCTGGTTCAGAACCCTGATTACGGTGGAAACTTTGGCTATAACGGTCAGGTCACGCTTTTTAATGCGACCACCAATCGCTGGGCGAATATCAATTTTTTTGACATCGAAAACATCGTTCCGTGCTTTACGCCCGAAACACGGATTGTGACGCCAGATGGCGAAAAGCGCGCCATTGATCTGCGCGCTGGCGATCGGGTGCTGACGCGAGACAACGGATTTCAGGAAATCGCTTGGGCCGGGCAGAAGTCGGTTTCCAAACGCGACCTGAAAAACGATCCATCGCTGCGTCCGGTGCGGATAAAGGCGGGGGCGCTTGGTATTGGTGGACCTGATCGGGATCTGATCATTTCGCCTAACCATCGGCTGTTGGTTGCAGGCGTCGATGCGCAGGTGCTGTTCGATGAAACCGAGGTGTTGGTCGCGGCCAAGCACCTGATGCACATCGATGGTGTCCAACCTCTAAAAGTCCCGACAACCTATGTGCATTTCATGTTCGAACGTCATGAGGTCGTGTTGTCGGATGGGCTTTGGTCCGAAAGCTTCCAACCGGGGGGTTATTCCCTTGGCGGTTTGGAACGCGACCAACGCCAAGAAATCTGTGGCCTATTTCCCGAACTGACAAATCGCGAAGGCTTCGAGTCCTATCAGGCTGCCCGCCGGATTTTGAAAAAGCACGAAGCGATGCTTTTGGCGGGCTAACGCCCTGTTTCCTGCCGGAATTGTTCCCAATCCTCTGGGGTATCAAGGTCAAGCCGCGCGTCTGATCCACCAAGTTTGATCATCGCCACACGGTCTTGGTGGCGTTTGACAATCGGGGCGGCCCCTTGATCGCCGCTCAGGTTGGCAAATTCCGGGATAAGCGTGTGATCAAACAGGATTGGATGGCCCGCTGCACCGTCGTCGGTCACGCCGCGCCATATCAGCGCCCGTGCATGCCCGTTGCGCCCATCGGCGAGGGCCACCATCATTTCTGTGGTGATGTTCGGCATATCGGCCAGAACGATCATCACGTCGCCAGACAGGTTCTGAACACCGCGTTTCAACGTGGCCGACATACCATCGGCCCAATCTGGCACATCCACCAAGGTGACAGGCAAATCCAACAGCGCCGCGCGCCGTTCGGGACGGTCTGGCGACAGGGCGATTGTTACCGAAAATCCGGTGTCGATCGCGCGCATCGCGATCAGCCTAATAACTGGAACACCGTCAACCATTTCCATCAACTTGTCCCGCCCCAGCATGCGCGATGACGCACCTGCAGCGGGGATCAGGATGGATGGCATATCGCGCATCAGGGGATGATGCGCGTATATTTGGTGCCTTCTAGCGTTGCGCCGACGCGGAAACCGGCCTGCGCGAACACCGCCGCCACAATCGGCGCAAGCGACGTTGTGGTTTCAGCGCGCAGCACCTCGCCCTTGTCGTTCAGCGCGTATTCAATATCTGCACCCGCGGCCCAACCCGGCGCAGAGCGGAAGTTTGCCAGCGCTTCGTTCGTCATAAAGAACAGAACATGGCTATATTGTTGGCCACCGATCTGAAGGCCGGCGCTGGCCGATGCGGCCGAATAGTAATCCACGGTCGTTTGGGCGACGCGCAGGGCGCCCTGACCATAGGATGCGCCAAAGACAAAACCGACCTCGGTCACCAAGGGCATGACCAGCATGCCGACAGCCTTGGACGACAGGTCAATCGTCGATGGGTAACGTTCGTACATAAACTGCAGCGTGCTATCGACGCGGGCGTCGATTTTGGCTGCGTTGTTGGTTCCAACGCCATTGGCGCAGGCACCAAGCGTCGTTGCGGCAGCGCCAAGGGCGAATGCGCGGCGGGTCAGTTGTGTCATGCTCGGCCTCATGTTTTGCGGCTATTTTGCCGTTCTTTCCCGCGTAATTTACGGGTTTCTGAATAAATTGTCATCACCCGTTCAGTACACGGGCGGCAAATGGCGCAAAGTAGGTCAGAATGCCGTCACAACCTGCGCGCTTGAACGCGAGCAGGCTTTCCAGGACGATCTTTTCCTCGTCCAGCCAACCGTTTTGGATCGCGGCCATCAGCATCGCGTATTCGCCGGACACCTGATAGGCAAAGGTCGGCACGCCAAATTCGGCTTTCACGCGGTGGCAAATATCCAGATAGGCCATGCCGGGTTTGACCATCACCATGTCGGCGCCTTCGTTCAGGTCACGCTGCACGAGGCGCAGGGCCTCATCTGTGTTGGCGGGATCCATCTGATAGGTTTTCTTGTCGCCTTTTAGCGCGCTGCTGGCGCCGACAGCATCGCGAAACGGGCCGTAGAACGCGCTGGCATATTTGGCGGTGTAGGACAGGATGGTGACGTTGCGATGACCTTCGGCCTCAAGGGCGGTGCGTATCGCGCCGATCCGCCCATCCATCATGTCCGACGGGCCCAAAATGTCTGCGCCTGCTTCGGCCTGTGCAAGCGCCATTTTAACCAAGGCCTCGACCGTTTCATCGTTCAAGATTTCGCCGTCGCGCACATATCCGTCATGGCCGTTAATATTATAGGGGTCCAGCGCGATATCGGTCATGATCGCCAGATCCGGCACCGCATCCTTGATCGCGCGAATGGCTGTGTTCGTCAGGTTGTTGGCGTTCCATGCCTCGGCGCAATCCTCGGTGCGATGTTCCATCGAGGTATATGGAAACAGGCAAATCGCCGGAATGCCCAAACCATATGCCTCTTTCGCGGCTGTGACTGCGCGATCAATGGTTTTGCGCGTTACGCCGGGCATCGAGGGGATAGGCGTTTCGTCGTCCGTCCCCGCCATCAAAAAAATGGGCCAAATGAAATCATCCGGCGAAATCACCGTTTCACGCACCATGCGGCGCAGGGCGTCAGAGCTGCGCAAGCGGCGCAAACGGGCGGTCGGGAAGGGGGCGACTGTGGTGTTCATGGCGGGCCTTTCTTGTCACATCTTTGGTTGCCACGGAAAATTGCGCTTGCCAAGGCTGGGCTTTGTCGCAGTTGCAGACTAGTTTGTCCCAAAATTAGACGACAGGCACCACCTTGAACTGGACACAAACCGTTTTCGAAGTCATCGATATGCGCTCTTTTTCGAACCTTTGGTTCTGGATCGCGCTTGCGGTGATGTGGTCCACGGCCAGCTATTGGGTCCTAGGCGTGCCGTTTGACATGATCCAGCGGGCCACACGCGGCGACGAAGAGGCCGTGTCGGACCTGCAGCATATGGTGCATATCAACGTCAAACGCATCCTCTATATCACTGGCCGGTCGGGCCTTTGGCTTGTCGGGTTTCTGTGCTTTTTCCTGACAACGCTGGCGATACTTGGCTTTGTTTACAACGTCGAATTTGCGCAGGCGCTGGTTCTGCTGGGTGTGCCAATGACCATCGTTTGGTCGTTCGCGATCCGGATGGCCCATATCATCAACGTCGAAGGCTATGAGCCCGAAACCCTGATCCGCCGTCTGATCCGCCAACGGATGCTAACGCAGTTCGTGGGCATGTTTTCAATCTTTGTGACTGCCACCTATGGCATGTTTCAGAATATTGGCGGCGGGAACGGGTTCTAGGATTGACACCGCCGCTTGTCGCCGTAGGTCACACCCATGGTTTCACAATCGCATATCACCGTATCGGGCGCGCCCGAGGGCTTTGACGCCAAACTCATTCTGAATGAAATCGCCAAGACCGGCGGTCCCGTGGTCCATGTGGCTCGCGATGATAAACGGCTGGCTGAAATGCAGGCTGCGTTGGCGTTCTTTGATCCAGCGATGCCGGTGGTGGTGTTTCCTGCGTGGGATTGTTTGCCCTATGATCGTGTGTCGCCAAACGCCGAAATCTCGGCAATGCGGATGGCGACACTGGCCGCGCTGGTGCATGGGATGCCGCCACAGTTTGTGCTGCTGACCACGCTGAATGCGGCCACGCAAAAGGTGCCCGCACGTTCGGTGCTGAAGCAGTCCGCCTTTAGCGCGCAGGTCGGGCGACGTATCGACGAAGAGGCTCTGCGCCAGTTCCTTGTTCGTATGGGGTTTACGCAAAGCCCGACAGTGATGGAGCCGGGTGACTATGCCGTGCGCGGCGGCATCATCGACATCTATTCGCCGGGCGATGCGGGGCCTGTGCGGCTTGATCTGTTTGGTGACACGCTTGATGGTGCGCGGCGGTTTGATCCGGCGACTCAGCGGACCACTGAAAAACTGGACGTTGTCGAACTGGCACCAGTGTCCGAGGTGATCCTTGACGAGGCGGCGATCACCCGTTTCCGTCAGAACTATCGGCTTGAGTTTGGGGCCGCCGGAACGGACGATCCGCTGTATGAGGCGATCAGCGCCGGCCGCAAACATGCAGGTGCCGAACATTGGCTGGGGTTCTTTCACGACCAGTTGGAAACGCTGTTTGATTATCTGCCCGATGCGACAATTTCTGTTGATGATCAAACGGATGCGGCGCGGGATGCACGTTGGGTGTCGGTCGTTGATACCTATGAAACCCGCAAAATCGCCCTACAACAAAAAGGCCGGTTGGATAGCGTTTATAAACCCGCCGCGCCAGAGAGCCTATATCTGGATGACGCTGCTTGGACCGCCGCAACAAACGACCGCCGCGTTCTAAAATTTTCGGCCTTGCCACAATCTACCGGACCGGGCGTGATCGACGCAGGCGGCCGGTTCGGTCGCGATTTCGCCCCCGAACGACAGAGCGAAAATCTAAGCCTTTTCGGTGCGTTACATCAGCATATTAAAGCCAAGTTAGAGGCCGGACCGGTTGTCATGGCGTCCTATTCCGAGGGCGCGCGCGAACGTTTGATGGGCCTGCTAGAGGACGAAGGCGCAGGCGAGACGATCGCCATCAATGATTTTGGGCGTGTCGGCAAATCCGGTCTGCATCTGGCGGTCTGGCCGCTGGAAAAAGGGTTTGAGGCCACAGGCTTAACAGTCATTTCTGAACAGGATGTTCTGGGTGACCGATTGATCCGGCAATCGCGTAAGAAACGCAAAGCCGAAAACTTCCTCACCGAAACGCAAAGCTTGTCGCCCGGTGATCTGATCGTCCACGTGGATCACGGCGTTGGGCGGTATAACGGGCTAGAGGTGATTTCGGCCGCCGGTGCGGCGCATGAATGCCTAAACATCGAATACGCCGAGGGTGCCAAGCTGTACCTGCCGGTCGAAAATATCGAACTTCTGTCCAAATACGGCCATGAGACCGGTCTATTGGATCGTCTGGGCGGCGGCGCATGGCAGGCGAAAAAGGCCAAGCTGAAAGAACGCATTCGCCAGATGGCCGAACGGTTGATCCGTGTTGCGGCGGAACGGGAACTGCGCAAAGGCAATATCCTGACCCCGCCGGACGGTATGTGGGATCAGTTTTTGGCCCGTTTCCCCTATGTGGAAACCGACGATCAGCTACAGGCGATTTCCGATGTGCTGGATGATCTGGAATCCGGCCGCCCGATGGACCGTCTGGTGTGCGGCGATGTTGGCTTTGGCAAGACCGAGGTCGCGATCCGCGCGGCCTTTGTCGCGGCAATGTCGGGCGTTCAGGTCGCCGTCATTGCACCAACAACGCTATTGGCGCGGCAACATTACAAAAGCTTTGCCGAAAGGTTCCGCGGCTTTCCGATCAACGTGGCGCCGCTATCGCGGTTTGTCAGCACCGGCGACGCCAACAAAACCCGTGAGGGCATCACCAACGGGCAGGTCGACATTGTGGTCGGTACCCATGCGCTCTTGGCCAAAACGGTCAAGTTCAAAAACCTTGGTCTGCTGATCATCGACGAAGAACAGCATTTCGGTGTTCAGCACAAAGAACGCTTGAAACAAATGCGGTCGGATATTCACGTTCTGACCCTGACGGCGACGCCTATTCCGCGGACATTGCAGCTTTCGCTGTCGGGGGTGCGTGAGCTGTCGATCATTGGCACGCCGCCCGTGGATCGTCTGGCGATCCGCACCTATGTCAGCGAATTCGACACCATCACAATCCGCGAGGCTTTGCTACGTGAACACTATCGCGGTGGTCAGTCGTTCTTTGTCGTGCCACGTGTGTCCGACCTTGCCGAAATGGAGGATTGGCTAAAGCGCGAAGTGCCTGAGGTGACTTATGTCACGGCCCATGGTCAAATGGCGGCGGGCGAGCTGGATGACCGCATGAACGCCTTTTACGACGGCAAATATGACGTGCTGCTGGCGACAACGATCGTGGAAAGCGGTCTGGATATTCCGACGGCCAACACGATGGTTGTTCATCGGGCCGATATGTTCGGCCTGTCCCAGCTTTACCAAATTCGGGGTCGGGTCGGGCGGTCGAAAATTCGCGCTTACGCCTATTTGACCACGAAACCGCGCGCCAAACTGACGCCGCAGGCCGAAAAACGTCTGCGGGTGCTGGGCAGCCTCGACACTCTTGGGGCGGGGTTCACACTTGCGTCGCAGGACCTTGATATTCGCGGGGCGGGCAACCTGCTGGGCGAAGAACAATCGGGCAATATCAATGAGGTAGGGTACGAACTTTATCAACAAATGCTCGAAGACGAAATCGCTCGCATCAAGTCGGGCGCGGCCGAGGGCATCTTGGATGATGGCGGACAATGGGCCCCTCAGATTAATCTTGGTGTGTCGGTTCTGATCCCCGAAGATTATGTACCGGATCTGGATGTGCGTCTTGGCCTGTATCGTCGTTTGTCGGACCTGACGACCAAGGTCGAACTAGAGGGTTTCGCCGCAGAACTGATCGACCGGTTTGGAAAATTGCCTAAAGAGGTCAATACCTTGATGCTTATTGTTCGCATCAAGGCAATGTGCAAACGGGCAGGGATCAGTCATCTTGATGGCGGCCCCAAGGGTGCGACGATCCGGTTCCACAACGATAAATTCGCCTCGCCTCAGGGATTGGTCGAATTCATCGAGGCGCAGAACGGATTGGCCAAGGTTAAGGACAACAAGATCGTTATCCGGCGCGATTGGGTCAAGGACAGCGACAAGATCAAAGGCGCCTTTGCGATTGCCCGCGATCTGGCAGAAAAGGTTGCCGCCGCTAAGAAGAAAGCAAAAAAGGCAGACGCTTAGGCGTCTGCCAGCTGTTCCCGAATATCGGCAATCACACGATCCCACAGCTCGACGGGCTGTGCACCGGGAACCGCATGCTGGTTGGCGATGATGAATGTCGGAACCGAGTTCACACCCATTTTGCCTGAGTGTTGATACCGTTCCATGATCAGGTCTTTGTCGGCGTCACCGGCCAGCAAACGGCGCGTAACGGCACCGTCCATGTCTAGCGCTTCGGCCAGTTCAACCAGCACATCATGGTCGTCGATGCGGCGTGCATCCACCCAATGCGCCTTAAAAATTGCGCTGACCATCGGCGTTTGTTTCTGTTCCAGTCCCGCCCAATGGATCAACCGATGCGCATCAAGGGTGTTTGGCTGATGGGTCTGGCCCTCTAGGTTCATTGTGACCCCCGCGGTGGCCGCATGTTCCTGTAGCGACACCAGCATGTCTGCGACGCGTTTGCGATCCCCAAACTTCTTTTCAAGGTATTCGCCACGGTTCATGCCCTCGGGCGGCATGTCGGGGTTCAGCATGAAGGGATGCCATTCAATGACAAAGGGATGGTCGCCGGCCTTTTCCAAGGCGCGGTCCAGATAGGACTTGCCAATATAGCACCACGGGCAGACGGGATCTGAAATAATGTCGAGTTTGACCATGGGAGGCTCCTGTTTCCTATCGGACAAACCTTGATACCCTTGTGCGCGCTTGGGCGCAAATCATAGGTTTGTGTAGTCTATTTCCACGCGTCTAAGCCGTTGCCAGTGAACAAAAACGATGCATATAACCGCCGTATGACAACAAACGACAGCCCCAGCCTTATTCAGATCGCCCGCGCCAGCGGGGAAACCGATACCAGCGTGCCGCTTGATTTGGGCGTGCGCGTGCGTGAATTGCGAAAGGAACGGGACTGGACGTTAGAGCAGGCCGCGCAGCAGGCGGGGCTGGCACGGTCGACGCTCTCCAAGATCGAAAACGGCCAGATGTCGCCTACCTATGAGGCGCTTAAAAAGCTGGCGGTTGGCTTGGGGATTTCTGTGCCGCAGTTGTTCACACCGCCGAGCAAGGGGCAGGTGAACGGGCGCATAGCGGTGACCAAGATGGGCACCGGTCAGGAACATCTGACGACGACCTATGAACATACGCTTTTGGCCGATCAGTTGACCAAAAAACAGATGCTGCCATACCACGCCCGTATTCGGGCGCGCAGCATGGATGAGTTTGACGGTTGGGTGCGCCACGACGGAGAAGAGTTTTTGTACGTGCTGACAGGCACGATCAAACTGTACACCGAATTTTACGAACCGGTCGAAATGCGCCGCGGCGATAGCGCCTATTACGACGCGACCATGGGCCATAACGTCGTTTCAACAAGTGATGAGGACGCCACCATTTTGTGGGTGACGTCCCTGAGTTAAAGCTTAGATCCAGCCTTGGATGGTGCGGGCTGTGCCCGAAATATCGTCACCCAGACCTGCGACGGTGTTGCAGCCCGCCAAGGCAAGCAGGGCTGCGACCAGAATAACCTTACTCTTCATACCACCAAACGTCCGGTTGCCAGCCTGGCCAATCGCCAAAGAGTGGGATGTGGTCAGGGTAGTGGAGGTTCTTTGAGTGTGCGACACGGCTGATATTCCATTGATAGAACGGTATGACATAGCGGCCCGACATTAGGACACGGTCCAGACTACGGGCTGCGGCCAAGAAATCGTCTTGGCTGGTCGAGGTCAAGAGCGCGTCGATCATTGCGTCGACGGCTGGTGATTTTACACCCATCAGGTTCCGGCTGCCGGGGGTGTCGGCGTATTCACTGCCGAAATAGGCGTATTGTTCGTTGCCAGGCGACAGGGACAGACCGCGACGATAGTACGTGACATCAAAGTCAAAATTGGTGACGCGTTCGCGGTATTGCGCACTATCGACGGCCTCGATGGTTGCCTCGATCCCCAGACGGGCCAACGATTGGACATATAGATCCCCAATCGCCTGAGACTCGCTTGCCCCTGAATTCAGCAGAATGTCAAAGCTGAGCTGCGTGCCGTCGGCATTGACCATTTTGCCATTAACGATTTTCCAGCCAGCGGCCTCGAACTGATCGATTGTCGCACGCAATGCGCTTCGGTCTACCTCAGCGCCAGAAGTGACGGGCAGGGAATAGCCTTCGATCGCGCCGGGTAGTATGCCGTCGGCAAAGGGCGACAGGAATTCCAACTCGCGCCCCTCGGCTGGGGTATGTGCCATCCCAAGCGGTGAGTTCGAGAAATACGAGGTGATCCGGTTCGCATCATTTCCAGTGACCGTTTCCATGATGAATTCGTAATTGAACGCTTGGATCAACCCATCACGGACACGCCAGTCATCAAATGGGGCGCGGCGGGTGTTCATGACGAACCCCGTCATGCCGGATGGGCGTTGGTGGGTCAGTTCGGCCTTAACCACGTCGCCTGATTGCACCAATGGAAAATCATAGGTGGCCGCCCAACGTGCCTGATTGAACTCACGGGTGAAATTGGTTTCGCCCGTCTTAAAGGCCTCAAATGCGGGCACCTCATCGGCAAAGAATTCAAGCCGTAGCGTATCGAGGTTCGCGGTTCCCACGCGGAACGGTACATTCGCGCCCCAATAATCGGGGTTGCGGGTCAATTCGATGTAAGACCCGTATTCATAATCCGTGATGACATAGGGGGCGGATGTCACGGGGATCATCAGTGATCCTTCTTCGGCAAAATCAACCCCGTCGAACGTGTCCCGTTTCAGGATCGGCCGCAAACCCGCAAGCAGGGCCAATTCGCGGTTGTCTTCGTTGAATGTAAACCGCACCGACCGGTCGCCGGTTTTTTCGATGGTTTCAATTTTACCATAGAACCCGTGATACCTAGGATGGCCGACGGTTCCGAGTGTTTCAAAGGACCAGATCACATCCTCAACCGTGACGGGGCTGCCATCGGAAAAGCGGGCCTCTTCGCGCAAGGTAAATTCAACCCATTCGCGATTCGGTCCGGTCTCAATCGTTTCAGCCAACAGACCGTATAGGGAAAACGGTTCGTCCAACGATCGGCCCATAAGGCTTTCGCTGATCAGGTAACTAAGCTGCCAAGGCTTGCGACCTTTTAGGACATAGGGGTTCAAACTGTCATAGCCGCCGACCTCGGCAGTGACCATCGATCCCCCTTTGGGTGCATCCGGGTTCGCGTATGGTAGCGACACAAAATCCGGTGGAAGGGCAGGGTCACCATACATAGCTATGCCGTGCATCGGTTCTGCATATGCTGCGGTTGCAGCCAGCCCAAGGGCGGCTGAGGTAACGTACTGCCTTAGTTTTTGGAAAAACTCTGGTCTCATTTTATGAACAATCCCTGTTGCGCCTGTATTCCTTACAATCAAGCGTAGCGAGGGTTCCTAAGCTTTTCAAACTTTTAGCTTGGCCCCGCCGGTCAGAATGCTTATAAAGAGGGCACTGCTCGATAGGTTTCTTGCCTGTATGAAACCTGCCTCAATGACTTAGCGCCGGCCTTGTGCCGGCGTTTTTTTATTGGGCTTTCGTGATGTTTTAGGGGCTGCAACGTTACGGGTGGAATCGTCCCATTTCCTGAGGGGGAATCGCCTTCGCCGATTCCCCGCTAGTTACGCAATCTTCCCTTGTTTCTTTCTGCACCTGCAGCATTATGCATTTGACGATGCGTAATCAGAGGAAGTCGACATGCAACTTGCAGGAAAAACGGCAATCGTAACCGGATCGAACTCGGGCATTGGGCTGGGGGTCGCGACCGAACTTGCGCGTGCAGGGGCCAATGTCGTGCTCAACTCTTACACCGACACGCCAGAGGATCATGCGCTGGCCGCCGACCTGGCCAAGGAAACCGGAACCGAGGTGACCTATATTCAGGCCGACCTGTCCAAAGGCGATCAGGCGCGGGCGCTGGTCGAAAAGGCGGGGCGCTGTGATATTCTGGTGAACAACGCGGGCATTCAGCACGTCGCGCCCGTCGAGGAATTTCCGACCGGAAAATGGGATGCGATCATTGCGATCAATATGTCCTCAAACTTTCACACGATTGCGGCGGCCTTGCCGATGATGCGCGAGGCTGGCTGGGGCCGGATCGTCAACATCGCGTCGGCCCACGGGCTCACCGCATCGCCGTACAAATCCGCCTATGTCACCGCCAAACATGGCGTGATCGGTTTGACCAAAACCATCGGCCTTGAAACCGCACGAGAGTCGATCACCTGCAATGCGATTTGTCCTGGCTATGTGTCGACACCATTGGTCGAGGCTCAGATCCCCGACACCATGAAAGAATACGGTATGAGCCGCGAAGAGGTGATTGAAAAGGTTCTGCTGGAACGCCAACCGTCCAAGGAATTCGCAACGGTTGAACAACTGGGCGGACTGGCGGTGTTCCTGTGTTCGGATGCGGCTGCGCAGATCACCGGCACAGCCATCAGCATGGATGGCGGTTGGACGGCGCTGTGATCCGGATCAATCTGGCCCTTCAGGGCGGCGGGGCGCATGGCGCGTTTACGTGGGTGTTCTAGACCGTCTGCTCGACGAAGACGACATCGAGGTCGCCGCTATCAGCGGCACCTCGGCGGGTGCACTCAATGGCGCGGCCTATAAGGCGGGACTGGTCCAAAATGGCCGCGAAGGCGCGCGTGCCGCCCTTGATAAGGTGTGGCACGAGGTTGGCGGGCTTGGTCATCCGTCAATGATGAACTGGCTTGAACCCTTTGCCCCTGCGACCTCGGCCTTTGCCAAGGCGCTGGCCTATGCGCCCGCCTACGTCATGTGGGAGGCCGCTGCGCGCATGATGCCGCCCTATATGTTCGGCAGTGTCGTCGCAAATCCGTTGTGGTCTATCATCGACGAATTCGCATGGGATGCCGTTTGCGCGGCCGATGGGCCGGATCTGTTTGTCAGCGCCACAAATGTCCGTACCGGAAAAATTCGTATCTTTAGCGGGCAGGACGTGACAACCGAGGCGATCCTTGCCTCTGCCTGTTTGCCCACCTTGTTCGAAGCTGTCGAGATACATGATCCCGAAACTGGGCGGGACGAGGCCTATTGGGACGGCGGCTATTCGGGCAACCCCGCACTGTTTCCGTTGTTCCCTGCGCATTTGCCCGATGACGTTTTGATTGTCAGCATCAATCCGTTGCATCGCGAAACCCTGCCAAAAGACAGCGTTTCGATCCAAAGCCGGATCAACGAAATCAGCTTTAATTCATCGCTGCTGCGTGAACTGCGCGCGATCAGTTTTGTGAAACGCCTGATCGCGGACGGATCGGTCAAGCGCGGCTCGATGAAGGACGTGCATGTTCATATTGTGCAAGACGATGCCATCATGAACCAGTTGGGATTGGCGACGAAATCCATCGCGATGCCGTTGGTCATTCGCCAGCTAAAGGACGCAGGCCGCACCGCTATGGATCGGTTTTTGACCGCCCATAAACCGGACCTCGGCACGCGCGGGACGGTCGATTTACAGGCGATGTTTACTTAGGCTCGGTTGTGGTAACGCCGTCTTTGCCGTTTGGATAAACCAGACCCGCCGATATCACCAATTTTGCGGCGTCCTCAACCGACATATCCAATTCGCGGATCGATGATTTCGGGACGAACAGCAAAAAACCCGAGGTCGGGTTTGGTGTTGTCGGCAAAAACACCGTTTGAATGTCTTCGTCGACGGGCACCTTGGTTGCGATTTCACCTTTGGCCTTGGTCGAGATAAAGCCGATCGCCCAAAGACCTTTGCGCGGGTATTCGATCAAACAGGCCTTGTCGAAACTTGTTTCGCTTTGGGCGAAAACGGTTTCAGCAAGTTGTTTTGCGCCGTTATAGATCGACCGCACAACCGGCATGCGCGACACCAGACCCTCGGCCCAGCTGATCATGCTGCGACCGATGATGCCCTTGGTGATCCAACCAGCAAGGATCGTGACGATCAGGAACAGGATCACGCCCAAACCGCGGACATTGATTTCAATGTAGTTGGGATCGGTTGGTCCTTGGTTGCCCATCAGGCGGTTGATCAGCGCCTCAGGCTGATATCCGCCCGGAACCAGCGGCCAGACAAATCCGTCGATCCAGCCAACCACGGTCCAGATCAACCATGCGGTCAGGCCAATTGGCGCGACGACAACAAGACCCGCTAGAAAATTGTTGCGCAGACCGCTGAGGATACCTGCTTTGCGCTTGGGTGGTTCGATGGGCGAAAAATCGTTCACGTGAATGCCTTAGTCAAATCGTTGCCGCTAATGTAAGTGCCCTTACGAACAGCTACAATTGCTCTGGCGCCTTTAACCATCGTTTTGTGACAGTTTCCGCAGTTCAACCGCGATATTCGCCGCCAAACGTGCATTATTAAGCACCAGCGCGATATTTGCGGTCAGGCTGCGGCCTTCGGTTTTCTGATACATCCGATCCAGCAGGAAGGGTGTGACCTCTTTGGCGGCGATGCCTTGTTCTTCGGCCTCTTTCAACGCGGCCTCAATGACCGGTGCCAGTTCGTCAGCCGCGATTTCTGCCTCGGTCGGGATCGGGTTCGCGATCAACTGGCCGCCGGGTAGGTCCATCATCCAACGCATTTGGTGGGATTTGGCGATATCCTCGGCGGTGTCCATGCGCAGCGGGGCAGGGATGCCGGATGTGCGCGACCAGAACGCAGGCAGCTCATCCTGACCAAAGGCGATCACAGGCACGCCCAAGGTTTCCAGCGTTTCAAAGGTTTTTGGCAGGTCAAGGATGGCCTTGGCCCCAGCGGCCACAACAGTGACCGAGGTCTGCGCCAGTTCCTGAAGGTCGGCAGAGATGTCAAACGTTACCTCGGCGCCGCGATGAACACCGCCAATGCCGCCGGTTGCAAACACATCAATACCCGCAAGGTCCGCCGCAATCATGGTGGCCGCAACGGTTGTGGCGCCCGTGCCGCCGGTGGCGATGCAGGCCGCAATATCGGCGCGTGACAGCTTGGACACATTGGTGGCTTGGCCAAGGTTTTCCAACTGGTCGTTGTCCAGACCAATGTGCAGCGTTCCCTCGATCACCGCGATGGTCGCTGGCACCGCGCCGTTTTTGCGCACCTCAGCCTCGACCAGACGGGCGGTTTCGACGTTCTGGGGGTAGGGCATACCGTGGGTGATAATCGTGCTTTCAAGCGCAACCAACGCAGCGCCGTTTTTCATCGCGTCGCTGACTTCGGGCGAAAAGGACATTGGGATCATTTTGGATTTTCTCCGGAAACATAGGTGGCCGCGGCGTTGAGCGCACGGGCGAGGGCGTCGGTCCGCGACAGGCCTTCGGCTTCTGATACGATATGGGCGGCCATAAACGTGTCACCTGCGCCTGTGACACGGGTCACCAGCACCTCAGGCGGGGCCTGAACTATAATGTCGTCGCCTGTCGCCTCGGCGGCCTCTTTGCCGCCATTGGTGACAAGCACACGTTTTGCACCGCGTTTGATCAGGGCCGCAGCGCCTTCGGCTGCGGTTTCAAACTTGGTATGGCAGAGCAGATTTGCCTCTTCCAAATTCACATAGAGCGTTGCCGACGGATGCCCCAGCAACGTCAACAGCCGGTCCGCCTTGCCGGGGCTGGCGGGCGCAACCCGTAGATCGGCCGCAGCGAACAGCGGCGATTGCGCAATACGGCGCAGCAGGTCCGACGTCAGATTGCCATCCAGCGCAATCAGGCCAGAGTAGGGTGTATCCGCCGTCCCAAGCCGCCCATCACCCAAAGGACGTAGGATTTTGTCATCCGCACGTTCCAGCGAATGGGCATCGGCAATGGCGGCGATCAGGCCATTTGCACCCTCGACAGCCATATAGACATCCGTCGGCAGATCGTCGGACCGATATATATGCTGGGTGATCATGCCCATGTTGGTGGCTTCGTCGATCAGGTGATCGCCTTCGGGATCACGCCCCAAAGCCGAGAGCAAAACAGGCTGCATCCCGAAACGGGACAGTGTCATGGCAATATTCATCGCAACCCCGCCAGGAATGCGCTGAATATGGCCCGGAACATCCGAGCCAACGCGCATCACCGAAGAGGAACGTCCGATCACGTCCCACAGCACAGAACCGATGCAGAGAATTTCAGATTGAGTCGTCATGCCTTTTCATGACCAATGCCGCGCATGGCGGCAAGTCATTCCGGCACGTGAAAGGTCAAGTTCGCCCAAAGCGTTTCGTAAACCGCGCCAGTTTCTGCCGCCAAAGCCGCGTCTGGTGTCCGCAAAATGACAGCATCCAGCATATAGGTCACACCCGGTTCGAGCGCGAGCGTCGCAACGCCAGTGGCGTCGGTGCGGATGAGCGAAATCTCGACCTCATCTGTTTTGGCGAAAACCTCGACTTGCGTATCGGCAAGGGGCTCACCCTGATAGAGCAATTGCACCGACATTTCATCAGAGGTGTAAGGGTTATCAAGGGCGACCAGCTCGGCCTCCATGCCCAAATAGCTATCGGCACCGTCCGGCGCCCCGACACTCACCAAAGATTTGGAAAAACGGGTGTAGACCTCTTTGAATTGATCCTCGGGATAGCCTGCCGCCTGATGCGCCTCTAGCGAGGCGGCCAGGTCTTTGTGGTCGGAAAAATCCTGAAATTTCTGCCAATCGCGATAAGTGAGCGCGGCAGGCGCGGATTGATAGACCAAGACATGCAGACCGGCCCCCAATGGTTCCACCGAAACCGCAGGTTTGTCACCCAAACGCATGGCGATGTCTCGGGCCTGATCGAACAAGTGCACCTCAAGCCGTGCGGTCGAGCGTTCCATATAGATCAGCTCGGTTCCTTCGAATTCTTGTCCGTTGACAAGATGGGCAACGACCCTACTGTCGGGTTCAAAATCAAGCGGTTCGATCCACAGCTCATGTGCGAAAACCGGTGCCGCAACAACCGACAGAACGAGGGCGAAAATGCGCATATCACTTATCCTTATTGACCTGCTTAAGGTGTCATTGTCGCGCTTTGTGTCAACCGCACTGTTGCTGGTGTCGATCACAACTCTGGCACAGGCCCATGAAATTCTGCCCGCCGTTGCGAACATCCAAGAGCGTGACGGCAAACTGGTGTTCGAGATTGAAACCAATGTCGAGGCGATGCTGTCGGGTAGTGATTTGTCGGTCACGACCAATTCCGACGATTTTGACCGTGTCGACACCTATGAGGCGTTACGATCCTTGCCGGCCGCTGCGCTGCAGTCCCAATTTGAGACCGCATGGTCCGCCGTTAGTGACAATATCACGGTGACCGTCGATGGCGCTGATGTGCCGCTGACATTTGGCGGTGTGATCATTCCAGAGGTGGGCGATATCGAACTGCCCCGTGTGTCGATGATGTCGTTCACGGCCGACCTGCCTGACCGCGCAGGTGAGTTTCAGTTTGGATGGGATCAAACCTATGGCCGCATTGTTGTGCGCCAGAACGGGGTCGAGGATGGCTATACCGGCCTGATTGATGGCGGTGAAACCACTGATCCTATTGCACTGGCTGGTGGATCGGCCATGACCGGTTGGCAGACCTTTGCGTTCTACATCCCAGTTGGTTTCGAACACATCGTGCCACTGGGATGGGATCATATCCTGTTCGTTTTGGGGCTGTTTTTCCTGTCGACCAAGATGCGGCCTTTGTTAATCCAAGTGTCGGCCTTTACCTTGGCCCATACGATCACATTGGCCTTGGCCGCGCTTGGCATTGTGACCGTTCCCGGCGAAATCGTAGAGCCGCTTATCGCTGCGTCGATTGTTTCCATTGCGGTGGAAAACATCGTCATGAAAAATATCACCCCGTGGCGACCGGTGGTGGTGTTCGGATTTGGTCTTTTGCACGGATTGGGCTTTGCCTCGGTTCTGGGCGAATACGGATTGCCAGAGGGCACGTTTATTCCGGCCTTGATCGGCTTTAACATCGGCGTTGAAGTTGGCCAGCTGTTTGTGATCGCGATTGCCTTTGCCGCGGTTGGCTATTGGTTCGGCAAAAAGGACTGGTATCGCCGCGTCATTTCCATCCCCGCATCGGTTGCCATCGGCATCATCGGTGCATGGTGGCTGATCGAACGGACCCTGCTGTAAGCAAGGGGTTGCACGGCGCGCGGTTTGCGTATAAACGCGCGCCATTCACACCGCAGGTGAGGGCGGGTGCTGTGGGGAGACATCCCATACCATCCACCGGTTGGACATACGTCTGATCCCTCACCGAGGCTAAACCGGAAAGGAATAAAGAAATGGCTCTTCCTGAGTTCTCCATGCGTCAGCTGCTGGAAGCTGGCGTTCACTTTGGCCACCAGACCCAGCGCTGGAACCCAAAGATGCAGCAATACATCTACGGTTCGCGCAACGGCATCCACATCATGGACCTGACCCAAACTGTTCCAATGCTGGACCAGGCACTGAAGGTTGTCCGTGACACCGTCGCAAAAGGTGGCCGCGTTCTGTTCGTTGGCACCAAGCGTCAGGCTCAGAAGCCTATCGCTGATGCTGCTGAAAAATGCGCACAGTACTACATGAACCACCGTTGGCTGGGCGGCACGCTGACCAACTGGCAGACTGTTTCGCAGTCGATCAACCGTCTGAAAGCAATCGACGAAGCAGCAGCACGCGGCTTTGAAGGCCTGACCAAGAAAGAGCGTCTGGGCATGGAACGCGAGCAGGAAAAACTGCAAGCGTCGCTGGGCGGCATCCGCGAAATGGGCGGAGTTCCTGATCTGATGTTCGTTATCGACGTCAACAAAGAAGATCTGGCCATCGCAGAAGCCAAGAAACTGGGCATCCCAGTTGTTGCTGTTGTTGATACCAACTGTTCGCCAGAAGGCGTTGACTACGTCATCCCAGGCAACGACGACGCTGCACGTGCAATCGCACTGTACACCGATCTGGTATCGCGCGCTGCACTCGACGGTATGTCGGATCAGCTGGCTTCGGCTGGTGTTGATCTGGGCGCTGTTGAAGAGCTGGCAGAAGAAGCGCTGGCAGAAGAAGCAGCTGCTGAATAATCCCATCGCGGTATTTCGCAAAACTATTACCGGGCGCCTCTAAGTCGCGCCCGGGACCTCTAATTTCAGGAGAAATAGACATGGCAATCACCGCAGCAATGGTGAAAGAACTGCGCGACTCGACCGGCGCAGGCATGATGGACGCGAAAAAAGCGCTGACAGAATCGAACGGCGACATGGAAGCCGCTGTTGACTGGCTGCGCACCAAAGGCCTGGCGAAGGCTGCTAAGAAATCGGGCCGCACCGCGGCTGAAGGTCTGGTTGCAGTTGCAATCGACGGCGGCAAAGGTGTTGCAGTCGAAGTGAACTCGGAAACTGACTTCGTTGCGAAAAACGCTGAATTCCAGGAAATGGTTGCGTCCTTCGCTGGCGCAGCGATCAACGTTGCAGACGTTGACGCGCTGAAAGCAGCAGAAATCAACGGTAAAGCTGTTGAAACCATCCTGACCGACAAAATCGCAACCATCGGTGAAAACATGACCCTGCGTCGTGTGGCTCACATCGAAGGCGCATCGGTTGTGTCCTATGTCCACAACGCAGCGACCGCTGGCATGGGCAAAATCGGCGTTCTGGTTGCTCTGTCGGCTGAGAACGAAGCGTTCGGCAAGCAGGTTGCAATGCACATCGCAGCAGCAAACCCAGCAGCACTGGGCGAAGCTGATCTGGACGCATCGATCGTCGAAAAAGAACGTCAGGTTCAGATCGACATCGCACGTGAGTCGGGCAAGCCAGACGCAGTGATCGAAAAAATGATCGTTGGCCGCATGAAGAAATTCATCGCTGAGTCGACACTGCTGGGTCAGGCGTTCGTTGTGAACCCAGACCTGACCGTCGAAGCAGCCGCCAAAGAAGCTGGCGTTGAAATCACCGGCTTCATCCGTATGGAAGTTGGCGAAGGCATCGAAAAAGAAGAAACTGACTTTGCAGCAGAAGTCGCAGCAGCAGTTTCGGGCAGCTAATCTGAGCACCCAAGACATTAAAGGCCCCGGCAGATCGGATCTGTCGGGGCTTTTTGTTTGTGAAAGCGACACATAAAAAACGGCGCCATGTCGGGAGAACATGGCGCCGCAAAACTTACACGCGCCGGGATGGGATGGAGCACGTGCTTGGGGATGCCGATTGTCAAAGCAAACTTTTCCAACCGGCTGCCGAATCCGGCACAAACTGCAGAGCCCAGAAATAAACAAGGTTACAGCCTGCTGTTGTTCCTGACCTAAGGTCACCACTCACGGAACATGTGTAGTTTGCGATATTTCGCTGCTTACCAAAAGTAAGGGAAACCCGACCTTTCACGATGAGCTGCGTTTTTTTACGCAATATCAACGTGTTCCTAGGCGTCGGCTATAAACATCTGGTTGTAAAATGACGCCTTCAATACCGCCTGTGCGGTCGTATCGACATCCAGCGATGCACGGGCTAGACGCAAATGTTTCTCAACAGTGGCCGATGTCAGGCCCATGATCGTCGCGATATCCTGGGTCGTTTTGCCATCGCCAACCCATTCCAGAACCTCGCGCTGACGCTTGGTCAGAGGCCGTTTAAGCGTATAGGGTAGGGTGAGCAGTTTTAGGTGCATCACGGTGCTAATCGCGGTGAGCGCACGCCCATGTTCGGCCCAGATGACCTCGACATCATCTTGGGACATGTTCGCATCGCCAGACAGCGCCACGGCACCTTTGGTGCGCGCTGTGCTGGACTTAAAGCTGATCGTATATCCGGCGCTAACGCCCATTTTCCGGTTGAATTCAACCAGCTTGAGTTCGGCATCACTCAGGTTGCCGCTACGTGCCATTTCTTCGACCCAGCGCCAACTACAGGCGCCTTCGTTGGCACGAGCCCACTTTAACATTGGAGCGTTTAAGTACTGACCTTCATCAATAAATACCTTGAGGTAGGCTGATGACTGGTTCGACAGCACAACCCAATCTTGCGGATCGCCAAGCGACGTTTCGGTGTGAAAACGGGTAAAGCCATAAAACAGCTTGGGGAAGCCGTAGTCAGCAACAATACGGAGATAGGATTGCCAGAGGGTCTCGACGTTTGGTGCGTCCGTCAATGCCTCGATATTTTCAAGCACGTCTGGCAAAACAACTCCTTCATGTATTGCAGGTTCTGTTAACCATTTGTGAAAGCGTTCGTCCAGCAATCAGAATGATTACTAATCTAACATCCACAAAGTTTTTGTGAGGTGTGGCCAATGTATATTGGGTTTTGGGCGATATGCGTGTTGCACGTTCAATCCAAAATTTAACATAATACTAATTATGCAATATATGAGCTAGGACTTTAAGGGGCCAAACGTATGGCCCCTTTCTGATCTGCCGGCGTTAGCCCAGTGCGTATCCCGCGCCACGTACCGTGCGAATGGGATCGCTGCCGCCCTTTGCGGTCAGTGCCTTACGAAGCCGACCAACGTGAACATCGACGGTACGTGTGTCGACATAGATGTCACGGCCCCACACGCGATCCAGAAGCTGATCACGGCTCCATACGCGGCCAGGCTTTTCGATGAACGTCGACAGAAGCCGGAATTCAGTTGGTCCCAGATTGAGCTGTTCGTCGCCACGCGTCACGCGATGGGTT
The DNA here is from genome assembly GCA_965215785.1 of Marivivens sp. GTDB lineage: Bacteria > Pseudomonadota > Alphaproteobacteria > Rhodobacterales > Rhodobacteraceae > Marivivens. The sequence goes on along the minus strand of OZ244120.1, from coordinate 2,465,516 downwards.
TCTGCGTCAAGCTGGATGTCTTCATACGACAAAACCTGACCTGCCATCGTTGGGCGTGCGCGGCGCAACTGGGTCCGCACGCGGGCCATCAGTTCGGTCACCGAATACGGTTTCGTGACATAGTCGTCCGCACCGATTTCCAGACCTCGCACCTTGTCGCTCTCTTCGGATCGTGCAGACAGCATAATGACCGGAATCTCGCGCGTCTCAGGTTTGGATTTCACCTGACGACACACCTCGATCCCCGACACGTTCGGCAGCATCCAATCAAGGACGATGACGTCTGGCGCCTCTTCGCTGATCAATAGCAAGGCTTCCTCGCCATTGATTGCGGTCGAGATGCGGTATCCTTCGGATTCAAGGTTATAGCCCAGCATTTCACGTTGTGCCGGTTCATCCTCTACGATCAGGATATGGGGCGCAGGTGCCATCTTAGTCTACCTTACGAACAAACGCCGTGTCATCGCTTTTGGGGCGTGGATCATCTGGCATTTCGCCGGTCACCAGATAGATCACCTGTTCGGCGATATTCGTCACCAGATCACCCATGCGTTCCATGTTTTTCGCAATGAAATGCAGATGCATACAGGCCGTGATATTCCGTGGATCTTCCATCATGAATGTCAGGAATTCACGGAACAGCGCGTTGTACATCTGATCAACGTCTTGGTCGTCCTGACGGACCGTTTCGGCCAGTTCTGCATTACGCGAAATGAAAGCGTCCAGCGAATGTTTCAGCATGCCCTGCACTTCTCTGGCCATGCGGCGCAGCGCGGCATCGGGTCCGTTGATCGGACGCATTTCCGACAGAACATGGGTCCGCTTGGCCATGTTTTTGGCATAGTCGCCCATGCGTTCAAGGCTGGCCGCGATTTTCAGAACCGTCAAGATGGTCCGCAGGTCTTTGGACACCGGCGCACGCAGCGCAATGGTGCGGGCCGCCTCTTCGTTGATGCGGATTTCCAGATCATCAATCGCTTTGTCGGCTTGGCGTACTTTGTCGGCCAGCTCGATGTCGCGGGTTTCAAGCGATTTGGCGCTGTTCAGGATGGCCTCTTCGACCATGCCGCCCATTTTGACGACAAGCGCCTGAATAGCTTCTAGATCACGGTCAAACGCCGAGACAATGTGTTGATCACTCATAACGCGGCTCCTTAACCGATACGTCCGGAAATATAGCTTTCGGTCCGTGGATCTTTCGGGTTGGTAAAGATCTGGCCGGTTTCCCCAAATTCAACGAGGTTCCCAAGGTGGAAGAACGCGGTCTTTTGGCTGACGCGCGCGGCCTGTTGCATCGAGTGGGTCACGATGACCACCGAATAGCTGGCGCGAAGTTCGTCGATCAGCTCTTCGACCTGCGCGGTCGCAATCGGGTCGAGCGCCGAACAGGGTTCGTCCATCAACAGAACCTCTGGCTCAGTCGCAACGGCCCGCGCGATGCACAGACGCTGTTGCTGACCGCCCGACAGACCGGTGCCAGGTGCGTGAAGACGATCCTTCACCTCGTCCCAGATCGCACCGCGGCGCAGGGCGCGTTCAACGATCTCGTCAAGGTCTGCCTTGTTCTTGGCCAGACCGTGGATACGTGGGCCATAGGCCACGTTGTCGTAGATCGATTTCGGAAACGGGTTCGGTTTTTGGAACACCATACCCACCTTAGCCCGCAGTTGGACCGGATCGACCGCACGGTCATAGATGTTTTCGCCATCCAGCAGAATTTCACCTTCGACACGGCAAATATCGATGGTGTCGTTCATACGGTTCAGTGTCCGCAGGAATGTGGACTTGCCACAGCCCGACGGCCCGATGAACGCGGTTACGGTTTTGTCTTCGATCTCGACGTTGACGTCTTTGATCGCTTGGTTATCGCCGTAAAAGACCTGAACCCCGTTGGCCGAAATTTTGACGTCGTTCATTTGACCCGCCCTATCAATCAATCGCATATCATTCATTCTAGACTCCTACGCTCCTGTATTACCAGCGGCGCTCAAAGCGGCGGCGCAAGATGATCGCAATGATGTTCATCGTTAGAAGGAAGGCGAGCAGGATAATAATGCCGCCCCATGCTTTTTCATAGAAACCCGCGTCGGCACGTGCCGCCCAGGTATAGATTTGCGCTGGCATGGCCGAGTTCGGCTCGACAAAGCCCTGAAGGAAACCTTCGGGATATTCCCGCGCAACAAAGCCAACCATACCAATCAGCAGCAGCGGCGCAGTTTCACCCAGCGCCTGTGCCAGACCGATGATTGTACCGGTCAAAATGCCGGGCATGGCCAGTGGCAGCACGTGATGGAACACCGCCTGCATTTTCGACGCGCCAATCCCCAGCGCAGCATCACGGATCGACGGCGGAACCGCCTTAAGCGATGCACGGGTCGAGATGATGATCGTCGGCAAGGTCATCAGTGTCAAAACCAGACCACCAACCAGCGGCGCCGATTGCGGCAGGTGCATAAACTGGATGAACACGGCCAGACCAAGGATGCCGAACACAATCGATGGAACCGCAGCAAGGTTCGAGATGTTCACCTCGATCAGGTCGGTCCAACGGTTCTTGGGTGCGAATTCCTCAAGATAAATCGACGCAGCAACACCAATCGGCAGCGACAACACCAACACGACAAGCATCATAAAGAACGACCCGATGACCGAGGCACCAATGCCCGCACCGCCAGGGTTGTCCACGCCGCTGTCTTTGCCGGTGATAAAGTTCCAGTCAAAAACGGTGCGGATCACGCCGGTGTCGCGCATGACATCAACCAGATCGAGGTCGTCTGCCTCTAGGAAGCGGCTGTCTTCCACATCGTCCTTGGTGAATTCGCCATTCATATAGCGGTTCACACGCGACGATGTCGGCAGATCAAACACCACTGACGAGCCAATGGTTTCCGGCGCTTCTTGATAGTGCGCGCGGATCAGGTTGCCGGTTTTGCCCGCAATACGTTCGATGGTGCCGCTGTCAAAGGCGACCTCGACCCCCTGCTCCAACAATTGCGCGCTCAGCGCATCATTGAAAAACCCTTGGTATTTGCCGGTTTTCAACAATGCGCTTTCGGCTTCGGCGTGTTGTTCTTCGGTCAGTGTGACCTCAACCGACAACACGGTGGTTGTGAAAGCTGGCAAACCCGATTTCAGGATCGAATAGAACAGCACAACAAGGAAAAACAGGCCGATCGCGATGGCGGTCACGCCATAGGCACGGAACCGTTTTTCGGCTGCATTACGCTGTTGTGTCCGCTTGTCGTTGGCGGTCAGCGACGTTTTTGGCGCTTGGGCCGGAATGCTTGCGTCGGTCATTAGTCGTACTGCTCCCGATACTTGCGGACGATGTAGAGGGCAAAGACATTCAGCCCCAGTGTGAGAACGAACAAGGTGATGCCAAGGGCAAAGGCCACCAGCGCCTCGGGCGAGGAAAAGTCGCTGTCGCCGGTCAGCTGCGACACGATCTTGGCCGTAACGGTGGTCATTGCCTCGAACGGGTTCAGCGACAGCCGTGCCGCGGCCCCTGCCCCAAGAACAACAATCATGGTCTCACCGATGGCCCGCGAGGCCGCCAACAGGACGGCACCCACAATACCGGGCAAGGCCGCAGGCAGGATCACCTGTTTGATGGTTTCGGATTTCGTCGCGCCAAGGCCATAGGATCCATCGCGCAGCGACTGAGGCACAGCATTGATAATGTCGTCAGACAGCGAGCTAACAAACGGGATCAGCATGATGCCCATAACGATACCGGCGGTCATTACGGCGCGGCCGCCACCCTGCCAGCTGACGCCAAGCGCACCGCCGTCACCAAAGATGCTGACCAGCAGCGGACCAACGGTCAGCAGCGCGAACAAACCATAGACGATGGTCGGGATACCGGCGAGCACCTCAAGCAGCGGTTTGGCAACCGAGCGCACGGTGTTCGATGCGTATTCCGACAGATACACCGCCGAGAATAGACCGATCGGCACCGCCACGATCAGCGCCACGATCGAGATATAAAGCGTACCCCACAGGAGCGGCAGGATACCAAGTTCCGATGACCCGCCACGACCCGAGAAGCTGGGCGCCCATTCAAGGCCAAAGAAGAAGTGGCCGATAGGATAAAGCCGGAAGAATTCGACAGTGTTGAAGATCAATGACAGAACAATCCCGATGGTGGTCAGGATCGCGATCGATGCCGCGGCGATCAACAGATAGCGGATGCCCTGCTCTACCACGTTGCGCGCGCGGAAAACCGCGGTCGATTGCAAAACGCCCCATACCGCGCCAGCGATAGCGACGATCAGGACAACGGCCACCATGGCAACACCGCCGGTCGCGCTCATGCCGCGATAATCCTGAGCGGCCTGCCAAACGGCTTCGGTCACGTCAGAGGTGATGATCGCACCAGCCTCTTTTAGCTGGCCGGTGACCTCTTCGAGATCCGCATTTGGATTGCCGGCCGTCGCGGTTGTCATCACGCCCTTTTCAACAGCGGCGGAGATACCGTCGGCGGTGCGGCGCACCTCAGACATGACCAGATCGAGTGACGATCCTTCGGCAATGGCGGTGTCTGGCAGCGACCCTGAAACAGATGCGCCAATGATCATCGGCTGTGCAATCAGCCAAACAATTATCAGCAGAAAGCCGGGAACCATGGACTTCATCGCGACGTTCCATCCGTAATAGGACGGAAGTGAGTGAAGGTTACGCATATCGCCCTGTCCATCGGTCAGTGCGCGGGAACGTCCGATGACATATCCAACCGCTGCAACAACCAGAACCGCGATGATCAGCCAAAAGATCGGCATTGGGCCCCCAGAATATAAAACAGTCTAAAAGGACGAAGGGGCGGCAGTCGTCGCCGCCCCTTCGGGATTCATTTGCCGTTAGGCAATTACTGCATGGTTTCTTCCGCTGCAACAGCTGCCTGAGTAGCTGCCAGTTCTGGATCCGAAACCAGGCCGTAAGCAGCCAGAGGGCCATCTGGGCCAGCCAGTTCGTCAGCGACGAAGAACTGAGCGTATTCTTTCAGGCCTGGGATAACGCCGATGTGTGCAGCTTTCACGTAGAAGAACAGTGGACGCGATACTGGGTATTCGCCAGTTGCGATCGATTCAGTCGAAGGAACAACGCCCGACATGGTTGCCACTTTCAGCTTGTCGGTGTTGTTTTCGTAGAATGCCAGACCGAAGACGCCGATTGCGTTTGCGTTTGCGTTGATCGAAGCAAGTGTTTCGGTGTAGTCACCGTCGATGTCGACCGAACGACCGTCGGTGCGAACTTCCAGACATGCGTCTTCAGCGTCGTCTTCCGACATGCCAGCAGCGATCATTGCTTCGAATGCGCCAGTTGCTTCACAGCCAGCTGCGATAACTTTTTCTTCGAAAACTTCACGTGTGCCGTGCTTGGTGCCTGGGATGAATGCCAGGATTTCCGACGCTGGCAGATCAGCGTTGAAGTCCGACCACATGGTGTGTGGGTTGTCTACCAGAGCGCCGTCAACCATGACCTTTGGGGCCAGAGCGTTGAAGATGTCCGATGGTGTGAATGCGTTGTATGCTGGGCCGTCGATCTGCGACGCAAATACGATGCCGTCATAGCCGATGCGAACTTCGATGATGTCTTCAACACCGTTTTCGGCACAGGCTGCGATTTCTTTTTCGCGGATAGCGCGCGATGCGTTTGCAACGTCGATGGTGTTTTCGCCAACGCCTTCACAGAAACGCTTCAGGCCAGCCGACGAGCCGCCCGATTCAACAACAGGTGTTGGGAAATCAGTGTTTGCACCGAAAGCTTCTGCAACGATCGAAGCGTATGGCAGAACGGTCGACGAACCTGCAACCTGTACGTTGTCACGTGCAGCGGCGGTGCCAGCGATAGCAGCGATTGCAACTGCCGAGGCAGCGATTTTGTTGAACGACATCTTAAACTCCTGTCTGTCATCACTGTCGATCACACGCGCACCGTGCGATCCGATGGTTGCGACCTAAGCACCCAACAAAATGCTTTTGTGACACTTTTGTAAAAGTTTTATGACAGGTCCAAAATGTCGTGATTTTTTCTAGTCGACGGGCAAGATAATGGTGAATGCGGTCCCCTCACCCAGTCGGCTGGTGACCCGTAGACGCCCGCGATGGCGATTCACGATGTGCTTTACAATCGCAAGGCCAAGTCCGGTCCCCCCGACCTCGCGCGATCGATGTGTGTCGATCCGATAAAACCGCTCGGTGAGTCGCGGAATGTGGTGTTCGGCGATTCCCTCGCCGTAATCGCGGACCTCGATGCTGATGCCGCGCGCCCGCAATTGCGGGACATATTCGACATCAGACACGCTCAGTTCTACCACTCCGCCCGACGCACCATATTTGATCGCATTCTCAACCAGATTGGACATGACCTGCTGCAACTGTCGCTCATCCGCCTGCAGCATAAGGTGTTCTGTGCGGAACTTCGGCACCAGTTCAACATTGGCTGCGGTCGCCACAGGTTCCATCGCACGAATCGTCGATTCAGCGAGGCCAATGACGTTGACCGTTTCCATTGGTCGAATGCGTTCATTTTCTTCCACTTTGCTCAGCGACAACAGGTCATCGACAAGGCTGGACATGCGTTCCGCCTCACTCTCCATAATCGATAGAAACCGTTCGCGGGCCTTTGCGTCATCTTTCGCCGGACCGCGCAGGGTTTCAAGAAACCCCATCATCGCCGTCAGTGGAGTTTTTAGTTCGTGGCTGACATTGGCCACAAAATCGCGCCGCATTTTTTCGGCGTCTTCGATGGCGGTCTGATCCACGAACGTCAGCATGACCCCGCGATTGCCGTTGATCGTCAGCGCGGCCACCGTCACCTCATAGCGGGTATCGCGGTCTGTTTCGCGTCCAAGGTACTGGGTGACTTTCCGCTCGGCCCCGCGATAGATGGCTTCGATAGCATCCAAAAGGGCCGGTTGCCGCAGCGCGGTAATATAATGGCGGCCAACGGAGTCTTCGCCAAACAACCGATGCGCAGGTTCATTGGCGGCGATAATGCGTTCCCCCGGTCCGACAATGACCGAAGCCAGCGGAAACGAACGAATAAGCGAGTCGGTATCAAAGTCGGCATGTGTCATGCCGCAATTCCTAGCGGGTTGCGTTCATAAAACAAGAGCGCGCGCAACTCCCCATAAACGGTGATTGTCCTGTCACATAGGTTACATATACTTTTGGAAAAAATGTTATATTTCAGACAATTGGAATATTTTGATATGACGGAGCCCAAGCGGACACCCAATTTGCGTGTGGTGAACTGCAGTGTGAAAACCGAACCCAAACAGTTGGTTGTAGGTATTAAACGTGCCGCCGACCAAGGTGTTGGCGCCTATGGTCACGGGTTCCACTTTGTCGATTTCGATGCGCTGACATCCGATTTGCTGGATCAAATCCAGCCTGAAATCGTGTTTTCGCCACTGATCGGCAAAGACTATGACGCCTTGGACGTCGCCGAACGTTTGAAACAATCGGGATACAGCGGCCAATATATGGCCCTGTCGGTGCCGGTTCCTGATACCGAATTGATCCGCGCCGAGGTCTCAAGCGCCGTACCAGGCCTAGAATTTGATGTGCTTAGCCTTCAGGTGGGGCGGAACGTGCACTAGCCAACCGGCGAAAGCCCTTTTGCAAACCGACGCGCATTTTGTTGATAGTGCAACGCGGACAACGTCAGTTTTGTAATCGCCTGATCATCAAGGGTGCGAACAACCTTTCCCGGTGCGCCCATGACCAGCGATCCATCCGGAATATCCTTGCCTTCCGTGATCAAGGCCCCTGCCCCAATCAGACAGTTTTTCCCGATTTTGGCACCGTTCAAAATCGTTGCGCCCATACCGATCAGCGTGTTGTCCCCAATGGTGCAGCCATGCAGCATCACCTTGTGGCCGATGGTGCAATTTTGGCCGATGCTGAGCGGGAACCCGACATCTGTGTGCAGCACCGAATTTTCCTGAATATTGGTTCCCTGCCCGACGTGGATCAGCTCGTTATCACCGCGAATGGTGCTGTTGAACCAAACGGACGCGTCCTGATCCAACTGAACGTTGCCAATCACATGACACCCAGGTGCGATCCAAACGGTTTCGTGGACCTGTGGTGTTTTCCCGTCGAGTGAATAGATCATCGTTCCTCAAATTCCTTGTTCAAGCCACGCACAAATTCGGTCAGCATCGGCTGGCGATCTGCCCGTGCGCGTTCGGCGGACAGGATGGTTTTTAGCTGCGCCTCAGCCTCATCAATATCATTATTGACAATGACATAGTCGTATTCGGCCCAATGGCTGATCTCTGAGCGGCTTTGCGCCATGCGACCGGCGATCACCTCGTCACTGTCTTGCGCACGCCCGCGCAGACGGCTTTCCAAGGCTGCAATAGACGGTGGCAGAATAAAGATCGACACCACATCCTTGGACAAGGCCGACCGGCGAATTTGTTGACCGCCCTGCCAGTCGATATCGAACAGCGTGTCGCGGCCTTCTTGCATTGCGCTTTCGACGGGGCCGCGTGGGCTACCGTAGAAATTTCCAAACACTTCGGCATGTTCCAGCATTTGATCGGCGTCGACCATCTGCTCGAATTCTTCGCGGCTTTTGAAATAGTAGTGTTCGCCATCAACCTCGCCTGGGCGGGGCTTGCGCGTCGTGGCCGACACGGAAAACCGCAGGGTCGGGTCCCAGTCCATCAGGCGGCGGGCCAAGGTTGATTTCCCTGCGCCGGATGGGGACGACAGGATAATCGCAAGACCACGGCGTTTATTGGTTGTCATGGTTACTCCACGTTTTGCACTTGTTCGCGAATTTTCTCGATCACCGCCTTTATCTCAAGCCCGGTGGCTGTCAACCGGCTCGATTGCGCTTTGGAGCATAAGGTATTGGCTTCTCGGTTAAATTCTTGCGACAGAAAGTCGAATTTACGCCCGATCGGCTTACCTTCGGTCAGCAATGCACGCGCGGCGGCAATGTGAACGCCCAACCGGTCAAGCTCTTCTGTCACATCGGCTTTGACCGCGATCAGGGCCAGTTCCTGTTCAACCCGATCTGCGTCAATGTTGGATGTATTCGCCATCACGCGTTCCATGGCGGCGCGGATGCTGGCGCGTTGATCATCGCGGCGATCATCGGCGATTGTTTTGGCGTCAGCGATCAGCGTTTCCAACTGGTCAAGCTCACGAGTGATGACCTTGGCCAACGCGGCGCCCTCGGACCTGCGCATCGCCGAAAAATCGTCCAGCAGAACCGCAAGGTCGGCCAGCAGTGCCGCCCGTAGGTGGTCGCGTGTGTCCCGTTCGGGGCCCGCCAAAACGCCTTTGATAGACAGTATATCAGCGGCGGTAGGTGTGGACAGGGCAAGCCCCTCATCGCCAGCTGATTGTTCGATGGTTTTCAGAGCCTTGAGCACGACGCCCAAAAACTCCTGATCGACATCAAGCGACAACTTGGGATCCTCGATACCAAGTTTGAGGTTGAGTGTGATATTTCCGCGGGCAAACCGTTTTGTGATGGCCTCTCGGACCGCGACCTCAAACCCATCAATTCCGTCCGGTAGCCGCAGCCGGATATCAAGGCCGCGCGCGTTCACCGACCGAATTTCCCAATTCCACCTTTGGCCCTCTTCTGCGTGGGAGCGGCTGGCAAAGGCGGTCATTGACTGGATCATGCGGTCCTCCGTTTCGGATATGGAATAGCGGTCCAGCCCCCTACCGCGCAAGAACGGTCTGGAGGCTTTAACCATTTATTCATTCTAAAAGTGAAAATTTGATGGGAATTCATTACGATCTTTTCAGAGTTGAAGGGGTGCCGTGATGGAAAATGAAAACACCACACATGTTTTGCCAATGGTCAGCCGTCGCCATGACGGAACGATTTCGGGAATTTTGGAACACTATTGGCGGTCTTTGCGCGGCACGGATGCTGCCCCGCGCCGTGATCTGGTTGACCCGAGCAAACTTGATACCGCACTGCCCTATTCATTCGTCACCGAAATCGTGGCGCCGGGTTTGTGTCGGTTTCGCGTGGCGGGCCAGACCATTCGCAGCTTTGTCAAAATGGAACCACGTGGCCTGCCGTTGACGAGTTTGTTTGCGGCCTCTGCACGCGACGATCTGATGCAACATGTGATGCGCTGCGCCGATGATCCGGCGGTCATCACCCTGCCCATCCACTACAAACAAGGGGCGTTTCAGGGGCGCACATCGGGCAAGTTGATCTTACTGCCGCTGGGGGATGGAAACGGTTCGGTGACGCGCATCTTGGGTGGGTTCGATATTGCGCCGTCGCAGGGTCTGAAACCGGTCAGCTTTGAGATAGGCGATCAATCCGCCTACCGGATCGACATAATCACGGCCGATGAATCAGAAAGGCCGACCAAATGGCCGGCCCTTCGTTTGGTTGTGAACAACGCGTGATTACGCGTTCGCCGCCTGCTTTAGCTCGGCGCGGCGGTTCGACAGCTCTTCGGACACCAAGAACGCCAGTTCAAGCGACTGCGACGCGTTCAGACGTGGGTCGCAAGCGGTGTGGTAACGTGCGCTCAGATCCTCGTCGGTGACAGCGCGAACGCCGCCGGTGCATTCGGTCACGTCTTTGCCGGTCATCTCAAAGTGGACGCCGCCCGGAATGGTGCCTTCAGCATTGTGAACACCAAAGAATTCGCGAACCTCGCGCAGCACGCTGTCGAATGGACGGGTTTTGTATCCGGTCGACGACTTGATGGTGTTGCCGTGCATTGGATCACAGGTCCATGTCACGTTTGCGCCCTCTTCCTGAACAGCGCGGATCAGGCGTGGCAGGTTGTCACCAACGGTGCCAGCGCCGAAACGTGCGATCAGGGTCAGACGACCCGGTTCGTTGGTCGGGTTCAGCGTGTTGATCAACGATTTCAGGTGACCAGATGTCATCGACGGACCACACTTCAGGCCGATCGGGTTCTGGACACCTTTGCAGAATTCGACATGCGCGCCGTCTGGCTGACGTGTGCGGTCACCGATCCAGATCATGTGACCCGAGCCAGCAACAGGTTTACCAGTGGTCGAATCGATCCGGCACAGCGCTTCTTCGTATTCAAGCAGCAACGCTTCGTGGCTGGTGAAGAAATCAACGGTTTCAAGTGTGTGAGCCGCTTCGCTGCGGATACCTGCCGCTTCCATAAAGTCGAGCGTATCGGTGATACGGTCAGCCATAGCGCGGTATTTTTCTGCCTCTGGCGTCGCGGTGAAGCCAAGTGTCCAAGCGTGCACCTTGTGCACGTCGGCATAGCCACCGGTCGAAAACGCGCGCAGCAGGTTCAGGGTTGCCGCCGCCTGTGTGTAGGCCTGCAACATCCGATCCGGATCAGGAATGCGCGAGTCGGCGGTGAAGTCGAACCCGTTGATGATGTCGCCGCGGTAGCTTGGCAGCTCTACATCACCTTTCACTTCGGTCGGTGCCGAACGGGGTTTCGCCATCTGGCCAGCCATGCGGCCGACTTTGACAACTGGTACTTTGGCGCCATAGGTCAGCACCATCGCCATCTGCAACATAACCTTGAATGTGTCGCGGATGTTATCGGCAGCGAATTCAGCAAAGCTTTCGGCGCAATCGCCGCCCTGCAACAAAAAGGCCTCGCCGCGCGAAACAGCGGCCAGTTTTTCCTTGAGGCGGCGTGCTTCGCCAGCAAAGACCAAGGGCGGATAGCTGTTAAGCTTGGCTTCGACAGCCTTCAGCTTAGCTTCATCCGTATACTCGGGCATCTGAACCCGGGGCTTAGCGCGCCAGTCAGATTTCTGCCACTCGGTCATTGTATCGCTCCGTTTCTACAATCTAATAGGTCGATTTCCGCCGTTTAGCGGTATCAGTCTGGTCTTATAGCTTGGCTCATCCCTTGGGCCAATGGGTAAATCGGCCTTTCCTGCATATCATCGAGTTTACGACAGTTTATTTTCACCGATTGAACGACTTGCAACACGACAAGAAACCTGTACACGGTCATCCCAATCAACGGATAGGTTTGCGCCATGGAAGCGGAAATTCAGTACGTCGACGTCGATGTAGATGATCAACCCAAACGCTTTGTTTTTGTCTTGCTGGACAATTTCAGCATGATCTCTTTTTCATGCGCGATTGAATGTTTGCGCCTTGCAAACCGGATGTCCAGACAGACCTTGTTCAACTGGTGCCTTCAGTCTGATGGCGGCGAGGCTGTCACCTGTTCAAACCATACATCGTTCAACGTCGATGGTGACCTGTCTGAACTGGATAAAAACGACGTCATTGTCCTGTGTGGTGGCGTACATATTCAGGCGGCCACGTCAAAACGTCTGTTGTCGTGGCTGCGCCGTGAGGCGCGCAAGGGGCTCCCGATTATGGGGCTGTGCACCGCCAGTTATGCCCTCGCGCGTGCGGGGTTGCTGGATGAAAAACGGGCAACCATCCACTGGGAAAACCACGACAGTTTTGCCGAAGACTTTCCAGAGGTGGACCTGACGAAATCAATCTTTGTGCGTGATGGCAACCGGATTTCCGCGGCAGGCGGCACGGCCTCGATCGATCTGTTTTTGCGCATCATTTCGGATGAACACGGGTCGGACCTGTCAAACGCGGTGGCCGATCAGATGATCTATACCGCCATCCGAACCGACCGCGATTCTCAACGTTTGTCCGTGCCGACCCGTATCGGCGTGCGTCACCCCAAGCTGAGCAAAGTCATCCAAGTGATGGAAGAAAACATCGAAGAGCCGATCAGTCCCGCGATTCTGGCCAAAGATGTGGGCATGTCCACCCGACAGCTTGAACGTCTGTTCCGCCGCTATCTGTCACGTTCGCCCAAGCGCTATTACATGGAACTGCGCCTGCAAAAGGCCCGTAACCTATTGATGCAAACAGATATGAGCGTGATCAACGTCGCGCTGGCCTGTGGATTTGCCTCACCGTCGCACTTTTCGAAGTGTTATCGTGCGCATTACGATACGACACCCTACCGTGAACGGGGCTCAAACAGTCAAAAGGACTGATCTGGAAAAAATTATCAGCCAATCTTCCTTTTTGTCTTTGCTTCCCTTTCGGATCGCCTAAGACTACGCTGCTAGTAGGATTTAACATGATCCGATAGGGAGATTTAAAAATGAAAAAACTGCTTCTTGCATCGGCAGCTTCGGCACTGGTCGCTGGCGCTGCATTCGCAGACGGCCACGCAACGGACGTCAAAATGGGTGTTATCCTTGGTTTCACCGGTCCGATTGAATCGCTGACACCTGACATGGCTGCCGGCGCCGAGCTTGCAATGTCCGAGGTTTCGGCATCCGGCGGCCTGCTGGGTGGCATGACCGTTACCCCAATCCGCAAGGACTCGACCTGTGTTGATGCTGCTGCAGCTTCGACCGCAGCAGAAGAACTAGTTGCTGAAGGTGTCGCAGGCATCTTTGGTGCTGACTGTTCGGGTGTTACCGGTGCCGTTCTTCAGAACGTCGCAGTGCCTAACGGTGTTGTCATGGTATCGCCATCGGCCACCAGCCCAGGTCTGTCGACCATGGAAGACAACGGTCTGTTCTTCCGCACCGCACCTTCGGACGCCCGTCAGGGTGTTGTGATGGCTGAGCTGCTGATGGAACAGGGCCATACGTCGGTTGCTGTGTCCTACATCAACTCGGACTACGGTAAAGGTCTGGCTGACAGCTTCCAGGCTGCATACGAAAGCATGGGCGGGGAAGTCACCATTTCGGCTTCGCACGAAGTTGGCAAAGGCGACTACTCGGCTGAGGTTGGCGCACTGGCGGCCGCTGGCGGCGATCTGCTGGTTGTAGCTGGCTATGTTGACCAAGGCGGCGGCGACATCGTTCGTGCATCGCTGGACGCAGGCGCATTTGACCTGTTCCACTTCCCAGACGGCATGATCGGTGATGCACTGACCGACACCTTCGGCGATGAAATCGACGGTTCCTACGGTCAGGCACCAGGTTCGGACAACCCAGGTTACGCAACCTTTGTTGAACTGGCTGGCGACGCATTCAACGGCGAAGGCGTATATGCGGCTGAATCGTATGACGCGGCTGCTCTGATGCTGCTGGCGATGCAGGCGGCTGGTTCGACAGCGTCTGCTGACTACAAAGGTCTGATCGAAACCGTTGCGAACGCACCGGGTGAACCAATCCTGCCGGGCGAGCTGGCAAAGGGTCTGGAAATCCTCGCTGCAGGCGGTGACATCGACTATGTCGGCGCAACCGGTGTTGAGCTGGTGAACGGCGGCGAAGCGGCTGGTTCGTACCGCGTCATCACCGTCGAAGGCGGCATGATGGAAACTGTTGAGTACCGCTAATCGGTAGTCATTCCAAACAAGGCGGCGCGGGTATATCCCGCGCCGTTTTCATAACAAAAGGCGCAAAAAGCGTCAGGGGATAACATGATAGTCGTTGACGACCTTCACAAACATTTTGGGGGGTTTCACGCGGTAGATGGGGCAAGTCTGGAAATCGAAAAAGGTTCGATTACCGGCTTGATTGGCCCCAATGGTGCGGGAAAAACCACTCTTTTCAACGTGATCGCGGGCGTTCTTGAACCAACGTCTGGCCGCGTCACCATGGATGGCGAAGACATTACAGGTCTGCCGCCACACGAATTGTTCCACAAGGGCCTGTTGCGAACCTTCCAGATCGCACATGAGTTCAGCTCGATGACCGTTCAGGAAAACCTGATGATGGTTCCGGGCGCTCAGGACGGTGAAAAGCTCTGGAACACGTGGTTTGGCCGCAAACGCATCGCCGATCAGGAACGCGCCCTGCGTGCCAAAGCGGACGAGGTTTTGGAATTTCTGACCATCAGCCACCTGACTCACGAAAAAGCGGGCAACCTGTCCGGCGGTCAGAAAAAGCTGCTCGAACTGGGGCGCACCATGATGGTCGACGCCAAGATCGTATTCCTTGATGAGGTCGGCGCTGGCGTAAACCGGACCCTTCTGATGACGATCGGCGACGCGATCATGCAGCTGAACCGTGAACGCGGATACACGTTTGTCGTGATCGAACACGATATGGATTTCATCGGAAAAATCTGTGGCCCCGTCATTTGTATGGCCGAGGGTAAGGTGCTGGCCGAAGGGTCGCTTGATGAAATCAAGGCTAATGAACAGGTGATCGAGGCCTACCTCGGCACCGGTCTAAAGAACAAAGACAAGGTGGGCGCATGAGCGAACCATTCCTGATCGGGGACAGCATGACGGGGGGCTACGGCAAAGGGCCGGATATCCTGCATGACTGTACCATTGCCGTGAACCCCGGCGAAATCGCTGTTATCGTTGGCCCCAATGGTGCCGGCAAATCCACCGCCATGAAGGCGGTTTTTGGCATGCTCAATGTCCGCAGCGGCGCTGTCCGTCTGGATGGCGAGGATATCACCGCGTTAAGCCCGCAGGACCGCGTGTTGAAAGGCATGGGATTTGTCCCGCAGGTGCGCAACATTTTCCCGTCCATGACGGTCGAGGAAAACCTCGAAATGGGTGCCTACATTCGCAACGACGACATCAAACAAACCATGGAACAGGTCTATTCACTGTTTCCTATCCTGCGTGACAAACGCTCGCAGGCGGCAGGCGAACTGTCGGGTGGTCAGCGTCAGCAAGTGGCCGTTGGCCGCGCCCTGATGACGCAGCCCAAGGTTCTGATGCTGGACGAACCAACCGCAGGTGTAAGCCCGATCGTGATGGACGAACTGTTCGACCGCATCATCGAGGTGGCGCGCACTGGCCTGCCGATCCTGATGGTGGAACAGAACGCCAAACAGGCGCTTGAAATCGCGGATCGTGCCTATGTCCTGGTCCAAGGCGCCAATGCACACACCGGAACCGGCAAAGAGCTTCTGGCTGATCCAGACGTTCGTCGGTCGTTCTTGGGGGGCTGATATGGATTTTCTCAACGCTCTGGTGGCGTTCACCAACTTTGTTTTCATCCCCGCAACCGCCTATGGCGCGCAGCTGGCGCTGGGTGCGCTGGGTGTGACCCTGATCTATAGCATTCTGCGGTTCTCGAACTTTGCCCATGGTGACACCATGGCCTTTGGCACCGTGGTTGCGATTGGCGGAACGGCCCTGTTCCAGTCATGGGGCATCAATCTGGGCCCCTTGCCCACCGCCCTGCTGGCCCTGCCTTTTGCGATTGCGATCACGGCGGGATTGCTGCTGTTCACCGATTTTGCGGTCTATCGGTTCTATCGCCGGAAAAAGGTTGTTCCGGTCGTAATGGTAATGGTGTCGCTGGGTGTCATGTTCATCATGAACGCCCTGATCCGTTTCCTTGCCGGTGTGAAAGACATCAACTTCTCGGACGGGCAGCGGTTCATCATCAAGGCGCGTGATTTCAAAGAATGGTCCGGCCTGAACGAAGGCCTTGCGCTGAAAACATCGCAGGCCCTGACGGTTGTGGTTGCCGTTCTTTTGGTGGCGTGGCTGTTCTGGTTCCTCAACAAAACCAAAACTGGCAAATCCATGCGCGCATTTTCGGACAACGAAGATCTTGCGCTTTTGTCCGGTATCAACCCGAACCGTGTGGTCATGGTGACTTGGATAATCGTCGCAGTTCTGGCGACGACGGCGGGCGTTTTGTTCGGTTTGGACAAAAGCTATTCGCCGTTCACCTATTTCCAGCTGTTGCTGCCCGTGTTTGCGGCAGCAATTGTCGGTGGCCTTGGCAGCCCGCTTGGCGCCATTGCCGGTGGGTTCGTAATCTCGTTCTCCGAGGTCATGATCACCTATGCCTGGAAAAAGGTTCTAACCTATCTGATGCCAGAGTCGCTTGAACCCGATACGCTGGTTCAGCTTCTGTCGACCGAATACAAATTCGCTGTGAGCTTTGCGATCCTTGTGGTCGTCCTGTTGTTCAAGCCCACAGGCCTATTCAAGGGGCAATCCGTATGACCGATACGATGCGTACACCACTTGTTTTCCTTGCGATGGCCGGTCTTTTGGTTGTCGAAGGCAGCTTTAACGGCTGGATCTTCACCGGCGATTGGAACGTGGCGCTGACCATTCTGAACATGGGTTTGGTATCGGCCATTATGGCGCTGGGTCTGAACCTGCAATGGGGCATCACCGGTCTGTTCAATGCGGGCATCATGGGGTTTGTCGCGCTGGGGGGATTGGCGGTTGTTTTGACGGCCACCGACCCCGTGGGCGAGGCATGGGCCGCTGGCGGCGTCCGGATCATCCTTGGTCTGATCCTTGGCGCGATGACGATCCTTGGCACGATCCTGCTGCGCGCAAAGATGGAGCCGGGCCGCCCGAGGGCTATTGCCACAGTGGCCGCCCTGATCATTGGGTTCTTTGTGTTCCGCTGGGTGTTTGATGGCGGCGTTCAGGCGGTTGAGGCTGTGAACCCATCGGTGACGGGTAACCTTGGCGGTCTTGGTCTGCCGGTGATCCTAAGCTGGGCAGTTGGCGGTCTTTTGGCGGCAGGTGCGGCGTGGATGATCGGCAAAATCGCCTTGGGCTTGCGGTCGGATTACCTTGCGATTGCGACGCTTGGCATCGCCGAGATTATCGTCGCGGTTCTCAAGAACGAAGACTGGCTGTCGCGCGGCGTGAAAAACGTCAACGGCCTGCCCCGTCCCGTTCCGCAAGAGGTCGATCTGCAACAGAACCCTGCCTTTATCGAACAGGCTGCGAACTTCGGCCTCGATCCGGTGACGGCGTCGACCCTTTATGTCAAATTGGGTTATAGCCTGTTGCTCGCGGCGTCGCTGCTGTTGCTGATCGTCTTGGCACAGCTTGCGCTGAATAGCCCTTGGGGCCGGATGATGCGGGCCATTCGTGACAACGAAACCGCCGCCTCGGCGATGGGCAAAAACGTCACCGCGCGCCACTTGCAGGTGTTTATCATCGGGTCCGCCATCTGCGGCATCGCTGGCGCCATGATGACGACGCTGGATAGCTCGTTGAACCCATCATCCTATCAACCGCTGCGCTTTACCTTCCTGATCTGGGTCATGGTGATCGTTGGCGGTTCGGGCAACAACTATGGTTCGATCATCGGCGGTGTGCTGATCTGGTGGCTGTGGGTCAAGGTGCCCGAGGCAGGCAGCTGGATCGCTCAGGTGGTGACATCAGGTCTGCCTGCGGATCACTGGTTCGTGGATCGTATGGAACAGGCCATTCCGCATATGCGGATGTTCACCATGGGTCTGATCCTGCTGCTTGTGCTTAGGTTCAATCCACGCGGCATTCTGCCAGAGAAATAAGAAAAGGGGCCGAAAGGCCCCTTTTTTGTTATCCCAGTTTGCGCAGCCGCTTGAACAGGCTTGAGGTGTCCCAGCGGCCTCCGCCCATTTTCTGCACGTCCTTGTAGTATTGATCGACCAGCGCCGTAACTGGCAGGCTTGCGCCGTTTTCATCGGCGGTGTCCAGACAAATGCCCAGATCTTTGCGCATCCAGTCAACGGCAAAGCCGTGATCGAAATGGTCATCAATCATCGTCTGATAACGGTTCGACATCTGCCAGCTACCGGCGGCACCCTGACTGATCACCTCAACCAC
The DNA here is from genome assembly GCA_965215785.1 of Marivivens sp. GTDB lineage: Bacteria > Pseudomonadota > Alphaproteobacteria > Rhodobacterales > Rhodobacteraceae > Marivivens. The sequence continues at coordinate 2,447,029 of OZ244120.1, read as the reverse complement.
GGCGGCGGGGTCAAGACCGGCCTTTTCCGCGAAATGAAGCGATTCCGAAAGGCCCTGCACCAAACCGGCAATGGCGATCTGGTTGCACATTTTGGTCAATTGCCCCGCGCCACTGTCGCCCAAACGCCGACAGATTTTGGCAAAGGCATCGATCACTGGGGCAACGCTGTCAAAATGATCCTGATCGCCGCCACACATGACCGATAAAACACCGTTTTCAGCACCTGCTTGCCCGCCGGACACAGGCCCATCAACAAATCCGAGCCCAAGGTCGCTGGCCGCTTGGTAAAGTTCACGGGTCACCTTGGCCGACACGGTGGTGTGGTCAACGAAAATCGCGCCCTTTTCCATTGACTGGAATGCGCCATCCGGCCCCGTGCACACAGACCGCAGGTCATCGTCATTACCCACACAAGCAAAAACAATCTCGGCACCGGACGCCGCTTCGCGCGGTGTTTTGCCGAAAGCGCCCCCATGTTCGGCGACCCAGCTTTCCGCCTTGGAGGTTGTGCGGTTATATACGGTCACCTCATGGCCGGCCTTGGCCAGATGACCTGCCATCGGGTACCCCATGACGCCCAATCCAAGAAAAGCTACTTTTGCCATGTGTCACTCTTTCGTTCTTTGACCCTCATCGCTTAAACAACTAGGGCTTAGTGGCTGCAGCGACAAGAAAAACCCGAATCTAACGAGGACCCATGGCAACGCTTTTCCGCTGGATGTTTTGGCTGACAACCGGACTATTGGTTTTGACCGTGGCCGCGTTCAGTTTGGCGTATTATTTTGCCGCGCGGTCCCTGCCCGATTATTCGGATAATTTGCAAGTTAATGGTCTGATCGAAGAGGTCGAGATTGTTCGCGACCATTCGAATGTGCCCCATGTGTTTGCCACCAACGATCAGGATACGTTCTTTGCGCTAGGGTTCGTCCATGCTCAGGACCGGTTATGGCAGATGATCATGACCCGCCGCGCGGTTCAGGGGCGTATGTCCGAATTGTTCGGGTCTACCTATCTGCAACAGGACATCCTGATGCGGCGGCTGGATTTGTATAACCTGTCCGTGGCCAGCGCCGACGATCAAACCCCTGAAACCACCGCCGCGCTGACGGCTTATGCCGCTGGCGTGAACGCGTGGCTGGCCGAGGTGAACGAAGGCGCGCGCGGTCGCGGCGCGCCGGAAATGTGGCTGTTCAATCAGCCTATCGCCCCGTGGCAACCGGCGGATTCGATTGCTGTGCTGAAACTGATGGCGCTGCGGTATTCGGCCCAGCTTGATGCCGAACTGCTGCGTGCGAATGTGACCAAGCTGATCGCCGATGATCGCCGCGCTGACATTTTGCCTGATGCGCCCGGCTCGGCTGTGGTGGCGATGCCCGACTATGCCGCCCTTGTGCCATCTGCGCCGGAAACAACGGTGGACTACGCGCAGCGGATCAATCCCTTGGCCCCTTATGGCGAAAACGGAAATGTCGGTGCCTCAAACGCTTGGACCGCTGGGGTCAGCCGGTCAACAACCGGATCGACCCTATTGGCCAATGACCCCCATTCCGCATTGACCGTTCCGACCCAATGGTATCTGGCGCGGGTCGAATTGACCTCGGGCGGGGTGATTGGGGCAACGGTTCCCGGCATCCCCGTCGTCTTTAGCGGGCGGAGCGCCGCGCTCGGCTGGGGGATTACGGCCGCGTGGGTCGACGACATGGATGTGTCGGTGGAAGAGGTCAACACCAGCGACCGGACCCAGTATCGGGACACGCAAGGTTGGTCCACCTTCCGCACCCGCGATAGCATTATCGCCCGTGCGGACGGCCCCGCAGAAACGATCAAGCTGTTGTGGACTGACAACGGGCCAGTTCTGCCGGTTGAACAGTTTGGCCTGCGCAGCATCCTGCCGCCAAACCACGTTGCCACACTAAACTGGACAGGGCTAAGCGACAGCGACACCTCGATGTCGGCTCTGATCGGGCTGATGTCGGCCCGCGATGTCATCGACGCCTTTGAGGCGACTGACACAATGGTGGCACCTGCCATGAACCTTGTGCTTGCAGACCGGAACCGGATCGGGATGAAGGTGATTGGCGCCCTGCCCGACCGCAGTTTCGAACACCAGAGCCAGGGTCGCCTGCCCACCTTCGGCTACATCGCCGAAAACCGTTGGAACGGCATTTTGCCTGCTGGCAGCGGCCCCATGGTCTATGAACCGGACAGCGGCATTATTGGCAACACCAACAACAAGACAACAGATGCCGTCTTTCCTGACCATCTGTCCTACGTCTGGGGCGATACCCAGCGGATCAATCGCCTGCGTCGTTTGATGCAAATGCGCGAGGTTCACACCCGCGAAAGCTTTATCGAGGCGCAGCTCGACACCGTTAGCTTTTCGGCGCGGTCGCTGTTGCCGTTGGTTGGCGCGGATTTGTGGTTCACCGGCGAGGCTGCCCCCTCTGGAACGCTGGCCTCAAAGCGCCAAACCGCGCTGCAGCTCTTGGCGAATTGGAACGGGGAAATGAACGAACACCGCCCCGAGCCGCTGATTTACGCCGCGTGGATGCGCAGCCTGCAACAGCGGTTGATCCAAGACGAACTGGGCGAATTGGCGTCCGAGTTCACCCACCTTGAACCGCTGTTCATCGAACGCGTGTTCCGCAACATCGACGGGGCCGCCGCGTGGTGTGATGTGTTGCAATCGGCGCCGGTCGAAACCTGTCTAGAAATGGCAAGCGTTGCGCTGGATGATGCGGTGATCTGGCTTGATGAAACCTATGGCGGCGGGGTCGAGGCATTGCGCTGGGGCGACGCGCATTTTGCCCTGCATGAACACCCCGAACTGGGTCAGGCGACGTTCCTCAACTGGTTCACCAACATCCGCCAATCGACATCGGGGGGTGACAACACCCTGATGCGCGGCCTGACCCAAGGTGATGGGGACACGCCATTCCGCAACATCCACGCCGCAGGTTACCGCGGGGTCTATGATTTTGCTGATCCTGACAGCTCGGTCTTTATCATTTCGACAGGCCAATCGGGCCACCCGCTGAGCCGTCATTATGATGATCTGGGCGAGTTGTGGCGTCGCGGGGAATATATTCCGATGTCACTTGACCCGACGCTCGCCCGTGCGGCGGCTGTCGGGATCACAGTCCTAAATCCGGAAAACTAGATTTTCTGGAACCGGTCCCGCTGCACCTGTGTCCATGCCACCGTCAGGATATACCCGTCATCTGTGGTCTGTTCTTCGTCTACGACGCCTTCTTTGAACAGCCACGCACGGCGTTTGCCATCGGCAAAGCCAAGATGAAGATCCTCGGTCAGATGCGCCTGACGCAGCTTATCCGTGATCGCCTGTAGCAGCTGGTCAAACCCTTCGCCGGTGATCGCGGACAGGGTATGGATGTCTTCGGATCGTTCGGCCAGAACACGGATCGCGTCGGCCTCATCTGGCGACAGCTGGTCGATCTTGTTCCACACTTCGATCGACGGCTTTTCCTCGTTCACGCCAAGCGTTTGAAGGATCGCCCGAACGTCCTTGGCCTGTTCCTCGGTCTGGTCATGACTGATATCCCGCACATGCAGGATCAGATCAGCGTCAAGCACCTCTTCCAGCGTGGCGCGGAACGCCGCGACCAATTCGGTCGGCAGGTCAGAAATAAAGCCCACCGTGTCGGACAGGATCACCTCATCCCCGCTGGGCAGGTCGACCCTGCGCATTGTGGGATCAAGTGTCGCAAATAGCATGTCTTTGGCGAAAACTTCGGCACCGGTCACGCGATTGAACAGCGTCGATTTCCCCGCGTTAGTGTAGCCGACCAGCGCCACAATCGGGAACGGCACCTTGGCGCGTGCCTTGCGGTGAAGCACGCGGGTTTTCACCACCTTGTCCAATTGCCGGCGCAGACGAACCAGTTGTTCATCAATGGCGCGTCTGTCTGCCTCGATCTGGGTTTCGCCGGGTCCGCCGACAAAGCCCAAGCCGCCACGCTGGCGTTCAAGGTGGGTCCATGCCCGCACCAATCGTGTTCGCTGATAGGACAAGGCGGCCATTTCGACCTGAAGCACACCCTCACGCGTGCGCGCCCGATCCGAGAAAATCTCTAGGATCAAACCCGTCCGGTCGAGGATCTTAACACCCCAGTCCTTTTCAAGGTTCCGTTGTTGAACGGGCGTCACAGGGCCGTCAATCAGAACCAGCTCGATGTCTTGGGTTTTGAACTTGGCGGCCAGTTCTTCGATCTTGCCTGACCCGAACAGCTTGCCCGGTTGAACCTTAGGCAAGGGAACCACGTCGCTGCCCGCGACCATAAGGCCAGGCAACGCCGCTGCAAGCGACACAGCTTCTTCGAGGGCCGACACAGGTTCGCGTCGGTCGCTATTTGATTTTATGTCCGGATGGAGCACCCAAGCCCGCGTATCGGGCTTGTCCGTTTCAATAGAAATTACTCGTCCCCGTCATACAGGCTGATCGGCGCTGCTGGCATGATCGTCGAGATAGCGCTTTTGTAGACCAGTTGAGATTTCCCGTCGCGGCGCAGAAGCACGCAGAAGCTATCGAACCAGGTGATATCACCCTGCAGTTTGACACCGTTCACGAGAAAGACTGTGACTGAAACTTTTGCTTTTCGGACGTGGTTTAAAAATGCGTCCTGCAAATTTTGCTTGTCAGCCGCCATTGGGTTTTTCCTTTATTCTTGTTGGCCGCGGACCGGCCTCCCCTCTTCGGGTGAGTATGTCCAACGTTTTGAGGAGTTTCCAGCCCCAAAATCACATAGTTTCGGGGCTATTTGCGCCAAAGGTCGGGATTGAACAACGCGATAATCGCCAAGGCTTCGAGACGCCCCAGAACCATCGCAATCGCGAGGACGAATTTCGCACCATCCGTGATGCCCGAAATCGAGATCGGTGTCTCGGCTGCCAGCTCAACCAATGGGCCGGTATTGGACAATGATGCTACGGCCAAAACCATGGCATTTTCGAACTGAACCCCCGTCAGCGACAACGCAACCATCGTGCCAATGATGGACAAGGCGAACAGCATGAAAAACACCCATGAAATCTGGGCCCCTTGGCGACGGATCCGGCGCGCCTCTTGTCCACTGCCGCCCACCGATGACGGATGCACCAACCGTTCAAGTTCCCGTTCCGAATGCCGGAATAGCGCGTAAATTCGCAGCAGTTTGACCCCGCCGGCGGTCGTCGCAATCCCGCCGCCCGTCAGCGCAAGCCCGACCAGAACCAAACCGGGGCTGCTCAGCTCTGACCAATCCATGACGGTTGGGAACGCCTTGGATTCAAAGCCTGTGGTGGTCAGGAATGACATGGTCGTAAAAATGCTGCCCCATAGGGATGTCAGGCCAGCGCCGATGCCCTCAATCCGGCTTTCTTCGATCGAGCTAAAGAAATGGCGCAGATACAGGAACGCCGGAACAACGATCAGCAGGACCAGCGCCATGCGCACCTCGGGATCTTGGTAAATGCGTCCGCGTTCCTGCAGCATGTTGCCGCCCGCAAAGGCCCACCGCGTGATCGCAAATCCCATGAACAGGAATATCAGTATTTCGCCGGCAAAACCGCTTTCGGCCCAATAGACCCCGCCAATTGGCGATATGCCCGAGGTGGAAAGGGTGCTCATCGCGTGACACAGGGCCACAAAGGGCGAGTCTCCCGTAGCCGTCAACCCGATCCACAAGGCGCCAGTCAGCGCACCGTAAACCGGAAAAATCTGCCATGTGAACCGCGTCAAACGTTCGGACGTGCCAGCAACCCGCACAATTTGAACAAAGGATTGCGCCTGATTGCTGTTTTCAAGGGCTGCGCGCACCTCAAACCCGCCAAGGTTCATCGGGGCCAGAATGGCCAAGACAGTCACAAGTGTGAACAGACCGCCAAACCAGCCGACAATGGCCCGCCATAGGTGCAATGACGGATGGACCCGCCAGGGGTTATCATAAAGCGTCGAGCCGGTGGTGGTGAAATCCGACAGCATTTCGAACCACGCATCGAAATAGGTGGTCTGCCCGTGGCCTTCGTGAAATGGAACGGCAAACACCAGCGGCAACAGCAAATACGCCGACACCAGCGTCAACAGATGGTTCCGCGCGATGCTGGTGGCCTTATACGTATTCAGCGACAGCCCGATCAATGCTGAGATCAGCAAGATCAGGATACAGGCGTAGAAAAAGCTGCGGGCAATCGCAAAGGCATCAAGCGACAGCGCGTAAATAGCCGGAAGCAGCATCGCCAGGCCCGACAGAACCAGCAACAACACAAAGAACGGCAATTCGCGCAGACGTGCCAGCATTAGAAATAGTCAATCGATACTTGAAGCAGTTGTTCCACCGCCGGAACGTCAGCCGCCAGCGAAAAGATTGCGATCACGTCGCCCTCTTCTATCCGCAAACCGCCCGTTGGACGCAGAACCGTGTCACCACGCAGCACACCGCCCAGCAACACCCCTTCGGGGAAGTTGATGTCGCGCAGCTTTTCACCGGCGATGGGCGAGGTGCCCAGAACCTGCGCCTCGATCATCTCGGCCTCGGCGTCGCCGATCGAATATACCGACCGAACACGGCCATGGCGAATGTGACGCAGGATCGAACTAACCGTTGTGGCGCGCGGGTTAATATAGGCATCAATGTCGAGCGCGCCCATCAATCCAACAAGCGTTGGATCGTTCGTCAAACAAATGGCCATTTTCGCACCAAGCGCCTTAGCGCGGACCGAGGCCAGCATGTTGGTCTTATCGTCATCCGTGACAACAAGAACGGCGTCGGCGGAACTGATGTTTGCCTCTTCCAACAGATTGACGTTCAGACCGTCACCGTTGAGCACAATGGTCCGTTCCAATGCGTCCGCCGCGATTTCGGCGCGGACGCGATCCTTTTCGATGACCTTGCATCGCACGCGATCCGGACCGCCCTCTAGCGCCTGCGCAACCCCTAGACCAACATTGCCGCCGCCGATGATGACGACCCGTTCCTGTTTGGCCGAGGCTTTGCCGAAAATTTCCAGCGTCCGTTTTGTGTCTTCGCGTTTGACGAAGACATAGCAATCGTCACCAGGGTAAAGCTGATCACCAGCTTCGGGCGCAAACAGATTGCCGTCACGGCGCACGCCAACGACAACGGCATCCAGCGTCGAAAACAGGTCGGTCAACAGACGCAGGGGCGTCTGGATGACCGGACAATCCTGTTCGATATGAATACCCAGAAGCTGACCCTTGCCACCGAAAAAGAATTCGGTGTCAAAGGTCGTAGGCGAGGCAAGCCGTTGCAACGCGGCCTCGGCCACCTCGCGTTCGGGGCTGATCACCACGTCGATAGGCATATGTTCGCGGCGATAGAGATCGGAATAAATCGCATCAAGATAGCTTTGCGCCCGTAGGCGCGCGATCTTGCGCCGGACCGAGAACACCGAATGCGCCACCTGACAGGTGACCATGTTCACCTCGTCCGAATGGGTTGCAGCGATGATCATATCCGCATCACGCGCCCCAGCCCGTTCCAGAACGTCCGGATAGGACGCATGTCCGGCAATGCCGTTCACGTCCAACGTCTCGGTCGCGCGACGAATAAGTTCGGCGTTATTATCAACGACCGTCACGTCGTTGCGTTCGCCCGAAAGGTGCCTTGCAATCTGCCAGCCGACCTGACCTGCACCACAAATAATGACTTTCATGCCGAAACTTTCCCCGCCAATCGTCCCGCTAGCTGTGTCAGAACATTCCGCAGGGGTCAATGTCGGCGAAACGACAAACCCCCGACTGTGGTGTGCCGGTTCGGCCATCGCGGTCTGGATGGAACCCCATCCAACGGACGGAGGTGGGCCTACGGGCCCAAAACGATAAAGGACAAATGGTTTTCATGTCGACGATCTATCGTGAAAATGCGCTTAGCTCGGGTCGCGTCGGGCAGAAAATCAGAACTCGCAATCAGCTGTTGGAGGCTGCGCGGGATCTGATGACCGAAAACAAACCGGTGACTGTTGCGTCGGTGGCACAGCGTGCTGGCATATCAACGGAAACCGCGTACCGTTATTTTGCAGACCCGCAAGAGCTTAAACTAGAGGCCGTCATCGATGTTGATGCGGCTGAAAAGGCTAATTTAATCAATCGGTTTGACGCGATTTCAGGGGCGGCCGACGATCCGGTGGACCGTGTCATAATCGCCAATCAACTGATGCTCGATTTTGTCCGCTCAAACGAGCCAGGCATGCGGCTGTTTTTGGCCAAGTTCAACGAACGCAAAGCCGCACAAGAAGGCGTGCATCTAGAGGCGGTGCCCCTATCCCAGCGGGTCGAGTTGATCGAACGGACGATGTCGTCCAATCTGCGCGCCATTGTGAACAGCTATCGCTGATTAGTCACCATCAACATGTGCAATGCGCGCACCGGATTTAACCGATGTCACAACACCAAGTGATTTTAGTTTCCGGTGCAGCGCGGACCGCTCCATTCCTACAAAGGTGGCTGTGCGGCTGATATTGCCGCCGAACCGGTTGATCTGGGTCAACAGATATTCCCGTTCGAACAATTCCCGCGCCTCGCGCAATGGCAAGGTCGCCAAGGCACCGGACAGCACCACGCGGCCATCATCGACAGCCTGTTCCTCAGAGGCTGGCAATTCGCGGGCTTGGATCGCATCGTTGCCATCCCCAAGGATCAGCACCCGTTCGATAACGTTTTTCAACTGCCGAACGTTGCCGGGCCAATGCATGGTCTGAAGCAACGCACGCGCATCTTCGCCCAATTCGCGTTTCGGCAACCCCTGGGTGTCGTGCAGAACCTCGATAAAGTGGTTCGCCAATAGTGGAATATCTTCGCGGCGTTCCTCAAGGCTTGGAACAGCGATCGGAACAACGTTCAAACGGTGATAAAGCTCCTGCCGGAAGGTGCCTTTCTCGATTTCTTCGAGCAAGTTTTTGCTGGTGGATGAAATCACCCGCAGGTCAACCTGCACCTTGGTCGATCCCCCAACGCGGTTAAAGCTTTGGTCCACCAAAACGCGTAGGATTTTCGCCTGCGTCCCAGCGGGCATTTCCGCGACATCATCGAAAAACACGACACCGCCGTTGGCCTGTTCCAACAAACCCTTTTCGATCCCGCGGTCGCTGCTTTCGCGGCCGAACAGAACCTCTTCCATGCGGTCGGATTCGACCGATGCACAGGGCACAGTCACAAACGGCGCATCGGCACGGTTCGAATTGGCGTGAATATAGCGTGCGGCCAATTCCTTGCCGCTGCCTGCCGCGCCGGTCAGCATGATCCGGCCATTGGATTTCGTGACCTTGTCCAACTGCGACTTCAGCGCGCGGAAAGACGCGCTATCGCCCAGCATTTCGCGCACTGGGGCGTCACCACGTTTCAGTTCCTGGTTTTCGCGGCGCAGGCGCGATGCCTCCATCGCACGTCGAATAACGACCAGCAACTGGTCGATATTAAACGGTTTTTCGATAAAGTCATACGCGCCCTGTTTGATCGCAGCGACCGCAATTTCGATGTTGCCATGGCCGGAAATGATCACGACCGGTATTTCTGGGTGATCGCGTTTGACCTTTTTAAGGATGTCGATGCCATCCATGTTGCTGTCTTTTAGCCAGATATCGAGGATCATTAGCGCCGGTTTCTGATCCTCAAGGTTGGCAAGGCATTCCTCGGAATTGCCAGCCAAACGGGTCGAATACCCTTCGTCCTGCAAAATATCGGCGATCAATTCGCGAATATCGCGTTCGTCGTCCGTAATCAAAATATCGCTCATAGTGTCCCCTCAAACAGACGTTGTCTGTCCTCTTTTCCTGCCCCGTCGATCAGCGGTAAGGTCACAACCGCCAATGCGCCGACATGGTCAGTGTCGTCAAAACTTTCGGCGTCCCCAAGCGTGAGGGAACCACCATGCTCTTCGATAATCTTTTTCACAATCGGCAGCCCAAGGCCGGTCCCTTTGTCGCGTGTGGTGACATAGGGTTCAAACAAACGGGCGCGGTCCTGTGGTAGGCCAATCCCATTGTCTGAAATTGTGATTGTCGCGGTTTGATCCTGTGATTTCAGGGTCACGCGAATTTCAGGAACAAAATCTGTTCCCATCTTTTCCTGACGGGTTTCGATCGCCTCGCCAGCGTTCTTGATCAGATTGGTCAACGCCTGACCGATCATTGTGTCGTCGATATTCGCCCAAACGTCTCCGCGTTCGAGGCTCGCGTTGAACCGCACATCCGGCAAACCGCTTTCCTGCAAGGTAACAGCGCCCTGAACCAACGATCGAAGCTCGGTCACGGCACGCTGAGGTTCCGGCATGCGGGCGAATTTCGAAAATTCATCAACGATCCTACGCAAATCATTGGTCTGCCGGACGATAACAGCCGTCATCTGTTCAAGCGCCTCTGAATCCTCGCCCACGCGGGACGAAAACTTGCGCTTGATTCGTTCAGCCGACAGCTGGATCGGTGTCAGCGGATTCTTGATCTCATGCGCGATGCGCCGTGCAACGTCGCCCCATGCTGCTGTGCGCTGCGCGGACACAAGGTCGGTGACATCGTCAAAGGCGACCACATATCCTTCGTGGGTTTTGGCGGCGTTGCGACGTGTCGACATGCGCACCAGTAGGGTTTCCTGCTGCCCGCCTCGCACCAGTTGCAACTGTTCCTGAACCACCTCGCGCTGTTCATCCCGCAAGCGTTCAAAAAGGGCGGCAAATTCCGGCACGCCATCGTTGATATGCAGTTCAAGTTGGCGGCTAGACACATCAAGCAGACGCCGCGCAGACCGGTTCACAAAGGTAATCCGCCCAACGGTATCTAGACCGATCACCCCTGATGTGATTGAGGCCAGAACCGAGTCAAACAGGCGGCGACGTTCTTCGATCTGGTTCGTGTTATCCAGAAGCTCTTCGCGCTGCTCTTTAAGTTTAGCGGTCATATTATTGAAATCACGACCCAATTGCGCAATTTCATCGTCGCCGCGGTCGACATAAACCCGAACATCAAGATCGCCCTGACCAACACGCTGGGACGCAAGAACCAGCCGCCCGACCGGCCGCGACAAACGTTCGGCGAACCACAGACCGGCCCAGATCGCCGCAAGAATAAGAATGACGGCGAAGCCTATGTAAAGTAGGCCAAATTCGAAAAGCAGCCGCCCGCGTTCGTTTTCAAGCTGGCGATAAAGCCCAACCGTTTCGCGGGTGTCATCCAGCAACAACAGAATCGACCCATCGACTTGGCGACTGACATACAGGAACCGATCCAGAAAACTATCGAGCGGGATAACAAACCGGAATTCGTCGTTGTCCCAATCTTCGATCAGCAAACCGCCGTCGGTGATGGCTGTTTGAATTTGCTCGGGCGTCAGAGGTTCAAGATCAAACAGGAACGATCCGGGCGCGCGGGCGCGAATGGCCCCTGTGCTGTCGATCACGAAGGCCTCGGTCAGGCCCCGCGCGATCTGATCGCTGCGTTCGGCCAAGGCTTCGCGGACCTGCCCATCATCCATAAACGGGGTCCGCTGGCGGCGTTCGTTCAAAAAGTCGGCCAGCTCGGTTGCGTCGCGTCTAAGCTCCTCTTTGTGTTCGCCCTCATAGGCCTGCGCGGCACTGAGCGAGTTGGACAGAACATTCCCAACACGCTGCGAAAACCAGCCCTCTAGGCCAAAGTTGATCGACAGAACCGCAAAAACCGCAACCAATACCGTCGGGATCAGCGCCAAGAGCGCAAAGGCCGCCGTTAAACGCAGGTGCAGCCGTGAACCGGCGGATTTGGCCCGACGGGCGGCAACAACGGTGGCCACACGCTGCATTACCAGTGCCGCGACCACCAAAATGTAAACAAGATCAATAAGAAGGACGAGTCGAAGCGTTTCATCATCGCTGCCCTGATCGAGCGGACCAAGGACAACATAGGTCAAAACAGCCAGCAGAGGCCCAAGAACGACCAAGGCCAGTGTTCCGAAATTCTGAACACTCCTAAGCTGCCGCCACCGGTTCAACCAACGGATCGACTTCATGATAAGGGATTGTTGCATCCCTGCCCTTAAGTTCTCTCGAGCAGTGCCCGTACCGCCATTTAATGAGCCCAATTTCGCACATGTGCGACTCTTGGGTCACGCCTTGTGGCGAAATTACATCAGCTTACGGCGCCGTGTCACGCGAATATCGAGTTCGGTGATCTTCTTTCTGAGCGTGTTGCGGTTGATGCCCAGAAGGTCAGCGCATTTCGCCTGATTTCCGCCTGTTGCATCTAGCGCAATTTCGATCAGCGGCGTTTCGACCTCGCGCAGGATCCGCTGATGCAAACCGGGCGGCGGCAGTACGCCACCATGCAGGTCAAAATACCGGCGCAGGTGTTTCGCAACCGATGCCGATAGCTTGTCGCCCTCGCCGCCCCCACGCAGCGGTTCCATCGCTGGCTGGTTCTGCAGGATGGTTTCCATTTCGGTGCGCGAAATTTCGTCCTCGGCGGCGGTTACGACCAAACGGCGCATCGCGTTTTCAAGCTGACGCACGTTGCCAGGCCAGCTGTAGGCCCGTGCCAGTTCGAGAGCAGCCGACGATAGGCGCCGCGACGGCATACCATCGCGTTCCGACCGCAATAGGAAATGGTCAGCCAGCAAACCAATGTCATCCACCCGTTCGCGCAGGGATGGCACTGCGATGGTCACGCCCGACAGTCGATAAAACAGGTCTTCGCGGAACTCGCCCGCCTCCATCCGTGACATCAGATCAATCTGGCTTGTCGCCATAATCCGCGGTGCGTTTTCACCAAGGTTATCCAGCATCCGAACGATCCGGCCCTGAACATCGTCAGTCAGATCACCGACCTCATCAAACAAGAGCGTGCCGCCTTTGACCTTGGATAGCACGCTGGACGGACCGTCCATACCGTTCAAATCGCCGGGCGCAACAATCACAAATGGCAGTGTCCGGCGGTCAGAAAGATCGTGGATCGCCCGCGCAATCAGCGATTTGCCTGTGCCGCTTTCACCGGTGATCAGCACGGGCAAAGGCGTGTTCATAACCCGCGCGACCAAACGATACAGCGACTGCATCGCCGGTGTCCGACCAACCAGTGGCAGATCACCGGTCTTATCCTCAAACTCGGCCGTCGAGCGCGGCGTTGAAACACGGCGCTTGACCTCAAGAGCACGCGAGGCGCGTTTCATCAGGTCCGGTAGGTCAAAGGGTTTCGGCAAGTAATCATAGGCCTCGGCCTCGGCTGCCTGAATGGCGGTCATGATCGTATTCTGCGCCGAAATGACGATCACAGGCAGACCTGGTCGAGCCTCGGCAATTTTGGGCAGTTGTTCAAGCCCGTTCCCGTCGGGCATCACAACGTCGGAAATCACCAGATCACCTTTGCCCTCTTCGACCCAACGCATCAGCGTCACCAGTGATGAAGTCGCGTGAACCTTACATCCCGCCCGCGTGAGCGCCTGCGTCAGCACCGTGCGGATTGTGCGGTCATCGTCGGCAACAAGAACAGTACCGTCCATTAGTTCACTCCATCATTCTGAAAAGTTTTGGGCACAATCGGCAGGGACACGCGGAACACAGTGCGCCCTGGCACCGAGTCCACGGAAATCCATCCGCCATTGTCGCCGACAAGTTTTGAAACAAGCGCCAGCCCCAATCCCGTGCCGTTTTCACGCCCCGACACAAAAGGTTCGAAAACGTCCGAGGCGATTTCGGGCGGCAAACCGGGGCCGTCATCAATAATTTCGATCTGAAGCGGCAGGCGCGCCGGTTCCTCATCGGGGGAACGGCGAATGCGCAAGGACGCATCATAGAACGTGTGCAGCCGGATATTACCGCCGGCTTTTCCGGCCTCGGATGCGTTTTTTAGCAGGTTCAGGAACACCTGAAGCAACTGATCCCCATCGGCAAATGCGGGTGGCAGGGATGGGTCGTAATCTTCGACAAACATCATATGCGCGCCAAACCCGACCGAGGCCGACTGACGGGCGCGGTCCAGAATGTCATGGATGTTGACCGGCGATACCGCAGGCTTGATAAGGTTGCCGAACTGTTCGACCTGTTCCAGCAGTTTCACGATACGGCGGCATTCATCGACGATCAGATCGGTCATTTCCTGATCATTGGCCTCTAGGTTCATCGACAGCAGCTGCGCCGCGCCAGTGATCCCCGCCAGAGGGTTCTTGATTTCATGAGCCAACAATTCCGCCATGCCGATCGCCGATTTTGCGGCCTTGGTTGATGAAGTGTTCGCATTCATCCGGCTGGCAATCTCGCGCGGGGAAATGATCATCAGGATTTTGCCATCCGATCCCTGCAGCGGTGAAAACTGGATGTTGCATTGCCGTGGGGCGCGTTCGCCCGAACCAACATCGACATCGTTCACAAACAGGTTGGACTGATTTTCCTTGGCGCGTTGATACGGTCCCTCAAGCGGGGCATCAATCAACACCTTTTCCCAAAGCGGCGACCCGATCAATGCCTTGGACGAAAGGTTCAGATAGCTTTCAGCGGCAGGATTACAGTCAACAATCACGTCGTTTGCATCAAGCAACATCGACGGCGCTGGCAGCGAATTCCAAAGGTTCTGATCTACGATCATGCGACTTCCATTTCTTGCGGAACCAAGGCGTCCGACAGCAGAGCTAAAACCTTTTGCGGGTCTTTTTCGGTCAGCACCTCGCGGCGCAGGGGACCGTCGGTATTGGCGTGATCCATGTACCACCCCAAATGTTTGCGCGACACGCGTCCACCCAGATCGGCCCCGTAAAACGACAGCATCGCCTCGTAGTGGGCACAGGCCATTTCTATGAACGCGGCAGGTGTCGGTTCGGGCGGGATCGGTACACCGTTCAGTTCAGCCGCGACCTGCGCCAGAACCCATGGCCGCCCCTGCGCGCCGCGTCCGATCATCACGCCGTCGGCGCCGCTGGCGGCCAGCGCATCGCGGGCCTTGGCGCCGGATGTGATGTCGCCATTTGCAATAACAGGGATCGACACTGCGTCCTTAACCTGACGGATCGCATCCCAATCAGCCGCGCCCTTATAAAACTGACACCGTGTGCGCCCGTGGATCGTGATCATTCGGATGCCCGCATTTTCCGCACGTTTGGCCAGAATGGGGGCGTTCAGGTTGGTATCATCCCACCCGAGCCGCGTTTTTAGTGTCACTGGCAGATCGACCGCCTCGACCACAGCCTCGATCAGGGTCAGCGCATGATCCAAATCCCGCAGCAACGCCGATCCGGAATAGCCGTTGGTCACTTTTTTGGCGGGACAGCCCATATTGATGTCGATCATCTTGGCGCCGTTGGCCGCGACCATGCGGGCGGCCTCGGCCATCCAGCTTGCTTCGCGCCCAGCCAATTGCACAGCCGTGTTTGCCTGATCGAACCCCAGTTCGGCCCGTTCGCGCACGCCCGGTTTGGCCTGGACCATTTCTTGGCTGGCGACCATTTCCGACACAACCCATCCAGCGCCGAACGACGATACCAACTGCCGGAACGGCAGGTCGGTAATGCCCGCCAAAGGGGCCAATGCCACTTTGGGTGTCAGCGTCAGTGCGCCGAGGTCGATAGATTCGGTATTCGCCACGCCCTAAATGCTCATTTGTTGTGCGTTCGACCCTGATCTAGACCTTTCGTGCGCCACTCACAACGCGAACCCGCCCAGATTGTGGGTTATTTTCATCATTTGATTAAAAATTGGGCAGCTATTTGTGTAAATTGTCACCAATTGCGTCACAGCGTCTGTCACCGTAGGAAGGCAGAAATCAGAGGAACGCTATGAAAACAGCCGCCTTAATCGTTGCAGCAGGACGCGGAACACGCGCCGGGGGCCCGATCCCGAAACAGTGGCAGCCGCTCGCTGGTCGGCGCGTGATTGATTGGACCGTCGACAAATTTCAGTTTTGCGACATCAAGGTTTTGGTTCTGCACCCAGACGACCTAACCCGCGCGGTAGAGTTTCCGGATTGGCACGTCGTTACCGGCGGCGCAACGCGGGACGCCAGCGTTCGCGCAGGACTTGAGGCGTTGGCGGCCTATTCTCCAGATACCGTTCTGATACACGACGCCGCCCGCCCCTTGATTGATCGAGACACGATTGATCGTGTAGCCAATGCGCTAAATTCGCACACCGCCGCCGCACCTGCGGTCGCCGTGACCGACGCGCTGTGGCGCGGGGATGAGGGGCAGGTCACCGGCACTCAGGACCGCAGCGGCCTATTTCGTGCGCAGACACCGCAGGGGTTTCACTTTGACAAAATCCTATCGGCGCATCGGACCCTAACGGGCAGCGCCGCGGATGACGTCGAGGTCGCGCGCGCCGCTGGCATCCCCGTCAAAATCGTTGACGGTAGCGAAGATAATATCAAGATCACAGGCCCAGATGATTTCGCACGGGCCGAAGCAAAACTGAGGACGACAATGGATATACGGCTGGGCAACGGGTTTGACGTGCACCGCTTTACCGATGGCGATCACGTGTGGCTGTGCGGCGTTCAGGTGCCGCATAACCGCAGCCTCAAGGGGCATTCAGATGCAGATGTCGGCATGCACGCGGTCACCGATGCCATTTATGGTGCCCTTGCCCGTGGGGACATTGGGCAACATTTTCCGCCTACCGATCCTAAATGGAAAGGGGCTGCCAGTCATATTTTCCTAGAACATGCCTGCGCCCTCGCGCGTGAGCTGGGCTATGAAATCACCAACGTTGATTGCACCTTGATTTGCGAACGCCCCAAAATCGGCCCTCATGCCGTCGCGATGCGCACAGAAATGGCCCGCATTATGGGCGTGGATGTTGATCGCGTCAGCGTCAAAGCGACCACATCTGAAAAACTGGGCTTTACTGGTCGTGAAGAGGGTATAGCCTCAATCGCAACAGCGACATTGGTGAAAACATGAGCAATATTATCGCCACCTTCTTTTTCGTCGGCCGTCTGCGCCCTGCCCCCGGCACATGGGGATCGGCAGTTGCGGTGCCGTTCGGCGTTCTGTTCCACTATCTTGGCAGCTTTCCCCTTCTGGCGATGGCCTGCTTGGCCGCGGTCGGCTGGGGGTTTTGGGCGTGCGAACGCGAGCTCAGCGATAAGCCCGGCGAAGATCCGTCGGAAATCGTCATTGATGAGGTGGCGGGGCAATGGATCGCCTTGGCCTTTCCATCGTTTGCCTTTTGGGTTGCGGGCTTTGAAAACTCGACCTTCCCATGGCCAGCATGGGTCGGTGCCTTTTTGCTGTTCCGCCTGTTCGACATTTGGAAACCCAGCCTCGTTGGCAAGGCTGACGCACGACATGACCCGCTGGGCGTGATGTTGGATGATGTCTGGGCCGGTGTTTTTGCTGGTGTCGCGGTGATCGTATTGGGCATTCTGTGGCATATCCCGCTGATGCTGCTATGACCCTAAGGCAGAACATTCTGGACCTTGCACGCGACCAAGGCGTTACCATCGCCACGGCCGAAAGCTGTACCGGCGGAATGATCAGCGCGGCCCTTACCGACCTTGCCGGTTCGTCGGCGGTCTTTGAGTTCGGGTTTGTCACCTATAGTAATGACGCCAAAGTTCAGTTGCTTGGGGTGCTACAAGACACATTGGATGCCTTTGGCGCGGTTTCCGAAGAGGTCGCTAAACAAATGTGCGAAGGCGCGCGATCGGCCTCTGGCGCGGATATCGCGATTGCGGTCACTGGCATCGCTGGCCCCGGCGGTAGCGACCACAAACCCGAGGGGCGTGTCTGTTTTGGCATCACAAGTAAAACGGGAACGCGCACCGAAACTGTCGAATTTGGCGCCATTGGCCGCGAAAATGTGCGCAGCGCGACACGTGACCATGCGCTTTCACTGGTTTTTGATCGCCTGAGCCATATTGCGACTTAATTTTGTGCATTATGTATTTTAGCGATTAAATTTTAATCAAAGCCAAACATGCACAGTAATTAATCAGCATTTTTTCCTCTGAGATGCTTTTCAGGGCAGTATTTTTGTTGCCTTTGCCTGATCCAATAATCGGGAAAACCCAGTTCAATTGGAGGGGAAATCAATGAACGGAGCGGATACCGCTTGGATTCTGGTCGCGACGGCCTTGGTCCTATTTATGACGTTGCCGGGCCTTGCCTTGTTCTATGGCGGCCTAGTTCGGGCGCGCAACGTGCTCAGCGTTTTCATGCACTGCTTTGCTATCGCATGTTTGATGAGCGTCCTGTGGTTGGTCGCAGGCTATTCGATCGCATTCGGTGGTGACGGCGCCTATTGGGGCGGTCTGGGCAAAATGTTCCTGAACGGCGTCGATGCAGACACCGTATCGGGCACCCTGCCCGAGGTTCTGTTCTTTGCGTTCCAGATGACCTTTGCGATCATCACGCCTGCTCTGATCGTTGGCGCATACGTTGAGCGTATCGGCTTTGGCTTTGTTCTGCTGTTCTCGGCGGCGTGGATGCTGCTGATCTATGCGCCCGTCGCGCATTGGATCTGGGGCGGCGGTTTCCTTGCGGATGGCGGCATCTTTGGCGACACCGGTGTTCGCGATTTTGCTGGTGGCATCGTTGTTCACGAAACTGCAGGTCTGGCGGCGCTGGTTCTGGCTGTCATGCTGGGCGCACGCAAAAACAACACCACCCCACCCCATAACCCTGGCTATGTCATGATCGGTGCAGCGATGCTCTGGGTCGGCTGGTTCGGCTTCAACGGCGGTTCGCAGCTGGCGGCCGATGGTGGCGCAGCCATGGCGCTGACCGTGACCCACATCTCGGCGGCAACCGCTTCGCTGACTTGGGCACTTTGGGAAAAGATCAAATTCGGCCGCGCGTCGCTGGTTGGCATCGTCACCGGTACCATCGCTGGTCTGGCGTCGATCACACCTGCATCGGGCTTTGTTGGTCCGGTTGAGGCACTGATCATCGGTGCGGTTGCTGGCGTCCTGTGTCAGGAAGCTGTGAACCTGATCCGCAACAAACTGAGCATCGACGACACACTGGACGTGTTTGCGGTACACGGTGTTGGCGGCATCTTCGGCACCATCATGATCGCGGCCTTCGGCGCTGGCGCATGGGCGGCTCAGCTGGGCGCACTGGCAATCGTTGGTGTCTTCACCATCGTCGGAACCTATGTGATCGCGAAAATCGTTGGTCTGATCACACCACTGCGCGTTGACGAAGAAACCGAAACCGAAGGTCTCGACCTCGCGGTACACGGTGAACGCGCCTACGACACCAAGTCGTAATTACCGGACCAAAGATTTAGAAGGGCCCGCCATGTGCGGGCCTTTTTACGTATAAAGGGTCGCCGCCCGGCTTTCGAACGCGCGCACAATGCGTTGCATGGCTTCGTTGAAAAACATGCCCGCCGCCCCTTGGAGCAGTTTGCTCCGGAATTCGAAATCAACCTCGAATGACACTTCGCAGCCGCCATCGACATCCCGAAACATCCATGTGCTTTCAAGGTGTTTGAACGGGCCATCAATATAGGCGGTGTCGATTTTGTTCTGCGCCGGCCACAGCAACACGCGGCTGCCGAAACTTTCACGGAACACTTTGAACGACACCACCAGATCGGCCAGCATTTCGCTGTGGTCGCCCTTGTCAGTCACTGACCGGATCCGCGCGCCCGCTGTCCACGGCAGGAATTTGGGATATGACGACACATCCGCAACCAGATCGTACATCTGCTGTGCGGTGTATGGCAGAACGCGGGTTTCGGAATGATGTGGCATGTCGGCTCCGTTCTTTGGGCCTTTACATACGCAGCATGACCCAAGGTGCAAGCCCTAGGGGCGGATTCTTGGGCTGACATCCGCGCCGGATGTGGTAGGCCTAACGCAGACTTCGGAGACCAAAAATGACGCAACGCCCCTATGTCATCGATGAAATGATTTCGGCCAAGGCCATTGCCGCCCGTATCGAGGCATTGGCGCGGGATATTCGGACAGAGTTCAGCGATACCGATAAATTGGTTGTGGTAGGTCTGCTGCGCGGATCGTTCGTGTTCATCGCCGATCTGGTGCGCGAATTGGATTTGCCGGTAGAGGTCGACTTCCTAGAGGCATCGTCCTACGGTGATGAAATGACCTCAAGCCGAGAGGTCCGCATTTTCAAGGACTTGCGCGGTCAAATTGAAAACCGCGATGTGCTGCTGGTCGAGGATATCGTTGATACCGGCCACACCCTGACCAAGGTGACCGAATACCTGTCCACCCGCGGCCCTGCCCGGATGAAAACCATTGCGCTGCTTGATAAACCCGCGCGGCGTGAGGTTCCGTTTAAGGCCGATTGGACCGGTTTTGAAATTCCGGATGAATTTGTGGTGGGCTACGGCATCGACTTTGCCCAGCGGAACCGCAACCTGCCCTTTATCGGATCGGTCCGCTTTACGGAGCCTGAATAAGAGGATGCGCCGCGATCTGGTCACGCATGGTCCTGCGGACCGATTTCAAACGTGGCGCATTGGCTAGCTCGGCATGTGAGGCGACCCAGATCGGAATAGACGCCTGTTGGCTCAGGGCGATATCGACTTCTTCTAGGTCGGGATCATTGGCCGCCAGACACACGGGCAAGGCCGTTTGCCCCAGTCCAGAGCTGACCATCTTGGCCAGAACAACGAAACTATCGGCGCCGCTGGCAAAGTTGTCCGGATCGACCATTGCGTCGATATCTCTGGCCAGCGCGGTTCGCCCGATCACCCCCCGCATTGCCAACCAAGGCGCATCGGCGTTCATGCCCCGTTTGCGATAGACCCGCGCCTCCATATATCCCGCGATTTCACCGGCCATATCTTGGGGCAATTGGGTCGTCGGACGGACAGATAAATCCGCCTGAAACCGCGACAGATCCACATGATCATTCGAACAATGCAGCTCGATCCGCAGTTCGGGCAGGTCTGCGCGCATGGCTGTCAAAACATCCGGCAATACCGACATACAAAGCGAGTCGGTTGAGGTGACGGTCACCACTCCGCTGAGTCGGGCCTCTTTGCCGCGCATCACACTGCGGAGCGCGCAAACGGCCGTTTCCACCTCGCGGGCGGCCTCGATCACGCGAATTTTATCGGCCGGAACCTTATAGCCCTGAGCCGAGCGATTGAAAATTTCGACGCCCTGCTGTTCCTCAAACGCAGAGATTCGGCGCAAAACAGTGGCATGATTGACGTCAAGTAAGCGCGAAGCGGCACTTACAGAGCCGGTTTCAGCCACTGCGAGCACGAAACGAAGGTCGTCCCAGTTTTCCTTGTGCATTTTTCGACTAGCCATTCACAAAAATGCGGGGTGGTCACGATAATATTCACATGTACCCTATTGGTACAGGTTAATTCTATTTCGGAGAGCCCGATGAAAACTCTAGCCAAACTCTTTGCTGTTGCCGCTGTCGCAGCCACCGCAGTGACCCCGGTCGTCGCACAAGACGCGCTTGAAGGTGCTGTCAAAGCCCGCCAGTCGCACATGCAGCTTCTGGCCTTCAACCTTGGTACGCTTGGCAACATGGCACGCGGTCGCGCCGACTATGACGCCGCTGCTGCGCAAGCCGCCGCTGACAACCTTGTTGTTCTGTCGCAAATGAACCAGATGCCATATTGGCCTGCCGGTTCGGACAGTGACGCGATGGAAATTTCGGCTGCCCTCCCTGCCATCTGGGAAGACTTCGCCGGTGTTGGCGCGGCTGGTGCTAACTATGCGGCCGCTGCCGCAGCGATGCAGGCCGCAGCGGGCGAAGGGCTTGATAGCCTTCAAGGTGCGATGGGTGCGCTTGGTGCATCGTGTGGCGGCTGTCACCAAAGCTATCGCAAGCCACAAGGCTAAGTCATGAAAGCCAAACGACTTGGCGGTGCTGCTGCGGTGATCGTAGCGGGGATTGGAACGGCGTGGTTTTTGACCGCGCCGTCACCCCTTTCAGACGATGCAATTGCCGGAATGACCGGTGACCCCGAAAAAGGGGCGCTTGTTTTTGCCGCGGGCGGCTGTGCGTCATGTCATATCGCAAAGGGTGCGGATGACGGGTCGCTGGTCCTGTCCGGTGGTCAGACCTTTGAAACCGAGTTTGGCACCTTCTATGCGCCAAATATTTCCTCGGATCCTGTTCATGGTATCGGTGCTTGGGACACGCTTGATCTGGTGAATGCCGTCAAACAGGGGGTATCCCCCGAGGGTCAGCACTATTACCCCGCGTTCCCCTATGGATCCTATACCCGTGCATCCACACAGGACATCGTGGATCTGGCTGCCTACATGCAGACCCTGCCCGCCTCGGAGATTCCAAGTCAGGATCATGAACTGATCTTTCCGTTCAATATCCGGCGTTCGGTAGGCGGCTGGAAGCTGCTCTTCTTTAGCGATGACTGGGTCGTGGACGGTGATCTGACTGACCAACAGATGCGCGGCCGTGAATTGGCTGAAGGTCTGGCGCATTGTGCGGAATGCCATACATCGCGCAACGCGATGGGTGGATTGCAAACCAGCCGATGGATGGGCGGTGCGCCGAACCCGTCCGGGTCAGGGCAAATCCCAAACATCACGCCATCGGCCCTTGGCTGGCTTGAGTATGATATCACCGAATATCTGACGTCCGGATTCACACCAGAATTCGACACGGCAGGTGGTGAAATGGCCCATGTTGTCAAGAACATGGCCCAGCTACCGCAAGAAGACCGCGAGGCAATCGCGGCCTATATCGCCATGCTACCGGATGTAGAGTAAGCGGCCCTCGGGCCGCTTACATCAGGCCATGCCTAGTTTTTTCAGGCGTGCCTCGCGCAGGCGGACGAAATCGTCCCCTGCGTGATACGACGACCGCGTCAGCGGCGTTGCCGAGACCATCAAGAACCCTTTGCCATAGGCCGCTTTTTCGTACTGGGCGAATTCGTCCGGCGTGACAAAGCGATCAACGGCGTGGTGTTTTGGGGTTGGCTGTAGGTACTGACCAATCGTCAGGAAATCGATATCAGCGGCCCGCATGTCATCCATGACCTGTGCAACCTGCTGACGGTCTTCGCCAAGGCCAACCATGATCCCCGACTTGGTGAACATGGTAGGGTCGAGCTCTTTGACCCGCTGCAACAGACGCAGCGAATGGAAATACCGCGCCCCTGCCCGCACCTCGGGATAAAGCCCCGGCACAGTTTCAAGGTTGTGGTTGAAGACGTCCGGTTTGGCCTCGACCACGATTTCAAGAACCGACGGATCACACTTTAGGAAGTCTGGCGTCAGAATTTCGATGGTGGTTTTCGGGGACCGATGACGGATCGCGCGGATCGTCTGGGCAAAGTGTTCTGCGCCGCAGTCCTCGATATCGTCGCGGTCCACCGAGGTGATCACCACGTGGTTCAGGCCCAGTTTCTGAACCGCATCCGCCACACGGCCCGGTTCAAACACGTCCAGTGCCTCAGGTGGTTTACCGGTTGCAATGTTACAGAACGAACAGGCCCGCGTGCAGACCTCGCCCATGATCATCATAGTGGCGTGACCTTGGCTCCAACATTCGCCGACATTTGGGCAGCCCGCCTCTTCGCAGACGGTGACCAACTTGTTTTCACGCATGATATTGCGTGTTTCCTTGTACCCCGCCGAGGTCGGTGCCTTGACGCGGATCCAGTCGGGTTTCTTGGGCTGCGCATTGTCAGGACGATGCGCTTTTTCAGGGTGACGCTGAGCGGGAATTTTCAAGTCACGCATATGTTTGGTCCTCCGGCCAGTTCCTTGGATACCTAGTCCTTTTCCAAAGGGAAGGCAACGAATGGCAGCTATGCGTCGTATGACCGACAGTTGGGGCAGCTATACGTATTTTTCTGGCAAAATGGCCTAATCATTTTGTTTGGCCAGCCGTTTCCACACATAGGTAAAAAAAGTGGTGAGACCAAGGCGTAACGAGCGGATCGCTCTGAAACTCCCGATATCGCTATTCATGCTGACCGTGCTCAGCGCGACGATTTCGGGGCTACTGAATTATCAACTGATCAGCGGCTGGATCGACAGCCTGATTGCAGACGCCAGTCTGGACCGTGCGGTTGGCGACCAATTCCGCCGTGATGTCATCGTCAACTTTACGGCGATTGCGCAATCGGCCTCGCTGGCGTTCCTGTTCATTGCGACACTTATGATCCGCAAGATGATCGGCCCTCTGACCAACCTACAGCGGCAATTGGCCCGCGTGGCCGAGGAAAAAGACGTGACCTATCGCGTCGCTATCGAAAGTAACTGTGAGATTGGCCAGTCGGCGGCAGCCTCGAACAAGCTGTTGGATGTTTTTGGCGACTTTATCAGTATCTCATCCGTCGAAGCCAAACAAATGGAGGCCATGGCCGACGCCTTGGCCACGTCATCCCGCGATCTGACGACGGACGCCCAAACCCGTTCGAGTTCGGTCGCACAGCTATCCGCGGTGCTCACCCAAACAGCCACTCAGGCTGCCGCAGCGGTCGAGGCCGCGCGTCAGGTTGGCTCGTCTATCTCGGGCGCAAGCGCATCGGCGCTGGATGGCAAGAAACAAATGGACGACATGGTCGAGGTGGTGAACGAAATCGCCGAAACCGCCGAAGACCTGTCGAAAATCATGGAAGCGATCAACGACATCGCGTTCCAGACCAATATCCTTGCGCTGAACGCAAACGTTGAAGCCGCCCGCGCAGGCGCCAACGGCAAAGGCTTTGCCGTGGTCGCAAACGAGGTTGGTATGCTGGCCAAACGGTCCGCCGAGGCGGCCAAGAAAAGTGCGGAGTTGATTGAAAAATCGCTACAACGCACGACACAAGGCCGCGAGGCCGCTGGCCGGTCGCGTGAGGCGTTCGATACCATCGTGACCCGTGTTGCCGAAGCGAACGAAGATATCAAACGGATCGACAGCGTGATCGACGAACAGAAAAAGGCCGTCGATGAGGCAAACGCCACGTCGAACCTGATCGCCTCGACCTCGACCAACGACCTGACGCGGACCGATACCATCAACCGCGCCGCTTCGCAGTTGCAGGAACAGAGCCAGAATGTCCGCATTCGACTTGAACAATTCAAATCCTCTGCCGCGTAACCAAAGGGGACCAAAATGCTAGAACATATTCGTTTCCTGCCGCTGGGCGGTCATCTGAACAACACCATGGAGGGTGTTTACAACTATAACCTCGTGCCCCTTTCGATCCTGATGTCGATCGTCGGTGCCTATATCGCGCTGGAAATCGCGTCGAAACTGGCAAACCAAGACGACGTCGAAAGCCGCGGTGTCTGGCTCTGGGGTGGTGCGTTCGCCCTCGGATTGGGGGCGTGGTCGATGCACTTTGTCGGGATGAACGCCTTCACCCTGCCCGAACCGATCCAGTATGATTTCTGGATCACGCTCATATCGCTCGTGCCTGTGGTATTGGCCAGCCGCCTTGCGATGACGATTATTTCCATGCGCGATCAGAGCTTTGTGACAATGCTGTCGGGCGGCGTTCTGTTCGGCGCGGGCATCGGCGTGATGCATTATGTCGGCATGGCTGGCATGAAAACCAACGCCTACATGTATTTCCGTATCGAAATCGTGTTGTTGTCGGTTCTGATCGTGGTGATCCTTGCGACAATCGCATTGTCATCGCGACAGATTATCACGGCCCTCATAGGCGAAACCAACGGCATACTTCCAATTTTCCTTGGAGCCACAATTATGGGCGCCGCCATTGCGTCGATGCATTTCATCGCAATGAAGGCGACGCTGTATTGGGCCGATGAAACCTGCGCAGGCTGGGTCACGGCGGCGGACGATTCAAGCGTTAGCCTGTCGCTATGGCTGCCGATCATTTCGGTCATCCTTGGCCTGAGCGTCGTTATCGTTGCCGAGGTAAACCCCGTCTCACGCCGCGAACGCCGTATCTAGGGCAACATCTCGTCACTGATCAAACGATGTGCAAATCGGGAAACCGGTTTGCACAATCTCCTGTGCCTGAAATTTTCTGCGGACGCGACAAAGTGTTCTGCAATGCAGCGATTGCCGACAAAATGGAATCGTTCTAAATGGTGCCATCCATTCCTCCTTCGAACTTAAGATTGGAAAATGACCATGAAAGCTGGTTTCACTCTCCCTCAAATTACCTTCAAGACCCGCGTCCGTGACGAGTCGATCGAAGGCCCGAACCCGTTCCGCTGGCAGGACATGACCACCGCTGACTACTTTGCTGGTAAGCGCGTTGTTCTGTTCTCGTTGCCGGGTGCCTTCACTCCAACTTGTTCGACCTATCAGCTACCGGGTTTCGAAAACGGCTTTGCCGATTTTCAGGCCGAAGGCATCGACGAAATTTACTGCATGTCGGTCAATGACTCGTTCGTTATGAACAAATGGGCCATCGATCAGGACCTGAAAAACGTCAAAGTTATCCCTGATGGTTCGGGCGAATTTACCCGCCGCATGGGCATGCTGGTGCGCAAGGATAACCTTGGTTTCGGCCTGCGGTCGTGGCGCTATGCCGCCGTTATCAACAACGGTGTGATCGAAGCATGGTTCGAAGAGCCAGGCCTGTGCGACAACCACGGCGAAGACCCATATGGCGTTTCCTCGCCGGAAAACGTTCTGACATGGTTGAAAACCGGTCAGGCCGAAGCCGTAGCATAAATGACCAGGGCGCCCAGTGGGCGCCCTTTTCGTTTCATCCGATCTTGGGCGCGAATTTGCCCTGCAAATCATAATGACGCCGCAACCGCTGAAGCGCGATCCGCAGCACAATCTTACCCGATCTGGCCGCCCAGCCCATTTTGCGTTCGGTCGTTTCTAGACCCTCTAGAAAACAGCAACAGCGCAGCGCAGCATCCCCCAGTCCCGGCCCCAAGTCGGCCAAGGCCGCAGCCACGCGATCGCGCGCTGCCGATGATCCGCCTTCGTAACCGGTTGGTTGGACCTTATCGGGGCCTGTCAAAAACTTGTCCCAGTTTTGGGTGGTGCGCGGCCCCATATTGGCCAGCTCGAAATCCTCGCGAAGGCGTTCACCGGCCAAAACCAATTCGCGACTTAGAAACGGTTTGCCGTCTTTATCGCGTCGACGGGCCAGCGCGGTTAGCGGGCTTTCGGCCATATTGGTGCGCATGTGGCGCAAGGTTGGACCGTCCTCGACCTCACGATCGCCCCAGTCCTGATGCTGACCGGCAAAAGGCGTTTGCGCGTCCTCAAATCCCGGTTTCTTCTGCGCGGTCATCTCGCGTTTCACACGTGCGCGCCCAACCGATGTGATCGAATAGCGGGCAATCCGCGCATTCGGGTCTGTGCAACTGATCCAATCCCTTAGCGCCATTGCCTGCGCAATGGGCCGAGTGGTCACCCCCGACCGTTCGGTTCGGCCATCGGGCGTTTCGCGCACGACCACGGCCATTTCCATATCCCGCGCCACCGCCAGAACCGCCCCTGGCCGGCACATGTCCATCAGAACGCGCATCCCTTCGCGTTCGACACGGGCCTCGGTCAGTTCGGCGTTGTTTTCAGGCGTAGTGACTTTAATTTCCACATGTTTCACTGTTTGATCCTTCGATGAGTGGTCCAGCCTGCGTGGCACATGCCGCGACAAATCCCGCAGCACATCATCCACAAGCGGATCATCGCGCCGGTTTTCGAACCGACGCACTTGACGCAGTATCGTTGAGGCGTGGCAGTCACTGGCCCGCGCAAGTGCGCGAATAGACAGTCCGGTTTCCGTATGAACCAGATAATTCCGTGCTGCGGCCGGGACCCAATCAGGTAGGCGAATTTCTAACGCCGCCCTCTCGGTAACAGTCATGGTTTTCCCCCGATGTAATGCCCGCTTCCGTCGCGGGGTCGTTAATAATTCAACAACCTAAGTTCATGATTGTTGCTCAAAAGTTAACAAACTACCGCGATTTGCTATGATTGTTTCCAATTGATAAATAAACCTGTGGCCACCGTGCGGCGAAAAAATGGCGCGCAACACGACAGAAAGTTGTGACAGCTTGGGATCAACCAAAGCAAATGAGGTCACAGATGTTCGATGTACTTGGAATGGCAGCCGCGCTGGAACGTCCTAGCATGTTGGTTCAAACCGCACGATTTGGCGTAGATGACTATCGTCGCGATTTTCACCTGCCACGCATTTTGAAAACGGCTGGCACACCGCGCACTGGTGAAGCGATAATTAAACTGCTGGAACTAGAGGCCGACTATGAAGACCTGCGCCGCACAGACCATGCCGAATATTCGGCCGCGCGTCACATCGACGTTCTGATCGCAATCATGGGCGAAGCGAACTTGCTTAAGGCACATAAAAACCGCCAGACGGACTAACCATCTGGCGGTTCTTGAACCATGTTGGTCGCGATCAGGTAAAGCTGTCAGGCATGGATGCCTTACGTTCGGCGACATAGGCCCGCAGTGCCTGTTCAATGTTGGGATCAAGCATTGGTTGCTGGTAGTCGGACAACAGTTTCTCGACCCGTGACGCCGCAAGTTGACGGGTGTCCCGTGCGCCCTCTTCGTCCCATGTCTCAAAGGGTTTGTAGTCAAACAGATCAGACCGCCAGAACGCATCTTTGAAGTTCGCTTGGGTGTGCGCACATCCAAGGTAGTGCCCGCCGGGCCCGACCTCGCGAATAGCGTCCATCGCTTGGCCGTTCTCGCTCATGTCGATGCCTTTGGCCATCTTGTGCAGCGCGCCAAGCTGATCGGCATCCATTACGAATTTCTCAAAGTCGGCGACAAGCCCGCCTTCGAGCCATCCGCAGGAATGCAGCATAAAGTTCACACCGGCCAACAGGCCCATGTTCAAGCTGTTTGCGGTTTCATATGCCGCCTGCGCATCGGGCAGTTTCGAGCCACAGAAGCTGCCTGCCGAACGGTACGGCAGCCCCATGCGGCGCGCCAATTGTCCGGCGCCATAGGTCACCATCGCGGCCTCAGGCGTGCCAAAGGTCGGCGCACCCGAGTTCATATCGATCGAGGTCACAAAGGTTCCGAAAATGACCGGTGCCCCTTTGCGGATCAACTGGCTATAGGCGACGCCGGCCAAAACCTCGGCCAGAACTTGGGTCAATGTGCCAGCCACAGATACCGGCGCCATCGCACCGCCCACAATGAACGGCGACACGATGCAGGCCTGATTGTTTCGGGCATAAACCTCTAGTGCGCCCATCATGATCCCGTCAAAAGTCAACGGCGAGTTGATGTTGATCAGCGAGGTCATGACAGTGTTGTTCTGAACAAACTCTTTGCCGAACAGAATTTCACACATATCCACGCTATCTTGCGCGCGGCTTGGTTCGGTGACCGAGCCCATGAACGGCTTATCACTAAGCGTCATATGCGCCAGCAACATATCAAAGTGGCGTTTGTTCACCGGAATATCGGTGGGTTCACAGACGGTGCCGCCCGAATGGTGAAGCCATTTGGACATGTAGCCCAGTTTCACAAACTTTTCGAAATCGTCCATCGTGGCATAGCGGCGACCGCTGACACCGTCGCGCACAAACGGCGGACCATAGACCGGCGCCAAAACAAGGTTATCACCGCCGATTTCTACGGAGCGTTCTGGGTTGCGGGCATGCTGGATGAATTTCGACGGGGCGGTTTTGCACAGCTCGCGCGCCAATCCTTTGGGCAGGCGGACCCGTTCGCCCTGAACATCGGCACCGGCCTCTTTCCAGCGTTCCAATGCCTCGGGATTGTCGACAAAATTAACGCCGATTTCCTCTAGCAGGGTTTCGGCATTGGCCTCGATGATCGAAAGCGCCTCGTCGTTCAGAACGTCCAGATTTGGGATGTTACGTTCGATGTATTTTGCGGTTTCAATGCTGACCGCGGTACGCGCCGCGCGTCGCGCCGCGCCGCCACCAGAGCGGCCCCGACGACCGCCACGTGCTGCTGCCTCATCCGACATTCGGAATCCTCCAGAATTTGATTAATCGGTGGATACACGGCTTCGAATTGTCGTGCCTGCGCAAATTGCGTCGTCTCGGGATAGAAAGCGACATTTTCCCTGCAATATGCCACTTGCGAAAAATCCCTGTCGGGCCTATTCCCCGCACATGACACACACCCTCAATGACCGCCTTTTGATCATCGACTTTGGTAGCCAGGTCACGCAGCTCATTGCGCGTCGCCTGCGCGAACTCAGCGTCTATTGCGAAATCCACCCCTATCAGAATGTCACGATGGAATTTGTGCGCGACTTTGCGCCCAAGGCCGTGATTTTCTCTGGCGGGCCTGACAGCGTCACCCGCGAAGGGTCGCCACGAGCGCCGCAGGAAATCTTTAGCTTGGGCGTGCCGATCCTTGGCATCTGCTATGGCCAGCAGGTGATGATGCATCAGCTGGGCGGCAAAGTCGAAAGCGGCCACGGCACCGCCGAATTTGGTCGCGCCTTTGTCACGCCGCAGGGCGAGCTCGGACTGCTCGACGGTTGGTTCACCGATGGCAACGAACAGGTCTGGATGAGCCACGGCGACCATGTGTCTGAAATCGCACCAGGATTTAAGGTTTACGGCACCTCGCCAAATGCGCCTTTCGCAATCACGGCAGATACCGAACGCAACTTCTATGCGGTTCAATTCCACCCCGAAGTTCACCACACCCCGCGCGGTGCCAAGCTCTATGAAAACTTCGTCAAACTGGCTGGTTTCAATGGCGACTGGACCATGGGCGCCTATCGCGAAAAGATGATCGAGGCGATCCGTGAACAGGTTGGCGACAAGAAAGTCATCTGCGCCCTGTCTGGCGGCGTTGACAGCTCGGTCGCGGCAATCCTGATCCACGAAGCAATCGGTGAAAACCTGACCTGTGTGTTTGTGGACCACGGCCTGTTGCGCAAAAACGAGGCCGAAGAGGTCGTGGGCATGTTCCGCGACAACTATAACCTCAATCTGATCCACGCAGACGAATCTGATCTGTTCCTTGGCGAGCTTGAGGGCATTTCCGATCCCGAAACCAAGCGTAAAACCATCGGCAAACTGTTCATCGACGTGTTCCAGAAATACGCCGACACCATCGAGAATGCTGAATTCCTTGCCCAAGGTACGCTCTATCCGGACGTGATTGAATCGGTCAGCTTCTCGGGCGGTCCATCGGTCACCATCAAATCGCACCACAATGTGGGCGGCCTGCCGGAAAAGATGGGCCTCAAGCTGGTCGAACCGCTGCGCGAATTGTTCAAAGACGAAGTGCGCGCACTGGGCCGCGAATTGGGTCTGCCTGCGAAATTTATCGGGCGTCACCCCTTCCCTGGTCCGGGCCTTGCGATCCGCTGCCCAGGTGAAATTACCCGCGACAAGCTTGAAATCCTGCGCGAGGCAGACGCGATCTATATCGATCAGATCCGCAAGCACGGTCTTTATGACGAAATTTGGCAAGCCTTTGCCGCGATCCTGCCAATGCGGACCGTTGGTGTGATGGGCGATGGCCGGACATACGACTATGCGCTGGCGCTACGCGCGGTGACCTCGGTCGATGGGATGACGGCGGATTACTATCCGTTCACCCATGAATTCCTTGGCGAAACATCGACCCGCATCATCAACGAGGTCAAAGGCGTGAATCGCGTGTTCTACGATTGCACGTCGAAACCTCCGGGCACGATCGAGCTTGAATAACCTATCGCCAAACATCCGCGCGGTCATCTGGATGATCGGTGCAATCGCATCATTCAGTTCGATGGCCGTCGCGGGGCGGCAATTGTCCGGCAACCTCGACACGTTCGAGATCATGTTTTGGCGCAGCTGCGTTGGCCTGATCATCGTTTTCACCGTGGCCAGCGCAACCGGACACCTCAAAGACATCAGCCGGAAACGGCTGGGCCTTCATTTCCTGCGCAATGTCAGCCATTTTACCGGTCAGAACCTTTGGTTTTTTGCCGTTGGCTATATCAGTTTCGCAGAACTCTTTGCGCTAGAGTTCACGACGCCTCTTTGGGCGATTGTTCTGGCGCCGCTGATTTTGGGCGACAAGATTACCGCACGGGGTCTGACGACGGCGGTCGTCGGATTGATCGGCATCCTGATCGTCACACGCCCGACCCCTGATAGCCTCAGCTGGCCACTAGGCGCAGCGGCGCTCTGCGCGATCGCTTTTGCCTTTACCGCGCTGTTCACACGCAAACTGACCCGTGACATCCCGATTACCGGCATTCTGTTCTGGCTGGCGCTCATGCAGGGCATATTCGGACTGGTTATGGCGGGATATGACGGCGTTATCGCGGTGCCGCAGGGCGGTAGCCTGTATTGGGTTGTTCTGGTCGGATTTGCCGGAATGATCGCCCACTTCTGTCTGACGACGGCCCTGTCGATTGCACCGCCGACCGTCGTGATGCCGATTGACTTCGCCCGCCTTCCGGTCATTGCAATCGTCGGCATGGTCTTTTTTCAGGAACCGCTTGATTGGTTGGTGTTCCTTGGCGCGGCGATCATTATGGGGGCAAATTGGTACAACTTGCGTCCCCAAAACTAAACTGAACAGTTCAATATATTCCTTTTATCTGAACTATTTAGTTTTACCCTACGTCTCTTTAGTAGGTTTACGCTGGGTCAAAATTGACGTGAGCGGAACCCCGCCTCTACCGTAGGTTCACGGGAAGAGGAGCCCCGCCCCAGCGGGGACTTAAGGGAAAAAACCATGAAAAAATCACTCTCAGCAGGCGCCGTCCTGCTATTGTCTACATCGGTTGCAATGGCAGGCGGCCTTGATCGCAGTGGACAAAGCGTTGCGGCTATTTTTGAAAGCGGTGACTACGTCGAGCTTAGCTTTGGCAGCGTCACACCTAGCGTGACCGGCGTTGGTCCAGATGACACGCTTCTTGGCACCACCGACTCGGGCAATATTGCACCGGCCTACACCATTTTCGGCATGGGCATGCGCACACAGCTTAGCGATAACTTCGCTCTTGGTCTGATCCTTGATCAACCATTCGGTGCACACGTTGATTATGCCGAACTAGGCTATGTGCTCTATGAAAGTGCGGCCGAAGTTAACTCTACCGGTATCACCATTCTGGGTCGCTACAATGTGACCGACGCGATCGCGATCCACGCAGGTCCGCGCATTGTCAGTGCAAACGGTGTCTACACCGCCAATGACCCAGCAACCGGTCCGGGCGTCGACTATACCTCGACATACTCGTCGGATACGGCTGTCGGTTATGTTGTCGGTGCATCCTATGAAATCCCAGACATCGCATTGCGTGCGGCACTGACATATTCGTCCGCACTGGACATGTACCTTGACGGTACCGCAGGCGACATCGACGTTGCCCTGCCTCAGAGCGTCAATCTGGATTTCCAGACCGGTATCGCAGCCGACACGCTGGCCTTTGTAAACATCCGTTGGGCTGACTGGACCGAAGCGTACATCACCGACACTCTGGTAGGTAACCTTGTCGACTATGACAACGACACCATCACCTACTCGGCTGGTGTTGGCCGCAAATTCTCGGATGCATTCTCGGGATCGATCACCGTCGGTTACGAAGAGGCACAGGGCGGCGCAGCCAGCAACCTGTCGCCAACAGACGGCTACCTGAGCCTGTCAGTGGGTGGTGCCTACACGCTTGAGAACGGCATGAAGATTTCGGGCGGCATCCGTTATGTGGATATCGGCGATGCAACCACCGAAGACATTGGCGCGTCGTTCACCGACAACAGCGCATTGGCCATCGGCCTGAAAATCAGCACCAGCTTCTAATAGCTGGCGTCACCTTGTGTTTGACTGGGCCTCGCTTTGCGGGGCCCTTTTTTGTGCGTTTCCGGATTGTCGCCATTCGCGGGGTGTGATCTGACACGCCTATGACGCAACAAAAATCCCTCTCTGCACTCGCGTGGGTGCTTTTGCTAACGATGGGTGTGATCTGGGGTGGATCATTCCTTGCAAATCGTGTGGCCCTTGAAACTGTGCCGGTGTTTTCCGTGGTTGCCGTGCGCGTGGGCGTGGCTGCGGTTTGTATGTGGGCATGGGTGATATGGCGTAATATACCGGTTAGTATCGGCGCCCTCGACGCTGGCAAATTCCTGATCTTGGGCTTCCTAAATAACGCGATCCCGTTTTCGTTGATTGTTTGGGGGCAGCAACACATCAGTTCCGGCCTTGCCAGCATCATCAATGCCTCAACCGCGATTTTCACCGTTTTTCTGGCGTCGATTTTCTTCTCGGATGAACGGCTGAGCCTGAACAAAGGGCTTGGGGTTATCCTTGGATTTCTGGGCGTCAGCATCGCGATCGGCCTAGATGCGTTGACCGAGTTTAACCTTGGTTCATTGGGGCAGCTGGCCTGTGTGGGCGCCGCCCTATCCTATGCGGTCGCCGCAATGTTCGGGCGCGGGGCATTTGCGGGTTTCAGGGCCGAGGTTATCGCCGCCGCCATGTTAACGGGATCGGCCGTGATTATGATACCTGCCGCCCTATGGCAGGATGGGTTTGCACTGACCCAGGCGTCACCAACATCGATAGCGGGCCTGATCTATCTGAGCGTCATTGCCACCGCGCTGGCCTATGTTCTGTACTATCGGACGCTTGCGCTGGCCGGTGCGGGCAACCTCAGCCTTGTGACGCTATTGGTGGTGCCGGTGGCGATCGGACTGGGCGCGATTGTCTATGATGAAACACTCAACACCGAGGCGTTCATTGGCTTTGGCGTTCTGGCAACCGGGATGGTTCTGATTGACGGGCGGGTCCTAAAGCGCAAAATCTTGTGGCGCAAATCATAAGACCACAGTAGGCAGACAGGCATGATTTATAAGACCGCTGACGACTGGCGCAACGCGCCCAACAAACACATCCTGCTGTTCGGCATGTCCGGCTTGGGCAAAACCGTGATTTCCAACCTGCTGCGCGGTCAGGGGGATTGGTTCCACTATTCCATCGATTACCGCATTGGCACCCGTTACATGGGCGAATACATCGCCGATAACGCCAAAGCCGAGGCGATGAAGGTGCCGTTCCTGCGTGAATTGCTGAAATCAGATTCAGTCTTTATTGGATCAAATATCACCTTTGAAAACCTGAACGCTGTTGCCGCCTATCTTGGCAAACCCGGCAATCCGGATGCGGGCGGGCTTCCGATTGATGAATATCGCAATCGTCAGGAACAGTTCCGCCGCGCCGAAATCAATGCGCTGGGCGACACCAGCTATTTCATCCAGCGCAGTCAGCGGCTCTATGGATATCCGCATTTCATCTGTGACACCGGCGGGTCGATTTGCGAATGGGTCAATCCAGATGACCCGAACGACCCGATTATGACGGAATTAGCCAAGGACTGTCTGATTATCTGGATCGAGGGTGGCGACGATCACATTGATGAGTTGTGCCGCCGTTTCGACCGCGCACCCAAACCCATGGCCTATCAGCCCGAGTTTCTTGAGCGTGCATGGTCCGGCTATTTGTCCGAAACTGGACAGGCCCCAAATGACGTTGATCCTGATGCGTTTATCCGGTGGACCTATCGTCAGGCCTTGGATCATCGCCAGCCGCGTTACGCCAAAATGGCAGAAAACTGGGGCATCAAGGTACAGGCCGAAGACATCTACGCGGTGCGCTCGGCTGCGGACTTTGACGCGCTGATTGCCCGTACCCTTGAGGCCCATGGATGGAAGAGCTAGATAAGCTCTCTACACATACTCAAAGGACCTGACATGCCTATCAAATTGCCCGCTAACCTTCCTGCCTTCGACGTTCTGACGAACGAAGGTGTGATGGTGATGTCGGATGATCGGGCATCGCGTCAGGACATCCGCCCGCTGCGCATTGGTCTGTTGAATCTGATGCCCAAAAAGATCCAGACGGAAAACCAGTTTGCCCGTCTGATCGGCGCAACACCGTTGCAGGTCGAACTGTCGTTGATCCGGATGACGGAACATCAGACCAAGAACACCGCCGCCGCCCACATGGAGGAGTTTTATCGCCCCTTTGCCGAGGTTGCTGCCAGCGGTGAAAAGTTTGACGGCCTGATCATCACCGGTGCGCCGATTGAACATCTGCCCTTCGAAGAGGTCACCTATTGGGATGAACTTCAGTCTGTATTCGACTGGACCCAAGGCCATGTTCAATCGACCTTTGGCGTATGCTGGGGGGCGATGGCGATGATCTATCATTTCCACGGCGTCAAAAAACATATCCTCGACCACAAGGCATTCGGCTGTGTGCGTCACAAAAACTGTGACCCAGCCTCGCCGTTCCTGCGTGGGTTCTCGGACGATATGGTGATGCCGGTTAGCCGCTGGACCGAAATGAAGCGCGAAGAGATCGAGGCACATGACGGGCTAGAGGTGTTGATCGATAGCACCGAAACCGGCCCCGCGCTTGTGCGTGATCCAGCGCATCGTGCGCTTTACGTGTTCAATCACCTTGAATACGACAGCGGCACGCTGAAAGAAGAATACGACCGTGACGTCGAGGCAGGCACACCGATCAACGTTCCGGCGAACTATTACCCCGATGACGATCCGTCGAAAGATCCGCTCAACCGCTGGAGAAGTCACGCGCACCTGCTATATGGCAACTGGATTAATGAAATTTACCAGACCACGCCATATGACATTCAGCTTATCGGTTCTTAAGATCCTATTTATCGTTCTGACGGTTTTCGCTGTCGCAACCTATGTGCGCGCAACACTGCGCGCACAATCGTTTGAACAACGCTACCCGCCGACTGGAACGCTCTTGAATGTTGATGGCGTTCAGGTCCACGCCCAGATCATGGGCGCGGGTCCCGACCTTGTGTTGATCCACGGGGCATCGGGCAACACCCGTGATATGGCGCTGACGCTTGGTACGGCGCTGGCCAGCGATTACCGCGTGATCATTTTTGATCGGCCCGGGCTTGGCTATACCGGTCGCACCGATCCAATCTACGCCAACTACCTGTCCAACCGGTCCGAAACGCCGCGTGAACAGGCCGACCTGCTGGTCCGCGCTGCGCGGCAACTGGGTGTCGAAAATCCCATCGTTGTTGGCCATTCCTTTGGCGGCGCTGTGGCGGCGGCTTGGGCCACCTATTATCCCGATGATCTGCGGGCCTTTGTGAACCTTGCGGGGGCAACCTACCCTTGGAACACGCCGGTTGATTGGCTCTATCGTTGGACGGCCTCACCGTTTGGCCGTGTGACCATGCCGTATCTGGTGGGTGCATGGGTGCCTGAAACCTATGTCGAAACCTCGGCTCAGGCCATCTTTGGCCCCAATGACGGCCCTACCGAGTATGCCAAAGCCATCGGCGCCTATCTGGTCATCCGCCCCGCCAGCATGAAGGCCAATGCCAATCAGGTTTACAACCTTCGCGACGCTGTTCGTATCCAATCGCAGGACTATCCCTCGATCTCGGTCCCTGTCGAAATCCTACATGGTGATCTTGATACCATTGTCGGACTGGGCGTTCATTCCGACCGAATGGCCCGCGATGTCCAAGGCGCGAACCTGACCATCCTGGAAGGTGCGGGTCATATGATACAACACACCCACGTCGATGAAATCCTTGCAGCAATATCACGGGCAGATCAGGCGTCTGGATTGAACTCGGACTGGTAAACACCCATAATAATAAGAGAATACGACCGGAGTATCAGAATGACACTGCCCTTTCACGGCGCGATCAGCCGCTTCTACGACGAGGACGCGCCGAAATCCGTACGGACATTGATCCGCGATAAGGGCAAGAACGATATCCCGAACGCCGACTATCCCTATGACAAACGGATGGACAAAGGCGACTACTACGATCAACTCGATGCCCTTCAGATCGAGCTGGTGCGGATGCAATCATGGGTTCGCGAGACCGGACAACGCGTTGTCATCGTGTTCGAAGGGCGTGATGCGGCGGGTAAAGGCGGCACGATCAAGCGGTTCCGCGAAAACCTAAACCCGCGTGTGGCCAAGGTTGTGGCCCTGTCCAAACCGACCGAAGAAGAATCCGGCCAGTGGTATTTTCAGCGCTATATCAAACACTTGCCGACCAAAGGTCAGATCACGATGTTTGATCGTAGTTGGTATAACCGCGGCGTCGTTGAAAAGGTTTTCGGCTTTTGCTCGGATGAACAGCGGGATCACTGGTTCACTCAGGTTTGTCCGTTTGAACAAACGCTGGCCGACGAAGGTATCAAGCTGTTCAAAATCTGGTTGAACGTCGGACGCGCCACCCAGTTGGATCGCTTTCTGGAACGTGAAAAAGACCCGCTAAAGCAATGGAAACTCAGCTGGATTGATGTTGAGGGATTGCAAAAGTGGGACGCGTACAGCGACGCTATCGGCGAAACGCTGGACCGGACCCATAGCGACATTGCCCCATGGACGGTCGTGCGATCCGATGACAAACGCCGTGCGCGGCTAAACGCGATCCGCACCGTTCTGTCCGGCCTCGACTATGGCGCGGATGCCAAACGACTGGGACAGATCGATCCCGAGATCGCTGGGGGGCCCGAACTCTGGCATGGCTAAAAAGCAAGGGTATCACCACGGAAACCTCCGCGAGGCGTTGGTTGTCGCCTGTCTTCGCCTGATCGAAGAAAAGGGTCCGACCGGCTTTACCTTGTCCGAGGCCGCGCGCGAAGCAGGCGTGACACCGGCGGCGGTCTATCGACACTTTGCCGGACGCGAAGACCTGATCGCCGAGGCCGCCCTGCAGGGGTATGAAATTTTTGCCGACCTGATGGAACATGCCTACAACAAAGGCCAGCCAACACCGCTGGCCGCGTTTGAGGCAACCGGTCGCGCCTATCTGGCCTTTGCCAACAGGTTTCCGGGGCATTACATCGCCATGTTCGAAAGCGGCATTTCCATTCAACGCTCACCCGCGCTAAACCTCGCTGCGACGCGCGCCCTTGGCGTGATGGAAAGCGCGGCACAGGAACTGAGCGAACAAATCCCCGCCGATCGCCGTCCGCCGCCCCAAATGTTCAGCGCGCATATCTGGGCGCTGAGCCATGGCGTGGTCGAGCTATTCGCACGGGGATCGCCCGGCACCAAGTCGCCATTCCCCCCCGAAGACCTGCTTGAAACAGGGATCGGCGTGTACCTGCGCGGGCTTGGGCTTTTGCCGCCTGACAGTTAATCGTCCTGCAACAGAATACGCGCGGCGTCCCCTTCGGGATCGCTGTACTGATCGGTTCGCATGGTCCAGACAAATGCGACCAACCCAACCCCGCCCAAAATCAGTGAGATTGGGATAAGAACGGCTAGTACGTTCATGACACTCTCCTTATGCGCAGGGCATTTAACAATACGGTCAGCGACGATGCCGACATGGCAAATGCCGCAAGCATTGGCGTTGCATACCCCAGCAATGCCACCGGAATGGCGATCATGTTATAGGCGCCGGCAATCGCGAAATTCTGGCGACACAGGTGCGTGAATTTTTTCGCAATATCGTGAACTTTCGCAACATTGCTAAAGTCACCACGCAGCACCAGAACATCTGCGGCGTTGCGCGATGCATCAAGGGCGGATGACGGCGCAAGGGAGGCATGCGCCGCGGCAAGTGCGGCGGTATCGTTCAAACCATCGCCGATCATCCACACCTTTTTGGGACTTTGACTCACATAGCGATGCTTGTCCTGCGGGCTGAGCTGGGCATGAACGTCATTGATCGACAACGCATCGGCGACCTCTTTCACCTTGTCCGTCTCATCCCCTGACAAAAGGGACACGTCCAACCCCTGCTTCGCCAAACTGGCAACTGCGTCTACCGCGCCATAACGAAGCCGTTCGCTCCGCCGCAATGGAATATGCCGATCACCGATTAGGACGCCGAGGCCGCGCCCCTCACCGCCCAGCCAGTCCATGCGCCCCAGCCGAACCGGTGCGCCCTGCCAGATCGCCGCGACGCCCTTGCCTGGATGCTCGACAACATCATCAATGACGGCCGCGGTAAGGTCGGACAACGCCGTGACAATGGCTTGCGACACCGGATGACCCGATTGCTGTGCAAGTGCCAGCAGGATCGACTGATCATCGGGGCCAAGTGCGGACAGGTCCACGTCAAATTCCGGCACGGTCAGTGTGCCGGTTTTGTCAAAAACAACACGCTCGGTTTCCGCGATCCGTTCCAGCGCCGATCCAGAGGTGACAAGAAACCCCAGTTCATAAAGCTTGCCAATGGCAGCCGTCGACACAGCCGGAACCGCAAGCCCGAGCGCGCAAGGACAGGTGATAATCAGCACCGCAATCGCAATATTCAACGCATAGCGCAGATCCCCCGAAATCGCCCACCAGACCACAAACGCGGCCGCCGCCAGAATATGCACCGTCGGCGCATAGAGGCGCGCTGCCTTGTCGGCCAAGGTGGTATAGCGGTTGCGGGCGTTTTCCGCCTGTTCAACGAGCGTTGCCATCCGGCGCAATGTTGTGTCCTGCCCGACGGCGGTTGCGATGACATCAAACGGCGCGCCAAGGTTCACCTCGCCGGCGCTCAGGTGGTCATCCTGACTGTGGTTGATCGCATCGCTTTCGCCGGTAAGAACCGACCGATCGGTGGTTGCCTCGGCATCAACCAAACGTCCATCAACAGGCACCCGCGCGCCGGTCAGAACACGTACCCGATCACCCAAGGCGACCTGATCACCCTGAACCGATGTGATGCCATTTGCCCCATGGATCAGGGCCGTATGTTCTTCGAGTAGTGACAATTCCTTGGCCGCTGACCGCGCGGCCATTTTCGTGCGGTGATCCAGAAAACGACCAATCAACAAAAAGAACGTCAGCGACAACGCCGCATCGAAATACGCATGGTGACCGCCGTTCAGCGCCTCATACAATGACATGCCAGCCGCAAGGATGATAGCCAGCGAAATCGGCACATCCATGTTCAGGCGGCTTGCCCTTAGGGCCCGCAGCGCGCTTTGGAAAAAGGGTTGCGCGGAAAAGGCCACAGCAGGCAGCGAAATCGCCGCTGAAATCAGGTGAAACAGGTCCCGCGTGGCGTCCGCAGCGCCCGACCAAACGGCGACCGACAACAGCATCACGTTCATCATCGCAAACCCAGCGACGCCCAATCGCATGGCTAGGTCAGACACGCCGCTCGCCGCTGGTTCAGCCAAAGCCGACCCAATTTCATAGGCGGGAAAACCGGCCTCAGACAGGGCCGCAATCAACCGATCCGATGCGACTACCGTTTCGATATTCACGCGCTTGAGCGTTAGGTTCACACGCGCATTCGCAACACCGTCGAGTGATGTCAGCGTCCGCTCAACCGCCCCCATACAGGCCGCACAATGCATGCTGGGGACCGACAAGATCACATCAGGCTTGGCCAACGCGGGGGCCGCGTTGGGTTCTGGGATCGACGCGCAGGCAGGACAGGCAGCTGTCATTCCAGCACCTCAACGATCACCCGTTGTTGAAATTGCGTCCCATCAGGGGCCGTTGCCCAAAGCCGCAGGTTCCAGTTACCCGCACCGCCATCGACCAGCGCGGTAAAGCGCGCGCCATCAAACACAAACACCGGTTCCTGATCTGCGGCAACGCTGGTTGCGCGACCGAAAATAGCGCGATCGATCGTGGGCTGCACCGCACCGTTTTCGCCGACAAATGTCAGCGATAGGTCATGCCCCCGCAGGGTCGCCGTAACATCCCATTCGAGTGCGATCTGCGCCGCACGATCCGCGTTAAAGCTTTGGCTTGCAACGTAGGAATTCTTGACCTCAAGCCCCGGAAACGTCCGCACGGCGTTAAAGGCCAGTGTCAGGTTGACCGAGATTATGATCCCAAACCCCAGCAGAAACATGGATAGGACATGCCATCCTTTCAATTCGGTCATCTTATTCTCCGGTTCCGTTAAAGGTGGTGGTTTTGCCAACGCGATCGGTTGTGGCAACATCCGCAATCCAGAGCGTTATGCTGCTTTCATCGGACTGGGCTGATGGTGTGCCTGCGTCGGCTTCGACATAGACGCGGACTTGGCCGGTTTGGTCGGCGCCCACGGTGACGGCATCGGCATCGCGCCCCTCGACCGTCAGGGTCAGCCCCTCTGCCCCCGTCACACTAAGCGCGAATTCGGTGTCGTCAGGGTGCATGTTCCGGATGCGCAGGTCATAGGTGTTCCGAATGCCGCCATCGGACAACAGGACATAGGTCGGGTTCCGAACCGGCGCGACGGTGACACCAATCGGGAACCGTATGAACAGCGCATAGACCAAAGCCACCCCAAAGGCCGCCCAGATCGCGGTATAGATCACCGTGCGCGGCCGCAGGATATGGCGCCAGATCGGTTTCGGCGCTTTGCCCGCACGTTCGTTTTCGGCATCCACCAGCGACACAAAGTCAATCAGGCCGCGCGGCTTACCGATCTTGGTCATGACATCGTCACAGGCGTCGATGCAGAGCGCACAGGTGATACAGTCAAGCTGCTGGCCATCGCGAATATCGATCCCCATTGGGCAGACGGCAACACAGGCGTTACAGTCGATGCAATCCCCCTTTGGCGCCTCGGCTGTGCGTTTCATGTGCTTGCCGCGCGGTTCGCCGCGCCAGTCGCGATAGGCCACCGTGATCGTGTCAGGGTCCATCATCGCCGCCTGAATACGGGGCCACGGACACATGTAGATGCAGACCTGTTCCCGCATAAACCCGCCAAAGATAAACGTGGTCGCGGTCAAAACGGCGATGGTGGCATAGGCGACATAAGAGGCCTGAAACACCACAAGTTCGGCTAATAGTGTGGGCGCATCGGTGAAATAGAACACCCAGGCCCCACCCGTTGCCAAGGCAATCAACAGCCAGACCACCCATTTGGTGATCCGCAGGCGCAGTTTTCTAAGCGACCACTTGGCATGGTGAAGTTTCACCCGCGCATTGCGGTCGCCTTCGATCCAACGCTCAACAAGGATAAACAAATCGGTCCAAACGGTCTGCGGGCAGGTGTACCCGCACCAAACCCGCCCCAAGGCCGAGGTAAACAAAAACAGGCCCAAGCCCGCCATAATCAAAAGGCCCGCGACGAAATAAAACTCGTGCGGCCAGATCTCGATCCAGAAAAAATAGAAACGCCGCCCCGCGAGATCGACCAGAACCGCCTGATCCGGCAGGTTTGGCCCCCGATCCCAACGGATCCAAGGCGTCAGATAGTAGATCGCGAGGGTCACCCCCATGATCCACCATTTCAAAGTACGAAAACGCCCCTTTACGCGGCGAGGGAAAACAGGTTCACGCGCGGCATAAAGGGACTGGGAGGTATCAGACATGTTCGAACCAACATTTGTTTCGAACCCATGTCTAGACCTGCGCCGCCACCGAAACCTTGATCTGGGTCAAATTTCCCAGACAACGGCGCAGATTACCAATTGATGTGTTCCTTGAACTGGGTAATCGCAACGCCCCACCGCGCCATAACCCGTTCAAATGTCACGCGATCCAGCCCGCCCCGCGCCACAACATAGTAGTCGATAAATGGGTCGAGTTCGTCATCCAGATAGACCCGACCGACCAGCTTGGTCCGGTTCCATTGGTTGACCTTGTACATCGACAACCCGTTTTCCAGATCAAAGCCAGCGGACATATTCCAGCCTGTGCAGTTCTGGTTATTGGTGCAGCCATAGAACCAGAAGGAATAATTGACGCCTTCGATACTGCTTCGGATTTTGGGATCGCCCGAACTGTCAGTCTCTAGATCGGCGCGATAGCCCAGGTCCTGCAGTGCGACGACCACAGAAAACGGCCGTGATGGGTCAACGACCTGTGCCGACACCACACCGGTCGAAAGAACAAGAAACGACAGAATTGCAAAAAGACGATGCATGGCTTTCCCTTTTTTACCCTACCCTTAGCGTCGCGTGATGCCACGTGACCTGTCAACGGTTGGGGCTGGAGCACAGGGATGGCACCGGTTCCAAAAGGATACAAACCGCCCTGTAGCCCACTGGTTTACCGGCATAAAAGTCGGGCGCGCCCGAAGGCGCGCCCGACCCAGGGGAACTATTCGCCACCACCCAGTGCGTGGACATAGATGGCGACGGCGCGCACGTCCTCCTCTGACAGGCGCTGCCCCCAAGCTGGCATAACACCGAAGCGGGCGTTGGTGATGGTGTCCGTCAGGCTGGCGGTATCCCCGCCGTATAGCCAGATCGCATCGGCCAAATTCGGGGCCCCGATCATACGGTCGCCAGTTCCGGCATCACCGTGGCAGGATGCGCAGTTATCTGCAAACAGGATAGCGCCCGCGCTGTCGGATGGTGCGTCAGGTAACGCCTGAACATGATCAACCAAGGCCGCGATTTCCGTGTCGGTCATGAATTCGCCAAAGGCCGGCATCGACGAATAGCGCGCATCGAAATCCGTCTCATTCCGGATGCCATGACGAATGGAATAAGCCACCTCTTCTAGAGT
The DNA here is from genome assembly GCA_965215785.1 of Marivivens sp. Classification (GTDB taxonomy): domain Bacteria; phylum Pseudomonadota; class Alphaproteobacteria; order Rhodobacterales; family Rhodobacteraceae; genus Marivivens. Next base: position 2,402,840 of record OZ244120.1, on the reverse strand, counting down.
GCCACCCCAGAGCCAATCATTGTCCAGAAGGTTCGGATAGCCAACCGCACCAGCCGCCCCTGCCCCATGACACTGGCTACACTGGGCACGGAACACCGCGCCGCCACGGGCAAACCCATAGCGGTGAATATCGCTTTGCGGATCAACGGCCGCCATGTCGACATCCAAAAGCTCGGCCACCAGTTCGGCGTTCTGCGCCTCATGTGCGTTGATCGCCTCGGACACTTCTGCGCGGCTGGACCAACCCAGCGCGCCTTCGGTTGCACCAGTGATCATTGGCCACGCCGGAAAGGCAATCGTGTAGGCCAGCCCCCAAACGATGGTCGCATAGAACGTCCACAGCCACCACCGCGGCAGGGGTGTGTTCAGCTCTTCGATCCCATCAAAGGAATGTCCGGTTGTTTCCTGCCCGGTTTGTTCGTCAAATCGTTTTTCAGACATAGGGCACGTCCTCTGGTTTGGGGTCACGGGTTTCATTGCGGAACGGAATTTCGGCGGCGTCTTGACGGTTCGCCCGCTGGCTGGGCCAGAACGCCCAAACGCCGGCCCCTAGGAAAAACACAAACATCGCCAGCAACACCCAGCTGTCCGCAATTTCACGCATCAAAGAATAGGTATCCATGGTCGCCTCCTATCGGCTTGCATCTGGGGTAAAGGTCGAAAAATCGACCATCGTGCCGAGAACCTGCAGATACGCAATCAACGCATCCATTTCCGTCAGCGCGGCTTCGCCGTCAAAGTTGCTAACCACCGCGCCGGGATAACGTTCCAAGAGACCATCCCAGTCACCATCAGGATCGGCCTGAACCGCGAAATCGGCTGCGGCGTGTTCGATCATGTCGTCGGTATAGGGCACGCCAACGAACCGGTGCGTGGACATCAGATCGGCCATGTATTCGCCGTCCAGGGTTGCCTCCATCAGGAACGCATATTTTGGCATGACGCTTTCGGGGACCACGCTTTGTGGATCAATCAGGTGATCGACGTGCCATTCATCCGAATAGCGTCCGCCGACACGCGCCAGATCCGGCCCCGTGCGCTTCGACCCCCATTGAAACGGGTGGTCATACATGCTTTCGGCTGCCAGCGAATAGTGGCCATAGCGTTCGACCTCGTCCCGCATCGGGCGGATCATCTGGCTGTGGCAGACATAACAACCCTCGCGGATATAGATGTCACGCCCCGCCAGTTCGAGCGGCGAATAGGGCCGCACGCCGTCCACCTCTTCGATGGTGTTTTCCAGCCAGAACAGGGGCGCGATTTCCACAATCCCCCCCACCGTGACGACCAACAAAGAGGCCGTCAGCAGCAGTGTCGGGCTTTTTTCCAAAATGGCGTGTTTATCCATAAGTGCCATTGTTCAGCTCCTTATTCTGCTGGGGTGATTTGGGTCAGCGGCTGTTCATAGGGCCGCGCACCACGAATTGTGCGGTACATGTTCCAGCACATCAGCAGCGCGCCGCTCAGGTACAGAACTCCGCCCATTCCGCGCACGATATACATCGGGAATTTCGCGCTGACGGTGTCGGCAAAGCTGTTCACTAGGAAGCCCTGATCATCAACTTCGCGCCACATCAGGCCCTCCATGATGCCAGTCACCCACATCGACGACGCGTAGAGCACGATGCCCAAGGTCGCCAACCAGAAGTGCCAGTTGATCGCCCGCATCGAATGCATCTCTTTCAGACCCCACAGCCGCGGCGTCAGGAAGTAGATCGCGCCAAAGACGATCAGGCCGTTCCACCCCAAGGCACCGGAATGCACGTGACCAATGGTCCAGTCGGTATAGTGGCTCAGCGCATTGACCGCGCGGATCGACATCATCGGGCCTTCGAAAGTGGACATGCCATAGAAGGCAAGGCTCATGACGAACATACGGATGATCGGATCGGTGCGCAGCTTGTCCCATGCGCCCTGTAGGGTCATCAGGCCGTTGATCATACCGCCCCAGCTGGGCATCCACAGGATGATCGAGAACACCATCCCAAGCGTCGAGGCCCAGTCAGGCAGCGCGGTGTAATGCAGGTGGTGAGGACCGGCCCAAATATACAGGAAAATCAGCGCCCAGAAGTGAATGATCGACAGACGATAACTATAGACCGGACGGCCCGCCTGTTTGGGGACAAAGTAATACATCATCCCCAAGAAGCCCGCCGTCAGGAAAAATCCGACCGCGTTGTGGCCGTACCACCACTGGGTCATGGCGTCCTGTACACCGGCAAAAACCTGAACCGATTTGCTGCCCCAGAAGCTCACTGGTATCGACAGGTTGTTGATCACATGCAGCATGGCGACAGTGATGATAAAGCTTAGGTAGAACCAGTTGGCCACATAGATGTGCCGCTCTTTGCGCTTGATGATGGTGCCCAGGAACACGGCCAGATAGGCCAGCCAGACAATCGTCAGCCAGATATCAACATACCATTCGGGTTCGGCGTATTCTTTGGACTGGGTCGCGCCCAGCAGGTATCCCGTCGCCGCCAGCACGATAAAGAGCTGATAGCCCCAGAACACAAACCACGACAAACCGCCGCCAAACAGACGCACGCCGCTGGTGCGTTGGACAACATAAAACGACGTCGCAATCAGCGCGTTGCCGCCAAAGGCAAAGATCACCGCACTGGTGTGCAGCGGTCGTAGACGGCCAAAGTTTGTAAAGGGCTGACCCCAGTCAAAGTTAAGGGCCGGAAACGCCAGCTGAAACGCAATGAACGTCCCGACCAGAAATCCGGCTATGCCCCAAAACGCCGTTGCGATGACGCCAGCGCGGACAACGCCATCGTCATAGCCAGTCCGCGGATCAGCCGCCAGCGGTTCATCTGTGTTTCGCAAAACCCAAATAAACATGCCAAAGGCGATTGCCATAATCAGCAGCGCATGAACCTGATAGGCTAGATCCCGCGCCCAGTTTGCCCCGATCGCCGCAACAAAGGCGACGACCCCCAATAAGATAAGTTTGATGTAATTCATCCCAGTTCCCCGGTCCAAACACGGCGCACTGATGGCGCCGTTTCTGATCGGGGTTTAGGAAATCTTGGCTCGGGTCACTTTGATCTGGGTCAAGTTTTCCGAATTTGTGGAATTAATCGTAGACGCCGCCGTCCGCATCATCGCCGGTTGCGTCCTGCAGCGCCATAGCGTCCAGAACCTCGAAATTCCGCCGGTCCACAAACTGAATAATGCCGTCCTTTTTAAGCGACGATAGATGACGGCTGACCGTTTCGAGCGTTAGACCAAGGAAATTCGCCATTTCGTCCCGCGTCAGCGGTAGGGTGATCTGCGGAATATCCGTGCCGCCAACCTTGGACCGCCGCACCAGCATTTGCAGGAACGAGGCAATTTTTTCGCGGGCTGTCTTCCGGCCCAACAACAACATCCAGTCGCGGGCGGCATCCAGTTCGTCCAGCGCCATTTCCATCAAGCGCTGTGAAATGTGGGGAACCTCGAACAGCAGTTTTTCGAACGGCGCACGATCAAAACTACACAAGGTGACATCGGTCACGGCGGTGACATCAAACTCGATCGCCTCTCGACCTGGTCGTCCGATGAAATCAGACGGCAGCAGCAGGCCAACAACTTGGGTCCGACCGTCCTCCATCGATTTGGTCAGTGTTGCGACACCGGCAACGACCGACGACACGGACGTCAGGTCATCGCCCCGCCAAAGGATCGGCTCGCCTGCCTTAAAACTGCGATAACTCTTAATCTTTTCCAACTCGGCGATCTCGTCATCATCACAGCGCGCGCAGACCGCGCGGTGGCGAATAGGACAATCGGAACATTGGATGCGTTCATGCAAAGAAAAATTCATTGGTTTTGATCTGTGTCAAATCGTTTCGATAAGGCTAGCCCTATACCGTTGTCATGGCAAATACAGAGCTTTTCGATAAATATGGCCTCTTTAGCGCCAAAGTGCCGCGGTACACCAGCTACCCGCCGGCAAACCGTTTTCTGCCGGACGTTGGTCACAAATACCAAGTTCCGTGGCTAAGAACAGTCCCGACAGACAAGGCAGTGTCAATCTACATACACATACCGTTTTGTCGGCGACTGTGTTGGTTCTGCGCGTGCCGCACACAAGGCACCAAAAGCCTGCGACCGGTCGAGGCCTACACCGTAACCCTGCTGCAAGAGCTAGAAGCTGTCGCAGCCGCCCTGCCCGATGACATCCAAATGGGACGCCTGCATCTGGGTGGCGGCACCCCGACCCTTTTGTCGCCTGCGTTGATGACGACCTTGCTCACTGCGGTGTATGAAAAGTTCGAAACCGCCGATGATTTCGAATTCTCGGCCGAGATCGACCCGACTGAAGCCCCCGATGACATCCTAACATGCCTCGCGTCCCACGGGCTGAACCGTGCCAGCGTCGGCGTGCAGGATTTTGAGCCGCAAGTACAGGACGCGATTGGCCGTCGTCAAAGCGCCCTGCAAACCAAGCGTGTGATCCGCAGCCTACGCGCGCTGGGCGTCAAAAGTGTGAACCTCGATCTGCTGTATGGCCTGCCGTACCAAACCGAAATCACGCTGACCGACACGCTACAGCAGGTCCTGCTGCTGAACCCCGACCGGATCGCGCTTTATGGGTATGCGCATGTGCCAACCATGTCGAAACGCCAGGTCATGATCCCGACCGAGGCCTTGCCGAACGCACGGGAACGGTTCCATTTGGCGAATATTGCTGCGCAGATCTTGCAGGACGATGGGCTTTTGCCTGTCGGTATCGATCACTTTGCCCGCGCAAATGATGGTCTTGCCATCGCCGCCGCCAATGGCACCCTGCGCCGGAACTTCCAAGGGTATACAGACGATCCCTATGATACGCTGATTGGTCTTGGCGCTTCGGCTATTTCGCGGTTCAATCAGGGCTATCTGCAAAACGCTGTATCGACAGCGGCCTATTCGGAGCGGATCACAACCGGCGGGCTGGCGGCCCACAAAGGTGTCGAACTGACCGACGACGATAAATTGCTTGGGGCCATGATTGAACAGATCATGTGCTTTGGCCGGATCGATTTGGCAAAACTACCACCAGATCAGCGAGGCAGCGCCTCAGAGATTTGCTTGAACCTAGTCACACAATTCACTGAAATTACGTCATTTAATGGCGAAACCCTTGCCGTTCGCCCCGATGCCACCGCCATGATCCGTATCATCGCCGGTGCGATCGACAACGGGTTTGTCAGCGGCACCAAACACAGCCTCGCGATCTAGGCCCGCTCAGCAAACAGGCAACGCTTGGTGCGCACAAAATTGGTGTAACCTAACGCCTCAAGATCGTCTTTGATGATCTTGGAGGGCGACTTGCCGCCGCGTTCGGGCGTCACATCCACAACGATTGACCGAGGTCGGAAACCGCCCAACCCGCGTATAATCTCGACCTCAAACCCCTCGGCCTCGACTTTGACAAAAGCCCTATCGGGATCGATAGATTGGTCGTGCGAAAGTTTTTCGAGCGTCGACACCTGAACATCGATCTGGGCGTTCAGGTCGTCTTCGTCGGGGGCCAAAAGACTATTGTTGCTGCCAGAAGAACTCAGGTTCAGCTTAGCCGTTCCCAGTTCCTGACCGAGTGCCATTTCGAACGCCGACACGTTTTGGCATCCATGAAGATGGAAATTCAACTCGGCGCAGCGTTTCGTTTTTGGGGTTGGTTCGACATATAGCACCCTGTCTGCACCCATTTTGCTGGCTGCAACGCTAAATCCGCCAACAAACCCGCCACAATCGATCACTGTATCGCCGGGTCGAACGTGGATCGCCTCGCACGAATACTTTTGCTTGAGATGCTCATCGAAACCATGTGCAAGGTTGAAGAGTTGGATCACGTAGAAATCAGATTTCGCCGCATATGGAAAAAAATATGCGGCACCGGACGATCGGCTTTGGATAAGCGATATCCCATCTGGTCCATGTGCATATCGGATCCTGCGCGCTTTGACGTATTTGGGATGAACCCTGCGTTTCACACTCCTCAACCAATCGCGAAAACCCATCAAATCCTCCTCATCTAAGCTCACAAAATGATCCGAACATCGCCAAAGCGCTGAGACAAGAAAAAAGAAGAGTGCCTATTTTGGTTGTCAGAAATTTTGCAAAATAACATCAGCAGGCCACGCCGGCTAACCTTAGACCTTCGGACAGACCAACAGCCATACGCACCGCAGCAAACACCCTTTTGCACCACGAACACCCTAAGCGACCCGTCCTATACTAACGTTCAAGCTTACGTAGAAAGGTGGCTTTATGAAGAAATACCTAGCGGTGGCGGCACTTGTTGCCCTATCGGCCTGTACCGACAAAGAACCAACAGAAACAGAACTGCAATCCGCCCTTCAGTCCTATGTGAAAATGCAGATGGGCCAAATGTTCGGCTCACCGGAACAAGCGATGATGCTGGGCGTCATGTCAGGCAGTGCGCAGGGCCTCGAGAGCCAAATGATGCAGCAGTCGATCCTGTCCGAAATGGACGTGACGGTGAACAACCTGCGCAAAATCGAATGCGTCGAACGTGGCGACAGCCGCTATAATTGTGATGTGATCGCAGATATCGAAATGGATTTCGGTGAGAACCTGAACAACATCGCCCGCCTGATGGGGGTGCCGATGACCCAATCCGGACTATCGACCAACCTATTGGTTGAAAACGGTTCGGACGGCTGGGTCGTTCTGCGCGAAGAATAAAAAAAAGGGCCCGCGAAACCGCGAGCCCAATTTTGTAGTCCGTCTGGAAACGAATTAACGCTTCGAGAACTGGAACGAACGACGAGCTTTGCGCTTACCGTATTTCTTACGTTCAACAACACGGCTGTCACGTGTCAGGAAGCCAGCAGCTTTCAGAGCACCGCGCAGCGATGGATCGTAAAGTTGCAGAGCCTTCGAGATGCCGTGCTTAACCGCACCAGCCTGACCCGACAGGCCGCCACCTTTAACGGTAGCAACAACGTCGAACTGACCTTCAACACCAGCAACCTGTGCTGGCTGTTTTACGATCAGCTGCAGAACTGGACGTGCGAAATATGCGCCCATGTCTTTGCCGTTTACGGTCACTTTGCCCGAGCCTGGTTTGACCCAAACACGTGCAACAGCGTCTTTACGCTTGCCGGTCGCGTAGGAACGGCCTTGTGCGTCACGAACAGGCTCACGAGGTGCAGCGACTTCTACGACTGCTTCTTCGCCAGCGGCTGCTGCAAGGTCTTGCAGCGAATTCAGTTGTTCAGCCATCGATTAAACCCTCGTGTTTTTCTTGTTCATCGACTTAACGTCGAGAACTTCGGGCTTCTGTGCTTCCATGCCGTGCTCAGCACCAGCAAAAACGCGCAGGTTGGTCATCTGCTTACGAGCAAGACGGTTGCCAGGCAGCATGCGCTTGACCGCTTGGGTCACAACGCGCTCAGGGTGTGCGCCTTCCAGGATCTGGCCAGTGGTGCGCGACTTGATGCCACCTGGATGGCCGGTGTGCCAGTAGTTTGGCTTTTCGCGCTTGTTGCCAGTCAGCTGAACTTTGTCAGCATTGATGACGATAACGTTGTCACCCATGTCCATGTGGGGGGTGAAGGACGGCTTGTGCTTGCCGCGCAGCCGCATGGCGATGATCGAAGCAAGACGGCCCAGAACAACGCCTTCGGCGTCGATCAGGATCCATTTCTTTTCGATATCTGCCGGTTTAGCAGAGAAAGTTTTCATGGTTCACCAATAGTAGGTCGTATGGGGGATACGCCCCCAAATTCGGATGGGCGGGTTATAAACGCGCCACACACACAGTCAAGCACAGTTTTTGCTGTAAAATATAACAAAAACAATGGCTTAAAAATACGGTATTATTTTACCCCATCAAACTGTGATTTTTTCCGGTGGATTGTCCAACAATTCGACCAATCGCCGGATTGCGGCCTCAAATTCCGCCATAGACAGCGTGCCATCCAGCGCAATTCGCACCGCATGGACAGTCGTGCTTTGACGTAATCCGAACTCTTCTGCGGACTTTAGCAAAATGCCTAACCCCTCGGCGGCCTGAACGAATTCACCGCTGCGCCATCCATAAGGTAGCTCTAGCCAGATAAAGGGCACATCGTCCATCCACTGTATGTCATAGTGGCCAAGGTAATTGATCGCCATGCGCAGCTGAGAGTTCATGACCGACCGTACCGCCTGCACAATCCCGGGCAGCGACGGGTGGCTGCGGACATAGGCATAGGCCTGCGAAATCGGACGCGCCACGCCAAAGAAACTAAACGTCGCCGTCCGTGCCAGCCTATTTGCCCAACCATTCGGGGCCACGACAAACCCGATCCTAAGTGCGGCAGTTACAGATTTGGACGGCGAGGTCACATACCACGCATGGTCCGGCGCGAGCTTGCGATAGCTCAGCCCTTTGTGAGAACCCATCCGGTAACAATCGTCGTCGACAATGTGCAGGTCGTATTTATCGGCCAGTGCCGCGATTTCCTCGCGGCGTTTTGCGCTTGTGGCACGGGCGAGCGGGTTACAGACCTCTGGCGACCCACAATAAACTTGTGCGCCGTGATCGACGATGGCGGCCTCTAACTTGTCGACCTGCGGCCCCTCGTCATCCCATGGCACGCTAATCACTTGCGCGCGGCAAATTTCGGCGGCGCGGCGGAACCCTGAATAACTCAGCTCATCGACCAAAACGACAGGCGATGGCCCTTTCAGAATGGTTTGCAGGATCAGTGTGATCGCACTCTGCCCGCCAGAGGCGACAACAATATCATCCACCGTAAACGGGCCGATTGGCGCCTCTTTCTTCACTCTATGAAAGGCTTCCCGCGCTTCGATATCAGTATCGCGGGAGGGATAACGATGTAGGTCATTGTAATCGGCCTCATCCGCAAATTTGTGGAACGCTTCGCGGATTAACGCGCCCTGCCCCATATCGGGAAAACGGGGCGACAAGAATGTGATATTCCGCACCTCGGTACTGATCGGTGCGGTGATTTTGGCTTGGGCCACGAATGTGCCACGGCCAACAACAGCCTCTAAAACACCAGCCTCGACCAATGACTTGTAGGCGCGCGCAACGGTGCCGGGGGTTATCTTGGCCTCCCACGCAAGATCGCGAACGGGCGGCAATCGATACCCAGGCGCCAATGTGCCCTCATGGATGGCGCGCCGGATGGCTGTTTCGATCGCTTTGTACTTTGGACCGTCGCTACCCGACAAATCCCCAAGCCAACTATTCTCCATCTCGCCATCCAGCTTTGTATCAATATCAATTGATACAATCATAATGAAAATTGATATGATTCACAAGTCCGGCGAATATATTGTACCCCATACAATGATTTTCTGGACCCAGAACTATCGAAAATGTAGCAAAAAGGCGAGCAATGGGCTCGGATTGTATCAATACAAAGGGGTACAAAATGTCTACCTTCGCCGCTTCGGCACAGTCACTCGACCTGATCACCTTGCAACGTCCGCATACCCTCGTGGCGCGTGCGGCAGTGGCAGTCGCGCTGACGGTTGCGGCGTGGGATCAACGACACCGAACCCGAAAACATCTGCGCTATTTGAATGTCGCGTTTTATGATGACATCGGCCTGAGCATTGATAACGTGCATGCCGAGACGCGCAAACGGTTTTGGAAGGCCTGATATCCCCGGCTATTCCTGAAACTGGGTCGGGTTCGCCCGACCCTTTTTTTATGCCATGCGGCAGCTCACACCTTGGGGATAGAATAGGTCATGCTGGCACGGGCAACGGGGGCAACTTTGCCTTCGGAAAAAATCAGAACATCACCGACTGCCAGTTGCTTGCCCAGTTTTAGCAACCGAACCTCGCCGATTAGGTCGGTTGCGGCCTCAGGTTTGCGCATGAAATCCATGCTGCAGCTTGTCGTGACCGATAGCGCCTTGGGCCCGATCATCGCCAGAATACACAGGTATACCGCCACATCGGCAAGGGCGAACATCGACGGGCCCGACACTGTCCCACCGGGGCGCAAATGTTTTTCCCCGACATTCAGCCTGATCCGGCCACCCATCGGTTCGATGTGATCAACGGTGAAGTCGTCAGCAACCTCAAGAAACTGGGTATGCAAAAAATCGGTGAGCGCCTGTGCGTCCATTTTTAGTGTCATTGGGTCCTCCGTTGGGCAAGCTGACCCTAAGACACCCTAAGTTTCAACCAGTGACGCAGCGACCACTATGCGCCACGCGATGAAAATCGCGACGATACCGCAAACGCCAGCCACTGCCCCGATCATGGCAACCCCACTGGCCTGAAGCAGCAAGCCCCCCACCATTGGACCAAGGGCCGAACCAATCAGGGACGGCACCTGTATCATGCCCGCGACCTGCCCGAACCCGCGCCGCCCCATGTTTTCGGCAATTAATACCGGGCGCAGAATTGTCATCATCCCGTTCGCCCCGCCCTGCAACAATGCAAAGGCAAAAATCAGCCACGGCGCTACCCCAGCCAACGCCAATAGGCAAAGGCCGCACAGCGATGCTGCATAACACCATAGGGTGCCAACGCTGGTCCGCAGCCCCGTTTCATATCGCATGAATATCAACCGCCCCACGACCTGCGCAGGGCCAATACAGGACGCCGCGATGATCGCCATTCCTTGAGCGATGTTCAGCGCGGCAAAAATCGGGATGATAAAGCTGACCAACATCCAGTGGACAAATGCACCCAGAAAGAACAGCGCCGAAATCAGCCAGAACATCGGCCTTGATAGGACCACGGCCACGGGAACGCGGGTTTCATCGTTGGGGGCCGCGGTGCGTTCGGTTGATCGGGCAAGCCACCCTGTCCCCCAGACATGCAGGGGCAGCATGACACAGATCACCACCGCCAATGCCGCCCAAACCGCATGGCGCCAAGTTGAGGCAATCGCGATCCATCCCAAGACCGGAAAGGCGATGGTTGACGCAAATCCCGCAACCAGCGTGACCTTGGTGATGGCCCGTCGCGCGGCGTCATTCAGGCGCCTTACCAACAACGCAAAACACACCTCATACAAGGCTGCGGCCTGCGCCAATCCTAGCAAAGCCCAAGCCGCCCAATAGGCAATTGGCGAGGTCGCGGTGGCAAAGACGATCAAACCAATGGCACCGACCACAGGGCCCCACACCATCAGACGCACGCCCCATCCTGCATCGACCATTCGGCCAATAACAGGTGCCAGCACCCCCGACAGGATTAAGGCGAGCGTTGGCCCCGCGCCAAGCGCGGCGGTACCCCAGCCCAAATCGGCATCAAGTTCGCTGACCAAGGCCGGAAAAATATAGAACAAACACCCGTACCCGAGCGTTTGCCCCACCGCGATGGCCCAGATGGCCCAATCATAATCCTGACGGGCCATGTGTTCCTTAGAGTCCGTAGAGGTCGCTGAACTTCGTACTCAGGTATTGTAACAGCGGCGTTTCAGATGGCTCTGATCCGGTGGCATGGGCGATTGTGTCACGCGGGCTGCGCAGTCCGCCGAATTGTTGCAGATTATCGGCTAGCCAGCCCGTCGCCCCGCTCAGATCGCCCTGTGCCAATTCGTCATCGAGCGCAGGACGCGCAGCGCGCAAAGCGTCAAACAGGCATCCGGCATAGACATTGCCCAGACTGTAGGTCGGGAAATAGCCGAACAGGCCTTCGGACCAGTGGACATCCTGCAAAACGCCGTTTTGCGGTGTATCAACCGCAAAGCCGAAATCGGCCGCAAACCGGTCATTCCACGCGGTTTCCAGATCGGTCACCGCCAGATCACCTGACATCAACGCCCGTTCCAGATCGAACCGTAACATGACATGCAGGTTATATTGCAGCTCATCCGCTTCTGTCCGGATGTACCCGTTCCGCACCGCATTGACCGCGCGATAGAACGCATCCTCATCGGCGATGCCAAAATCACCGAACAGATCGCGCATCTGACCGAAAAGCCAGCCCGTGAACGCACGGCTCCGGCCCAGCTGGTTTTCATAAATCCGGCTTTGGCTTTCGTGAACGCCCATCGAGACGCCGCCGCCAACAGGGGTCAGCAAATGCGCCTGATCGATGTTTTGTTCGTAGCAGGCGTGGCCGACTTCGTGGATGACCGAATAAATGTTGTTGAACGGATCTTCGGGCGATGTGCGGGTGGTGATCCGCACGTCGTTGCCCGATCCTGAACTGAAGGGATGAACCGCCTTGTCGATACGTCCGCGCGTCTGGTCATAGCCGAACACAGAGGCGAGCCTTTGCGACAGGACCAGTTGTTTTTCTTCGTCAAACGATCCGCTTAGCCCCTGCGGCTGCGGCTTGGCCAAGACCGCCTCGCGCAGGTCAACCAGACCGGGGCGCAGCGCGTCGAACATCGCCGCGATTTCTGCGCCTGTTGCACCCGGTTCATAATCATTCAACAGCGCATCATATGCATCCCCCTCGCCAGACAAAGCGGCAGCTTCGGCGCGGCGAAGTTCAATCACATCGCCAAGAATACCGGCGAAAGCCGCAAAATCGCCCGCTGCGCGAGCCTTGGCCCAAATGCCATGCGCCTTGGACGTCATCCGCGCAAGGTCAGCCGACAATTCGGCGGGCACCTTGTTATAGCGATCAAAACTGCGCTGGATCAGACGCAGGTTCGCGGCCTCGGTGTCAGTGTCCGCTGTCGCCTTGGACAGCCAGTCGCCAATACGTGGATCGGTACGACGGGCATGCAGCACGCCCTCCATTGCGGCGTGCTCTTCTGCGCGTTGATCCGCCGAACCGGACGGCATGACCGTTTCCTGATCCCAGCTGAGACGCCCTGAAACCTGCTCAAGCGCTGTTGTTTCACGGACAAAGCCCATCAGGGCGGAATATGCGGTCATTTATGCCTCTCGTACGGATTGGGCCAGTGGATAGCGTGACAGATACCGCGCCCGCAGGATCAGCACCCACAGAACCACGGCGCCGATTTGGTGCGTGATCGCGATGTGCAGATGTGCCTGTTGCAGGACGGTGACGATACCAATCGCCATTTGCAGAACCATCATTGCCAGAACGGCGTTGAAGGCAAAGCGCGTTTTGCCGTTTGCCGATTTGCGGCCGCGGTTCCAAACCACAATCGCATAGATCATCAGCAGATAGCCCGACATGCGGTGAATGAACTGTACCAGCCCCGCATCCTCAAAGAAGTTGCGCCACCACGGGGTGAGCGTGAACGGCTCTGGCGGCAAAAATCCGTCACCCATCAAAGGCCATGTTGGAAACGCGCGTCCGGCGTCAATACCGGCAACCAGCGCACCAAGGATGATTTGCAGGAAGGCAAAGTGCATCAATCCTGTGCTCATCCCGAACAGCTTGCGGTTTCCGTCGCGGCGCGATTGCATCAAATCCGCCTCGGATCGTCCCATTTGGAACGTAAACCACGCAAGGAACCCGAGGATCACAAAGGCAAGCCCAAGGTGGGTGGCCAGTCGATAGGACGCCACATCGGTCCGGCCCAGCTCAACCGCGGTTTCATTCAGGCCCGAATGCACCATCCACCAGCCGATCGCACCCTGCAATCCGCCCAAAAAGCCAAGCAGGAACAACCGCCCTGTCCAGCCAGTCGGGATCTGACGCGCCGCCAGAAACCCAAAGAACCCGACGGCCCAGACCACGCCAATCGTGCGGCCCAGTTGCCGGTGCCCCCATTCCCACCAGAAAATCACCTTGAACTCGGCCAGTGTCATGCCCTTGTTCTGCAACTGATATTCTTGTGTGGTCTGGTATTTCGCGAATTCCGCATCCCATGCTTCGGCGCTCATGGGGGGGATTGCACCGGAAATCGGATCCCATTCCGTGATCGAAAGCCCACTATCGGTAAGACGTGTCAAACCGCCCACAACGATCATCGCCATGACAAGGGCGAACATCATCATAAGCCAAATACGTATCGTCCCCCGCGCACCGCGTTTGCCGCGATCAATGCCGCCGGTTTCTACGGCGGTTTGCTTGGGGGTGTCTCCGACCTCTTCAAAGAGTTTGCGCGGCGTCTGTGCCATGGGCTGCCTCCGGTTTATCTTGGGCGCAACCTAGGGCCTTGCTGCTGCGGCGACAAGGCTATCTGTTGTCTTTCCAGCGGACCATCTGACGCATCACACCGTGCAGGATTTGAATATCCTGTCGGGTAAAGGGCATACGGCTCCAGAGGTTGCGCAAATTGGTTTTCATATGTGGGGCTTTGTCCTCGGGATAGAAGAACCCCGCCTTCCCCAGCGCATCCTCATAATGTTCGGCCAGTTTTTGCACCTCAAGCTGCGACGCCATTTCACCTGCAGCATCCATGCGTTCATGGTCGATCTCGGTGCTGGCGCGGCGCCATTCATAGGCACAGAGCAGAACACATTGCGCAAGGTTCAGCGATGCAAATGCAGGGTTCACAGGCACCGAGATAATCGCATTGGCCAGCGCGATATCATCGTTTTCCATGCCCGCACGTTCAGGACCGAACATCACCGACACCTTTTGGCCCGATGCAATCCGGCGTGCGGCATCGGCCATCGCGGCCTCGGGCGACATCACGGGTTTGGTCAGACCGCGCGGACGGGCGGTGGTGGCATAAACAAACTCACAATCCGCAACCGCATCGGCTGTGCTGTCAAATAGTTGCGCCTCATCCAGCAGGCGACCCGCGCCGGATGCCATTGCCACAGCTTTCTGATTTGGCCAGCCATCGCGGGGCGACGTGATCCGCATCCGGTCCAGCCCGAAATTCCACATGCCACGCGCGGCGGCACCGATATTTTCGCCCATCTGAGGGCGGATCAGAACGAATGACGGTTGCGATAGCATACAAAGCCCCTTTGATAATGCGCGGCGTGATACGCCGAGTGGCCCAATATGGCAAGCATGCGCAAAGTCCCTTCCCCCCAAAAGACTTAGCGGATATAGCGGCCTGCAGACGAATGAGTGGACCGAGACAATGACCGACGCACCCGATTTTCCGCAGCTTTACCTGATCACACCCGCAGAATTCGAACTCTCGGTGTTTCCCGATCAGCTTGCCGCGTGCTTGGACGCCGCCGAAACGGCCTGTGTGCGCTTGTCGATGGCCACCAAAGACGAAGACCGCATTGCCCGCGCCGCTGACGCCTTACGCGAAGTGACACATCAGCGTGACGTCCCCTTGGTGATCGACACCCATTACATGATGGTCGAACGTCTGGGCCTGGACGGTGTGCACCTGATGGATGCTGCTCGGTCGGTGAAAAAGGTCCGCAAAGAGCTTGGCGATGACGCGATCATCGGGGCGTTCTGCAACGCCAGTAGTCACGACGGTATGACAGCAGGCGAATTGTCGGCGGATTACGTCAGCTTTGGCCCTGTTGGGGAAACCCCGCTGGGCACGGGTGAAAAAGCGCCCAAGGATCTGTTCCAGTGGTGGTCCCAAATGATCGAGGTTCCAGTCGTTGCCGAGGGCGCGCTGACCGATGCTGTCGTTCGCGACCTTGCGCCCTATACCGAATTCTTTGCCGTTGGTGATGAAATCTGGTCGACAGATGCCCCAACAGAAACTCTGTTGGCGCTATTCGCGGCGATGCGGGCCTAAGCGTCCAGAACCCCTGCATCCTCAAGCGAGGCGCGCACTGCCGCCTCGGTCATCTTGGCAAGTGTTTTGCGGTTCGGGTGATCCGATACCTTGATCGGGTCGTGATAGACCACGGTGATGCTGCCGTGGCGTTGTGCAGACAAATGGGCAATCAGGTTTTCACCAAACCCCATATCGCCCCACCAACCGTATTGCCGCGCGTCCTGCCCTTGGCCCGCACGGTAAACCAGCGACACAGGCTGTAGCGACAGGTTATTGACCAAATCAGGATCAAGGAACGCCGCAAAGAGCGTCGGCTTGAACGGCAACACGCGCCGCCCATCGGTCGAGGTGCCTTCGGGAAAAAACAGAAGCTTGTGCCCGTGCTTGAAACGTGTCCGAAACACCTCTAGCTGCGCCTGCGCCTCTGACCGATCGCGTTTGATAAAAACGGTGCCGGTAATCTTGGCCAGAAACCCGATGCCCGGCCAACCGGCCACCTCGGATTTTGACACGAAATAGAGCGGACGCCCCGCGTTCAGCGCAAAAATATCGAGCCAACTGGTATGATTGGCCACCATCGCGCCCTGCCCTGTCATGGGCGTTCCTTCGGTCCGGTAACGGACCCCAACCACCCTCAGCGCCAGCCGGCACACAACAACCGTGATAAATGGGGTCACGGGTCGACGGGCGCCAAAAATAGGCGCCTCGATCAACCGCAGCAAAAGCATCAGGACAACACCCACCCCCAGCACCACAATCAACGCGGGCACCTTGAGAGCAACCTTAAGCCAGCCAATCGGGCCAACCGTTACCTCTGGCGGGGTCATGTCCGGGTTCCACGTCTGGCTCACAGGGCGGCCCCACGAGTATAGATCGCCCGCTGTGCGGCATTCATCCGCGCAGTATCAAGGATCAAACAGATATCGGTTGTGTTAAAGTCGTGATCGACAAAGGCGCCATCCCCGACAAAGCCGCCCAAGCGCAAATAGGCCTTGATCAGCGCAGGCGTGTTTAGCATGGCCTTGACGCGGTCCTGTCCCTGAACGGTCATCAGGTCCATCGGTTGGTAATGCCCATCAATCGCCCGCACACGTAGTTCCGGCGGGGCCAAGTGCCGACTGCTCAGCACGGATAAGGCGGGGGCCAGCGCATCGATATCGGTGCCATGGAATGACGCGGTTCCGAACAGGATTTCAATGTCATGTTCGGTCACATAGGCGGCCAGCGCATTCCATAAGCGGAACATCCCCGTCCCGCCGCGATAGTCAGGCGAAAGGCAGGAACGGCCAAGCTCTAGCAACTTGCGACCGGTTTGTTTCAGCGGCGTCAAATCGTATTCGTTTTCGGTATAAAACCCGCCAACAGCCGCGGCCTGATCGCTGCGCAGCAAACGGTACACGCCCACCACTGTGTCACCTTCGGGCCGCGCTGGATCGATCAGCAACAGGTGATCGCAAAAGGGATCAAACCTGTCGGCCTCGATCTCGGCGTCATGATCGACCATCGCGCCATCACCGCCCAATTCCTGCACGAACACACGATAGCGCAACCGCTGTGCAGCGGTGACGTCCTCGGGCGTGGCGGCAAGCCGGACGGTCAAACAGTCAACTTTAGGCGTCATGTCGGTCATGGTCACAATCTGTGTCGCGCGTATTAGGCGCAACAGCCCCCTCAAGGCAAGTCTTTGTCAGGATTTACGATTTGTTAATCAACGTCCCTTAGGCCTGATCTACGCCTGATCGAAGGAAACAATTGTTAGCGTAATGCGATTGCCATCTATCACGACCTTACCAGCATCCGGAAAATTCACCGTGATACGACCGGCAATATTTGATTGCACTTGCCCTACACCCCAGTCAGGCTGCGTCGGGTGGCGTACCAACATCCCCGGTTCAAGCAACGTATTCATGAATTTCCTTTCGGTGAGCTAACAATGCAAACGATCGACCTGTCCGCTTTGATCGGATCGCGTATCTGTCATGACCTGATTAGTCCAATTAGTGCAATCGGAAACGGTGTCGAATTGATGGAATTGTCCGGGATTGAACGGACACCGGAAATCGACCTGATCGCGCAAAGTGTTGAAAACGCCAATGCCCGTATCCGTTTTTTCCGAATTGCCTTTGGCAAACGTGGCACGGGCGGAAAAATCGCCAAATCCGACATCATAGGCCCGCTGGCCGCGCTCAGTGGGGGGGGGCGTGTCAATTTTCTGTGGCCATCGGTTTCAGATAGCGACCGTGACGATGTTCAACTGGTTTTTCTGGCCCTTTTATGCATCGAAACCGCGCTGCCCTTGGGCGGTGATGTCACGGTTCAACACCATGCAGGACAGTTTGAAATTCATGCCCGCGCCAAGCGGATAAACGCCCCTGTGGAATATTGGAATGCCCTGCGTGACCGCCCCGTGACCGCGGACCTACCTGCCTCCCATGTTCAGTTTGCACTGCTGCCGCAGTTGGCAAAGCAGGCCGAGCGTCAGATCGACGTAGTGACCGACACGGAGGCCGGTCACATCATGATCCGCCTATGATCAGCTGCGCACAGCGCCGTCGCTGGTTACAAGGTATTTAAAGCTGGTCAGCTGTTCCGCACCAACCGGTCCACGGGCATGCATTTTGCCCGTTGCAATCCCGATTTCCGCGCCCATTCCGAATTCGCCACCATCCGCAAATTGGGTCGACGAATTGTGCATCAGGATCGCGCTATCGACACGCTCAAAGAAAGTCGCGACGGCCTGATCGTCTTCGGTGATGATACAGTCCGTGTGATCCGATCCATAGGTGCGGATATGATCAATCGCACCCTCAAGATCCTCGACGATTTTGGCCGCAATATCCATATCAAGGTATTCGCGTCCCCAATCCTCGTCCGTTGCCTCAACGGTGCCGTTCAGACCGACGCCCGCGTGAACGCGCACGCCAGCGTCGCTGAGCATATCGAGCAGATCCTCACCAAGCGTGCTTGCCACATCCTTGTGAATCAAAAGGCATTCAGCCGCGCCACAAATACCGGTCCGGCGGGTTTTCGCGTTCAAAACAACGCTCATCGCTTTGGCCGGATCCGCGGCTTTGTCGATGTAGATATGAACGATGCCCTCTAGGTGCGCAAAGACAGGCACCCGTGCCTCGCGCTGGACCAACCCAACAAGGCCCTTACCGCCCCGTGGGACAATCACATCAATATGATCGGTCGCAGTCAGCATTTCCGACACCGCCTGACGGTCCCGCGTCGGGACAAGCTGGATCGCATCCGCAGGCAGACCGGCGCCGGTCAGGCCAGTGACCATGCAGGCATGGATCGCTTTCGATGAATGGAAGCTTTCCGAACCGCCACGCAGAATGACAGCGTTGCCCGCTTTCAGGCACAGCGCCCCTGCATCTGCGGTGACGTTCGGACGGCTTTCATAGATCACGCCAACGACGCCCAACGGCGTGCGAACACGTTTTATGTGCAAACCATTGGGGCGTTCCCATTCCGACAACACAGCGCCGACCGGATCAGTTTGTTCCGCAATCGCCCGAAGGCTGTTGACGATGCCCATCAGACGATCCTCATCCAGATTGAGCCGGTCCATCATCGCATCGGTCAGACCTTTGTTGCGTCCAAACTCCAGATCCTGTTCGTTGGCCGCAATGATATCAGCGCGCGCAGCCCAGACAGCCTCGGCCGCGCCAATCAGGGCCGCATGTTTGCGTTCCGCCGAGGCGAAAGCCAAAACGGACGCAGCCTT
The DNA here is from genome assembly GCA_965215785.1 of Marivivens sp. Classification (GTDB taxonomy): domain Bacteria; phylum Pseudomonadota; class Alphaproteobacteria; order Rhodobacterales; family Rhodobacteraceae; genus Marivivens. The sequence goes on along the minus strand of OZ244120.1, from coordinate 2,383,614 downwards.
TCGCGCACGTTCGCCGATATCCTTCATAAGTGCAGGAATATTTTCGAAATCTTTCATGACCTTATGCCCCACCCTTAAATATCCATATCATCGCGGTGAATAAATGCCGACCGCGGTTTATACCCCAGTATTTCGGCAATTTCATCTGACCTGCGGCCCAGAACCAAGGCCGTTTCTTCGGCGGTATAACGTGTTAGACCGACAGCAATACCTTGCCCCTGTTGGGTGACAACCTCAACCGGTTCTCCCCGTCCAAACTGGCCCGAGATCGACTTCACACCGGCGGGCAAAAGGCTGCGACCATCGCGCAGCGCCTTTTCCGCGCCCTGATCGACCGTTACCTGACCTTTGGGTTTCATCCCGCCGATCCAGCGTTTGCGCGCGGCCTTGGGGTCAAGTTGCGCGCGAAACCATGTCGCCGGATCGCCATTTTCCAACGCCAACAATGGGTTACGACGCGAACCCAATGTAATCGCCATTTCACAGCCTGCCTCGGTTGCCATTTTGGCCGCGATCAATTTTGTGATCATGCCGCCCTTGGACAGACCGGACACACCATCACCCGCCATCGCCTCAATCTCAGGCGTGATTTCGTCAATTACATCAAACCGATATGCGTCACTGTCAATGTTGGGGTTGCCGGAATAGAACCCATCCACATCAGACAACAGCACCAGTTGATCGGCCCCGACGGTTACAGCGACCTGAGCCGCAAGTCGATCGTTGTCACCATAGCGGATTTCGTCGGTCGCAATCGTGTCGTTTTCATTCACAATCGGCGTCACGCCCATCGACAACAGGGTTTCAAACGTCGCGCGTGTGTTCAAATAGCGCCGACGATCCAGCGTATCCTCAAGCGTCAACAACACCTGCGCGGTGATGATCCCGTGCGGTGCCAAGACCATTTCGTATTCACGCGCCAGTTTGATCTGACCAACGGCTGCGGCTGCCTGAGATTGCTCAAGCGGCAATCCCTTGCGCGGCAGGCCCAGAACCTCACGGCCCAAGGCAATCGAGCCAGAGGATACGATAATGACATCCGTGCCCTTTTTGCGCAGAACGGCGACATCCTCGGCCAAGCTGGTCAACCAATCATGCCGCAATTCGCCGCTGTCCCGATCAACCAGCAAGGCTGATCCGATTTTGACAACCAGTCGTTTGGCGGAACTTAGGGCTGCCAAGGCTGCTCCTCCTCGCCCTCACGCTTAAGACGCAGCCGGCTGTCGTCAATTTCGGCCCGCAGCGCACGCAGAACCGATTGGATACCTTCACCGGACACACCGGACATCAGCATCACCTTGGTGCCGGTGCCCTCTTCGACCTCTTGCTTGAGGAACTCGCGTTCTTCGTCATCAAGCGCGTCGATCTTGTTCAGCACGGTGACACGCGGTTTATCTGCCAGATCGCCCCCGTATTGTTCCAATTCGCCAATAATCGTTTTGTAGTCACCAACAGGATCACCGCTGGTGCCGTCCACAAGGTGCAGCAGAACCGCACAGCGTTCGACGTGGCCAAGGAACATATCGCCCAGCCCGCGACCCTCTGAGGCGCCTTCGATCAGACCGGGAATATCGGCGACAACGAATTCGACGCCGTCAACACCCACAACGCCAAGGTTCGGCACCAAGGTCGTAAACGGATAATCCGCAATCTTTGGCCGCGCGTTTGAGGTCGCCGCAAGGAACGTCGACTTACCCGCATTCGGCAGTCCCAAAAGGCCCGCATCCGCGATCAGTTTCAGACGGAGCCAGATCGTCCGTTCGATGCCTGCCAGACCGGGGTTCGCCCGACGGGGCGCCTGATTGGTTGCCGACTTGAAGTGCAGGTTACCAAACCCACCGTTGCCACCTTTGGCCAGAACAAATCGCTGCCCAACCTCAGTCATATCAGCGATAAGGGTTTCCTCGTCCTCATCAATGATTTCGGTGCCGACGGGCACACGCAGGATGATATCATCCCCATCCGCACCGGTCCGCGCACGCCCCATGCCGGGGGTGCCGTTCTTGGCAAAGAAATGCTGTTGATACCGAAAATCGATCAGGGTGTTCAAACCCTCGACCGCTTCGACAATAACATCGCCACCGCGTCCGCCATCACCGCCATCGGGGCCGCCATATTCGACGTATTTTTCGCGCCGGAAAGACACACAGCCGTTCCCGCCGCTGCCTGAGCGGATGTAAACTTTGGCAAGGTCTAGGAATTTCATCTGTCTGCTTTCTTTGCGCGCGTCTAAAGCGCCTAACTACTCAAGCTTTGTTGCGCCGTCCAGTCATCCTTGGTCAGTTCAAACGTCAAACTGACCGTATCGACCTTACGGGCCTTGGCGAATTGCACCGTGTTCTCGACATGGCGAAATCCAAATTTCCGAACGAGCGCCTGCGACCCGGCATTGTCTCCCCATATTTCGGCTATGATCTTGGGAACGCCGTTCCCAAACGCGTGCGACAAGGCATGGACCATCATCCGTGTGCCCAACCCCTGCCCCCAGACATCCTGATGCAAGCAATAGCCCAAAGTCCCGTCGGTGACACCGATTGTGCCCACCATTCGGCCATCAATGAACACGCCGTGGATGAACCCGTCGCCCTCATAGGGTTTGGACCGGCCGCGCGTGAACTCTGGCTCGGGGGGCCAAGGCCACCCGCCAAGCTGACGCACAACATTCCAATCGCTCATGATGCTGTGCAGATCGTCAAAGTCCTCGGGCTGGATGTCCCGAAAGCTCACCGCGTTTGACATTGTGCCCACCGTTCCTTGGTCAACTGCACCTTTTGCAATGTGACCTGTTCGCCCGTCGCGCGACATGTTTCAGCCTCGCGGTGGGTTTCGCTAAACCCAAGTTTCCACAAAACGTTTCGCGACGCGATATTTCCCAGGAAATAACCCGATCCCAATGCCGTGGATGGTCCCGCAAAGTGGTCGGCAACAACGGCGGCGGCTGCCTCGGTCATATAGCCGAGACCCTGCGCATCCTGATGAAGCCAATAGCCCAAGGTCGGGTCAATCCCGATCACACCGATCAGGCCATTCCCCGCATCAATCGCGTAATGCACCCCATCGGTGTCAGGGATAACCGTATTCATGAAATACAAGGCATCCTGTTCCGTATAGGGATAGGGAACAACTGTCAGCCACTTGCTGACCTCTAGATTGTTTATGCCAGCGATCATTGCCTCAACATCCCCGGCGTCCAGCGGCCGGAGTGTCAGGCGGCTGGTCGTCAGGGTATGTTGACGCATCAGTCTACCTTACGGGTATATGTCCAGGTCGGGACCATACGGTCGCGCGCGACCGAATAAGCCTCGGCATCGCCAAGATAGGTAAAACCGGAATTGGTCAGCACGCGGGCCGAGCCTGGGCTTTCCTGAAACACCTCGGCGAACAGGGTTTTGGCGTTATGCGGATTGGCCGCGATCAGGGCCTGAACGGCCGCCGTTGCGATGCCAGTGTTCCAATAGGCCGGCGCCACCCAGAAAAAGACCTCGCTCTGACCGCGGTCCATTTTTTCCATGCTGACAATGCCCACCACTTCGGGCAACGTGCCGCCAAGCGTGCCGTCGATCGCCCAAATATCCTCGGTCCGCTCGGGATCGAGCGCACGATCAATGAAGGCCTCGGTCGTGCCGGGCGGCAATGGGTTCGGGATCGACCGCGTGCCACGGGCAACACGATCATCTGCAGCGTAAAGACCGATCAAGCCTACGTCGGATCTCTGCAAAGGACGCAAGGCAAACCGGTCGGCCTGAATGACAGGCTGCAACTCGATAGTTTCCAACATCTTTCCTCCTGCAAACTGGCCCTAACACGCCTCCTCTAACGTGAAAAAACCAATAAAATGTAACAATAAAACCGAAAAAGGGGGCCGGCTGTGCCGACCCCCTCTTAAACTTTAAGAACCTTGGTTCGGCTTACTCAGCGGCCTCCGCAACCGGAGCGACCGAGACGTAGGTGCGGCGTTTGAAGCCTTTGTTGAATTGGACAGTGCCTTCTGCAACGGCAAACAGGGTGTGATCTTTACCCATGCTTACGCCTTCGCCAGCCCACATCTTTGTACCGCGCTGACGCACGATGATGTTGCCTGGGATAACGACTTCGCCGCCGAACTTTTTAACGCCGAGACGACGACCAGCGCTGTCGCGACCGTTACGGGAGGAACCGCCTGCCTTTTTGTGTGCCATTGTGTTCTCCTAATGCCTAATTACTTAGCCAGTTCTTTGGCTTGTTCAACCCAGCCTTCACGCTCGATACGGCCTTTGAACGACAGTTTTTCGTCGAACTCAACGATATCATCAGCGGTCCATGCTGCGATCTGCGCGAAAGTGGTTACACCATTTTCAAGCAGTTTCTTCTCAAGTGCTGGGCCAACGCCCGACAGCTTTTTCAGATCGTCTGCGCCGTCTGCTGCAGGTGCTGCTGCCTTTTTAGGGGCTGCTTTCTTTTCTGCTTTAGGTGCAGGTGCCGCTGCAGCAACCGCTGCGACCGACGCTGCGCCAACAGCTGCTTTTACGCCAGACTTGTCTGCGCCCGACTCAAGGATGTCGGTGATGCGAACCAGCGTCAGTTGCTGACGGTGACCGCGGGTACGCTTCGACGAGTGCTTACGACGACGCTTAACGAAAGTGATTTTCTTGGCGTCTTTGATCTGGTCGATCACTTCTGCCTGAACACCCGCGCCTTCCACGAAAGGGGCGCCAACGGTCGAGCCGACCATAAGGATGTCGTTGAATTGGATGGTTTCGCCAGCATCAGCTGCCAGCTTTTCGACACGCAGGAGGTCGCCCGAAGCAACTTTGTACTGCTTGCCGCCGGTTTTCAGAACCGCAAACATTGCATCTTCCTTTTTTACCGCGTTTTAGGGCCCCCGACTTGGGTGTTTTCGGCAAAGCCGCCCGACAACAGCGCGCCCTTTTCGGGCTGTATTGAATCACTTACCCGGCACGATACATGCCGGGATGGCCGCTTATGGTCAGAGGTTGTGGAAAAGTCAACAAGGAACCTTATAGTTCTGCTTGCAACATGATCTTAGCAGCCTCGTAGCCCAGAACACGGCTAATGTCGTTGAACAGGTCCTCATAGGCCGCAAAGAGCGCGCGGTTCAGCGCCTGCCCTGACGGCGATTGCGAAAACGCAAGATAGGCGGCCAAATCATCATCGCTGACAGGCTGATAGGCCATCGACAGATAACCGAACATCCACTCGGTCGTTTCGGTGCGGATCGCGCCCTCTTGGGATAGAAGATCGACCAACAACTGATCCAGCGTTAAATCCTCAGGCAGCGCGCCGCCGTCTTGTAGTCCGGTGTAAAATGCGAGGTTGGAATTCAAGCTACCCGCTACGTTCATTTCGATCAGGTCATTGGTCGTGATAAACGCACCAATCAGATCGGCACGCATCGTATCGGCGGCCATCATATCCCGCCCCTGTTCGAGTGCGATTTCTGTGACGTCATCATTCAGCATCGCACGCCGCGCCGAAACCTCTAGCACGATCAACGTCGCGCCCGGTTCGCTGGCAAAGAACGCAAGGATACCCTCGCGGTCCTCATCCTCAAGCGCTTCGCTGAACTTGGCGACAGCCAACGAGGTCATGCGATCCGTGTCGTAGACCTCATCAAGGGTTTGATCCCATTTGGAAAAAACCGCCGGGACAAACATCGCGTCGGCAATATCCCGACCTGACTCGATTCCTTCTTGGCGCATGACGTCGATGATTTCACCCTGACGCAGCGCATCGAAGATGGCGATATCGGTATCGTCGACACCCGCAGTTGCGGACAGCGGCACTAACACCACCGCAACGATTGAAAAACACGCCGAAACCCAAGAAAACATCGCCAATCCTCAATATTTGACGCCAATTGATACCCGCCACGGCCCACTAATCAAGCCAAAGAAATGAAAGAGGGTTAAGCGTATGGCAGAAAAAATCAAATTTGCCCTTGCGCCCCTCCGCAACACTCTTTAAACGGCGCCGCACAGACCCCCAGCGGAGAGGTGCCGGAGTGGTCGAACGGGGCGGTCTCGAAAACCGTTGTGGGTGCAAGCCCACCCAGGGTTCGAATCCCTGTCTCTCCGCCAATACATATACTTACTAGTTGATTTATTTTACAAATTTATGCAACGGTGAGTGCTATCTACCTACCAGCCAACCTACCGAAAACACGGTGCTTTGCTCCGTTGTCATTCTTGCGATATCGGTGATAGGTTCCACACCGGTAGCAACCATCTGCTCACCCGCAACCGTTTGCTCAAACAAAGGGGATGACTCAATGGAAGCTGATTTTGCACTAATCGAGGACGGCACGTCTCGGGTAATGCTCTTCTGGGAAGACGGCACTTCGGTCATGCGAACACTCGATGGTGCCTGGGTCTCTGAGGAACGTTCTGCGGCTGATGTGATTATGCCAGATGAACTTGGAGATTTCCGCGCAGCTTCAAGCATGGAACTTTCCGCTTTAGTCCAAGAGGCTTCTGCCTCTGACCTTGAAATCCCCATGCGGTCCAGCGAAGCCTGAAACGCATCATCGTAAAGCGAGGAAGATCAGTCGAACTGTTTTTTCGACTTTTCACTTGCAACGTGAGCGGATTGTCAACGGCGCCCCCCCCACTACATGGACAAAGTCCAAACCACGCCCCCGCCATTATGGGTTGCCTGTCACTGCACGGCCCGCTCAGAAAAAGGTGTAAAGTTTGTCGACTTTGAGGCTGTGGTGGGTATTGGTGTCGCCTCCAGCCCAAGCGTCTAATCGAAATATCATCGGATCTAATTAAAATGACTTCGAATGGGCGCCCTCAGGGAGGGCTAAACCCAAGCCCTTCGCGTAGAAAGTAAAATTAATCCAATCGCGAGTGCAATCCACGCTTCAACGTCAGTGAAATCCAAAAGTACGCCTATAAATCCAACCAGGCCAGCAAGCATTCCGAACAATGCAAGTATCGTGGCAAGGGGCGACGGCGGTCCGAGATCTGAACTCTTGAGGGTATTTTCTTCTACAAGTGTCGGACTAAACTCGTTGACCGCATTAGAACCGGAAAGCAGTTCAAGCGCTGCTTCCGCGATCACGCCAGAATATGCGGCACTGCTGGGGTCAGCCTGATAGTCACTAATTGCCCTTAGATTTCTGACATAAACCGATCCGGTAGGTCGGTGTTTAATTGCAAAATCATCTAGCTTGTTGGGCGTAACAATAAATATTTGTGGAGATGACCGATCTTCACCGAAACAACATATCAAACAATCCTTGGCGAAAAACGGATCATGGGACTTTCCCGATTCATCAACTAATCTAACGCCGCGATGCGCTCTGCGCGATGTCATTACAAAAGGATTCAAATCGTTTTTGTAGTGCTGGAGGTAAATTCTCTATAAATTCTGCCGCATTTGATGGCATCAATCGTCTCCAAGTTTCGGCTGAACAATTTATCCTTTTGTGGCATTAATGGTGTATTTTCCACACTCTTCTCCCACCCCCACCCTGCGACCAATCCCTGATTCGAGTCCAGCCCAACCGTCTCAGCGCGACACCAACGCTGCCCGCGCAGGGGCGGGCGTTGTACCGGCCATGCAGCCTCGCCACGAGTTCCTCCATGGTCCACGGGCGGTTGCGCTGCGCGGGCGGCAGGGAGCGCATGAGTGCCTCGATCTGGTCGGTCAGGGGGGTGTCGCACTGGATGCGGCTGTCTCGCAGCCTCTTGCGCTCTGCAGCGCGGATGTGCCAGTCACCGGTTTGTTGACCGCGCCGCGGCCTTTCGCCTTGGAAGCCATCTAATTCCCCCCTGACCGGTTGCGGCCAAAATCACCGACACCCAGCAAAATATATACGTGTAAGAATATTTCTAATTACCCATAACGTGCGGTCGCCTACCCCCCTTGGGTCAAGGAAAAGCCTTATTTCATGGAACTTTCGGGACAATCCCTCAAATATCAACAGATTGCCCTCGGCTGTTGCGGCGCACCAAGGAAAGCAAAAACGCCTGTGAACGCATGAAACAAAGTTGGATTTTCGGTCAGTGGCGCACCATATTCCCACCTGTAAGATGGAGGATCCATGACACGGTATTTCAAAAACCCTGACGTCATCGCAACTTTGGACGAAGAACAATACTGGGTAACCCAACAAGCCGGGACCGAACGCCCCGGCACGGGAAAATATCTGAACAATAAAGAACCGGGTATCTATGTTGATATCGTATCGGGCGAGCCGCTTTTTGCGTCGTCGGACAAATATGAATCCGGTTGCGGCTGGCCGTCGTTCACCAAACCGATCGAGCCGGCCCATGTTGCCGAGCTTAAGGACACCAGCCACGGCATGATCCGAACCGAGGTGCGGTCGACCCATGGTGACAGTCACCTTGGACACGTCTTTACCGATGGCCCCCGTGATCGCGGAGGTCTGCGCTATTGCATCAACTCGGCGTCATTGCGTTTCGTGCACCGCGATGACATGGAGGCCGAAGGCTATGGCGCCTATCTGAACCAAGTCGAGGATATCTAAATGTCTGAACAACGCGCAGTGCTGGCCGGTGGCTGTTTCTGGGGCATGCAGGACCTGATCCGCAAGATGCCCGGCGTATCAGGAACACGTGTCGGCTATACCGGCGGTGACGTACCGAACGCGACCTATCGCAATCACGGCACCCACGCCGAAGGGATCGAAATCATCTTTGACCCCGCAACAATCAGCTATCGTGAGCTGCTGGAATTTTTCTTTCAGATCCACGACCCGACCACCAAGAACCGCCAAGGGAATGATATCGGGATGAGCTATCGGTCCGCGATCTATTACGTGGACGAGGAACAGAAACAAATTGCGCTGGATACCATTGCCGATGTGGACGCATCTGGCCTGTGGCCCGGCACAGTGGTGACCGAGGTCGAACCAGTGGGTGATTTTTGGCAGGCCGAAGAAGAACACCAAGACTACCTTGAGAAGTTCCCGAACGGCTATACCTGCCATTTCCCGCGCGCAAATTGGCGCCTGCCCAAACGGGCGTGATCAGGAGGCTTCGGCCCCCTCTTCGTTTCCGCCCTTGAACCCAAGCGCGACAACAAATTTTTCCGAACTGTCCGACCGCGACGACGGTGGTTTGACGTTGTAAACCTTGTCGAACTTCAGCCGCAGCAGTTTCTGCAACTCGGCCTCTGTACCGCCAGCTAGAACCTTGGCCACAAAGGTGCCGCCCGGTGCCAATACGTCGAACGCAAAATAGGCAGCGGTTTCGCAAAGCGTGATGATCCGCAAGTGGTCGGTCTGTTTATGACCCGACGACGCAGCCGCCATATCGGACATGACCACATCGGCCTGACCGCCAAGCCAGCCTTTGACCAATTCATCGGCATCATCATCAAGGAAGTTCAGCTGATGGATATCGGCACCCGCAATCGGTTCGACCTCTTGCAGGTCGACACCCAGTACTGTGCCAACCTTTTTGCCCGACTTTTCGCCCAAGGCGTTCACGCGTTTCACCGCAACCTGACACCAGCCCCCCGGCGCACAGCCCAGATCGACAACGCGGGCACCGGGAACAAGGAACCGGTACTTTTCATCAAGCTCTAGGATCTTGAACGCCGCGCGACCGCGATAGCCCTCGGCCTTGGCGCGTTTGACATAGGGATCGTTCAACTGACGCTGCAACCAACGCGTCGACGAGGTTTTCCGCCCACGGGCAGTTTTGACCTTCACCGTAAGATCGCGTTGTCCGCGTCCGCTTGTATTTTTGTTACCGGGTCGTTTCATAGCATCAACTCTTGTTCGAAGTGCGGGACATACCGCTAAAACGGAACGTCCTCAAGCACCCCATCCGCACTCATTTGCGCATAAAGCAGGCCCTCGCGCAGGCCGCGATCCGCAACGGACAACCGATCGGTCGGCCAGATGCGCATCAAGGCCTGTAAAATGGCGGACCCTGACATGATCAGGGCGTGACGATCCTGACCGATACGGGGATCTGATTGGCGCCCGCCAGGCCCGAGGGTAAGGTAATCGCGGATTACGGCGTCGATCTGGGCGCTGGTCATCCGCAAACCATCCACTTTGGTCCGGTCATAGCGTTTCAGGCCCAGATGGCTTGCTGCAACGGTCGTGACTGTGCCGCTGGTTCCGATGATCTGGAACCCGTCCAGTTTTCGGTCCGAGCTATAGGGCGAAAACTTGGCCAATTGTTCCTCAAAGAACCAACTCATCAGCGCAAAGCGCGCGCTGTCATCTTCGACGTCCTCAAACTGATCACGCAGTGTAGCGACTCCTAATGGGACCGAAATCCAATCGACAACCTTGGCCGCCGCAAAGGGGCCCGGATCCTGAACGAACCCCCGATGCAACCGCATGATCGACCGTGGCCGTTCGCGGCGCGGCACGTTCTTGATGTCGATCCACACCAATTCGGTCGATCCGCCGCCGATATCAACCACCAGCAACTGTTGGGTGCGGGTCGACACCAATGGCGCACAGGAAATAACGGCTAGCCGCGCCTCTTCTTCTGGCGAGATAATCTCAAGCTTTAGTCCGGTTTCGCGGCGAATGTGGTTGACGAACGACTGTCCGTTCTTGGCGCGCCGACAGGCCTCTGTTGCGACAAGGCGCATGCGTTTGACCTTGTGCCGCTGCAGTTTTTGTTTGCAAATCCGCATCGCGCTAATCGTGCGGTTCATCGAGGCACGACTAAGCTTGCCCGAACTTTCGAGCCCTTGGCCCAGCTGGACCGATTTCGAAAAACTGTCGATGACGTGAAACTGACTGCCCTTGGGCTGGGCAATCAGCATTCGACAGCTATTTGTACCCAAATCCAACGCCGCATAGAGCTCGTTCGGATCAAGGCGGTCTGGCGCGGGGCTCTCAACCGATTTTGGGAACGCGCCCGCACCACGGGGACGCTTGGGCGTCATGATTACGCCCTCCATTCTAAGTTACCTCCAACGTATTGCGACAACCTCTCATGTGCAAGCCTTTGCATGATCCCAGAGCCGCAGGTCGCAAGACGCAATCACCATGTCGAAAATCGACCCTGCATGGCGACAGCGGCAGACTAGAACCAAACAAGACTAACGAAAGAATCACATATGGCCGACATTCAGATCATCTATTGGCGCGGCATCCCTGCTCAGGTTCTGTGCGGACGTGGCCGCAAGGCCGTGAAACAGCCCCTGCCCGAACGGTTCGAGCAGGCCATCGACCGTGCCGCAATGAAGGGCGGCGCAGGCGATACCGACGCCTATCTGGCCGAATGGCGGCGCAGTGATCCCTATACCGTTGACGGCAGCGATGCCGAAGCCGTCGCCGCCGAGGTTGCCCGCCTTGACGCAGAATATGACCAAGATCGTCTGAAGGCGTTGATCGCCAACGACGGTCACGCCCCTGAATGACCTTGAAGGAGACACTCATGGCCCTTTTGCCGTTCCGCAAAAAAGACGCCGTTGTCGACAACAGCGCCCTTGTCGATTTCCTGAAGGGATATTCGATCGAGGTCATGCCGCGCACCGCGGAAAAGATCGACGATTTCCGCGATTTCCTGCCAGCGGGCACTCGCGTCTATATTGCCCACATCGAGGGCACCCCGATCGAAGATATGGTCGCCACCGCCGCGCGTTTGCGGGACGAAGGGTTTGATCCGATGCCGCATTTCCCTGCGCGTATCATCAAAGATGCCGCCACGCTTGAGGAATGGGTCAACCGGTACCAAAGCGACGCTGGCGTTGATCAGGCACTGTTGCTGGCAGGCGGCGTTGCCAACCCGCATGGTGATTTCCACAGTTCGATGCAATTGCTTGAAACAGGTATCTTTGATCGCGCCGGCTTCAAACGACTGCATGTCGCCGGCCACCCCGAAGGCAACCGTGACATCGACCCTGACGGCAGCGATAAGAACGTCATGGAAGCGCTTCATTGGAAACAGAAATTCAGCGATAGCACCGATGCCGAAATGGCGCTGGCCACCCAGTTCTGTTTTGAGGCAAAACCGGTGATCGCATGGGCCGACGCGCTGCGCGACGCTGGCGTGACCCTGCCCATCCATATCGGCGTTGCGGGTCCGGCCAAGCTGCAAACGTTGATCAAGTTTGCCATGGCGTGCGGGGTTGGAGCCTCGCTCAAGGTGCTCCAGAAACGTGCACTTGATGTGACCAAGCTGGTCCTTCCGTATGAGCCGACCGAATTCCTGACCGAACTGGCGACGCACAAAGCCGCCAATCCGGATTTCAACATCACCCAAGTGCATTTCTTCCCGCTGGGCGGGATCAAGACCAATGCTAACTGGGCCATCGAAAACGGCGGAACCTCCGCCACACCAGCAGCCCAGTCGTGAAAGGCACGCTATGACACGTACTATTGTCGAATCCGCCACCAAGACCGCCATCATCGGCTTTGACGAACCGTTTTGCGTCATTGGCGAACGGATCAACCCGACGGGCCGCAAAAAGCTGGCTGCGGAACTTGAGGCGGGCGATTTTTCCACCGTTGAAAAAGATGCGCTGGCACAGGCGGCCTGTGGCGCGAACATCCTCGATATCAACGCGGGCGTTGTATACAATTCGAACCCGAACCCCAATGAAACCGAACCGCCCCTGATGCGAAAGATCGTTGAGCTGGTTCAGGGGCTGACGGATGTGCCGCTGTGCATCGACAGCTCGGTACCCGCCGCGCTAGAGGCTGGTCTTGAGGCCGCGAATGGTCGCCCCCTCTTGAACTCGGTCACTGGCGAAGAGGAACGGCTGGAATTCGTTCTGCCGCTGGTCAAGAAATATAACGTGCCTGTGGTCGCGATCTCTAACGATGACACCGGTATTTCTGAGGATCCCGACGTGCGTTTTGCCGTCGCCAAAAAGATCGTCGAACGCGCCGCCGATTTCGGCATTCCGGCCTATGACATCGTGGTTGATCCATTGGTGATGCCCATTGGCGCGATGGCGACGGCGGGCAAACAGGTGTTCACCCTTGTGCGCCGCCTGCGAGAAGAGCTGGGCGTCAACACGACCTGTGGCGCGTCCAACATTTCCTTTGGTCTGCCGAACCGTCACGGTATCAACAATGCGTTCCTGCCCATGGCGATGGGCGCTGGCATGACCTCGGCGATCATGAACCCCTGCGCCCTGCCCGTTTCGATGAAAAAGATCGAAGAGAAAAAGGCAGAAATGGCCGCCGCAGGCATCATCGTACCCGATGATATTGATCTGGAAACCTTCTGCGCGGTGACCGGCCTTGGGTCGACCAACTTCAAACCCGGCAAGGAAATGGAGGCGATCCGCGCCGCCAACCTGTTGACCGATAATGACGCGCACGGTGCCGACTGGATCAACTTCAACAAACCAGCCGGTGCAGGTGGTGAAGGTGGCGGTGGACGCCGTCGGGGCGGACGTCGCCGAGGATAAAAAAAGGGCCCGCAAGGGCCCTTTTGTTTTAGCGGTAGTAGAGCGATTTTCCGTCGTGGAAAATCTGAACCTTATCCGGCGTTGCGGTCATGGCGACCTCGGTGCCGCGCACATCCTTGTGGATGCCGGGCAATTTGGCGATGACCGGCTCCGCGCCGCCTTCGCTTACATAATACAGCAGCGTGACCTCGCCCAAGGCTTCGGTGATGCCGACGACGCCACTATAGATGACGTTGTCGCCATCGGCTGGCACCATATCCTCGGGACGGACACCGATATTCACCCGCAAGCCCTTGTCAGCATCCTGTGTCGGAACAGCCGATACAGCGGTCCCGCCACCGTCCAGTTTGACAGTCGTCTGCGCACCGGTTGCGACGATTTCACCAGACAACAGGTTCATTGCAGGCGATCCGATGAACTGAGCCACGAATTCGTTTTCGGGACGTTCATAAAGTTCAAGCGGCGTGCCGACCTGCGCGATGCCTTTGTTGGCCAGAACCACAATCCGTGTCGCAAGCGTCATCGCCTCGACCTGATCGTGTGTCACATAGATCATGGTTGAGTCTGGCATCGACTCTTTAAGTTGCGCAATCTCGATACGCGTCGCAACGCGCAGCGCCGCATCGAGGTTCGACAGAGGTTCGTCAAACAAATACACCTTGGGATCGCGAACAATCGAACGACCGATCGCAACACGCTGACGCTGACCACCCGATAGGGCCTTTGGCAGACGATCCAGATATTCATCCAGCTGTAAAACCTTGGCCGCGCGGGTCACCGCCTCGTCAATCTCGGCTTGCGATTTCTTGGCCAGACGCAGCGCGAACGACATGTTTTCACGCACGGTCATATGCGGGTAAAGCGCATAGGATTGGAACACCATGGCAATGCCACGCTGGGCTGGCGGCACGTCGTTGACAACGACCCCGTCAATTTCCAGCGTACCCGCCGTGATCTTTTCCAGACCCGCAATCATACGAAGAAGGGTTGATTTACCGCAGCCGGACGGTCCGACAAACACGACCAATTCGCCCTGTTTGATGTCAAGGTTGATGTCCTTCAGGACCTCAACGGTACCGCCATACGACTTACCAATGCCAGTTAGTTTAAGTTCGGCCATAGCCCCCTCCCTCTATTTAACCTTAAGAGCCAGAAACGGCTGCCAAGGTCCTAGATGCAGTTTTCCGTCTGCGGATGCATGTGCACCCCCCAATTCACCACCGATCGGCTGCCATTCGCCAGCAGGCAGATCGAGGTCAGACGGAGTGTCGCTCATGTTGAACGCACAATAGATTTCTTCGCCGTCGCCCTTGCGGAAGAACTGAAGAATATCACCAACCGCTTGCAGGTCGTCTTGCGTACCGGATTGAAGCGCAGGATGCGCGTTCCGGAATGCGATTGCCTTGCGGTAATGATGGATCAGCGCAGCAGGATCCTGTTCCTGCACAGCGGCCGATTTGCTGAGGTGTTCGCTCGACACCGGCAGCCACGGTTTGTTGTCGCTAAACCCGCCGTTCGAGTTATCGGCGACCCAAGCCATTGGCGTGCGGCATCCGTCGCGCCCCTTGAACTCGGGCCAGAATTCGATGCCATAGGGGTCTTGTAGGTCCTCAAAGGCGACATCCGCCTCGGGCAGACCCAATTCTTCGCCCTGATAGATGCAGACCGAACCACGCAAGCTGATCATCAGCGTGTGGAACAGGCGCATCGCGGCAGGCGTCAAATCCCAGCGGGTCGGATGACGAACGACGTCGTGGTTCGAATAGGCCCAGCACCCCCAGCCATCTGCGGCCACGTCGTCGACCTGGGCCATCACATCGGCCACAAATTGGGCCGTTGGACGTTCACCGGACAACAGTTCGAAGGCATAGCACATCTGCATCAGATCATTGCCAGCAGTGTACTGGCCCATGATCTCTAGCCCGCGCTGTGCGTCGCCAACCTCGCCAACGGCAGCCGCCCCAAAGGGTTCCATGACAGCGCGAAGACGGCGCAGGAACTCTAGGTTCTTAGGGTGGTTTTTGTCGTAGAGGTGTTCTTGGTGGTTATACGGGTTCACCGATGGCGCGATGTTTGCGTTGCGCTTTTCCTTCGGCAGCGGCGGGTTATCCCGCAACTGTTCATCGTGCATGTAGAAGTTGATGGTATCCAGACGGAAGCCATCCACACCACGGTTCAGCCAGAACCGTGCCACATCCAACAGCGCCTCTTGCACATCAGGATTGTGGAAGTTCAGGTCAGGCTGCGACACAAGGAAGTTGTGCAGATAGTACTGTTCGCGGCGCGCGTCCCACTGCCATGCAGGGCCACCAAAGATCGACAACCAGTTGTTGGGCGGTGTGCCATCCGGTTTCGGATCGGACCAGACATACCAATCGGCCTTGTCATTATCGCGGCTTTGACGGCTTTCGCCGAACCATGCGTGCTGGTCTGAGGTATGCGACAATACAAGGTCGATCATCACCCGCACGCCAAGCGCATGGGCGGTTTCGATCACGGCGTCAAAATCGGCCAAGGTGCCAAACATCGGATCGACGTCGCAATAGTCCGAAACGTCGTAACCGAAGTCCTTCATTGGCGAGGTAAAGAACGGCGAAATCCAGATCGCATCGACACCAAGCGACGCGATATAGGGCAAGCGCTGAACAATCCCAAGCAAATCACCGATGCCGTCGCCATTGCTGTCCTGAAAGCTGCGTGGGTAGATCTGATAGATCACCGCGCCGCGCCACCAGTCCCTGTCAACGGCACCGGATACGATTGGGGCATGAGCCAGAGTCATTCTTTTTTCCTTATTTGACTGACCCAGCGAGGAGACCTCGCACAAGGTATTTCTGCATTGCAAAGAAGAAGATCAGCGGAACCGCAATCGACACAAACGCAGCCGTTGCAAGGATTTCCCAGTTGCCGCCACGGGTGCCCAGCAGTTCGACGATTTGTTTCGTCATAACAGTGGTTTGGCCGGTGCTATCAATCAAAAACACGAGGCTGACCAGCAGGTCGTTCCATGTCCAGAGGAACTGAAAGATTGCAAAGGATGCCAGCGCCGGGAACGACAGCGGCAGGATGATCTTGGTAAAGATTTGGAAATCGGTCGCGCCGTCAACTTTTGCGTTTTCGATGATGTCACGTGGCAGGCCGACCATATAGTTCCGCAACAGGTAGATGGCCAAAGGCATCCCGAAACCGGTGTGCGCCAGCCAGACACCCAAATAGCCTTTGCCGATGCCGATCTGCAGGTGCAGTTTCAACAGCGGGATCAGCGCCAGCTGCAAAGGCACGACCAACAGACCAACGATCGCCGCGATCAAAAGCGCGCGACCCGGAAAATCCATCCACGCCAGAGCATAGGCCGCAAAGGCCGCAATGGTGATCGGAATAACGGTCGATGGGATGGTGACGGTCAGTGTGTTCATGAACGCCTTGGCCATGTTGTCCGCCGACGATCCGCCCGACTGTTCGCCATTGCCCAGACCAAAGATCAGGATAAGCACTGCAAACAGGGCAATACCGGCCCAGATGCCAAAGCTGCGCGGGTTCGAAAACCCAAGGTTGCCACCAACCATTTTCGCCACAAAGAACGTTGCCGCACCCGCCGCCGCATAGGCCAGGATCGACAGCAGAACGCCCGGTCCAATGACGTTGTCATAGTTCTCAAGCGTAAACGACGGTGGAATGGTGCCCGTGATGAACACGCGCTGACCACGACCTGACAGTTCCTCGGGCGAGGTCCAGACATAGTCACCGTTCGCCTGAACGGTCATGGTTTCGCCGTCCTTCAACCCGGCTGTTTCGCCGGGTGTATAGGCGTCAATCGCGCGAGCCGAGGTGCCCCAGACGGATACGTTTTCGCCCTCACCCGCCTCTACGAACAGGTTACCCTCGACGACATAAATGCCGTCACGGAGAACTTGGGTCGAAGGATCAGCCGCGCGCAGCGTCATGTTCTGTTCGGATGGGAACAGCGACGCCCACCAACCGGATGTCGAAATCTGATCCGCTGTGCGGAACGACGACACGAGCAGACCTGCGGTCGGCAAAACCCACAAGATGACAAGGAACAGAACCGACAGGTTCACCGCCCAAGTCAGCGATGATTTGGTACCAGCGATATTATCCATCAGCGCATCTCCTTACGGGCGTTGTAGATGTTCCAAGCAAGGATCGGTGTTACCAGCAGCATGATGATCATCGCTGCGGCCGACCCAGTGCCCCAGTCGTTGGCGCGGAACATTTTGTCGTACATGTAGTTGGCCAGAACCTGTGTTTCCCACTGGCCGTTGGTCATCGCGAACACGATGTCGAACACCTTCAGAACAGTGATTGTGATCGTTGTCCAAACTACCACAATGGTGCCCATGATTTGTGGCACTTTGATCTTGAAGAAGATGGTAAATGGCTTGGCCCCGTCGACGATCGCGGCCTCTACGGTTTCCTCGGGGATGCCACGCAGAGCCGCCGACAAGATCACCATCGCAAAACCGGTCTGAATCCAGATCAGAACAACCATCAAGAAGAAGTTGTTATAGAACGGCAGCGTTAGCCATGTTTGCGGCTCACCATAGGCAAAGGTCGCCGAAGAAATGCCAACGACCGACCGCAATGCCAGAATACCCAACCACGCGCAAAGTACGGCAACGACAACCTTCAAAGCCGAGATCAGAGCGCCCTGTTTGGGGCCTGTTGCCGCTGCAAAGAACGGACGGATCAACACGTAGACCGCATAGAACACAAGGCCGGCAAACGACAGCAATAGGAACGCCGGCAGCAGGCGCAGGACGATAAAGCTCCCTGCTCCGCCGTCGAACAGCATCCAGATGGCATTGAGCGCGCCGATCTGTTCCTGCCCCGCCGGACGGGTGTCATAGATCAGTTTAAAGATCACCGCCGCACCAACGAACGAAATCGCCATTGGCATAAAAATCAGGGACTTAGCGAACCCGCCCCATGAAATTCGGTCGGTCAATTGCGCGGCCAACAGGCCAAGCGCGGTCGAGGCAGCAGGCACGACAACCAGCCACAACAGGTTGTTGCGCAGGGCCTCATAGAATTTCGATTCATTGAACATTTGTGCGTAATGTTCAAAGCCAACCCAGACATAACCGCCGCCCACGACACGTTCTGTCAGCGACAGACGCAGCGTTTCAAAAACTGGATAAGCAAGATAGAGCCCCAAAGCCAGCAGAGCCGGCGCAAGGAAGAGCCATGGTCGAACCATATTGGCGCGGTTGATGTTACGCCCAGCCTCGGGCCCTTTGGCCGGAAACAGGACCTTGTCCAAAAACAGGTTCGAAAAATAGAAATAGCCAACACAGCCACCGACACCGGCGACGATTGTGATAAGCCCTAATAGTGCTGGATTCATGCGCCCCTCCCCCTTTGGGTAGTTCGAATAAGGGCACCCCGAAGTGTTCCGGGATGCCCTTGAAATGTTTTGCTAAACGCAGATTACTTCAGGGCTTCCCAGGATGCCTGAATGTCGTCAGCAACAGCTTGGGCGTCTTTGCCGCCAACATAGTCAACCATACCGGTCCAGAAGGTACCCGCACCAACGCCGCCTGGCATCAGGTCCGAACCGTCAAAACGGAAGGTGGTTGCGTTTACAAGGATCTCACCCTGACCGCGCAGAGCGTCGTTCATGTAGGTGTCCAGGTTAACACCGGTGTGCGGTGTCAAGAAGCCGGTCTGAGCCATCATGACTTCGTGTGCCAGTGGCAGCTTGAAGAATTCCATCAGCTCGTTGGTTGCGTCCGATGGGCTGGTGATCGCCATCAGAGTACCGCCACCCAGAACCGGGTTACCCAGATCTTTGTCTGCGTACGATGGGAAGTAGAAGAAGTCAGCGTCTACGCCGAACTCAACATCTTCTGGGAAGAATGCTGGAACGAACGATGCCTGACGGTGCATGAAGCACTGTGGAGGCGACGCGAACATGCCGTCTGGGCTGTCGCGGAAGTCGGTCGAAGCAACTGCGCCTGCACCACCCGATACTTTCGCATCGTCACGTGCAAACCAGCCGAACTCTTCGATTGCTGCAACAACACGCGGGTCGTTGAACGCAACTTCGTTGGTGGTCCAGCCATCATAGACGTCTACTGGCTGAGTGCGCAGCATGATGTCTTCTACCCAGTCAGTTGCCGGCCAGCCGGTAGCTGCACCCGAACCCAGACCGATACACCATGGTGTTTCACCGTCTGCAACCATCTGCTCGGTCAGAGCGCGCAGCTCTTCCATGGTCGATGGCACTTCGTAGCCGAAGTCTTCGAAGTTTTCTGGGTTATACCAGACAAGGCTCTTTACGTTGACGTTGTAGAAGAAGCCGAACAGTTGATCAGCACCGCTACCGTCAGCGTAGGTACCCAGATCAACCCACGACGAACCAGCGCCGTAGTTGTTGGTTACCCAGTCACCCATGCCAGCAGGCATTGGGTACAGCAGGCCACGGCCTGCAAGGTCAGCAGCCAGACCTGGCTGCGGGAAAACCGCTACGTTTGGCGCCGAGCCAGCCTCTGCATCGATAACGATCTGCTGCTCGAAGCTGTCCGAACCAGTGTAGATAACTTCAGCACCGGTTGCTTCTGCAAAGTAAGCAATGGCGCTACGGAAAACGTCATCTTCTGGCTGCAACCAAGGGCCCGAGATGGTGACAGTCTGACCGCTCAGATCAGGTGCCGCATCGGCCCATGCGTTGTAGCTGTCCCAGCTAAAATCACCTTCACCTGGTGCAAACGCCAGGTGGCCGCCTGCGTGTGCTACGCCTGCGGTCAATGCAAGGGCTGCTACGCCCATATACAGTTTAGTCTTCATGAATATCCTCCCATTCGCGCTTTTGCGCATCGCGACTGCCGGGCGCTCTGGAATCATTCCAAAGCGCTTTGGCTGCCTTACGCTTGCTTATTACAGACTGTCTGTCAATCCGCCTTTCAGCATAACACATCACTTAAATTTTGAGCGTCAAAAAACTTTAAAACGTTTCAGAACGTGTTTGACCCAATGTAAATGTACCGATAAATTGCCCGAACATTACTAAAAGCGCTTTGAAGCGGACCGATGAACCTAAAAGAACTCTCTTCTCTTCTGAACCTCAGCCAAACGACGGTGAGCCGCGCACTGAACGGCTATCCCGAAGTTTCTGAGGACACGCGGGTCCGTGTGCAGCACGCCGCTGAAAAGCATAACTACAAGCCAAACACCCGCGCCAAAAGCCTTGCAACAGGTCGCACAATGGCAATTGGTCACGTGATTCCAATCACATCGTACCATGAAATGGTCAGCAACCCGATCTTCGGCGACTTCGTTTCCGGCGCGAGCGAGGTCTATTCCGCACGTGGGTTTGATATGAACCTGACCGTGGTAGAAATCGAGCGCGAAGAATACGCATATCGCCAGATCAAAAACCGCGGAAGCGTGGATGGCATCGTTGTCCACGGCCCCCGCATGGAAGATTCGCGCATCCCCCTGTTGCAGGAAATCGGATTGCCATTCGTGGTTCACGGACGCGCCAGCAGCGACACCTCAAGCTATAGCTGGGTCGACGTCAACAACCGCCGCGCGTTCAAACGCGCGACCGATTTCTTGTTCGACTTGGGACATAGCAAAATTGCCCTGCTCAACGGTCTTGAGCATATGGACTTTGCCCACCGCCGACGTCAGGGCTACGAAGATGCCTTTGCCGAACGCGGGCTGATGATCGACACCAAGGTTATGGACAGTCAGGAAATGACCGAGGTCTATGGCTATCGTTCCGCGATGGAAATGCTGTCGTGGGAACAGGCACCAACCGCCTTCATCACCTCGTCGATGGTGGTTGCAATCGGCGTGCGCCGTGCGTTGACCGAAAAAGGTTTGGTCATGGGGCGCGATGTATCGATCATCACCCATGATGACTGTTTGTCGTACCTACAAAACGGTGCCGACGTTCCAATTTTCACCGCAACCCGTTCGTCGGTGCGCGAAGCTGGCCGCAAATCGGCCGAGCTATTGCTGAAAACCATCCAAAACCCATTGTCGGCGCCTTTGACCGAATTGATGGAGGCCGAGCTTATGGTCGGCCAATCCACAGGCCCTGCCCCCAGAGGATAAATTATGAATTTCAAACGCTCGGATTTCCCCGAAGGGTTTCTTTTCGGTGCGGCGACCGCCGCCTATCAAATCGAAGGCCACAAATTCGGTGGCGCCGGTTCCACCCATTGGGACACGTTTTCCGCAACGCCGTTCAACGTCGTGCGCGCTGAAAATGGCGACCTCGCCTGCGATCATTATCACCGGTACAAAGAAGATCTGGACCTTCTGAAAGACGGCGGCTTTGACGCCTATCGTTTTTCAACCAGCTGGGCCCGCGTTCTGCCCGAGGGGCGTGGTCAGGTGAACCAAGAGGGTCTGGATTACTATGACCGGTTGGTTGACGCGATTTTGGAACGCGGATTGAAACCGTTTCAGACGCTCTACCATTGGGAAATGCCCTCGGCTTTGGCGGATTTGGGTGGCTGGACCAACCGTGATGTGGCGCAATGGTTCGGCGATTTCACCGACATCATCACCGACCGGATCGGTGATCGTGTCACCAGTATCGCCACGATTAACGAACCATGGTGTGTTGCGTTCCTTAGCCACTTCCTTGGCTACCATGCGCCTGGCCTGCGCGATATCCGCGCAACCGCCCGCGCGATGCACCACGTTCTGCTGGGCCATGGTGAGGCTATGTCGCGGCTTCGTGCCAAGGGCATCGACAACGCCGGCATCGTCCTGAATTTCGAACATTCGAACCCCGGCGATGATAGCCCCGAGGCCGCGATCGTCGCCGACCGTCAAGATGCCATCTATAACCGCTGGTTCATTCAGGCGATTGCCAAAGGCACCTACCCCGAGGCCGCGCTAGAAGGGTTTGAGCCTTTTATGCCAAAAGGCTGGCAGGACGATATGGCGCAGATTTCGCAGCCAATCGATTTTCTGGGCGTCAACTACTACACGCGCAGCAATCTGTTGCCCGATGACACGATCCCATGGCCATCGATGAAACCGGTCGAGGGACCGTTGCCCAAGACCCAAATGGGCTGGGAAATCTATCCTGAGGGCCTGAAAAAACGCCTGAACGTTCTGGCCGAAGAATACGTGGGTGATCTGCCGATCTTCATCACTGAAAACGGCATGGCGTGGGACGACAAGATCGAGAATGGCGCGGTCTATGATTCGCAACGTATGGACTATATCAACGGCCACTTTACAGCCGTGCGCGAGGCGATAAATGATGGCGCTAACATCCAAGGGTTCTTCTATTGGTCCCTTTTGGACAATTATGAGTGGGCTTTTGGTTACGAAAAGAGGTTTGGAATGGTCCATGTGGACTTCGACACCTTGAAGCGAACGCCAAAAGCGTCCTATCACGCCTTCAAGTCAATCCTGACCAACTAGATTTTCCGGAGAGCTTATGGCCTACACTGCCAATACCCTTTCGCTGGTC
Organism: Marivivens sp.; assembly: GCA_965215785.1. Taxonomy (GTDB): domain Bacteria; phylum Pseudomonadota; class Alphaproteobacteria; order Rhodobacterales; family Rhodobacteraceae; genus Marivivens. The sequence continues at coordinate 2,360,792 of OZ244120.1, read as the reverse complement.
GCAGACATCGGCGGAACCAACACACGCGTAGCCTTGGCCGAAGGGAAATCTGTGATCGAAGCGTCGATCCGGCGCTATCGCAACAGTGAATACCACGGTCTGGAACCTGTCCTGCAACAGTACATTCAGGACGAAGGCGGTGTAGACCCCAAGGCGGCTTGTGTTGCTGTTGCCGGTCCCGTGCGCAATGACAAGGCAACGATGACCAACCTTGATTGGACCATCGATTTCCCGACCTTGCAGCGCGCGACCAATTCGGAAACCGTAGCCATTCTGAACGACCTTCAGGCCCAAGGCCACGCGATCGGCCATATCGCCGAGGCAAACATCCGCACAATCCTCAGCGGCCCCGTAGACGATGGCACCGAAACCAAGCTGGTCGTCGGCGTTGGCACCGGTTTCAACGCCGCACCAGTGTTTGAGACGAAAGACGGACGTCTGGTCGCCCCATCCGAATGCGGCCACGCAAACCTTCCGATCCGCAACGAAGAAGAGCTGCGCCTGTGTCAGTTCGTGTCGAATGCGCACGGGTTCCCAGCGGTCGAGGATGTTTTGTCGGGGCGCGGGCTTGAACGCGTTTACGCGTGGCTCGGCGAAGAGGCAGGCGATCCCAAAGAAATCCCAGCCGCCCAGATCATGGCCGCCTGTGCAGACGGTTCCGACGAACGGGCGCGGATGGCGGCAAAAACCTTTACCAAGGTTCTGGGCACTGTTTGCGGCAACCTGTCCTTGATCCAGCTGCCGTTCGGCGGTGTCTATTTGGTGGGCGGCGTTGCGCGCGCGATCACCCCTTACCTGCATGACTTTGATTTTGGCGAAGCCTTCCGCGACAAGGGCCGCTTTGCAGGGTTCATGTCAAACTTTGCGGTGCATGTTGTCGAAGATGACTATGCCGCGCTGACAGGCTGTGCCGCCTATCTGGAAAACATGTAAATCTAGTGCAATTGTGCCTGAACCGTCGTGGTCAATTCGGCCAAGGAAAAAGGTTTGGGCACAAATACCGAATTCGGGATCAATGCCCGATTTTCGCCAAAGGCGTCTTCTGCATATCCCGATACGAACACGACCTTCGTGTCGGGCCGATCCTGAATTGCCTGTTTGACCCATGTCGGGCCATCCATGCCCGGCATGATTACATCCGTGACAAAGACATCAACATGAAGGTCGGGGTCCGCCAACATCGACAGGGCCACCTCGCCTGAGTCCGCCTCAAGAACGGTCATGCCTTTTAGGCGCAGCGCACGGGATGCGAAGGCACGAACCGGCGCTTCGTCTTCTACTAATAGAACAACACCCCGCCCAATCTTATGGGTCACTTTGGGCTTTTCTTGGCTTTTTTCGACTTTCGCCGGTTCATCAACCTGATCGTGGACCGGAAAATACAGTGAGAAAACAGACCCTTCGCCAAGCTGGCTATCCACGAAAATAAATCCGCCCGACTGTTTGACGATGCCATAAGCCGTCGACAGTCCCAGCCCCGTCCCTTCGCCGGCTTTCTTGGTCGTGTAAAACGGTTCAAAGATTTTGTTGCGCTTTTCCTCAGCGATCCCATGACCTTCGTCGATAACGCGCACCAACACGTAGCGGCCCGCCTTTAACACGGCGCGATCCCGTTCGACCTGAGCATCCAGAACGATATTGTTGGTTTCTACGCGAATTTCGCCGCCACCGGGCATGGCGTCACGGGCATTGACCACAAGGTTCATGATCACCTGCTCAAGCTGTCGTTTATCCACGCGGATCCGGAACAGTCCCGGATCGTGATCCAAGATCAGCTTGATCCGCTCGCCCACCAACCGGTTCAGCAGATGGGTCAGATCAGCGAGTGTATCGCGCAGATCAATTACTTCGGGGCTGAGGTTCTGTTTGCGTGAAAACGCCAGAAGTTGCCCAACAAGGCTGGCCGCGCGGTTAGCGTTCTGATGGATTTGGATCAGGTCAGCATAGTCCTGATCCCCCTGATCGTGCCGCAGCAGCAATAGATCGCAATGACCGGAAATCGCGGTGAGCAAGTTGTTGAAATCATGCGCAACACCGCCTGCCAACTGACCAATCGCCTGCATCTTCTGGCTTTGAACGAATTGTGCCTCTAGCGACTTGAACTCTGTCATGTCGTTCAGAACGGCAATCAGATGCCGATCGTCATCGGGGCCCGCGTTGTGCAGGGCAACCTGAACAAAGAAATCCTGTTTTGCACCTGTGCCGCGCAAAAACTCACGTGTGTTCAGCGTCCTGCCCTCGGCGACATCGCTGATCCATTCAATGATCGGCCGTCCCAAACCCTCAAGCAAATCGGACAGGCGCGTTGCATCGTCAACAGCATCCCCAAGCAGCGCGCGCGCCTCGCGGTTGGTGGCGAGCAATTCGCCACTCGTCGCGACCTTCAACAAAGGCACCGGTAAATCTTCGACCTCGTCCCAAGATGAACTCCCCAACGCTTGCCCCTCGGGCAACAAATAGACATCCGTCCGGCCCGCCGAGGATGGCACCGCCGCGACGATACCGCGATGCAGGCCTTCGCCGGATGTCACATCATAGGAGCGCCCTGATACGACCTGATCGACCCCGAACACCTCGCGCAGGGTCTTGGCCCGACCCCCGACCAACCGACGAAATGCCTCGTTCATGAACAAAACCGTGCCCGTCGGTCCGACAGTCATGGACGGCAGGCCCGCCGCTTCGCGTTCGGGCGAAGTGTCGACGACGTTTTGCACACGCCACAGGAACAGATCCTCGGTCACTTTGGCCACGAAAATGCTCAGTTGGCCGCGTCGTATCGTGATCCGATCCCGCGCCGCGCCAAGGTTTTCGGCCTGAGTCTGAAGCCGCAGAACCACCGACTGGGGGCTGGCAAAAATACGAGAGAACAAATCAGACGCCACGCCAACCTGAAGCCCTTCGGCCATTTGTTCGGCCGGACCATTCATCCGCAGGACCTGCGTATTCTGATCGGTCAGGAACGCCACCGATGGTTCGGCCTCAATCAATGTAGACAGGGACCGCCCCGCAACCGCGCGATTGACGCGCGACCGCAGCCGCACAAAGAACAGCCCGATAAACGTCAACGTCACCGATGCAAAGAACACCGACAGCCCCAAGACGATCGTCTGACTACCTGCAAGCAATATCGCAACGACCAATACGACAAACGCCGCTACCGTGCCCAAGCCTGCTGCGCGTTGTGCCTGTGCCTGCACTGACTGCTCCTCATTCTTGTTGCAGATGACTGTCGCCGAAAAACAATTAACAGCAGGTAAACCCGCATAACGGGAATCAGACTACACCATACACTATACCTGACAACCCTTTGTTGATTTTCATGTCAGACCGCTCTCGCTCGCTCACTTGGCTGTGACCCGTCTAGCCATAGGCCCATGGAATCGCCCACATTCAGCGAAACCCTTGATCGGAGGAACACCATGTTAATCACCCGCCGCACACTGCTGATTTCTGCGCCTTTGGCCTTTGCCTTTGCTGGTGCCAGCCGCGCCATGACATCGCCCATCTACGTCGAAGACGGCATCGCCGTCGACGGATCAGATGTCGTTGCCTATTTCACGCAAAGCAAACCGGTCCCCGGCAGCGCGGATTTCAGCTATGACTGGATGGGGGCGAAATGGCTGTTTTCCTCGGCTGAAAACCGCGACATGTTCGCCGCTAACCCCGAGGCATATGCCCCGCAATTTGGCGGCTATTGCGCCTATGCGGTTAGCCAAGGTTACACCGCACCAACCGTTCCCGAGGCTTGGACGGTCTATGATGGCAAACTTTACCTGAACTTCTCTATGCGGGCGCAAGAGCTTTGGTCGTAAGACATTCCGGGCAACATCGCCAAAGGCAATGAAAACTGGCCCGGCGTTCTCAACTAGCGCCGTTTTAGCTGCGCCAAGTAGAACCCGTCCCACTGGTCACTTGGCAGCAAACGCAGCTCATCCACCATGTCCCATTCTGGATGAGCTGCGATAAATCGATCCACGACCTGACGGTTTTCTTGGGTCAAAATCGAACAGGTCGCATAGGCCAGCGTGCCGCCCTCTGCGACCATTGTATGAACATCAGATAGGATCGAGGCTTGGATCTGTGTCAGTTCCGACAGGCGATCCTGCGTCAGCCGCCATTTGGCGTCCGGTGTTCTGCGCCACGTGCCGCTACCCGTACAGGGCGCATCGCAAAGGACTAGGTCATAGGGACCGCTGCGGTTCGGTTTCGTCGTCACATTAATATTTACGCCTGCGCGTTTCGCGCGCACCGGAATATCCGACATGCGGTCTGGTTGAATATCATGGGCAAAGACCTGACATCCGCGATCAGCGAGGGCCAAGGATTTGCCGCCCCCACCCGCGCAATAGTCCAGCACCTTGGTCGCTTGGGGCAGCGCCAGCATCGCCCGCTGGGACGAGGCATCCTGCAATTCAATCAGGCCGCTGGTCATCGCGGCGCTGGCCTGTACACGGCGGGGATTTTCGGTCACTATCAAACAGCCCGCAACGGATGCGTGCGGAACCGCGATCACGCCATCCTCGGACAATAGTTCAATCGCCTTTGACACATCCGTGCGACGACGGTTCATACGCAAAAAGACCGGTCCACGTTGTTGCATCGCCGATAGCGCGGACTCGGCCTCTTGGCCCAAATCGGTCTGAACAATCGGCCAGAGCCAGTCTGGCCAGTCGAGCCGTTCTGCGTCCGGCAGTTCGGGCGCAGTATAGCCGCGCTCTTCTTCGGTCAGCATGGATGGGGCATGCCCCTCGCCGGTGAAAACCGCGTCAGCATCGTTGCCGTGCGCGCGTAGGGCCCCGATCATCAACCCGCGGCCTGTTTCCGCACCGCCAAGCGCCGAAAACGAACGGCGACACCGAAGTGCGTCAAACACATGGTCACGGACCGCAGCGCGATCCTTGGATCCGGCAAAGCGCGACGACCGCGACCAACCGATCAACGCGGCCTCGGCCGGTTTGCCATCAAGGATCTGATCCAGAATTCCTATCGCCGCAGCGATCCGTGCGGCGGGCGTCATGCGGGTTCTACCCTGAAACCGTCGCCATCGACAAAGACGCGCATGAATTTTGCCCCAACCGCGTGGCTACCGGACCAAACAATCCCCTGCTCGGCCAAGAGCGACAGCGCAGCACGCCGTGTGGCAATCGCCTCGTCAGGGTTCATGTCGTATTTGGGACAGGCCTCGATCTGCGGGAGTTGAAGCGCATAACTGTGCAAAATGTCCCCAACCAAGGCCAAGCGATCCCCGATCCAGAACCCGACATGCCCCGGCGTATGACCGAACAGTTCCCAAACACGCAGCCCGCCCGGCAGAACATCACCATCCGCGATTTCGGTCACCGGATAAACATCCGGTAGGCGCGCGACATCAGGGTTTTCGGCAAAAGCCGCCAATTCATTGGGATGCACAAACAGCCGCGCGTTCGGATAGGCCGCCTGACCATCACTCAGCAAACCACCCGCATGATCGCGATGCAGGTGGGTCATAAAGATATTGCGTATATCGCCTGGCGCAATGCCCAACGCCTTTAGCCGTGATGGCAAAAATCCGGCACCGGGGCCGAACAAATGCGCGCAGCCTGTATCCACCAGATCAAGCGCCCCATCGGGATGCTTGATCAGATAGGCATTAAAGGCAGTGTCAATCTGGCTTTGGCCCGCAGCCGCCAAACGGTCGGCGCGATCTTGGTCGGTGATCGACGGAAAGACATCATTGTCAAATGATGACGCCCCATCCTGAAGGCACCAAACCTCAATCTCGCCAACTGTATAGCGCTGCGCCCCCATTAGCCGCCCCGATAGTTCGGTGCTTCGCGGGTGATCTGAACGTCATGCACGTGGCTTTCTTTCAGCCCCGCACCGGTGATTTTGACGAACGAACAGTTCTTGTTCATCTCTGGGATCGTACCGTTTCCGGTATAGCCCATCGCCGCGCGCAAACCGCCGACCATCTGGTGCAGCACCGTACCAACCGGCCCTTTGTACGGCACCTGACCTTCGATACCCTCTGGGACCAGCTTGTCGCTGGCGGCGTCCTTTTGGAAATACCGATCAGCCGAACCGCGTGCCATGGCGCCAAGGCTGCCCATGCCGCGGTAGGATTTGAACGAACGGCCCTGATAGAGGATCACCTCGCCCGGGCTTTCCTCGGTACCGGCGATCATCGACCCGACCATTGCACAGGACGCACCTGCCGCAATCGCCTTGGCGAAATCGCCCGAAAACTTGATGCCGCCATCCGCGATGATCGGCACATCACCAGCCGCCTTGGCACAATCGTTGATCGCGGTCAGTTGGGGCACACCGACACCGGCAACCATACGCGTTGTACAGATCGAACCAGGCCCAATGCCGACCTTGACCGCATCTGCGCCCGCATCGATCAGCGCCTTGGTCGCCTCTGCCGTTGCGACGTTGCCCGCGATGATCTGAACGCTGTTCGACAGGCTCTTGGCGCGTTTGACCGCATCCACCACGCCCTGCGAATGACCGTGGGCGGTATCGATGACAACGATATCGACACCCGCGTCAATCAGTGCCTCGGTCCGTTCAAAACCAGCGTCACCAACGGATGTCGCCGCCGCCACACGCAGGCGTCCCAGTTCGTCCTTACAGGCGGTCGGGTTCAGGACCGCCTTTTCTGTGTCCTTGAGGGTCAGCAAACCGGTCAGCTTGCCCGAACCATCATGAACCAACAGTTTTTCGATCCGGCGGGCTTTCATCAGGCTTTTCGCCTCTTCCAGATCCGCAGGTTCGGCCAGCATCGCAAGGTTGTCACTGGTCATCATGACGGAAACCGGCGTGTCGTCCGACTGGGCAAACCGCATGTCGCGGTTGGTCAGAATGCCGACAACACGTCCGTCGCTATCAACCACCGGAAAACCGGTAAAGTTATACCGCTCGACCAGTGCCTTGGCATCTGCCAGTGTTTGCGAGGTGGTGAGGGTCACAGGGTTATAGACGATGCCGGATTCAAACCGTTTCACACGGCGAACTTCGCGGGCTTGGACCTCGACGTTCAGGTTTTTATGAATAACACCCAAACCGCCGGCCTGCGCCATTGCGATCGCCATCTTTGACTCGGTCACTGTGTCCATGGCCGACGACAATAGCGGAATATTCATCCCGATTTTGCGCGTCACGAAGGTCCGCGTGTCCGCCGTAGACGGCAGAACCGAAGAGGCCCCCGGAACCAAAAGTACATCATCGAAGGTAAGTGCCTCGCGAATCTCCATTTGCCACTCCATGGATAGCTTCGTTTGGCGCGTCCCTATCGCATGGATGGCCCCAATGGGAAAGCGCAAAAGCGATTGAAGCTGCAACTAATAGCGCTATGACGCATCTTGGCAGTCGGGTGCCGCGAATAGGCACCCCAAAACCACCCCAAACGATATCTTCGCCCCATCTGCAGACAGGACGATAAATGACGACCGATCCACTTGTGATCTTTATGCCTTCTGGCAAACGTGGCCATTTTGCTAAAGGCACACCGATTTTGACCGCCGCGCGGCAGCTGGGCGTCGATCTGGATAGCGTGTGTGGCGGCCGAGGCATCTGTTCGAAATGCCAAGTCGCGCCGGCCTTTGGTGATTTTCCAAAACACGGCGTTACCGTGACCGAAACCGCGTTGTCGGAATGGAATGCGGTTGAGGAACGGTATGACCGTGTTCGCGGCCTACCCAAGGGGCGCAGGCTCGGGTGTCAGGCAACCGTCCAATCCGATGTTGTCATCGACGTGCCCGCCGAAAGTCAGGTTCACAAACAGGTCGTCCGCAAATCTGCTAGCGATCGGGTCATCACGATGGATCCGGCGACCAAACGGTACTACGTCACTGTTGAAGAACCCGACATGCACGCGCCAACAGGTGATTTTGAACGTCTGTCCGCCGCCCTTGCCGAACAGTGGGACGTCCAGAATGTTCAGTCAGACCTGTTGGTTATGTCAAAACTGCAAAAGGCGCTGCGCAAGGGCGAGTGGACCGTCACCGCAACGGTGTTTCGCGACCATCAGGGCCAATCGCGTCTGATTGATGTCGCACCGGGGTTTGACGAAACGCCGATCTACGGTCTGGCCGTCGACCTTGGGTCGACCACCATCGCGGCGCATCTGTGCAACCTAGAGGATGGCAGCGTGCTGGCGTCGTCGGGCATTATGAACCCGCAGATCCGGTTTGGCGAAGACCTGATGAGCCGCGTGTCCTATTCGATGATGAACGACGGCGGCGACCGCGAAATGACCGCGTCGGTTCGCGATGCCCTGAATACCCTATTCAGTGAAATTGCCACCGAGGCCGGCGTTGGCACACAACAAGTGGTCGAAACCGTCTTTGTTTGTAACCCTGTGATGCATCACCTGTTGATCGGTGTTGATCCGGTCGAATTGGGTCAGGCCCCCTTTGCATTGGCCACATCCAACAGCATCTCCCTGCCCGCCCGCGATCTGGATCTAACGGCGATGAACCGCAATGCGCAGGTCTATATCCTGCCATGTATCGCTGGGCACGTGGGCGCGGATGCTGCCGCCGTCGCCCTATCCGAACAGCCCGGCAAATCCGAGGATCTGGTGTTGATCGTGGATGTCGGCACCAATGCTGAATTGCTGCTAGGGAATAAAGACCGCGTTCTGGCCTGTTCATCACCGACGGGGCCAGCGTTTGAGGGTGCCCAGATTTCTAGCGGCCAACGCGCCGCACCGGGCGCGATTGAACGGATCGAAATCGATCCGGTTAGCAAAGCCCCCCGTTTCCGGATTATCGGCGTCGACAAATGGTCGGACGAGGACGGTTTTGCCGAACTCGCTCTTGCCAGCGGAATCACCGGCATCTGTGGGTCCGGCATCATCGAGGCTGTCGCTGAAATGCGTATGGCAGGTATCGTTGACGCCCGCGGCCTGATCGGTAGCGCCGAACAGACGGGCACCCCCCGCTGCATCGTCGAGGGGCGCACCAATTCCTACCTGATATACGATGGCACCGCGACCGGCGGCCCGCGCATCACCGTCACCCAAGGCGACATCCGCGCAATCCAGCTGGCGAAATCCGCACTCTATGCCGGTGCGCGCCTGTTGATGGATGAATTTAACGTCGACAATGTGGACCGTGTTGTGCTGGCCGGTGCGTTCGGCGCCCATATCAGCCCCAAGCATGCGCTGGTTCTTGGCATGATCCCCGACGTTCCAACAGACAAGGTGTTCAGCGCAGGCAACGCGGCTGGCACCGGTGCGCGGATCGCGCTGTGCAACAAATCGGCACGGTCCGCGATTGAAACCACGGTGCATCAAATCACCAAAGTCGAAACCGCGATCGAGCCGAAGTTTCAGGAACACTTTGTCAACGCGAATGCCATCCCGCACGCGACCGATCCCTTTGATCAATTGCGTGCCGCTGTGCCGCTACCAGACGGGGATTTCAATTCCGGCGGTGATACAGGCGGCGGGCGGGGCGGTCGACGTCGGCGGCGGGCATAGCCCGCCACCGGCCTCGGTCAACGTCAAAACGGTACACAATATCGTTCACAATCTGTGATCGAATTGCGAGAACCAAAACAATCGCGGGCCCGTATCCCTTGTATCTTCAAACAGAGATACAGAGGATATCATGAAGAAATTTGTTTCGATCACCGCAATTGCATTGGCGACTGCTATTACCCCTGTTGCAACACTGGCCGACGGTCATTCTATTGCAAACCCAATGGTTGGCGGCGCTGACATGTTTGCGGACAAGGACATCGTATCGAACGCTGTAAACTCGGCTGATCACACCACGTTGGTCGCTGCAGTTCAGGCGGCAGGCCTTGTCGAGACGCTTCAATCCGAAGGCCCATTCACCGTTTTCGCACCCGTCAATGACGCATTCGCCGCCCTGCCAGACGGCACGGTCGAAAGCCTGCTGATGGAAGAAAACAAAGACACCTTGGTCAAAATCCTGACGGCACACGTTGTTGCAGGTGAAGTCAAAGCCGAGGATCTGGTCAAAGCGATCGGCATGGAAGCCGACGGTAGCTTTGAATTTGAAACCGTATCGGGTGACATGCTCAGCGCATCGCTTGACGGCGAAATGGTGATCATCACCGACGAAAATGGCGGCACCGCGACCGTAACAATCGCAAACGTCATGCAATCGAACGGCGTGATCCACGTTGTCGATAGCGTTCTGCTACCGATGTAAAAAAAAGGCGCCCGGTTTCGGGGCGCCCTTCTATCACAGACCGTTGGCCTGCAGGAAACTGACAAGGCCAGCGGTTGACCCGTCTTTGCTGTCTGCGCTTTCCTTACCTTCGACAATCGGCTGCAAGGCCGTCGCCAACTCTTTGCCCAGCTCAACTCCCCACTGGTCATAAGAGTTGATGCCCAGAACAACGCCTTCGACGAACACGCGATGTTCGTACAGCGCGATAATCTGGCCGAGCGTAAACGGATCAAGCGTTGGATAAGCCAAGGTGGTCGACGGGCGGTTGCCGGTAAACACGCGATGCCGCGCCTGACGTTCGAGTTCCTCCCCCTCGAACTTACCGGCAACCTTGCCCCGCGCCTCATCCAGATCACGACCGCGCATTAGTGCCTCGGACTGGGCAAGGCAATTTGCGACCAAAAGCTGATGCTGATGATGCAACTCATCTTCGTGACCACGCGCCGCGACAAGGAATTCGCACGGGATCACGCGTGTGCCTTGGTGGATCAGCTGATAGAACGCATGCTGGCCATTGGTGCCCGGCTCGCCCCAAACCACAGGGCCGCTTTCGAACGGCAGATCGGCCCCATCCATGCTGACGCCCTTGCCGTTGCTTTCCATTTCCAACTGCTGCAGATAGGCGGGCAGTCGGGCAAGGTTGTTGTCATACGGCAAAACCGCGCGGGTCGCATGTCCGCACACCTGATTGTGCCAAATACCAACAAGCGCCAGCAGAACAGGCATGTTTTCCGCCCAATCGGCGCTGCGGAAATGGGTATCCATGGCCTGACCGCCCCGCAAGAATGCGCGGAATGCGTCGGCACCGATTGCAATCATCAACGACAAACCAATCGGGCCCCACATCGAATAGCGGCCGCCAACCCAATCCTCGAACCCGAACACGCGATCAGACGGGATGCCGAAGTCGCCGGTTTTGTCCATCGCGGTCGACAGGGCCGCGAATTGCGCGGCCGGGTCGGAGACTGTTTCCCCCATCCACGCCTTGGCCGTGCGGGCGTTGGTCATGGTTTCGATGGTGGTAAAGGTCTTTGAGGCCACAATCACCAGCGTCGTCGCCGGATCACAGCCGCGCAGAACCTGCGCAATTTCAGCCGGATCAACGTTCGACACGAAATGACAGCGCGGCCCGTCGGTGTAAGGGGCAAGCGCCAGATAGGCCATTGCCGGACCAAGGTCTGACCCGCCGATACCGATATTCACAACATCGGTGATCTTGCCGCCCTGCCCCTGAAACGAACCATCCCGAACCGCGGTTGCGAACTGGGCCATGCGGTCCAGCGTTGCCCGAACCTCGGGGATGACATCCTGACCGTCGACCTCAACCGCATCACCGTCCAGATTGCGCAGCGCCGTGTGCAGAACTGCGCGGCCTTCGGTTTCATTGATCTTGCCACCGGTGAACATCGCCTCACGCTTGTCCGCAAGGCCGGTTTTGTCCAGCAGATCAATCAAGAGCGACCGTCCAGTCACATCGATGTTGGTTTTGGAATAATCAAACAGAACATCGCCCAAACGAACCGAAAAATCCTCGGCCCGGTTGGTGTCAAACAGGTCCTGAATCCGGCGGTCAGAAACGGCGGTGTAATGCACCTTTAGGTCGTCAAAAAGTGTCATTTCTCAGCCCAATGTACGGTTGCATTTGCAAGAACGGCGGCCACAGGCGCGTCGATCGGATCAAGCGTCAACGCCTTGTCCAATGCTGCCCGCTTTTCCGCACCTGTAATCACGATGTGAATGTTTTTCGCGGCTTTTAGCGCATCCGCCGACAGCGTGATACGCGGCTCTGGCGCGCCGGGTGCCCGCATCGGATAGAGGATATCCGTGCCGGTCAATGCCTCTGACAGCTTATCCGCCTCGGGGAAAATGGATGCGGTGTGCATGTCCGCGCCCATGCCCAACAGGCAGACCGAGATTGGCAGGTTTGGCGCAATCACAGCCGACAGTTCGGGCAGTTTTTCCTCGGCGGTTCCGCCATCGGCGAACAGCGGCAGATAGGTCGCAGCCGACGCCTTGTTCGTTAGCAAACGCGATTTGATCAACCGTGTGTTCGACCGGTCCGACGTTTCCGGCACCCAACGTTCGTCCGTCAGCATCACCGCAACATGCGCCCAATCTAGGTCTGCCTGCGACAGAACATCGAAAATCGGACCGGGCGTGGTGCCACCGGGCACGGCCAATGTCGCCGATCCGCTGTTCGCCAGTTCTGCGGCCAATTGGTCGCGAAGGATCGACCCGATTTCCACCATCATGGTCGGGATGTCAGAGTGTTCTACAAACTTCATTCTTTACCTCAAATCAGGCTTTGATTTCGCGCCAGCGACGACCATCACGATGCAGCAACATCATTGCATCATCAGGACCTGCCGATCCCTGATCGTAGAGTTTCGGCACATCGTTGCGGGCTTCCCAGCCGTTGATCAACGGATCGGTCCATGCCCATGCCGCCTCGACCTCGTCGCCGCGCATGAACAATGTCTGGTTGCCACGGATCACATCCATGATCAGACGTTCATAGGCGTCTGGCACCTCTTCGACATCGGGGCCAAGGGCATCGGCAAAAGTCATATCAAGCGGCACATCGACCAAACGCATACCGCCCGGACCGGGTTCCTTGATTGTGACCTGTAGATCCATCCCTTCATTCGGCTGAAGCCGGATCGCGAGGATGTTGCGATGACGGCCTTCGTCGCCTTCGAAAATCGAATGGCCAAGATCCTTGAACACAACGGCGATCTCGGACGACCGCGCCTTAAGCTTTTTGCCGGTGCGCATATAGAACGGCACGCCGGACCAACGCCAGTTGTTGATGTGGCAGCGCATAGCGATAAAGCTTTCGGTGAACGAACGCGGGTTCTCCGCGTCTTCACGATAGCTGGGCTGATCGCCTGCCTCATCATATTGACCGCGCACAATGTGGTGCGGCTGAACCGGCTGCAACGCGCGGATCACCTTTAGCTTTTCATCGCGGACCGCATCAGCGTCAAACTGGTTCGGGGGTTCCATCGCGATCAGGCAGAGCAGCTGCATCAAATGGTTCTGCACCATATCGCGCATTGCGCCCGATTTGTCGTAATACGCCCCGCGCCCACCAACGCCTACGGTTTCGGCAACGGTGATCTGGATGTGATCCACGTAGTGATTATTCCACAGGGGTTCGAACAGCACATTGCCAAACCGAACCGCCATCAGGTTCTGAACCGTTTCTTTGCCCAGATAGTGGTCGATACGATAGATCTGCGTTTCCGCGAAATGTTCGGCCAATGTCGCGTTCAGCGCCTTGGCAGTTTCCAGATCACGACCGAATGGCTTTTCAACCACAATGCGGCTTGTGTCATCGGCGATGCCGTACTGATGCAGGCGTTCGGCCAGATCGCCAAACAGGCTCGGTGCAACCGAAAAATAGAAGGCGTTCACCACCTCCAAACGAACAAGCGATTTTAGCTTATCCCAACCGCCGGTGCCTTTGGCATCAATCGCAACATAATGAAGATGCGACAGAAATTCGTTTAGCTCTTCGGTCTTTTCGGATTCGGACCCGCCAAATTCATGGATCGCTTCCGCAACCATTTTGCGGAAACCGTCATCATCAAAATCCGTCCGCGCCGCACCAATGATGCGCGACTCGGCCGTCATCTGACCCGACAGGAACCTGCGAAACAGACCCGGAAGGATTTTGCGGCGCGCAAGGTCGCCCGTTCCACCAAAAATGACCAGATCAAATGCATCGACTGGAATGACGCGCGAAACCATATTGCTCTCCGCTGGTTGCCTGAAAGTTAGCGCTAACGAGCGCAGTCTTAGTCAGATCGCTCCAGAAAGTCTAGCGCAGTTCGGCAGCATTCAAAACGTTTTCACTACGCTTCAAGCTCTGTATCCCAGTACAGGAAGTCTAGCCAAGTGTGATGCAAATGATTTGGGCGGAATTTGCGGCCCATATTGCGCAACTCTTCCGCACTTGGGGGGCGCGGCGGTTTGCGCAGCACCAAACCGGACTGTCGCAAGGATTTTGATCCCTTGCGCAGATTGCAGGGTGAACAGGCCGCAACCACATTTTCCCAGCTGGTCACACCGCCGCGGGCCCGTGGAATAACGTGGTCAAACGTCAGATCGCCCCTGCTGCCACAGTACTGACAGGAAAATTCATCCCTCAAGAAAAGATTAAAGCGCGTGAAGGCCACGCGCTTTTGAGGTTGGACATAGTCTTTGAGAACAACAACCGACGGGATTTTTATCTCTGTCGAGGGGGACCGGACAACTTCGTCGTAGGTGGCGACAATTTCAACCCGATCCAGCCACGCCGCTTTGACAGCTTCCTGCCATGGCCAGAGTGAGAGGGGGTAATAGGACAGCGGACGATAATCCGCATTTAACACCAGCGCAGGGTTTGTCCTGCCGCCAACGTTTTCCCTTACAAAATTTGTCCTAAAGTCGCCGTCCATTTCTACAAAGGCCCCCGTCCCCTGTCTGCTAAGTCTAGCATCAGAGCGGGAGCCCCGCTCCACTGCATAAGGCTACTATATATCGCGTTGGCTATTGGGCAAGCCTCACGATCTATTCACCTTAGCTGCGGTGTAGCGAAATGATGTAACAGTCCGGCGACTCGGGCCAAAATGGCCCAACGCCACAATTTTAGGCAGCTTAGTAGCCCAAACGCTCACGCATAAAGGCAAGAGCCACCGACAGCCCGTCAGGGGCGATTCCATGGGCGGTGCCTTCCATGATGTGGGCGTAGACCTCTTTCCAGCCCGCCTCTTGCAGCGCTTCGGCGGCCTGCGGCAGCGACTGAACCGGAACCACGTCATCCTGATCGCCATGAACCAGCAACACCGCCGGACGGCTCTCGGCCTCGTCCGCCAACAGCTCGGGCTCAAGCAAACGCCCAGAAAATGCGCAAATGCCGGCAACAGGGTCTTCGCGGCGCGGGGCCACATGCAATGACATCATCGTGCCCTGCGAAAAGCCGAACAACATGACCTGTTCGGGCAGTAGGTCTTCGTCGACCATGATCGCATCCAGAAACGCGTTCAGATCCTCGGCGGCGCGATACAGGCCCTGACGGCTTTCTTCTTCGCTGGATCCGTCGATCCAAGGGATCGGGAACCACTGAAACCCGAACGGCGCACCCGCGCAGGCCTCGGGTGCATCTGGCGCGATAAACATGGTGTCGGGCATGTGTTCCGACAGCGGATCAGCCAACCCAAGAAGGTCCGCGCCGTTCGCGCCATATCCATGCAGGAAAATCACAGCCGACCGTGTTTCCCCCGACAGAGCCTCTTTCCGGCCAGCATTCAATACGCGTGTCATGCGATCCCTTCCCGTTCCTTTGCGACATGGTAGTACGCCCACAACAGCCGCGCCGCAACAGATCTCCATGGGCTCCAGTCCTCGGCCATGACGCGCAGGTCTTTTTCTTTGGGCCGCTCTGGCAGGTCAAACAACATCCGTGCCGCCTCTTGCAGGGCAAGATCGCCAGGCGCAAAAACATCCGCGCGGCCAAGGGCAAACATCGCGTAAATCTCGGCGGTCCAAACGCCGATGCCTTTGACCTCGACCAATGTTTTGACCACTTGATCGGTTGGCGCATCACGAAGCGCTATGAAATCGATCTGCGCATCTGCCAACGCTTTGGCGTAGGTGGCTTTTTGTTTGCTCAGCCCATGGACGCGCAACGTTTCAACGTCGGCGGCCTGAATGGCGGCTTGGGTAGTAAAACCGCCAGCCTCTAGTTTACCCCAGATCGCGCGGGCGGCGGCAACGCTGACCTGTTGGCTGACAATCGCACCCAACAATCGGTCATACCCGTCCTCGACACGCCTCAATGGCACATCGGGACACAGATCAATCGCTACCGCAAACTGCGGGACGTTTGCACCAAGATAGGCCAAGCCTTCGGCAATACAGGTCTCGGTTTGAATGATGCGGCCAACGCTCATTTTTCAATCCAATCATAGGCTTGCGCAACAGAGCGCACAATTTCAGCATCAGGTTCAGGCGGGCGTTCGATCATCACAACAGGCAGCCCCATCTCGGCGGCTGCGTCCAGTTTCGCGGGCCTGTCACCGCCCGCGTTTTTGGTCACCAAAACATCCACCTTATGTTGGGCAAACACTGCGATTTCCGCCTCTTTGCTAAAAGGCGGCCGCGCAACCAAAACCGTTGTGTCAGGAATGTCGATCGGCTCCACCACCCTTAGGATTTTGTTCCCAGGCAATCCCTCTAGCGGTGATTGGCGGCCCGTTGCGAAAAACACCGTCTGATCCTTGTTCAGTTGTGGAGCCACGCCCGCCCAATCGGCCACGGTTATCCAATTATCATCCGCCTTTGCCTGCCATTTCGGACGCGACAGCCTTAGATATCGCAGGCCCATTTCCGCCGACACCCGCGACGCACGAGCGGTCATCTCATCAGCAAAAGGATGCGTTGCATCAATGACTTGCGTGATGGACTTAACCTTTAGAAATGCCCGAAAACCGTCCTCTCCGCAAAAGCCACCCGAAATCACCGGTATCGCAAGGGGCTTGGGCCGTTTTGTTGCACCTGCAAGCGACGCAACCGCAGGCAAACCGGCCTGCGCGATCCGTTCGGCCAAGTCGCGTGCCTCTTGCGTGCCGGCAAGCAACAAGATCATGGCGTCGAGGTGGCGATGACATCGCCCTTACGATTGATGACGACCGTGTCGATCACACATTCGGCCCCGACAACAGACTGGGCAAAGACGCGCGCACGATTTGCGACATCCTGTGCAAAACTTTCCCCAACAGTTTCATAGACTTCCAATGCGGTATTCATCTGCGCCACCTCAGGGTGACCTGTCCATTCAGCAACCATAGTCAGGTCGACCTGCGACCGTCCAGAATGCAGATCAATCGCCCCTTGCGCCAATTTGGTCAGCTTGCCGATACCCCCGCCGATGGTGACACGCCCGACGGGATGTTTGCGCAGGTATTTTAGCATACCCCCAGCGAAATCCCCCATGTCCAGCATCGCATGATCGGGCAACCCAAAACGGGCCTGAACGACCTTTTCGCTGGTCGCGCCGGTACAACCGGCAACATGTTTCAGCCCCGCCGCCCGCGCGACATCAACGCCGCGATGAATCGATGCGATCCAAGCCGCACAGGAAAACGGGCGTACAATTCCGGTAGTGCCAAGGATCGACAGGCCGCCAACGATGCCCAACCGTGGGTTCCATGTTTTCAGGGCGATCTCGGCCCCCTTTGGCACAGAGATCGTAATTTCAACGTCTGGGGATTGTGCAAAATCCGCGGCGACCTCGGCCACCACCTCGTCCATCATGGCGCGTGGAACTGGATTGATGGCAGGCTCGCCCACCCCGATCGGCAACCCCGGCTTGGTGACAGTGCCCACGCCGTCGCCTGCGCGAAACTGAACGCCCGCCCCCGTCACCCGCACACGGGACACGATCAACGCGCCATGTGTCACGTCCGGATCGTCGCCCGCATCCTTTTCAATACCGACCTCAGCCCAATCGTCCCCCGCCGCGAAATGCGCGATGTCAAAGCTGGGCTGTTCGCCGCGTGGCAAGGTAATTTGTACCGTTTCAACAGGGTCTTTGCCCCACAAAGCAATCAGCGCGGCCTTGGTAGCCGCGGTCGCACAGGCGCCTGTTGTCCAGCCGCGTCGTAGTTTTGGCGCATCTTGGGTCGTCATGCCGCGACTATAGGACGGCTGTGACGTGCCGCCAATCCGCTTTCAGCGGTCGTTTGTCACCTTTCCCCCACCGTCAGAGACGGGCATAAACAGCCTATGACCGACTCGCTGACCCTTCCTCAACACGACTGGCCCACCCTGGATGCAGGATGGGTCTGGCTTTGTGGTGCGGGTCCGGGCGATCCGGGGCTGTTGACGCTGCACGCGCTAAACGCCCTGCGTCAGGCCGATATCGTGATCTACGACGCATTGGTCGATAAACGCATTCTGGACTGGGCGCCTCAGGCGGAACTGGTCTATGCAGGCAAACGCGGCGGCAAGCCGTCCGCGAAGCAGCGCGACATTTCCCTGCAACTGGTTGATCTGGCGCGTGCGGGGAAACGTGTTCTGCGGCTCAAGGGTGGCGATCCGTTTGTGTTTGGACGCGGCGGCGAAGAGGCCCAGACCCTGATCCAGCACGGCGTGCCCGTCCGCATCATTCCCGGCATTTCTGCGGGGATCGGCGGCTTGGCCTATGCGGGCATTCCGGTGACCCACCGCGATGTGAACCAATCTGTGACCTTTGTCACCGGCCACGACCAAACGGGCGAAACACCCCAGTCTTTGAACTGGACCGCGATCAGCCAAGGCAGTCAGGTTCTGGTCATCTACATGGGGATGAAGCATGTGCGGACCATCCAAACCGCCCTGCTGGATGCGGGCCGCGCCGCGGACGAACCGGTGGCGGTCGTGACCAACGCCACAACGCCCGACCAACAGGTTTTGGAAACCACGCTGGGTGCGCTTGAAACCGATCTGGAGGCCGCTGGCCTTGCGCCACCTGCGATTATCTGTGTTGGACGGTCGGTATTGATGCGTCAGGTTTTGGATTGGCAGGCCTTGGGCTTGGGCCATGCACCGCGCGACCTTGATCCGCTGGGGCGCGGCAAACCGGCCGAGATTGCGTAACGCCAGCCATGCGCGGTTTCGTGATAGCTGCCCCATCGTCGGGATCCGGTAAAACCACCCTTACGTTGGCCATTCTGCGCGCCCTGAAAAACCGGAACCTTAACGTTCGCAGCGCCAAGTCGGGCCCCGACTACATCGATCCGAAATTCCACGCCGCTGCGACCGGCCAGCCTTGTGTCAATCTTGATGCATGGGCCATGTCGCCCGCTCAGCTGCGGTCGCGCCTGCCCGTTGCCGATTGCGTGGTGGTTGAGGGCGCGATGGGCCTATTCGACGGTGCGCCCCCCGACAACCGCGGCAGCGCCGCAGACCTTGCCGCTGCGCTGGGTCTGCCTGTTGTTCTGGTGGTGGATGCGGGCAAAATGGCCGGGTCGATTGCGCCGCTGGTGTCCGGCTTTGTCGGTTATTCCAATGACATCACCATCGCGGGTGTCATTTTGAACAACGTCGGCAGCCCGCGGCACGACCGGATGCTGCGGCGCGCATTGGACCCGCTGAACATTCCGGTGTTCGGAACCGTGTTTCGCAACCCATCCCTTGCGCTGCCATCGCGTCACCTTGGGTTGGTTCAGGCACAGGAACACGGCGATCTGGATCAGTTTCTTGAATTGGCCGCCAAAACCGCCGAAGACAGCATTGACCTCAACGCCGTTCTGGCCCTGTCAGCACCGCCTGCGACCGCGCCACGTCACCCCGCAATTACGCCCCCAGCGCAGCGGATCGCCATCGCGCAGGATGTCGCCTTTGCCTTTTGCTATCCGCACCTCTTGTCGGATTGGCGCGACGGCGGCGCGGAAATCATACCGTTTTCCCCGCTGGCCAATGATCCCGTGCCGGATGCCGATTTCATTTATCTGCCCGGCGGATATCCAGAGCTTTTTGCCGGACAGATTGCCCAAAACACCACCTTTCTGAACAGCCTGCGCAAAGCCGCACAAGACACCGTTATTTATGGGGAATGTGGGGGCTATATGACCTTGGGCGACACCCTGACCGACGCCGATGGTGTCACGCATAAAATGGCGGGGCTTTTAGCGCTTGAAACCAGTTTCGCGAAGCGTAAGCTGCACCTCGGATATCGAACCGTGACGGCGGTCTCGGGTCCCTTTGCCGGAACATGGTCAGCGCATGAATTCCATTATGCCACAACACTTTCGGCCAAGGGGGACACGCTGTTCACCGCCTCCGATGCCGAAGGCACCGCCCTGCCCGATATTGGTTTGCGCAACGGATCGGTTAGCGGTTCCTTCGCGCATCTAATTTGCCCGCATGGGCACTGACGGAAAGTAAGTTGAATGACGACATTTGTTGATGACCGCCGCGCAAAACGAAATGTCGCCGTTCTGGTCGCCGCTCAGGCCATTTTGGGCGCGCAGATGCCGTTGATTTTTGCCATCGGCGGGCTTGTCGGCAAACAGTTGGCCTCGAACCCTTGTTTTGCGACGCTGCCGATTTCCATGATCGTGTTCGGGTCGATGACCACCGCGCCATGGATTTCGCCGTTTATGCAAAAACGTGGCCGTCAGGCTGGTTTTATGACGGGGGCGTTCGCCGGCATGCTGGCCGCGATTGTCTGTGTCATCGGCATCTATTTGCAGAACTTTGTCGTGTTCCTGTTCGGATCGTACCTGACCGGTATTTATATGTCGGCCCAAGGCTTTTACCGCTTTGCCGCGACCGACACAGCATCGGATGCGTTTAAGCCCAAGGCGATTTCCTATGTCATGGCGGGCGGTCTGATTTCGGCGCTGATCGGCCCTCAGATCGTGTCGGGCGTCAAAGACTGGCTGCCTCAGTTTCCGTTCCTCAGCAGCTATCTGATGGTTATCGGGATCAACCTATTCGGCCTGTTCCTGTTCATGTTCCTCGACCTGCCCAAGGGTGAAACTCAGGCCGACAAGGCCCAAGCACCGGCCCGGTCCCGTGGCGAAATGCTGCGTGATCCGGCGATTGTTGTGGCAATCATCGTGGGCATGGTCAGCTATGCCTTGATGAACCTTGTCATGACGGCAACGCCGCTTGCGGTCGTGGGATGTGGATACGGCGTTGAAAATTCCAACAACATCATCACGGCGCACGTGCTGGCCATGTTTGTCCCGTCTTTCTTTACCGGTCACTTGATCGCGCGCTTCGGCGTCATGTCGATCATGACCACCGGCCTGATCATTCTGGCTGGCGCAGGAACCGCCGCGCTATTTGGGGTCCAGTTGGCCGATGCGGATACGGCGCCATCGCTGCTCAGCTTCTATGCTGGTCTGATCCTTTTGGGGGTCGGCTGGAACTTTGGCTTTATCGGCGCGACCACCCTGCTTGCCAAATCACATGCGCCAAGCGAACGCGGTGTTATTCAGGGCTTGAACGACATGATCGTCTTTGGCTGTGTGACTGTTGCGTCGTTGGCGTCGGGCGGCTTGATGAATTGTTCCGGCGGCCCCGTGGTCGAGGGCTGGACAGCCGTGAACCTTGCGATGGTACCGTTCCTGTTGTTGGCAGGTGGCGCGCTGTTGTGGCTGGCCACCAAAACCCGCAACGCTACCAGCGGTTAAACAGCGATTTGACCAACAGACCGCCCTTTTTGGCAAAGTCCGACTGACCCAACGCACCATGCGCAACAGCGGCAGGGTCTTTCGCGGCTTGGCGCAGGATTGCGCGGGTTTGCCATGCTGTCCGATAGGCCGGTACGGCGCTGGCCTCGGCCCGCAGACCGCGTAACGACGCCAATGCATTCTGCGCTAGCTGGGCGACAGCCTCGGGTCGGCCATCGATCAATGGCTGCACGCCGCGCGCCTCAAGTTCGGGGATCGCAACCAGCCAATTGGCAAGGCCAGCCGCCCGGCCGATCACACGCGCGGTTCGTTCATCTTTGCCGCCACAGATTTTGGCGGCAGCCCACATCAAACCGCCCGCCGTTTGGTCCAGATATTCGGCAAAATGATCGGCGTCTTCAAACGGTTCGCGATAGATATCCCAGCGGCGCGCGATAATCAGTTCGTCCAAAACCTTGGTCGGGATCGCGGCCCCGACAATCGTCGCGGCAAGGGGCGTTGTCACCTCATGACTGCGCACCGGTCCGCCCTTGTCGATCTCACCCAAGGCATCGCGCCACCACTGCAGCCGCATTTCGGCAATCATATGTTCCTTGGTGACCCAAGGGGCGCGCGCGACCTCGACATTGAACGCAAAGAGGGCAAACAGCCCCTCGCGGACGCTGGTCGGGGCCGCCATTATGCCCATAAAACGATCGGGATCAGCCCGTTCAACGATTTCGGCGCAGGCCTGAAGTGTCATCGAATGCTTTCTGCAAAATCTCTGATTTCATCTAGGGTTCGCGCAGCGTCTACTACGCCCAGATGATTTTCACCATCGACAATCACATAGCGCCCAGCGTCTGAATGAACAGACATCAACGGTTCGTATTCCTCCGCAAAAAACGCTTCGTCCTCGGCGCCGACGACCAATGCAAACAGCGGCAGGGCGGCGATGTCGGCGGTATAGTTTGATCGCGGCGCAAAGGATGTATTCAGGCGATAGGAATATTCGGTGGTCGCCAGATGCCCGATCGGTCCGTTTGTCACACTGTCCGGCATCGCAAAGTGAATGATTGGCAGGTGATTGAGAACACGAATACGGAACGTGTTCAGGATCGACAGGCCAATGATCCGTTTTGTCCGGACCTGAGCCCAGCCACCGGAATTCGGGCGCGTTGTTGGTGCATTGTGTTTCAGGAACGGCGCAAGCAGAACCGCGCCATCCATCAGATCGCGGTGCTGACCACCGGCCATACGCACGACCAACCCGCCGCCAGAGGAATGACCGAGCACGATTACCTTTTGGGATGGCGTCGCCTCGGCCTTGATCAGGTCGGCCAGATCATCCTCAAGCTGGCCGATATAGTCGACATCACCGCGCCGTCCTGGCTCTGCGCCATGCCCGCGCAGATCGGGGATCAGAACGCGGCCGGATTGGGCAAGCGTGGGGCCAAGGCCATCAAACTGAAGCCCGTTCCACCCCGACCCATGCACCAAAACGAACAGGGTGTCGGCATCCGCCGCCCCCAGCGCCCGCACCTGAAGCGCATAGCCGTCGCGCATGTCCACGCCGCGCGGTGCTGGCAAGGCCGACAATCCGCGTTGGAGCCTTTCTGTAAAATTCAGCCCGCCACTTGTTGGAGTTTCCGGTTCGCGGTCGATAAAGATCAGACCAAGTGCGACAATAAATGTTCCGGCAAATCCATAAACAAATGGCAGTAGGTACTTCATACGGGCACGGCGCCTTCGCGATACAATTTCCAATTGATCGCATCTAACAATGCATCAACAGAGGCATCAAGTATGTTGGCGGAAACGCCGACCGTTGACCAACGGCGCCCTGTTTCATCTTCGCTATCGATGATGACGCGGGTGACCGCCTCGGTGCCGCCGTTCGTGATACGCACCTTGAAATCGACCAGCTCCATGCCCTCGATCAGGTCCTGATAGCGACCAAGGTCCTTTTTGATCGCTTGCGATAGCGCGTTCACAGGGCCGGCGTCATTCGTTTCACCGTGTTCGTTTTCATAAAAACTGGTGATTTTTTCGGTGCCGATCCAGATGGTGGCCACAGCCTCGGACACGGTGACAACCTCGCCTTTGGCGTTGCGGCGGCGTTCCGAAATAACGCGATACCGCTCGAGTTCGAAAAACGGGTGCGCGTTCAACAATTCCTGCCGCGCCAGCAACTCAAAACTGGCCTGTGCAGTGTCATAAGAATAGCCGCGGGCCTCTTTTTCCTTGATGACCTCTAGCAAACGCAACAGGGCCGGATCACCCTTTTGCGGTTCAAAACCAGCGTCTTGCAGGCGTTTGATCAGGTTGGACTGCCCCGCCTGATTGGACATCGGGATGATCCGCGCATTGCCCACCAATTCGGGGGCAATGTGTTCATAGGTCGTCGGATCCTTAAGAATCGCACTGGCATGTAGCCCCGCCTTATGGGCAAAGGCGCTGGCCCCGACATAGGGCGCCTGTTTCGACGGCACGCGGTTCAGGATATCCTCAAGCAAGCGGCTGGTGCGGCGCAAACCGGCCAGCGCCTCATCCGTGACACCGGTGTCCAACGAGCTGCGATAGGGTTCTTTTAGCAGCAGCGTCGGGATGATTGTCGTCAGGTTGGCGTTGCCGCAGCGTTCCCCAAGCCCATTGAGCGTGCCCTGAATATGACGCGCGCCCGCATCCACCGCCGCCAGCGAATTGGCCACGGCATTGCCGGTGTCGTCATGGGTGTGGATGCCGATGTGATCGCCGGGGATGCCCGCCTCGATCACTTTGCCCACGATGGTGAACACCTCTTGCGGCAGGGTACCGCCGTTGGTGTCACACAGCACTATCCAGCGCGCACCGGCATCATAGGCGGCGCGGATCGCCTCGATCGCGTAATCGGGGTTGGCCTTATAGCCGTCAAAGAAATGTTCGGCGTCAAACAGCGCCTCACGCCCGCTGGCGACGATATGGGCGACGCTTGCGTGGATGTTTTCGGTGTTTTCCGGCAGCGTGATGCCAAGCGCCTTGTTCACATGGAAATCATGTGTCTTGCCCACAAGGCAAACCGCCGGCGTATTGGCATTCATCACCGCCGCCAGAACATCGTCGTTATCCGCCGACCGCCCTGCCCGTTTGGTCATGCCAAAGGCAGTCATGGTCGCGCGGGTTTTCGGCGCGCTGTCGAAAAAGTCGCTATCGGTGGGGTTCGCACCCGGCCAGCCGCCCTCGATATAATCCACGCCAAGCGCATCGAGCGCCTCGGCGATTTTATGTTTTTCAGCGGTCGAAAACTGAACCCCTTGGGTCTGTTGCCCATCGCGCAGGGTTGTGTCGAAAAGGTAAAGCCGTTCCTTGGACATCACAGCCCCTCCAGTTTTGTGGCGTCAAAGCCCGCGCCGGGCAATAGTTCGACACCGGCCTTGGACATGCGCACCTCGACCCCTGCATCCATCAACGCAGATTTGAGGGCATCAACGGCGGCAAAGTCCTTGGTTTCCATTGCTGTGGCGCGTGCAGCGGCCAGTTTGTCCGCATAGGCCGACAGATCAACACCCTCGGCCCATGCGCCCAAATCAGGCAGCAACAAACCAAGCATCTGAGCCGACGCCAGGAGCGTGCCTTTTTCGTAAAAGCAGTCTTTTTGCGGGTTGGCAGCAATCGCTTTGGCCAGCACGTGCAACCGTGCAATCGCACCGGCGGTATTCAGGTCATCCGCAATCAAATCCACAAGCTCGGCATCTGGGCCGGTAGGCTCTGCGCCTTTGGTTAGGTTCCGCCAGTTGCGCAATGCCGCCTCGGCCTCGGTCCGTTTTTTATCGGTCCAGTCCATCGGCTTGCCATAGTGCGTTCCAAGCATCACCAGACGGATCACCTCGCCCGGCACCCCCTGATCCAAAAGATCGCGTACGGTAAAGAAGTTGCCCAAGGACTTGGACATCTTTTTCCCTTCGACCTGCAGCATTTCATTGTGCAGCCAGACCTTGGCAAATTCCGCCTCGGGGTGGGCGCAGCAGCTTTGGGCGATTTCGTTTTCGTGGTGCGGGAACTGCAAATCATTGCCGCCGCCATGAATATCAAACGACGCCCCCAGCAGTTCATACGACATGGCAGAGCATTCGATATGCCACCCCGGACGGCCGCGGCCCCATGGGCTGTCCCAGCCGGGGGTGTCGGTATCCGATGGTTTCCACAGCACGAAATCCATCGGGTCCTCTTTGAAGGGGGCGACCTCGACCCGCGCGCCCGCGATCATGTCATCGACCGACCGCCCCGACAGCGCACCATAGTTCTCATAGGACCGCACCCGAAACAGCGCGTGGCCGTCCTTGGCATAGGCGTGACCTTTGGCGATCAGATCCTCGATCATTGCGATCATCTGGCCGATATACTGCGTCGCGCGGGGTTCGTGATCGGGGCGCAGGGCGCCAAGGGCATCCATATCCGCGTGATACCAGCCGATGGTTTCCTCGGTCCGTTCGGCAATCAAATCCTCGACCGTGCGGGGATCGCCAGCGTCCTTGCGGGCCTTGGCGGTGGCGTTGATCTTGTCGTCCACATCGGTGAAGTTCCGGACGTAAGTCACCGCATCCGCACCATAAACATGGCGCAGAAGGCGGTTCAGCACGTCAAACACCACCACAGGCCGCGCGTTCCCAAGGTGCGCGCGATCATAGACCGTCGGCCCGCAGACATACATCCGCACATTGGTCGGGTCGATCGGCGCAAAGGGGTCTTTGCGGCGGGTCTTGGTGTTGTGCAGTTGGATCGTCGTCATAGTCTCTCACACGCGGTTTTCGCCCGCGGGCTTAGCAACTATCCGGATCAGATGAAACGTAAAAGAGCGGCCCGCGAGACAGATGTCAGCAGGTAATAATGCAGCAAATGATGATTGCGTTGCTCTTCATGCGTTATGCCGTATCACGCACCGGCCATTGCGTCCAGCATTTCCGCCAGTTTCCGCATTGTGTTCAGGTTTCGCCCTGTGATCGGCGTGCCCCCTGTCAGCCGCGGCAGCCGTTCCGCCAGCTTTGACGTACCAAACCCCTCGGGCGTATACAGCCAAAGCGCTGATGTTGTGCGGATCACCTGATCGCTGTCGCGTTTCAGTTCTGTCACCTTGTCCTGATCCAGATCATAGGGCCCAAAGGGCACGAAGGCGTGCAACATGTTGCCTTTATCCGGCTCAACCGGACATTCGGACAAAAGATCGACAAAGGCCGCCGCTGTCAGGGCAACAACATCAATCGACAGACCAAATTCGCGCTCGATCGCGTCATGGACAATCTGAGATACCTCATGCGATGGCAAATCAGCCTCAAGCACGATGTTGCCGCTGGCGATATAGCTGCGGACCTGTCGCAACCCTGCCGCTTCGCACGCCGCGCAGAGTTGTGCCATCTTGACCTTGACGCCACCCACGTTGACGCTGCGAAGTAAAACAACAAACTGCATGTAGGGCCCCCAATGGACAACGCAGCTAGCGTCGCCGTGACGGGCCCACATGTCAACGGTTTCATGAATAGCTGATAACCTCGATCTCGATCCCGTCGTGATCGTCGAAATAGAACCGTCGTCCCGGTTCATAGTCCGCATGGTTCTGGGGCGTTAGCCCTTCGTCGCGGACCTTTTGTTCAACGGCATCCAGATCATCCACGACCACACCGATGTGGTTCAATCCGCCTGCCGTGCTATAGCTTTGGTCCGCGCGCGACGTCAGGGTTTCACCGGGGCCAGAATAGATCGCCAGATAGGTGTCATCATCGCCAAGGTGGATTGTAAACCCGCCGTTTATCGCCTCGCCTTGCCACCGGATACGCCAGCCAAAGATGCGTTGCAGCATCGCGGCGGTTGCGGTCGGGTCTTTGACGGTCATGTTTACATGTTCAAGTCGTGCCATGTTTCTAAGTCCTTTTAAGAATGCCCACAGGCCCTTGCGGCGCGGTTTTGGAACATCAATCCAAAGGCCGGTCCCATCCGACCGCGCAAAGCCGTCAGCGACCATCGCTTTGGCTCCGATCGAGTTTTCATTGATCTGCATGCAAATCTCCTGTGGCGTTTTGTGAACGACTCAGGTGTAATTTCTCAAGTGCACTTTAGATCAAGCGCAAATAGGGACGAAAATGGCAGACGGGCTGAGCATTGGGGATTTGGCGTCTCGTACCGGTTTGGCGGTATCGGCGATCCGGTTCTATGAAACACACGACATCGTAAAACCGGTGCGGAATGCGGGCGGGCATCGCCGGTATGGCCGTCATGACATTCGGCGGCTGTCCTTTGCTATGGCGGCACAGCGACTTGGCCTGCCCTTGGCGTGGATTGCGGACACCATGCGGCATTTGCCCGATCATAAGGCGCCATCCAAGGCGGATTGGTCCAAGGTTGGCACCATGTTGCGCGCGGATATTGACGCGCGGATTACCGTATTGGAACAGCTTAGGGACAAGCTGGATGGATGCATTGGATGCGGTTGCCTGTCGCTAAGTGCGTGCCGACTCTATAATGCTGACGACACCGCCGCAAACGCCGGACAAGGCCCGCAATTTCTGTCGCTAGACAGGCTCGGAGGCGATGGGGCGGCTAACAATCCCACCTGACACCGAGGCCCGCACACCGGTTGTGGTCGGACAGGATGTCGGCAAACCGCGCAAGACCCGCACAGCAAGGTAACCAAAAGCATATGCCTCGATCATGTCACCGTTCAGCTCATAGGCCTCAATCGGTTCAACCGGAACATCGAGCGAGGCAGACAACATCGCCATCATGGTCGCATTGTGCCGCCCGCCGCCACAGACAATCACGCGCTGCGGGCTTTGGGGACACTGTTCAATGCCCTGCACGATAGACAGCACCGTCGCCGCCGTCAGTGCTGCAACGCCATCCTCGACACCCAAATCGGCGACATCCGACAATAAATCCGCAAATTCGTTCCGGTCCAACGACTTAGGCGCCATTCGATAGAAAAAGGGGCGCGACAAAAACCGATCAACAATGGCGTCAATCACATCGCCGCGCGCCGCAAGTTCGCCATTCCGGTCAAAGGATTGATCAGTGCGCCCAGCAACGAAATCGTCGATCAACGCATTTCCCGGCCCTGTGTCCATTGCCAACAGCGCATGGGGGTGATCTGGCCGATCCTGCGCGGGATCAACCCACGTCAAATTCGCAACGCCCCCGATATTCAGAAACACGACCGGCGCAGTCAGGCCAAGATACTTGGCCAACGCATAGTGGAAAAACGGCACCAGCGGCGCACCTTCGCCGCCCATCTGAACATCGGACGATCTGAAATCCCAGACAACCGTCTGCCCCAAAATCTCGGCCAAAACAGCACCATCACCGATTTGCAGCGTGCCGCGCCCCTTGGGCTCATGCGCAACGGTTTGACCGTGAAAGCCGATCAGATCAACGTCATCGAACTGCGACAGAACCTCGGCATGGGCGGTTTCCACGATTTCCGCGGCCGGTTCCAGAACATCCCCGTCCCATTGCCCGAATGCGGCGCGCAATTGCACGCGTTCGTCCGCCGTATAGGCCCGAAACGCCACATCCCCAAAGCCGAAAATCTGTTCCCCATCGGTGTGGATAACTGCTGCGTCGACCCCATCAAGTGAGGTGCCCGACATAGCGCCCAACGCCTTTATTCGCTGCGCTGCAAACATACGCTTTCCCTTGCCTTGATCGACGCTTATAGAGGGCGCTGATCGAAAACAAGGAAAGAACGATGACCTACCATCCCAAGTCCGACTTTATGGCGACGATTATCGAACGTGGATTCCTGGCGGATTGCACCGATTATCAGGCCCTGGACGAAGCCCTCAGCAACGGGATGGTGACAGCGTATATTGGCTATGACGCGACAGCGAAATCGCTGCACGTCGGCCACCTTCTGAACATCATGCTGCTGCGCTGGTTCCAGAAAACCGGCAACAAACCGATTACTCTGATGGGCGGTGGCACCACCAAGGTGGGCGACCCGTCGTTCCGCAGCGAAGAACGTCCCCTGCTGGACGAAAACGCGATTATGGCGAATATCGGCGGCATGCAGCGTGTGTTCGACCGCTACCTCGACTACCGTTCGGGCGACAACGCGGCGGTGATGCTGAACAACGCGGAATGGCTCGACGGGCTGAACTACCTCGAGTTTCTGCGCGATATCGGTCGCCACTTTAGCGTCAACCGAATGCTGTCGTTCGAGTCGGTGAAATCGCGTCTTGACCGCGAACAATCGCTGTCATTCCTCGAATTCAACTACATGATCCTTCAGGCTTATGACTTTCTTGAACTGAACCGCCGGTATGGCTGTCTGTTGCAAATGGGCGGCTCGGATCAGTGGGGCAACATCATTAACGGCATCGACCTGACACGCCGCGTTCTGGACCACGAAATCTTTGGTCTGACGACCCCTCTGCTGACCACATCAGACGGCAAAAAGATGGGCAAATCCCAAGGCGGGGCAATCTGGCTGAACGGCGATATGCTATCGCCGTATGAGTTCTGGCAGTTCTGGCGCAACACCACCGACGCGGACACCGGCAAATTCCTTAAGCTCTACACCGAGCTACCTGTTGAGGAATGTGATCGCCTTGGCGCGCTGCAAGGGGCCGAGATCAACGAGGCGAAAATCATCCTCGCAAATGAGGTGACGACCTTGCTCCATGGGGCCGAGGCGGCGGCGGCGGCGGCGCAAACCGCACGCGAGGTGTTCGAAAAGGGCGGCGTTGGTGACGATTTGCCGACCGTGACCCTAACCGCAGACGAGGTCGCCGATGGTATTTCCATCGTTCAGCTTTTCGTCCGCAGCGGGCTGGCCAAATCGGGCAAGGACGCGAAACGGCTGTTTGGTGAAAACGGTGCCAAGGTAAATGATCAGGCGCATACAGATGGCGGTTGGATGGTCACTGCGGCCGACCTTGCGACGCCTCTGAAACTCTCAGCGGGCAAGAAGCGTCACGCGCTGATCCAACTAAAGTAACAAAATGCCGCCGCTCAGGGCGGCATTTTTCAATTTGGTAACATCCATGTCCCGTCGGGGTAAAACGCATGGAATGCAAAGGCGAACATCACATCATGCGGCAGGTCGTTACCATCCTCGTCGCGGACACGGATTGACCCAACGGGTTTGCTGGTGGCGATGATCGCCCCATCCAGCGCCGAGGCTTGTTCCCCTTCCCACGTCAGAACCACACCGGCCTCGCGAATTTCCGGCTCGGCGGCAAGGCGGCCCATGGTCCAGGCACGATCCCCCACCCGCACAACCCGCATAAGCGCCGGAATGCCGTGCGGTGGCTCTTCGCCGGAATAGAGGAACGGTCGACGCAGGCTGTCATAGCCGACATAGGGGTTTTGCCCATAGCTTCGCGGCCAGCTGGGTTCGTTCATCACCACACCATCCGGATGGGCGGCTTTGAACTGGTCCCAGCTTTCCATCCAACTGGGCAAGTGGGTCAGTGTCACACCGTTCAACTCGCCCACGATGCCTTGCCCGATGGCTTGTTGCCACCACGAAAAGGTCTGGCGGTCATACATGATCATATCCGAATTGCGCAGCTTGCCCGAAACGCCGAATTCCAATTCCCGTTCCCCCACCCGGCGGTCAAACACCATGGCCGAATTACACAGCGGACAGAAGGTCACCGCGACAGGCACATCGCCAAACCGGTCATTTACGATTTCGTGCCACGTCAGATAGCGCAGCGGGTAGGCCCGCGCCTCGCCCTCGATCACCACGGTGATTACAGGTTCGCGGCCCACCAATCGCGTGTCATCTTGGGCTGCAATGAACACAGGATCGGTCAAGGCAGGAATGCCGTCCTTGGGCGGGCCGCCCGACAAAACCTCAACCCAGTTTTCGACCGAGGTATTTGTAAAATCCGTTTCCGGCCACTCAAACCGCCAGAACGCGGGATCCGCTTGGGCTGTCATAGCCGTTAGCGACAGCACAGCCGCCGCCATCACATTTTGGAAAATTCGTCGCATCGCATCCTCCCTCTGGGACAAGCCTGCCAAGTTGGCGGAACGATAGATACCCCCCCTCACAGCAGAGTGATGACGAGGGCCGATCTTGTTATCTGCGCGCCGACATGGTTCGAATGCGGAACAGATATGATCCCAACGATACCGCCCATGACCGCCTATTTTGTTTATGACGTTTTCACCGACACGCCGTTTGGCGGCAATCAACTGGCGATCTTTCCCGATGCTACAATGTTGGCCGAGGATAGCCTTCAGGCCATCGCACGCGAGTTCAACTTCTCAGAAACTACCTTTGTGTACCCACCACAAAGCGCTGAAAACACGGCCAAAGTTCGTATTTTCACCCCGACAATGGAAATCCCCTTTGCAGGCCACCCAACGGTCGGCACGGCGGTTGCGCTGCATGCGCTGGGGCGACCTGCGGATATGGTTCTGGAATTGGGTGTGGGGCCCATTCGCTGTGTCGTAGACGGCAATTCGGCGGCATTCACCACGGAACGTTCGCTTGAAACAGTTGCCCATCCTGATCCGGCGATCGTAGCCGCCGCTGTGTCCTTAGACCCCAACGCAATCACCGGTCAGCCTGTTCAGGCATCGCTTGGTTTGCCCTTCGTCCTTGTTGAACTGCGCGACCGTGCGGCACTGGCCGACGCGATGCCCAACACCGATGGGTTTAGACAGGGCGCCGCCGCCTATCCCGCCGGTATGGACTTTGCCATTTATTGCTATGTTCGCGACCACAATACCGTGCACGCCCGCATGTTTGCCCCGCTCGACAACATCCCCGAAGACCCCGCAACCGGATCAGCGGCGGCGACCTTGACCGCCTATCTTGCCGGCAAAACCGCGATCTCACTGACGATACATCAGGGGGTAGAAATGGGCCGGCCGTCAGTGATCCAAACCTCGGCGCGTGACGGCCAAGTGACAGTCAGCGGCGCTGCGGTCAAAACCATGGAGGGGCGCCTGACAGTCTAGGCTTTCGTTTTGATCAAAACGGGTCTAAGGGCAAATTGACTGACGCAGGAGTCCCCATGAACAATTTACGCGGCGCGATCCTTATGGTGATCTCGATGGGCTGTTTCGCCCTCGAAGATATGTTCATCAAACTCATGTCCGAAAGCGCCCTGCCCACGGGTCAGATCCTGCTGATGCTAGGTGTTTTTGGCGGGCTGTCCTTTACCATTATGGCCTGGACCCGCGGCCAACGGATCCTCAGCCGCGCCTACTGGCATCTTGGGGTTCAGCTTCGGATTTTTGGCGAAATCATCGGGACGGGGTGCTTTGTTCTGGCCTTTACCTTGGGCGATTTGACCACAACGTCGGCCATTTTTCAGGCCATGCCATTGGCGGTCACCTTGGGGGCTGCGTGGTTTTTGGGGCAAGAGGTCGGCTGGCGCCGCTATAGCGCGATTATCGTCGGCCTTTTCGGTGTCATTTTGGTCATTCAGCCATGGTCCGGTAATTTTTCGGCCCTGTCCCTTTTGGCGGTCGGCGCTGTGATTGGCCTTGGCGCACGAGATGTTGCCACCCAGATCGTGCCGAAATCGACAACATCGCTGCAACTAGCGGCGTGGGGATTTTTCAGCGTAGCGCCCCTTGGCGCTGTGATTATGGCCTTCGAGGTCGAGCCTGCCACCCTGCCCGACGGCATCAACAGCCTGCGCCTGATCGCGGCTGTCGCCATCGGCGTTGTCGGCTATTACCTGTTGACCGCCGCCACCCGTACCGGAGAGGTCGCAGTCGTCGCACCTTTCCGCTATGCACGCCTTGTTTTTGCTATGATGATAGGGCTAACAGTCTTTGGGGAGCGGCCAGATTTTCTGACATATTTGGGTGCCACGATCATCGTGGCATCGGGTCTTTATACCCTCTACCGCGAGGCAAGGGCGAGACGCGCTTCCCTATCGTAAATTTGCCCGCTATACGGCGGGTAACCGACACTTGAACCTATAGGATAAGTCAAATGAGCACGATTATTGACATCCACGCGCGTGAAATTCTGGACAGCCGTGGCAACCCGACTGTCGAAGTTGACGTAACACTCGAAGACGGCACCATGGGCCGCGCAGCTGTTCCGTCGGGCGCTTCGACCGGTGCACACGAAGCTGTCGAAAAACGCGACGGTGACAAATCGCGCTACAAAGGCAAAGGCGTTCTAGAAGCGGTTGCCGCAGTGAACGGCGAAATCGCCGAAGCCATCATTGGCTATGACGCGCTGGAACAGGTCGAAATCGACCAGGCGATGATCGAACTGGATGGCACCCCGAACAAGGGCCGCCTTGGCGCAAACGCAATTCTGGGCGTTTCGATGGCCGTTGCCAAAGCTGCCGCAGATTACACCGGCCAGCCGCTGTATCGCTATGTTGGCGGCACCTCGGCGCGCGTCCTGCCGGTTCCGATGATGAACATCATCAACGGCGGCGAACATGCCGACAACCCAATCGACATTCAGGAATTCATGATCATGCCGGTGTCGGCTGCGAACGTCAAAGAGGCGATCCGCATGGGTTCCGAGGTGTTCCACACCCTGAAAAAAGAACTGCATGACGCTGGCCACAACACCGGCATCGGTGACGAAGGCGGCTTTGCGCCAAACCTTGAAAGCACCCGCGTCGCGCTTGATTTCATCAAAACCGCTGTCGAAAAAGCCGGTTACAAACTGGGCGAAGACATCTACCTCGCGCTCGACTGTGCCTCGACCGAATACTACGTCGATGGAAAATATGAGATGAAAGGCGAAGGCAAATCGCTGACTTCGGCCGAAAACGCGCAATACCTTGCGGATCTGTGCAACGACTATCCGATCATCTCGATCGAAGACGGCATGGCCGAAGACGACTGGGAAGGCTGGAAGCTGCTGACCGACATGATCGGTGACAAGGTTCAGCTGGTTGGCGATGACCTGTTCGTGACCAACCCTGCCCGTCTGGCCGATGGTATCGCACAAGGCGTTGCAAACTCGATGCTGGTCAAAGTGAACCAGATCGGGTCGCTGACCGAAACGCTGAAGGCGGTCGATATGGCGCACCGCGCACGCTACACCAACGTGATGTCGCACCGTTCGGGCGAAACCGAGGATGCGACCATCGCTGACCTCGCTGTTGCCACAAACTGCGGCCAGATCAAAACCGGTTCGCTGTCGCGTTCCGACCGTCTGGCAAAGTACAACCAGCTGATCCGCATCGAGGAAATGCTGGGCGAAACCGCCGAATATGCAGGTCGTTCGATCCTGAAATAATCCGGTTTCCTATCGGTTCTGAAAAGGCGGCCCATCGGGTCGCCTTTTTTGTTGCGCCATGCTTAGATGCGTCAAAATCACGAGATGACCATGACACCGCCCGCCCCAGAAAACGGTTTCCAATCCGCCCATGCAAACCTGATTATTGATAGTTTTCAGCGCGTTATTGGGCGCCCCTTGTGTGATATGGCAACGCCAGAAACGCTCTACACCATGGACCGGATCGTCCTGAGCCATAATGGCGCCGCCGATCCGGTACTGACCTATGGCAACCTTGCGGCGCAGCGCCTGTGGCAGATGGACTGGGCCGCCCTGACCGCTCTGCCGTCACGCCTGACGGCGGAACCCACCGAGCGGGCTGAGCGGGACGCCATGTTCGCGCAAATGCGGGCCAAGGGGTTCATCGATACCTATTCCGGCATCCGTATCAGCGCGACCGGCACGCGGTTCGAAATCCGCAACGCCATCATCTGGCCCCTGCTGGACGCCGCCGGCACCAAACACGGCGAAGCGGCGACCTTTATCGACTACAGATTTCTTTGACGCGCCCCGTTGCCTTCGCCCGACGCATGGGCCACGGTGCGCCTATGACTGATGTGCTTGATCTTCCTGACGGTTATTACGATCTGCCCAAGGGCAAAATCGTTGCCGTTGTCACCTATCTGGACATGACCGAAAAACCGCCCGCGCGGCCTGTTCCCGATCAACCGGATCTGACGCTGGTGCGGCATGAGGCGCCACAGGCTGACTGGTATCGCAACCTGTTCCGCACCGTTGGCGAAGACTGGCTATGGTTTTCCCGCCTGCATCTGTCGGACGCCGACCTCAGCGCGATGATCACCGACCCCAAGGTCGAGGTGTATTCCGTCCGCAAGGGCGATCAGGACCTTGGCTTGCTTGAGTTGAACTTTCGCGACCCAAACGTCGCCGAGCTTGGATATTTCGGTATTCACAGCAGCCTGATTGGAAACGGCACCGGTCGCTGGTTGATGTCGCAGGCGATTGATATCGCCTTTGCCAAGCCGATCGAACGGTTCTTCCTGCATACCTGCACGCTGGATAGTCCGCAGGCGCTTGCGTTTTATGAACGCAGCGGGTTCCTCCCCTACAAACGCGCGATTGAGGTGCTGACCGATCCGCGCACAAACGGCATGTTGCCGAACACCGCAGCGCCACATATCCCATTGCTATGACCAAAACCGCCGACGACATTATTGCCGAATTGAACCTGCAACCGCATCCAGAGGGTGGGTATTATCGCCAGACGTGGATTGGGGATGAGGACGGCCGCCCGTCCGGCACCTGCATCTATTTCCTGCTTAAGAACGGGGAAAGCAGCCATTGGCACACCGTCGATGCGGTTGAGATATGGCACTATTACGCAGGTGCGCCGATTGTCCTGTCCCTATCGGAAACTGATCAGGGACCAGCGGTCGATCACGTTCTGGGCCCCGATGTTCTGAACGGTCAATCGCCGCAAGTTATCGTGCCAAAACACCATTGGCAGGCGGCGCGCACCACGGGGGACTGGACGCTTGTTGGCTGCACCGTGTCCCCCGCGTTTCAGTTTGAGGGGTTCCTATTGGCCGACCCCGGTTTTGACATTCCGCGTTAGCTGAGTAGCCACAGATAGAGCGGCAGGCCGATCGTGATATTGAACGGGAACGTCACGCCTAGCGACAGGGTTAGATAGACGCCCGCCTCGGCCTTGGGCAGCGCGATTTTCATCGCCGCTGGCACCGCGATGTAGGACGCCGAGGCCGCAAGCACCATCAAAAGGAACTGGCTACCCTGCCCCAGCCCAATGGCCGCGCCGCCCGCCCAAGCAAGACCAGCTGCAATCAGCGGCATAGCCACACCAAAGGCGAACAGGCCCGGTGACAGAAGGCTGCGGTTCTTGATCAGGCTGCGCCCGGCCGAAAGCCCCATGTCCAGCAGGAACAAGCACAGGATGCCGGTGAATGGCGTGACGATGAAGGGGGCGATCATCTCCATCCCGTCGCCGCCGGTGACTGCGCCGATCACAAACGATCCGGTCAGCAAGACAATCGATCCGTTGGCCAGAAGGTCGCGCCACAGGCCGTCTTGCCCTTGCACACCTGCCCCCGAACGCGACGCCAGCCAAAGCGCCGACAGGATCGCGGGGACCTCCATCGCGGCGGCAACAGCCACCATGTATCCGTCATATTCGATGCCGGACAATTCCAGCAGGCTGGTCGCGGTGACAAAGGTCACGATCGAAATCGATCCATAGTGCCCCGCAACCGCCGCCGCGTTCATCGCGTCCAGTCGTGTCATCACCTTGAGCAACACAAAGGCGACGAAGGGGATTAAAAACGACAGAACGATACCAACCGCGATAGCCCGCAGGATGTCGGCGGAAATGCCATGCGCCGCAAGGCTCGCGCCGCCTTTAAATCCGATGGCAAGCAACAGGTAGAGCGACATAAATTTCGCCGCGCCGCCGGGAATAGACAGATCACTTCGGGCAAAGGCCGCCACCAATCCCAAGACGAAAAACAAAATCGTCGGCACCATCAAATTGGTCGAAAGCATCGTGAGTGTGGTTTCCATCGGTCCCTCTGTGTTTTGGTTTTGCGCCAAATGACCGATTGCTTTTCAATACACCAATACTATGTTTCTACGATATCCATAGCTTGAAACTATATTATGCGCCCAACACTCCGCCAGCTAGATTACATCGTAACAACCCACCGCCTTGGTCGATTCAGCCTTGCCGCAGAGGCGCTGAACGTCAGCCAACCGAGTCTATCCACGCAAATCGCAGCCGTTGAAACCGAACTTGGCATCCGTATCTTTGAACGGGGGCGTAATGGTGTTGAACTGACCTCTAAGGGCGAAGAATTCGTTGTGCGCGCTCAGAAAATTATTAGCGATGTAAATGACTTACGCGGCGCAATGACGACCGGCCTGCCCTTTGGTGGCCGGTTGCGTCTGGGGGTACTGCCGTCAATCGGCCCCTATCTGCTGCCCATGGCGATCCGCAAAATTCACCAGCTACAACCCCAGTTGCGGTTCATCCTGCGTGAGGAAAGCACGCAAGAGCTTGAACGCGGGCTGAAATCCGGTCGATTTGATCTGATCATCTCAACCCCTGAGGACCACCCTGGCACGCTTCAAACCCGTTTGTTCACAGAAAACCTCTGGCTGGCTGTCGCCGCCGATGATCCGCTGGCAACATCCAAGGTGCCAGCGCGCGCGGCGGATTTGCAGGGGCGCAATTTCCTAACGCTGGACAGCGGTCACCGGCTCACGCGGATCACCTATGCGCTCGCCTCGACCTGTGGCGGGCTTGTCAGCGACGAATATGCAGGAACCAGCCTTGAATCGATCCTGTTGATGGCGGCAACAGGCACCGGCATTGCGATTTTGCCCGAGCTTTTTGCCAAACGGCAGGCGGCTCTGCGCAGTGAAATTTGCCTGCGCCCCCTACAAATCGACGGCGCCGACCGCGAATTGATGTTGATTTCCAGACGTCAAAGCGCCGACGACGACGGCGCGTCGATGTTGGCCAAGGTGTTGAACCAAACCGCTGCGGAATTGGGGATCGAACAGACGTAAATCCGATTGCATGATATGTTATAACATATCATAAGCATCTCGACGAACGAGGTGAACCAATGGCACGAAACTTAGGCGCAACCAGCCTGCGCCGCAAACGCAGGTCGATTGATCCAATGGCGGAATATGACGCCCTGCCCGTGCCGCTGCGCCGATGGCTGGCGGATGCCTCGCTTCCGTGGTCGCCAACCTCTGTGCGTCGCATCTGGTCAAAATCAATCGCAAAGGGCCTGAGCCAAGAAGAGGCGTTACTGTCCCTTACTAAGGCCGAACACCGCACCTTGGCGCGGGATAAGGTCACCGCGCGGCGCGCCTAGCAGCCTTGCTCGGCCGCGACACGATAGAAAATAGGTTGCGCCGAAAACAGGTCATCAAAGAACGCAAGCAGGTTCGGCATGACACGACGCACCTCGGCCTCGATCGTGGCAGGCAGGCGTCCGGGATGCTGCAAAACGGCCCACGCAAACAGGGCGGATTCGGCCATATCCTCTTTTTCTGGACGCCCCGCCGCATAATGTGTCACAAAGCCCCCATCCGCACGCTGCGCCGCGCGCCAGTCGCGGTTGCGCAGATAGGCGGCGTCTAGCGTGGCATGAACGGATTCATGAAACACCGTTTCCTCTAAATCGTTGTTGCGCAAACGGATCGCGATATTATCGGCATAAAGCACAAAGAAATGCCCATCCGCCTCGCCAAAGGCGGTTTCATCGCCCGTATGGATCACAACGTGATCCAGTGTCGCGCGCATAAATGTCGGCAGCTTGCCAATCGCCTCGGCCACCGGCGTGACAGCACGCGATGCCGCCGCTTGCGTCCCGAAATCCGAATGCGCCCAAAGGCCGACAGTCGTTCCATCCGCGTAATTTACGTTGAAAAAAGGGCACCATTGTCAAACAGACTATCCCTGCGTTTGTCCGGCATCTCGGCGCGCTCAATCCCGACATAAGCCAAACAGGAAAACACGCTGTCATCTGATGTTTCTATGAAATCAAGGTCGTTTGATACGACCGAGTTTTCGTAGATGGGATCAGCCAGGGCCGGCAGCGCACAAAAACACGCCGCCAAAAACAGCGGA
The DNA here is from genome assembly GCA_965215785.1 of Marivivens sp. Classification (GTDB taxonomy): domain Bacteria; phylum Pseudomonadota; class Alphaproteobacteria; order Rhodobacterales; family Rhodobacteraceae; genus Marivivens. The sequence goes on along the minus strand of OZ244120.1, from coordinate 2,321,594 downwards.
ACAAACGCTTTCATACCGGAAACCTTACCGTGAATCGACACAGCCATAAGGCACCACAGATGATGCAAACTCAACCCAAAGAAACACAATCAGCGGATCGAGGCCGCCCGATATCCTGGCCGATGCCAACGACCACGAAAACGCCCCGCGTCAACAAATCCAAGCTTATGTAAACATTTGGAAAATGGCGCACCCAAGAGGATTCGAACCTCTGGCCTCTGCCTTCGGAGGGCAGCGCTCTATCCAGCTGAGCTATGGGTGCGTCTTGGACTTCGTATAGGACAACACTTGGGCGGGTGCAACGCCCAATCCGCGCTGACTAATTTCGCGGCACCTTGCCTGCGAACACATCAAAGAACACGAATTTATCGCCTGTTTTCTTGCATAAACCGCCAAAGGTTTGTCTGTTAATGATCAAAAGACATTCAAACGAAGCCCAATTAATGACCCAGACGACATCGACCTTTGGCGCAAAAATGCGCGCTTTGGCGGCGCAGATTTATCCCGACATCGACCCAGACATCATGGTGGCACAAATCATCGATGCATTTTGGCCCGATGATCAGCATAAACGCAAACGTGGGCGGCAACCGGGCAACACCCTGTGGTCGGAAAAGGACGCTTTGGTCATCACCTATGGCAACAACATCAAGGATGGCGAACACAAGCCCCTTGATGTGCTGTTGGATTTCCTGACGACCCATCTAAAGGGTACGGTGAACGGTGTGCATATCCTGCCGTTTTTTCCGTTCACGTCGGATGACGGTTTTGCGGTGACAGACTATCGTTCCGTCAACGGGGCGCTTGGCGACTGGGAGGACATCCAGCGCATTGCCTCAGAATTCAAACTGATGTCCGATCTGGTGCTGAACCATGTTTCCAGCCAAAGCCATTGGTTCAACGAATACCGCCAAGGTCACAAACCCTATGACAGGTTTTTCTATGAGGCCTCGCCCGACGATGATCTGAGTTCCGTCGTGCGTCCACGCACCAGCCCACTGCTGCGTGAGGTGGACACCGCGAACGGGACCAAACATGTTTGGTGCACCTTTAGCCACGATCAGGTCGATCTGGATTTTTCGAACCCTGAGGTGCTGCTTGAATTTCTGCGGGTCACGCGCCTGCACATCGACAATGGTGTGCGGATCGTGCGGATGGATGCGGTCGCCTTCGTCTGGAAAGAGCCGGGCGCATCCTGCATCCACCTGCCCCAGACCCACGCGATCGTCCGGTTGTTCCGCCTGCTGTTCGACTATGCAATCGAACCGATGATCCTGTTGACGGAAACCAATGTCCCAAACCGCGAAAACATCAGCTATTTCGGCAATCGGAACGAGGCGCACGCAGTCTATAACTTCTCATTGCCGCCGTTGATTTTGCAAGCGCTTTTGTCGGGGTCGGCCAAATATCTTAACGCATGGCAAATGGCGATGCCCCCCGCCCAGTTGGGCTGTGCCTATCTGAACTTTTCAGCCAGTCACGATGGCATCGGAATGCGCCCCGCCGAGGGGCTATTGTCCGAGGCGGAAACCGAGGCCGTGATTGACACCGTCAAATCGTTCGGCGGGCGGGTTAGCATGCGTGCCCTGCCGGATGGTGGCGAAAAGCCGTATGAATTGAACATCACCTATTTTGACGCGCTCAAAGGGACGCTCAAAGGCGAGGATGATCTGCAATTCGAACGCTTCTTATGTAGCCAGTCCATCGTCATGGCGCTTGAGGGCATTCCGGCGTTCTATATCCACTGCCTTTTGGCCACGCCGAACGATCACGCTGGCGTCGAAAAGACAGGTTTAAACCGTGCAATCAACCGCCACCGCTGGAATTATCCGCTGCTTCAGGCGAAATTGACGGACCCTGACAGCATGCAGTCGCGTGTCCTGACGGAACTGAAGCGGCGCATCAACATCCGGCGCGAACAGGCAGCGTTCCACCCGAACGCAACCCAGTTCACCATGCAGCTAGAGGAGCGACTGTTCGGTTTCTGGCGCCAAAGCCTTGATCGGGATCAGTCGATTTTTGCGCTGCATAACGTCAGCGATCAGGCTTTTGCTATTCCTGCTGTGTCGATCAATCTGATTGATGGGGAACGCTGGGTGGATCTGTTGACAGGTGAAACGCTCAGCCCGGATGACATGATAGACTTTGCCCCGTATCAGTGCCGCTGGATCACGAACCGTACATAAAAAACGCGCCATAAAGGCGCGTTTTCATTAAGCAAATAGGTCGTGACACAATTCCAAGGCGTCGACCAGTTTATCAACCTCGGCCTTGGTGTTGTACATCCCGAACGACGCACGGCAGGTCGCCGACACGCCCATATGTTCCATCAGGGGCATCGCGCAGTGGGTGCCCGCACGGACAGCCACGCCCTTTTTATCCAGCACCGTGGAAATGTCATGCGCATGTCCTGCACCATCCAAGGTGAAGGAAAAGATCGCCGCCTTATTGGCGGGATTGCCCTGTAGCTGCAGCCAGTTCAGCCCGCGCAGCCGGTCATTGGCATAGGCGAACAGATCGGCCTCATGGGCTGCGACATTTTCCATCCCGATGGTCATCAAATAGTCCAGCGCAACGCCCAACCCGATTGTCTGCACGATGCCGGGGGTGCCCGCCTCGAACCGCATCGGGTCATCGTTATAGGTCACGGTGTCCTTGGTCACATCGCGGATCATATCGCCGCCACCCATGAAGGGACGCATTTCGGCCATGCGTTCCTTTTTCACATAGATCGCGCCCGATCCCGACGGGCCATAGAGCTTGTGCCCGGTGATCGGAAAGAAATCGACGCCCAGATCCTGAACATCAACCGGCATATGCACCGCGCTTTGCGATCCATCGACCAAAACCGGCACGCCTTTGGCATGGGCACCCACACAGATGGTTTTAACATCGACAATGGTGCCCAGAACGTTGGAACACTGGGTGACCGCAACCAGTTTGGTTTTCGGACCAATGGCGTCAATCACCGCCTGCGGATCAAGGTTGCCATCGGCATCTACATCGACCCATTTCAAGACAACGCCCTGACGGTCGCGCAGGAAATGCCACGGCACGATATTGGCGTGGTGTTCCATCACCGACAGGACGATTTCGTCCCCCGCCTGCATCCGTGGTGCAGCCCATGCATAGGCCACCATATTGATGCCCTCGGTGGTGCCCGAGTTAAAGATAATCTCGTCCTCAGAAGCGGCGTTCAGAAACTTGGCCACGACACCGCGGACGCTTTCATATTTTTCCGTCGCAAGGTTCGACAGGAAATGAAGACCCCGATGCACGTTGGAATATTCATCCGCATAGGCGCGCGTGATGGCATCAATCACCACCTGCGGCTTTTGCGCCGATGCCCCATTGTCCAGATAAACCAGCGGCTTACCGTTTACTTCGCGTGAAAGGATCGGGAAATCCGCACGGATTTTTTCAACGTCAAACATCGTGCTCTCCGCTTTCGGCCTCTCGCAGACCGGACAGCCAAATAAATCCAAAACCAACGAGCCAGACCGCCCCGACAAGTTGCGTACCGGCATCCTGTCCGACGAACCCGTTGAGCAGACCGTAAAGTAGCGCTGCTGGTGTCGAGGCCAAGAGCGCCCAGAACAGTGCAACGCGCGCGCCATAAAAGCTGCCTTTGCCGCCGATCACCTTGGCGATCAGGTGACTGATGGCGCCGATGCCGTAAAACAGCAGCGGCCAGACAAACACCCATCCTAGCAAGCTATAGGAAATCAGCTGTTGAACGTCCTGCCCTGTCAGATGCGCCTCACGCGCCAATGCGGGCCATTGCGACACGAAAATGATGATGCACGCGCCCATGACATAGGCCAGCGCGCGATCTTCACGTTTGCCGATCGCCAACAGCTGGCGCACCACCGCACGGGGTCGGCGCCAACTGCTTAGGATATTTCGAACAACCGACATTAGCGGCGACGCGCCAGCCAGGCTTCGAGACGATCACGCAGATCTTCAGCCAGATCTTCGTTCTCAATCTCATCCAGCGCCTCTGCAAGAAACGCAAGCGTCAGCATATCGGTCGCCTCAACCGCCGGAACACCGCGCGACCGCAGGTAATACAGGGCTGTTTCGTCCAGCGCGCCACAGGTGGACCCGTGCGAACAGGCCACGTCATCGGCATAAATTTCCAGTTCAGGCTTGGCTAGGAAATTGCTGTCGTCATCCAGCAGCAAGCCTTGCGAAATCTGGTAGCCGTCGGTTTTCTGGGCGCCCTCTTTGACAAGGATTTTGCCCTGAAACACGCCGGTCGCACCGTTGCGCAGAACCTTTTTAAACACCTGACGGCTCTCACAATTTTCCGCATCATGGGTGATGAAAATTGTGTCGTCATGATGGAAATCACGGCCGTCACCAACGCAGGCGCCCGCAACATGCGCAATCGCATCATCCCCGGTCAGTTCCATGACGGTTTCGTTGCGCGTCAGCACACCGTTCACAGTCAGGGTAAAGCTTTTGAAGGTGCTTTCGGTGCCAAGACGGGCAAAGGTGCCGGTCACAGCACGGCGTTCATGGTCGCGCCCTTGGGTGCGCACGTGGTGCAGTGTGCCGGTGTCGGCAATGTCGGCCTCGGTCACGCAGGAAAAACGCGACGCGGCGGGGCCACTTTCTAGAACGGTCACTTCGGCGCCAGCGTCCACCTTGATCAGGTGGTGCAGGATCGCGTCCGAGGCGTCGTCATTGTGCACATAAACGATGTGGATCGGCTTGGCCGCTTTGCCCGTTGCATGGATCACCACACCATCGGTGGCAAAGGCGGTGTTCAGCGCCGCAAGCGGGCGTTCAACCGGCACCTGACCATTGGCCTCAAGCGTGCCGTAAAGGTCGGTTGCCCAGTGGATGTCAGCCGCAAACGCATCAGCAAGGCGCGATACCTCGACACCCTCAAGGCTGAGGTCGTCGGATGCATCGGCGTCAAACACACCATCAACGAACACGATTTTCACGCGATCAATTTCGTCGAAAACCGGGGCTTCGTCCGCATGGAAAAGCGCCGCTTTGGGGGCATCAACCGCCGTTAGCGACGACGGATCGGTGTAGCGCCAGTATTCGTCACGTTTGATGGGCAGGCCCATCTTGGTCACCCGCGCCAATGCGGCCTGACGCGCGGCGTCAGCACCGGCAGGCAGCGAAAGAGCGGCAAGCCGCGCTTCGGTTGCGTCTGCTTTGATCTTTGGCAAAGCCATTACAGAACCTCCGCCAGAATGTCGGCGTAACCGTTGTTTTCTACCTCAAGCGCCAGCTCGGGGCCGCCGGTTTTAACAATGCGGCCATCAGCCATGATGTGAACAACATCCGGTTTGATGTGATCCAGCAAACGCTGGTAGTGGGTGATCACAAGGAACGAACGCCCCTCGTCACGCAGCGCGTTCACGCCTTCGGACACCAGTTTCATTGCATCAACGTCCAGACCCGAGTCTGTTTCGTCGAGGATGCACATCTTGGGTTCCAGCATCGCCATCTGCAGGATTTCGTTACGCTTTTTCTCGCCGCCCGAGAAACCGACGTTCACAGGGCGTTTCAGCATGTCAGCGTCGATTTTCAGGGTCTTTGCTTTGGCGCGAACGACCTTAAGGAAATCACCAGCCGATAGTTCCTCTTCGCCGCGGGCCTTACGCTGGGCGTTTACGGCGGTGCGCAGGAAGGTCATGTTACCAACGCCCGGAATTTCGACAGGATACTGGAACGCAAGGAACAGACCAGCGGCTGCACGCTCTTCTGGTTCCAGTTCAAGCAGCTCTTCGCCATCAAGCGTCGCCTCACCCTCGGTCACTTCATAACCGTCGCGGCCCGACAGAACATAGGACAGGGTCGATTTACCCGACCCGTTCGGGCCCATGATCGCGTGCACTTTGCCCGGCTCAACGGTCAGATCCACACCTTTGAGGATTTGCTTATCCTCTTCTTCCAGCTTCACGTGCAGGTTCTTGATTTCCAGCATCTCTATCTCCTTAGAACGGCTCGCGTCCAAATGTGTCGGCGGGCATATCCCGCCTTGATGTTTCGTTCAGGCCCATTTTCTGGGCCAATGGGTTTGTCTGACCGGCGAACCGGTCGGAATTCTTGTGTTTCACTCGTCGCCGTAACCGGCCAAAACCTCTTCTGGTAGGTGGCTGACATAGTGTTGTGCCGTCTTTGGCTCGACCTCGCCGCGGGCCTCTAGTGCATCAAGACAATGCAGCGTCAGGTCGTGGCTTTCGAACACGATGGCCGAGGCAACAGCCAACTGTTTCAGCTGGTGGTTCGACACGTCATCAATGGTGTTGAGGTCACGGATATACACCGCATCCCCATCAAGCAGCTGCGTTCCCACGGCACGGCGATCAAGCTTGCGCCATTGCGAATTGCGCACTGGCAACGCCTTTTGCGTTTGGAATTTATGAAGCTTGAAACCCTGCGCCCGCAGCTCAAGGTCCAGCTCGGCCCAAAGCGGTTCGCCCTCATACATCCGGTGGAACCGCACCTCGGGGATGACGGCAATCGCATCAGACAGGCGATCTCGCCCGCCCTGCATCACCGACAGCTCGCCGCCCTGCAGGTCCATCTTCAACAGATCGATCTTGGGCATTCCTTCGATGCTGTCGATGGTGACCAGATCCATCGGGATCTCGGTCACCTTTTTTTCGTACCAACGCTGACGCCCAAGGAAATCCGCGCTTGGCCGGTCAATTTTGTAAAGCGACGACAAAACCGCGAATTCATGGGCATAGAACGTGCCCGGCCCTTCGGGTCCGATGGCGACAGGGAAATAGGTGGCCTTGTCGCTTTGTGCCTTTTCCAGTTCGGCAAAGGCCTTGGGGTTCGGTTCAAAGCCCCACACGTGACACATGTCATGATCGATCAAGGCCTGATACGCAGGCACATTGATCGGGTTGGCCCCCACATCTAGGATTTTCATATCCTCAGGGGCCAGCGCACGGCGCAGAAAGCCAAGCCTATGCAGAACCGAGCGTGTCATTCAGGGTCAATCCAGCTCCACCGCGGTACCGCTGGCGGACACCATCAACATCTGACCGATCACCTCGTAATCAAGGTCAACGCCCACCACCGCATCCGCGCCCATTTCGGTCGCGCGGACCTCCATTTCACGCAAGGCCGTTTCGCGGGCATCGGCCAGTTTGGCCTCATAGGCGCCCGAGCGGCCGCCAATGATATCCGTGACCGAGGCAAAGATATCGCGCACGAGGTTGGCCCCCATGATCGCTTCGCCGGTGACGATCCCGCAATAACGGGTCACGCGGCGGCCCTCGATGGCATTCGTGGTCGTAACGATCATGTGTCCGTTTCCTTTGTGGTTTTCTTACGCAGCATTGTGTCGATGACCTTTGAGGCCACCCAATAGATGCACCCGAAAATAAGCGCCTCTGGGATCGCATCGGACACCGTGCGATCCATCACGAACACCAAGGCCACAGCAAAAAATGCTGTCGCCAAAAGTGTTTGTATCAAAAGCGCGCGACGGTTCATCAGCCAACCGAACCTTCGAGCGAAATCGCAACCAGCTGCTGCGCTTCCATCGCGAATTCCATCGGCAGCGCCTGAAGCACCTCTTTACAGAACCCGTTCACAACCAGCGCGACGGCCTCTTCTTCGTCCATGCCGCGCTGACGGCAATAGAACAGCTGATCATCATCCACCTTCGAGGTGGTCGCCTCATGTTCCACACGGGACGAGTTATTCTTAACCTCGATGTAGGGCACGGTGTGCGCGCCACATTCCGATCCGATCAGCAGACTGTCACACTGGGTGTAGTTGCGGCTGTCCTTGGCTTTGGGGTGCATCGACACCAGACCACGATAGGTGTTCTGCGCTTTGCCCGCGCTGATGCCTTTGGACACGATGCGCGACTTGGTGTTCTTACCAAGATGCACCATTTTCGTACCGGTATCGGCCTGCTGCATGTTGTTGGCAATCGCGATCGAGTAAAACTCGCCTTGGCTGTCATCACCGCGCAGGATGCAGGACGGGTATTTCCACGTCACGGCCGAACCGGTTTCAACTTGCGTCCACATCACCTTGGACCGGTCACCACGGCAATCCGCGCGCTTGGTCACAAAGTTATAGATACCACCCTTGCCGTTTTCATCACCGGGGAACCAGTTCTGAACGGTCGAATATTTCACCTCGGCGTCTTCTTCGACGATGATTTCCACGACCGCTGCGTGCAGCTGCGCGGTGTCACGCTGTGGCGCGGTGCAGCCTTCCAGATAGGACACATAGCTGCCTTTGTCGGCGATGATCAGCGTGCGCTCGAACTGACCTGTATTTTCCGCGTTGATACGGAAATATGTCGACAGCTCCATCGGGCACCGCACGCCGGGCGGCACGTACACGAACGACCCGTCCGAGAATACGGCGGTGTTCAGCGTGGCATAGTAGTTATCTGAGGTCGGAACCACGGTGCCGAGGTATTTCTTGACCAGCTCTGGGTGTTCGCGGATCGCCTCTGAAATCGAACAGAAGATCACGCCGGCCTTTTTCAGCTCTTCTTGGAACGTCGTACCAACCGAGACCGAGTCAAACACAGCGTCGACCGCAACCTTGCGCTCGCCTTCTTTATAGTCCTCTGCGCCCTCGACACCGGCAAGGATCATTTGTTCCTTTAGAGGGATGCCCAGCTTGTTATAGGTTTCAAGCAGCTTTGGATCGACATCGTCCAGCGACTTGGGCTTTTCGGCCATCGATTTTGGGCGGGCATAGTAATACTGATCCTGAAAGTCGATTTCAGGATAATCGACCATCGCCCATTTGGGTTCTTCTTGGGTTTTCCAACGAGCAAAGGCCTCTAGCCGCCAGTCGGTCATCCATTCGGGCTCTTCATTCTTCTCAGAAATCAGACGAACGATGTCTTCGTTCAGACCTTTGGGCGCATATTCGGTCTCAATATCGGTTTCCCAACCGTATTTGTATTTGCCAGACAGCTTGGCAACGGCGTCGACGGTTTCCTGATCGACACCTTCTTTTACGTCCATTTGATCAACAGCAGCCATTTTTGTTCCTTCCTGTGCTGCAGGGCCCTACGCCGCGCGCGCACGCATCTTTCGATAACTTTTGACCCAGGCCTGCGCAAAGCGCGTCACCTCGTCTTCTGTCGTATTCACCCCGAGAGACACACGACAGGCGTTGCCCGCGTCTGTTTCGGAAAATCCCATCGCTTGCAAGACTTTGCTTGCCTTTACCTTGCCGCTTGAACACGCGGATCCGGCCGAAACAGCAAAGCCTGCCAAATCCATCGACATCACTTGCGTTTCACCCTTCCATCCCGGCGTGACAAAACAGCTGGTGTTCGGCAGCCGTGCGGCCCCTTTCCCGACAAAGATAGTATCCGGCGCGGCATCAGCAATGATTGCCTCCATCCGGTCGCGCAATTCTGCAATCCGCGCCCATTCACCAGCCGCCAGCGCCGTTTGGCTGGCCTTGGCAGCCGCCGCGAAACCGGCGATCCCGATCAGGTTTTCTGTGCCAGCCCGACGCCCCATTTCCTGACCGCCACCCTTAAGTTGCGCAGCCAAGTCATACCCCTGCGGGATCACAAGAACGCCGATACCCTTAGGTCCACCAAGCTTGTGCGCCGAGGCAAACACCATCTCGATCCCCGCCCAGGAATAGGCGAACGGCACCTTGCCAAACCCTTGGGTCACATCCGACACAGCCAGCCCCTCGGGCAGGGTTTGCAGAATGCCCGTTTCAGAATTCGCGAGTTGAACCGCCGACACCTTTGGGTCCGCGATCGAAACCGCGCCTTGCGCATCAACGGCCAGATCAGGGGTCAACCAGTTCAGGACCGCCTCATGTTCGACCTCGGCGCCCGACAGCCGGCGACCAGCGCAGGCAAGCGCCGCAGCTTCGGTGGCGCCAGAGACAAATACGATATCAGCATTGCCTGCGCCCATCGCCTCGGCAATGTCCTGACGCGCCTTTTCCATCAACCCTTTGGCCGCACGCCCTTCACTATGAACCGACGACGGGTTCCCGACGATCTCCATTGCCGATATCATCGCCGCCCGCGCCGCATCACCCAAAGGCGTTGTCGCATTATGATCCAGGTAGACCCGCACCCCTAGCGCCCCCATGCCTGAGGGCCCAAAAGGCCCGAGGCAAAACCAACGCGCCGCAGGCGCTCAATGTGGAAACAGCCGATCACTCGTCCACCACCTCGAACAACGCAGGCACCGCCGGACAGGGGGCCAAGGTGTTGCCAATCACATCGGACAGGCGCGCCTGATGCAAGAACACATAGACATGTGCGGACAGGCTTTCCCACAAACGGTTGGTCAGGCTTTGCGCACGGCTGCCCGATGCACCACCGCTCGCCCCTGCCCCTTTGTGCATGGCGCTGACGGTTTCATCCACCGCCCCCAAAATATCGACAACGCGAATCTCGCTCGGCGGATGCGCCAAACGGTACCCGCCACCGGGGCCGCGTACAGCCTCGACCAGATCTGCACGGCGCAGTTTCACGAACAGCTGTTCCAAATACGGCAGCGAGATGTCCTGACGCTTGGAAATTTCGGCCAGAGTCACCAGCAAACCCTCTGGCTGCAACGCCAAATCAGCAAGCGCCACCATCGCATAGCGGCCTTTCGTGCTCAATTTCATGCTGTTACCCCCACAAACCTACCGGAATGACGCAATTTTATTGACGTGCTCGCGCAGCATCATTAGGTCAGTCCAACGAACGCCACATTGGCCAATTTAGAATCTTTCTAAGGTGCCTGAGAGATTTCGTCAAGAAACCCAGGCAAAAACAGACAGGGACCCAAATGCCCGAAGTGATTTTCCCCGGTCCAGAAGGCCGGCTCGAAGGCCGCTACCACCCGCAAAAAGACCGTGACGCTCCGATTGCAATCGTGCTGCATCCTCATCCGCAGTTCGGTGGTACAATGAACAACCGTGTTGTCTATAACCTTCACTATGCCTTCTATAATCTTGGCTTTACCGTTCTGCGGTTCAATTTCCGCGGTGTTGGCCGCAGCCAAGGTGAATATGACCAAGGTGTTGGCGAATTGTCCGACGCCGCCTCGGCACTCGACTATCTGCAATCGATGAACTCGGGTGCGAAACACTGCTGGGTCGCTGGGTTCTCGTTTGGCGCATGGATCGGCATGCAGCTTTTGATGCGGCGCCCTGAGATCACCGGCTTTGTGTCCGTGTCGCCGCCCGCGAATATGTATGACTTTAGCTTCCTCGCGCCCTGCCCGTCGTCCGGCCTGATTATCAACGGCACCGCCGACCGCGTTGCACCGCCGCAGGACACTGTGAACCTCGTGAACAAGCTTCACGAACAAAAAGGTATCACCATCACACATGATGAGGTCGAAGGCGCCGGTCACTTCTTTGAAGAGCCGCACATGGACACCATGATCGACACAGTGCAAAGCTATGTTGGTCGCCGCCTGACCGAGAACACCCGCTAGCATGGGTGTTCTTGACGACATGGCCGATGAAATCGCCCTGCTGGCCCTCGCAGACGAGGAACGGTCGGGCGATGAAACGGTTGTAAAGCAGATCGGCGAAATCCTTGGGTCGTCCTCGCAAACCTTGCAAGAGGCCTATAATACCGCCGTGCGTGTACGCCGCGCCGAAAAACGGGCGCGTGCCCTATTGGCCAAACGCGCCGCTGACCAAGGCGTGTCCACAGGCCAATGACATCCCGCAGCAGACTTCAGGCCCAGCTCGCATTCCTTGACGAAGTCGACCGCCTGAAGTCTGTCGTCCGCGCCAACCAACTTGTCGACCGGAGCCGTCACGAAAACTCGGCCGAACACAGTTGGCACCTCGCGCTCTATGCCCTGACCTTTGCCGACACAGCCCCCGAGGCCGACGTGGATCGCGCGATCCTGATGCTGCTTCTGCATGACATCGTTGAAATCGACGCTGGCGATCATCCCATCCACCTCGATCATGACTGGGAGGCCGTCGCCGCCGCAGAACAGCGTGCCGCGGATCGGCTGTTCGGCCTCTTGCCCGCGGATCAAGGGGCCTATTTCCGGTCCGTCTGGACCGAATTTGAACAGGCACAAACCCCGACCGCCCGTTATGCCAAACGGCTTGATACGGTTCAGCCAATGCTGGTGACCCTACTGGGCGACCATCCAATTCCCGACCACAATGACGTGGTCCGCTTTAACCTGACCCAAGGCCGTGCGCGCCATCTGGCAGACAGCTGGGCACCGCTTTATGAGCTGGCCGTCGCACATCTCGAGGGTGCGCCCCACACTCCGGACCCCGATCTTGCCCAGCGACTGGCGTTCCTGACCGAGGCCTGCCGCCTGAAATCCGTCAACCGCGCCTCGATGCTTCATGATGGATCACGCCGCGAAAATTCCGGGGAACACAGTTGGCATGTGGCTCTTTATGCCTCAACCCTTGCCGAACACGCCCACGCACCGATTTTGGCACACCGTCCGGTCCAAATGCTCCTGATCCACGATCTGGTCGAGATCGACGTTGGCGATGCGCCCATCCATGGCAACCACGACCTCGATGCCATCGCCGCAGCGGAACAAAGCGCGGCTCAGCGCATCTTTGGATTGCTGCCGACCCACGTCGGGGCCGCGCTTCTAGAACTTTGGCAAGAGTTCGAGGCCGCAACCACCGACGACGCCATTTTCGCCAAATCTGTCGACCGTGTTCAGCCGCTGAACGGCAACCTTGCCAACGGCGGCGGCAGCTGGGTGGAATACAACGTCAGCTATGACCAGCTTGTCGCACGGGTCGGGAACAAGGTCGCACGCGGCGCGCCTGCGATCTGGGACGAAATGAATGATCGTATTTCGCGCCACCCTTGGTTCGCAAATTCCTGAAAATTGCCTCATGACGACATTTGATTTCGCCGTCAAAATTCTCCGGCGAAATTCAGTATACAATTGCATACATATCTTAACTTGATCCACAAAATAGGCTAACAAGCGGGCAATTGAGTCTTTCCAACGGACGGAGCCCCCTATGTCCAAGATCAAAGTCGCCAATCCCGTCGTCGAACTCGACGGCGATGAAATGACCCGCATCATCTGGGATTTCATTAAGCAAAAACTGATCCTGCCCTATCTGGATATCGACCTGCACTACTACGACCTGGGGATCGAGGAACGCGACCGCACCGAAGACCAGATCACCATCGACGCGGCACATGCGATCCGCGAACATGGCGTCGGCGTGAAATGTGCGACCATCACCCCCGATGAGGCCCGCGTCGAAGAATTCGGCCTCAAAAAGATGTGGCGCAGCCCTAACGGCACCATCCGCAATATCCTTGGCGGTGTTGTGTTCCGTCAGCCGATCATCTGTAAAAACGTCCCCCGCCTTGTGCCCGGCTGGACCAAGCCAATCGTCGTTGGTCGTCACGCCTTTGGCGATCAATACAAGGCGACCGATTTTACCTTCCCCGGCAAAGGAAAGCTGACGATGAAGTTCGTCGGCGAAGACGGCACCGAAATCGAGCGCGAGGTCTATGACGCGCCATCGGCTGGTGTGTTCATGGGGATGTACAACCTCGATGACTCGATCCGCGATTTTGCCCGCGCCTCGCTCAACTACGGCCTTGCGCTGAAATGGCCGGTTTATCTGTCGACCAAAAATACGATCCTCAAGGCCTATGACGGCCGGTTCAAGGATCTGTTCCAAGAGGTGTTTGAACAGGAATTCGAGGCCGAGTTCAAAAAGGCCGGCATCTGGTACGAACACCGCCTGATCGACGATATGGTCGCCTGTGCGCTCAAATGGAACGGCGGGTTTGTCTGGGCCTGTAAAAACTATGATGGCGATGTTCAGTCCGACACCGTGGCACAGGGCTATGGCTCGCTCGGCATGATGGCGTCGCAGTTGATGACGCCCGATGGCAAAATCGTCGAGGCCGAGGCCGCCCACGGCACCGTCACCCGCCACTACCGCAACCACCAACAGGGTTTGGCGACCTCGACCAACTCGATCGCTACGATCTATGCGTGGACCGGCGGGCTAAAACACCGTGCCAAGCTTGACGAAAACGCCGAGCTGATGCGCTTTGCCGAAACCCTGGAAAAGGTCACGGTTCAGGCGGTCGAAGACGGCTGGATGACCAAGGACCTCGCGCTTTTGGTCGGGCCGGATCAGAAATGGCTGACCACGATGGGCTTCCTCGAAAAAATCGACGAATACCTCGACCGCGCCTTGGGTGCCTAATGTTGAAAGCGGCGGAAACGCCGCTTTTATTTCGACTGGACAGGTCAATAATACTGACATAAAAAACAGCCATGCCAGCCCCATTACCGATACCAACCCACACCGTCCCGCATTCCAAGCTTGAGGATCTACAAGGCTTGGGTATCGGGATATTTGCAACCACCGTCGCCCTTAGCTTTCTGACGCATCTGGGATTGCTGACGGGGCAAACGGCAGGTTTGGCCCTGATCATTTCCTATTTGACCGGCTTTAGCTTCAGCTGGGTGTTCTTCTTGATCAATATCCCCTTCTACGCCTTTGCATGGTCGCGATTGGGGCCCGAATTCACGATCAAATCGGTGATCTGCGTGACGACAGTGTCGGTGCTGATGGCCTATGTGCCGGACCTGATGCCATTTGGCGATCTGAACCCGATCTTTGGCACCATCGCCTTTGGTATCATCTGCGGCTTGGGGCTATTGGGGGTGTTCAGGCACAAGGGATCGCTTGGCGGACTTGGCGTCGTAGCCCTGATCATTCAGGACAAAACCGGATTTCGCGCGGGTTTGGTACAGCTGATTGCCGACGGGGTTCTGTTTTCTGTCGCTCTCCTACTTTTCCCTGCGGAAACCGTCTTGTACTCGCTGTTGGGGGCGGCCGTCTTGAACGGTGTCATTGCCTTTAACCACCGACGAGACCGATACATAAGCGATTAATATGACCGACGCGAACAAACACAGCCCGATCGAAGACGCCCAAGGGCTGATTATTGGCAGCAGCATGATGTCCTTCAGCGTGCTGATCCTGACGCATCTTGGCCTGATCACAGGGCAAACCGCCGGCCTTGCCATCCTGATCAGCTATATCACGGGGTATCCGTTTGGCGCTGTGTTCTTTGTCATCAACCTGCCGTTCTATTGGCTGGGGTACAAAGGCATCGGCCTGCACTTTGTCATCAAGACCTTTATCGCGGTCGGGCTTTTGTCGGTGATTTCCTCGGCGATGCCGAACTATATCAGCTTTGACATGCTGGACCCATTGGCAGGTGCGCTGCTCTTTGGTCTGATCGCTGGTGCGGGTCTGATTATCCTGATCCGTCATGGTGCGTCGCTCGGCGGCATCGGCATCCTTGCGATCTACCTACAGGACAAAACCGGTTTCCGCGCGGGCTGGACCCAATTGATATTCGATGGTCTGCTCTTTTTGGTCGCTTTCTTCACATTGGACACGGCAATCGTCGTCTATAGTTTCCTAGGTGCGGCGATTGTGAATGTGGTCATCGGGATCAATCACCGCAGGGATCGCTATATCGCCAAATAGGAACGCCAGATGCCGAACCACGTGATTGCCCTGATTTTTGCCATCATCGCCGAAACCGTGGCGACATCCGCGCTTAAGGCGTCAGAACAATTCACCAAAACCGGCCCCTCAATCGTGGTGGTGATCGGCTATGGGATTTCGTTTTATCTGTTGTCCTATGCGGTGCGGTTTATGCCCATCGGAATTGTCTATGCGATCTGGTCGGGGCTGGGCATCGTGTTAGTCGCAATGATCGGGTGGCTCTATTTCAAACAGTCGCTGGACGTTGCTGCGATCATCGGATTAAGCCTGATCCTTGGCGGAATTGTCATCGTCAACGTCTTTTCCAAGGTCGGTTCGGCGCATTAGGGCTTTTGGGCTGGCTTTTGCTGCGATTGCACGGTATGGCGCGCCCAAATCTCCTTTTAGGGCTGAACTATGGATATCCGTAACATCGCGATTATCGCGCACGTTGACCACGGCAAGACCACGCTTGTCGATGAACTGTTGAAACAATCGGGCGCTTTCCGCGAAAACCAAGCCATTGCAGAACGCGCAATGGACAGCAACGACATTGAACGCGAACGTGGCATCACCATTCTGGCCAAAGCGACCAGCGTTGAATGGAACGGCACACGTATCAACATCGTCGACACCCCCGGTCACGCTGACTTCGGCGGCGAAGTCGAACGTATCCTGAGCATGGTTGACGGCGTTGTCCTGCTGGTTGATGCGGCCGAAGGCCCAATGCCACAAACCAAATTCGTGACCTCAAAGGCGCTTGCGCTGGGTCTGAAGCCAATCGTGGTTTTGAACAAGGTCGACAAACCGGATGCGGAACCTGATCGCGCGCTGGACGAATGTTTCGATCTGTTTGCCAACCTTGGTGCAAACGACGAACAGCTCGACTTCCCACATATGTACGCCTCGGGTCGTTCGGGTTGGTGTGATGCGGAACTGGACGGTCCACGCAAAGACCTTAACGCGCTGTTTGAATTGATCGTTCGCCACGTCGAAGCACCTAAGCAGATCGCAGATGCCGGCAAACCGTTCAGCATGATCGCAACCACGTTGGGCGCTGACCCGTTCATTGGCCGTATGCTGACCGGCCGCGTTGAAACCGGCACCCTGAAAACCGGCGATACGCTTAAGGCGCTAAGCCGTGACGGCACCAAGATCGAACAGTTCCGCGCGACAAAAATCATGGCGTTCCGCGGCCTTGCGCAGGCGCCAATCGACGAAGCCGTTGCCGGTGACATCGTGTCGATTGCTGGCATGTCGACTGCGACCGTTGCTGACACCCTGTGCGATCCGTCGATTGATACCGCCCTGCCCGCGCAGCCAATTGATCCGCCCACCATTTCGGTTCTGTTCGGCATCAACGACAGCCCACTGGCTGGCCGTGATGGCAAAAAGGTTCAGTCCCGCGTCATCCGTGACCGCCTGATGAAAGAAGCCGAAACCAACGTTGCGATCAAGGTCGAGGACACACCGGGCGGCGAAGCCTTTGTCGTGTCGGGCCGTGGCGAATTGCAGATGGGCGTTCTGATCGAAAACATGCGCCGCGAAGGCTTCGAGCTGTCGATCTCGCGTCCGCAGGTTATTTTCCAAGACCAAGACGGCGTTCGCATGGAACCCGTCGAAGAGGTCGTGATCGACGTGGATGACGAATACACCGGCGCTGTGGTCGAAAAACTGACCGGCCCACGCAAGGGTGATCTGTTGGAAATGAACCCAGGCGGCGCAGGCAAAACCCGCATCGTGGCCCATGTGCCATCGCGCGGCCTGATCGGCTATCACGGTGAATTCCTGACCGACACACGCGGTTCGGGCATCATGAACCGTATTTTCCACGGCTGGACCCCACACAAAGGCCCAATCGCAGGCCGTCGTCAGGGTGTTCTGATCTCGATGGAAAACGGTACCGCTGTTGCCTATGCGCTTTGGAACCTCGAAGATCGCGGCAAGATGTTCATCAACCCGCAAGAGGCCGTCTACACCGGTATGATCATCGGCGAACACAGCCGTGACAACGACCTAGAGGTGAACCCGCTGAAGGGTAAAAAGCTGACCAACGTCCGCGCCTCGGGATCCGACGAAGCCGTCAAGCTGACCCCGCCAACCGTTATGTCGCTGGAACAGGCCATCGCCTATATCGACGATGACGAACTGGTCGAGGTCACGCCAAACGCGGTGCGCCTGCGCAAACGCTATCTCGATCCGCATGAACGCAAGCGGATGGCAAAAGCCAGCTAAACAGATCAGGGCCCTTCGGGGCCCTTTTTGTTAGGCAGGTTTTGGAACGTGTTGATCGAAAATGATGGCGTTGCCATCTGGATCGATCAAAACGATGTGTCCAATGCCCTCACCCTCGGGGTCTGTTGGTTGCGCCACCTCAACGCCCGCCGCCAACAACCGCGCCTGAATGGACCGGGCGTCCTCAAATCCATCAAGGGGCTGCGCATCTTTGTCCCAACCGGGATTGAACGTCAGGATATTGCCCTCAAACATCCCCTGAAACAGACCCAGAACTGTCGTGCCGTCCTTGAGGATACAGTAGCCGTGTTCCGAATTATCATGGAACATCTCAAAGCCGAGGCCGGTGTAGAACTCAATTGATTTGGTAATATCTTTGACGCTGAGGCTCACGGAAAAACATCCAAGTGCCACGTCGTCCTCCTATCGCTGAATGGGATCAGGATAGGCTTGTGAACGACTTCACCCAAATGAAATTCATCAAGCAAAACAAAAACGCCCCGCTTTTGCCAAAGCGGGGCGTTCATTATTCCGATGAGCAGTCGTTATTCCGAGGTTTCGACGACCATCAATTCCCGTTCCGACGCATCCCGCGCATGAGCCAGTGCCTCTTGGTATTCGGCGGAATGGTAGCAATCGACCGCGGCCTCAACCGACGGGAACCGCGCCACAACGTTGCGAGGGCGTTCTTTGCCCTCTAGCTGAACAAAACGGCCACCGCGCGCGATGAATGTGCCGCCATGTTTGGCAATCGCAGGGCCGGCCAGTTCGGCATATTTGCCATAAGCTTCGGCATCGGTAACAGTCACATGTGCAATCCAAAGTGCAGGCATCATTAGGCTCCTTCTACGATGGCTTCTGCCGCTTTGATCGCGGCCTCAGCATTGTCGACGGACGCGCCGCCACCCTGCGCCATGTCAGGACGACCGCCGCCACCTTTGCCGCCCAATTCAGGCGTCACAGCACGCACGATATCGGCCGCCGACACGCGATCCGTCAGGTCCGCAGTGACGCCAGCCGCAACCGCCGCCTTGCCACCAGTGTCAGCAATCAACAGAATAATACCGCTGCCGATCTGGCCCTTCATATCGTCAAGGATGGCTGGCAAATCCTTGCCAGTGACCCCCGAAAGAACCTGAGCTTTGAACGACATGCCGTTGATTTCCTTGGCAGGTTCTTCGGCCTTGGCACCACCAGACATAGCAAGCTCTTTGCGAAGCTGTGCCACCTCATTGGCCAGTGCCTTACGCTCATCAAGTAGCGCCTTAACGCGGTCCGCAGCCTCGTTTGTCGGTGCCTTCAACACCGATGCAACCGCCGACAGACGGTCCTGCTGTTCCTTTAGATAGTCGATTGCGACCTGCCCTGTCAGAGCCTCAACGCGGCGCACACCGGCAGAGGACGCGCTATCAGCCAGCACCACAAAGGCCCCGATTTCACCCAACTGCGTGACATGCGTACCGCCGCACAACTCTAGCGAATAAACATCACCAGATGTGCCTTTGCCCGAACCATCCTTGCGGCCCATGGACACAACGCGCACCTCGTCACCGTATTTTTCACCAAACAACGCTTGTGCGCCAAGGCCGCGCGCATCGTCGGGGGTCATCAAACGGGTTTCGACCTTGGTGTTCTGACGGATCATCGCGTTCACGGCGTTCTCGACCTCGGTGATTTCAGCGGTGCTGAGCGCTTTGCCGTGGCTGAAATCGAACCGCAGACGATCCGGCGCGTTCAGCGATCCACGCTGCGCGATATGGTCACCCAGAACGTCACGCAATGCTTCGTTCAGCAGGTGCGTGGCCGAGTGATTGGCGCGAATGTCGCTCCGGCGGTCATGATCCACCACCAAGCGGGCCGCTGCGCCCGCCTCGATGGAGCCATCGGTCACCTCGGCGAAATGGATGAACACATCCGCCACCTTGCGGGTGTCGGTGATCCGCGCTTTGCCGCCTTCGGTTTCGATGACGCCACTGTCACCGACCTGACCACCGGATTCCGCATAGAACGGGGTCTGGTTCACAACGATCTGAACGGTGTCGCCTTTTGCGGCGCTGGTCAGCTTATCCGACCCTTTCAGGATGGTTTTGACCTGTGCCTCGGCAACCTCGGTATCATAGCCTAGGAATTCGGTGGAGCCGTGTTCCTCGGCAACGTCGAACCAGATGGTCTGATCCGCTGTTTCACCCGAACCGGCCCACGCGGCGCGGGCTTTGGCCTTTTGTTCGGCCATTGCGGCATCGAAACCGTCGGTATCCACAGCGCGGCCTTTTTCGCGCAGGGCATCCTGCGTCAGGTCCAGCGGGAACCCGTAGGTGTCATAGAGTTTGAACGCAGTTTCGCCAGGCAGGTTGGCGTCATCTGCCAGACCGGACAGCTCATCATCCAACAGCTTCAAACCGCGATCCAGCGTCTGTTTAAAACGGGTTTCTTCCGCCAGCAACGTTTCTTCGATCAGTGCCTGCGCCTGACCAAGTTCCGGATAGGCCGCGCCCATCTGCTTGACCAGTTCCGGCACCAAACGGTGCATCATCGGGTCTTTGGCACCCAGCAAATGCGCATGACGCATCGCGCGACGCATAATCCGGCGCAGAACGTAACCGCGACCGTCATTGGATGGCATCACGCCATCCGAAATCAGGAACGATGTCGACCGCAGGTGGTCGGCGATCACACGGTGGTGGACATTCTGGTCGCCATAGGGATCGCTGTTCGACGCATGAGCCGACGCCTCGATCAGGGCTTTGAACAGGTCGGTGTCATAGTTATCGTGGCTGCCCTGCAACAGCGCGCCAATCCGTTCCAGCCCTATGCCGGTATCGATGGATTGCATATCC
This sequence comes from Marivivens sp., assembly GCA_965215785.1. GTDB lineage: Bacteria > Pseudomonadota > Alphaproteobacteria > Rhodobacterales > Rhodobacteraceae > Marivivens. The sequence continues at coordinate 2,301,051 of OZ244120.1, read as the reverse complement.
AGCGCACGCATCGAGCCGTCTTCGAACTGTTCGTTCTGCATGAAAACGACGTTCCAAATCTCAATGAAACGGTCGCCATCTTCCTCTGGCGAACCGGGAGGTCCGCCCCAGATGTGATCGCCATGGTCAAAGAAAATCTCGGTGCAGGGGCCGCACGGGCCGGTTGGCCCCATCTGCCAGAAGTTATCGGACGTCGCGATACGGATGATCCGGTCCTCAGGCACACCGCATTTTTTCCAGATCTCAAACGCTTCGTCATCGGTGTGATAAACGGTGGTCAACAGACGCGATTTGTCGATGCCGAATTCTTCGGTGATGAGCTTCCAAGCAAACGGAATGGCCTCTTCCTTGAAGTAGTCCCCAAAGGAAAAGTTACCCAACATCTCAAAGAATGTGTGGTGACGCGCCGTGTACCCGACATTGTCCAGATCGTTATGCTTGCCGCCCGCTCGGACACATTTCTGCGCCGTGGTGGCACGCACGTAGTCGCGCTTTTCGACACCGGTAAAGCAGTTCTTGAACTGCACCATGCCCGAGTTTGTGAACATCAGGGTGGGGTCGTTGCGCGGAACCAGTGGCGAGGACGGGACAATGGTATGCCCATTGCTCTCGAAATAGTTCAGAAATGTTGAACGGATGTCGGCCAGGGTCGTCATATCGGTCTTTCACTAACAGCTTTCGACCGTGAATACCGCGCTGCTAAACCAGCGTAAAGCCAAATGAAAAAGGCCGGGGACATCCCCGGCCATTTTGTTGCGTCAGGCGCTTACATTTCGACAAGATCATCGTCGTCGTCGGCTTTTCCTTCGTAATCGAAGTCCAAACCATGCGCGGCGCGGATCTTGTCTTCGATTTCCATCGCGATATGGGCATTTTCGCGCAAGAAGTTCTTGGAGTTCTCGCGCCCCTGCCCGATCCGTTCGTCGCCATAGCTGAACCAAGCGCCGGACTTTTCGACAACGCCGGCCTTCACCCCAAGATCGAGCAATTCGCCGGTTTTCGAAATGCCCTCGCCATACATGATGTCAAACTCGACCTGTTTGAACGGTGGCGCGACCTTGTTCTTGACGACCTTCACACGTGTGGTGTTGCCCACAACCTCGTCCCGATCCTTGATCGACCCGATGCGGCGGATATCCAGACGAACCGATGCATAGAATTTCAGAGCGTTACCGCCGGTTGTGGTTTCGGGGCTGCCGAACATAACGCCAATCTTCATCCGGATTTGGTTGATAAAGATCACCATACAATTCGAACGCGCGATCGAACCGGTCAGCTTGCGCATCGCTTGGCTCATCAGGCGGGCATGGACACCCACGCTGCTGTCGCCCATGTCGCCTTCCAGCTCGGATTTGGGCGTGAGGGCGGCGACCGAGTCGACGACAACAAGGTTCACCGCGCCAGACCGGACAAGCGTATCGACGATTTCCAGCGCCTGTTCCCCTGTATCGGGCTGCGAAATCAGCAGTTCATCCAGATCAACGCCCAGCTTCTTGGCGTATACTGGGTCGAGCGCATGCTCCGCATCGACAAAGGCGCAAACGCCGCCTTTTTTCTGTTCCTCGGCCACAGCATGCAGCGTCAGGGTCGTCTTGCCCGAGCTTTCAGGGCCGTAGATTTCGATGATCCGGCCTTTGGGCAGGCCGCCGATCCCAAGCGCGATATCCAACCCAAGCGAACCGGTCGAGGTCGACTCGATCTCGGCGACAGGGTTGTCTTTGCCCAGTTTCATAATCGAGCCTTTACCGAACTGACGTTCGATCTGGGCCAGAGCCGAATCCAATGCTTTTTGTTTGTCGGCTATTTTTTTGTCAGTCATGCTCAGAATATCTGCCGTTGCCATGTTTGCGATCCTTATTCCACACCCGACGCTGGCGGGCAATTGTCCTGTATGTTCGCATCTTGTTCTCATTCGTTATGAGATCAAAACAGGAACATTTCAAGATAAAATTTCCACAGGTACTTTCGCGACAGATGCGTTAAAGATTAGTTTACGACCAAACAGCACGGCAGGAAGGACGGCGATATGCTTGTTTTTTGGAAAGAAAAACTGGTTTTCCTTGCCGTTCCGAAAACAGGAACCACCGCGCTTGAGGGCGCTTTGGCCCCGCGTGCCTCATTGGTGTTCCGCGATCCACCGATTCTTAAACACACGCCGATTTATCGGTATCAGCGGTTTGTTCACCCTTATCTGGAAAAAGGTGGGGAAACGGATTTCGAAACCTTTGCCGTCGTCCGCCATCCCGTTGACTGGCTGAGCAGTTGGTTCCGCTATCGTTGTCGTGACGCGCTGGTCGGGCATCCGAACAGCACACGCGGCGTGTCGTTCGACGACTTTGTCGAGGAATACTGCAAAGGCAAGCCTGCCCCCTTTGCCCATGTCGGATCACAGGCCAAGTTTTTGTCGTTCAAAGATGGCCAAACGGATGTGACCCATCTTTACCGCTATGAGGCACAAGACAAGATCACCGATTTCTTCGAACAGCGGTTCGATATGACGCTTGAGCGGAAACAACTGAACGTGTCGCCCCAGTTTGATGTCACCCTATCGCCCGAGATTGAGGCCAAGTATCGCCGCAAGAAGCCTGACGAATTTGCCCTTTGGGAGCAGGCGCAATCCTGAGCCAAGTTCATAATCTTCTTGAGATTGATGAATTTCATTAATGAAACCGAACGGACTACAAGGGCCGAAACCTTGATAACAAAGCCCGTTCTATGCCCAAAATTGACCGTTCGCCCGTATTTGACCAACTGATTGCCGCCGCCAAGGACAGGATCCTGATCCTTGATGGGGCCATGGGCACGCAGATTCAGGAACTTGGACTGGTCGAGGAACATTTTTCGACGCACAAACCGGGATGTGGCTGTGCCCAGCATCATCTGCACCACCATTCGGATAAGCCGCAGCAGGGCAACAACGACATCCTGAACCTGACCCAGCCCGATGCGATCGAGGAAATCCACTATCGCTATGCCATGGCCGGTGCGGACATCGTGGAAACCAACACGTTCTCGTCTACGACAATCGCTCAGGCCGACTACGGCATGGAATCCGCAGTCTATGACCTGAACGTGCAGGGCGCAAAACTGGCGCGCAAGGCGCTGGATCGGGCAACGGAACAGGACGGGCGCGCGCGGTTTGTGGCCGGTGCGCTTGGGCCAACGAACCGCACCGCCAGCATTAGCCCCGACGTGAACAACCCCGGCTATCGTGCTGTTACCTTTGATGAATTGCGCGCTGGCTATGCCGAACAGGTGCGCGGCCTGATGGATGGCGGCGCGGATATCATCCTGATCGAAACGATCTTTGACACGCTCAACGCCAAGGCCGCCATTTTCGCAACAGAAGAGGTGTTTGCAGAAAAAGGCGTGGCCTTGCCGGTAATGATTTCGGGCACGATCACCGACCTGTCGGGGCGCACCCTGTCGGGCCAGACACCGACCGCATTTTGGTATTCCGTGCGCCATGCGGCGCCCTTTACCATTGGTCTGAACTGCGCGCTTGGCGCCGATGCGATGCGGGAACACCTTGCTGAAATCTCCGGTGTGGCGGATACCTTTGTCTGCGCCTATCCAAACGCAGGTCTGCCGAACGAGTTCGGCGAATACGACGAAAGCCCCGAGGCAATGGCCGCCCAGATCGCAGGCTTTGCCAAGGACGGTCTGATAAACATCGTCGGCGGCTGCTGCGGATCGACGCCTGACCACATCCGCGCGGTTGCGCAAGCAGTGGCCCCCTATCCGCCCCGCGCCATTCCCGAACAGCCGCCGCTGATGCGCCTGTCGGGGCTAGAGCCCTTTACCCTGACCAAGGACATCCCGTTCGTAAACGTGGGCGAACGGACCAACGTCACCGGTAGTGCCAAGTTCCGCAAGCTGATCACCAATGGCGACTATGCGACCGCGCTGGACGTGGCCCGTCAACAGGTCGAAAACGGCGCGCAGATCATCGACATCAACATGGACGAAGGCCTGATCGACTCGCAGCAGGCAATGGTCGAGTTTCTGAACCTGATCGCCGCCGAACCCGACATCGCCCGCGTTCCGATCATGATCGACAGCTCGAAATGGGAAATCATCGAGGCCGGTCTGAAATGCGTTCAGGGCAAGGCGGTGGTAAATTCAATCTCGCTCAAAGAAGGCGAAGAACAATTTATCCGTCACGCTAGCCTTTGCCGCGCCTATGGGGCGGCGGTTGTGGTCATGGCCTTTGACGAAACCGGTCAGGCCGACACCGAAGACCGCAAGGTCGAGATTTGCCAACGCGCCTACCGCATCCTGACCCAAGACTGCGGCATGGCGCCAGAAGATATCATCTTTGACCCCAACGTCTTTGCCGTGGCGACAGGGATCGAAGAACACGACAACTATGGCATCGATTTCATCAACGCCACCAAGCGGATCACCGACACCTGCCCGCATGTCCATATTTCGGGCGGTGTATCGAACCTGTCGTTCAGTTTCCGAGGCAATGAAACCGTGCGCGAAGCGATGCACGCCGTGTTCCTGTATCATGCGATCCAGAACGGCATGGATATGGGGATCGTCAACGCAGGTCAGTTGGCCGTCTATTCCGAGATTGACCCCGAACTGCGTGAGGCCTGCGAAGATGTGGTGATGAACCGCCGCAGCGATGCGACCGAACGGATGCTGGATCTGGCGGAAAAGTTCCGCGGCGAAGGTGGCAGCAAAGCCAAAGAAAAGGACCTCAGCTGGCGCGAATTGCCCGTGGAAAAACGGCTTGAACATGCGCTGGTCAACGGCATCACCGAATACATCGATGCCGACACCGAAGAGGCGCGCCAAGCCGCAAATCGCCCCCTTGATGTGATCGAGGGGCCATTGATGGACGGCATGAACGTGGTGGGCGATCTGTTCGGCGCCGGTAAGATGTTCCTGCCGCAGGTGGTCAAATCCGCCCGCGTCATGAAACAGGCGGTTGCCGTACTGACCCCCTATATCGAGGCGGAAAAAGACGGCAAACAAGAGGCCGCAGGCAAAATCCTGATGGCGACGGTCAAGGGCGACGTGCACGACATCGGCAAGAACATCGTCGGCGTGGTTCTGGCCTGTAACAACTATGAAATCATCGACCTTGGCGTCATGGTCCCGGCGTCCAAAATCCTAGAAGTTGCGCGCACCGAAAACGTGGATGTCATCGGTCTGTCTGGCCTGATCACACCGTCGCTGGATGAAATGGTGCATGTGGCCGCCGAAATGGAACGCAGCGGCATGGATATTCCCCTGCTGATTGGCGGGGCCACCACATCCAAAGTGCACACCGCCGTGAAAATCGCGCCCAAATACGATAAAGGTCAGGCGATGTATGTCACCGACGCCAGCCGCGCGGTGGGCGTTGTATCGTCCCTGTTGTCGGACAATCGCGACACGGTCACAGCCGAGGTGCGGGCAGATTATGCCGATATCGCAGAGCGCCATGCGCGGGGCGAGCGCGGCAAGAAACGCCTGTCACTGGACGAGGCACGCTCAAACGCGCTGCGGGTAGATTTCAACGGCTATGCCGCCAAAACGCCCAGCTTCCTTGGCACCAAAGTATTCGATAGCTGGTCGCTAGCGGAATTAGCCGACTACATCGACTGGACCCCGTTTTTCCAGACATGGGAACTCCGCGGTCAATATCCGGCGATTTTGCAGGACGACAAACAGGGCGAGGCGGCCCGCGGGCTCTTTGACGATGCCCAAGCCATGCTGCGCAAGATCATCGACGAAAACTGGTTCAGCCCCAAGGCCGTTGTCGGGTTCTGGCCCGCAAACAGCGTCGGCGACGACATCAGCCTTTGGACAGGCGAGGACCGTGTGACCGAACGCGCCACGCTGCACACCCTGCGGCAACAGACCTTCAAACGGGACGACCGCCCCAACGTCGCCCTGTCGGATTTCGTAGCGCCGACCGGTCAGGATTATGTTGGCGGTTTCGTTGTGACCGCAGGCATCGAAGAGGACGACATCGCCCGCAAGTTCGACGAAGCAAACGACAACTATTCGTCGATCATGGTCAAAGCATTGGCCGACCGCTTTGCCGAGGCGTTCGCCGAGCGGATGCATGAATATGTACGCACCGAGCTGTGGGGCTATGCGACCGAGGACTACACCCCAACCGATCTGATCCGCGAACCCTATGACGGGATCCGCCCTGCCCCGGGATATCCGGCGCAACCGGACCATACGGAAAAGGCAACGCTTTGGTCGCTGCTGGATGCCGAGGCCGCGACTGGCGTTGCCCTGACTGAAAGCTATGCCATGTGGCCGGCCGCCTCGGTCAGTGGGCTCTATATCGGACATCCGGACAGCTATTATTTTGGCGTTGGCAAGGTCGAGAAAGATCAGGTCGTCGATTATGCCGAACGCAAGGCGATGACAGTGGAAGAGGCCGAAAGATGGCTTTCGCCAATCCTGAACTACACGCCGTAAATGAAAAAGGCCGTACAAAATGTCCGGCCTTTCTAATTCGAGGAGGATCGGCTTAGTGGCCGGTCTTTTTCAGAACCACAGCAACGGTTTTGAACATCAGGCCGATGTCGTACCGCAGGCTGTGCTTTTCGCCATAAGTTTCGTCAAAACCGACACGCCCGACAAAGCTGGTTTCGCCGCGGCCCTCAACCTGCCACAGACCAGTGACGCCAGGGCGCACGTCGTAATAGGCACGGCCACCAGCCTGATCGTAATCCGCTTTCTGCGACGGCAGGAACGGACGCGGACCGACAAAGCTCATTTCGCCGCGAACCACGTTGAAGAACTGAGGCAGTTCATCAAGGCTGGTTTCACGCAGGAACTTGCCGACCTTGGTGATGCGTGGGTCATGCTTGAGCTTCTGGTTGACCTTCCACTCATGCGCCACAACAGGATCGCTGGCGCACATGTCCTCTAGGACCTTTTCTGCGTCCATCACCATGGTGCGCAGTTTGTAGCAGCGGAACACTTTGCCGTCTTTGCCGACACGTTCCTGAACAAACATGCCCGGACCGCCGTCACGACGAACAACAAACCAAAGGATCGCGATAACAGGCACCAAAACCGGTGCTGCAACGATCGAAATCATCAAATCAAAAATACGTTTGCCGAAACGGGCATAAATTCCCGACGAAACGGCAGAGCTTGGGTATTCGACGACAAAATTGTCTGCTGGCTGAACACCTTCAACGGTAATAGTCGAATGTTTCATGGAGCGCCCCCAGATATGCGCTAAAAAAAGAAACCGCGAATGCGGAAAAACTAAATATTCAAATATTTGCCGGGCAAAAATTCCCGTACAGACCGTCAACTTTCGCTATGAACATATAGTCGTTTTGTTACAAATCTGATCTTTTGGTATCTTTTTTATCCTTTTGCCACAACCGACCACGGGTAGAAAACGCGCGTTTTTCCACCGTTTGACCCAAATTTAACCAAGATTGTCCGCCATCCGACAACCGAATGACCGGTAATTAAGCAGTCTTGTAAGAAATTTTTAGCAAATGCTCACTTTTGCCGATTTGGAAACGACTCACGACGGGTTGCGCAAAATACGCAAACAATTTCATGACGAGAGGTTGCAATACTGCCGTAGCGACAATCGCACGCCATTTTCCGAAATATTCGCATACCAGAAAGCAAACTGCGCCGAAAAATCCGCAGAGGCAGACAAGGTGCCATAGATTTGCGTTTGGGCCAGCCATGCGGATGGATCCGTCATCGCACGACGGGCAGTTTCAGACAGGCTATCCCAGTGCGGATCATTTGGTTCGATAGTCGAACCATCCACACGCACGCCTGCGCACATATGTGCCCATAGCGCCTCGACCAGAGCTAGGCCGGTTATTGACCCACCCTTCTCTAACGCATCCCGCACAACCGGCAGGATAAACCCGACATGGCGTGATGACCCGTCAAACGCCACGCGTCGCGTGGTGTCGCGAATGGACGGGTTTGAAAACCGTCTTTCGATCAGGGTCAAATAATCAGGTGGGGTAATGCCCGGAACGGCGGCGACATAGGGCAGGATTTCCTGTGTCTGGACCTTGCGGAAATAAGCCTGAATGTCGGGATCAACGATCGCATCGGTGATCGTTTCTATCGACAACAGCTCTGCCACATTGGCCAGAACCTGATGCCCGCCGTTCAAAATACGGATTTTCATCGCCTCATAGGCATGCACATCGTCGGTCAGGGTTGCGCCCACGGCCTCCCACTCGGGGCGACCGGCGCAGAAATTATCCTCGATCACCCATTGGCGATAGTTTTCGTGCGTGACCGGAGCCGCGTCCTCAATTCCAAGGCCCTGCACCAGTTCCAATTCGCTGGCGCCGGTGGCCGGAACGATGCAATCCACCATTGAATTGGGGAACGCCACCTCGGCTTCGATCCAAGCGGCAAGGTCAGGATCGGACATTTTCGCTAGCGACACCACGGTTTGACGCAGCACATCACCATTGCCCTGCAAATTGTCACAGCACATCGCAGTAAACGGTCCTAGACCAGAGGCACGGCGATGGGCCAGCGCGGCGATCATCGCGCCAAACGCTGTGCGGGGTGTCGCGGGGTTTTCGGCATCATGCACAATATCGGGGTGACCGGCGTCAAAGCCGCCCGTTGCCGCATCCACATAATATCCGCCTTCGGTCACCGTCAGTGACACAATCCGCGTCGAGGCGTCGGACATTTGGGCAATCAGCGATGCGTTCGTTTCCTCAACCGGCAGGAAATCAATCATTGCGCCGGTGATTTCAATCGCGCGGCCCTCTGCCGACAATTCGATCAGGGTTGTCAGGCAATCCTGCGCCAGCAGACGATCCCGCATGGCCGCATCACCGGCCCGCACACCGGCCCCAACGATGGCCCAATTATGTGCGCGGCCTATCTGCATCAGACGATGCAGGTACCACGCCTGATGGGCACGGTGAAAGTTACCGAGGCCAATGTGGACGATGCCGGGCGTCAGCGAGCGTCGATCGTAGTTCGGCGTATCGAACTGCGTCGCAAGCTGAGGTAAAGTGTCATCCCCGAGTTTCATTGGCTGGGTCTTTCTTTGATCGTCTCTCATCAACTCATCCAGTTGCCGCCGTCGACGTTGTACGTCTGGGCGACGATGTAATCTGCCTCGCGGGTCGCAAGGAAAATGGCCATTCCGGTCAGGTCATCCGCCGTCCCCATCCGGCCAAAGGGCACCGCCTTGCCGACCTCAGCCTTTTTCTGGCCGGGGGCTTTGTTTTCATATTTGGCAAAGAACGCATCGACGCCGTCCCAATGTTCACCATCCACCACACCGGGCGCGATGGCGTTCACATTGATGCCGTGCTCAATCAGGTTCAGACCGGCCGATTGCGTCAGGCTGATAACGGCGGCTTTGCTGGCGCAATAGACACCGACCAAGGCTTCGCCTCGCCTACCGGCCTGACTGGCCATATTGATGATCTTGCCGCCGCTGCCCTGCGCGATCATGCGACGGGCAACGGCCTGCATCATGAACAGCGTGCCGGACACGTTGACCGACATGATGCGGTCAAAATCAGCGCGCTCGATCTCAACAATCGGGGCGGCGGTGAATAGGGCCGCGTTGTTGACCAGAATGTCGATCTGGCCAAACCTATGCGCGACCCGTTCAACAGCGGCGTCAATGCTGGCCTGATCAGTGACATCCAGCTCAACAGCAAAGGCCCGATCGCCGAGCGCATCTGCGGTTTTCTGTGCCCGTTCCAGATCAATATCCGCAATCGCGACCTGCGCCCCTTCGGCGATATAGGCCGCGGCGAAGGCCTGACCTATACCGCGTGCAGCGCCGGTAATAATGGCCGATTTGCCTGCAAGTCTGGTCATTCGAACCGCAACCCATCTGCATCAAAGGTATGGATCATATCGGCGCGCGGGGTCAGATAGACCGTATCGCCATTGCGCAGTTCAACCTCGCCATCCACGCGGACCGTGATTGTGTCGGCAATACCTGTGTCATGGACATGCAGGAACGTATCCGACCCAAGATGTTCCGAAACGCCAACCTTGCCTTGCCACGTGCCTTCTGTTTTCGACACCTCGATATGTTCGGGGCGAATGCCGATATGCATTGCTTTGTAGGCCGCTGCGGTTTCGCCATTGATGATGTTCATCTTTGGCGACCCGATGAAACCAGCCACAAACAGATTACGCGGATTACGGTAGAGTTCGAGCGGGCTGCCGACCTGTTCGATGTTACCTGCGCGCAAGACGACAATCTTGTCGGCCATGGTCATCGCCTCGACCTGATCGTGGGTCACATAGATCATTGTCGTTTTCAGGCGTTCGTGCAGTTCGCTGATTTCCAAACGCATGCCAACACGCAATGCGGCATCAAGGTTTGACAGTGGTTCATCGAACAAAAACGCCGACGGTTCGCGAACGATAGCGCGGCCGATGGCGACACGCTGACGCTGCCCCCCCGACAACTGACCCGGACGGCGATCCAGATAATCGGTCAGGTTCAAAACAGCGGCCGCGCTTTCGACGCGTTTGTCGATTTCCGCCTGATCCAGCTTGGCCATCCGCAGCGGGAAAGCGATGTTCTTGCGTACCGTCATATGCGGGTAAAGCGCATAGGACTGAAACACCATTGCCAGACCACGCTTGGCCGGTGGCAGTTCGGTTGCGTTTGTTCCGTCAATCGCAATCGAGCCAGAGGTCACATCCTCCAGTCCGGCGATCAAACGCAGCAAGGTTGATTTACCACAGCCCGACGGGCCGACGAAGACAGTGAACTCGCCATCTTCGATGGTCAGGTCCAAAGGTGGGATCACCTCTACGCTGCCAAAAGTCTTGGTGACTTTATCGAGTACAATATGTCCCATAGTCTTTCCTTATTTCACCGCGCCGAATGTCAGGCCGCGGACCAATTGTTTCTGGCTGAACCAGCCAAGGATCAGGATCGGCGCAATCGCCATGGTCGAGGCTGCGCTGAGTTTGGCGTAGAACAGGCCTTCGGGGCTGGAATAGCTGGCGATAAAGGCCGTTAGCGGTGCCGCCCCAGCGGCCGTTAGGTTCAGGGTCCAGAATGCTTCGTTCCAAGCAAGAATGATGTTCAAAAGGATGGTCGATGCGATGCCCGGGATCGCCATAGGCGTCAGGACATAGATGATTTCTTCGCGCAGGGTTGCGCCATCCATACGGGCCGCTTCGAGGATCTCGCCGGGGATTTCCTTAAAGTAGGTGTAGAGCATCCAGATGATGATCGGCAGGTTGATCAGCATCAGCACCACCACCAGACCAACACGGGTGTCCAAGAGGCCCAGTTTGATGAACAAGAGGTAGATCGGGTACAGAACCCCCACCGCTGGCAGCATCTTGGTCGACAGCATCCACATCAGGATATCCTTGGTGCGGCGGCTGGGCACAAAGGCCATGGACCATGCCGCAGGGACCGCGATGATGATCCCCAGAAGGGTCGAGCCACCCGCAATGATCACCGAGTTCCACAAGAACCGCATATAGTTCGAGCGTTCCTGAACCACCGCATAGTTTTCCAGCGTCCAGTCAAAGAACAGGACAATAGGCGGATCTGCGATAGCCTGACCTTCGGTCTTAAAGCTGGTCAGAATGGTCCAGAGGATCGGGAAAAAGATCACCAAACCAACGGTCCAAGCAAGGGCGGTGTTGATCGCCTTTTGGCGGGTCGTCGTCGAACGAGCCATAGTCCTATCCCCCCTCAGTTATCCAGGTTTTTGCCAACGATGCGCATCAGGAACAGCGCGATGATGTTGGCCAGAATGATTGCGTAAACGCCGCCCGCGGACCCAAGGCCGATGTTCTGGCTTTCCAGCACGCGCTGGAAGATCAGATAGGACAGTGTCTTGGTGCCGAATGCACCGCCGGTGGTGACGAAAATCTCGGCAAAGATAGCCAGTAGGAAAATCGTCTGGATCAGGATCACAACGGTTATCGCGCGGCTTAGGTGCGGCAGGATGATATACCAGAACCGTGCCAGCGTCCCTGCCCCATCCATTTCCGAGGCCTCTAGCTGTTCACCATCCAGCGACTGGATCGCGGTCAACAGAATAAGGGTCGCAAAGGGCAACCACTGCCAGCTGACGATCATGATGATCGAAGTGAGCGATGCCTGCGATAGCCATTCCACGGGCTGCGCACCAAAGAACCGCCAGAGGTGTGCCAGCAAACCGTTGGTCGGGTCCATGAACATGTTTTTCCAGACCAGAGCCGATACTGTAGGCATCACGAAAAACGGTGCGATGACAAGAATACGAACGATCCCCTGCCCCCACATCGGGCGGTCGAGCAGCAGCGCCAGCAGCACACCCAGAACGACGGTGATCACCAGAACCCCGCCAACAATAACGAGGGTCGTTTGAATACTTGGCCAGAACGCGCTGCTGGTGACAAAACGGGTGTAGTTTTCAAACCCGACCCATCCGAGGTCACCGCCGCGCAGCGGCAGATACTTTTTAAACGAAAAATACAAAGTCATCGTCAGCGGAACCAGCATCCATCCAAGAAGGAGGATCACAGCCGGGGCCATCATCAGACGGGCCGCTGAACGTGAATGTTGGGTTGCCATTTGTTTATTTCCTCATCTGGCGACAGACTATCGTCACCTTAACGGTCTTTGATGATTTCGAGGAATAATCACGGACAGGGGGCAACCGAGGCCGCCCCCTGAAGGAGGATTATTAGCGGTAGCCAGCGGCTTCCATAGCGTCATTGGTGATGGCCTGAGCCTTCGCCAGTGCTTCTTCTACGGTCTGCTGACCTGCATATGCGGCCGAGAATTCCTGGCTGACTTCGGTCGCGATGCCAGCGAATTCAGGGATCGCTGCGAACTGAACACCAACGTATGGCGATTCATTCACGGTCGAATTCAGCGGATCAGCCGACAGGATCGAGTCCAGCGTCATCTGAGCGAACGGAACAGCCATGTAGTTCGGGTTTTCATACAGCGAGGTACGTGCACCTGGTGGTACGTTTGCCCAACCTTCGTTGGCAGCAACCAGTTCGATATAGTCTTTCGAGGTCGACCATTCGATGAACTGCTTCGCAGCTTCTACGTTCTGTGTGCCTGCTGGGATGGCAAGTGCCCATGCCCACAGCCAGTTCGAACGCTTACCCAGACCATTGTCAGGTGCCAGTGCGAAACCAACGCTGTCTGCAACTTCCGAGTCGTTAGGATTGGTCACGAACGATGCTGCAACCGTTGCGTCGATCCACATGCCGCATTTGCCCTGTTGGAACAGCGACAGGTTTTCGTTGAAACCGTTGGTGGCGTAACCGGCTGGGCCGCTTTCGTCCATCATACCCTTAAAGAAGTTCAGGGTGTTGGCCCATGCTTCGCCGTCAAAGGTTGCGTTCCAGTCCATGTCGAACCACTGAGCGCCGAACGAGTTCGACATTGCGGTGATGAATGCGCCGCCTTCACCCCAGCCAGCTTTGCCGCGCAGACAGATGCCGTTGATGTCAGCATCACGGTCGGTCATGGCTGCCGCTGCTTCGCGGATAAAGGTCCATGTTGGTGCCGCTGGCATTTCCAGACCAGCCGCCGCCATCAGGTCGGTGCGGTACATGATCATCGAGCTTTCGCCGTAGAATGGCGCGGCATACAGGGTGCCATCAAAGCTCAGACCGCCGGCCATTGCTGGCAGAATGTCATCTGCATCATAGTCATCCGACAGATCGTCCAGTGGCACCAGCCAGCCGTTCTCGCCCCAGATCGGGGTTTCGTACATGCCGATAGTCATGATGTCGAACTGGCCACCTTTGGTGGTGATGTCGGTGGTAACACGCTGACGCAGAACGTTTTCTTCCAGTGTGACCCACTCAACAGTGTGACCGGTCTTGGCGGTAAAATCGTCGGTCAGACCCTGCATGCGGATCATGTCGCCGTTGTTCACGGTTGCGATGGTGATTGTGTCGGCCTGTGCGGCGCCTGCAGCAATAACTGTCAGTGCGGTTGCCGCACGAAGTGCGTTCTTAAGGTACATCCGGCTCCTCCCATATTGGATGTTGTGGGGGGACCCTAGCGGGAATCGCTACGCGGCGTCAATAAAAACTTTACGCGCGAAAAGATTAATCTTTTCTCACGCTGAATCTCGCATAATCAACTTGCCCTCGAACAGGGTCACACGATGCGGGCCCGCCTCGCCCTCAATCGTGTGCAGCAAGGTTTCAACGGCACCGCTCGAAATCGCCTCATAGTCCTGTGCAACCGTCGTCAGCGGTGGGCAAGTAAAACGCGAAAACGGGTGGTCGTCCTGACCGGCAACACGATAGGCGCAATCCGCTTCGCGACCGACGCGCAGGCGCGCCTCGTAACAGGCCGCAAGAAAGCCAATCGCCAAACGGTCGTTGCTACAAAGAACGGTATTTGTGGTGAACCTTTTGTCACTCAGCGCCTTCAGACCGCCGACACGACCGATTTCTTCAAAGTCCCAGCCTTCGCCCTCAACCTTGATGATCGTGGGTTCGTGGCCTAACCGCTCCATCGCGTCCAGATAGCCCTGACGCCGCTTGTTTGCGTTCGGGTTTGACGGCTTGGCCATTTCAAAGAAACACGGCGGTTCGCCCGTCCGGCAAAGATATTCCACCATCAACGCCGCGAATTGCGGATTGTCCGATCCGATGAAATTCGCACCAGCATCTGGAATACTACTGTCAAACAAGACCGTTGGTATATCCGCACAGAATTTTTCAATCGCGGCCTTATCCGAAGCCCGCCCGAGCGGGGCCATCAAAACCCCCGCGGGTTTCAACGACCGCAGACTTTCAAGGATATCGTTTTCAAGCCCCTGCTCGCCATGCGAACTATACAAGGTTGGGCGATAGCCCGCCGCAATGCACCGCTGTTCGATGTTTCGCGCCAATTCCGCAAAGAACGGATCGGCCAGATATGGCACCACAACGCCAACGTTTTTGGTCAACTTGCGGTTCTGGTTCATTGCAAACATGTTCGGGCGATAGTCGTACCGCTCTAACGCCTCTTCGATCTTGGCGCGGGTTGATGCGCGGACACTGGACGGATCGTTGAAGTATTTGGACACCGTCGGACGCGAGATGCCGCTGACCGCTGCAAACTCTTCCATGTTTTTGATTTTGGTATCGCCCATGACCTGCCCTACATCTGACATTTGATATAGGTTTTCTTATCGCGCGAAAAATTTCAATGATTTTTAGGCAATAATAAATTTACACGTGCAAAGATATCACAAACTTCAACAGATTTTCCCTATCCGAATTCCCGTATTGCGCCGCCTGTCGGTAAGTGCGATGCCTAAGGGGCATACCTGAATTTCGACTCTGTTCCTACCCGGCCCGGCTTTCGACTTCGAGATGCCGGACGCGCTGCATGTTGCGAGCGCGAATATTATAAGGAACACTGTCATGGCTAATGGCAAAGTAAAATGGTTCAACGCCACCAAAGGCTTCGGTTTCATCGAAGTTGAAGGTCGTTCGAGCGACGTATTCGTCCACATCTCGGCTGTAGAGCGTTCGGGTCTGACCGGTCTGAAAGACGGTCAAGCGATCACGTTCGAAATCCAGTCGGGCCGCGACGGCCGCGAGTCTGCAACAGACATCGCACTGGCATAATCGCCAACACAGTCAAAAAAAGGGGCGTCCGTTTCGGGGCGCCCCTTTCGCTTGTCACCAGCCCTAGTTCGACGGGCGCGCCTTGTCATAGTAGGCCAAGTACCAATCGACAAACTGCTTGATACCGTCCTTA
Organism: Marivivens sp.; assembly: GCA_965215785.1. Lineage (GTDB taxonomy): Bacteria > Pseudomonadota > Alphaproteobacteria > Rhodobacterales > Rhodobacteraceae > Marivivens. Next base: position 2,285,363 of record OZ244120.1, on the reverse strand, counting down.
AAATCCGTCTGCGGGGCATAGCCGGTTAGGGTTTTGAGCAGTTCGGCATTGGCCCATGTTGCGGGCACATCGCCCTTTTGCATCGGCATGTAGTTGCGGATCGCCGGCTTGCCCAGCTCAGCCTCGATTGCGTCCACAAAGTCCAACAAGCGGACCTTGTCGGAATTGCCGATATTCACGACACGGTACGGCGCGACCGGCGACAGGCTGTCGCCCTCGGCGATGTCCTCGGCGCTCTCGGGGCGCACGGGCACCGCATCGATCAAGAGACGGATTGCGCGCACCAGATCCTCGACATAGGTGAAGTCGCGGTGCATGTCGCCGTTGTTGTAAATGTCGATGGGGCGGTCTTCCAAAATGCCGTCCACGAACTTGAACAGCGCCATATCCGGACGCCCCCAAGGGCCATAGACCGTAAAGAACCGGAACATCGTCGTCGGCAGGTTCCAGAGGTGCGCATAGGAATGCGCCATCGCCTCGGTCGCCTTTTTCGTGGCCGCATAGAACGTCAGGGGCGTGTCGGTCTTGTCGGTTTCGGAATACGGCATCTCTTCGTTTGCGCCGTAGACCGACGATGTCGAGGCCATCAACAGGTGATCAACGCTCAGCTCGCGCGCGGCCTCCATGATGTTGAAGGTGCCCACAAGGTTGGAATCCAGATACGCCCGCGGGTTTTCAAGCGAATAACGCACGCCCGCCTGCGCCGCCAAATGCACAATCACATCCGGCGCGAAGGACGTGACCACCTCTTTGATCGTGTCGTTCTCTTCCAGATAACATTCGGAGGCCGAAAAGCCGGGCGATTGCAGCAACATCTGATGACGCCGCTGTTTCAGGGTCACGTCATAATAATCGGTCATCGCATCGATGCCGTGAACCACAAACCCCTGCTCAAGCAGCAGCTTGGCAAGATGGAACCCAATAAATCCACCCGTGCCAGTAACAAGAACTTTCTTCTTAATATCGCTCATCTTCGCCTCAAAAATGTCTATTGGCCCTAGATTGATTGGTTGCCATCGGCAACCGCGCCACTGGGCCATCTGCACTTGCGGCCTTCAAATCAAAGAAAACGAACAAGGTCAAAACCTAAGTGCTCGACCACGTGTTCGGCGGCGGTTTGCCGGGAACGGGACGTGTTTTTGCACTGGAACGATATGGACCCACCCCACCAAAAACGAACCCTCTACCTGCTGGGTGAAACAGGCAGAGGGCGAATTGGGAGCGAACGGAAACCGTTCACATGTCAGAGACGGCGCTGCGGAAAGCGTCATACTCTTCGTCTTTGATACCGACAGTATGGTCTTGGGCGGGATAACCGCCGGCATCAACATCGCCTTTGAACTCTTGGAAGGCCGCAATCCGTTCTGATTGTAGGCGCGCGAGTTCGGGGGCGAAATTTCGATAGGATTTGGCATGTCTGGGTTTATGGTTTGCGCCATAGCCACAGACATCTTCGGCAAACAGGTATTGGGCATCGACATGTTTCCCCGCACCCATTCCCAACATAACCAGATTTGTGTTTTCCGTCAGAAACTGTGCAACGCGATCCGGAACGACCTCTAGTTCGGCGGCGGAAACCCCGATCTCCTCTAGCTTTTTGGCATGTCGCCAAAGTGCGATCGCCTCGTCCGCTGTTTTCCCTACAGCGCGCCAACCGGTCCACGTGATGTAAGACGGGATCAGGCCGATATGCCCAACCACCGGCAGGTGGTTATCGCAGAGCGTTTTTTGTATGTCGTAAGACGCAGAACAGTAAAAAGCATCCCCACCTAGACCGGCAAAATGAAACGCAGCCCTCAGATAATCTTCGGCGGTGGCAATCGGACGGCCCTCAAACTGGCCCCAACCACCGTATGGCAGCCCAACCTGCACGAAACAGTCGCCGGCGGCCTCGCGCATTTCTGCGTCGAAATATTTGCCTTCGATGGACAGCATGTGAATGCCAGCGCTCGCCGCTGCGGCGGCCTCTTCCGGCGTTGACACGAACAACATCGTGATTTTTTCGTTCCGCTTTTTCATCGCGCGAATATCTTCGACATGTGGTCGATTGTGATACATCGTTCCCTCCTTATGCTGCGCGAAGCAGACGTTTGAGGTTCTGTTCGGGATCGGCCAGAACCATGGGTGTGAACCGGCATGCAAAATTGCCCCCTGTATTGGGGTAATCGGCGTCCAAAAGTGACCCCCCTGATAATTCTGTTCAGAAGCTTCCTCGACAAATTCTTCGCTACTCATACAACCCTCTGTCCACAATTACACATGCAAGTGCACTAAGCGTATGGAACAGGCTCGAAAAGACAGTTGCCGCTTTCCAATCTGCGTGGTCATCGTGTGTGGTCAGCGTGTGTGGTAAAAAGAATTTTACGCCGATATTATTTTTAAATTACAGACACTTAACGTGCAGCATGGATAATGGCGGAAGAGGTGTCCGCCGAATAAATCTCTTAAATCGATGAAATATATCATAAAAAAAATGAAATTTTGAGTTGATACCACAAAAAGTACCACACCATGGTTTCCGATCTGAAGCCTTGCTGTAGTTCGTAGGCTCACCCGATTTCAATCCATCCCTCCTCAACTTCAGGGCAATAAGTCTTCGCCACTGTAATCTTGGTTAGCTTATTCGATGCACCCATTGACGCGAGAGTCGCGTTGACAACTCAGCAACAGGGGGCAGATAAGTTTACTTTAATGAATCACAGCGAATGGATCTTAGATGTATTTTAAATTTAGTGCGATTTCGACAAGTTCATTGTTGTTCCTACTAGCAGGCTGCGCAACCCCGCTGGAGCAATGCATAAACACTGTTCAGGCTGAATACCGCAACACGCTAGCACTTCGAGCCGAAACCAACGCCAATATTGCACGAGGATACGCACTTCACACGCAAAGTGTTCCATACCAATACACGAGTGTTTGCTATAACCCGTATGTTGGAAGTTACTCTTGCCAGCAGACAGGTTATCGAACTCAAGAAACACCAGTAGCAATTGACGTAAATCTCGAACGGCAAAAACTACGCGAACTTGACCGCTTGCTGCCGAGACTCGAACAAGAAGCAAGCATAGCGACAGAACAATGCCGCGTGACCTATCCGGAAGACGAAAGCTAAACAGCAGGAAGCCAAAGAAACCTGTCGTCGTGCGCATTTTTCACCCAAAGCACTACGCGACAGGCCCAACTTGGTTACACATAAATGCAGACCGAATAGCAAAGTTCGGAGCGACAGGTCTAACGCTATCGGAAAGCGGTTTGGGCGTCTGAAAGGCTCGCTTGGTTATGGCAAAGACTATGTTTTCCACTCGTTCCGCAAAGGTTTCGCGACACAACTAGAGAACGCCAACGTACAAAAAACTGTGGTTGCAAGGTTGATGGGGCATGAAATCGAGGGTCAGACCTTTGGGAACTACTCCGACGGTTTAGCTTTCAAAGGGCTTCGCGAGGCAATCAGTCATTTAGACTGGTCAGCACAAAGACGATAATGTCAAGTAAAGACTGCCCACGCTGATCTATAGATTGGTAGCTAGTTTTCTAACTAAAGGAAATTATTATGTTCGGACTATTCAGACGAAATACGCTAAAGCGCAAGCAACTTGAAGAAGGTTTAGCGTCGGCTCCAAATGTAGAGTCTTCTGCTTCGAAAAACTTGGAAAAGTCATCAGAAGAACTAGCCACTGAAAAGGTCGAAGAACGCGCATTAACGCCAGATGAAAGGAGAAAAAGAGCGTCTGAGGCGAGTGGAATCCCAGCAAGCTCAATAACTTTGCGCGAAGAGATAGTCACACATGTACCAACCGCTCCAAAAGCAATACATGCTGCCGAAAAAATCGCAGTAAGCGAAGCCTCAACGGAAAAAAATAAAAAAGCATCACGTTTCAAAATGTCAGATCGTGATCGTGAGAGACTGAAGGAAAAGCGAGCGGAGCTTAAAAAGAAAATTGGGCCGAATCGTGAAGAGCGTATCCGCGCTGATCAAATAGAGAATATTCGTGCAGCGTGCGAAGAGCACTTTACAATCTTGACACGGAAACTGAGAGCTAGCCAAGTTTATAACGACTATAAGGTATTGATTGCTGACGGAGCACCACTAGAATGCAAACGCTTTCTTTTTGACCTCCACCTTAACTATGATCACTTAAGTGACGAAGAGGCGGTGGAAATAATATTAAACACAGTCGCGGAAATAAAAATCAGCCAATCTAAGGATGGACATGATTTAAGCGAGTATCCTCAAGATGGTATCGATTTTGAGCATTGGTGTGCGGATGTCCTGATTAGTTGTGGCTGGGAAGCAAATGTCTCACAGGCTAGCGGAGACCAAGGCGTCGATATTTTGGCGACACGCGAAAGCACTATTCTAGCGATTCAATGCAAGAGGTACAGTAGTCCGGTTGGGAACAAAGCGGTTCAAGAAGCGTTTGCAGGCAAGCAGCACGTGAATGCTACACATGCGTGCGTCATCGCCACCTCTGGCTTCACCAAAAGTGCCAAAGAGCTGGCAATTTCGACTGGTGTATTGCTGGTTGCTCCCGAAGACATTCCCTTATTGGATCAGCTACTTTAGTATTTGAGGCTGCGCAATTTTCTTTGTCTTGGATTGCGAAGTGGAAACCCGATTAGGTCGAAATCTTTGGTGATAATCTGGGGGGACCCAATGGCCTACTTTTCAGCGATTGCCTTTCTGTGTAAAACCACTATTGCTGGCGGAAGAGATGAACTAGAAGATGTTTCTTCCGAGCCATGACGGAAGCCATGGATAACACATCCCTTTTGTATGTTGAACGGCGCGACCGAATTGCTCTGGTAACACCAGCGAAAACGCGATCAGATCATCCCGCCGATCCTGCGGAATGCGGTTCCAGATCGATTTTGGCCGAGGCGCGCGATCCGCGAGGGCATCAAAGCCACCTTCGACATATCGGTCATACCACCGGTAAAATGTGGTGCGCGGGATGCCCAGCATATCAAGGGTCTTCTTGATTGGCAGATGCGACCCTTCAACTGTGCGAATGATCTCCAACTTCTCGGTTGCAGGATACCTCATTCCTCGAACTCCCCAGCTCCTGTCATGCTTTTTTAAGCAGACGGTTTTCCAAGGTGAGGTCAGCCACGCATTCTTTCAGAGCCATGGCCTCGGACCGCAGATCTTTCACCTCATGCGAGCTCGCCTGACGTGCTGTGTCGCCGGAAAGACGACGCTTTCCAGCCTCAAGGAATTCCTTCGACCAACTGTAATACAGGCTGTCAGAGATCCCCTCGCGGCGACACAGCGCAGAGATGCTTTCTTCGCCACGAAGGCCCGCCAAAACAATGCGGATCTTCTCCTCCGCTGAGTAGGTCTGGCGGGTCTTGCGGCGGATGCTTTTGACAAGCTTGTCAGCTGCGTCTTTCGATGTTCCGGGCTTCTTGTTCATCTTCGCTCCTTAAAGGCTACGATGAACCAGAAACCCTCCGTTGTTCAAATCCTCAAATCTGTCCCACAAGCGCTGACGTCAAACAGGGGTAACCAAGTTTCAGCTACAGCGTTGTCAGCCAAAAACGACCAACCGTTTCTCAGGTTCGTCGCTACAGCCAGAAAAAAGGCGCCCAGTTCAGGCGCCCATTTTTTATTCAGTGTGTGCCGATCACCAATGGCGGGTCCAGCGCGAAGCTATCCACCAGATCGTCGTATCGCGCGATAACAGCTGGTTCGAATTCCGGACGCCATGCCGAATAATTCGCGGCATCGCCAGCTACGCTGTCCGCGCTTGTTAGGGCGAACACCTCTTCGTCGACCAACTTTTCGCAGAACGACACCAATTCTGACCGAACCGCCCCGTCGTCGACACCATAGTGCGACACAGCAGCCGCGACGATCTGCTCGACGCTCAAGCCGTCTTGGACCAATTGCCAAAAATCAATGCCGCTACCATTGATTGTGTAATAGCAACCGCTATCCAAATTCAGGACAATCAACTCTCCGTCGATCTGGTTGATCTCCAACCGTGCCTGACCGATTTCATACTTAGTATCCATAGCGCCCCATTCAAAACCCACAACATGTAGACATGTCGACATTCAATACTATCTGCTTCCGGTAAAACAGCCTAAGGTCGTTTCGTCACGATCACGGCCAACGCCGAAGCACGCCATTGTCTACGCTTTTTTGCAAAAATGTACAACCAAACTCCGCCCAAATGACGACCTGACCCGTGGGAAGCCTCTACAAAACACATTATTATTTGTTTGACGTTTAAACGTTTTCTACTTATCCGCAAAGGCAATTTCAAGTTACTGTATTAAGGTTGAACATTGTCAAAAATCTCTGCCCTACTCTCCTCAAGGCTGAATGGCCGCGACGAAGTCATGTTCATGAGAATGAAGGTTCGACAGCTAAAAAACAGTGGTCGTGGTGATGATGCGGTTGCGTCGGTCCTCCAGTTTTTCAAAGACAAACCTGAAACTGCTGACAACCTCGCACTCAAAGCTGATCTGTTAAATGACTGCGGCCGGTTTGATGATTGCGATCAGATCCTGAACGGCGTTCTCACGTCTCACCCTGACCGCACGGACATTCGCATCAATTTTGTGAATATCGCTTTTCATCGTGGTCAGCTTGGCACGGCATACGATATCGCGCGCCCGATTGCCGACACATCGGATGCTGACGCCAAGGTTAAGAACGTCGTGTCGCTATATCAGGCGTTCACGCGCTTTGTCGGCAGGCCTCCTGAGATCGGTCAGGATAACCGACCGGATGTGATCACGGCGGCATTCCGGTTTTTCAAAAACCGCGATCTACGTCCGTTCAAGGACAGGAAAAACGCACATCTTGCAATGCTGGCCAGTCATCTGGGACCAGGCGGTGCAGAACGTCAGTTTTCGCTATGTTCGATAGAGCTGTATCGCAAGGCCGCATCTGTCGGCGGTGTGCACGTTGCCACCATCCAGCCAATGACGACCGGAAATGACTTCTATCTTCATCTGTTTGAAAAGGCAGATGTTCCAATCACCGAACTCGCCAAACATCCACGAGACGCCAGTTTCGGCGCAAAGGTTCTTGGCCCCGATTATCAGACACTTCAGTCGTTCATGCAGCAAACCTTCCGTGATGGTATGCAGCGGATCGGTCCTTGGGTTCACGATATCCAACCCGATTGCCTGTCAATCTGGCAGGATCACATGTTCTTTACAGCCTTGGCCGGCTTGGTCGAGGGCGTACCCGCGATCCACCTCAACATTCGCGGCGCATCACCCGAGGCGCGCGGACACGACGCCGCCCCTAAATACAAAGAGGTGTATCAGGTTATTGCCGACGTGCCTGGTATCTATTTCCACACAAATTCATCCGCCGCCGCGCAGAGCTACTCCGACTGGCTGGGACTACCCTTGGATCGCTTTGAGGTAATTCCCAACGGTGCGGTCGTCCCCTCGTTCACACCGACACAAGACGAACAGGCAAAATGGACCGAGTTTGAGGCCAACACCAAGGACGCCGATGTCACAATCGGAACTGTGTCGCGATTTGATCCGGTAAAACGCCTGTCCCTTTGGCTCGATGCCGCCGCAGCATACGGCAAACGCCACCCCAAGGCGCGGTTCATCATAGTTGGGTCTGGTCAACTTGAAACGACCTTGCGCGCCCAAGCCGAAAACCTTGGACTAATAGATCGTCTGTTGTTCACAGGGCTATCTGACAACGTCGGTTTTTGGCTTAGAAAAATGGATGCCTTTCTCTTCGTTTCTGAAACCGAGGGCATGCCAAATGTGGTGGTCGAGGCGCAATTCGCCGGCCGTCCTGTCGTGTCGACCTTGGTCGGCGAAGCGGGCAAGTGTTTTATTGATGGCACAACCGGCCGCGCCATTTCCGACGCTCAAAGCCCAAGCATCCCTGAAATCTGTGACCACCTTGATGAAGTCATATCGGATTTCCGTCAGGATCCAACCCTGTCCAGCGTGGCGGAAAAACATGTTGGGCAGTTTTCGGTTTCCAATATGGGCAACCGCTATTTCGACAGCCTCTTTCGTCGCATACCTTAAATTCGGAACAAACCCGTGACACGTATTTCCTGTATTATTCCCGTTTGGAACTGTGAAACCTACATCTCAGCCGCGATCGAAAGCGTGAAAAACCAAACACGTCCCGTTGATGAGATTATCGTCGTTGATGACGGATCAACGGACGGAACAGCGGGCGTATTGGCGGGAATTTCTGGGATCACTGTCGTTAGGCAAACAAACCAAGGTGCCAGCGCGGCACGCAACCTAGGCATCACGTCGTCAACAGGGGATTTGATTTGCTTCAACGACGCAGACGACCTGTGGATGCCCGAAAAAACCGAACGCCAACTGGCCGCAATGACGGCATCACCAGATCTGGATATGGTGTTCGGGATGATTGAACACCGTATCGTCGAAGGATCGGCGGCGGCAAAGAATGACCGGATATCCCTGCCACAAGGGATTGTTGAGGGACGACTGATCCAGAATATGCTGGCGAAAAGATCCGTCTTTGAAACTATCGGTCTTTTTGAGGCGTCTAAGTCGACAACAGTCGAACAGGAATGGTTGCTCAAGGCCCGTGAGGCCGGATTGGCCGAGTTTTTGGTTCCCGACCTGACCTCTGTCCGTCAGGTGCATGGCGACAATATGACCTTGAGGCTGGCAACCGAAAAGCGCAGCGAATACAATGACATGCTTATGAAAATTTTGCGTGAACGCCGCCAAGCAGGTAAAACGGTCAAGCCGACTTGGGACACCGAAAAAGATGGCTGAGATCACTGTCGCCAATGGTGAAATGACCACGCTGGAACGTCTGGTATTGGACGTCTGTCTGGCCGACGATGCCAACGTGTCCCGGTGTTTTGAGGCGCTGGTGCACCATGGCGGCGCGGATCCGAACGCGCTGGTGCGTATGCGCCACGACCTGATTGCGGTACTGTCGCTTGTTGCCGCACGAACAGACCAAAGCCAAAGCGACATACCCGCCGCATGGACCACGCGTCTACAGGGGGCCATGGCGCTCGAAGTTGCGCGGGCCAAGGCATTCGACGACATCGTCGGGCCGATTTTGCGCAATCCCGACCTGCACAAACTAGAGCCGATTGTCACACGCGGCGCTGCGATTGCGGCCGCGGCATACCCTGACGGGTTCTATCGACATACCTCGCATTTTTCGTTTTTGATTGCGTCGCCAGATATGTACCAAGCTGCTACGGCCTCCATTACGGCCACGGGCTGCACGCTTGAACACGAGGTGCAATCCAGACTGCTCTTCCGGCACAGGAGCGGCATGCCAGTGTTCGTTTTTGGCGGCAAACCGTGCAACCGTCTGCGCGATTTCAGTTATCAATCCATCCGGCCGGCGGCGCAAAACGCAACAGTCGCAGGCGCCGCGGCAATGATCCCTTCGGCATCTGCGCTTTGGACCGATCTGGTGTATTCGGCGCATGTTTACGACGATGTTGTTGATGCGCAATGGATGGTCGATGCGGTCTGGGTCGCGCGGCGGTTCCCTCATGTTCTGGACGGGTCCGACGACCACCACCAAGACAGCCGGATCACCCTGCCCTATGACATGTACGCCGACTATGTCGGTGGATTGCTCAATCGGCAGACATCAACGCCGACCGTAGCGTAAAGAACACCGCCGACCCGATAAGCGCCACAACTAACAAGGCTGCAAACAGCTTTGGGTACTTTGGCGTCTGCGGGATCAAAACCGGCACAACGACCTGCATCACGCTGCGTTCAAGGGCAACTTCGCTTTGGGCAACCGACATCGCGGTCAGCGCTGATGTCAGTGTCTCTTCGGCGATTTTGACGTTCTGACGCGCAAGTTCAAAGTCCATGAGTTGCTGGTTGAGTGACACACCACCATCCGACATCCGCACCAAAGACTGGCGCGCTTCATCCGCCTGTTCGGTCAAACGCTCGATCAAGATCTGTAGGCGCTGAACTTCGTAGCTTCCGTCCTCGCCGCCGACTTCCAGTCGTCCGATCTGCGCTTCTAGACTTGCGATTTCCTGTTCGATTTCGGCGATCCGTGCATAGACGGCCGCGACCCTCTGGGCCGGATCAACATCGCCGGTCAGCACCTGTAGCTGGATCAATTGGAACCGTGCATCCTGCAGCTTGGCCTGTGATTCGTTGACGCTCTGCTGCGCGACACCGAGGCGCTGTTCACTAAGTTGATCCCCCAAGCTGTTCACATGCTGGGCAATCAAATCAATGACGACAGTGCTAAGCGCCGCGGCCTGATCGGGATCGGCCATCCGCACGTAGATCGTCATCAAACCGGCCTGAATGTCGATTGAGCTATCAATCGATGTCACACCGAACATCGGCGTCCCCAGATCATTCGGATCAACACCAGCCGCCGCGAGCCGAGCCTGATTTTCTGCTGACTGCAAGTCATAAATCAGGGCCTCTGAACGAACATATTCATCGGCCATAAAGGTCTGCGACAGCCCAGCACCACCGCCCAATGCACCCAAAACACCTGCGCTGGCTGGCGCTGCATCATTGCCGGGCTGTGAAATTGCGATCACTGAACGGGTTTCGAACAATGGGGTGACATATTCCGTTAGATAGAAATAGGCCGCAGCGACGGGCGCAATAACGGTTACTAAGAAAAGCGCAAAGACGCGCCGACCGCGTCGCCGCAGTTTCTGTCTTAGTTTTTTGCGCGCCGCTTCAATTTCGTTCAGAACGGACGTCTGGTCCGGTTCCTGCGGCACCGGCTGAGGCGCGACAGAGGGTGTCGCCACGCTGGTGGCTGCACCAATTGGAATGACGGTCGGCGCCTCGGTTGCGGCGATATCAGTTGGCGCCTTTGCCTCTGTGGCGGGCGCTTGTGTTTGCGCAGACACAGGTGCCGCAACAGGCGCTGGCTGTTTGGGCGCTAAGGCTTGCGCGACATCCTTATCGGTTTGGCGATCCAGATGCTGTCCTGTCGTCTTTAATGTGTCGCTCACGGCCGCCTGAACCTGAACCTGAGCAGGCCCCAACATCGACTCGGTCAGGGCCAAAAGGTCATCATCAAAAACGTCGTCAGTATCTGGCGCACCAGTACTCGCCCCTTTGTTCCAAGCATCCGACGTCGAGCCACCTTGGCCGTCAGGTCGATTTTGGGCGTTCGTAGTCATTTCAGGTCGCGCTTTCAGCTAGTTGGACGCGGTCAAGCATAGCTTGTCCAGCAGCGGGATCGGGCACAGCATGCAACTGTTTATCTATCAGAACATAAAACGTTTCACACCAGTTGCCCAGCAACCGTGCATTTCGGGAAAAGAACAAAAGCCCCGCCCCTTCCAGTCGTTTGCTCAGCAGAAGGTTTGATTTTTCAGCAACGGCTGCATCACTGAGCACGATCTTTTCGTCTGCAATGATGTGATCGTTATGGACCGCCAAACTAGCCGCATAAACGGCTGTGGCGCGATCACTTGGGGGCAATGTGCCAAAGGTCATATCGAACAGGCTATCACTCCCACACATCCAAGAAATGACGCTTGCCAGCTCGGACGGCGACGCCCGTTTCAAGGTTGCTATATGTTCGATGTTTTCCGCCAAACTGAGTAGCGGGTTGAAAAAGCCGGAATAACCAATCGGCCAGCCAACCGATCCCTCGATCAGCATATGCCCCGAACTGGGCCGCGTAATACCGCCAAACACCCGCGACAAGGTTGTTCGCCCCGACCCCGGAGGTGCCAGAACACCCACACGCGCCATGGACGGGAACAACACGGTTTGATCACGCAAAAGCGTGATGGCATCGCGTCCCTCAGACACCTGAACCGTTATGTTATCCGCAAAAATCAAATTCGATACCGTGATGCGTTGTTACGGACCAGATAGCCCTCAAAGAAAAAGGACAAAACATAAGGAACAAGTCCGCAGATCAAAACAAACATGCCGTTCGACAGAGGTGAATAATACCCGAGGAAATATCCTTCGCGCAGGATTTCCGTCATATGAAGAAGCGGGCTCCATGCGAGCACATCATAGATCGGTCCGGGCAATTCGCGCGCCGTGTAGAAAATACCGGATATCCAGAATGTTGGCCGCAAGACGATCGGGATCATTCGCAGGGCCGTGTCACTCATCAATGACCAAACCGCCAACAATCGCCCAAGCCCCATGCCCAGCAGCCAAGCGCAGACGATGCCCTCGATCGACTTCAGAATATCAGCCGGAGGGCTTGATCCGAAAATAAGAGTGATCCCTCCAAAAATGACGACCATCAGGATCAGACTGTTGATCAGTTCCTGAACCGCCGACGCTGTTAACAGGTCCCCCACCTTGACGCCGCGCAAGACCAGCAAAGAACGGTTGGAAATCGATCCGCGCGTCATCGACGTGATCGTTTGGCGGAAAATGATATAAGGCAGGAACCCCACCGCAACAAAGATTTCCAGTCCAGTGTCAACGGGTGGCGTGCGTCCTGTGTACTGGTAAAACAACAGAACAAATGCGACCCATGTGACAGGCGTAATAAAGGCCCAAAGTGCACCCAAACGCCCACCGGAAAACCGGGTTTTCCGCTCGCGGCGCACCAGAATGGCGATGCGTGTTAACCAAGGCACGTTGTCCAGACTTGCTGACCCCTGATTACGCATGCCACCTCTCTTCGTTACGCGTGTCGACACCGATCATGTCAGCCAGCCGCCACCAAAGGCGCCGGCTCGGCATCGTCAGATACAGAGCGTTCAGCGACAGAGCCGACAAACAAACCCAAGGTCGAAGAAAGCACATTTTCGAGGTTAAAGCGAGGTTGCGCCTGACGATGCGCCTCGCGCCCCATTTCGGCAAGCGCGACAGGATCCGCCAACAGATGTTCCAAACCTTCGACGATCTCTTCCTCAGAAATCGTCTCCGCCGACGCAAACAGTTTGCCGGTTTGCCCGTCCAACACGACCTCGCCCGTGCCGCCCGCAGGGGTGGCCAGTACCGGCACGCCGCACATCTGTGCCTCGATCAAGGCATTGGGCAGGCCTTCGGTTTCTGCAAGGTGCAGGACCAGGTCGGCCTTGCTGAGATAGAAGCCCACGTTCTTGCGATTGCCGGCCAGAAAAATCCGATTGGACATCCCCATTTCGTGGATCAGGCTTTCGCAAATCGCGGCCTCAGCCCCTGCCCCAACAATCATAAACCGGGTATCGGCATTCGTGCTTAGGTACTTTGCTGCGGCCTTTATCCAAGTCTGAGGCCGCTTATTCGGATCAAACCGGAACAGGCCCAAGACGGTTTTCGTGGCATCGGGCGATTTGTGAACAATGTCGTCCCAGAATTCCTGATCAGCCTCATCACCAGTCAATTGCAGGTCCTGCACAGCGTTGGAAATGACCTTAATTGTCCCGCTTGGCAGTTCCAGCCACCGTTCATAGTCACGGGCGATGGCACGGCTATTTGCGGAAAATATGACCTGAGGCAACTTGATCATTTCGCGGAACAAAATTGGCATTTCTTCGCGCAACCGATCAGGGCGCCGGTCCGGCGACAAACCGCGGAAACTGATCACCACACGTGGCGTCCCCGTCAGCAAAGCCGCAAGACCAGCCGCCATAGCACCACCGTCCTGCCACAAATATGCAACGTCCGGCTTTATGCATTGGAAATAGGGAATTAGCTTAAGCGTCGTTTCGCGAATCCCCTTTCGCAACATCGGCAGCAGGGCTTTCACATCTTCGGACAGCCCTTCGATATCCGCTAGGGCCGGAACCGGCATCGGATCAATAAGCGTTGGCTCTAGGCCGACGTTCTGCAGGACCGGCAAGAAGAAATCGCCGCGACGCGCGGAATCAACATTGCGCAAACAAACGTGGATGCCGCCATCTAGCGACACACCGCCGACCGCTTCTTGGTTCTTTTGACGGGTAAACAATTCGCAGGACAAACGGCTCATCTGCCGTTCGGCACCGCCTGCCCCCAATTGTCCGGTGAAAAAAACGATTGGCCCCAAGCCACCTGTCGCATTCATAGGTCGGGCAAGGCCCGCTGATGCCTGCACCAACTTGGGGACGACCTCGCTTTTCCGCACAATCAGCTTGGGTTTTGGCTTGGACTTTTGTTTGGCAATCACAGCTGAAAGCGCGGATTTGCGAAGCTCTTCGACCAAAGGGTGGGCCCGCTTTTCATCGGATAGCTGCAAAAGCATTGCGACGGCGACTTTCGGACGTCGTTGTTCCAATAGCTGGGATACAAAATCAAAAATCACATCATCAAGCAGCGCGTGTTCGAGGCGCGCAGACAGGATCCCATCGCGGTCATGATAGCCCAACGCCAGCAAACCAGCCGCAAACGCCGCACGTTGCACGGGGTCCGTCACAATGTCAGGGTAAATCCGTTTGAGCGTCGAAACACCGTAGACATAGGACCGCATGGATTGCAGTTCGGTCATCAAACGCCTGATTGGATGGGGTTCCAACGGAAACCGGCTGTGCAGGGCATTCCAGAATTCGACCCAATTTCCGTCGGGCTCACACTCTTCTGCCAAACACCCTGCGTTCACAACGAATGTGAAGTCGCTCCGATGTTTTCCGAAAAGGCCCGACAATTGCTTCACAGCCAGCGCATTTTGCCCGACTTCCTTGAACGTTGAATACCGCGCCAATTTGATGCGTTCCGCGACATCAGCCGGAACAGGTGGCAGAGTGGCATCCTCAAGCGATTGGATTACTTTGGAAATTTCAAACATCAGCCAATCCTAACTTGTCCTGACAACGCTGTAATTCCAGCTTTGCTTTGTCGTCATCGGGCGCCAACGCCAAGAGTTGCTGCCAAATCGGCAAAGCATCCTCAAAGCGGCTTCTCATGACCAGAAACCGCCCCTGTAAAAACAAGACACGCGGATGCTGCCCCAGAATTTTCAGCGCGATTTTGAGGTCATCCTCAAGCGTGTCATCACCTGCAATCAACCGGTCACGCGCCTCAGCCAAAAAGGCTTTTTCCCGAAGAGCCGCCTGTTTGTTTGCGCGCTCTGCCAGATCAGGCGCAGCCGCGGCCGAGCGATAATACTGTAGTGCGGTCAGGTTGCTCGGTTCATTCGCGGCTTTGTTATAATAGGCCCGCGGCAAAGCCGTCAGGCGTTTTTCGGCCTCAACACGGTACCGCGCTTCGGGATCCGCTACCAAACGGCAAACCCGTTTTGCGTTCGCCTCTAGCAATGACAATTGACCCAGATTGGACGCCGCCCGCATCGCAACAACGGCCGATTGAACGTCGTCGGGTGCCGAAATTTGCGCCAGTTTGGCAAATTTCAATGCCACGTCATTGTCCCGCTGGGTCAACGCCAGATAGGCAAAATCGCGCGGCAATTCTGGCACAGAGGCCGCGACCTCGCCTAGGTCGGACACAAAATCAGCCAATGCCTCATACCCATCAGATTGACGCGCTGCGCGAATATGTTCCTTGGCTATTTGCGCCAAATGCGACACCAAAGGCACCGTTATTTCGGGCACATCCAAGGCATCAAAAACCTTAAATGCTTCGGCAAGTTCCGGAACGGACACCTCGTGCACAAGGCGCCCAATCAACCGCGGCAGACGCTTTTTGAGGGCCGTCATCACCTCGGCATTTGACTTAAGCTCAGGAAACGCCGGTTGGATCGACGCAAGGGCCGCCGCAGCGTGTCCCTGTTGTAGCAACCGGTCGATAGTGTCGACCAGAGTGGCATCGCTCTCGGCACTGTCGGGATCAAGGTTTTGGACACGAGCCTTTATCAGGAAAGGCAGATCGCTAAGCGCATCTGGCGCACACTGATTCAACTGCGCCAGCATTCCAATTTGATCCTGCTGGGCGCAGAGCACCGCGACGGACCGCAAGTCTGCCACAGGCAGGCGCTCTGCAACATCACGACTGATCAGTTGTTGAAAGGCCGATACATCGCCCGAATAGGCCGCCGCCCGCATCGCAAAAAGGCTAACGACGGGATCAACTTGGTTCTGCATCAGAACGCCCAAGCTAGCACCTAGATGCCCCTGATCCTCAAGCGCCGCTAGATACCACGACAGATCGGCAAAATTGCCTTTCTGGGCCAAGTCGGCAATCCACGCATCACTCACGCCATTTAGATAGATAAGGTCGCCGACATGATCCGAAAACGCATCCGTATAATGCGCCAGCGACGGGCTATCAGGTTCCATCGCCTGTTCTTGGCCCCATTCCTCAAGGGCGTAGGTCGGATTGATGATCCGCGCCCCCATTTTGTGGGCAACCGTCACGACCTTGGAAATAAAAGCCGACCGCGCTGGAATTGGCGTACCATCCGCGCGCAACGCATCGACATGGGACACGAAAACCACGTTGGGCAGCGTACTGGCCAGCCAGCGCATATCCCGTTCCACATCCTGTTCCGTCGCCAAATGCAGCGAGATTTGGCGCAGGACCGCGCATTCTTGCACCTGAGCGGGGGTCGAGGACCATTCGTTGGCCAAGAAATCATCAATGGCCGCCTGATCACCACGTTCGGTCAACCGCCAGAACGCACCCTTACGCGCAACATCCCCGAAAAACTCGGGAAACTGCCGCACCAGATAATTTAGCTGAATAAGCCAGTCACCAATCCTAAGCTCTTTGCCTGAACACACCTCAACCACATAAACATCAGAGGCATCGTGCTTTTCGCTTTGAACAGCATCGCGATCAGACTGCGACAGCAGCGGCCAAATATCAGCCGGCAGCTCACACTGCCCCAACATGAATTTGACCTGCTGTACGGCCTCTGCCGACGAATGGGAAAAGCCGAAACTGCGGCCACGCGACAGAGAGAAACCAAACTTTTTTGCCGCCGTCTTTAGGGGCGTGGCGATGCGACACGATCCGATGGGCGTCACACGCACAGGACGGACGATATCACCAACAACCGTCATAGCGACCAGTACCCAAGTGTTTCAGGAAGCGCGGCTTCGCGGTAAATGCCCCGCATATCGCACAAAATACCATCGTCTTTCAGGCGCGCCAAAAGGGCGGAATTGTCACGGTATTCGTCATGCGCAACCGCCACGACCATCAGATCCAGATCGGTGATTTCGGCGTCATCGGTAAACGTAACCCCGTACCGTGCCGCCTGGTCCGCTGTAGCAACAGCATCATTGACCATCACATGAAGACCAAAGGTTTCCAGTTCCGTGATCAGATCAATGGATTTGGAATTCCGTAGATCGGGCACGTTTTCCTTGAACGTCACACCAAAGAAGCCGACCCGCGCACCCCGCAACGCCCCACCACGCAGCGCAAGTTGTTTGATCAGCGACGCAGCCACATGTTCGGGCATTTTATCATTCAATCGCCGTCCCGCCAGGATCACCTCAGGGTGATGGCCCGCCTTTTCCGCCAGCGCCGCAATATAATAGGGATCAACACCGATACAGTGTCCCCCAACCAGTCCCGGACGAAACGGCATAAAGTTCCACTTGGTCGAGGCCGCATCAATGACTTCGTTTGTCGAAATACCGATTTTTTCACAGATCAACGACAGCTCATTCATCAAGGCGATGTTCACGTCCCGCTGGGTGTTTTCCATAACCTTGGCCGTTTCAGCCACCTTGATCGACGTGCATTTGTGTGTGCCCGCGTCGACAACCAAATCATACAGTGCAGCCGCACGATCAAGCGCCTCTGCGCTGTCCGCCGATACAGGCTTCACGATAGTCTCAAGACGGTGAACTTTGTCGCCGGGGTTGATACGTTCAGGGCTATATCCCAGCGAAAAATCATCTCCGCATTTCAAACCGGAATACTTTTCCAACAGGGGTCCGCAATGGTCCTCGGTCACGCCGGGGTACACGGTGCTTTCAAAAACGACGATATCGCCCGCTGTCAGGTTTGGACCAACCAGTTCACACGCCTTTTCCAGCGGCCGCAAATCTGGGTGTTTGTCATCTGTGATCGGGGTGGGCACAGCAACGATGAAAAAGGTTGCTTTCGCCAGATCTTCTGCCTTCGACGTCGCAAAAAGATTGCTCGCCTGCAGGCGGTCATTTTCGACCTCAAATGTTGAATCAATGCCCGAATTCAGCTCGGCAACACGGCCGTCGGACAGATCAAACCCAATGACATTTTCATAGAGTTCGGCAATCCGAACCGCCAGCGGCAAGCCAACATACCCCAACCCAACGATTGCAACGACTTCGTTTGTCATTTTGGGGCTCAAAACTACGGTTTTAAACATTACTTCTCCTAATAGTACCGTTAAAAATTAGGCGTCTAATAGCCTAGTCCAAATGCCCCCTGTGCCACGCATGGCTTCGGGGTGTTCCAATAAAAACTCTTCAACTTGCTGCGCATAGAAATCGAGCCAACGGGCGACAAACTGTGCTTCGTCCTCTCCGTCCTCAATCGCAGGCAACGTGATCAGGCTAAATGCTGCCTTTGTTCCAGATTTCGTAATCCGCGGAAAATATGACGGCGTTCTTGTGCGGGCCGCGATGCGCGGTACAAAGTCGGAAAGGCGGGCTTCTTTGCCGAATATTTTGCGCACCTCGGTGCTGGCGGTGCCAGCGCCATCAATCGCGATCGCAACCGGTTGATTGGTCCGTAGCGCCATCAAAATCCTGCGCCCAACCGCACCCACATCATTTGTGGATGTCGAAATCAAGCCGTTGGAAACCCCGGGCTGACCCAGATCGGGTACGGACGCGACATAGGCAAAGGGCTTGCCGATTTTGTTCATTACAATCGGACCAGCATAGAGCATGCCAACATGCGCAGACGCGATGAACGCCCCCTTACCAAGTTGAAGCCCACGTTCCAGCGTATCATAGGCCTCGGGCGTCACCTCGACCAAGTCGGCCAACTGATGGACCCCATCAGTGTGGACCTGAGCATATTCGACAATGAATTGATCAATCGCGGCGACATGCCCCGCATCCTCACGCCAGTTTTGCGGCAATGGCCGGCCGGCGTCTTTTGCGACCTGCTCGAACCAAATGGCGCGGGCATCGGGGATGAACCCACGACAATCACTTTTCAAAATCCGATCAATGTTGTCCGAAACGCTGGGCGACAATTCCGACCCCAAACGAACCAATCCGTCCTGATACAAGTCGCGGGCAAGGTCATCTTTCTGGGCGCGGACACAAAGCCCCACCAATTTACGGCGCAAAGCCTTGTCATCAGGAACCGAGTTCAAAACCTGCATGTTGGTGGCGATTGCGCCATCAAGGTCCCCTGCCAGCTCTTGGGCCTTGGCATACCTGATGCGCATGGTGTTGTTGATCCGTTCGTCGGGCAAACGGTGATAGGCTGCCAACGCGTCTTGCGGGCGGCCCAAAGAAATCAACATCTGCGCCTCTAGGTTGGCAATGTTGACGTCGGCTGGGTTTGCCGCCGCTGCTGCCTGCAAAGCAACAAGGGCATCTTCGTTAGACCGTCCCAGACGCAATTCGGCGTCCAAGCGCAACCGAATAGCCTGCGCCCCGCTTGCCGCCGCCGGATTCGCGGCGATTAGATCGAGCACCTCTTGCGCCTTGCCGTAACGCAACAACACGATCCCTGTGTTCAGCAAATGGGCCGTGTTGTCCAACGGCAGACCACTCAACACTTCGGCAAAGGTCAGCATCGACTTTGCATCATCGATGCTTTCTGCGGACCTAAGTGCAAGATACCAGAACCGCGGCGTTTGCACCCGCCCCGCACTTTCGTTGGCAAAACGCACGACCAGCGGGTGATCCTTATCGACGACCATACGCGCAATGGCCCGTGTCCTCAGGTCGCCCTCTTGCGGTCCTGCGCCGTCAAACAAATTGCGCAACTCTGCCAGCGCGGTGTCCGCCTTATCGCTTGACGCAGCCAGACAGACATCAACCAACGCATCCACCAATCGTTCGGTAGGCTCGGAATGGCGCGATAGTCCCGTCAAAACAGCAAAATGACGTTCTGGGTCATCTTGGGACATGCCGTTTGCCATGTTCAACAGTCTAGCAGGATGTACCGCACCCTTATCGAGCCAGTCTTTGACCAACATTGGCAAAGCACTTGGCTGCGTCGAGCCGAGTAAATCTTCTGATACAGTATCCATAACCTTGCCCCTAGTTGCGGAGTACATTTGCCGTGGCAGCAATGCCGGTCGGCTCCAACTGCGAGAAGAACCGCGACCAGACCGTGACCGGACGCTCGGACACATAGACGATATCGTTTGGTCGTAGCTCAAACCTAGTGGCCAACGTCAGGTTGACTACATTTCCGGCATTCAGATGGTACACAACCGCC
Organism: Marivivens sp.; assembly: GCA_965215785.1. GTDB lineage: Bacteria > Pseudomonadota > Alphaproteobacteria > Rhodobacterales > Rhodobacteraceae > Marivivens. Next base: position 2,265,179 of record OZ244120.1, on the reverse strand, counting down.
TGATCATCCATTCCGTAGGTCCGCAGAACATAGACTTGGCTCAGATCACCGCTGATCAACGGGACCCCGCCATCCTCAAGCAACAGTTCCGCCAAATTCATCTGACGCGCCAACGGCATTTCCGTCATCCGAGGGGATGACACCTCGCCGGCGATGAAAACATGATCCCGCGGCACAGCCCCCAACGTGTCGCGTTGCGTGTAAAGCAACCGCTGTTCTTCTGCGGTGCCCCCTTGCTCGACCACAATTGTGTCGCCGTCCTGCAAATAGGCCATTGCCATAGTGGCCACATCGTCACCCGACAAAGAATAACGATCCCCATCGCGGAACAGGTTAACGCGGGCTGCAGCACGATCCTCGGCCCTCAGGCCGCCGCTCAGCGCGATGGCACGTGCAAGCGTCAACGGCGATTGGGTCAAGGGGACGATACCGGGGCTACCGACAGCCCCCTCGACGCTGACCGCACGGGCGTTAAAGGTCTCGATCTCAAGGCTGTAGGTCGGATCGATCCGCGCCTCGACCAAAAACTCCATCAGCGCACGGTTTGCTTCGCCAATCGTCAGATTGCCAAGATCCAGCCGGCCTACGCCGGGAATTTCAACTGTACCATCGTCGCGCAACCGATAAAGACCATCGGCAATCTGCGGGCCAAGCTCAGCACCAAGGATATCTTGCTGACGCCCCTTGATCGACACAACGTCATTTGGGCCGAGCTGATACGCGACAGGCGCCAATGCTGGCGGCGGCGGCGCACTTTGGCCACGCGATATCCCAACATCGCTGTAAAATCCACTTGGCAGATTTTTGGGTGTGTAGCGGCTCTGATTTGCTTGGCGGATCGCCTCTGGGGTCAGATCAACTTGGGTAAATGCAATCTGTTCTGCCTCACCGCTTTCAAACGGGGCCCCGCCGTTGATCGACGCACAGCTCGCAAGCAGCGCAAAACAACCCGCATACCAACCCTTTCGGATCGATCCCAAATATGGGGACAAAGACACTCCCAAATCCAAGCACCCTCTAACTAGTTGTGCGCCCAACGCAATCATCAAACCCTAGCTAACCACAAACTCGCCACAACCAAAACAAGACAATCAGCGACCAACCCGCTTTTTGTCATAATAGGCAAGATACCACTCAACGAATTGCTTGATACCGTCCTTAAAATCCGTCTGCGGGGCATAGCCGGTTAGGGTTTTGAGCAGTTCGGCATTGGCCCATGTTGCGGGCACATCGCCCTTTTGCATCGGCATGTAGTTGCGGATCGCCGGCTTGCCCAGCTCAGCCTCGATTGCGTCCACAAAGTCCAACAAGCGGACCTTATCGGAATTGCCGATATTCACGACACGGTACGGCGCGACCGGCGACAGGCTGTCGCCCTCGGCGATGTCCTCGGCGCTCTCGGGGCGCACGGGCACCGCATCGATCAACAGACGGATTGCGCGCACCAGATCCTCGACATAGGTGAAGTCGCGGTACATGTCGCCGTTGTTGTAAATGTCGATGGGGCGGTCTTCCAAAATGCCGTCCACGAACTTGAACAGCGCCATATCCGGACGCCCCCAAGGGCCATAGACCGTAAAGAACCGGAACATCGTCGTCGGCAGGTTCCAGAGGTGCGCATAGGAATGCGCCATCGCCTCGGTCGCCTTTTTCGTGGCCGCATAGAACGTCAGGGGCGTGTCGGTCTTGTCGGTTTCGGAATACGGCATCTCTTCGTTTGCGCCGTAGACCGACGATGTCGAGGCCATCAACAGGTGATCAACGCTCAGCTCGCGCGCGGCCTCCATGATGTTGAAGGTGCCCACAAGGTTGGAATCCAGATACGCCCGCGGGTTTTCAAGCGAATAACGCACGCCCGCCTGCGCCGCCAAATGCACAATCACATCCGGCGCGAAGGACGTGACCACCTCTTTGATCGTGTCGTTCTCTTCCAGATAACATTCGGAGGCCGAAAAGCCGGGCGATTGCAGCAACATCTGATGACGCCGCTGTTTCAGGGTCACGTCATAATAATCGGTCATCGCATCGATGCCGTGAACCACAAACCCCTGCTCAAGCAGCAGCTTGGCAAGATGGAACCCAATAAATCCACCCGTGCCAGTAACAAGAACTTTTTTATTCGCGCTACTCATACCAACCTTGACCCCAAAACCATTGTCACAAAAAGACGTGTTTCTTGCAACTTATACGGTTCCTTAGCCAAAATACCATATTCCGGTCAAGGATTTAGATTATGCTCACACCTCCTTTTTCATATTCCCCAACGACAAGCACCGCGGCAGGTGAGAATATCATGAGATTCTCGAACTAAATCGGTTTATTAACGCCCGTGAGATATGTATCTCAGAGGCCGATCATTGGGACAAAGAAATCACACACAGAACAGCGCCACAACAACCCAAGCGGGTGGCAATAAAATCGCATTGCGCCCTTTTTGTGGCGCAGACCCGAACGAGACAGGCGCGTTTGAATGATGCGAAAGAACGGCTTTTTCAGCATCGTTGAGCGCCCCAACGCCAAACAGCGACCCAAAACCATTAGAATGGCGAGGCAAGCGGAATTCGATGCGACATCGCAATTGGCAAACAGTGCCAGCCAAAGACACGCTTTGACATTTTATCAAATAAAAAGAAGCATTTACGAGATAAGTGGCGGAGAGGATGGACCTGACGCCGAACCTTCTCTGCCCCTAACCCATTGATATTTATTAGCATTATGGTAAATCTTCGCCCCCCCCGAGCCAACAAAAAATCGGTCGTTGGAGGCGAGAGATCAAGAAAAACGTTATTCTCTTCGGACATTCGCTGCGCCGTGCACCAAGGATCGCAATGCGGGACGTAGCGGACGTTCGGTTTTTTGGTATTTCGCTGGCGCAGAATCTCTTCGCAATCGCAGCGTGTCTTTTGTTGCGATGCAGCGCATGTCGCGGAAGCAGTCGCTTGCATGCATCATCAAGGCCCATACCAAGGCCACTCTCTTGCCGCACCTGAACCAATGGCTGCTAAAGATCAGTCGATAGGTAGCGGCCACGCTCAAGCGCAGCACCGCACTGACGTGACTGTTTTACAATCTGAGCGAATGGCTGGCGATAGTGACGCTGGAAGTTTGTCATCGCTGCACAGACATCCGGAAGCTGTGAGCCCATATCGCCCGTTGCTGCATTGCGCTCGAAGCTCTGGCCTCTGGACGCAGGCAAAAAAATCACAAAGTGAAGGGCGGTCGACCGACACCGGTAGCCCTTCACTCAGTAACTATCTAATTTTAAGTTTTAATTTCTAGATCTCCTAGGTCTCCGCGAACCACCATTTGCCATACATCTTGACTAAGTACGTCATAAGAACTTATTGAGTACTCAGTTTATTGGAGATCGACTCGTGCCAGAACCCCTTCGCCAAGTTGCCTACGAGCGCTTTAAGGACCGATTGTTTGACCGGACACTTGCACCTGGGTCATTCGTAACTCAGCGCCAGCTTTGTGATGTTCTTGAGACCCCGATGGGAGCTGTTCGAGAGGCTCTCAAAAGACTGGAAGCGGAAGGCCTGATCAACCTTCTCCCCCAACGCGGCGTCCAAATTGCCGACATCAACATGCGCTTCATAAATGAAGCATTCCAGTTCCGACTGGTCATTGAGCAGGAAGCTGCCCGCAAAATGGCCCGGTCGCCGAAAGTCGCGCAATTGAAGTCTATTTTGGAAAAAACGCTAGAGCTGCGGGACCAGGTTGCCTTGGCGGAGACCGAAAACGAAGAGCTTCTTGAGAAAGGTCTTCGGGTCGACCTCGACTTCCACGTCGCGCTGGTTGCGAATTTTAGCAACTCTCTGATGGCCGACACCTACCAAAACATCGAAGATCGCGTGCGCTTGATCCGATTGAACGGCGCCTACAGCAAAGATCGCCTTGGCATCGCGATGGACGAACACATCGCTATCATCGAGGCATTGCTGGCAGGTGATCAGGAGGGCAGCGCCGAAGCGCTTAGTCGGCATCTGACCACATCATGGCGCCGGGCACTTGGTGAAGATGAGGTGGGGCTGTGAACCGACCCAACATCCTCTTTTTATTCTCCGACCAGCATGCTCAGAAAGTCGCTGGCGCCTACGGTGATCGGATCGTGCAGACCCCAAATATCGACCGCCTTGCGCGCGAAGGCGTCCGGTTCGACAACGCCTACTGTCCCTCGCCCATCTGCGTGCCAAGCCGAATGGCAACCCTGACTGCGCGCTGGCCCCATCGGCAGGAGTGCTGGACGAACGATGATATGCTTCGTTCAGACCTGCCGAGTTGGCTCCATAAGGCCGGAGCCGCTGGCTATGATCCGGTCCTGATTGGACGTCTACACGCAATCGGACCTGACCAGCTTCACGGATATGCCAAGCGGGAAATTGGCGATCACTCACCTAACCATGCAGGGGTGTCGCGCCAATCCATGGGTGCGCTTGATGGTGCAAACGACCCCAATCGAGAGTCCTTGACCGCGGCCGGTTCGGGGATGTGCGCATATCAGGTCAAAGACGCAGAAGTCACATCTACGGCAGTCAATTGGCTGCGGACAGACGGGGCCGCTAAGCAAGCGAACGGTCAGCCGTTCTGTCTCACGGTGGGATACATGCTGCCCCACCCGCCTTACGTCGTCGATGGCGCGGCATACGAGACCTATCTCGGTCGAGTTCCGCCGCCCGAGTTGAGCGGCCAGGATCTTACGGGCGAGTGGCACGAATGGTGGCGTAAGGCCCGGAGCATCACCGACATCACACCTGAGGAGCGAGATCGCGCGCGCGCTGCCTATTGGGGTCTCGTTCATCGTATGGACGAAATGATCGGACGTGTGCTTGCAGCCCTCGAAGAGATCGGTGCGATGGACAATACCCTCATCGTATATGCCTCCGATCACGGGGATCATCTGGGTGAGCGAGGATTGTGGTGGAAGCACACGTTTTTTGAGGAAAGCGTCAAGGTTCCCCTTATTATGCGCCTTCCTGGCACCCTACCGAAGGGGGAAAGCCGGTCCCAAGTTGTTAATCTTATTGACCTAAGCCAGACCCTTGTCGAGGCAATGGGGGCAGATCCTCTTCCATATGCAGACGGGCGCAGCTTTTGGGCGGTCGCGCAAGACAAATCGGCGAGCTGGGTCGACGAAACCTACAGTGAGTATTGCACTGACCCGGTCCCGCACTGGACGAGCGGGCGGGCTGTCCAACAGCGCATGATCCGGTCCGGCAACTGGAAACTCTCTATCTACGACCGCGAGGAGCCAATACTGTTTGACCTGGAGTCGGATCCGCAAGAACGCGTGAACCGCGCCGATGATCCGACCTGTGCCGAGGTCCTCAACGATCTGACCGCACGGCTCACGGAAGGATGGGACCCAAAAGCAATTGCCACCCGCATGTCCGACCGCCGCGTCGAGAAAGACATACTCGCCGCCTGGGCGCGCGAGGTGCAGCCAGAGCAAACTCACGTTTGGCGTTTTGCTCCGGATATCAATCGCCTTGATGGCGACGCCCTCGAACCTGAGGGCACCAATAAAGTGAGGAGGAACTGAATATGAAGAATTTTGTCGCAGGAGCCGTCGCTCTGGCACTATCAGTAAGTACGGCATTTGCGGAGGATCTGCTGTCAATCAAGATCGGCGCTGCTGGCGCGGTTGATCACGCTCCCGTCTTCGCGGGTGTCGAGCGCGGAATTTTCGCCGAACATGGTCTGGATGCGGAAGTGGTCATGTACCAGTCCGGTGTCGATATGGTGAACGGCCTTCTGAACGGCGCGCAAGAAGTCAATGTTATGGGGTCTGTTCCATATCTGACCGGTCTTGCACGAGGCTTCCCTCTGGTTCTGATCGGTCATTTGCACGGCGATCCGAACCGCGACGCGTATTCCGACAACCAATCTATCGTCGCCTCTGCCGCTTCGGGCATCGCCGAAGGTGACATCGACGCACTTAAGGGCGCACGGATCGGCTTGCCCCGCGGTACCGGTGCTGAAGGCTTTCTTCTTGGTGTACTCGGCTCGGCGGGCATGGGCGAGGACGATGTTGAACTTGTGAACATCCCGCCTGCGGAACTCGTCACGGCGCTCAATCAGGGTGATGTCGACGCGGTGGCAATCTGGCAGCCCTGGGGGGCAACAGCGCTGACCCAAGTGGATGGAGCCATCCTCGTTCAAGCTGGTGGATGCCCTGAGTGCTACGACCCCGGGACGATCCTGACAACGCAATCTGTCATCGCAGATCAGGAAGAAACCTTGATGCGTTTCACAGCAGCTTTTGCCGAAGCACAGGCGTGGGTGCGCGCCAACACGGATGCTGCCGCCGAAATCAACATGCGGTGGATACAGGGAGTGGAGCTTGAGACCATGGCGCTGGCCCTTGGCAGTGTGTCCCTTGACCCGAGGATTTCGAACTACACGGCGGAGATGTATCAGGCCAAAACACTGCCGTTCCTCATGGGCCTGGGGCGGATTGATGAGGCGTTCGATCCATCGGGTGCCATCGACACACGTTTCTTGGCAGCTGCCGAGGAAAGCAACCCAGACGCTTTTGCCGATCTTGAGGTAATTCCCTCAGACCGCCAGGCATACTGAGGGTTGAGAAAATGTCCGCAACCCATTCGCCCAAAATATCTATCGAAGACGTGACTTTAGTGCATGTCAATGAAGAGCGTCGTCAAGAACACCTAGCACTCGAGGATGTCAGTCTCAACATCGTCGACGGAGAATTCCTCTGTGTCGTCGGGCCGTCGGGTTGCGGGAAATCCACCCTGCTTTCGGCCATTGCGGGGTTTATGAAACCCCGCAATGGCGCAATCCGAATGAATGGCATGGCCATCGAAAAACCCGGGGCAGACAGGGGTGTGGTGTTTCAGGAATATGCACTACTTCCCTGGAAGACCGTTCTTGATAATGTTGCAATCGGTCTGAAATACCGAGGCGTTCCAAAGGAAGAGCGTGAACGGACCGCGCGGGAGTATCTCGCACTGGCGAGGCTTTCGGACGCAGCGGAAAAATTCCCGCACGAATTGTCAGGGGGCATGAGGCAGCGTGTCGCGGTCGCGCGAACACTCGCCAACACGCCCGAGATTATGATGATGGATGAGCCATTCGCGGCGGTGGACGCGCAAACACGCCTGACGCTGCAGGAAGAGCTCTTGCGCGTTTGGGACGAACATCCGATCACCGTCTTGTTCATCACCCATTCTGTCGAGGAAGCTGTATTTCTCGCTGATCGAGTGGCCGTTTTGACCCCTGGTCCAGGCCGTTTAAGGGAGGTTGTCGACATCGACATTCCAAGAGAAGCGCGGCACTGGGACACGATTTCGACCGATGCGCGTTTTCTTGAGCTTCGTGATCACGTCATGAAGTTGGTGCGGGATCCAAGTCGATGACAGGCTTCGTTCCAGCCGAATGGCGGCTTCCGATCTATGCGCTTTCCTGCATTGCGCTCGCGTTAATCGTGGCTGCGGGACTAGGTCGCATCAATGAAGCGCGGCACCTTGCAGGAATTGATGCAGACCGCACAGAGAGTATCGCTGTTGTTCTTGGTTTTGAGCCGGAGCGTTTTCACATTGAAGCATTTCAAGAAGTTGGGCGCTATCAGGGGTGGAACAACGGCAGAGCCATAATCATGGCCATTGACCCGGTCGAACTGCGCAAACTCGCTCGGAACTATTGGGTTAGCGAGATTTTACCGCTTGAGGAAGCACAATGACCGCCACCACAACGTCACTCACCACCAGGGCGCACCCTCTGCTACTGTCGCGCGCGCAGTTACGCGGAGCGCTAGGAATCGCATTCGTTTTTATCCTCTGGCAGATTTCCGTTTGGATCATAGATCTCCCAGCCTATTTCTATCCTGCACCGCGCGATGTGGCAGTGGCCTTTTGGGAACTGACGGCGAAGGGCATCCTGCCGAGCTACGTGGTTGACAGCGCCTGGCGTTACACTGCCGGGGTGGCTGTCGGGTTGTCGCTTGGTGTGGCTTTCGGCCTGTTGATTGGGCTCTCGCGGTTTTGGTCCCGTCTCCTCGGCCCAATCATCAATTTCTTCTACGCCATCGTTGAAGTCGCGTGGATACCACTTCTCGTCATCTGGATCGGCTATGGCTTCAACACGATCCTGATCGCGATCAGCTATGTCGTATTCTTTCCGGTCTTGTACAATACACTGACCGGAGTGCAGACCGTGCAAAAGGTCCTGATCAATGCGGTCAAGACGCTTGGAGCAACGCGCCTGCAGGTCTTGACGACGGTTATCCTGCCCTCGGCCTTGCCCAACATCATCACGGGTTTCCGGGTCGGAGCGGGCTTTGCATTTCGCGGATTGATATTTGCCGAGATGATCGCAGCCGGGTCCGGTCTTGGGTTTTTGATTTTCGAGGGCGCCACGACCCGGCAAACCGACCGCGTCGTTGTCGGGATGATCATGATGGGTGTTCTATGGCTTGCACTTGACCGTCTTTTCTTGCGCCCCATCGAGCAAGCGACAATCGAGCGTTGGGGCCTGATCCGCGCCAAAGGAGAAAGCCAATGACGTCGCAAGCAGACACACCTGCGCTTTCGCAGCCAAGACTCAACCCGATGGCCATGGCTGGAGTTCTACCCTTCGTGGTGGTACTGGCGGCCTGGGCATTCGCCCCGACTTTGAGCGACATTCCCGCCTATAAGTTGCCCTCGCCCGGCACTGTCCTCTCGACATCCTATGAGATGATACTGGATGGAAGTCTGTTCTCTGAAATCTGGGCAAGCCTGAAACGACTTGCCACGGGCTATGTGATTGGGAACCTGGTCGCGATTCCACTGGGTCTCGCCATCGCGTTGAATCGCGCCGTCGCGGAAACGCTGACGCCTGTTCTGAGTTTCTTTCAGTCAATTGCAGGGATTGCATGGGTTCCCCTCGCCATCATCTGGTTCGGCGTTGGTCAGGGCTCGGTCCTTTTCGTCATCGCAAACACGATATTCTTTTCCTCGATCTATTCGACGGTCATCGGGGTGCAGTCCATACCCCAAGTACTCTATCGGGCCGCGCGAAGCCATGGCGCATCCTCGTGGGATGTGATCACCACCGTGGTGATCCCTGGCGCACTCGTGCAGATCCTGGTCGGGCTGCGCACATCAATGGCCTACGGATGGCGCGCGCTTGTCGCGGCAGAGATGATCGCGGGTACCGACGGGATCGGATATATGACCCTCGAGGCCGTCCAGTGGTACCAGACTGAAATCGTGATCCTGGGAATGATCTTGATCGGAATTCTCTGGTTGGCCCTTGATTTCCTCATTTTCCGGCCAATCGAACGCGTAACGGTGCGTCGTTGGGGATTGCTGTCGTGATGCCAGTCGCAATTCCCAACCTAGGTTTCGGCACCGCTGCCCTTGCTCTTGCACCGGAGGATGAGGCTCGCGACACCATCAAACTGGCGCTCGACAAGGGTATTCAGTATTTCGACACAGCCGCTCTTTACGGTGGTGGCCAGGCCGAAGTTCGTCTTGGTCAGGCACTGAAAGACGCCTCAGATGACATACTTGTCTCTACGAAATGTGGACGCTTTCGCGACTTCGGCGCTCCGGCACCGTCCGAAAGCGGTCAGGCCGATGTCTGGGATTTCTCCGAGGCCGCGACGCGTGCATCGATAGAGCGCTCTTGTGAGCGGCTATTTCGAGAGCGGCTCGATATCGTCTTTCTTCACGATATCGAAGCGGCCCCCGATCAGGCGTTTGCCGAAGCGCTCCCGGTGCTGCGCGAGATGCAGCAAGCCGGGCGCATTGGCTTGGTCGGAGCCGGGTGCAATACCGTGAACGGCTTGCTTAATACGATCGATGCTGACGCCGCGGATGTGCTCCTGGTTGCCGGGCGCTGGACTCTTCTCGACCGAACCGCCGGGGAATGCCTCTTGCCGAAAGCGCAGGCTAACGGATCCAAGGTGGTCGCGGGCGGCGTGTTGAACTCTGGCTGTCTTGCGCGCGCAACCACGACGGGGGCCAAGTTCGATTACCGACCGATCTCACCGCGAGAGATATCGGAGCTTACGAACCTAACCGGCCTTGCGGCGCAGCACGAAATCCCCCTGCTTGCGGCTGCGTTGCAGTTTCCGTCCCGTGACCCACGTGTTGATTGCACACTCTTGGGCGCGTCGAGTTCGAGGCAACTTCAAAAGACCATTGATGCGCTTGCTATCGAAATCCCCGATCCTTTCTGGGCTGATGCGGCCTCCGTAGGGCTGATGCAGTGACGTTCCCTGTGCACATAGACGCACATGTCCACCTTTGGGACATGGCGCGGAATGACGACATTCTCATCCTTGAGCAAGAGCCGCAGCTTGCGCCGATGGGCCAAGCCGAGGCCCTGAAAAGCCATTTAGGCCGAAATGGAGTCGCAGGGGCGATTGTTGTTCAATCCGCCCCGAGCAAAGCACATTCTGACTGGCTGCGAAGAACAGCTCGCGACATTGACGGTATCGTCGGTATCGTTGGCTGGATCGATCCCCAAGGTCAGCATTTTGAGTCCCATCTGACAGAGTTGATAAACGATCCGCTTGTCTGTGGTGTGCGATTGATGCTGAACAGAATGCAGCGGCCTAGGGATATCTTGGAACAGACCGCTATTGATAACCTGGCGATCCTTATGGACGCAGGGTTAACAATCGAATGCCTTGCTCCCCCACCGCTTCTGCCGTGTGTGGCCGCGCTTGCCAATGCGCTGCCGGACGCCCGGTTCGTTCTGGACCATTGTGGATTGCCCCCCGCGGATCATTTGGGATTGGCCGACTGGGAAGCCAATCTTCTGGATGTGTCGCGCCATGGGAATGTCTCAACCAAACTATCCGGCCTGATTGAACCCTTTGGTGCCGCAGCAAGGCTCGAACCAGTACAAATGCGCGCCTTGACGGCGATCGAACTGTTCGGCCCCGATCGCATGATGGCGGCCAGCAATTTCCCCGTCGTCTCTCTCGGCGGTGGCACGGATTTGTGGGCCGACATGCTCCAATCCGTGCTGCAAAAGGCCGGGCTCTCTAACGAAGAACGCCACCAGGTCGCCCAGGGCGCTGCCTTATCCGCATACCCACGCGCCCTGTTTGGACACAACACCGAGGTACATCATGTCTAACTTGAATGGACAAAAAGCGCTGGTAACAGCGGCAGGCCAAGGGATAGGGCGCGCGTCGGCGCTGGCCCTGCACGCGGCAGGGGCGCATGTCTTGGCAACCGATATCAATGCCGTGGCACTCCAGGATCTGGACAGAGACGGTCTGGATACAGCAACTCTCGACGTTTGCGACCGCCAGGCGATCGACGATCTGATGGAACGATCCGGGGCATTCGATATCCTGTTCAACTGTGCAGGGTTCGTGCATTCCGGTAGCGTGTTGGAGATGTCAGGCGAAGACCTGGACTGGGCACTCCGGCTCAACGTCGTTGCCATGTCAGATGTTACGCGCGCAGTGCTTCCCGGCATGATCGACAGTGGCGGCGGTGCGATCGTCAACATGTCGTCGGTTGCGTCGAGTATGAAAGGCGTGCCCAACCGCGCGGCTTACTCCATCTCAAAGGCAGCCGTTCTGGGGTTAACCAAGTCAATCGCGGCTGATTTCGTCGCGCAAGGCATCCGCTGTAACGCGATCTGCCCCGGCACCGTGGATAGTCCCTCATTGCAGGACCGTCTTCGCGCGGGCGGCGACTACGACAGTGCGCGAAAGGACTTTGAAGCGCGGCAGCCAATGGGACGCATAGGGACGCCACAGGAGATCGCCGATCTTGTCGTTTACCTGGCAAGTGCCCGCTTCACCACGGGCCAAGCATACGCAATCGACGGCGGTTGGACGATTTAGAGCATGTTCAATCAAAGTGGGCACCGGTTTGATGGTCCGAACATGCGACAAATCAATAAGCTAGAGCGTGGTCGATGACTCCAATTCAACGAAACACGCTCTAAGCCCCACAAGAAACAAGAAGGAAGACCTATGAAGTTTTGCCGCTTTGGCCCGCCGGGCGAAGAAAAGCCTGCCCTGATCGACACCACGGGCACAATTCGCGACCTCTCCGGGCATGTCCCCGACCTTATTGGCGGGGTCCTACACCCTGACAGTTTAACGGAGCTTGCGGCGCTCGACAGCAGCACACTGCCGGCCGTCGACTCCGCCGTCCGGCTTGGTCCACCTGTTGGCGGTATTGGCAAGTTCATCTGCATCGGTCTCAATTACGCGGATCATGCGGAAGAAAGCGGAATGGCCGTTCCAAGCGAGCCGGTGATTTTCATGAAAGCGACGTCTGCGATCGTTGGGCCAAACGATCCGCTGGAGTTACCGCGCGGATCGACAGCGACGGATTGGGAAGTCGAGCTTGGCGTCGTCATAGGTCGCACAGCCAAATACGTTCCGGAAAGCGAGGCGCTGGACTATGTCGCCGGATATTGCACTGTTCACGACGTTTCCGAGAGGGCGTTTCAAATAGAGCGCCAGGGACAATGGACCAAAGGCAAGTCGGCAGACACATTCGGTCCCATCGGCCCCTGGCTTGTGACCAAAGACGAAATCGACGACCCGCAGGCGCTCGATATGTGGCTATCTGTAAACGACCAGCGCATGCAGGACGGCTCCACACGAACGATGGTGTATGGGGTCGCTCACCTGGTTCACTACCTCAGCCAATTCATGTCGCTGCGACCCGGCGACATCATTTCCACCGGCACGCCACCGGGTGTCGGAATGGGGATGAAACCGCCCAGGTACCTTCGTGCAGGCGATACCGTCGAACTCGAAGTTGCTGGCCTCGGGCGACAACGACAAACCGTCATTCAAGGATAAAGCATGACTACGATTACTGATCTCGAAGTGTTAGACCTCAGATTCCCGACCTCGGATGCCTTGGACGGATCAGACGCGATGAACCCTGATCCGGATTATTCGGCGGCATACGTAATCTTGAAGACGAATACCGAGGGCCTTGAGGGGCATGGCCTGACATTCACGATAGGGCGCGGCAACGATTTGTGTTGTGCAGCTATCGAAGCCATGCGGCATCTTCTGGTTGGTCTTACGCTTGAAGCGTTTGCGACATCGCCGGGCCAAACATGGCGGTATCTGACCGGCGACAGCCAACTCCGCTGGGTTGGCCCGGACAAGGGTGTCATGCATCTTGCGGTGGGCGCGGTCGTGAATGCGCTGTGGGACCTCTATGCGCGCGCAAGGGAAAAACCGGTCTGGCGCCTCGTCGCAGACATGTCCCCTCAAGAAATCGTCGATATCGTCGATTTCCGGTATTTGACGGATTGTCTGACCCGTGACGAAGCGCTGGATATCCTGAAGCGTGCCGAACCCGGTAAGGCAGCACGGATCAAGGACCTGCAAACGACGGGATATCCCTGCTACACCACGTCCGCAGGCTGGCTAGGATACCCAGACGATAAAATGCGTCGGCTGTGCCGTGAGGCAAAAGAGCAGGGGTTCACTCACGTCAAAATGAAAGTTGGACGTAGCCGAGAGGATGATATCCGGCGCCTGCGGATCGCGCGTGAAGAGCTCGGTAGTGACGTAAGGGTCATGATTGATGCCAACCAAGTCTGGGAAGTGGACGAGGCGATCTCTTGGGTGCGTGACCTGCAATTCGCCGACCCATACTTTATTGAGGAGCCGACCAGCCCCGACGACGTTTTGGGTCATAAAGCGATCCGTGAAGCCGTTTCGCCTGTAAAGGTGGCGACCGGTGAGATGTGTCAGAACCGCATTATGTTCAAGCAACTCATCGCAGATGGAGCAATTGATATCGTCCAGATCGATGCTTGCCGCATTGGCGGTCTGAACGAAGTTCTGTCAGTACTCCTTTTGGCTGCGAAGTATGAACTTCCGGTTTGGCCGCATGCCGGCGGCGTCGGTCTTTGCGAGTATGTCCAGCACCTCTCTATGATTGACTATGTGGCAGTAAGCGGTACGAAGGAAGGCCGTGTGATCGAGTACGTCGATCACTTGCACGAGCATTTCGTTGAGCCTTGCGTGATCCAGAATGCAGCATATATGCCACCATCCGCCCCTGGATTTTCCATCGAAATACATTCGGGTAGCCGATCGAGGCATCAGCATACCGTAAGCAGTATGATTGACTAACGCAGTGAACGAGATACGAGACCTCATAAACGATCGGTCGTGTGGACCAAACCCTGCTAGACCGAGGTGCAACTAGTGCTACGGCTTTGTCTCTTTGTTTTGTTGCCGAGCAGTGGGCAAAAGCAGTTGTTCAAGAGAAGTATTCGAACGGCAGGTTTGTCCGCGACTTGTGAGCTGTCCTGACAATCTTCGCTGCGCCTCGAATCAATCGCCGCTATCCCTGCCGCTTTGCGGCGTAGAGGATAGCGCGCCTGCAGCGATATTTTGTGCTGCGTGCACACGCAAAGACCTCTGCATAAAGTTGGGATTCCCTGATCTGGCTGGAGATTGTATAGTTTCGTCAGGATTTCGGGGGCGGTTTTATGGACCTGTTTTTGCGCGAGGCGGCGGATCGGATCGGGGATGACGATGTGCTTTCCAAGATCGATGCGCTTATGGACTGGCGGGCGTTTTCACCGGTCCTGACGCGCGACCTGGGGCGATCAGGAGAGGGGCCGCCGGGCTATGATCCGGTGATCCTGTTCAAGTGCCTTCTCATTGGCCAGTGGCATGGATTGTCCGACCCAAAGCTGGAACGAGCCCTGAAAGTCCGTCTGGATTTCATGATCTTTTGCGGGCTTGATCTTCATGCGCCAGTACCGGATGAGACGACCCATTGCCGGTTCCGCAATGCGCTTGTGAAGGGTGGGGTTTACGACGATCTGTTGGCTGAGGTCTGTGCCCAGATCGAAGCGCATGGGCTAAAGCTGAAGGAAGCCGAGGCGGCGATCATCGACGCCACGCTGGTCGAGAGTGCCGCCCGGCCCCGCACTCATGTCGAGGCCCCTCAGGATCGGGCTGAGGGCGAGGCGTCCGATGCGCCAGACATGCATTTCAGCGCCGATCCAGACGCAAGATGGGTCAGGAAGGGCTCCAAATCCACGCTCGGCTACAAGGCCTTTGCCCGCGCTGATGAGGAAGGCTTCATCGACAAGGTCCACACCACGCCCACCAACCGCGCCAAGAGCCCGGAATTCGGGTGTATGATCGAATGGGCCAGCGCCCGGCGGGTGCTTGCCGGCAAAGCCTATGCCAGCAAGGCCAATCGCGAGAGGCTGCGCGGCAAGCAGCGCGACTGGATCATGCGCAAGGCCGCGCGGATCCGCCCGCTACGCGCCTCCGAGAAGAGGGTCAACAAGCTGATCTCCAAGCGCCGCTTCCGGGTCGAGCAATGCTTCGGCACGATGAAACGCCTTTTCGGCCTGCACCGCGCCCGCTATTTCGGGCAGGCCAAAACACACGCCCAACTGGCGATGGCCGCGATCGGGCAGAACCTGCTCAAGGCCGCAAACAAGATCACCTTCAACCTGCAAACCCCGGCAATCGCATAAACCGAAACGACAAGATCAGCCTGCCCGCTGAATCAACAGCGGAGCGAGCGCTACACCAAAAGCAATTCTTCAACTGAAAATCACGCCCCCGCGCAGAGGTCTTACGCGGTGAGAAAATGGGCTGCCCGTTTGGGCTCAGCACTGACCAACGCCGCACGAGGAACAGACACCCGCTTTGAAATGGCGAACGGCAGGACCGTTCGCCAAGATCGCTCAGATATCAATGCGCTCAGCGATACTCAGGGCATCTTCGAGTTCGACGCCAAGATAACGCACTGTACTGTCAACCTTCGTGTGACCAAGCAGCAGTTGCACCGCGCGGAGATTGCCTGTCTTGCGGTAAATCTCAGCCGCTTTTGTACGGCGAAGTGAATGCGTGTGAAACGGCATGCAAAATTGACCCCTATATTGGGGTAATCGGCGTCCAAAATTGACCCCCCTGATGTTTAGCTGAGTAGCTTCCCCAGAGGATAAGGGGGGCGATTTGGGGATGGTTGTTGTGGAAACGATTGCGAAGATCCGGCGGGCGTATTTTATCCAGAAGAAGTCGATCAAGCAGATATGTCGGGAACTTCGCGTGTCGCGGAACACTGTGCGCAAGGTCGTGCGTTCGGGAGCAAAATCGATGCACTCAAGCGGGACTGGAAGCAGTTCTCGGAACTAAGGCGGTCGGTCCAGCTTCGCTACCAGGAGACGGTGGACGTCCGCGAATTCGAGCCGAAAATCCAGAAACTGCTGGATGACCATGTCGTTGCGATGCCGGCGGAAACAATCATCGAGGTGGTAAACATCAACGATCCCGACGCGCTGAAGGCAGTCGTCGAAGAGACCGGGGTCTCCGAGGCATCAAAGGCCGATCGCATCGCCAGCGCGACCCGGCGGGCAATCACCGAGAAGATGGATGAAGACCCTACGTTCTACAAACAGTTCTCCGAGCTTCTCGAAGAGACCATCCGGGCCTACCGCGAAAAGCGGCTCTCGGAGCGCGAATACCTGAACAGTGTCGTGGATCTCGCGAGCAAGGTGGCCCGCAAGGATCGGGGGCGGGAAGTTCCGGAGAGCATTAGGGGCGATGAGGATGCTCAGGCCTTCTTCGGCGTCTTGGAAGGTCAGCTCAAGACCAAGGGCGATGATACAGTGACCGGCGTCGAGGCCGCAGCGATCGCTCAACAGATCATCGACATCATCAAATCGCACCTGATCGTGGACATCTGGTCGAACGAGGTCGCCCAGAACAATCTGCGCAACGCCATTGATGACTACTTCTTCGATGTCCTGCGCGACGAGAAGGACATCGACCTCCCCGTAGAGGTGCTCGACGATCTTGAACTCAAGATTATGGATCTTGCCCGGGCTCGGTTCGCAGCATGACAAGGGAGTTGCACTGCCTGCGGTACGGCGAGCAGGAGATCCAGTACGAGATTGTCCGACGCCCGAGGAAGACATTGGAAATCGCCGTCGAGCCGGATGCATCGGTGGTAATCGCGGCTCCGGAGGACGCAACACTAGACGCCATCGAAGCCAAGCTGCGGAAACGCGCGGCTTGGGTGACAAGGCAGCAGCGGTACTTCTCCCAGTTCCTGCCGCGCACGCCGGAGCGCCGGTTCGTCGCTGGGGAGACCCATCTCTACCTCGGCCGCCAATATCGGTTGAAGGTCGTCCCGCATGTCCAAGAAAGCGTGAAGCTGATCCGCGGCTTCATCGTCGTGCAGAGTCACCGACCGACCAGGCCGGAGGTGACACGCGAACTGGTCGAGGCATGGTACCGGGACCGAGCCCACATCAAGTTTCCGGAACGGATCGAACTCTGTCTCGGCCTGTTCCCGGATCCCGAGGCATTCAGGCCAATGGGCCTTATCGTACGCCAGACCCGGCAGCGATGGGGGTCCATGTCACCGGCCGGACGTTTGCTACTCAATCGTCGTCTAGTTCAGGCCCCTGTCGATGCCATCGACTACGTGATCACCCATGAACTCTGCCATGTGGCCGAGCCTCATCACGGGGCAGCATTCTTTGACCTCCTCGACAAGGTGATGCCCGATTGGGAGCGTCGGAAGCAAAGGCTCGAACGGGCCATGGCCTGAGAAATTCCGAAACCGGTCGCAACAGACGCTAACGCGGCTCCAATCCAAGCAATTTCGGACGCTGAATTTTCTTTTTCTCTTACAGAGGCTTATAAGAAATTCACCAAATTGGCTCAGTCATGAGGTCCGGAGAATATGGGCCTTGAGAGACCGCTTACGGGGTTCTCGCGCCGCAGCCGGTGAACAGCTCCTCCCGCATAAACCTCGAAAACAACGGAAAAATCCGGCCGCAGCCGGATCGGGAGAACGCTTTCGCGGAGGCAAATGGCGGACAGTGAGGGATTCGAACCCTCGAGACGGTTCCCCGCCTACACACTTTCCAGGCGTGCGCCTTCGACCACTCGGCCAACTGTCCGTGGAGGTGGGTTTAGCCACACATGCATCTGATTTGCAAGGGCCGAACAACAAAACTTGTCGGCGTGCCCCCATTTGATATGACGGATGGGGAAAACTGATCAGGTCCGAGCCTCTTATGAACCCAGAACGCCCCGCCGATGCCTCATCCCCCACCGAACGCATTCGGATGGTCAGCCTTGTGATTATCGCTGCGGCAGTGGTTCTATTTTTCCTTGCCTCAGCGCAGTTTGTGATGATCGCTCTGGCGACAGCGATCATTTTGTTTTCGATGACATCGGATGTGATCAACTTTATCGCCAAACAGCGGATCGGCGTCATTCGCATCCCGAACTGGGCGGCCAGCGTTGCGGCGCTGGTTTTGATTGCGCTGGCGCTCTTGGCGTTGTCGGCGCTGCTGATTTCTCAGGTCAACACGGTGGTGAGCGTGGCGCTATCCTACACCGACCGCGCCCCTGCCGCGATTGCGGACCTGTTTGCCTTTATGGGCCCCGACGTTCAGACCTCTATCGTCGATACATTGAGCAGTTTTGAGGTCTCGGGCTATCTGCAGGCTGTCGCAGGTCAGGCCAGTAGCCTTGTGTCATTCACGATCCTTGTGATCCTGTTTGTCGGCTTTCTATTCGCAGAACGTATTTGGTTCGATATCAAGCTGCTGAACCTGCTGGGCAATCAGGATCGGGCGCGTCAGGTGTCACGCATCGCCGGATCAATCATGCATCGCGTGAACTATTACCTATTGGTCAAAACGATCATCAGCCTTCTGACCGGCGCCATGGTCTATGCAACCACACATACCGCAGGGCTAGAGCTGTCGATCGCCTTGGCGATTTTGACCTTCATTCTGAATTACATCCCGAATGTTGGCTCTGTGGCGGCGACTGTCCTTGTGGCCTTTGTGGCCTATGTGCAGACCAATGACTCGAACACCGTCTGGCTGGTTTTCGGTATTACTAGCGTCATTCAGTTCACCATGGGCAACGTGATCGAGCCAATGATGATGGGCCGCGCCCTGCGGCTCTCATCCTTTGGCATTATCATCAGCCTTGCGTTTTGGGGCACCCTTTGGGGGCTGGCGGGCATGTTCTTGGCCGTGCCCATCATGGTGATGATGCTGGTGATCTGCAGCCACGTTGATGGCCTGCGTCCTGTGGCCGTGTTGCTATCGCGTGAAGGGCTGCCCGATACCGACTAGACCTATTCGATGTGCAGACTGACGCGCCGGTTCTGCGCGCCTTTCTTTTCGATTTTGCCCAGCCGAACCTTTCCGATCTCGGACGTCCACGCGACATGCGTGCCGCCGCATGGCTGAAGGTCGGCGGTGTTTTCCCCTGCCCCGATCCGCACCAACCTGATACGTCCAGCGCCACGTGGCGGTTTGACGGACATGGTTTTGACCAGCCCGGGATTGGCGTCTAACTCGCCCTCTGTGATCCATTCCTCGGTCACCCGAAAATCGCAGGCGATCAGTCGGTTTAGCGTGTCTTCCAACTCGGCTTTGTTATCCGGCGCCTCGGGCATATCGAAATCCAGGCGCCCCTTGTCCGCCCCGATCGCCCCGCCCGTGACGGGCAACGGAATGACGACCGACAACAGGTGCAGCGCCGTGTGCACGCGCATGTGCCGGTGCCTGCGTTCCCAGTTTAGGATTTGGGTCACCTCGGTTCCGATTGACGGCAATGACACTGGTTCCGCCGGCAACAGGATCACACTGTCGTTCAGCCCCTTGATCGCGGTTGCGATTTCGATCTCGTGCCCGTCCCAACGCAAAATGCCGCTGTCCCCGGGCTGGCCGCCGCCTTGGGGGTAGAAAATCGACCGATCCAGCACGATGCCGCCCTCGTCCGTGATGGCGGATACGGTTCCCATCGTTTCGCGACAATATGGGTCGGATCGATAAAGCGGCTCGGTCATGATCACTACCTTCGATGCAGCAATGGTTCATGCAAATGGTATCTCAATACCAGCCTCGGTAAAGGGTTTTGCGACCTTCACACCATGCGAACGCCTAAGCACCACAAACTGGCGCATATGATCAATCCAGATCAGCCCAGTCGTCGCCTTCTATCCGGCATGTGAAATCATAGTGATACGAGGCATATGGGCTATCTTCCAGTTTCTGATCGCCCACAAAAACAGACATCTTCCCGACGGTGATTTCGTCCTCAAGAAAACTGGCAATGTCGTGCACCGCCGAACGTCTGGCCCGTTCGATCATCTTTGCGACCGCAATACGCGCATCCGGCGACAGCGACAAAAGCAGGTCCTTTTCCTGCTTTTCATCGGCGCTTAGCGGGAAATCATCACTGTCGTTCGTTCGGACGCTATGACCGTTTTGCCGAATGCGATTTGCAATAACGTTCCGATTGGCAACCTCGACCAATTCATCAATCAACCATTTATAGCCGGAATACTGGTCCATTGGGGATCGCCTTTCAGGTGCCGTTGTGCCCGCCAATCACTATCAACTTAGACGCAGAACAGGCCAGCCCCTTTCGGCTTATACGTGTAGATGGCCATCACACCAAAACAAAGATCCAACACAACGTCCGCCCATTGCAGTAAATGTTGCACCACAAGGCCGAGAGTGCTTGTTCGCAGCGCATTTTCAAACGGCAAGTTTCCGAAAAAATCGACGAGAGCTGTTCCCAAGCAATGTCACAGGTGCGGACGAAGTTAGTTTTTGCTGCAGGTGCACTAATGTCCGGTTCCGGAACCGGGAAAGGACGCATAGGCTCATTTAAGTAAATTGGTGAAAAAGTGAGCAGAAGTACACATTGCCTGATAGAAGAAGATTCCTTGTTTCCAATTCGACGTATGAGTTTCTTTTTAATAGTGTGACGGTTGTTATCGTCGCGGGCGTCGTATTTTTGGTTGCATCAGCAGACCTAGGTGGAAGTTTCTTGTGGCGGTTTTTTTTCAATCGGTAGTCTTTGTTGCTGCAATGGTAACCTTCACGTCAAAATCGATAAGGCGTGAGATTATCTCACCTATCCATAGGGTTATTTTCTGGTCGATTGTCGTTGTTTGGGTCGCTCCTGTGGCATTTGCCACCCTCTATTTACTAGTAGGCGATTACCAAAAGTGTCTTCAAAATTCTCACACCGATTTTGACTACCTGTACTTCTCATATGTTACATTCACGACACTTGGGTATGGAGACATTCAACCAATTGGAATTTGCAGAGGCTTGAGTGCTGCTGAAGCTGTATTGGGGTATGTTTTTCTTGGGGCTCTTGTATCTGCTTTTGCTAACTTGCCATTAAACAAATAGCTTGCACACCAAGCTCCAAGCGGTCCTTGCGCTTGAAATTCGTCTCTGCTCTACGAATGCAACATTTACTGAAAAAAGCCCGACACGATGGTCGGGCTTTGTCATTATTTCTGCAGGCAGGCGGTTAAACGTCTTCGAACACGCCCGGGATCGATGATGGACCACGCTGAAGCCATTCCGGCACAGGCAGATCCTTGGACCGCAGGAATTCAGGGTTAAACAGCTTGGATTGATAGCGGGTGCCATAGTCGCACAGAATGGTCACGATGGTGTGGCCCGGTCCCATTTCGCGGGCCATGCGCATGGCGCCCGCGATGTTGACACCCGACGATCCGCCCAAGCACAGGCCTTCGTTCTGCAACAGGTCAAACACAATCGGCAGCGCCTCGGCATCCGAAATATTATAGGCCATGTCGGGGGTGAACCCTTCGAGGTTTGCGGTGATACGCCCCTGCCCGATACCTTCGGTGATCGAGCTACCTTCGGCCTTATGTTCGCCCGTTTTGTAATAGTTATAGAGCGTCGCGCCATCCGGATCGGCCAATGCAACCTTCACGCCCTTGGGCTGCAATGCCATGCCGACACCGGCCAATGTACCGCCCGAACCAACGGCACAGACAAAACCATCAACCTTGCCGCCGGTTTGTTCCCAGATTTCCGGACCGGTGGTCTCAATATGGGCCTGACGGTTCGCAACGTTATCAAACTGGTTCGCCCAAATGACGCCCTCGTTCGATTTGCGCGCCATTTCGGCCGCCAGACGGCCCGAATACCGGACATAGTTGTTCGGGTTCTTGAACGGCGCCGCAGGCACCTGAACCAGTTCGGCCCCAGCCAAGCGGATCATGTCCTTTTTCTCTTGGCTTTGGGTTTCGGGGATAACGATGACCGTTTTGAACCCCATCGACGCGCCAACCAGCGCCAGACCGATACCGGTGTTACCGGCGGTCCCTTCGACGATGGTGCCGCCCGGTTTCAGGTCACCACGTTCGATCGCGTCTTTGATGATATACAGCGCCGCGCGGTCCTTGACCGATTGCCCAGGGTTCATGAACTCGGCCTTGCCCAAAATCGTACAACCCGTTGCTTCGGACGCAGCGCGGAGTTTGATCAAAGGGGTGTTGCCGACAGCGGCAGCGAGGTCTGGTTTGAACGTCATGGGCGGAACCTTTTCTTTTGTCCCTGTGTAGGCTTGAGCGGCGCGGAACTCAACCCGCTGGACGCAGGCGCGCACGGTTGCGATCTAACCAGCACAACATGCCAATCAAGGGCAACACACAAATTTCGCCGGTTGTGACCAGCTCCATCACCTTGTCAAAGGGCAAAACATGCAGCTTCAGGTCCTCAGCTTCGTCCTCTAAGCCGCCGAAATAACTGTCACTTTCCGGCAGATCGACGATGCCGACAAAACAGTGGTGATATTCGGTCGATCCACCCGGCGACGGGTAAGCACCGAACATCAATTCTACATGGGACGGGATGACATTCGCCTCTTCTGCGCATTCACGTATCGCCGCCTCACGCGGGGTTTCGCCCGCATCAATCAGGCCAGCGACAGGTTCCAGCATCCATGGATTACCGTCACCGCGAAAAAAGCTGCCAACGCGGAATTGTTCCACCAATAGAACCGTGTCGCGGACCGGATCATAGGGCAGGATCAGCGCCGCTTCACCGCCCTGAAACACCTCACGCGGTAAGGGATCGGTCACGCCGCCCTCAAAGGTTTCATAGCGCAGATCGACGCTCCGAAACCGGAAAAAGTCGCCCGCAATCAGGCGGTTGTTCACAACCTCGGCCCGACCGGCAACGCGGCGAACGGTCGATGGTGCGCTCTGGGTTGCCGCCCGTGCGGCCGTATGTGCCCGATGTTGGATCATGCCCCATTGGGCGACCAACTGATCCCCCGTCAACGGCGGATTGATAGACCTGATCTCGGCCGCGGCAAATTGGGCAGGCAGGGCGCTTTCGCTCTGCCAGATCGCCAAATCCCACAATTGACCCGACGTTTGCTGCCCGTCTGGCGGCTGATAATAGGTCACCGATTGCCCATCTTGATCCAGCGTCACCGGAACATAGCCAAACGGAACCTCATAGGCATGAAGCCGGTCAATCACCTCTGGATCGGGATCACGCAATAGTAATCCTGTCGCCACGTGATCCGCCGACGGCAGGATCATCGGCAGGTCACTGTCTTTTACGCGATCCACCCGAAACCCGCGCAGGTCAAACGGCACACCGTTCAAATCCGTTCCCGTCAGGTTACGAAAAACGATGGGATCACGCAGGGTCCCATAAATGAAAATGTTCATAAACTAACTCCAGCGGCGGCTCGTAAATTCCACCACAAATGCAATAACCAATGTAGCTATCACCATAGTGACCAGAATCTCGCTCGTAGCTAGCTGTTTTCCCAAATCCAACGAATTTCCGAATGACCCCGGAATTGCATCCATCACGGTGTCATATTGGTTACGAAGTGACTGTTTAATCATCTCGCTGAACCCATGTGACAGCAAAACCCAGAACACGATGGCAACCAAGGTCGTGACGCTATGCGAAATCGCATAGGAATAGCTGCGCCCCGCGCGTTCCCCCAAGATGCGCCAGCCGCAGATGGCGGCGATAAGGACATTCACCTCATAGTACCATTTGGGCAAAAGGCCATCGTCAAAGGTGACGATGGATAGCGTTGTAAGATAATAAAACAATCCGCCGAACAGGATTGCTGATACGGCCTTGGCTGCTGTTGGCAAGTCGACCCCTCCCTTGTTGGCGTCGACTTACCCAAGGATCATGCGGGCCGCGACACCGTTATCTGTGTTACGTCACAGTTTCGGCTATGAAATGTCGCCGCGCAAGAGGCGAGATAGAAGTTCCACATCCGGCGGAAACGATCATCAAAGCCCATGCTGGCCACCTGATCCCATTTATCGTTGAACGTGTCGTACCAACGACGCAGCGTGACGCTATAGCTTTCGCCGAACTCAATCGACCGTTTGACGTCCAATCCGGCGCGTTCAACCTGCTGGCGCAGCACCGTTGGGCTGGGCAGCATACCGCCCGGAAAGATGTATTTCTGAATGAAATCGACACCCTTGCGATACACATCCCAGCGTTTGTCGGTCACCGTGATGATCTGCAGCGTCGCATTTTTGCCGGGTCGCAAACACCGCTTGAGCGTTTCGAAATACGTCGGCCAATAGCGTTCGCCGACGGCCTCGAACATTTCGATGCTGGCGATCCCGTCGTATTGCCCCTGTTCATCGCGATAGTCCTGAAGCTTGATTGTCACGCGATCAGAAAGACCAGCCTTTTCAATGCGTTCTACCGCGTACTTATACTGCTCTTTGGAAATGGTCAGGCAGGTTACCTTTAGCCCGCGCTCTTTCGCGGCGTATTCAGCGAAACCGCCCCAGCCGCAGCCGATTTCCAGAACGTGGTCCCCTTCTTTGGCGCCCATCTCGTCCACCATCGACGCGTATTTCTGGATCTGTGCTTTTTCCAGATCTTCTTGGCCGGTTTCAAACTTTGCCGACGAATACGTCATCGTATCATCGAGCCACAAGCCATAGAAATCATTGCCTAAATCGTAATGATAGCTGATGTTCTTCTTCGCCTGTTTCTTGGTGTTTGACTGCAACCAGAACCGCAGACGCTCATAGGCACGCACCAGCGACTGACCGGGGAAGCTGTCGAAAACATCGTTTTCTTCTTCGTGAACCAGATCAAGAAACGCCATAAGGTCCGGCGTGTCCCACCACTTTTCCATATAGGCCTCGCAGAAGCCCAAGTCGCCTTCGCGAACCAATCGTGCGAAGAGGTCAGGATGATGGATATTGAGGACAGCAACATGCCCCGCCTGTTCACCTTCCCAGCGGAACGTGCGTCCGTCGGGCAATACAAAATCCATCCGGCCCCGCTTCATTTTCGAAATCACATCGAAAACCTGAGCAAAGTACCTCGGTAGGTTCGATTGCCCCTTGGTCGAATATAAGATCATTGTTTCCCCCATTGGTATTTGCGGCATTCGTTTTGGCCGCGACTATGATCGGGCGGTTTTATAGGCATCAAGCGCCCGTTGCCGCCCTGTTCCCAAGTCGATGATCGGCTCGGGATAGCCGTTCTGAAAATGATAAGACCACGAAACCGGTATTGCGTCAAAGTACTCAAGCGCAGTCGGCGTTGGTTCCGAATATCGCTCTGCTATCCACTTACGGCGATAAGTCCTTTGCGGATCAAACTTTTCCACCTGCGTCGTCGGATTAAAGATGCGGAAATACGGGGCGGCATCCGGTCCTGATCCGGCCGCCCATTGCCAGCCCATCGCATTGCTTGCAGGATCCCAATCGGTCAGGCAATCAGCGAACCAATCCATGCCAATTTTCCAATGGCTCAGCAGGTGTTTCGTCAGATACGACGCGACAATCATCCGCGCGCGGTTGTGCATCTTGCCCGTGACATAAAGTTCGCGCATCGCGGCATCGACGAACGGTTCGCCCGTCCGGCCCTGTTTCCACGCCACAACATCCGGATGCGTGTCATCCGTATTCCACGGGAAACCGGCCCATTCAGGACGCCAACTTTCACGCAAGATATGCGGCGTATGATATTGTAAATGATACGCAAATTCGCGCCACACGACCTCTTTGACAAAGGTCTCAGCGCCTGCCTTGCCCTCTTGCAGGGCGCGCTGACCGGCGTGCCATAATGCGCGCGGTGAAATTTCGCCGTAGGTCAGATTTTCAGACAGCCCCGAACACCCGTCTTCGGCAACCATGTCCCGCGCGGTTTGGTATGTCGCGATTTTGTCATCGATAAACTCGGCCAACCGATCGCTGGCGGCGGCTTCGCCCACCGATTGATGGCGGGCCACAATGGCGCGACCACGACGCATGTCGGCGCTCATGTGCCAGTCCTGTAATTCCGCGCTGTGCGGCCACGCGGCGGGGGCAGTGATGGGCGGAACAGGCAAACAGGGATCAACATCGCGCCCCTGAACGGATTTCCACATCGGCGTGTAAACCTTGTAAAAATCGCCCGTTTTCGTCTGTACGGTCCAAGGTTCGAACAGCAAATGACCGGCAAAGCTTTGGGCGTCGACGCCAGTATGCTTGAGGCTGGATTTGACGGCGGCGTCCCTGTCGTTCACCGCAGGCCAATAAAGGCGCGACCAATAGACGGCATCCGCGCCGGTTTCATTGACCAGCTCGGCCAAAACCTCGGCCGGTTCACCGCGGCGCAGGATCAATCTGCTTCCCTTTGAGGCCAGATCCTTGGCCAAGGCATCAATCGACATTTCTAGGCGCATTTTGGGCGCTGCGCCCTGCGCCTCGGTCAGCGGATCAAGGATGTACACAGGAACAACCGGACCGCCGCGATTGGCGGCGGCTGTCAGCGCGGGATGATCTGCCAGACGCAGATCACGACGGAACCAAACGAGTGTGGGCCTGTTTCTGCTCATGTGACCTCCTGTTTGTCGCTAAGATAATGCTGCAAACAGAAGGTCAAGGTTTATCAGGCGTTTAGATCGACAATCACCCGACCGCGAACTTGCCCCGCCAAAATATCGGCGCCAAGTTTCGGCAAATCGCCCAAGGATGCAGGCACCGCCATCTGTTCCAGACGATCCATCGGCAGATGCGCCGCGACCTCGGCCCATGCGCGGATGCGATCTTGGGTCGGTTTCATAACGCTGTCGATGCCAAGCAGGTTCACCCCCCTTAGCAGGAACGGGATTACCGTTGCAGGCAGCGCGGCACCGCCCGCCAACCCGACAGCCGCAACGCTGCCGCCATATTTCATCTGGCCAAGCACCCGCGCCAACATCGCGCCGCCCACGGCATCCACACAGCCCGCCCATGTTTCAGACTCAAGCGGGCGCTTGACGGTTTCGGCCAAATCTTCGCGTGCAACAATACGCGACGCACCCAGATCGGTCAGATAGCCAGCCTGATCGGCCCGTCCGGTCACGCCCGCAACCTGATAGCCTTTGGCCGCCAAAATCGCCGTTGCAACCGATCCCACACCACCGGCGGCGCCTGTGACCAACACCTCGCCGTTGTCCGGCGTCAGACCGTGATCCTCTAGTGCCATAACCGCCAACATGGCTGTAAAACCGGCTGTGCCGACCAGCATCGCCTGACGCGGTGTCAATCCATCGGGCAGTGGCACCAGCCAGTCGCCTTTGACGCGGGCGTATTCAGCATAGCCGCCCCAATGCACCTCGCCCACGCGCCAGCCGGTCAGAACGACCTTGTCCCCTTTGGCGAATTTCGGGTTATCCGAGGCCTCAACCGTGCCAGCAAAATCAATGCCCGGCACATGCGGATAATTGCGCACCAAACCGCCGCCCTTGGCCGACAGGCACAGCCCGTCTTTGTAATTGAGGGTGGAATACTCGACCTTTACCAGAACATCGCCCTGCGGCAGATCATCAATTGAAATGTCCTTGAGTTCGGCTGCGGCCAGGCCATCCTCGCCCTGCTGCATCATAAGTGCACGCATGTCATCCTCCCAAATCTCATGCCTCGCTCGCCACTATGGACAAACCATTTGCGCTGTCCAGCGGGCGTGACGAATTGGCACGCACCCCCTTCACTTTCGCAGACCCAATGCCTATATCTGACTCGTCCCTCGGGACTATGGACATAAACGTGCTTGTAATAAGCGGATCGGACCAGGGGGCGGTACCCTGCGGCTCCACCAAACACCGTTCATTTGGCGGCTATGGGGCCGAAATAGGATCGACGAACGTGTAAAGAAGTTGCTTTGTCTCGGTGAGATACCACCGTTATCGGTTCAAACTGTACAATTGCAAATGACAATCGTGCTCCAGTAGCAATGGCTGCGTAAGCGGTCGGAGATACTGAAATCTAAGCCCTAGTGCGTTGCAGTGCTAGGCGGGGTCCGCAGGAACCTGGCAACAGAATCCTGCATTTCCCACATTTTCCTTGATTTCACCGCGGCCTTTGGCCGACGCTGATGTCATGGTCCGTACCCTTTTGATTGTATTGTTCGGTTGTCTGGCTCAGTCGGCGATGGCCTGCACGACGGCGCTATTGCTGATGATTGATGTTTCCAATTCCATCGATGAGGCGGAATATCGCGTTCAGACCGATGGGCTTGCCAATGCGTTGCAGGATATCGAAATCCGTCAGCAACTGGTTGCGGGGAACATCGCGCTGTCGGTGATGCATTGGTCAGGCGCGGATCGCCAATTGATCACCCAAGACTGGCAGCACATGCGATCGGATCTCGATGTCGCCAGCTTTGCCCAAATCGCCCGCCAAACCCCGCGATCCTTTAGCCTGTCCGGCACAGCACCAGGAAATGCGCTGGCGGCGGCGCTGGATCATATGGAATCCGCGCCCACCTGCGGACGCAGGATCATTGATGTATCTGGGGATGGCACCGCGAATGACGGGATCGAGGTTTTACCCTTATCGCGCCGCGCCGAACGTATGGGCATCACGATAAACGGGATCGCGATTGAAAGCATGGGCCTTGCGATCACGACCTATTATCGTAGACAGATCATCACCCGCGATGGATTTGTCATCACTTCACGTGGTCACCGCGAATACCCCGAGGCGATCCGCCGGAAAATCCTGCGCGAGATCACCTTTATCCTCGGGTAACCCCGCACCGCTCGCAGCAGAACTGTCACAATTTGCCGTTAGGGCTGCACGGATGAACACACAGACCCCTTCGCCCCGTTTGTCCGATCTGTGCCGCGTCTTTGGCCGCATCGGCGTTTTGTCATTTGGCGGCCCCGCCGCGCAGATTGCCTTGATGCACAAAACCTTGGTCGATGAACAAAAGTGGCTGTCCGAGGAACAATATCTGCGCGCCCTGTCCTTTTGCATGCTGCTACCGGGACCCGAGGCGATGCAGCTGGCGACCTATGCTGGGTGGCGGTTGCGCGGCATTGTCGGTGGGCTGATCGGCGGCGGCCTATTTGTCTTGCCCGGCGCGCTCGTCATCTTTGCCCTGGCGCTGCTCTATGCGGAATTCGGCGGCGTTCCTGTGGTTCAATCGCTGTTCCTCGGGATCAAGGCGACGGTAGTCGTCATCGTGATCGAGGCGATCGTAAAATTGTCGCGGCGCGCCCTAACAGGGCGCCCCCATATCGCGATTGCAATGGCCGCATTCGTGGCGCTGTTCGCCTTTGGCATTCCATTTCCAATCGTGATCGCGGTCGCGGCGGTCATTGGCGCAGTTGGCGCGCCTGAGGCCGCGCAACCGACGGTAAGGCTGGCATGGCAGCGCCCTCTTGCGACCCTAGCCATTGGGATCGTCATCTGGCTAGCGCCGCTGTTGCTGATCAACGATCCGTTCCTAAAACAGGTCAGCACGTTTTTTGCGACGCTCGCTGTTGTGACCTTTGGCGGCGCCTATGCGGTTCTGACCTACATGACCCAAGAGGTCGTCACCAATCTTGGATGGTTGTCGACCGCCCAAATGCTTGACGCGCTTGGCCTTGCGGAAACAACGCCGGGGCCACTGATCCTTGTCACGCAGTTTGTGGCGATCATTGCCGACACAAACACTGGCGGCGGCGGCTTTGGCGCGGGCCTGCTGGCGCTATGGGTGACGTTTGCGCCCTGTTTCGTATGGATTTTTGCCGGTGCGCCGTTGATTGACTGGATCGCGGGCCGCCCGCGTCTGGCAGGCGCCCTCGCTGCGATCACCGCCGCGGTGGTCGGCGTGATTGGCAGCTTATCGATCTGGTTTGCCACCCATGTATTTTTTACTCAGGTCGCCGCGACCGACATCCCATGGCTCGCGGTCACTCTGCCCGTGACATCCAGCTTTGACCCAATAGCCGCAGGTCTGGCCGCCGTGGCGGCGGTCTTGCTGCTTTGGCGCAAACAGCCGGTCATTCTGGTCCTTGGGGTTGTGTCGGTTCTCGGTTTAGGGGTCGATCTTTGGCTGTAAGAACGGATTGCCCTTTCATCCGGCCAAGAATCTCTTATGCTTGAGATACGACCGAAAGGAATATCAAGTGAGCCGTTCTATCGACTACGGAAAATTGATGCATGAGGCCATGCGCGGCCTCATTCAGAAAGTGCTGACCCGCATTGCGACCGAGGGCCTGCCGGGCAAGCACCATTTTTTCATCACCTTCGATACGGCCCATCCTGATGCTGAACTGGCGGATTGGCTGTCTGACCGCTATCCGAACGACATGACGATCGTTCTGGAACACTGGTTCGAAAACCTCACCGTCACAGACGAAGGATTTTCGGTCACTCTCAACTTTGGTGACAATCCCGAACCGCTGTATGTGCCGTATGACGCCATTCGCACCTTCGTGGATCCTTCTGTTGAATTTGGTTTGCGCTTCGAAACTCATGAAGAGGAAATCGAAGAGTACGACGAAGAGGACGACGACGAAGAGGCACCAATGGAGGAAATGGCCGAAGCCGAGGATAAACCTCGTCAAGAGGCCGAAGTTGTCAGCCTCGATAGCTTCCGCAAGTAAGCCTGCCCCCGTTTTCACCTGCCCTGAAATCCGCACAGCCATGGACTCATGGTGGCTGGGCTGTTTGCGCATCGCGTGATGTCGTGATTTGCAGCAATCGCCGTGGAACAAACCCTTTGTGATCACAAACACCAAACGGTTATCGCAAACACCGCATTTGGCGTTGTTTTCAAGGGCGCAATCAGTTGCGCGGGTGCGTTTGCTGGGCTAAACCGCCCGTGATCAATCACCCGGAGGAGTTCCATGACCGCGACCCGTACAGAAACCGACAGCTTCGGCCCGCTCGAAGTTCCTGCTGACAAGTACTGGGGCGCTCAGACCCAGCGTTCGATCATCAACTTCCCAATTGGTTGGGAAAAGCAGCCTGTTCCGATCATCCGTGCGCTCGGCGTGGTCAAAAAGGCCTGCGCGATGGCGAACAAGGAACTGGGCAATATGGACGCCGAAATCGCCGATGCGATCATTGCCGCCGCTGGCGAAGTGATCGAAGGCAAGTTCGACGACAACTTCCCGCTGGTCGTCTGGCAGACCGGTTCGGGCACACAGTCGAACATGAACTCGAACGAGGTCATCTCGAACCGCGCCATTGAAATGTTGGGCGGTGCCATGGGATCGAAAACCCCTGTTCACCCGAACGACCATTGCAACATGGGTCAATCGTCGAACGACGTTTTCCCAACCGCAATGCACGTTGGCATCGCGATGCATGCCCGTGACCTGCTACTGCCGGGTCTGCGCAAACTGCTGGCCGCGCTTGAAGCCAAGCAAGAAGAATTCAAAGACATCATCAAAATTGGCCGGACCCACACACAAGATGCGACCCCACTGACCCTCGGTCAGGAATTTTCGGGTTACGCCCATCAGGTGCGCAAAGGCATTGAACGTGTCGAGGCCGCGCTGGGTGATATCTATGAACTGGCGCAAGGCGGTACCGCCGTTGGCACCGGCCTGAACACCAAAAAGGGTTGGGCCGAAATGGTTGCGGCGAACATGGCCGAAATCACCGACCTGCCTTTTGTCACCGCCCCGAACAAGTTCGAGGCACTGGCCGCTCATGACGCGATGGTCATGTTCTCGGGCGCGCTGAAAACTGTTGCTGGCTCGCTGTTCAAAATCGCCAACGACATCCGCCTGCTTGGTTCGGGCCCACGGTCGGGTCTGGGTGAACTGATCCTGCCAGAAAACGAACCAGGCTCGTCGATCATGCCGGGCAAGGTCAACCCGACCCAAGCCGAAGCCATGACCATGGCTTGTGCGCATGTCATGGGCAATGATGCGGCGATCGGTTTCGCTGGCTCGCAGGGCCACTTTGAGCTGAACGTTTATAACCCAATGATGTCCTACAACGTGCTGCAGTCGATGCAGCTGCTTGGTGACGCGGCAAGCGCGTTTACCGACAACATGGTGTCGGGCATCAAGGCAAACGAAACCCGCATCGACAAGCTGATGAAAGAGTCGCTGATGCTGGTGACCGCGTTGGCCCCGACCATCGGCTATGACAACGCCACCACCGTAGCCAAAACCGCGCACAAAAACGGCACGACCCTGCGCGAAGAGGCCATCAACCTTGGCTTTGTCGACGAAGAAACCTTTGACCGTGTTGTTCGTCCAGAACAAATGATCGGTCCCAAAGACTAAACGCTGACATTTTGCACGTTAAACGGCCGCCTCTGGGCGGCCGTTGTTTTTTCTGTGGACAGTTTTCAGAACAACATTGGCCAGACACGTTTCCGTGCGATACTAAGGGTGTCCGATGTCCAGGGGGAACGCATATGTCGAACACAGTTAACCTGAACAAATTTCGCAAAGAAAAAGACCGGGCCGAAAAGAAGGCTATCGCCGATGCCAATTCGGTCAAATTTGGACGTACCAAAGCCCAGCGACTGCTAGAGGCCGCGCAGGCCGACCATCTGCGCAAACACCTCGACGCCCAGAAATTCGAAGACGAATGAGCGGGCGGCCAGAAAAACATTCGCTCACGCTGCGGGGGCACCGAACATCGGTGTCGCTGGAACAAGAATTTTGGGCTGCGTTTCGCAACGCAGCCCGAGACAAAAATATGACTTTGAACGAATTGGCTTCGGTCATCGACGCGGAACGAGGGGATGTTGGGCTGGCTTCGGCTATCAGGGTCTGGATATTGAACCAGTTAACCAAAGACCTTCAAAAACACACCCCCGACACCGCATCGGGAACAGACGACCAAATCTGAAACGTCAAACTGCTACCGCCAATTGATCTTCTGCAAACACGAAATTCGCTTGCGCAGATGGGCGTCTCAACTTGATATAGACTAAAGGGTATATCAAAAATACACATTAGAATAGATGTTTCTATTCTGAGAATTCCATCATGAGTAGAAATTTAAGCCAATGCTTTGAATACGTTAAGTATTTTTCTTGGAATCTTTGTCGCGGTATCAGCCTATAGGTTTTGCACAAATTTCCGCACTCAACTATCGCTGGCGTACAGAAAGCCAAATACCATCCTTGGCCCTGACGGTCAGATGCGCAACGGGTTCGGGCACCCTGCCCGCGATCCGTTCGAACCGATAGCTCCGCACCAGATGTGCCAGCAACAATACCCCTTCGGCCATGGCGAAACCCGCCCCCGTACATACCCGCGGCCCTGCCGAAAACGGCATATAGGCATCGCGAGCCGAGGCCTTGGCCGCCTCGGTCGTCCAACGATCCGGCAAAAATTCATCCGGACGGTCCCACATCCGTTCGTGCCGATGCAGGTGCCACGGCGATAGAACAAACTGCGCACCTTTTCGGATTGCGCGCCCGCGAAATGTGACGTCCGTCTGATTTTCCCGAACCATCATCGGCACCGGAGGAAAAAGCCGGAGCGTTTCGCGAAACACGTCGCGCGTGACCTTTAGACGGGACAGGTTGCTGAAATCAGGCTCTAGCCCGCGTGCCTCAGTGGCGATTTTGTCCTGCCATTCTGGATACATCGCCAACAGATAAAGCGCCCAAGACAAGGCCGAGGCCGATGTTTCGTGACCAGCAAGGAAAAAGATAGCCACCTGATCAACCATTTCATCGACATCAAACCTATCGCCGGTCTCGGGATCGACGGTCGTCATGATTTTCGTCGCCAGATCATCGGGCGCTGAGCCATCGGCGATCTCTGCCAGCCGTTCCCGTGTCAGGTCACCGATCAATTGCCGGATCACCTGTGCCGTTCGCAGTGTTTCGCGCTTAAAGAACCGCGGCATCCAGCGCGGGCCTTTTATGAAGGCCGCAAGGTTCAAAATCGGCTGCGTGCGTTGGTGGGCGCGAAATTCGTGGAACACACGGCTCGCGACGTCGTGTTCGATCGGAATTGAAAAAAGCGTTCTAAAAATCACATCCGCAGCGGCGTGACTGGCAAGTTCCTCGATCTCGACGCTGCCCCCTGTCGGCATACGGTCCACCGCCGCCTCGGACGCGGCCCACATCGCTGGGAATGTATCCCGTAGCCGCCCACCCTCAAAGGCAGGGTCGATGATCCGCCGTTGGCGTTTCCACACATCGCCGTTCGTGAGGAAAACCGAATTCCCCAACAGCGGCCTGAGCCCGGCCCCAACACGATCCGATTTTGGAAAATTATCAGGATTGGTTTTCAGGATTTCCGTCGTAATCGCCGGATCGTTGCTCAGGTAGCTACGGAAAAATGGCGTTTTGAATTCGGCCATCCACGCCCGATAGAGCCGCGCGGGCTGGGCGCTTAGGATATCCTGCCCAAACAGGCGCATATAGCGCCATAGGCTCACCCTATCCGCGCGGGCGGCTGGTTTTGGTGGCAGCTCAGTCATGGCGCACCGAGGTGTATTTGTTCACAGCCCGCGTGATCCGGCTGCGGGACTGGGGCCTGTCGCCGTAACGGTCCGCCAAGGTGACAGGTCCGGCTGTAATCTGGAAATAGTCATAGTCCTTGGGCCGATCAAACGCGCAAAGATACTGAAAATGCAGACGGAAAAACCGCCACCGCAACTGCGCCCACCGTTCGGGTGACAGGGTCTGGGTAAAGGCTGCAGAAAAGACGATTGGCCATTTTTGTTGGTCCGTCGCGACCCCGCTGACCGCCACCGGATCACACAGCGCAAAGGCACAGCCATCACCCGGCGCGGTCACATCCACCCAACACAGGCGATCCGTCATGCTAAGGAACCTCAGATCCGCCCTCAGCCGGTCAGCATCCTTGAGAAAGCTAACCATAGGCACCACCTGCCCAAGGCTAAGGAACGCAAGCGTCGGGCCACCCGCAGGCACCCGTTTGTGCCGGATCAGGTCCGACAGGATCGACACCGCAAGATGCGCCCCCGACGAATGCCCCACGATCAGCACCTCATCCACGTCTTCGGTCAAGGCGCCCGCGATATCATCGGCAAATTCCGCCATGCGCGCCTCAAGCTCGGGCGGATTTGCGCCGCGATATTTGGCCGAAAACGCGTAGTCGTGCATCAGGTAATAGGCAAAGAACTTGCCGTCTTTTTTATTGAACCAGCGCAGCAATAGAACCGCGCAGGCGATGCCGGCGGGCCATGTCACCGATAGCGGCAGGACCCTGCCCCCGATGTGCCCCATCATTGCCGCCACACCGACCGCGATGGCCAATTGCAACAACAACATCCCGACCGGATAAAGCGCGGCAATCACCGGCCCCTTGCGCAGTCGCATCAAACGAAACAGGGCGCCCGAGGCGATATATTCCCACGCGGTGCGGGCCAATTGCCAATAGGTGGCCGGAATGCTGCGGGACATGCTGTCGCGGACAATGTCGGACCAAACCAACACATCAAAGGTCGCATGGGTGTCGCGCCCGTCCATGGTCGCATCTACCGTCCAACCGTAGCGCCCACCGCCGCCTTTGGGGGCGAGTGTCAGGTCATAGGATGAAATCCGCGCCTGATCCCCGCCTTCTTTACGATAAAGTTCGCGATAGCGGCGTGGATGAATGGGATCATAGCCGGGAATATAAAACACCCGCCTACGTGACACATGTCTGTCTTGCCCGTTGTTGCCCATGACGCCTCAGCCCGTTTGACCACAGCCTAACGCGAAAATCCGGCAAAGATAAGGCCTTAGCCGATGGCGGCCAAACCCGGAAACTGGTTCAGCAACCAGTTGCTGATCATCGTGAACCGCCCCGTGATCAATAGAATGCCAATGATAACCAACAGAACGCCGGAAACGCGCTCGATCACCTGCATGTGTCGCTTCATCCAGTTGATAAAGCCTTTCATCCGCGGAAAGAAAAACGCGATGGCCAGAAACGGAACACCCAGCCCAAAGGCATAGGCGGCCAGCATGGCTGCGCCGCGTGCGGCCTCTGCCTCATTCGCGGCAAGCGTCAGAACCGTGCCGAGGATCGGCCCGATGCATGGGGTCCAGCCAAAGGCAAAAGCAAGCCCCAGCAGATAAGCACCAAAGGCTGACCCGCCTTGGTCCTTAACCTCGATCCGCGCCTCGCGTTGCAGCAAGGGAATGCGAAACACGTTCAGGAAATGCAAACCGAACAGGATGACAAGCGCGCCGCCAACATAGTTGGCCCAGTTGGACACCGCGAAATACAGCTCGCCAATTTTTGAGGCCGAATACCCGTAGAACAGAAATACGGTCGACAGGCCCATCACAAAGAATACGGATGCCAGCATCACCTTGCGCCGTGCGGCGGCGTTGTCGTCCAATTCCGAAACAGACACCCCGCCCATATACGCAAGATATGGCGCGGCGATGGGCAGGACGCAGGGGCTTAGGAACGACAACAGGCCCGCAATAAGCGCGACAAACATGCCAACCAAAAGGCCAGCGTCCAAAACGGTTTGTGATGAAATCAGGTCAAACATCGGCGGTCTTTCATTGTTGCCCTAGGCATATCGCGGTGCGCCGTCGGCGTCACGACCCACGCGCTGCGCAAAAGGTCACATCTCGGCGATCAAATGAAAGAAACGCCGCCCCAAGGGACGGCGTTTCGAAACGTTATCGGTTCAATGACCACCAGCCGCGGCGCTTGGGCTTGGGCGGTTCGTCCGCTTTCGGCTCTCCGATCGGTTCGGCCACGGCCTCGGCTACTACGGCCTCGGCTGCGGGCTCTGGCTCAGCCTGCGCTGGCGCTGCTGCCGCTGGTTCAGCCTCGGCAACTGGTTCGGCTGCTTTCTTGCGGCGGGTCGTTTTCCGCTTCGGCTTTTCCTCAACCTTTTCCTCGGCGACCTCGGCGGCTGCCTCTTCGGTTGCGACCTCGGCCTCGGCGGTCTTTTTGGTCGACCGGCGACGTGGTGCGCGCTTGGGCTTTGGCTTGTCCTCTGGCTCGGCTTCAGCCGCCTCAGCAGCTTCTGCGGTTTCAGCAGGCGCTTCTGCATTGTCCTCTTCGACAACCTCGGTCTTTTTCTTGCGCGACCGTGTGCGTTTCGGCTTGGGCTTTTCTTCTGCCGCCGGCTCACTTGCCTCTGCCTCAGCTGGGGTCTCTACCGGTGCGTCGCCCGCTGGCTCAGCTGCGGTATCACCGTCGTCTTTCGCCTCAGCTTCGGCCTCGTCGGACGCATTGTCATCCGAAGCGTTGTCTTCCGACCCTGCCTCGGCCGCGTCACCAGCTTGGTTCGATCCACCGCGACGACGACGACGGCGGCGGCGGCGCTTCTTCGGCTTGGCCTCACCCTCTTCTTCGTCTGTGGTTTCGACCTCATCGACAACATCCGCGTCGTCTTCGTCATCCATGATGACGGCAGCAGCCGTTACAACAGGCGCGGCCTCGGGCACGATGCGTGTTGCTGTTTTGAATTTCTCGATGGCAAAGTCCGGCGACACCAGCGACGGATCACATTCAATCCGAACCGCAAGGCCATAGCGCGCCTCGATATCGGCGATGTGTTCGCGTTTCTGGTTCATCAAGAAGTTGGCAATCGCGATTGGCGCCTTGACCAACACCTCTTTCGAACGGCCGCGAACGCCCTCTTCTTCCAGCTGGCGCAGGATCGACAGCGCGACGCTTTCGTCGGACCGCAGCAAACCGGTCCCGTGACAATGCGGGCACGGCTGTGTCGTCGCCTCAAGCATACCAGGGCGCAGACGCTGACGGCTCATTTCCATCAGGCCAAAGCCGGAAATACGACCCACCTGAATACGGGCGCGGTCGGTTTTCAGCTTGTCCTTCATCCGCTTTTCAACGGCGGTGTTGTTCTTGCGTTCGTCCATATCGATGAAATCGATGACGATCAGACCGGCAAGGTCACGCAGGCGCAACTGACGGGCAACCTCATCTGCGGCCTCAAGGTTGGTCTTGAGCGCGGTTTGCTCGATCGAGCCCTCTTTGGTCGCACGGCCCGAGTTCACGTCAACCGCAACCAGTGCCTCGGTCACGCCGATCACGATGTAACCGCCCGATGGCAACTGAACCACCGGATTGAACATGCCGGACAAATAGCCCTCGACCTGATAGCGGGCGAACAACGGCAGTTGATCGACATAAGGCTTCACGTTCTTTGCATGCGACGGCATGATCATCTTCATGAAGTCTTTGGCGGTGCGATATCCGCCCTCGCCCGCGACAATCACCTCGTCGATATCTTTGGAATAAAGATCGCGGATTGTCCGTTTGATCAGGTCGCCTTCTTCATAGATCTTCGCAGGCGCGCTGGATTTCAGCGTCAGCTCGCGGATCTGTTCCCACAGACGCTGAAGGTATTCATAGTCACGTTTGACCTCGGCCTTGGTGCGTTGTGCCCCCGCCGTGCGAATGATCAGGCCTGCACCCTCAGGCACATCCATTTCATTTGCGATTTCTTTTAGCTTTTTACGGTCGGCGGCATTGGTGATTTTGCGGCTGATACCACCGCCACGGGCGGTGTTCGGCATCAGAACGCAATAGCGCCCGGCCAGCGACAGATAGGTGGTCAGGGCAGCGCCTTTGTTGCCGCGCTCTTCTTTGACGACCTGAACCAACAGGACCTGACGGACCTTGATGACTTCTTGGATTTTATAGCGTTTGGGTCGCGGCTTGCGAACCGGACGAACCTCTTCTTCGTCGTCTTCGCTTGCGACGCTTTCAATGTCGCTATCACCGTCATCGTCGGATTTAGCGTCGTCGCCTTCGTCCGCTGTCTCAGCAGTGTCGTCGCCGTTTTCCTCTGCATCAGCGCTATCAGCGGTTTCTTCCGCAGCGCCTTCCTCTGCAGGCTCTTCGGCTGGGCTGTCCTCAGCAACAGTTTCGTCTGTCGATGTAGCTTCGGCCGGCGCTTCTTCGGCGGCAGGTTCTGCTTCAGGCTTTGCCACGTCCTCGACCGGGGCCTCTTCGGCAACGACATCCGGCTGCGCGTCTGCGGTCACGTCCTCGGTGACTGGTTCGGCCTGTACCTGATCCTCATCGGCGTCGTCGTCGGTTAGGTCGATGGTTTCCATGCCCTGAATTTCAGCACCGCCCTCGACCTCTTTGGTGACGACGACATCATCCGACTTTGCCTTTGCTGCTTTGGATTTGCTGCGACGGCGGCGGCTGACTTTGCGCGGCTTTTCTTCCTCTTCTTCCTCAGCGGCCAAGCTTTCGGCATAGGCCTTTTCCTCGGCAATCAACGCCTCGCGGTCAGCGACAGGAATTTGGTAGTAGTCAGGATGGATTTCCGAGAACGCAAGGAACCCGTGGCGGTTGCCACCATAGTCGACAAATGCCGCCTGCAGCGACGGTTCGACCCGCGTTACTTTTGCCAGATATATGTTGCCAGCCAGCTGTCGCTTGGACTGACTTTCAAAATCAAATTCTTCGACCTTGTTTCCGTCTACAACCACGACGCGGGTTTCTTCCGCGTGCGTGGCATCGATAAGCATTTTCTTTGCCATTTTGTCCGTTCACACGACGATCAGGCGGCCGAACGATATCGGTCGCGTGGCAAGTCGTGGTTCTATCAGGGGCAATGATCGCAGCGCATACGGCAGGGCCCCTCGGGGCCATATATGTCTTGCCTGTGTCTAGCGCGCGCCTCATCGCGGTTCTTCTCCAGCACCGGTCGGTGCCAATTAGGTGCCAGGCGCGTCATTCAGCGCTGCCCGAGCAATATGCTGGTCCATTTGGGGGACCATATCCCTTCTGTCAGAGGCGGCTATTCAAGCCAGACTGCCAAAGACAGAGAAATTTTCCGGTGTCGTCCGCGCCAATGCGGCCGCCATCTCGTAACAACTACATAAAACCGGCTGGGGATAAATTACAATGCCGAAGTTGTATTTGTGCAGTTTTCTAGGGGAAAATCAGTCTGTGACGATAAATCCGCCCACATAAACCATGGCATCGTCTTCCCCATCGAAGATACCGACCGCATCTGTCGCGCCTACGACGATATCGCCATAGCCCGTCACACCGTCATATGTGACATCCTTTGAATGCGTACTCAGGCCGTAAATTTCACCCGAAACCGTTAACAGCCCGTCGGTCGATGACCCGGTAAAGCTAGCGTCTGTTCCGTTTGACACATCGGGGTTGAAGTCGAACACGATGGAAACGGCGGATGAGGTCGTTTGATCAACCCAGCTGGCAACATCGCTATTGGGGCGTTCAACGAACAGGACGTTATACGTTCCGGTCATCGTGGCGGTGCCGCTGGTTGGTGTGGCCCCGACATTTGTCGTGGGCAACATCCCAACGATCGCAAGTTAGGCCGTATCGTCCGGCGAGGCACCAGCCATATTATAGGTCTGCGCGTCCACCTGCGCATAGGCCAAGGCATAGCCGTTGCCGCTCCCGTCGCTGAAAACAGCCGTGTCGGATGCGGCAACCTGAGTAAATTCGCCAGTGTTTGACGGTGCGCGTTGAACCGTTCCGAAATAGGTCCGGTCAGACTGAATGCATCCGGCAAGCAATGCCGCGGATGTCAGTAAAGCAACGCGCATCCTAAGGTCCTACTCTTCGACCTGAACACCACCAACGTAGAAGTCGCTGGTACCCTCACCTAAAAAGATACCAACCGCCTCGTCGCTATCAACATAGATGGCTCCTCCACCGGCTAGCCCATCATACTCCACGTACATGCCATGTAGGTTATCGACGCCATCAAGGCTGCCGTACAGCTCAAGCCGGCCGTCATCGGACAGGCCATAAAAAGAGCTGCTGCTGGAATCGAACAGGAACTGGATGTCGATCGCGCCATTGCGGTTACGCTCTGGCCAGCTTTCCGGATCATATGCATGCGCATCGATCCAGATCACATTATATTCTCCCGACATGGTCGCGCTGCCCGACGTTGGCGTCACACCAAGCGACGTTGTAGGAAAATCCCAGCTATCGCAACGAATGCGCGATCGCCCGGAAACGCGCCAGTGACACCCAGATCCCAAGCATCGTAACCTTTCGCGTATGCCAGTACATAACCATTACCAGAACCGTCTGAGTAAACATCAGTGTCGGATGCCGCGACACCTGAGAAATTCCCCGACGCTGTAGGTGAAGAAACAGCCGGAAAACCATAGTAATAATATGACTCGCCGACACAACCGCTGACTGCCAAAGCGCCCCAAAATGCTAGAAAACGGATAATAAAATCCCCCGATTCCAATCTGGAACGTTTATTCTGGGAATCAACCCAAAGGAGCAAGGCAATTATTAACACAGCCTTAATTTTTGGTCGCAGGCATGCATATTTGCAGCCCACCTATGGTGGAAAATTTACCCAAAAATTCTCATAAAATACTGAACTCTCACGACCAGCGGCAATGCGGACATCGATTTTGATCGCACGTTAACCAATGGCGGTCACTCAACCCTAAGATTTATCAGCAAGGGAAAAGTTGCTGGCGAAACACCTAAATCTCTGTAGCGGCGCACACCATGCGATCACGCCAGATAGTCAGACCGCTGCAACCCGTACTTCGCCATTTTTTCATTCAGCGTGCGCCGCGGCAGGCACAGTTCCTCCATGACGGCGACGATACTACCTTTATGACGACGCATTGTGTTGTCGATCAACATCCGCTCAAAGGCTTCGACAAATTCTTTTAGCGGCTTGCCTTCGGTAGTCATTGTTGGCTGATGTTCGTCCGTATCCGCCATCAACAGCGAGGCAATCGTTCCGGACCCACGGCGGCTTTGCAGGACGGCCCGTTCCGCAATGTTGATCAACTGCCGCACGTTGCCCGGCCATGGCGCTTGAAGCAGCTGGGCCGCCTCTTGTGCGGAGACCTTGGGCGGCTCGCAGCCGTACTCATCGGCAAACCGTTCCGACAGCGATGTAAACAGCGACAGGATGTCTTCGCCGCGGGTGCGCAATGGCGGCACCGTGATCCGCAGGGCGGCAAGGCGATAGAACAGATCAGGTCGCAACGCATCTTCGCAGGTTTTATTCTGTTCCTGCAGATTACAAATGGCGATCACGCGGGTTTCGGCCGGTGTCCCCTGCTCATTGAGCGCGGTCATCAAACGCGATTGCAGGTTCGGTGTCAGCGCCTCGATATCCTCAAGCACCAAGGTCCCGCCCCGCGCCTCTTCTATCGCGGGAATGGGTTCATCTTCGTTGCTGGGGCCGAACAATCGACGCGCCAAGGCGTCTTCGTCAAAGGCTGCGCAGGACAGTAGAACAAACTTTTTAGAAGCACGGGCCCCAACCGCATGCAGGGCATGGGCCACCAGTGTCTTGCCGGTGCCTGTTTCGCCTTCGATCAGCACATGACCATCGGCCTGACCTAGATCGAGGATATCCTCGCGCAGGCGCTCCATCACGGGACTGGACCCGATCAGCTTTTTCATGATCGCGGTGCCATCGGACAATTCACGCCGCAGCGCGCGGGCATCAAGCATCAAACGGCGGGCATTTGTTGCCTTTTTCGCCAGCTCGGTCATCCGATCGGGATTGAACGGTTTTTCCAGAAAATCAAACGCGCCAAGGCGCATCGCCTCAACCGCCATCGGAACATCGCCGTGCCCCGTGATCATGATCACCGGCAGGCTGCTGTCCACGCCTTTGATCTTTTTCAGAAACTGCATGCCATCCATGCCGGGCATTTTGATATCGCTCACGACAATACCGGGATAGTCCGCACTCAGACCTTTGAGCGCATCCTCGGCGCTGGCATAGGTTTCGGTGTCAAACCCTGAAAGCGCGAGCCACTGGCTGATCGAATGACGCATGTCACGTTCGTCATCAATAATCGCGATTTTCATTGCCTTGGACATGCAGTTTTACTCCGCTGCTTCGATATCTGAGGTGTAGATAGGCAGTTGTACTTCAAATACAGCCCCCCCATCTGCGCCATTCCGCGCGGTCAGGCGCCCCCCTAGGTCGTTCACAATCCCCGAGGAAATGGCAAGCCCCAGTCCAACACCGTCGCCGGGCTGTTTGGTGGTGTAAAAAGGTTCGAACAGCGCATCGAGATCCTGAATACCCTGCCCGTTGTCCCGCACCGAAAGTGTGACCGTATCCCCAACCGACAACAGCACCTCAACCTCGGGTGCGTCTTCGCCTTTGGTCGCGTCCAGCGCATTGCGCAGCAGGTTGATAATCACCTGTTCCAAACGCATCCGATCCCCAAAGATCAGCGCCGGTTCCTGCGGCAGCGTACAGATCAAATCAACGCTGCGGGTCTTAAGCTGAGGTTCCATCATAGACAGGGCCGAGGACACCGCATCGCGTGTATCTACAGGGAAAAACTCTTCTCCGCCTTTGCGGGCGTAGGATTTCAACTGGCGGGTAATTGCGCCCATCCGTTCGATCAAATCGTCGATCCGCTGGAAGCTGGCCAACGCCTCTTCGGGGCGTTTGCGTTGCAGCAGCAATCGCGCCCCCGCCAGATAGGTTTTCATCGCGGCCAGCGGTTGGTTCAGCTCGTGACTGACGGCGGCAGACATTTCCCCCAAGGCCGCCAATTTAGACGACTGCGCAAGGGTTTGTTCCGCCACCTCAAGCGTCTTTTCGACCTTTTCACGCTCGGCGATTTCCCGCTGGAGACGCAAGTTCAACTGGCGAAGCTCCGCCGACTCGCGCTGAAAGAACACCATCCGCGACGCGGTTTTGCGCGATGACACCCAGAACGCGCCAGCCAACAGGATGGCAAATCCCATGATTTCAAGCGCCAGAACACCGTTCACCTTTTCGCGAACCGAGTCGTAGGTGGTGAAACTGACCATCTTCCAGCCCTGGAACGGAACGCGCGTCTCACGGCGCAGGACGTCCTCGCTTCGCAGATAGTTGTCGATCGAAATCACGCCCCACGACTGCGTATTGCGAATTGTGCGGGCGATTGCCTCGCGGGGGGACTGACGCAGCAGAGCGTCCTCTTCGGTCAATCCGCGCCATAAACCGTCGCTGGCTAGAATGATCGTTCCAGAGCTATCCGTGACGAAAACAGCGTCCGAAATACTGGCCCAACTGCGTTCGAATTTCTGCAGGTCCACCTCAACCGTGATGACGCCAAGCGCCCCCGTTGAATCGACCATCTTCCGCGAATAGATGAACGCGTATCCGCCCTCTTCGCGTTCAACGGATGTGAATACCGTCGTGTTCGACCGTAACGCGTTGA
Source organism: Marivivens sp. (assembly GCA_965215785.1). GTDB lineage: Bacteria > Pseudomonadota > Alphaproteobacteria > Rhodobacterales > Rhodobacteraceae > Marivivens. The sequence continues at coordinate 2,221,046 of OZ244120.1, read as the reverse complement.
TATAATAGGGTTCGTTCCAGTGGTTTTCGCCCAGCCGGTTCCGATCTGTTGCGGCAACAGTGCGCCCCGTTCCGTCCAGCAACATCAGACTGGCCGCACCGATTTCATCAACGAACGACAACAGACGCTGGGTCGACAACGAATATTCCTGCCCCTGCAACGCCTTGGTCAATTCGGGATCGCGGGCCAGCAATTGGGGAACAATCGAATTGCGCTGTAGTTCGGACATCAGGTTGCCGACGTACAGCGTCATGCGCACCTCAGACCTGTTGCGGGTCGTTTCGATGTAGCGCGCGGTCAGAAACTGATTTGTGAAATAGACGACAATGATCGCAATGATCACGAAAGATGCAAAGGCCGCCCGATTAAGCAGCTTGGCCAACCTGCGTCGCCCTGCAAGGTTCGTTGGTGTGTTCGTCATGGGGCGAGTTTACGCCCGCCCCAAACTGGCGGCAATGGGCTGCGATTATGCAGACACCATTTGATCGATCAATCCGCGGAAAAGCGCCTGTCCGTCGGTCGAACCATGAACAGGGTCAGCGGCACGCTCTGGGTGGGGCATCATGCCCAACACGCGGCGGTTTTCCGATAGAACACCGGCAATATCCGCAACAGCGCCGTTTGGATTATCCTCATAGGTGAAGGCGATCCGATCCTGATCTTTCAGCGCAGCAAGCGTTTCTGCATCCACGTTGTAGTTGCCATCATGGTGCGCAACAGGAATGCCGATAACGTCACCAGCGTTATAGCCTTGGGTAAAGGCGCTGTCAGAGGTAACGACCTTGAGCGGGCTGGTTTTGCAGACAAACTTCAAACCTGCGTTCCGCATCAAAGCACCTGGCAGCAGCCGCGTTTCGGTCAGCACCTGAAAACCGTTACAAACGCCAAGCGCATAGCCACCACGGTTCACGTGATCGACCAGGGCGTTACACACAGGCGATTGGGCCGCAATCGCGCCGCAGCGCAGATAGTCACCGAAGGAAAACCCGCCCGGAACAGCCACAAGATCAACACCATCAGGCAGGGCACCATCCTTGTGCCACACCATGGTGACGTCTGCCCCCGCCTGTTCCAGCGCAACCGCCATGTCGCGGTCGCAGTTGGAACCGGGAAATACCAGAACAGCCGCCTTCATTACGACAGCTCCACCGAGTAGCTTTCGATCACGGTGTTCGCGAGCAGCTTTTCACACATGTCTTTGACCGCATCTTCGCTGGTGCCGTCGGCCAGATCCAGCTCGATCACTTTGCCCTGACGCACACCTTCGACGCCGTCAAAACCCAGTGTTCCCAAGGCATGACGAATTGCTTCGCCCTGTGGGTCCAAGACGCCATTTTTCAGCATGACATGAACACGCGCTTTCATTTCGTGGTCCTCGCTCTGGATTAGTTGATCAGCGTCGGTTTCGACGCAGGGGTCACATTGGCGGGCAGCACGCCCAGACGGCGGGCAACCTCGGTATAAGCATCGGCAAGATTGCCAAGATCGCGACGGAACACGTCCTTGTCCAATTTCTGGCCGGTCTCGATATCCCACAGGCGGCAGCTGTCGGGGCTGATTTCGTCAGCGACAACCAGACGCTGGAAATCGTTTTCCCACACGCGGCCGATTTCGATTTTGAAATCGATCAGGCGGATACCGACGCCATGCATCACACCGGCAAGGAAATCATTGACGCGCAGCGCCATCGAAACGATTTCGTCCATTTCCTGCTGGGTCGCCCAGCCAAAGGCCGCGATATATTCCTCGGGCACCAACGGATCACCGAGCGAGTCGTCCTTGTAGGAAAATTCGACAATCGGGCGCGGCAGCTGAACGCCTTCTTCCAGCCCGAGGCGTTTCGCCATCGAACCAGCGGCATAATTGCGAACGATCACCTCAAGCGGAACAACCTCAACCTGACGAACCAGCTGTTCGCGCATGTTCAGACGCTTGAGGAAGTGGGTCGGGATGCCAACTGTCTGTAGACCGGTCATAAAAAACTCGGACAGGCGGTTGTTCAAAACGCCTTTGCCGTCAATCACAGCCTTCTTTTCGGCATTAAACGCTGTGGCGTCATCCTTGAAGTACTGGACGATGGTTCCCGGTTCTGGACCTTCGTATAGAATCTTGGCTTTGCCTTCGTAGATTTTGTTGCGCCGCGCCATGCACGTCCCCTTGTCTGGTTGCCCTTTCGGCAACTGGGTGAGTCATGCGCAGCGTATAGGACAACCCCTTGCCCACCGCAAGCCAAGCCTGCTGTATGCCATTAATATATACCTCAACCAGCCCTTACCGTTTTTGACCAAAGGAACCAATTGTAAAATCGGCGGGGTTCTGGCATCGGGTCAGGGACCATTTGCCAATCGGCACGACAACAAAGAGGCACGATATGACCAGCGCGTTCGCCCGGATGCTAGAAACAAACGACTATCTGCTTGCTGATGGCGCAACAGGCACGAACCTGTTCAACTTGGGCCTAAGTTCGGGGGATGCGCCAGAGCTGTGGAACGTCGACGAGACCGCGAAAATCACTGCACTGTACAAAGGTGCCGTTGACGCGGGCAGCGACCTGTTCCTGACCAACAGTTTCGGTGGCAACGCATCGCGTCTGAAACTGCACAGCGCCGAGGGCCGCGTCCACGAATTGAATAAGGCAGCGGCTGAGATCGGCCGCGAGGTGGCAGACACCGCCGGTCGCCCCGTTGTTGTTGCCGGATCAATGGGCCCGACAGGCGAAATCATGGCCCCGATGGGCAGCCTGACCCACGAACTGGCGGTCGAAATGTTCCACGAACAGGCCGATGGTCTAAAGGCGGGCGGCGTCGATGTTCTGTGGATCGAAACCATTTCCGCCGCAGAAGAATTCAAAGCGGCCGCCGAGGCAGCCAAGCTGGCAGATATGCCATGGGCAGGCACCATGAGCTTTGACACTGCGGGCCGCACAATGATGGGCATCACCAGCGCCGAGTTGGCAAAACTGGTCGAAAAGCTCGACTATGCGCCGCTGGCCTTTGGTGCAAACTGCGGCGTTGGCGCGTCCGATTTGCTGCGCACGGTTCTTGGATTCTCGGCGACGGGCACAACAACCCCGATCATTTCCAAGGGCAACGCAGGTATCCCCAAATACCACGACGGTCACATCCACTATGACGGCACGCCGGAATTGATGGGCGACTATGCGGTACTGGCCCGCGACTCGGGTGCGAAAATCATCGGCGGATGCTGCGGCACCACCCCTGAACACCTGCGCGCCATGCGCGAGGCCTTGGACACCCGCCCATCCGGCGACCGTCCATCGCTTGAGGCAATTGCCGAAGCGCTGGGTGGATTTTCGTCGGCAAGTGACGGCACCGATGACGCGGGCCCAACCCGCACCCGTCGCAGCCGCCGCCGGACGTAATAGGCCCTAGAAAAAAGACATCTGATCGCCGGGCTTGGGTGGCACCTGAAACAGGTCGCTGCGCAGGTCCGGCAATTCACGCGACAGGTCGTGTTTACGGCAGGCCAATTGGAACCTTTGTTTCAATAACTCGGCCCACCGCCCCTGCCCCGTCATCCGCTTGCCGAACTCGGGATCATAATCCTTGCCCCCGTGTGTTTCGCGCACACGGGCCATGACACGCTCAGCCCGCATCGGAAACGCCTCTTGCAGCCAAGCGGCAAACAATGGCGCAACCTCTTGCGGCAAACGCAGGGTGATATAGCTGGCAAACTTGGCCCCCGCCTCGGCACCTGCCGCTAGGATCGCCTCTAGCTCATGGTCGGTCAGTGCAGGGATCACAGGCGAGGCCATGACCCGCACATCAATGCCCGCCGCGCTGAGCCGCTCAATCGTTCGCAGACGCCGTGCCGGATGCGGCACGCGCGGTTCCATGGCACGGGACACTTGGGGATCAAGCGTCGTAACCGACACGCCCACACGCACCAAACCATCCACTGCCATGTCAGACAGAATATCGATATCCCGTTCGATCAGGGTGCCCTTGGTGATGATCAACACAGGGTGCCGATGGGCCGATAACACCTCTAGCACCGACCGCATGATCCTGCGGTCTTTTTCGACAGGTTGATAGGGATCGGTATTCGACCCAATCGCAATCGGCGCACAGTGATACCGCCGCTTGGCCAATTCCCGTTCAAGCACCTGCGCAATCTGAGGACGCGCAATCAGTTTTGTTTCGAAGTCCATACCCGGCGACAGGCCAAGATAGGCATGGCTTGGGCGGGCATAGCAATAAATGCATCCATGTTCGCACCCGCGATACGGGTTCAACGTCCGATCAAAGGACAAATCGGGGGATGCGTTTTTTGTAATGGCACTGCGCGGAACCTCATCCGTGACAATGGTCCGGAACGGCGACAAAGGATCATCAATATCCCACCCGTCATCGAAATCCTCGGACGCGAATTTATCATGGCGCACCGGCGGGTTATAGGTCGCCCCGCGCCCGCGCCGTCGATCTTTGCCCATAGAATCCACCATGTGGAAAATATAGAACAAAATGCGAACAAGTGCCATTCATTTTCGACGAAAGTCGTTTCGCGACCGCGCAAAGTCGCAAACTGCGCAGCCTGATTGGCACTCAACCTGCAAAGAAAAAACAAGCCAACCTTGTAATGGATTCCAAGCCATGTCCGATGAAGAAGATATCATCCTGTCCGAGCTGAACGACGAAGAACTCGTTCAACAGATGTTTGACGACCTTTACGACGGTCTGAAGGAAGAAATCGAAGAGGGCGTGAACATCCTGCTGGAACGCGGCTGGGCACCTTACCGCATCCTGACCGAGGCCTTGGTCGGCGGCATGACCATCGTCGGCATCGACTTCCGTGATGGCATCCTGTTCGTTCCCGAGGTTCTGCAAGCTGCCGGCGCAATGAAAGGCGGCATGGCGATCTTGAAACCATTGCTGGCCGAAACCGGTGCGCCTCGCGTAGGAAAAATGGTGATCGGCACCGTAAAGGGCGACATTCACGACATCGGCAAAAACCTTGTCTCCATGATGATGGAAGGCGCTGGTTTTGAGGTAGTCGACATCGGCATCAATAACGCGGTTGAGGACTATCTAGAGGCACTTGAAAAAGAGCAGCCAGACATCCTTGGTATGTCGGCCCTGCTGACAACGACCATGCCCTATATGAAAACCGTCATTGATACGATGGTCGAAAAGGGCATCCGCGACGATTACATCGTACTGGTCGGCGGCGCCCCCCTGAACGAAGAATTTGGCCGCGCGATCGGGTCTGACGCCTATTGCCGCGACGCCGCTGTCGCCGTTGAAACGGCCAAGGAATACGTCGCTCGCAAACATAACCAGATGGCCGCAGGCTCCTAAGCGCGATGCTGCCTGACGACGGCACACTTACAACAGACGGCCTTGGCCCCTCGGGTCAGGGCCGTTTGCTCATTATCGGATGCGGCGCGCTGGCCCATGAAATTCTGGCAATCAAACGGCTGAACCGCTGGGATCACGTCGATCTACAATGCCTGCCCGCGATCCTGCACAATCACCCCGAACGTATCACCGACGCCGTCGCCACGGCTGTTCAATCGGCTGACGGGTATGACCGAATTTTCGTGGCCTATGCCGATTGCGGCACGGGTGGTCAGTTAGAGGCGAAATGCCAAGAGTTGGGCGTAGAAATGATCGCAGGCCCGCACTGCTATTCATTTTTCGAAGGCAACGACCAATTCGCCGCCCATGGCGAAGTGACGTCCTTTTACCTGACTGATTTTCTGGCGCGCCAGTTTGACGCCTTTGTCTGGCGCCCACTAGGGCTCGACCGTTACCCCGACCTGCGCGACATGTACTTTGGCAACTACGAAAAGCTGGTCTACCTCGCCCAAACCGACAATGCCGAGATCACGGCCAAGGCTAAAATCTGCGCCGACCGCCTAGGCCTGAGATTCGAACGCCGCTTTACCGGCTACGGCGATCTGGAAACCGCGCTTTACGCGGCTGCAGCCACCTGACGGACCCGTTCGATCATGGACCGCAGGCCGTTTGAGCGTTGCGCGGACAGGTGATCGTTTAGACCCAGACGGGCCATTTCGGCGTGGGCATCGACCTTTAGCACCTCGGCGACAGGCAAATCGTTATACAGCGCCTGCAAAATCGCAACGAGGCCACGGACGATCAGTGCATCGCTGTCCCCGTCGAACCGGAACACGCCGTCATTGACCTGCGGAACCAGCCACACCTGACTGGCGCAGCCCTGAACCTTGGTTGCAGGCACCTTGAGCGCCTCATCCAGTTCCGGCATCGCCTTGCCAAGTTCGATCACATGGCGATAGCGATCTTCCCAGTCGTCCAGAAATTCAAACGTGTCAGCGATATCTTCAAAGCGTTCAGTGGCCATGGTGCACCCAATTTGTCGTCCCCTGCACTTAGGACAGGATGGACCCAACGTCCAGTGGACGCTTTTCAAAAGCCGCCCTTTGCGCTACGCCTAAGCCCAGACCAAGGGGGGAACTTATGCGTCGCACATTCATCGCGCTAACTTGCGGAGCAGTTTTCATGTCGGGCTGCGGCCAAATTGCCGAGTCTCGCTACAACCCGATGAACTGGTTCGGACGGGCCCAACCGGTTGTGTCGGGGGATCAGACACCTGGCACCTTGCCCTCGATCGTGCCGGCCAGTTTCCTTGCACGGAACGCGGATGCACGGCCATTGGTTCCGACCGTTACAAACCTAGAGGTGCTGCGCGGCGCCAGCGGCGGGATTTTGCGCGCCTCGGGTCAGACGGCCACGGCGGGTTATTACAACGCAGAACTCGTGCTGGTTGCCATTGAAAACGGCGTGGCCACCTATGATTTCCGCGTTCAGGCCCCTACCCAACCTGTCAGCGGCCAAACCGGCATCACCGTGGCCGAACCGCTAACAAACACCGAATTGAACGGCATTCGACAGTTTATCGTACGCGGAGCGGGAAATTCGCTGACGGTCCGGCGCTGATTACAGGCGGATCGTCACCACATTGGTGCCTTTGGTCGCCAGACCAATCCGACCAGCGCAGAGTTCTAGAGCATCCTCACCAAAAACTTCACGGCGCCACCCCTTAAGGGCCGGCAGATCGCGTTCGCCTGCGGCAATCGCGTCCAGTTCGGCCGACGTCGCGATAAGCTTTTGCGCAACGCCCTTGCTTTCGGCGCGGGCCTTTAGCAGCACGCGCAACAGATCAGCAATGGCGGGGTTCACCTGAAGTTTTTCACGGGTGTTATCGACCTTAGGCGCGTTTTCGGGCGCGACCTCTAGACCTGCTTTGACTGCCGCCAAGATGCCGTTTGCGATGTCGCCTTTGCGGGCTTCGCGCAGCAACAGACGCGACCGGCCCAAGTCGGCCTCGCTTTGTGGTTTTGTCGATGCCAGTTCAACCAGCGCGTCATCCTTAAACACACGGCTGCGCGGCACATCGCGTTCTTGGGCATATGCCTCACGGAACCGCGCTAATTCACGGACAATCGACAAAAACCGGCCCGATGTGGTGCGGGTTTTTACCCGTTTCCAAGCGTCCTCGGGGTTGGTGATATAGGTTTGCGGATCTTTAAGCGTGCCAAGTTCCTCTGACACCCAACGGGCGCGACCAGACTCGGCCAAGCGTTTCGACAGAACCTCATAGATGTCGCGCAGATGGGTCACATCTGCGACGGCATATTTCAACTGGGCGTTCGTCAGCGGACGACGCGACCAGTCAGTAAAGCGGCTGGATTTGTCCAAATCCGCCTTTGCAATTTTGCGCACCAAGGTTTCATAGCCGACCTGTTCGCCATAGCCGCAGACCATCGCCGCAACTTGGGTATCAAACAGAGGGTCCGGAATAACGCCAGCGCTGACATAAAAGATTTCCAAATCCTGACGCGCGGCGTGGAACACTTTGACCACGTTTGTATCACGGAACAGATCGTACATCGGTTCAAGCGATAGCCCGTCGACCAACGGATCAATCAAAACCGCATCTTCGCCCGCTTCGTCGCGATAGGCCATCTGAACCAGACACAGTTTGGAATAATAGGTGCGTTCCCGCAGGAATTCCGTATCGACGGTCACGTAAGGGCGCTTGGCGGCCTCTAGACAAAAGGCGGCCAGATCTTCGGTTTTTGTGATCGTCTTCATACTGCTCGTCTTGGAAATCCGTTTTGTATTACGACTAGATACGCCAAACCCGCGCGATTGGGAACCCACGCCAGTTTGCATCAACTGCCACGGGCGAAATCACCCGCCTTCGGCTTACTCGATTAGCAAAAGGTCGCGATTGCCCGCGGCAAACCGGCGCAAAATAGCAGGGTACAGACGGTGTTCGAACGGCAGAACCCGTTCGGCCAAGGCGTCAGCGGTGTCATCGGGGGCGATAGCTACCTTGGCTTGGCCAAGGACGGGACCGCCATCCAGTTCGGCGGTCACTTCGTGCACCGAACAGCCTGCAACCGTGTCACCCGCCTCAATCGCGCGCTGGTGGGTATGCAGACCTTTGTATTTGGGTAAAAGCGAGGGGTGGATGTTCAACATCTTGCCCTCGAACCGACGAATGAAATCCGCACCAAGGATACGCATAAACCCGGCCAAACAAATAATGTCGGGGTTCGCAGCCTCGATCACGCTGGCCAGCTCCGCCTCAAACGCGTCACGATCTTTGTTAAACGTCTTGTGGTCGACCACCGCCGTTGCAATCCCCAGATCAGCGGCCTTTTGCAGGCCACCGGCGTTTGGGACATTGGACACAACCAAAACCGGACGACAGGGATGGTCGCCGGTCATATCTTTGGCCAGCGACACCATATTCGAGCCGCCGCCAGAGATCAGGATGACAACGCGCTTTGTCACAGCAATTTGCCGGAATAGCGCACGCCTTCGCCAGCGGTCACTGTGCCGATCTTGGTGACGGTTTCACCTTCGGCGGTCAGCACCTCGGCAATCGCATCCGCACGATCAGCGGCAACCACCACGATCATACCAATGCCTGAGTTAAAGGTTTTCAGCAGTTCGCTTTCCGCCATTCCGGCGGTTTCTGCCAACCAACGGAACACCGCAGGCAATTCCCAAGCCGACAGGTCAATATCCGCGCCAAGCCCCTCTGGCAGAACGCGCGGCAGGTTTTCGGTCAAACCGCCACCGGTGATATGGGCCAGTCCGTGAACACCGCCTGCCCGAACAGCCGCTAGCGTCTGTTTGACATAAAGACGTGTCGGCGCCAGCAGTTCCTCACCCAGCGACGCATCGCCAAATGGCGCAGCATCGTCCCACGACAGGCCGGACATTTCGACAACTTTGCGCACAAAGCTATAGCCGTTGGAATGCACACCGTTCGATGCCAAACCCAGCAGGACATCGCCTTCGGCAACATCAACCGGCAGGTCCGCGCCGCGTTCCATCGCGCCAACAGCAAATCCGGCAAGGTCAAAATCACCGTCGGAATACATGCCCGGCATTTCAGCAGTTTCACCACCGATCAAGGCACAGCCAGAATCTTCGCAGCCCTTGGCAATACCCTCGACAATCCGCGCCGCGCTATCAACGTCCAGCTTGCCAGTGGCAAAGTAGTCAAGGAAGAACAGCGGTTCAGCGCCTTGGCAGACCAGATCGTTGACACACATCGCAACCAGATCGATGCCCACGGTATCAACGTTGCCGGTATCAATCGCGATGCGCAGCTTGGTACCCACACCGTCAGTTGCGCCAACAAGGATCGGGTCCTGATATCCAGCACCCTTAAGATCGAACATCGCGCCGAATCCGCCCAGGCCCGACATAACACCAGGGCGCGCGGTGCGCTTGGCCGCTGGTTTGATGCGTTCTACCAGCGTGTTGCCAGCGTCAATATCAACACCGGCGTCGGCGTAGGTCAGGCCGTTTTTCTTGGTCATGTCGATCCCTTTGATAAGATGGGCGTGCGATAGCCCAAATTGCCCCACCCCGCAAGGGCGCGGGCAAAGCGATTGACGTCCCTTTCGCCCGAGGATAGCAAAGGCGCATCGGGGGCCTGTAGCTCAACGGTTAGAGCAGAGCGCTCATAACGCTTTGGTTGCGGGTTCAAATCCTGCCGGGCCTACCACTTCCCCAAGGTTTCTGACTAAAGTGGTACCTATGACCGATCCTGTGTTCCTGACCTACGACACCATTCGCCCGCATGTGCGCTGGCCGGACGCCGTGGCCGCAATAGCCGACGGCCATCGCCGCCGCCGCGCCGAGATCAAAGACCTGTTTCTTGGCCCCGAGGCCGGAAAAATGATGAGCCGCTGCGCCTATATCCCCGGTTTGGGGTATGGCGCGAAAACCTTTACCGTGTTTGCGGGAAACGCTGCAGTTGGGCGACCGTCCGTTCAGGGCGCGATGACGGTGTTCGACGCCGAAACTGGGGGCGTTCGGGCGATTGTAGAAAGCCAACTGGTGACCGAGGTGAAAACCGCCGCGGATTCGGTTCTTGGGGCAACGCTTTTGGCGCGGCCAAACTCGGAACACTTGTTGATCGTCGGGGCCGGTGTCGTCGCGCAAAGCCTGATCCGCGCTTATGCAGCCTGCCTGCCGTCCCTGAGCAGGATTTCGATCTGGGCCCGCAGGCCGGACCAAGCGCAAACACTTGCCCTTGATGCCCAGATACCCAATGTAACCGTCCGCGCGGTTGAAAATCTGGCCGAGGCCGCCGCGACGGCCGACATTATTTCCAGTGCGACAATGGCAAAGGATCCGATCCTGAAAGGGGATTGGATACAGCCCGGCACACATATCGACCTGATCGGCGCCTTTAAATCCGACATGCGCGAGGCAGATGACGCGCTGATCACCAAATCGCGCCTATTTGTCGACAGCCGCGATACAACCATTGGCCATATTGGCGAGCTGGTCATCCCCATCGCGCAGGGCACAATCACCGAGTCTGATGTGTTGGGCGATTTCTATGATCTTGTGACGGGCACCTCCGCCCGCCGCAATGACGACGATATCACCCTGTTCAAAAACGGCGGCGGCGCGCATATGGACCTAATGACCGCGCATTATCTGATGACGCTGGCCTAACCCTAGGCCAGCCGAGCGCATATTAATCGAACAGCCACACGGCACCAAATCCATGTCCATTCGCTGCATGAAACTCATGCCTTCCATTATCGGGCAATAACGATATCTGCCTTTAGTCCGCCCAAACGGTCACTATCCCCCAACCGCAGGGTCCCGCCATGCAATCGGGCAACGTCGGCCACAATCGCCAGCCCAAGGCCCACACCCGTTCCTTTGTCCTGATTGCGCGCGGGATCAAGGCGGGTAAATGGCTTAGTCGCCTCATCACGGGCGGATGCGGGGATTCCGGGGCCGTTGTCTTCTACCGACAGACAAATCGCGCGATCGGTGATCACCAACGATACCTCGATCTTGTCACCCCCATACCGGTGCGCGTTGCCAATCAGATTGTCCAAGGCTCGGCGCAGCGCCATCGGGCGTAGTTGGCATTCGATCGGTTCAAGGTCTTCGGGGTCTGTGATCAGTTCAACCGGAATATCGGCCCTTTGCGCATCGGCGACCGCTTCGGCCAATAGAATATAGGGATCGTGCAGCTCGGCCTCGTCGGCGGAATCTTCGCGCCCATAGTCGAGGAAGGCATCAATCAGGCGTTCCATGTCTTGAACATCACGGATCATCGGACCTGCCACTGCCTCATCCAGCAGGCTCAGTTCCAGCCTGAGGCGCGTCAGTGGGGTCCGCAGGTCATGGCTAATCCCCGACAGCATCAAGGTCCGGCTCTGGTTTTGCCGTTCAATCCGCGCCCGCATATTCAAAAACGCCGTCCCCGCCGCGCGCACCTCTACCGCGCCGCTGGGATGATAGGGCATGATCCGCCCCTTACCATAGTCCGCCGCCGCCTGCCCCAGCCGCCGGATCGGGCGTAACTGATTGCGCAGGAACAGATAGGCGACAAACGTCAGGATCGCCCCCATAAAGGCCATGATAACGATCAATTGATGCGGGTTTGAGGCCGAAACACGCGACCGCGAAAAGCCAAACGCGCGGGTGACATCGCCCCGCTCAATCCAAAGCCAGACGCTGCCGCCGTCACTCAGATCATAGGCAACCAGCCCAGGCAAATCGCGATCCAGTCGGCTTAGCATCGCGCGCCCCGACAGGTCATAGAAGGCACGATAGCTGTGGTCCGGTACGGGCAGATCCGGCCGCACCTCAATCCGCAGGGCCTGCGCCGTTTCGGACGGCTCCTCCATCGCGAGGACCAGTTCCAGTTCGCGCACAATCGACACGGTCATCAGGTCGGTGACGCCCTCAAAATGGCGCTGGATAAACACAACCGACACCAACAGCTGCAACAGGATAATCGGCAGCAGCAAGATCAAAGCGGCCCGCCCGTACAGGTTCCGCGGCAAATAGGACTTGATTGGTTTGATCTTCATGACCGCGACGCTATCGTGCCCCAGCATCAAGGGAAAGACTGCAATGATCACCAATCCGGTTCCGAACGTCACCTGTATCCGTGCGCCGAACCCCTCGCCCATGACCTTTACAGGGACCAACACCTATGTGATCGAGGGCGCGAGCTGCACGATCATCGACCCCGGACCCAAAGATCCGGATCACCTGTCCAAGATTCAATCGGTTTTGAATGGCCGCCCCGTCAGTTCGATCATCCTGACGCATTCACATATCGACCATTCCGCCCTCGCCCCTGATTTGGCGCAGGCGACCCAAGCGCCGACGGCTGCCTTTGGCGACTCGTCCGCGGGGCGCAGTGACGCCATGAACGCCCTTGTTGCCGCAGGGATGACAGGCGGGGGCGAAGGCATCGATCCCGATTTCGCGCCCGACATTATCCTAAGCGACGGGGATACAATTGATGGGCTGACAGTTCTGCACACGCCGGGTCATATGGGCAATCATATCTGCCTGTTCATGGGCACCACGGTGTTTACAGGCGATCACGTCATGGACTGGGCTACGTCGATCGTTTCGCCCCCCGACGGCGACCTGACCGATTTTATGGCGTCTTGCCAAAAACTGTTGGACAGACCATCGGACATCTACCTGCCCGGCCACGGCGACCCCGTGACGGCCCCGCATGAACGGGTCCAATGGTTGATCAACCACCGCAACGATCGCGAGCGGCAAATCATAGCCGCACTTGATGACGGCGCTGCGACAGCAATCCAGATCACCGAACGGGTTTACACCGATGTGAACACTGCCCTTATCCCCGCAGCCGCGCGCAACGTTCTGGCGCACCTCATTGATCTTCAACAAAAAAAGGTGGTTGAGCCCCTCGGGCCGCTATCGCCCGAGGTGCTGTTTTCACGGCGCTAATTTTTTTTGCCAAGAATGCATTTTTTTTGCGAAAATCCTCTGGACGTCCCCAAACACCATAGCTATACACCGCCTCAGTTGTTCCGGCGTAGCTCAGCGGTAGAGCAGTTGACTGTTAATCAATTGGTCGTAGGTTCGATCCCTACCGCCGGAGCCATAAAAAGCCCTTAAGTCATAGAGACTTGAGGGTTTTTTTGTTTTTTCCGATCTTGCTGACTTGTAGCTGACTCATCACGGAGTCATCACCGTGGACCTAGTTATACAAGCCCTAATCCGGTTAGATTTCGACATTCAGGCCCCCGAAAGTAGCTGCACTTCGGCGTAGGAAAACAGTAGCTCGGCAATCTGGGCCCGGAAACCTTCGGAATCTTGCCGCTTTGCGTTCAACGTGATTTCAAAATCTCCCGTTGTACCCGACATTTTTCGATAGATCGGAAACACCACGCGGGCGACCGGGGCTCGGGGAGACATGGTCGTAATAACGCCAATCATGGACACGGCAGGACTGTCCTTCCATCTCACCCCTTCGCCTGTGACACGAACTATCTGCCTACTGAGCGGCCACGGTTGGTGATTTTTCGCTATCACTCCGTGTTTGAAGATCAGGCAACGAGTGAATGCAACTCAGAGGGTGGAAACAAGGCGTTGAAGTCCTTCGGGTTTACCTTGAACAGGTAGCCGTGGTCACCCACGCGCTCACCCTTTTCGTACAAGGTGTAATCCAAGGTTATCATGCCGGCCTCGACCAACGTCTCGAAGTTTCGCACGCGGGGGGCTCGCGTGTGTTCGACCTGAAAGTAGTGGAATTCCTCGCTTTGCCCCCTACCCCGTGTTTCGGCCGAAACCCAGAATGTTTGTCGATGCTTTGATGCCAAACGCTCCCGCAATTTCGACATCTCCCAGATAACCATCTGGGTGACCTTCTCGGCCTCGACATGGTTCTGCCTCAACCAGTCCTTGTCGCCGTCAACGGACAAGATAAAACCGTTCGGGTTCGGCATCTTGCCAGAGATCGTGCAGTAGAGCTGCCGCCGCCCGCTCACCTCGTAGCCGTGAGCGTCAAGAAGGGCCTTGCTTGATCCAAGCGGGGAAGCCTTCCAGTTCGGAACTTGGCTGAACAGGTTGACCCGGTTCTTCCGCTTGCGCCCTGCCCTCTTCGCCTTGATTTCGATCCCCTTGAAATCAGGCAACTGGCTCGAGTTTGCCTCGATCCCAAGAAGCGTCTCGAGCGTCATGCCGATCCCGGTATCGCCCGGTCGCATCGTCGGAATCCATCCCCTGGCGCCGATGTCACGAAGGAGCTCAAGCAACTCCCCGGCCTCCTGCGACAGTCCAGGGCGTGCCGCGAGCGCGATCGCACCCAACGGCGTGTTGGGATTCTTTATGGACACTAGGACTGCCGGGTCGCTGCAGTTCACGACGTGCAAGAGCCCGTCCCAGACAAACATGGCGAGGAGGTTGTAAGGCTGGGCATGGGCCTTCAGCCCGTACACACAGACCCGGGGGTCGCCCTTCTTCGTGTTTGGCCGGTAGAGCGATAACTTCGTGGACTTCAACCCATTTGCGAAGATCATCCGCGCCGGAACCACGACCTTGTTTTCTTGGCCCTGCTCTTGCCTAGAGAAATCGTGGATGCCGGCATCGACGAGGAAATCCCGGAACGTCGCCGTCGCGTCCATAATCGACTTCGTAAGGCCCGTCGGTGTGGGAACTAGAAGGCCCACGTCCAAACCGGTCTCGTTGAAAAGGGTCAGGACCTCCCCAACACTCGTGTCCGACTTCTCGAGCATTACCCGATCGCTTCATCCAAGATGCGCTTGAAATGCGCACCTACCCGCTCGGCCAATCCCACGGGCACGGCATTGCCGATCTGGGTGTACTTCGGAACTTCGCGATCGAAGATGCCCTCGAGCGGATTGCCTGCGCGCCGGATACCGCCGGTCGTGCGTTTCCCGGCAAAGCGATACCAATCGGGGAAAAGCTGGAGACGCGCCCATTCCCGGACCGTCAGGATCCGCGGTTGCGAGAAATGCACGTAATCATCTGGCAGCGACGTGGCCGTGATGTTCGGCTCGTGGTTGCCCCAGCGTGCCTTCAGGAGGCGCTGCGAGAACTTCTTGGTGCGCCACTCCTCCGGGATCTCCCCGCCGTTCCGGATCATGTGGTCGAATTTCTCGACAACGGCGGGCTTGTGCTTGGAGTATTCCTGCTCGGTCAGCCGGACCCCCCTGCTCTCGTACCAGTCAGGCGCTCTCCGCAGGGATTTCTGGATCGCCGTGCGCGCGGGTCGCGGGTAAGCCGTGGTCTCGAAGGTCCCGCGTTTGAAGTCGCCGCTGCGGAGCACGTCGGCGACACTATCGTCGACGAGATCACCCAGGAGGTCTTGCAAGTCCGGGAACTCGCCAGGGGTGCCCGCGGGTAGGAAGCCACAGGCCACCGCGTCTTCCGGATCGGCACTCGGGTCGAGGAAATCGCAGTCCTCCAGCACATCGCGGCGCACACCAACCAGCAAGACACGCGGCCGGTTCTGCGGAACACCGTAGTCCTTGGCATAAACGAGAGACCACCGGACCTCGTAGCCGGGAATCGCCCGGAACTCGTCCCGAACGTCGGGGAAGATGCGGTCGTTCCCGTCACGCGTCCATTTGGAAGTCAGGAGACCGCGCACGTTCTCGAACAGGAAGACGCGGGGCCGCATCCGCCGAATCACGCTGGCCATGCGCTGGTAGAGCTGGTTCGAGGGCAGGTCCTTCTTGTCCACTGCGTAAGAACGCCGAATGCCGATGCCCGAGTAACCTTGGCAGGGTGGGCCACCGGCGAGCACGTCGAGGTTGCTCCCGCCGCCGCTCTTCGTGGAGGCTGTGTCGAAGGCCAGTTCAACACCGGGAACCTGCGCCAGGTCGCTCACCAGCTGCTCGAGCCTCTTCCCCTGCAGTTCGTGCGCATCGTTGCAATGAAGGGCGTCGTTCTCCGAGAACTTCATGCCCCCAATCGAGTGGTGGCGGTTTGCAAGGTACGTGGCCTGTGCATCCTCGTTGAGCTCGTTGACGAAGACGGGCGTGAACCCGGCATTCTCAAAGCCGAGCGAGAGGCCGCCACAACCAGCGAAAAGATCGATCATGTTGTATTGGCGCCCGGTCGTTTCGCCCTGCCGGGTCTCCCCGATGGCTACGCCCTTGGTCTCGTCTCTCGCTATTGTTTCTTGAAGCATCTCTCGCCCGGCCAGTTTTGCAGATTTTCGACAAGTGCTAGCACATCTGGAGGGGGCTGTCCAGGTCGTTACTACATCTTGGACCCATTGATGTGGGGCCATTCCGGGGCGGTATGACGCTAATCAAGGATTTCCACGAAATCCGTGAAGTTCCGTGCGACGCCAAGGACTTGGGATCCAAATCGCCCGGACGGATCATTGAGATGCACAACCAGCGTGTCGATCGGACGGGTCAGGGCGATCAATCCCCAACGCCACGCCTCCCCCTCGGCCGCCTTATCGAGGTCCACGAATCCCTCTTCCTCGTCCGGCGTAAGTCCAGCAGAAAGCTTGGCCTCGAACGTCGCCTCGAGGAATCGGTCAAACCCATCTAGAATAACAGTCCACCCCTCGAGACCCCTGCAGGATGCGTATTGCACGATGCGAACTTGGCCCGGGTCGCGGGGAAAATCGCAACGGGCCTGCGGATCGACCCCGTCCCAGTGGGCCTGCCCCCACTCGGTCATCGCCGCACCGACCGAGCTTTCGCGCGCGTCTAGGCGGGTGGCCACTCCATCGGGTGGCACGCAGACCAACATGTCGACGCAATCGTTGCCGTCCGACCTGAGGTCTTCCACCAACCGTTCATGCAAGGACCGCATTTTGGCGTAGGGCTTGGTACAGATGATAACGCGACCGCCCCCGGCCTCCGCGTTCGGCTCCGCGTCCCAGGCGCTGCCCGTTTGCGCGGCAAGCCCTGACACGAAGAGCGAGAGGTTGCGTTTCAGGCGCAGGCACTTGCCGAGCGGCAGCGTGCTGCGCGTGTCCCGCGCCAGCCCCTTGCGCCAGTCTGCCCGCGCACCTCTCACCAATTGATCGACGCCATCGGCGACGCAAAGTCGTGTCGGATCGTAGAGGGCCTTCAACAGCGCCGTTTCGCCGCTTGGCCAGTCTTGCCCCTCGTCGACGAAGACCTGGTCAAAGTCGAAGGTATCCGGGTCCCCGTGGATGATCGCGTCGATCTCGCCCCGGGTCACCGCTTCGCCCTCGATAAGCTCGAGCGCCTCGGCACAAAGCCGGGGATACTCCCCGTAGTCTAGCGGATCATCACCGAGCAGGCCCAGCTTCGAGAACCAGCGGTAGAGGAACGACATAACCGTACCGACGCGGATGCCGCCGGCCTCCACCGAGGACGGGATGTTTGCAAGCGACATGAGCCGCCGCATGTCCGCGGCCAAGGCATGGTTATAGGTCAAGACCAAGGTGCGCTTGCCATCGGTTCGGAAAAGCTTCCACGCTGCTTGCAGGAGTAGAACCGTCTTGCCCGTGCCGGCGAAACCGCGAAGAAACACGGTCCCCTCCCCCATCTTGCCGAGAATGTCGTCGACGGCCGGGTTCTTGGCCGCCAAGCGGTCCGTGCGCTCGCGATCGAGGCGCGTTGGAATCGCCGCCTTGAAGATCGGGGCGGCCAAGGCCTTTTCGACGTTGCTGCCATCGCCGGCCGACAGCAGGCCCTGCCCCCGGCGCTCCAACAGGGGCGAGGATGACGCGATCGCGCTCATCAAGTGGTGCGCGTTGAAAACGCCGGGTACCGCGCTCGGGGCCGAGATCGAACCAAGGCTTGGAAAGATCATGCATCGCCGGGCAAAGACATCGACATGCATGTCAGACAGGTAGGTTTTCAGCGCGTGCATCTGCTTGATGTTCTGGTCGGTTGCGCTCTTCCTCTGCAGGGGCCCGCCCCGCGAGTATGTCACCTCGACCTGGTCACCGGTGATGCGCACGCCGCGCTCATCGTGGTCCTTGACCTCGATTGCCACAACGAAGCTCTCAACCATGATCGGTCGCGCGTTGAGCTTGTTGCCGGATGATCCCCTTATGACGCGAAGGGGCTTGAACATGCGTGGCTTTGCAAACCGCCCCGCCAGAACGATATCGATGTCCTGCACCTGGTAGCCTGACAGCTTCGTGCTCACGGCGATACGTACGTCGTCGACCTCGCGGGCACTCGTCGAAATACCGGGCCAGGTCGTCTCCAGTGCATCCCTGACCAGCAACGCGGCCTGGTACTCGCTTGATCCCTCGGCGCCGACGAGCGTGATCATTGAACCTCCAACATCTTCACGATGTAGGCCTGCGGATGGTGCGCGAAGTCCCGGATATCAACGAAATCGACTTTCAGTGCATTACCATGGTTGGCCTCAAGCATCAGCTTGGCGTTGCGTTGCGCGTCCTGTGCCAATCCTTCGCGCATGTGCCAAAGCGGGTGAGACAGGACCAGCGAAAGCCTGCCACTGCCCGTCACCGCGACCAGCCCATCGGCCTGCTCAACCACGACGTTGCCCGCGTGGTGGTTGCAAAGGGCCGCGAAGTGCTGCGCGGTGTCGTTCGCGCTACCCAGCCAACGGTCCGTGTCGAGGGGATCTCCCAGTACCAGTTCGGCGATGTCCAAGGCGAGGCGCCAGTCCAGCGAGGCATGGAGGAACCTGTTGTTGTAGTTGCGCAGGCAATCCGGGCAGGAGCGATCGCAATCCGCGTGCGATGGCGCGTGCCAGTTCTTCTTCACGTCCTCGTAATGGGTTCTCAAGAGGCCACGCAGCCGGTCGTGGTCGCAAACGTGGCGGCTGTAACCCGCACCGTTCTCCAGCGCGTCCGCGATGTAGAGTTGCCGGGTGACGCAACCCTCCATGCGCCATTGCTGCGTTCCAACCCGCAGCTCCGCGGGGTCCACGTCGAGCTCTCGCGCGGCGGCCACCTTCAGGAACTCGCCGAAAGACGTGAGCGCTGCACCGGCGGCCTTCTGACCGTTCACGTCCAAAACGCCGTTGTATCCAACCCCGGGCAGGTTCTCGAGCAGCATCGTCATCACGTCGGTCTTGAACACCGCCCCAATCGCACCCTCTGCCTCCGGATCGCCGTCGAGCTCGGGATAGGGTTGGCGATCGCGGTAGAGGTGCTCGTCGTTCACGATCATGGCGTTGTACTTGCGCCGGAACTTGAAGAACTCGCCGCCATTGTCATTCACGAGCGCGATCGGCTCGTCGGAGGCCAAGGCAACGCGCGCGGGTCCGATGGTGAACCCGTTCGCGTAGTTCGGCTTGAAAGCGAGGACAGGTGGCGAAAGTGACGGGCCGCGCTGGCGTTGGCCATCATAATCTCGGGGCTGTCCCGGTGTCGTGATGAACCCTTTCGGTTGGTAGAGATCGAACTTCATCGCGAACTGGCTACAGACCTCGCAGTTTTCCACAACACCTTGCATGACGTGGCTGCAATCGGGGTCGCTGCACTTCGAGAATTCGAGGCTCGGGCCGAGGGGATCGGGATCGCTGTCGATCCGGCCCCGGATCTCGCGCAGGAGCTCGAATCCACATGCCGTGTGGATTTGCTTGTCCTTTGGGATCTCGGAGCCAGGTGAAAAGGCCCAGACCGCATGGTCCAACGCCCGGTCGCTCAAGACCATGTCCTCGAGGCGGGCATCGCGCTTGAACTTGAACAGGTTGCGGCTCTGGGTCGGGAAACCGAACATCGGCAAAACACCCGCCGTTGCGAGCCGTTCGCTCAACTCGACCTGAATGTATCGCCCGTCAGAGACAACGCTCGAGACGTGATCCGCCAGCTCCTTGCGGCAATAGAGTTCAATTGCGTCCGGCTGGCCCTGCTCCAGGGGCGCGAGGTAACATAGGCCCGCGACGATGGAGTCGACCTCGGCTTCCCCATCAAGCCATGCCGCGACGTCGGGCTTGTAGACCGTCTCCCATTCCGCGGCCTTGCCAAAGGCCCCGTGCGTGCTCGCCGTCCCGGCGGGCGGCTCGTCGAGCGAGGCAAAGGCGCGCCTGAGGCACTCAGCCGCCGCGACGCGCTTGACAATCTCTGGCCGCGACAGGTCGAGGTAGGGCTGTGGCGGGATATCACCGGTGATCCGTTCCGGGTTGCCGTAGTAGAAATCATCGTGTGATCCACCCCGGCAGATCGTCAGAGCGTAAGAGAAACTTTGTCCCATCCGCCCGGCACGACCGACCCGCTGCTGGTAGTTGAAACGTTGCGGCGGCATGTTGGCCATCATCACCAGCTCGAGCGAGCCAATATCGACGCCAACTTCCATCGTGGTGGTGACGCTCAAGGTGTCGATGCCGTGCACCGGTTCCAACTCGTCGTCGAGAAAGGCCTTCTTGAACAGCCGCTGCCGACGCCGTTGCTCGGAAAGAGGTTTCGTTTGCCCCGTGAGTTCCTCGACGTTGAGACGGTGGGCGGGTTCCTTCGAAAGCCACCGGTAGTAGTCATCCTCGGGTTCGGAAATAGGCTCGAAGCCAGAGGTCGTGCAATTCACCGAGGTGCAGGCTTTGAGCCGGGTATTGGCAGAAACCCGCGAACATTTCTTGCACCGGTGTAGGCCATCCGCGATCGGCACCAACTCGAGCTTCAAACTCGAGTAACGCCCGACCTGGATAACCCAGTTCTCGTTAATGATCCCCTCGTCGCGCAGGAGAGCACCGACGATCTCGCCGAGATCGGCCGCATCGCGGTTCAGCGAGGGCGCGACCTTCTCGATGTAGCGCCGAACACCCGTGGGGATGTTGGTCGAGGATTGGCTACTCCCGCCGCCCTGGTAGAGACGGGCCTGCCCCAAGAGCCTCACGACGTTCGCGAGCAGGTCCCGCGCATCATCGGCCGGCAGCCCCAACCGCGTTGAGTGGTCCCCGATCGGGCAGGCATAGGCGAGACCGAGCGTCTCGAGATCGCGCCCCCCCGCGTCGAAAAGCGCCGCGGCGATCAGCGAGGAGAGCGTGGACCGGATTTGCTGTCGCCCCTCGTTCTCGATCGCGGGGTCCAAGCGCGTGACTGCCTTGGGCCGCGTCTGGTCAAAGTACCGCCACCAGTGTTCGCCATCGATCTTCTGCTTGGAGGCCTCGGGACCAGCCGGGTTCTCGCCAAGCGCCAGCAGATCGTTCATCGCCCCAGACACCAAGGTACTCCAAGAGATGCCGCGCGCGTTGACCACGTCCTTCTCGAACCTGTCGACCAAGGCGTCTTGGTCCGCGTTCGACATCGACATCGATTGCATCACGAGGGCCATTTGAAGCTCTGGACCCTGCGCCTTGATGGTCGCAGCGACCTCTTCCTCGTGGGCGTCGAGCGCTTCACCCTTCTGGAGCTTTGCAGCCACGCGCCGGGCGTCCTCGATCCCGAAACTCGCACCCGGTTGCAGGGCGCGGAACATCAATTGGCGCAAGAGCGATCGGAAATGGTTCAGCTCGAGCCCGGCCGCCACGTCGGCGGCATCGTCGCGGCTATCGGTGAACGCGATCATCTGCGCCGTGCGCTCGGGCGTTCCGAGTTTCGTGGAGGCCCGGTCGGCGATCACCTGCGTCGTGACGTTCAGACCGGTGCGGAGCCCCCGGATCGGGCTGTTCACCCGGCTGCCGGAAAAGAACGCCTTGAGAACGCGGTTCTGGCTCTTCTTTGACTCGCAGGCCGGGCACTTCTCCGGCAAGGCAGGCGCATTGACGTCGCTGGGACAGGAGAACATCGTTCCGGTTGGTGTGTCGCCCGGCTGCGCCTTTTCCAGCAAGCCATATAGCGGTTGATACGTTGCCGCCACGTATCCAAAGGTTTTCTGCTTCTTGGTGCCCGGATCGCTATGCTGCCACGTTTGGCCGACCCCGCTCGGAACCTGCTTGCCCGGCCAGTACCAACGGAACTTCGAATGGGGTCGCTCGTTTACGAGACCCGGCACGGTGCTCGAAAGGTCGGTGGGACCCGATTCCAAGAAGACTTGCCCGTCCTCCGCGCCTTCCGCGCGCGGAGTCACGTAGCCGCCGAGGTAGGCCTCGCCGCAATCGTAGCAATAAAGCAGCTCAAGGACCTGCCCACCGCAGCCACACTTGATCGCGGGGTGCTTGAAGAGCTTTCCCAACTGGCGTTCGGGATCGCGGTACGCCTCCTCGACCTGGTCGCACTCCGGGTTCGAGCAGGCCCACATGCCTTGGATCTGGCGCAGGAACATGTGGGACCGAAACGAGGGGTACGGCTCCTTGAACGAGGGCGATTTCTCGTGCGCCGCCGCGTGCAGGATCGCGTCAAACACCGTGTCGTCGGCATCCTCGCCGAGCAAGGCAGTCCGTATGGCTCCAAGCCGGGCCGGCACGATGGCACCATCCTCTTCCCGCGTGCCGGCAACACGGCAAGCCGCGCCGAGCGCCTCGCGGGGCGAGATCGCGTCAATGATCTTATCGAGGGCTTCCTTGTCCCCCTTGATCGCGTCTTCCGCGACCGGTGCAACCGCACCCGCGTTGACAGGCAAATTGGCTTGCGGGATGCGTGGCTCGCCCGGGAAGACCTCGAAGGTCTCCTTGTCGACCCCGAAGAATTGCTCGAGGTACTCCTTGCCCTCTTCGCCATCGAGCGACGCGCTGGTCCCGAGGCACCTGAGCTGCGGGGAGCCGGGTTCCAAGCCCAACCGCATCAAGAGGTTGCGGATCACGAGGGCAACCTCGGTCCCGGCCGTACCCCGGTAGCCGTGCAACTCGTCGACCACCAGCGAGAAGTGGTTGTCCTCGGACGCGGCCAGCCAGTCGCGGGTCTGCTGGAAGAGCCGCGCCTCGTGTTCGCGCATGAGCATCACGTTCAGCATTGAGACGTTGGTGATCATGATATCGGGCGGCGCATCGATCATGTCCCAGCGGGTCAGCATTTCCCCGCAAGAGGGGTCTTGGAACTGGCCGCGGATCTCCTCGTCGCGATCCGCGAGGCGCGCCGCTTCTTCCTCGATTTGCTTGATGTCCCGCGCCAGGTCCTTGACCTGCCTGCGGCCCTTGGCGTCGAGGTGACCACTTGGATTGAACGTCCCTCCCGGCGTCGCGCCCGTGTACCTTCCGAAATAGAACATCGGTGCGCCGTGAATGTCCCGGGCGCGCGTGGCAGCGCGTCGCAAGCGGGACACCTGGTCTTCCACCAGCGCATTCGTCGGGTAGAGCAACAGTGCGCGGAGGGCGGGCTCGGGGCCGTCCACGATCCGCGAACGGCTGCCGTACCAGTTCCCCGCGCTGTTCCAGTTCTCGTGCCACCACCTGTGTAATCCACCCTGCCCGACGTTTTTCAGGCGTTCCTGCAGGAGTCGCGCGATGACCGGGACGAGGAAGCTCTCGGTTTTCCCGGAGCCGGTTCCAGAAGTGACGACCACGTTGCGCCTCGTCGCGGCATTCGGGGCAAGCGAGGTTTCCAGCGATTGCGCCTGGTGCTTGCGCAGGTCGAAATTGTCCCCGAAGACAACGGTGCCGAGATGCTCCGCGACCTTGGGTGGCAGTCCCGCCGCCTTGCAGGCTTCCGCGACCGGTACCTCGGAGGGATAGGCCAACACCGCCTCTAGAAGGATCTCCTGCGCGGTCAAGCCGGGCTCGTCGAGCAGGTCCCGCCGTTCGCGCATCAAGTATTCGTCGCGCAGCCAAAACGCGCTGTCGTAGTACTTGTGGTAGGCTTCCTGGATGTAGTCGAGAACCTCTCCCGGCGTTGCTTTACCCAATGCTTTCGTCCTTCCCGTACATCTTGTTCAAAATCGTGGCAGCGACCGCGGGCTCGACGCGGTCAAATTGAACGCGTCCATCCGCCACCCTTGGCAGCCCCCCGCCCGAGGCCACGAGCGCGCGGGCGTAAAGCCATGGCGGTTCAACGCCGAGCGCGGCGGTGAAGATACCCCTCGCCAAGTCGTAGCCGTGCAGCCGGTCGCCCGCTGCCCTGGCCGCGAGCGTCTTGGCAGCCTGGTGCCCAACCTGCCGCGTTGCACCGTTTCCGTCCCGGAAGACGTAACGGGTTCCGTGTAGACCGATCCTGTAGGCCCCTGCCCCCTCCATCCGGTCGACCCGCGTCCAGCGCGCCGCCCGGGTGTCGAACTTGGCTAGCCCGTCGACCTCCTCGACATGGACCGGCGTTGCCCGCGCGAACATCTCGGAGAAGCTGGGCAGACCAAGGGAGATGGTCGTGGCGAGGCCACGCGACACCGTGACGGGTCGTCCATGCGCGTCACGTACCGATGCCAGAAGTGCCTCGAGATTAAGGCCGGTCAACCCGGTCCAGCGATGAACGGTGGGCTGGCCCGCTGACCTGCCCGGTGAATAGGTGGCGCCCCCTACCTCCAAGGCTTCGCTCACGGCCTCGCGCAACGACCTTGATTGGAACCCGGACAGGTAGGCGTTCCCGTCCATACCCACGACGAGTGCCGGGGGCGCGATGGACCACTCTCCTCCCCTCGAAACGAGGTTTCCGCGCATCTCGAGATGCCCGAGTGCCTGCAGGTCCCCGGCGACGGATTGCGCGAACCAAGGTTCCGGCGACACTGCCGCGGCCAGTCGTTGAAATGCTGGCCACGACCCATGGCCAAGGTAACACAGGCCGTCGAACAGGGTGTCGATCGAAACACCGGTCTCCTCGACCGGGGACCCTGGTGCGAATTCCTGGCCCGTTCTCGTCTTGCGCGTGGCCGGTGTCACAACATGCTGCTGGGCCATCTTCTTGGCATTTCCCTTGGCGACCTCCCGAGTACGGGAGAGCGCCCGTTCGTGGCACGTTTTGCACTCGGCCATCTTGGCGTCGTACTTGTCGTCTCCTTTCTCGAACGGTTCGTAGACCCAGTGATGATACCCACGGATCACGCAGCTCTCTGCCGCAACTCCTGCCGCGTTTTCCGAGTGCGCCCATTCGAGCTCGCCAGGCACTTCGAGGCTGCCTTGCGGGACCGCCTCCGCGCTTGGATCGATGGTCTGACTGGACTCGCCGTTTGGATCAGGATGAAGAGCTCCGGTCAGCACCGCTCCCTCGAGGGAGGTTCCACCTGTTTCTCCAACAGGTGCGAGGTCCAGCGCAAAGCGGGTGCCATCGAAGGAATGAACGAGCCGCTTCGTGGAAAGCGGGCGCGGGAAATCTGCCGACCGGAGCGAGAAGGATGTCTCTGAAAGCTCTGTAGACTTGAGCTTGACCACCGCCCGAAGGTTGGCTCCAGCATCCAGTCGCGTACCGGCAAGGCTGACCTCCATGAAGTCGCCGGCCGCCTCCGCCGCCGCGATCTCCTCATCCTTCTCCCCGAAACTCTCGAGCAGCACCGCGAGCGAGGCTCCGGGCTTCTCGGAGCTCGCTTGAACGAGCGGCGGCGCGTCGCGGTGCCAAGTACCATGGCCGAGCTTGAGGCCATCCACGCAAGCAATCGCGGCCGTGCTGGCAATCGGGCTCAGCGCGTGGAAGTTAACAGGTGCGTCATCTACGGGCCTGACGATCTCAACACCGCGCAGCACGTGCCAGCCCATCGGTATGCCCGGCATGTCACTTGGACCGAGGACAGCGTAGCCCGGCCGGGCGCATTTCGAGAGATGGCCCTGCACCTTTTCCAGCCAGGCCTCGTGGCAGAGAATGGCATGGTCCTCGAAAAGGCTCGCGCGCGTGACCTCCTTGTAGTTGGCCCCATCGGGCCCGCGGGCCAGAACCACGATTGGTTTCGCGACGTAGGCGTATGTCGTGCCGCTCTCGCAACCGGTGAAGGTGCGAGACCTAAGCAACAGCCTGTCGAGGTCAATCTCACCAACCGGTCCGAGGAACTGTACGCCCGGTTCCAGTCCCTCCTCGAGAACCGCGTGGTCAATGTCCGTGACACCTGTCCCGGTCTCGTTGATCCGTTCTGCCTGTCCTCCCCGGTACACGGCCAGCGACAAGCGCGCTCTTTTCCTCGGGAATCCGGAGAACCCAAGCTGCCATTGCAGGCGCGCTTTCGAGGGACCACTTGCGGTCGTACCGGACGTCGTTTCCCATGCCTCGAAAGCATCGAGAGCAGCTGACACCACGCGGGGTCTCAGGTCCCCCGTCTGCCAAAGTTTCCGTAACCAGGCCGTTGGACCGCTCGGACCGTGGGACGACATCCAATCATGCAACAAGAGCGTCATCTCGGCTTCCGGGACCGGCTCACCCGGAACGAGGTCGTACTTCTCGAAGAGACCCGGGAAACGCTTGCGGTCCGCGTCCCGGACGAGCGCCTGTGACAACCCGAAACTTGCGAACTTCCAATGAGCGATCACCGCGCGTGCCGTGGGCCGACCGTAAAGAAAGTCGTTCTCGGCGAGCCACATGTTCAATGCCCGCCAAAATTGGCGCGTGGACTTGGCGTATTGGCGGAGTTTTTGCTGGGAGGTCGCATCCCTGACACCGAGTAGCTCGAACTGCCGTTCGGAGTAGTTGTTGGCCGAGAAGTTCTCGTCGACGCCCATGCGCTCCGCCGCGATCGACAAGGCGCAAAGAAGCGTCGTGAATGGCGGTGGGTCCGAACGACCGCTGCGGCTCCATGACACCAGCCAATCTGCCTGGTCGACGTAAGGATCGGTCTTGTCGAACCTCAGGGACCGCGCTGCCGTCAGCCCGATGAAGTCTCCCAGCTCATCGGCGTCAATCCCGAGCGCCTCTGAAACCTCGTCCTCGGCCTCTCCCTCGAGGTCGAGGTAAACCGGGAGCATCTCGAAACGCCCCCGGAAAAAATACTCGTTAAGTGCTTGGTTTACGGTAAGGTACTCTTGATCTTCCATCGTTTGGTCCATGTGAAATACGTGGCCGCGAAATGAACGTTGCTTAAATGCCTCCCAACCCTAGGCTTTATTGCCGCAAGTTTTAATACCCCTAGGGGCGTTTTGCAGAATTGGCAGAACCAGACTCGAATTCGCCGATTTAATGAGAAATTCCCAATGAAAGTCAAAAAATATTTGGACCGCTCTAGGAAAAAGTTCACTTGCCTATCTTCCTGTCGACATTTTATCGATTGATGACCTAGACGCGTTCAAGATCCACATCGCGCGATGGGACAACCAGGAACAGCCGTTAGAAGTCTTGGCTCGAAGCCGCGCGGTATCGTGCGGATGGCAGGCACAATATCCCAGACGAAATGATCTTAATGAGGTGCACCTAGTTTCCTAAACACTCGCCTTTTCCATTTTGAGCTGTTCGACCTACAGCCTTTCGTTATGAAACAGGCAGCCTAGGGGGCAGGACACTGTCTTTCTTCGAAGTAAACCGGCGACAATATGTCGTTGTTCGTGTGTTTGCGCTTCCTCAAATAGACAAACCTGATTTGACTATTCAGAAAACCACCGTGGCAAACAAACCGCTCTTGCTTCTTAGTCGCTGGGGTCCTTCCACGGATGTAAATCTATCCCACGGGGTGCGCAGAGCCCCGGTGCGCCATCGTTTCCGGTAAACCGCGTAATCCCTACGATTTTTTGCCACCTTGGGCTCAAGACTACCGCCGTAATGGAACCACAGCGAAAAACGGTTTTTCGATTTCGAAATTTCCGTGGAGGGCAATACATTGGGACTCCGCGTAACCCGCACCCCACCTGCCGTATAGGACCCTAGCCCGGTCAACACGCCGCCGTGGTCAGCCTCACCACCATGCAAGTGGCGGAAACCGTACAGTTGGGACAGGTGGGACAAGTGTGCCGGTTCCAGCCCTATATACGTAAGTGTGTGTGCGGGCGCGCGTAGGCGATAAACCGGAAGACCTGTCCCACCTGTCCCAAACGAGCGAAATCAATAGCTTAGATAAGGTCATCTGTGAACGCCTCCGGGTCTTGCGTCAGGCGAATGCCGGCGAATCCACGCCCACGAATGCCACCACGGTTCTTGACCGACTTAAAACCGCGCTGCTGCATGGTCTCGGGGAAGGTCCGCAGCTTGCTTCCGGGGTCCGTGCCGTTGGCAAAAGCGAACTGTTGCCAAGACGTGTAAAGAGAATCCGTAGTGGCAACATAGCCAAGACCGGTCTCCCCTTTCGGGCCACCAAGTTGGCAGCACTCATCCAGCCATTGGCCGAACGTATCTTGATCGTCGAAATATTCATTGGTGGCGTCTTCCACCAAGGCAGGACGGATAAGTCCGTTCCGGTGCCAGTCGATTGCCCCAAGGATCAGCCACGCCAAAATGCCCGGCCACTCCGCCTTCAGTTTCGCAGGAAGTTCGGTGTCTTTCGTGGTCGGCGGATGATCGAAGGGCAGCACAATGAAGCGCCGCCTGATTGCCGCGTCCACGTCGGTCAGGCTGGGGCGATTGTTCCCGATGATCGTCAGCTTCAGTTGAGGCGTGAACTCGAAGCTATTCTGGCGCATGAAGTTCGCAGTGATCTTGTCCCCACCCGTGAGCGACTTGATACGGTTCTCCGCCCACGCCCGGCCCTTTTCGGTCTCAGACGCCCACGCCAGCCGCGCCCCGTCTAGCCGGGCGATTTCCTGTTTGTGTGCTTCATGCTTTTGTGCGGTCAGGGTCGAAGTATCTACGGTGATCGAATAGTCCCCGGCCACGTCGGCAATGGTGTTGATCGCGGTGGATTTGCCCGACCCACCGGGGCCGTAGACGAACACCAGCGCATGTTCGCGGGTGTCCCCGGTCAGGGAATAGCCGCCCCATTGCTGAAGGAAGCGGATCGCCCCAGCATCGCCGTCAAGGGCTTGGTCGAGGAACGCCAGCCATTGCGCGCAGTCGCGGGTCGGATCGAAGGAGTCCAGCGGGATCGGGGCAACTGCCGTCACCTTGGCGATATAGTCCGCCGGACGGGCCTTGCGCAGCCGCCCAGTCTTCAGTTCCACGGTGCCGCCGGGGGTGCCCAGAAGGAACGGGTCACGGTCCCATTTGTCGGCGGTGCAAGCGAACTCCCGTGCCGTCCGCGCGCCCCGCTCAATGGCTTCCCAGACGCTCACCTTCTTCAGCGCCTTGGCGCGGGGATCGCGGGCGGCAAGCATGGTGGACACGTCGCGGGCGTAGTGCTTCGCCAGCAAGGTTTCCTCACGCTGCCAGTGCTGCCCGTCGAAGCGATACCAGCGGGCCGCATGGTGATCGAATTGAAGTTCGCGCTGGTGCCGATCCGTGAAAGCCCGGATCACCCCGTCTTCGTCCAGATCGTAAGCCCGAGTCAGGTCTCGCCCCTCCGCCTCAACCTCCGGCGTGGGCATCCCGATCAGCGCGTCAATCTCAGCCAGTTCGGCCGCGTCCAGTTCCGAGTCAAAGCCGGACAGATCAATCCAGCCGCACGGCCCAGCCTCGCGCCGGATCGTAGCGAAGGTCACGGGCGCGCGCCCGCCTCCACCAAACGAATACCATACGGTTTCCGTCTCATCGGGGTCATAGGTCGGGTGGCGTTCGCTGAAGGCATGGAAGACCGCCAAGCCGTCGTCGCTGCCCTCGGTCTCATGATGAATGCCCATGCCGATCTTCAGCCACCAGTCACGCTCCGCCGCGTCAGGGTTGCTGTCGTCATTGGGGATCGAAAGCACTGCCTCGCGGACGTGTTGAATCGGCAGCCCCTCGCGGTCCACCTCCGACTTCTTGGGGGCTGCGCGCTTCTTGTCGCGGCCGTCCTTATAGCGAGGTTTCAGGCCCTCCACCGTGTCGATGGGCCGCCCGTCGACAAGGAAGGTCCGAACGGGAGTCCCGCCCTCCACGTTGCCCGCGTAATAGGACTGCGAAAGGGTGAAGCTGGCCGGGTCCAGCGCGCCGCCCAGAATGCCGTTCAGCCGCGCCATGAGGCCTTCGCGGGCCTCGGGCGGCAACGGGCCGCTGAACGGCGCGAGAACGCGCCAGCGGGGCGCGTCGGGGCTATGGCTGGGGGTGGTGTAGACCAGCCCGGCCACGCCCGCCTTTTCCAAGGCATCGCGGGCCGCCTCGGGCGTCATCTGGCCCTTGTCATAGTCCGCTTCCAGCCCGGTCACGGTGCGCACATTGGCATTGTGCCGAAGGCTTTTCTTCGGCGTCTTGTCGTGGCCGAAGGTCGCCAGCTTGATCCACGGCAGGCCGTCCTTGCTCTCCGCCCGCTGATCCGCAATCCAGCGCGCCAGATCGGCCAGCGAAAGGGTCAGTTCCTTTTTCTGGAAAGCGCCGCGTGTCGGGAAGCGAGTCAGCGTCACCCGACCGTGGACCAACGCATCTTGATCTGCCCGCACGCCGCCGGTATTTTTCTCTTGCATAAGAAAGTTCCAAATTTCGCGCTCGGGCGGTGCAACGCCTGAGCGCGTTTTGTTTTTCGTATTGGCCGCCGAAGGTCAGAATTTCGCAAAACGCCTATCTTCACCGTAACAAGGTGGCACCCTGCAATCTGGCTATGGCCTCCACCATGTCATCGGAAAGGGCCTCAGGATCAAACCGCTCACCCAAAATGAGATGCGATCTAGCCCGCACTCCTTCGCCAAGTTTCTGAACGAGTGTGAAATGCGCTTTTCCGTGTGGTGCGACCGGAAAGTTCGACTTGGCCTTAGCGACAAGCGCGGCGGTTTCCAGCATCGCTTCGGCAAGCGATTGCCCTTTTTTAGGGTTCGGCGGGTCATTCGGGTCGGGAAAAAGTTCGTGTGGGATCATCCGGCGAATACGGAGCTTGCGACCCGGGTGCGCGGCGAACCAGTCACGGTCATCTTCAATGCGTTCACCGGTCATCTTTCGGCTCCATGGCGAACAGTGCGTTCCTTGGCCCATTCCAGCAAGCTAGGGACGTGGTATCGGATCGAACCGCGCCCAAATACCGCAAATGGTGGCCCATTGGGATCGCGAAAATGCCGATACTTCTCCAGAGAAGAGCGCGAGAGCCCCAGCAGGCCAGCAGCCGTAGGCGTATCGACGTAGAGCGGTTTTTCAGGTTGCATCATGGGCACCTCCAACATTTCTAGTATGCCGAAGGTGGCCTATTCTTTCTCTTATTTCGCCATGTGTGCCCCGGCATTGTCCGACAGTGCGTCGGCATTGTCGGGCCGATCTTCTTCTAGCCAATATTTGACGTGCCGCTCAGTCGTGCGTGGGCTAGGATGAAATTCCGGGTTCGGCTCAAACTTTCGAATAGCCTCAAGCACCGCCAAGGCCACCTTAGTGATGATAGGAGACCCGTCTTCGCGGATGCAGTCTGCGAACCCGGCGGTACGCAGTCTTTCGAACTCCTCACGTCCCGCGCCTTTCATCAACGCTTGCTTGGATTATTCTGGTCGTCATTTGTGCCGCTGTTCTGGTGGTACTTGCGGCGGCATTCTATCAACGCGCCTCGAATGAGGTTGCACTGGTGAAAACCGGCATCGGTGGTCGCAAGGTGATCATTGATGGCGGCACAATCGCGATCCCTTATTTCCACGAGGTCGCCCGCGTCAACATGCAGACCATCCGCATGAGCGTCGCCTGCAATGGCGAACGATCCCTGATCACTCAGGATCGTCTGCGCGTTGATGTCGGGGCCGAGGTTTATGTATCCGTCAAACCCGAGGCCGACGCCGTGTCACGCGCCACACAAACGCTTGGCAAACGTCTGTTTCAGGCCGATCCGTTGCGCAGTCTGCTGGACGGGATGATCATCGACGCCCTGAGGGCCGAGGCTGCCAAGGCAACCATGGACGACCTGCATGAAAACCGCGGTGCGTTCGTGGCGAATGTCCAACGCGCGTTGACCGATCCCTTGGCCAAGTTCGGTCTGGAAATGGACAGCGTATCCCTGATCGGACTGGACCAGACACCGTTTTCTGCGCTGGACGAAAACAACGCGTTCAACGCGGTGGGCATGCGCAAACTGGCCGAAGTCATCGCCAATAGCCGCAAAGAACGGGCCGAAATCGAAACCAGTTCCGAAGTTTCGGTGAACAAGGCCACGATGGTGGCCGAGAAACGCAAGCTTGAAATCGAATTGGAACAG
This sequence comes from Marivivens sp., assembly GCA_965215785.1. Lineage (GTDB taxonomy): Bacteria > Pseudomonadota > Alphaproteobacteria > Rhodobacterales > Rhodobacteraceae > Marivivens. Next base: position 2,188,903 of record OZ244120.1, on the reverse strand, counting down.
CGCCGCGCGGAAATCGCCCAAGCGCAGGAAATCGAAACGCTGCTTGCCAAACAAATGGCGGATATTGCATCGGAAAAAGCCGACGCCGAACGGGCCAAGGCCCGCGCCCGTATCCAGATGGAACAGGATATTCAGGCCGATGAAATCGCCAGCGCGCAGGCCCTGCGCCGCGCCGAAATCATGCGCGAACAGGAACTGGAACTGGCCGAGCAGGATAGCCTGATCCAGATCGCCGCCAAAAGTCAGGAAGAAAGCAAGGCCCAAGCTAGCGCCGATGAGGCCCACACCGAAGCGGTCAAAGCCGCCGAGGCCCTGCGCACCGCCGAAGCCTTGGCTCAGGCCGAGCGGAACAAGGCGCTGGCCCTGCTGTCCGCAGAACAGGAGGCCGAAGCCGCCGCGACCCGCGCACGCATTGCCGCCGCGAACGACAAGCTGACCGCGCAAGATCGCCGCGCCGCCAAAGAGGAAGAGGCCATCGCGCAGAAAGTCGTCGAACTGGCCAAGGCCGAGGTAAAGTTGGCCAGCATCAATGCCGACAACGCCCGCAGCGAAGCGATCGTTGCGATGGAGATCGAAAAGGCACGGCTAGAGGCGATGCCCAAGATCATCAGCGAAATGGTCAAACCCGCCGAAAAGATCAAAGGCATCAGCATCAACCACGTGACGGGCATGGGATCCTTGGGCGGTGGTGACGGCGGCGCCAAGGCCCCTGTCAGTCAGGCCATCGACTCGATCCTTGATATGGCTGTTCAGATGCCCGCGCTTAAGAAAATCGGCGACGCTGTGGGCATGTACATCGAGGACAGCCTGTTGCCCAACACCAAGTCCAAGCGCGACTAAAACCAGCGGTGCCAGGCCTCGGGCTTGGCACCCCTAACCGGCCCTGATAGTCTGATAAAAATTTAACAGGCTATCCATGACAAAACGCTCCGTTACGCTCAAAGATATTGCGCAGGCCGCTGGTGTTTCAACCGCGACCGCGTCACGCGTTTTGAACTTTGACCCGACTTTGTCGGTGGGGGATGACACACGGCAACTGGTCATCGAAACGGCGGAACGCCTGAACTATGCGCCGCCCCGACAGCGCCGCGAACAGACCGCCTTGTCGACGTTCGTATTGTCCCATCATCTGACCCCGTCCGAGGAACTGGGCGACCCGTATTACATTGGGGTCCGTTTGGGCATCGAACAGCGGGCGGCAGAAAAAGGTCTGACCATTCAGCGGATCACCGACGCAGCCGCCGCACCCAAGATTATCCGCGAAAGCGCAGGTGTTATTGCAGTTGGATATCACAGTCGAGCCGAGATTAAGGCCCTGCAAGCGCACACAAGCGCCCTTGTCTTTGCGGATTATAGCCCCACCGCTGATGGGGTTGACCGCGTTTCATCCAATTTGTCAGAAGCGATGCGCAAGGCATTGCAATATAACGGATATAGACGAACAGTTTACCTTGGATGGGTTGCTGATCCAGACGCGCCCAATGCGCGAACAAACAGCTTTCTTGAATGGGCAAATGACACCCAAGGCGACACCGATCTGTGCCTGCTTGGCGAACGATCCGAAACCGGCGGCTACACACTGGCGATCAAGGCGCTGTCACAGGACCCGCGCCCCGAAACACTTATCTGCGGCAATGACACGATGGCCATCGGCGCCTATCGCGCGGCACATGACCTTGGGCTGGCGATACCGGACGACGTTCAGATCATCGGGTTCAACGACATCTCTGCGGCCCAGTTCCTGACCCCGCCGCTGACCACCGTCCGCTTACCCGCCGAAGCCATCGGCGCAACCGCCGTTGATCTATTGGCCGAACGGATCGAGGGACGGCGCACGGCAAAAACCGTCACGCTCGACAGTGAACTGATCATTCGCATGAGCACGAAAAACCGTTGGTAAAATTTTACTAAATTTCTTGCTCATAACCTGCGCCCAATTTAAACTGGCCTCAAATTCCCTACTGGATTCGAGGATAAGACATGCGCGACGTTCAATCGTTCAATGACGGCTGGCTGTTCGAAGGCGACACACCTGTTCGCCTGCCCCACACTGCGGTTGAACTGCCGCATTCATACTTCGACGAAAAGGCCTATCAGCGCGCCTTTACCTATGAAAAAACCTTTGACGCCGATCCTGCATGGGCTGGCAAAGAGGTCATCGTTCAATTCGACGGCGCCATGGCCGACAGCAAGGTGTACCTGAACGGCGAACTGATCGTGGCGCATCCTGATGGGTATACCCCGTTCAGTGCGCGCCTGACCGGCAAGCTGAACGACGGCACCAACACCCTGACCGTCACCATCGACGGCAGCGAAAATCCCGCGATCCCGCCCTTTGGCTACGCCATCGACTATCTGACCTACGCAGGGATTTACCGTGATGTCTGGCTAAAGGTTCTGCCGGCCGTGTCCATCGGTTTGCACAAAATTGAAACGCCGGATGTTCTGGGCGATAGCAAAACCGTCACCGTCCGCGCTGCGATTGACGGCCCTGTGTCGGGCGGCACATTGACCGCCACGCTGATCGACAGCACCGGCACAGAAATCGCCAGCGCCGAGGCACCGGCAGAGGCCATCGTTGACCTGTCGATTGGCGGTCTGACAGGCATCGACCTGTGGTCGGTGGAAAACCCTGCCCTGTACCAACTGCGCCTCGACCTGTCCTGCGACGCCACCGACAGCGTCACCACAACCTTTGGATTCCGCAGCGCCGAATGGAAGCCCGAGGGCTTTTTCCTCAATGGGGAACGCGTGCAGATCCGCGGCCTGAACCGGCACCAATCATTCCCCTATTCCGGCTATGCCATGGGCAAATCCGCACAAGAGGCCGACGCGCGGATGTTGAAGAACGATCTGAAACTGAACCTTGTGCGCACCTCGCATTATCCGCAGTCGAAATACTTCCTTGATGAATGCGACCGGATCGGCCTGCTGGTGTTCGAAGAAATCCCCGGCTGGCAACACATCGGGGACGAGGCATGGCAGGACGCGTCGGTCGAAAATACCCGCGCCATGATCGAACGCGACTGGAACCACCCGTCGATCATCATCTGGGGTGTGCGCATCAACGAAAGCCTTGATAGCCACGATTTCTATAAACGTACCAATAACTTGTCGCGCACACTTGATCCAACCCGCGCGACGGGCGGGGTGCGGTATATCACCGACAGTGAACTGCTCGAAGACGTTTATACGATGAACGACTTTATCTTGGGCGAAGAGGAACTGGGCGACAATCGCAAACGCACGCCGCTGCGTCCGCAACAAGAGGTGACAGGCCTGCCGCACAAGGTGCCCTATATCATCACCGAATATAACGGCCACATGTTCCCGACCAAATCCACCGATCAGGAACAGCGTCAGGCCGAACATGTCACCCGCCATCTGGACGTGCTGAACGCCGCCTATGGGGATCCGGATATTTCAGGTTCGATCGGCTGGTGCACCTTTGACTATAACACGCACAAGGATTTCGGATCGGGTGACCGCATTTGTCATCACGGCGTGATGGATATGTTCCGCGAACCTAAATTCGCCGCCTATGCCTATACCAGCCAATGCGACCCCGAGGATGAGGTCATCCTGAAGCCAGTGACCTTCTGGGCGCGGGGCGAACGCAACATCGGCAGCATCCTGCCCCTGATCGTGCTGACCAATTGTGACGAGGTCGAATTGCACTATGGCGATACCGAACCGCTACGCCTGAAGCCAGCCTACGACCGCTATCCTCACCTGCCACACCCGCCAGTGATCTTTGAACGGTCCCACTTCCCCGGTGCGGCAATGGGTGTTTGGGGCATGACATGGGATGACGGCAAGGTGGTCGGCTATCGCAATGGCGAGGTTGTGGCCGAGGCAAAATTCGTCGCTGACCCGCTGCCAACCACGCTACAGGTTGCGCCGGACGCGCCCGAGGTCGAACAGCACCAAGAGGTACGCGTGATGGTGCGCATGCTGGATCAGGCTGGAAACAAGCTGCCGTTTATGGCCGAACCCGTCACCGTCACGGTCGAGGGTGCGGGCGCATTGATCGGCCCATCGGTTCAGCCCCTGCGCAACGGATCGACCGGTTTCTGGGTCCGCGCAGCAGATATCGGCGCGATCACAATCAACGTGCATCACGACCGAATTGAGGCCGTCACGGTTAATCTAACAGCCGTCTAACCAATACGCCCGATCACCGCCTTGGTGGTCGGGCTTTTTGCTGCCAGTCGGTTCGGTATACAATGGCACACATTGACTTGCCCTAGGGGTTTATTTAAGCGGAACGCGAAGAATTCGCATAGGCCGAGTCAGCCTGTGTCCGCGTAGCCGACCCAATCGGAGAGTCCAGATGGCCCAAAACACACCCGACATCATTTACACCATTGTCGACGAAGCGCCCGAGCTTGCCAGCGCATCGCTGCTGCCGATCATCCGCTCGTTTGCTGGCGCCGCTGACATCAGCGTCGAAACCCGCAACATTTCGGTCGCTGGCCGTATCCTGTCGGCCTTCCCTGAGCGTCTGACCGAAGAACAGCGCATCAATGACGATCTGGCCGAACTGGGCCGTCTGGTGAAAACACCGGATGCAAACGTCATCAAGCTGCCGAACATTTCGGCCTCGGTGCCTCAGTTGAACGCGGCCATCGCGGAACTGCAGGGCAAAGGCTATGACATCCCGAACTATCCGGCAGACCCATCGACAGACGAAGAAAAAGACATCCGCGCCCGCTATGACGCAATCAAGGGTTCGGCTGTGAACCCTGTCCTGCGCGAAGGCAACTCGGACCGTCGTTCGGCCAAAGCAGTCAAAGAATACGCCAAGGCGAACCCGCACCGCATGGGCGACTGGACCGCTGACAGCAAAACCACCGTCGCTTCGATGCCGGGCAATGATTTCCGCGCCAACGAAAAATCGGCGACCATCACCGCAGCACAAGCTGGCGGCGCAAAGATCGTCTTTACCGCTGCAGACGGCACCGAAACCGTTCTGAAAGACGGCCTGTCCTACGAAGAAGGCACCATCGTTGACGCAACCTATATGTCGGTTGCCACCTTGCGTGACTTCATCAAGGCCGAGATTGACAGCATGGAACCGGGCGTTCTGTTCTCGGTTCACCTTAAGGCGACAATGATGAAGGTTTCGGACCCAATCATCTTTGGTCACTTTGTATCGGTTTACCTCGAGGACTTTATCGCCAAACACGGCGCGACGCTGGATGCACTGGGCTGGAACCCGAACGGCGGCATCGGCGATCTGGACAAACTGATCGCAGATAACGACGAACTGAAAGCTGACCTAAAGGCCGCACTGGACGCACGTCCGCCGCTGTACATGGTCGATAGCGACAAAGGCATCACCAACCTGCACGTGCCATCAGACGTCATCATCGACGCCTCGATGCCTGCTGTGATCAAGGCTGGCGGCATCGGCTGGGGCCCAGATGGCAAATCGGCTGACACCAAATGCTGCATCCCGGACAACAGCTATGCGACCGTTTATGACGAAACCGTCAACTACTTCAAAGAGACTGGCAAGCTGGACGTGACCTCGTGCGGAGCTGTGTCGAACTGTGGTCTGATGGCTCAGAAAGCCGAAGAATACGGCAGCCACCCAACCACCTTTGAAATGCCAGGCGCAGGCACCGTCCGCATCGTTCTGGACAACGGCGATGTTCTGACCGAACACAGCGTTGAAACCGGCGACATCTGGCGTTCGGCCACCGTTAAGGCAGCGCCTATCGCTGACTGGATCAAACTGGGCATCCGCCGTCACAAGGCCACCGGCACTTCGGCGTTCTGGCTGGACGCAGACCGCGCGCACGACGCCGAGCTGATCAAATATGTTGAACCTGCACTGAAAGAGGCAGGTCTGGACATTCCGATCCTTGCCCCACGCGAAGCGACCCGTTTCACACTGGAAAACATGCGCGAAGGCAGTGATGTGGTGACCATCACCGGCAACGTTCTACGTGACTATCTGACCGACCTGTTCCCAATTCTGGAACTGGGCACCTCGGCCAAGATGTTGTCGATCGTATCGCTGATGCAGGGTGGTGGTCTGTTCGAAACCGGCGCTGGCGGTTCGGCACCAAAGCACGTGCAACAGCTGATGGAAGAAAACCACCTGCGTTGGGATAGCCTTGGCGAATTCTGCGCCTTGGGTGAATCGTTCAAATTCCTTGCTGAAAAAGGCCACGCAACCGCAGCCATCTTTGGCGAAGCGATTGAAGACGCCACGCAGAAAGTTCTGCTGAACGGCAATTCGCCAGAGCGTAAGGTTGGCCAGAACGACAACCGTTCGTCGCACTACTTCTTTGCGCGCTATTGGGCCGAGGCACTGGCCGCACAGACCGCAGATGCGGATCTAGCTGCCAAATTTGCCCCGATCGCCAAAGAGCTGGTCGAAAAAGAAGAGACCATTCTGGCAGAACTGAAAGCGGTTGAAGGTCAGCCTGCTGATCTGGGCGGCTACTACATGACCGATCCGGTCAAAACCGCTGCGGTTATGCGCCCATCTGCAACGCTGAACGCCATCATCGGCTAAGCCAGCGGGCATATCCAAAAACAAAGGGGGGCAAAACTGCCCCCCTTTTTCGTGTCCGTTGTGTGCAAATCAGAATTTTGACGCGTCAACACCGACAGTGATTGCGCCAATGGCTTGACCCGTCTGCGGATCAACCACTGTCATCGACAATTGCGCGATGTAGCGGTTGGCCGAGTCATCAAACTCGATATCACCGATGTGGATCGAACCTGCGCCCCGACCAAAGGTCTGTTGGAACTTGGCTTCGTCCCCTTGCCAATAGTCCGAGGTCATGCCCGTGCTACCGACATTGAGGCCCTTGTTGTCCATCACAAAGACTTCGATCACCTTGCCGCCGGAAAACAGGACTTTGCCCTGCAGGCCGCTGGACAGTGGGTGGGACAGAACCTCATCCACGATGCCGCCCTGCCCCAGCACCGCCTCGCCGCGCCAGATCATATCCAACGCCTCTAGGTGGGCTTGAGTGTAACGGCTATGGGCTTCGTTCTGTTCCTTGACCGCAGAGACAAGCGACGCTTCCCGAACCCAGTTGGCGACCTGCGTGTTCAGGAATGCCTCAAGGTCCGCGCGGCTTGCGGTTTGGGCGGTGACTGGCGTCGCTAGGACGCCCGCCACCAGTGCCAGTGCATATTTGAATTGGCTACGCATTGTCGCCTCCGATCAGAAGTTGCCAAACCCACGTGCGTCGTCGTCATACGCACCCGTCGCCGGAGCAAGGTTTTGGTTTGCTTCGCTGGGGCGATAGACCGCGCCGCTTTCGCCGAGTGTGACTTGTTCCGCTGCGCTAACACCACGCGAGGGCTTGGAACGCCCCACAGAACCGGAATTCGACGACCGGAAATAGCCAACCTGCTCGCACAGAATTTCGTTGGTACCCGACAGTTCATTCGCGGTCGTTGCGATGTTTTCGGCCTGTGCATTGCTTTCACGTGCGATGCGCGCAATGTCGTTGATCGCGTCATTGATCAGGTCAACACCACGGCTTTGCTCGCCGGCGGCGCGGGTGATATCGCCAACCAGTTCAGCGGCACGTGCGATGTCATTTGCGATTTGTTCGAACGCTTTCGACGTTTCATCCGAAATCGCAACACCAGCCGAAACCCGCTGAGACGAGCTTTCGATCAACTGCGAGGTTTCGCGCGCAGCTTTGGCCGAACGGCTTGCAAGGTTGCGGACCTCTTGCGCAACAACGGCGAACCCGCGACCGTGCTGACCTGCGCGGGCAGCTTCGACCGCCGCGTTCAGCGCCAGAAGGTTGGTCTGGAACGCGATCTCGTCGATGACCTTGATGATCTTGGCGATGTCTTGCGACGACGCGTTGATATCGTTCATCGCGGTGACCATCTGGTTCACCTTGGCCTTACCGGCGGCTGCAACCTCTGAGGTGCCTTTGACCAGCTTGTCGACGATTTCCGCCGACTGGGCGCTCGATTTCACCTGATGCGAGGTTTCTTCGACCGAGCTGGACAGCTCTTCAACTGCCGAGCTTTGGATTTCCGCGTTCGATGCCATGGCCTGTGCGCTCTCGCTCATGTTCATGGCGACTTCGGTGACCTGTTCGGTGCTGCTGCGGATTTGCGAAATGGCAGCGTCCATCACATCCAGGATTTCATCCATGGCCTGCGAAGATGCGCCTACCTCGTCGGACGAGCTGATACCGATCCGGTCTGTCAGATCGCGCTCTGCCGAAACGCGTGCCAGTGCTGACCGCATTTCCGCCAGTGGTGCAACCAACCCGCGCGAGAACAAGACGCCGATCCCTGCCACGATCACCGCTGTGATCAAGGCAACAATGATGATATTCCGGCGCAGCGTGGTCGAGATGGCCATCACGTCCGAATACTTCGCCTCAAGAACGATACCATAGGTCCCGGCCGCAACAGGCAAGGCGCCATAGGCTGCCAACTCGCGAACGCCGCCTTCAGCTGTGAAAATTTCGGTCTGGCCGTTCATCGCCTCTGGCGCCTTGTCGGCCATGGCTGGATCGGCCGAAATCGAGGGATCATATTCACCATTAACGAAGGTCACGAGGCTATTGCCGTTAGGGTCGGTCAAGCTGACGTTCACCGGATAGCCCATACCCATATCTGTGCCCAAGATTGGCGAGAATTTGGTGATTGGCACGCGCACCGCGACCGCACCAAGCACCGTACCATCGGCATCAAACACCGGCGTTGCCTTCAGGCTGAACAACCCGTCCGCAAACTGGTATTCGCCAAAGATGCTGGCAAACACGTAAGGTTTGCCAACCTGACGACCGTGATCCAGCGATGTACGGATAACGTCCGAAAATGGGCTACCGGCCAGAGGACCCGAGAAGATGTTCGATCCGAACTCTTCGCCCTTGGCCCAGCTGTAGATAAAGTTGCCTTGTGTATCGAGCAGGAACATATCGCGGTAGCCATTGTGCTGAACGATACGTGTCACCCAAGCGTGCCAACGTGAATGCAGTGCCGAATAGGGCGACGTGTCATTTTCAGCGCGGAACAGGCGATACCGTTCGTCTGCGGCGTTCGGGTTCTGGTTGATATAGTATCCGCGCAGGGTGCTGCTTGGATCCTGACCTTCTGCTGCGATCAGGCGATACGCGCCTGTCATCGACGTCAACATACTGGCCATGCCATAGTCTTCGCCCAGCAGCTCTAGGTTATCGTGGATACCTTTCACAGCGGCCTGCATCGCCTCGGTGCGGCTGTTCAATGCAGCGAGCAGCAGCGACTCGACCTTGGCCTCGACCGACCCGCGGACAGAGTTGTACGAAAACAAACCGATGGCGGTCGCCATGATGATTGTTAGGAGCACGAAAACTGCGGGCAGTTTCTGCGCGATTGGGATATTCTTGAGCAACATGATCAAGTTCCTGATTGCAACGGACACTCATGGGGCTAGCCCCTCATGGCCCGTTACGGCTCTGATCTGATGTTGTTTATAAATCTAACCGTCAGCTTTATGACGCCAGCCGAATAAACGTTTTCCGACGAGGGCTAAGACGAACAAAAGCGTCAGCAACAGAATGATGGTCGGGGCGGCATCTGTGTCCAACCAGAAACTTAGATAGACGCCGCCAACGGCGCTAATGATCGCGGCGGAAACGGCCCAACCCATCATTGGCACAAACCTGCGTGATAGCACGAACCCAATGGCACCGGGCGCGATCAACATGCCAATGGCCAGAATGATACCCACGGACGACAGCATCGCGACTATGGCCGCCGACAGCATGGCCAACAAACCATAGTGGATGACACCCCCCTGCATCCCCACCATCCGTGCCTGAACCGGATCGAAGGCGTGGGTTAGGATATCCCGCCACTTCACCGCGACGATGGCCACGACGGCCGCGGAAATAACCCCTGCCGTCCACAATTCGGTCGGGCCGACACCAAAGATGTTTCCGAACAGGATATGATCCAGATGAACCTCAGGCGAAATTTTGGTGTGCAGCACAATGCCAAGACCAAACATTCCGGCAAACACCACACCCATCGCCGTGTCCGCTTTGATCCGGCTGTTGTCGCGGATGTATCCGACACCCACTGAACACAGCAGCCCCGCAACAAAGGCACCGATCAACACAGGAATGCCCGCAACATAGGCCAGCACGATCCCCGGCAAAACCGCATGGCTGACCGCATCCCCCATCAAGGACCACCCTTTGAGCACCAGAAAGCAACTCAGCAAAGCGGCGGCGGGCGCAATCAGCGCCGCGATCAAAAATGCCGTCTGCATGAACGGCAGCTGAAAGGGAAACAGCAACATGTCCATCACGTGTCACCGTCAATCGCGCGGCGGGCCCGCAGACGCGCGGCCAGCGTTCCATGTCGCGGCGCGAAAAAGAACGCCATGAGAAACAGCAGGGTCTGTAGACAGACAATCACGCCGCCTGTTGCCCCGTTCAAGAAAAACGACAGATACGCGCCAAACGCCGAGGTCCCAGCCCCAATCGCAACCGAGGTCAGGATCAGTCTGGGGAACTTGTCACACAGCAGATAGGCCGTCGCGCCCGGTGTCACCACCAACGCAATGACCAAAAACGCGCCGACCGTTTGCATCGCGGCAACCGTGCAAGCCGCAAGGATCGCGAAAAACATCACCTGAAGGCCGGTGATATTCAGGCCGATGGACCGCGCATGGACCTCATCGAAAAAGACGACCATCAGATCCCGCCACTTGGCCCATAACAGGATCAAAGAAACGCCGCCGATAATCGCCAGCTGCACGACATCCCCCGGCGAGACCACAAGGATATTGCCCATGATGATGCTATCGACCGATATTGACATCGGGTTCAGCGACACCATGAACAGCCCCAGCCCAAAGAACGAGGTAAAGATCAGACCGATCACCGTGTCCTCTCTTAGGCCCGAAACCCGTCGCAGCATCAACATCGCAAAGGCCGCCAGCCCCCCCGAAAAGAACGCGCCAAAGGCAAATGGCAGCCCCAGCATATAGGCCCCTGCCACACCAGGTACGATCGAGTGGCTGAGCGCGTCGCCGATCAGTGACCATCCCTTAAGCATCAAATAGGCCGACAAAAACGCGCAAACCCCACCAACCAACGCCGATACCCAGATCGCCGTGGTCATATAGCCGTAGCTAAAGGGCAAAAGCAGGTCGGTCATCATTCGGCGTCTTCGCTTTGTAATCCGCGATGTTTGTCGTCGTAGAACACCAGCGGGCGTTCATCATCGGTAAAGACGCTGACCTGACGCGCATCGTCATCATCATGAAGCGCCGCGCCGCCCAGAACAAAGTGTCGCAAAACACCGCCAAAGGCCATTTTCAGGTTCTCAGGGGTGAACACCTCTTTGGTCGGACCATGTGCCAGCACGGTGCCCTTAACCAAAACCGTGCGATCACAATATTCCGGCACGGATCCCAAATTGTGGGTGGCGACCAGCATCACGCGACCTTCGGCCCGCAAATCCTTTAGCAGGGCAATGATCTGTTCTTCGGTCTTTACGTCGACACCGGTAAAAGGTTCGTCCAGCAAAATGACGGTCGCGTCCTGCGCCAAAGCGCGGGCAAGGAACACACGCTTTTTCTGTCCCCCCGACAATTCGCCGATCTGCCGATCGCGAAAATCCCACATGTTCACACGTTTGAGCGCGGCATCCACCGCCTGATCATCAACGCGACGCGCACGGCGCAGAAACCCCATGTGCCCATATCGGCCCATCATCACCACGTCGCGCACCAGAACCGGAAAGGTCCAATCGACCTCTTCGGCCTGCGGGACATAGGCGATCTGCTGACGCTTTAGGGCGATGCGAACACTATCGCCAAGGATTTGCACCACACCCGAAGACACTGGAACAAAGCCCATCAACGCTTTGAAAAGGGTGGATTTTCCGGCACCGTTTACCCCCACCAGTGCGGCGATAGATCCCGCTGGCACCTCGAATGATGCCTCGCGCAGCGCCACATGCCCATTGCTATAGGCAACCGTTAGACCATGGGCGCGGATCGCAGGTGTCATTGCGATAGCCCCTCGGCTATTGTTTCAGAGGTGACACGCAACAAATCTAGGTACGTCGGCACCGGGCCATCCGGCTCGGACAAGCTATCGACATAAAGGACGCCGCCATAGGTCGCGCCGGTTTCCGCGGCGATACGCTTGGCGGGGCGGTCCGACACCGTGCTTTCGGAAAACACAGTCATCACGCCGTTCGCGGTCATCGCATCAATCACACTGCGCACCTGTTGCGGGGTGCCTTGCGCATCGGAATTGATCGGCCAGAGGTACAGCTCTTGAAGGTCGAAATCACGCGCCAGATAGGAAAACGCCCCTTCCGAGGTGACCAGCCACCGCTGATCATCGGGCAGCGCACGCACGGTATCGCGCAGCGGCGCAATTGTTGCGGTGATTTCGGCGGCATAGGCCTCGGCGTTGGTGCGATAGGTTTCGGTGTTCTCAGGGTCGGCCTCAATCAAAGCATCGCGGATATTTTCCACGTAAATCAACGCACTATCCAGCGCTATCCAAGCATGCGGATTTGGCTTGCCTTCATAGGCGCCGGACAGGATTGGCATGGGAACAATGCCTTCGGTCACGACGGCGGACGGCACATCGGACAGGTTACGGAAAAACTGTTCAAACCAAAGCTCTAGATTCATGCCGTTCCAAAGGATCAGGTCGGCATCCTGCACCTTCAACAGATCGCGCGGTGTTGGCTGATAGCCGTGAATTTCCGCCCCGGGCCGCGTGATCGAAACAACCTCGGCCGCATCGCCAGCCACATTGGCGGCCATGTCGGCGATGACGGTAAACGTCGTGACGACTTTGATCCGATCCTCGGCCCAAACAGGTCCAGCCACCACAGCCATGGCAGCGGTCAAACCCAGCATTCCGCGACGCGTCAGCATTTCATACCTACCTTTCATGGGCAAATGTTGCCCCCCAATCCAGAAAGTCAAGTCAGTTGCGAATGATTTGCAACAAGGGCGACAGATTGTCAATCTAGATGCAAATGATTTGCAACTAGATCGGTTTCTTTCGCTGAAATTCTGAGCTAATCAAAAGATGTGACACAACGAACAAGAACAGACCGGCTCAAGGCCGCATTGCGAGCAGCGGGGGTCAGACTGACCCGCCAACGTGCTGCCTTGCTTGAGGTTTTGGCAAAAGCCGACGACCATCCAGATGCCGCGGCCCTGCATGATCGCACCCGCGCAATCGAACCCGGCGTTTCATTGTCGACGGTTTACCGCACGCTGACCGCGCTCGAAGAACAGGGCGTGATCCACAAACACGTTTTTCAGGGCGAGTCGGCCCGCTATGAACATGCCCAAACCGATCACCACGATCACATGATAGATGTCGACACCGGCGAAGTGATTGAATTCACATCCGAAAAGATCGAACAACTACAGGCCGAGATCGCCGCGGAACTGGGCTATGACATCCTTCACCACCGGATGGAGCTTTATGTCCGCCGCAAATCCTGACGCGGCATCACACATCAATTTACCAAATTGAAATTGCAACCGGACAACAATCCGGTGCATGACGACTGTAGCGTCATTTTTAGTCATCGGGTTTATGCTCAATACCGCCTCTCACTTCTGGCAGTCAGCCCGCCGATACATTCCGGTTATTATCGGTTTGGGTCTGTTCGCGGCAGGTATCTATGCGCTCTATGGGCTTTTGCGTCCTGTTGATCCAACCGAACTTGCGCAACAACTCAGGGATACGCCCAAATCCGCACTGTTGATTGCGGTTGGTGCGACCATCGTCGCCTATGTGTCCCTGATGGGGTATGATTTCCTAGCGCTGAAATATCTGGAAAAACCCCTGCCCAACCGTGTTGTCATCATCGGCAGTTTTCTGGGCTACGCCTTTGGCAACACCATCGGAATAAGCATCCTGTCGGGGGGCGCGGTGCGGTATCGCATCTATGCGGCGGCGGGACTGAATGCCTTCGATGTGGCGGCCCTGTCGGGGTATATATCGGTGGCGATGGGCATCGGCATGACGTTTGTCGGCCTTGTCGCACTAGGTTTCTTTCCTGACGCGATCAGCGCGGCAACACCGCTCAGCCCCGCGACAATCCAATGGGTATCAATCCTGTGGGCCGCCTCGATGGCGGGTAGTATCGTGTGGCTTGCCACCCGCAAATCCCCGTTCAGGTTCTGGCAGTTCACGCTGGCCATGCCGAACATGCGGATCATTCTGGCGCAGCTGTTTTTTACGGCCATCGACACCATGATGGCAGCGGCTACCTTGTATGTCTTGCTGCCCGATGGCGGCCCGTCGTTCATGGCGTTTGTTGGTATTTTTGCCGCTGCGACAATGGCCGGCGTCATCAGCCATGTCCCCGGCGGTCTTGGCGTATTTGAAACGGTCGTGATCGCGGCGATGCCTGCTGGCGTGCCTGTGACGGAAATTGCGGCTGCCCTGCTGCTGTACCGCATGATCTATTTCCTGCTGCCGTTTGCGGTGGCATTTGCGCTTGTGTCCCTGAATGAGGCACGACTGGCCAGTAAATCAATTGCGCGGTTGCTGGGTGACGCGCCCGACACGCTGCGCGCGCCGCTTAGGGCGCTGACGGGCGTTGCGCCGATCCTTGTGGGGACGGCGGTGTTTGTTTTGGGCGGATACCTGTTGCTGTTGTCCGTCCTGCCATCCGTCGGCCTGAACGATCCGTTTGATCACGGCCCCTTTGCGGTCTTTTTGATCGAAACCAGCGTGTTGATCACCGCCTTTTTGGGTGTTGCCTTGCTGATCCTGTCGCACGGATTGATCCGGCGGATTTCAGCGGCCTATTGGCTAACGCTGATCGCCTTGGGCGGCGGTGCGTTGGCCGCTTTGCTGAACAATGGCGATTTCCATGCCGCCGTTATTTTAGCCGCCTCTTGCCTGACGATTGTGCCATTCGGGCGCAGTTTTTACCGGCAGGCCAAACTGACAGACGGGCTTTTCAGTCCGGCATGGTTTGCATTGGTGTTCGCCTTCCTTGTTGCGGCGCTGACGGCGTTTTTCTTTGTGCACGCGGCAACACCCTATTCTGCGGGGCTTTGGCTTGATTTCGGGGCCGATGCGAACACGCCGCGCGCCCTGAGGGCGGGATTGGTTGCCTCTTTGACGCTGGTTGTGTTCATGGTCTACCTGTCGCTACAGCCGACGAGACGACGCCCCGCCAATTGCGACCCCGCCCTGCTGGATCGCGCCGCCGAGATTGCACACCACCACAATCAGCCAGCCGCGTTCCTTGCTCTCAGCGGTGACAAATGGATCCACATGTCCGATGCCCGTGATGCCTTCATTATGTACGGCCGCCGCGGCGCGTCGTGGGTCGCGTTGGGTGACCCGATTGGTAACCCCGATAGCTTTGCCGCCCTTGCGTGGGACTTTGTCGAAGAGGCGCTCAAGGCGAACTGCCGACCGGTATTTTATGAGGTGGGCGAGGCAAACCTGCCGCTTTGGATCGAAATGGGCCTATCGCTTCACAAAGTGGGCGAAGAGGCGATCATTGACCTGTCAGAGTTTTCCCTGTCGGGCGCGAAATTCAAAACCATGCGGGCGGCGTTTAACAAAAAGGCGCGCGAAGGGTACGACATCACCCTTGAACAGGCCCCGCATTCACCCGGCCTGATCGCTGAACTGGAACAGGTATCAACCGCGTGGTTGGGATCAAAAACGGGCCGTGAAAAAGGGTTTTCCGTGGGCCGGTTTGACCCCGCGTATCTGGCGCATTTCCCGATTGCCGTTGTGCGCAATCAGGGCCGGATCGTTGCCTTTGCCAACATCCTGTCCCCGAACAACGGCGATCACGTGGCCATCGATTTGATGCGCTATCTGCCCCAAGATGCGTCGGGCATGATCGAATATCTGTTTTTGTCGCTGATCCATCTGTATCAGGAACAAGGCGCAAAAACCCTAAGCTTGGGCGTTGCCCCCCTGTCAGGCATTCAACCCCGCAAAAGCAGCCACCTGTGGAACCGCTTTGGCGCGTTGATGTTCCGCCACGGCGGCGCGTTTTATAACTTTGAAGGGTTACGGGGCTTCAAACAGAAATTCCAACCGAACTGGCATCCCCGTTATGTGGCGTTGCCTGTGGGCATTTCCCCTATGATGGCGATGGCGGATGTGGCGCTGTTGATTTCGGGCGGTGCGCGGGGCTTGGTTAAGCGCTAGGATCGTCGAACCCGATGAACCGCGCATAGTCATCAATCGCGGCCCGTTCTGTGCGAACCTGATTGGTCGGATGCGCCGTATCGGGCCAGCCCAAGGCGATACCGCAGACGACCAACTGATCCTCATCAAGGTCCAGCGCCGCGTGTACCTGCGGCCCATAGTTGGCCAAGGCACCGATACCGCAAGCGCCCAGCCCCGCATCCTCGGCCGCAAGGAACAGCGTCTGCAGCGCCATACCAAGGTCCATAAAGCACCCTGCCCCCATGTCGCGCTGAATGGTCACGACAATGCCAACAGGGGCATCAAAGAAACGGTAATTGCGTCGGAACTGATCGCGGCGCGCGGCCACATCGCGCCGTTCAATCCCCAATGCAGAATAAAGGGCGTAACCCGCCGCCCGTTGTCGCGCCTTCAGCGTTGCGGGCATTGGCGTCGGAAAATAACTGTATTCCGTGGTCTGTTCAGCACCTGCATCAATCGCCGACAGCACCGCATCAGAAAACTGCGTCAGCGGCGATCCGGTCAAAACGTGAAACATACCAGGCTGAAGATTGGCCCCGCTCGGTGCGGTGCGTGCCGTCGTCAAAATCGCAGCGATTTGGTCCTGTGATACAGGACGATCAAGAAAGGCGCGGCACGATCTGCGTGCCGCCGCCAATTTTGCGAAATCGTCGATCACTGACGCGACAGCACGCTTTGTGGGCGTGCTTTGTAAAGCGCGGCGGTGATCAGGCCAGCGATGATCGCTTTGAGGATATCACCCGCCATGAACGGCAGCATCGCGGTCGCAACGGACTCGGCCAAGCCAGCAGGTTTGGCAATCATGTAATACGGCACCGCTACAAGATAGAGCGCGCCAATACCGCCGACCAACGCGCCAACAATCGCGGAAAACCGCAGCGGCACGCCGTCCCATTTTTCAACGACCAATCCGGCGACAAAGGCCGCAACTGGGAACCCCCAATAGAAACCAGCCCACGGCGTTTGGAACACGCCCAAACCGCCACGACCACCCGCCAGCAAAGGCAGCCCCATGGCCACAAGCGCGACAAATAGAATAACCGCCAGCGCCCCACGGCGCGCGCCCAGCACGGTCCCACACAGCATGATCCCCATGCTTTGCGCCGTGATCGGAATGCCGCTGCCAAGCGTAATTTTCGGGATCAGCCCCAATGCAGCGATCAGTGCCGCAAATAGCGCGATCAGCGTGATGTTCTTTTCCACCTAGTTCTCCTTCCGCGGGGCAACCCCACCCCTTGCCTTTAGCGCCTCGGCGACGCTGTCTGCGTCATCCAATGCCGTCACCAGCAAAGGCATAACAATACGCCAAGACGGCCGCTTCTTTGAACGGGCGCGCCATGCCTCGCTTAGTCCCGTGCCTTTGTCAATTAGAACGGGGGTAAAGCGGATCACCATCGCCGCCGCCAATTCGAAAATTTCGGACCGCACCCCAAACCGGCGGAACGGCCGCAGCAACCACCGAACCACAGCCATCATCTCGCTCAGCGTCGTGGTCATCGTCACAAGGTTCGCCAGTCCTACGGCGGCAATCATCCGCAACAGGATCGTTGCACCAACCGCGATATCATTGGTCAGAACGTGAAACACCCCGACGATCACCACAAACGGCCACAGGATCCAGAGCCGTTCGACCCCGTTTTTGAAAAACCGCCATCCGGGCAGCGCATAGAGGATCAGCACAGCAGCAACCGCCCCGAACTGGCCGAGGATGTTTTGAATGTGAAATAAAACCACCGAGGCGACACACAGCCCCAGCAACTTGGCCCACGCGGGCCATCCATGCGCCCATGTCTTAACCGGCGAGGTCAGAGAGATCATCACCAGCCCCCGCTGCAATCATTTCCGCCTCAAACGCTGCAAGCACCTGATCGGTTGCCCCCTGATCGCGGATCGATCCGCCCTCAAGCCAATAGGCCGTGTCATAACCGGCAAGGTCCCTTGGATCGTGGCTGATGTGTATCAGGGTTCCGTCGAACCCGTCTAGCGCGCGGGTCAGCTGCATCTTGGTGGGAATATCCAGACCCGCAAAGGGTTCATCCAGGATCAAAACCTTTGGCGCCATCGCCGCAACAGACATCAGACACACAAGGTGTTTTTGCCCCTGACTCAGCGTGTGGATCGATACATCGGCCCAGTGCAATTTGCCAAATTGTGACAAAATATCAGATACTTGCGCAGCGACCTGCACCTTATCAATTCCCATTTGCGTCAGGCCAAAGGCGATTTCCTCGGACACGGTTGGGAAAATGATCTGCTGGTCAGGGTTTTGAAAAAGGATACCCACAAGGCCAAGCGCCTTGGCCCGATCGTTAGCGACATTGACCCCATCAATCAGAACCTCGCCCTGATCCGCCTCGATCAATCCACACAGCACGCGGGCCAATGTGGTTTTGCCCGACCCGTTGCGCCCAACAATCCCGATCCGACGCCCATGCATCGCAATGGCGGGCAGGCGCAGGACGGGTCGGTCCTGAAGGTCTAGCGACAGGTCGGTCAACTGAATTTCGGCGGTCACGGGCGGCCTCGGGTTGGTTTTGGGTTCTGTACCAATGAATGGTTGGAATTACCACGGGCTTGCGCGGCTCAGCGCAGACCGCAATAAGGATCACATGAGGCATCGCAGACTGACATTTTCGAAACTGATCAGTACGGACCAGCAACAGCAGCTGGTGCGCGACATGCTGGACCGTTGGAACAGCGGTCGGGGTCTAAGGGTTCTGGCGGACAGGATCGACGATGCGCCGGACGCCTGTATCGAGGTTTCGACCAGCGGATCAACCGGCCCCGCCCCCAAGGTGGTCCGCCGCAGTTTTGACAGTTGGCGCAATAGCATAGCGGCCAATCGTAACCTGTTCGGCTATGCGCCAAATGACGTTTTTGCCGTGCTGGGCGGCTTGTCTCATTCCCTTACGGCCTATGCCGTGATCGAGGCCGCGCATTGCCGTGCCGGTCTGATCCTCGGTGGGGGTTTGGGGCGCAAGGCCCTGCAAACAAGTCTGGCGCAGGCAACCATCCTGCACGCGACCCCAACCCAATTGCGTTCGATTGCGCCCTTTGGACCGTTCCCGAATGTGCGCTTGGTTCTGAGCGGCGGCGGGGCACTAGACGATGCAACCGCCAGAACGCTGGCTGACGCCTTACCCAATGCATCGTGTTCGGTTTATTTTGGCACCTCCGAGGCAAGTTTTGTCACCATCAGCAACGACACAACACCGCACGGTTCGGTCGGCACAGCCTATCCCGATGTGGAAATCGAGGTGCGGGACATAGCCCAAGGCTACGGCGAGATTTGGGTTAAAAGCCCCTACCTCTTTGACGGTTATGCCCAAGGCGACGACCCAATGACGCAGGTTATCGACGGGTGGCTGACGGTTGGGGAAATGGGGTATCTGGATGATGACGGAAACCTTTACCTGGTCGGTCGCAAGAACCGCATGTTCACCAGCGCCGACATCAATATATTCCCAGAAGCTATTGAAAACGAAATCAAAAACCTGACAGGGGTAGACGCCACCGCAGTCTTACCGAAACCGGACGCGGCACGTGGTGCGGTGCCGGTTTGTTTTTATAGCGGAACCCTCTCGCCCGAGGCATTGGCCGAGATCGCGAACCCGCGACTACCCATCCCCATTCGGCAGTTTGTCCAACTGACAGATTGGCCGCTGCTGGCTGCAGGAAAAACCGACCTTCAGGCACTGGCAAAACACGAGGCACTGTCATGATCCCTGTTTGCCTGATGGCCGCCCGCCGTTCGATCATCGCCCCGCGTGGCGGTGCCCTGTCAGGTCTAGAACCTCACGACATTGCCGCGCCCGTTATTCGCGCCTGTTTGGCGGATGCCGGGATCGGTGTTGAGGATGTTGATGAGCTGATCGTGTCAAACGCCCTTGGCGCAGGCGGGAACCCCGCGCGGATGGCGGCATTGGCGGCGGGCTTGCCGGAACGTGTCGCGGGGCTGAGTGTTGATCGCCAGTGTGTCGGCGGTCTGGATGCTCTTTTGATTGGGCACGCCATGATCGCATCGGGTCAGGCCCGCGTCGTCATTGCAGGCGGCGTTGAAAGCTATTCAAACCGCCCGTACCGCGCCCGCACTATTGGCGGCGACCAGATCCCGTATGACCGCCCGCCTTTTGCCCCCAATCCGGAACAGGACCCTGATCTGGCGGATGCGGCCGATGAACTGGCCCAAGAAATGGGTATTTCACGCGACCTACAGGACGCTTTTACCGCGCAGAGCCATGCCAAGGCTTTGGCCGCGCAGGACCGTCTGCAACGGGAAATCGTCGGGGGCGCCCCTGATCCTTTTGCCCGCCAAATGTCAGACCTATTGCTGGCGCGGGCGCCGGTGATCGCCGGAACCGTCACACATGCAAATACAGCCCCTGCGGCAGATGGCGCCGCCTTTGTCGTCCTATCCGCCGGCACCGATGGCGTTCGGATGCGGGGCGGCGTGACGCTGGGCGCCGACCCTGCCCGCCCCGCCTATGCACCGGTGCCTGCGGCATTGGCCGCAATGGACAGGGCTGGCGTCACAACCAGCGACCTGACCCACGCCGAAGTAATGGAGGCCTACGCAGCCCAAGCCATCGCCTGCCAAACCGGCATCGGTCTGAACCCTGACATCATGAACCAGCACGGCGGCGCGCTGGCACGGGGGCATCCGATTGGCGCGTCTGGCGCAGTGCTAGCCGTTCGCCTGTTTCACGACCTGATGCGGGATGGCGGAATGGGGCTGGCGTGCATTGCGGGGGCTGGCGGGCTTGGCACCGGCCTGATACTCAGCCGGAATGACTGACCTACTGGACATCTTTCTTGTGGCCCCGCCGGGGCTGGAACAACCGCTTGCGGACGAAGCACAGGCCAACGGATTTAAGAAACCGCAGGTGACAACCGGCGGCGTCACCATCCGTGGCACCTGGCGCGAGGTTTGGCGGGCTAATTTGTGCCTGCGCGGGCCAACCCGCGTTCTGGTACGGATAGGCGGTTTCCGGTCAACGCATCTGGCGCATCTGGATAAACAAGCGCGGCAATTCCCGTTTGGCGACACCCTGCGCCGTGATGTGCCGGTCAAGGTCGAAACAACAACCCGCAAGTCCAAGATTTACCACGCAGGCGCCGCAACCCAGCGGATCGAAACCGCGCTTAGGGAAAGCCACGGGATCACTATAGACCCAGACGCGGATGTTGTGCTTAAGGCGCGGATCGATAGCGATCGCGTGACCTTCAGCTTGGACAGTTCGGGCGAAAGCCTGCACAAACGCGGCCACAAAGAGGCCATCGGCAAAGCGCCGATGCGCGAAAACATGGCCGCGCTGTTTCTACGGGACTGCGGGTATAAGGCCGGCATGGCGCTGGTGGATCCAATGTGCGGGTCCGGCACGTTCCCAATCGAAGCGGCGGAAATTTCGTCGCGGCTGCTACCCGGTCGCAGCCGCAGCTTTGCCTTTGAACAGTTTGCAAGCTTTGATCCCGAGGTCTGGTCCGACATGCGCGCACCCACCGGCCCCCGTGACACAGCGCCCGTGTTTTTTGGCAGCGATCGAGATCAAGGCGCGATCCAGAACAGCACCACAAACGCCCAGCGCGCAGGCGTCGATCACCTGATCACATTCAGCCAATCGGCGGTCAGCGATCTGCAACGGCCAGACTGCGACCCGGGCCTAGTGATGGTGAACCCGCCCTATGGCGCCCGCATCGGCAACAAAAAGCTGCTCTATGCGGTCTATGGCGCATTGGGCAAAACGCTCATGGAACGATTTTCAGGATGGCGCGTCGGGATGGTGACCAGCGAACCCTCGCTGGCCAAGGCCACCGGCCTGCCTCTTTTGCCGCCCGGCCCGCCCGTGCCCCACGGCGGTTTGCGGATCACCTGTTGGAAAACAGAGCCGCTAAAGTAACCTGACAAAAATTATCAGAATTGACAGCCTTGGCGTGTTTCCGTAGTTTTGCGGCATGGATCGACCTGCAAAGGTGGAACGAATGTCTGCGAAAACCAAAACGGGGGATGAAATGACCCAAACAACCATCGAAACAGAAGCAGCCCCGCTGCAAGCCCGTGATCTGACCGGCGGCGCAAGCACTGCCAAGATCGAATTGGATGGCCAAACCTATACCTTGCGGATCACCCGCCAGAACAAGTTGATCCTGACCAAGTGATCGCTTGGAACTGAGCGCTCAGCCGTCGCCACAGCGCTAAAGTTCACCAGAAAAAAAATTCAGTTCTACATCCCCCCAGAAAACAAATAGCACCCACGTAAACGATTATGTAGCTGTTCGGAGGGGACATGACACAGCAGGGCGACACCACCAACATTGAACCCCTTGTTGATCAGCTCACGCTGGCCGAACAAGTATCGCTATTGTCTGGCGAAGATTTCTGGTCGCTGCCCGCCGTTGACCGGCTGGGCCTTGGCAAGCTACGTGTCACCGATGGCCCGAACGGCGCGCGGGGTGGCGGGTCACTGTTTGGCGGTGTGACAGCCGCGGCGTTTCCTGTTGGCATTTCCATCGGCGCAAGTTGGAACACCGACCTAGCCTATGAAATCGGCAGCGCCATCGCAGATGAGGTGAAATCCAAAGGCGCCCATGTATCGCTGGCCCCGACAGTGAACATTCACCGCAGTGTCACCAACGGCCGCAATTTTGAGTGCTATTCCGAAGACCCCGAACTGACCGCCGGGTTGACCGTGGGCTATATCAAGGGCCTTCAGGATAAAAACATCTCGGCCACGCTCAAGCACTTTGCAGGCAACGAGTCAGAGATTGAACGCACCACGATGAGTTCTGATGTCGATGAACGCAGCCTGCGCGAGGTGTACCTGCGCCCCTTTGAGGATGCCGTCAAAAAGGCGGGCACTTGGGGCATCATGTCCAGCTATAACCGGTTGAACGGTACCTTTACCTCGGAACACCCTTGGCTGTTGACCGATGTGCTGCGGAATGAATGGGGATATGACGGGATCGTCATGTCCGACTGGTTCGGGTCGCATACCACCGCCGAAACGGTGAACGCAGGTCTGGATCTGGAAATGCCGGGCCCTACCCGTGATCGCGGCGACAAACTGATCGAGGCGGTCGAGAACGGCGAAGTATCCCGCGATATGATCCGTACCCGCGCCCTGAACATCCTGCGGCTGATGCAGCGCACCGGCGCGCTCTATGACACGCGTCCGTTTGAGGAACATGCAGACGATCGCCCAGAACACCGCGCGCTTATCCGACGCGCCGGTGCCGAGGGCACGGTTCTGTTGAAAAACGACGGTCTGCTGCCTCTGGACGCAAATGGGTCGGTTGCGGTGATCGGCCCGAATGCAAAGACAGCGCAGATCATGGGCGGTGGGTCCGCCCAGCTTAATCCGCACTACAGTGTTTCCCCTTACCAGGGGATCGTTAGCAAACTGGGCGAGGCGTCGGTTTCCTCTGCAACGGGATGCACCAACCATCGGTGGGAACCGATGTTGTCAGGCGAGTTTGACATAGCCTTCTTTGACAATATCACGCTCTCTGGCACCCCTGTACACACTGGCACCCAACAGGACGCGATGGGTTTCTTTGTTCCGCCCATAGCCGAGGGCAAGGTGCGCCCCGATCACTTCTCGGCGCGGATGACCAAGACAATCACGCCAGAGGTGTCTGGTACCTACCAACTGGGTGCCCATGGCGCAGCCTATCTACGGGTCTTTGTGGACGGTCAGCTGATTGTTGATCTGTCAGAACAGAATTGGACCAAGGGGCGTACCGTCTTTGAGGAAGGATGCGATCATCTGACGGGCGAGGTCACGCTGACGGCAGGCCAAGATCACAAGATCGAGATTGAACTACAAACCAAGAACGCCGCCCACCTACAGTTCACGGCCTTTTATGTCGGCCTTGGTTTGCCAATGACCGACGATGACATCGCACAAGCCGCCCACAGCGCCGCACAGGCGGATACCGCGATTGTGTTTGTCGGCCGGTCTGGCGAATGGGACACCGAAGGGTCCGATTTGTTGGATATCACCCTACCGGGGCGTCTGAACGAACTGGTTCGGGCCGTCGCAGCCCAGAACCAGCGCACCATTGTCGTTTTGCAAACAGGCGGCCCCGTTGAGATGCCATGGCTAAGCGATGTCGCCGGGGTCTTGCAAGCCTGGTATCCGGGCCAGGAGGCGGGGAACGCCATCAGCGATGTTCTATTCGGAGATGTGGAACCGACCGGACGCCTGCCCCAGACCTTCCCCCTACGTTGGACCGTCGTACGCTCTTGCGCGGGATCGGCGGCATCGCCGCACTGACCGCCACAACGGGTGTCGCAAATGCGATGACCTGCGTAGCGGACGCATTTGAAACCGCTGGCCCCTACCCTGCAGACGGCAGCAACACCAAGGCCGGACAAACCGTCAATGTCCTGACCGAAGAAGGCGTCATCCGCCGCGATATGCGCACCAGCTTTGGGGATTATTCGGTGACCGCCGAGGGCCTGCAGCTGAATCTGCAACTGCAACTGGTTAACGTCAACGCCGCCTGTGCCCCGCTTCAGGACTATGCGATTTATGCGTGGTACTGTGACACCGAAGGTCGCTATTCGCTCTATGACGATACCGACCGCAACTACCTGCGGGCTGTCGGTATTTCTGACGCGTCGGGGCTGGTGGATTTCACGACGATCCTGCCGGGTTGCTACAGCAGCCGCTATCCGCACATCCACTTTGAGGTCTTTAGCTCGATTGATGAGGCCGTTTCAGGTCGCCAAGCCCTGCTGACGGGCCAGTTGATTGTGGACAAAGACACCTGCGCCGCCGCGTATGCCGCCCGTTCGGTCTATGCCTCGAGCGCGCGCAACCTGCCGCGGCAGTCGCTGTCGCGTGATATGGTGTTCGGTGACAATTCCGACGATCAGATCGCGCAACAGACCATCGCCATGTCCGGCGATTTCACCACCGGCCTGACCGGTTCGGTGATGATCGGTCTGGCGCTCTAGAATGTCGGCGGCGTTGCCGCACTAACGACCCGACACGGTTCCGGTCCCACTTGCCTGAACCTATGAGGAAGGCGGCTGTCAAAGTAGTAGGCATCCCCCGGCCCGAGGATCTTTCGCTCTTCCCCCACAGTGATTTCGATCCGACCGCTAATGACAACGCCGCCTTCCTCGCCCTCGTGGCCATAAAGGGCCCGACCTGTATCTGACCCGACCGCATAGGTTTCGCTCAGGATCATCATCGCGCGACCGATCAGGTTATGCCCCACCTGCTTGAGCGACACACCGCTTTTGCCCAGTTCTGGCAGTTCTTCGGCCGCATAGAAAATCTTGCGCTCGGGTTCCGGCTCAAAGCTAAAAAACTCAGACATACTCACAGGGATGGCGGTCACAATCCGGCGCAGTGCGCTGACCGATGGGTTCATCTTTCCCGCCTCAACAAGCGATATAGACGCGTTCGTTACACCTGCCTTTTTGGCCAATGCACGTTGCGACAATCCCGCCCGTTCCCGCAGCGCCCGCAGTCGCAAACCCAGCTTTTGGTCCTCTAGGGTGTTTTCTTCGTTCATTATCGTTAACAACCTTTTCTGAGGTCTATATTTTTCAATAGGTTACACACCCGAAAAAACAGACTGTTCAGCAATAATGTTAAGTCCCATCCTCGCGCGAAACAACCACTAACGGGCGACTCGCCCAAGATTGGGAACCCAAACATGCTGAACACCGAGGTCGCCGAACGGCGCAACACAGCCATCGCACGCGGCGTTGGCATGCAAACACAGGTTTATGCCGCCAAAGCCAAAAACTCTGAGGTGTGGGATGTCGAAGGCACCCGCTACATCGACTTTGCGGCGGGCATCGCAGTTGTGAACACCGGCCATTGCCACCCCAAGATCGTCGAGGTCGTGAACACCCAGCTTGGTCACTTCACCCATACCTGCCATCAGGTTCTGCCTTACGAAAACTATATCCATCTGGCCGAACGTCTGAACGACGCCACACCGGGGGATTTTGACAAGCGCACCGTTTTTGTCACCACCGGCGCCGAAGCTGTCGAGAACGCGATCAAGGTCGCCCGCGCCCATACGGGCCGTCCGGCTGTGATCGCTTTTGGTGGTGCCTTCCATGGACGGACATTCATGGGCATGTCCCTGACCGGCAAGGTCGCGCCGTACAAGGCCGGCTTTGGCGCGATGATGCCCGATGTCTATCACGTCCCTTTCCCCATCGACCTGCACGGCATCACAACCGAGCAAGCCATGGAAGGCATCACCAAACTGTTCAAGGCCGATCTTGATCCGGCCCGTGTTGCGGCGATCATCTTTGAACCGGTTCAGGGCGAAGGCGGGTTCTACCCTGCGCCAACCGATCTGGTCGTTGGGCTGCGCAAACTGTGTGACGATCACGGCATTGTCCTGATCGCGGATGAAATTCAGACCGGCTTTGCCCGGACTGGCACCCTCTTTGCGATGGAACAGCACGGTGTTGCCGCAGACATCGTCACAATGGCCAAAGGTTTGGCTGGCGGTTTGCCTTTGGCGGCGGTTACCGGCCGCGCCGAGGTGATGGACGCCGCAAACCCCGGCGGCTTGGGCGGCACATACGGCGGCAACCCGCTGGGTATTGCAGCGGCGCATGCGGTTCTGGACATTATTGAGGAAGAAAACCTCTGCGCCCGCGCGAATGAACTGGGTAGCCGCCTGAAACAGCGCCTTGCCAAAATCGCGGAAACCACCCCTGAGCTGGCCGAAATTCGTGGCCCCGGCTTTATGGTGGCGGCAGAATTCAACACCGCCGACGGCACAGCCCCCCACCCAGATATGGCCAACCGCATTCGGCTTGAGGCGCTGAAACGGAACCTTATATTGTTGACCTGTGGCGTCCACGGCAACGTCATCCGCTTCCTCGCGCCGATTACCATCGAGGATGCGATTTTTGCAGAGGCGCTCGATATTCTCGAAGCGTCAGTCGCCGCAGCGAAGGAGGCATAAATGCGCCAGCTTACCGATCAAACACTGCTTACGGGTAAGGCCTATGTGAATGGCGAATGGATCGAAACGGGAAACCAATTCGTCGTCACCAACCCTGCAACAGGTGATGTTGTGGCCAAGGTCGCTGACCTGACCGCCGACGACGTGTCCGCCGCCATCGATGCCGCCTATGATGCGCAAATCGGCTGGGCCGCGATGACGGGCAAGGAACGCGCGGCGATCCTGCGCAAATGGCACGATCTGATGGTCGCCAATGCCGATGACCTTGCGGCGATCCTGACCGCAGAGATGGGCAAGCCACTGGCCGAAGCCAAGGGCGAGATTATGTACGGCGCCTCGTTCATCGAATGGTTCGCAGAAGAGGCCAAGCGCGTTTACGGCGACACCATCCCCGGTCACCAGCCGGACAAACGGATTATCGTGCTGAAACAGCCCGTCGGCGTTGTCGGGTCGATCACCCCGTGGAATTTCCCCAATGCAATGATCGCACGCAAGGTCGCGCCAGCACTGGCCGCCGGATGTTCGTTTGTGGCGCGTCCGTCCGAGCTTACCCCGCTTTCGGCGCTGGCGATGGCGGTTCTTGCGGAACGCGCTGGCGTGCCTGCCGGTGTGTTCAACGTGGTGCCTGGCCTTGATGCCGCTGGCGTTGGCCAAGAGCTTTGCGCAAATAAAAAGGTCGCCAAGATCACCTTTACCGGCTCGACCCGCGTCGGCAAATTGCTGATGAAACAGGCCGCTGACACAGTCAAAAAGGTCAGCCTAGAGCTGGGCGGCAACGCGCCATTCATCGTGTTTGACGACGCCGATGTTGACGCGGCTGTTGACGGCGCGATGATTGCCAAGTTCCGCAATGCCGGACAAACTTGTGTATGTGCCAACCGCATCTATGCGCAGGCAGGCGTCTATGACGAATTCGTCGAAAAACTGACCGCCAAGGTATCGGCCCTGACGGTTGGCAACGGCCTGACCGAGGATGTCGTGATCGGCCCGATGATCAACGAAGCCGCCGTCGCCAAGGTTGAAGATCACCTTGAAAACGCCATCGCTGGCGGCGCGACTGTCCTAACGGGCGGCGCCCGTCATGCAAAGGGCGGCACATTCTTCCAGCCAACCGTCGTGCGCGACATGACGGTGGATATGAAGGTCTCGACCGAAGAAACCTTTGGCCCCTTGGCGCCTGTGTTCAAATTCGAAACCGAAGAAGACGCCATTCGCCTTGCCAACGATAGCGACTATGGGCTTGCCGGATATTTCTATTCCCGCGATCTGTCGCGCGTGTTCCGTGTCGCCGAGGCGATGGAAACCGGCATGGTGGGCGTCAACACTGGCCTGATTTCAACCGAGGTTGCGCCGTTTGGCGGCGTCAAACAATCCGGTCTTGGCCGCGAAGGATCGAAGTACGGGATCGAAGATTTCATCGAAATCAAGTATCTGTGCCTGTCGATCTGACAACGCAACACTCCAAATTTAACAAAGAGGCCGCGCAGAAATGCGCGGCCTTTTTTATTATCGTCCGCGGTTCATCTAAACGATGACTGTTTCGCGCCGTTTACCCCATCAGATGCATCTTGCGGTTCGACACCGCCCAGAGACCTAAGGTGACCATATGCTGAAAAACGTCCCGATTTCCCGTAAGCTTCCTGCGGCCATCGTCATCATGGCACTCGTCTGCGCCACTGTGGTGGGTGTTTTGTCCTATCAAGGCATGGACCGCGCCATAAGCGCCGAAGCAGAGAGCCAGTTGCTAGAAGCCGTGAAATCGCGCGCTGACATGCTTGAAGAGGCCGAAGCCTCGTCTGCGGCTGGGCTAGAGCTAATGGCAAGCGATTTTTCGATGGGCAGCGCGGTCATCGCATTGGTGGGCGGATACAAATCGGTCTTTGACAAAGCCGGACACGACGGTTTGGAACAGGTGCGCGCCTATCTAGAGGAAAAGGAACGCAACCCCGATGCCTTGGCCATGGGGGATATCAGCCTGCAGAATTACATCTTCCGTCAGGATCGCTGGCACCCATGGCTGAAACGCACCGCATTTTATCACGGCTTCGACAACTTCTATATTCTGAACCCAAACGGGGATGTGGTCTACACCGCTGTTCTGAATGACCTGTTCGGCCAAAACGCTGTCACCGGTGCCGCCGCATCCAGCCCACTGGGACAAGTTGTGCGTCAAGCGATTGCAGATGTTGACGCCGAACGCCCTGCGCAAGTGCATGTATCCAACTTTCACGAAGATGGGTATTTGAACGGTCAACTGGCCAGCCACTTTGCCATCGCTGCGCATGATGCAAACGGTCGCTTTGTCGGCATTCTGGCCGCTGATCTGTCGATCGGTGCGTTTGACGAACTGCTCAGCCGGCCGCTTGGCATGAAATACCCGCTGCACACGATCTTGGTCGGACCAGATGCGAATGTCCTAACCGGTCACGTCATCGGCCACGATGCAGACATGTCGACATTCCTGCAATCTGTCGATGGCAGCCCAATCGCCCGTACGGCCATTTCGGTAGCCGAAGAAATCGGCGAACGGTCGCTGACCGATGGCAAAACCTATATGTACGGCGTGGCGCAGGTTCAATTGAAGGGCGGCGATCATGGTCTGATCATCGAGGCGGAAAAGGCCGATGTTCTGGCCACTGTCCTGTCACTGCGCAATGCGATCATCATCGTGGCACTGGCATCGGCCGTGGTGATCGGCTTTGTCGGGACACTGTTTGCGCGCGGCATCACCCGCCCATTGGGCCGGATGAAAGAGGCCTTGCGCGAAATCGCCGAAACCCGCGATCTAACCAATCGCATCCGCCTGAAAAGCACCAATGAAATCGGGCGGTCATCTTCGGCCGTTGATGAAATCCTTGGCCTTGTCGACGGGGCGTTTGGCGAATTCCGCAACAGCACCGACGAGGTATCTGGCGTGGCAAAGCGGATGTCCAACGCGTCACAGAACCTTGCGGGCAATGCTGAATCGCAAACCGCCGCGATTGAGGAACTGTCATCCTCGGTCGAGCAAACCTCGCACAAGCTGCGCTCGAACGCAGAGGCGGCGCGCGAAGCGGCGGATGTTGTTAGCACCACAGCCTCGATTGCGATTGAGGGCAAAGAACGTGTGACGGGCATGGTATCGGCCATGAACGACATCAGCGCCTCGTCTCAGGACATCGCCAAGATCATCAAAGTGATCGACGAAATCGCGTTCCAAACCAACCTGCTGGCTCTAAACGCCGCGGTCGAGGCCGCACGCGCCGGTCAACACGGGCGCGGATTTGCCGTCGTAGCCAGTGAGGTACGCAACCTTGCCGCCCGTTCGGCCAAGGCGGCCAAGGAAACATCCGATCTGATCGAAAGCTCGAACCGCCGCGTCGAGGTTGGCGTGACAATCTCGAACCAGACATCTCAGTCATTCGAACGAATCGCCGAAGACATTCAGCGCGTCGAAGAGTTGGTGAAAAACATCAGCACATCGACCATCGAACAAAGCCGCGGTGTGGATCTGATCAATGAATCGATCAGTGACATCGCCCGCATCGCGCATGCCACAAGCGGCGAGGCGGAAAGCATTGCCGCGACAGCGACGCAGCTTAACGGGTCCAATGATCGTCTTCAGACCCAGATCAGCCGGTTCCGCAGCAGCGCGACAGGGTCGCAAAACGCACCCGACCAGCAGCAGCCACGGCAGGCACCAGCCACATCTGGCAGCGGGTCCATGCAACCGGCAAATATGGCAGGTGCATCATCGCGCACGAACACACTCGGTTACGGCACCTAACAGGTGCCGCCAGTCGTCATTCAATCGCGTATAGGTCCACGATAACGGTTTGGGCCTTACGCTCGCCCGTGCCAACGAACAGCGTCTTGTTGACCCATTCGTACCGCGGATCACCGGTTTCCAGACGGGCTTGCGTGCGCATGTAATAGCTGTCGTGCGGCACATCTTCGCCGCGTGCAATTGCGGCGATCACCTCATCCGGGCCATGACGATAGCCATAGTTGATGATCTCAATCACGGCGCCATCATCGGTTTCCATGGCATAGCGCGTATCCAGTTCGGCCATACCGCCGCCCATGATCGTTTACCAATCCGCGCCAAGGTTCAGGATACGCCCGTTCAGGCGCGGACCTTTCACATGGCCACTCAGCGCGACAAAGCCCAACAGCGCGATAAACCCAACCTCACCGCCCCATGCGGCAACAGCCCCCAACGACCGGTCAGATTTGAATTTCAGGCGCAACAGTTCAATCGATCCAAGAACCATTAGCAAACCACCAGAAATCCCCAAAACCTTGGGCAGTGACCACAGCGGATATGGCGCAGGAATATCGAACACATAGTGCATAACCGTACCAGAAGAGGTCGAGGCAAAGCATAACAAAAACCCATACATCACAAACTGATGGGCCAAACGACGTGCGTGGCTGAACTTGTCCTCTTGTTCAAAATTGCAGCCGTCACCATGCCCGCCGGACAGATTGCGCATGGTGGCCGCTTGGGCCAGCGCGGCCTTGATATCGCTGAGTGTGATCGTTGTTCCATTCACACTGCGCCAATACCGGCGCAGGCTGATGGCGATGCTGGCCAAGGGAAATAGGAAGGCGGGCATGAAAATCGCGACCATCGCGCTGTGACTTAGAACGGCATAGAACCCTTCGCCGCCAGCCGACCCAATGGCCCGCGCCGCCCAAAACAACAGCGCAAAACCGACCACAGTGACCAAGGCAATCAAACCGCCACTGCGCTGAAATGCCTTGGCGGGTACTTGGGGGAACGCGAACTCTTCCCAGCTCTCCTGACAGTCATTGGCCAACGCTTGGGGCAGGTTCAGATCAAATTCATGAGGTGCGGTGTATTGGCAGGCGTAATAGCACCCTCGGCAATTGTGACATAGGTTGGCAAGCTGCGTGATGTCCCCATCGGCAAACGCCCGTTCCGCATGTAGTGCGGGGAAAACAGAACAATAGCCTTCGCACTAGCGACACGCGTTACAAATCTCGGCCTGACGGCGGGCTTCGGCAATGGCATCAGTTTGCATGTGCGGCGGCCTCTTTTCCTGCGATACGTCCAAATACGGTCCCGATGGTCATCCCGAAACCGGCCAGATACCCCTGCCCAAGGATCGACCCAGCCATGGTTTCACCTGCGGCCCAGAGGTTCCCGACGGGGCGGTTCCCGATGGAACATTGGGCGCGTTCGTCAACCTTAAGCCCCAGATAGGTAAAGGTCACACCGGTCCTGAGTGAATAGCCATAGAACGGCGGTTCGGTGATCGGGCGGGCCCAGTTGGTTTTCGGGGGCGTCAAACCCGTGGTCGTCACCCCATAAAGTTCCGTCGGATGGAAGGCTGAGGCATCGCCACAGGCATTGTTAAACTCGGTCACTGTTTCCATCAGTTTATCCGCCGGCAACCCCATTTTCTCGGCCAGTTCGGTCAGGCTATCGGCCTTAATCGGGGGAAACACAGGTGGCATGAACAGATTGATCGATTTGGCATCAATGATGACATAGCCCACCTGATCCGGCTGGTTTGCCACCAAGCGACCCCAGATTGCATAGCGTTTCGGCCAGACATCCTCGCCCTCGTCATAGAAACGTTGGGCGTCTTTGTTCACAACGATGGAAAACGGCACGCAATCGAGGCGGGTCACGATACCGCCGTCGAATTTGGGCGCACGGCCGTCAATGGCCACCGCGTGGCATTGCGTGGGATCGCCGACCTGTTCGATCCCCTGATCCAACAAATCGGATAGGATTGCACCACGGTTATAGGGGGTGCCGCGGATCAGAAAATTCTTGGCCGCTGGCCCCCAAGCACGGGCCAGCCAATCGGTGTCCGCCTGAAACTGCCTGCCGCAACGACAACGGATTTAGGCGCAATCCGGCGTGTTTCGCCCTGCACCGAATAGTCGATGTGAACAACCCGATCATCCTGCACCTCAAGGTGGGTCTCAGGCGCTTCGTATTCGACATGTACGCCAGCTTTTCGATCGTGCGGTAATAGGCATTCACCAACCCTTTGCCGCCGCCAAGGAAAAACGCGTTCGTCCGTGCAAGCGACAGCGTGCCGGACAGCGAGGGTTGAAACCGGACACCCCGTTCCTGCATCCATGGCAGGCATTATTCGGACGTGCGAATGGCCAGTCGGGCCAGACCTACATCGGTTTTGCCGCCCGTGACCTTCATCAGATCGGCCAGATATTCCTCTTCGGTGTAGCTGTCGATCAACGGCCCAAGGGGGCCGTGGTGCATACAGCGGAAATTGCGCGTGTGGCGCGACTTGCCCCCGCGATAGGGTTTGGGCGCGGCCTCGAGGATGATGACTTTCGCCCCTGCTTCTGCGGCTGTCATTGCGGCGCAAAGCGCGGCGTTGCCACCGCCCAAAACGGCTACGTCATAGTGTTCCATCGTTTACTTTTGGCTGGTGCGTTCACGATCGCGGAGCGCGCGGATCCGCATCCGCTGGGACGCTTCGATATGGAAACGCATGGCTTGTTCTGCTTCGTCCGCATCGCGCGCCTTTAGGGCGGCAAGGATACGGCGATGTTCGGCGTCGGCTTCGCGGGCGCGTTCGGCTGACGACAGGTTCGTCGGCCCAAGGATCATCATCGCCTTTTGCAGTGACTGCATCGATTTGGTCAGGAACCGGTTCTTGGCCGCATCCAAAAGCGTTTCATGGAAAATACGGTTCAGGCGCGCGGCTTCCGGCCCCGATCCTGTCGCCGCAAGATCGGCATTCAGCGCCTCTAGCTCGTCCAGTTCCACATCCGAGGCAGCACGGGCCGCTAGACGGGCCGCCGTCCCCTCTAGCACCGCACGCATATCATAAAGCTCCATCACCTCGGCATAGTCGAGCCGCCGGACCGAGGCACCGAGACGCGGGATATGTTCAACCAGCCCATCCGCCTCAAGCTGACGGATAGCCTCGCGCACGGGGGTCCGACTGACCCCCAAACGCTCGGCCACTTCGGTTTCGCGCAGACGATCCCCCGGCAAAAGCTTGCCAGAGCGGATCTCTTCTAGCAGTTTGGAATAGGCCGCATTGCCCTGTGGGACCGGCGGTGTGGCCTCGTCTGTTTCTGCCATTGTGTGTCCTTGCATAAACCTTGTATCCAATTGGATACAATTCAAAATCCCAAAAGTCAACCGGACTGAACATCGACGGGTCAGTCCAGTGTTTCAGGGTTGATGACGTTTATCGGCGCACCTTCAGAGAAGGCGTTAACCTGTTCAAAAATATCAGAAAACTGTCTGTCAAACTCGTCTTCTGTCACGAACCCGATATGCGGCGTTGCGATGACATTAGGATGCGACAGCAGCGGATCGTCCTTGTTGGTCAGCGGTTCGACATCAAAGACATCAAGCGCTGCGGTCTGCGGATGCCCTCGGTTCAAACCGGCCAACAACGCGCCCTCTTCGACCAAACCGGCACGCGAGGTGTTCACGAAAATCGCCCGCGGTTTCATCTTTGCCAAATCAGCGGCAGTGATAATGCCCTTGGTTTCCGGCTTCAGCCGTACGTGAACCGAGATCACATCCGACCGCGCAAAAAACTCTTCTCGGCTTTTGGCGACCAGTTCACCATCCGCGACCGCACGGGCACGCCCCTGTTTCGATCCCCACCAAACGACTTTCATTCCAAAGACCTTGGCATAGTCGGCAACCGCCTGTCCGATCCGCCCATACCCATAGAGCCCGAGTGTCCGGCCGCGCAGGCTCCGACCGACGCCCATTTGCCACCGCCCCGCCTTGACCGACGCCATCTGTTGCGGCAACTGCCGGAATGCGGCTTGGATCAGGGCAAAGGTCAATTCGGCCGCGGCATAATTCGGACCGTCCCCTTGCAGGTTGGAACACAGCATCACACCGTTGTCTGTGCAGGCTGGGACATCGACATGGGGATAGACGCTGCGCTGCGAAATCAGACGCAAGTTGGGCAGACGTTTCAACAGGGCGCGCGTAATCTTGGTCCGCTCACGAAACAGGACAAGCGCCTCGGCGTCGGCCAATCGGTCAGCCAGAATATCGATATCCTCAACGTGATCTGTCCAGACGGTCACGTCGTGTTCGGCCAGTTGTGCAAAGCACGGCAAGGTCCGAAGGGTATCGAACCAATCGTCTAGGATATGTACCTTCATCTTTGTCCCCTAAGGCGCCCAGATCCTGGCAGGGACAAACACGTCGCCCTGCGCCAATTTACGCGCAGTCCGCAAAATACCGGCCGAGTTCAACGAAAACCCGTTGTTCGCCTCAAAATCGACCAACACATCGATCTTACCGCTTGCGTGTTCCAAGACAACATTGGCGGGGCTTTCGGCTGGGCGGGTCAGCAATCCGTCTGACACCGTTCCCGGCGTCAGCGCACAGGATGCCAGACACTGCGCACCGGTCACCGCCATACTTGGATGGGTGTTCCACGGCATGAAATACCGCGTGGCGATCGTGCCGCCGTTTTTCGCCGGAGCCAGAATGCCGAACTTGGGGGTCACCGATTTGGTCACATCCCCCATGCCCATCATTTCGCCCGCCTTGATGCGGATCGCCTCGAACCGCTCAAAAAACGCACGGTTCGCGTCGAGTTCGGCCTCGCCCTGATAGGTCAGTTGACCGCCCAGTGTTTGAACCCGCGCCAGCACCTGCGCACCGGTGTTTACCGCACGAATGCACACCTCGGTTTCATCGCCCGTTGGCGTGATCAACCCCATTTCAATCACCGCAGGACCAACCCCAGACAGGATGTTCCCACAGGTCGGTTTATAGTCGACCAATCGATCCTCGACCGACACCTGCGCAAAGAAATAGTCGATATCGGCCCAGTCGTCGTCGGACTTGGACAGCATGGCCACCTTCGTGGTGACCGCTGCCCCGCCGCCGATACCGTCGATGTTGAGCGCATGCCCCGACCCGACGGCCGCAATCAACACATCGGCAAGGACATCCAGATCTTCGGGCAGGTCCGCGCGCTTGAAGTATGGACCGCGCGATGTTCCGCCCCGCATGAACACAAATGGAATACCAGTTTGCATCATCAACCTCTTATTTTAGCGGCCAAGGCAGATCGACCGCGTCTTGCAACAATCCGGGTGGGAAATCGCGGTTGAGGGCACCGGCCATGACACAAATCAATGCAAGGCCAGCAAGCGTCAGAATAACCGTCAGGCCCCAGCTGGCGCCGGCGCGAATGCGGAAGAACGACAGGAAGAAGGCCACCAACGCGAGAATGAAACCGACGAAATAGGTGCCGATGATAAGACCCGCCAACCATGCCAGCGTTCCCCAAAGGCCATAGGGGGCCTCGGCATCTTCGCCTGCGGTTTCCTTGTCGGCAAAAATGACATTGCCCTCGGGGCGCATCATCATTTGGATCAACATGATCACACAGCAACCCAGCGCGATACCGCCTACGACCAACGGCACGATCTTGTCCGTCATGTTGAAGTCGGGAATGGCGTTCGCGTTCAGGACCGCAACCAACAAGTAGGCCGTGATCGCCAACAAAAAGACCAGCGGCGCACGTTTGCTACCGGACTGAACATCCCCTTCGGCCATGATGGATTTCGCCTGACGAATGCCAAAGAAAACCGAGATCACAGTCACAACAACCAGAACGATCACAATGGGGCTAAAGATGTATTCCATCCCCTGATCGAAACCGCGGCGGAACTTGAAGCTGGCGATTTGATAGGCTTGGTTCGAAAACTTCTCGACGGGTTCAGACAGAACAAAGCCAATCAGGAACGCCGGACGCGACCAATCAAAACGGCGCAGGAAGATGCCGATCAAGCCGATCACAAACAGCGCCAACAGGTCTTCGAAGTTTTGACCCGACTGGAACGCGGCAAAGCTGATCAGCATGAACAGGAATGGCGCGAGATAGGTGAACCGGATGGTTGTCAGCCTAGCGATACCGCCCGACAGCGCGATACACAGGATCGTGCCGAACACGTTCGCCAACGCCAGCAGCCAAACAATCGAATAGGTGATATCAAGGTTATCCTTGAGCATGTTGGGGCCAACCTCGATGTCGCCCGAACCCAACAGCGCAATCGCGCCGATAAAGATCGCCATCGACCCCGAACCGGGAATGCCGAACAGCTGGGTTGGAACAAGGCCACCGCCCTCTTTTGCGTTGTTCGAGCTTTCCGGCCCGATCACGCCGCGCACTTCGCCTTTGCCAAAGTTCGACTTGTCCTTGGTGGTTTGGACCGAATGACCATAGGCGATCCAGTCGACAACCGACCCGCCCAGACCTGGGATGATGCCAACCAACACACCGATCAAGGAACACCGCAGCGACAGCCATTTGTTCGCGAACCAATCGCGGACACCGTCGGCCCAACCTGCACCCAATTTGGCGTTCTTGGAAATCGACCGATCCTGACGCAGCAGCGAAACAATCTCTGGAATCGCAAAAATACCAAGGCCGACAATCACCAGTTTCAGACCGTCGGTCAGATACGGGTAGTCATACGACGCCATCCGCAGCGAACCGCCAGCGTCGGCAATCCCGATTGTACCGATCATCATACCAAGGCCCGCAGCCGCAAGCCCCTTAAGCGGGACACGCCCCGCAAGAACCGCGACCATCGACAGGCCAAGGATCGTGACCATCAACATTTCCGGCAGTCCAAATGCCAGAACAATCGGTCGTGCGACAAGGATAAAGATCGTCAGGAACGCACCCCCGATCAGGCCGCCGAATAGGGACGATGAAAAGGCAGCAGCCAACGCGCGGGCCGCCTGCCCGTTTTTGGCCATTGGGAAACCGTCAAGGACCGTCGCCTGCGAGGCCGAAGATCCGGGGATCCCCATCAAAACCGAGGCAAACGTATCCGAGGTCGGCACAACGGCGACCATACCGATCATAAGCGCAAGGCCGTAAACCGGTTCCATACCGAACATGAATGGCAACAAAAGAGACAAACCGGCGATACCGCCAAGACCAGGAAAAACGCCAACAGCCAGCCCCATCACCACGCCAAGAAGCAGGTAGGCCAGCACAATCGGTTGCAAAATCAGGGACCACGCATCGCCCAACGCAGGCAATGCGGTTGCGAAAATCTCCATCGGAGTCGCTTTCTGTTGTTACAAATTTTATGGGGTGCCGGCGTCCCGAGACAGGGTACTCGGAACGCCGGACTTTGATTGGCTTAGTTCAGCTCGACACCATAAGCGTCTTTAAGCCAGGTCAGGACAAACTCTTTCGCGCTGTCCGGAACCGCAGTTGCCGTGGCCAGTACGCCACCTGTTGCTGCACCGGTGAACACTTCGTTTTCGCCAACGCTAGCTGCCGAAATTTCGGCAAAGTCTGGACGGTTCACAACAGCTTCGAACGCTGCCGAGTACACGTCTAAATACTCATCAGGGGTGCCCTGCGGCAGGAAGGCCAGTTTCTGAACTGGGAAGCCTGCAAAAAAGAACGCTTTCCATGCATCCCATGCGTCGCCTTCGGTCTCACAGCCGTCAGTTGCCTCGCAGACCTCTTT
This sequence comes from Marivivens sp., assembly GCA_965215785.1. Lineage (GTDB taxonomy): Bacteria > Pseudomonadota > Alphaproteobacteria > Rhodobacterales > Rhodobacteraceae > Marivivens. The sequence goes on along the minus strand of OZ244120.1, from coordinate 2,150,294 downwards.
GATAGTCGGCATATCAGGGAAGGTTGGGTCACGGATAATGTTGCCGTCCGCATCCAGTGCGCCCCACGACATCATTGCAACCGCGTCACCGGCCTCAACCAGTGCCGATGAACCGCCCAAGTAACCCGAGGTGGTCTGATAGTCGATGTTGGCTTCGCCGCGTTCGAACATCAGACGACCGTCGCCACGACCTTTGATGCCAAAGACCGGCTCGACATCCATGCCCAGCATTTCCCATGCCAGCAGTGGAACAAGGTCAAGGCGGGTTGCGCCCTGCGAACCATAGATGAAACCAATGTCCTGCAGCTGGTTTGCCGAACCGTCGAACAACGCGCCATCTTCTGCGTTCAGGTAGACCACACCGCCGGTGCCCGATGCCATGACCGGAATCCAGTCGTTATGTTCATACATAACGCGAGGATCGTTAAGCAGGTATGGGAACTGGGTCGAACCGGACGAACCGAACAGAAGTGTGCCGTCTTCGTGGGTTTGTTCCTGGAACCAGTTTGCGCCTTTGGTCGAACCGGCGCCAGGCATGAATTTGACAACAACGGTCGGGTTGCCTGGCAACTCTGCGGAAAGAAGCGGCGCAAAGAAGTTTGCCCACTTCGCCGAACCACCGGTTTCCGAGAACGGAATGAGCCATTCGATCGTCTTACCGGTGAAATCCACCTCTGCTGCAGCTGGCATTGCCATAGCGGCAACCAGCGCCGCTGACGCAGGAACCTTGCGTGAAACTTGCACATTGAGGCACTAATCAAACAATGCGGATCGCAGTCGTAGAAGACAATGCAGCCCTAGCCGAAAGCTAGCCTATCGGCTGCGCCAGCGCGGGCATTCGGTGGACGTGCTAGAAAACGGGACCGATGCGGACCGGTTCTTGGCTCAGGACGGCGCCGACTTGGTCGTTCTGGATATCAACTTGCCGGGGATGGACGGGATCGAAATTCTGCGCGCGCTACGCGGCCGCGGTGACAATACACCTGTCATTTTGTTGACCGCCCGAAGCGAAACAAACGAACGTGTTGCGGGCCTTGATGCAGGGGCTGATGACTATCTGACCAAACCGTTTGAAATGGACGAGCTCGAGGCGCGTCTGCGCGCCCTATCCCGCCGCAAAGACCTATCGTTTGCGGATGTCGAAAAGTTTGGTGATTTGACATTTGATCGCAATAGCCGCCAATTGATGAATGGCAACCAACCTATTGACGTGCCACGCAAAGAAATCGCAACCTTCGAATGCTTGCTTGAAAGCCGTGGCCGCATTGTATCCAAGGGTCAACTGACAACCCATGTTTACGGCACCGGCGCGGATGTCGATGACTCGGTCATCGAACCGCATGTATCGCGCCTCAGGCGGCGTCTTGCCCCCTTTGGCCTACAGATCAAAACAGCGCGGGGATTGGGGTATATGTTGGAAATGAAAGAGTGATGACAGTCCAGAACAGCACGTCGCTCAGGGTTCGGCTGTTGGTGCTGATCCTAGTACCTCTGGTCGCTGTGTCGGTCGTTCTGGGCATCTGGCGCTATCAGGCGGCCGAGGCAACAGCCGAAGAATTGTTTGACCGTGGATTGATGGCGGCGGCGCTGGCGATTTCGCGCGACGTCACAATCTCCGAAGGCGACGCCCTGTCACCCTCGACCCGTCAATTGATCTGGGACGCTGGCGGCGGCGAAGTTTTCTACCATGTCACCGGCCCCGGCGGGATCTATGTGACCGGCTATGCCTATCCCCCGATTGGCGCAATCGACCAAACATCGTCCGACCCGCAATATATGATCGCAGACTATCGCGGCGAAGCTGTGCGCATTCTGCGGATGCGTGAAAAGAACGTCATCGGCAATCTGTCAGGTGAAATAATTGTGACGGTATGGTAAAGGGTTAGCGACCGAAATGCATTTGCCAATAGCCTTGCGATCCGGACAGTCGCTGTGATGAGCGCACTTCTGTTAACACTGACGATTGTCGTGTGGTTCGGTGTTCAGCTGGGCCTGAGGCCACTTGCCGATTTACAAGATGCGATCGAACGCAGGTCGCCCGATGATCTAAGCCGCATCCAAAGACCCGTCCCAACCGAAGTGACCGGCATCGTCGCCACGTTGAACAAGTTGTTCGGCCAAGTTGATGATAGCATTCAGTCGCACCAGACCTTTATTTCGGATGCCGCGCACCAATTGCGCAATCCGGCATCCGCGCTGCTGTCGATTGCCGAAACACTGCCGCGGGTCACCGATCCGGTCGAGCGCAAGAAACAAGAGGCCGCGCTGTTATCCGCCGCACGGAAATCCGCGACCCTTGCCGAACAGCTTTTGTCGCTGGAACGCCTGCGCTATTCGGCGCCCAAAAACACGCAGCGCGTCGACCTGAACGAAGTTGTTCAGGGGATGTGTACCGATCTCGCCCCCAAGGTGCTGAGCCGAGACATTGCGTTTCAATTTGACCCGACCGCCACCGCCCTGCTCGCAGATGCAGATGCCGTCCTCATTGGCGAAGCGGTTCGGAACCTTGTGAACAATGCGTTGGCCTATGGTGGGCCGGATCTGTCGTCGATAACCGTTTCGACCGCACGTGTTGGTCCGACCGCGCTCATCCGTGTAATCGATGATGGGATCGGCATCCCGCCCGAGGATGCCAAACATGCCTTCCGCCGCTTTGCCCAGCTGTCGTCAAATGACGGCAGCGGGCTTGGCCTTTCGATTGTTCAGGCCGTCGCCCAAAGCCATTTTGGAACCGCATCGCTAAAATCTGTGACCAAGGGCACCAGCGTCTGCATCACATTGCCGGTCGCCAAATAGAAAAAAGGGGGCCGAAGCCCCCTGAGTGTCACGGATCGAGTGGATTATTTACCGCTCAAAGTTTTTTGCCTGTATCTCGATCCGCGTCAGGGGCCGGCGCACCGGCCCCGGAAACTTTAACTACAGCCCGAGGTGCCGCCACAGGTGTTGCACTTCATGCAGGTCCCGTTGCGCACCAGTGTGTAGTTGCCGCATTCGCCGCATGGATCACCTTCGTACCCTTGCATCTTTGCTTTATCCCGAGCCGACAGTGCGCTGACCGATGTCGCAGGCGCTGGTGCGCTTACGACCGGGGCAACGGCAACATCACCCACTTCGACAGCCAGTCCGGAATTCAGCGACGCGATGTCCGAAGGAACACGTTTGCGCAGGTATCCCGCTGACGAAATCTGCTTGAGGACCTCAAGCGATTTGTTGGCGGCGCTATCGCTTGGCGCTTTCACGTTGCTGACGCCCTCTTCTTCGCCGCGCCCCAGATCATCGAAAGACGCGCCTTCGGGTTTGACGTGGGCCAGATCGGTGCGATCCAGATAGGACACCGCCAATTCGCGGAAGATATAGTCAAGGATCGAGGTCGCTTGCTTGATGCTGTCGTTACCCTGCACCATGCCGGCTGGCTCAAACTTGGTGAAGGTGAACGCGTCAACAAACTCTTCCAGCGGGACGCCGTACTGCAGGCCAACCGACACCGCGATGGCAAAGTTGTTCATCATCGCACGGAAGCCAGCGCCCTCTTTGTGCATATCGATGAAAATCTCGCCGAGCGCGCCATCTTTGTATTCGCCCGTCCGCAGATACACCTTGTGTCCACCAACGATCGCTTTTTGGGTATACCCCTTACGGCGTTCCGGCAGCTTTTCACGGTGGCTGCGCACCAGTTCCTTAACGATAACCTTTTCGATCACCTTCTCGGCCAGAACAGCGGCCTTTTCTTGGTTCGATCCGGATTCGAGAACCTCTGCGGCTTCGTCATCGTCCTCAACCAGCGCAGCGGCCAATGGCTGCGACAGTTTGGAACCGTCACGATACAGCGCGTTGGCTTTGACACCCAGCGACCACGACAGTTCATAGGCCTTCTGACAGTCTTCGATCGTGGCCGAGTTTGGCATGTTGATCGTTTTCGAAATTGCGCCCGAGATGAACGACTGAGCCGCGGCCATCATATAGATGTGGCTGTCCACCGACAGGAACCGCTTGCCCTTCTTGCCGCATGGGTTCGCACAGTCAAACACGTGGTAGTGCTCTTCTTTCAGGTGCGGTGCGTCTTCGAGGGTCATGGTCCCGCAAACGTGGTCGTTCGCCGCATCGATTTCAGCTTTGCTATATCCAAGATGGCGCAGCAGATCGAAGGTCGGATCATTCAGCTTGGCATCTGGGATACCCAGCGCTTTTTTGCAGAAATCTTCGCCAAGGGTCCACTGGTTGAACACGAAACGGATATCAAAGGCGGTTTTCAACGCCGCTTCGATCTTGTCGATTTCGGTCTGGCCGAACCCATGGCCGATCAACGAGGTATGGTTGATCGATGGCGCCTGTCCAAGGCTACCGTGGCCAACAGCATAAGCGATGATTTCTTCGATCTGGGCCGATCCGTAGCCGAGGGTTTCCAAGGCTGAAGGAACCGACCGGTTGATGATCTTGAAATAGCCACCACCGGCCAGCTTTTTGAACTTCACCAAGGCAAAGTCAGGCTCGATACCGGTTGTGTCACAATCCATGACCAGACCGATTGTCCCTGTCGGCGCGATGACCGACACCTGCGCATTGCGGTATCCGTTCTTTTCGCCCAGCGACAGCGCCTCGTCCCATGCTTGCTTGGCCAATTCGACCAAACGCTGATCAGGGCAGTTGCCGTGATCCAGTGGCAGCGGCTTGACCGCCAGATCTTCGTAGCCGTCGGCATTGCCGTGGGCTGCGTTGCGGTGGTTGCGAATGACGCGCAGCATGTGGTCAGCGTTGCGGGCATGACCGGGGAAGGCGCCCAGCTCGCCAGCCATTTCAGCCGAGGTCGCATAGGACACGCCGGTCAGGATCGCGGTCAGCGCACCGGCCAGCGCGCGACCTTCGTCGCTGTCGTAACCCAGACCCATGTTCATCAGCAGACCGCCGATGTTGGCGTAACCAAGACCCAAGGTGCGGAAATCATAGGACAATTGCGCAATTTCCTTGGATGGGAACTGTGCCATCATCACAGAAATTTCCAAGGTCACGGTCCAGAGGCGGGTCGCATGGATGTAGGCCTCGGCGTTGAACTGACCGTTCTTGTAGAACTGAAGCAGGTTCATCGACGCAAGGTTACAGGCCGTGTCATCAAGGAACATATATTCCGAACACGGGTTCGAGCCGCGGATCTGGCCGTCTTCTGGGCAGGTGTGCCATGCGTTGACGGTGTCGTGGAACTGAATGCCCGGATCGGCACAGGCCCAAGCGGCGTGGCCAACCTGATCCCATAGGTCGCGCGCCTTGACGGTTTTGGCGACCTTACCGTCTTTGCGGTTGATCAGATCCCAATCCGCATCGTCACGCACCGCCTGAAGGAAGGCGTCGGTCACACGGATCGAGTTGTTCGAGTTTTGACCAGACACCGACGCATAGGCCTCGGAATCCCAATCAGTGTCATATGTCGGGAATTCGATGCTGGTGTGACCCTGCTTGGCATAATCCAGCACACGCTTGACGTATGTATCTGGGATCGCGACCTTTTTGGCGTCGCGGAGCGCGGTTTTCAGGGTCGCGTTCTTGGCCGGATCATAAGCGTCGGCCTCGATCCCATCCCACGATGCAATCGCCTTGAAGATAGCGTTCAGCTTTTCTTCGTGCATTTTAGAACCGGCGACGATGCTTGCCACCTTCTGTTCTTCTAGCACTTTCCAGTTGATGAATTCTTCGATGTCAGGGTGATCGGCATCAACGATCACCATCTTGGCCGCGCGGCGTGTGGTGCCGCCCGATTTGATCGCGCCAGCTGCACGGTCACCGATTTTCAGGAAACCCATCAGGCCCGAGGACTTGCCGCCGCCCGACAGTTTTTCACCATCTGCACGCAGCGAGCTAAAGTTGGTGCCGGTGCCCGATCCGTATTTGAACAGGCGCGCCTCACGAACCCAAAGGTCCATAATCCCGCCTTCGTTCACCAGATCATCCGCGACCGACTGAATAAAGCAGGCGTGCGGCTGTGGGTGTTCATAGGCGCTGTCGGATTTGGTCAGCTTGCCGGTCTTGTAGTCTACATAGTGATGGCCCTGTGCAGGACCGTCGATGCCATAGGCCCAGTGCAGACCGGTGTTGAACCACTGCGGGCTGTTTGGCGCGGCCATCTGGTTGGCCAGCATGAAACGCATTTCATCATAGTAGGCCTGCGCATCGCCTTCGGACGAAAAATAGCCGCCCTTCCAGCCCCAATAGGCCCAAGCACCCGCCAGACGGTCAAAAACCTGCTTGGCGCTGGTTTCACCGCCGAACTCGGCCCCGTCATCAGGAACGCTGCGCCACAGGAATTCAGGCACGCCCTTTTCGCGGACCTTTTTCATTTTGCTCGGCACGCCGGCTTTGCGGAAATATTTCTGCGCGATGACGTCGGATGCTACCTGGCTCCAGCTGGTCGGAACTTCACAGTTCTCAAGTTGGAACACAATCGAGCCATCCGGATTCCGGATTTCAGATGACACCATCTGAAACTCAATCGCGCTATATGCGTCTTCGCCTGCTTTCGTGAAATTGCGTTCGATTTTCATCGCACTTTGCCCTCACCTGCCCGACATGTTCCCATCGGGGTGTTTTCCTGAACTACGTGTTACCGCATTGTTTTCACCACCGGTGGTTGCATTCAGAAGGCAAAGAAACCGCGCCACCCAACAACGCGAAATCGCCTATCTTGGATGCTGACCCTTAAACAGGCCATATAGTGTTCGTCAGTGTCCCGTCGCCCCCATGGCCACCACATCTTGTGTGTTCGCCGTCGGCCCACACAAAGTGGCCCAACAAACTGTAGTGGGTCAACTGTGTTTTTAACCCAAATGTAGGATTCTTTGGCTTGACCGGCGGAGTACGGTCATTTTGCACGATTCATCCCCCGAGTTTTCCACAGGAGGCAAACAAATGATTAATACTTTTGAGATATGTTTTTATTATAAAGGTCATACCGTTATCCGGTCGGACCATTTTTTGGACAGCCAAGTTGACGTAACCCGAATCTCTTTTTTCCCCAGGAAAAATTCTAGAATTACACCCCAATACATCAAATAACCAATCTGGTCAGATGCTGGTGTTTTTTAACTGAGAGAGAAGTGGTCGGGACGGCAAGATTCGAACTTGCGACCTACGGTACCCAAAACCGTCGCGCTACCAGGCTGCGCTACGCCCCGACTGTGTGCGCCTCTTTAAATTCAGTTTTCAGGAATGAAAAGAGGCAAATGTAAAAAATTATGAACAACTTTCGTCGTCGGTTTCCTGAATGCGCGGATGGTGCATCTGAGCGCCCTCTTGAATGCCAAGTATTGCTGACATTCCGCCGTTTATTTCCAGAACATACTGAATCGCATCACCGCCAAAGATCGGTGTCTCGTCCAAGGGGATGGCATTTTCATGGACCTTCACAATCACGCCGTCCTGATCCGCAAATAGCATATCGAGCGGAATCAGCGTGTTCCGCATCCAAAACGCGGTCGGCTGTGGTTGGTCATAGATAAAGAGCATTCCAGTGAATCGCCCCATTTCTGGAACATTCATCAAGCCGACGGCCCGTGTCTCTGGGGTGTCGACGATATCAATGGAAAACTGTGCCTCACCAAAGGGACCGGTAATGGTCACCTTGTCCGTCTGACAAGAGGCATGCGCCGCGCCCGCCCAAACAGCGGACGCAACGATCATGGATGACATTAAGGTTTGGTAACGATGCTTTCCCAAATCACAACCTCGACAGCGAGTTTCCCACGTTTGCCATCAATAGAACGAAGCCCAACAGCTTCGCCAGGTTGCAGGTCAGCCAAACCAGACCGGCGCAATACCTCGATGTGCACGAAAACATCATCAGCACATCCAAACGTATTTGCAAAGCCAAAGCCTTTGCCTTTGTCGAACCATTTCACCCGCGCCGGTTCAATCGGCGTCTGGGCGATGACCTCGGGGGCAAGCTCGATAAGGTCGGTCATTGTTGCGGCACCGCTGATCGGTTCTGGCGGTCTAATATCCCGCACCTCAATCGCCTGAATGCCGCGATCAGTTTCCTGAACGACCAATTCGATCTCGGATCCATCCGCAACAGAACTTTGACCAAAGTTCCGCAAAACATTCGCGTGAAGCAAGATATCCGGACCGCCCTCTTCGGCTATTACAAAGCCGAAACCCTTTGCAGGGTCGAACCATTTTACGCGCCCGCGCAAAACGGATTCTTTCGTTGTGTTATCACTAGTCATTTTATTATTCCCGCCGCGACCCCCATCTGACCGCGACTTCCGTGCCCTAGAACACAGATTCATGACGCAATTCACAAGTATGAACAGCGCAATGTTATTCACGAAGCGTGAATTTTAGGGGTAGAGGCGACAAATTTCCCATACGTCATCCACCCCTAGGCGCGACCAGCGATGCCGATCGTGCAACCTATGCGTGCCATCGGCCCATAACTCGATTTCAAGCGGGCGAATCCGATAGCCGCCCCAGTATTCAGGCCGACTCGGTTTGATGCCGTTTTTGGCGGTGACAACAGCCACCTCTCCGATCAGCTTTGCGCGGCTTTCCAGCGGCTGGGATTGTTTGGACGCAATTGCCCCCAGCCGGCTCTTGAGAGAGCGCGAATTAAAATATTCATCGGCTTGCGGACCGTCAACTTTTTCGACCACGCCGCGCACCCGAACCTGACGTCGCAGGGATTTCCAATGCATCACAAACGCCGCCTTGCCCGCCGCGTCAATTTCCTGCGCTTTCTTGCTGCCGTAGTTGGTATAGAAAACGAACGCATCGTCTTCGATGTCTTTGAGCAAGACCATCCGTGCGTTTGGCAACCCGTCGGGATCCACCGTCGACAATGCGATTGCATTGGGATCGTTGATTTCGGTTTTCTCGGCCTCGGCCAACCAATTTCGTGCAATTTCGATTGGGTTGTCGCCTGCGAAAATACCGTCGCGCTCTGCCATTGAGTGTCCCTTTTGACGTTTGGTGTTTGCGGTGATCTAGCCCGACGAACGTGCAACCAATGTGACGCCGCGTCGCAGTCAGACTTGATACCGCCATTTCATTCGCCTACACCGAACCGAAATGACGCCGCAAAGGCAAGGGGGACCAGTTATGTCGTCGAATTTGATGCAAGGTAAGCGCGGACTCATCATGGGTCTGGCAAACGACAAATCCATCGCATGGGGCATTGCCAAGGCGTTGGCGGATGCGGGCGCTGAATTGGCGTTTTCCTATCAAGGCGAGGCCCTGCTAAAACGCGTTGGCCCACTTGCCGCACAACTGGGGTCGGACATTGTTCTGCCATGCGATGTGGCAGACATGGACTCGGTCGATGCGCTGTTTTCGGAACTAGAGGCCAAATGGGGCAAGCTGGACTTTATCGTTCACGCCATCGGGTTCTCGGACAAAAACGAACTGCGCGGTCGCTATGTCGACACCAGCAAAGACAACTTCATGATGACGATGGATATCTCGGTCTATTCGTTCACGGCTGTTGTGAACCGCGCAGAGAAAATGATGACCGACGGCGGGTCGTGCCTGACACTAACATACTACGGCGCCGAACAGGTTATGCCGCATTATAACGTCATGGGCGTTGCCAAAGCCGCGCTTGAGGCCTCGGTCCGTTATCTGGCCGAAGATCTGGGCAAGAAACAGATCCGCGTGAACGCCATCTCGGCTGGCCCGATCAAAACACTGGCCGCCAGCGGCATCGGCGATTTCCGCTATATCCTCAAGTGGAACGAATATAACTCGCCGCTGCGCAAAAACGTCACCATCGACGAGGTCGGCGGATCGGCTCTCTACCTGCTGTCCGATCTTTCGACCGGCGTGACAGGCGAAACGCACCATGTTGATGCAGGCTATCACGTTGTCGGCATGAAAGCCGTCGACGCGCCTGACATGAACAAGGAATAACATGACCGTCGCGGCGTTTTTGACGATTGCGCTGATCCACCTTGCAGCAGCGATTAGCCCGGGTCCAAGCTTTGTCGTTTCCGTTCGCACCGCCGTCTCTAGCGGCTTTGCGACGGCGACGGCCCTAGCCTTCGGGTTTGGATTGGGTGCGCTGTTGTGGGCGTTTGCGGCGATGGCCGGTTTGGCCTTGGTGTTTGAACTGGTCCCTGCCCTGTTTGTGACACTGAAATTCGTCGGCGCGGCCTTCCTGATCTGGATCGCCTATCAAATGTGGCGGCACGCCCCCGAACCGATCGATATGTCGGGAACCGAGGGCAAGCGCATGACAACATGGCAGGCGATCCGGTACGGGTTCCTGACCTTTGCCTCAAATCCGAAACCAGCCGTGTTTTTCGGGGCGGTGTTCGTGGGTATGGTGCCCGTGGACACGCCCTTGACGTGGCGTATCGCGATCCTTGCGGCTGTCTTCTTGAATGAAACGCTCTGGTATATTTTGGTGGCGCGGCTATTTTCGCTGACTCCAGCCCGCAAAGTCTATCTTGGGCTAAAGACAACAATCGATCGTATTTTTAGCGGCTTTCTGGTCCTGCTCGGCCTGAAGATCGCGTTTGACTAGGGGATAGCACATGGCACCTTCGGATCGTCTGCCTCATGAAAAAGGGTTCCACATCAGCTGGGATCAGATTCACCGCGACAGCCGCGCATTGGCGTGGCGCCTTGACGGGCAAGGCCCAGAAGACGGCGGCGCATGGAAGGCAATCGTAGCCATCACCCGCGGCGGCATGGCCCCTGCGATGATCATCGCCCGCGAATTGGACGTGCGGACCGTCGATACGATCAGCGTTAAATCCTACGATCATCAGTCGCAGAGCACCGCGCAGGTTCTGAAATCACCCGACGCGGACATGATGGGCGACGGCACCGGCATCCTGATCATCGACGATCTGGTCGATAGCGGCAAAACGCTTGAACTGGTGCGCCAGATGTACCCCAAGGCGCATTTCGCAACCGTTTATGCAAAACCCAAGGGCCGCCCTCAGGTCGACAGCTTTATCACCGAGGTCAGTCAGGACACGTGGATTTTCTTCCCTTGGGATATGGCGTTGCAATACGTTCAACCGTATCGCGGCAAGGATTGACAAAGGGGGCCAAGCGCCCCCTTCTTTGTGCCAAAGACAGCAGTCGAGGCACCCATGACAAACCGTTCCAGCACACAGTCCACATTCGCCCCACCCGTAATGGAGGCGCGCCGCTGGATTGACGGGGTCACGTTTACGGAAGATCGCCCTTTGATCAACGTGAGCCAAGCCGCGCCCGTTGATGCACCGCCCGAACCGATGCGGGCTGCAATGGCGGATGCGCTGCTGACGCAGGTCGAAACCCATCTTTATGGACCCGTTCTGGGCCTGCCGGCGCTAAGGTCGGAAATCGCAACCGAGTTCAGCGCGGCCTATGGCGGCAGGCTACGCCCCGATCAGGTCGCGATTACATCGGGCTGTAATCAGGCATTCACCGCCACGATTTCCGCGATTTGCGGCGCGGGGGACGAGGTGATCCTGCCGATCCCCTATTACTTTAACCACAAAATGTGGCTGGATATGGCGGGCGTGACGATGGTTCCGCTTGCCACGGATGACGCGCTGATCCCATCGGCCGAAACGGCCGAGGCGCTGATCACCGACAAAACCCGCGCAATCGTCTTGGTCACCCCCAACAATCCCGGCGGTGTTGAATATCCCGCTGAAACAGTTGGCGCGTTCTATGATCTGTGTGCGCGAAAGGGCCTGCGGTTGATTGTTGATGAAACCTATCGCGATTTCGACAGCCGCACGGGCGCGCCGCATGATTTGCTGACCCGAGACGGTTGGGACGACACGCTTGTCCAACTTTATTCCTTTTCCAAGGCATACCGACTGACCGGTCACCGTGTCGGATCGGTGGCCGCATCGCCCGCCCTTTTGGCCGAGATTGAAAAGTTTCTGGACACCGTCGCGATTTGTCCAAACCAAATCGGCCAGTTCGGCGCCCTCTGGGGCATGCAGAACCTGTCGCAGTGGTTGGCCGGTGAACGCGATGAAATTCTGGATCGCCGCGCCGCGATCAAAGAGGGCTTTGACAAACTGGCCCAAAAAGGTTGGCGCCTTTTGGGATGCGGGGCGTATTTTGCCTATGTCGAACATCCGTTCGACATTCCATCCGACGCGCTGGCCCCCAAATTGGTGACCGAAGCGGGCGTATTGCTGCTGCCCGGTACAATGTTCATGCCCGACGACAATCCCGCGGGAAAACGCCAATTGCGCATCGCCTTTGCCAACATTGATCGTTCAGGCATCGAAAACCTGTTTGAACGGCTTGCAAACCTGTCGCTGTGACCTTGCACGTCGCAGCGCACGCGCCTATTCAGTTACAGCCCCGCTAACGAACGGGGAACAAGACGCAGGGGGGCCATCCTATGGCAAAAGAAAAGCGCACACGCTTGGGTGTTTGGATCATTCTAGGTCTGTTGTGTTTCAGCCTAATCGGCTTTGGCTCTACCAGCCTGACAGGGCGCACGACGAGCGTCGCGACCGTTGGCGAAAAAGAGGTCAGCATCGACGCCTATTACCGTGAGCTTCAGGGCACGATCCGTGCGGTGTCGCAGAACTTTGGCCTGTCGCTGACGCCCGAACAGGTCCAAGCATTTGGCCTGCCCCAAAGCCAGCTGAACGAAATGATCAATCGCCGTGTTCTCGAAAACGAAGCGACCCGCCTTGGTTTGTCGGCGGGCGATGCCCTTGTGACCCAGCGCCTGCGCAGCGATCCAAGCTTTACCGGCATTTCCGGCAGCTTTGACCGCGAGGTGTATCGCGATGCGGTGCGCGCCCTTGGTCAAACCGAAGCCGAATACGAAGACGGTCTGCGCGACGAGCTTGCCTCGACCCTACTTCGCACGGCGCTGGCGACCGGCGTTACAGACCAAACCGCTGCGGCGGATGTTGTTCTGATGTCTGCGGCCCAGACCCGCGATATCACATGGTCGACCCTGACTGCGGACGTACTGACCGACGGTCTGGCACCTGCCACCGACGAAGAGCTGACCGCATTCTATGAATCGAACGCAGCGGCCTATACCCTGCCGGAAACCAAACGCATCAGCTATGCCGCGCTGACACCTGCGATGCTGCTGGAGACCATCGAGATCGACGAAGCCACGCTTCAGGATCTCTATGCACAGCGCGATGCCGACTATAACCGCCCTGAACGCCGTCTTGTTGAACGTCTGGTTTATTTTGACGCAAACGATGCGCAAGCGGCCTTTGACCGTATCGCCTCGGGCGAAATCGACTTTGACGGATTGGTCGAAGAACGCGGTTTGACCCTTGACGATGTCGATCTCGGCGATGTGGCCGAAACCGATTTGGGCGCTGCCGGTGCAGGCGTTTTTGCCGCCGCGACCGGCGATGTGGTTGGCCCATTGGACTCGAACCTTGGCCCGGCATTGTTCCGCATCAACGCGATCCTCGCTGCGGAAAACATCACCTTTGAACAGGCCCGCGACGAACTTCGCAGTGAAATTGCCGCTGATCGCGCACGCCGCCAGATCGCCAGCAGCTTTGAAACGCTGAATGATTTGCTGGCCGGTGGTGCAACCGTTCAGGACCTTGCCAGCCAAACCGATCTTGAACTTGGATCGTTTGACTGGACTGCGGACAGCATCGACGGCATGGCCGCCTACCCCGAGGTCCGCGAGGCAGCGGCGACAGCGCAAATCGGTGACTACCCTGAGGTTATCAGCCTTGCCGATGGTGGCGTTATCTCGCTTAGCGTTGATGAGGTGATCGCACCCCAGCTTCAACCGCTTGAGGATGTGCGCGCAGAGGTCGAGGCCGATATCGAAGCCTCGCGCCTTCAGGCCGCGGTCATCACCTATGCCGACAGCCTTGCTGCGACGATCACGGCTGACACGGACTTTGCCGCTCTGGGTCTGACGGCGATTGACGATGATGGCCTTCGCAGCCGCACCTTCATCGACCGCACCCCAGCCGGCTTTATCGAAGAGGTTTTCGCCTCGGATGAAGGCGCCGTTTTTGTCATGCCGTATAACGGCGGCGCGGTTCTGGTGCGCTTGGACGCGATCAACACGCCTGACGTCACCAGCCCGGATTTGGAGGCAGATCGCGCCGCCCAAATCACGCGCCTGACCAACAGTGTGACCGATGACATTCTGACCATCGCTCAGCGCGAATTGCGTCGTGCCACCGAGGTCACGATTGACCAAAACGCGGTGAACGCCGTGCTGACCAACTTGCAATAGGCGGACACTATGGCCCTTTTGCCCGATTTCGATAGCTTTGCCGCCGCCTATGAGGCTGGCAAAAATCAGGTGGTTTACACCCGTCTCGCCGCGGATCTGGACACGGCTGTGTCCTTGATGCTGAAACTGACCGGCGCGGGCAAACATGCCTTTATGCTAGAAAGTGTCACCGGCGGCGAAGTGCGCGGTCGCTATTCGATTGTGGGCATGAACCCTGACCTGATCTGGGAATGTCGCGGGACGCAGTCGCGGGTCAATCGTCAGGCACGCTATGACGAAACCGCCTTTGTCGATTTGGACGGCGACCCGCTGACCACCCTGCGCGGTATCTTGGCCGAAAGTGAAATCGACCTGCCCGACGAATTGCCCGGTGCGGCGGCGGGGCTGTTCGGGTTCCTTGGCTATGACATGATCCGGCTGGTTGAACACCTGCCCAACGTTAACCCCGATCCAATTGGCCTGCCGGATGCGGTGCTGATGCGCCCGACCGTCGTGGCCGTTCTGGATGGGGTCAAAGGCGACGTGATCCTGATCGCGCCTGTTTGGGCTGGCGGGGATCAATCGGCCCGCGCGGCCTATGCCCAAGCGGCCGAACGTGTGATGGATGCGCAGCGCGCGCTGGATCGTCCGATCCCGGGCGACAGCCGTGAATTCCACGACCCGCACCCTGTTGCGCCCGCCGTGTCGAACTTCACCCGCGAGGGCTATAAACAGGCCGTTGAAAAGGCCAAAGAATACATTCGCGCAGGCGATATTTTTCAGGTCGTGCCAGCCCAACGCTGGACGCAAGAGTTCCGCGAACCGCCCTTCGCGCTCTATCGGTCGCTACGACGGACCAACCCGTCGCCCTATATGTTCTTCTTCAACTTTGGTGGCTATCAGGTGATCGGCGCCAGTCCTGAAATCCTCGTGCAGGTCGCAGGCGAACAGGTCACGATCCGCCCGATTGCAGGCACCCGGCCCCGTGGCGCTACGCCCGAACAGGACAAAGCGAACGAGGCGGACCTGCTGGCCGATCAAAAAGAACTGGCCGAGCACCTGATGCTGCTTGATCTGGGCCGCAACGATGTGGGCCGCGTGGCCAAGGTCGGCACCGTCAAACCGACCGAGAAATTCATCATCGAACGCTATAGCCATGTGATGCATATCGTTTCCAACGTCATCGGCGAAATTTCGGACGATCAGGATGCGCTGTCGGCGCTGCTGGCCGGTTTGCCAGCGGGCACCGTATCGGGCGCGCCCAAAGTGCGCGCGATGGAAATTATCGACGAGCTGGAGCCGGAAAAGCGCGGCGTCTATGGCGGCGGCGTGGGGTATTTCAGCGCGGGCGGCGATATGGACATGTGTATCGCGCTGCGGACTGCGGTGCTCAAGGATCAAAAACTCTATATCCAGGCGGGCGGCGGCGTTGTCTATGACAGTGACCCCGAGGCCGAGTTCATGGAAACCGTCCACAAATCCGGCGCCCTGCGCAAAGCCGCCGAGGACGCCAGCCGGTTCAGCGGATCAGGAAACAGCTAAAAGGTCTTTGCCCCAGCCAACACTCGCGCCATAGTGGCGCGTAAGATTGGGGGCAAAGACGTGGCGACGAAAGACCTGTTTACCAAACCGAACGCGGCATTCGCCTTGGCGTCTGGCGCGGCTTTCGTGTTCCTACCCTATCTTGGCGCACCCGGCTGGCTGATCGGGTTTGTGTGCCTGTGGTTGGTCTTATGGCTGGCGGCCCTTATCGACGAAACAGTCACCTATTCCAAACTGCCAAGCTGGCTAGAAGATCAGGATTTCAAACAGGTCTATCGCTGGGTCGTGCTGCGCCGGTTTGCGTGGCTGTGGAACCGCGCGGCCTATCCGGTGCCAAAACGCGCCGGTTTCTTCAAAACCCTGAATGGCGCATTTAGCTATCGGGTGTGGGATTTTTCCCTGCGTTTCGCTGTCACCTATCCCATCATGCTGTGTATGTTGCCGTGGTTAATTTGGGGTGCGTAGGGCTCTCTGGGCGATGTCCCGATTTTTGCGGGCACCACGCATTGGTGGGATGTTTGGCCTGACCGCGCGTTAACCATAGTGATGTTTGCCATCTTGATCGCGGGACTAATCGCACGAAAACTGGCGTCGGCCAGTCAATTTGTTTTTTTTGCGTAGGCATGCTGACTGGCTGTCATGGATCGCAGGCGCAGGCGCATTCGCAGTCGCAGTAACAGGTGCATTCGTAGTCGCAGTCGTATTTCTCGAAAGCAAACGAAAATTCAAACTCGCCTCTTTCGTTTTGATTGTCGCGGTCGTCCTTGGGCTGACTTGGGCGGAGACGAACATCAATTGGGCCGAGACAGATTCGAGACAAAAATCGCTGTTCATCTTCCTCGGTGTTTTTCCGATCATCAATGCGCTGTTTGACACGCTGTCCTATGCGCTGACCCTAACGTTGATGCGGCTGGGGTTGCGGCATTGGTCGCCGGTGCTCTGCGCCTTGATTGATTTTCTATGCGCCTGCGTGATTTTCGTCGCACTGGGGGCAACGTTGACCGCGGTGATTGCGGGGTTGAATGCGCTGGCGGGGGTGACGATCCTAGATATCGGCGCAACATTCGACGCGATTGAGGCCGCGCCGATGGATCATCTGTGGGTCTTTGCGATGTTGTTTTCAACGCTTTTGCCCACGGCCATCCACTTTGGCCTGTCGCTTTTTGGCACACAGGTATTTGTGCCCGCTGTCATCCGCCATGCGGTTGCGGGCCAGTTGCGGGCGGCGCGAACGAATGAGTTTGCGGCGGTCACCGGCCCGATGTTGGCAGGGCTGATCGGGACAGCGCCCTTCGCCATCGTCGCGGGACTAGGCGCCCTTATCTGGCATTTTGGACAGGATGCTGCGCTGTGGCTGATTGCGGGGTACGGCGATGTGCTGCGCTGGATCGCCAGCAGCATCGCCGCACTGTAATCATTTGGCCAGCAACACCGCCGAGGCGGGCACTTGGGCAACTTGGGACGCGCGGTTGGCGGTGGACCAGATGGTCAGCGCGGTGACGGTATCCGCCCGCAGCCGTGCCAGCAGGACAATACCGTCCGACTGTCGCGCCTGAAACGCCGACCGATCAAGGAAACGGCGGATCACATCGGCATTCTGCCCTGCCCCGTCCAGATCCCGTTCGATCACCACCGCAGGCACCAAGGCCGCATCCGCAACCCGCAGTGCCGAGTTGAGCCCCTGCGGCACGGTCACAAATGCGCGGCCATCACGGGCAAGGCGATCCATCAGAACCTCGGTCGAGGGGCCGGTCAGCCCCATATCCCCATCATCGAGGATGCCAATCGCCTCGGGCAGAACGGCAAAGGTTGCCTCGGTCACCATGGCCACATCGGCTTCGGTTGCGCCTTCGGGCAGGCCAACCATCGCCAGCACCTCAAAACCGGCGGCGCGGTAGGCCTCCATCTTGGCGGTGGCGGCGTCGTCGGTGACATGCACCGCAACGGTCACAGGGAATGGCACAGTCTGTAGCAGAACTGGGCCGTTGCCCAACTGGCCATCGTCAATCACGACCACCGACAACATCGGTAGCCCATCCGGATTGTCGGCTACGGCTGCAAAAGCCTCTAGCGCGGGAACCGCAGGTTCGGCTATGGCGGTTTCCTCGTTCGGGCGGCGGATCGTGATCCCGCCTGAATTGCTAGGCAGCGCGGATGCGCTCGGACCGCTTAGCCCGACACTTGGCGTCGTTGGTTCAGGCTCGGGCTCTGGTTCTGGTTCCGGTGTAGCATCCGGTTCTGGCGCAGGTTCCGGTGCTGGCTCGACCGGAACCGCAATGATGGGAACCTCTGCTGGGGCCTCGGCCTCTGGCGTCGATAGCCCCTCGACAGCGGCCATTTCAACGGCCTGATCCTGTTCCGAACTTGGTGCATCGGCGGTGTCGGCGACTGGGGCCTCTGGCGCGGCGGGACCGGTATCTTCAACAACCGGGGGCGCCTCAGGCTCATCCACCTCAGGTTCGGCCTGCTCCGGTTCAATCTCGACCACGTCCAGCAGCGGCTCGTCCGCCTCTGTCACTTCGATGGTCGAGGCCGGATCAGTGGACACCACGACATCGGCCTCATTTTCGGGGGTCTCGGGCGCTTCAGCCAGCGGGGCGGGCAGAACCGGTGCCTCGACAACGACGCTTGGGGATGCCGAGGTTTCGGTACTTGGCGCCGCGATCTGTGGATCAACCACCGCAGCCTCGGGCCGTTCGGCGGGCAGAGTATCAGCAAGCGGTGCCGATGTTGTGCCCTGTGATGGCGCGCCAAAGCTGGGCGCTTCGACCTGAATACCTTCGGGCGTCACGGCAAGCGGTGCGGCTGGTGCCACGTCAGGGTCAGACACCGGCGCAACCTGCGGCGCGGCGACCTGTGGTTCGGCGGGCGGGGTGTTGCCCGCGGGCTGTTCGCTCAGCAACGACGCCACCGCAAGACCACATCCTGCGATCAACGCGCCATATGCGCTGCCTAATAGTAATCCACGCAACACGTGTTCTGCCCCCGTCCCTATCTCTGCCCTGATTCTTGCGCTGCGGACCTTGACGCCCACGGCCATACCGGATCATGTATGGCCCGACTATATCGCGACCATTCGGTTGCGCAAAACCCCTAAATGACGCTGGGCCCATCATGTTGCTTTTGATCGATAACTACGACAGCTTTACCTACAACCTTGTTCATTATCTGGGCGAGCTTGGGGCCGATGTCGTTGTCAAACGCAACGATGCGTTGGATGTTCAGCAGGCCATGGCGCTCAAACCTGAGGCAATCCTGTTGTCCCCCGGCCCCTGCGATCCGGCACAGGCGGGCATTTGCCTTGCACTTACCGCGGCGGCTGCGGAAACCAAAACACCGTTGATGGGCGTTTGCCTTGGCCACCAAACCATCGGCGAGGCGTTCGGCGGCAATGTGGTCCGCTGTAAGGATATCGTACACGGCAAGATGGGCACGATGCATCACACTGGCAAAGGCCTGTTTGCAGGTCTGCCCACCCCGTTTGAGGCCACGCGCTATCATAGCCTTGTGGTGGACCGTGACACGCTGCCGGAGTGTCTGGAAATCACCGCCGAACTCGACGACGGATACATCATGGGATTGCAGCACCGCGAATTGCCGATCCACGGCGTCCAGTTCCACCCTGAAAGCATCGCGAGCGAGCATGGTCACAAGCTGCTGCAAAACTTCCTCGATATCGCCAAGATGAAGGTGCCAGCATGAGCGACGCACTCAAACCGCTGATCAACGCCGCGGCTAACGGCCCGCTGACCCGCGACCAAGCGGAAGAGGCCTTTGGCATCCTGTTCAAGGGCGAAGCGACCGCCGCACAAATTGCGGGCCTGCTGATGGCGCTGCGCACGCGCGGCGAGACGGTAGATGAATACGCCGCTGCCGCAGCCGTGATGCGCGCCAATTGTGTCAAGGTCACAGCGCCCGAGGGCGCAATGGACATCGTGGGCACCGGCGGGACGGGCAAGGCGACCCTGCAAATTTCGACCGCCACTGCCTTTGTTGTGGCGGGGGCCGGTGTGCCTGTTGCCAAACACGGCAACCGCAAACTGTCGTCAAATTCCGGCGCTGCGGACACGCTGACCGAAAATGGTATCGACGTCATGGTCGGCCCCGAGGTTGTGGAACAGGCGCTGCAAGAGGCCAATATCGCCTTTATGATGGCGCCGATGCACCATCCGGCGATGAAACACGTCATGCCCGTCCGCACCGAATTGGGCACACGGACGGTTTTCAACATCCTTGGACCGCTGACAAACCCCGCAGGCGTCAAGCGCCAGCTAACCGGTACTTTTAGCCGCGACCTGATCCGTCCGATGGCGGAAACGCTGGGACAGTTAGGGTCTGAACAGGCGTGGCTGGTGCATGGATCCGACGGAACGGATGAATTGACCGTGACCGGTGTGTCCTATGTTGCGGCCCTGAGCGGCGGCGAGGTTACCGAATTCGAGGTCCACCCAGAGGAAGCTGGTCTGCCGGTTCACCCCTTTGAGGCCATCACAGGCGGCACCCCACAAGAAAACGGTCAGGCGTTCCGCGCCCTGCTGTCGGGTGAAAAAAATGCCTATCGCGATGCGGTGCTGTTGAACGCTGCGGCGGCCCTGAAAATCGCCGGACGCGTGGAAGCTTTGCGTGACGGGGTCGAAATTGCCGCCGAAAGCATTGATTCCGGCGCTGCCCTGAGGGCGGTTGAGACGGTCGCCAAGGTGACAAGCAAATCCTGAAACCTCTTGAAATTATTCAGGAATTAGATCAGTCTTAGGGCACACTAAGACTGCTTTTATAGAATTTTTGTATTATGAAACGTGGCCTTTATTTGGCCGCTGGTTGCGCCTTGGTGGGACTGGTGGGCCTGATCTATTGGGGATTCCATTCTATTGGAACCGCTCGGGCGACGGCTGGCCTACAGAAATTCGACGCAATCGTTCAATCCGTGGAAACCGGCGATACCACACAGATCGTCATCAGCTATGCGCAGGATGACGACGGAATGGCCTATAGCACCAGCGTCGTGACCGGCGCGCTTGGTCCCGATGTGCAAAGTGGCGATCCGCTGATTGTCTGGACCGCGCCCGACGCCCCGAGCGAGGTATACTTTGTTCAGGATACATCATCGCAAGTTTTCGGGCCGCTGTTCCTGCTTAGCCTTGTCATCACCCTGATCGGTTCGGGGGCGACGTATTATATCATCTGGGACGATCAACGCCGCAGGTCGGCCATTCGTGATGCCTGTCAAACCTTGGCGCTGGTGACCCGCATCGAAGACGTGCGGAACGGCTATGTCATTCATTACGAATTCAGGGATGTCACCGGCTTCCGCCGCGAAGGCGAAAGCCAGGTTCTTGAAAGCTATCCGGGTTACAGCCTGTCACCGGGCAAGCCGGTAAAGATCGTCTATTCCAGCACTCGCCCCGAAAGATCGGAATTGCTGTTCGAAAATTCATATCTGTCGGAACAGTTTTAGCGCTTGGCGCAAAACGGCGGCTTTTCATCGTGATGCGGGCCGGATAATAAGGTCGCATGGATATTCTCGATAAGATCAAGGCCTACAAACTCGAAGAAGTGGTGGCGCGCAAAGCGACCACGCCCCTGTCCGAGGTTGAGGACCGCGCCCGCACTGCACCGCCGACCCGTGGCTTTTATAACAGCCTGATGGATGCATCCCGCGACGGCTATGGCCTGATTGCCGAAATCAAAAAGGCCAGCCCGTCCAAAGGGCTGATCCGTCCTGATTTCAACCCGCCCGAATTGGCAAAAGCCTATCAAGCCGGCGGCGCGACCTGTCTGTCGGTTCTGACTGATACGCCCAGTTTTCAGGGTGCGGATGAGTTCCTGACCGCAGCACGCAGCGCCGTGAACCTGCCCGCCCTGCGCAAGGATTTCATGTATGACACCTATCAGGTGGCCGAGGCACGCGCGCTGCATGCCGACTGTATCCTGATCATCATGGCCAGCGTGTCCGACGCCCAAGCCGCCGAGCTTGAGGCCGCCGCCTTTGAGTGGGGCATGGATGTTTTGATCGAGGTGCACGACGGCGACGAACTCGAGCGTGCGATTGACCTTAAGTCGCCGATGATTGGCATCAACAACCGGAACCTCAAGACATTCGAGGTGACACTGGACACCACCCGTGACTTGGCCAAACGCGTGCCAAGTGATCGGATGCTGGTTGCCGAAAGCGGATTGTTTGAGCCCGCAGATCTGGCCGATTTGGCCGGACATGGGGCACGGTCGTTCCTGATCGGCGAAAGCCTGATGCGCCAAGACGACGTGACCGCCGCAACCAAACATATCCTGTCCAACCCCGTACCAGCGGAACCGGCCTGATGTCTGGCCTGACCCATTTCGACGACGGCGGCAAAGCGCATATGGTCGATGTGTCCGACAAGGACGTCACATCACGTATCGCCGTTGCCGAAGGGTTCATCACAATGAACGCCGACACGTTGGCGCTTGTCGTCGAAGGGCGCGCCGAAAAGGGCGACGTTCTGGGGATTGCGCGACTGGCGGGCATTATGGCCGCCAAGAAAACAGCCGACATTATCCCGCTGTGTCATCCCCTGCCCCTGACAAAGGTTGCGATTGACCTGACACCGGATGATGCGCTGCCGGGGATCCGCATTACCGCCACCGTCAAAACGACCGGCAAAACCGGTGTCGAGATGGAGGCGCTCACCGCCGTGTCGGCCTGTGCGCTGACCGTGCACGACATGGTCAAGGCCGTGCAGAAGGACATGGTCATAGGCGGCATTCGCGTCACGCACAAAGACGGCGGAAAATCGGGGACCTATAACGCCGAATGATTTCTGTCGCCGACGCCTTAGACAACATCTTTGCCCTGACCGTCGAAATGCCGGTCGAATGGGTTCCATTGGCTGAGGCGCATGGCCGTGTCCTCGCCCAGGATGTGTCCGCGCGGCGCACCCAGCCGCCTTTTGATAATTCGGCTATGGATGGCTATGCCTGCCGCGCGGCTGATGCGGCGGTTGGCGCAACACTCACCGTTATTGGCGAATCCGCCGCCGGTCACCGGTTTTCTGGCACGGTTGCCCCACAGCAAGCTGTCCGTATCTTTACCGGCGCGCCCATGCCCGACGGTGCAGACCGCGTGATCCTACAAGAGGATGTTGAGCGCACCGGCGAAACCATCACGATCACCGATGGCCTTGATACCGGTCCGCATGTCCGGCCAGCGGGCAACGACTTTGCCACCGGCCATATCCTGAGCGCCCCACGCATTTTGCGCCCTCAGGATATCGCGCTGCTTGCGGCCATGGATCATCCAAATGTGCCGGTACGAAAACGGCCAACGGTCGCCATCATCGCGACCGGTGATGAGTTGGTCCAGCCGGGCGAAACAGCCGGTCCGGATCAAATCATCGCGTCAAATAGCTACGGTATCGCTGCCATGCTGGAACAGGCAGGCGCAAGCATTCGAATGCTGCCGATTGCCGCCGATACCGCCCCTGCCCTAAGGCAGAGCTTTGACCTTGCCGCGACCGCAGACCTGATCCTGACAATCGGCGGCGCGTCGGTTGGCGATTATGATCTGGTGGCGCCAGTCGCCAAGGAAATCGGGCTGGAACAATCGTTCTACAAGGTCGCCATGCGTCCCGGAAAACCATTGATGGCTGGCGTGCTCGGCAATGCCCGCATGATCGGCCTGCCGGGCAATCCGGTCTCCGCCATGGTCTGCACGACGCTGTTTGTGGTGCCGCTGATCAAGGCTATGCTAGGCTTGGGTCAAATGCCGCCGGCCACCATCCGCGCGACACTGGCCCATGACCTGCGCAAAAACGGGCCGCGCCAGCACTATATGCGCGGCGTCCTAAAGGACGGGACCGTCGATGTGTTTGACCGACAGGATAGTTCGCTTTTGTCCGTCTTGGCGCATGCGAATTGTCTGGCCGTCATTCCCCCTTTCGCCCCCGAACAACCCAAAGGAACGGTGGTTGATGTTCTCGTTTTGTAACGACTGAGTTGACACAAAACAAGAACATGATAAGAACATAGGCAAAACGCACGCCATGTGCTTGGCCTAGATGGGGGTTCCCGATGCTGACGAAAAAGCAACTCGACCTTTTGGAATTCATTCACAAACGCGTCCAGAAGGATGGCGTGCCACCATCATTTGACGAAATGAAAGAGGCGCTGGACCTGCGGTCGAAGTCGGGTATCCACCGCCTGATCACCGCACTCGAGGAACGCGGCTTTATTCGCCGCCTTGCGCACCGTGCCCGCGCGCTTGAGGTTGTTAAACTGCCCGACAGCATGGTCGCCAAAGGGTTTGATCCGGTGGTGATCGATGGTGATCGCCCTGATAGTATTCCACCTGCGGCGCAATCTGTTGCCATTGCGGCGATTGAATTGCCCGTCATGGGCCGAATCGCCGCCGGTGTGCCCATCGCCGCAATTTCCGAAGTGTCCCACAATGTGGCTGTGCCCCAGTCAATGGTTGGCGCAGGCGATCACTATGCGCTTGAGGTCAAAGGCGACTCGATGATTGACGCGGGCATCAACGATGGCGACATCGTTATCATTCGCGAAACCGAGGTGGCCGATAACGGCGACATCGTTGTGGCACTGGTCGAAGACGCCGAGGCGACGTTGAAACGTATCCGCCGTCAAAACGGAATGATCGCGCTAGAGGCCGCCAACCCCGCCTATGAAACCCGTATCCTGCGGGATGATCAGGTCAAGGTTCAGGGGCGGCTTGTGGGATTGATCCGTAGCTACTGACCCGTCCAAGGTCGGTCGCCCGTTCGATCGCGTACAGTCACCACACTCGGGCGGCCTTGATCATCAACATTGATCGCCAAGGCCCCCGTCATCCGTAACCTGTTTTGGTCAAAAACCTGGCAGGTGCGGTCTTGGGTATCTGCAACATTGGTGATCAACACATCGGCACCTGCGCAGCCGATCAGGTCGGCTAGGGCAGTTTTTCCCGTCACCAATAGGATTGAGGTCTGACCGATCACGGCCTCATACCGGCGGGTGCCAATGGACAGCGCTGGGTCATAGGCCTCGGACTGTGGTCGGTCATCACCATCGTTTTCAAGCCATGTACGCGCCGAAAACCCGTCGCCGGTTGCTTTGGTCAAACTGCGGATGCCACCCGTTTGAACGCCGATCAAAGCGCCGGTGTCACTGACCAAAACCGCCGGCCGCGTCGATAATGACCACGACACCAAGGCCGCGACCATGACCGGTACCGCGCCCCAACGCAGCCGCCCCACCCCAAGGCACATGAGGCACATCGCGGCAGTTACCAGCGGCAAAACCAAGTGGTTGGGCGCAGGCACCATGCTGGTACCGTTGGGGATCGCGGCCACCTGTTCAGCGACCGTCAAGATCCAGCTAAGGCCCAAGTGCATAATGGCAAAGCCAGCCGCCTCTAACCCCAAAAGTGACAAAAGCGCCGTCAAGATCGCCGCTGGCATCACCACCATGCCCATCACGGGCACGGCCAATAGGTTTGCGAGCAGGCCAAAATGCGCGATTTGATTAAAGTGGGCCGCGCCAAACGGCGCCGTGGCAAGCCCCGCAACACCCGAGGAAATCACGAGTGCAGCCAAGGGTCTAATCCACTTGGGTAACTTTGCGACAAGCGGACCTGACACCCCAAACGCCCACACCAGCGCGGCCGTGGCGGCAAAGGACATCTGAAACCCCGGGCCCAGAACCTCGACCGGTTTCATGACCAGAACAAGGGTGGCGGCCACCGCGACCGACCGCATCGTGATGGCGCGCCGGTCTAGAACCACCGCCGTGAACATGACGCTGACCATGATAAAGGCGCGCACGGTCGCGACGCTGCCGCCGGAAATGGCCAGATAGGCCGCCCCCGACAGAACCGCGCCAATGGCGGCGATCTTCTTGACCGGCACGCGCAGGGCAAACGGTTGCCAAAGCGACAACAACACCCGCAGTCCAACGAAAACACACCCCGTCAAAAGCCCCATGTGCATGCCCGAAATCGCCAATAGATGCGCCAGATTGGTGGCTCTGAGGGCGGCGATATCTTCGGCGTTTAGGTCGGAACGGTCACCGGTTAGGATCGCCGTCGCAAACCCAGCCGTGCGGTCCGGCATATGTCGGGCGGCGCTGAGCGCGATACCCCGCCGGATGTCATCGATCCAGAACCACCCATCCGACCGCGGGGCCAGCGTTAGGACGGGTGTCCGCGTATAGCCGACAGCGCCCAAACGATCGAACCACGCCGCCCGCCTAAAATCATAGCCGCCCGGCTCAACCGGTCCCGAGGGCGGCGACAAATGCCCCGTTAGGATAATCGTGTCGCCATGCCTTGCATCGAACCATTGTTGATCCCCGTGCAGGGATACCCTTACCCGTTCCGGCGTGCGGTCCGGCGCGGTCCATTCCAGAACAACACGATCAAGCGTTAATCGACGGGCCCCTGACTGGGACCGATCCATTTCAACGATCCGCCCCTCAATCGGGCCGTAATAGCGATAGTCTAGGACCGGCGCCGAAACCCCATGAACATGCGCCGCAGCGATCAGAACACCCGAGACAATACAAACAGGCAACGCAAATAGCGGTCGCAGGGTCGGCCCAAGCACAAGTGCAAACACCAGACAAAGAACCGCGAAACCGCCAAGAGCGGCGAGCATCGCCACCGATGGTTCGAACCGCAGCGCAAAATACCCGCAAATCCCAAGGCCAAGCCCCACCGGCACCCAGTTCGGGAACTGTCCGCGTTGCCGTGCGACCGCGTTTTGCATCAACACGACTGCCTGCACTTGTCCTGCCTCGTTTGGCCTTATATCCCCCTCAACAAAGCCGACCATGGTTAGCAAAGGGTTAAGAACAATGTCGAACACTCCGGTGGTCACCCGCATCGCACCGTCCCCGACGGGTTACATGCATATCGGAACCGCGCGTACCGCGCTTTTCAGCTGGCTCTATGCCCGTGCGCGGGGGGGTAAATTCCTGCTGCGGATCGAAGACACCGACCGTGAACGTTCCACACCCGAGGCAACCGACGCCATCATCAAAGGCATGACGTGGCTTGGCCTTGATTGGGATGGCGACGCCGTCAGCCAGTTCGAGCGCGCAGATCGCCATGCCGAAGTGGCCAATGAAATGCTGGCCCAAGGCACCGCCTACAAGTGCTTTGCCACTCAGGACGAAATTCAGGCTTTCCGCGATGCGGCCAAGGCCGAAGGAAAATCGACCCTGTACCGGTCGCCATGGCGCGATGCAGACCCAGCTGACCACCCTGACCTGCCGTTTGTGGTCCGTGTCAAAGCCCCGCGCGAAGGCGTCACCGTTATTCAGGACAAGGTCCAAGGTGACGTGACCATCCGCAACGACCAGCTGGACGACATGGTTATCCTGCGGTCTGACGGTACCCCGACCTATATGCTGGCCGTTGTAGTTGACGACCACGACATGGGCGTGACCCATGTGATCCGTGGCGATGACCACCTGAACAACGCCGCCCGCCAGATGACCATTTATCATGCGATGGGATGGCCCGTGCCGTTCTATGCACATATTCCGCTAATCTTTGGCCCCGATGGCAAAAAGCTGTCGAAACGGCACGGCGCGACCGGCGTCGAGGAATATCAGACCATGGGTTACCCCGCGTCGGGCATGCGCAATTATCTGGCCCGACTGGGCTGGAGCCATGGCGATGATGAATTTTTCAGCGATGCACAGGCGATGGAATGGTTCGACCTGGACGGGATCGGCAAATCGCCGTCACGTTTTGATTTCAAAAAATTAGATAATATCTGTGGTCAGCATATTGCAGCCACAGATGATGCCGCACTGCTGCAAGAAATCGAGCATTTCCTAGAAGCAACCGGACAGGATCAACTCTCAGAAGAACAAAAAACGCGACTTTCCGCTGGTATGTATTGCCTCAAAGAACGCGCGAAGACTTATCCCGAACTCCTTGAAAAGGCTCACTTTGCGTTGACGTCGCGTCCGGTCACCCCTGATGAGAAAGCGACAAAAAATCTCGACTCAGTATCCCGTGGTATACTGTCAGAATTGACGCCGCAGTTGCAAAATGCTAGCTGGTCCCGTGACACGCTGGAGGGGATAATCCAAGCGACTGCCGAAGCCCACGACACCAAATTGGGCAAGCTGGCCGGACCGCTACGCGCGGCGCTGGCGGGGCGGTCTGTGACTCCGAGTGTCTTTGACATGATGCTGGTGTTGGGCCGTGAGGAAACCGTTGCCCGACTTCAGGATGCCGCGCCCTAAGACTACTGTCATATTTTGACGTTAGTCCTGTGGGTACAAGCACAACCCCCCGGAACACTTTGGTGCTCCGGGTCAAAACAGGGGATAAAACATGGCCGAAACGACCAAGACAGCAACGCTGACGATTGATGACAAGTCCATTGACTTGCCGATCTATTCGCCGACTGCCGGCCCGGATGTCCTTGATATCCGCAAGCTCTATGGCCAAGCAGGCGTGTTTACCTACGACCCGGGCTTCACCTCGACCGCTGCCTGTGACAGCACGATCACCTTTATCGATGGCGACAAAGGTGAGCTGCTGCACCGCGGTTACCCGATCGATCAGCTGGCAGCAGATTCGCATTACCTAGAGGTTTGCTACCTTCTACTTTACGGCAACCTGCCATCGAAGACCGAGCTGGAGGTGTTTGAAAACACCATCACGCGCCACACAATGATCCACGAACAGATGTATAACTTCTTCCGTGGTTTCCGCCGAGACGCGCACCCAATGGCGATCATGGTTGGCGTTGTTGGCGCTATGGCAGCGTTCTACCACGACTCGACCGACATCACCGACGAACGTCAGCGTGAAATCGCGTCGCACCGTCTGATCGCGAAAATGCCAACAATCGCTGCGATGGCCTATAAATACTCGATCGGTCAGCCGTTCGTGTATCCACGCAACGATCTGGATTATGCGGCGAACTTCTTGCACATGTGCTTTGCCGTTCCAGCCGAAGAGTACAAAGTCGACCCGATCCTGAGCCGCGCGATGGATCGCATCTTTACCCTGCATGCTGACCACGAACAGAACGCGTCGACCTCGACCGTGCGTCTGGCGTCGTCTTCGGGTGCAAACCCGTTCGCCTGTATCGCTGCCGGCATCGCCTGCCTGTGGGGCCCTGCCCACGGTGGTGCGAACCAAGCTTGCTTGGAAATGCTGAAAGAAATCGGTTCGGTTGATCGCATTCCAGAATTCATCGCACGCGCAAAAGACAAGAACGACCCGTTCCGTCTGATGGGCTTTGGCCACCGCGTGTACAAAAACTTCGACCCACGCGCGACTGTTATGAAAGAGTCCGCTGACGAAGTTCTGGATCTGCTGGGTGTCGAAGACAACCCGATCCTGCAGGTCGCGAAGGAACTGGAAAAGCAAGCTCTGGAAGATCCATATTTCGCAGAGAAGAAACTGTTCCCGAACGTCGACTTCTACTCAGGCATCATTCTAGAGGCGATGGGTTTCCCAACCTCGATGTTCACACCGATCTTTGCGCTGTCGCGGACCGTTGGCTGGGTCAGCCAGTGGAAAGAACAGCTGGGCGATCCGGGCATGAAAATCGGTCGTCCTCGTCAGCTGTACAAAGGTGCAGCGGCACGGGACTACACCCCGATCGACGAACGCTAATGAAAAAGCCCGGTCATTTGACCGGGCTTTCTTTTATGATTTGTGGTGGATCCAGTTGATCAGGCTTTGTTCGGCATGGCCCTTGGTCAACCACGCCGCCGCAAAGGCCCAAACGGCCAAGGCCTCTAGCCATAGAACGACATCGTTATTGATGACAAAACGGGTCAACCAGCCCCAGTCGTTGTTCTTGGCAACAGACGCGACAATCGCCGCAACCGCCAGCCCGACAATCGTCCATCCCGACACGCGATAGATACGTGCGCGCCACTTGTCCCGTGTTTTGGTAAAGCGTGCGATACAGATATAGGCCAAGCCGACAAAGAACCCTGTGGCACTTAGGTAATGGCCGATCACGGCGCCCTTGTGCCCAAACAGCTGTTGAATGATGGTTTTGACGGACCCCGGATCGGGGCCTTCGTTCGGGAACATCGCCACACCAAAGGCCGCAACGCCGGAAATCGTGGTGATGGTATCGTCCGACAGCCATTCCTCGGGCGCTTTTTCGTAGCCTGTGTAGCAGATCAAAAACAGACCGATGGCACACATGACGCCAACGAACACGTCGCGCATGACCGTGTGGTAATAGTCGGAAATGGATGGTTCCACCCCGCCCAGCATCACCAGCCCGCCTAGGACCAGCAGTAACGGCAGGATAAACCCCAAATAACCCAAGGCCTGCCGGATACGGTAATAGGCCCTGAGTTGTTCTTTTGCTTGCGTTGGCATACCACACCCCAAAATGGTTTCATAGAGACAGCTACAACCAGAGGAGTGTTTAGCAAAGTGCTAGCTTAGCGCCCTTCGAATTTAGGTTCGCGCTTTTCAAGGAACGAGATGACCCCTTCGCGGAAATCACGGGTCTGACCGCATTTCCCCTGAAGAAGCGCCTCGACGTCCAATTGCTGTTCAAGCGTGTTGTTCTGCGACTCGCGCAGGGCGGTTTTCAGATGGCGATAGGCGGCTGTTGGGCCTTTGGCCAAATGTTCCGCGCGTGTGCGCCAATAGGTTTCGAACCCATCGTCGGCAATCGCCTCATAGATCATGCCCCAATCAGCGGCCTTTTGCGCCGTTATTTTGTCGGCGAACAGGGCCGCGCCCATCGCCTTGGCCATGCCGATCTGACGCGGCAGGTAATATGTACCGCCTGCATCAGGGATCAGGCCGATTTTGGTAAACGCCTGAACGAAATAGGCCGACTCGGTCGCGATAACGACGTCAGCCGCCAGCGCAAGGTTTGCACCCGCCCCTGCCGCTGGGCCGTTGACGGCGCTGATTGTCGGGATCGCACAATCGAAAATCGCCGTCAGCATCGGCACATATTCGTCGCGCAAGACCCGCGCGAGATCGAGCTTGGCCGCATTGCCACCATCGCCCAGATCCTGCCCCGAACAGAACGATTGCCCCTTGCCGGTCAGAACCAGCACTCGGGCCTCTTTTTCCGCGGTTTTGACAGCGTGGGTGATTTCCGCACGCATCTGCGAATTGAGTGCGTTCATCTTTTCCGGACGGTTCAGCGACAAAACAGCGATGTCGTCGGTGATGTCCAGCGTGATGGCTTTGTATTCCATAATAGTCCCCTTAGGCGTTCCCTATTAGATTAGTGAACGACCCGGTTTAGAAAAGAGGGACCGGACGTCATTGGTCCAAAATTTCTTTCAATCTTTGTTTTTCTGCGTCCGTCAGGTCCGCATCCGCCACGGTAGGCCGGCGGCGCATTGCCCCCCAGCCAACGCCAAGGCCGATCAGCAACATCACCGGCGCAGCGCCCCAAAGGATGATATTCAGACCCGATGTGCTGGGATTGAGCAAAACAAACTCGCCATAGCGATAGACCACGAAATCCACGACCTCTTGGTTCGTGTCCCCCGCAACCAATCGCTCGCGGACCAGCAAACGCAAATCCGCACTGATCGGCGCGTTGGATTCGTCGATGCTTTCGTTCTGACAAACGGGACACCGCAAGCCCTTGGAAATGATCCGTGCGCGTTCTTCAAGGACGGGATCATCCAACACCTCGTTCGGCTGCACCGCCAAGGCCGGTCCCGCAAGCAGGGCCAAAATCAAGATCAGCTTTTTCATTCCGCAGGTACCGCCGTCGACTTACGTTTGGCTGCACCCGCTGCAACGCGCAGGCGTCGGTCTGTTAGCGAGATCAAACCGCCAATGGCCATCAGGATGCTGCCACCCCAGATCCAGTTTGCCAGCGGCTTGATATAGGTGCGCACCGCATAGCCGCCATCCTGTTGCGCATCACCCAGCACGACATACACGTCCTGCCACAGGCCATTCATAATGCCAGCCTCGGTCGTGGGCATACCAGCGACCGGATAGATACGTTTTTCAGGATGGACAGTTGTGACCTCAACACCATTGCGCAGGATCGTCATATGCCCTTGCTGCGCAACATAGTTGGGACCCCGGTATTCCTCGATGCCATCAAACACGATGGTCCACCGGCCCATTTCGACCTGATCACCAGGCAGCATGGTCCGAATATCCTCACGCTCCCACGCTGTTAGCCCTGCAATCGCAAGGATCGTGATCCCCAGACCAGCATGGGCGAGCGTTTTGCCCCAATCGGCGCGGGGCAATCGCGCGATCCGACGCAGTTGGCTTGACAGGCCGCCCTGCCCGCCACGCGACCACAGATCAATGACCGCACCGCCGATGACCCAAACACCAAGCGCAACCCCGATCGGTCCCATCACGGATTGACCCGTTTGAATGGTAAAGAGCAAAGCAGCAACCGCAATGACAAGGGCAACAAGTGGTCCCATCATGCGCCCTGCCCGTCCAAGGTTGCCACGTTTCCACGCAAGCACGGACCCAAGCGGCAACACAACCGCAAGACCGATCACAAACGGCGTGAATGCGGCGTTAAAGAATGGCGGACCAACCGATAGCACGCGATCCATAGTCATTTCTGCGATCAGCGGCCAAAGCGTTCCGATGAACACCACAAAGGCCGACACAGCCAGCAGGATGTTGTTCAAAACCAGTGCGCTTTCACGGCTGACCACCGAAAACACGCCCTTCGCCTCTAGCGCGCTGGCCCGCGCCGCATAAAGCGTCAGACCGCCCCCAACAAACAGGGCAAGGATCGCTAGGATAAACACACCCCTTTCGGGGTCGTTCGCAAAGGCATGGACCGATGTGATGACACCCGACCGCACCAGAAAGGTCCCCAGCAACGAAAACCCGAACGCAAGAATAGCAAGCAGGATGGTCCAGCTTTTCAGGCTTTCCCGTTTTTCGGTCACAACCGCCGAATGAAGCAAGGCCGCCGCCAAGAGCCACGGCATAAAGCTGGCGTTTTCAACAGGGTCCCAGAACCAGAAACCGCCCCAACCCAATTCATAATAGGCCCACCATGATCCCAAACCAATACCAACCGTCAGGAACATCCAAGCCGCCAAGGTCCACGGCCGAACCCATCGCGCCCATGCGGCGTCAACACGCCCTTCTATCAAGGCGGCAATCGCAAAGCTGAACGACATGCTAAGGCCGACATAACCTAGGTAAAGGAACGGCGGATGGAACGCCAAACCAGGGTCCTGCAACAAGGGGTTCAAGTCCTGCCCATCAAAGGGCGGCAAAGCCAAGCGCAGGAACGGGTTCGAGGTGAACAGGATAAACGCGAAAAACGCCACCGAAACACCGGATTGAATGGCCAGTACCCGCGCGCGCAAGGTCGCGGGCAGATAGCCACCAAACCAGCTGGCACAGGCGCCAAACAACGTCAGGATCAACAGCCACAACAGCATGGACCCTTCGTGGTTGCCCCAAACCCCCGACACTTTGTACAGCATCGGTTTGTCACTGTGAGAGTTCAACGTCACCAACCGCAACGAAAAATCCGACACAACGAAGGAATAGGTTAACGCCGCAAAGGCAACCGCCACCATGATGAATTGGCTGGTCGCGGCCGGATCGGCAATTGCCATCCAGTTCCGCCACCCTTTGTGGGCACCGATAAGGGGTACGACAGTCTGGACCAGCGCAATGGCAAAGCCCAGAATCAAAGCAAAATGTCCGAGTTCAGCAATCATACTGTGGTTTTAGCCGAACATTTGTCCATGCCCAATCAAAAGCACGTGTCGCATCTTGCCGCAGTCAGCCCGACAAGGCAAAGCCCCCCGCCAACGCATATCCCAATGCCGCCATCAACAGTGCCCCCACAACCAAGCGCACCAACCACTTGAGCATGTCCTCGATCGCACGCAAACGGCGTTCAACGTTGTGGCGATGTACCTCATCCACCGCGTTATGGGTTTCTAGCGCCGAAATACGTCGGTCTACACCGCGCACCCAATCATCGGTCATTGTCGGCCCTCCAGGCGTCAAGGGCGGGATTGGTTTCAACAGGGGCAACACGGGTTTCCAACTGTTTCTGCCGATCAACCACACCTGCAACGGCGGATGCGGTACGCACGACAGAGTCCTGAAAATCCTGACTTTTTGCCTGATGTCGCGCACCAAAATAGAAACTGACGATTGCCCCCATTAACCACCACAAGGGTTCGGGAACCAGGGCGATGCCCTGCATGCGGCTGGCGAACCAAATCGGATCAATCATGGCCGCGGCGAACAGTCCTAAGGTCCCGAACGCCAGTAAAGGGCGCGGCAAACGGTTCAACCCGTCAATCATCCGATCAAAGACGCCTTTTCTGGGCTGCTGAAACTCGGCCGCGAACTGCGCCAGCGATTGCGCACGCGCATCCGCCGCCCGCTGTGCCCGCTGTTCGGCATTGATCCGAAAAACTTCTGCTGTTTCGACAACCACATTACGACCATTTCCGAACAGAAAATCCATCACGCGTCCAATCATGCCCATGCCGAAACCCTCTGACGGTGCTCTGCTTCGGTCAGATGATATTTTGGCGCGATGAATTCCTCGGCCCGCTTGATCCACCCGCCTTTTGTTCCGGCTTTTGTTGTAGCAAACTTACGGCTGGCGGGGCGCGCGTCCGCCAATCGGTAATAGTAGTTGCGCCGCGCAATTCCGTAGGCATCGACAAAATGATTGGGCGCAACCTCCAACGCCCGTTCACAGGCGGCGACGGTCTGCGGACCGATCACCCCATCAACCGACACAGAAATCAGCATATCGTTGAGCAGCGTTTGCAACAGACGAACCGCAGCCCCCCCCGCGTTGACGTACATATCAAACACGGTTGCATGTAATGGCGCAGGAAGGTCTGAGATTTTGGGCTTAGCGAAGTAGTGTTCTGCGAAAATACCGACAGCATCATCGACCGACAACGACCGGACATCCACGATGTCGATGTCACCATCGGCATTCACATCACGCCCAAGCGCCCTGAGCGTTCGAAGCGTGACACCATATTTCGTGGGACCGCCGGGATCGTCTGGATCATTCACAAAGCCGCCCTCACGGACGACAATGTCGCGGGCAATATCCTGAACTGAGTGCATGGCTCGACCTCATGTGTTTTGAGGTAAGCCTGCCTATCAATGGTTAACGTGACCCGTGCTAAGCGTCCGGCTCGACGTAAACGCCATTTTCTTTCAGCGTATCAAGCACTTCTTTTGGCATATAGCTTTCATCATGCTTGGCCAAAATCTCGGTCGCGATGAAAACGCCGCCCACATAGCGGCCGGTTCCAATCATCCCCTGATTTTCGCCGAACAGGTCTGGCAGGATTCCAGTATAGGTCACAGGGACCGCCTCGACGCCATCGCTGACCTCAAAGCTTACGGTCTCGCCGGTGCCGCGCACCAACGTTCCCTCGACCACCAAACCGCCCATCCGGAACACTTCGTCCGTTGGCGGCGGCGAGGCAATAACATCCGCCGGATCACGATAGAAATTGATGCCATCGCGCATCGCATATCCAATCAACCCAGTCGACAAAATCAACGCAACAAAAAGCAGTAGGATGATTTGAACGCGACGGCGTTTTTTCAACGTCTTCAGACCACTCATGTCGGCTCCTTGGAAATGGGTTGCGATATATTTAGGGGATCGAATATTTCACTCAAGCCCCAGTTTGTCGCAGTTATGCGGCTTGAAATTTGACCTGACGCCGCAAAAACTGGGTCGCGCGATCCGATACCTTGCGCGGATCCCCAGTTGTCAGGAACTGAGTTTCCGTGCCCGCCCCAATCATTTCCGGACGCCGGACCAAATAATCCGCAAGGCTATCCGCCACCAAATTCGCCTGACTGAACACTTTGACCTGTGGCCCCAAAGCATCCTGAAAGATGGTTTCCATGATGGGATAGTGGGTACACCCAAGGATCGCGGCATCTGGGTTCGGCATTTTACGGGTCAGCGCATCAACGTGGCTGCGCACCAACGCCTCGGCCAAGATCATGTCACCGTCTTCGATCGCATCGACCACACCGCCGCAGGCCTGCGCCTCGACATCGACGCCAATCGCACGAAATGCCAATTCGCGCTGAAACGCGCGACTGCTAACTGTGGCCGGTGTGGCAAACAGGGCAACGTGCTTGACCGCAACCTCACGGGGCGGTGAATTATCGCCCCACTGGCGTTCGGTCAGCGACTCGATCAGCGGGACAAAAACACCCAGAACGCGTTTGTTGTTCGGGATCCAGCTTTCCTGCATCCGGCGCAGGGCCGCCGCCGACGCGGTGTTACAGGCCAGAATGACCAGATCGCATCCAGCATCCCACAAACGTTCAACCGCCGATGTGGTTTTCTCGAAAATATCGTCAGCATCACGCACACCATAGGGTGCGTGTTTATTGTCACCGAAATAGACGAAAGGCACATCCGGAAGACGTTTTTGACAGGCGTCCAACACCGTCAGTCCACCCAATCCGCTATCAAAAACCCCAACGGCCATTATTGTTTCCTGTATTTTGCCTCAAATTCAAAACCGACACCGTTCGCGGCGACGGGCTCTGGACTTAGGTCATACGTTGCTTTGCGCAGTAAATCCATCATCGCTTTGGGGTCTGAGCGGAACTGTGCAAGCACATCAGGCCCAATTGGTTCGCCAATACCAACGTCAACCGGCATATCCACGCGGGTTTTGAACTCCCGGATCAGCATCCCCATCCGCAAAGTATAGTTTAACCGACTGGCAATCTGGAACAATTTGCTGTTGTGCCCGTCGAAATAGATCGGCACCACGGTCGCACCGGACTTGGCCACCATCTTGGCCGTAAAATTACGCCAGACAGGATCCAACGGTCGTGCGGTGCGATTTTCGGCCGTTGACACAGTGCCGCCCGGAAAAATCCCGACACAGCCACCATTTTTTAGGTAACGAACCGCCTCGGCCCGTGTTTCAAGGTTCGCGCGAACGGCCTCTTTGGTTTCATCGAAATGGATCGGCAAGATCACACGTTCCAGATCGGCTGACCGTCGGAACACCTGATGCGCCATAACCTTAAAATCGCCGGACCGCCGCTCAGACAGGATACGCCCCATCATTAGACCATCCAGAATGCCGAACGGGTGATTGGACACCACAACCAATGGTCCTTCGCTTGGAATATTGGCCAAACTGCCCGCAATTATACGCAGATCAAGATTATAACGCTCTGTCATAACCTGCCAAAAGTCACGGCCATTGGCCACCTCGACGTCGTAGCCCTGGACCCTTTTGATCAGCCCCAAACGACCGGTTGCGTTTTCCATGACGCGTACAAGAGCACGACCGCCCTTGCTGCTCATGGCAGAGGAATAGCTGATGTCGCGAGCGACATGTCGAATACCGCGTTTCATGCGATGCCTTTTAGTTTCGTCCGCAGTAATTACCACACAAACCGTCGGACGTCGTATTTCTTAACGTATAATCCGTCTCTCAGCTGCATCATTTGGGGCGGATCACGGTAAAGATTGTAAAATCAGATATGGACAACCCGTATTTTATGCAACACTTGGCGACAACAGGGCCTGTTCCGGCGGGCAAAACACACTAAAAACAACACGATCAGCAGTAACGAAAGCCGCAAAAATGGACTGGGACAAACTTCGTATCTTTCACGCCGTTGCCGACGCAGGGTCGCTGACGCATGCGGGGGATACCTTGCATCTGTCGCAATCCGCTGTCAGCCGCCAAATCCGCGCATTGGAAGAGTCGTTGAACACAACCCTGTTCCACCGCCATGCACGCGGATTGATCCTGACGGAACAGGGCGAACTGCTTTTTGATGCGACACGGGCGATCAACAAACGCCTTGAGGCTGCCTCGGCCCGAATTCGTGATAGCGAAGAAGAGGTGTTTGGCGAACTCAAGGTCACCACGACAACTGGCTTTGGCACCATGTGGCTGGCGCCGCGTCTGTCCAAGCTCTACGAAAAATACCCTGATCTCAAAATTGATCTCATGCTCGAAGAGCGCGTGCTCGACCTGCCCATGCGCGAGGCGGACGTCGCCATTCGTATGAAAGAACCAAGTCAGGCCGACCTGATCCGCAAGCGGCTTATGAATATTCGGATGCGCCTCTACGCAACCGAAGAATACCTTGCCACGCATCCGCCCATCGAAACTGTCACAGATATTCACGCGCATCGCCTGATTTGTCAGAGCCCCAACACCGCTCAGGTTGCCGCGGGCGCAACGCTTGTTCAGTTTTTGCTGAATAACACCGTCGCCTCGACCCTGACCGTGAATAACTATTTTGGCGGCCTACAGGCTGTGCTTGCTAACGTTGGGGTTGGCGTTTTGCCGGACTACCTGACCGAAGATTTCTCGGGCCTCGTGCGCGTTCTGCCGGACGTAGAGTCGGGCGAAGTTCCTGTTTTCCTTGCATATCCTGAGGAACTGCGCACATCGAAACGTGTCGCAGCCTTCCGCGATTTTGTTCAGGAAGAGATTTTCGCACAGCGGCGCAAGAAGCGCGAACAAGCCGAAGCAAGCTAAGCTATGCACTTGCTGCATAGCGGCATTGCCCCAAGTTGTGAGGCTTTTTCCTTGATCGTGCAAACTGTGCACCCTATTTCAGCACTCGAAGCCGATGACGCGTAATCGCTCATCATCTTCATACCTCCCTGTTGGACTAAGCCGGGCTTTAGGCCCGGCATTTTTTTTGCCCGAACGCCCGATAATTTTGCGGAATCTGATGTGTTCTTTGTCGGGCACCCTTCCCCATCGGCATCCATTGTTCTAAAGGGTGCGCAACGTGCCAGCAGGGGAATCCTATGTCAGATCCGAAAATCACCGAAGACGTCATTGCAGCACACGGGTTTACACCCGATGAATATGCCGAGGTGATCAACATTCTTGGCCGCGATCCAACATTTACTGAGATGGGCATTTTCTCGGCGATGTGGAACGAACATTGTTCCTATAAGTCGTCCAAAAAATGGCTCCGGACCCTGCCGACCGAAGGCCCACAGGTTATTTGCGGCCCCGGCGAAAACGCAGGTGTTGTCGACATTGGCGACAACCAGGCCATCGTTTTCAAAATGGAAAGCCACAACCACCCGTCCTACATCGAACCCTATCAGGGTGCGGCAACCGGCGTTGGCGGCATCCTGCGCGACGTGTTCACAATGGGTGCCCGACCGATCGCTGCGATGAATTCGCTGTCCTTCGGTCAGCCTGACCATCCCAAAACCAAACAGCTGGTGAATGGCGTCGTCGAAGGTATCGGCGGCTACGGCAACTGCTTTGGCGTGCCGACCGTCGGCGGCGAGGTTCGGTTCCACCCTGCCTACAACGGCAATTGTCTGGTAAACGCATTCGCCGCTGGTCTGGCCGATGCGGACAAAATTTTCTATTCGGCGGCATCCGGCGTTGGGATGCCAGTTGTATACCTTGGCGCAAAAACCGGCCGTGACGGCGTTGGCGGCGCGACCATGGCATCGGCCGAATTCGACGACACCATCGAAGAAAAACGCCCCACCGTTCAGGTCGGTGACCCGTTCACCGAAAAACGCCTGATGGAGGCTTGCATGGAACTGATGGCAACAGGTGCCGTCATTTCCATTCAGGATATGGGCGCCGCTGGCCTGACCTGTTCCGCTGTTGAAATGGGCGACAAGGGTCAGTTGGGCATCAAGCTGGAGCTCGACAATGTTCCCCAGCGCGAAGAGAACATGACAGCCTACGAAATGATGCTGTCCGAAAGCCAGGAACGCATGTTGATGGTTCTCAAGCCCGAGCTTGAGGCCGAGGCGCGCGCCGTATTCGAAAAATGGGATCTGGACTTTGCAATTGTCGGCGAAACCATCGCTGAGGATCGCTTCTTGATCGAACATGGCGGCAAAATCGTCGCTGATCTGCCGCTGTCGAAACTGTCGTCGAGCGCCCCTGAATATGATCGCCCATGGGTCGAACCAACCATCGACACCTCCGACATCGAGGTCCCCGGCGTTGATCCTATCGACGGTCTTCGCGCCCTACTCAGCAGCCCGAACTACGCGGGCAAACAGTGGGTCTATGAACAATACGACAGCCAGGTGATGGGCGACACAATGCGCAAACCTGGCCTTGGCGCTGGCATCGTTCGTATTCACGGCACCAACAAGGCCGTCGCCTTTAGCAGCGACGTGACCCCCCGCTATGTCAAAGCCAACCCGCAAGAGGGCGGCAAACAGGCTGTGGCCGAATGCTATCGCAACCTGACCGCGGTTGGTGCCAAGCCGCTGGCGACCACCGACAACCTGAACTTCGGCAACCCGGAAAAGCCGGAAATCATGGGTCAGTTCGTCTTTGCGCTCAAAGGCATCGGCGAGGCATGTCTGGCGCTGGATACCCCGATCGTTTCGGGCAACGTGTCGCTTTACAACGAAACCGACGGCAAAGGCATCCTGCCAACACCGACCATTTGCGCTGTCGGTCTGATCGACAACATCGACGAAGCCATCGTAGGAACCGCACGTGACGGCCATATTGCCTTGGTCATCGGTGAAACCAATGGCCATTTGGGGCAATCCGCCCTATTGGCCGAGGTGTTTAACCGCGAAGACGGTGACGCGCCCCACGTTGATCTGGAAACCGAACGCTCTAACGGCGATTTCATCCGCGCAAACCGCGCCATGATCGGTGCCTGTACCGACCTTTCGGATGGCGGTTTGGCAATGGCTGCGTTCGAAATGGCCGAGGCGGCCGGCGTCGGCGTTACCCTTGATGCATCCGACACCCCAACGTTGTTTGGCGAGGATCAGGGCCGTTACCTGATCGCAACCAGCATGGACAAAGCCGAAGCCCTGATGATCGCCGCAGGCCAAGCTGGCGTTTCGATCACCACGGTGGGTAAATTCGGCGGCTCGGACGTTAGCTTTGGTGGCGTTTCGGCACCGCTGGTAGAGCTGGCTACAACCTACCGCGAAACCTTTGGTGCCGCCTTCGGCTAATCAATGAAGCTATCACTCGATCATGACTACCCCGGCGCTGACCCACGTCAGCTCTGGGATGTCGTGACCAGCCTAGAGGCGTTGCACGAGGTGTGCGCGCCTCTTTTGGTTTTTGACAGGGCGCATCGCAACAGGCGATAGCTTTGCTCCGAACGTCCGCCTCTTCGGCAAACGGCCGCCCCAACCCTACAAAATGACCGCAACATTGGTTGATGAAGCCGCGATGCATTTCCAAAGTCAGGAAAGCGGCGCGGGCGTCGAGCAGTGGAACCACCATTTGTGGGTAAATGCGACAGACAGCGGCGCAATGATCCATGAAGAGATCACAATCCGCGCAGGTCTAATGACACCGCTTTTCTGGCTGTGGGGCCGAACCCTCTATCGTCATCGTCACGCCCCGCGCAAACGCATCTTGGCCCGACTTAACGGAGGTTAATAGCTGGGGACTTTGCGTCGCTCTGCCGAATGCTCGACAACAATCCTGATGCGTTTCGCGCGTGTGGGTTCCGTTTTGGCCGACCCGATCCAACGTAGGATATTGCGACGATAGGACGGCGCGGCACCCTCGAAATAGGCGTTTGCCGGTGGCTGCGCCCTTAACGCCGTGGTCACGTCATCCGGCACAACCAAGGCATCCACATCCTCCATCGCACCCCATAGCCCTGCCGCCTTGGCCTGTTCTATTGCGCGACGCCCCGCAGGCTGCATGCGCCCCTCTTGTTCCAACCGTTCCGCACGATCCTTATACGTCTTGGCCCAGACCTTTTGTTGACGTGGACCAATCAACTGCATCGTTCTACCGTCGTCACGTTTTCGCCGAATGCCATCGATCCAGCCATAGGCGATCAGGGCGTCCAGAACCTGTTCACGCGACACATATTTTTCCGGCGTATCTTTTTTCCACGTCACCAGCCAAACGCTTTGATCTTGCGCGTGGTTCAGGCTCAACCAGTCCCACAACTGTTCGGGCGCCGCGATGTGCACTTGGTCGAAATTTTCGGTTTTGGTCATTGTATTCCTCTGACCTTGATACGAAAACTGACGCTATCGGGATCACAAAAACAGATCGGACAACGACGATATGACATTGCCATCTTTGACGTCCGATTGCGCGAACTGTGCCGCGCTCTGCTGTGTCAGCCTTGTGTTGGACAAGGGCCCGATGTTTGCCATCGACAAAGATGCTGGCACGCCTTGCCCGAACCTGAGCGGCCACAAATGCGGCATCCATTCCGACCTAAAGGACCGCGGGTTCAAGGGTTGCACATTGTACGAATGTGCGGGCGCCGGACAGCGGGTCACCCAGGAACGCTTTAACGGCGAAAGCTGGCAAACCGCGCCAGAGCTGCTGCCGGCGATGATCCGTGATTTCGCCAACCTGCGCCCGTTACATGAACGCATGACCATGCTGGTCGCCGCGGCGGACTATGACCTGACAGAGGATCTTGAAACCCGCCGTCAGGGCATGTTGCGTAAATTGTCACGCGTTTGGACCGATAGCCCCAAAATGAAGGCCGAATTTGAGGCCTTCGTCACCGATCTGCGCGACCTTATTCAGCCGTAGTTGTCGTACCAGCGGCAAAGTCTTTCATCGCTTGGGGCAGCCATTGGCTAAACCCTTTGGCAAGCAATTCATATCGCGCCACGAAATCGGGATGCGATAGATACATGTCGGCCAGCCCGGCATAGGCCGCCGCATCACAGTCCTTGCCCCACATTTCCCCGACCCATGCTTGGTGCTCGGCCAGATGCGGCGATGGATCGACGGTGCGGTCGTGAAAGCACATCACCAGAGCCGCCTCGATCGGTTCCAACTTTGCCATCCGTTGATCCAATGGAACGCCCCCTTTTAACCGCGTTTTGGCGCTGTCGATCTGTGCCGCCTTTTCGGGGCCATAGGTCTCGGCCAGCCATTGCTCGTACGAGTGCTGTTTTTCTGCGCTAAATGGCGCGTATAGGTCTTTTACTGACATAACTGATTTTCCTTCTATTGCGTGAATAGACTGATCAATCGCGTCCAATACCAGTCCAAGCTCTGCAGCTTGTTGTTCAACACGGATGTGGTGCGCCCGAAGGCGGACCAACCGATCCGCCTGATCATCAATGGCCGCACCAATTTCCGGCAGGGTCATGCCCAAGGCCTTTAAGCACAGGATTTCCTGCAACCTTTCGGCCTCGGCCCGCCCATAAAGGCGATATCCCGCTGTTGTCACATGACGTGGCCGCAGCAACCCCACGGCATCATAATGATGCAACGTGCGGACACTGATGCCGGATAAACGGGCCAATTCGCCAACAGTATATTCTTCGATTCTTTCAGTCATGTCCCTCTCATGGGGCCTGACGCAGCTGTAGGGTCACCCCCTTTGTACACCCTGCCCCACTTGCGATACATGCCCCCCCGCGCTACATCTCAGATAACACTAGGAGAGCGCTAAATGCCAATTACCGCCCAAGAAATCGAAACCCTCATCCGCGAAACGTTTCCCAATGCCGAAATCAGCGTTCAAGGCGACGACGGCGCGCATTTTGCGGCATCCGTCAGCGACGAAAGCTTCCGCGGAATGAACCGTGTGCAACAACAGCGCGCGGTCTATGCTGCGCTTAAGGGCAAAATGGACGGTGCCAACGGCGAACTTCACGCGCTTGCGCTGACGACCAAAGCACCGGAATGAGCGGCTGGGGCATAGTGTGGAGCATTTTGGGCATCATTGCCCTTCTCGCCTTTGTAGAGGCGATCATAAAAGGTGGTCGTCACCGTCCCCTTTCGCACATGCGCCCCGAAAAGTCGGAAACACTGGACACGCTGCCAGATGAACTTGGCACCGAGGCCATCGACAAAGAAAAATTCAACGCCATAATTGCGCGCAACCGCGCTCAGTCTGGGACGTTGTTCAATATGCGCCGGAACAGGGTCACACGATCCCTTCAACGCCGTATCGGACCGGACCCGACGCTCAACGACGAAAACGATAGGACACAGAAATGACTGCTCAGGATCAAATTCAGGAAACCATCTCGAAAAACGATGTCGTCCTGTACATGAAGGGCACAAAGACCATGCCTCAGTGCGGCTTTAGCTCGCGCGTTGCAGGTGTGCTGAACTTTATGGGCGTGGACTTCCAGGATGTGAACGTCCTAGCCGACGCTGATATCCGTCAGGGCATCAAGGATTTCTCGGACTGGCCGACCATCCCGCAGCTTTATGTCAAAGGCGAATTTATTGGCGGCTGTGACATCATCACCGAAATGACCCTATCCGGCGAACTGGACCAATTGTTTGAGGACAAGGGCGTCGGCTTTGACAAAGACAAGGCCGAACAAATTCGCGCAGCCAACGCGGAATAAACAAAAAGGCGCCGAAAGGCGCCTTTTTCATTCCCGCACTTTGCGACATTGCGACAATAGCGTCGTCTCATCGCCGCTTTGGGCGTCATACCATCCCAGCATCGCCGAATTGCCATTCACCCACCAGACATAGTCTGACAAAGCGGGCGATGATTGATACCGCACCCCTTCGGCGACAGGCACCGAGGCAAGCGGAACCAATTTCCCTTCAACCATCAAAACGACCTTGCCAGCCGTTGTACCGTTTACATAAACAGCAGATACGGGCACACCGCGTTCGCAGCTGTATTCCATCAAATCAAGCGGCTGCGCGACCGCCATCGTCACTGGTAAAAAAGCAGCCAAAGCTGCTGCACACCTTACGGTCATCCCTTTGCCTTTTGATCCACCTCGTCGGCCAGCGCCTCGGCGCGTGAGGCCAATTCGGCCATGGTTTCTGCCAATTGCGGCGGAATGACGGGCACCTCAACGCGGGTCGGCTCGACC
The DNA here is from genome assembly GCA_965215785.1 of Marivivens sp. GTDB lineage: Bacteria > Pseudomonadota > Alphaproteobacteria > Rhodobacterales > Rhodobacteraceae > Marivivens. The sequence goes on along the minus strand of OZ244120.1, from coordinate 2,105,843 downwards.
TGAGCCGCCTCTTCCGCAGCTTTCAGCCGCTCTTCCATCGCAATGCTCTTATCTGCAAGAAGCAGGCCAGCCATCAACAGCATCTGGCTTTCCGGCATCCGGCCCACCTGCGCGATCAAGGGCGAGGCCTCGTTATCAAGCATCTGCGCCGCAGACTGCAGAAACGCCTCTTCCCCTGGCTGACAGGCAACCTCAAAGGTGCGACCGCCGATTTGAATAGCAACCTGTGGCATCAGCGCGCCTCCTCGATGATAGGTTTCAATTCGGCCAGAACGGCATCGACCTCTGCTGCATCTGCTGCACGGGTCGCCTTCAACGCCTCAAGCTCGGCTTGCATGGCACTATTGACCAAGGAACTGTCGGCCAACTCGGCGGCCATCGCCTCGCGCAGCTTGCTGTTGATGTCGCGCAATTCTGCGTTGGCTGCTTTCAGGCGCTGCACCTCTTTTTCATGGCGGGTCAACTGGCCTTTGGCCTTTTCGGTCAAAACCGCGACTTCTTCGATCTTGCCTTCTTGCCGTTCATGAAGCGCGCTCAGCCGTTCGTTCAGCTGCGCATTTGCATCTTTTTCGGCCTGCAGCGCGGTTTCTAGGTCGGCAATGCGCGTGCTGTCACCGTCTGCGTTTGCGCCAAGGCCCGTGATCCCTGACCGGATCCGTTCTAATGCCGCGCTTAGACGTTGTTCTAGCAAAACGATATCGTCTGACTGATCGCTCATGCTGCTGCCCTCCTGTGGCCTGTCGCCTTACCATTTTCGGGTCGTATCCGACCGGAATACACAATTTCCGAACCATGATCGGCCAAACACCGGCACGAATCGCTCCGTTAATCAAAAATCGTATGCCAACAGGGCGCCAAGGCAAAGGGCCAAGCCCTTTTTCCGCCAATGGCTTAACAGCCGTGCTTGCACTTGATCGCGACCCTGTTATGACCCCTGATGACGATCTGCACACGAACAAAGGACCTGACCCTTGGATATTGCAGCCCTGCGCGACGCGCACCCTGACCACTGGATGAAAGCCGCGGCCATCCGTACCTTGACACTCGACGCTGTTGCAGCGGCCAATTCGGGCCACTCGGGCATGCCTATGGGCATGGCTGATGTCGCGACCGTCTTGTTCGAAAAGCACCTGCGCTTTGATCCCAAGGCACCGCTTTGGCCTGATCGCGACCGATTTATCCTGTCCGCCGGTCACGGTTCGATGCTGATCTACTCGCTGCTCTATCTCACCGGCTACGAAGAGGTCACCCTAGAGGAAATCAAGAATTTCCGTCAGATGGGTTACAAAACCGCTGGCCACCCTGAAAACTTCCTTCTGGATGGTGTTGAAACCACCACTGGCCCGCTGGGTCAGGGCATCGCCAACTCGGTCGGTTTCGCAATCGCCGAAGAGGTCCAGCGCGCGCGCTATGGCAAGAAGGTCGTGAACCACCACACCTATGTCATCGCCGGTGACGGCTGCCTGATGGAAGGCGTCAGCCAAGAGGCGATCGCCCTTGCTGGTCGTCAGGAACTGGGGAACCTTGTGGTTTTCTGGGATGACAACAACATCACCATCGACGGCACCGTTGATATCGCTGACCGCACCGATCAGGTGGCCCGCTTTAAGGCGTCGGGCTGGCACGTTCAGGAAATCGACGGCCACGATCCGGTTGCTATCGACGAAGCTATCATTGCTGCGAAAAAGTCGAAGAAACCTTCGATGATTGCGTGCAAAACCCACATCGCATTGGGTCACGCAGCGCAGGACACCAGCAAAGGCCACGGCGCATTGACCGATGCCGATCAGCTGAAAGCCGCGAAAGAGGCATATGGCGTCAACTGGGGATCGTTTGAAATTCCTGCGGACGTCAAATCCCAGTGGGAAGCCATGGGCGAACGCGGTGCAGTAGCCCGCGCCGAATGGGAAGCAACATTTGCCACCCTTTCGACCAGCAAACAGAACGAGTTTAACCGTATCTATGCCGGTGACGCGCCAAAAAAACTGGCCAGCACCGTTCGCGCCCTGAAAAAGCAGATCAGCACAGATCAGCCAAAGGTCGCGACACGTAAATCGTCGGAAATGGTTCTTGCTGCTGTGAACCCGGTTCTGCCGGAAACAATCGGCGGTTCGGCTGACCTTACCGGTTCGAACAACACCAAAACCTCGGATCTGGGTATCTTCACCCCCGAGGATCGCAAAGGCCGCTACATCCACTACGGTATCCGTGAACACGGTATGGCGTCGGCCATGAACGGCATGGCGCTGCATGGCGGTGTCCGTCCATACGGCGGTACATTCATGTGCTTCACCGATTACGCTCGCCCTGCGATGCGTCTGTCGGCGCTGATGAAACAGCCGGTCGTTTACGTGATGACCCATGACTCGATCGGTCTGGGCGAAGATGGCCCAACCCACCAGCCGGTTGAACATCTGGCGATTTCGCGCTCAACACCGAACACCATGGTGTTCCGCCCTGCCGACACTGTTGAAACAGCCGAAGCATGGGAAGTCGCCCTGACATCGAAAACCACACCATCGGTGCTGGCTCTGTCGCGTCAGGGATTGCCAACCGTTCGTACCGAACACAAAACCAAAAACCTGTCGGCACAGGGCGCCTATGTCCTCGCCGAGGCGACCGGCAAACGTCAGGCGATCCTGATCGCCACCGGTTCCGAGGTCGAGGTTGCCCTGAAAGCACGCGAAGCACTGGAAGCCGAAGGTATCGGCACCCGCGTTGTTTCGATGCCATGCATGGAACTGTTCGCCGCACAGGACGAAGCCTATCGCAAACGCGTTCTGCCAGCCGGACCTGTTCGTGTGGCTGTTGAGGCTGGCGTGCGCCAGGGCTGGGATCGCTGGCTGCTGGGCGAACGTGGCCGCGAAGCCAAGGCCGCATTTGTCGGTATGGACAGCTTCGGTGCGTCCGCCCCTGCTGGTGAACTGTTCGAAAAATTCGGCATCACCGCTGACAACGTTGTGGCGCAGGTCAAAACCCTACTGGGCTAACCACCGCACCAGACATCAAGCGACCGCGCCTTTCGGGGCGCGGTTTTTTGTGCTGCGACATTCGGCATGCAATGGTATACCGAATACATGTTCAGATCATACCACCACGTTCAGATCGCAATTCCCACAGGCAGCGAGGACAACGCCCGCCTGTTCTATTGCGACGTCTTGGGCTTCGCCGAAATTCCCAAGCCTGATGCGTTAGCGAACCGCGGGGGGCTCTGGCTGCGATCTGGATCCGTTGAACTGCATCTGGGAACCGAGGCGGACTTCAACCCAACGCTCAAGGCCCACCCAGCGCTATTGGTGGACGATATCACCGCATTCCTCGGCACCCTGCCCCCAGACAAGCATAACCCGGAACGTCACACGGACATCCCGGGTCTAGAACGTGTCTTTCTGTTCGACCCGTTTGGAAATCGGATCGAAGTGATCGCAGAATTGCCCGCTTAGTGCGCAGCAGGTTCCTGACCGCGCAGCTTGGCCACCACAGGCACCAAGACCCGTGTGACGATCGGGATCAGGATCATGCCCCAGATCAAACCAAACACGCCGTCCAGCGCAGCGGTGACAAACCATTTGGCAAAGCCCGCTGCGTTTTCAAACGCGGCGGCGGCGCTTGCAGCCAGATGTTTGATCGGTTCATAGGGCCAATCGATACCAAATTCATGCAACCCATGGATCACAATATTGCCGCCGACCCACAGCATCGCCAAGGTCCCGACAAAGGACAACGTGGCCAATAGATACGGCATCCCTTTGACCATCGCGCGGCCCAACGCGCGCAACGATGACAAACCAGAGGTCTGCGCCAAGTGCAAACCAACGTCATCGGCCTTAACGATCAACGCAACAACGCCATAAACCAGAACCGTAATCGCGACACCGACCAAGGCCAGCGCGGACGCCATCAACCAGATCGACGCATCCGGCACACTTTCACGCAGCGCAGACAGTGACAGCACCATGATTTCAGCGGACAGAATGAAATCGGTCTTGATCGCACCGCGCACCTTGGATTCCTCTAGGTGTTCGGGGTCTTTGACGTCCATGTCCTCTTCGATCACATGATCCGCGTGGGGCGCCAGTTTATGGAACACCTTTTCCGCGCCCTCAAAACACAAATAACACCCACCCAACATCAAGAGCGGCGTGATGATCCAGGGCGCGAAGTTTGACAGCAACAACGCCAGCGGCAACAGGATGATCAGCTTGTTAAACAGCGACCCCTTGGTGATCTTCCAGATGATCGGCAATTCGCGCTGCGGCTTGAACCCTGTGACATAGCTGGGCGTCACCGCCGCGTCGTCAATCACCAAACCGGCGGCTTTGCTTCCGGCCTTCGAGGCCGCGGCCGCGACATCATCCACACTGGATGCTGCGACCTTTGCAATCGCCGCAACATCATCCAACAACGCCAATAAACCGCTCATACGTCCCCCAAAGATTCTTACCCTATTGGTATCTCGTCGCAGCATAATCGCAAGCGATCCCTGCAACAGGGGGAATGTTGGCGCAAACGTTAGCGCTAGCCTTTCCGCTAACAACCAGTTTATCGCTAACATATTGTTAAAAAACGGATTTTTTCCTTCCCTCCTTACGTCACTCGGTTTAGGAAATTCTCAAATTTTATTGCTGGATAGGATGAGCGAAATGACTGTCACAATCGGCATTAACGGATTTGGCCGTATTGGCCGCTGTACACTGGCCCATATTACCGAAGCCGCGCGCAACGATGTTCAAGTCGTGAAAATCAACGCCACCGGCCCTATTGAGACAAACGCTCACCTCTTGAAATACGATAGCGTCCACGGACGGTTCGGTACACAGGTCAAGGTTGACGGCAACACTATGGATCTGGGGCGCGGTCCGATCGAGGTGATGTCGACCTATGAGCCCAAAGAACTTGATTGGTCGGGCGTCGATGTTGTTCTGGAATGCACCGGCAAATTCAACGACGGTGAAAAATCCAAGGTCCACCTGGATCAGGGCGCCAAAAAGGTCCTGATTTCGGCCCCAGCCAAGAATGTCGACCGCACAGTGGTCTATGGCGTCAATCACCGCGATATGCTGGCCGACGAACGTATGATTTCGAACGGGTCCTGCACCACCAACTGCCTTGCCCCGCTTGCCAAGGTTCTGAACGATACAATCGGTATCGAAAGCGGTGTGATGACCACCATTCACAGCTACACCGGTGACCAGCCGACCCTGGACCGCCGTCACAAGGATCTGTACCGCGCCCGCGCCGCAGCGATGGCCATGATCCCGACGTCGACCGGCGCCGCCAAAGCACTGGGCGAGGTTCTACCAGAACTGAATGGCAAGTTGGACGGATCGGCCATCCGCGTGCCAACGCCGAACGTTTCCGCCGTAGACCTGTCGTTCATTGCCGAAAAATCGGTGACACGTGACGAGGTCAACAATATCGTCCGAGAGGCCGCACAGGGCTATATGGGCATGGTGCTTGGCTATGATGACGAACCCAAGGTCAGCATCGATTTCAACCACACCACCGAAAGCTCGATTTTCGCGCCAGACCAAACCAAGGTGATGGGCCGCATGCTTCGCGTATTGGCGTGGTACGACAACGAATGGGGTTTCTCGGCACGGATGGCAGACGTCGCCGCCGCAATGGGCCGCCTGCTTCACTAACCTTTGCATGCGCTGATTGCCCCCGCTACAACGGGGGCATGACGAATACGCTCGCACTTTGGCTCGGCGCCATCATCATCGTTCTGATCGGAACAGAGCTCGTGCTGGATACCGGCGCGGGCCTATTTCTGTTGCGAAAATTCGTCGAACTCATCGAATGGGTCGCTTTCTGGCGATAGCGGTAACAAATTAGGCCTCTCGCCTGTTGACGTTTTGTCAGATTTCGCAATGTTAGCGCCAACGGGGGCGAGTCCCTCAAAAACCTGCTAGCCGGAGGACGCGACATGGCAGTCAAAGTTGCAATTAACGGATTTGGTCGTATTGGCCGTAACGTGCTGCGCGGCATCATCGAAAGCGGTCGTACCGATATCGAAGTTGTTGCGATCAACGATCTGGGACCAGTTGAAACCAACGCTCACCTGCTGCGCTATGACTCGGTTCATGGCCGTTTCCCTGCCGAGGTTACCGTTGCAGGCAACACAATCGACGTTGGCCGTGGCCCGATCGAAGTTACCGCGATCCGTAACCCCGCTGACCTGCCTTGGGCGCATGTAGATGTTGTTCTGGAATGCACCGGCATCTTTACGTCCAAGGAAAAATGTCAGCCGCACCTCGAAAACGGCGCGAGCCGCGTTCTGATTTCGGCACCAGGCACCGATGCTGACAAAACCATCGTTTACGGTGTGAACCACGACACGCTGACCTCCGACGACCTGATCGTGTCGAACGCATCGTGCACAACCAACTGTCTGTCGCCTGTCGCCAAGGTTCTGAACGACACCATCGGTATCACCAAAGGCTTCATGACCACGATCCACAGCTACACTGGCGACCAGCCAACACTGGACACCATGCACAAGGATCTGTACCGCGCCCGTGCTGCGGCCCTGTCGATGATCCCGACCTCGACCGGCGCTGCCAAGGCTGTTGGTCTGGTTTTGCCGGAACTGAACGGCAAACTGGACGGCGTTGCGATCCGCGTCCCTACCCCGAATGTGTCGGTCGTTGACCTGACATTCGAAGCATCGCGCGCAACCTCGGTCGAAGAAATCAACAATGCGATCCGCGCCGCCGCTGATGGCCCCCTCAAGGGTATCCTTGGCTACACCGATGAATCGCTGGTTTCGACCGATTTCAACCACGATCCACATTCGTCGATCTTCCACTGTGACCAAACCAAGGTCATGGACGGCAACATGGTTCGCATTCTGTCGTGGTACGACAACGAATGGGGTTTCTCGAACCGCATGGCGGACACCGCCGTTGCGATGGGCAAACTGATCTAATCGCCACGATTGCCATCACCGCAACCCACACAAGAAATTTGATGCCTCGGGCCTACGCCCGGGGCATTTTTTGTTTCTCCAATAAAATTGGTCTTGCGACGCCGCATTGGCACCGACACAAAAGGCGCAATCAGAAGGAGATGGCTATGAAGAAGCTCGCCCTTCCCCTTGTTGCCTGCATTGCACTCACCGGATGCTCTCAGCCAGACCCAGCCGTTTCGATCGGCACCTCGGGCGGCAAGGCTCTCTATTCGTCAACCTGTGACGTCGACCAATCCACATTGGGATCCAAGGCCGTCATTGGACCACTGCGCGGCCAAATCATCACGCCTGTGAACTCATGCTCGCAGCCGCGTGTGACCTGCCCCAACGGCTATGAAGTTGTGGACTTGGAACAGGGTTACCCAGAACGTCGTTCATCGACATATAGCACGGGATATCAATTGGTTACGCGCACCTACTATGTCCGCGAAACAACAATTCAGTACACATGTAAGGCGTAATTCATCATGAACATGATCGTAAAAACCGGCGCCGTTGCAGCCCTGGTAGCCCTGACCGGATGTATGGCAGGTGAAGGCGTTGAGGTTGGTCAACACCAAGGGCGCGTTCTGTATCAAGCGGAATGTCAGGTTGAACAGTCGACCATTGGCACGCGAAATATTCTGAATGGCGAGACATTTCATGAATACGGAACATGTGTGACTGAGGCCGAAAACCGCTGCGGCGAAGGCAACTACGACATCATCGAGGTCGCCTCATCCCAGCCATATTCGGTTCGCAGCCAATACCCTGTGGGCGGAATGATCCAGACGCTGGTTCAAACCTACAAAACCCACACAGCGGCCTTTGCGTGCAAAGCCTAATTCAAACGGGTCAGCGTCGCAGCGGCGCTGACCTACTTGGCCAGTTTGGCCGCCAGACGGCTAACAACGTCTGATGGGACAAACTTAGTCACATCGCCGTTTAGTCGCGCGATTTCCTTGACCAACTTGGATGCAATGGCCTGATTTTTGGCGTCGGCCATTAGAAATACGGTTTCGATCGTATCATCCAATGCGCGGTTCATGCCCACCATCTGGAATTCATACTCAAAATCCGCAACAGCCCGCAAACCGCGGATAATGACCTGAGCGTTCACATCATGAGCGCAATCAACCAACAGGTTTTCGAACGGATGCACCAGAATTTCGGTGCCGGTTTCCTGTTCAATGAGTTCAACCTGAGTGCGGATCATCTCCACACGCTCATCCAGCGAAAACAATGGACCTTTGGATGTATTGATCGCCACGCCGATGACGAGGCGATCAACCAGACGACACCCACGACGAATAATGTCGATGTGCCCATGGGTTATCGGGTCAAACGTCCCTGGATACAGGCCAATGCGCATGATGTCCTCCGTCGCCTTTAGCTAGGCCGCACGCAACATTATTGCGCATGGAAATGCAAGGGCTAGCGCCCCATAATCATGCCTTCCAGTGCGTCTTTTTCCATCGCCAGCTCAGCCAGCTGTGCCTTGACCACATCACCGATAGAAATCAGGCCAAGGATTTCTCCATCGTTCATCACCGGCATGTGGCGGAAACGGCCCTGTGTCATGCGTTCCAGCACACTTTCTGAACTATCGCTTTCCGTACATGTCACCAGCTTGGCGGTCATCAGATCGTTCACCGGTTTTGCAAGGATCGAGGCGTCTTGGCGGCCGAGTTCACGAACGACATCGCGTTCCGACAAAATACCATCAAGGCTTTGTCCATCTTTCGATACGATGACCGTACCGACCCTGTTTTCGGACATCATTTTGACGGCTTCTGTGACTGCATCCGACGGGCGAACCCACAACAGATCGTGTGTTGGCTTTGATTTCAGGATTTGACTTACCAGCATACTGCCCTCCTCACGCAAGCATCGATAAGTTCAGCGTCCCCCACGCGCAACTTTATGTCAAGAATTCGTTACATGTCCTGATCGGCCAGCGCCTCTAGCCGGGACACCTCGGCCTTGAGCCCCGAGATAAGCGCCTGAGCGAATTTGTTGATCCGTTCAGATCGCCGATCACTGGCGTGCCGTACCAAATAGAACGCACGTTTCAAGGACACGACATCCATCAACACGCGCCGCAATTCGGGGGCAAACGGCAGGGCGAAATCATGCACAATCCCGATGCCCCCTTGTCTGAGCATTTGCAACTGTACCGCAACCGAGTTTGAGGCAAGTTGCACACCGTCCGAGCCAAGCTCGTTGAGGTAATCCAATTCCTTGTCGAAAATCATGTCGGGGATATACCCCACAACCGATAGACCACGCGCCGACCGTAGGTCATCAGGCAGGGTCTGATCCTGACGCATTGCGAGATGCAGATGATAGTCGGTGATTTTTTGAACCGTCAGTCGCCCCGCATCCGGCGCCGACACGGTGATTGCCAGATCCGCCTCGCGTTTCGACAGGTTCACAACCCGCGGCAAGGCCAGCACTTGTATCTCAAGCTCGGGATGCTGCGCCTGTATATCGGCACAGACCTTGGGCAGCAGGAAATTCGCACAGCCATCCGGCGCCCCGATCCGGATTTGCCCCGTAAGGCCCGCCCCTTCTGTTTGTGGCTGGTCAACGGCAAGGTTCAGCGCGGCCTCGGCCTGTGCCGCATGATCACGCATTTTTTGACCAACCTCGGTCAGGGCATACCCCTGAGGCGATTTCACAAACAAAGTAGTGCCCAGTCCGTCCTCAAGCCGCGCAATGCGGCGCGCAACAGTCGCCGGGTCCATCTTTAGCACCGGACCGGCCGCTGACAGGCTTTCGGCCCGAGCAACGGCCAGAAAGACCCGCATATCATCCCAATTCATCATACCGACATTTTTGCAAAATGGTTTTGGAAAACTGACCCTTTTCCCGGCAAAATTGCAAGAATAAACTGCGCACAAATTCACGTTCCATGATCGGAGGACGCTATGGACGTTCTAAGCCACTACGTAAACGGCGAATACATCGAAGGGACTTCGGGTCGCTTTACCGAAGTTTTCAACCCAGCCACCGGCGAAGCACAGCTGAAAGTTCAGCTGGCATCAAAAGATGAAATCGACGCTATCGTCGAAAAGGCCGCCGTCGCACAACAAGCATGGGCCAAGGTAAACCCACAGCGCCGCGCACGCGTCTTCATGAAATTCGGCGCGCTGATCAACGAAAACATGGACAAGCTGGCCGAGATGGTCAGCCGCGAACACGGTAAAACCATTCCAGACGCCAAAGGCGACGTTCAGCGTGGTCTTGAGGTTGTCGAGGTCTGCATGGGCCTGCCAACCCTGCTGAAAGGTGAATTCACCGACAGCGCTGGCCCTGGCATTGACCTGTATTCGATGCGTCAGCCTCTGGGCGTTGTTGCCGGCATCACACCGTTCAACTTCCCTGCGATGATCCCTCTGTGGAAAATGGCTCCAGCGATCGCAAGCGGCAACGCCATGATCCTGAAGCCATCCGAGCGCACACCGTCGACCGCGTTCTTCCTGGCTGAACTGTTCAAAGAAGCGGGCCTTCCAGACGGCGTTCTGCAGGTTGTGAACGGCGACAAAGAAGCCGTTGACGCCCTGCTGGACAACGAAACCGTTCAGGCCATCGGCTTTGTGGGATCGACCCCGATTGCGCAATACATCTATGGCCGCGCTGCGACCAACGGCAAACGCGCACAGTGTTTTGGCGGTGCGAAAAACCACATGATCATCATGCCAGACGCCGATCTGGACAAGGCCGCAGACGCGCTGATCGGCGCGGGTTATGGCGCGGCTGGCGAACGCTGCATGGCGATTTCGGTTGCGGTCCCTGTTGGTCAGGAAACCGCTGATCGTCTGATCGAAAAGCTGGTGCCACGTATCGAAAAACTGAAAGTTGGCCCATACACCGCCGGTGACGACATCGACTACGGTCCTGTTATCACAGCCGCCGCAAAACAGCGTATCGAAGGCCTGATCGACAGCGGTGTCGAACAGGGCGCCACGCTGGTCAAAGACGGTCGCGGCATGTCGCTTCAGGGATATGAAAACGGGTTCTTCGTTGGTCCGTCGCTGTTTGACAACGTGACCGAAGACATGGACATCTACAAAGAAGAAATCTTTGGACCTGTCCTGTCGACCGTTCGCAAAGACACCTACGAAGACGCGCTGCAACTGATCATCGACAATGATTACGGCAACGGCACCGCGATCTATACCGCCGATGGCGACACCGCACGTGACTTTGCCAGCCGCGTGAACGTTGGCATGGTTGGCATCAACTTCCCGATCCCTGTGCCTCTGTCGTACTACACCTTCGGCGGCTGGAAAAAGTCGGCCTTTGGTGACCTGAACCAGTACGGCCCAGACGCGTTCCGTTTCTATACCAAGACCAAAACCGTCACTGCGCGCTGGTACTCGGGCATCAAAGATGGTGCTGCTCTAAACTTTAAAGCGATGGACTAAACGTTTAGTCTCTTAGGGCGGCTTAGGCCGCCCTATAGATTCGCAACAAAGAATTCACATATCGTGATGCAGCACGTTTTGATCCAAAAGTCCGGCAAAGCGGGACGTATCACACTCAATCGACCCCAAGCGCTCAATGCGCTGAGCGTCGACATGTGCCAGACAATCAACTCAGCCTTGGATGATTGGCGCGACGATCCTGACATCTCACTTTTGATTATCGACGCAATCGGCGACCGCGCGTTTTGTGCAGGTGGCGATGTCGCGTCGGCCTATCACCATGGCGTTGCCGGTGATTTTGACACACCGCGTAGCTTCTTTGGCGCCGAATACCGAATGAACGCGGCGCTGTTCAATTTCCCCAAGCCTGTCGCGACCTTCATGCAAGGTTTCACCATGGGCGGCGGGATCGGTGTCGGCTGCCATGCATCCCACCGGGTTGTCGGTGACAGCCTGCAAATGGCCCTGCCTGAATGTTCCATCGGATTGGTTCCGGACGTTGGCAGCACACTGTTGCTGGCCCAAGCGTCGGGCCGTTTGGGTGAATTTATCGGCCTGACAGGCTATCGCATGACTGCTGCCGATGCGATCCATGCAGAATTCGCTGATTATTACATCCCGGAATCAGACTGGCCCGCTCTTATCGGAAAACTGTGTGACACAGGCGATTGGACCCAAATTGACGCCGCCCAACACGCTATCGGTCCAAGCCAACTCGCCGACTGGCAGTCAGAAATAGACACATATTTCGGCGGCGAAACCATCGGTGACATCTATCGCGGCCTGCCCGACGATCTCGGCCCTGCCATCACCTTTGCCACCAAGGCGATGGCGAAAGGGGCGCCGTTGTCACTGGCCTGCACCCTAGAGATTATCCGCCGGATCAAGCTCCGCCCGACCATCGAACACGCGCTGGATCAGGAATATCGGTTCACCAGCCGCGCGCTGGAAAAGGGTGACCTGATCGAAGGTGTCCGCGCGGCGATCATCGACAAAGACAAATCGCCAAACTGGCGCCACCGATCCATCGATGCCCTGCCCGGGTTTGAGGTGTTTCAGATGCTGCTGCCTCAGGTCGAGGCCCCTCTCGGCCTCGCCCCGACGCTGTAACCCCTATTCGGCGGCGACCTTGCCGCCGCTCAACATAGGTTTGAGATAGCGACCTGTGTGCGATCCGGCGACCTCAGCGACCTGTTCAGGTGTCCCTTCGGCCACCACTTGCCCACCACCGTCGCCGCCTTCGGGACCGATATCGATGATCCAGTCTGCCGTTTTGATGACGTCCAAATTGTGTTCGATCACCAGAACAGTGTTCCCCTGATCAACCAATTCATGCAGCACTTCCAATAGCTTACGGACGTCTTCGAAATGCAGGCCCGTCGTCGGCTCGTCCAGAATATAAAGCGTCCGGCCCGTCGATCGTTTCGATAGCTCTTTGGCCAGCTTGACGCGCTGCGCCTCGCCGCCAGACAGGGTCGTCGCCTGCTGGCCAACCTTGATATAGCTCAGGCCGACACGCATCAGCGCATCCATCTTTTCCCGAATGCTCGGCACCGCGCGGAAAAACTCCTGCGCTTCTTCCACGGTCATGTTCAAAACGTCCGAGATGTTCTTGCCCTTGAACTGAACCTCTAGCGTTTCGCGGTTGTAGCGTTTGCCCTTACAGGTTTCGCATTCGACATAAACGTCGGGCAGGAAATGCATCTCGATCTTGATGACGCCGTCGCCCTGACACGCCTCGCAACGACCGCCTTTGACGTTGAAACTAAACCGGCCCGGTTTGTAACCGCGTGTCTTGGCCTCAGGTAGTCCGGCGAACCACTCACGGATCGGGGTAAAGGCACCGGTATAGGTCGCGGGGTTCGAACGGGGTGTTCGCCCAATCGGGCGCTGGTCAATATCGATCACCTTGTCCAGATGTTCAAACCCTTTGATGGTTTCGCATGGCGCAGGCGTTTCACGCGCACCGTTTAGCTTCATCGCCGCGTTTTTATAAAGCGTTTCAATCGTCAGGGTCGATTTACCGCCGCCCGACACGCCCGTGATGCAGACAAACCGGCCCAGCGGGAAATCAACGGTGACATTCTGCAGGTTGTTTCCGGTCGCTTTCACAACGGTCAGCTTTTTACCGTTCCCTTTGCGTCGCTGCTCGGCATAGTCGATTTTGCGCACACCAGACAGGTATTGTCCTGTGACCGACCCTTCGTTCGCGGCGATTTCGGATGGTGTCCCTTTGGCGACCACCTGCCCGCCGTGAACACCTGCACCGGGGCCGATATCGAACACATAGTCGGCCTCGCGGATGGCGTCCTCATCGTGTTCAACAACGATAACCGTATTGCCCTGATCCCTCAGGTTTTTGAGTGTGCCCAGCAGACGATCATTGTCACGCTGGTGCAGACCGATTGACGGCTCGTCCAGAACATAAAGAACACCCGTTAGCCCCGAACCAATCTGTGACGCCAGCCTGATCCGCTGGCTTTCGCCACCCGACAGGGTGCCGGCATTCCGGCTGAGCGTCAGATATTCCAAACCAACGTTGTTCAGGAACCCAAGCCGTTCGCGGATCTCTTTGACAATCGCGCGGGCGATTTCCTGTTTCTGCGCGGTCAGCGTGTCCATCACACCGTCGATCCAGTTGAACGCCTCTTTGATAGACATTTCAACAACTTGACCAACATGGATGCCCGCAATTTTCACGGCAAGCGCTTCGGCACGCAAACGATAGCCATCACAGGTGCCGCAAGGGCGGTTGTTTTGATACTGTTCAAATTCTTCGCGGATCCAGTTGCTATCGGTTTCACGATAGCGCCGTTCCATATTCGGGATCACCCCCTCGAAAGCGCGGGTCACCTGATAAACACGGCCACCTTCGTCATAGCGGAACGGGATTTCCTCTTTGCCGGACCCACACAGGAAAACCTGTTGGACCTTGGTGTCCAAATCTTTCCAGCGCGTATTCGGGTTAAACCCATAATGTTTGGCAATCGCTTCGATGGTTTGCAGGAAATACGGCGATTTACCCTTACGCCATGGCGCCAGCGCGCCATCCGCGATTTTCAGTGTCACATCCGGCACAACAAGGCGCTCGTCGAAAAACAGCTCGACACCCAAACCGCCACAATCAGGGCAGGCCCCAAAAGGTGCGTTGAACGAAAACAGGCGCGGCTCGATTTCGGGGATTGTGAATCCGCTGACCGGACAGGCAAAGTTTTCGCTGAACGTAAACCGCTCGGGGTCGCCTTCGCGCGGCGCGGTTTCCAAGATGGCGATGCCGTCGGCCAGATCCAGTGCGGTTCGGAAACTATCGGCCAAACGGGTTTCCAGCCCCTCACGCACGACGATACGATCAACCACAACGTCGATGTCATGGCGGAACTTTTTGTCCAAGGTGGGCGGTTCATCCAGTTCATAGAATTCACCATCAACCTTGACCCGCTGAAACCCTTGTTTGCGCAGTTCCAGCATTTCTTTGCGGTATTCGCCCTTGCGGTCACGCACAATCGGCGCCAGCAGATAGCCGCGCGTGCCCTCGTCCATGGCCATAACACGGTCAACCATGTCCTGAACCTGCTGCGCTTCAATCGGCAGACCGGTCGCCGGGCTGTAGGGCGTTCCGACGCGGGCAAACAAAAGGCGCAGATAGTCATAGACTTCGGTCACGGTGCCGACCGTTGACCGCGGGTTTTTAGAGGTCGTTTTCTGTTCGATCGAAATCGCAGGGCTGAGACCCGCGATATGATCAACGTCCGGCTTTTCCATCATATCAAGGAACTGCCGCGCATAGGCGCTTAGGCTTTCGACATAGCGGCGCTGGCCTTCGGCGTAGATCGTATCGAACGCCAACGAAGATTTCCCCGAACCCGACAGGCCGGTGATCACCACGAACTGATCGCGAGGAATATCAACGTCGATGTTCTTCAGGTTATGTTCGCGGGCACCACGGACTTCGATGTTCTTTAACTCAGGCATGCTCTTCCCCGACAAATTCGGTTAACAGATAGTTGAAGCGCGCAGAGTCTCCAATCAAAAAGTGAGAACATTAAGCGAACATTTCACTTAGTTGCCAATTCTGACGGCTATTCATGCAAAAACGCCCCCGGCTAACCGAGGGCGTTTTTTGTTCAACGATCAACTATCTTAGATGTGGATCGCGCGACCATAGGCCTGCAAAACAGACTCATGCATCATTTCCGACAGGGTCGGATGCGGGAAGACAGTTTCGATCAGGTCTTCTTCGGTTGTTTCCAGCTGGCGACCGACAACATACCCTTGGATCATTTCGGTCACTTCGGCACCGACCATATGCGCGCCCAGCAATTCACCGGTCGCTTCGTCGAAAATGGTTTTCACCAGACCCTCAGGTTCGCCCAAGGCAACCGCCTTGCCGTTACCGATGAACGGGAACTTGCCAACCTTAATTTTATAGCCCGCCTCTTTCGCCTTTTCCTCGGTCAGGCCAACGCTGGCGACCTGCGGATGACAATAGGTGCAGCCCGCGATCGAGTTTGGCTTGATCGCATGCACCTTTTTGCCCGCGATCTTTTCGGCAACCAAGATGCCTTCGTGGCTGGCTTTGTGGGCAAGCCACGGCGCACCAGCGATATCACCGATGGCATAGACGCCTTCGACGCCTGTTTCGCAATATTCATTGGTCACAACATGCGTGCGGTCGATCTTGACGCCCGCCTCTTCTAGGCCGATGCCTTCGACGTTGCCCACAATGCCGACCGCCGAGATCACGGTGTCGAACTCTTCGGTGATGACTTTACCGCCGGTTTCGATATGCGCAGTCACCTTGCCGGACGCACGGTCCAGCTTTTTGACCATGGCTTTCTCCATGATCTTCATGCCCTGCTTTTCGAACTGTTTTTTGGCAAAGGCACTGATGTCCTTGTCCTCAACTGGCAGAACACGATCCATCACCTCGACCACAGTCGTGTCAGCACCCAAGGTGTTGTAGAAGCTGGCAAATTCGATCCCGATCGCACCCGAACCAATCACCAGAAGCTTTTTCGGCATCCGCTTTGGCGTCAGGGCGTGTTTATAGGTCCAGACCAGATCGCCGTCGGCCTTTAGGCCCGGCAATTCACGGGCGCGGGCACCGGTTGCAACGACGATTGCCGGTGCGGTCAGTTCCTCGGTGCCCTTGTCGCCAGTGACAGTCACTTTGCCTTTGCCGCTGATCTTGGCCGATCCCATGATGGTCGTGACCTTGTTCTTTTTGAACAGCGATTTGATACCGCCTTCCATCTGTTTGGAAACGCCGCGCGACCGTTTCACAACGGCGTCCAGATCGAAATCGACTTTATCGACCGACAGGCCAAATTCCTTGGCGCGATGCATCAGGTGAAAGACCTCGGATGACCGCAGCAGCGCCTTGGTCGGGATACATCCCCAGTTCAGGCAGATGCCGCCCAGATGTTCGCGTTCAACACAAGCAACATTCAAACCAAGCTGTGCGCCACGGATTGCGGCAACATAGCCACCTGGACCCGCACCGATCACGATCATGTCGAAAGATTTCGCAGCCATAGATTCTCCTCCGGCGTAAAATTAGTTTGACGTTAAACTAATTTTCAAATCCAATCCAGAGAGCCCACGGCATGGCTGCCATTTATTCAGCGCAACTCTCTAATCAGGGCCCCCTTGGTCGTTGGTTGCCACCATAACACAGTTTCGGCCGGCGTCTTTGGCGCGATACAGCGCCTCATCGGCACTGCGTAACAACTGCTGCGGCTGATTTCCGCAGTCGGGGAAACTGGAAACCCCAACCGAGATTGTCACCATTGGCAAAACACCGTCCAGATACCGCACCTGCATGGCGCTGATCGCTTCGCGCAGGGTTTCGGCGGCGTCACGCGCCGCATCAAGATCATGCCCAGGCAACAATATGGCGAACTCTTCACCGCCAAAACGACAGGTGACTTCGCCATTGTTCATCACCTCTTGCATGGTTGCCCCAATCGCCCGCAGCACCATATCGCCCGCATCGTGCCCGTGATTATCGTTAAAATTCTTGAACTTATCCGCATCAAACGTCAGCAGGCCAAAAGACTGCCCGCGCCGCTCAGACTGGGAAATTTGCTGCCGCACCGCCTCAAGGAAATAGCGCCGATTATAGAGCCCCGTTAGCGGATCACGGACCGATTGATCCTGCAATTCATCGCGCAGTTTCACGTTCGCAATGGCCATAGAAATATGTTCGCCGCACAGGATCGCAAATTCGGCCTCATCATGGATGTGTTCACGGTTGGCCGCGACAGGGGCAAACCGAATGTGCAGCAACCCGACCGTGTCGCCATGGGCGACGATTGGCACACAGATATATTCGGCCAGGTGCACCTTATGCTGGTGCGCCTCGACATGATCGCACACAAAACACAGCTCGTTTTCGTTGTACTGATAGTTGCGACCGCGACGCAGGGCCCAACAACTATCAGGCTGAATAGAATCATGCAGATCCGTGGTGTTCCAGTTGCACATCCCATCCAGCACGTCGCGAGAGTTTGAATAGATGTATAGCTCGCCCTTCGATCCGGGCAGGAACCGTTCCATGAAATTCGTGACGATTGCGAACAGTTCGTCCAAGGATTTGCAGCACTGCAACCACTCATCCAATTGCCCCAGCAACTTGGCCTCGGTCCTGCGGGCACGTTCCTTGGTCAGAACATCCCGTGCCCGTGCCTCGGCTTTCTCTGCGGCATTTTTGGCGGCGGTCAATTCACGCGCCGCGCTGCGCGCTTCGGTGACGTCGGTGTAGGTGACAACATAGCCGCCACCACGTGCAGGCCGAGCACTGGTGAGCACGACGCGGCCAGACGGCAGGCTACGGTCATAGGAATATGGCTGATGCAGCTTGATCCGCGATTCACTGTTGTGAAAGTCGTCTTCGTGGATGTCACCGCGTTCCAGCCCGATCCGGCGATACACGTCAAAGCTCGATCCAACTGCAAGATCATCGGACGACAATTCCAACAGATCAAATATCCGCGAATTATGAAGCTCGCAGATGCCCTCGCCGCTCCAGACAAGGATGCCCTGCTCCATAATGTTCAGGATGTCCTTGCCCAGATCGGAAATCACCGATTGAGCCTGTTCCGCGTTCCCAGAGATGGCTTCGTGTTTCATGTTCACTACCCCACAATGTCAATTGCCAGACAGATAGCGCCGCAGTGGTTGACCGGGTGTTAAACCCGCCCCCCGAAAGCCATTAGAATTTTAGTTCTTATTTTGAAGTTCACGGACAATGGCACCATATCCGCCATCTGCGATATAGACCCGTTCTGCTTCCGATGATGTACGGCCCAACATGTCATTGCGATGAGGGAAACGTCCGTAACGCCGGATCACCTCGCGGTGGGCTTCGGCATGAAGGGTGTTCATATTTTCGCCCCCCATGCGGGTGGCAAACACCTCTACCCCGCGATCCTGATCAATCAGGTTTTCCGAATGCATCAGTGGCAGAAAGAAAAACTGCCGCAATGGCACGTCGATTTCCTGATCCCAATCATTGTCCATCGCCATTTTCGCGGCGGCGCGGGCTTGGGGATCAAGTTGGAAGGCGCGTCCGTCTTTACGGAACAGGTTGCGGGAAAACTGATCCGTGACGATCAAATAGGCCAGCGTTCCGCGCGCGTCGGTCAACCAATGGCCCAAACCGCCCTCAGCTGCCTCGGCCCAATCACCTGCAAACCTGTCTCGGATTATCTGATCGATGTCTGGATCGGAAATGTACCAGTTTTTCTCGCCGATCTCGTCGGTCCAGAATGAAATTACCTCATCGACACGCGACATGGCCCCCTCCTTAGCTGTCGTTCTGTTCGCTCAACTCGGTCTCAATATAGACCTCTTGTGCGACTTCGACAGCCACCGGTGACGCAGACGGCGCAACAGGGGCATAAGACACCTGTTCGGCAACGGTGGACGGTGTGGTCCGCTGGGTCATACGCCATGCCGCATATCCCGCAATGGTAAGCATAAGCACAGCAACAAACCACCAATACCCGCTCGGCCCGATCTGCTCAAGCATCCACCCAAGGATCAGCGGCCCCATGATCGCGCCAACACCGTTCACAAACAAAAGCCCGCCCGCCGCAGAGGACATGTCTTCGCGGTCGAGATAGTCATTGGCGTAGGCGATCAACAACGCATACAGCGGGTTGGCGGTCGCCCCTGTCAGGAACGAGGCGGCAAGGATCCAATAGAACCCGTCAAACAAAATAGGCAGGAAACACGCAAGACCGCCCAGCGCTGCCGCCGCCATAATCAGGATACGCCGGTCCATACGGTCCGACAGCCAGCCGATCGGGTATTGGCACACGACCGCCGCCACATAGAGCATCGAAATCATCAGCGAAATTTGCGGCACGCTCAGGTCCTGCTGCGATCCATAGACCGCGAACATGCCGAATTGTGCCGCAAAGACACCGCCCAGCATGAACAGGCCAAAACACGCCAAAGGCGACGCATCGATCAACCCGCGGATCGACATGGGTTTGGCGGATTCGGTCATGGGGGTCGGCCGCACCGACAACAGGATCGGCGCAAACGACAACGACACCAAAATCGACGGGATGATAAACAGGATGTACCCCGAAATATCGCCCAGCAGCAGGATATACTGCGCCAACACAATACCGGCCATCTGGATAATCATATACAGCGACAACGCTTTGCCGCGATCTTCGTTGGACGAGCTGTCGTTCAGCCAACTTTCGGCGGTGATATACACGCCGCAATAGCAAAACCCGATCACAACACGGCCCAAGAACCACGCCCAAGGTTCGACCAGCGCCGGATAGAGGATCAGAACAGCCGAAATCATGGATCCAAGCGCGGCAAACACCCGCACGTGGCCAACACGCTGAATAAATTTGGGCACGACCCGCGACGAAATCAGAAAACCGCCGAAATAGGCAGACATAATGATCGACATCGCAAAGGTCGAAAATCCTTCGACCTCGCCGCGCAGGCCAAGCAGGGTTCCCTGCAGGCCGTTGCCGACCATCAGCATGAAGATTCCAAGAAACAGGGCCCACGACCCGTTGAGAACCTGAATCATCGGTTCCTCCAATCTTTTGCGCGACCCTAAGGGTTTCGTGTTCATTCAACGCCACAAACGCGACGCTCTGATGTCACTTTTATCCGTTCGGTAACAAAAGCGAGGCATCCCCATAGCTAAAGAAACGATATTCGTTTTCAACCGCGTGGCGATAAATATTTCTGATGGGGTCGATCCCCATGATCGCCGATACCAGCATCATCAAGGTGGACTTGGGCAGGTGAAAGTTTGTCATCAGACCATCAGCCACCTGAAACTCAAACCC
This sequence comes from Marivivens sp., assembly GCA_965215785.1. Lineage (GTDB taxonomy): Bacteria > Pseudomonadota > Alphaproteobacteria > Rhodobacterales > Rhodobacteraceae > Marivivens. The sequence goes on along the minus strand of OZ244120.1, from coordinate 2,085,132 downwards.
GGGCGTGATAAAGATATCTGTGCCGCCCTCCCATGCCTCGATTGTTCCCGACCGCCCAGCGCTTTCGATCAATCGCAGGGCCGTGGTGCCGACGGGAATGACCCGCCCACCGTTTGCCTTGGTGGCATTGATTTCGGCCGCAGCCTCGGCGGTCACGCGTCCCCATTCGGAATGCATCTTGTGATCCGAAATATCGTCAACCTTGACCGGTAGGAACGTACCTGCCCCGACATGCAGCGTGACATAGGTGAACTGAACCCCATTTGCGGCAAGCTGCGCCAGCAGTTCTTCGTCAAAGTGCAGCGACGCAGTCGGCGCCGCAACGGCACCTGTATTCTTGGCCCAAACGGTTTGATAGTCGATCTTGTCCTGTTCATCCGGCGCACGCAGGGCCGCGATATAGGGCGGCAATGGCATCGCGCCCGCCTCGGCCAGCGCGGCATCAAAATCATCCCCTGTCAGATTAAACCGCAAACGCGCCTGTCCATCTGCACGGGATACCAACTCGGCAGACAAATCCGCCGAAAACACGATGGTTTCGCCGTCTTTGACCTTTTTCAACGGCTTGACCAACCCGGCCCATGTGCCATCCGCCTGCGGTTCCAGCAGGGTCACCTCGATCTGGGCGGCGCGTGGGCCCTCGGCGGTGTCGCGATGGCGTTGGCCGGACAATCGAGCCGGAATAACGCGCGTATCGTTTAGGACCAGCCGATCCCCTGATTGCAGAATATCAACCAGATCGCTGACATGTTTGTCTTGGATGTCGTCCCCTTGCGCCAGCAAAAGCTTGGCCGATGTACGCGGCACGGCAGGGCGCGTTGCAATCAGGCCTTCGGGCAGGTCGAAATCAAATTCGCTTAGCTTCACTGTTGAACCTCGGTCGATGTCGATAAGTCTGGCGGTGGTCGACGGAATATTTCGCGGAACATACCCGGTGTCAGTGCCGACAGCGGGTTGACCCCCACGCGCACCGCGTCAGACGTTCCGCCCAAGGTGTAGTTGAAACCGATCAACCCTTCGCCCTTACGTGTCAGGATCGCGCCGACACCGTTCAGCAGGTAAAATGGCGACAACACCCCTTGGAAATCCATCGCTTTGGTGGCGAGCGTGTACGTCCCATCCAAGGAAATGCCAAGCCCCGGACCTACGGCATTTGAACGCGCAATGATCAACTGATCCGGTGTGATCCGGAATTCTGCTTCGACCTCATTGAACAACAGGCCCTGACCGCTCAACTGCTGTAGCAGACCAACGACGCTGACCGCATCAAGCAGGGCCGCCATCGCGGGCGCGTTGCGCAGGCGCAACCCCGTTGCCCTGATCGTTCCGTCATATTCCCCATCGACCCCTGTCGGCCTAAGGTTCAGGAACAATGTTTCGCCCTCGGCATCGCCCAATAGACCGGTTGCCGACAAAACCGCACTGGCGTCGAGTGACGACACCGTTAGGCCTGGTGCGCCATTGAACTGGTCTATCCGCCCAACGATTGGCGCTGTCCCATTTAGCCGCGCCGAAAAGTCACCTGAGATACCCCCCGACATGTCAAAGGCACCGCTAAACGCATCTAGCGTAATCCCGTTGGTAAGGATCAGTTGATCAAGGCTCAGGTTAACTGGGCCACCATTACCGCCGCCCGCGCCGGTGATATTTGCATTTCTCAGATCGAGTGTGCCGCTATTGACCGTCAACGCTGGCACGCGCCCTGCGCCGCGGCTGGTCAAGTCAACAGCGCCCGCAAACCAACGGCCGACCTGAACTTCGCTTAGGCGTGCGACCGAAAACGCGCCGTTGCCATCAACCTCGACCCTGCCCTCTGCCGTTAGCCCAGGCGCAGACAATCGGATGCGATCCACGATCAGGGTCTGGTCCAAACGACCGACCAGCGCAAAATCCGCCGCCTGCGATAGCGGCTTGCTCCACCCGATTTCCGGAATGCCGATTGAGGCCCCAACCAGATCCGAGGTCAGCGTCATCCGTGGCATGGTGTCCGGCTCGAACACGACAGTCAGAACGCCCTCGGCCTCGCCTCTGATTGCGCCAGGCGGAACAGCGACACCCATATTGGCAAGCCCCTCTGGCGTCATACGCACACGGGCGGTCAGTTCGGCACTGTTCGTTCCGTCAAACGGCTGTTGCCACAGGATTTGACCGGCAACCCCATCAAGGTTCGCCTGCCCATTTATCCGCAATCCACCGGCATCCCCCGCAATCGTCAATCGTGTTGCGGACAGTTCTTTATCCGGCACCAAGGTCTGACTTCGCACGCCCCTAAGCTCGGCATCAAAGGACCAGTCGATCGCCTCTGCCGGCACCCTTGGCATCATAGGAAAGGATACGCGCGTCTCGGCGGTGGCCAGACCATCGGCCATGGTGACCGATTGGTTGGCTTTGCTGATAAACTCAAAGGGTGGCAGATCCAGCAACGACAGCGTCGCCGTCAGGGTGCTATCCGTGCGGAAAACAAAGTCCGTCAACGGGAACCGCCCCCCAAGCTGGGGGATATGCATGGTCGAGCCAGCCAAGTCTATCTGCCCGCCCTGAGGGGCATCCACTGTCCCGCCTTCAAGTTCTAGGAAAAACTCAGCGCCGTCTAATGATGCAAAGCCATGACCATTTTGAATGGGCGGCAAGGTCGGCATGGCGCGCAGCGTCAGATCCTCAAAGGCAAAGCCGCCGCCGATGAAAAGTGGTTCATTGCCTGACACCCGCAGCCCCAGAACCAGATCACGCAGCGTGCCCGTGGTGATGTTGTCGCGGAACCATTGCAGCGTGCGGGGCTTGTATTCGGCGGGCCAAAGATCAAACAGTCGGCGCCCCTCGATCTTGGCGGCGGTGACATCAACAGCCACGTTCCATCCGTCGGCGCCAATACCGATGTCGCCCTTGCCTGTCACCGTTTGACCGTCCAGCCCTAGGTGAAACTGACCGATATCCAAATCAAACGGCTCAAGTCGCAGTCGTAAATCCGCCCCCGCGCCGGTCAGTATTCGTTCATCCTGCCACAGGTTATCGGGGTTGAATGCGACCTCGTCCAAGCTGAGCTGGATTTCGAACGACTGCGGCAGTGCACTTGCCGCCTGATCAAACCTTAGGAATGCTTGGGCGTTGCCTTGTAAACTGCCCCAGCCGCTTTCGACCTCTAGGCTGTCAAAGGTTAGAACCGACCCCGCAGGATCGTATCGCACCTGAAGCGCCGCATGTTTGACCGGTATTGGCCTTGCGGTGTCGTCGGGCCGGATCATCCCATCGCGGATATCTAGATCAGCGGCCACCTCGGCCAGAATCCCCGCCTCATTGACGCGCCCCGTAATTTGACCATTCAGCGGACCATCCAATACCGTCAGCCAACTGAGCGCGGCCGATTGCGTGGCCAATTCTTCGGCGACGGCATTTGTAACGGTTGCCGACATTGCGGCCGACAATCCTTGGCGGTTGCCGCGATAGGCGACCTCGATTCCGGTGACGAACGGTCGGCCTGATAGAATATCCAGCGTCCCCGTGATCGCGATGTTGTTTCGGGTCAGCGCCAATTCCAAGGCCCCACCATCCATGGACCAGTTTCGCCCAGCCCGCGCATCGGCATAGTTAACGATCATGCCTGTCGCGCTGATCCGCTCAAGCGCCTCAAGCGCGGCGATATCAAGCGCGCTTTCAATCTGTTCGATCAGTTCAGGTAGGGTTTCGGCCTGTTGAACAGGGGTCGCTGCCGCGTCGAATGCAACAGCAAATTCGCCATCGACCAACCGGCGCAACGACAATTCGGGGCCCAGCAGGTCGACCTCTTGCACCAACAGTTCCTGTTCGAACAGCAGGCCACGCGGTGAAAACAGCGTATTGATCCCCGGAATCCGCGCGATCTGCCTGTCTTCGGCATCAAGCAACACGGTGTCCTGTAACCGCACCCTCAGGTGATAGTCCTTGCCCAAGATCAGATAAATCTGACCAAAGGTGATGGACCCGCCGCTCAGGATATCCCCTGCCGCCGCCTCGACCCGATCCTGTAGCCACCGTGGCGCTTTGACCTCGCGGTCCAATAGCCACACGCCAAGGCCCAAAACCAGAACCGACAGCACAGCAAGCGACATGACGCACCACAGCACCAGCCGACGCAGCCAACGGCGCGGTCTGATAGATGTCTGGTCCTGCTCGGTCATCGATTTCCCTGTTTTCTGGCCTTTTAATTCAGCCGTCCTGCACTAGAACACATGTGCCACGTACAGCGCTGTAATTCAAAAACAAACGGAGCCAACTATGACCAGCCCTCGTCCTCAGATCGGCGATAACGCGCCAAGTGTATCTTTGCCACGTGATGGCGACGATATGGTGTCGCTTTCGGATTTTGCCGGACAAAAGGTCGTTTTGTATTTCTACCCCAAGGATGACACCCCCGGCTGCACCAAAGAGGCCATCGGTTTCACCGATATGGCCGACGCCTTTGCCGAGGCTGGTGTGGTTGTGATCGGTGTGTCCAAGGACAGCGTGAAAAAACACGACAAGTTCCGCGATAAATATGAACTGAAGGTCATCCTGTTGTCGGACGAAGACGGCACCACCTGCGAAGATTACGGTGTCTGGGTCGAAAAGAAGATGTACGGCAAAACCTACATGGGCATCGAACGCGCGACATTCCTGATCGACGCGAATGGCAAAATTGCGCAGGTCTGGGAAAAGGTGAAAGTCCCCGGTCACGTCGACGCCGTGCTGGAGGCGGCCCAAGCGCTCTAGACCTTGACGTCACATGACAGTCTGACAAAACCACAAAACGGCGGCATCCCCGCCGTTTTGTTGAATAAGGGGATCGACATGCTTCCACTGGCGCAAATGGCCTGTAACGTGCTGACCACCGCGGATGGTCGTGAAAAAACCGCCCTTTCGCGCACCTATGCCGCCGAATGGTTTGCCGCCCGCGAACGTGGCGAAAAACCTGAAATCGGTCGGGCCGATCCACCGTTGCGCCCCGCACGTCCCGACCAGCCTGAACTGCTTGATCCGCGTGATGTACCCAAACGCAAACCGGGATCCCCCGCTGGCCGGATCGCGCTTTTGCATGCGGTGGCGCATATCGAATTGAACGCTGTTGACCTGCATTGGGATGTGATCGCCCGCTTTAGTGAAACGCCGTTGCCGATCGGCTTTTTCGACGATTGGGTACGGGCGGCAGATGACGAATCCAAACACTTTAACCTTGTCTGTGATCGGCTCGAAGCCATGGACAGCTTTTATGGTGCCCTACCCGCGCATGCCGGTATGTGGCGTGCCGCAGAGGACACCGTGGATGATATCATGGGCCGCCTTGCCGTTGTCCCCATGGTGCTTGAGGCGCGGGGCCTCGATGTCACGCCCGGCATGATCGACATCTTTCGCAATGCGGGCGACAAAGAAACCGTTGAGGCGCTGAATGTCATCTACGCCGACGAGGTCCACCATGTTGCCTATGGGTCGAAATGGTTCCACTTCCTCTGCGGTCGATTTGATACAGACCCCAAGGACGCGTTCCACGAATTGGTGCGCAAATATTTCCACGGTGCGCTCAAAGCGCCCTTTAACGAAGAGAAACGCGCCGAGGCCGGAATCCCACCAGATTTCTACTGGCCCCTCAGCGATAGCGCCTCTGTCCGCGGTTAATCGGCGGAAACCGGCACCCTTGCGGAAATTTAATGTCAAAATTCTTGCAGCCTGAGCGCCCCCCCGTTAACACCTTTAAAAACTGAAAGGTGACGGGACATCTTTCGCACGATTGGGATGGGACAGGGAAAGAAACGTTGCGATCTCGGATCATGACACGCGTCCATGGGACACTAGAAAGATACTTTCCTGAAAAACGGCTGTTTCTGCGTTCGGACACCGAAACGCGATTTATTCGTTTGCGGTCGGAAACTCAGCTTTTTGCATGGGTATTCGGGCTGGGCATTGTGATCTGGACGATCACAGCAACAGCGATTGTTTTGATGGATTCAATCGGCGCGGGGAATTTCCGCGCTCAGGCGCGCCGCGATCAAATCGAATACGAAGATCGCCTGAATACGCTATCGGCCCAACGCGACCAACGCGCAGAAGAGGCCGCAGCCGCACAGGAACGGTTCAACTCGGCCCTGGCGCAGATTTCCGTGATGCAGTCTGAACTGCTTGCATCAGAGGATCGCCGCCGCGAGTTGGAAACCGGACTAGAGGTGGTTCAGGCCACCCTGCGCCGCACCATGCAAGAACGCAAACGGCTGACCGAACAGCTTGACCTGATCACCGCCAGCCTTGAGGGCGACGGCGGCGCGAGCCTGCCGATGTCGACCGAACTGGCCGGCACCGTCGACATGCTGAACGATGCACTGGCTGCAACCGCCGCCGAACGCGATCTGGTCGAGGCGAACGCGCAAGAGGCGCTTGACCGCGCGAGCGAGTTGGAACTGGAAATCCGCCTTCTCGAAGAACGCAACGACGCCATTTTCCGTCAGTTGGAAGAGGCCATGCTGGTATCGGTCGAACCGCTGGATAAAATGTTTTCAGCCGCCGGTTTGAACACCGAAAACCTGTTGGATCAGGTGCGCCGCGGTTATTCCGGTACCGGCGGTCCGCTGAACCCAATTCAGTTTTCGACACGTGGCGCGGAACCTGACGCCGACACATTGCGCGTTAACGGCATTCTGACGGCACTTGACCGGATCAATCTCTACCGGTTGGCCGCGCAAAAGGCCCCGTTCGTCATGCCCGTGCGCGAAAACTTCCGCTTTACCTCTGGATTTGGTATGCGTTGGGGACGCATGCACGAAGGCACCGACTTTGCCGGTCCTATCGGCACCCCGATCTATTCGACTGCTGACGGTGTTGTCACATTCGCAGGGTGGTCATCTGGTTACGGCCGCCTAATTAAGATCCAACATGAATTCGGCATCGAAACGCGCTATGCGCATTTGAATGCCATTCGCGTGCAAGTTGGACAAAGGGTATCGCAAGGTGAACGGATCGGTGATATGGGGAATTCTGGACGGTCAACCGGACCTCACCTGCACTATGAGATCCGCGTCGGGGGCTCGCCCCTTAACCCAATGACTTATATAAGAGCTGGACAAGATGTTTTCTAAAAGCAAAATCAACGAGCCGGGACCGAAGGCAACCGAAACTGACACGTCGCCAGCAGCTGCTGCACCGGCAGCACCCGCTGCAAAGCCGGCGGCTGACTTCGCTGCGTCTTCGACCCCGAAAGCAAAACCACCTGCATCGGTTCTGTCGACAGACCTGCACATCACCGGCAACATGAAAACCACCGGTGACATCCAAATCGAAGGTCAGGTTGACGGTGATATCCGTGCGCACCTGCTAACCGTTGGCGAAGGCGCTACCGTTCGTGGCGAAGTTATCGCAGACGACGTTGTGGTCCACGGCCGCATCATTGGCCGCGTTCGTGGCCTGAAGGTCCGCCTGACATCGACCGCACGCGTCGAAGGCGACATCATCCACAAAACCATCGCGATCGAAAGCGGCGCCCACTTTGAGGGGTCGGTTCAGCGTCAGGATGACCCGCTGTCGGCATCGACGGCCGCGAAAAAGCCTGCTGCAAAGTAAGAATAGGTCGGCAATCGCTGATCCTCAGGGGCGCCACAGGCGCCCTTTTTTATGTCTCGTCGTAAAGAGACCGCCGATAAAGATGCCATGTTGCGTGCCCTAGCACCGGCAGAACAATCAGCAAGCCAAGAAACGCAGGCACCAGCGCGGCGACCGTCAATACTGCGATGATCCCGGCCCAAATCACCATCACCCCGAAATTCGCAGCCACGGTTTTTAGCGACAACAGGATCGCGGTGACAAAGTCGACCTCTTTTTCCAGCAGCAGCGGCAAGCTGACCACCGTCATCGAGAAAAGCAAAAACGCCAACGCGCCCCCAATAACAATCTCGGTCCCAACCATCGTCAGGCCATTGGGCGTCAGGAACATATCGACGCTACTGGTGACATTACGCATAACGCTCAGCCCCATAAAAACGGCAAAGATCATATGCGCCAAAAACGTCCAGAACAGAAAATAGATCGCAATCAGCGCGCCCATCCACGGGATCTGCCGCGTTCTTTCGCGCCAGACAACGCCAAGGACATCCCGCCACGTGAGGGGCAAATCCGCCTCGATCCGGCGGCTGACCTCATACAGACCCACCGCCGCAAAGGGCGCAACCAGCGGAAACCCCAGCGACACGGTCAAAACCCAACTGACATGCCCGGCCCCTTGGGTCAACAAAACCCATCCGACCAAGGCATAAAGTGCAGAAAAGAATAGCCCGAACTGCGGTTCGCGCCGAAAATCAAACACACCCGCCTTAAGCGCTGATAGGATATCGAAGATCGTGACTTTGCCAATCTGCGGCAACGGCGAGGGCGGCGAAACAGGTGTATTGGACTGGCTCATATCAAAATGATCCACATCCGAACCAAACATCGTCAAGCAAAATCTGACGCGCCGCCCCACCCTGTTAGGTCAGTCATGGTGCTGAACGCCGCTAGATCAGCTATCGGCGTTGGCATCCGCGCGCGATTTACCCGATGCGCCATGTGCCAAGGTGGCGGCCATCAGGCCGTCCAGATCACCGTCCAACACACCTTGCGTGTCCGAGGTTTCGAACGATGTCCGCAGGTCTTTGACCATCTGATATGGCTGCAGAACATAGGACCGGATCTGGTTGCCCCAACCGGCATCGCCCTTGGCTTCGTGGGCCGCGTTGATATCGGCGTTCCGACGATCAAGTTCCATCTGATACAGACGCGATTTCAACGCCTTCATCGCGATATCGCGGTTCTGGTGCTGGGATTTTTCGGAACTGGTGGTCACGATACCGGTTGGCAAGTGGGTGATCCGCACAGCCGAGTCGGTGGTGTTGACGTGCTGGCCGCCTGCCCCCGACGAACGGAAGGTATCGATGCGGATGTCCGACGGGTTCACCTCGATTTCGATGTTGTCATCGACAACCGGATACACCCAGACCGAACTAAACGATGTGTGGCGACGCGCGGCCGAGTCATAGGGCGAAATCCGCACCAGACGGTGAACACCGCTTTCGGATTTCAGCCAGCCATAGGCGTTAGGGCCGCTGATCTTATAGGCGACCGATTTGATACCCGCCTCTTCGCCCGGTGTCTCGGACTGAAGTTCGACCTTATAGCCCTTTTTCTCGGCCCAGCGGACATACATACGCGCAAGGATCGAGGCCCAGTCACAGCTTTCTGTACCGCCCGCACCCGAGTTGATCTCAAGGAACGTATCATTGCCATCGGCCTCGCCATCAAGCAGGGCTTCCAGCTCTTTTTCGGCGGCTTTTTCTTTCAGGTCTTTGAGCGCGGCTTCGGCCTCGGCAACAACCTCGTCATCGCCCTCCATTTCGCCAAGCTCGATCAGTTCGATATTATCGGACAGCTCTTGCTTGATGCCCTCATAGCCCTCAATCGCCGCCACCAAAACCTGACGTTCACGCATCAGTTTTTGCGCAGCTTCGGGATCGTCCCACAGGGTCGGATCCTCAACGCGGGCGTCAAATTCTTCCAGACGGAACTTGGCCGTTTCCCAATCCATCCGCTGAGCCAGCAGCTCGGCCGATTTTTCGATTGCGTTCACGATGTTCTGAATTTCAGCGCGCATGATCGTTCCGGTTCGTTAAGGGCCGAACGCACAGCGCCCGGCAAATTATAGCGGGTCATAGCCCTTGCGCGGGCCATGGGCAAGAAGGGTCAGTACAAACCGCCCGAGGTGATGCTGGTCAGGCTGGCGTTCGGGCCAACAACCGCGGTGCCACCATCCGACGTTGTGACACGGCGGGTTTCCTGCGGCACGATATCAAGCAGCGGCAGATCATCGTTGAATGCAAAACCACCGTCGAACATGATGCCGAACACGGGTTCTTCGCCGCGGCGGAAACATTCGGTGTTCACATTTTCACCGCTTGCGTCATCGGGCAGACGCGCACCGGTAAAGCGATCAATTTTGATGAACTGGCATTCGTCCGGCACCGCGAAGGGGCCGCCACCAAATTCCGCAATAGCAGCGGTCATGAATTCATTGAACACAGGGCCACATAGCCCGCCGCCCGACGCGCCGGACCCAAGGCTGCGGGGGGTATCATACCCGATATAGCAGCCTGCCACGATGTTCGAACTAAAGCCGACGAACCACACGTCCTTGGCATCGTTGGTCGTACCGGTTTTACCTGCAATCGGCACAGGCAGATTAACGGTACGGCTAGCGGTACCGCGATCCACAACGCCCTGCATCATCGAGGTCAGCTGATAGGCAGTCACCGCATTCATAATCCGGTCGCGGTTCGATGCGATCTGGGGCGACTCGCCCTCGGGCAGATTAACGATACCGCAGTCAACGCAGGTCCGGTCATCATGGCGATAGACGGTCTGGCCGAAACGATCCTGAACACGGTCAACCATGGTCGGTGATACACGTTCACCGCCGTTGGCAAACATCGCATAGGCCGCCACAACGCGGTAGAGCGTGGTTTCCTGCGCGCCAAGCGCGTTGGACAGGAAGTCGTTCATTTCGTCATAGACGCCAAACCGTTCGGCATAATCCGACACGACATACATCCCGACCTCTTGCGCCAAACGGATGGTCATCAGGTTCCGCGATTGTTCAATCCCGGTCCGCAGCGGGGTCGGTCCGTAGAACTGGTTGCTTGCGTTTTGTGGACGCCACAGGCCCTGAGGCGTATCAATCTCGATCGGTGCGTCAACGATGATGGTAGCGGGGCTATACCCGCTGTCCAAGGCAGCCGCATAAACGAACGGCTTGAACGATGAACCGGGCTGACGACGGGCCTGTGTTGCGCGGTTAAAGACCGAGTCTTCGTAGCTAAACCCACCCTGCATCGAAATCACACGGCCCGAATTGACGTCCATCGCCATAAAGGCGCCCTGCACCTCAGGGATTTGACGCAGCGACCAATTCTGGAATGCGCCATCCGCCGTTTCGGCGCGCACATGCACGACATCTCCGATTTCAAAGTTGTCAAAGAAGTTGCCGACCATCCATTGGATGTCGCTGCGCGGCACATCCGCGCCTGCGCCTTCGACGCCCTCGATCCCGACAACAAGGCGCTGATCCTCAATGTCCAGAACAACCGCTGGATACCATTGGCTATCCAGCGTGATATCGCGCGGCACATCAACATCGCCCAAGGCATCACGCCACGTGGCCTCGTCCACCAATTGGTCCGACGTCAGTTGGATACCAGTGCCGCGCCATTCTTTCAGCGACCGATCGTACCCCTCAAGCGCACGTTGAAGCGCATGGGCCGCGTTGATCTGAAGTTCGGGATCGACGGTGGCACGGATGGACAGACCACCGGTAAAGAATTCGTCCTCGCCGAAGTTCTGGCTGAGTTGGCGACGAATTTCATCGGTGAAATAGTCGCGCGGCGGCAGGGCCGACCGGAAACTATCGTAATCGCCGGATTGAACGGTCCTAAGCGGTAGCGACTTTTCGATCTCAGCCACTTCTTCGGTGATGTAGCCATCCTCGGCCAAGCGCCCCAGAACATAGTTCCGACGCGCAACCGCGTCATCATATTGCCGAACGGGGTGCAAATTGCCCGGACGCTGCGCCAGCGACGCAAGATACGCCGCCTCGCCCGGTGTCAGGTCGGCCAGCGGTTTGTTGTAATAGGTTTGCGCCGCAGCCGCGACACCGTACGAGTTTTGGCCAAGGAAGATTTCGTTCAGATAGAGTTCTAGAATTTCATCCTTGCTCAGCACCTGTTCGATACGCACCGCAAGGATCAGTTCCTTGATCTTGCGTTCCGCCGTTCTGTCAGCCGACAGCAAGAAGTTCTTCATCACCTGCTGTGTGATCGTCGATGCACCGCGAATATCGCGACCACGCGATTGCAGCGCCTCGACAGCCGCCGCTGCGATACCGCGAATGTCATAGCCCGGATGAATGAAAAAGTTCTGATCCTCAGCCGAAACAAAGGCATATTTGACGATATCGGGGATTTCGTCAGCGGGCGTAAACAGACGACGTTCGACCGCAAATTCGTCGATGATCCGGCCCTCGCCGGAATAAATCCGGCTGATGGTTTTGGGCGTGTACTGCGACAGTGTTTCGTAGGTCGGCAAATCCTTGTCATAGATAAAAAAGATACCGCCCAGCAGCAGCACCCCCATCGCCACCCCAAGGGTGCCCAAGGTAAAGATCGCGCCAAAGAAAGCCGAAATAAAACGCAGCACTGCCGAATTCCCGAAATTAGATGGCCCGCTTATATGGCAGGCAGTCGCGCGGGTCAAAACCGCAAGCTGTAATTATGCGCGCAATTGTGCCGCTGATGCTCACTTTCCGGTGACGCTAGCGGCGGACCAATTCCGACCGCGCCGCATCTGCCGCCGCCCAACGTTGCAACGCAAGGACAATCCCCGCCGCAACCCGCGCGCGCCCCTCTGGGGATCGCAACGCCTCTCGGTCTGCTTGGTTTGACAAGAACCCCACCTCGATCAGTACCGAGGGAAAATCGGGCGCGTTCAGAACCGCCAGCATGGCACTGCGACGCGGGTTGTTATTAAGCCGTGCACCGGTGTCGCGCAGCCCCTGAACGATTTCATCGGCCAGCGCGATGCTGCGCGGGGCCGTATCCAGCCGCGCAAGATCCATCAGGATCGTCGCCACCGTGTCATCGTGACCGGTAAGGTCCAGCCCAGCCAACAGGTCGGCTCGATCATGACGTTCAGCCATGCGTTGGGATGCTTCGTCCTGCGCCTCTTGTGACAGCGTGTAGACGGATGCGCCGGTTGTCACGCTATCGCCCTCAAGCGCATCAGCATGAAGCGACACAAACACATCCGCGCCTGCCGCCCGCGCGATGGTCATTCGTTCATTTAGCGGCACAAACTCGTCACGGCTGCGGGTCAGAACCGCCTGCATCCCGTCGATGCGGTTCAGCGTATCGGTAATTTCCGCCGCCAGCAGCAGCATCAAATCCGCCTCACGCAGACCATCACGTTGCGCACCGGGATCAATCCCGCCATGGCCAGCATCAATGGCAACAACAAATGTGCCCTCTGCACTCTCGGGAATGTCGGGCGTTTCGACGGATGCCACAGCCCACCCTGCCCCATCGGGCACGCCCGCATAAGCCGCAAATTCGTCATCGGACGCATTCGCCAAGCGCAGCGTCAATACCGAAGTCCCATCCAGTTCGTTGACGGCCATACCGGCCGTTTCAACCGTCATTGGCCGCGCAAGTTCCAAAACCATCCGCGACCAACCTTGCTGAAACACCCCAAAATGCGCCCCAACAACCGCGTTGGTGTTCAGCAATTTGTCCTGTGTCACACCGCGCCAATCGGCCTCGCGGAAATCAATGACGACCCGTTTGGGCGCATCCACAGTAAAGACACGAAACGGCACAACTTGCGACAGATAAAGCGTTAACTCGGCCCCACCGCGCACATCCCGCATCTGACTGGCATCTGCATCCACGCGGGCCAGACCGGTAAATTCTTGCGCGGACACCTGCCCGGCAAGCATCACAATAAACGCGACAATGGCCCAGACCCGTGTCACGCGCGACGCCCCTGCATAAAGGTTGCCAGGCGGCTCAGACCCATCCGAATGTCGTCTGTGCTTCGGGCATATGAAAACCGCAACCACTTGTGCCCCTCTTTGGGATCGAAATCGAGCCCCGGCGTCACCGCGACACCGGCCTGTTCCAGAATTTCTGTAGCAAAGGCGCGGCTGTCCTCGGTAAACTCTGACACATCGGCATAGACGTAAAACGCCCCATCCGGCGACGCAAAGCGTTCGAACCCCGCTTTGGGCAATTCGGCCAACATCAGGCGGCGATTTTCGGCATAGACGGCGATATTTGCCTGCAACTCTTCGTCGCAGTCCATCGCATATAGCGCCAGCCGCTGCGCGGCATGATTGGCGCAGATAAACTGATTTTGCGCGATCCGCTCGACGGTTCTGACGTGGTCTGGCGGAACAATCATCCAGCCAACGCGCCAGCCCGTCATGCTAAAATACTTTGAGAACGAATTGATCACATAGACCTGATCGGTCACAGCGGCGGCTGTCGCCGACTGTTTCCCAAAATCCAGACCATGGTAAATTTCGTCCGAAATAAAGGCCGCATTTCGTGCGTTACAGGCATCCGAAAGCGCCGCCAGTTCGCCTTTGGACAACATCGTTCCGGTGGGGTTTGCAGGCGACGCGACGATCAATCCGTTCAAATCATGATCGGCAACATCAGACGGAACCGGCTGAAATCCGTTTTCCAACTTTGTTGGGATATCAATGGCCTGCACGTCAAAGCTCTTGAGGATTTGACGATAGGACGGATAGCATGGCGCGCCCAATCCGACCCGTTCACCGGTGTCAAAGAGCGCGGTAAACGCCAGCAAAAAGGCCCCCGATGCACCTGCGGTCACGACAACCCTGTCCGGGTCCATATCAACGTTGTGCCAATCACCGTACAACCGCGCAATCCGCTGGCGCAGCTCGGGCACTCCCAAGGCAACGGTATAGCCAAGGCTGCAACCATCCAGATCACCCTTTAGCCGATCCAGCGCCGCCTTTGGCGCACCGGTGCCCGGCTGACCCACCTCCATGTGGATGATGTGCCGTCCGGCCTCTTCGGCGCGGCGGGCGGCCTCCATGACATCCATCACAATGAAGGGATCAACAGATCCACGCCTTGAAACACGCATGCTCGCCTCGTAATGATTGCATTGTTCTGGCTGACCACTGTTTGCCCAAGCGCATTGCCTAGGTCAACACACTCACCCAGCGCACGGACAAGAATGTAAGTCGGAGCATCGATATGAAACGTATTATTCTGGCGGCCGCCCTTAGCCTGACGGCCGGATTCGCGCAGGCCTTTGACCTATCGGCCATGACCGATGCCGAACGCGATGCTTTCCGCGCCGAGGTCCGCGCCTATCTGCTCGACAACCCCGAGGTCCTAATGGAGGCGATCGGCGTTCTTGAGGAACGCCAAGCCGTCGCCGAGGCCGCAAACGATCAAAACCTTGCCCGCGCGTTTGAAAACGAACTGACAAACGATGGGTATTCCTACGTGGGCGGCAATCCGGACGGTGACATCACAATCGTCGAATTTATGGATTACCGCTGCGGCTATTGTAAACGCGCCTTCCCCGAGGTTGAGGCGCTGGTGAACCACGACGGGAACATCCGCGTGGTGGTCAAAGAATACCCGATCCTTGGCGAACAGTCGGTTCTGGCGGCCCGCTTTGCGATTGCGGTCAAACAAACCTCAGGCGACGAAGCCTATAAACTGGTGCATGACACGCTGATGAATATGCGCGGCGCGATCACTGAAACCGCGCTGGAACAACTGGCCCGCACCGCAGGCCTCAGCGTTCAGGACGTGTTTTCGCAAATGAACAGCGACGCCGTGACCGAGGTTCTGCGCCGGAATGCCGAACTGGGCGCGCGCATGCAGATCAGTGGCACCCCAACCTTTGTCGTCGAGGATGAAATGGTCCGCGGTTATGTGCCCCAGTCGCAGCTGGCGGCCATCATCGCTGAACAGCGCGCAGACTGATCCAGCGTCATGACCCTGCCCGACACGATGCAGGCCGTTCTGCTGACCGGCCACGGCGGCCCCGAGGTTCTGTCATATCGTCACGATGTGCCAGTCCCCCAAATCGGCGACCATGATGTTCTGGTGCGGGTCAGTGCCGCGGGCGTGAACAATACCGACCTGAACACGCGGACGGGGTGGTACTCCAAGGGCGAAAATGACGCGGATGATGCGGGCTGGGGCGGCAACGCCCTGTCCCTGCCGCGTATCCAAGGGGCCGACGTCTGCGGCAGGATCGTTGCCGTTGGGGCGGCTGTGCCATCGGATCGCATGGGCGAACGGGTCATCATTGAACCTTGCCTGACTTATGTGAACGGCGCCGCGCAGTCACCCAAATGGTACTTTGGCTCTGAATGCGATGGCGGATTTGCCCAGTATACCCGCGTTGATGCTCGCCATGCCTACGCGGTGCGTTCTGACCTATCCGACATCGAACTTGCCTCATTTCCCTGCTCCTACTCGACCGCAGAAAACATGCTGACCCGCGCGGCGGTCGGCCCGAAGGATACTGTTCTTGTCACCGGCGCATCAGGCGGCGTGGGATCGGCTGCCATTCAACTGGCCAAGGCGCGCGGCGCAGGGGTCATCGCTGTGACCAGCGCAGGCAAAGCCAGCCAGCTGAGGGCGATTGGCGCAGACCAAACTATAGATCGCAACGATGATCTGATCGCTGCCTTGGGGAAAAACTCTGTCGATGTTGTCGTGGATTTGGTGGCGGGTCCGACATGGCCATCCCTGCTAGAGGTTTTGCGCCCCCACGGACGTTATGCTGTGTCCGGCGCAATAGCTGGCGCTTTCGTCGATCTAGACCTGCGCACGCTCTACCTCAAGGATCTCAGCTTCTTTGGCTGCACCATTCTGGAACCACAGGTTTTTGAAAATCTGGTTGCGCGGATTGAAAACAACCAAATCAAACCGCTTGTCGCCGCCACCTATCCCCTGTCCGACATCTCCAAGGCGCAACAGGCGTTTTCAGAAAAATCTCATGTCGGCAAAATCGTTCTAGACGTCCCCTAAACGCCCATCGGCGCGGTTAGGCGGCCTGAGCGCCCCGATCAGGGGCGCGAGGCATCACAACGCGGGCGCAGCCCGCACCGCTTGCTAACGTTTATTCGGCGGCGGCTGCGTCCAGTTCGGCGGCTTTCTTTTCCACCTCTTCGACGATGTGATCGATCATCTGGTCGTTTGACAACTTGTGGCTGGCTTTCCCCGCCAGATAGACCATCCCCGATCCCGCGCCACCGCCGGTAAAGCCGACGTCTGTCATCAATGCCTCGCCCGGGCCGTTCACCACGCAGCCAATAATCGACAGGCTCATCGGTGTTTTAATATGGGCCAAGCGATCCTCAAGGATTTCGACCGTTTTGATCACGTCAAACCCTTGGCGGGCACAGCTTGGGCAGGAAATGATATTCACACCCCGATGGCGCAGCCCAAGGCTTTTCAGGATTTCATACCCGACCTTGACCTCTTCTACAGGGTCGGCGCTCAGACTGACGCGCAGCGTATCGCCGATCCCCATCCAAAGCAGGCTGCCCAGACCGATCGAGGATTTGATCGTGCCCGACATCAAACCGCCCGCTTCGGTGATCCCAAGGTGGATCGGGGCATCGGTGGCGTCGGCCAACATCTGATAGGCCGCGGTGGCCATGAACACATCCGAGGCTTTGCAACTGATCTTGAATTCGTGGAAATCATTGTCCTGCAGGATCTTGATGTGATCCATGCCGCTTTCCACCATCGCATCGGGTGTGGGTTCGCCGTATTTGTCCAGCAGGTGCTTTTCCAGCGATCCGGCATTTACGCCGATCCGGATCGAACATCCATGATCCTTGGCGGCCTTGATCACCTCGCGCACGCGGGTTTCATCGCCGATATTGCCGGGATTGATCCGCAAACAGGCCGCGCCCGCCTCGGCGGCCTCAATCGCCCGTTTGTAATGGAAATGGATGTCGGCAACGATGGGCACAGGGCTTTCGCGGCAAATCTCTTTCAGGGCGGCGGTCGATGCCTCATCCGGTGTCGAAACCCGCACGATATCGGCGCCCGCCTCGGCCGAGCGGATCACCTGATCCAACGTTCCGGCAACATCCGTGGTCAGCGTATTCGTCATCGTCTGCACAGTGATCGGGGCGTCGCCACCAACGGGGACGTTTCCAACCATAATCTGACGGGATTTACGGCGATCAATATTGCGCCACGGACGGATCGGATTGTGCGACATAAAAAGCCCCTTGAATGCGTCACGCATTACCTAAGCCGCCCGACCCCGACAGGCAACGGGCGAAAGGGATTATTGTTGAGGTGTCAGCTCTGCAACGACCTTGGCAAGGTCAACATCGGCCGTCAGGTCGGCCACCTGATAGGCGGCTGTCAGGCTATCAACCGACAGCGCAACGTTCGAGGTCACGACACCGCGTTCGCCAACGGGGCCAAAGTGTTCGCCGTTGATCTGGAAATACACCGCACCGGATTCGCCCACACGCAATGTCGCGGCCTCTTCGGTTTGCGGCACATCAAAAATGTCACCGCCGTTCATGATACCTTCGAAAATCACGGTACCATCAGCGGAATTGACGCGCACCCACGCCGGACGCACAGCAACAACCTGAACGCCTGGCATCGGCTCTTCGGTCACTTGGACAGTGCTCTCCAATGCTGGGTCAGTCACATTCGCCTCGGCCAAAGCGGCCAGAATATCAGACGACGACGCCCCACCGGCTGGCGCCAAGGCACCAATGCTGGATGGGTCAAGCGCGGAAATCGGGCCGTCACGCGCAATCATCACCGGCGTTTCAAGCGCCTGAGGACGATAAAGACGGTCGATCACATCGCTTGTTGGCGCTGCAAAGGACGCCAGACTGTTGGTTTCTGCGGTCAACAGCGTTTCATCGGCGATACCAACACCCGCCAGCGGATCAAGGTCGGCCACAACGACGGGAATATTTTCAACCGGCGCCATCTGAACCTTTTGCACTTCTTGCAAAACACTATAGCCGCCAAATCCCAGACCGCCGATCAATGCCACCAGAACAAGGATCGACCCAATCGCGCCCGGCTCAATACGGCTGAACATGCTTTCGGATGTTGGGATAAACTGGGTCTTGCTGCCCGCGAAAATGTCGGGGCCTTGGGTGCCGAACTTGCGTTCTTCGCGACCATTCTTGGGCGACGACGCAGCGGCCGACATGCCATGCGCGGTGCTGAAACCGCTTTCGGCGCAAAATGCTTCAAACGCCGATTCAGGGTCCATGCCCAAATAGCGTGCATAGGACCGGACGTAGCCGGCAATAAATCCTGGTGTATCAAACGCTGTCGGATCGGCGTTTTCGATGGCGGCGATGTAGGCGGCTTTGATTTTCAGTTCACGTTGAACATCCAAGAGACTCTTGCCCAGCGTGGCCCGTTCGCCCCGCATGACATCGCCCAGCAGCAGTTCAAAGTCGTCGAAACCTTTCGGTTCAACTTCCTCGGCAGCCGCCTTGCGTCTGAATCCCATTCCGATCATTAGGCTGTCCCATCGCCTTGCACCAACCAGAGCCAACCACATACCGAATCTGGTAGCTCCTTATGTTGGGCTACCATACACGAAGTCTTTACGCATCCTTAGAAAAAGTTAGCCGGCCATTTCGGCACGATTCAGCGCACAGTGCGACCACAGCGAATCCATCGCCTGAACCAAGGCGTCGATTTCTTTCGGGCCGTGGACCGGCGACGGTGTAAACCGCAGACGTTCGGTCCCGCGTGGAACTGTCGGGAAATTGATCGGCTGTACGTAGATGCCGAACTGATCCAGCAGCATATCCGACAGTTTCTTGGTGTGGACAGGATTGCCCACGATCACCGGCACAATGTGCGTGCCATGATCGATAATCGGCAGGCCAAGCCCCTTGAGACGCAGTTTCAGCACCTTGGCGCGTTCCTGATGCAGATCACGGATCGCCTGATCGGTTTTCAGATGCGCCACCGATGCCGCAGCCCCAGCCGCCACAACGGGCGGAAGGGAAGTGGTAAAGATAAAGCCCGGCGCATAGGACCGGATCGCGTCACACATACGCGCCGAGGCCGCGATGTAACCGCCATGCACACCAAACGCTTTGCCCAATGTGCCGTTGATGATGTCGATACGGTGGGCAAGACCGTCACGTTCGGACACACCGCCACCGCGTTTTCCGTACATACCGACCGCGTGAACCTCATCCAGATAGGTCAGCGCACCAAATTCGTCTGCCAGATCGCAAATCTCTTTGATCGGGCCAATGTCGCCGTCCATCGAATACACCGACTCAAACGCGATCAGCTTGGGCGCGCTTGGATCATCCGCCATCAACAGTTCGCGCAGGTGATCCAGATCGTTATGGCGGAACACACGTTTCGCCCCGCCATTGCGGCGGATGCCCTCGATCATCGAGGCGTGGTTCAGTTCGTCCGAATAAATGATCAGGCCCGGGAACAGTTTGGGCAGGGTCGAAAGGGTTGCGTCATTGGCGATATAGGCGCTTGTGAACAACAGCGCCGCCTCTTTGCCGTGCAGATCGGCCAGTTCGGCCTCTAGACGGTTATGGTACACCGTGGTGCCGCTGATATTACGTGTGCCGCCGGACCCCGCGCCGGTCGCATCCAGCGCCTCGTGCATCGCATCCAGAACGACAGGATGCTGCCCCATACCAAGGTAATCGTTGCCGCACCAAACCGTGATGTTTTGCTCGGATCCGTCCGGACGACGCCATAGCGCATGCGGGAACTGTCCGTTCCGGCGTTCGATGTCGATAAAGGTGCGATAGCGGCCTTCGTCGTGCAGTTTGTCGATCGCGGCATCAAGCTTTGCGGTGTAGTCCAAAGTCGTATCCTCTTTGCGGCCGGCACGTCGTATTAACGACATGCACAGCCGTTCATATAATGCGAGGACTGCCGGAACAATACGCTACCTTTTGACGCCCCTGCACTATTTCTGCACAGTCGCCGCAACGTTCCCGTCCATTGCGACGCGGATTCGGCGCAAATTTCTAGAATAAAGGCACCAATAATGTCGCTGAACGCCATTCTCGATCAAATCGATTCCGACCTGCCGAACGCGTTAGAGCGTTTGAACGCCCTGTTGCGCGTCCCATCGATCAGCACCGACCCCGCCTATAAGGCCGATTGCCAAACCGCCGCCCAGATGATTGCCGATGACCTAAGCGCGCTTGGCTTCGACGCCGAGGTGCGCCCGACACCCGGCCATCCGATGGTCGTTGCCCATTCCCAAGGCGACGGACCTCATATGCTGTTCTATGGTCACTACGATGTTCAGCCGGTTGATCCCCTCGACCTGTGGGATCGTGATCCGTTTGACCCCGAGGTGCAGGACACACCAAACGGCAAGGTAATCCGTGCCCGCGGATCGAGCGACGACAAGGGGCAGTTAATGACCTTTATCGAGGCATGCCGCGCATGGAAGGCGGTCACCGGCGAACTGCCCGGAAAAATCACCATTTTCCTCGAAGGCGAAGAAGAATCCGGCTCGCCCTCGCTGATCCCGTTCATGGAAGAAAACCGTGACGAGCTCACCGCAGACATTGCGCTGATCTGTGACACCGGCATGTTTGACAAGGATACGCCTGCGATCTGCACCATGCTGCGCGGTCTCTTGGGCGAAGAGGTGGTGATCAAAGGCCCGTCCAAGGACCTGCATTCGGGCATGTTCGGCGGCCCCGCAATCAACCCAATCCGCGTGTTAAACCGGATCATCGCGGGCCTGCATGACGATCAGGGCCGCGTTACCGTGCCGGGGTTCTATGACGGCGTTCCTGATCTGACGGATGAGCTGCGCGCGCAATGGGATGCGCTGGGTTTTGATGCCACGGGGTTCCTTGGGTCGGTCGGCCTTTCGGTGCCTGCAGGCGAGGCCGGTAAATCCGTTCTGGAAATGGTCTGGGCGCGCCCGACCTGTGAGGTGAACGGCATCACCGGCGGCTATACCGGTGACGGGTTCAAAACCGTCCTACCGGCCGAGGCACGCGCCAAGATCAGCTTCCGCCTTGTTGGCACGCAAGACCCCCACAAAATCCGTGACGCATTCCGCGCCTATGTCACGTCCTGCCTGCCTGCCGATTGCACCGTTGAATTCCATGACCACGGCGCAGGTCCGGCCAGCGTGATGGCCACCGATCATCCAGCGTTTGAGGCCGCGCGCCAAGCGCTGAGCGATGAATGGCCCCGCCCCGCCGCTTTTGTCGGGTCAGGCGGCTCAATCCCTGTCGCCGGTTATTTCAAAACCATCCTCGGGATGGATTCGATGCTGGTGGGCTTTGGTCTTGATGACGACCAGATCCACAGCCCGAATGAAAAATACGACCTGCGCAGTTTCCACAAAGGCACCCGCAGCTGGGCACGCATTCTGGACGCGATCACATAATCAAGGGGCCTCGCGCCCCTTTTTTAATGCTGGATTGTTCCTGCCGAGGCGACGACATCGTCTGGGCCATAACAGACATACAAGGCGTCATAATCGATGCCCAATCCGCTGCAGATTCCCAAATGATAGGCCGAACAAATCCGGCCATCGTCCAGCTGAACATCGTATTCATCAGGACCGATTGTTGCGACAACCTCTTGTCGGGATGACTGTGACCGGATGATGTGATGGCGCAGCAAATCGCGCACCATTGGCCCACGGGTGCATAAGGGCTGTTCCTGGCCACAGGCCAGATCGAACGGGCCATCACATTGCGCCGCCGCAGCCCATGTTTCGGCATCAAACGCCTGCCCTCGAAACGGCGCGACATAGAAGACATAGAAGGCGACGTTGAACACAATCGGCACCAGCGCAAACACCAGCGCCGCAATACCGACGCCGCGCAGAACCATCCGCGCAACAAACAGGTAGATCCGCTGGCCAGTTGCGCCCTTGGGGGTCAACAAGCGGTAGATTGGATTAGCGCCCATCGCGCGATCATGCAGTTTGCGAAATTGTCGCCGCGTGCTTAGCAGGATCAGTACCCCGCCAAGTCCGAATAAAACGACAATCAACGCGATGACCATGATGTGCCCCAGCTAGGTCAGCGCGGATGCGCCGTACAGAATCGCCGCCTGCCCGCCCCAGTAAAACAGCCACACCGCCCGACAGGCGATCCGTTTCAAAAGGGTGTCCTCTTTCATCACGAAAAGCTCAAAGGCCAGAATGACATCAGACAGAATGAAGGACAGCACACCCGCTGTCAAGATCAGCGCCTCTGACGGCAGACCAAGGGCGAAACACCCAAGGACAAAGGAAATCGCCGTGTAAAATGCGACCGGTATTCTCAGAATACCCAACTCGCCCCAGAGTCGGACCATAACGACAAACGACAGGACTATGAGGATCCCAACCCCCGCAATCGGCGCAGGGCCGGCAAGGGGCCATAGAATCCACAAATAGATGCAATGTCCGATGGTGAACGCGATAAGGCCCGGCAATAGCCCCGCCTCTGGTTCGCGCGACAGGAACCAATCCCCAAGCGCACCAAAGGCCAACGCAGCTGCCCACAAAGGCAAATCCCAGAACATCGCAATGATAATCAGCCCAAAGGTCGCGCCAGTTTTCAAACCCGACCGCAGGTCAGACACAGGGCGCGCCACCCAAATCGCGCCATAGGCGAACGAAAGTAGAGCAGAAATTCCAAAAATTGCCGAAACCATGCGAGTCTCCGTATTCTGATCTACCATAACCGGAAAAACGCAAAAGGCACCCCGAAGGGTGCCTTTGCATTCTATAGAAAGTGGCGCGGTTGACGGGGCTCGAACCCGCGACCCCCGGCGTGACAGGCCGGTACTCTAACCAACTGAGCTACAACCGCTCTTTCTAAATGACACATGTTTGGCAGTGGCGCGGTTGACGGGGCTCGAACCCGCGACCCCCGGCGTGACAGGCCGGTACTCTAACCAACTGAGCTACAACCGCTTCTTGCCAATCGGTGTGTCACCGAATGTGTGGGGCGTTCTATGCGGAGTATTTGGGCGCGTCAAGCGCCATCGCATGAAAAAATGCCCGCGCTGTCATATTCTTTTGAATTGCCCCCACAAAAACAACGTAAACATCTGAATAAAAACAAAAAAGCGGGACGCACTGCGCCCCGCTTTGCTTGGATAGGACTGAATTACAGACCCATGACCGATTTGATCTGGTCAATAACTGTCTGCACCATCTCTGGATTGTCGCCAGCGGCGGATACAGCGGTGGTCAGTTGCGATTTCACGCCGTCCGACAGACCCGAAGCTTCAATAAAGGCTGTTACCTTTTCAGCGTCAAAACCATCGACAGTCAGCAGCGACGCTGGATCAACAGCACCCAGCAGGTTGCCCATCAGATCGCTGCCAGCCTCTGCTGTGTCAGCGGTTGCCTCGACTGCGTCGGTCGCCATTTCGGTTGTTGCGTCAGCCGCATCAGTGGCCATTTCGGTCGCCGCGTCCGCTGCGTCGGCGGCGGCATCGGTGATCCCTTCGACCGCGCCTTCTACGGCCTCAACGGCGTCTGCAGCCACATCAGTAACCGAGTCAGTTGCCGACTCAGCCATGTCGGCTGCGCCTTCGGCGGCGTCGCCAGCGACCTCAACAGCCGACTCGGCGGCCTCGCCTGCTTGTCCAGCCAGCGCGCCAATCGCCTCTACTGGGTTGCGGCCTTTGGCGGCGTATTCATAGCCAAAAAAGCCAAGTACTGCTGCAATAACAATAATTACGAATGCTCTCATATCCTGTCCTTCCTGAATACAGGTGCCCCAACCTTCCAGCGCGATGTGCCTTTTGTCACGACAATGAAAATCTTTGAAGTTGAAAACAGGGGGAAATATCCCGTGATCGCAGCGTTTTTGCGGGTTGCGCTGAATACCGCTTAGGCTTAGGTTGCGGGCCAAATTTCGAAACTGCCGAAAGGACAAGGCCATAGCCCGCAGACCTCATAACGCACCACCGGTGCGTGAAACCGGCCCCCGCGTAAACGGACGCATTCGGGCCCCTGAAATCCGCTTGATTGGCGCAGACGGTGAAAACGTCGGTGTGGTAACACCTGCCCGCGCCATGGATCTCGCTGCAGAAGCAGAACTCGACCTGGTCGAAATCTCGCCGAACGCGACGCCGCCCGTGTGTAAGATCATGGACTACGGCAAGTTCAAGTACGAGACCCAGAAGAAAGAAGCCGAAGCGCGCAAGAAGCAGAAGGTCATCGAGGTTAAAGAGGTCAAGTTCCGTCCCGGCACTGATACTCATGACTACGACGTCAAAATGCGGAACGTTCTGAAGTTCCTTGAAAAAGGCGACAAGGTCAAAGTCACCCTGCGTTTCCGCGGTCGTGAAATGGCGCACCAGGATCTGGGCCGCCAACTGCTTGAACGGATCGCCGGCGACATTACCGAGGTCGGTAAAGTCGACAATATGCCCAAAATGGAAGGGCGCCAGATGGTCATGATGATCAGCCCGCTGGCAAAATCCTAAAACGAAATCGGCCGCCTTCGGGCGGCCTTTTTTATCCTTCGCGGGGGCTTGGACGCGTTGGAATTTCCTTAAGCAATCCACCAACGCCCATCGCATCAATCTCTGCATCCGCAACGGTTTCGCCGCAAATCACCCGTTCCAAAACCCAATCCGCACCATTAAGCGCGGGCGACCGCGCACATCCCGGCAGCCCAACAACAGGGCGCCCATTGTGTGTGCCGACGAACAACAGGTTGCCCGGATCGACCGGCATCCCAAATCGGGTGACCTCCCCACCCGCCAATCGCACCGCCGATGGGGCGACATCAGCGGGATCGGACGTTGCAGATGCGGTCAGGATCAAGATCAGGTCACTGTCCGCCGCCGCAATGGCATCCGCAATAGCGCGGTCGGCATGTGAAACGATGACACGCGGCGCAAGCGTCATACCAAGCCGCGCCAATCGTCCATGTATGGCCTGACGCCCCTTATCCGAGGGCACATCACCGGAAATAACGGTTTCGATCAATGTCGCGGACCTCATCACAGGCGCCGCCAGCGAAATAGCCGCCGCGGCCTGTGCCTCGGCCTGTGCGACGGCTGTTTCTGGAACGCCATAGGCGATGATTTTGATCGTGGCGACCAATGTGCGGGGACCACAGCGGTGAAACTGCGGCACGGTTGCGACCGTTATCATAGGGTCCACCGAATTGACCGCCTGAACAGCAGCCTCGTTGATTTTCACGATGCCCGGCGCTGCGGCATAGATGTTTACGCGCCCTGTGGTGGGGCGGCTAAGGTCCAGCGCCCCTGCCCCGCAAACCGCTTGGGCAATCCGCAAAGCGGCATCATTTTCGGATAGATCCGCGCCGTCCAGCCGCGCAACCACCACCGTTTCGAAACCGTCATCGCCAAGCGCGCGGATGTCATCAGCCGTCAGAACACGCCCTTTGCCCAGTTTGCCAGAGGACAGACCAAGCGAATGCGCAAGGATCGCGCCCTCGGCATCGGCGATCGGAACGGGACCAAACCTCACGATTGCCTCAGGACTTGGGTGATTTCGGCCATAATGCTGACCGCGATCTCGGCCGGTGATTTCGCGCCGATGTTTAGCCCGACAGGCCCGTGAATGCGGGCCATATCATCCTCTTGAAACCCTTTAGCGCCCAAGCGTTCGATGCGTTTGGCATGGGTACGTTTGGACCCCAGACAGCCCAGATAAAACACGTCTGATCCAAGGGCGCATTCAATCGCCGGATCATCCAGCTTGCTGTCATGGGTCAGAGTCACAACGGCAGTCCGCGCATCAAGCCCCAACGCGCCCAGCGCCTCATCCGGCCAACCGTCAAGGATGCGATAGCCCGGAAACCGTTCAGCCGAGCCGAAAACGGGACGCGGATCAATAAGGATCGGGTCATATCCACAGGCCCGCGCCATCGACACAAGGTGTTGGGCAATATGCACCGCGCCGACCACGACCATGCGCAGTGGCGGGTTGTGCAGCGCCACGAATTCCTTGCCATCGTCGGTGACAAAACTTTTGTCCGCACGAAAGGCATCGGCAAAATCATCCGGCCCAATCAGGCGGCGCGCCGTTCCATTAAGTTTGGCAACATAGGCAATCGGTTTTCGCGCTGCACGGGCCGCAACCAGATCCGCCAACAGATGTTCGGGCAGTACGGTGCCCACCGGTTCGACCAACACCTTGATCTGCCCGCCACATGCCAAACCAACGGCAAACGCGTCATCGTCTGACACGCCAAATTCCAACAGTCGCGGCTGGCCGTCCTCAAGCGCCTCTAGCGCCTCGGTGATGACCGCCCCCTCAACGCAACCACCGGAAACCGACCCCTCCATCGCGCCATCCCGATCAATGACGATTTGACTGCCGACGGGTCGCGGGGCGGACCCCCATGTTTCAACAACAGACGCAATGGCGGCGCCGCGACCGGACCGATGCCATTCAAGCGCCAGCGCCGGAATATCCTGTTCAGACATGTGCCCTCCTCCGTGTGCGTCCGTCATGGTCTGACATTCAGATAAATTTGCCAACACCCAAGGCAACACAACAGTTGAGATAAGACCAGAATCCCCTAAATAAGGCCACAAGTTCAAATGAGGCGCATTTTCCCGCAATGCTGGCCAAGCCGCCGCGACCCGCGACCCAAAGTTGATATTTGGCCATAAAATGCGACAGAAACCGCAAAACTGTCTTTGGATGTGCCCATTTTTGCCCCAAATCAAAGGCACCTTAGGAACAGTGACACCAGTGCTGAAAGCCGAATTTTATGACCGATGTAACGAGTACCAAGACAATTGACTTTACCGGCCTCGAAAAAGAGGAATGGTTCGATGCGCTTGACGAGTTGGCAGAAGAACTGGGTCATTTCGAACCACTCGGTGCGCAGCATGCTGCTGCATTCATCGAGGCCGGCCCAAAACTGGTCGTGACCTTTGAGTCTTATCCGGAAATCGTCGCCAATTCCCCCAAGAACGAACCGCGTGGGTTTGAATTTCGGGAACGCAACGGTTGGTCGCATCTGGCGATTATCGCCCACGAAGAAAGCTGGTTCCGCTGCAAACGCATTTACCAGTATTTCGATCGGCTGATCGACGACGGCTTTTTTGAAGATTTCGAACAGGTCCTGTTTTTCGGGAGCCATCGCGGCGGCTATGCCGCGTCGGCCTATTCGGTCGCCGCGCCCGGGTCCCGTGTCCTCGCGCTTCGCCCCGTTGCGACCCAGGACCCCCAGATCGCAAGCTGGGACCGCCGCTATCCCGAGGCCCGCCGCGAGTCGTTCAATGACCGTTTTGGCTATGCCCCCGACATGATCGACGCCGCCGACAAGGCGTTCGTTATCTTTGACCCGCGCGATGATCTGGATGCCATGCAATCCTCGCTGTTCACACGCAGCCACGTCACACCGCTACGAACCCCGTTTTTGGGCGCCAAGATCGAAGTGGCACTGTCCCACATGGACATCCTGAATACGCTGGCCGTTCTGACGATGGACGGCTCGCTTGACCGGACATCGTTCGCAAACCTCTATCGCGAACGCCGCGATTACATGCCGTATCTGCGGACCCTGGTTCAGGCGCTCAGCGAACAGGGTGATCTGGAACGCGCGGCGGCGGTCTGTCGTTTCGTTCTGTCACGGCACCATCGCCCATTCTTTGCCCGTGCGTTGAAAAAGATTGAGGATTCGATGTCCCCATCAGACGACACCGACGCAGACACCGTTCCCGACCAAGGCGACGATACCGCGGCCTAAGTGGCCTATGGATCAATCGGCGCGGTCGGTGTAAGACCGCGTCATGACCGACAAACCCATCACATCCCTGACCATCCGCCGCCCCGATGATTGGCACCTTCACCTACGTGACGGTGACATGCTGACAGGCGTTTTGCCACATACCGCCGCCCATTTTGGCCGTGCGATTGTTATGCCGAACCTTGTACCGCCCGTGGTAACGGCGGATCAGGCATCGGCCTATCGCGAACGGATCATGGCCGCGCTACCGGATGGCATGTCGTTTCAACCGCTTATGGTGCTTTACCTGACCGAAGACACGGACCCCAACGACGTGGCCCGCGCCCATGCCGAAGGCATCGCAACATCGGTCAAACTCTACCCTGCTGGTGCGACCACCAATTCGGCCTCAGGTGTGCGGGATTTTGACAAAGTCCGCCCTGTGCTGGAAAAAATGGCTGAAATCGGGATGCCTCTGTGCGTCCACGGCGAGGTCACCGACAGCGAAATCGACATCTTTGACCGTGAGGCTTTGTTCATTGACCGCATCCTGCACCCAATCCGTAAAAAGGTGCCTGGTCTGAAGGTTGTGATGGAACACGTCACCACGCAAGACGCGGTTGATTACGTTCGCGACAATCACAAAAACCTAGGCGCGACGATCACGACGCATCACCTGATCATCAACCGCAACCACATTCTGGCAGGCGGAATCAAACCGCATTTCTATTGCCTGCCTGTCGCCAAACGCGAAAAACACCGTATCGCGCTGGTCGAGGCGGCAACCTCGGGCGACAAGCGGTTCTTCTTGGGCACCGACTCGGCGCCGCATACCGATCCGGCCAAGCTTCAGCCGTGTGGATGTGCCGGTATCTTTACCGCACCGAACACCATGTCGTGCCTTGCCGAGGTTTTCGAAACCGCAGGCAGGCTCAAGAACCTCGAGGCGTTCGCGTCGCTGAACGGCCCCGCATTCTATGGGCTACCGGCGAATGACACCACGATTACCCTGACCAAGGGCGAACCGGTCGACTATCCGACCTCGATCGAAACCGGCGCTGGCACAGTGACCGTGTTTGACCCTGGCTTCCCGCTGCATTGGCGTGTTGACGCGTAAACAAGAAAAAGAAAGGACAACACCATGATCCCATCGTCTTTCCCCGCAAAAGAAGAAATTGCGCGCCTGACAGCAGGCATGTTGTTGGAAATCGGTGCCGTTGATTTCAACGCGACCGACCCTTTCACCCTCGCCAGTGGCAAAAAGGCACCGACCTATGTCGATTGCCGTAAGTTGATCAGCTTTCCGCGCGTCCGTTCGACCGTCATGGATTTCATGGCTGTCACCATCATGCGCGAGGCCGGTTTTGAGGCGTTTGACAACATCGCAGGCGGCGAAACCGCCGGCATCCCGTTTTCGGCTCTGGTTGCAGAACGCCTTGCCCTGCCGATGACCTATGTCCGCAAAAAACCCAAAGGTTACGGCCGCAACGCCCGCATCGAGGGCGTCATGACCGAAGATCAGCGCGTCCTGCTGGTCGAAGACCTGACCACCGATGGCGGTTCCAAACTGTCGTTCGTTGATGCGATCCGCGAAACCGGCGCAACCTGTAAGGCCACAGCCGTTATTTTCTACTACGGCATCTTTGAAGGTGTCGAAGAAACGCTGGCAAATCACGACGTCCAACTGATTAGCCTTTGCACATGGTGGGATGTTCTGGCGGTTGCCAAGGAACGCGGCAATTTCGACGACGCAACACTTAGCGAAGTTGAAAACTATCTGCGCGATCCGGCTGGCTGGTCGGCGGCACACGCATAATATCGCCTATACTTTTGGGCCTCGGCCCTAGATATTGACGCTTTGCGCCGCGCCATCGCAACATGATGCCGCGGCGCAGTTTTCCACAGGTGATCCACAGGTTTATACAATTTGGCCTGTGGGATCGGCTTTGCTATCAGTTTCAAATCGCATTTTGCAGGATCGGGGGACAGGATGAACGAGATCACCAGCTTTCAGCCAAAAGAGGTTGAAAATGCAGGCGTTGATCCGATCCCTCACTCGATCGAGGCCGAGCAACAGCTACTTGGCGCGATTCTGACGAACAACGATCTGTTCGATTCCATCGCCTCGATCATCAAAGCCGAACATTTTTACGATCCCGTTCACCGGTTGATCTATGAAACGGCCTCGGCGCGGATTGCGCAAAACGCACTCGCCTCGCCCGTTACGTTGAAAACCTTTCTTGCCGATGATCCCGGCCTTAAGGAATTGGGCGGACCTGCCTATCTGTTAAAATTGGCTGGCGCCGCGATTTCCGGTTTTGCTGCGCGCGACTATGCCAAACTGATCTATGACCTCGCGGTACGCCGCGAACTGATCAAGGTCGGGAAAAACATCGCCGACGGCGCGGCCAAGGTCGATGTCGACAGCGACGCCGAAGAACAATTGGTCGAAGCGGAAAAAGCGCTCTATGCGTTGGCCGAACAGGGCAGCAGCGACCGGGGCTTTACCAGCTTCGTCAAAGCCGTCACCGAAGCCGTCAACAGCGCCAACGCCGCCTATCAGCGTGATGGCGCGCTGTCGGGGATTTCCACGGGCCTTGTTGATCTGGACAAAAAACTGGGCGGTTTGCACCCTTCTGACCTTCTGATCCTTGCGGGTCGTCCGTCGATGGGGAAAACCTCGCTTGCGACAAACATCGCCTACAACATCGCCAAGGCCTATAGAAAGGGCCGCAAACCTGACGGCAGCGAAGGCGCGGTCGAGGGCGGCGTTGTCGGATTCTTTAGCCTTGAGATGAGCGCCGAGCAGTTGGCCGCGCGGATCCTGTCAGAAGCGGCCGAAGTGCCGTCGGAACAGATCCGTCGCGGCGACATGACGGAACAGGAATTCCGCCGTTTTGTTGAGGCCGCAACCCGTCTGGAAAGCTGCCCGCTGTTCATCGATGACACCCCTGCTCTTCCGATTTCGCAGGTTGCGGCGCGGGCCCGCCGGTTGAAACGGACATCGGGCCTTGATGCGTTGATCGTCGACTATCTACAGCTGCTGCGCGGCACCGGACGCGGCGACAACCGTGTTCAGGAAATCGGCGAAATCTCGATGGGCCTAAAGGCGATTGCCAAGGAATTGAACATCCCTGTGATCGCCCTGTCCCAGCTGAGCCGTACCGTAGAAAGCCGCGACGATAAACGACCGCAACTGTCCGACCTTCGCGAATCCGGCTCGATCGAGCAGGACGCTGACGTCGTTATGTTCGTGTTCCGCGAAGAATATTACGTCGAACGGGAAAAACCGTCTGAAGACAGCGCAAACTTTGCCGAATGGCAGGATCGGATGAACCGTCTTCATGGCAAGGCCGAGGTGATTATCGGCAAACAGCGTCACGGTCCGATTGGCACCGTTGATCTGTCGTTCGAGGGTCAGTTCACCCGCTTTGGCAACCTTGTCAAACCTTGGCAGAACGATGGCGGCTACGAACAATAGCCCGGTCAGCTATGCGGCGATCACGACGGACAACCGTGATCTGCTTGACCACATTGCCGTCGATGTCTTTGACGATGATATCGATGCCGACAAGCTAGGCTTTTTTCTGGCTCTGCCATCGCACCGTTTGGTGGTTGCGCTTGCTGATGATCAGGTGGTTGGGCAGTGCCTTGGCATCATGACCTATGCTGTGGATCGGCGGCCGTCGTTGCTGATCGAAAATCTTGGGGTCAGCCCCGATGACCGCAGGCGGGGCATCGCACGCGATCTGATGGATCAGATGTGCGCATGGGCGACCGATTTGGGGGCCGAATATATGTGGCTTGGCTCTGATCCCGAAAGCGATACCGCCGAAGCGTTCTATCGCGGGATCGGCCTGCCGATGCAAATTACGCCCTTTACCGAGGTCAAAATGCCCCTCAGCCTCGCCTAAGACCCGCATTAGCCCTTGCGCTAAACCCTGCCTGCCGCCACAAACCCAGCATGGGAACTGGACGTCTTACAATTGATCTGGGCGCATTGGTCGCCAACTGGAAATCGCTGGCCGCCATGGGAACCGCCGAAACCGGCGCCGTGGTTAAGGCAAATGGCTATGGGCTGGCCTCTGACCGCGTTGCCGCCGCACTGGCCGCCGCCGGTGCACGCAAATTTTTCGTCGCCACCGCCGAAGAAGGCACCGCTGTTCGGCAGGCAACCGGCCCCGATACAGCAATCCATGTCTTTTCTGGCCATATGGATGGCGACACCGATCTGATCCGTGACCTGAACCTGATCCCGATGCTGAACAGCGGTGAACAGGTCACGCGGCACCTTACGGCCCTGCCCGATCACGCGTTCGGCGTTCAACTTGACAGCGGCATGAACCGGTTGGGCATGGAGGCCGATGAATGGGCCGGCCTGTCGGGCGACCTGTTGTCGCGGGGCGCTGTTCTGGTTATGAGCCACCTTGCCTGCGCAGATGAGCCGGACCACCCGATGAATGCCCAGCAACTGGCGCAATTCCGCAAAATGACCGACGGCATTACCGCACCGCGTTCGCTATCGGCGACGGGCGGTATCCTCCTTGGTCCGGACTATCATTTTGACGTCACCCGTCCGGGGATCGGGCTTTATGGCGGCCTACCGTTTGAGGCGGCAAAACCTGTGGTGAGCCTTGACCTTCCGGTCATTCAGGTGCGCGATTTGGCGGTTGGTGAAACGGTTGGGTACGGCAACAGCTGGACCGCAGATCGCCCCAGCAAAATCGCAACAGTTTCCGGTGGTTACGCGGATGGTTTGATCCGGCCGATGTCAAACAACGTCACCCTGTGGGCCGGTGATGCACCCTGCCCGTTGGTTGGACGCGTTTCGATGGACCTTCTGACGATCGACGTAACAGACCTGACCGACATCCCCAGCCATTTGTCACTGATCACAGCATCCCAAGGGGTCGATGCTGTGGCCGACGCCGCAGGCACCATCGGTTATGAAATTCTGACGTCCTTAGGTGGGCGGTATCAACGGACCTATCTGGGCTGATGGGCATTTTGGCTGCCATAGGTCGCGCGACACTCGCCCTGCTTGCCGCTATTGGGCGGTTTGCGATGTTCACCGCCGACACGGTCAGCCATCTTTTCCGCCCGCCGTTCTATTTCCGCGAACTGGGCCAGTCGCTGATCCAGATCGGGTATTATTCGCTGCCCGTCGTCGGCCTCACCGCGTTCTTTACGGGCGGGGCGCTGGCGCTTCAGATCTATGCAGGCGGGGCACGGTTCAACGTCGAGGCGGTCGTCCCCCAGATCGTCGCCATCGGTATGGTCCGCGAATTGGGGCCCGTTCTGGTTGGTTTGATGATTGCGGCGCGTGTCACATCATCCATTGCCGCCGAGATTGCGACGATGCGCGTGACCGAACAGATCGACGCTTTGGTGACATTGTCGACCAATCCCGCCAAATACCTGACCCTGCCACGTGTGTTGGCCGCCACCTTGGCCATGCCGGTTCTGGTCGGCATTGGCGATATCATCGGCATCATGGGCGGGTTCATCGTTGGCACCGAACGATTGGGCTTTAACGCGGCGACATACATCAAGAACACTGCTGATTTCCTGGAATGGCATGACATTTCGTCATCCTTGATCAAGGGTGCCGTGTTCGGGTTCATCGCGGCCCTGATGGGGTGCTACTACGGCATGAATTCAGGCCGCGGGGCGATGGGCGTGGGCCGCGCGACCAAATCGTCGGTCGTTGCCGCAGCGGTTTTGATCCTTGCTGCGAACTTCATCCTGACCGAGGCATTGTTCAACGCATGATCACGCTGACCGGCATTCACAAATCCTTTGGCGCCAACCACGTGTTGCGAGGCGTTGACCTATATGTTCCCAAAGGATCGTCGATGGTGGTGATCGGCGGATCGGGGACCGGCAAATCGGTTCTGCTGAAATGCATCCTTGGCCTTGTCACACCCGAAACCGGCACGATCACCGTGGACGGCACCGATGTCACCGAATATCCGCGCGATCCGTTCCTTGCGCGGTTCGGGATGCTGTTTCAGGGCGGCGCGCTATTTGACTCGATGCCCGTATGGCAAAACGTGGCCTTTCGCCTGATGCGCGGACCGATGAAACGCCCCAAGGCCGAAGCCCGCGAAATCGCGATTGAAAAACTGCGCCGTGTTGGATTGGCCCCCGAGGTCGGCGACCGCCTGCCCGCCGAATTGTCAGGCGGGATGCAAAAACGCGTTAGCCTTGCCCGTGCCATCGCGGCCGAGCCAGAGATCATCTTTTTCGACGAACCGACCACAGGCCTTGATCCGATTATGTCGGGCGTGATTAACGATCTGATCCGCGAGATTGTGACCGAAATCGGCGCAACCGCCGTGACCATCACCCACGACATGACCAGCGTCCGCGCCATTGCCGATAACATCGCCATGATCCACGGGGGCAAGGTGCGCTGGACGGGGCCGGTTTCGGATATCGATAACGCGGGCGACCCCTATCTGGATCAATTCATTCATGGCCGCCCCACCGGCCCGATTGAAACCCTGCGCTAGGTTTTTGTTGCTTTTGACGGCCCACTAGGGCCACATCGGATGATGACGCAAAAGACCCGCATATTGGCGGCCGCCAACCTCATCCTTTTGATCCTGTTCCCCATTTCATGGTTTGCACCGCTGTTACGCGCGGCGCTTCTGCCTGTGTTCGGCATGAACGAAATCAGCGTTATTTCAGGCCTTCAGAGCCTTTGGGCCAGCGATGTATTCCTTGCGCTGGTGGTGACGTTTCTGGCGATCTTTGCGCCCTATATGAAAACCATTGGCATGGCGCTGATGCATTTCGGCCTGCTCGACGGGGCGGTCAAACCGGCGCTGACATGGCTGGCGCGATTGGCGATGGCGGATGTGTTTCTGCTGGCCATTTATGTAGTCATCGCCAAGGAGATCGGTCTGGGCCGTGTGGAACCGGCATGGGGGCTTTACCTGTTTACCGGATGCGTGATTGCCTCGGTCGCGATTTCCATGCTTTCCAAAGCGGACTGATTGGTCCAAAAGGTGAACATGGCAAAAGATACCGTCTATACCTGTTCATCCTGTGCGGCCAGTTTCAGCAAATGGTCGGGCCGTTGTGAAAACTGCGGCGAATGGAACACCATCACCGAAGAAAAGGCGCATGTGTCTGGCCCCGGCAAGGCCGCGATTAAGGGCAAGCGCGGCAGCAAACTGATGCTGACCGATCTGGCCAGTCAGGAACAGGAACCACCCCGCACCACAGCGGGGGTTGACGAATTGGACCGCGTACTTGGCGGCGGATTGGTCAAGGCATCGGCCCTGTTGGTGGGCGGCGATCCGGGTATCGGCAAATCGACCTTGCTGTTGCAGGCGGCGGCGCGGTTTGCGCGTAACGGGTTAAAGGTCATTTATATCTCGGGCGAGGAATCGGCGGCACAGGTCCAGATGCGTGCGCGGCGGCTGGGTCTTGAAAACAGTCCCGTCATGCTGGGATCAGAAAACAATCTGCGCGATATCCTGACAACGCTAGAGGCGGAAAAACCGGACCTCGCAATCATCGACTCGATTCAAACCATGTGGGCCGACACAGTTGATAGCGCCCCCGGATCGGTCAGTCAGGTCCGAGCGTCTGCGCATGAGCTGACGACATTTGCCAAATCCAAAGGTGTCGCCATGATCATGGTCGGTCACGTCACCAAAGAGGGCGCCCTGGCCGGCCCGCGCGTTGTCGAACATATGGTCGATACGGTCCTCTATTTCGAAGGCGAGCGCGGCCATCAGTTCCGCATTCTGCGATCGGTCAAAAACCGGTTTGGCCCCGCCGATGAAATCGGTGTGTTTGAAATGACCAGCCGTGGATTGGTCGAGGTCAAAAACCCCTCGGCCCTCTTCCTGTCTGAACGCGGACAACCGGCCCCTGGGTCTGTGGTCTTTGCCGGGATCGAGGGCACCCGCCCGATGCTGTGCGAAATTCAGGCGCTGGTTGCGCCATCCCCCCACAGCCAACCACGCCGGTCCGTGGTTGGCTGGGACAGCGGGCGACTGGCAATGATTTTGGCTGTTCTCGAATCCCGCTGCGGCATCGCCTTTGCCGGATTGGATGTGTACCTCAATGTTGCTGGCGGCCTTCGGATCACCGAACCCGCCGCTGATCTGGCCGTGGCTGCCGCGCTGATATCCGCGCGCGAAGACGCCGCCCTACCCGCAGACTGTGCCATTTTCGGCGAGATTAGCCTCTCAGGTGGGCTAAGACAGGTGGTTCAGGCCGAAAATCGGTTGAAAGAAGCGCAAAAACTTGGTTTCACCACCGCAATCATGCCGCAACTGCCGAAAAAGGCATCGGCACCCGACATGGCGTTGAAACAAATGACAGATGTCGTCGGGTTCGTGACGGAAATATTCGGGCCAATGGGGCCGACGGGATAGAGGGAACACATGGACGGTTTCACCATTATCGACGGCGTCGTCGCCATTGTCATCGTTGTGTCGGCTTTGCTGGCCTATAGCCGCGGTCTGGTCCGCGAGGTGCTGGCCATCGGCGCATGGGTCGTTGCTGCGATCCTTGGCTTTTTGTTTGCACCAGATGCGGGACGCTTGGTTGCGAATGTGCCTGCGGTTGGCGATTTCATCGCAGGAAACTGTGAATTGATGATCGTTGCCGGCTTTACCATCGTCTTGGCGGTTGGGTTGGTCGTCTTTTCGATTTTCACACCGCTGCTATCGTCGTTCATTCAGCGCACCGCGCTGGATGCCATCGACCAAACGCTAGGCTTTTTGTTCGGCGTTGTGCGCGGCGTTCTGTTGGTTGCGGTTGCGTTTTTCCTCTATGACGTGATCCTGTCGTCGCAGGATATCCCGCAGGTCGAAAACAGCCGCTCGGCCGTGGTTTTCAGCCGGTTTACAACCACGCTTCAGGACCAAGATCCCGAAGCGGCACTGGGTTGGGTCACCGGTCGTTACGCCGATTTGATCGCGACCTGTGATGCATAACTGCGTCGCTTTTACAAAACTATGATAGTTTCGTGACACCCGGCCCCTGAGCGACTATCAGGGGCCTATTCATAGATAGCCGGATTCGGAGTGCCCGATCGTGTCCAAAACGATGCCCCTTGCCCATCCCTTCGACGATGACAAACTAAAGGAGGAGTGCGGCATTTTCGGCGTTGTCGGCGTCACTGACGCAGCCAACTTTGTTGCCCTCGGTCTTCATTCGCTGCAACACCGCGGCCAAGAGGCAGGCGGCATCGTCGTCCATGACCCCGAACACGGGTTCAATTCGGCCCGCCGCATGGGCTATGTCCGCGATAACTTTACCAGCCCCGACACCATCAAAACCCTGCCCGGCGGCATCGGCATTGGCCACGTGCGCTATTCGACCGCAGGCAAGAAAGGCCAGACCGCTATTCGCGACGTTCAGCCATTCTTTGGTGAATTTGCGATGGGCGGTGCGGCGATTGCCCACAACGGCAACCTGACCAATGCAAACGTTCTGCGCAAAGAGCTGATTGAACGCGGTGCGATTTTCCAGTCCAGCTCGGATTCGGAATGCATTATTCACTTGATGGCCCGTTCTATGGGCCGCACCATCCCCGACCGCATGGAAGAGGCGCTGCGCAAGGTCGAAGGCGCGTTTTCGGTTGTTGCGATGACCCGCACCAAGCTGATGGGTGTGCGCGATCCGATGGGTGTGCTTCCGCTCGTCTTGGGCAAGATCGGCGATGGCTGGGCCCTTGCCTCGGAAACCTGTGCGCTGGATATCATTGGTGCCGATTTCATCCGTGAAATCGAACCAGGCGAAATGGTCGTTATTTCCGCTGAAAAAGGCGTGCAAAGCCATTTCCCATTCCGCCCGTCGAAGTCGCGTTTCTGCATCTTTGAACACGTCTATTTTAGCCGTCCGGATTCGATCCTTGGTGGACGGTCGGTTTATGAAAACCGTCGTCAGATCGGCGTCGAATTGGCCAAGGAATCCCCCGTTGAGGCGGATCTCGTTTGCCCCGTTCCCGACAGCGGCACCCCTGCCGCCATCGGCTATAGCCACGAAAGCGGCATCCCCTACGGCATGGGCATCATCCGGAACCAATACATGGGCCGGACCTTTATCGAACCCACCGACGCGATCCGCAACATGGGTGTGCGCCTGAAACTGAACGTAAACCGCGCGCTGATTGCTGGCAAACGGATCATTCTGGTCGACGACTCGGTCGTGCGCGGAACCACCACCCGCAAGATCAAGGAAATGCTGCTCGATGCTGGTGCCGCCGAGGTGCATTTCCGCATCGCCAGCCCGCCCACTGCCTGGCCCTGTTTCTATGGCGTCGACACGCCCGAGCGTGAAAAACTGATCGCGGCACAGATGTCCGAGGCCGAGATTTGCGAACATCTGGGCGTCAATAGCCTTAAGTTCATTTCGCTGGATGGTCTTTATCGCGCCGTTGGCGAAGCAAATGGCCGCGACAACGCAAACCCACGGTATTGCGATGCGTGTTTCTCGGGGGAATATCCGATTTCCCCGACCGACATGATCGACCAAGGGTTTGAGACCAAAGCAGCCGAGTAGCGACACCATGACTGACCTACCGACCAAAATCGCACTTGTGACCGGCGCGTCGCGCGGGCTTGGCTCTGCCATCGCCGAGGCGCTTGCCCCGACCCACCACATTATTGCAGTTGGCAAAACCGTTGGTGCGCTTGAGGAATTGGATGACCGCATTCGTGCGGCGGGTGGACAAACGACGCTTGCCCCTATGGACATCAACGTCGAAGCCGCCATGCAGCAGCTGTGCCGCTCGATCTTTGATCGCTGGGGCAAGATTGACCTGTGGGTCCACTCGGCGATCTATGCCGCACCCCTTGCGCCGGCCCCAGATATGCTGACCAAGGATTTCGACAAATCCGTCGAAACGAATATCCGGTCCACGGCCCGCCTGATCCAATACGTTGAACAACTGCTGGGCACAGAGGGGCGCGCGGTATTCTTTGACGATCCACGCGCGGGCGAGAAGTTTTTTGGAACCTATGGCGCTACAAAGGCGGCGCAAATCGCGATGGCCCGCAGCTGGCAGACCGAAGCCGAACGGATCGGCCCAAAGGTGAAAATCCTGACGCCGAACCCGATGCCCACCGCCGTTCGCGCGCGGTTCTTCCCGGGCGAAGAACGTGACGGCCTAGCAGATATCCACGCCGAGGCCGCGCGCCTGTTGCCGGAAATCCTTGGCTAGGTCAGCGCCTCTAACAAATGCATAAGATCGGCCGATTGCGGCAATCCGGTTTGGCCGATCATTTCACCCCCGACATAGGCCGAATAGAACACACGGCCCGCTGTCCCGTCGGTGTGGCCCAATTTCGCAAAACAGTCCTGCACATAGGCAATTCGGCTCGCGTCGACATCTGCCAGTGCCGCGGCGACGTCTGAACTGGACCGCGCCCAACTGCGGATCGCAGGTTCCACTTCGGCGCCACCGACCTCTTCTGGGATGGATAGCGCCAAAACAATCAGCCCCATCAGTCGTTCGTGTGGATCGTCAATGCGATCCGCCTGATCCATGATGTCTTGCGTCGAACGATCCCGCCAATAGGCCAGCATGGCCGCCTTAAACGCCGCCAAATCTTTGAAATGCCAGTAGAATGATCCCTTTGTCGCGCCCAAAGAGCGTGCAATCGGTTCGATGCGTATGCCCTCTGGTCCCTTGGCAACAAGCGCCCGAAAGCCGGCCTTAAGCCATGCCTCCTGTGATAGTCGTTCGGCCATAAGTGTCCTTTTCGTCGCAGTCACGATGCTGCTGCTTGCACTGCATCATACCTCATTCACCATACGCAAGCGTATGGAATCAAGAGGGATCAAAATGCCAAACACTCAAATCATGACAGCGGCCGCATTGACCGGCCTAACGGCGGCGGCGCACATGTTCGCGGGCGGACCCGAATATCACCCTGTCATTCGAAACCTGTTGGAAACAGCGGAATATAAGGCACTTTATTCGGTTTTGTGGCACGCTGTTTCGGTTTTCCTGATCGTTAGCACCCTCGCCACAGGCTGGATGAGCCTGGGCCCGAACCTGCCGCTTGCGCTGACAATCGGCGGAATTCAGCTTGGATGGGCGGGTTTGTTTATCGCCTACGGCCTGGGCGATTTGGGCACCCTTTGGACACTGCCCCAATGGGTGATCTTTATCGCGATTCCATCTCTGTTGCTTTGGGGGCATAAACGGCGCTGAA
This sequence comes from Marivivens sp., assembly GCA_965215785.1. Taxonomy (GTDB): domain Bacteria; phylum Pseudomonadota; class Alphaproteobacteria; order Rhodobacterales; family Rhodobacteraceae; genus Marivivens. The sequence goes on along the minus strand of OZ244120.1, from coordinate 2,044,686 downwards.
CGCACCCAATTGCTTGCCGCAACGCACAAGGTTCCTTAGGTATGTGTCGAAAGGACCCGACATGCGCATTTTGATCACGAACGACGATGGGATTAACGCCCCGGGGCTAAAAGTACTCGAAGCGATTGCAACGGAAATTGCTGGCGACACGGGCGAGGTGTGGACAGTCGCACCTGCCTTTGAACAGTCCGGTGTCGCCCACTGCATCAGCTATGCACATCCGTTTATGCTGACCGAACTTGGCCCGCGCCGGTTTGCCGCCGAAGGGGCACCCGCCGACTGTGTTATGGCCGCCCTTTACGAGGTGATGACCGACACACCGCCCGATTTGGTTCTGTCGGGCGTAAACCGCGGCAACAACGCCGGTGAAAACGTGATGTACAGCGGCACAATTGGGGCCGCGATCGAGGCGTCGCTACAGGGGCTGCCCGCCATCGCCCTGTCGCAGTTTTATGGCCCAGCCAACGCCCAAGCCGACAACCCGTTTGAGGCCGCCGCCGTCCACGGCACCAAAGTTGTCCGTGATCTTTTGGACAAGGCGCCATGGGATCAATCCGATTACCCGTTGTTTTATAACGTAAACTTCCCCCCTGTTCCCGCGGCTGATGTCACCGGCACCACCGTGACAGAGCAGGGTCGCAGACCCGGCACCAAGTTTTCGGTGACCGCGCAAACCTCGCCCACGGGGCGGCGGTTTCTCTGGGCACAAGGCGGGCCACAGGCGGTCGCATCTGCCCCTGGCACCGACGTTGCGGCAAACCTCGACGGTAAAATCACCATTACCCCGATGCGCGCAGACCTGACCGCGAACGATATTATTGGCGATCTTCAGGACGCGCTCACGTGACATTCGACGCCGAAGCCAAGATGCAATTCCTATTCGCCCTTCGAAGCAAGGGCGTCACGGATACGCGTGTGCTAACGGCGATGGAACGCATTGATCGCGCGCGGTTTGTGCGCGGTATTTTCGCTGACCGTGCGTATGAGGATATGCCGCTGCCAATCGCGGCAGGACAGACGATCAGCCAACCATCGGTCGTTGGGATCATGACGCAGGCGTTGCAGGTGACGAACCGCGACAAGGTGCTAGAGGTCGGCACTGGGTCCGGTTATCAGGCGGCGATTTTGTCATTGTTGGCGCGGCGCGTCTATACAATTGACCGGTATCGCCGCTTGGTGGCTGACGCCAAAACCATCTTTGCCGACCTTGATCTGACCAACATCATCCCCTTTTGCGGCGATGGCAGCTTTGGCCTGCAGGATCAGGCACCGTTTGACCGGATCCTTGTGACAGCCGCCGCCGAGGACCCCCCCGGCCCGCTCTTGGCTCAGTTGCGCGTTGGGGGTATTATGGTGTTGCCGGTTGGGCAATCTGACACCGTTCAAACCCTTATCCGTGTAACCCGTACCGAAGCGGGCTTTGACTATGACGAAATAAGACCCGTTCGCTTTGTGCCATTGGTAGAAGGCTTGGGCGATTAAAGCTCTGGGACAAGAGCACATCGAGGATCGAGTTATGTGGCAGTTCATCTATACCAAAAGGCTTGCGCTATCTGTGGTCGCTCTGACCGCACTGGGCGCATGTGACGAAAATTTCGATCTGGATTTCCGCGATCTGGGCGGCGGCAATTCACTTGATACCTCAGCGGCGGTTTTGAACCTGCCGGATCGTCCGCGCCCCGATGTCAACGGCGTGATCACCTATCCGACCTATCAGGTCGTCGTTGCACGCCGCGATGACACCCCTGTCACTGTGGCAGGGCGGATTGGCATCGATGCTCAGTCATTGGCGGATTACAACGCCATTTCGACCGACACCGTTCTGCGCGCAGGCGAGGTTCTGGCGGTCCCGAACGGCACCACAGGCACAATTGGCGGCACACTGGCCGCCGATCAGGTTGACGTGACCACGTTGGCCTCGAATGCCATTGATCGCGCTACACCGCAGCAAACGGCACCCGCGACCAGCACCCAAACCACCAGCACAATCGGCCCTGAGCCGATCCGGCATCAGGTCAAACGCGGTGAAACCGCCTATTCGATCGCACGGCTGTACAATTTGCCGGTGCGGACCATTGCCGAATGGAACGGCCTTGGTGCGGATCTGGCCGTTCGCGAAGATCAGTACCTGTTGATCCCGCAGGTCAGCACACCTGAACCTGTGTCGAACGAAGTCTCAGCCCCCGGCGAAGGCAGCACAATTTCGACCCCGCCGTCGGCCTCTGAACCGCTGCCCGACAATGACACCACAACCGCCAGCGCGGCACAGGCACAGACACCGCCGGTCGAGTCCCCTGATTTGGGTGTTGTTGATGACGTCAGCGATGCGCCCTTTGTCTATCCGGTCCGTGGGGCGATCATTCGCGCCTATGCGCCGGGCCGCAATGACGGCATCGACATCAGCGTTGACGCCGGAACCGAGGTTGTCGCCGCAGGTGCAGGCACAGTTGCCGCCGTCACCACCGACACGAACGGCGTGGCCATCGTGGTTATTCGGCATGCAAACAACCTGTTAACGGTCTATACCAACCTCGAAAGCCTGACAGTCGGCAAAGACGCATCCGTCAGCCAAGGTCAGGTGATTGGTCGGGTCAAGGCGGGCAATCCGTCGTTTGTCCACTTCGAGGTCCGCAACGGGCTTCAAAGCGTCGATCCAACCGACTACCTCCCATAAGAAAAGGCGGCCATTGGCCGCCTTACTTATTTCAGGGTGATACCCTTGCGCCCCGCTAGGTCCATAAAATACTGCCATGCGACGCGGCCGGATCGACTGCCCCGTGTGGCCTGCCATTCGATGGCTTCGGCCCTTAGCGTGTCGTCGTCGATATCCACGCCATGCGCGTCACAATAGCCACGGATCATCGACAGATAGTCATCCTGATCACATGGATGAAACCCAAGCCACAGCCCGAACCGATCCGACAGCGACACCTTTTCCTCAACCGCTTCGGCCGGATTGATGGCGCTGGACCGTTCGTTTTCGATCATATCACGCGGCATCAGGTGGCGACGGTTTGACGTCGCATAAAGAACCACATTGTCCGGACGCCCTTCGATCCCGCCATCCAACACCGCCTTAAGCGATTTGTAGTGGGCGTCGTCGTGACTAAAGGACAGGTCGTCACAAAACAGGACGAACCGATGCGGCGCCCCCCTAAGTAGGTTCAGACACCGCCCGATGCTGGGCAGATCCTCGCGTTGGATTTCGATCATCTTTAGCTGCGGAAAATCAGGGGTAAGTTTGCCATGTATTGCTTTGACAAGGCTGGATTTTCCCATACCCCGCGCGCCCCACAATAGGGCGTTGTTTGCAGGCAGTCCGGCGGCAAACTGTCGGGTATTGGCCATCAATGTGTCGCGGGACCGATTGATGCCCACCAGCAAATCAACATCAATCCGCGACACCTTTGGAACAGGTTCCAGACGATCGGGCGATGTGTGCCACACAAACGCATCCGCACTGTCAAAGTCTGGCGCAGCCAAAGGCGCCGGAGCGATCCGCTCCAGCGCCTCGGCGATACGGGTCAACGTATCGTCATTCACGAGGTTTTTTCCTCTTCTTCGTCTTCTTCGTCCTCAACCCAGAGCCCTTCGGCACGCAGGCGCGCTTCGCGTTTTTTCTCAACCCGCGCAACCAATTGGATCGAAATTTCATAAAGGCCGTAGACAACGCTGAACAAAACGATCTGCGAAATCACATCAGGCGGGGTTGCCAGCGCCGCCAGCACCAGAATACCGACGATCGCGTATTTCCGCGTTGCCTTCAGACCCGCAGACGAGACCAGACCGGCCTTGCCCATCAACGTCAGCAACACAGGCAGCTGGAAACACAGACCGAACGCGATGATGAACCGGATTGTCAGTTTCAGATAGCTTTCGGCTGACCCAAGATAGCTGATCCCAGCCGAGGCTGCCTCGGTCGTATCCCCCTGCTGAAAGCCAAGGAAGAAGGTGAAAGCCATCGGCGTAATCACGTAGTAGGCAAAGGCCGCGCCCAGAAGGAACATCAACGGCGACGCCAAAATGAACGGCAGAAACGCGTTCTTTTCGTTTTTGTACAGACCCGGCGCAACAAAGCGCCACAGTTGATAGCCGATGATTGGGAAGGCAAGAACAAAGCCCCCAAGCAGCGATATCGACACAGCGACAAAGAAGCCTTCTTGCAGGGAAATCAGAACAAGCCCGCAATCTTGGGCACCATCCGCCGCCAGTGCGTCACACAATGGCCGCGTTAGGAAATCGAAAATCGGTTTCCATACGACGAAACACACCATCATCATGACGACAAAGGCGCCCAACGACCGGATCAGCCGTGTGCGCAGTTCTGCCAGATGTTCAATCAGTGGGGCCGAGCTTTCGTCCATTTGATCCGCATCAGTCATTGCTGGCCTCTTTCTTCTGGGGCGCGGCTTCTTCTGCGATCAACGCTTCATCCGCTGCGGCTTCGGCCTTGGCGGCCTCTTCAGCTTCGCGGGCGTGACGTTCGCGCGCGGCCTTGGCCATGGCCTCATCCATTTTCTGGCGCACTTCTTCGCGTTCAGGTGACAGGGTGGATTTCACCTGATCGGTCCCGAATTTGACCGGATTAGAGGCCGCCCGAATTGTTTTGTTGATATCGTTCACACCGGCCTGATCGGCGGCTTGGTCCATGGCGCGGCTGAATTCCCGCGCCATCCCCTTGGCCTTGCCGACCGCCCTACCGACCTGACGGAACAGCCCTGGCAATTCCTGCGGCCCGACCACGATCAAGGCGATAATGCCGATAACGGCGATTTCGCTCCCGCCCATTCCAAACATTGGGGGATCCCTCTTTGTTTGAAATTAGGCTTTGTCTTTTTCGGCGTCTGGGGTCACGTCTTTGGCAACATCCGCTTTGGCCGCTTCCAGCTCTTCTTTGCTGTCATCGACGCCGCGTTTGAACGCTGTGATACCTTTGCCTACTTCGCCCATGACTTGCGAAATTTTGCCGCGACCGAACAGTACCAGTACGACAACTGCGATCAGTAGAATGCCCATTGGGCCCATTTGGTTAAACATCTTTTGTCTCCCGAATTCCGTGGCCCAGTGGCCAAGTGTTCTGTGTTCTCCTAACAGCTAGCGACCGGTTTGCGCGCTGCCAACCAACGAAACCTGTCAAAACCGGCGACTTGGTTGGTGGCTGGTTGTTTTTTGTGACAAAAACTTGTCAGTTGACGAAAAACTGTCAGTATAGGGGCATGAAGCGCTCAGACCGATTGGCCCAGATTGTCCAAACCCTGCGGGGCGGCGGCACGCATATTGCCGCCGACCTAGCGGCGCGGTTTAAGGTTAGCGTTCGGTCAATCTATCGCGATATGGACACATTGGTTGCCTCTGGCGTGCCGGTTCACGGCGAACGGGGCACAGGCTATTTCATCACCGCGCCTGTGTCCCTGCCCCCGCTGAACCTATCTATGGCCGAGCTTGAGGCGCTGCATGTGGGGCTGTTAGCTGTCGGGCAAAGTGGCGACCCCACCCTTGCCACCGCCGCCGAGGCGCTGAGCGACAAAATCGACGCCGCCATACCCGAGGACGGATCGGTCGCGGATGGCGCGTTTGGTTTTGTCACCGATCCCATGCGGGGCGCGGCGGCCGCCCTGCCCCATCTGGCGCCCCTCAGACAGGCGGTACGCACCCGCCAGCGCGTGGTGATCACCATTGGCCAAGACCGGACAATTCGTCCGCTCAAGCTTGAATATTGGGGGCGAATTTGGACCTGCACGGTCTGGTGCGAAACGACCCAAGGGTTTGACGATATCCGCGTTGACCAGATCAAAACGCTTAGGGTTTTGCCAAGCCTGTTTGTCGATGAGGTCGGAAAACGCCTGATCGATCGCTAGTCAGCGGATGGGAATACGAAACACCGGTCACGTTTGATCATCAGCCACAATGGCGTGCCGACCTTTGGCAGGAACACATTGGGCACCTGCGCCTTGAGCGTCGATCCGTCAAAATCCATTTTGAACTCGATCAGGCTTTCGCTTCCCATATAGCGGGCGCGTTGAACGACACCGCGCGCGGGAACGCCGTCTTGGGGTGTGGGGTTCGGCCCACGCCCAGCGCGATCGAAATCGATCCGCAGATGCTGAGGCCGGATCACAATATCAACGCAGGTTCCATCAGGTTGACCGGGCGTTAGAAACTGACCAAAGGGGGTTTCGGTCAGCGCCCCTTGAACTGTGCCCTTGATCACATTGATATCGCTAAAAAATCCAGCTGCCGCACGGTCGGCAGGCGCGTTATAGATGTTATAGGGGGCCCCCTGCTGAACAATCTTGCCTGACCGCATCAGCGCAATTTCATCCGCCATGCGCATCGCCTCGGCGGGTTCGTGGGTCACCAGCAAAACCGCCGCGCCTTCGTCCTTGAGCACCTCAAGTGTTTGGTCGCGGATTTCATCACGCAGCCGGTTGTCCAGCCCACTAAAGGGTTCGTCCATCAGCATAATGCGTGGACGCGGCGCCAAGGCGCGGGCCAATGCGACACGCTGTTGTTCGCCGCCCGACAATTCGTGGGGATAGGCATCGATATGGCGCAACATGCCAACCTTGCCCAACAATTCGCGCACACGATCCATGGTGTCGGCTTTGGACCCGCTCAGACCAAAGGCCACATTTCCGGCCACTGTCAGGTGCGGAAACAGGGCAAAATCCTGAAACATCAAGCCGATACCACGGCCCTCTGGGGGAACGCGATAGACGGTGTCGCAGATCAATTCGCCATCGGCCAAAATTTCACCGCTGTCTTGCATGTCCACGCCCGCGATGATGCGCAAGGTCGTTGATTTACCGCAGCCCGACGGCCCCAGCAGACAGGTCACCTGTCCCGGCATCACGCGCAGCGACACATCATCAACAACACGCTGACCGCCAAAGACCCGAGTGATGTTGCGAATTTCAAGACGTGGGGTCACGAGGCAGGCCTATTTCCGAGCAAAACAATCAAGGTTTCAGTCCTGCTATCAAAGCACATCGGTCAGAGCAAGGATCAGCGCAGCGTGACATTTTGTCGGTCCAGCAGTTTTCCATTCGCCCGCAGGTCAATCCGATACGCGCCCGGCACCAAACGATACGTCGTCGCGGTCCCCTTGAGCGTTAGAACCTTGCGTATGGTCTGATCATCCCCCGCCCGCAAATCGACCGTTTTCACCTTGTAATGCCGTCCCGTTTCCCGCCCTTCGGCGCAGAGGAACAAATCCAATGCGACGGCTTCGTCCCGCAATGGCACCAGATCAATCTTGGCGGTGAGTTTTTCGCCAATCACAACCGGATCGGGGCTGAGGGTCAGGGTGCCAGAAACCTGCGGGTCATCATCATATCCCAGCAGCGCCAGCGCCCGCGGATGCCCCGCCTTTTGCAGACCGCGCAGAGCGTGCTTGGTCATCCATGCCATTTCAGCGGCCTCTTGGCGACCTTCGTTCTGCCAACGCTGCAGACGATCGACGACCAGATCAGGCTCTTTTTTCGAAATGTCATTAAGGTGGTTTGCAACGGACCGTGTGACATACCGCGTTGGGTCCGCATAAAGCCGATCCAAAAACGCAAGCCCCGTTTCAAACGGTAACTTGATCCCCGCCCCCCATGGTAGCCGTGGGCGCGTGCCTTCGCTCACAAGGCGCCGGACGTGATAATTGTCGTCCTCTGCCCAGTCCGACAAATGCCCGAGCGTTAAATCGGGATGCGTGTTCAAAAAGGCGCGAATGCTGAACTCCATCGAAAACCGCTGGGTCAGGGCAAAGAGCGTGCGCAAGGCAATATCCGGCTGATCCGTTAGGCCGCGATGTTCGACCAAGGTACCCAGCGGGGCAAAGATGAAATGACCGAAGTCATCATCGGTTTTGGTCGGGTCAAGCGGCGGCGGCAGCGCCCGTTCAATCACGGGACCGAGCGTGGCCATATCGTGCGGCAACTCTTCGGCGAGGGCCATGGCGATCGCCGTGATGCGTTCCTTTAGCTCTAGCTGCGGGAACGCTGCAACGACGCGGGCAACAAACGGGTCGACCTCAAAGTGATCGGAAAACATGTCCGCCAGATAGCGGACCGTATTTTCATTGAACAATTCGTCTTTCAGGCTGAACCGTTCGGTTGCCTCACGCCCTTGGGTGCCACGGTTCATAGGGTTTGAAACGATGCACCGCCGTCCAGCAGGATGTTCTGCCCGACGATAAAGCCCGCATGTTGCGAACACAGGAACGCACATGTCGCGCCGAATTCCTCGATTGTGCCATAGCGGCGCGCGGGAATTGTGGCTTGGCGCTGGCTGCGGGCCTGTTCCATGGTCACGCCTTGCGCTTTGGTCACACCGGTATCAAGGGCGGTCGCCCGATCCGTGTCATGAATGCCCGGCAATAGGTTGTTGACGATCACACCATGTTCCGCGACCTGCCGCGAGGTTCCGGCGACATATCCCGTTAGGCCAGCACGGGCCGAATTTGACAGACCCAGCTGCGGGATCGGTGCCCTTACAGCAACCGACGTGATATTCACCACGCGGCCCCACCCTTTGTCGATCATGCCCGGCATCAGTTCGGACATAAACCGGATCGGTGTTAGCATGTTGGATTCAACCGCTTTGACAAAATCATCGCGCGTCCAGTCAGGCCAAAAACCTGGTGGCGGGCCACCCGCGTTGTTGACCAGAATGTCGACGCCTTTTGCAATCGCCAGAACCTCGTCCTGACCTTCGACGGTCGTGACATCGCAGGCGACGGTTTCAACAGAAACGCCATAGGCATCGCGGATTTTCTGCGCAGTGTCCTCAAGCGCATCAACGCCGCGCGCATTCAACACCAGATCAACACCCGCCTCAGCAAGCGCCATCGCGCACCCCTTGCCAAGCCCTTTGGATGACGCGCATACTAGTGCACGTTTACCAGAAATACCCAGATCCATGAAATTCCTCCCAAACGATTGATTGCCACACAAAGGTCAACGAGTTGACCCTGTTGCGGCTTTATCAATAGTTAGGCTGAGCCGTAGTGGTGTTCCAGTGTGAGTCTTACGATGAGTTCCGAAAGTTCAGGTCTATCCATGCAAACCTTGCCGGTCTTCCGCGCGGGGTATTTCGTGGTGACCAATGGCGTCGCAGAAGGCGACGGTATTAGCTTTGCAGATGAGCTTGTCCTCGACGACACCTATCAACTGGCTCATGACGCTGAACGCAGCCACCTGACGGTGACGATTGCAGCCGACAAAGACGATACCGTGCTGTCGATTGCTGATGGATCGGGTGTCGGTCTGGTGGGCAACCGGGTCTATCTTGACTGCTGTCTGACACTTATGGCGCCGGATTCCACCACACTTGAGGCGCTGGTCCTTGTCGAGGTTGAGGACGGCGAGGTGGCGGACATTTACATGCTGCCCCTTGCGATGCTGGTCCCTGATACGGACTATCGGCTGGTTGGTGTGGACAAAGACAGCGCAATTTCGAAATTTGGCGAAATGGCCTGTGTGTCCTTTGCATGCGGCACCCACATCACATTGGCCACAGGTGAACAGGTCAAGATCGAGGACCTGCGCGTCGGCGATAAGGTTCTGACCCGCGACGATGGCCCCCAGCAAATTCGCTGGATTGGTCAGGCCACATTGCGCGCTGTGGGGGATTTTGCGCCCGTTGTGATCACCAAGGGCACCTTGCACAACGAACATGATTTGATGCTTAGCCCCGACCATAGGATTTTCGTCTACCAACGCGAAGATAAACTGGGCGCAGGACGGGCCGAGGTACTGGTACGTGTCCGGCACCTGATCAATGGTGACAGCGTGTACCAACAAGAAGGCGGCTTTGTGGATTATTTCCAGCTGCTGTTCGATGAACACCAGATTATCTATGCCGAAGGTATCGCCGCCGAGAGCCTGTTGATCGATCCACGAACCCGCCGCGCGGTCCCCGATACGGTCCGGAACCAAGTCGATATGGACGGCAAAGGCCACGCGCACCGCAATCACCTGAACTATGAAATTCAGGAACAGCTCGTTGCCGATCCATCGGCCGCGGCACTGTTGAAAAACGCCTCGTCCAGCTAAGGCTAACATTATTAAATTTCAGACCGTTCTCTTGGGCAACTGGACCCTAGAGCACAGGCTGAACATGTTCGACTCCATCACTCAACGCGTGCGGAAATCTCTGGACGAGCGCAAATCCGAACTTGGTATCGACAGCGATACCACTCTGACGCTGCGCGGCATGCTGTCATGTTCAAACGCGGCGATGCCCAAGCTGAAACAAAAGCTTGTTGATGCATTGGCCGCAAACCCCACGTATTTCGGCCGGTTTAATAACGACCGCGCCTATCTATCGCGGATCGTGGACAAGCTGGGCGATCACATGACACGCCTCTATAGTGGCCGGTTTTCGTCGGAATACGAGGATCGCGCGCGTTATATTTCCAGCAAGCACGCGAAAATGGGTCTGACCATGCACGATCAGATGATCGCGTTCACTCTGATGATGACCCACATGGTCGACGCCGCATCGCGCCGGTCGCTGTTCCCATGGACCCGCCGCAAGCGTGTTGATGCCGCAATCCGCGCGATGATGCTCGAAATGGACATCCAGTTCTCGAACTACATGGAAGAGCGTGAAAACGCGGCTTCGCATATCAAATCCAACGTTGGATCGGACTTCAACAACAGCATCGGTGAAATCGTCGAAGGCCTTGCCTCGACCGCCGAACAAAACCGCGAAGCTGTGAACAGCGCGGCGTCGGCATCGGAACAATTGTCGGCCTCGATGCAGCAGATCCGTGACCGCATGACCGAAGCGGGCCGCGTCACATCGGGTGCAGAGCGGCTTGCGACCGACGCTAGCGAACAGGTTGCGCGCCTATCCGGCAAGGTCGAAACCATTTCCGAAGCCGTTCGTATGATTTCGGAAATCGCTAACAAAACCAACCTTCTGGCGCTGAACGCATCCATCGAAGCGGCTCGTGCAGGGGCTGTAGGTCGCGGGTTCAACGTCGTTGCAGGCGAGGTTAAAAACCTTGCGGCGCAAACGACGACTGTGACCGACAACATCAACAACCAGATCGAAGCGGTGCGCGCAGAAACCGATTTGGCGGTCGCAAACGTCAATCAGATCCTAGAACGCGTCCGCGTTGTCGACCAAGCTTCGCAAGAGGTGAACATCGGCCTCAAAGAACAGGGCGAAACGTTCAATTCGATCATTATGACATCGGTGGATCAGTCGCGCGTTGGCAGCGAAATGGTCGCCAAACAGGCCTATAGCCTGCGTGAAACCGCCGATAATTTCCTAGAGCGGATCAACCGCTAACCCTAGGCCAGTCCAGTTCAAACCCGCGCGCCGTCAGGTCGCGCGGGTTTTGTCGTTTTGGCCCGCCGCAACGCACGACAGAGCATTGCCCCGCCAGCCTTTCCTTGCTAACCCGCCTGTCATGTTGGATCACACTTCAAATGCCCCCGCCCTTCCGCCAGAGGTTGGCCGCCGCCGGACCTTTGCGATTATTTCGCACCCCGACGCCGGCAAGACGACGTTGACGGAAAAGTTCCTGCTGTATGGTGGTGCCATTCAGATGGCAGGACAGGTGCGCGCCAAAGGCGAGGCACGGCGAACCCGGTCCGACTTTATGAAAATGGAGCAGGATCGCGGGATTTCGGTCTCCGCATCGGCCATGTCATTCGATTTCGACAAATACCGGTTCAACCTTGTCGACACCCCCGGTCACAGCGATTTTTCAGAAGATACCTATCGCACCCTGACCGCTGTTGACGCGGCTGTGATGGTCATCGACGGCGCAAAGGGTGTCGAAAGCCAGACCCGCAAGCTGTTCGAGGTGTGTCGCCTGCGTGATCTGCCGATCCTGACCTTCTGTAACAAGATGGACCGCGAAAGCCGCGATACATTCGAAATCATCGACGAAATTCAGGAAAATCTGGCGATTGACGTAACACCCGCCAGTTGGCCCATCGGCGTTGGGCGCGAATTCGTCGGCTGTTACGATATCCTCAACGATCGTCTGGAACTGATGGATCGTGCGGATCGGAACAAGGTCGCGGAAAGCATCCAGATCAACGGGTTGGATGATCCCAAACTGAAAGAACATGTCCCTGCGCATCTTCTCGATCAATTCTTGGAAGAGATCGAGATGGCGCGCGAACTGTTGCCAGCGATTGATCCGCAGGCAGTTCTGGATGGGACCATGACCCCGATCTGGTTCGGCTCGGCGATCAACTCGTTCGGTGTGCAGGAACTGATGTCCGGCATCGCCAAATATGGCCCGCCGCCTCAGCCCCAATCGGCCGAACCGCGCCAAATCGGTGCCGACGAAAAAAAGGTCGCCGGTTTCGTGTTTAAGGTTCAGGCCAACATGGACCCCAAACACCGCGACCGTGTGGCTTTCGTGCGTATGGCCTCGGGCCATTTCAAACGCGGGATGAAACTGACCCACGTGCGCACCAAGAAACCCATGGCGATTGCCAACCCTGTCATGTTCCTTGCCGCTGACCGCGAACTGGCGGAAGAGGCATGGGCAGGCGACATCATTGGCATCCCGAACCACGGCCAGTTACGCATCGGCGACACGCTGACCGAAGGCGAGGCGCTTAAGGTCACGGGAATTCCATCGTTTGCGCCCGAACTGTTGCAAGGTATCCGCGCAGGCGATCCGATGAAGGCCAAGCACCTGGAAAAGGCATTGATGCAATTCGCCGAAGAAGGCGCCGCAAAGGTGTTTAAACCCATGATCGGCTCGGGCTTTATCGTCGGCGTTGTTGGCGCACTTCAGTTCGAGGTTCTGGCCAGCCGAATCGAGATGGAATACGGCCTGCCTGTTCGGTTTGAACAATCGCAGTTCACATCGGCCCGCTGGGTCCATGGGGACAAACAGGCGGTGGACAAGTTCATCAACGCCAACAAACAGCACATCAGCTATGACAATGATGGCGACGTTGTGTACCTAACCCGTTTGCAATGGGACATCGACCGCGTCGAACGGGACTATACCGACATCAAGCTAAGCGCGACCAAAGAGATGATGGTCTAACGGCCCTTGGACCTTGGCCAAGGTTTGCTTTGGCCAAGGACGACTGTGATGCTAGGCTCGCCCCATTCAATTTATTTTGTTGGGGGAGTTATGATTAAGAAACTCACATTTGTTTGCGCCGCTGTCGCCTTGGCAGCCTGTGAAATGGACAGCGCGGCTGTTGAAGGTTTTGAGATCCGCTCGGTCGGGATCGCACCGCTTGCAACGAAAAACCTGTGCACGGCCATTGGCGGCGAAGCGGTTCAACCGCAACTAACCGTCATGCATTCACCCGTCCCCGATGTGCGCATGACCGTACGCATGTACGACGTGCACAACGACGGCACCGTGACCGAACACAACACGGTCCGCGTTACGACCGACGCGGACGGTTCCACGTTGGTCAACAGTGGCTTCTTACCACCCTGCAACCGCACCGAAGGCCGACGCAATTCCAGCTATCGGTTCAACATTTTTGCAGGGGGGCAGACGACCACCCTGACTTGGGGGGATTTCAATTCCTCGACCATGCAAATCCAGTAAGCAAAGCTTTGCCCAAACGGCATTTTGGGGATTCCAATTTTCGGGCGCTGCGATAGTGTAGCGCCCGATTGGATTGGGAGAACACGCATGAGCATGGTCAGCCGTACCGCATTGATTTCAGCCCTTGGAATGACGGGGACCGCTGGCTTTGCCGAAACGGATGTGTGGTCCCTGCTGTCACAGGTTCAAATCGACGAAACGCTGACCGCCGATAGCTATAGCGTCACCAAAACATTCCCAGCTGCATTCCAGTCGGAAATCGAAGGTGTAGAAATTGCCGGTTACGCGATGCCCATCTCGGACGGAACGACCATTCGCGAACTGCTGGTCGTTGCGGATATGGGCCTTTGTCCGTTTTGCGGCAGCGGCGAACACGGCGGTTCGCTATTGGTCCAACTGGACAGCCCGCTTTTCGAATTCGAAGAAGGCGCGCGGGTCACTGTGCGCGGCACCCTGACGCCGGTGACCGACCCCGAAACATGGCAGGCGGCGGTTCTGTCAAATGCGCAACTGATCGAATCCTAAGTCAACGATCCACGGTTTTGTGGCCAGAATGTTGACGTCCCAGAACCTATTCTGCGGCGACGTTGACCGGTTGCCTATAAACAGCTAGAACGGCGCAAACTCTGACACAGAGTTCCGACGCGGGGCGCGTTGGTGTTGTAGCGTCCCATAACCCTCGGGTCTGAATGACCCCGTTTATGGACGTACATGACTAAATTTTCCGATCTGAACCTCGATCCCAAGGTCCTAAAGGCTGTTGCCGAAGCGGGCTATGAAACGCCTACCCCCATTCAGGCAGGCGCCATTCCCGCCGCCCTAGAGGGGCGGGATGTTCTGGGGATCGCACAGACCGGCACCGGCAAAACCGCCAGCTTTACCCTGCCGATGATCACCCTTTTGGGGCGTGGTCGTGCACGGGCCCGTATGCCGCGCAGCCTTGTTCTGTGCCCGACACGCGAACTGGCGGCGCAGGTTGCCGAAAACTTTGACGTTTATGCCAAGAACACAAAGCTGACCAAGGCTCTGCTGATTGGCGGTGTTTCGTTCAAGGAACAGGACGCGTTGATCGACCGCGGCGTAGATGTCTTGATCGCCACCCCTGGCCGTTTGCTGGATCATTTTGAACGCGGCAAGCTGCTGTTGACCGGCGTTCAGATCATGTGCGTGGACGAAGCGGACCGGATGCTGGATATGGGCTTTATCCCCGATATCGAACGCATCTTTAACCTGACACCGTTCACCCGTCAGACCCTGTTCTTTAGCGCGACCATGGCGCCCGAGATCGAGCGGATCACCAACACCTTTATGTCCAACCCCGCCAAAGTCGAAGTGGCGCGCGCGGCGACGACATCGGAAAACATCACCCAAGGTGTTGTGATGTTCAAAGCCTCGCGTCGTGACCGCGAGGGCAGCGAAAAACGCAAAGTTCTGAGAGCGCTGATCGACAAAGAGGGCGACGGCCTGAAAAACGCGATCATTTTCTGCAACCGGAAATCGGATGTCGATATCGCCGCCAAGTCGCTAAAGAAATACGGCTATGATGCCGCCGCGATCCATGGTGACCTTGATCAGGCCCAGCGGATGGACACATTGGACAAATTCCGGAACGGCGAACTGCGGTTCCTATGTGCGTCGGATGTCGCCGCCCGCGGTCTGGATATTCCAGAGGTCAGCCACGTCTTTAACTTTGACGTGCCCAGCCACGCCGAAGACTATGTCCACCGCATTGGCCGGACAGGCCGCGCTGGCCGTAAGGGCACCGCGATCATGATCTGTTCGCCGCGGGACGAAAAATACTTTGACGCGGTTGAAAAGCTGACGGAAATCGAAATTCCGCGCATCGACAATCCGGTAAAGGCGGCCCCGAAACCAGCCCGCAAAGATACCAAGGTCGAAGACGACGCCGCCAAGGCAGACGCACCCAAGGCCAATGCGCCGCAGCAGCAGCCACAGCAGGACACCGCCCCGCAAAAGCAACAGCAGCAGCGCAAGAAAAGCGGTGGCCGTAAGCACCGCGAACCCGAGGTTATCGGGATGGGTGATGATGCCCCCGCGTTCATCCGGCTCAGCTTCGAAGAACGCCGTAAAGCCAGCTAAAACAAAGGCCGCCAATTGGGCGGCCTTTTTGCTGCGCCTGCCCAAACGATAAAGCAACGCCAATGGCGTTGCTTTATCGTTTGGTGGGCCAAGCTGCGGGTTGTTATGCCAAACGGCTAATTACAACGCTAACCTCGGGCTTTTTGCCGATCTCGTTTTGCGCGACCTGCTTGGTCAATTTTGTCAGCTCTTTTTCAAGCGCTTCGTCATTGATCAAAACCTTATCCTTGGCCCGCATTAGATACTGGGCCAGCTCGGCTTCGATAATCTCGACCAACGGCGCGTGCGACCGCCCCTGTTCGGCAAGGCCCATCGCCTCGCACCATGGATCGCCCAAAGGTTCGTCGTTTTCGTCCATCAGCAATGTCACGGTCAAATGACCGTTCAATGCCATCCGGATACGATCGCGCACGATCCCGTCGAATGCGCCAACCTGAACAGACCCATCCAGATAGGTCCGGCCGGTTTCCACATATTCGGTAACCGTCGGCGCATTGCCCGACAGATCCAGCATCATACCGTTTACGGCCACGACGGATGCAATCCCCTTGGCCTCGCCCAATTTAGCATGTTCACGCAGATGGCGATGTTCGCCGTGCATCGGGATCAGGATCTGAGGCTTGATCAAGTCATGCATCATTTCAAGGTCCGGCCGGTTGGCGTGGCCTGATACGTGATACATGCCGCCATTGTCGTCGATGATCTCGACACCTTTTTCCGACAATTGGTTCATGATGCGGATCACGCCGCGTTCATTGCCTGGAATAACCTTGGACGAGAACAGGAATGTATCGCCCTCGGCCAGGGTCAGCCCCATGTATTTGCCATTCGCCAACTGGGCCGAGGCCGCGCGGCGTTCGCCCTGACTACCCGTCACCAGCAGGAGCAGGTTCGCCCGTGGGATATCCTGTGCGTCCTCGGGGCTAACAACGGCTGGGAAATCGCTCAGGACACCGGTTTCAATGCCTGCCTCGACCATTCGGCGCATGGCGCGGCCAAGCAGACAGACCGACCGGCCTGCAGCCTTAGCAGCCTCAGCCAGCGTTTTAAGGCGCGCGATGTTGGACGCAAAGGTGGTCGCGACGACCATGCCGGTTGCCTCGGACATCAGCTTGGTAATCGGCTCGGCCAGTCCAGCCTCGGACCGACCGCTGATCGGGCTAAAGATGTTGGTACTGTCGCAGACAAGCGCCTTGATCCCCATCGCGCCAATCGATGACAGCATGTCGTCGTCAAACGGATCGCCAACAACAGGGGTCCGGTCCACCTTAAAATCGCCCGTGTGCAACACCCGGCCATCAGGGGTTTCAATCAACAAACCCGCGCTTTCGGGGATCGAATGGCTGATCGGGACAAAGCCCACCTTGAACGGTCCGACATCACGCATGGCCGGATAGGGTTCGACAACGGTGACGATTTCCGGTGTCAGACCGTGATCGTCCAATTTGCGGCGTGCGATATTCGCTGTGAAATTCCGCGCATAAACCGGCGCGCCCAAGCGTTCCCACAGATGGCCCAAGGCGCCAACGTGGTCTTCGTGGGCGTGGGTGATAAAGATGCCGTCGATCTGCGCTTTGCGCTCTTCCAGCCACGTGATGTCGGGGAAGATCAGATCGACACCCGGCGTGGTATCCATATCCGGAAACGTCACACCAAGGTCCACGACGATCAGACGTTCCTGACCCTGTTTCCCATACCCATAGACATAGGCGTTCATACCGATCTCGCCCGCGCCACCAAGCGGGAGATAGATCAAACGTTCGCTGCTCATTAACTTTCCTTATTGAACTGATGGATCACCGTCAGACCGTGCATGGTCAGATCGTCCTCGATCACATCAAATAGAGTTTCAACTTGTTCGAACAGCCGAGCCAACCCGCCTGTTCCAATAATCTTCATCGGTGCATCATATTCGGCGCGGATGCGCGCGCAGATTTCTCGGACGAGGCCGACATAGCCCCAAAAAACGCCAGACTGCATACAGGCCACGGTGTTGGTACCGATGACGGACTGTGGTCGGCTGATATCGACATGTGGCAGGGCCGCCGCCGCGTGGTGCAGGGCCTCAAGACTAAGGTTCACACCAGGTGCAATCACGCCGCCTACATAAGCGCCATCATGGGCCACAACATCAAACGTGGTCGCGGTGCCAAAATCGACAACAATAAGGTTCCCGCCGTGGCGGTCATAGGCCCCGGCCGAATTGACCAAGCGGTCCGGCCCAACGGTCGTGCCAATGTCGACCCTTGGTTCGGCGGGCAAAGCGCAATCAGATTTCCCCACCACCAACGGTCGGCAATTGAAATACCGATCCGCCAGAACGCGCAGGTTAAAGACGACGCGCGGAACGGTCGAAGAGATGATGACTTCGTCGATATCCACGGACAATTTTTGATGCCCCATCAACGTGGACAGCCAGACAAAATATTGATCGGCGGTGCGCTGCCATTCGGTAGACGTCCGCCATGTCGCGACAAACTCAGTCCCGTCCCAAACCGAAAAGACCGTATTTGTATTACCGCAGTCGATCGCAAGTAGCATCGGCGTCTCCTAAAAATGCACGTCAGCGGCGGCGATTTTTCGTGTCCCCGCCCCGCTGAGCAGGATCAGGTTCCCGTCAGAATCGATCCCGTCGAAAATACCGCTTATCACATCCGTTCCGGTACGCGCAGTTATGACGTCGCCCCGCTTTGCCGCGCGCGAATACCACAGCGTCCGCGTTGGTTCGAACCCGTGTGTCGACAGGCTGTCCTCATGTTCGGCATAGGACGCGGCCAGCGCGGTGGCAAACTCTGCTATCGTTGGGGTGACGCCTGTTGCGCCAGCGACCGATACCGGCGGAAAGGGGTTGTCGACATCCTCGGGATGGTGGGCAAGGTTCACACCGATCCCAACCGACAGCCAATCCAGACGGTCCGCCGTACCGCTGCTTTCCAGCAGGATACCAGCAACCTTGCCGCCGCCTAGCAAAACATCGTTCGGCCATTTGGTGGCAAGTGCCCCCTGCCCCGTCCACTGCGACAGCGCGTCGAACAGCGCATTGGCCGCGACAAACGACCTGAAAGCGGCCATCTGGGCCGTGGTCTGGGGACGATAAATTAGCGTTCCGGCAAAGTTGCCAACCGGATCGGCCCATGCCCGCCCGCGACGCCCGCGGCCCGCAGTTTGCCGCCGCGCAACAACCCATGTCGGAACGGTGATCGAGGCCGCCCTGCGGGCAGCCTCGGCCATTGTGCTGTCGACCTCGTCCAAGACAACAAGGTCGTAGCCCGTGGGCCAGTCGGCCCTTTCGGTGACGTTAGTTGACAAGTGTCTGCGCTGCGGCAGCGGCCATTGGTTCGATACCAAACAGGTTGATCACACCGACAACCATGATCGCCGCAGAGGCAACCAGCATCGCCCATTGAACAGGGCTCATCTTGCCATCGATACCGTCGGTTTCTTCGCCAAAGTACATGTAGAACACGATGCGCAGATAGTAGAACGCACCGATCACCGATGCGATCACGCCTGCAATCGCCAACCATGCCATATCGGCACCAACCGCAGCCTGCAGAACGCCCAGCTTGCCCCAGAAACCAACC
Source organism: Marivivens sp. (assembly GCA_965215785.1). Taxonomy (GTDB): domain Bacteria; phylum Pseudomonadota; class Alphaproteobacteria; order Rhodobacterales; family Rhodobacteraceae; genus Marivivens. The sequence continues at coordinate 2,025,462 of OZ244120.1, read as the reverse complement.
ATAGGCGGAACGCCAGCAAGGCTGAACATCAGGACCAACAGCGCCATCGCCTTAAGCGGTTCCTTGGTCGAGAACATTTTGAGCGACGCGATGTCGGTGACATGCTGGCCGTCTTTTTCCATCGACAGGATGAAAGCAAATGTACCGATGTTCATGGTCACATAGATCGCCATATAGATCAGCATTGCCTCAACGCCTTGTGCCGTACCCGAGGCCAGACCCATCAAGGCAAAACCCATATGGGCAATCGACGAATAGGCCATCAGACGCTTGATGTTGGTTTGGCCGATCGCGGCGATCGCCCCCAAGAACATCGAGATGACAGCCAAGAAGGCAACGATCTGCTGCCACTCGGCGGTGACGCCGCCAAAGGCATCATGCACAGCACGTGCGAACAGGCCCATTGCCGCCATTTTCGGTGCGGTCGCAAAGAAAGCGGTCACAGGTGTTGGCGATCCTTCGTAAACGTCAGGCGTCCACATGTGGAACGGTGCTGCCGATACTTTGAATGCAAAACCAGCCAGCAGGAACACCAGACCGAACAGCAGGCCAATCGACATGTCGTTGGTTGCCGCTTCGGTGATGCCTGCAAACAGGGTGGTGCCAGCAAAGCCATAGGTCAGCGACGCGCCGTAAAGCAGCAGACCCGAAGACAGCGCACCAAGAACAAAGTATTTCAGACCCGCTTCGGTCGAACGCAGGCTGTCGCGACGCAGCGAGGCAACGACATACAGCGCAAGCGACTGTAGCTCGAGGCCCATGTACAGCGCCATAAGGTCGCCAGCCGACACCATCACCATCATACCAACCGTCGCAAGAACGATCAGCATCGGGAATTCAAACTGCAACATGCCGCGGCGACCGAAGAAATCTTCGCTCAGGGCAAGAACAGCAGCCGCCGACAACAGGATCACAACCTTGGTAAAGCGCGAAAAGTTATCATCAACGAACGCCCCTTCGAAGGCAACGTTGACGCCCGCCCCACCAAGACCGATCCAAGCGGCGATGACGACGAACACGCCAACGGTCGCCCAGGTCAGCTGGCTAGCGACCTTGTCTTTGCCAGTGTAGACGGCCCCGATCAGGCCCGCCATGGCATAGAGTGCCAGAACGATTTCCGGCAGAACAATCTGGATATCGCTAGAGATCATTGCTCTGGCTCCTTAGTGCGAGGCTGCGGCGTCAGCAACGGTCGCGACACCTAGGTCGCTGGCTGCGATGGCCGTGTTAACGTGAACGATCAGGTCATGAACGCTTGGTCCGATGATGTCGGTGACCAGGCTTGGGTAGATGCCCAACAGCAGGGTCATGAAGATCAACGGTGCAAAGATTGCTTTTTCGCGACCGGTCATTTCGGTGATCGACTTCAGGCTTTCCTTGATCAGGTCTCCCATGACAACGCGGCGATAGAGCCACAGCGCATAGGCCGCCGACAGGATCACGCCGGTGGTCGCAATCGCGGCAACCCACGTGTTGACCTGGAAAATACCCATCAGTGTCAGGAATTCGCCGACAAAGCCCGATGTGCCCGGCAGACCGACGTTCGCCATCGTGAAGAACATAAACACAAGCGCATAGGCCGGCATCCGGTTCACAAGACCACCGTAGGCGTCGATGTCACGTGTGTGCATCCGGTCATAAATGACACCAACACACAGGAACAACGCACCCGAGATAAAGCCGTGGCTGATCATCTGGAAGATCGCGCCGTCGATACCTTGCTGGTTGATGGCAAAGATACCCATGGTGACATAGCCCATGTGCGCAACCGACGAATACGCGATCAGCTTTTTCATGTCTTCCTGCACCATCGCAACAAGCGAGGTGTAGACAATCGCAATTGCCGACATCCACAGGACCAGATCCGCCATCACAGCCGACCCGACAGGGAACATTGGCAGGCTGAACCGCAAGAAGCCGTAGCCGCCCATTTTCAGCAGGATCGCAGCCAGAACCACCGAACCTGCGGTTGGCGCCTGAACGTGTGCGTCTGGCAACCATGTGTGAACCGGCCACATTGGCATCTTCACCGCAAATGAGGCAAAGAACGCGATCCACAGCAATGTCTGCATACCACCGACAATATGGATGCCCAGAACGCTAAAGCTCTCGGTGCCGAATTCGTGGACCAGAAGGGTCGGAATATCGGTGGTGCCAGCGTCCATGAACATAGCGACCATCGCTACCAGCATCAGGACCGAGCCAAGGAAGGTATAGAGGAAGAACTTGAACGACGCATAGATGCGGTTCTTGCCACCCCAGATACCGATGATCAGGAACATCGGGATCAGGCCTGCCTCAAAGAACACATAGAACAGCACCAGATCCAGCGCCATGAACACGCCAAGCATCAGCGTTTCCAGCAGCAAGAAGGCGATCATGTATTCTTTGACGCGGTGTGTCACACCCCATGCCGACCAAACGACCAGCGGCATCAGGAAGGTGGTCAGCATCACAAAGAGGATGCTGATACCGTCCACACCCATCTTGTAGGTCAGGCCGTAAATCCATTCAGCCTCTTCTACAAACTGGAACCCGGTGTTCGATGGGTCAAAGCCCGCAAGAATGAACAGCGACACAAGGAACGTGGCGATTGTCGCAATTGCGGCAACACGCTTGGCGTTCAGCTGCGCAGCTTCGTCGTCTCCGCGCAGGAACAGGGCCATGATGGCCGCTGCAATCAGCGGAATAAAAGTTACGATCGACAGCAGGTTATCCATTAGTGTGCCCCCCCGGTGAGCGTCACCCAGGTCAGAATTGCAGCGATCCCCAGAACCATCGCAAAGGCGTAGGTGAAGACATAGCCGGACTGGGCGCGGCCTGCGAGACGGGTCAGGAAGGGTACGATACCCATAGCCAGACCGTTGATCCCGCCGTCGATTGTGTTTTCGTCACCGCGTTTCCATAGGAAACGACCGAGTGCCTGAGCCGGACGAACAAAGACAAAGTCGTAGAGTTCGTCAAAGTACCATTTGTTTAGCAAGAACAGGTACAGCGGACGCTGGTTTTCTGCCAGTTTGGCAGGCCACTCTGGTTTGCGGATGTACATAACCCAAGCGGTTACCAGACCGATCAGCATGGCCAGGAACGGGCTGATTTTAACCCATTTTGGCGCGTGGTGAGCTTCGTCCAGGATCGCTTCGGATTCGGCCGACATATAGATCGCACCGCGTTCCGCGCCGTGATCCTTGTCTGCCATGGCATGATCGTCAGCATGGGCCGCGTCACCGTGATCGTCGGCGGCATGGTCATCGCCATGGCCTTCGACCGACATTTCAACGTGGTGCGGCATTCCAAAGAATTTCACCATCTTGTCGTGATCGCCAAAGAACGGCTTCAGCCAGATCATACCAGCGAAAATCGCACCCAGCGCCAGCGCGCCCAGAGGGATCAACATGACCAGCGGGCTTTCATGTGCGTGTTCATGCGCATGGTGGTCGCCACGTTCCTCACCCCAGAAAGTCAGGAACATCAGACGCCACGAATAGAAGCTGGTGAACAGTGCCGCGACAACCAGTGCCCAGAAGGCAAAGCCATTGCCCGATGCCCACGCGCTCTCGATGATGGCGTCTTTAGACAGGAAGCCAGCAAAACCATAGTAGGTCAGCGGGATACCAACACCAGTGATAGCCAGCGTGCCGATCATCATCGCCCAGAAGGTCACAGGGATCTTTTTGCGCAGGTTGCCATAGTTCCGCATATCCTGTTCGTGGTGCATCGCATGGATGACCGAACCGGCGCCAAGGAACAGCATTGCCTTAAAGAACGCGTGCGTGAACAGGTGGAACATCGCCGCGCCGTAGATACCCGCGCCAGCGGCCACAAACATATAGCCCAGCTGCGAACAGGTCGAATAGGCGATAACGCGTTTGATGTCGTTCTGTACCAGACCCACGGTCGCAGCAAAGAAAGCTGTGAACGCGCCAAGGTACATGATGAAGGATTTCGCATAAGGCGCGTATTCGATCAGCGGCGACATGCGGCAGACGAGGAACACACCGGCGGTCACCATGGTCGCCGCGTGGATCAGAGCCGACACAGGTGTCGGGCCTTCCATCGCGTCTGGCAGCCATGTGTGCAGCAGCAACTGAGCCGATTTACCCATCGCACCAACGAACAGCAGGAAAGCCAGCAGGTTGGCAGCGTTCCAGTCAGTCCAGAGGAAACGGATCGAGGTTTCAGCCAGTACCGGCGCTTGATCGAAAATCACGTCGAACTGAACGCTGTCGGTCAGCATAAAGAGGCCAAAGATACCCAGCGCAAAACCAAAGTCACCAACACGGTTGACCACGAAGGCCTTCATCGCGGCGGCGTTTGCGCTTGGCTTTTTAAAGTAGAACCCGATCAGCAAGTACGATGCGACACCTACGCCTTCCCAGCCAAAGAACATCTGAACAAGGTTGTCCGATGTGACCAGCATCAGCATGGCAAAGGTAAAGAACGACAAATACGCAAAGAAGCGCGCTTTGTAGTTGGTGTCAGGGAAGTTTTCGTCATGGGCCATATAGCCGAACGAATAGAGGTGCACCAGCGACGAGACCGAGTTGACAACAATCAGCATGATCAGCGTCAGGCGGTCGATCCGAATGGCCCAGAAGGTTTCAAGCGATCCCGATTCAATCCACTTCAACAGGTCAACGGTGTAGGCGTAGCCGTCAAAGCTCAGGAACATGACCCAGCTTAGCAATGCACAGGTGAACAGGATGCCGGTCGTAATAACCTGCGCCGCCTTTTCACCGATAAAGCGCCAGCCGAAGCCCGCAATCAACGCCCCGACAAGCGGAGCAAGAAGGATAAAGGTTGCCATGTCGGATTAGCCTTTCATCACGTTGACGTCTTCAACGTCGATGGTTCCGCGGTTGCGGAAGAAACAGACAAGGATCGCAAGACCAATCGCCGCCTCAGCCGCAGCAACGGTCAGAACGAAGAGCGTGAAAACCTGCCCAACCAGATCGTTCAGGTAGGACGAGAACGCCACAAAGTTGATGTTGACCGACAGAAGGATCAGTTCGATCGACATCAGCAAAATGATGATGTTTTTTCGGTTCAGGAAGAGCCCGAAGATCCCGATGACGAACAGTGCCGCCGCCACCACCAGATAATGTTCAATTCCGATCATTGTGTCCGTCCCTCGCTATATTCTTTCGCGAATAGTGGCATTACAGGCCCTGCCCTGGTTTCACGTCTTTCAGTTCCATCGCTTTGGCCGGATCGCGATAGATCTGGGCCAGGATGTCCTGACGTTTGATGTTTTCACGGTGACGCAGTGTCAGAACAATCGCGCCAACCATCGCAACCAGCAGGATCAGACCGGCCAGTTGGAACAGCATGATGTATTTGTCGTAGATCAACAGACCCAGAGCCGCGGTGTTGTGGACATCGCCAATCGGCGCAGCAAGGCGTGTTTCATACCCTTCGGACCAGTGCCAAGCACCGTAAGCCATCGCAAGCTGAAGGATGATCACCACACCGATCAGCAGTGCCAGCGGCATGTAACGGGCCATTTCGGCCTTAAGCGCGGCAAAGTCGATGTCGAGCATCATCACAACGAACAGGAACAGAACTGCGACCGCGCCGACGTAAACGATCATCAGCAGCATCGCGATGAATTCCGCGCCCAGCAAAACAAAAAGCCCTGCCGACGACAGGAAAGCAAGGATCAGCCATAGAACCGAGTGAACCGGGTTTCGGCTCACTACGGTGAACAGGCCACCCGTTAGCGTCGTTAGCGCAAAGGCGTAAAAGGCGATATCAGCAACACTCATGCGTCCCGGTCCTCATTTGTTGCCTCGTCCAGAACCTGGGTTGCCAGGTCCATGGCCTTGGTCATTGCGGGGATGCCTCCGAACATGCCGGCTAGGGCGATGCTCTCGGCGATCTCCTGTTTGGTTGCCCCTGCCTCGCGCAAATGGCGAACAGTCAGGCGAATTTGGGTTTCTGCCACAGCACCCTGAATGGTCAGGCCAGTCAGGGTCAGTAGCAAACGTGTCTTGGCGTCCAAACCTTCGGGATTGAAGGTTTTGCCCATCATGGCCTCCATTGCCTCGGCGGGCATGGTGGGCCACATCGCTTCGAACCCTTTGGGTGCAAATGACTCAAGCGCAGGATTGAGCGCCTTTGCCCAATCCTGTCCGGCTTTGATCATTGCCTCAAAAGGGTTCGGAAACGTGTTCATCGGTATGGCGCATCCATTTCGATGTTACGGGCGATTTCGGCTTCCCAACGGTCGCCGTTCGCCAGCAGCTTTTCTTTGTCGTAGTAAAGCTCTTCGCGCGTTTCAGTCGAAAACTCGAAGTTTGGACCTTCGACAATCGCATCCACCGGGCAGGCTTCTTGGCAGAAACCGCAGTAGATGCATTTGGTCATGTCGATGTCATAGCGCGTGGTCCGGCGGCTGCCGTCCTCACGTGGTTCCGCGTCGATAGTGATCGCCTGTGCAGGGCACACCGCTTCGCACAGTTTACACGCGATGCAGCGTTCCTCGCCGTTTGGATAACGGCGCAGGGCGTGTTCACCGCGGAAACGCGGGCTTAGCGGGCCCTTTTCGTGCGGATAGTTCACGGTCGCTTTGGGTGCGAAGAAATACTTCAGACCAAGCTGGAACCCTTTGACGAAGTCAGCCAGCAGGAAATACTTGGCCGCGCGGCCATAATCGATCTGTGTCATGATCAGCCTCCGATCGCCCAGCGAGCCCAGAACCCGCCAAGAACTTCGTATTTTGCAAGGAACGAGACAAGAACCACCCACCCCAGCGACATTGGCAGGAACACTTTCCAGCCCAGACGCATCAGTTGGTCATACCGGAACCGTGGTGTGATCGCCTTCACCATCGAGAAGATGAAGAAGCAGAATGCCATCTTGAGGATCATCCACAGGATACCATCCGGCAGGAATTCTACGGGCGACAGCCATCCACCAAGGAACAACAGCGATACCAGCGCGCACATCAGAACAACCGCCATCAGTTCGCCGATCATAAAGAGCAGGAACGGGGTCGAACTGTATTCAACCTGATAACCGGCAACCAGTTCCGATTCAGCCTCTGGCAGGTCGAACGGAGGACGGTTGGTTTCGGCCAGTGCCGAGATAAAGAACAGGAACAGCATCGGGAAGTGCGGCAGCCAGTACCAGCTGAGGATACCTGCGCCGTCCTGTGCCGCGACAATCGCGCCAAAGTTCATCGAACCGGTCGAGATGATCACACCGATGATGATCAGACCGATCGACACTTCGTAGGAAATCATCTGCGCCGCCGAACGAAGCGATCCAAGGAAAGGGTATTTCGAGTTCGACGCCCAACCGCCCATGATGACGCCGTAGACCTCAAGCGAGGACACAGCGAATACATAAAGGATCGCGACGTTGATGTCGGAAATCACCCAGCCATCGTTGAACGGGATCACCGCCCAAGCGATCACCGCCAGCACAAAGCTGAGCATTGGCGCGATAAAGAACACCGCCTTGTCAGCACCGGCAGGTACGACGACCTCTTTCACGATGTATTTCAGGAAGTCTGCAAATGACTGTAGCAGACCAAAGGCACCCACGATGTTCGGGCCTTTGCGCATCTGGACCGCGGCCCAGACCTTACGGTCCGCATACATCAGGAAGGCCAGCGCGACCAAAAGCGGTACAAGTACCAAAAGGCACTGACCAAGGACCAAAAGAAAAATCCCTAGGTTGGTCGTGGTGAAAAATTCAACCATGTTCGTCCCCTTACACCGTCGGTATTCCAGATTCGCCACATGCGGCGACCGTAACTTCGGCGTCTATTGTCCTTAACCCGCGCGGAAGCGCCGGCGAGATGGTGTAAACAGCATCCGCGCTCCAGATTCCAGCCTCTTGACTGACTGTTGTGCGAATGTGTCGTGCAAACCCGTACCCACGGATCAGCGTGTATTGTGCGGCGGCACATTCGGCATAGCGAACCACGTCCGAACGTCCGCTGGCCCCTGTCATGCGAACCACGAAACCAACGAGGTCGCCATCCAAAAGCCGTGTTTCGACACCTTGGTAGCTGGGGGAAGCCCCCCCAACCGATCCATCAATGTCTTGAGGTGCGGTGCACCCCATGACGATCAGCGATGCAAGGATCGCTAACCGCATCAATTACTCTGCCGCCACCGCAGTTTCACCGCGCGCTTTGGCATTGGCCGACAGTTCAGCCATCAGTGCGCTTGCGCGGGCGATTGGGTTGGTCAGATAGAAGTCTTTCACCGCAGGGCGGAAGGTCGCCGAACCAAGCTTGCCAGCTTCGACCGGTGTCCATTCGTTTTCTGCAACTTCGTCGATGTTTGCCAGATGTGGCACCTCGGCGATCAGTGCTGTGCGCAGCTGTGCAAGGCTATCCCAAGGCAGGGTTGCATCCAGTTCAGCCGACAGCGCCCGCAGGATAGCCCAGTTTTCTTTGGCTGCGCCCGGTGCGAAACCAGCGCGCATTGCCAACTGTGGGCGACCTTCGGTGTTGACGAACAAACCGTTTTCTTCGGTGTAGGCAGCAGCAGGCAGGATGATGTCCGCGCGGTGTGCGCCGCGGTCGCCGTGGCTACCTTGGTAGATCACGGTTGCGCCTTCGCCGATTTCGACCTCATCCGCACCAAGGTTATAAACAACCTCGGCACCGTTCATCGCAGCCTCAAGCCCACCTTCGGTCACGGCACCAACGTCCAGCGCGCCAACGCGGCTTGCGGCAGTGTGCAGCACCATGAACTTGGAGTTCGAGTTTTCGGCCAGTTTCATCGCGTGACCCAGCACGGCTTCGCCGTCGGCCTCGTTCAATGCGCCCTGCCCGATGATCACCACGGTGTTCATCTCTTTGGCTTCGCCGATGGTTTTCGACGACAGCTCGGCCAAAGCCGCACGATCATTGCCGATGTGGACGTAGTCGTAGGTCAGATCGACAGCTTCACCAACCAGACCAACAGTTGCACCTTTCAGCCATGCCTTGCGGATGCGGGCATTCAGAACAGGGGCTTCGGTCCGTGGGTCAGCGCCGATGATCTGGATCATCTGGGCGTTGTCGATATCTTCGATCGTTGCGGTACCAACATAGGCCGAACGGTTGCCTGCGGGCACTTTCGACTTGTCGGTGCGCGCCTCAACCGAACCGCCCAAACCTTCGATCAGTTGTTTCAGGCTGTAGGCAGCTTCAACAGGTGCAAGGTCACCGACGATGCCAGCAACCTTTTTACCTTTGATCGCTGCGGCGGCAGCGGCAAGCGCCTCGCCCCAGTCTGCTTTGCGCAGTTTACCGTTTTCACGGATGTATGGGGTGTCCAAACGCTGACGGCGCAGGCCATCCCAAACGAAACGGGTTTTGTCCGAAATCCACTCTTCGTTCACGCCGTCGTGGTTGCGCGGCAGAATGCGCATCACTTCGCGACCTTTGGTGTCGACACGGATGTTGCTACCCAGCGCGTCCATCACGTCAATGGTTTCGGTTTTGGTCAGTTCCCAAGGGCGAGCGGTGAAAGCGTAAGGCTTGGACACCAGTGCGCCAACTGGGCACAGGTCAATGATGTTGCCCTGCAGGTTCGAATCCAGCGTTTCGTTCAGATAGCTGGTGATCTCGGCATCTTCGCCGCGGCCGGTCTGGCCCATCTGGCTGATGCCAGCAACTTCGGTGGTGAAACGTACACAGCGCGTGCAGCTGATGCAGCGGGTCATGTGGGTTTCCACCAATGGACCCAGATCCAGATCGTCTACCGCGCGCTTGGGTTCACGGAACCGGCTAAAGTCAACGCCATAGGCCATCGCCTGATCCTGAAGGTCACATTCGCCACCCTGGTCACAAATCGGGCAATCCAGCGGGTGGTTGATCAGCAGGAATTCCATCACGCCTTCGCGGGCCTTTTTGACCATCGGCGAATTGGTTTTCACAACAGGGGGCTGCCCTTCTGGGCCAGGGCGCAAATCGCGCACCTGCATCGCACATGATGCGGCGGGCTTGGGCGGACCGCCCACGACCTCAACCAGACACATGCGGCAGTTGCCCGCAATCGAAAGACGTTCGTGATAGCAGAATCGTGGAACTTCGATCCCGGCCTCTTCACATGCCTGGATCAGGGTCATTGCACCCGGTACTTCCAGCTCAATCCCGTCGATTATGATTTTTTTCAGATCGGACATGGCCAGCCTTTTGGTTCTTGTCGCCTAGACACGGCCCCGCAGCACCCCGCGGCGCATCGAAGGCATACAGTCGGTGGCGTTCTAGCGCGGCTTTGCCCGCTAGGCCAGAAGGAACGTCACCAAAATCCAAGGAAAAATACCCCTCGGGGCCGGAAATTTTACCAATTTCCTATTTTCCGCGCATAACAGCCGCACGTTAGACGCGTTCAGCCCTATCGCAAAAGGGAACCTAACGTCGTTTTCGCGGCAATTTGCCCGCGCCCGACAACACAATACGTGTCGTTTTGACCAACAACCGCGCCCAGATCGGCCAAACGTCCGCGCGCGACATCCTCAAGGCGGGATTTCTCTGCGGAATCATTGATATAGGCGTCAATCTCGTCCTCGGTGTACCCCAGATCACGGGCGTGTTGTTTTAGGCCGTTCAGGAAATTCAGGCCCCGAAACAGCCGAACCGACAAATCATCACAATAGGTATCGATCTCGATCGCCATGCCTGCAGCAATCAACCCTTCGCTGACATAGCTCACATCCTTGAGGGGAACCTTGGCCGAAACCGACTGCGTGCCGAACGCAACCGAGACTGCCAATGCAATTGTGCCCAATCCGCTAAATTTCATAATCATCAGCGCCTTTTGTCGCCCCAAACCCAAGGGATTCTGTCGACAAAACATCGGGCTTTGGGCGATGTTATTCAATAGCGGGCCCCGAAATGCCCGCTATTGCGCAACCAACCGCCGCCCTATTTGGTCAACCACTGACCATAGACGGTGTTGTCCGCGATTTCCTGTTCGGCAACCTCACAGAACCGCGCAACGGTGGCATTTTCATTGGTGAACCCGCGGCTTTCGAAATAAGCGATATCGTTCAGTTCCAGCTCTTCTTCGGGCACGTTCTTGGGATCAAGAACATAGCGAATGTCCGAGTTGCCGTAGCCACGGACGCGCAGGTCTTCGGCAAAATCCCGAATCTTGCGGTCATAGGTACGTTCACGGAAAATCACCGGACCACATTGGCTGGCCAAAAAGTCTGCGATTCGTACGGGACCGAAGAAGGCGATCAATTCGTCCTCTAGCTGTTCGCGAATCTCGGCACGCGACCCGTTGGGGCCCGTCTGAACCCGGTTCGACGAAATCGCCGGCGCGATTTGCTGGGTGGCGGGGGTGACGGATGGGGCCTGTTCCGCCGTATCAACCGTACATGCCGACACGAGCACCGCTGCAAAACCAGCGGCTGTCACCAAAATCTTGTTCATAAGCTATCCAATCTTTCCGAGTTTATTTCAAATGCGCCTTGGCATAATCCCAGCCAAAGGCATCTGGACTGTCACCATTGTCCTGCCGATGTTTCAGGCGATCCAATGCTTCCTCTAGGGTCGGTTGATGTCCCTCTGGGACCTGCCACATGACAAAGTATTCAGCCTTGTGGACCTCAAACCATTCCGCCTTGCGGTCGAAAAACTGTTTATGGATTGTCTTGAAAACAAAGGCCTCAAGGCTGGGCAAATCTTCCCAGACGGTCAGGTTCGCGACGAACTGGGGATCATCCCCGATGGCGTTTTCTGTGTTACCGGTGCCCGGCTCGCCGGATCCCTCCATCATCCAAACGAACCCCGGCATCCGTTTACCAAGGCCATTCACCCGATCAAGATTGTCCATAAATTCCTTGACCCGTGGGTCATCAGTTGGCGCCAACAAGCGCCCCACATTCAATTCAGCTAGATTCATTTTTACCAAAGTGTTTTCGGGCATAGTCCCAGCCAAAGGCGTGGGCTGTGTCCCCGTGTTTCGTCAAATATGCCAGACGGTCCGCAGCCTCAGGAATTGTTGGTCTATGGCCTTCGTCCACCCACCACATCACAATACGCTGTCCCTGCTCGGCCGCGTTGTACCATTCGGCGCGACGATCATAGAACTGTTTATGAACCGTATGCCAAACGAAATGTTCCAGGCTGGCAAGGTCCCGCCAAACGGACAGCGTCGATGCGGTTTTCGGATTGCCCCCCAAAATCCCGTTCGGGTCCAATTGCGCCGCGCTCATATCGTCGCCCCCCATGTGCCAGATGTACCCCGGCGACCGTTCAGCGATTGCATAAACACGGTCAAGGTTATCCGCGAAATCCGCGATACGCGGATCATCCCACTCATAGCGCAGGATGCCGATATTGAACTCTGCCAGATGCACTAGTTTTCCCCCGCAAACCCAAAGCACGGAATATCAACGATATACATGAACCTTGGTTCTGACACCTCAACCTTGGCGTCGAGGCCGGTCAAGTCCGTTTCAGGACACGTTATTTCAATCGCCGAACGGGCAAGTGACAGCCGGTCAGCGGGATCCTCGACGTCCTGGCGGAAACCGATTTCAATACCGTAGTGCCACCAATCCGTATGTACCCAAGTGCCGTCGGGTTGCTGATAGTTTGTTCCATCCAGCCATTCATATGCCGCCAACTGGGTGCGCGGCGTTAGGGCAAGGTTATTGGTGTAGTATGGGTTTCGTAGCCAATACCCGTCGAACCCGTCAGGGCGTTCGATCGAAAAATTTGCGCATCCCGCAGTCAAAAGGGCACAGGCTAAGATTGTTTTTTCACTTCGAAAACATGCGATGCGCGTTCAGCCATAGCAACAAAAAAGCCGCCCGAAGGCGGCTTTCTTTTTCATCTTACGTTGCGATTATTCCGCAGCGATGGCTTTGCCTTTGATGCGGTCCTCGATCTCGTCGCGGAAGTTGCGGATCAGACCCTGAATTGGCCAAGCCGCCGCGTCACCCAGCGCACAAATGGTGTGGCCTTCGACCTGTTTGGTCACGTCAAACAGCATATCGATTTCTTCGACCGAAGCGTTGCCCTGAACCAGACGTTCCATCACACGCATCATCCAGCCTGTGCCCTCACGGCATGGGGTACACTGGCCACAGCTTTCGTGTTTGTAGAATTTCGACAGGCGCCAGATCGCTTTGATCATGTCGACCGACTGATCCATGACGATCACAGCCGCAGTGCCAAGGCCCGAGCCCAGTTCGCCGCGCAGATAGTCGAAGTCCATGATGGCGTCTTTCATCTTCTCGCCGCGAACGACAGGAACAGACGAACCACCAGGAATAACCGCCTTAAGGTTATCCCAACCACCGCGGATACCGCCGCAGTGCTTTTCGATCAGCTCTTCAAAGGTGATCGACATTTCTTCTTCGACAACACAAGGGTTGTTTACGTGACCCGAAATCGCGAACAGCTTTGTGCCAGCGTTGTTCTGACGGCCCATGCCAGCGAACCAGCTTCCGCCACGCCGTAGGATGGTCGGGACAACCGCAATCGATTCCACGTTGTTCACGGTGGTCGGGCAACCATAAAGGCCAGCACCCGCAGGGAATGGCGGCTTCATGCGCGGCATGCCCTTTTTACCTTCGAGCGATTCAATCAGCGCGGTTTCTTCGCCGCAGATGTATGCGCCGGCACCGTGGTGCAGATAAATGTCAAAGTCCCAGCCGGAACCCGAGGCGTTTTTGCCGACCAGACCGGCATCATATGCCTCGTCGATCGCGCGCTGCAGCGCCTCTTTTTCACGGATGTATTCGCCGCGGATGTAGATGTAGCAGGCATTCGCATTCATCGCGAAGGACGCAATCAAGCAGCCTTCGATCAGCGTATGCGGGTCGTGGCGCATGATTTCGCGGTCTTTACAGGTGCCTGGCTCGGATTCGTCCGCGTTCACAACCAGATAGGATGGACGTCCGTCCGATTCCTTAGGCATGAACGACCATTTCAGGCCGGTCGGGAAACCCGCACCACCGCGACCGCGTAGACCACTGGCTTTCATCTCGTCGATGATCCAGTCGCGACCCTTTTTGATAATATCAGCGGTGCCGTCCCAGTGGCCACGCGCAAGCGCACCCTTGAGCGAACGGTCGTGCATTCCGTAGATATTGGTGAAAATCCGGTCCTGATCTTTGAGCATGGCTCACCCTTCATCATTCTGGCGTGCCCGCCAGATGCCATAAGTCATCCATAAAGCCCAGCCAAAACCGACAAGGGCCAGTAAATCAAATAGAGCAATCGTGCGATTTGACAGCCCAAGCTGGCCGCCAAGCCACGTCGACAGGACCCAGAATAGACCAACACCAGCGGTAAACAGTGCGACACGTTGCCCTGCGTTGGTTTTGAATTTCGGGTCCTGCGACATGCGATCCTCTTAGTAGTCGTTGGTCTTGGCGCGTTCCAGGAACTCTTCCATTCCCACTTCCAAGATCAACTTAGCCTGTGCGACCCACTTATCACGGGTCACGCGGCCCTTAAAGCGCGGCATGTTTCCATCCATCCACGCAACCTCTGCCTCACCCCATGCGGCGATCTGATCGTAGTGATAGATGCCAAGGCTGTTGCACAACTCTTCTAGTTTCGGACCAATGCCTTCGATCTTTTTCAGATCATCGGCCTGTCCGCCACGTGGACCATCAAGCGGCGTTGGCTTGCCATCCGGTCCGGAAATCACATCAGCGGCGGCTGCCCCTGCTACGGCTGCATCACCGTCGCCACCCGACAGGGTGTCATCTGCGGCCTCGGCAGCCTCTTCCACGGTTTCTTCAACCGTTTCGACGGCTGCGGTGGTTGTGTCTTCTACCGCCTCAGTAACGGGTGCTGCTTTTTCTTCGACCTTGGTGGCGGTCGTTGCGGCGGCGGCACCTGCAGCGGCTGCCGCGGTTGCAGCGGCTGTGCGGGTTGCGGCCTCATCTGTTTGACCACAGAAGAAATAGTTCAAGATCCAGCCGCCCAATACAGCCACGATCACACCGGCCAAAATAGCCAACAACCAATGCCAATCAGCCGATGTGCCCAGCAAAAGTGCTGCGACACACCCAATCACAATTGCAATGGCCCAACAAATCTTGCGGCATTCCATTCCGCTATCCGATTGAGTCATGTTCATTCTCCTTCAACGTCCCTGTTGACCCACCCCGTTTGCCCGAGGCTTCTGTGAACTCAATAGAGGAAGATGACCCAATTTTATATGGAATGTTTATGAGACCACCTGCAAGACCGCGAAACCGTGCAAAAAATGCACAATTCGCAGTCTTTTCAGTGCTTATCAGGCTTCGTTCGCAAAGGCGGTCGCTTGTGCAACCCAGTCATCGCGCTCGATACGACCCTTGAATTTGAGACGGCTGTCTACCCAAGCGATCTCGGCCGCGGTCCATTTAGCGATCTGATCGAAGTGGTAGAAACCCATTTCGTTCAGCAAACCTTCCAGCTTGGGACCAACGCCGCTGAGCCGCTTTAGATCATCTGCGCCGCCGTCACGTGGGCCGGACAGTGTCTCAGGCTGCTTTTCCTCGACCGCAGGTGCATCGGCAACCGCCGGTTTGGCGTCTGCCTTGGGCGCGGCTGCTTTCTTGGGTGCAGCGGCTTTCTTGGCAGCAGGTTTCGCGGCTGGCTTGCCCTCTTTCTGGGTCAGCCATGGTGTCAGGATAGGGACCTCGGTGCCGTCGATCCGCTTAACGGTGTCGCCGATGTCAACAGCCAGCTGAACCGACCCGTTGTACTGCGCTTTGCCGCTTTCGAAATCGGTCAGCGAGGTCAAACCGCCCAGAGGTTCGGCACCGTAACGGCCGTTTTGCGGACCAGGAACAGGTACCTGACCAGCGGCCAGTTCGTCGATGATTTCACGCAGGCGATCTGCGGTCAGGTCTTCGTAATAGTCTTTGCCGATCTGGGCCATTGGCGCGTTTGTGCACGATCCAAGGCATTCGACCTCTTCCCATGTGAACTTGCCATCTTCGGAACGGGTGAACGGCTTGTCAGCAATCTTTTCCTTGCACACCGCAACCAGATCTTCTGCGCCGCAGATCATGCACGACAGGGTGCCGCAAATCTGAATATGCGCAACCGAGCCGGTGGGCTGCAGTTGGAACATGAAATAGAACGACGCGACCTCAAGTGCACGGATATAGGCCATATCCAGCATGTCAGCGACCTTTTCGATCGCAGGACGGGTCAGCCAGCCCTCTTGTTCCTGTGCACGCCACAGAAGAGGAATGATAGCCGAGGCCTGACGACCTTCGGGGTATTTCGTGATCTGACCCTCAGCCCACTCTTGGTTGGCAGGGGTGAAAGCAAAGCTTTCTGGCTGTTCGTGGTGCAAACGGCGAAGCATCAGCGTCAAGCTCCGGTTTTTTGGGTGGCACGCAACGCGCCTACCTTGGTTACAATTTCGTTCAGGTCCCGCAGGGCACCCGTGTTGGCGGCACTCTTAGCGGTCATTGTGGACAATCCGCAAGCCGCGCAATGCCCAAATCACGATCAAGAAGCACCAGCCCGCTTTCTAGCAGCATTTCGCCGGCGCTATCGCCAATCGATAGAACTTCTTCGATGATGTCTTGTGTCAACAGACCGTTAAAGCCTGTCCGCGCTGCAAGCTTGGTTGCAACCACACGGCCCAATGCTTCTTCGTCTCTTACGTCCACGCTGCAGTCCGGAAAGGTTGCCAGACTTTCGCCGATGATCCGAGCCATCAGTCCCTCTGGCATCCGGCCGACAGTGGACAAGAAATCCTCAACGGCTTGTTCTTGCGCTTGGACCGTTGTGGTTTCGTACTCCAGTGCCGCTTGCGGGCCGATGATCGGCGCGCAGTCCGTCAACATGACGTAGGTCGCGTCGCCATTTTCTTCGACACCGCATGCAAAATACGTCCCGCCATTTCGCACCAGCATATGGGTGCCTTCGATGACACCCATAACGTCAAAGCCCCGTGTTTCATCAAACACGGGCAATGACTCGGCGGTTGCGGCGCTGGCCGTCAACGCCAAACAGCTTGCTATGGCGGCAAAGCGCATCATTAGCGGTCGATTTCTCCGAACACGACGTCCATCGTACCGATGATGGCCGCGACGTCGGCAAGCTGGTGACCTTTGGCAACGTGGTCCATCGCCTGCAGGTGCAGATAGCCCGGCGCACGCAGCTTGGCGCGATATGGTTTGTTCGAGCCGTCCGACTTCAGGTACACACCGAACTCGCCTTTTGGCGCCTCGACCGAGGCATAAACCTCGCCCTCAGGCACGTGGAAGCCTTCGGTGTAGAGTTTGAAGTGGTGGATCAGACTTTCCATCGAGGTTTTCATATCACCACGCGATGGCGGGGTGATTTTGCCGCGTGCTAGGACATCGCCCTTTTCAACGCGCAGCTTTTCGATGGCTTGGTGAATGATGCGAACCGACTGACGCATTTCTTCCATGCGGACCAGATAGCGGTCGTAGCAGTCGCCGTTCTTGCCAACAGGGATGTCGAACTCGAATTCGTTATAGCACTCGTAGGGCTGCGCACGGCGCAAATCCCACGCAAGGCCGGAACCGCGCACCATCACGCCCGAGAAGCCCCAATCAAGGATTTCTTCTTCGGTGACGACACCGATATCGACGTTACGCTGTTTAAAGATACGGTTTTCCGTCAGCAGACCGTCGATATCCGCCAAAACCTTGGGGAATTCTTTGGCCCAAGTTTCGATATCATCAAGCAGCGCATCAGGCAGATCCTGATGCACACCGCCGGGGCGGAAATAGGCTGCGTGCAAACGTGCGCCACAGGCACGTTCGTAGAAAATCATCAGCTTTTCACGCTCTTCAAAGCCCCACAGCGGCGGGGTCAGCGCGCCAACGTCCATCGCCTGCGTGGTGACGTTCAGCAGGTGGTTCAGAACGCGGCCGATTTCGGAATACAGAACGCGGATCAGCGAGGCGCGACGTGGCACTTCGGTGCCGGTCAGCTTTTCAATCGCCAAACACCATGCGTGTTCCTGGTTCATCGGCGCCACATAGTCGAGGCGGTCGAAGTACGGCAGGTTCTGCAGGTACGTGCGGCTTTCCATCAGCTTTTCTGTGCCACGGTGCAGCAGACCGATGTGTGGGTCGCAGCGTTCGACGATTTCGCCGTCCAGTTCCAGAACCAGACGCAGAACGCCGTGGGCCGCAGGGTGCTGCGGGCCGAAGTTGATGTTGAAGTTGCGGATCTTCTGTTCGCCCGTTTGTGCGTCTTCGAAGCCTTTGCTACCGTCCATCATGCGTTTGCCCTCGCAAGGTTATCCTGCCACTGCTGTGGCAGCGGGCCGACATTAGCGGCGACCCAGTCGTATTGATCTTTCAAGAACCGGATGGTGGGTCCAACCAGTTCGGGGTCCACTTTGGCGGTTTCGCCTTTGTGAACCTTTCGTTCGGGGTCGAATTCCAAAACCTCAATGTTCAGGAATTCGCAGATACGCGCCCACCCTGCGGGTGTCAGCATATCCTCGGTGTATTCAATCAGCAAATCCTGCGCTGGCACGACGGTACGCAGCTTTTGGATTGCATCGCGGTAATCGCCACGAATAACGATAGAACGGTCGCCCTGTCCGGCGACGATCCGCGTCAGTTTGTCATTGGCCGCCGTTTGGACGTCGTGCCCCTGACGGTTGGCTGCCATGCGAACGTGGCTCCAAAGACGGGCGAACGGGTCACGGACCAGATAGATCACTTTCACGTCCTGCCGCACTGCAATCATCTGGCGAAGCTCGTCTTCGCTCAGCAATGCGTAGGACGGCGTCATATCCGCAATCACCTGCGCTTCGGTGCGACCGAACCCCAGCCAGTTCAGATAAGCGTCGTGGTCCGACCGGTTGCCGGTGACAACCTGCGCCAAACCCTCGATCGATGCGCGGTGGCGTTTCATATTGCCCGCCCATTTGGTGTTCCCACCAAATTCGGCCTTCTCGATCTTGCGTGTTAGCTCATCTGCGCGCGCAGCCAGACGGTTCGCAAAGCCAAGCGCCTCACCCGCGTTGAACGTATCCCAGTAATGCGCTTCCTTCACATCCGGCAGATCACACTGCGGATGATTGTGCAGCATGCGATAGAGCCAAGACGTTCCCGCCTTGGTCGCACCTACACAAAAAAGAAGGGTGGGTTCGCGCATGGATTACTTCGCTTCGGCCTTGTCGTCGCCCGGCAGGATATAGTTTGCACCTTCCCACGGGGACATAAAGTCGAACTGACGGTATTCCTGAACCAGTTTGACCGGTTCATAGACAACGCGTTTTTGCGCTTCGTCATAGCGAACTTCGGTATAGCCGGTTGTCGGGAAATCCTTACGCAGCGGGAAGCCACGGAAACCATAGTCGGTCAGAATGCGGCGCAGGTCTGGGTGACCCGAGAACAGGATACCGAACATGTCGAACACTTCACGCTCGAACCAGTTGGCCGATGGGTGAACGTCGATGATCGACGGCACCATGTCGTCCTCGCGGATCGAAACGCGCAGGCGAATGCGCTGGTTTTGATACATCGACAGGAAGTGATAGATCACGTCGAACCGTTTTGCGCGGCCCGGATAGTCAACAGCCGTGATATCCACCAGCGACGAGAACTTGCAGTTCTGATCGGTTTTCAGAAATTCGACAAACGCCACCAGTTGCGACGGCGCCACGTCCACGTTCAGTTCGTCATAGGTCACATCCCACGACAGAACATCATCGCCGCGCTTAAGCTCTAGCAGTGCGCCGAGTTCGTTGAGTGCTTCGGACATAGTCTGGCTCCTTAGCGAACGATTGTGCCGGTACGGCGGATTTTGCGTTGCAGCTGAAGGATACCGTACAGCAGCGCCTCGGCTGTTGGAGGACAGCCTGGAACGTAGACGTCAACAGGAACGATACGGTCGCACCCACGCACAACAGAATACGAATAGTGATAATACCCACCGCCGTTCGCACATGACCCCATCGAGATCACATAACGCGGCTCTGGCATCTGGTCGTACACTTTGCGCAGCGCAGGGGCCATTTTGTTGGTCAGCGTGCCCGCAACGATCATCAGGTCCGACTGGCGCGGGGACGCACGTGGTGCGGTCCCGAACCGTTCGAGGTCATAACGCGGCATCGAGGTGTGCATCATCTCAACCGCGCAGCAGGCCAGACCAAAGGTCATCCAGTGCAGCGAACCGGTACGGGCCCAGTTGATCATGTCAGCGGTCGAGGTAACAAGGAAACCCTTGTCCTGAAGCTCTTGGTTCAGCGCCTGGGTGACAACTTCTTTGTCAGCACCGGCGGTGTTCGCGCTGGTCATCACTCCCATTCCAGGGCCCCTTTCTTCCATTCGTAGGCAAAGCCAATCGTCAAAACGCCGAGGAAAATCATCATCGACCAGAAACCGACCATCGAAATATCGGCAAAGGCAACGGCCCATGGGAACAGGAACGCGACCTCAAGGTCAAAGATGATGAACAGGATCGACACCAGATAGAACCGGACATCGAATTTCATCCGGGCATCGTCAAAGGCGTTAAAGCCACATTCATATGCCGATACTTTTTCTGGGTCTGGGTTGCGCACGGCAACGATGACGGCTGCCAAAATCAGAATCAAACCCAACACAATGGCCAGGCCAAGGAAAATGATGATGGGCAGGTATTCGCGAAGCATGTCTTCCACGACGGATCCTTTCACAAGGTTCGGCCCGCGCCTCCGCGGTCCGGTAGTTTGCAATGGCTTTACCCCTGTGCCCCCTTAGGGTCAACCGAACCTCAACTGTGTCAGCGCACTTTTCGAAGGATTCCACATCAATTTTTTGACGGTAACGGTCTGTTAAGCCTTTGGCAGCACTGTGACTGGCCAGTGACGTAACTAGTTTGACCGGCCCCAATGTACAGGATTCTGAGGGCGCTCATGACGCCCGAAAATTACCAACGCGCTGTATTTAACGTCATAGTCTTACTTATGCCGTTGAATTTGTTTGCTTATTTGGTCGAACGCATCATCTTTGCCCAGGGACCAGTGTCATTCGCAAATATCGCACTGCGCACAACCATCATCGCCCTGCCCTTTATGGCGGCGGCTCAGGCGGTCGGGGCGCATCAGGGAATACTACATCGGAAAATGAAAAACATGGCTTTGACCGACCCACTTACGAATTTGCTGAACAGACGGGCATTTTTTGACCGCGTGACCGGCATCCTGACGGCCGAGTCGGGGGCGCTGGTGCTTTTGGATGCGGATCACTTCAAACGGATCAATGATACCTTCGGCCACAACAGCGGCGATCACTGTTTGCGGATGCTGGCGGCCCAGATCAAAGCCAGCATTCGACATTCGGACCTTGCGGCCCGTGTCGGCGGCGAAGAGTTCGCGATTTTTCTGCCCGGTGCCTCAATCGAACAGGCACAGATGGTCGCGGAACGTATCTGTAACGGACTAACGGTGTTTTTGCCCAACGGCAGCCAGCCGCTAAAGCTGACCACATCGGCCGGGATCACAGCCGTTGACCAAGGCGACAGTATTGATGGGGCACTTGCCGCCGCGGATGAGGCGCTTTACGCCGCCAAAACCACTGGGCGCGCGCAGGCCAAAACGGCTTAGGCCTTGGGGCCTTTGCCGTAACTGCGATACCGGTGTTTGTAGATCAGGTTCGGGCGGTCCCCTTCTACAAGGTAGAAAAGCGCACCAAACGAAAACAACAGGATGACCAGATCCATCCAATGGCCACCAAAGCCGCTGGTAACGACGCCAAAGATCGTCAGGATCAACTGGGCGCCTGCGATCATGATGCCCCAAGGCGCGCGGATCATCAGCATAAGACCCGTGAATATCTGCAAAACGCCGCTGATGACGTTCAGCATATCCCCAGCACTCACCCACAAACGCAGCAAACCGAACGACAAAAACACCGCTGCGATCGCCCAGAGCGCAACGTTCAATTTGCCCTGTGGATGCGCACGCGCCATTTCCGGCGTCACGTGAACCCACTGCGCACCGGTTTGCTTGTCCATTTTGCCGTATTCGAAACGGCCGTCTTTGGGAAATTCCGACATAAGCCCTGCCTTTCTAGCAGTGACATAGCGCGGTCGGCACAGGACGAAAACCCTAGAAACCTATTCGAGGCCGAACTGGCTTAGGTCCAAACGTCGCGCATTTTCGCGTTCCCGCTTGGTCAAAGGGAACCGGCGCAGCATTTCGTCGTGCCGCAACTCGACCCGAACGCCCCAATCAGACCGCAATGACGACATAAGCCGGACCTGCGCATCCATCCATGTCCGCCGCGAATAATCGTCGTGACGGGTGATATAGGCGTCCGGCGACCGGCGCAGTCGGCCCATGACCTTTGCGATCAGGGTTTGGGAATGTGACCGGCTTTTGCCCTCGATCTCGCGGGCGATTTGGGCGGTGATCCGTTCCAAGGTCAGAAAGGCGACCTGTTCGCCCTCGACCGTTTGGTGGTCGACCTCTTTGCCCCCATCAAAGGTGATCCGATCAAAAATCGGCCCATCCCCAAGAACAATGATGTCGGCGTTTTCGGTCGGCAATTCAAAATCGGGCTCGTCCTGCCCAAGTTGGACAAGCATCGACCGGATCAGCTCGTTCAACTCTTGCCGTGTCATGCCGCTGCCGCCCCAGATTGCCAAACCGATCCGACCTCGGCCCGAATGATCCGCGCGATCAGGGCGCAATCCTCAAGGCTGAAGGTCAGCGGCAAACGCATGTCGATGATGCCGTTCAGGATACGGTCTGTTTTCGGCATCTTGGGGCAATCGGCATAGCGCCAACTGTCATAGCGGGAGGTAAACCCAACCGGTTCTGCCCCGCCGAACCATTTAAGCTCGACGCCGCGGGCGGCGCAGCGCGACATGACCTTGGCAATCGCCTCTTGCCCCCAATCGAGCAGCAAAAACTGAAACGATGAGGCGACAAAGCCCTCTTTTTCGGGGCGTTGGATCAATCGCAGGCCCGGCGTGTCGCGCAAACCATCCTCGACCACCCGATAGCGTTCGTTCCAGCGGTCACATTGCGCCTGAAGGTCGGATAACTGGGGGCGCAAAATCGCCGCCCTCAGATTGTCCATCCGGCCCGAGATATTGGGCGTCGTGTATTTCAGATCCGCAAAAATTTCGGGCGGCGGCGCAGCGCGGTGTCGTTCGAACAGCATATAGGACCCCGAAAGCATGATCGCCCGCGCCATTGCCTCGGCGTCATCGGTGATCAACAACCCGCCCTCGCCCGAGTTCATGTGTTTGTAGGTCTGGGTCGAATAACACCCAAACTTGCCAAAGCGCCCCGATTGAACCCCGTTCCACGTCGCCCCCATCGTATGGGCGCAATCCTCGATCACGGTGACGCCATGCGCATCACACAGGGCCATTAACGCGTCCATATCGCAAATATGCCCGCGCATATGGGACAACAGCAAAACCGACGCCTGATCTATTTTAGCCGCCAAATCATCAAGGTCGATCACCAGATCCTCGGTCACCTCGACATAGACCGGGCGGGCACCAACGGCGGCAATCGCACCGGGCACAGGTGCAAGGGTAAAGGCGTTGCTCAGAACCGCGTCGCCCTGCCCTACACCGCAGGCCCGAAGGGCGGTTGTCATTGAATACCCGCCAGAGGCCACCGCCAGACAGTATTTCGCACCCACGTAGGTGGCGAATTCTTCTTCTAGTAACGCGGCCTCGGCGATCTCGTCGCCGACGGTGTTATAGCGGTGAAGACGCCCACCGCGCATCACAGCAACAGCAGCCTCAATTCCGTCCTCTGGAATAGGCTCTTGCTGCGTAAACGCGCCGGTAAAGACCTCTGTCATGTCCTCCGCCCCCTTTGCAGGACAATGTGCCGCTGCAGCAAAGGCGCGTCAATCCGTGAAACGCATCGCACGCCGCCGCTTGCGCTCGATGGTTAGGAACCAGACGAAAGCGACCGCCAGCAAGGCACTTGCAAAGAAAAAGGGCGATGACGGGGCGTATGTGTCGCTGTCAGGGCGGGTATACAAGCTGAAAATCTGTGCAAACGCCAAGGTCCCGAACAGCGTGGCAAGGTTGGTCAAACTGGAAATGCCGCCCTGCAATTCCCCCTGCGCATCATCCGGCACCTGTTTTGACATGGCGGCGGTCAGCATTGGATGCACCAAGCCCTCAGGTCCATGCAGGACCAACAACAGGATCACGACAAAAGCCGTGCCCGCAAAACCAAAGCCCAGCGCGACAAAGGTCGCGACCAACGGGCCAAACAGCGCCACATCCGTTTCGCCAAACCGTTTGGCAACCGGTCCCGACAGGCCGCCCTGAACGATGGCTTGGATCAGACCAAACGCCATCAGGGTTAGGCCAATGGTGCCTTCGTCCCAGCCGAACCGCGCCTTGCCCCAAAATGCCCAAATCGCCGGATAAACAGCACCTGCAAAGAAATAGAGCGTCACAACCGCAACCATCGGCAAGACGGTCGGGTATCCACGAAACACCAAAAGTGCGGAAAACGGGTTGGCCCGTTTAAGGTCGAATTTGCGGCGTTTTTCCTTGGGCAGCGTTTCAGGCAGCACAAAATAGCCGATGGCAAAGTTCGCCGCAGCAATGCCCGCCGCGACCCAGAATGGGACACGTGGCCCAAATTGGCCCAGCAAACCGCCGATACCCGGCCCAAGGATAAATCCGATCCCGAACGCCGCACCGATCATCCCAAAGGCGCCTGCGCGGTCTTCGGGTTTGGTCACATCGGCAATAAACGCGTTTGCGATAATGTAACTGGCGCCACAAATCCCCGCGATCAAACGACCGATAAAGAGAAAGAACACCGTCGGCGCCAATGCAGAAAACACGTAGTCAATGGCAAGCCCCGCAATCGCCAACAGCAACAATGGCCGCCGACCGAACGCATCGGATAAATTCCCGACCATTGGTCCGAACACAAACAGCGCAAGCGAATAGACCGCAAACATCCACGCGCCAATGACGGCCGCACGCCCGACATCGGTCACGCCCACATCCTCTAGCAGCGATGGCACAACCGGAATGATCAGACCAATCCCTAGGATGTCCAACATCACAGTCACAAAAATAAAGATCATCGCACGCTTGCGGCGCTTTTCGCTCAGCTCGGTTGTCATGGCGTTCCCCTTTGCGCCATTTGCGCAAGCCGAGTGAGGCGGTCAATTAACTTTGATCAGTTCGTGTACCAGAGCCGTCAGATCACGGTAATGATGCAACAGGGCATCGGGCTGAAGATCGGCGATTTTGCGCCCCTGCGGCCCGAATGCGACCAAAACAGACGGCACCCCCACCGCACGCGCCGTTGATTGATCGGTCAGGGTATCCCCAACCATCAAGGATCGTTCAACGGTGCCGCCCGCCCGCTCAACCGCGGCATGATAGGGCGCAGGATCGGGTTTGCGCACAGGCAGGGTATCGGCCCCGATCAACGCATCAAACAAATCCAGCGCCCCCAATTCCGTCATCAATTGCACCGCCAGCGCCTCGGGCTTGTTGGTGCAAATCGCAACCTTGCACCCTTGTTCCCGCAATTCGCGCACCGCATCGAGCGCGCCGTCATAGAATGTTGTATGCGTGCTCAGGTCCTCGGCATAAGCGGCCAGCAGATTTGGATACTGCCGATCAATCTCGGCCGGATCGATCCCCCCTGCCCGTTCAAATCCCAAGGTCAGCATCGCCCGACCTCCACGAACGGCGGTGGCGGCATCCTGCCCATGCTGCAACAAATCCCCCAACCCGAGGTTCCGAAAACACACGTTCGCAGCGTTGATCAGGTCGCCGCTTGTATCGGCCAGCGTACCATCCAGATCAAAAACAACCGTGCGCATGGGAACCTCCTTTGGTTTTTTCCCGTGTAACGAACCGAAAAGTGATGTGAACCCCCAAGAGGTTGCGATAAAGCACATCCAAGGTAAAACGGGCCAAAACGACACACGAGGCATTTATGAGTACGGCATTGATCATCCTTGCGGCTGGTATGGGATCGCGGATGAATTCGGACACACCCAAGGTTCTGCATCAGATTGCAGGGGCGCCCATGGTTGTGCACGCCATGAAGTCAGGTGAAACCATCGCGCCGGATCGCACCGTTGTGGTCGCTGGTCACGGCGCCGAGGCTGTCGAAAAAGCGGTCAAAGCATGGAACCCCGATGCCGATGTCGTTTTGCAGGCCGAACAACTGGGCACCGGCCACGCAGTGCAACAGGCACAGGCCGCCCTATCCGATTTTGAGGGCGAGGCGATTGTTCTTTACGGCGATACGCCGTTCATTCGACAAGAAACCCTAGAGGCCATGCTAGAGGCTCGTAGCAACCATGATGTTGTCGTGCTTGGCTTCGAACTCAACGATCCGACCGCACGCTATGGCCGCCTTCAGATGGCGGGCGACGATCTGTTGTCGATCGTCGAGTTTAAAGACGCGACCGAAGACCAGCGTGCAATCACCCTACACAATTCGGGGGTGGTTTGTGCGGATGCCGCGACGCTTTTTTCCCTGCTGACCGAGGTCAAAAACGAAAACGCGGCAGGCGAATACTACCTGCCCGACATCGTCGCAATCGCACGTGCCAAGGGCATGACGGCCACCGCCGTGACCTGCCCTATCGAGGAAACGCTGGGCGTTAACACCCGCGCTGAACTGGCTGCCGCAGAACAGTTTTTTCAAAATGCCATGCGGGCAGAGGCTTTGGACAACGGTGTTACCCTGACGGAGCCGTCGACCGTCTATTTCGCCCATGACACCGTTATTGGTCGTGACACTATTATCGAGCCCAATGTCGTGTTCGGTCCAGGCGTCACAATAGAAAGCGGCGCAACGATCCGCGCGTTTTCGCATCTAGAAGGATGCCATGTCAGCCGTGGCGGCATCATCGGCCCATATGCGCGGCTGCGCCCCGGAGCCGAACTGGCCGAAGATGTGCGCATCGGCAACTTTGTCGAGGTGAAAAACGCCCAATTGGACGAAGGCGCCAAGGTGAACCACCTCAGCTATATCGGTGATGCCTCAATCGGTAAGAAAACGAACGTCGGTGCGGGCACAATTACCTGCAACTATGACGGTGTGTTCAAACACAAAACGACAATTGGCCAAAACGCCTTTATCGGGTCAAACACCATGCTGGTTGCACCTGTGACCGTTGGCAATGACGCCATGACGGCGACCGGTACTGTGGTGACCAAAAACGTGCCCGATGGCGATATGGCCGTAGGTCGTGCGCGGCAAGATAATAAAATCGGCTTTGCCGTTAGATTGTTCGAAAAGTTAAAGGCCAAAAAGGCCAAAGCCAATAAAGAGGCCTAAAAATGTGCGGAATTGTAGGTGTTCTTGGAAACAACGAAGTCGCCCCGATCCTTGTCGAGGCGCTAAAACGGCTGGAATATCGCGGTTATGACAGCGCCGGCATCGCGACCGTGCGCGGCGATACGTTGGACCGTCGCCGCGCCGTTGGCAAACTGGTCAACCTGAGCGATCTGTTGGTCCATGATCCGCTGCCGGGCAAGTCTGGCATCGGTCATACCCGCTGGGCCACACATGGCGCGGCGAGCGTCGGTAACGCGCACCCGCACCGCGCGGGCAGCGTCGCGGTCGTTCACAACGGGATCATCGAAAACTTCCGCGAGTTGCGGGAATTTCTGGCCGAAAACGGTATTAGCCACGAAACAGACACCGATACCGAAACCGTAGCCCTTTTGACCGAATTTTATCGCAGTCAGGGACAGTCCGCACGCGAAGCAGCAGCCAACACCATTGCCAAGCTGGAAGGCGCATATGCCTTGTGTTTCCTGTTCGAGGGCGAAGAAGATCTGTTGATCGCCGCGCGCAAAGGATCGCCACTGGCAATTGGTCATGGCGACGGCGAAATGTTCGTCGGGTCCGACGCCATTGCATTGGCCACCCTGACCGACCGCATCACCTATCTGGAAGAAGGCGACTGGGCGGTTCTGACACGTAACACGCTGGATATCCGCAACGAAGTTGGCGAACAGGTCAGCCGCGAAATGCGCCGCGTGAATATCGATGCGGCCCGTGTCGACAAAGGTGGCCACAAACACTTTATGGCCAAGGAAATCGCCGAACAGCCCGTGGTTATGAGCGGCGCGTTGACCCATTATCTGAGTGGCGAAACGGTGACCCTGCCCGAACCGGGCATTGATTTCACCAAGGTGGAACGCCTGACAATGGTCGCCTGCGGCACCGCGTTCTATGCGTGCCACGTTGCGAAATACTGGTTCGAACAGATTGCCCGCCTGCCGGTCGAAATCGATGTCGCATCGGAATTTCGCTATCGTGAACCACCCATTTCCAAAGGTACCGTCGCCCTTTTCGTAAGCCAGTCCGGCGAAACCGCCGACACGCTTGCCGCCCTGCGCTATTGCAAGGACAAGGCCGACAGCATCGTGTCTGTGGTCAATGTCGCCGAAAGCTCGATCGCGCGCGAAAGCGATCTGGTCCTGCCGATCCTTGCGGGGGTGGAAATCGGCGTTGCCTCGACCAAAGCCTTTACCTGCCAGCTGTTGACCCTTGCCAGCCTTGTGCTGGACGCGGCCCGTCAGCGCGGCATGATTGATCAGGCGCAGCTGTCGCAGCACACCAACGCCCTGCGCGGGCTGCCTGCGATCATGAACCAAGCCCTGAACATCGAAGCCCGTTGCGAAGAACTGGGACACGAATTGGCAGAGGCGCGTGACATCCTTTTCCTTGGCCGTGGCCAGATGTACCCGATTGCCCACGAAGGCGCGCTAAAGCTCAAAGAAATCAGCTATATCCACGCCGAAGCTTATGCATCCGGCGAATTAAAACACGGCCCCATCGCACTGGTCGACAACCACGTTCCGGTGATCGTTATGGCACCGCGGGATGGTCTGTTCGACAAGACGGTTTCGAACATGCAAGAGGTCATGGCCCGTGGCGGCAAGGTTCTGTTGGTCACGGATGCGAAGGGCGCCATCGAAGCAGGCGAAGGCGTTTGGGAAACGCTGATCATGCCAGAGGTGGATGACCTGATTGCACCGATCCTCTATGCAGTGCCGGCGCAGTTGCTTGCCTATTACACAGCCGTCGCCAAAGGGACCGATGTTGACCAGCCTCGTAACCTCGCAAAATCCGTGACGGTGGAATAAGCTATGGCATGGCCCGCGCCGGTAACCCTATCCGATAAGGACGTAACGCTGGTTCCGCTCAGCCTCGATCATGTCGAGGATTTGAAAGCGGCCTCGGCCGACGGCAATTTGTCGGACCTTTGGTACACCAGCGTCCCCCACCCTGATGACATGGCTGCAACCGTTCAAAAACGGTTGGACATGCAGGCTGCTGGCGCGATGACACCCTTTGCCATCCAGACGCCGGATGGTCAGACCGTGGGGATGACAACCTATTGCAACGTGTCACCGGCAAATCGTCGGGTTGAAATCGGCTATACTTGGTATCGAAAATCGGTTCAGCGCGGCCCGATGAACACACAGGCGAAACGGCTGTTGCTCACCCACGCCTTTGACACGCTGGAGTGCATTTCGGTGGTGTTCTGCACGCATTTTATGAACCATCAAAGCCGCCGCGCCATTGAACGCCTAGGCGCCAAGTTGGACGGCGTTTTGCGGTCGCATCAAATCCTGCCGGACGGGACCTTGCGCGATACCTGCGTTTATTCAATCACAGCGGCCGAGTGGCCGACAGTGCGGGCGCACCTGAACCATAAGGTTGGGCACCCGCTATGACACCAGAGGCCGCACTCGACACCCTGCGCGCCGCCGGAGATGCGCAAAAGGCACTGGAAATGGCCGCCTACCACAAGGTAGACCGCGTCTATTTGGGTGTTGCCAATCCGGTGATCGACGATCTGACCCGCACATGGCGGGCCGATATCACACTGGATGAACGGCTGACCCTTGCCCAAGGTCTATGGAACAGCAACGCACACGAGGCCCGCGTCGCAGCCGCCAAATTGCTGACCCAAGCGCGCATTCGGCCCGATGACAGCGGCGCGTGGTCCCTGATCCAAACGTGGGTGCCCGATTTTGACGCTTGGGCGATTGCCGATCACGCCTGCATTGCGGGACAAAAGCGTTTGGTCGCAGACCCCGAACGGATCAACGACATCGAACCATGGACCACAAGCGATCGCATGTGGACCCGTCGTGCCGCCTTGGTGATCACCTTGCCATGGGCCAAGAAAAACAAGATCAAGCCCGCCGATATCGACATCCGCGAACGCATTCTGAGCTGGGCTGCGACCTATGTCGATGACAAGGAGTGGTTCATGCAAAAGGTTGTCGCATGGTGGCTGCGTGATCTGTCGAAACACGATGCCGAACGCGTCCGCACATTTCTGGACCAGCATGGCGATCGAATGAAGGCTTTCGCCCGCAAAGAGGCCGCGAAATACCTTACCGCCTAACTGTTTGGTGCGCGGCTCTTGCCCTGTCCTGATACTGGGCCTAGGTTCCTGTCATGGAACCGCAATTGATAGACCCGTTCGACCGTGCGATCCGCTACCTTCGGGTATCGGTGACAGATCGCTGTGATTTCCGTTGCGTATATTGCATGTCCGAAAACATGCAGTTCCTGCCCAAAAAGGATCTTTTGACATTAGAAGAATTGGACCGCATGTGTTCAACCTTTATCCGGCTTGGGGTTGAAAAGCTGCGCATTACCGGCGGGGAACCCTTGGTGCGGCGCGACATCATGACGTTTTTCCGCGCGATGACACGGCACCTCGATAGTGGCGCGCTAAAGGAACTGACCGTGACGACGAACGGGTCGCAATTGGCCAAATACGCCGATGATCTAGCCGCCGCGGGTGTCCGCCGGATCAACGTGTCGCTTGATACGCTGGATGACCAAAAGTTTGCCGATATCACCCGTTGGGGCCGCCTGCCACAGGTGCTTAAGGGGATAGACGCCGCTCAGCGGGCGGGTATTCGCGTCAAAATCAACACCGTCGCCCTTAAAGGGTTCAACGAAGACGAGCTGTTCACGCTTCAGGAATGGTGCGCTGACCGCGACATGGACCTGACCTTTATCGAGGTTATGCCGATGGGTGACATCGGAAACGAGGATCGTCTTGGTCAGTATTGGGCCCTAAGCGATTTGCGTAAATCGCTGGGTGAGGCATTCACCCTGACCGATTTGGCCGAACGGACCGGCGGCCCAGCCCGCTATGTCCGCATTGAAGAAACCGGACAGAAAATCGGGTTTATTACGCCGCTCAGCCATAATTTCTGCGAAAGCTGTAACCGCGTTCGGATCACCTGCACCGGTGAAATCTATACCTGTCTGGGCCAAGAAGGGCATTCAGACCTGCGCGCACCGCTGCGTTCATCCCAAGATGACGCTGTGCTAGAGGCCGCGATTCATCGCGCCATTGGCCTGAAACCCAAGGGGCACGATTTCGACTATTCACGGCAAACCGTGGATGGCCGCGTCAGCCGCCACATGAGCCATACCGGCGGTTAACCAAAGATACCTTTGATCCCCCGCGCGATGCGGACCAGCCTGCTTTCAACCTTATAAAGCGCGGTCAGCCATCTGTTGCGGCTATAGTCCTGAAACACAAAAGGCCGTACAACGTCCGGCTCGGTCGGTTCAAGGAATTGTTCGGCCACAGGTGGCACCGTCAAAGGACGCGCCAGAAAATCCGCCTGCGCCTGAACGGTCATCGGATGATAGGCCACCACGCGCCCCCCGCGGCGCCGCTGAACCAGCTTGCTGGCCAAATAGAGTTTCCGGTCACGATAACTGGGCACCTCTGGGCAGTAGAACATCAGCGGGTCGCCCATAATCGGCATGTGTCTGAACAAACCGCGTGCCTGTTCCTGATTGGCGCGTTCCTGATGGGAAAACTGCCAATCAACAGCCTTCAGCTTGGTCACATCGGCCAGCACGACATCACAATAGGCCAATCCAAACTGCACATTTTTGCCCGACAATTTGGGCCGGTAGATGCGGGTCGCCTCATCCGGTGTAGTGCGATCAAAATAGCTGGTGGCATTTTCGCCTTTGAACAGTTGTGGCCGCAAAAAAGCGATGTCAGGGTCGGCAAAAACCCGTTGGATATTTCCCATCGTATTTGCGTCAAGATCGCGCACAACCTGGGTGTCATCCTGTAAAAACAACAACCAATCGGTTTCGCACTCGTCCAGAGCGCGCTGCATATTCCGATAGAGGTTTCCGTGACGCAGGCCCTGTGCCGAACGGCAGGTCACCACCGTCGCATCACATTTTGCCAAAACATCAAGAGTTTCAGGATCGTCGCTATCGTCGTCGTATACTGTGACCTGAACCAGCGGCATGTGGCGGGTCAAGCTAACCAACAGGTTTTGAAGATAAAGACCGCGATTATAGGAAAAAATCGCAACCGACAGTGTGCCGTTACCCTGTGCGGAATGTGACTGTTCCGTCATGTGATTATCCGCCCGTCACAGCCCTAAGATCCTGAAACCATTGCGGCCAGTGTTTGCCACGGTTCGCTTTGCGCCAATCCAGTTTATGACAAGAAATGCTGTTGTCAGCGATCAAGGTCGCGACCTCGTCCATCCGTTCGCGTTTGGTGGCAACATTCAACAAATGACACGGATCAGCAGATTATCCACGATTGCCCAAGGCCGCCGCCCGGAAATCTTCGTCGGCGAAATAGACGCGATTATACGAATAATGCATCACGTGATACGGCCACACCGACAGGCGATGGAAAAACGGTTTGAACCAGATCAGCGTCGCCTTTGGCGACCGGTTCAGGAACGGATCACACAGCTTGCGGATCACCTTGCGCCACCCTTTGATCGGGGCAAGGTTCGGAAAGGTCGCGATATACTCAACCAAGGCATTGGCCCAGCCGATCAGGACGGGGCTACCGGGGTTTGCGGCGATGAACCAGCTGGAAATCAGGCGTTCAGGACCGGGATTGATGAACATCTGGGTGCGGGCCGGCGTATCCAGATCGACCCATGCCTCTAACGGCTTGCGGCAATACAGCGTGGCATCCGCCCAAACACCGCCGTGTTTGATCAACAGATAGAGCCGCACGAGGTTCGACCGCAATTGCACCGAGGATTTATCGGCCAAGGCCCCAACACGTTCGTCGAATATGTCGAACTCGGCAATGCGGGACCGGTCTAGTCGGACAACCTCCCAGCCGGGGTTCATCCGTTCCCATGATGCAGCGCATTCCTGCACAAGGATCGGGGCATCGTCCCAACCCTGTTCCCAATACATCCAGATGCGTTTGTTTTCGAACATATCAGTACCCGAGCGCCTCAAAATCATCGGCATAAAGCGCAGTAATCTTTTGCCGTTGCGCCGCCGTAGGGGCGTATTGCGCAGAAGAGGTTCGATTGTCCACCCGCATCGGCAGTTGCGTGGCGTTCACGCCCAACAGGTCGCGGACGGTATCCATGTCCTGTGCCAAGCTTTCCAACCGGCCAATGACGTCATAGTCAAAACGGTCAATCGCAATATTGAGCACCTGAGGACGCCAGTGACGATCCGCAAGGATTGGATCGTTTTCAAACACTTCTGCCACAAGGTCGATAAACCCGTCCAAACCGTCCTCGGTCGGTGCATCATACAGCCCCGCCGCCGCAAACGCGGTTTCATAGTGGCGCGCCTCTGGGTTTTTGCGTTGAACAACGAAATCGAAATAGGCCGAGACGAACCGCGCAATTGGTTCCCGAACAGTGGTAAAGAGCACGCGATCCTGCCCCTTCATCACCTGAAGGTTCCGTTGCCAATGGGCCCAGCCCTGCTGCAGATGCGGACCATCGCGGTGAATGTTCCCGTCAAAACGTGCGCCTGTGTCATAGGTGTACATCGCGTGGGCGATGCTGGTGCATCCGCATTTTGAGTTTTTGACATAGGCAAGCCGCTGATCGGCGGTCACGACGACAAACGGCATGACAGCCTGCAACGCGGTCGTTTCCCGCGCCAACGTCGCCTTGCCACGATAACGGGCGTTCAGCGGCGCAAGCAGACGATCCTTGGCCCCGCCGATCTGTAACTCGGGCGCAATGGGCAACCTCATTCCGGCGCCTTCCACGACAGGTGTTTCACCTCAACACGTTTCATGGCCGCCAGTATCAACAGTTTGGGCACATTGGACACCTCGGCCCTGGTCCGGCGAAGTTTGTTCCAAAGGCTGTCCGATCCATCGACAGCGACGGTCTGAATGCTGCTGGCTTCGCCTTCTTGTGGTTTCACCAAGGCCGGAAACGCCTGTTCGATCCGCAGCATCCCAAACAGTTTGGAAATGTTCGGGTTAAACAACAGATGGTCGATAGGCGCATTGGGGCGCGGATAAACCGACAACACCACCTGAGCGGCATGTCGACTAATCAGGTACCCAGCGGTGCCATAGTGGATCCCCGCAAGGCGACGAACGTCGAACCCTGCAACCTGCCGCCCCTGTCGACCAACCACCAGCTTTTTGACTGCGCCGCGCGGGGTTTGACGGTTCAGGTTCAGAATGTCGAAATCACCATCCTGAACAAGGCCAGCGACATCCGCCCCCAGATCAGGCGACAGCATCGCGTCATCTTCGAGGATCAGCGCATAATCCGCATCGGTTTTCAGAAACCGCCGATACATATCGATGTGGCTGGCGGTGCATGCGCGGGCGCCTTTAGGCATCCGCGGAATAGGGCCATTTGGCGCGACCAACGCATCCATGGCCCTATCCGACAAAAGGGACGCGTCAACCGCTGGAATACGTTCGAATCCGATCCCTGCGTCAGTGGCCTGCTGCGTCATACGCGCAAGCCTGTCAGGGTGCCGGTCGAGGTTCAGCACATATGTTACAAATTTCGCCATTGCGCCCAGCCCGTCCAATCGGTTGCGGTTTTATACACCGGCACCGAGGTTTACAAACAGCAATTCATACCCAAATACCGCATGATCCAATTTGATGATTGCGACAATGGCCCTGCACTGTTAGGCCCCGACGACGAAAAAAGGTAAATAGGTTCAGCGGAATGCTTCCTGAAAAATGGTCATATCAATCGGTTAAGGCGCGCACCTATGACTCTTTCAATCACTCGCTTGCCACAAAACAGGATCGCCGCCGATCCAAGGTGTTTGCCGAACTGTTCGATGTCGGGTTTCTACGGCACCGCTGGACAAATTTCGGACAGATCGCGCCAGATGTGTATCGGTCCAACCATCCTGGCCCTGCGCGTTTGGGCACCTATGCGGCCCAAGGCATCAAAACCGTTCTGAACCTGCGCAACGACGCCCACAAATCGACAACCCAATTCGAAATTGAGGCCTGTGAAGAGTTGGGGCTGACCTATGTCAATTTCCCAATGGCCCCACGCCGTGCCCCCTATGCCAGTGAACTCGCGGGTTTGGTGGACCTGTTCGGCACCTTGGAAAAACCAATCCTGATGCATTGTAAATCGGGTGCTGATCGGACCGGTATTGCCGGTGTGATCTGGCGGCTGACCCAAGAAGGCGAGCCAATCGCGCAGGCCAAAAAGGAATTGTCGATCCGCTATTTGCACCGCCGAAATTCCGAAACTGGTGTCCTCGATATTGTGGTCGACATGTTTGAGGAAAGCGGCATGGATGATTTCCGCGCTTGGGCGGAAAACCATTATGACGAAACCGAGGCGACCGCACGATTCAACGACGAGGCCGCGAAACACGGATTTGTCGATTCCATGCGGCAACTGCCGTCACAGCTTTATCGTCTGGGTCAAATGCGCAAGGCCGAGTGGCACAAATCGTTTAAGCACGAAATCCGCAACGACCAAGACCGTAAACGCGCCCGTTTCTTTATCAATTGGGTCGATCACGGCATTTTGCGGGTCTTGTGGCACAACCATCAGGAAATCGCCCCGGGCGTTTTCAGATCGAACCACCCGACCGAAGACCGCCTGCGTAATTACAAGGCCGAGGGGCTCAAGACGGTTGTGAACCTCAGGGGTGCATCGTTACAGCCGCACTACCAGTTGGAAAAGGACCTGTGCCAGACACTGGACCTTACGCTGATTGATATCCTGATGAATGCCACCCGTGCGCCTAGCCGAGAGATTTTCGAACAATTGTTCGACGTCTTCGACACAGCAGAACGCCCCATGATGTTCCATTGTAAATCTGGCGCGGACCGCACGGGCATTGTGTCAGCGGCGTACCTGCTTGATCAGGGCGGGCTGATTGCCGATGCGCG
This sequence comes from Marivivens sp., assembly GCA_965215785.1. GTDB lineage: Bacteria > Pseudomonadota > Alphaproteobacteria > Rhodobacterales > Rhodobacteraceae > Marivivens. Next base: position 1,989,408 of record OZ244120.1, on the reverse strand, counting down.
CGAACAACTATCACTGCGGTTTGTCCATCTGCGTAACTCAAACAAAGGCGTACTGGACGAAGTGTTAGAGGCCTATTCCGCCGCAAATTATCTGGAACCGATTGGGTTCCGCGACTGGATCCGCACGGCCTATGACCCTGCGGCGGTTGATGCGGCGTTCAAAGTGCGTCGCGCCAAAGCTTGAGCCGACAGCGCAGGTGCACTAGGGCTAAGGCATGGTAACAGAACGAAACAAACGTATCGCCGTCCTGACCTCGGTTCGAAACGACACGATGTTCCTTGATCGGTGGATCGCCCATTATGGTGCGGCCTTTGGCGTGCAATCCCTGTTCGTTTTCGTCGATGGCCTAGACCAGCCACGCCCCAAGGCGGATGTGAACGTCATCCAGATGCCATTTGTTCAGCGCAGCCGCACCGCCGGCGACAAATCCCGCGCCCGCAAGGCCAGCGCGCTTGCCAAGATCCTATTTGAATCCTTCGATCTGGTGATTGCGACGGACGTGGATGAATTTCTGGTGGTTGATCCCGCCACCAATCAAAGTCTAGCCGACTATTTGTCCGCCATGCCCGACAGGTCATGCACCTCGGCCCTAGGTTTGGATGTCGCGCAGCATTTGACGCTTGAGGCCCCGATCACGGATGGCCCATTCCTCGATCAGCGCGGCTTTGCCAAGATTTCAGACCGCTACACCAAGGCGCTGATCCTGTCGAAACCGCTTAGCTGGGGGTCGGGGCAGCATCGGGTCAAATCCCGCAACTTTACCATCGATCCGAACCTGTATCTGTTCCACTTTGGGTCGGTAGATGCTGATGTCACCACCGCACGGGCCAATGACGGCGACCGTATCGCCGAAGGCTGGACCAACCATCAGGCGCGCCGCACGGCCCTGTTTGACGAAATCACAACGGCAAAGCCCATTGATGGGGATCAGCGGTTCGCATCCGCTCGCCGCGAAATGAACCGACGCCGTCCAATTTATGCATGGAACAAGCCCGGAAAGCTGCGTCAGGATGCGGTGATCCGCATCCCCGACAGGTTTCGCGGCACCGTTTAGGCCGCTGGCATCCGCCGTTCGACAACCTCGGCGAACCAGCTACAGCCTAGCGGAATGATGTCGTCGTTGAAGTTGTATTTCGGGTGATGCACCGGCGCGCTGTCGCCATTGCCCAGCAGGATATACGCCCCCGGCCGTTCCAACAGCATATAGGCAAAATCCTCGCCGCCCATAACCAGCGGGGCCTCATCACATGATCCATTGATCGATGTGGCCACTTCGGCGGCAAAATCCGTCTGTGCGTCGTGATTGGCCATCACAGGATAGCCGCGGTAATATTTGACCTCGACCTCGGCGCCCATCGCGGCACCAACCTGTGTTGCAATGACCTTAAGGCGGTCCTCGGCCATATCGCGGTTTTCGTCGGTCAGCGTCCGCACCGTCCCCTTAAGGTGCACAAATTGCGGGATAACGTTGAACGCGTTTGAGCTGCTTTCGATCGACGTCACCGAAACAACGACCTGTTCGACCGGATCGGTATTGCGGCTGGCGATCGATTGCAGGGCGGTGATGATGTGCGATCCCGCCACAATCGGGTCAACGCCCTCTTGCGGTTTGGCGGCATGCCCACCGCGCCCGTTTACGAAAATCTCAAATTGATCTGTTGCGGCGAAAAACGGACCCGGACGGATGGCAAATTGACCTGTCGGCACGCCCGGCCAGTTGTGCATTCCATAGACCTCTTGCACATTCCAGCGGTCCATAATGCCGTCTTCGCACATTTCGCGGCCGCCACCGCCGCCCTCTTCTGCGGGTTGGAAAATCACAACCACGGTCCCGTCGAAATTTCGCGTCTCGGCCAGATACTTCGCCGCTCCCAAAAGCATCGACGTATGCCCATCGTGCCCGCAGGCGTGCATCGCGCCTTCGGTCTTTGACGCATAATCCAAACCTGTTTCTTCCAAAATCGGCAAGGCATCCATATCGGCCCGCAGCCCGATCACAGCGCCGCGCGTATCCGACCGGCCCTTGATGACGCCGACAACACCGGTACGGCCCAGCCCTGTTACGACCTCGTCGCAACCAAATGCCGTTAGCCGTTCCGCGACAAGTGCGGCGGTGCGATGCACCTCAAACATGATTTCAGGATTTTGGTGCAGGTCATGGCGCCATTCGGTGATTTCGGAATGAAGCTCGGCGAAACGGTTTTTAATCGGCATAGGACGTCCAGTAATGTATCGACCTGACTCTGCCGGAACCGCGCCAGCACCGCAAGCGAACTACAGGCTAGGACCCAAAATTATCGGGCTACCATCCGCAAACCGATCAAAGCGGAAGCGTTTGAGGTCGAAACCTGTTTCAATCCCCTGCACGATCCGCGACACGACACGCCCCGCCCCCGGCCCGATACCAAAACCGTGACCGCTAAACCCCGTGGCCAAGACCAGACCGGGCAGATCAGGCACCTCGTCGATGATCGGCACCGTATCGGGCATCACGTCGATCATGCCCGCCCACATCGCCGCGATTTTGACCTGCCCCAACTGGGGGAAGGTTTCCAAAAACCGCGCCTGCAATTCAGCAACCTTAGCCATATTGGGGGACGGGTTCAGAATGCGCTGCGCCTCAAACACCGATTGGGCGCCGGTGTCCTGATCCCCTGACCATCGCCAAGCATCCGGATAATCCTTGGGCGGGTTCAGCAAATATCGGGTACCAAAGGGCGATTGTCGCAGTTGCGGCAGGTATTTACGAAAATGACGGAAACTGTCGGGGCCGATGAACAGCTCATGAAACCCTGCAGGCGCCAACGTGTACCCGCCGTCACTTCGCAGGCGAAAGGCAAGCTTGCTATCAACGGCGGCGCCATCGAATGTAACCGGCAAAGGTTTCGTTGCGCAGACCGTTGCCCGAACCGACAATTGTGGAATGTCCACGCCGTGTTGTTGCAAAAACCGCGACGACCACGCCCCGCCCGCCAGAACGACCGAACTGGCCGCGATGCGCCCTTTTTCACAGCTCACCCCGACAACGCGCCCAGCCTGCATCTCCAGCGACCGAACCGCGCAGTTTTCAACGATCGTCACACCCTCTTTGACGGCAAGACGGGCCAAAGCCGGTACCGTCACCCAAGGTTCGGCACGCATATCCGTTGGCGTCCACATTGCACCGCGCCATCCCCGCGCAGAGGGGATCAATTCCGAGGTTTCGGATGCCGAAAGCAGGCGTGACGACAGGCCAAAGTCGGCAACGCTGGCCAGCCAAGCCCGAAAGCCAACCATGTCGTTTTCGCTGTCAGCCAAATAGGCGACACCACACGTCCGTAGGCCAATATCGGTATCAACGCTCTTGGCCAGCTCGGGCCACATCCGCTGCGCCTCTAGCAAGATTGGCAATTCGTCGGGATCGCGCCCCTGCGCGCGGATCCACCCCCAGTTTCGCGACGACTGCTCGCCAGCAACACGGCCTTTTTCCAGCAAGACAACCGACTGCCCTGCGCGCGCCAATTCAAGCGCCGTCATGACCCCGACAATCCCGCCGCCGATGATAACACAGTCGCAGGAAGGTGGGATTGGCATGTCGAAGGACACGGGCTGATCCAACCGGATCGGGAAACCGTCCATGGTGCGTATTTCTCCTGAAGGCTGGCCAATATGAAAAGGCCAAATGACTTTGGGCGAAAACAAAAACTAAAATTTCGAAACAGACGCTTTCGTCCTATGCTAATAAGCTGGATTTTCAACAAAAACTGACACGGATAGCTAGATTTTCTGTCAATAGATTTACAAACAGAAAGCGAAAATCGGGGTGTTTAGAGAGGCATCACCCCACCCCCCTGCTGGGTAACGATTCTGACCAAAGCGGCTTAGATGTGCCCTTGGGCAAACAAAACCACACACGCAAAGATCAGTAGTTCGTCATCAATTTTCCATTATAAATAGAACAAAGATGAGAATTTTTTCATATTTACAAGGCGATTGAAAAAAGCTGCCGAACTTGCAGCAAGATCAAGTGACTTTTAACCGGTAGCTGAGCTAACGTCAGCGGAACAACCACTCATTTTCACAGGTGCACGCAGCGTAAATTTTATCCCATCGCGTGTACACCATTTGCAAAAGAAAGCCCGATGACTGTCAAAACGCTTTGCTCAGCCGCAGCCACATTTTTGCTTGCCGCGACCACGGCTCAGGCCGAACGCGGCGCCGATGGTCATTTGAATATTCTATACTGGCAGGCGCCTTCGACACTGAACCCGTACCTTTCGGGCGGCTTTAAAGACCTAGAAGCGGCCAGTTTGATCCTCGAACCGCTCGCGCGGTATGACCAGACTGGAACGATGGTTCCCTATCTGGCGCAGGATATTCCAACCGTGGCAAACGGCGGTGTGGCCGCGGATCTGACCTCGATCACTTGGCACCTGAAAGAGGGGCTGCTGTGGTCTGATGGAACGCCAGTCACGGCCCAAGACGCTGTTTTCACATGGGAATACTGCACCGCTGAGGGCACCGGTTGCGCACAGGCGGCATCTTTTGGTGGCGTTCAATCGGTCATTGCGGTTTCGGACACAGAAATCCAGATCACCTTTGACGGGCCACGCCCGAACCCCTATCAGACGTTCGTTGGCCAAGAAACGCCACTGATCCAAGCCGCACAATTCGCCGATTGTCTGGGGGCCGCTGCGCCGACATGTGTTGACCAAAACTTTGCCCCTATCGGCACCGGCCCGTTCGTCGCCACGGATTTCCGCGTCAACGATGTCATTCAATTTGCGGCTAACCAAAACTACCGCGATGCGACAAAGCCCGCTTTTGCCACGGCGACACTAAAGGGCGGCGGTGATGCTTTGGCCTCGGCGCGCGCGGTCATGGAAACGGGTGAATTCGATTACGGCTGGAACCTACAACTGCCCCCTGAGGTGATCGCCCAAACGGCGCAAGGCGGCCACGGCGTGCCGGTCAGCGCCTTTGGCGCACTGGTGGAACGGATCGAGGTGAACCTCACCAACCCCTCGGCCGACCTGCCCGAGGGCGAACGGTCGACCTTGGCCCATCCGCATCCATATTTGTCGAACCCTGATGTGCGCCGCGCCCTGTCGATGGCAATCGACCGTGCGGCTTTGGTCGAAATCGGATACGGCGATTCAGGTCGGCCAACCTGTGATCTTGTTCCGGCACCTGCCATTTTCGCTGCTGGCAACACCTCTTGCCTGACCCAAGACATTGCTGGCGCGAATGCGCTGTTGGATGCCGCAGGGTTTGTTGACACAAATGGCGACGGCGTCCGCGAAATGGCGGATGGCACGCCTTTGACGCTTTTGTTCCAGACATCGACCAATGGCGTCCGTCAGGATTTTCAGGCGGTGATCAAATCATGGTGGGAACAGATCGGTTTTGATGTCGAATTGCGGCACATTCCGCCCGCTGTCTTTTTCGGTGGCGATGCCAATAGCACCGACACGTTTCAGCGGTTCTATGCAGACGTTGAAATGTACGCCAACGGCTTTCCTGGCACCGATCCACAGTCCTATCTGAGCGCCTATTCCTGTGACCGCATCCCATCGCCAGAACGACAGTGGCAGGGTGAAAACGTGAACCGCTATTGCGATCCGGCCTATCAGGCGATGATCGACGAACTGGCCCAAACCGCCGACCTAGAGGCGCGCGGCGCGCTGGCACAGGCGATGAACAATGCGCTGACAGTTGACAGCAACATCATCATCCCGCTGGTGGATCGGGGTCGCGTGTCGGCCCGTGCCAACGATCTGGCCGGTGTGATCCTGAACACATGGGATAGTGAGTTATGGAACATTGCCGATTGGCACCGCAGCAACTAGCCCGCGGACATTCGCATGACGTCCTATTTGATCCGCCGAACGTTACTTGCCGTTCCAACACTGGTCGTCATCGCGATTGTTCTATTCGGGATACTTGAACTGACACCGGGTGACCCGCTGGCGGATCTGCCCCTGACCATTCCGCCCGAGGTGCGCGATGACATGCGCGCTGCGTTGGGGCTGGATCAGGCGTGGTACGTGCGGTTTGGCCTCTGGCTGCATCAGTTGTTCATCGTAGAGCCTTTGGTCGCCATCGACGCGGTTCTGGGAACTGATTTTGCCGATGGCCGCAAGCGCATCGTCAGCTATCAGTCCCACGCGCCGGTCATGGGCACAATCGCAGAACGCCTGCCCCAAACGCTCTGGGTGGTTGGGGGCGCCTATGTGATCGGCTTGGCCATCGCGATCCCCTTGGGGGTATTGGCCGCCAACCATCGTGGCAGCTGGATTGATCACCTGATCACGCTGACAACATTGACGGGCTATTCCATGCCATCGTTTTTCATCGGCGTACTGGTCATTGCGGTATTTGCGGTCAACCTAGGCTGGTTGCCGTCTGTTTATGACACAACGCATGTGGTGACCGACGCGGGATCACTGTGGGTTCAGATCAAACAAATGATCCTGCCGGTTGCTGTACTGTCGTTGTTCAACGCCGGCCTGATCTCGCGGTATGTACGTGCCGCTATGATCGATGTCTTGACCCAAGATTTTGTCAGAACCGCCAAGGCCAAGGGGCTGCCCGCGCGGCGGGTTCTGTTTGGACATGCGCTGCGCAACGCCTTGCTGCCGGTGATCACGGTCGCGACCCTTGGGCTTCCGCAGGTCTTTGGCGGGGCGATTGTGACGGAACAAGTGTTTCAGGTGAACGGGCTGGGGCACCTTTTGATCATCGGGATTCAAGGCAACGACCTGCCCCTTGTCCTAACGCTCGCATTTTTGTTTGCGGCTTTGGTCGTGGTGTTCAACCTGATCGCGGATATCCTCTATGCCGTGGCGGACCCACGGGTGCGGTACACAGATGCGTAAGGTCACGATCAGCAACGCATGGGCGGTCTTGTTGTGTTTGGCTGCTGTGATTGCCTTTGGCCCCTACCTTTGGCCCATTGAGCCATCCGAACTGAACCTGCGGAACAAGGACCTGCGCCCTGTTTACATGGCCCTATGGGGTGTCCCGAACTGGAGCTGGTCGCATCCCCTCGGCACTGACAACCTTGGACGTGACACGTTGGCAAACCTGATCCACGGCGGGCGCGTCACCTTTGTCGTGGCCATTTTGGCAATGGGGGTTAGTTTGGTCGTCGGGGCCACCGTGGGCGCATTGGCCGGATATTTTCGGGCGCTGGACGGTGTGCTGATGCGTGTCACCGACCTTGGTCTGTCCCTGCCCCTGCTGCCTGTTCTGCTGCTATTGTTGCTGGTCTTGCGCGATCCTTTGCGCGCCCAGTTCGGGCCCGAAACCGGAATATTTATCCTGTTGGTCATCGCTATCGGCATCACGTCATGGATGCCTGTCGCGCGGATCATTCGGGCCGAGGTCCTGTCGCTCAAGACGCGCGACTATGTGACGGCGGCGCGATCACTGGGCGCTGGCCATGCACATATCTTGGTCCGGCATATCCTGCCAAACCTATGGGCTCCGCTGATGGTGTCGGCGGCCCTTGGGGTTGGCATGGCCATTTTGACCGAAAGCGCGCTCAGCTTTCTGGGGCTTGGCTTTCCGTCCGACTATCCCACATGGGGCAAGCTATTGTTCGACAACACCAGCCGCATGTCGCTTTACCCTGAACGGGTGATCTGGCCCGGTTTGATGATCAGTGTGACGGTCTTGGCCGCCAATTATGTCGGCGATGGGCGGACCCAAGCGCGCTAGTGCATGGCCCGCTGTATCCGGCGCAGGGCAAACCAGACGGCCAAGACAACAATCGGCGTGACACCGGCCGTCAGCCACGGCTTTGACACGCCTTGTAGTTTTTCCAGCGGGGCCAACACGTAAAGTGCCAAACCGACCGCGTAATAGCTGATCGCCACAACCGATAGCCCTTCGACCGTGCGCTGCAGCCGCAGTTGCAGATCGGACCGACGGTCCATGCTTTGCAGCAGCGATTGGTTCTGGGCGCTGCGTTCAACCTCAACCCGCGTGCGCAGCAGATCACCGGCCCGAATGGCCCGTTCCGACAATCGGTGCAAACGGGTCTCGGTCGATTTGACCGTTCGCATGGCGGGATCATAGCGGCGCAGCATAAATTCACCGAACGTTTGCCGCCCAACGAACCGCGCCTCGCGCAGAACCTCGATCCGTTGGTTCACGATAGTTTCATAGGCCCCCGTCGCGCCAAAACGGAACGACGTATGCGCCACCAACTGTTCCAATCGCGCCGAGGTTTCCAACAGCGATTGAAGCGCCTGCGGCGCGTCCAAACCTGCGTCGCTCAGGCTTGTGACGATTGTGGTCAGGCGTTCCTCAAGCGCGTTCATTTCCGGCCCGATGTCGCGTGCGCGTGCAAGGCCCAGCATCGACATCGCCTTGTAGGTTTCGATTTCGCACAGGCGCTGCATCACACGGCCGATCCGCCGTGCCCCACATTCTGGTGCGGCAAAAACCGCGAACCGCATATGCCCGCCCGCATCAATTCGGAAATCGGCCGCAACAACCAGTTCCCCATCCAATACACGGCTCACAGCCAAGCTCTCTGGAACAAACCATTCCCCAAGGCGTTGCAAAATGCCCTGATCATCCGGCATCGGTTCGATCCGGATCAAGGCCGAGGTCAAGCGCGTTCCCGGCGCTGCCTCAAGCCAATCTTGCGGGAACATATCAAAGGTGGCCGCATCATAGGGGCGATCAGCGTTGCCATCGCCAAGCAGGGTATAGGTCACAAATTCGGTGTGGACCTCCCACTTCAACCAGTGTTGACCGATCTGGCCAAAATAATGCGTCGCCTCGGGGGCTGGATGCGGCGCGCCATATCGGTCCAGCAGCGCAATCAGATGCGCCCGATCCGCGGCCCGATCCCGTATCGCGGCATGTTTCGCCGGCGTGATGGCCAGATAGGCCCCCCGCGCCGGTGCGGAAATTGTCGGAAATGGCCGCGCGTGCAATTCATTTGCCAAAGCATAGCGCAGCGGATGATCGGTCAGCATTGAAATTGCCCCTGAGTAAGCCTTTGCGTAGACCTTACGCAAAGGCATCACCCTGTCAAACAAAAACGTCGCAATAACAATATGTTAGCGGCATACAATGGCATGCCGAAACCAGATCAGATGCAAATGACCTGCAAAGGTGGGAAGCCGTTGAAACCAACCGAACTATAGGTTGAGGTATAGGCACCTGTGTTCCGGATCAGCACACGGTCCCCCGCCTCAAGCGACAAGGGCAGGTTCATCGGGCGTTTTTCATAAAGCACATCAGCGCTATCGCAGGATGGTCCGGCAATGATGCATGGCCCCATGGCATCAGCATCGCACGGGGTGTCCAGACGATAGCGGATCGCCTCGCCTTCGGTTTCAGCCAGACCGGAAAAACGGCCAATCGACAGGTAAACCCAACGATGCATGTCGCGGTCGGATTTGCGCGAAACAAGCAGGACTTCGGTCACGATTGTACCGGCTTCGGCCACCATGCCGCGACCAGGTTCGGCCATGATGTGCGGCACATGGCCAAATTTTTCGTCGATCATCGACATGACCGCCGCGGCATAGTCCGTCGGTGCCTGAATAGGTTCGTCATAGAAGGCTGGGAACCCGCCACCGATGTTCAACAGGGTCAGGGTGTGACCAGCTGCGCGGGCCGCATGCCATGTTTCAGCCAGCGCATCCAGCGACGGTGCCCACATCGAGGCCTTGCGTGTCTGGCTGCCCACGTGGAACGAAAACCCGACAGGGTTCAGGCCAAGCTCTTTGGCACGGTCCAGCAGGGTCAGCGCCATATCCTTGTCGCAACCAAATTTGCGTGTCAGCGGCCAATCGGCCTCGCTCACTTCGACGATCAAGCGGATATAAACATCACAGCCCGGTGCATGCTGCGCCAGCTTGATCAGTTCTTCTTCTGCATCGGCGGCGAACAGGGTGATCCCCTGCGCAGCGGCCCAAGCGATATCTGCGGGACGTTTGATGGTGTTGCCGAACGAAATCTCGGATGGGGTCGCCCCTTGTGCAAGGCACAGCGCGATTTCACCCTTGGATGCGGCATCAAAGTGGCTGCCCAACGCAACAAGGCGTGCGATCACCTCGGGGGCTGGGTTTGCTTTGACCGCATAGTGAATGCTGGCGCGGCCAAGTCCGGCCTGTAGCGCCGCGAATTGGACCGCAACACGTTCCACATCGACAACCAGTGTCGGCGCGTCAAAGTCGTTTGCCGCAATGAAAGCATCGAGGCGATTAGGGTCAAAAACAGGGGTAGCCGGCATAGCGCCAGCAAACATTGCAGTCATCGGTCATCTCTCCAAAAGACCCGGTCCCGAAATCGGTCCCGACCAGTTTTCCAGTGAGACGTTACCGTCGCTGCATAAACACATGGGTAATGGGCCCATGGCCAGAGGCGCGTGCGTTGGCGTCTATGTGACGGGGCATTTGGGGCAAGTTGCGACTCGTTTCAAGATAAATTTTCGTGTGGCTGCATTTTTTTTGAGCGCACCACCAAATTTGATCAAAACCCCTTGTTTCAAGGGGCTTAGAACGGTCAATTTTGATCAAAATCACCTCGCTCTTGGGGCAGATCAAGGCTAAGAACCCCTATGAGCAAGCTGATCCTATTCAACAAACCCTTTGATGTCCTGTGCCAGTTTACGGACGCCAAAAACCCAACGCCCCGCCGGACTCTGTCGGAATTCGGATTGCCCAAGGGGGTTTATCCCGCCGGTCGGTTGGATCGCGATAGTGAAGGGTTGCTGCTGCTTACGGATGATGGCGGCCTTCAGGCCAAGATCGCGAACCCGAAAAACCACACGCCAAAAACATATCTGGTTCAGGTAGAGGGCGCACCGACGGATGCCGACCTTGCGCCGCTGCGCAAAGGGGTCCGGCTAAAAGACGGCCCCACCCGCCCCGCCGAGGTCAGCCTGATCGATCCCCCCGGCATTTGGGAACGACAGCCACCGGTCCGGTTCCGCAAAACCGTGCCGGACCAATGGCTGATTCTGACCATCACCGAAGGGCGCAATCGTCAGGTTCGCCGGATGACAGCCGCCATCGGGTTTCCGACGCTGCGGCTGATCCGGTGGTCGATCGGCGACCACGATGTGTCCATGTTGGACGTCGGAGAATGGGCCGAGGTAGACGCGGCAGGGTTCTAGCCGCCGCGCCCGTCGCGGAACCGCGCCAAGGGCCGCACCTGACGTTCCAGATGGTCGATGACCAAATCGGCGATATCCTTGCGCGTGGCCTTTTCGATGCCTTCCAGACCGGGGGAAGAGTTCACTTCGAGCACCTTTGGCCCCTCTTCGGATTGCAGCATATCAACGCCCGCCACCGACAGCCCCAGAACCTTGGCCGCGCGTTTTGCCGCCTCGCGTTCCTCTTTCGTGGTGCGCACCGATTTGGCGGTGCCGCCCTGATGTAGGTTGGATCGGAAATCGCCCTCGGCCCCTGTCCGTTTGATCGCACCGACAACTTTGTTGCCGATCACAAAACAGCGCAAATCAGATCCGGCCGCCTCTTTGACGAACTGTTGCACAAGGAAGTTGGCATCCAGCCCGCGGAAGGCATCCACCAAGGTTTCCGCCGCCTTTTTGGTTTCGGCCAGAATGACGCCCTTGCCTTGGGTCGATGACAACAGCTTGACCACCACAGGCGCGTTTCCGGCCAGCGCAATCAGGGATTTGGTGTCTTTGGGCGAATTGGCAAAGGTTGTGACCGGCATTCGGATATCGGCACGCGACAGCAATTGATGCGCCAAGAGTTTATCCCGCGATGCGCCGATGGCCGCAGCCGTATTCAGGCAATAGGCCCCCGTTGCCTCAAACTGACGCAAGACAGCCATGCCATACCCCGTGACCGAGGCACCGATGCGCGGGATCACCGCATCAAAGCGCGGCAGCGCCTTGCCGTCATAATGGACCTCGGGTGTGACGCCGCCAATTTTCATATAGCAGCGGGTGGTGTTGATCGTTTCGATGATGTGACCGCGCGCCTCGGCGGCTTCGATAAGGCGGCGACTGGAATAGTTGGATGCCTCGCGGGTCAACAGCGCGATACGCAACGGACGCTTGACCGGACGTTGCCGCGGCAACCCGCGATACCGGTCATAGCTCAGCGTCGGCTGCACACAGGACTGGTTCGGATCAACGAACATGTCGTCCAAAATCGCGCTCCGCCCCAGTAGCATCCGGTAGGCCATCGTTTCGCGATTGGTCAGCGTCAACTGGATCGGCCACGTACGCCCGCCAATCGTTACCGGGCTTTCGATGACATAACGCAACTCGACCTCGCCGTTCGAGCTTGTCACCTGACGGCGGTCAACGACCTTGGCCGAACAGGTGATTTCAAGATTGTCATCGCTGGGGTTCGGTTGCAGCAAAAACCGCACCTGCGGATTATTGATCGGGCCAAAAGGCTCGATCGCGGCGGCATGCAAGGCCGAGGTTTTGGCGCCGGTATCAACCTTGGCCAAGATGGCTGGCAGTCCGAGGTCAGGAAGGCTCAGCCATTCCTCCCACCCGAGCGAGAAAGACTTGTCCACGTTGGAAACTCCGAAAATAGGAAGGCACTGCAAAACGGCAGGATTGACGCCGCCATGGGGCAAGTTCGCATTTCGGTCAATATGAGTCGTGCGTCCGATCCAATCGACACGCGCAAACCCGTGTCGCAAAAAGCGCAAAGCCCCACCGAAACCGGCGGGGCTTTGTCATGACTTGTGACCCGATTTACTGAATTTTCGTCAGCAGATCATCCAGCGATTTTTTTGCATCGCCATAGAACATGCGGGTGTTTTCTTTGTAGAACAGCGGGTTTTCGATGCCCGAATAACCCGTGCCCTGACCACGTTTGGATACGAACACCTGTTTCGCTTTCCAGCATTCCAGAACCGGCATGCCAGCGATTGGGCTGTTGGGGTCCTCTTGTGCGGCTGGGTTCACGATGTCGTTCGAACCGATCACGATCGCAACGTCGGTTTCAGGGAAATCTTCGTTGATTTCATCCATCTCCATCACGATGTCATAGGGCACTTTGGCCTCGGCCAGCAGAACGTTCATGTGGCCCGGCAAACGACCCGCAACAGGGTGGATCGCAAAGCGCACGTTCTTACCCTTGGCACGAAGCCGTTTTGTCAGCTCGGAGACCGACTGCTGTGCTTGTGCAACGGCCATACCGTAGCCCGGGATGATGATGATGCTGTCAGCCTCTTCGAGGGCAGTGGCAACACCGTCCACATCGATAGCAACCTGTTCACCTTCGATTTCCATCGCGGGGCCAGCTGTGCCGCCGAAACCACCAAGGATAACGCTGATGAACGACCGGTTCATGGCCTTACACATGATGTAGGACAGGATCGCACCGGACGAACCCACCAGCGCACCAACAACGATCAACAGGTCGTTGCCAAGGCTGAAACCAATCGCGGCCGCAGCCCAACCCGAATACGAGTTCAGCATCGACACAACAACCGGCATATCAGCACCGCCGATACCCATGATCAGGTGATACCCGATGAACAGCGCCGCAACGGTCAGGATAAGCAGCGGCATCATTGCGCCGGTGTTCAGGTACCAGACCAGACAGACCAACGACAGGATCGCAGCCGCCGCGTTCAGGACGTGACCGCCTGGCAGTTTGGTCGCCGCCGACGTGACCTTGCCCGCCAGTTTGCCATAGGCGATGACAGAACCGGTAAAGGTAACCGCACCAATCCAGATGCCCAGCGCCAGTTCGACCTTTAGGATGCTGATTTCGATCGGTGCTTTTTTGTAGACCAGTTCAGCAAAGGTGCCATCGACGGAACCGCCTGCTGCCTTGGCAGCTTCGACAAGGTTGATGGTCATTTCTGCGTTAAAGCCAACGAAAACGGCCGCGAGACCCACAAGGCTGTGCATTGCTGCAACCAGCTGAGGCATCTCGGTCATCTGGACCTTTTGGGCGACGTAGTAGCCGATGATTCCGCCCGCAGCGATCAAAATGATCGACAACAGCCAGTAACCCGACCCCGGACCAACCAGCGTTGCGAAAACCGCAATCGCCATACCGACGATGCCGTACCATACAGCGCGCTTTGCACTTTCTTGTCCCGACAGACCACCCAGCGACAGAATGAACAGAACGCCTGCGACCACATAGGCCGCCATTGTGAATGTATTTTCCATGTGTCCTGCTCCTCTTTAAGATTTCTGGAACATGGCGAGCATGCGCCGGGTGACGAGGAAGCCACCAAAGATGTTGATGCCAGCCATAAAGACCGACAGCGCGGCTAGAACCAGCACCAGGAAACCGCCCGATCCGATTTGGATCAACGCGCCCAGAATGATGATCGACGAAATCGCATTGGTGACAGCCATCAACGGTGTGTGCAGCGAATGCGCAACGTTCCAGATCACCTGGAAACCGATAAAGACCGACAGGACGAACACGATAAAGTGCTGCATAAAGCTGGCTGGCATATTCGGGACCAGACCAACGCCCATGATCAATGCCGCACCAACCGCCAACAGGATTGCCTGATTTTTGGTTTGTGCCTTAAAGGCGGCTGCCTCTTCTGCCTTGATCTCTTCTGGGGTCTTTTCCTTGACCTCAACCTTTGGCTGGGCCGCGATGGCCTGTACCTTGGGTGGGGGTGGCGGGAAGGTAATCTCGCCCTGATAGGCAACGGTCGCGCCGCGGATCACGTCGTCTTCCATGTTGTGCACAACCTGACCGTCTTTCTCAGGGGTCAGATCGGTCATCATGTGACGGATGTTGGTCGCATAAAGCGTCGACGACTGCGCCGCCATGCGGCTTGGGAAATCGGTATAGCCAACGATGGTAACACCGTTGTCTGTCACGACTTTTTCGTCCTTAACGGTGCCTTCGACGTTGCCGCCGCGTTCCGCTGCAAGGTCGATGATCACCGAGCCGGGCTTCATCGCTTTGACCATATCCTCGGTCCACAGAACCGGCGCAGGGCGGTTCGGGATCAGGGCGGTGGTGATAACGATGTCAACCTCTGGCGCCAGTTCACGGAACTTGGCCAGCTGAGCGTTGCGGAATTCTTCGGACTGAACCGACGCATAGCCGCCGGTCGCCGCGCCGTCCTGCTGTTCTTCTTCGAAGTCCAGATAGACAAACTCGGCGCCCATCGATTCAACCTGTTCGGCCACTTCTGGACGAACGTCGAATGCGTAGGTGATCGCGCCAAGCGATGTCGCTGTACCAATCGCGGCCAGACCGGCAACGCCGGCACCGACGATCAGAACCTTGGCTGGTGGAACCTTACCCGCGGCTGTCACCTGACCGGTAAAGAACCGGCCAAAGTTGTTACCCGCCTCGATCACCGCACGATAACCGGCGATGTTCGCCATCGACGACAGAGCGTCCATTTTCTGCGCACGGGAAATACGTGGCACCATTTCCATGGCGATCACGTTACCGCCTTTGGATTTTGCCAATTCCAGACCGTCTTGGTTCCCGCCGGGGTTAAAGAAGGTGATCAGCGTTTTTTCAGGGGTCATGCGTTTCAGCTCGACGTCTTCGGGCTGACGGACCTTGGCGATGATGTCGGCTTCTTTCCAGAGGGATGCTGCGGTTTTCACAACCGTTGCGCCTGCTGCCTCATAGTCTGCATCCGCAAAACCCGCCTTTTGGCCTGCGCCTGTCTCGACCAGACAGTCATAGCCCAATTTTTGCAGATCTTTGACGGACGCAGGGGTCATTGCGACCCTGTTTTCGCCCTCTAGTATCTCTTTAGGTGCGCCGATTTTCACGGTGTCCCCCCTCTTTCAAAAAATCGTCCAGAAACGCTTAACCAAAGCAACATTGTTTCACAAGCGGCCTTTGGCGCTAACATTTATGACCTTGCGGCGCGACTGCTTGCCGTAGGGTCATTTTTAACCGCGCCACAACGTACACAAGTGAAACTTCGATGAAGTTTCGTGCAATCGCCAGTAATTAGGAATTTTGCACGCGCGTGCAACATGAATTCGCCCAATTTCCAATCAAATGCGTAATTGGACCCCAAAACGAAATGTCTCAAACATTGCTAATGATTGCTGAGCCGCGGCTCTGGTCCGCGAACAGGGCCCGCATAAGCACGAAAACCGGCGAAGACACTAGAATTGCTACCAAAAACGGAAGCCACCTATGGGTGTAATATTCAAATATTGACTACCTTAATAAGAACACTTTCTTTGCGTGACTGTCTTCTCATGGTCGGCGGTCAAATTCTGGCAAGACACCCGCTTTGCCATGCAACCACCCCAATCCAGAATTTTCGCCAAATTTAAAACACACAGAAACTTCTGACCGCCACAAGCCAGACCAAAAACCGCCAATACAAAGAGTCAGCTAACTACCCAAAGGTATTAAGTCCGCGATTTTGCGGCGTCAGAGGTTTTTTCGAATGCTTGCAGGTTATCTCGTCTCTCTTGGAAATAATCAGTTGGACAGCGGAGACACCGTCGCAACAGGGATGAGCGCGTTCACCCCGTCCCAAGACTTGGGCGCAGGCACCCTCAGCTATAGCTATGACGACGGCGCAGGCGGAACAATCAACACAACTGCGACCGGTACCTATGTTGTGGGTACAGATGGCGGCATCGGTGCTGTCAGCGCCAACCTATGATGTCGTTACCGGTACGATATTCTCCGAAACAATCAACGGCACTGCTGATGGCGATGTCATCTATGGCGGATCACAAGGCGCAACCACCAGTACCGGCAGCGACACGATCAACGCGGGAGACGGCAACGACATCATCTATGGTGGTGACGGAAACAACGTCGTCTATGGCGGCGACGGCGACGATACGGTCGTTATTCAGGGCAACCTGAACAGCAATGACACGTTTTACGGCGGCATCGGATCGGACACGATGGTTCTGTCGCCTGACGATGATCGTGATCTGACGATTGATATGTCCACCAATTCGGTTTCCGACGGGCTCGGAGGCGGACAATATTTCTACGACGTCGAAAACATCACCACCGCTGGCGGGGATGACACCGTTCTTGGTGACGCAAACGACAATACCATCATCACGAATGCAGGGAATGACACCGTAAACAGCGGCGCGGGGAACGATACCGTTATCGGCGGCCATGGCGATGACACCATCACCACCGGATCGGGTGACGACACGGTCTATGGCAACAGCGGCGAAATTCCGACCGGCACCACCGAACATGTCAGCTGGAACAACGACGGCACTCTAGCCCAATTTAGCGATCTATCGGGCGGGTTTACCCAAAACACCGGCACCATGCACGTCACGTTCACCCAAGTGAATGATGGCGCGATGGGGGTCACCCAGAACTACAACGGGACCCACTATACCGAGGCAGGCGACCCGTGGTCGTCCACCTCGAGCCTTTATGTCACCGGTACGGGTGGCGCGGATGTGTCGACCTCGACCCTGACGTTCAATCCTGTTGACGCAACAGCGATCGAGGACGAAGTCAGCAATGTTTCGTTCCGCATCAACGACATCGACCAAAGCGCGGGCGGTTGGCGCGACCAGCTGATCGTGCGCGCCTATGACGCCGACGGAAACGAGGTTCCGGTTGTTATCACTGCGGCTGGCAACGACGTTGTCGCCAATGGCAACGTAACGGCCGGTGACGGCAGTGACCGGCACACGGGTTTCAACGGGTCTGTCCTGTTTGAAATTCCGGGCCCAGTTCACGAAATTACCATCGACTATAACAACGCCGGCGACCCTGCCGGTCAGTTCGTATTGGTCAGTGACGTTTATTTCGACACCATCCCCGTCAACACCGGCAGCGACAGCATCACCACCGGCGCGGGCGACGACCTTATCTATGGTGAAGAAGGCGACGATAACATCGATGGCGGCGCGGATAACGACACCATCTTTGGCGGAGCGGGCAACGATACCATCACTGGCTCGCTTGGATCGGACTCGATTTCCAGTGGCGAGGGTGATGACTATATCCAAGGCGACGCGACAACTGACACCACCTACACGGTCACCAGCAGCAGCCTGCTGGCCACGAACCCGGCGGCACGGGTCGATGACGATGCGACCCTTGCGGTGGCCTTTACCAACCCGACAGAGATCAGCCTCGATTTCTCCAGCATGGAGAACAACGAAGAAAACCTGATCTACATCGACGGCGAACTGGTCGACCTGCAAACACTTGTCGACAACGGACTTGTCACCCTGACCGGCGGCCTGTCCGTTGGACCGAACGGCGGTGTCATCGGAACAACGAACCCAGGTTCCTCGACAAGCGGTACGTTGACCTTCAACTATCCCGTTTCAGAAATTTCGATCGACCACAGCGGCGGCGGCTGGGACTATGTCACAGTCAACTACGAAACAGATGGCAGCTACACGGCGATCACCGATTACACCAACGGCGCAACCGGCACCTTTGCCAACGACACAAGCGGCGACGGCGACGACGTGATCATTAGCGGCGACGGTGCCGACACCATGTTCGGCGGCGAAGGCAACGAAACCAACGGCGATACGCTTCAGCTTGGTACCTTGGGTGATTTCACGATCCTGAACTTTTCCGAGATCGAGAACATCATCTGCTTTACGCCGGACACACAGATTGTCACCCCACAAGGGTCGCGCCCCGTTCAGGACCTGCGCCCCGGTGATCTGGTGGTCAAACGCGATCACGGCCTTCAGCCCATCCGCTGGATCAAATCGCGCACTGTTCCGGCACTGGATCGGTTCGCGCCTATCCGGATCAAACAGGGCGTTCTAAGTGGCCAGCAAGAGGATATCCTCGTGTCGCCACAGCACCGCATGCTATTCACCGGATATCAATCGGAACTGTTGTTCGGGGATAGCGAAGTGCTGGTGTCGGCCAAGCATCTTGTCGATGGTCGCGATGTGACGATCGAAACAGGTGGCTTCGTCACCTATTATCACATCCTCTTCGACGAACACGAAATCATCTATGCGAACGGTGCCGCCAGCGAAAGCTTCCACCCTAGTGAAATCGGGCTGTCGGCCGTCACCGACGAAGCGCGTGATGAATTGTTCGCCCTGTTCCCTGAACTGCGGTCCCTGCCCTCAAGCTATGGCGCAACAGCGCGGCGGTGCCTGAAAAAACACGAAGCCGGCCTGCTCTGACAGGTTAGGCCGCCGCGGTGCGACCGCTTTTCTGCGCGGCCCATGCATGGACAGCTTGACCAAAGGCCTCAAACAACGGACGCGAAACCGGATCATGTTCGGCGTTCCATTCAGGGTGCCATTGTACCGATAGGGTAAAGCCCGGCGCGTCCTTTATATAAATGGCCTCAGGTGTGCCATCGGGGGCGTAACCGTCAACGATCACGCGCGGACCTGCCACCTTGATCCCCTGACCATGAAGCGTGTTTGTCAGCACCTCACGCCCGCCGAACACCTTGTGAAATGGCCCGTTGTCCGACACCGTCACGATATGGCGCAGCGCGAATTTTTCCTCAAGCGTGCCATCGGGCGGCATCCGGTGATTGTCCCTGCCCGGCAAGTCGCGGATTTCGGGATAAAGCGATCCGCCCATCGCGACATTCACCTCTTGGAACCCTCGGCAAATCCCAAAAATCGGAAGCCCCATATCCACACAGGCGCGGATCAACGGCAGGGCCACAGCGTCTCGGTCACGGTCGAAATCACCATGCGCTTCGGTCGCCGCCTCGCCGTATTCCTCGGGGTGTACGTTTGCCCGTGCGCCGGGGAACATGAACCCATCAAAGTTCGCGACCAAATCCTCGACACGTGCGGCGTTTGGAACCGCCGGAATTGAGACAACAGTCACATCGCAAATCTCGCTCAGGGCGGTGACGTTCATCGTCCCCGACAATTGCGCAGGATAGGTTTCATTGTGCAAAACATTGCCGCTGATTATACCAACTATGGGTCGGGACATTTCGGTTCCTTTCAGTTGTGGTCAGTATATACGCACACAACATCGAATAAAGCCCCAACACATCAGCATCAGCGCACAATTAAATCTGCTATTTTCGTGAACCTTTTTGGCGATAGGCTGCACTTTATCTGTGCAACTGACAGAAATAACAGGCGAAAGGCCACGATCATGCTGAACCTGACTGACGATGTTTTCCTCTCTGATCCGTCCCGCGTTTTGACCAAGGTCCGCGCCGAAGGTCCGCTGACAAAATCCCGGTTCCCGATCATCGGCCCGCTGTATGTGACGACCACCGACGCCGCCGCCCGCGAGGTGCTCAAAGACACCGAATTGTTCCGCCGTGACCCGACCCCGATCACTGGAAAATCATTGGCGCAATCGGTGCGATGGCTGCCACGGTCCATGGTTCCACTTACCAAAAACATGGTCACAATGGACGGGGATGATCACCGCCGCCTGAGAAAGCTGGTTGATCAGGCCTTTATGCGCACCTCGATCGACATGCTGCGCCCCGAAATAGAACGGGTCGCGGATCATCTGTTGGATCAAATTGACCCGACCCGCCCCACCGACATCGTCGAGGCTTATAGCCGCGAATTACCGTTTGAGGTGATTTGCCTTTTGTTGGGCATTGAACGCCAATACTGGCCAGTGCTGAAAAAGCGGATCAAACCGATTTCATCCGTGAACAGTGCGGCCATGGCGTTTTGGGCGTTTCTGCGCCTCGGCAAAACGACCAAGTTGATCCGCCAGATCATAGACGAGGCCCGAGACACAAACGCGCCCGGCCTGATCGGGGAACTGGCCCGCGTCGAGGCAGATGGCGAATGGCTAAGCGCGGACGAATGCCTATCCATGGTGTTCACATTGTTTGTTGCAGGCCACGAAACCACGGTTCACCTGATCAACAACATGATCCTTGGATTTATCGACAGGCCCGACCTAAAGGCCATCCCCGACAGTGACATGTTCTTGGTGGTCGAGGAATTCATGCGCCACGCCTCGCCCGTTATGTCCAGCAAGATGCATTTCGTCGCGCGGGACGTGAACTGGCATGGCGTTGATCTAAAGAAAGGGGATCGCGTTGCGGCCCTGTTGATCGCTGCGAACCGCGACCCTGCCCGTTTTGATCGCCCCGATACACTTGTGCCGGATCGACGACCCAACGCGCATCTGGGCTTCGGGTACGGGCCACATGTTTGTTTAGGGATGCAGCTGGCACGGGCCGAGGCACAGGTCGCCGTCAGTCGATTGTTCGACCGCTACCCCACAGCCGCATTGGCCGGACCGCGGGATAGCGTGAAGTTTCTTAAGCGGGCCGGCATTCGCGGCCCAAAAGGGCTGAGGCTTATACTTCGCCCATAAGGCCGGCGGCCTCGATCCCTGCCATTGCTGCGATGGCGTCATTGTCGCTTGTGTCGCCGGTAACGCCAACTGCGCCGATGATCTTACCGGACTTGTCGCGCACCAGCACGCCGCCCGGCACAGGCACAACCGCGCCGCCATAAACGCCGTTCACCGCCGCCATGAAATAGGCCTGCTGTTCCGCGCGGGCCATCTGAGCCGTGCCAGCCATGCCTAGCATCACCGCACCATAGGCTTTGCCATGTGCGATCCCGAAACGGCCCGGTGCGGCACCGTCTTCGCGTTCGAACGATTTGACGTGGCCACCTGCGTCCAGAATGACCACCGACAGTGGTTTAAGGTCCATTTCGCGGCCTTTGGCCAGAACCGTTTTGATGATCGTGCGCGCCTTGCGCAGTGTGATTTCCGCCATGGGATCCCCCTTACTGTGCTTTGAATGCCAAACGACGTGCGTGCAGGACAGGCTCGGTATAGCCCGAGGGCTGCACCCGTCCCTTGATCACCAGATCGCAAGCCGCCTGAAACGCCTGACCGTCAAAGTCTGGTGCCATTGGGACATAGGCAGCATCGCCCGCGTTCTGCCCATCAACGACCGCCGCCATTTTTTTCAGCGCCGCGATCACCTGTTCCTCGGTCACAATGCCATGGTGAAGCCAGTTCGCCATGGCCTGCGCGCTGATCCGGCAGGTGGCGCGATCCTCCATCAGACCGACGTTGTTGATGTCAGGCACCTTGGAACAGCCAACGCCCTGATCGACCCAACGCACAACATAGCCAAGGATGCCTTGGGCGTTATTGTCCAGTTCGCGCTGAATTTCGACGTCCGAAAAATTGCGCCCAAATGCGACAGGAATAGTCAGCAGGTCATCAAGCGTACCCCGCGCACCGCCAGCAGCGATTTCATCCTGACGGGCGAACACATCCACAATGTGATAGTGCGTTGCGTGCAATGTCGCCGCCGTCGGCGATGGCACCCATGCACAGGTCGCGCCAGATTTCGGATGTCCGATTTTCGCGTCGAGCATCTCGGCCATCCGGTCAGGCATGGCCCACATGCCCTTGCCGATCTGTGCCTTGCCTTTCAGGCCGCAGGCCAGACCAATATCGACGTTGCGATCTTCATAAGATGCAATCCAAGCCGCGCCCTTCATTTCGCCCTTAGGGATCATTGGGCCAGCTTCCATGCTGGTGTGGATTTCATCGCCAGTCCGATCAAGGAAACCGGTATTGATAAAGGCCACCCGCGATTTGGCGGCGCGGATGCATTCCTTGAGGTTCGCGCTGGTGCGGCGTTCCTCGTCCATGATGCCCAGTTTGACGGTGTTCGCGGGCAGGCCCAGCGCGGCCTCAACTGCGGTGAAAATCTTATCCGCAAAGGCGACCTCTTCGGGGCCGTGCATTTTCGGTTTAACCACATACACCGACCCATGGAGCGAATTGCCGCCGTCCTTTTGCAGGTCATGCATGGCAATTAGCGTGGTGACCATCGCGTCCATCAGGCCTTCGGGGATTTCCGACCCATCGCGCAGCAAAATAGCAGGGTTGGTCATCAGGTGGCCAACGTTCCGCACCAGCATGAGTGACCGCCCCTTGAGCACCAGCGGCGCACCGTCGGGCGCGGTGAATGTCAGGTCAGGGTTCATACGGCGGGTGATCGTCTTACCGCCTTTTTCGAACGTTTCCTCTAGATCACCCTTCATCAGGCCAAGCCAGTTGGAATAGGCCAGTACCTTATCCTCGGCATCGACCGCCGCGACCGAGTCTTCGCAATCCATGATCGTCGACAGTGCGCTTTCCAGACGGATATCGGAAATACCTGCAGGGTCGCTGGCACCGATTGGCGTGGTAGGATCAATGATGATCTGGATGTGCAGGCCGTTGACCCGCAGCAGAACCTGACCATCGGCATAGCCCGCAAATTGCGTCGGATCAACCAGCGCAGGTGTCAAAACCCCGTCCACAACCGCGATCTCTGTGACATCGGCCCATGATCCGTCCGCCAGCGGCACAACGGTATCAAGGTGGTCCTTGGCCCGCGCGATTACGCGGCCGCCGCGGTCAGCGTCATAGCCTTTGCCCGCGGGCAGATCGCCCAGCGCATCTGTGCCATAGAACGCGTCATAGAGGCTGCCCCAACGGGCGTTTGCGGCGTTCAGCGCAAAACGTGCGTTCATGATCGGCACAACCAGCTGTGGCCCCGCGACCGATGCAATCTCGGCATCCACACCCGCCGTTTCAATCGCAAAATCCGGTCCTTCGGGGACCAGATAGCCGATCTCGGTCAGGAAGTCGCGATAGGCGGCTGGATCAATTTCTTGACCACGGTTACGAATGTGCCAACCATCGATCTGTTGTTGGATGTCTTCGCGCTTGGCCAACAGCGCGCCATTGGTCGGGGCCAAATCGTGCACAAGCGCCGAAAAACCGGACCAGAACACGTCTGATGTGACACCAGTGTCTGGTAACGCTTTTTCCTCGATAAATTGGGCAAGTTCTGCCGCAACCTGCAACCCGTGACGATCCACACGCTGAGTCATTTCGGTCCCTCCGATCATGTTTGAGCCAAAGAGCTAGCGGAAAAATGAGCCCCCCGCAAGTATTCGGTAAAAAAATATTACCAATTCAGGAATGTGGGCGATCCCGCCGGCATCTATCCGAACAATATCGCACCTCGTGCCAGACCTGTGCCCATTTCTTGCGCCATGTAAAAGGCCGCCCGCAGGTCACGCAGACCTTGGTCGGTAAATCGGATTTTTTGCGCATGCGTCCCATGGCCGACAGCTAGGACAGGCGAACCTGACGGCAAGCCTTGCGGCAGGGCAAGGGCGGGCATAGGTTCTGATCAAATTTTTCCCGAACCGGAGCCCGACATGAAAGACGCAGCGCCACAGACGATCTATCTGGCCGATTATACCCCGCCCGCCTATCTGGTCGACAGCGTGCATCTGACCTTTGTGCTGAACCCAACCGCGACCCGCGTTATCAGCAAAATCGCGTTCCGCCCGAACCCTGAAAACACGTCTGGCGAATTTTTCCTGCACGGCGAACAGCTCAGCCTGTTGTCGGCAAAAATCGACGGGGTTGAGGCCGATTATCAACTGGTCGATGGCGGCCTGACGGCACAGGTTCCAAACGCCCCCTTTGTCTGGGAGGCCGAGGTCGAGATCAACCCAGAAGCCAATACCGCGCTTGAAGGGCTCTATATGTCGAACGGCATGTATTGCACCCAGTGCGAGGCCGAGGGGTTCCGCAAAATCACCTATTACCCCGACCGCCCCGATGTCATGAGCGTCTTTACCGTCCGGATCGAAGGCAGCGAACCGGTTCTTTTGTCCAACGGCAACCCGACCGCCAAGGGTGACGGATTTGCCGAATGGCACGACCCATGGCCGAAACCGGCCTATCTGTTCGCGCTTGTCGCCGGTGATCTGATCGCCCACCCCGATCGGTTCACCACCAAATCGGGCAAGGACGTCGAATTGAACATCTATGTCCGCCCCGGAGACGAGGACAAATGCGCCTTTGGTATGCAGGCGCTGAAGGATTCGATGACTTGGGACGAAAACGTCTATGGTCGCGAATACGATCTGGATATTTTCAACATTGTGGCCGTCGATGATTTCAACATGGGTGCGATGGAAAACAAGGGACTGAACATCTTCAATTCGTCCTGCGTGCTTGCCAGCCCCGAAACCAGCACCGACGCCAATTTTGAACGGATCGAGGGCATTATCGCCCACGAATATTTCCACAACTGGACCGGCAACCGCATCACCTGCCGCGACTGGTTCCAGCTCTGCCTCAAAGAGGGTTTGACCGTCTATCGCGATCAAATGTTTTCGGGCGACATGCGCAGCCACGCTGTGAAACGGATCGAAGAGGTTCTAACGCTTCGCGGGCGTCAGTTCCGCGAGGATAATGGCCCCCTCGCCCACAACGTCCGCCCCGAAAGCTTTGTCGAGATCAATAACTTCTACACCGCGACGGTCTATGAAAAAGGGGCTGAAATTATCGGGATGCTCCGCCGCCTGATCGGGGATGAGGCTTATTACAAAGGGTGCGATCTCTATTTCACGCGCCATGACAGTCAGGCAGTCACAATCGAGGATTGGCTCGACTGCTTTGCCGAGGTGACGGGCCGCGACCTGACACAGTTCAAACGCTGGTACACACAGGCGGGCACCCCGCGCCTGACTCTGCGCGAGGATTGGGACAACGGCACCCTGCGCCTGACGTTTACGCAAATGACCCCGCCAACGCCGGGACAGGATGAAAAGGCGCCGCAGGTCCTGCCGATTGCGACAGGATTGATCGGCCCGAACGGGGATGAGGTCGTACCGACCACGATCCTTGAAATGACCGAAGCCGAACAAACGTTCGAATTCACCGGCCTTGCCGCCCGCCCCACCGTCAGTGTGCTGCGCGATTTTTCGGCGCCGGTTATCCTTGATCGCCAAATAGATGCGGCAACGCGGGCCTTCTTGTTGGCGCATGACACTGACCCGTTCCAGAAATTCGAAATGGGCCGGATGCTGGCGCGCGACACCTTGGTCGATATGATCCTGAACGGTGCCGCCCCTGCCGCAGATTACCTTGATGCGCTGCGGGCCGTGTTCCTTGACGATACGCTCGACCCGGCGTTCCGCGCGCTGACACTTGGCCTGCCATCGGCGGACGAACTGGCGCAGGTTCTGTTCGATATGGGTGAAACCCCAGATCCACAGGCGATCCATGACCAGCGCCGGGCCCTGCGCGACCGATTGGCGGCGCATCTGTCGGCGGATCTGAAACCGATGTTCGACGCCATGGACGCTGGTGCCTTTGTGCCCGACGCAAATGGCAGCGGTAAACGCAGCCTGCGGCTGGCCGCGCTTGGCCTGTTGTCGGTCCTTGACGACGGCGATACCGCCCGCGCGCTGTTTGCCAGCGCCGACAACATGACCGAACAGGCCGGTGCGTTGCAGGCCCTGTTGAACATTGGCGCAGGCGCCGATGAACTGACCGCGTTTGAAAACCAGTGGCGCCATGATCGTCTGGTCATGGACAAGTGGTTCATGATGCAGGTGATCAGCGCGGCCCCCGATGACACCGCCGAGGTGGTGAACCGCCTAACCGCCCATCCCGATTTCAACATGAAAAACCCCAACCGGTTCCGTGCTGTTTTCGGTGGACTGGGCGCTAATGCTGCCGGTTTCCACCATGCCAGCGGATCGGGCTATGCGTTGATGGCGGATTGGCTGATCCAATTGGATGCGCTGAACCCGCAAACAACCGCCCGTTTGTCCGGTGCGTTTGAAACATGGCGCCGGTATGATGCGGACCGTCAGGCGCTGATCAAAGCAGAGCTGACCCGCATCCTGTCGACCCCGAACCTAAGCCGCGACACCACCGAAATGGTTCAGCGGATGCTGGGCTGATCCCATTGGCGCGGGCCTATGCGGCCTGCGCCAACACCGCTTTTCGGGCGCGGCGCCTTACGCGCCCACTTGAACCCAGAAAAGCTTCGTCCTAGACAGCAATCTGCACAGCAAAGGACCGCACAAGATGCTCGATCTGACCTATGACGCACCAAAACCGAAAGTGATCGCAGGCGCCACCGGCGACTGGGAACTTGTCATCGGGATGGAAATCCATGCGCAGGTCGCCACGAACGCCAAGCTGTTTTCCGGCGCATCGACCCAATTCGGCAACGAACCAAACGCCAACGTGGCCTTTGTGGACGCGGGCATGCCTGGCATGCTGCCGGTGATCAACGAGGAATGCGTCGCACAGGCCGTGCGCACCGGTCTGGGCCTGAAAGCCGAGATCAACCTTTGGTCCGCCTTTGACCGCAAAAACTATTTCTACCCTGACCTGCCGCAGGGCTATCAGATTTCCCAGCTGTACCACCCCATCGTCGGCGAAGGCGAAGTGCTGGTGGAACTGGGCAATGGCACCGCGCGTCTGGTGCGGATCGAACGTATCCACCTTGAACAGGACGCGGGCAAATCGATCCACGACATGGACCCGCATATGTCGTTCGTGGACCTGAACCGGACCGGTGTTGCGCTGATGGAAATCGTGTCGCGCCCCGACATCCGCGGCCCAGAAGAGGCCGCCGCCTATGTCGTGAAGCTGCGTCAGATCCTGCGCTATTTGGGCACCTGTGACGGCAACATGCAAAACGGCAACCTGCGCGCGGACGTGAACGTATCCGTCTGCCGTCCGGGTGATTACGAAAAATTTGCCGCCACCGGCGATTTTAGCCACCTTGGCACACGCTGCGAGATCAAGAACATGAACTCGATGCGCTTTATCCAAGCGGCCATCGATTACGAGGCACGCCGCCAAATCGCGATCCTTGAGGATGGCGGCACCGTCGATCAGGAAACCCGCCTCTATGATGCGGATAAGAACGAAACCCGTTCGATGCGCTCGAAAGAAGAGGCGCACGACTACCGGTATTTCCCTGATCCCGACCTGCTGCCACTGGAAATTGAACAGGGCTGGGTCGATGATATCGCCGCTGCGCTGCCTGAACTGCCCGACGCGAAAAAGGCACGCTTCATCAACGATATGGGCCTGTCCGACTATGACGCATCGGTCCTGACCGCCGAGGTCGCCAACGCAGACTATTTCGAAAAGGTCGCTGCGGGCCGCGACGGCAAACTGGCCGCGAACTGGGTGATCAACGAACTGTTTGGCCGTCTGAAAAAGGACGACAAAGGGATCGAGGACAGCCCCGTTTCCCCCGAACAACTGGGCAAGATCATTGGCCTGATTTCGTCGGACGCGATCAGCGGCAAAATCGCCAAGGACCTGTTTGAAATCGTCTATACCGAAGGCGGCGACCCCGAGGTCATCGTCGAAGAGCGCGGCATGAAACAGGTCACCGACACCGGCGCGATCGAGGCCGCCGTGGACGAGGTGATCGCCGGCAACCCCGCGCAGGTCGAAAAGGCCAAGGCCAACCCCAAGCTGGCGGGCTGGTTCGTCGGTCAGGTGATGAAGGCCACCGGCGGCAAGGCCAACCCCAAGGCGGTGGATGCCTTGGTCAAGGCCAAGCTGGGACTGGAATAAACGAAAGGCGGCCAATGGCCGCCTTTTTCATACCCTAGGCCAAGGCGGCCAAGTGATCCGGCAGGCCGGTTACCACGTCCTCTTGGAACACGGTTGGGTCATAGGCCTTGCGGGCGAACACCTCGCGCACCATCGGTTCAAAGGTTTCAAGCGGTTCCATATCGTAATTGGGATCAAAACTGCTTTGATCCCAATGTTCACAAAACGCAGCGCAAGTGTCGAACAGCGGATGATCCCGAAACCGATCCCTCGCATTCCGGTCCCAGCCATAATGGTGCGCATAATATAGCATCTGGAAAATACCGTGGTGTTCGACGGTCCACGACACCTCCCACCGGACAAAGGGGCGGATCACTTCGGCGGACATGCGATCGTGGTTCTGCGGGGCAAGCCCGTCACCCACATCATGCAGCAGGGCACCGACAACCCAATCTACATCCACCCCAGACCGAAGCGCTCGTGTCCCCGATTGCAACCCATGTTGAAGACGGGTGATCGGATAGCCCTCTAACGTCACCTCGCCCGCACGGCGCATTTCATCCAGCACACGATCCGCTGTTAGGGCAAGAAACGGCTTTTCCTTGCGTTCCAACAACTCATAGTCGTCCTTGGTCCCATCTTTCATGGCGGTAAAGCTGACAGTCTCGGTCATGGCATCCTCCTGTCTGAACAGACTAGGGATTTTGATCTGCCGTGGAAATGGCTTTTGCCGCGGCCTTCGCCGCCCGCGCGCGCCGCAGCCGGTTTTCAACGATCCACCACGTCCACGCGCCAGCGGCACCGGCCAATAGGGCGATCACAATTTCGGGAACGCTTTCGGGAAAATGCAGGCGGTACATCCAACCAAATATCAACCATCCAAGCGCGAGACCCGCAATACATCCTGCCAAAACCGACGCGATCAGCCGCTCGCCCAACAAACGCCCTACAAGGTGCCGCAACCCGAACGCAACTGGCCAACCGATCAACCAGATCGGCACCGATAAGACAAAAGAATTTATGAAAAAAAGTCCTAAGGCTTCTAACCTATCGGGCCAGAGGTCCGGTGTTTGGATTACTTCGGCCACAACAATCAACAGGATAAAACACGTACTCCCCACCAACATTGCCGCGCCATAGGCAAAGAACCAGTCCCACTTGCTATGTTTCCCTGCTGGGGCATCGCCTTGGGCGCTAACGAGGTCAGGATTGGCTTCGCTCATGAGGTGGCTCGACAGTTAGGGGTGATCGTGCGGACTATACACCCATAGAGTGCAATACCAGCCTGTTCAAACCCGCGTGCCCTAGCCAAAAATCGCCGCGCGATGCTCGGCCAGATAGATGCGCAGCCAAGGGGTGTAGGCATCGGGATTTGCCTGAATATCCCGCGCTAGATCATCAATGGTCATCCAGCGGGTTTCCCAGACCTCATCGGGGTTCAGCGTTAGCTGGGGGTCACCATGGCCGACGAACACCTCGACCACCTCGTGTTCGATCAGGCCCTTGCCCACATCCGCGCGGTATTCGATCTGTTGGCGCCATGTCAGGAGCACGCCGTTGATACCGAGTTCCTGTTCCAGACGCCGCACCGCACAATCGGCAGGGTCTTCGCCCCAATGCGGGTGGGTACAACAGGTATTCGCCCAAAGGCCGGGGGTGTGATACTTGGCCGCCGCGCGCCGTTGCAGCAAAATCCCCTTCGGGCCGATGATAAACACACTGACCGCAGGGTGCCGCAGCCCCCGCTTGTGGGTCTCAAGCTTGCCCACTGGCGTCAACACGCCGTCCACCCATGCCGGTATCATCGAATCCATGCCGCGTCATGCCAAATTCCGCCCAAAGGTGCCAGACCAAGCAACCCTTTGCCGACCTGCGACTTTATCGCACGGGGCCTTTGCCTTAGGCGGGAATGGGTCTAGGTTCCCACCCGAAGCTGCGGAAAACGCAGCAGCCAAAGCGGAGACTTCGATGAAAACGACCATCTTTGCAGTAGCAATGGGCCTGATGGCCGCCCCTGCCCTTGCCGACGGACATATCACCGGCGATGCAGCCGCGGGCGAAAATGCGTTCAAACGTCAGTGCGTGTCGTGCCACGTCGTCAAAGACGACGCCGGTAACACACTTGCAGGGCGTTCGGCGCGGACCGGTCCAAACCTGTTCGATCTGGCGGGCAGCGTTCCCGGCTCTGTCGAAGGGTTCAACTATAGCGCCAGCCTCGCGTCTGTTGGCGAAACCGGTGTTGTCTGGGACGAAGCGACCTTTGCCGCCTATGTGATGGATCCAACCACATGGCTGCGTGACACGCTTGAGGATCCACGCGCACGGTCGCGGATGTCATTCCGCGTGCGCAACCCCGAGGACGCGATCAACCTTTATGCATACCTCGCGCAATTCAGTGCTGAATGATCCAAAGGCCGCCGCGAGGCGGCCTTTTTGTTCGCCAAACTCCGTTTTACGGGAACGGCGGTCACTTTGTCCCCTTGTTCAAAACGCGTGATTAGGTCACCTATCAGACCAACCATGACGATTATTGGGGATCCAATGACTCACTACGAATACAAGGCAATCCCTGCCCCGACGCGCGGCACCAAGGCAAAGGGCGTGAAAACCACCGCCGATCGCTTTGCCCTTACGCTGACCGATGCGTTGAATGATCAGTCCGCTGAGGGCTGGGAATTCGTTCGCGCCGAAACCCTGCCGTGCGAAGAGCGAAGCGGCCTGACAAGCAAAACCACCAGTTTCCAGCATCTGCTGATCTTCCGCCGCGAAGTCGAAGAAATCGACCTGTCGGACGAAACAGTCGCGACAGAGACAGCTACGGAAGACGACGTCGAAACCGTCGCTGAAACTGACGAGGTGTCAGAGGATCTCGATCGATAGGGCGTGAATGCGGCCGATGATGTCCTTGCCGATTGCCGCGTGAATTGCGCGGTGACGGCCCAATCTGTTCATGTCGGTCAACTCATCCGCCTTGATCACAAGATGCCAGTGGCTTTCACCGCCTTCTTGATATCCGGTGTGACCGCGGTGTTTTTCGCTTTCGTCAATGATTTCAAGGCGCTGAACCTCAAAGGCGTTGCGCAAACGAGATTCGATTTCACTGGCAAGACCCATTATTTTTCCTGACCCTCTTCAATCTGTCGCTCTAGTGCTTAAACTGCAGCGTCCGAGTCGGGAAGATGAGGCTGAGATGCGTAAAGACGATCCATTTGGTTTCGACATGTCGGTGTCGTCCGCCAAAAAGAAAAACCCACGTGGCCGCCGCGGCATGTCGGGTGCCTTTGAGACATCCACACGTCGGTGTGACCACAAAGGATGTGAAGAGGCCGGTAAATACCGCGCGCCCAAGTCGCCGGATACTCTCGAAGAGTATTTCTGGTTCTGCAAAGACCACGTGCGCGAATATAATCTGAAATGGAATTTCTTCGACGGGGCAACCGAAGAAGAATACATGGAACAGGTCGACAAGGATCGCGTTTGGGAACGAGAAACAAAACCGTTCGGCAAAAATTCCGAAGAACAGCGCGCTTGGGCCCGTTTGGGCGTTGATGACCCGCATCAGGTGCTGGGTGACAATGCCACGCGCAACCCGGGCAAAAACGGCAAGGCCGATGGCAGCACCCGCCGCCTGCCGCCAACCGAACGTCGCGCGCTAGAAATTCTGGAAGCCAAGGACACCATGTCCAAGGCCGAGATCCGCAAGGCCTATAAGAAACTGATCAAGGTTTTGCACCCCGACATGAACGGCGGGGACCGCAGCCAAGAAGAACAGCTGACCGAAGTTGTTTGGGCATGGGACCAGATCAAAGGAAGCCGCAGTTTCCGCGACTAAACCAACCGGCGCGACGTTCAGGCGTCGCGCTCGATCCGCCAGCCCCGCATCAGGATATGCGCGGCCAGCAGGCTACCGGCCCACATAAGACCAACGGCTGGCTTGGTCACAAATAGCATCATGAACGCAAAGGGACCGAACATGGTCCCGAACACCGGCATCGCCAACGTGCCGCCAATCAGGCTGCCCAGAAACGTGACGCCAAGGGCGCCCTTGATCGCGGTCAATGCGCCTGCCCCGCCGCGATGCCCGAACTGACCGCGCAGCGAATAGAGCGCACTCGTTGCCCCAATCACCGCACCAAAGATCACCCACGCCTCATAGGCGGTTGGAACAAAGGCGGTTGAATGGTCATGTGCGAGGTAGCTCAGTGTCTCATAGCCGACACCAGCCCCCAAAAACGCGATAACGCCAAAGGCCAGCCCGAGGCAGAGCTCTCCCTCGGTTGGTTTGTACCAAGTCCACCAGTCACCCAGCCACTCGGAAATATGGGGCCAATACCGCATCATGTTCTGCGCTATATGTCAGATGAGGCATATCTGGGCCACAGTTGTGGCGGAAACTGACTGTTTCCGAAATCAATCGTCCCCAATTTTCGAATTTCGCGCTGAAAAAACGATTGTTCCCCTTCCCCTTGCCACTGATCGGCGTATGTTGCATTTCGCCTGTGCAGAGAAGTGAGAAGTGGAAGACACGATATGCTGGACCAGAATGCAAAACCAACCGAAGAACTCAGCGTCCGTGACGTTTTCGGTATCGACAGCGACATGCAGGTCAAAGGCTTTGCGGAACGTACCAGCCGTGTGCCTGAAATCGACTCGACCTATAAATTCGACCCAGACACGACCTTGGCGATCCTGGCCGGCTTTGGCCATAACCGCCGTGTGATGGTTCAGGGCTATCACGGCACAGGTAAATCGACCCACATCGAACAGGTCGCGGCGCGCCTGAACTGGCCCACCGTTCGTGTGAACCTTGATAGCCACATTTCGCGGATCGACCTGATCGGTAAAGACGCGATTAAACTGCGCGATGGCAAGCAGGTCACCGAATTCCACGAAGGCATCCTGCCATGGGCCCTGCGCAACCCGACCGCCATCGTGTTCGACGAATACGACGCAGGTCGCGCGGACGTCATGTTCGTGATCCAGCGTGTGCTTGAGGCGGACGGCAAGCTGACCCTGCTGGACCAGAACGAAATCATCACGCCGAACCCGTATTTCCGTCTGTTTGCGACGGCCAACACCGTTGGTCTTGGGGATACGACGGGCCTGTACCACGGCACCCAACAGATCAACCAAGCGCAAATGGACCGTTGGTCGCTGGTTGCGACACTGAACTACCTCAGCCACGATGCTGAAACAGCCATCGTTCTGTCCAAGGCGCCATTGTACAACACCGCAGATGGCCGCAAACAGGTCAGCCAGATGGTCAGCGTCGCCGACCTAACCCGCACCGCGTTCATCAATGGCGACCTGTCGACCGTTATGTCGCCGCGTACCGTCATCGCATGGGCACAAAACGCATCGATTTTCCGCGATGTCGGCTACGCCTTCCGCCTGACATTCCTGAACAAATGCGACGAACTGGAACGCCAGACAGTGGCCGAGTTCTATCAGCGCTGTTTTGATGCCGAACTGCCCGAAAGCGCAGCAAGCATGAGCCTCGGCTAAACGGTCTTTCCACATCACGTTTTGAAACGCGGCGGGGCAACCTAGCCGCGTTTTTTATTCTGTTGGATATCTTTGCGACCACGAACAAAGTGCTATCGTTCAATGAGTTGACCAATCGGAGGCCACTATGCGCAAGGCACTGACATCTTTGGCACTCGTCCTGTGTAGCACTGCACTGACGCAGGCCCAAACGACCTGTGATCGCGAATTGATGTTCCAGATGGCGCAAGAGGTGCTGGACAATCGCGCCGAGTTACCCGGTTTCTCACCACGTAATACAGGCGGCGAGGCAGCATATTTGCTGCTGCGGTATGATCAGATCGATACTGGCACGGCCTACGATTTATTGATGGAGGGGCGATCCTATCGTCAAACCGACGAAATTTTGCTGGCGCATGAGGTCTCTGACCCGAACGGCACACTACAAGGCGACCCGCGCGACGTCCTGGTTGACGCCTATCACCATGTTGAACGCGCGTTTTTGCTGCTCGACAATGGTCAGACCTATTTCGATTTGGTGGCCCTGATCCAGAATGACCCCGAGCGATCCGAGGCGTTTAACAACACATGGTTCGGCGGCGGGCGCCTGCCCAGCCTGATTAGCGACCAACCACGCGAGGTCATCGAGGCCATCGCCGCACGCGCAGAAGCAGACGGCCATATCGTAGCAGCGGGGGGATTATATGCCCTGTTGCCCGACGACAGTTATCAGTCGTTTTGGAACAGGGCCAAGACCAGCGGCCATCCCTTGGCGGACATTGTGTCGCCGCAGGGTGTGACCAATAACGGCACCTATCCGCTCTTTCATGCGCAGCCAATATTTGACCCTGGAACCCCACTCTCTGCCGAACAACGTCAATTCCGATTGGAACTGTTCGATATCCTCAGGGCAACACTGGCCGAGGCCGGACCATCAACATTGTCGATCGCCACCAATCAATCCGGCCGCACCGCCGAGCTGGCCGAGGTGAGCAGGCAGTATTTGGCGGCAGTCCAACGTGGCCAGATCGACCCAACACGCCGTCCCGAAGAAGGGTGGACCTTTATTCTGGCAACTATGATCGACGTGCTGGGACCTGATGCCACACGCAATACACTCGGTGGGTTCGATCTATGGGCTGATGATCGACATTATGCCGGCCGAACGCTCGCGGTGTTTGAATTTGCCACCTTTGCCGAAACCGCGCGACCATGGCTGCGCGGCGAAACCGATCAAATGCCGTCCAAACCTGCCACCATCAGTGACGCCTTCGACTGGCAAAGCGGTATCTTTGTTTGGGGCGCAATGCGGGACGGGGCGACGCTCCCACTCTTTGAAAAGGACGACCCGTTTTTCGAAATTGCCGTCGAAGGGTACATCCAACTGGGCCAGTTTGATGCGGCCCTCGACTATGCCACCCGAGTTGATGGTGTGCGCGGCCGCGTGAAGGTGGCCGAGGATGTTATGACCCGACAAAACAGGCTGTGTGATCAGATGGGGATTTTGCCGGGGAATTCACTGATGACCGGCGGCAAGATGGTCTACGACTTCCAGCGTTAGCCGTTCGTAGACTGACCTATACCTTACCAAATCAGAATATTTGACTATTTCGTATATTTTACCAACCGATTAATTGATTGTCACAAAACTGTCATGAATGATGAATTCATGGGCGGTTTGAAAACAATAGTTGGCGGCTTTGTTGCGTTCACACTGACCATCGGGCACGCCTCAGCGATGAATGATAGCCAGTCTATGGTCCGTATTTTTGCGGAATGTTCGGGGCGCCTGACGGCAGCCGTCGAACATCAACGCCTGTTTTTCGGCGAGGCCAGCCCCGATTTGGAACAAGCACAAGTCGCTATGTTCGCTGTGCTAGAGGCCGCGACACCCCCAGACATGAACCGCAGCGTCATATCTTGGCGCATTTCGGCCCGTGCCGCGCAAAATGCCCTGATGTCACAGGCAACGCTCAGCTTTAACCAGCAAACATCGACATGGGCGCAGCAGCGGTCGGATCGGCTTCTGGCGGATTGTCAGTCTTTTGTGATTTTCTAGTCGATCCCCCGTCAGTTTCCCCGTCTGTTTCTGCTTTCCTTCGCCGTGCGGCAGTCCTAGATTGCAAGCATGAACAAGCCGTCCGACAACCCCGCAGATCCGTTCAAAAAAGCGCTCGCCGAGGCGACCAAAGTGCTTGCCGACGATCCAGAGCTTTCCGTTAGCTATTCGGTTGATCCTCCGGGATTGTCCAATGACGCCGTGCGCCTGCCTCAGGTCAGTCGCCGGATGACGCGGGACGAAGTGCTGCTGGCCCGCGGCACTGCGGATGCGCTGGCCCTGCGGCATAAATTCCACAACGCGGAAATTGCCGCCCGTTATGTGCCAAACGGCCAATTGGCCCGCGACATCTATGACGCGATGGAGGTCGCGCGGGTCGAGGCACTGGGCGCGCGGTTCATGCCCGGCACAGCCAGCAACATTGACGCAAAGATCAATAACGATTGTATGCGCAAGGGCTATGAGCAGATCACAGAGATGACCCAAGCACCGCTGGCAGCGGCGGCAGGGTATCTGGTGCGCCAACTGGCGACCGGTCGCGATCTGCCCAAAGGTGCAGAAAACATCGTTGACCTATGGCGCGACTATATCGAAGGACAGGCGGGCGATACGCTCAACACCCTGTCGGACACCCTCGATGATCAGCGCGCATTTGCGAAATTCGCCCGTCAGGTCATTTCCGATCTCGGATATGCGGATCAACTTGGCGAAGATCCCGACCTCGAAGACGACGAGATGGAGGATCAGGCCCAAGAGGATCAAGAGGACGAAGAAGAACAGCCCGACTCGACCGGTGATGACGATTCTGACGACAGCGAGGCCGATGCCTCGCCGGAACAAAGTCAGGAACAACAGCAGGACGAACAACAGGCCCAAGTCGTTTCCGACGACATGGCCGATGCGGAAATGGACGACGAAGAGATGGAGCTGCCAGAAGGCGAGGCACCTCTCGAACCGCCTGCACCCCCGCCCGCGTCGGACGCTGACCCAAACTATGTGGTCTACAACACCGCCCACGACGAAGAAATCGGTGCCGAAGAGCTGGCCGAACCGGCCGAGCTGGAACGCCTGCGGGCCTATCTGGATCAACAGCTGGAACCGCTAAAAGGTGCCGTTTCGCGCCTTGCCAACAAATTGCAGCGTCGCCTTCAGGCCCAGCAAAACCGCAGTTGGGAATTCGACAAAGAAGAGGGCATTCTGGACGCTGGTCGCCTAGCGCGCGTTGTTGCCAACCCCACCACGCCGCTGTCGTTCAAATGGGAAAAAGACACGGAATTCCGCGACACGGTCGTGACCCTGTTGCTCGATAACTCTGGTTCGATGCGGGGGCGCCCGATTTCAATCGCGGCGATCTGTGCCGATGTTTTGGCGCGCACCTTGGAACGGTGTTCGGTCAAGGTCGAGGTTTTGGGCTTTACCACCAAGGCGTGGAAAGGCGGCCAATCTCGTGAAAAATGGCTGGCCGAAGGGCGCCCGCTGCAGCCGGGTCGCCTCAATGACCTGCGCCATATCATCTACAAATCGGCCGACGCCCCGATGCGTCGCACGCGGTCGAACCTTGGCCTGATGATGAAAGAGGGCCTGCTTAAGGAAAACATCGACGGTGAGGCGCTGGAATGGGCGTATAAGCGCATGCTGGCCCGTCGCGAACAGCGCAAAATCCTGATGGTGATTTCCGATGGTGCGCCGGTTGATGATTCCACCCTGTCGGTTAACCCCGCCAACTATCTGGAAAAACACCTGCGCGATGTCATCGATATGATCGAAAAACAGCGTGCCGTCGAATTGATCGCCATCGGCATCGGCCACGATGTCACCCGCTATTACCAACGGGCGGTGACCATCACGGATGCAGAACAGTTGGCCGGTGCGATGACCGAACAACTGGCTGGGCTGTTCGACAGCGACCCACGCAAACAAGCGCGTGTTCTTGGCATGAAGAAAGTGGGCTAACCTCGTGTTTCAGACCTTTGAAAACCCCAGTAGCCCGGACACCGGTCCGGCCCGATTGGCCGCGCTTCGCGCCACAATGGCGGCGTCGAATGTTGATGCCTTCATCGTCCCCCGCGCCGATAGGTTTCAGGGGGAATATGTTGCCCCCTGCGACGAACGGCTTGCGTGGCTGACCGGCTTTACCGGATCGGCGGGGTTTGCCTGCATCACGGCGGCTGAGGCTGCGGTTTTCGTCGATGGTCGCTACACCACACAGGTAAAACAACAGGTGGCGCTAGATCATTTCACGCCTGTGGATTGGCCGGACACGCAGTTGCCAAACTGGCTCAGCGCGCGGGCGGAAACGATCAAAACAGTTGCGTTTGATCCATGGCTGCACACCATCCGCGAAGTCCGCGCCCTCGAAAAAGCGGCCAAGAAAACAGGCCAGACGATTGTACCGACCCCAAATCTGGTCGATGCCGTTTGGTCCGACCAACCTGCGGCACCTGTGGCCAAGTTCCGCGACTATCCAATTGAATTTGCGGGCAAACCTGCCCATGAAAAGGTGGCCGATGTCGTCAAGTCGCTGACCAGCGCCCAAGGCGTTTTTATCAGCCAGCCCGACAGCGTTGCCTGGCTTTTGAATATTCGCGGCAATGACATTGAACGTAACCCGGTTCCACATGCGATGGCCTTGGTCCTTGCGTCTGGCGGTGTTGTTCTATTCTGCGATCCGGCCAAAACAGTCGATCTTTCGCTGCCTGAATGGGTGCAAGTGTTGCCTGAGGATCAGATCGCCTCATTCCTGAGCGTCGCAGACAAACCGATCCAAGTGGACGATGCAACGGCCCCCTATGCCCTGCTGGATGTGTTGAATGAGGACGCAGTTACATTCGCCACCGATCCTTGCGTCATGCCCAAGGCCTGTAAGAACCCGACCGAAATCGCGGGCGCGCGCACGGCGCATTTGCGCGATGCCGCCGCCGTGATCCGGTTTTTGGCGTGGTATGACGGCGCGGTCGCGACCGAAACGCTAACCGAAATCGATCTGGTTGAGCGGTTAGAGGCCTTCCGCCGCGACACCAACAGCCTGCTTGATATCAGCTTTGACACCATCAGCGGGGCTGGCCCCAACGGCGCCTTGCCCCACTATCGCGTCAGCACAGATAGCAACCGTCAACTGGAACAAGGCCAATTGGTCGTTCTAGATAGCGGCGGTCAATACCTTGACGGTACCACCGATATCACCCGCACCTTGGCCGTTGGTCAGGTCGGGACATCGGAAATCCGGTGCTACACGCGTGTGCTGCAGGGTGTGATCGCCATCAGCCGTGCACGGTTCCCCAAGGGCGTTGCGGGCATGCACCTTGACGCGCTGGCCCGTGCGCCATTGTGGGCAGATGGGCTCGATTTTGATCACGGGACCGGCCATGGCGTCGGGGCCTATCTGTGTGTCCACGAAGGCCCGCAGCGATTGTCGCGGGCGTCCGACGTTCCGCTTACGGCCGGTATGATCCTATCGAACGAACCGGGGTATTACCGCGAAGGCGCGTTCGGCATTCGTCTGGAAAATTTGATCGTTGTTCGCGATGCCCCACCCCTTGCTGGCGGCGATGCACACCGCAAGCAGCTTGGATTTGAAACGCTGACCTTTGTACCATTCGACCGAAACCTGATCGACGTTGCGTTACTGTCCGCAGATGAACGGCAATGGATCGATGATTATCACGCCGAAGTTCTGGACAAAGTGGGCCCGAACCTAGATGATGCGACCACAAGTTGGTTGGCGCAGGCCTGTGCCCCGCTTTGATGGATTGACGCCAATCTGTCACATCCGCGCATTACACATAGCGCGCTATCAGATGGACAGGAACTCATAACAAGGAGGCCACACCATGGCCGATCACATTAAAATCCGCCCTGCGGGCGGAACGTGGGTTGTTCGCGCCGGAGGTGCCGTTCTCGGGGAATCCGACAACGCACTTGAATTGATCGAGGGCGATCTGGCGCCGGTTATTTATATTCCTCGCGAAGACATTGCGATGGCCTTTCTAGAGCCGTCGGAAACCGTATCCCACTGCCCTTACAAGGGCGATGCCAAATACTATTCGATCGTCGCCAAAAGCGGTCCGATCGCAGATGCGGCATGGTCGTACGAAGCCCCCAAGGACGGCGTCGAACAGATCACTGGCTACCTTGCCTTCTACACAAGCAAAGTCGCAGTTGAACAAGTTTAAGCGTGTTTTTCGGCGCTGACCGCAGCAAGTGCGCGGTTGAACGCCTTTAGCGCATCGACATGAAACAGGGCGCCCCGCACTTCGAACGGGGCGTCTTTGTTTTCGCGGGTGACCACCGGAACAAAGCGCAGGTGCTGTTGTTCGAACATGGGCATAACGCGGTCAAGCGTTGCCGAGATATCAACATAGATACCCTGCTGGATCAGGTTTTCGCATTCGGCGGGGTTGGCCGCATCTGGCGCGTCTGGCCGACGCATCAGGCTGGTGACCCGAAAGGTCGCCAGCAAATAAGCCTGTGGCCCCGCAGCCAGACGGACACCGCGGCGTTCCAGCTGGGTCAGGAAAAACGACCGATCAACCAACCGCGAGGCAAGCGCCGCCGACAAGGATACTGTCACCAGCACCGCCAGTCCGGTTTGCCAATCGCCGGTAAGTTCGAACACGATCATCGCCGTTGAAATTGGCGCCCCCAGAACAGCGGCTGCAACCGCGCCCATACCCGCCAAGGCATACAGTGACACCTCACCCGAATAATTGGGCACAAGGTTTGTCGCAACGATGCCAAAGGCCAGACCGGACAAGGCCCCGACCACAAGGCTGGGTGAGAACACGCCCCCGCCCATCCGGCCGCCGATGGTGATGGCGACCGCGGCGACCTTGATCACCACAAAAACCAACGCCTCTTGGAACCCTATCTGCGCCGTCAGCGCATCATAGGTGATGCCATAGCCTACCCCGATGATATGCGGGAATCCTATGGCGATCACGCCCAGCACCGCCCCCGCAAGTGCGGGCCGCAGGTAGCGCGGCAACCGCAGCCGGTCCTGCCATTGGGATCCGACCGTATCGGCCCAAAAGATCGATTTCATCAACACATAGGCAATCACGCCGCACATCAGCCCCAAGAGCATAAAGGCCGGCAGCTCGATATAGAATGAAAGTTCGCTTTTCTGGACCAATGTAAATTCGGTCACATCGCCCCGAAACACGCGCCCAATGATCGCGCCAGCAACACTCGCGATGGCAATCGGGGCAAAGGCCCGCACCGCAAAATGCCGCAAAACAACCTCTAGCGCGAAAAGAGCCCCCGCTATGGGTGCGTTGAAGCTGACGGAAACGGCGGCGGCCACGGCACAGCCAAGCAGGTCACGACCCGTGACACCGTCTGCCTTGATCAGGCGGGCAAATCCGGTCGAGATCACGCCGGCCAAGTGAACCACAGGCCCCTCACGTCCCGACGACCCGCCCATGGCCAGTGTCAGAAAACTCGCCGCGGCCGAGGCCAAACCTTCGCGCGTTTCGACCCGTCCGCCGTTCAATGCTGCGCCCTCGATCGTATCAGCAACCGCACGCACACGGCCATCAGCGGTGTATCGATCCAGAATAAGCCCGACAATCAGGCCGCCGACGGTCGGAATGGCGATGAACCAGTACCACGCAAGGTCCTGAACATCGCGGTGCAGCTTTTCTGTATCTTCGACCTGATACAAAAGCGCCTGAAGCCATTCGATCCCAATGCGAAACCCCAAAGCCGCCAAACCGGCGCAGCAACCGACAATCAGCGCGATGAACCAGAACTGCACCTGACTGGGGCCCTTTTGGCGTAAAACCAACAGGCTGCGCGCCATATCATGACGGATTTCTGAAAAAATCCCGCTGCGTTCGGGATCAGGGTCTCTGCTCATGCCTGATCTTTCTTTTTGGCGTGGTTTAGTAATAAGGCATTACCGATTTTCTACCAAGCCCACCACTTAGATCAAAGAACGGCACTTTGATTTCGAAGCTTAGTAAATCCTACCCTCGATTCATATCAGCCTAAAAATTGGGCAATTTACCAAACCTGAAAGCGGTAAATGCTGCAATGCAGCAAAATGTGGCGAAAATAGGGATTTTTGTTAGAAAACTGTCACGGACTCAGGCTATCCAAAAGACATAGATACCGATCCGCTGGCATACCCAGTATATGGAAATACCTTTTTATCGGGCTGTCTTAGGACGTGAGTGGTCGTAAGTGAGCTGTTTTTTCAGAATGATTGGGCGGGCATTGTGCCCGCCCTATTCTGTTTAGCCCAACAACTCGGTGGCTGCTGCACGTGCAGCATCGGTGATGCGATCCCCTGAAATCATGCGTGCGATTTCATCGACACGGTCCGATTTCGACAGCGGAACAACAGTCGACAGGGTTTGACCATCACTTTGTGTTTTTTCAACGCGCCAATGATGACCGCCCAAGGCCGCAACCTGCGGGGAATGGGTCACAACCAACACCTGACCGCCTTTTGCCAGATCGGCCAGACGCCGCCCAACCGCATCGGCCGTCGCCCCGCCCACGCCGCGGTCGATTTCGTCAAAGATAAGCGTCAGCCCCCCGACATCCGAGGTCAGACAGACCTTAAGCGCCAAAAGAAACCGGCTCAGCTCACCGCCCGAGGCGATTTTGTTCAACGGACCAGAGGGCGCGCCCGGGTTTGTGGCCACGGTAAAGGCGACCTCGTCCTGTCCATCGGGGCCAGCGGCACCCGCTTCGACATTTGTCGTAAATACCGCGCGTTCCATTTTCAGCGGCGCAAGCTCGGCCGACATGGCCTTATCCAGCGCGGTGGCGGCTGACCGACGGGATGCCGTCAAACGCTCGGCTGCGGATGTATAGGCGGCCTCGGCCTGCGCAACGGCGGCTTGCAGCGCGGCGATGTCACCGACGCTGCCGTCCAAAACGGCCAGCTTATCGCGCAACTCGGCCGCATGAACGCCAAGCTCATCCGGCAACACGTCGTATTTCCGTGCAAGGCCACGTATCGCGAACAACCGCTCTTCTGCGTCCTCAAGCTCGGAGGGATTGAAACTCAGCGCATCAAGGCAGGCCTCAATCCCGCTTTGCGCCTCGGTCAGTTCAGCCATCGACCGTTCAAGGGCGGCCAATGGCGCCTCAAGCTGGCCTTCGGCCTGACTTGCAGCCCCATCGAGCCAACGCAACGCATTGCTCATCGCGCCCTCGGCACCGTCGTATCCAAGCGCATTGAGCGCTTGTGCGATGTCATTGCGGATCTTTTCGGCCGCTTGCATCAAACGGCGTTTGGTATCCAGTTCCGCCTCTTCGCCGGGTTGAGGATCCAACTTATCCAGTTCGGCAACCGCGTGGCGCAGAAACTCTTCTTCTGCTTTGGTTTCGTCGATTTTTGCCTGCGCTGTTTCCAGCGCCTTGCGTGCAACCGACCAATCGCGCCATGCTGTTCGGCAATCTGCGATCAGGTCTGAATTATCGGCATACGCATCCAGCAGATCACGGTGACCGCGCGGGTTCAAAAGACCACGGTCATCATGCTGGCCATGCAATTCGACCAAGGTTTCCGACACACGGCGCAGCACGTCCCCAGACACACGACGATCATTGATCCAAGCGGTTTTACGCCCCTCGGCGGTATTCACACGCCGCAGGATCAACGTGTCATCGGGTTCAATTCCCGCGTCCTCAAGAATTTCGAGGCACGGGTGGTTCGCAGGCAATTCAAATTCAGCGGTGACCTCGCCCTGTTTGGCCCCCTGTCGAACCAACTCGGCCCGACCACGCCAGCCCAGCACAAACCCCAGCGAGTCGAGCAAAATCGACTTGCCCGCACCAGTTTCGCCGGTCAGCACGTTCAAACCGGCCTGAAAGTCCAATTCAAGCCGGTCGATAATCAGAATATCACGGATGTCCAAGCCACGCAGCATGGGCGCCTCTTTCAGATCAGAGCCATTCGCCCCGAACCATCTGACGATAGACCGCAGCCAGCCAGTTTTCGCCAAAAGGTTCCGCAGTCAAACCTTCGCGGGTCAACAGCGCATAGCTATCCGCGTACCATTCGGTGCTTTGATAGTTGTGCCCAAGGATCGCACCAGCGGTCTGAGCCTCATCCGTCAATCCAAGCGACAGATATGCCTCGACTAAACGGTGTAGCGCCTCAGGTGTGTGGCTGGTTGTTTGGAAATCTTCGATCACGACGCGGAAACGGTTGATCGCCGCGACGTAGTGGTTCCGCTTCAGGTAATAGCGCCCCACTTC
Source organism: Marivivens sp. (assembly GCA_965215785.1). GTDB lineage: Bacteria > Pseudomonadota > Alphaproteobacteria > Rhodobacterales > Rhodobacteraceae > Marivivens. Next base: position 1,945,406 of record OZ244120.1, on the reverse strand, counting down.
CATTTCCTTGGCCGCCAGATAGTCAAAGGCCAAATCAAACTTCAAAACTGCCGACGCGGCATATTCGCTGTCGGGGTATTGTTCGATCACAACGCGCAATGCCTGAAGCGCCTGAAAGGTCACACCCTGATCGCGGCCAATGTCGTCGATTTGATCATAGTACGACAGGGCAATCAGATACTGGGCATAGGCGGCATCCTGACCGGCAGGGAAAAAATTCAGATACCGCTGTGCCGCACCGCGGCTGGCGTTGTAATTGCCCGCACCGTGATAGGTGAACGCCTGCATGATCAATGCACGTTTGGCCAAAGCGGAATAAGGGTACAGCCGTTCGATTTCACCAAAATAGAAAGCTGCATCGCTATCGTCGCCACGGGACAATTCATACTCGGCGCGTTCGAAAATCTGCTGCGCCGTGTAGTTTTCCAGCGGAACACCATCGATGGCACTGGGGTTACTGCGGTTACAGCCCGCAAGCACAGCAATCGCAATCACCGACGCGCCTAGGATTGCACGTTTTGCAACAAGCGGTTTGCCACCAATCATGGACGCCCCCGAATAAATGCTCGATATCGTTGCGACCGTTGGGTCGCGGTTAACAGACGGTCTAGCATGAAAAATCCGGGCGCAAAATGCCTTTTGGCATCAACAGAGGCACAAGCCGGATTGCGCTCAGGCGACGCAGTGCAAGTCTTCGGGTTTTACACCAACGCCAGGCAAATAGGCGGCAGTCGCGGCATCAACCTCGACCCATTCCCATGCCTCTGGGCGATCAAAGAGCGCCCGTAGCAATTTGTTGGTCATCGCATGGCCTGCACGCACACCGGTATAGCGGCCCAAGATCGGCGCACCAGCGGTATAAAGATCACCCAGCGCATCAAGCATCTTGTGACGAACCGGTTCATCCGCGTGACGCAGGCCACCCGGGCTAAGGACACGGTCGTGATCTACGACAACCGCATTCGACAGGGTTCCGCCGAGGGCCAGCCCCTGACCATGCATGAATTCAATGTCCGCGTTCCGGCAGAAGGTCCGGCTGTCACACAGCTCGCGCACAAACGCGCCATTGGCCATGTTCAGCACCTTATCCTGTCGACCAATCGCGGGGTCAGGGAAATCAATATGGAACGCGATCTGAAGGTTCTGAGCAGGCGAAAACGACGCCTTTACCTCGTCGTCGATGACCTCAACATGCTCCAAAACTTTGATCGCACGCAGGGGCGCATTCAGGGTTTTCAGGCCGGTTTCGACGATTTTCCGCACAAACGGTGCCGAACTCCCATCAAGAATCGGTACCTCGGGTCCATCGATTTCGACGACGGCATTGTGCAGCCCCATGCCAGCAAACGCCGCCATCAAATGTTCGATGGTACAGACACTCACACCGTGTTCATTCACAAGGCGGGTGTTCAGCGGCTCTTGGTTCACATTCGACCAAATAGCTGAGATTTCGTTATTTTCTTGAATATCTGTGCGGCGGAACACGATGCCTGTGTTCGCCTCTGCGGGCAGAACCGCAAGCTTGGCAGGCTGACCAGCATGGAGCCCCACGCCCAGAAATTCGATTTTGTTAGCAACAGTGGTTTGCACGCACGTCACCCAAGTTTTTGGCAGTTGCCATATCCCTACGTGTCCAAACGGGTCGGCTCAACTCACTCTTTGCAACGCTCTGAAACAAACGTTACGGCCACCTGTAACAACGGCGCATAGAAAAAGGGCCGCCCAAATGGACGGCCCTTTTCTGATAATCTTGCGGTTTAGTTTGCCTGACGGCGCAGGAACGCAGGGATTTCAATGCGTTCTTGTTCAGCGTCAGCCTGAGGTGCCTCGTCGCGGATCGAGTGGATCTGCGGCTGAGGGCGTGCCTCTGCCTCTTGTGCGGTTTCTTCTGCGCCAGTCATGCGGTTGATCAGCGAGTTCAGGCCAAACCCACGGCGACCTTCCGGCTCAGAGGCAGGTGCAGCAGGTGCTGCTGCAGCGGCTGCGTTGCGTGCGGCCGCAGCGGCGCGCATACGGTCAACGGCGTCCTGCGATGCGGTACCCGGCGCCGGTGCACGTGGTGCAACAAAGGCTTCGGTCGCTGGCTCTGGCTGTGGACGATAGGCAGGTGGCGGCAGATCATCTGCTGCGGTTTCCTGAAAATCGTCGAACACTTCTTCGGTCGTCTCGGCAGTTGCCTGGAACGAGTCGTCGAACAATGTGCGCTCTTCCTGAGCTGGCGCAGCGGCGACTGGTTCGGCCACTGGTGCAGGCTGTTCCTGAACTGGTGCAGCTTCGGTCGCGACGGCCATGGTTTCGGTGCGGCGCGGCATTGGTGCCTCGACGCGGCGTTCGCTGGCGTCGATGCCGGTTGCGACAACCGACACACGCATGCGGCCTTCCATAGCGCTGTCCATCGTCGAACCAACGATGATATTTGCGTCTGGATCGACCTTTTCGCGGATTTTGTTGGCCGCTTCGTCCAGTTCGAACAGCGTCAGGTCGGTGCCACCGGTGATGTTGATCAACACGCCTTTGGCGCCTTCGAGGCTGATTTCGTCCAGCAGTGGGTTCGCAATAGCCTTTTCGGCGGCGTCAACGGCGCGGTTTTCGCCCTCAGCTTCGCCGGTGCCCATCATTGCCTTGCCCATTTCATCCATAACCGAACGAACGTCAGCAAAGTCGAGGTTGATCAGGCCCGGACGAACCATCAGGTCGGTCACGCCTTTCACACCTTGGTACAGAACGTCATCTGCCAGCGCGAATGCCTCGGTAAAGGTGGTGCGCTCGGTCGCCAGACGGAACAGGTTCTGGTTTGGAATGATGATCAGCGTATCAACGACCTTCTGCAGGGCTTCGACACCCTCTTCGGCCTGACGCATGCGTTTTGCGCCCTCAAACTGGAATGGTTTGGTGACAACGCCGACAGTCAGAACGCCCAGTTCACGTGCAGCCTGTGCAATGATTGGGGCCGCGCCGGTGCCGGTGCCGCCGCCCATACCTGCGGTGATAAAGCACATGTGTGCCCCCGCAAGGTGATCAACGATTTGTTCGATGCTTTCTTCCGCAGCGGCCGAACCAACCGATGGACGAGCACCAGCGCCCAGACCTTCGGTGACTTTCACGCCCATCTGGATGCGTGCGTCAGCCTGCGATTGTTGCAGCGCCTGAGCATCGGTGTTCGCAACGACGAACTCGACACCCTCGAGCTGCTTTTCGATCATGTTGTTAACAGCATTGCCGCCTGCGCCGCCAACACCGAAGACCGTGATACGGGGCTTTAGTTCTTCGTGCCCCGGCATGGAGAGATTCAAAGCCATACTCTGTCCGCCTGTATGTTATCGGCCCGTCCCGCAGGCCTGTTTTATTGGTACTTCATTCACAAGTGTAACGTGACACGGATGCAACGTCACGGAAAAAACACGCAAAACGCACAAAATCTGGTCCAATTTCAGGATTCTAACGCGGTATTTCGACCAATCGGCAAAATATTGCGTATTACCAGTTGTCCTTAAACCATTTAACCGCGCGTTTCAGCGAACGAGCCGAGTATTTTTCGTTCGGAATTTCGAAATCCCACCATTCGTCTTGCGGATGCGCGGCGAACAATGTCAGGCCAACTGCGGCAGCAAAGGCCGGTCCGGTTGCGGCCTGCGGCAGACCCTGAACGCGCAGCGGACGGCCCAGACGAACCTGTTGGCCCAGTATGCGGCTGGCCAGCCCATCAAGGCCGGGAATTTGGCTTGCACCACCGGTCAGAACGACCTGTTGGCTTGGCAGGTATTCAAATCCGGCGGCATCCAAACGGGCGCGTACCTCTTCGAGGATTTCCTCGACACGGGGGCGCATGATGCCAATCAATTCCGCACGGCTGACCGTCCGGCGATCGTGATGCCAATCGCCCGTGTCGCCACCGATCTAGATTTCTTCGCGATCATCAAGGCTGGTCGCGACAACGCCGCCATAGAATGTCTTGATCCGCTCGGCGGTTGCGGCAGGCACTTGCAGGCCCATAGAAATATCGCTGGTCACATGGTCACCGCCCATCCGGACGCTGTCAGCATGCACCATGTGTTTTTTCATAAAGATCGAAATGCCGGTCGAACCGCCGCCCATGTCGATACATGCCGCGCCCAGTTCCTGTTCGTCCTCAACAAGGCTGGAATACCCCGATACATAGGCAGAGGACGCCAGACCCGCGACCTCAAGGTCGCAACGTTTGATGCAATGGACAAGGTTTTCGATGATCGAACCTTCGACCGACAAAAGGTGCATGTCCGTCGACAAACGATCCCCCACATGCCCGCGCGGGTCGGCCATTCCGGTCCGATGATCCAGTGTAAAGTTGATCGGCTGGGCGTGCAGAACCTCGCGCCCTTCGCCAAGGTCAGGCATTTCGCAAGCGGCCAGAACGTGACCGATGTCCTGTCCGGTCACCTCAGCGCCACCCAGAGCCACCTCACCGGTTAGGCCATAGGATTGAGGGCGCGCGCCGCTAAAACAGGCGATGACGTGATCAACGCGGACGTTTGCCATCTTTTGCGCCGCTTGTACCGCGGTGCGGATCGCGCGCTCGGTTTCGGGCATTGCGTCCACTTCGCCGAACCGGATGCCGCGCGACCGTGTGGTTGCCGCGCCGATGACGCGGAACTGTGACTGACCGGCAAGGCTGCCGACGCCGTCGGCTTCGCGGATGCGTTCAGGACCATCAAACCGCAACACAAGACAGGCCACCTTAGAGGTGCCCACATCAAGGATTGCAATCACACCACGTTGCATTGCCGCTTTGCGCATATTCCGCATTGCGCGTTGAGTTTCGTACAACTGCCTCATTACTGACCTGCCCCTGATACTGCTGCATTGATGCGCCGCATTTCCGCAGCTGCCTGTTCCCCTAGCCTGAGTGTTGGGCGCGTTTCATCGCGCATGTCCACCACGGCCACATCCCGTTCCAAAAGGTCCTGGGTCTGGGCCATGACAACCACGCGTTCCAGCGCCGTCACCGGGTCTTGGGTTGGTAAAAGAATTCTTTGTTGCCGATCCAGAACGACATCCCAGCGGCGTTCCCCCATCCGCACCATACCGCGGATGCGGTCGGCAATCGGACCCGCCGCGCGATGCAGCGACAACGCCTCAAGGATTGCCTCTTCTGCGCCGTCGCCAGCGATCAGCGGCAGATCGAGCCGATCAGATCGCGCCGCCAATGGCCCGACAAAATGACCTTCGGCGTCAATCAGCGCCAAACCTTCGTTGCGGCGCCAGATGGCGACCGGCACGCGTGGCACAACAGCCACCTCTAGGATCCCGCCCTGCTTGACCCGCAGGGTCGCATCCTGAACACCGTTCACAGCCTCGACCGTTTCGCGCAATAGATCCAGATCGACATCAAAGGACGACACCGGGAACGACAGCGGCAAAACAGTGCGGATCGTATCGGCCATTGGTTCGTCAACGCCATCGATGGCCATAGCGTTCAGCATAAATTCAGGCCGGTTCTGAATTGTCAGAACGGCTGTGTCATAGGCATCGACCACCATGTTCCGGCGATCCTCGCTTGCGGCGAAAATCGCAACTGCCAGCGCCGCAATCGCAAACGGCGGACCAACGCGGAACAGCCTGCGATACAGCGGTGTCAGCATCAGCCGTTCGTAGCGATAGCTCCAGCGGGATGGCGCCGGATCGCGACGCGGGTTTTGATCGACCTGAGGCGTTACCGGTTGCATGACGCATCCTCCACCAACCACGCGCACAGCTGGGCAAAGCTCATGCCGCAATGGGCAGCCTGTTCCGGCGCCAGCGATGTTGGCGTCATGCCCGGCTGGGTGTTTGTTTCCAGCAGGATCAAACCATCCAAACCGCGTGCCTCGTCCCAACGAAAATCCGTCCGCGATAGCCCGCGACAGCCCAGCGCATTATGAGCCCGCAGCGCATAATCCATGCAGGCATCATAAATGTCTTGCGGTACATCCGCCGGAACAACGTGACGCGAGCCGCCCTCTTTGTACTTGGCGTCATAATCGTACCAACCGTCGGTCAGAATATCGGTGACACCCAACGCCCGATCCCCAAGAACCGATGTCGTCAACTCACGCCCAGGCACGAAGGCCTCGACCATAACGGTTTGCGGCATATCTGGTGACAGCTTTGGCGTGCCATTGGCCGAACCGTGCACAAGATAGACACCGACGCTCGACCCTTCGTTGTATGGTTTTACGACATAAGGGGGCGTCATGACGTGCGCGGCCTCGACCTCGGCCTTATCGGCCAGCAGGCTGGCGGCTACCGGCAGTCCGGCCTGACGATACACCTGTTTGCTACGCTCTTTGTCCATCGCAACAGCAGACGCCATAACGCCCGAATGCGTGTACGGCAGGCGCATCCATTCCAGGACACCCTGAACGCAGCCATCTTCGCCCCAACGGCCATGCAGTCCATTGAAAACAACGTCCGGCGCAAGTTCAGTCAAACGGGCGCAGAGGTCTGGCCCCGCGTCCAACGTTTGTACCGAATAGCCCGCATCGATCAGCGCCCGAGCGCACTCAGCCCCCGAACTAAGAGACACCTCTCGTTCGGCAGATGGTCCACCCATCAACACAACAACCTGCGGGTTTGCCCTGCTCGACATTCCCAAACCGCCTCTGAAACGCGTCCTTTTTGACGCTTGTTATTTGCCCTTGCCTTGGGCGTGGTCATTTGACCGTGTTCTTATTTATCTGCGGTCGTTTGTCCGACCCGCATGATTTCCCATTCTAGCGTGATCCCGCTGGAATCGTAAACCTTTTTTCTGACCTCTTCGCCCAAACCTTCCAGATCGGCAGCGGTCGCATCGCCAGCATTGGTCAAAAAATTCGAGTGTTTAACGTTCATCACCGCGCCGCCGCGTGTCGCGCCGCGCATGCCAGCGTCATCAATCACCTTCCACGCCTTTAGGTCGTGGGTGTCATCCGCTTGCCCTGTCGATGAATAGCCCGACGGGTTCCGGAACGTGGATCCAGCGGTGCGGTCCTTGGTGGGTTGGGTTTCATCGCGCTTGGCGATCTGGTCTTCCATTTTTTGATGAAGCGCCGCGGCCTCACCCTCTGGCGCAACCATAAGCGCCGAAACAATCACCGCGCCCTCGGGTAGATCCGACTGGCGATACCGCATGTTCAACTGGTCTTTGCCCAGGATTTCACGGGTCCCGTCGCGGTGCACGACCTCGATGCTGTCCAGCACATCGGCCATATAGTCGCCATAGCACCCCGCATTCATCCGCACCGCGCCACCGATTGTGCCGGGGATGGTGCGCAAAAAGGTCAGGTTCAGGCCTGCATCGGCGGCCTTACGTGCGACCATCGCATCCAGCGCCGCCGCACCTGCGCGGACCTTGTTGTCCTCGATCAACACCTCGTTAAAGGTGCGCCCCAAACGGATCACGACCCCGCGAATACCGCCATCCCGAACAATCAGGTTCGACCCGACGCCCATGGTGAACACAGGAATGTCAGGATCAAGCGCTGACAAAAAATCAGAAAGGTCATCAATATCGGCAGGTTGGAACAACACATCACACGGCCCGCCAACCCGCATCCACGTCAAGTCGGCCAAACTACGGTCCGGTGTCAAACGTCCGCGAACGGTTGGAAGTGTGTCGATCATGGTGGAGCCTGTTTTTCCTGCTTTGTTACCGGATACAGCCAAGCCCCTGCGCTATCAAGACGACTGTCCGATTTGGCGGCGCAGCCAGCGGCCAACATAAATCAATGGCCACCGCAAAATGGACGCCCCCGCCAACAGCACCAGCAACCCGATCCAAGGCCCCAATTGAAGGGTCACAAATCCCAAAATGGGAATTCCGACAGCGATCAGGATATAGGCCCGCGTCCAGTGGTTGTCGCGGCTTGGCAACAAGGCCAGCACATTGGCCAAGACGAACCAGACACAGGCAAGGATCAAGGACAGCGGCAATTTCGTCTCCGTTCGAAGGCCTGCCGCTTAATGCGGCCGTGGGCATCAAAACTGATCACTCGCGGTCGGTGTTGGCCCGACCTTCAAAAAGCAACGCGGCGAAGGCGCCAGAATGACCCCCGCCGTGTCAAGTGAATAACGTGTGAAAACCGTCTGACGTGGCGGTTTGCTAGGTCTCGAACCGTGCGGGCAACCCGTTCGCCCAAGCCGAGATCGTACCCGCACCCAAGCACACAACAATATCGCCCGGACGTGCCTGTTCACGCACCAGCCGTTCAAGGTCATCCTCGGACAGGATCGCACGTGCATGGCGATGCCCATGACGGATCAGACCGGCAACCAGATCATCACGGGTCGCCCCCTCGATCACGGCCTCGCCTGCGGCAAAAACCTCGGCGATTGCGACAACATCGGCATCATTGAAGCAGCTACAGAAATCATCGAACAGGCTATGCAGGCGGCTATAGCGGTGGGGCTGATGAACGGCGATCACGCGGCCCTCGGACGCTTGTCGCGCTGCTTTCAACACCGCTGCGATTTCAACTGGGTGATGGCCGTAATCATCGATGATCGTGACGCCGCCCAGAACCTCGCCCACCTTGGTAAAGCGGCGGTTCACACCCCCGAATTTGGCCAAAGCTTCGCGAATTTCATCCTTTTTCATGCCCAGATGGCGGGCAACGGCAACGGCCGATAGCGCGTTCGACACGTTATGATCGCCCGGCATTGGTAGGGTGCAGCCTTCGATCACGTCGTCTTCGGCCTGTAGGGCCACATCAAAGTGTGCGATGCCCTTTTTGTACGTCAGGTTGACCGCACGCACGTCTGCTTGGGCGTTAAAGCCATAAGTCATCACACGGCGATCTGTGATTTTACCAACCAGCGACTGGACCTCGGGGTGATCGGTGCAACAGACAGCAATGCCATAAAACGGGATGTTCGAGACGAAATCATAAAACCCTTTGCGCAGGTTTTCGATGGTGCCCCAATGTTCCATGTGTTCGGGGTCGATGTTGGTCACAATCGCGATCGTCGCCGGCAGTCGGTTAAACGTGCCGTCAGATTCATCCGCCTCGACAACCATCCATTCGCCATCCCCAACGCGGGCGTTCGATCCATAGGCATGGATGATACCGCCGTTCACAACAGTGGGGTCGAAATTGCCGTGGTCCAGCAGTGCGGACACCATGGTCGTGGTCGTAGTTTTGCCGTGCGTCCCCGCAACCGCAATGTTGGACTTGAGCCGCATCAGTTCGGCCAGCATTTCAGCGCGGCGCACAATCGGCAGACCGCGGCGGCGCGCTTCGTCAAGTTCGGCGTTGCCCGGCTTGATGGCCGACGAAATCACCACAACCTCGGCATCGGTCAGGTTATCCGCGCTCTGCCCCTCAAAAATCCGCGCACCCATTCCGGACAAGCGTTCGGTGATTTTCGATGTTTTGGCGTCCGACCCTTGAACGGTGTAGCCAAAATTCAACAGCACCTCGGCGATGCCAGACATCCCGATCCCGCCAATCCCGACAAAGTGAATGGCACCTACATCTGTGGGCAGCTTGGTTGCAGCAGCGTTCATGTCTTAGTCTTTCGTTTGGGTGCCAAGGGTTTCAACCATGGCAACAAGTCGGTTCGTAGCATCGGGCAGCCCGCAGGACAGCGCGGCGGTTGCCATTTGGTTTGCGCCATCTGCATGCGACAAAACCAGCGAAATTTGTTCCGTTAGGCTAGCCGGTGTAAACTGGCTCTCGGGCATTAGGATCGCCGCACCGGCATCAACCAGCCCGCGGGCGTTTGCCGTCTGATGATCCCCCGTTGCCGCAGCAAAAGGGATCAGGATCGCAGGGCGACCAATCACAGAAATATCCGCAACCGAGGACGCGCCTGACCGGCTGATGACCAACTGCGCCTCGGCCATGCGTTCGGGGACATCGGTGAAAAAGGGCTGAACATCCGCGCGAATGCCTGCCGCATCATAGGCGGCGGTGACGCGGTCGTGGTCTTCGGCGCGGGCCTGATGGCTGACACGGACATATTGGCGGATCGTTTCGGGCAGCGCGGCAATCGCCGCTGGCACCACATCCGATAAGATGCGTGCGCCCTGACTTCCGCCCATGACAAGGATCGACATCGGATAATCGCCGGGCGCGATGTACCCCGCCCCGCCCCGCGCCAGAACAGCACCGCGAACGGGATTGCCTGTGTGGATCCCTTCGACGCCCTCGGGCAGATTGGTCGGCCATGTGCCGCAGGCAACGGCGTTGACCCGCTTGGCAAACACCTGATTGACGCGGCCCAGCACACCGTTTTGTTCGTGGATCATACGCGGCAGGCGCAGCAGGGTCGCCGCAGCCATGGCAGGGATTGACGGATACCCGCCGAACCCCACAACGGCAGCCGGTTTGTCGCGCCACATTTTCCATGTCGCCGCGATCACGCCGCCTGCAATTTTGAACGGAACGATCACCTTGGCCAAGGCGCCGCCGCGCGCAAAGGTGCCGCTGTTTAGAACAACCTGTTCAACCTCGGCAGGGAAGTTCCCCGAATACCGTGCCCCGCGCGGATCGGTCGTTAGCCGAACGCGCCACCCCTTTGCCAGCATCGCCTCGGCCAAGGCCTGAGCCGGAAACATATGGCCGCCGGTTCCACCGGCAGCGATAATCAAAAGGGGTGCAGTCATAATTAGCGGCCTCGGCGCAGCAGAATGTCACTGATCCCGCCTTGTGGACGGGTGCGGGTAAAGGCCAGCAACATACCCACCAAAATACCGGATGCAATGACCGAACTACCGCCATAGCTTACGAACGGCAAAGTCATGCCTTTGGCCGGCAGCAAACGCACAGCCACGCCCATGTTGATGAACGCCTGAACACCCAGCGCGCAGGCCAGACCAGCACCAGCCAGACGAATGAACGGATCGCGTTCCTTCATAAGGCGATGCATCGAACGAACGACAACAATCGCATAAAGAACCACAATCGCCACAACGCAAATCAGGCCATATTCTTCGGCCGCCACTGCGATGATGAAATCGGTATGCGCGTCTGGCAGGCTCATCTTTACCTGACCTTCGCCCACACCCACGCCAAAGAAACCGCCCTCGCGGATCGCGTTGGTGGCATAGCCAATTTGCGTGCGTGGATCGATTTCAGGATTTAGGAAACCATCAATACGGCGCGCAAAGTGTTCCGAACTGTTATAGGCGAAAATACCCGCCAGAACGGTAAGACCGGCGATGATGGTCAGCAAAACCATCGACGCACCAGAAACGAAATACATCACGCCCCAAGCAAACAGCACAAGACACGCCTGACCAAAGTCGGGCTGAAGCGCCAGCATCAGACAAATGATGACCGTCAAAACAAAGGAATACAGGCGCCCCGGTGGACCGCCGATTTCATAGCTGGCCGCCATGAACCACGCAGCCACAACCACGAAAGCGGGTTTCAGAAACTCGGACGGCTGAAACGACGCAAAGCCAAACGAATACCACCGCACCGCCCCTTTGCCGAAATCGGTGCCAAAAATAGGCAGCAACATCAGTGCGACAAAGGCACCAAGAAACCCCAACACAGCAAGTCGCCGGACGAGTTGGGGCGTCATCATGGATGTGATCAACATCACAATCAGAGCGACACCGCCAAAAAACGCCTGCCGCATCACATAGTAGAACGGCTCTAGCCCGTTGCGTGCCGCAAGCGGCGGCGACGCCGCCAGTCCCAGCAGCAAACCAATTGCAAACAAGCCAAAGATACAGGTCAACGTCCACTTATCGAGTGTCCGCCACCAGCGTGGAAGAATGGGATCGCCGGATTGTACCGGGACCGCACCATAGACCATTTCAGTCATGGAAATACCGCTTACTGCCTCGTCAAATGTCCGGTTGATCCGGATCTACCGAAAATCGTAGCCGTTATGCGGCAAATTGACCAGAAAAAATGAAGGAACCCTGTCCATCTGGACCGCGATAGGCGGGCTTTTGCCCTTGCGCAGCGGGGTGGATGGTGTCACCTCGGGCCTATGCAGGTGGATACGTTGATACTTGGGGCTGGCGCGGCTGGCCTGTTTTGCGCAGGGCGCTGCGGCGGCAAGGTCCTGATCGTTGATCACGCCAAAGCTGCGGGCGAAAAGATCCGCATATCTGGCGGTGGTCGGTGCAACTTTACCAACCTTGATGTCACGCCCGCCAATTACCTTGGCGAAAACCCGCATTTTCACAAATCCGCCCTCGCCCGCTATACGCAGTGGGATTTTATCGAACTGGTCAGCAGCTATGGTATCGCGTGGCACGAAAAAACGCTGGGTCAACTGTTTTGCGACAATAGCGCAAAAGACATCATCGCCATGCTGCAATCCGAAATGGCCAAGGCGGGCGCTGAACTGTGGTTGCAAACCGACATTGGCGCGGTTCGGCATGACGGCAAATTCCACGTCACCCTGACACGCGACGGGCGCGCGGTCACCGTGACCGCCGATAACCTTGTCGTGGCGACGGGGGGCAAATCCATTCCCAAGATGGGCGCGACGGGCCTTGCCTATCAGATCGCGACGCAATTTGGTCTGGAACTTACAGACACCCGCCCCGCGCTGGTCCCCTTTACGTTTTCTGACGCACGTTTCGCAGCGATTTCCGGCGTGTCCGCGCCCGTCACCATGATTGCCGAGGATGGGCCCAGCTTTGCCGAAAACCTGTTGTTCACCCATCGCGGGCTATCTGGTCCTGCTGTTTTACAGGCCTCTAGCTATTGGCGCGAAGGCGAAATGATCACGACCGATTTGTTGCCCGGCGTCGGCTTGACCGAACACCTGCGCGCGGCGCGGCAGGATGCACCTCGCAAAAGCCTAACCACCATCCTTGCGGCCCATTTGCCTGCGCGGCTTGTCGACCATCTGGCGACCGAAATGGATTTGGCGGGCAATATCGGTGAATGGTCCGATGCGCGTTTTGATCAACTGGAACAAAGCCTGCATCGCTGGCAGGTCAAACCAACAGGGTCTGAAGGCTATCGCACCGCCGAGGTCACCCTTGGCGGTATCCGCACCGATGTGCTGTCGTCCAAAACGATGCAGGCCAAGGATGTCGCGGGACTTTATTTTATCGGCGAATGTGTCGATGTGACCGGCTGGCTTGGCGGGTATAATTTCCAATGGGCGTGGGCCTCGGCCGCCGCAGCCGCCCAAGCGATCGCATCAGCCTAGATAGGTCTGAACGTTGGCGATGAAATCCTCGCCCCGTTTTTCGAAATTGTCGTATTGGTCAAAGCTGGCACAGGCAGGCGCCAACAAGACAACATCACCCTCTTCTGCATCGCGGACGGCGGATTTGACCGCTGCCTCCATCGTGGTGCAAACCTCTGTTTCGACACCTTTCAGGTCCATCGCGAATTGTGCCGCCTCGCGTCCGATCACATAGGCCTTGGCCACCGATCCGACATGGGGCAAGAGCGCATCAACACCGCCCTCTTTCGCCAAACCGCCGCAAATCCAACGCACTTTGGCAAAGGCCTGCAACGCCTTGGCCGCGCTATCGACATTGGTGGCCTTGCTGTCGTTGACAAAGGTCACACCATTGACGGTGCCGACGACCTGACTGCGATGGGGCAAGCCGCCATAGCTTTGTAGCCCTGCCTCAATCACTCGCGGCGCAAGCCCCAAGGTCCGGCAAACCGCATAGGCGGCGCAGGCATTTTGATGATTATGTGCCCCCGGCAATCCGGCAATATCGCGCAAATCAATATTGGCAATCTGTTTGCCCTTGCGCCACTCGGCCAAAAACCCTTTGCGCGCAAACACGTGCCATCCCGGACCGGTCAGCTTGGTGCCTGACGACAGGCGAATAACGCGGTCGTCACTGGGCCCTTCGGCCAGTTGATTGGCCAGATACCGCCCCTCATCCTCGTCAACGCCGATGATACAGCGATCGGGGCCGCCTTCGGCAAACAAGCGCCGTTTGGCGGCAAAATACCCGCCGTGCCCTGCGTGGCGATCCAAATGGTCGGGCGACAGATTGGTCAGGACAGCAACATCTGGCGTCAACGCCCGCGCCAGATCAGTTTGATACGACGACAGCTCTAGCACGATGACCTCGCCATGAACTGGCGGCTCGATATCCAGAACCCCGCGTCCGATGTTTCCGGCCAACTGGGTCGGACGCCCGCTCTGGTCCAAAATATGATGGATTAGCGCAGAGCTCGTCGATTTCCCGTTCGACCCCGTGACCGCAACAACGCGCGGCGGGGTGTCAAAGTTGAACCACTCGCCGCTCCCAAAGGACGCAAAGAACAAACCAACATCATTATCAACCGGCACCCCTGCGGCCCATGCCGCCGCAATGACGGCATTCGGGGTCGGGTACAAATGTGGAATGCCAGGCGACACAACCAATCGCGCCACGTCATCAAACGCGCCCTGACGTGTCAGATCCCGCACTTCGAACCCTTCGGCCTCGGCGGTCTCGCGTGCGGCCGGGTTATCATCCCAAACCACCGGAATAGCCCCACCCGCCTGAAGCGCCCGCGCAGCTGTCAGGCCCGAGCGTCCCAGCCCAAGCACCGCAATGTTCTGTCCATCAAACCCAGTTACCGGAATCATTCAAAACCCCTATCAACCCGCGCCAATCCGAGGTCCGCCCACGGACCGAGATGACACAACACGCGCGCAGCGCGTTCCGTTTGGTCGTTACCGCACCTTAAGCGTCGCAAGGCCGATCATCGCCAGAATAAGCGAGATAATCCAGAAACGGATCACGATCTGCGGTTCCGACCACCCCTTTTTCTCATAGTGGTGATGGATCGGCGCCATCAGGAAAACACGCTTACCAGTCCGGCGGAAATAGAACACCTGAATGATCACGCTCAGGGTTTCCACAACGAACAAACCGCCCACAATGGCCAGAACAATCTCGTGCTTGGTGGCGACCGCAATTGCGCCCAGCGCACCGCCAAGGGCCAGCGAACCGGTATCGCCCATGAACACTGCTGCGGGGGGCGCGTTGTACCACAAAAACCCAAGCCCGCCGCCGATCAATGCCGCGCAGAAAATCGTGATCTCACCTGTGCCTTCGACATAGTGAACGTCCAGATATTCGGTAAAGTCCGAACGACCGACAAAATAGGCAATGATCCCAAAGGCCGCTGCCGCAATCATCACCGGCATGATCGCCAGCCCATCAAGCCCATCGGTAAAGTTCACAGCATTCGCCGCCCCCACGATCACCAGCATCGCAAAGGGAACGAACAAAAAACCAAGGTTCAGCAAAAGGTCCTTGAACACCGGAAACGCAAGTTGAAATCCAAGTCCCTCAGGATGGTAACTTGCCGCCCAGAACCCTGCGATCGCCGCGACCACAAACCCCATGCCCAGACGGACCTTGCCGGAAACGCCCGCGGTCGATTGCTTGCTGACCTTTGCATAGTCATCTGCGAACCCGATCAGCGCATAGCTGAGCGTCACAAACAGCACCATAAGAACGAATGGATTGTCCAAACGGGCCCACAGCAGGGTTGCCGTTGCCAATGCACCGACGATCAGCAAACCGCCCATTGTTGGCGTGCCCGCTTTGGCGAAATGCGCTTCGGGACCGTCGCTGCGGATCGGCTGGCCTTTGCCCTGTTTGCGACGCAGAACGTTGATCAATGGCGGACCAAAGATGAACCCGAACAGCAGCGCCGTCAGAAACGCGCCCCCCGCACGGAAGGTGATATAGCGAAACAGGTTAAAGACGTCGCCGCCATCTGAAAGTTCAGTAAGCCAGTATAGCATTGGCGCTAGCCCTCTTGTTCCGGATCATCGACCCGTTGCCCCAATTTTCTAAGCGCGTCAACCAATGCGCTGACGCGGCTTCCTTTCGATCCCTTGACCAAAACGACATCGCCGCTGTCTACAAAGCGGCCCGCTTTGGGGATCATTTTATCTACGTTCTTGAACCACTCGCCGCGTTGTTGCTGCGGAATCGCGTCATAAAGGTGCCGCATGCGCGGCCCGACACAGTGGATCGTCTGGATATGCGCCATCGACGGATCTTGGGCCATGGCGGCGTGCATTTCATTTTCTTGCGGGCCGAGTTCCAACATATCGCCAAGGATCGCAATGCGGCGGCCCTTTTTGATACGTCCAACGCCGTCGCGGGGCGTTCGCGCCGCCAGAATTTCCAACGACGCCGTGAGCGAGGTCGGATTCGAGTTAAAGGCGTCATCAATGATTTCGGCGTATTCGGCCTCTTTCGCGGGATCAAACACCAGCTTTTCGATGGTGCCGCGCCCACCGGGCGGGTGCCAATGCACCAAATCCATCAGGGCCTGAACCCGATCGGCCCGAACAGCCGTGACAGCCGCCACAACGGCCAAGGCGTTCAAGGCAAAATGCCGCCCTTCGGTGCCAACCTTTAGCAAAATCGGGGTTCGCCATGCCCGCCCCTGACCAACGGTATGTGCCTCGCGGATGCGGACGTCTGTTAAACGGTGGTGACACCTTGGGCTTTGACCAAAGGTCACGATTTTTGCGCCCACCGCTTGCGCGGCCTCAAGCAAAATCGGCGTTGTTGGCAGATCGCCGTTCAAAACCGCAACACCATTGGGTTCAAGCCCGTCACAGATGCTGGCCTTCTCTTTTGCAATGCCGTTGATATCGTCAAACGCCTCAAGGTGCGCCGCAGCGACGGTCGTGACAATCGCCACATGGGGGCGGGCCATTTTCACAAGCGGTGAAATCTCACCGGGGTGGTTCATCCCAACCTCGATCACCGCATAATCTGTGTCCGCTGGCATCCGCGCAAGGGTCAGCGGAACGCCCCAGTGGTTGTTGTAACTGGCCTCAGCGGCATGGCATTTCCCCTGCCGCGACAGGACCGTCCGCAACATTTCCTTGGTCGAGGTTTTGCCAACCGATCCGGTGACCGCGATGACGCGGGCCTTGGTGCGCGCACGGGCTGCGCGGCCCAAATGTTCAAGCGCGGTTAGTACGTCGTCAACGATCAACAGCGGCGCATCCTTGGAAACGCCGTCAGGGCGATGCGTGACCAGCGCCGCAGCGGCACCTTTGTCCAGCGCCATCTGAACGAAATCATGACCATCACGCGCCGCCTTCAACGCTACAAACAGATCACCCGGCTGAAGCGTGCGGGTATCAATGGACACCCCATCCGCCTGCCAGCTTTGTGTCGCTTCGCCGCCGGTTGCCGCAGCCGCATCAACAGAGGTCCAAAGCGCCATCAGATTTTCCCATCCAAAGCAGCGACAGAAATGCTCGCTTGTTCAACGTCATCAAAGGGCAGGATGTCCGAACCGACGATCTGGCCTGTTTCATGCCCCTTACCCGCAACCAGCAGCGCATCACCGGGTTGCAGCATCGACACCCCCATCAGGATGGCCTTTGCGCGGTCCCCTTCTTCGAACAAGTCACTGTCGCGCACATCCCGCGCACCGGACATGACGGCGCGACGAATGGCTTCTGGGTCTTCGCTTCTTGGATTGTCATCGGAAACAATCACCACATCCGCCTCTTGTGCGGCGGCGGCGCCCATCAGGGGGCGTTTGGTGGCATCACGATCCCCGCCCGCGCCAACAATGGCGATAATCCGTCCAAGAACATGGGGGCGGATGGCCCGCAGGGCGGTTTTGACCGCATCGGGGGTATGGGCATAGTCCACATAGACCGCCGCGCCGTTGTCGCGGGTGGCAGCCAGCTGCATACGCCCACGCACCGTCGTCAAATGCGGCAGCGTTTCAAAAACACGGACCGGGTCGGCCCCTGCCCCAATCACAAGTCCGGCGGCAATCAACACATTTTCAGCCTGAAAACCGCCGATCAGGTTCAGGCGGGTCATCTGGACCTTGCCCTGCCATTCAAACCACAGGTCTTGGCCGGTGGCGTCGAACCGCTGCCCCAACAACCGCAGACGCGCACCCTCGGTCCGGCCGACGCTAATCACCTCTTGTCCGCGTGCCTCGCAGCGGGCCATCACCTCGGGGCCTTTGGGATCATCAATATTGATGACGGCGGTGCCTTCTGGCGGCAGGACACGATCAAACAGACCCATCTTAGCCTCAAAATAGGCATCAAAGGTTTTGTGATAATCCAGATGGTCCTGCGTGAAATTCGTAAATCCTGCTGCGGCCAACAGAACGCCATCCATGCGGCGCTGATCAAGGCCGTGGCTCGATGCCTCCATCGCGCAATGGGTGACGCCCTCTTCAAAGGCATTTGCCAAGGCCGCGTGCAGCGTCAAGGGATCAGGTGTCGTATGCCGCAGCGGGGCGGTCCAGCTACCCTCGACGCCGGTTGTGCCAAGGTTAACCGCCTCAAGCTCCAGCTCGTTCCAGATCATCCGGCAGAAGGTACTAACCGAGGTTTTCCCGTTCGTGCCCGTCACCGCAACGGCCGTTTCCGGCTGCGGCCCGAACCACAGCGCAGCGGTCTGCGCCAAGGTCTGGCGGACATCCTGTGCCACAACCAAAACAACATCCGTTCCTTTGATCGCAGGTTCGACGATCGCGGCGCCTTCGCTGTCTGTCAAAATGGCCGCAGCCCCGTTTGAAATCGCGGTTTCGACAAAGGTTGCCCCATGCACGGCGGTTCCTGGTAGCGCGGCGAACAACGCGCCAGGCATTACCTGACGGCTATCCAATACGATGGATGTCACCGTGGCATCCCGCGCACCCTGCGCGGTCAATCCGAGCTGCGTCAGTGTCGATGATCGGTGCTCGTTTGGTGTCATAATGTGCCCTGCCTCAGTTTGAGGTTAGCACTACACCAGACAGGTCGGGCGTTTCAATGTGGGGACGCAATCCAAGTAGCGGCGCAACGCGGCGGATCATCTCGGCGGCGACAGGAACCGCTGTCCAACCAGCGGTCCGGCGTGGTTCAGATCCTGTGGTATCGACCGGTTCGTCCAGCGTCACGATCAAAACATATTGCGGATCAGAGGCCGGAAACACAGACGCAAACGTCGCGATGACCTTGTCCTCATAATAGCCGCCGGTTGGGCGCACCTTATCCGCAGTGCCGGTTTTGCCGCCGACCTCATAGCCCACAACCTCGCCGAACGAGGCCGTGCCGCGCGTCACGACCTGACGCAACATGTCCACCGCCTCATTGGCGACAGCTTCGGACAGAACCCGTTCGCCCGGTGCGTTTGCAGGGTCGTGCAACAAGGTCGGTTCAACCCGCAGGCCGCCATTTGCGATGGTCGCATAGGCCGCAGCCAAGTGCAGCGGCGACGCTGCAATGCCGTGACCATAGGAAATGGTCATAGTCGATAGATCGGTCCAGCGGGCCGGAACCTGCGGTTTTCCCACTCGGGCTTCGATCAACTCAACAGGGGAAAAATCCATGATACCAAAGTCTTGCAGGAATTCTTGTTGCCGTTCGGCGCCGATCATTTCCGCAATATGTGCCGTGCCAATATTCGACGACTTCACGATAACATCAGTGACGGTATTTTCCGCGCCATAGCTGTGGAAATCGTTGATCGTGAACCCGCCTCTGCGAATGGCGGGGGCGGTTGCGATCATTGTTTGGGCATTGACGAGGCCCAGTTCCATCGCCTGCGCGACAGCAAAAATCTTGAACGTCGAACCCAGCTCATAAACGCCCTGAACCGCGCGGTTGAACAACGGGCTGTCAGACTGGTCGCCTTCGGTCAGGACCGGCGGGCGGTTGTTTGGATCGAAGTCAGGCAGGCTGACCATCGCGATGATTTCGCCTGTGTCGACCTCCATCAAAATCGCAGCTGCGCCCTTGGCATTCATCAGGGTCATACCGCCCGCCAAAACCGTTTCGGCGGCTGACTGTACGGTCAGATCCAGCGACAATTGCAACGGCGCCCCGCCATTGGCTGGGTCACGCAGCAAATCGTCGAACTGACGCTCGATTCCGGCAACACCAATGATTTCTGCCGATGATACACCTTCGCGGCCATAGCCCGCCCCGCCCAAAATGTGGCTGGCAACCGGACCGTTGGGATAGAGGCGCATTTCGCGCGGCCCGAACAGCAAACCAGGTTCGCCAATGTCATGCACCGCCTGCATCTGTTCAGGGCTAATCTGACGGCGCACCCAGACGAATTTCCGCTCACCTGTGAAATCGGTCAGCAGCCGTTCAGCGTTCAGTTCGGGGAAAATCTCGGTCAGGCCAGCGACGGCGGCCTCGGGATCGATCATTTCATGGGGGTGCGCATAGACGGCATAGGTATCGATATTGGTCGCAAGTATCCGCCCTTCGCGATCAACAATATCGGCCCGTTGGCTGACAATCGGGTCAGCGCTGGCTGTTACCAGTGTTGGTTCCTCTGGCGGTGTTGCGGCGATGGTGCCCATTTTGAACACGACCGCACCAAAGGCGACCGCGAACATTGCCCCCAGCAGCAACAGCCGGCTTTCGGCACGAACCCGTGCCTGATCGCGCATGGCTTCGTGGCGTTTATGCAGGTTTTCCCGTTCGATCACATCGGGGTTTGTCCCCCGTTGGCGGGCATCCAGAATGCGGGCAAGCGGGCGAAGCGGGGTGCGGATCATTCGGCGCCTCCGTCGCTGGACACCTCGATCGCACGTCCGAGGTTGAACTCTGGCAGATCAGGATAGGCCACCTGATCGACCCGCCCAAAGCCATCCGGCATCAAAGGCAGCAACCCGAGCCGGTCAAAATTCAACCCAACCAGATCGCGCAAACGATCGGGGCGGTTCAGATAGGCCCATTCCGCCTCAAGCATGTTCAACCGTGCGCTCGCGTCGGCGATGCTGCTGTTGAGGTCACGCACCTCGCGGATGCTTTCCTGTGTTTGATAGTTTTCGTGATAGGCCCAGAACGCCAGACCAATCACCGCAAGAGCCGACACAATATATAACAAGCTACGCATTAACGCTCTCCTTTGCGGAGCGGCATACCCAGCGCCGCCCGAGGAACATCACCCGCCGGCGCATCTGTACGCCGCGCCACACGCAGCTTGGCAGACCGCGACCGCGGATTTTCGGCAAGCTCTTGGTCATCGGGACCAACCGCTTTGCGCGTCAGAATTTCAAAGGCTGGTGCCTCTTTTTCGGTTTCGGGCGCATAGCGGTTTGCGTTGCCCGTTTTACCGGCACGCGCCTGAAGGAACCGTTTGACCATGCGATCCTCGACCGAATGGAAGGTCACAACCGCCAACAGACCACCCGGCCTAAGCGCGCGTTCCGCCGCCGAGAGCCCTTCTGCCAACTGACCATATTCGTCATTCACCGCGATGCGCAGCGCCTGAAACGTGCGGGTCGCTGGGTGGCTCTGCCCCGGTTTGGGACGCGGCAGACAGCTTTCGACGATTTTCGCCAATTCTAACGTCGTCTGGATCGGACGGGCCGCGATGATGGCCTTGGCGATGCGACGGCTCGCACGTTCTTCGCCGTAAAGATAAATAATGTCGGCCAGCTCTGCCTCGTCGGCGGTGTTGACCAAATCAGCGGCCGATAGGCCGGACTGGCTCATCCGCATATCGAGCGGGCCGTCTTTCATGAACGAAAACCCGCGTTCAGCCAGATCAAGCTGCATCGACGAAACGCCCAGATCCAGAACAACGCCATCAAGGTCGGTCGCATATGTATCCAGTTCTGAAAAGGTGCCTTCGACCAATTCCAGCCGGTCACCGTAGTCCCCAACCCAAGGCGCAGCCATCTCAAAGGCCAACGGATCGCGATCAACGCCATAGACCTTGACGGCGCCTGCGTTCAACAATTCACGCGTGTACCCGCCCGCCCCGAACGTCCCGTCTAGCCAACGGCCAGAGACAGGCGCGACCGCTTTGATAAGCGGCCGCAAAAGAACTGGAATGTGGGGTTGATCTGGGGACGACATCAGCTGCCCCCCAATTTTGACAATGGGTCGAAATCATCACCCATATCATCAAGCCAATCGTCGATATCTGCGTTGACCGTCGCCTCGAAGATATCGTTGTTCCACATTTCGAAGTGGCCGATCATGCCGCGGCAGTAAATCTCGCCCTCTTCGATTTCCAACTTGGCGCGCAGCTTGGCGGGCAGGATGATCCGCCCATCCTTATCAACATCAAGCTTGAGCGACTGTGTAATATAAAGGTGCGCAAGGCGGCTTTGATCGCGGGCCTTTTCGCGCGGCATGGCATAGATTTCATCCACCAGCCGCTGATATTCATTGATCGTATAGGCCTGAATGTTTTGCTTCAGGTGACGACCGTAAACCAATGCAATGCGGGGATTTTCGCCCTCGGCGCAGTCTGGGTCACCATCAACAAGCACACGACGAAATTCGGCAGGGACCGACATGCGGCCCTTTTTGTCCACCCTCTGGGTGTGTTCGCCTGTAAACGCCTGAACCACGTGATGCGGCCCTTTTCCTGCCCGTTTCGTTGCGACCCGCTGAAATCGAAACGGCGGATCGAGCTAGCTGCCACTGCTCGATCCGCCGCCCTCGTCCCAAACGGGATGTCCGACTGCACGCGCCACCTGGGGGGATATCTGCTCGCTCGCGCGCCGGACCTCTTGATTGGAAGAAAGCGAGTGCCTGTATGAAACCTGCGATTTTCGCCTTGGGGTTCTTTGCTGCCCCTTATTTCGCTGTCTCGTTGACTTCCGATGCATTGAAACTGCCACGTGATATGGGCCATGGCAACAACTTTTTGGAATCTTATGGAACTATGTGGGCAAATCTGGTCAGCGCGCCTTGCTCATCCGGCACAATCCGAGTCGAATATGGTGAATATCGCCAACGGAACCACTAGATGTTGTTGCCGACACGTTTCCCAGACGGTTCCATGCCAACCCATTTTTTTTCACGCGCCACCAATACAAGGCGCAAACCAACAGGTATGTTCGCTAAATGTTCCGAAATTTTGGGTGACATAAGTGATTCGCAGCCCAATGGAGCGTGAGGTTCCAACTGGAGCCCATTCAGTTCCATACAAAAAGCCGCCCCGAAGCTCGGGACGGCTTTGCAATCCTGTAAGATGATGTGGATCAGGCCATGCCGCCAGCGATCAAGCCCTTGGCCAATTGTGCGTAGGCATCTGACATCACACCCTCGCCTGCGGCAATCGGTGTGCCGTTGTCACCGGCCAGACGTGTATCCAGATCAATAGGCAGCGATCCCAAGAACGGCACCCCGATCTTTTGCGCCTCGGCCTGCACACCGCCATGGCCGAAGATATGGCTTTCATGACCACAGTTCGGACAATGGAATGTCGACATGTTTTCAATCAAACCAAGCACAGGGGTTTTCAACGTGCCAAACATGTCCAGCGCCTTTCGGGCATCCAGCAGCGCCACATCCTGCGGCGTCGACACAACAATTGCACCGGTCAGCTGTGTCTTTTGACACAGTGTTAGCTGCACATCCCCAGTACCCGGCGGCATATCAACAAGAAGGACATCCAATTCGCCCCAAGCCACCTGCCCCAGCATCTGTTGCAGCGCGCCCATTAACATAGGCCCCCGCCAGACAACCGCCTTATCCGGATCAACCATCAGGCCAATAGACATCATAGTGACTCCGTGGGACTGCAACGGAATGATCGTCTGACCATCCGGCGATCCCGGACGGCCACTGACACCCATCATACGCGGCTGGCTTGGGCCATATATATCTGCATCCAACAGACCGACCCTGCGCCCCTGCTTGGCCAACGCCACGGCAAGGTTCGACGAAACGGTGGATTTGCCAACGCCGCCCTTGCCCGAGCCGATGGCGATGATGCGATCCACGCCTTCGACCTTCATCGGGCCGGCTTGCTGGGTCGGGTGACGACCAACCTTAAGGGTTGGTGCCTTTTCGGCGGGACCATGCGCCGTCAGTACCGCCGAGACATTCCCGACGCCCGCGACCTCTTCGATTGCCTTGATGGCGGCCTGACGGGCCGGTTCGAGTGCGCGGGCCTGATCGGTATCTTTGGCCTCGATCACAAAGCGAACCTGATCGCCGTCAACAGTCAAAGCTCGGATCAAATCGCCTTGAATCAGGTTTCCACCCCCTGGAATCTCAATTTTCGACAGAATGTGAGAAATGTGTTGCTTTTCTAGTGCCACAGGCAGCTCCGTTCAAAATGCGCCCAAATTCGCGCCAAAGTCACAGTATAGCGCCCTATTCGCAAGCCCCGATTGTTAGCGCTGCCTAATAAGTAACACCCCTGTGAAAAAGGTCAGCCTTTCGTATGCATTTGCTGCATAGCGGCGTTGCCGAAAGTCGGGATTGTGCAGACGCAGCAAAACACCGAAATAAGGGACAACACCGCAAACGATGCGGCGCTGACAAACAGCGAGACGAAATAAAGTCCCCAGACGGGGCAGAGCAAAGAGAGACACACAATGGCATATGCAAACGATGTACGCGTTTCGGGCAACGGCTTCATCAACGCACTGAACGGTTTCCGCGCTGCGGTTGCTGAACGCTTCGCCAACTACCAAGTCTTCCGCGCAACCGTAGCAGAACTGGAAGTTCTGAGCGATCGCGAACTGAGCGACATGGGCATTTCGCGCTCGATGATCAAGCGCATCGCGATCGAAGCCGCATACGGCAACAAGTAATTCTCATTCGGGACCTTCTCCTCCTCCCTTAGGTCCCGATGTGATCCGCCTCTCCTCCTCCCTGGCGGATCATTCGAAAGACGGCGGCGCCTCTCCTCCTCCCTGGCGCCGCCTACCTCGAAATTAACGGTTACGGACCTCTCCTCCTCCCTGGTCCGTGAGCAAAGCGGCAGCACCTCTCCTCCTCCCTGGTGCTGCCGCACCTCAAATAGAATACGGGTTGCTCTCCTCCTCCCTGCGACCCGCATACGAAACGACAAGGCTCTCCTCCTCCCTGCTGCGTCGTTTCACACCAGCGAGTGCTCTCTCCTCCTCCCTGAGCATTCGCATTGATAGCGCGGCGACACCCTCCTCCTCCCGGGTGTCGCCGTTTGCATTTCTAGGGGTTGGTTTTAGCGTCTTAGATCTTTGGTCGTGTCCATGACCATGTGACTGGTAATGGATCGCACCTGCGGGACCGTGCCCAGCGTTTCGGTATGAAACCGTTTGTAGGCCGCAAGATCACTGGTTTCGACACGCAACAAATATTCGAAGGCACCCGCTATGTTGTGGCATTCTGCGACCTCGGGGGCGCGCGCCATCGCACGTTCGAACCCCTGCTGGGCCTCTTTACTGTGTTCGGCCAAACCAACAGCCACGAACACCACGAAACCACGCCCGATCTGTTCGGCATTCAGCTGCGCGCGATACCCTGTGATGATGCCACCACGCTCCAGCTCTTGGACACGACGCAGACAGGCTGAAGGTGACAGGTTCACCTTTTCCGACAGGGCAAGGTTGCTCAGCCGCCCATCTGCCTCAAGCAGACGCAATATTTGACGATCTTTTTCATCCATGGCGGAACCTGATTGCTCAATTACGAATATTTGCGCACTACTTTGCAATCACATGCGGCCAGAGTCACGTTATTATTGCGGCATGACTATAGAACTCCTTCTCAGCCTGATGGGCTTCGCCTTTGTAAGCTCGATCACGCCCGGCCCGAACAACATGATGTTACTTGCCTCTGGTGCAAACTTTGGTTTGCGCCGAACGCTGCCCCATTTGTTCGGGATTAGCCTTGGCCATTCATTTATGATCATCATTTTGGGCCTCGGCCTGATACAGATGTTCGACCTGATCCCCTGGCTTCAGCCTGCGATGACCGTGGCGGCCGTGATCTATATGCTGTTCCTTGCTTGGAAAATCGCCAACGCGACGCCGTCGACGCCTAACGCGCCGGAATCCGCCGGCAAGCCGTTTACGTTTCTTCAGGCCGCTGGGTTTCAATGGGTCAACCCCAAGGGTTGGTTCATGGCGATCACAGCATTAACGGCCTATACAACGTCAAATTCCATGTGGCAGGTCGTTGCCGTTGCGGTCACATTTATGCTGACCAACCTGCCATCTGTGTTTTTCTGGGCGGCCTTGGGCGTGCAGGCACGCAGGTTCCTGGACACACCAGGGCCGCTGCGGGCGTTTAACTGGACGATGGCGGTATTGCTGGTTCTAACACTCGTGCCCGTGGTGTTCGGGCACGAGTAATAATCAAACCAAAATTGAGGTTGCGCACGACTACGCCCAATCGAACAAATCCCCGCTTAGCAGGTACTCTTTACTTCGCTCGAACCCGCCGTGTTCAGAGACCAATCATTTCACGGCGTTTCGTCGGCGACTCGTTAACAAGGGGAACACAAATGGCCGACACCATTGGTAATATCGGAACCACCAAGCTTTACAACCCTAAGGGCAGGTAAGGAAATCCACACCCTTAAAACGGAACATCCTCTGCACCCGCGGCAGGCACCAGAAATTTCGCGACAACATTCTTGGATCCGGCCTTATCAAATTCGACGCTAAGCTTGTCGCCTTCGATATCCATCACCTCGCCATAGCCGAATTTTTGATGGAACACCCGATCCCCAATCGTGAATGACGAAACCGCAGTCGCATCAATGGTTAACCCCCGTGCTTCCGTCGGTGACGCCATGCCACGCGGTTTTTGCGAACGGGTTTGCATCCGTTTCCAGCCGGGCGAGTTATAGACATCCGCGCGCGCAACATCCTGTTCAAAGCTGGCCGCGCCATAATTGCGCCCGAACCCGCCGTAATCACCGGACAGGGTTAGGATATCGACATGCTCTTCGGGCAGTTCATCCACGAACCGGCTTGGGATCTGGCTTTGCCACTGACCATAAACACGGCGATTGTCGGTATAGGTGATGGTACAAATTTCTTCGGCGCGGGTGATGCCGACATAGGCAAGGCGCCGTTCTTCCTCTAGGCCCTTCAGGCCGCTTTCATCCATGCTGCGCTGGCTGGGGAACAAGCCATCCTCCCACCCCGGCAGGAACACCACAGGAAATTCGAGCCCCTTTGCCGCGTGCAGGGTCATCAGTGTGACCTTTTCGGTCTCATCACTATCGTTGTTATCAAGGACCAGCGACACATGTTCGAGGAAGCCTTGGAAGGTGTCGAAATCCTCAAGCGCGTTGATCAATTCCTTAAGGTTTTCCAGCCGCCCCGGCGCCTCAGGCGTTTTGTCGTTCTGCCACATCGTGGTGTAGCCGGATTCGTCCAAGATCACTTGGGCCAGCTCGACATGGGTATCGGGTTCGTTGACAACCTGCGCATGCCAGCGATCCAGAAACGCGACCAGCGTTTCCAGCTCTTTTGCGGCTTTGCCCTTCATCAACTTGCCACGCACGGCCAGCCGCGCGCCTTCGACCAAGGACACACCGTTGGATCGCGCCGCCCGTGTGATTGTCTGCACCGCCTTGTCACCGATCCCGCGCTTGGGCGTGTTAACGATCCGCTCAAACGCCAGATCATCATCAAGCGACACCGCCAGCCGGAAATAGGCCATGGCGTCCCTGATCTCTAACCGTTCAAAGAACCGCGGGCCGCCAATAACGCGGTATGGCAGGCCGATTTTTAGAAAACGATCCTCGAATTCACGCATCTGATGCGAGGCGCGGACAAGGATAGCCATTTCGTTCAGGCTCCGCGGTCGGTCGCCACGGGTGCCGCCCTGCATCGCCTCGATCTCTTCGCCGATCCAGCGGGCCTCGGCCTCGCCATCCCAATGGCCAATCAAGCGAACCTTTTCGCCGCCCACCTTGTCGGTGAACAATTCTTTGCCCAGACGGTTGGCATTGCCACGGATCACACCCGACGCTGCCGCAAGGATGTGCTCTGTCGACCGATAGTTTTGCTCCAGTCGAACGACCAGCGCGCCGGGAAAATCCTTTTCGAACCTCAGGATATTTCCCACCTCGGCCCCGCGCCAGCCATAGATCGACTGATCATCATCACCAACGCAGCAGATATTCTTGTGCCCCTGTGCCAAAAGGCGCAGCCACAGATATTGGGCGACGTTCGTATCCTGATATTCGTCAACGAGGATATACTGGAACCACTGCTGATAACGGGTCAGGATATCTGGGTAGGTCTGAAAAATCGTCACGCAGTGCAGCAGCAGATCGCCGAAATCCACGGCGTTGAGTTCAATCAAGCGCCGCTGATATTGCTTATACAGATCGATACCACGGTCGTTGAAAGCGCCGGATTCAGCCGTCGGCACCTGATCCGGTCGCCATGCGCGGTTTTTCCAGCCATCAATGATCGACGATAGCATCCGTGCCGGCCAGCGTTTTTCGTCGATGCCATTGGCAACGATCAACTGTTTCATCAAACGGATCTGGTCGTCCGTGTCCAAGATCGTGAAGTTAGACTTGAGGTGCAGCGGCGGACGCGCCGCCTCGATCAACGAAGACGCTGGTGCATCATCGACCCCAATCAATTCCGCATGGCGACGCAGCAGCTTTACACCGATAGAGTGAAAGGTCCCCATCCACGGCATGCCCTCGGCAGGTTCGCCAAGCAACCGGCCGACACGGTTTTTCATTTCGCGCGCGGCCTTGTTGGTGAAGGTCACCGCCAGAACACCATCGTTCCGCACCCGCCCCATCCGCAACAGATGCGCGATGCGCGTGGTCAACGCCTTGGTTTTGCCAGTGCCAGCACCCGCCAGCATCAAAACAGGACCGTCCAACGCCTCGACCGCTTGACGCTGTGCCTCGTTCAATTCACCGAGATAGTCGGGGGCCTGTGTATGCGCCACACGCGCCCGTTGCGACAGGGGAACGGCGGCCTCAAAGGCGTCATCTTCTGAAAAACTGCTCATGCGGGCATGTTAACGAACTCAGGCGAAAAGGAAAAGATACGTTCACGCTATGTTCGCAACTCGGTCGGATAGACAAGGTTTCGATCAGGCAAATCACCCTCACGGGCAGAAATCGTTTACGCGCGGAAATCGCAGCGACATTGATTCCCCATCGCGGCAATGCTGCACAGCAGCGTCGCATTGTGCACTATTATGCATCAAAAAGCCCAAAACTACCCAAAAGGGTGAGTTTTTCATTGCAAAAAATTGCACAAAAGCATTGTTAGCGATAACAAATTTGGTGCGGAGTGTGTTTACCCTCCGATGAAACTTTCATAGATATTGCTGCGACTGCAAACAGGAGGCCCCCTTGACCGAATTCACCAAGATCCTCGTCGCCAACCGTGGTGAGATTGCCATTCGCGTTATGCGCGCCGCGAACGAGATGGGTAAAAAAACCGTCGCCGTTTTCGCCGAAGAAGACAAACTTAGCCTACACCGTTTCAAAGCTGACGAAGCCTACCGCATTGGCGAAGGCCTTGGCCCTGTCGCGGCCTATCTAAGCATCGACGAAATCATCCGCGTCGCCAAAATGTCGGGCGCAGACGCCATCCACCCTGGATATGGCCTATTGTCTGAAAACCCCGACTTTGTTGACGCCTGTGTTGCAAACGGGATCACCTTTATTGGTCCCAAAGCCAAAACCATGCGCGAACTGGGCGACAAGGCCAGCGCGCGCAAAGTTGCCATTGCAGCGGACGTTCCGGTTATTCCGGCGACCGAAGTTCTTGGTGACGATATGGACGCCATTCGCAAAGAGGCTGCTGAGATCGGTTACCCGCTGATGCTCAAAGCCTCCTGGGGCGGTGGAGGCCGCGGCATGCGCCCGATCCTTTCCGAGGAGGAGCTCGAGGAGAAGGTTCTTGAAGGCCGCCGTGAAGCCGAAGCCGCCTTCGGAAACGGCGAGGGATATCTGGAAAAGATGATCACTCGCGCCCGCCACGTCGAGGTACAGATCCTCGGCGATAGCGCTGGCAATATCTATCACCTCTACGAACGTGACTGTTCGGTTCAGCGCCGGAACCAAAAGGTGGTTGAACGGGCCCCTGCCCCATACCTAACCGAAGAACAGCGCGCCGAGGTATGTGAACTGGGTCGCCGCATTTGTGCGTTCGTGAATTATGAATGCGCAGGCACCGTCGAATTCCTGATGGATATGGAAAGCGGCAAGTTCTACTTCATCGAGGTGAACCCACGTGTTCAGGTCGAACACACCGTCACAGAAGAAGTCACCGGTATCGACATTGTCCGGTCGCAGGTTCTGATCGCCGAAGGCAAAACACTGGCCGAAGCGACCGGTTGCGCCAGCCAGGACGAAGTGGTGCTGGACGGTCACGCGCTTCAATGCCGCGTCACGACCGAGGACCCGACCAACAACTTTATCCCCGACTATGGTCGCATTCAGACCTATCGCACCGCGACAGGCCCCGGCATTCGTCTGGACGGTGGCACCGCCTATTCCGGCGCGGTAATCACGCGCTATTATGACAGTCTGCTGACCAAGGTCACCGCACGCGCGCAGACGCCTGAAATGGCGATTGCCCGTATGGACCGCGCCCTGCGCGAATTCCGTATTCGCGGTGTCAGCACAAACATCGACTTTGTCATTAACCTGCTGAAACACCCGACGTTCTTGTCGAACGAATATACCACTAAATTCATCGATACGACCGAGGATCTGTTCAACTTCAAACAGCGCCGCGACCGCGCGACCAAAATCCTGACCTATATAGCGGATATCACCGTGAACGGTCATCCAGAAACCGCCGGTCGCCCGAAACCCCACGCCGAAGCCAAAGCGCCAAAGGCCCCTGTTCTGCCGGGCGCGGGCACTGCGCCGCAAGGTACGCGCAACATCCTAGAGGCCGAAGGTGCCGCAGGCGTCGTCAAATGGATGCACGATCAGCAGCAACTATTGATAACCGACACCTCGATGCGCGACGGCCACCAGTCGTTGCTGGCAACACGCATGCGGTCGATTGACATGATCCGCGTGGCGCCAACCTATGCGCAAAACATGTCGGGTCTGTTCTCGGTTGAATGCTGGGGCGGCGCGACCTTCGATGTGGCATACCGTTTCTTGCAGGAATGCCCATGGCAGCGCCTGCGAGACATCCGCGCGAACATGCCGAACATCATGACGCAGATGCTTCTGCGGGCGTCGAACGGTGTTGGCTATACCAACTATCCTGACAACGTGGTTCAGGCCTTTGTCAAACAGGCCGCAGACACCGGCGTTGACGTCTTCCGCGTTTTCGACAGCCTGAACTGGGTCGAAAACATGCGTGTCGCTATGGATGCGGTCGTAGACAGCGGCAAAATCTGTGAAGGCACGATCTGTTACACTGGCGACCTGCTTGATCCGGCACGGTCCAAGTATGACCTGAAATACTATGTCGGCATGGCCAAAGAGCTTGAGGCCGCTGGCGCCCATGTTCTGGGCCTCAAGGATATGGCGGGCCTGTTGAAACCGGCCGCTGCGACCCAACTGATCACCGCCTTGAAAGAAGAGGTCGGTCTGCCGATCCACTTCCACACGCATGACACCTCGGGCGCGTCGATTGCGACCGTTCTGGCGGCCTCGGCTGCGGGTGTGAACGTTGTGGACGCCGCGATGGATGCGCTGTCAGGTGGCACATCGCAGCCAACCCTCGGTTCGATTGTCGAAGCCGTCAAAGGCAGCGACCGCGACACAGGTCTGGATATCGGGTCGATCCGCGAAATTTCGAACTACTGGGAACAGGTCCGCGCGCAGTACGCAGCGTTCGAAAGCGGCCTCGCCTCGCCTGCATCCGAAGTGTACCTGCACGAAATGCCGGGCGGCCAGTTCACCAACCTCAAGGCACAGGCCCGCAGCCTTGGCCTAGAAGAACGCTGGCACGAGGTCGCACAGGCCTATGCCGATGTGAACATGATGTTCGGTGACATCGTCAAAGTGACCCCATCGTCCAAAGTTGTTGGCGATATGGCCCTGATGATGGTCAGCCAAGGTCTGACACGTGATCAGGTCGAGGATGCGAACACCGACGTTGTGTTCCCTGACTCGGTCATCGACATGATGAAAGGCAGCCTTGGTCAGCCTCCGGGTGGGTGGCCAGCAGCCCTGCAAAACAAGATCCTGAAGGACGAAGCACCGATCACGGACCGCCCTGGCAAACACCTTGCCGCTGTCGATCTCGAAGAGGTGCGTGCCGACCTGTCAAAACAGCTCGAAGGCAAATCGATCGACGACGAGGATCTGAACGGCTATCTGATGTATCCCAAGGTTTTCCTTGATTACATGGGTCGCCACCGCAAATACGGCCCTGTGCGCACGCTGCCGACCAAAACCTTCTTCTACGGTATGGAAGCAGGCGAAGAAATCAGCGCCGAGATTGATCCGGGCAAAACGCTCGAAATCCGTCTGCAAGCTGTTGGCGAAATGGATGAGAACGGCGAGGTCAAAGTGTTCTTTGAACTCAACGGTCAGCCACGCGCGATCCGTGTCGCGAACCGTGCCGCTGCCGCCACCAAGGTTCAGCGTCCCAAGGTGGAAGAAGGCAACGCCAACCACATTGGCGCACCGATGCCGGGCGTTGTGGCCACCATCGCCGCCCAAGCGGGCAAAGAGGTAAAGGCGGGCGATCTGCTGCTGACCATCGAGGCGATGAAAATGGAAACCGGCATACACGCCGACCGCGACGCAGTCGTCAAAGCGGTCCATGTCACCGCCGGCGGCCAGATCGACGCCAAGGACCTGTTGGTCGAATTCGAATAAAACAAAGGGCGGGGCAACCCGCCCTTTTTGTTTGGGGATCACAGATGCAGAAACTGGCGATGCTGTCGCTTTTGGTGCCGGACTATCAGTCCGGCATTGATTTCTTTTGTAACGACTTGGGCTTTGACCTGCGCGAAGACACTGACCTTGGCGACGGCAAACGCTGGGTGGTTGTCGCGCCGACGGGTGCAGATACCGCCTTTGTGCTAGCCAAGGCCGTTGGACCGGATCAGACCGCCGCAATTGGCAATCAGGGCGGCGGACGCGTTTGGCTATCCCTGCAGACAGACGATTTCGCACGGGATCACGAAATGATGCTGAACAACGGAATCCCGTTTGAGGAATCCCCCCGCCACGAACCCTATGGCACGGTTGCCGTGTGGCGCGATCCCTTTGGAAACCGGTGGGATTTGATCGAGTTTAGCCGCTAGTCGGCCCCGTCCAAGCGGTCTAAGCTTGGCAAAACGGAGGAGCCGATGTCCCTAAAACTCACCTCAGCCGAAATGGTCGCACAGGCCCGCAAACGGATTCGAGAGATCGAGACCGAGGAATTGATTGAACGGCATGGCGACGGCGATCTGGTGATCGTGGATATTCGCGACCCCCGCGAACGCAGCCGAACGGGGTATATCCCCGGCTCATTCCATGCACCGCGGGGCATGATCGAATTCTGGATCGATCCCGACAGCCCCTATCACAAAGATATTTTCAGCCAGCCGGGAAAAACCTTTGTTTTTCATTGCGCTTCGGGCTGGCGGTCGGCGCTGACCGTCGAAACCCTTATGAATATGGGGTTTGACGCCGCGCACCTGAAAGACGGCTTTAGCGATTGGGCCCAAAAGGGCGGACCGATCGAGAGGAAAGACTAAAAAAATACGCGCCAAGCTGCATTTTCCACTTGCGGCCAATCGCGGCATTTCTTAAATCACGCCCACCGATACGGAAGCGGGCGTAGCTCAGGGGTAGAGCGTTACCTTGCCAAGGTAAATGTCGTGAGTTCGAATCTCATCGCCCGCTCCAATCGGTCAACATATTCAGGCGCGGGCGTAGCTCAGGGGTAGAGCGTTACCTTGCCAAGGTAAATGTCGTGAGTTCGAATCTCATCGCCCGCTCCAGAATAGTTCAAAAAAACGCGGCCTTCGGGCCGCGTTTTTTGTTAAGGGCGACGGCGGATGCGCCATTCGACCCACAAAAGGACCGGCACCCAACTGCCCCACGCAGTGACGTTATATGTTTCAACCACGGTCCAGCCGGATGCCATCAGCGGCGCCATGATGATGCGCAGCGTGACAGCTGCGAACGTCAAAGCCCCCGACCGCATCATCCACGCTTCATGTGCGCGAAAATCCCGTTGCCGTGCCGCCAGAACCGCGCGTGCCGTAAAACCGATCCACAATATCGCCAGAACGGCAAAGCCGCTGCCCGCCCAAAGCGTTCCCTGAAAATGGGGCAACAGCATCAACGACCCTGCGCCCGCCAGTAGAATGCTGACCACATATGTATAGCCAAGCGCACGATGCAAACGCGGTCGCCTCATACGCAAGCGGCGCCAAAACTGAAACGGCAACACGGCCAGCGCCAGCGGCCCAAACGCGATATGCAGATAGGCGGGCAACGGCACTTCGCGCAGATAATGCAGCATATGTTCCATCACCAATTCGACCGGTGAAAACAGCCAGCGGATGGATACTAAGGCAATCAATATCGAAAAAACAAATGCGATCGGGAAAAAGATACGGGTCATCGGGGCCTCAGGTTGACAGTGTCAAGTTCATCCAAACATGGGGCGCAAACTTGACACTGTCAAGCATCTTGATACTTTTGCCCAATGACGGCGAAACCACATCACCACGGCAATCTGCGCGATGCTTTGATCAGCGCGGGTTTGGACATTCTCACCAAAGACGGGATCGAGGGTTTATCCCTGCGCAAGGCGGCGGCACATGCTGGCGTTAGCCACGCGGCCCCAGCCCATCATTTCGATGGGAAACAGGGGCTCTTGGTCGCGATTGCAGCGCGGGGGTTCGAAACGTTTTCTGCAATGATGCAGGCGGAACGCTATCAAACTGGTCTGGGGGCATGGGACCAGATGCGCGGGATTTGCCGCGGCTATCTCAACTTTGCCGAACAGCACCCCGCCCTGTTCCAACTGATCTTTACCACAGAATACAAGGAACACGCGGACCCCGACCTGCAAGCCGCCAGTCTGGCCGCATATGGCATTCTGTCCGAGGTATGCGCCCTGTTCGAACCGTCACCCGACGGTCCCGGTGTGAACGAGTTGCGCATTTGGTCACTGGTTCACGGATACGCAACGCTGCGGTCGTTCACGCGCAGCGCGGCGCCCGATACCGGCATTCCGATCCCGTTTGAGGCGCTGCTGCCGCAGATGACACCTCTTGCGACGCGCTAGCCCTTGGCCCAGACCAAGAACCGGCCTATAAGCCAAGCTGAATTACGAGCGAGGACGTTATGCGCACGGCAAAGATCACGCGAAACACCGCCGAAACCCAGATCGAGGTTGAGATCAACCTTGATGGAACCGGCACCTATGACAACCAGACCGGCGTTGGGTTCTTTGACCACATGCTGGATCAGTTGTCGCGTCACTCGTTGATCGACTTCACCATCCGCGCCAAGGGCGACTATCACATCGACGACCACCACACCGTCGAGGATACCGGCATTGCGCTTGGTCAGGCGCTGGCTCAGGCTCTTGGCGACAAAAAGGGCATCAATCGCTATGGCGAATGCACCCTGCCGATGGATGACGCCCAAGTGCGTGCCGCGCTGGATCTGTCGGCGCGTCCGTTCCTGATCTTTAACGTCGACATGCCAACCCAGAAAATCGGCACCTTCGATACCGAACTGGTGCGCGAATTTTTTCAGGCCTTCAGCACCCATGGCGGCATCACCCTGCACATTGATCAAGTGCACGGCTACAACAGCCACCACATCGCCGAAGCCGCCTTTAAGGCGGTTGCACGGGCGCTGCGCACGGCAGTTGAAACAGACCCGCGCAAGGCCGACGCCATTCCATCGACAAAAGGTGCGCTTTGATGCTCACCGCGCTTGTCGATTACGACAGCGGCAACCTGCACTCGGCGCATAAAGCGATCGAGCGTATGGCCGCTGAAACCAACGCAGGCGAGGTTATTGTAACCTCGTCCGCCGATGACGTTGCCCGCGCCGACCGGATCGTATTGCCCGGTGATGGCGCGTTTCCGGCCTGCCGTAAGGCGCTGCATGATTTTGATGGTCTGGCCGATGCCATCGTCGACGCCGTCGAAAACCGTGCTGTGCCGTTCATGGGGATTTGCGTTGGCATGCAGATGCTGGCCAGCATTGGCGAAGAATATCAGGAAACGCCCGGTTTTGGCTGGATACCTGGCCGCATCCAGAAAATTCAGCCGTCCGATAGCACGCTGAAAATCCCGCATATGGGCTGGAATGACCTGATCATCGACAACCCACATCCGGTTCTTGAGGGTCTGAGCACCGGCGATCACGCCTATTTCGTGCATAGCTACGCGATGACCGTTGATAACGCCGATCAGCTGATCGCCCATGTTGACTATGCGGGCGATGTGACGGCCATTGTTGGGCGCGACAACATCATCGGCACCCAGTTCCACCCTGAAAAAAGTCAGGCGACCGGCCTTCGGTTGATTGCAAATTTCTTGAATTGGCGGCCTTGATCCCGTGACACAGCTTCAGGACATCCTGAACGACATCGGGGCGGAAATGGCTGCCGCCCCTGACCGTGGTGATGTGGCCAATTACATTCCTGAACTGGCGCAGGTCGATCCCAATCAATTCGGCATGGCCGTCGTCACCGCAGATGGCGAGGTGTACACCACAGGCGATGCGGAAAAACGGTTTTCGATCCAGAGCGTGTCCAAAGTCTTTACGCTCGCGCTGGCACTTGGTCGATTGGGGCATCAGCTTTGGAACCGTGTCGGGCGCGAACCCTCTGGCCTTGCGTTTAACTCGATCCTGCAGTTGGAACACGAACGCGGCATCCCGCGAAACCCGTTCATCAACGCAGGCGCAATTGTCGTCACCGACGCCATTCTAGCCGGCCATCAACCGCGCGAGGTTCTGGGCGAATTACTGCGGTTTGTTCGTGCTGCGGCGGATGATGACAACATTCATATCAACGAGGCCGTCGCCCGTTCGGAAACGGAACATGGCGACAGGAACATGGCGCTTGCGCACTTTATGAGCGCACAAGGCAATTTCCTGAACCCGCCTGAACTGACCTGTGGCACCTATTTCCATCAATGCGCCATCGAAATGACCTGCCTGCAATTGGCCAAGGCGGGCCGGTTTCTGATGGGCGGGTCCGGTGGTTTGGTGTCGGCCGAACAGGTGCGCCGCATCAACGCGCTTATGCTGACCTGCGGCCATTATGACGGCTCAGGCGATTTCGCCTACCGCGTTGGTCTACCGGGCAAAAGTGGCGTCGGTGGCGGCATTCTTGTGATCGTTCCGGGCAAAGCGTCTATCGCTGTTTGGTCGCCGGGCTTGAATGCACAAGGCAATTCGCAACTGGGCACCTTGGCCGTTGAACGGCTGGCCCATGCCACAGGCTGGTCGATTTTCGGATAGGTGCCCTAGCCTTTTGTTGCGGGTCGGCGACTTGTATCGAATCCCCTAACCATGCACCCTGCCCCCGCGGGAGGAACGCCATGGGTGATCTACAGATCATGGCCTTCAAGGCAAAACCGGGTAAACGCGCACGTTTAGAGGAATTGGCACGCTATAACGTGCCGATGTTACGACGAAGCGGATATGTCACATCACGTCCGGCCAATATGCTGTGGACAGAAAATGACACGCTGATTGCTGTGTTTGAGTGGGTCGAGGGCGGCAAAGAACGCGCCAAGGCCCATCCGGATGTCCGTGCATTGGCAATGGACTTGTCCGAGGTTGGCATACGTGTGCCATTGAATGCGCTGCCGAAAGACCGCGTTGAACACGCTATTGGCACCGAAGCCAGCTTTGCGTCCTAGCGGCGTGGGATGCGCCCGCACTGCGGGCGCAACACGGATTATTGACGGGTCCAAACACCACCTTCGCGGCAAATACCCAGCACACATCCCGACACAGACAGGCTGTCACCGGTGAGCGTCAGACGCGAATTGTATTCACGGTCGCGATCTGGCGAATAAACCTTGCCGCGGTATTCGTTACCACCTGCAGGACGCGTGTCCCAAATCAGTTGGCGGCCGATATTTTCACTGGCCATTTCCGCACCGCTTGCATCAAAGGCAGCGATCAGCGTGCCGCAATATGCGTCGCCACATTGCACCACCTCGATCAATCCCGAGTTTCCGTTGTCATCGGCAATCGTGCGCCATGTTCCAAGGATCGGATCCGCCGCTGCCGCGCCAGCCATTGCAAAGACCGCAGTAGCGGCCAGAATTAGTTTTTTCATCGAAGTCCTCCCGTTCTTATTTTCAGAGCCTGCAACCAGCACCTGATTCCAATCAACTATGACGTAGGGTCGCCCAGTTGGCGTTGCATTTGACTTAAACACATGCATAACACCCACCAAACCATTCAACGGCTGAGCACTATGATCCTTTACCCTGCTATCGACCTAAAAGACGGCCAAGCCGTACGTTTGCTTCACGGCGACATGGATAAAACCACTGTGTTCAACGACAATCCGGCAGCGCAGGCGTTGGAATTTGTGCAGGCTGGGTGCGAATGGCTCCACCTTGTTGATTTGAACGGTGCCTTTGCAGGCGAACCGGTAAACGCTGCGCCGGTCGAGGAAATTCTGAAACAGACCAAGGTTCCGGCACAATTGGGCGGCGGTATCCGCGATATGGCCACCATCGAACGCTGGCTCGACAAGGGGCTGGCGCGGGTCATCCTGGGCACCGTGGCAGTCGAAAACCCCGATCTGGTCCGCGAAGCTGCGCGCGCCTTCCCCAATCAGGTGGCTGTCGGCATCGACGCCCGCAACGGCAAAGTCGCCACCAAAGGCTGGGCCGAAGAAACCGACGTCATGGTCACCGACCTTGCCAAATCGTTCGAGGACGCGGGCGTAGCCGCGATCATCTATACCGACATCATGCGTGATGGCGCGATGAAAGGCCCGAACATCGACGCGACCGAGGCATTGGCCCGCGCTGTTTCGATCCCTGTGATCGCTTCAGGCGGCGTGTCGTCCTTGGATGACCTCAAGGCGCTAAAGGCGACCGGTGTGATTTCCGGCGCGATTTCGGGCCGTGCGCTTTACGACGGTGCGATTGACCTGAACGAGGCGCTCAGCACACTCAAAGGGTGATCTGCGGCAACGCACCACACGCCAAATATGGAAACTGGGATAAGCTTGGCGCATCCACAACAGAGGTGCGCCATGCCACACGTTCGTCGCATCGAATTTCCACAATCCGCCAAACTCTGGGACCACGTCCAATCAGGTGATTTTATCGACGGCTACGCTGTCACATCGCCCCTGTCCCCGCGCGACGCAGCCGACATCGCGTTTCAAATGCCTAAATGGGTCGGGGCGCTTATGGCGTTGCGCAATCGGCTTGTCCGGCCATTTGGCCTAAAAACCGATGCCATTGGTGCGGAAAATTCCCTATTCCCCACCACCCATGAAAGCGAACGGGAACTCATCGTTGGTACCGATGACAGCCACCTGAATTTCCGGATTTCCATCCTGCAACAGCACAACACGATCCACATGGCGACATGGGTACATCGGAACAATGTGTTGGGGCGCGTTTATCTGGCTGTCGTTATGCCGTTTCACGTGCTGATCGTCCGCAGTTGCATGAAACGCGTGGGCCAACTCAGTTAGCCTGTGATTGCATCCCTGCCCTACGGCGCGTAAAGACTAGGGCGACCAAAACCTGATGGATGCCCCATGCTCAAGACCCGCATTATTCCTTGCCTTGATGTCGCTGATGGCCGCGTTGTCAAAGGCGTGAACTTTGTCGGTCTGGTCGATGCTGGCGATCCGGTTGAGGCCGCCAAGGCCTATGACGCCGCTGGCGCGGATGAGCTGTGTTTCCTCGACATTCATGCCACGCATGAAAACCGCGGCACCATGTTCGATCTGGTGAACCGTACCGCCGAGGAATGCTTTATGCCGCTGACCGTTGGTGGCGGCGTGCGCACATCCGAAGATGTGCGGAACCTTCTACTGGCTGGCGCGGATAAGGTCAGTTTCAACTCGGCCGCCGTGGCCAATCCTGATGTGCTGACCGACGCTGCCCTGCGGTTTGGCAGCCAATGCATCGTCTGCGCAATTGACGCCAAAACCGTCGAACCAGGCCGCTGGGAAATCTTTACACACGGGGGGCGCAAGCCAACCGGCATTGATGCCGTCGAATTTGCCCGCACCGCCGCCGAAAAGGGCGCGGGGGAAATCCTGCTGACCTCGATGGATCGTGACGGCACCAAAGACGGGTACAACCTGCCCCTGACCCGCGCGATTTCGGACGCTGTTAGCGTCCCCGTCATCGCATCGGGCGGCGTCGGCAATCTCGACCACCTTGTCGAAGGCGTCACAGAAGGCGGCGCATCCGCCGTTCTTGCCGCCTCGATTTTCCACTTTGGCACTTACACCATCGGCGAAGCCAAGGCACACATGGCAGCCGCCGGCATCCCTATGAGGCTCTGATGTCCCTAAACGATCTTGCCGCCACCATCGAGGCCCGCAAATCCGCCGACCCTGACAGCAGCTGGACCGCCAAATTGCTGGCCAAAGGTCCGGAAAAATGCGCCGAAAAGTTTGGCGAAGAAGCGATCGAAGCCGTGATCGAAGCCGTCAAAGGTGACCGCGACAAACTGATCGGCGAAGCCGCCGATAGCCTCTATCACCTGCTGGTGATGTGTGCCGCGCGGGATGTCACCCTTGCCGACATCGAGGCCGAGCTTGATCGCCGCACGTCACAATCCGGCATCGCGGAAAAGGCGTCACGCCAATAGGCGCTGATGTTCGATCTTGATGCACTTGCCGCTGATGACCGGCATGGCTGCAACCTTGGCCTCGGCTTCTGCAACAGGGTGATGAATGCCCAGCTGCAACCACAGCACTGGCCGATCCTCCCCTAGGCTCAATGCCTCTTCGACGATCTGCGGCACGGCATCAGACTGACGGAACACATCAACGATTTGAACCGGTCGTTCAATCTCTGACATTGTCGCAACAACCGTTTTCCCCAGCAACTCCTGACCAGCCAGACCTGGATTGACCGGGATCACGTCAAACCCGGCCTCGATCAGATAGGCCATGACCCCGTACACAGGGCGACTGGGGTTCTTGGACGCACCAACAATCGCAATTGTTGGTTTTTTGGAAAACAGCGTGGCGATCTCTGGGTCTGTCATAGCTCTCACAAAAAAAAGGCGTCCGAAGCATCGGACGCCAGTATGGAACGAGGGACAGTGATATAATGCAAGGGTGTTCCGTCCCTTGCATCCTTCTTTTCATTTAGGTGTGAACCTAAGATCTGAAAGGGTTTTCATAAAAATGTGAACAGATCGCTAAGCCCACAGAATATCGGGCCAGTTCCGTTCTGCTGCCCCGATGAACGATTCAGGGGCTTGCATCCAAATATTCAGAAAGGATTCCGACTGGCAGACGTACAGCTTGCCCATGTGCACCCGCCATGCCGACGGATCACCGGGGTACAGCCGCCCCTGCGACATACCAAGCGCGCAATATCCACCAAATTGCGGCGCATAGGACCACGGGTCCATTTCAAAGGCCGACATGTTGTCATAGCTTTCGAATTGCCACACCGCATCGCGCCACATCAACGAAAACTCAGGCCGACCCGCAGCCGCCATCGCCTGATAGTGATAAGCCACCGCATCATTTCCGCCCAGCGCGATCCCATCGGAACAGCACATTTCAGGCGCGCGCGCGACAGCGGCACCGGCGAACGGCAGAGCAGCAGCAGAAAGCAATATGGAACGACGGCTAATCATCACAGAATCCCTTGGTCTCGACCAAGTATATCGCACCGGGCCCGCCAAAACCCCAGCCCGCTCGCTTCCTTGTGAGCGTGTTGTTACGCCGCCACAGGGAAAAGGCCGCGCAATATCAATCTGTTAGGGCGAAACGCTGGCTGGGTGGGCGGGTGTCGCCGCAGGCGCAGGCGCCCCGCCCAGCGCCAATTGTTACAATTCTTTAGACGCGTACAGCGCAACCGCCGCCGCGTTGGACACGTTTAGGGATCCAAATCCACCTGCAAAATCAATCTTGACCAGCGCATCAACGGTCTCTTTGGTCTTTTCGCGCAGACCTGGCCCCTCGGCCCCAAGCACAAGCGCAATGGGTCTGTCGCGCTTGCCCTCAATCGCCGCTTCGATGGTTTGATCGGCTTCGCCGTCCAATCCCAAAACGATATATCCCAGTTCCTGCAGCTCTACGATCGAGTCAGCTAGGTTCCGCACCCGCACATAAGGCTGACGTTCCAACGCGCCGCTGGCCGTCTTTGCCAAAGCGCCCGTTTCAGGGGCCGAGTTACGCGCAACAGCCACCACCGCCCGCGCGCCGAACACCTCGGCGGATCGCAAAATAGCGCCCACATTATGCGGGTCCGTCACGCGATCCAACAGAACGAGCCGTTGCGGCCCCGGACCATCCGCAAGGGCGACATCATTCAATGATCCCCAATTCAACGGTTTGACCTCTAGTGCGGCGCCCTGATGCACCGAGGATGCATCAATCGGCACATCGAATTTTCTGGGATCGGTGATCTCGGGATCGATTCCCGACTCCGCGATAGCATCCGCCAGTTTCGCTTCGGCGTTTATCGTCACCACCAGTCGCAGCTTTGTCCGCGCAGGGTTCAGCAACGCATCCCGAACCGCGTGTATACCAAACAGCCACACCGTTTCCGATGCCGCCGCCCGTTTCGCCTGTTCCTTTTGAATAACCCACTTTGGTTTTTTCATGATGCGCTCCGCTTTAACCGCCCCTCCATGCGTCAAAGATCACCAAGAAACAAGTGCATTGCATTTTCTTCTGATTTTCCTGTTGACGCCCCCGCGCCCTCGCAATATTCACCCCTCCACAGACAAGGCGACGCCTTGATCGGGTGACGAGCTGCAAGGTGCGGCAGCGGACTGTAACTCCGCCGGGGAGACCCATGCCTGGTTCGATTCCAGGGTCACCCACCACTTTCCCAAAAAGATTGCTGGTGAAAATTGCACGCCCTAGGGCGACCGCGTTCGGATTTCGGGCAACCGTATAATTTCGCCCTTGCGTTGGTTTGCAAAGCTTTCCCCTGATATCAAAGACTGTATAGACTAAGCCCATAAGCGCAGTCAGA
Source organism: Marivivens sp. (assembly GCA_965215785.1). GTDB lineage: Bacteria > Pseudomonadota > Alphaproteobacteria > Rhodobacterales > Rhodobacteraceae > Marivivens. The sequence goes on along the minus strand of OZ244120.1, from coordinate 1,902,695 downwards.
GGCAGTCGAGATATGGCGCAAAAAGAAAAGTTTAATATCCTCATCATTGGTCAAGCTGGGCGGCTTCAGTATGAGGCCCTCGTTTTTGCGGCCAGCTTGCGAGAATCATCGCCCAAATTCAAAGGTCGGTTGATTGTCGCCGAACCGCAGAAAAACCACCGCTGGTCCAAGGAAACGCGCATCAATGATGACGTTCGTGCGGGATTGGAAAAACTCGGCGCCGAGGTTGTGCCGTTCGAAAACGAACATTTTGGCGAATATTACCCCTACGGAAACAAAATCGAAGGCCTGTCCGCCCTGCCCGAGGGTGAGCCGTTTATCTTTTTCGACACCGATACGCTGATCACTGGCGAGCTGACGGATCTCGACATCGACTTTGACAAACCAGCCGCCTCAATGCGCCGCGAAGGCACATGGCCAGAAGAAGACCTCTATTGGCCCGGCTACACCGCGATTTGGAAATCACTGTACGACCGGTTTGACCTCGATTTCGCAAGCTCGCTCGACCTTAGCAAACCCGACGAATACTGGGAGCGGTATCTGTATTTCAACGCGGGTTGGTTTTTCTACAAAGACCCCGCCGCGTTCCGTGAACGGTTCTTGCGATATGCCCTAGAGGTCCGCGACAACCGCCCCGAAGAACTGGTTATTCAATCCATCGACCCATGGCTGGATCAGATCGTTTTGCCGTTGGTCATTCACGGTCTGGGCGGCGGACGTCCGGGCAGCGAATTGGACGGACTGGATGGCGATGTGTCCTGTCACTATCGCATGTTCCCACTGCTCTATGCGCGGGAATCGGACCGTGTTGTCGAGGTACTGGAAACGGTTACCGCGCCGAATAAGGTCAAAAAGCTGCTAAAGGGCTATGACCCGATTAAGCGGATGATCTATCAAGGACGCGGAAAAAAGGTCCGCGCCCTGTTTGATCAAAACGACCTGCCACGCAAGGAAAAGCAGATCAGGAACCGGATTAAATCCGAAGGGTTCTGGATGCGTTAATCCGCAATTTCGTACATCAGTGACACATTGGCCGATACGGTGATTTCACCCGGAGCCAGCGGAACATCCGCGACGCTGCTATCGGCCATTGTCATTTGATGCGCCATTTCAAAAACCGCACGCCCGCTAAAGCCATTTTCGGTGATGCTGATAACCTGTCCAACGGCGATCCCAGCGGCCTCGGCGTATAGCTCGGCCTTGGCGCGGGCGTCTTGCACGGCCAAGATACGGGCCTCATCCTGATGCGCATCGGGATCGCTTAGGCCAAAGGTCACACCGTCAATCCGGTTACCGCCCAATTCGACAATATCTGCCAACAACTGACCCACGCCGTTCAAATCCGTGGTCGTGACAGACACGGTATTGACCGCCGAATAGCCGCTGATCTGGGTGTAATCGACGCCGGACAATCCGCGCTTATACACCGGCGTCAGCCTAAGCCCTTGGGTCTGCACGTCTGTGGGGGCGATCCCCTCGTCCGCTAATAACGCCAGAATAGCGGCTGTTGCGTTGCTGGCGCCGTTCATCGCCTCGGCAGAGGTGCCCCCGCCCGACTGGACACCAACGCGGATTGTCGCCTGATCGGCCGGTAGCGTGATTTCCCCCGTTCCAGAGACGGAAATGGACCGCGCATAGTCCTCGGCCCACCCCGAAACAGGTGTGAGCGTCAGTCCAACCACGGCAAGCGTTCGCAAGGAAACAGGCATCTTGATATCCCCAAAAGTGTAACTCACCCCTAAGTGTGCACGAAAAAAGGTCATTGCCACGCCAAAAGACTTGGATGCGCGGGAACTTGCTATAGCCTGCGTCGTGCTTGGGAATTAAATTCCCCACATATAACAACAATGCTAAAGCCATTTCATGACACCGAATTTTGCACTTTCACTGTCGTTCGAGGGGATTAAGCTTCTCCACCGTGTGACAGGTGGATGGCATCTTGTGGGCGAAGTTGCGATCGATGATCCTGAGCTGTCCGACAAGATGGGCATGCTTCGCAGGACGGCGCTTACGCTTGATCCACAGGGCCTGCGTTCAAAAATCCTGCTGCCGAACGAACAGATCAAATATCTGCCGATTGATAACCCACGCGCCAGCGAAGACGAGATTGTCGATCTTTTGAAAGATGCGACGCCTTACGCGATCGATGACCTTGTCTATGATTTCAGCCGCGGCGGCGGTCGGACATATGTTGCTGCGGTCGCCAAGGAAACGCTCAGCGAAGCCGAGGCATTCGCGCGGGATTTCAAATTTAATCCGGTGTGCTTCACCTCGGTGCCCGATGCGTTCACCTATGTTGGCGAACCGTTCTTTGGCCAGACCGAAGCGGCCGCATCGATCCTTGCGCCGGGCGAAACGTTGGAACGGGATGCCGAACCGGTCAAAGTGACGGGAACGGTCGAGGTTCAACTGCCAACCGAGGCCAGTGACGACCCTGCACCGGCATCGAACGATGATCCCGAGCCAGAGCCAGAGGCCGTTGCACCCACACCGGAACCAGAGCCTGTTGAAACAGAACCGGATCCGGCACCGGCGCCAGAGGTTTCGGAACCAGAACCCGAACCAGATCAGCCGCAGGAAACATCCGAGGCAGAGCCCCAGACCGAACCCGAGGCAACACCCGAGGAACAGGTCCCTGACGCGCCAAAGCCTGTGGTCGAGGATGAGGTATCGGACGCAGAGACCGCCGAGGCAGAAGACACCGACACGGACGAGCAGCAGCCTGTTATGCCGGTCTTTACCAGCACGGCGCGAACCGTTCAGCCGACACCGACGCCGACCATTGTCGCCAAGGCCGAGGAAGCGGTGGTTGCGACGCCTCGACTTGAACTGCCGACCGATCCGGAACCGGCTGCGCCTGCAATCGTCCGCACCCCTGTCCCCGCTGCACCCCCCGTCGCCGAGGGCAAGCCCGACCCCGAACCAAAAGAACGGGGTCTGTTCCGCACGCGCCGTCGCAAAACCATTCGTGACGAAGCCCCGCAACCGGAACAGCCCGACACCGAAGTCGAACGCATGACCGTCTTTGGCGCGCGCAAGAAAGGCGCGGCAAGACGACCCAAGCATCTGGCCCTGATCCTGACCGCGATTTTGTTGCTGTTCTTGGCTGGCGTCGCGCTTTGGGCGGCGTTGACGGACCAAACTGTTGCGCAGGTCCTGCGACTTGCGCCGCCAAGCCAATCAGAAATCATAGTGGCCGAGCCGATCATTGACGACACGGCCGCTGTGCCGACCGATGCCGAAGAAATCGAGGATGACCTCGCTGAAATCGCGGAACTTGATGCGTCTTTGACGGCCCCAGAACCCGAGGCGATCGAAGCCCCCGTAGACGAGGCGACACCCGAGGCCGAACCCGAAATCGTCGCGGATATTCCAGAGTTTGTATCGCAGCCTGTCATCCTGACACCGGCTGAGGCGCAGGCGCGCTATGACCAGACTGGCGTGTGGCAACGGGCCCCGACCTTGCCATTCCTGCCACGCGGCGAAAATGCCGATGACATCAAAATCGCCGCCATTGACCCCGTCACCCGATCAGCGGATGCGGTGGCTTTGCCCTCGGAACGGGCAATGCTTCCTGATCTGCTGTACCCAACCCCTATTCTGCCTCTGGCACCAGGCAGCACGCTAAGCTTGGACGACAACGGCTTTGTCGCGGCAACGCCCGAAGGTACCGTGACGCCTTATGGTACGGTCGTTTTCCTTGGCGCACCTGATGTGCGCCCGCCGCTCCGCCCTGATGCGACCGAGGTGACGCCGGACGACGTGCCAGCCACACCAGAGGACACGGCGCTGTCGCCGGAACTTGCCGCGATTGCCGCAATCCGCCCCCAAGCGCGCCCGAACGACGTATTGGAACAGATCGAGCGTCAGGCCCTTGGCGGCTACACGCGTGAGGAACTGGCAGCCATTCGTCCGCGCTTGCGGCCCGAAGACCTTGTTCCGCCAGAAATCGACCTGACCGATGTGGCCGCAATCGCCGATGCTGTCACGGCGGCGAACGCGGGCGTTTTGACCGCCTCGTTACGACCCGAATTGCGCCCAGCCGATGTACCAACACGTTCTGCGGCCGCTCAGACCGCGTCGGCCTCGACCGCCGGTGTGGTGTCTGCACCCGCCACAACACGCCCAAGCGGCCCCGTACCGGGCGGCGTTGCGGCTAATGCGACCGAAGAAAACGTCATACCGCTGCGGCAAATGTCGTTGCTGGGTGTGGCTGGTTCATCCAGCGACCGGCGCGCCCTGATCCGGTTGCGCAACGGCAATGTGATCACCGTGCGGGTCGGCGATAGCCTTGATGGCGGGCAAGTCACATCAATCAGTTCGGACGCAGTGAACTATATCAAACGCGGCACAACATACGGCATTGAAATGCCTCGGGGATAATTCACAAAACTTGTGCGTGTTCTGAGGTTGCCAAATCGGACCTTTGACCGACATTGTGAATTATGGAAAATTTTCTATTTCAAGCAACGATCTATCTGGGTGCGGCCGTCATTGCAGTCCCCCTTGCGGCGCGATTTGGGCTGGGGTCCGTCCTTGGCTATCTGATGGCGGGTATCGCGATTGGTCCCCTTTTGGGATTGGTTGGACACGAAACCCAAGAGGTTCAGCATTTTGCCGAATTCGGCGTGGTTATGATGCTGTTCCTGATCGGTCTTGAACTAGAGCCGCGCACATTGTGGAACATGCGTTCCAAATTACTGGGGCTCGGCGGGATGCAGGTGGCGCTGACCACCTTTGCCCTGACCGGTCTGGCGATGCTGATGAATGAACCCTTTGCCGATGCTGTCGCGATCGGCATGATCCTGGCGCTGTCATCGACCGCGATCGTGCTGCAAACCCTGTCGGAAAAAGGGCTGACCCAGACGGCGGGTGGGCGAAACGTGTTTTCGGTCCTGCTGACGCAGGATATCGCGGTCATTCCGTTTCTGGCGATCATCCCGTTGCTGACGGTGGCACCTGCGATGCAAATTGCGCCGGATGGGTCCATCCAAAAGGTCGACAACAGCCACGGTCACAGCGCGATATCACTGGTTGACGGACTGCCGGGATGGGGCGTCACACTCGTCACCTTGGGGGCAATGGCAGCGATCGTGATCGTTGGCATTTTCCTGACCCGACCGGTTTTCCGCTATATCCACCACGCGCGCCTGCGGGAAATGTACACGGCGCTAGCCCTGTTGATGGTGGTGTCCATCGCTGTGCTGATGCAGATGGTCGGCCTTTCGCCTGCGCTCGGTACCTTTCTGGCGGGTGTGGTGCTGGCAAACTCGGAATTTCGGCACGAACTGGAAAGCGACCTTGAACCGTTCAAGGGGCTGCTCCTTGGGCTGTTCTTTATCACGGTCGGTGCTGGCTTTGACTTTGATGCGTTTTTTGGCGACCCGTTCCGCATTGTTGCGCTGACACTTTTGCTGATCGCGGTAAAGGTCGGCATCCTGTACGGGTTGGCCCGGATCTGGCGTCTGAAACCGCGTGATCGCTGGCTATTTTCGCTTAGCCTTGGACAAGCGGGCGAATTTGGCTTTGTGCTGATCTCCTTTGCGCTTGGCACCCATGTGCTTAGCCCCGCGCTTGGGCAAAAGCTGTTGCTGATCATTGCGCTGTCTATGCTGATCACACCGCTACTGTTCATCCTGTATGAATATCGGACCTCGCGGATGTCCGACGACAGTCACGACCATGCCGCCGATGAAATCGACGACCAAGGTGCGGTGATCATCGCTGGGATCGGGCGATTTGGGCAGATCGTGAACAGGCTGGTTCAATCGGCGGGGTTCAAGACCGTGGTGCTGGACAGCGACCTTGAAACCGTTCAGGCGATGCGAAAATTCGGGTTTTCGGGATATTTCGGCGATCCAACCCGCCCCGACCTGCTGAAAGCGGCGGGCCTGCAAACGGCAAGCGTTCTGGTCGTGGCCGTGGATAAGAAAGAAACCGCCAACAAACTGGTCGCCTATGCCCGCAAACAACGACCGGACATTCACATCGTCGCACGCGCACGCGATCGCAACCATGTGTACGAGCTTTATGCTGCAGGTGCAGACGACATCGTTCGCGAACTGTTCGACAGCTCGCTTAGGGCCGGTCGCTATGCGTTGGAAAATCTGGGCCTGTCCGAATACGAAGCGTCCGAGGCAGAAACCCAGTTTTATCAGCACGACCGCAACGGGCTGCGCGATCTGGCCGAACTTTGGAAACCCGGGGTCGCCGCCACCGACAACCCCGAATACATGGCACGCGCCAAACAATTGAATGCCGAGCTAGAGGCGACCTTGATGGCCCGCGTTCAGGAACGCGCCCAAAAGGCCGCCAGCAAAGACAGCGAGGCTTAGGCCTCGCCTTCGCTCACACCTGCTTCGGCAAAGGTTGCCATGCCAGAATGACAGGCCAGCGCGCCTTTGAGCACGCCAATCGCCAAGGCCGCGCCCGAACCTTCGCCCAAGCGCAGACCAAGCTGTAGAAGTGGGTCTTTGCCCAGCTTGGCCAACAGGTTGCCATGCGCGCCCTCGGCACTCTGATGCCCTGCGACGGCGTGATCCAAAGCGCCTGTTTGCGTTTGTTCAAGGACAGCCGCCGCAGCCGAACAAATGAACCCGTCGATGATAACAGGGATTGAATGATGACGCGCCGCCGCAATGGCACCAGCCATCGCCGCGATTTCGCGACCACCCAGACAGCGCAAAACCTCTAGCGGATCGCGATCACCATGCAGCGCCAGACCAGCCGCAACAGCGTTGGTTTTGCGGGTCAGGCCCTCGTCATCGACGCCAGTGCCGCGACCGGTCCAATCCGATGCCTCGCCCCCGAATAGCGCGCAGGCAATCGCCGCGGCGGGGGTCGTGTTGCCGATCCCCATTTCGCCCGTGACGAACAAGTCTGCAGATGGGTCAACGGCGGTCCAACCGGCCTGAAGCGCGGCAACAACCTCGGCTTCGGTCATGGCTGGTGCTTGGGTGAAATCGGCTGTCGGCGTATCCAGATCGAGCGCAACAACATCCATTTTCGCGCCAAACGCTTTGGACAGTTGGTTGATCGCCGCGCCGCCGTGTTCAAAGTTTGCGACCATTTGAACGGTGACCTCGGGTGGAAACGCCGAAACGCCCTGTGCGCAAACGCCGTGATTGCCTGCGAACACCACAACCTGCGGCGCAGAAATTTGCGCCTTGGGATCTTTGCGCCAGCCACAGTACCAAATCGCCAAGTCTTCTAGGCGGCCCAAGGCACCGGGGGGTTTGGTCAGCTGGCCGTTGCGCTCTGCGGCCTCTCCAAGGGCCGTTTGATCCGCAGCAGGCGCGGCTTGTAGGGTCGCTTTGAATTCATTCAGCGTTTGAAATGGCGCAGTCATTTTAACCTCGTTGACCTATTGGTCCGGCCTATGTACCTCAGTTGCGACAGAATGAAAGTTCAGAAAGGTCGCACCAATGTCTAATGACGACACGGCAAATCTATCGGATCGGCTGAAGGTTCAGGATATCTGGGCAGCGATCGGCCTGTTATCGCGTATTCCCGTGCCAGTAGACCACGACGCGGCCACCGAACGCCGTCAACTGGCCATCTGGGCCTATCCCCTTGCGGGATTGGCGATTGCCTTTGTCGCGTTGATTGTTGGCACCGTCGCGAAATGGTTTGGCCTTGGGCCGGAAATCATCGCCGCACTGATCCTGACGACGTTGGTCGTAATCACCGGTGCCATGCATGAAGACGGGCTTGCCGATAGTGCGGATGGCCTGTGGGGTGGCTGGACCCGCGAACGCCGCCTTGAAATCATGAAAGACAGCCGCATCGGCACCTTCGGTGTTCTTGCGCTTGGCCTTGGGCTGTTGCTGCGGTGGGTCGCCCTAACCGCGATTATTGCGAATGGCGCAATGTGGGCCGGCGTCCTTGTGGCGGCGATCACCAGCCGGATACCGATGGTCGTGCTGATGCATCTGTTGAACAACGCGCGTGGCAGCGGCCTGTCTGCGGCTGTGGGCCGCCCTGACAAAACAACGCTTGGCATTGCGATTGTGGTCGGTCTGGTCCTGTCGCTGGTGCTGACTGGGCTGGCTGTTGTGCCGCTGTTCATCTTCCTCTGCGGGGCGACAGCGGCGTGTTACCTGATTGCTCAGGCCAAGATCGGCGGACAGACCGGCGATATTCTGGGCGCCAGCCAGCAGGTCGCAGAGATCACAGCCCTGATCGTACTGGCGTCATTCACAGGCTAAGGCGCGGGTCAGGCTGTCGGCCCCGCGATAGGCGGCAATATCCCGCGCCACAAGCGCGCCGTTGTCCATCGTGACACCCACGATGCGGTCCCATTTAGCATCGGCCAGAATTACCTCGGGCGAGTCGCAGTTGCGAATGCCGCCCTCAATATTGGGATCGCGGTATTTGTGATTGGTCACACCGTCCAAGGTGCCGACCTCGGTCAGCGACCAAACCCCATCCTCGTCACGGACATTCAGAATGCGCAGGATTTTGGCCAGATGGGGGCGATCTACATAGGCGATTTCCAAGGTGCCATCACCGTCGAAATCGGCTGTGCCCGCAACCGCAAGCCAGCGAAAGCGCGTGCCGATGGGGGCGTTAGACGCAACCGGCACCACCGCCCCATCAACCAAGTCGAAAATCTGGACACGCGCCCATTGTTCAAAGTCGCTGACGACCGTCAGCACCTCGGGCGTGCCGTCCATGTCAAAATCCACAAGACGCGGCGCGCTGTCCTCAAACACCGCATCGTCATACCGGATCAGGGCCGCGTCACCGCCCAACTCAACGCGCAGGAACGCATACTCACCACCTTCAATCGCATTGTGCCCATAGACGGTGGTGGGTTCGACATAGCTGGCCCCTGTAATTTCGGCCGCAGCCGAAAACGGCAGGGTCGAAAGAGCAAGCGCCAGCCAACGCATCAGATCTGACGCTCGGGCATGTTGACGATTAGGCCGTCCATATCGTCCGTCACGCGCAGCTGGCACGACAGGCGCGACCGGCTTGGATCGGTTTCATAGGCGAAATCCAGCATGTCTTCTTCCATCGCGTCGATCGCAGGCAGCTTTTCGACCCAATCGTTGGCCACATAGACGTGGCAGGTTGAACAGGCGCATGCGCCGCCGCAATCCGCCTCGATGCCGGGGATCCCATTGTCGCGGGCACCTTCCATGACGGTCATGCCTGGTTTTACATCAACGGTGTGCTCGGTTCCGTTGTGTTCAATATACGTGATTTTCGCCATCAATCTGTCCTTCGAAATTCGTCCCAACCTATCTAGGGCAGCATCGGCATCCCTGCCAGTCCCATTGTTGTGATATTTTGCAACCAAGAATTTGCCTGCCAAGGACAAAACGACTAATGTCCCCTCAAACGAGGCAGAGCAGCCCAACCATGAAATCGATCGTGCAACTTTGCGCCTTTGCGGGTGTGATTTTGGCCGGATGTGCCGAAGGACCGCCCCCCTATTCCAACCCGCCCGCCTTTGCGCTGGCCGGGATCGAAGGGGGTGCCGACGGCAAATGCTATGGCAATGACGTGACCCCCGCACGGACGCAAACCGTAACGCGGCAGGAACAGGTTGGTTTTTCGGTCGAGGGGCCAGTCTATGAAACGGTCACCCGGCAACTGATTTTGACGGAACGCACCGAGGTCAGTTTCGAAATCGTCTGCCCCGAAGATCTATCGCCAGAATTTATCTCGGCGCTTCAACGCGCCTTGGCCGCTCGCGGGTACTATGGCGGACCGATCAACGGGGTGGTGGATGCCGCGACCACAAACGGGCTTCAGGCGTATCAGGCACAACACGGGCTGAACACCGCCCTGCTTGATCTTCGCACTGCGAAATCGCTGGGGCTTGTCGCGCTCACACCGGAAGAATTGGGAATTATTCAGGGCCAATACTAAGCCCGAAGAACACCCGCTCGAACCCGTCCTGTTCCCCGCGCCCTGTTTCGACAAACCCTAGCCGCTGATACAGCGCGATGTTTTCCGTCATTTTGACGTTTGTGCATAGCCTAACCTTCGGCAATCCAAGGCGACGGGCCTGCTGCGCTGCGTGTTGCATCAACTGCCGCCCGGTCCCGCGCCCTTGCGCCATCGGATCAACAGCAATGGCATCGACATAGAGGTGATCCGCCTTGATCAGGCAGACGACAAATCCCGCAACCCGGCCGTTGTCTTCGGCGACGGTGACCTGCTGTTTTGCGAGAAAGGGGGCGTAGTCCTGCGTCATCGGCGCAGGCGGTTTGCCGATCCTTGGCACATAGGGGGCAAAGCTGTTTTGCGCGATCTGCCGGATCACCGGCAGATCAGCATCGGTCGCAAGTCGTAAGTGCGTCACTTACTCAAGGCTCAGCGGAACAAACCGCGGGCTACCATCGCGGCGCACCAGAACAAGGATAGAGGTGCGGCCAGCCTCGGTCGCCTCGGCAATGCGCGCCTCTAGATCGTCAAATGACGTCACCGCCTGCTGTCCAGCCTCGACAAGGACATCACCAACACGCAGCCCTTTTTGTGCGGCATCGGACCCTTTGATCACGTCAATGATCACCAGACCATCAAGCACGGCAACATTGTATTCCTCGGTGATCTCGGGCGTGATTTCCGACAGCGTCATCCCCAGAATGTCACGCACTTCGGGCGCCTCTTCTTCGGTTTCGGCGGCGGCAACGACGGCGGCCTCGGCTGTTTCGCGGCGGCCAAGCGTCACGCCAACCTCGGTCAGTTCACCGGCGCGCAGAACCTCAAGGATAACGGTTTTGCCGACAGGTGCGTTGCCAACCATGCGGACAAGATCGCGGGTGTCAGGCACATCCTGCCCGTCGAACGTCACAATGACATCATTGACCAACACACCGGCATCCGCCGCAGGACCGGCTGGCACCTCGGTCACCAATGCGCCAACGGTGCCAAAGGCGGGGTCATCGGCGCTATTGAGGTCGCGGATCACAACGCCAAGCCAGCCACGGCGGGTTTCGCCGAATTCCTCAAGTTGGGCAACAACGGGCACCACCACGTTAGACGCCATGGAAAAGCCGATCCCGATCGACCCGCCAGTCGGCGACAGGATCGCGGTATTCACGCCGATCACTTCGCCATCTAGGTTGAACAGCGGCCCGCCAGAGTTACCACGGTTAATCGCGGCGTCGGTCTGGATGTAGTCGTCATAGGTGCCAGACAGTTCGCGGTTGCGGGCCGACACGATACCGGCCGAAACGCTGAACCCCTGCCCCAGCGGGTTCCCCATCGCCATGACCCAGTCGCCAACGCGGGCCGTGTCGCTGTCGCCAAAGGGGACAAAATGTAGGTCGGTCAGGTCGACCTTAAGCAGCGCGATATCCGTCTTGGGGTCTGTTCCGATCAGCGCAGCAGGCACCAGATCACCACCTCCGGGAAAAAACTCGATCAGGATTTCATCGGCGCCTTCGATGACGTGGTTGTTGGTGACAATGAAACCATCTGCCGAAATCACGAACCCCGACCCCAGAGATGTCGCGCTGCGGGGGCCATCATCGTCGAAATCGCGGAAAAACTCTTCGAATCCTTCGGGGACAGCGCCCTGTGGTCCTGCGTTGGTTGCGATGGCGGTGGTTGTCGTGATGTTCACAACCGCCGGACTGATGCTTTCTGCCAAATCGGCAAAGGACAAGGGGCGATCCTGCGCGGCGGCCACTACGGTTTGGGCCAACAACAGCAGACCACCAACGAACAACACCTGCAGCATGTGCAGGACCGACTGATTACCCTGAGCGGTGGCCATTGTTTGCGTTTTCACGTTCGCCTCATTTTTTGTTCTGTGAAATGACTGTAAGTCGCGCATCCGCCAACTCAACCCCTGATCTGCAAACTCAAGTGACTGTGACCTTTGCAAAAGAAAAAGGCCGGTCAGATGACCGGCCCTAATAAACTGATTTAACAGGAGTTACTGAGAACCGCCGTTAGGATTCTCGAGATAGGTAAAGAAATCGCTATCAGGCGACAAAACCATCGATGTATTGCCCGAATTCAGCGCGCGCTGATAGGCGATCATCGACCGGTAGAATTCAAAGAACTCAGGATCTGCGCCATAAGCGTCGGCAAAAATCGCGTTGCGTTCTGCGTCAGCCTCACCGCGAATGATTTCGGCCTCTCGCTGTGCCTCGGACACCAGTTCGGTCACGGTACGATCCGCTTGTGCACGAATACGCTGGGCCGCCTCGCGACCACGAGCGATCTGGTCAGCGGCCTCACGTTCACGCTCTGCCTGCATACGGGCATAGGTGGCGTTAAGGTTGGCAGGTGGCAGGTCGGTCCGTTTCAGACGCACGTCGATCACCTGAAGGCCCAATGCCTGGCCTTCGCTGATGGCCGAGTTGCGGATCCGCAGCATCAGGGCCGCACGGTCGGTCGACAGGATGTCGTTCGACGAAACGGTACCCAGAACCTCACGCGTTGCGGCGCGCAGGATCGAATCCAGACGGCGTTCGGCAAATGCCTCGCCGCCTGCACCCACGGCGCGACGGAACTGTTCGACATCTACGATACGGTACCGCGCAAAGGCATCGACAACCAAACGACGATCATCCGACGGCGTCACCTCGAGCGATTCCATATCCAGCGCGCGGATACGGTCATCATAGGTCACAACGGTCTGGATGAATGGGATTTTCAGGCTCAGGCCCGGATCCTCTTTCACGCGGACAATCTGACCGAATTGCAGAACCAGTGCCTTTTCGCGTTCATCAACGATGAAGATCGACGAAAAGCCAACGAACAGAATGGCCAAAAGGGCCGGAATTGCGAAAGCAGATTTACGCATCAGTTCGACCCTCCGCTTTGATTGTTACGGATCAGTTCGTTCAGCGGCAGGTACGGCACAACGCCGCTGTCGCCGCCTGCACCGTCGTCCAGCAGCATGATATCAATGTCACCCAAGACGCTTTCCATTGTCTCAAGGTAAATTCGCTGACGTGTCACGTCCGGTGCGTTCTGGTATTCGCCAAGAACCGCGGTAAAGCGGCTGGCCTCACCCTGTGCTTGGTTCACAACCTGCGCACGGTAGGCTTCGGCCTGTTCAAGCGTCTGAGCGGCCTCACCACGTGCGGCAGCCAGTTTTTGGTTCGCGTCACGGTCCGCTTCGTTTTGCAGACGTTCCCGTTCCTGTTCAGCGTCCTGAACCGCGCGGAAGGCGGCAAGAACCTGTTCGGGCGGGTCGGCCTTGTCAAAGTTGATACGGACGATGCTGACACCACTGTCGTAGCTGTCGAGCGTGTCTTGGATCAATTCCTCAAGACGCTGCGCAATCACACCACGGTCACGGTTCAGGATCGGCGCCAGTTCGGACTGCGCGATGATTTCACGCATCGCCGATTCTGCAACCGCCTCGATTGTGGCCGGGGCATCGGCAAGGTTGAACAGGTATTTATCTGGCTCGGCGATGTTCCAAACGACTTGGAAATCGATATCAACGATATTCTCGTCGCCGGTCAGCATCAGACCCGCATCACGGCCCGACCGCGAGGTGCCGATTTCGATGGTGCGTTCTGTCGTCACCGCCAGAACCTCATGCGTCACAAACGGCCAAGGCGCAAAGTTCAGACCCGGCTCACCGGTCTGCGAATACGACCCGAGGAACAATTCGACCGAGCGCTCTTCTGGCTTAACCGTGTAGATCGAGTTGAAGCCCCAGAACAGAACCGCAACGCCAGCCGCAGCGGTCAGAACCAAACCGTTCGAAAAGCCCGGTCCGCCATCGCCGCCGCCATTGGCAGGACCACGACCACCGCCGTTGCCACCGCCCATCAAGACGCGAAACTGTTCACGACCTTTGTTCACCAGATCATCCAGTTCGGGGATCTGGTTTTCGGGCGGACGACGGTTGCCACCGTTGTTGCCACTATTGCGGTCGTCTCCTCCGTTGCCCGAACCGCCGCGGTTGCCACCGCCGCCGCCCCATGGGCCTCCGTTATTTGCTGCCATGCTGCTTTATCGTTTCCCTATTTGCGCCTCATCCGGATGAGAGGCGGTTCATCCTAAAATTGGTTTCTGATGACCAAAAATCAAGTCGTTCTGACAGGTGCTTTCATTGTAACCAGTTCTTCCGACATTGTCGGGTGAACGGCACAAACGCGGTCGAAATCCTCTTTGGTTGCGCCCATTTTGACGGCGATGCCAGCAAGCTGGATCATTTCGCCCGCGCCCGGCGCAACGATGTGGCACCCCAGAACCTTGCGCGATGCTTTGCTGACGATCAGCTTCATTAGGACTTTATCCTCGCGTCCGGCAAACAATGTCTGCATCGGACGGAAGGATGTCGCGTAAACCTCAATCGGTTCGACCTCACTTGCGGCCTCTTCGGACAGGCCAACGGTGCCAAACTCGGGCTGGGTAAAGACGGCCGATGGGATCAGTTCGTGATCGACCTTGGTTGGCTTGCCGTTAAACACGGTATCGACAAACGCCATGCCCTCACGGATTGCGACAGGCGTCAGCTGGACACGGTTTGTCACGTCACCCACCGCATAGATCGACGGCACCGCTGTCTGGCTATAGTCATCAACGACAACCTCGCCCGCACGCCCCAACTCAACGCCCAGCGCCTCAAGCCCCAGCCCGTCGGTGTTCGGCACGCGGCCTGTTGCGAACATCACCTGACCATAGGTTGCCTGACCGCCGTTTGTGTCGGTGACCAGAATACCGTCGTCGGTTTTTTCAAGCTTGGTGACATTCACACCAGTCTGCAGATCAATGCCTTTGTTGACCATTTCTGCCGCAATCAGATTGCGACATTCATTGTCGAACCCGCGCAGGATCTGTTCGCCGCGGTACATCTGCGTCACCTTGACGCCCAAACCATTGAGAATGCAGGCAAATTCGCTGGCGATATAACCGCCGCCGACAATCAGGATCGACTTGGGCAGGTCATCAAGCAAGAAAATCTCGTTCGATGTGATCGCCAAATCGGCGCCTTCAATCGCCGGTTTGACAGGACGACCACCAACAGCCACCAGAATATGTTTGGCGGTAAATTCCTCACCAGTGGACAGGGCAACGGTATGCGCATCCCTGACCGTCGCGCGGGCATCAAAGGCCTGAACGCCCGACCCGTCCAACAGGCGACGATAGATGCCCTCTAGCCGGTCCAGTTCAGCGTGCATTTTGCCGCGGAACACCGACCAGTCAAAATCGCCGTCGGTTACGTCCCAGCCATAGGCGCGGCCATCGGCAAATGCATCGGGAAATTCGCTGGCAAACACCATTAGCTTTTTGGGTACGCAGCCACGGATCACACAGGTTCCGCCCATCCTGTATTCTTCTGCCAGAGCGACCTTGGCGCCGGTTGCAGCGGCCACTCGGCCCGCACGCACCCCACCAGAGCCGCCGCCGATTACAAACAGATCATAGTCAAAAGACATGGCGGTTTATTCCTTATTTAATCGTCGTCGGATGCGATGTGGGGCGTCCGGCCCTGCCGGTCAACCGTTCCCAATCGCACACTGTGCCCGATTTCGGATTTCAGTCCGAAATGTCGGTAAAAATGTTGTCATTCTCAAGAAAGTCGAACTTGGTTTCTTCGACGGAACCGTGGTTGATGTCGTGCACCTCAACGCGGCCATCGCCAAAGCCCAGAACAACCGCGTCACAAATATCCAGAAACAGCCCGTTTTCGACCACGCCCGGCACCTGATTCAAAACAAGGCTAAGCTGGCGCGGGTTCGCAATACGGTTCAGATGCAGATCAAGGATGTGGTTACCCTCGTCTGTGACAAAGGCACTGTCACCGTTCATGCGCAGCGTCACATCGCGCCCCAGTACATCCAGACCGACCAATGCCTCTTCTACGATTGTTTTAGTGGTTTGCCAGCCAAAGGGGATCACCTCTAGCGGCAAGGGAAACGCACCCAGCGTTTCCACCTTTTTCGAAGCGTCAGCGATCACGATCATCTGGTCCGATGCGGTCGCAACGATCTTTTCCTGAAGGTGCGCGCCACCGCCGCCTTTGATCAGGTTCAGGTTCATGTCAAATTCGTCTGCGCCATCAATGGTGATGTCCAACCACTTGGCTTCGTCCAATGTGACAACCTCGATGCCGACATCCGCCGCAAGCTGCGCGGTGCGGCTAGAGGTCGGCACCCCCTGAATACGCAGCCCTTCTTCGCGGACCAATTCGCCAAGGCATTTGACCAACCATGCCGCTGTCGATCCGGTGCCCAAACCCACGCGCATGCCGCTTTCGACGTATTGCGTCGCACGTTTCGCAGCGACGAATTTTGCGCGATCAATCGGGGACAGGTCCGTGGACATAAGGCTTCTCCGCTTTGGATTCTTAAGCCTTATAAGAAGTTTACCCCATCGGTGCGAGCGGTTTTGCCTATGCCGCGCCGGTCTGCTGGCTCATTGCGCTGACCAATGTACCGCCGCTCACGACACTGGCGTTAAAGTGCCATTCCTCAAATTCATCCTGAATATGCGGGTACATCGCCAATAGACGCGCCTGATCTGCGGCGGCCAATGCGCGAATGACGGTTAGGCCGGGCAAGGTCGAAACGATCGGCAATCCGTTGACGAAAATCACCTGCGGCTTGTCCAGCAGGATGTGGTAGCTCTGCCCAGACGGATACGGGGCCTCGGATACGCCGGGCATGCCGACCAGATCACCAAGTGACGCAAATACATGCGGCGGGCGCACGCTGCGGACAAGGTAGTCTGACCCAGTGACAAGCGGCGCCGTATTCCCAAGCGTGTCGGTGTTCACCATCACGGGATAACCGCCGCCCACGTGCCAAATCTGGCGCCCCGTCCACTGCACCTCGGCTGGGCCATCGGGGGTTAGAACGAAATCACCCGTGATGATCTCGGCCACGCCGCGTGGGCCGTCAGGGGTCGCGATTGTTGCGTCATCGGGGAACCCCATCGCGAAATCCGGTTCGCTGACCAAATCCCGATCCGCACCACCATCCAGAACGAAATAGGTATGACCGGGGATCATTTCACGGTCGGGTAAAATCGCAGCTCGGGTACCGTTAACGTCAACAACAGCCAGATCGAACTCAACATCTGTTTCCAGATCGACCAGACGATAGACGCTGTCGATGATAGCGACGCGCGGACCCGTCCAAGGTGAGGCAAACACCTGCGCATCTGGCACAAGGTTGCCACGACGCGGACCAGCGTCGACGCCCCGAACCTCGGCCCTGAGGCGCAGTTCGGTTTTATTAAGAGACCACGGGTTCCGAGAACCACTCCGCGCTAAAATATCCGGTCCGTTTTGATCGAACTCTGACAGATACCACGCCCGGCGATGAGGGTTCGCCATTCAAATTTCTCCTGTCGTTAGATCATAAACGACATCGGCGACACTCAGCTTAGGTCACGGGTTGAATAAGTTGAAAAGCTGAGCGACCAATTTGCCACTTTAAGAGTCGCAAACAGCCAAGGGCGATATGATCAAACGTGGCTTGCTGTGCGAAACAATCATGAGGCACGCATGTTCCTGTCCGTTTTCGACATGTTCAAAGTTGGGGTTGGCCCCTCGTCATCCCATACCATCGGCCCAATGGTCGCTGGCAGCATGTTCCTAGATCATCTGCGTGGCCTCGCATTTGAGGTCAGCCGACTGCGCGTCACGCTACACGGCAGCTTGGCGTTCACAGGTGTCGGTCATGCAACGGACCGTGCTGTCATATTGGGACTCGCCGGGTTTCGGGCCGACGACTATGATGCGGACAAGGCCGAGGCAGAGCTGACCCGCATCGCAAACGAAGGCACCGTGATGCCAGAGGGGCTTGGCCAACTGGTGTTCAAACCCAAAGACGATGTTGTGTTCGATTTCGGCCCGAATCTGCCCGGGCATGCCAACGGGCTGATTATCCGCGGCCTTGATGCGCAGGGCGACGTGATCACCGAAGAAACCTATTATTCAATTGGCGGCGGGTTTGTCGTGACCGCCGACGAACTGGCACAAGGTGTGACCAAGGACACCGGTCCGGCGGTCCCCTACCCGTTTCAAAGCGCGGCAGAGATGCTGACGATGGCATCAAAGACCGGCCTGACTATCGCGCAGATGAAGCGCAAGAACGAGCTTAGCCGCATCGGCCCGAATACGCTCGATAGCGGGATCAAACGGATTTGGCAGGTCATGAATGACTGTATCGACCGAGGGCTGGACACCGACGGCGAATTGCCCGGCGGGCTGATGGTGAAACGCCGCGCCAAGGGTATTCACGAACGGCTTCAGGCCGAAAAGGGCCTCAACATGGTTGCCCCGCACACCATCAACGATTGGATGGCCGTCTATGCCATGGCGGTGAACGAAGAAAACGCCGCTGGCGGACAGGTTGTGACCGCGCCAACGAATGGCGCCGCAGGTGTGTTGCCGGCGGTCATTCGATACTGGCTGGACCATGTGCCCGGCGCAACAGATCGCAAAATGGATGAGTTTCTTTTGACCGCTGCCGCCATTGGCGGGCTGATCAAATACAATGCGTCCATTTCGGGGGCCGAATGCGGGTGTCAGGCCGAAGTCGGCAGCGCAAGCGCGATGGCGGCTGCGGGGCTCTGTGCCGTGCTTGGCGGAACACCGTCGCAAATCGAAAACGCGGCGGAAATTGCCTTGGAACACCACTTGGGCATGACCTGCGATCCGGTCAAAGGACTGGTGCAAATTCCATGCATCGAACGCAATGGCCTTGGCGCGATCAAGGCTGTTTCGGCCGCCAGCCTCGCGCTGCGCGGGGATGGGGCCCATATGGTGCCTCTGGATGCAGCGATCGAAACGATGCGCCAGACAGGTGAAGATATGAACGCCAAATACAAGGAAACATCCCTTGGCGGGCTTGCGATTAACGTGCCGAATTGCTGACCGCAGCCCAGACCGTTTCAAGGTGCGCGGCAGGGGCGACCATCAGAACCGCCCCATCCGCACGGAGGCTAACCTGACCATCAACCTCGTTTGAAATGCTGACAAATCCATCGGGTGTCATCGCCTCGCCCGACAAATCCCAGCGCAGCCCGGTCGACCACACCCGCGCCGCGCTAACGGGCATCAACGACAAACGTGTTCCGGTCGGCATCTCAAACGTCAGACCGCCCTGCGGGACCAAAACACAGACGTCCGTTTCGCCAAACAAAACCACGTTGCGGTCGCGAAACCGCGCCAAAACGTTCAGAACAGATAGCTGGTGATCAAGACGACCGCCCAAAAAACCAAGGGCGAGAATCTGTTTGGCGGATGTCCGCAACAGACACTTTTCAAAGTCGGTCGTTTCCTGTTCCGCAACAGAAACGGTGATTTCCGCAAATGTGGCACGCGCGCGGGGGCTAAGGCTATCCAGATCGCCGATCACATGGGTCAATTCCACGCCCGCATCCAACGCAACATCCGCGCCCCCGTCCGCCGCAATCGCGTTTGAACACAAGGACATAGCCCTGCTTACGTCATCCAATGATGCCCCTGCACCACCGATCAGCGTTATCATTTCCGAGGTGTCAACAATCATTCCAGATCACATTGCCTTTGCCACATTTCGTGCACCATGCCCCAAAACTGCCATGAAATAATACCGTGAAAATCCTCTTTTCGTTCCGGATTGCGAACCAATTGCTGTTAAAAAGGTCAGGCCGCTGATGGCAGAAAGCGAGTTGATAGTATGGTAGGTTCAAATAAAATTTTGACCGTTTCCTATGGCACTTTCTCGTGCAAACTCGAAGGGTTCGACCAATCCTTTGACACGATGAAGTCCATTGCGGAGTACTTCCGCGATCTGGCAGCGGACGATCGTTACTTTGGGGCGGAACCCCCGACACCTGACGCCGATATGCTGGCCCGGATCGCAGAACGCGAAATCGAGCGCCGCGTAGAGGCACATATGGAGTCGTCGGGGATTGTATTGCGCCCTGCTGCTGCACTTGCTGCTGAACGCGCGGAAAAAATGCAAACGGCCGAGGCGGCCCAGCCAACCGAGGCCCCTGCCCCCGAGGCAGCGCCCACTGCCGAAGAGACTGCAAGCCCAGAGGTTTCCAACGTCCTCGAGACAGCCGAGGATCAGCCCGAGGCATCGATCGATCTGGACGCATTGGCCGACACCGTCGAGGACACCCCCGTCACCGAACCGGCGCAAAACACCGCAAGTTTTGAAGAGGTGGCCGAAGACGAACCCGATCTGGCCGCGATCCTGAGCGATGAACCCGCGCCCGCCCCACAAAGCGTCGCCGCCAAGCTAGAGCGCATTCGCGCCGTTGTTGGCCGCAAAGCGGTGGATGAGGCCCCAGAAATCGCACCAGAATACACTGAAGACCTGACAGTGCAGGGCGCCGATCTGGACGATGAGGACATCGACCTGAATGCGGTTCTTGAGGATGTCGAAGAGGTCGCAGAAGAAGCCGCACCCGCGGCGCCAGCAACGCGCGTCATTCGCATGAAGCGTGCAGACTTCGAAAAAGCGATCGAGGCTGAAACGCCAAACGAGGCTGCCGTCGAAGCTGAAGTCGCAGAGGAAGACGAGAACGACATCGTCAACCTTGATGGTCTGGACGACTATGATCTGGATTATGATGGCCTCGAACTATCACAAGAAGAAGAAGCAGAGCTGCTGCGCGAATTGTCGGACGTGACCGAAGATGACGACGACTTTGACGCGGATGGCGATGCAGAAAACGCCTTCATCGTTGAAGAAGACGAACCAGCCCCAGCCCCGAACCGCCGCGCTGTTCTGGATCAGGATCCGGAACAGGACGAACGGTCGCTATCGCGCATTCTGTCTCGTACCAACGAAAAACTGAACGAGCCTGCCACCAACCGCCGCATTGAAACCATCAATCAACTGAAGGCCGCGGTTGTGGCAACCGAAGCGGCCCGCCGCCTTGGCGACAAAGATGATGCATCGGACGCAGCGCAGGACTATCGCGACGATCTGGACAAGGCCGTTGGCAAACCAGCCGAAGAAGCGGCCCCTGCCCGCCCCCGTCGCCCACAAGCATCGGCCGAGCGCCGTACCGAACGCCCACGCCCCAGCCCACTAAAGCTGGTGGCCAGCCAGCGTGTTGACGAGGTCAAGCCAGTCGCAGAGGCCGAGGCAGTGACCGAAACCGTTCGCCCGCGCCGCGTGGCCGCCGAAGCCCCACAGGCACCCGTTGCCGGTCAGGGCTTTGCGACCTTCGCCCGTGAGGCAGGCGCGACCGAGTTGCATGAACTGCTAGAGGCTGCGGCAGCGTACACATCGTATGTCGAAGGCCTTGAGGATTTCTCGCGTCCGCAGATCATGAAAAAGGTACGCGAAGTCCTGACGCCGGACCATTTCAACCGCGAAGACGGTCTGCGGTCGTTCGGCACCCTGCTGCGTCAGGGCCGTATCAACAAGGTCCGCAATGGCCGTTTTCAGGTGTCGGAACAAACACGGTTCCGTCCCGAAAGCCGGTCAGCCTAAAATCAGCAACAGTCATGAAAAGGGGTCGGTTCGCCGGCCCCTTTTTTGTGGCCATTTGCCAGCAACTGGCGTTTGATGACCATAACGAGCTGCGGGCTTAGCAATAAAGTCTATGTAACGGGCGCCTGAGACAATACCTGCGGCGACCTGATCCAGACGAGCGAGTAACCAACTGATATGAAACCTGTTTCTGATGACATCTGGATCGCGGCCGTAGCAGAGGCACTATTGGACCTGTTGCCGCGGAGCGTGTCTAATCCAACGGAAATTGATGCGGGCACAACGCCGTCGTTTCACTGTGCGTGCAGGCTGCTGGAAAGACTGGGCTATCTCGCGTAAACGGACGGTATGGTGACCGTAATGGATGCCCCGACCTCCGACACCGTAAAAACCCGATGGGACGACGCCTATCATATTTTGCTGCAGTGTTTCGAAGACTGCGGTTTGATCCAATACACGCCGATGCCCCACGACATGATCGTTGCGATGGCCGAAAGCTATGGCGCATTGCCCGAAGATGTCGGCCCAGAAATCGACACCTCTGGTTTCGTCGCGATTGAGGCCACCCAGCACACCAGCAATGCCCTAGCTGCCCCCATAATTGTCCCGACGCTTGAGACGATCGGCCTGATCAAAGGCGGCTGTTGGACAGGCCCCGCGATCCCTGTTCTTTGGCGCAAATGGGCCAACCAAAACCCAAACGAACGCCCCGGCGACACGGAATTTTTCCAAGACCGCATTGCGGCGCATTTTGCCGCTATGCCGAATGATATTGGCTGCAAGCTGGACGATGCGCTGACCTTTTCTGAGGCGCTTCTGGACCGAAAACGCGATATGATTGGCGGCCAGGCGGATGAAACCGAGGTGAAACGTCTGGCAGGACAGGCACGGATGATGGACATCGAATTCCTGCTGTCCGAACGTTGGCGGTTCAGCGACGGATGGCTGTCCGCACCGCGCGCCGAGGAATGCCTGTTTTTCGGGTTCGATCCGCTCGCCGCAGAAATGGCGCACAGCTTGGTCACCCAAAAATACGCAGACACCGATGTGGGCAAGTCGCTTGTTGGCGTGACTATCGCCAAACCACCAACGAATTAGAGTGGGCCGAGCACGGTCAAATCACTGTATTAAACACCTGCGCCCTGCGCCAACTGGCCAAGCGGGATCAGTTTCTGCCTCTCAAACACATAAGGAACCGCACCGCTGGCTAGGCCAAATGGATCGCCGACAATTCTGGTCTGAATACTGGATTGCTGGAACGCGAGGTTCGTACATTCCCAATTTCCGCCGCGCACACCGGTGACAGGGTTATAGGAATTTGTTTGATAGCGATGGCAAATCCGGTTCTGCTGGTTTGCGTCAACCTCGATTTTCCAGTCGCCTGTCACGATCCGAGTATTCCCCGGGTACCACAAATACGACCTGTTTTGCGCGCCGTAGTATTCGACCTGCGTGCCGTGACTGGGGTCAAAATAAACAACTGTGTGGCCTTGATAGGTCGCCTCGGCCTCGGACTTGGGTTGCGGTTCGGCGTAGCTCAGCAGCGTCCAACGATCGACGGCCCCAACGATCGTGGCACCCTCGTTCTGACGATCCTTGATCGCGCCATGTTCATGGTTTGGGCATCCAATCAACAGGCCCGTGTGATCGAGGTAGTCGACACTTGCCGCGCTTTCCCCAATCACCATGCAGACGTCACCGGCATCGGGATAGGGCCGAACGCCCACCAGACCCGACTCTTCCGGCGGGGTGTAGGTGGCCAACGGTGTACATGCGCCGACAATGGTCGAAACAATCAGGAAAGCTATACTAGCTCGGCTCATAATCGCCTCCGCAACTCAAACACATTTATGCCAATACACTGGCGACGATATGCAATTTTTGATTGAGTTGAAAGGATGCAAGTACCGCCACCATGCGCGGCACGATGCAACAAAAAGGCCGGTAAAAACCGGCCTTTTGTTAGTCCTGATCCTGCTGCGGGGCGTCGGGATCGTCTTTGCCGATCCCCAAAAACACCCAGCGAAACGGGATCGCCCATGCAATCCCGAGAAAGATATATGTCGGCAATTCGAGCCATTTGGGCAAACGGTCGATATTCGACATGACCGTAACAGCGAAAACCACATAGGCCGGCATCCCCACAACGAGGATAAACAAGGCCAGTCGTTTCCGGTTCTTATAGGTCATCAGTCTGCGAAAGGATCGGTTACAAGGATTGTGTCGTCACGTTCAGGCGAGGTGGACAGTAGTGCGACAGGGCACTCGATCAACTCTTCAACGCGTTTGACGTATTTGATCGCGTTCGCTGGCAGGTCGTTCCACGACCGCGCCCCTTCGGTCGATTCCGACCAGCCGGGCATTTCCTCATAGATCGGTTTGCAGCGCGCCTGCTGATCGGCTGCTGTTGGCAGGTAATCCAAATGTTCGCCATCCAGATCATAGCCAACGCAGATTTTCAGGGTTTCGAACCCATCCAGCACGTCCAGCTTGGTCAGCGAAATACCTGTGATGCCCGATGTTGCGCAGGTTTGGCGTACCAATGCCGCGTCGAACCAGCCACAACGGCGTTTACGGCCAGTGGTGGTGCCAAATTCGTGGCCACGTGTGCCAAGGCGTTCGCCGTCAGCATCATCCAGTTCGGTTGGGAACGGACCTTCGCCAACGCGGGTGGTGTAGGCTTTGACAATGCCCAGAACATAGTCGATCGAGCCTGGGCCGATGCCGACACCAGTTGCCGCCTGACCTGCGATCACGTTCGACGAGGTCACGAATGGGTACGTGCCAAAGTCGATATCCAGCAGCGCGCCTTGCGCACCTTCGAACAGGATACGTTTGCCAGCTTTGCGTTTTTCGTTCAGGACCTTCCAGACAGGTGCTGCGAATTCCAGAACGGTTGGCGCGATTTCTTTGAGCTTGGCGATGATGTCGTCACGGTCAATCGGTTCCAGACCCAAACCGTTGCGCAGCGCGTTGTGGTGTACCAAGGCGCGGTCAACGCGGGTTTCCAGCGTGGCATCATCGGCCAGATCCGCAACGCGGATCGCGCGGCGGCCAACTTTGTCTTCGTAACATGGACCAATACCGCGACCGGTGGTGCCGATTTTGGCAACCGAATTCTGCGACTCACGCGCACGATCCAATTCACCGTGGAACGGCAGGATCAGCGGGGTGTTTTCCGCAATCATCAGGGTTTCGGGCGTGATTTCGACGCCCTGTTCGCGCACGGTCGCAATTTCATTAGCCAGGTGCCACGGGTCCAGAACAACACCGTTGCCGATCACCGACAGCTTACCACCCCGCACAACGCCAGACGGCAGAACGTGCAGTTTGTAGACCTTGCCGTCGATCACAAGGGTGTGGCCAGCGTTGTGCCCCCCCTGGAAACGCGCGATCACATCTGCGCGCTCGGACAGCCAGTCTACGATTTTGCCTTTACCTTCGTCGCCCCACTGGGCGCCGACGACAACCACGTTCGCCATAATATCATCCTTATTGGCCAAAACCCGCGCCCGTATAGCGGTGCGTAACAGATGTGTAAAACCAGAATCGGACAAACAGTCGATGCAACAGGAAATAACTTGGGCGCAATTCGGGGGTTGCGGGCTGGCCAATGACACAATAGATACCTCGCGTTCACAAACGGCAGAGAAGACCACATGGAAAGCGTTGTACTCGTCATTCACCTGATCCTGGCACTAGGCCTGATTGGCGTCGTTCTGATGCAGCGTTCCGAAGGTGGTGGCCTTGGCATCGGTGGCGGCGGTGACGGTATGTCCACCGGTCGCAGCGCAGCCTCGGCGATGAGCAAGCTGACTTGGATCTTGGCTGCGGCATTCATCGTGACCTCAATCGGTCTGACAATGATCGCAACACAGGTGGCTGACACAGGGTCCGCACTGGACAGCCTGAGCGCCGAAGACCTTGTTCTGCCGGACGCTGGCGACACTGCGCCGACACTTGGCAACGATCTGCTGCCACCAAGTGCGGCGGACGAACTACCACTGACGCCAAGCGGCCAGTAACTACAACCTCTAGACCTAGTCTAAAGTATCGCAACAGGATGTTGCGTTGCCGGTTGCGTGCGCGGGGCGAATCCGGTTATAGTTAAATCCCGTGATACCGTCGGCTTTGCGCTATGTGGGGCCGCGTTTCGTATTGAATTTGACTTCACGGGGGGCTGCCACCTATGGCGCGTTACATTTTCATCACCGGCGGTGTTGTTTCTTCGCTAGGCAAGGGCCTTGCGTCTGCGGCGTTGGGTGCATTGTTGCAAGCGCGCGGGTATTCGGTTCGCCTCAGAAAACTCGATCCCTATCTGAACGTTGATCCCGGCACGATGTCGCCGTTCGAACATGGCGAAGTGTTCGTGACCGATGATGGCGCGGAAACCGACCTTGATCTGGGACACTACGAACGGTTCACCGGCGTTCCCGCCCGCACCACCGACTCGATCTCGTCCGGTCGCATCTATTCCAACGTTTTGGAAAAAGAACGCCGCGGCGACTATCTGGGCAAAACAATTCAGGTCGTTCCCCACGTCACCAACGAAATCAAGGACTTCATCCGCATCGGCGATGACGAAGTCGACTTTATGCTGTGCGAAATCGGCGGCACCGTTGGCGACATCGAGGGTCTACCGTTTTTCGAAGCCATTCGTCAGTTCATTCACGAAAAACCACGCGGCGAATGCATTTTGATGCATCTGACGCTGCTGCCGTATCTGGCGGCTTCGGGTGAATTGAAAACAAAACCGACTCAGCACTCGGTTAAGGAACTTCAGTCGATCGGTCTGGCGCCGGATGTTCTGGTGTGCCGTTCGGAACAACCCATTCCCGAACGTGAACGCGAAAAAATCGCACTGTTCTGTAACGTCCGCAAAGAGGCTGTTGTTGCCGCCTACGATCTGAAATCGATCTATGAGGCACCTCTGGCCT
Organism: Marivivens sp.; assembly: GCA_965215785.1. Taxonomy (GTDB): domain Bacteria; phylum Pseudomonadota; class Alphaproteobacteria; order Rhodobacterales; family Rhodobacteraceae; genus Marivivens. The sequence continues at coordinate 1,876,381 of OZ244120.1, read as the reverse complement.
ACCACAACGAAGGTCTGGATCAGGCGGTTCTGGATGCGTTCGGCATTGCGCCAGCCCCGAAACCAAGCCTTGGCCGTTGGTTCGATGTCAAAGACCGCATTCACAACACCGATGGTGAAGTGAACGTTGCCATCGTTGGCAAATACACCCAGCTGGAAGACGCCTATAAGTCGATCAAAGAGGCTTTGGTCCACGGCGGCATGGCCAACCGTGTGAAGGTGAATGTTGAGTGGGTCGACGCCGAGGTGTTCGACAAAGCCGACGCTGCACCGCACCTTGAGGGCTATCACGCGATCCTCGTTCCAGGCGGTTTTGGTGAACGCGGCACCGAGGGCAAAATCAAAGCGGCCCAATTCGCACGCGAACGCAAAATCCCGTATCTGGGCATCTGCCTAGGCATGCAGATGGCCGTGATCGAGGCTGCGCGGAACGTTGCAGGTGTTGATAAAGCTGGCTCTGAGGAGTTTGACCACGAAGCCGGTGCAAAACGTTTTGAGCCGGTAGTGTATCACCTCAAAGAGTGGGTACAGGGCAACCACAAGGTCACCCGCAAGGCATCCGACGACAAAGGCGGCACCATGCGCCTTGGCGCGTACAATGCCTCGTTGGCCGAAGGGTCGCGCGTTGCCACGGTCTATGGCGAAACCGCCATCGAAGAACGCCACCGTCACCGCTACGAAGTGGATGTGAAATACCGCGATCAGCTAGAGGCCTGCGGCCTAGAGTTTTCGGGCATGTCCCCTGACGGGCGCCTACCTGAAATCGTTGAATGGCGCGATCACCCTTGGTTCATTGGCGTTCAGTTCCACCCCGAACTGAAATCCAAACCATTTGATCCGCACCCATTGTTCGCCGATTTCGTGCGTGCGGCGATGGAAACCTCGCGTTTGGTCTAAAACACGGCGCCTTCGGGCGCCGTTTTCTTGGGGGCGGTCATGCTGTCGTATCAACACATCTATCACGCCGGAAACCTTGCCGACGTGCAAAAGCACGGCATGTTGGCGTGGGTGCTGGATTACATGACCCGCAAGGACAAACCCCTGTCCTATATCGAAACGCATGGCGGGCGCGGGCTCTATGATTTGTCGTCCTATGAGGCCCTTAAAACCGGCGAGGCCGCAGCCGGCATCGCCGTAGCCGAGGAACGCGGGTGGTTCGCCTCGGATCATCCTTATGCCGCCGCGCTGACACAGGTTCGGGGCGATCATGGGGCGGATGCCTACCCCGGATCGCCGCTGGTTGCGGCCACCTGTCTTAGGACGATGGACAACCTCAGCATCGCCGAGCTGCACCCACAGGAATTCGCAGCGTTGGACAGTTTGCTCGCCGGTCGCGCGGTTCGGGTGAAAAAGGATGGGATCGACTATGCGCGGTCAATCACGCCGCCCACCCCGCGCCGCGGGGTGATGTTGGTTGATCCGCCCTATGAGGTGAAAACCGAATACGATACCGTTTCGGACCTGATCGCGCAGGTCCATCGCAAATGGAACGTTGGCGTTCTGATGTTGTGGTACCCGATCCTGACCAGCGGGTTGCACAAACCGATGCTTTCCAAACTGACCAAAGCCATCCCCGACGCGATCCGACATGAGGTCACGTTCCCCCCTGCCCGCGAAGGGCACCGGATGATTGGATCTGGCCTATTCGTGGTCAACGCGCCTTATGGGTTCGAAGCCGAAGCCAAGCGCCTATCCGCTTGTTTTGATCAATTAACCAAAGGGTGATCTGCCCGCCTCTTCTATGTCCGTCACAAACGGCGTATATCGACCTTATGTTTGCAGATTTTCTAAAACGCCTGACCGACCCGTCGCCCGAACCACTGGCCGACACCGATGCACGCAAAGCGATCGGCGCACTTTTGGTGCGCATTGCACGGTCTGACGGCGATTATTCGGCAACAGAAATTTCGCGCATTGATCGCATTCTTGGTCAACGGTTTGGCCTTGGCCCGTTTGAGGCGGCTGAACTGCGCGGCGAATGCGAACAGATCGAGGCAGAAGCACCCGATACCGTGCGTTTCACACGTGCAATCAAGGATTCGGTTCCACTTGATGACCGCAAGGCCGTTGTCCGCGCCATGTGGGAGATCGTTCTAGCAGACGGCGAACGGGACGCCGCCGAAGATCAACTTATGCGGATCGTGGCCCCGCTGCTTGGCCTAACTGATCAGGATAGTCACAGCATACGTTTGTCGATCACCGGCTAATCATAGCCACCAAATCGCGCAAATCTGATTGGCAGTTTGCAGGCCGCCCCAAGGGCAAGGTGCAGATTGCACGTTGCGAATCCACAAAAAACCATCAGTATCTGATCAAAATTTGCACAAGGGACGCACGTGCCGACTTCTATGCCAGTTATCGAAATCCGGAACCTACATAAATCCTATGGATCGCTTGAGGTCCTAAAGGGTGTCGATATCCGCGCCGAGGCCGGACAGGTCATTTCGTTGATAGGATCGTCCGGTTCGGGCAAATCCACGCTATTGCGCTGCGCCAATTTGCTTGAGGATAGTCAGCAGGGTGAAATCCTGTTCAAGGGCGAACCCGTGGCGTGGAAAGGCACCGACCACAACCGCCGTCCCGCCGACCGCAAACAGCTGATCCGTATCCGGACTAACCTGTCGATGGTGTTCCAACAGTTCAATCTTTGGGCCCATATGACCGTGCTGGAAAACGTGATGGAGGCCCCGCTGACCGTTCTGGGCCGCGATCGGGCCGAGGTCGAGGCATCGGCGCGCAAATACCTGGACAAGGTCGGCATCGGCGACAAATGCGACGTCTATCCGGCACAAATGTCAGGCGGCCAACAACAACGTGCCGCGATTGCGCGCGCGCTGTGCATGGAACCGACGGCTTTGCTCTTTGACGAACCGACATCCGCACTAGATCCTGAACTGGAACAAGAGGTGGTCCGCGTCATCAAGGATCTGGCGAATGAAGGTCGCACAATGATTATCGTGACACACGATATGCGTATGGCCCATGATGTCAGTGACCATGTCGTGTTCCTGCATCAGGGTCTGATCGAAGAACAGGGCGCACCTGCGGACCTGTTCGGCGCACCAAAAACAGAACGCCTGAAGCAATTCTTATCGCATTCCGCTCCGGTCTGACCGAGACGGACGAATGGCCGCAAAAGGTCACAAAACCGGCCCCAACGGCCAAACCAAACTGGGAGTAAACAAATGAAATCGCTTATCCTTAGCACTGCTGTTGTAGCGCTGACCGCTGGCGCGGCATTTGCTGACGGCCACGGCACCACCATCCGCATGGGCACCGAAGGCGCATATGAGCCTTACAACTTCATCAACGACAACGGCGAAGTTGACGGTTTCGAAATCGAACTGGGTAACGAACTGTGCGCCCGCGCCGAACTAACCTGTGAGTGGGTCACCAACGACTGGGATTCGATCATCCCGAACCTCGTGTCGGGCAACTACGACACCATCATGGCTGGCATGTCGATCACCGCAGAGCGCGACGAAGTCATCGACTTCAGCCAAGATTACTACCCACCAACCGCGTCGGTCTACGTCGCTGCATCGGCTGATGCAGATCTGGAAGGTGGCGTTGTCGCAGCACAGACAGCAACCATTCAGGCCGCACATGTTGCCGAAGGTGGCGCAGCGCTGCTGGAATTCGCAACCGGTGAAGAAACCGTTGCCGCAGTCCGCAATGGCGAAGCAGACGCAGTTTTTGCTGACAAAGACTTCTTGATGCCATTCGTAGAAGCATCGGGCGGCGAACTGATGCTGGTTGGCGACCCTGTGCCACTGGGTGGCGGTGTTGGCATCGGCATGCGTGAAACCGACGCAGAACTGCAAGCCAAGTTCAACGCAGCCATCGACTCGATGAAGGCTGACGGCACCCTGAACGCCCTGCTGGACAAGTGGTTCGGCGAAGGCACCGGCACCTACTAATTCTGAAAATGGGGGGCGGCTGTTGTGGCCGCCCCTACTCTGTCTATGTGCTCTGATCCCTCTACACTGTCCGGACTAAGCTGGCTGGGTTGTTACCTGACAACCGGCAAGCATATGTCGATGTATTGGTCCGTTCTGACGGTCCTAGTTTTGCTGGCCGTCACCGCGCCGACCGCCCTGCTGTTCGGGTTCGGGGGGGCAACGGCCGCGCGGTCCCGTTTCCTACCACTGAGCCTTATCGGCCGCGGTTATATCGCGATTGTGCGGGGCGTACCCGATATCGCGTTCTTTATGTTTTTCGTCATCGCCTTGGACCAAGGGTTCGAGTGGCTGCGCCATCAGGTGAAGTGCCCCGACTGGTCCGAGCCGATCCGCCAAGGCAGCGATTTCCTTGTGTGTCCCGAGGCAAAGCTGCCGCTGAATTCCGCGGCGCAGTCCGTGCATGAAACCTATGGCTTTATTCTGGCTGTTCTGACCTTTGCGCTGGTGTTCGGGGCCTTTGCCGCGAATGTCCTGTTTGGCGCGATGCGGGCGGTCCCGCAGGGCCAAACCGAAACCGCCGAGGCCTATGGCATGACACAGCGCCAGACCTTCTGGCGCATTATCGTCCCGCAAATGTGGGTCTATGCATTGCCAGGTTTGGGCAACCTTTGGATGGTTCTGATCAAGGCAACACCGCTTTTGTTCCTGTTGGGGGTTGAGGATGTTGTCTATTGGGCCCGCGAATTGGGCGGCACCAAAACCGAACGCTTTACCGACTATCCCCACGGCGACTGGCGTATGTGGTATTTCCTTGCGCTGCTGGTTTTCTATCTGATGCTGACGCGGATATCTGAAAAGGTGCTCGACCGGATTATGGCCCGCCTAAGCCGCGGCCAAGCCACCGCCGCAGGCGAAGCAATGCGAAAGGCCGCCGTATGACCTGTTGGGAAGTCTTTGACGCCTACGCCCTGCGCAGTATCGGCATCGGTGAACGCTTGTTGCCGCGCAGCGACTTTACGCTGTGCCAACAGTTCGTGCTGATCGGATCGGGCATGATCTGGAATATCTACTTTGGCACCATCGCCCTGCTGGGCGGTTTCTTTGCGGCAACGGCTGTTGCATTGGGCAAGGCATCGACCAACCGCGCGGTCTCAAAACTAGCGGACTGGTTCATTCTGCTGTTCCGTGGATCGCCGCTGTTTATTCAGTTCTTCTTTGCCTACTTTGCGTTCCTATCGCTCAAAAGCGTCGCGCCGATCTTTTCCCCGTTTAGTGCCGCATGGCTGGGCGCGTTGGTGGTGCTGTTCCTGAATACCACCGCCTATTCCGCCGAGATTTTCTATGGCGCGCTGCGATCGATCCCCAAGGGCGACATCGAGGCGGCAGACGCCTATGGCATGCAGGGCTGGAGCCGCTTTCGCCGGATCACATGGCCAACGATGCTACGGCTTGCATGGCCCGCCTACACGAACGAAGCGATCTTTCTGTTTCATTCGACGACATTGGTGTTCATGTCAGGCTTCCCCGCATCCCGCCAACAAGGGGACGCGCTCTACTATGCCCAGTATTTCGCGGACAAAACCTTTAACCCCTTTGTGCCTTATCCAATTCTTGCCGGTTATTTCATCATTCTGACGCTGATCGTCATCGGACTGTTCGGAATTATGAACAAGCGGCTGAATCGTCACCTGCCAACTGAAAATCGCCGCAAAATTCGCTTGCGTCCTCAGCTGATCCGGTAGTAGGATTTTTTTGATCAAATTATTTTGCGCATATATCTCCGAAAAATCGGGAATTTTCCGCAAAAGTCAAAAATTTGGTCAAATAATCACGAATACCCCGACGGGTGCATAGGTCGTTGCCATATGGTGACGGCTGGTGAACACTCAGATTGGGCCCGACAGGTGGATCATGCAGAATTGGCTAAACGAGCATCCCCATATCAGAAGCATCCGCGCTGGTGCCGCTGACCTAAACGGACAACCCCGTGGCAAACGGGTTCCTGTCCGCTTTGCCCGCAAAATCGAAGAGGACGGCATGCGGTTTCCGCTGTCGGTTTTGAACCTCGATATTTGGGGCGAGGATGTCGAAGACAGCCCGCTTGTGTTTGAGGTCGGCGATCCTGACGGCCTGCTATATCCCACCAATCGTGGATATGTCCCGATGCCATGGCTCAGCAACCCGACCGCTCTGCTGCCGCTTTGGATGTTCAACGAGGATGGCACCCCATACAACGGCGACCCGCGACAGGCCTTGGCCCGCGTTCTGGACCGGTATGAGGCAAAGGGTCTGACCCCTGTGGTTGCCACCGAAATGGAATTCTACCTTGTCGACGACAGCGGCAAGGAAATCCAGCAACCCAAAAGCCCGCGATCGGGCAAACGCCGCCCCGGTGCAGAAATCCTAAGCCTGCGCGCCCTCGACGCCTTTGATAACTTCTTCAACAATCTCTATGACGCCTGCGACGCGATGGAGATCGATGTCGAAGCCGCCACATCCGAGGTTGGCCTAGGGCAGTTTGAAATCAACTTGGTCCATGTTGCCGACGCCCTGCGCGCAGCCGACGATGCTTATCTGTTCAAGATGCTGGTGCGCGGCCTTGCCCGTAAACACGGTATGGCGGCCAGTTTTATGGCCAAACCCTACGAAGATTATGCCGGCAGCGGTATGCATGTTCATTTCTCGATCCTCGATAAGGACGGGAATAACATCTTTGCCAATGACACCTTCGAAGGGACGCCAGAATTGCTGAATGCAATCGCGGGGTGCCTGAAAGGAATCCCCGATCTGGCGCTGATCTTTGCCCCGCATGGCAACAGCTATGACCGTCTGGTTCCCGAAAGCCATGCACCGACAGGTATCTGTTGGGCCTATGAAAACCGCACGGCCTCGATCCGCGTCCCTGGCGGTAGCTTTGCCGCGCGGCGTATCGAACACCGTGTCGCAGGCGGGGATGTGAACCCCTATTTGTTCCTAGCGGCGGTTCTGGGATCTGCATTGGTCGGATTGGAAAACCAGACCACACCGCCCCGCCCCATTAGCGGCAATGCCTATGATCAGGACCTGCCGCAAATCCCCGACACGTGGGAACAGGCAATCGACAGGTTTGAAAACAGCGACCTTGCCGCCAATATTTTTGACAAGCAGTTGATCAACAACCTTGTCATGACCAAGCGGCAGGAACTGCATTACCTGAACGAACTTTCCCCCGAAGAACAGGTCGATCTTTATCTCGATACTGTTTGACCCACTTGCCGCAGGGTGTTGCGGCGCATAGTTTGAGAAAAACAACGCCAAATGGTGACTCATGAAAATCGGCATCCTTCAAACAGGTCATGCCCCTGCGGAATTGATCGACAGAACCGGCGATAATTCTGACTTCTTCCAACGACTACTGGCCGGACAGGGGTTTTCTTTTGAAACCTTTGACGTCGTGGATATGGCATTCCCGACATCCGTGACCGACTGTGATGGCTGGCTGTTGACCGGCTCAAAACACGGCGCCTACGAGGATCTGCCGTTTATTGCCCCACTTGAGGATTTCATCCGCGCCGCATATGCGCAGGCGGTCCCGATGGTGGGCATCTGCTTTGGTCATCAGATCATCGCGCAGGCCCTTGGCGGCAGGGTCGAAAAATTCACCGGCGGCTGGGCTGTGGGTCGCCAGACCTACACACTTAATGGTGAAACCGTTCACCTGAACGCGTGGCACCAAGATCAGGTTGTCGAACGCCCCGACGGCGCGACCGTTTGCGGCAGCAACGATTTTTGCGAAAACGCGGCACTGGTTTATGGGGATCGTGCCTTTACGGTTCAGCCACATCCTGAGTTCGACGCATCCTATATCGACAGCCTGATCAAGTTCCGAGGCAAAGGCGTGGTGCCAGATGGCCTATTGGAAAATGCCACAGATAATCTGTCGAAAATGACAGACAATGCAAAATTAGCACATCAAATTACTGAGTTTTTCAAACAAGCAAGAGGAACAGCGGCATGAACGATTGGGTCACGACACTGCCGCAGGCAGCTCAGGATTATTTGGATGGCCACCGCTTGGACGAGGTTGAATGCGTCATCGCCGATATGCCCGGCATTGCCCGCGGCAAGGCCGTTCCAGCCAGCAAATTTGCACGGCAAGATTATTTCCACCTACCCGACAGCATCTTTTATCAGACGATCACCGGCGAATGGGGCGAGGCCGCTGGCGAAGAAGGGTTTATCGAGCGCGACATGACGCTCAAGCCGGATATGACAACAGCCAGCGCCGCGCCTTGGACGAATGACTGGACGCTACAGGTGATCCACGATGCCTATGACCGGAAGGGCGAGCCGGTCGAATTTGCACCGCGCAACGTGCTGAAACGTGTCGTCGGGCTGTTCGAGGCCGAGGGCTGGAAACCGGTTGTTGCGCCCGAAATGGAATTCTTTCTGGTGGCCCGCAACGTAGACCCCGGCAAAAAGATCGAGCCGATGATGGGTCGTTCGGGACGGCCAGCCGCCGCACGTCAGGCCTATTCGATGACTGCGGTTGATGAATTTGGCCCCGTGATCGACGACATCTATGACTTTGCCGAGGCGCAGGGTTTCGAAATTGACGGCATCACCCAAGAGGGCGGCGCCGGTCAGTTGGAAATCAACCTGCGCCATGGTCATCCCGTTCGATTGGCTGACGAGGTTTTCTATTTCAAACGCCTGATCCGCGAGGCCGCGCTGCGCCACGATTGTTTTGCGACCTTTATGGCCAAACCGATCGCCGACGAACCGGGCAGCGCCATGCACATCCATCATTCGCTGATTGCTATGGAAACCGGTCAGAACCTGTTTTCTGGACCGCAGGGTGGCGAAACGGATGCGTTTTTCCATTTTATTGGCGGCATGCAGAAATATCTGCCCTCGGTCATTGCCGTGCTGGCCCCATATGTGAACAGCTATCGCCGCTATGTGCGCGACCACGCCGCGCCGATCAACCTTGCATGGGGGCGCGACAACCGCACAACCGGCATTCGCGTGCCCCTGTCTGGGCCAGAGGCGCGACGGGTTGAAAACCGGATCGCTGGCATGGACTGCAACCCCTACCTTGGGATCGCGGCCAGCCTTGCCTGCGGGTACTTGGGGATGAAGAACGAAATTCGGCCCGATAAACAGTTCAAGGGTGACGCCTATGAGGGCGAAACCGATGTGCCCCGCGTGATGGGCGAGGCGCTGGACCTATTCGAAGAGGCCACCGAAATTCACGATATTTTGGGGCCGGAATTTGCCCGCGTCTATGCGATCTTGAAACGCACAGAATATGAAGAGTTCCTTCAGGTGATTAGCCCATGGGAACGCGAACATTTGTTGTTGAACGTATGACAAAGCGCCCGACACCACGGTCCGCCGGTATGTTTTCGCATGGCGGCAAGACCCAGAAAGCCAAGGGGTTTCGGCGGATCGACCCCGCCGCCCTCGGGCAGGTTCAGCCCGCTGCGCCCGACACGGCGCAACGCGAGCGCGATAACGGCAAAACGGCCAAGGCCACGAAAATGACCGCGACCGTTGCGCCATTGACGCCCAAGACATGAGCCGCCAGCTCTGGATCAATGACACCCGTGGCGCCTATCCACCCAGTTGGTATGCCGCCTCGACCCCGCTACCGGCCGAACGGGACCGGGCGACGGGGCACCTAACCACGGATGTGGTTGTTGTCGGCGCAGGCTACACCGGCCTTCATGCCGCGCTGACGCTGCGCAGCAAGGGATTGGATGTTGTTGTGCTGGATGCGCACCGCGTCGGCTGGGGCGCGTCTGGCCGCAATGGCGGTCAGGTGGGAACAGACTTCAACAAGGATGTTCTGTGGCTTGAAAAACGGCTGGGCCGCGACACGACCCGCGCGCTATGGTCGCTGGCCGGTGAGGCCAACAAAATGGTGCGCGATTTTTGCCGGACGCATGCGCCCGAGGCCAATTTTCGCGACGGCATCGCACATGGTGAAACCAGCGTACCCGACCTAGAGGACGCGCAGCGCCTGAACGACCATCTGGTTGAGCACTATGATGCGCGCCCATCTGATATCCTTGGTCGGGCGGAGTTTGCTCAGATTGTCAAAACCGACCGATATAAGGGGGGTGAAATTGACTGGCAGGCGGGGCATGTTCATCCGCTGCGCTATGTTCTGGCCCTTGCTGAAAAGGCGGAACAGGCTGGGGCGCGGATTTTTGAAAATAGCTATGTCCCACGGATCGATCATGGTGCGCGTCCACGGGTGATCACCGATATGGCCACCGTGACCTGCGATCACGTGATCCTTGCCGGAAACGGATATATCGGCGGGCTAGAGCCTAAGGTCGCCGCGCGTGTCATGCCCTTTAACAGCTTTATCGGTGCCACCAAACCGCTGGGCGACATGGCGCAACAGATCCTGACACGCGACATCGCTGTGTGCGACTCGACCCCTGTGGTCAACTATTTCCGCCTGAGCGAGGACGGTCGCCTGCTGTTTGGCGGGCGATCGAATTATGCGCTCAGGTTCCCCCGCGACATTCACGCCGGTCTGAACGCCCGCATGGCTGCGATGTTCCCCCAAATCGCAGGAACGCCATTTGACTATGCATGGGGCGGCACGTTGGGCATGACCATCAGCCGCCTGCCCCACCTGACCAAGGTGGCCCCAAATATCCTGTCAGGTTCGGGGTTTAGTGGGCATGGCGTCGCCCTTGCCGGACTGGCAGGCAAGGTCATGGCCGAGGCCATCGCCGGACAGGCAGGCCGGTTTGAGACACTGTCTACCCTACCGGTTCCGATGCTACCGCTCGGTCCATTTGCCCAAGGTCCGCTGCTAAGTCTTGCGATGACATGGTATGCCCTGCGCGACAAATTGGGCCATTAGGCGTTCAGTCCATAGACTGTCGTAGAAGTTTCACAAATTCTGTGTTAAGGGTTTTCGAAATGAGTTTTCGGGAAAACCAAATATGACACTGCCACCAAACGTCTATGATGCCGAACCGATCCCAGAATCCGCACTGGCCGAGGTCACAAAGTTGCTCACCAGTGGGGACCTGTTCCGTTACACAAACGAAGGATCGCCGGTTTCATTGCTAGAGGCAGAGTTCGCCGAACACCTTGGATCGAAATACGCCTTGTGTGTGTCGTCCTGTTCCGCCGCTTTGTTTATTTCGCTCAAGGCGCTTGGCCTGCCGCGTGACGCACGAGTAATGATCCCGGCGTTTACGTTTGCCGCTGTGCCATCGTCGATCGTGCACGCGGACTGCATTCCAGTTCTGTGCGAATGCAAAGACGACTATCGGATCGATATCGACGATTTCAAAGCCAAGCTGCCAACCGTTGATGCCGTCATCATCAGCCACATGCGCGGACACACCAGCGATATGGACGCCATTATGGCCCTGTGCGAACAGGCGAACATTCCGGTGATCGAGGATGCGGCGCATAGCCTTGGCACCAAATGGAACGGCAAAAACATTGGCACCATCGGCAAAATCGGCTGTTTTTCGTTCCAGTCCTACAAATTGCTGAATTCCGGCGAAGGTGGCATCATGGTGACCGACGATGCCGATATCATCGCCCGCGCTGTCATCATGTCCGGCGCCTATGAACATAACTGGAAAAAGCACCCCGTTCTGCACGCGGCCTTTGCCAAATGGCAAAACCAGCTACCGCTGTATAACGTGCGTCTGAACAACCTGTCCGCTGCGATTATCCGCCCGCAAATCGGCGAAATCGCACGCCGCGTGCGTGATGGCCGCCGCAATCACGACCACGTTGCGGCACAACTGAACACCTCGCCTTGGTTGACGGTTCCGGCAAAGCTAGAGGCCGAAGAACGGGCACCAGATTCCATTCAGTTCAATGTCGTTGGCATGAGCGATGCCGAGACCAAGGCCTTTGCCGATGCGGCGCAAGCCCGCGGTATCAAGGTTCAGGTATTCGGACAATCGACCGACAACGCGCGCGCCTTCTGGAACTGGCAGTTTATGCCGGAACAGGTCGAACTGCCACAAACCCGCAGCATGCTGATGAAGGCCTGCGATGTGCGCCTGCCCGCGCGCCTGACGGTAGAAGAATGTGATCTGGTTGCTCAGGCCCTGATCGCTGCGGCCGAAGATGTGATGGCCGACAATCGGGCCTACGGCACCTAACAACGACAAAGCCGCCGAATTTCGGCGGCTTTTTTATGTGATGCGCAGGCTATCCTTTAACCAAGGATAGGCCTGTATCGCGGGCCCTACGATCATTTCCTGCAACAGCGGACGCAATCGATCTGCGATCTGGACTGGCATGTCGCCCACAGCATCCTGACGCGCAGACAAAGAAATCGAGCGGGTTAACGGCGCCGTAGGCAATGGCGCGACGATGACCTCATCACGGAACCTCTGGGCCCGCATTAGGGCCAATGGCGACAAGACGGACCACCCCGCCCCGCTGGCCAGCATCGCCATGATCGCATGATAGCTGTCCAGTTCGAACCGATGCGCCAGCGTCAGACCTTCGCGCCGCAAATGTTGCGAAATCATCTGCCCCATCTGGTGACGGGTCGTATATTGGATCATCGGGCGGTTCTGCAAAACGTCGCCCAAATCCGACGGCGCGCCCCATGATTTCGGCATGGCGATAACGAACGGTTCCTGCATCAACGGCAATGTATCCACCGCCTTAGGCATGTTTGGCAGGGTCGCGGTAACGATCACATCCAGCGCCCGCGCCTCAAGCATATCGGCCAAGCGGTGCGAGGCACCGGTTTCCAACAGGAACTGACACCCCTTTAGATCCTCTGCCATATAGGTGAGCAAGCGCGGGGTAACATCGGCCTCGAAATCCTCGATCATGCCAAGCCGCAGACGCGTAAGGCGACTAAAGTCCGCCGCGACCAGTTCAAGCCGCGCCTGATCCGCCTCGTTCAAAATGGCGTTCGCACGCCGCAAGAACATGTCCCCCGCCTTGGTCAGGGTAATGGGGCGCTCATGGCGGTTTAACAGCGGTGTGCCCAGCGCGGCCTCAAGGTTGGTTAGCTGTTGGCTGACCGTCGCCGCCGAGGTGTTCAAACGCCGTGCCGCAGCCGAGATCGACGCCTCGTCTGCGGTTGCTACAAACACCTCAACGCCCCAAAGCGTGATACGGTGCGCCGATCCGGACATAGTTGGCTCCTGACGGGTTATTCACCCATCTTGGCCAACTTCGACTGAAGCTCGGCCAATTGCTTTTTGATATCGCTCAGCTCGTCACCGGGTTCTTCGACCTCAGGACCAGAGGATCCCATAAGCCCGCCGGTCACCGCCTTAAAGAATGCGGCCTGCTGCGCCTGCATTGCCTCAAATCCGGGGACATTGGCCATCGGATTGGCGATGGCCATGTTTTCCATCATCTTGGACTGCCCTTCGCGCAGCATTTCAAAGGACGCAGCAAGGAACTGCGGCACGATGCTGCTGGCTTGGCTGGTGTAGCTGCGGACAAGGTCGGTCAGTACATCAACCGGCAACACGCTTTCACCGCGGCTTTCGTGTTCGGCGATGATTTGCAACAGGTACTGACGGGTGAGGTCATCACCGGATTTCAGATCAACAATCTGAACATCCCGCCCTTCACGGATGAAGGTGGCTATATCTTCCAGTGTTACATAGTCACTGGTTTCGGTGTTGTACAAACGACGACTTGCGTAACGTTTTATCAGCAGTGGTTTATTCTCGGCCACTGGTCCCTCCCCGAACAATTGCGGCATTGCAGAAAGCCTATGCCGGGAAAAAATAAAAAGAAAGGGCGAGCTGTCTTTGCAGCTCGCCCTGTAGCACCACGGAGGGAGAAAAAGGGGTGCCTGTAATTCAATCGCTTACTTTGCAGCCGCTTTCTTGGTCGCGGTGGTTGCCTCGGTAGCAACTTTCTGCGCAGCAGCGGTCATGTCAGCGGTGGCTTTCTGAGCAGCAGCAGTCATGTCTTCACTCATGGTTTTGCCAGCAGCCATCATCAGTTCCAGAGTTTCGGTCTGAACCTTCTTAGCGATCTCAGCGAATGCAGCCATGTTTTCAGCAGCAACTTCTGCCGAAGCCGAAGCAAAATCGGTGACCGACTTGGCGTAGTCTGCAGGCTCCGCCTTTGCTTTCGAGAGGTCAGCCATTTTTGCCAGTGTGTCTTGGGTCCATTTCGCCGACAGGTCGGTCGATTTCTTTGCAGCGTCCAGCGCAACCGACGACATTTTTTCTGCCATTGCGGTTTGCGATTTATACGCTTCTTCCATCGCTTTGGTGTCGATTGGGAACGCGCCCATCATGTCTTTCATCATCGCAGTAAAGTCTTGGGTCATAGCCATTTCAGAATACCTTTCACAGACTACGCGGTCTGATCCAAAGCGACCGCTTGAGATCAATATGGATGCTGCACTGCAGCAAATCAAGCTTTTTCTGCAATGCAGCATGCAAATCTTCTGCGACGCAGAAAAATCAATGCGTTAGCGGCTATTCGACTTCGGGTTGCGCGACAACATAGGTGCCAGGCGCATCGCACAGCGCCTTGTTTGGTCCCTGACCCGGTACGCGTGCATCAACCATATCGCCCGATTTGGGCGCTAGCCACTTGTCCCAAGTTGGCCACCATGACCCGTCCTGACGTTCCGCCCCCGCAAGCCAGCCCGCCGCATCCTGAGACAGATTATCGTTAAGGTAGTGACCATACTTCTTTTTGCTGGGCGGATTAACGATGCCCGCGATATGCCCGCTTTCTGACAGGATAAAGGTTTTGTCCTTCGATCCCATCTGCGACACACCGTTATAGGATGCCGCCCATGCGGCAATGTGGTCGGTTTCGCACGCGATGGCGCAAACGGGTACATCAACATCCGCGATCTTTGCGGTCCCGCCTGCAACGTCAAAGCCGCCATCGGCAAACGCGTTCGACTGACACAGCCCGCGAAGATATTCGACCGCCATCTTTGCCGGCAAATTGGTGCCGTCACCGTTCCAGAACAACAGGTCAAACGCAGGCGGCGCCTCGCCCATCATATAGCTGCGGATTGCCGGCGCATATATAAGGTCACGCGACCGCAGGTACGAAAACGTCCGCGCCATATAAAAACTCTCGAGGATACCCTGCTTGCCCACCTCGGCCTCGATCCCGTCGACAAAGTCGTCCGTCAGGAAAACGCTGAATTCGCCCTGATCGGAAAAATCGGTCAGCGTGGTAAAGAACGTCGCCGAGTTTACCGAAGCATCCCCACGTTGTTTCATCAGCGATAGGGTCAACGACAACGTCGTTCCAGCAATACAATACCCAACCGCATTCACCTGTGGCACATCGCAGATCGTTTTGACCTGTTCGATCGCGGTCAGGTATCCGTCGTTGATATAGTCCTGCATCCCAACGTCATGATAGCTGGCATCGGGATTGACCCATGACACCACAAACAAGGTATAGCCCTGATCCACAATCCATTTGATCAGGCTGTTTTTTTCCTTGAGGTCGAGGATGTAGAATTTATTGATCCACGGCGGAAAGATCAGCAGCGGCGTTTCATAGACCTGTTCGGTGGTCGGGCTGTATTGAACCAGTTCCAGCATCCGGTTGCGGAACACGACCTTGCCTTTGGTCGTTCCAAGGTTCTTGCCAACCTGAAACGCGTTTTCGTCGGCCAGCTTGACGATCAGTTCACCGTCATTCGCCTCAAGATCGCGCACAAGATTTTCCAAACCGTCGACAAGGCTTTGCCCCTCGGTCTCGACCGCGCGCTCAAGGGCGTCTGGGTTCGTGCCAAGGAAATTCGTCGGGCACATCATATCTGTGATCTGTTCGCTAAAGTACCGCAGGCGAACGCGTTCTTTTTCATCGATACCGTCTAAATTTTCGACACCTTCGCGAATGGCTTGGGCGTTCAACAGGTACTGTTGCTTGATAAAATTGAAGTAGGGATTCGTTTTCCACAGCGGGTTCGCGAACCTACGATCATCTGGTGTGTTGTCGATTGGCACCTCAAACGTGCCTTTTGCCAAACCTTGCTGGGCGTCAATAAAATGCTTTAGCGACTTGCCCCAAAACTCAACCTGCTGCTCAAAAACCTTGCCCGGATTGGCCATCCATTCCGTTAAATACGCCTGATAAGCCCGCAAATACAGTTCGTTACTTGGCCCCTGAAGCGCCAAAGGCACCTGTTTTTTATGAGAAAACGCGTTGATTATCCGTTGGGTCAGCTCTTCTATGCGGGCTAAATTCTGTTCCAATTTGATCAGATCAGCTTTCGGATCGGTCTCCACTTCTAAATGATCAGTTGTCATAACCCAATCCTCCGCATAACCTTTGCACCTGCAGCATTTTGAAATCAGGGCGACGCGCTGTTCTGCGCCTACGCCAAACGGCCACAGGAGATATACATTGAAGTATATGTACACCTACGACCTGATGGAAAGCATTAGGAACACCAATCAGTGGTTGGGCGCAACCGCCCGCGCATTCGCTGGGTTCCCGATGATGTCGATGACCGCCAACCCTGCGATCGAATGGCTGGGTGCATGGGGCGAGGTCACAGAACGCAGTTTCGCACGAATGATCGCCAAGCCTGACTGGGGCATCCCGACCGTCACCTGCGAAGATGGCACCGACCATGCCGTACATGTCGACATCGAGGTCGCCCGCCCGTTCGGCGATCTGATCCACTTTGAGGTTCCGGGCCGCAAACCTCGCCCGCGCAAGGTTCTTCTCGTAGCACCAATGTCGGGTCACTACGCTACCCTTCTACGAAAAACAGTCATCAGCCTACTGCCGGACTGCGAAGTTTACACAACCGATTGGCACAACGCGCGCGACATTCCTGTCAGCGAGGGCAAATTCGACGTCGAGGATTACACCCTCTACCTTGTCGATTTTATGAAACATCTTGGATCGGACCTGCATGTTATCGCGATTTGTCAGCCCGCTCCGCTGACACTGGCCGCGACCGCCTATCTGGCGGAAGAGGATCCAAAGGCGCAGCCGAAATCCCTAACCCTGATCGGCGGCCCAATCGACCCCGAGGCAAACGCCACCGAAGTGACCGATTTCGGGCGCTCGGTCACGATGGGACAGCTGGAACAGTCGATGATCCAGCGCGTCGGGTTCAAATACAAAGGTGTCGGCCGCAAGGTCTATCCCGGCCTGCTTCAGCTAACGTCATTCATTTCGATGAACATGGGCAAGCACGCACAGGCGTTTCAGGATCAAATCATTCGCACGGCCAAGGGTCAGGCCTCGGATCACGACAAACACAATACATTCTATGATGAATATCTGGCGGTCATGGATATGACGGCAGAATTCTATCTGTCGACTGTCGAACGCGTATTCAAGAACCGTGAAATCGCACAGAACAATTTCGTTGTTGCCGGACGCAAGGTCGACATTGGCAAAATCACAACCGTCGCGGTGAAAACCGTTGAGGGCGAAAAAGACGATATTTCAGCACCGGGTCAGTGTAAGGCCGCGCTCGATCTGTTGACGGGTTTGCCCGAGGACAAAAAAGCATGGCACGTCGAACCCAAGGCAGGTCACTACGGTATCTTTGCCGGTGGTAGCTGGCGGAACAATATCCGCCCATTGGTTCTGGAATTCATCGACAGCAATTCCGGCGCGCGGCGTCAACGGCGCAAACCGTCGGACGCTGGCGATAATGTCGTTGCGATCAACTAGGTCAGGGCCCGCTATTTAGCGGGCTCTGGTTCTTTCAGCCACATGCGCAGCGTGTCGGCGACCACGCTTGGGGCCTCTAGGCTGGGCAAGTGGCCGCAATTGTTCAGCACCGCCAGCTTGCTGTTTGGGATCAACTGGGCCATGGCCTCGTGCCGCTTTACGGGTGTCAGCGTATCCTCAGCCCCGCAAATAACCAGCGCAGGCTGTTTCACCTTGCGCAGGGTGCTTTGCTGATCGCGCCGCCGTTGCAGCGCGCGGGCCTGTTGAACATAGGCTTCGGCCCCTGTCGCCTTGGCCATCGCCAAAACCTTGTTGGTGATGTCACCGCGGGCATTGGTGGGACCAAAACAATCCGCCGGCAGTTCCTGTTGCACTACATCAGCAAACCGGTTCGCCTTGGCGGCCACAATCCGAAGTTCGCGATCCGCCGCATCAACCGGCGTTTCGGCAAGGGGCGAACAGGCCATCAGCAACAAACGCGACACCCGCTCGGGCGCACGGCGCAACATTTCCATCGCAACAACCCCGCCATAGCCCTGACCCACCAGCGTAAACTTGGACGGCATGGACATCATCAGGTCAGAGGCGACACCCTCAACCCTATCGCGCAAAGCGGTCGGCGCGACCATAACCGGAAAATCACGTCCCAACGCAGCCAACTGCGCCGAAAACACACGGGCGTCACAAAACAAACCGGGTAAAAATACAATTGGTTCGCTCATAGGCGCACCTCGAGTGGCCCTTTGATCATACTACTGCCTCCGTCAACTGCGATTTATTCGCATTTTTGTTGCCGAGACTGTGACCCAGTTTTTCAAAAATTGGAAGTGAGCGTTATGCAACACTTTCAATGATTTCGACGACGGACTGTTCAATAAGCGTGAGGCATTGAGGCGACGAAAACCGATGATCTTCGCCTTTGACAACCGTCATACGAATATCTTCGCCGCTGGCGTGTGCAAAAAGCCGTTCGGCCACCGATTGCAACACGACATCGTCCGCTGATCCCTGCAGGATACGCACCGGCATGTCGAACTGCAGCGGGCTGCGCAGAATAAGGCGTGTCCGGCCATCTTCGATCAGGCGGCGGGTGATGACATAGGGTTCGACGTATTCATTCGGTATCTCGATACGCCCTTCGTTCATGACGGTCGCCTTTTCCGCGTCCGTAAATCCGGCCCAATAGCCATCTTCGGTAAAGTCGGGCGCACCGGCAATCGTGACCAGCCCCGCAATTTTTTCGGGGCGTTCGCGCGATAGCAAAAGCGACACCCAGCCGCCCATGCTCGATCCAACAAGGATCACAGGCCCGTCGACCAGATCAATCGCCGCGCTTGCGTCTTCGAACCAGTCACCGATACAGCCATCCTCAAACGCGCCGTCGCTGATCCCATGACCTGAATAATCAAACCGCAAAAAGGCGCGGCCATTCGCCTTGGCCCAGTCCTCAAGGTGCAGGGCTTTGGTGCCTTCCATGTCGGATTTCAAACCACCACAAAAGACAACAGCAGGCCCCGCCCCTGCGGTCAGATTATACGCGATACGGCGTCCCTGAGGTGTGGTCAGATATTCGGTCACAATCGCCCCCTAAGTCGTTTCGCCCAAGTCACCACAAAGCCCGGGGATTTGCAAAGGGTCTGCGCCAGATGGGTTGACGCCTTTCAAAATTATCGGCACACCTGCGCCCGAACATATTACCCGCAACCGGGCGTTCCGTGGGCGCCAAACTGACGAGGAGACTGGCAAGATGAGCCAAATTTCCCTGACATTCCCCGATGGCAATTCGCGTGACTACGACGCAGGTGTAACCCCTGCCGCTGTCGCTGAATCCATTTCGAAATCTCTGGCCAAAAAGGCCATTTCGGCCACCGTTAACGGTGAACACTGGGATCTGCAGTGGCCGATCAACGGTGACGCATCCATCTCGATCCACACAATGCAGGACGACGATCAGGCGCTGGAACTGATCCGTCACGACTGCGCGCACATCATGGCGCGCGCTGTTCAGGAAATCTGGCCCGACGTTAAGGTCACCATCGGCCCGATCCGTGATCAGGGTTGGTTCTATGACTTTGACCGCGAAGAGCCGTTCACCCACGACGATCTGGCGCAGATCGAGGCCAAGATGAAAGACATCATCAACGCCCGCGATGCTGTCCGTACCGAGGTCTGGAGCCGCGCCGACGCCCAGAAATACTATGAAGAGCAGAACGAGCCCTACAAGATCGAGCTGCTGGCCCGCATTCCAGAGGGCGAAGATATTCGCATGTACTGGCACGGCGACTGGCAAGACCTGTGTCGGGGTCCACACCTGCAACACACCGGTCAGGTCCCCGCAGATGCGTTCAAACTGACTCATGTGGCGGGTGCCTATTTCCTTGGCGATAGCGACCGCCCGATGTTGCAGCGTATTTACGGCGTTGCCTTCAAAAACCGCAAAGACCTGAAAGCATGGGAAACCATGATGGAAGAGGCCGCCAAACGCGATCACCGTCGCCTTGGCAAGGAAATGGACCTGTTCCACATGCAGGAAGAGGCCCCCGGTCAGGTATTCTGGCACCCGAACGGCTGGAAGGTTTACACCACCCTTCAGGACTATATGCGCCGCAAACAGGAACGCGGCGGCTATGTCGAGGTGAACACCCCGCAGGTCGTTGACCGCAAATTGTGGGAAGCCTCGGGTCACTGGGACAAGTATCAGGAAAACATGTTCATCGTCGAAGTCGACGAGGACCATGCCCGCGAAAAGGCCGTTAATGCGCTTAAGCCGATGAACTGTCCGTGCCACGTGCAGGTGTTCAATCAGGGCCTAAAATCCTATCGTGATCTGCCGCTGCGGATGGCCGAATTCGGGTCCTGTGCCCGCTACGAACCTTCGGGCGCGCTGCATGGCATCATGCGTGTGCGCGGCTTTACCCAAGATGACGGTCACATCTTCTGTTCCGAGGATCAGATCGAAAGCGAAACCAAGACATTCATCGACTTCTTGTCCGAAGTTTATGCCGACCTTGGGTTTAACGATTGGACCATCAAGCTTTCGACCCGCCCCGACCAACGTATCGGTTCGGACGAGGTTTGGGACCGCATGGAAAAGGCGCTTGGCGATGCCTGTAATGCCGCCGGTCACGAATTCGAAATCCTCGAAGGCGAAGGTGCCTTCTATGGTCCGAAACTCGAATTCACACTGACCGACGCTATCGGCCGGAACTGGCAGTGCGGCACGCTTCAGGTGGACAGCAACCTGCCCGAACGTCTGGACGCGAACTTTATCGGCGCTGATGGCGAAAAACACCGCCCCGTCATGCTGCACCGCGCGACTCTGGGATCGTTTGAGCGGTTCATCGGCATCCTGATCGAAGAACACGCCGGCAAGCTGCCGTTCTGGCTGGCTCCGCGTCAGGTGGTTGTTGCCTCGATCGTTTCGGACGCAGATGATTTTGTGGCCGAGGCTGTCGCCGCACTCAAGGACGCTGGCATCCGCGCCGAACCGGACATTCGCAACGAAAAGATCAACTACAAGATCCGCGAACACAGCCTTGGCAAGGTGCCTGTGATCATGGCCATCGGTCGCCAAGAGGTCGAAAACCGCACCGTGACGGTCCGCCGCCTCGGTGAAAAGCAGACCACTGTTGTGCCGCTGGACGAAATGATCGCATCGCTGAAAGCCGAAGCAATCGCACCAGATCTGCGGTAATTTTGCGAACGCGACAGGTGAATTTAAAAACACCCGCTCAGGCGGGTGTTTTTTTTGCCAAATCGAATTGTTACCGCGATCACGAATTCTGTGAACTCGGCCCTGCCTTGCAACAAACGCAAGGCCGCTATGTGACAACCGGACGGTTACATGAAATATACCGCCCAAGCTGAATTTTTGAAAACTCAATAAATTCAAATACCTACACAAAAATACATTCAAGAAATGTGTTTTATTTACGTGAAAACCCTCACACACGCGTGACCCACAGCAGCGTGAATAGAGGTCGGACAGCGGAATTGGCTAGCTTTCAGACATCGCCAGAACACGGCGACACCTGAACACCACATAGCCTTGAAAGGTACACAACATGTCCGTCACTTCGAAAACCATGATCATCGCATCGGCTGTCGCTACTTCGGTAACCGGTCTGGCAACCACCGCACACGCAATGGAAAACGAAAAATGCTTCGGTGTTTCGCTGGCTGGCGAAAACGACTGTGCAGCAGGCCCAGGCACAACCTGCGCCGGTTCGTCGACCGTCGACTATCAGGGCAACGCTTGGACCCTGGTTCCAACCGGCACCTGCGAGTCGATCGAACTGCCTGCAATGGCTGATGGTTCGGCACGTATGGGTTCGCTGGAAGCGCTGGAACGCGACCTGCCAAACGCATAATCCCCCCGTGGTGGGCCGCAGGGCCCACCACCCGCGCCTGAGGTTCCCATGTTCGACAACTTCCCCAGTTCACTTCCTGCAAAGCCGGGTGTCGGCTACAAAGCCCAACATCTGTCGGACTTGCTGAACGACCCCGCTCCTGTCGGCTGGCTAGAGGTTCATGCCGAAAACTACATGGGTTCAGGTGGCCGCCCAATCGCCCAGCTGCGCGCTCTTGCTGACCGTTTCCCCATCTCGGTTCATGGCGTTGCGCTGTCGATTGGCGGCGAAGGCGCGCTTGATCGAGATCATCTGGATCGGTTGAAGCACCTGATAGACTGGCTCAATCCCGCCAGCTTTTCGGAACATCTGGCATGGTCGAGCCATGGCGGCGAATATTTCAACGACCTGCTGCCACTGCCCTATACAACGGCGACGCTGGATCGCGTCGTGTCCCATATTCTTCAGGTGCAGGATGCGCTTGATCGCCCCATGCTTTTGGAAAACCCGTCGTCCTATCTGGCCTTTGCCGAAAGCGAAATGACCGAAACGGATTTCCTGTCCCAAGTCGTTCGTCGCACGGGCTGTGGCCTGTTGTTGGACGTCAACAACGTCTTTGTGTCCTGCACCAACCTCAAGCTGGATCCGCAAGCCTATATTGATGCCTTCCCCCTTGCTGCGGTCGGCGAAATCCATATCGCGGGCCATGACGAAGATGACGATGACCTAGGTAATCCGCTATTGATTGACAGTCACGGCGCACCAACCGCTGAACCAGTTTGGGATCTGCTTGACTACACGCTTGCCCAATCCGGCCCGCGCCCTGTGCTGATCGAACGTGATAACGATATCCCCCCTTGGGCCGAACTCGCTGCTGAAGCGACCCGCGCACAAGATGCCCTCAATAAGGTCTACGCATGAGCCAAGCTGACTTCATCGCCTCGGCACTTGATGCCGCCAAGCCCGCGCCATCCACCATGACCGGCGCCCGCGGGGAACCCTTGGGCAAACGGTTTGACGTTTACCGCAACAACATCGCCGTTGGCCTGACCGAGGCGCTTGAGGTCGGTTTTCCGGTCATACGCAAACTGGTCGGGGACGAGTTTTTCAAAGCCATGGCAGGCGTTTACCTGCGACAGCACCCGCCATCGTCACCGATCATGTCCCAGTACGGCGACAAGATACCGGGCTTTCTGCGTAACTTTGAGCCAGTTGCGCACCTGCCCTATTTGCCCGATGTCGCCCGTCTAGAGGTCTTGATCCGGCGGTCCTATCATGCCGCCGACGCGGAACAGCTCAGGGATCTGGGTGATCTTGCGGTGATCGACCTTGCCACCACGACATTGGAATTTGCCCCGTCGGTGTCCCAGTTCGCATCCGATTTTCCGGTCTATGATATCTGGATGGCCAATATGAAGGGCGCATCAATGCCGAAAGTCGCCACTGCCCAAAGTGTGCTGATCAGTCGTCCGGCCTTTGATCCAATCTTGACCGCGCTCGACGCTGACGAGATCGAAATGACCCGCGACTTGCGTCAGGGACACACGCTCGGCGCCCTATTGGGGCATCCGGCGGCCATGAAACTCACCACTTTGCTGCCGAAACTGGCAGTCGCCGGCGCGCTGACCGCCGTCAAAACCGGAGGTACCAATGCCTAATATCTATCGTCCCCTTGATCGGGCCGCGCCTGCGGTTCTGGCCACCGTAGCCCGTTTTGTTTTCGCCGCTGTGTTGCTGCAATATTTCTGGAATTCGGGGCTGACCAAGGTCGGCGACGGCCTGTTCGGTGTGTTCACCCCAAGCCTCGGCGCCTATGCCCAGATTTTCCCCAAGGCGATGGAGGCCGTTGGGTATGACGCCTCACAGCTTGGCATTTTCCACTGGGCGGTCGTTGTGTCCGGCACCTTGGCCGAATTCATCCTGCCCCTGATGCTATTGATCGGATTTTTGACCCGCCCAGCGGCCCTGGGCATGATCGGGTTTATCATCGTCCAAAGCCTGACCGACCTGTACGGCCATGGCGGCATTGAACATGCCGCGACCTTGGGCACATGGTTTGATGCGACCTCGGACAGCCTGATCCTTGATCAACGGGCCTTCTGGGTGCTGGGGCTACTTGTGTCGATTTTCCACGGCGCAGGGCCAATTTCGGTGGATCGCGTGCTTAGTCGGGTAATACCGCAGATTGCACCGCAGCCGTCCACCCTTGAAACCACTGCCCGTCCTTAACAATCACCGGACGCTTCAACAGCGTCGGGTTTTCAGAAATCAACTGGGCTGGGTCGCGCTGTTTGTCGGTGTCGCTCAGCCCGCGCCATGTGGTCGAGGCCTTATTGACCGCCTTTTCGCCAAATGCGGCCACCATTTGCGCGATTTCATCGTCGTTCAGACCATCGGCGCGAATGTCTTTGACCTCAAATTCAACACCCGCAGCCGCCAAAGCCTTGGTCGCTTTGCGGCATGTGTCACAGGTTTTAAGCGCATAGACCTTCATTCGAGCCTCCTTTTTAGGCACGTTTATACCATTTGACAGTCACGGCAAGGTTGTCATTTGCCTTTTGGGGAATCGTGCTAAGCTCACCCTAAGGCCAAGGGAAGACCGCCTTTGTTGCGCGGGGTTCACTAATGCCCCAGCCCTTAATTGTGGGGGTGCAATACAAAGGAGACACGCCATGCCCATGGGCACCGTGAAATGGTTCAACACCACCAAAGGGTACGGTTTCATCGCACCCGACGGCGGAGGGAAAGATGTATTCGTTCACATCTCCGCTGTGGAACAGTCCGGCTTAACTGGTCTGGCAGACAATATGAAAATCGAATTTGATTTGATCGAAGGTCGCGACGGTCGCCAGATGGCCGGCAACCTCAAAAAGGCTGATTAATCGCCCGCAGGCATGGCAGTCATGCCGTGCCTAACCCATCTCGGATTATTGCTCGTAAGGCAAGAACGCAGGACTATTCGCTGTTTCTGCGCCTAGTGAATCCTGTTTCAGAATATCACCAATCGCCTGCCGGTTCGGGTGCAATTTTTCCCCAACAACAAGATAGTCCGCATCAAAGGTTTTGAACTGCTTTTCTTTGATTTAGGCGACAGTCAACAGACGCTGATTGCAAAACCGTGGATCACGATAGCCACGGCGGAAACGTGAGGCGACAAGGTTTTCACTGCCTTCAAGAACCTGCCAAAACAAGCCGTCATCATAGATCATCATGCCGGTAAGGCCGTCCTGACGAAAACTGGTCTGACATGATTGCATGGTGCGTGCGACATCAACCGCGTTCGCGCCCTCTACTGCACTACATACACTCACCAACCTGACCAATAGGCTGTGAGCATTCTCTACAGGATATACACCCATAGCCACTCACTCGTTATTCTGTCTGATTGGAATAATTATGAAGCCAATTAACCCTTTTTCAACCTTCTAGAGTAAAAGTCATGGTTATCCATACCTAAGGGCACACAAACACCCAACCTATTGTGGCTTTAGACACGCCATTTGGAAACAATAGCCGCGAAAATCTAACTTTGTTTCACAAACTCGACTACCTGACAGGCCGGGAAATCCACCCTGAGTTGCACGCTTGCGGCGATTACCCACTGGCGTTTCTCAAATGACGGGAAATATGTGTCCGGTTCGTCGACTGCGATGTCGACCTCTGTGATTAGCATTCGATCGCAAAGCGGCAGGATCTCTTCGTAGATTCCGCGCCCGCCGATACCGTAAATGCGGAAATACCCCTCTGCCCTCGCATGTGTGATCGCCTCATCCAGCGACCGCACCGTATGCACGCCATCGATATCGCTGCGTGACACGACAATATTCAAACGGTCTTTTAGGGGTTTGAACGGTAAACTGTCCCACGTGTTCCGCCCCATGATGACGGCACCGCCCTTGGTTTCCCGTTGGAAAAACGCCAAATCCTCGGGCGCGCGCCACGGGATCGTGTTTCCCTTGCCGATGGCACCATTTTTGTCGCGGGCAACAATCAGGGCAATCATCAGACCGCCACCGGCGCCTTGATCGCAGGATCAGGATCGTAATTCAGCACCTCGAAATCATCGTAGGTGAAGTCAAACAACGATGGCACATCGCGCTTGATCCTGACGGTCGGCAGGGCTTTGGGCGTCCGGCTGAGCTGAAGCTTCACCTGCTCCATATGGTTCGAATAGATATGTGCGTCCCCGATGGTATGCACGAAATCGCCGGGCTCGTATCCGGTGACATGCGCCAACATCAACAGCAGCAGCGAATAGGATGCGATGTTGAATGGCACACCCAAGAACATATCAGCAGACCGCTGGTACAGTTGCAGATGCAATTTGCCGCCTGCGATCCGGACCTGCCACAAGGTGTGGCAGGGCGGCAGCGCCATGTCGGGCACATCAGCAGGGTTCCAGGCCGAAACGATCAATCGGCGACTATCAGGCGTGGCACGGATAGCGTCGACCAGATCGGCAATCTGATCCACACTGCGGGCAAAATAGAGCGGTTCGCCGTTGGCCGTTTCGTTGGATTTGACCATCGCGGGAAAATGGCGCCACTGATAGCCATAGACCGGACCCAGATCGCCATTCTCATCGGCCCATTCGTCCCAGATCGAAACACCATTATCCTTGAGGTATTTGATGTTGGTATCCCCTGCGAGGAACCACAACAGTTCGTGAATAATGGATTTCAGATGCAGCTTTTTCGTTGTGACCAGAGGGAACCCATCGCTAAGCGAATAGCGTTGCTGCATGCCGAAATAGGATACCGTGCCGGTCCCTGTGCGATCGGATGACACCACACCCTGATCCAAAATCGTCTGCAATGCGTCGTGGTACTGCTGCATCCTACCCCCCGGCCTTTGTGCGTCCCACAAACCATATCCCGCCAACGCGCGGGGGCCAAGATGCCAAACAGGGTCAGCCACAATATATTGGCGCTCACGCCGGTACGGGCTCCATATACCGTGGCATATTCGCTCCGTGAGAATAGTTAATATATTCTTTCGGTTGGCAGCCAAGCCAAGTCAAAAGATTGTGCCAGTATCCGCGGAAGATAACAAAAGAAGAGCCGGATGAAGCGAGTAGTTCCGAGTCTGATCGTCGCATCAGCACTAGCAGGATGTGGTGCTGGACAGCCCCTGTTCGACAGCGAGACTGAGACGACAACCACAACCGACACGACGACCGACACCACAACAGATGGCGGTCTGACCACCTACGGAACGCCCCCCGGCACCGAGGAACCAACAAGCGAGTCCTCAATCTATCGCTACGAAGCGGTCAGCACCTTGGGCGGTTATTCGGTCTATGACGCCGATATTTCGGTCCCCGATTTTCTTGACGGCGATGCGGTTGGTCAGTTGACGCCATATCGCGCGATCCTTGGCCTGTCGGATAACACCGAAAACGGCCAGCCGCGCACCAGCTTTGCCGTTGTTCGGACCGGCGGCTTTATCGGCTATGGCTTTGGCGGATATGTCTATCAGCGCGAAGGCGGCGTCGTTATTCCGTCCAGCGGCTTTGCCCTCTACACAGGCGACTACGCGGGCCTACGTATTTTCGAAGGCCAGAGCGGGCTGGAATACACGGCTGGCGATGTCGAACTTTCGTTCGACTTTGCAGGTTTTGGCAATGGCGCTGTTGTGCGCGGATCGATTTCGAACCGTATCGCCTATGCCGAGGATGGCACCCTAGTCGCGCTTGATGCCGATCCATCAAACGGTATTTGTGACGGCTGTTTGATCCTGCCAGACATCGTCTAGATGGTTCAGGCCGGTTCGTCCGTGCTCGATGAAAACGGTGACACCCAAACCTACGAAGAAGGCGAATTCTTTGCGATCTTGGCCGGTGACACCACCGATGCCGCAGATGGCGGCGAGGTCGTCGGCGTCGTCGTTGTCACATCGACCGATCTGCGCACAGACAATAGCGCACAAGAGGCCGGCGGTTTCATCCTGTATCGGGACGATTAAGTTTATGTTTGTTCGGGCGTTGGTAACGGCTGCGGCGATCGCTACGGCCAGTGTTGGGTATGCACAGGAAAACGGCGGGATATGTCACCCGCCGAGGCGCGTGAATTTGCGGTTGCCGCCCTTCAAAACGGGTTCCCGCAGGACGCAATATTGATTGCCCGCGCGCTGCTGGCCCGCAATCCAGACGATGTATCCGCCCATTTGCTTTGGGCCGAGGCCGCGTTGATCATGGCCGATACGCCCGCGATCCGTAAACATGCACTAGCGGCGTTTCGCGCCTCGCAAAACCCTGATGCGAAATTCCAAGCGGCTCGTTTGGTTGCGATTTCCTATCTTCAGGATGAACGCCCGACGCTGGCCCAGATTTGGTTGCGCCGCGCCCGCGGACAGGCCACCACACAAGATCAGATTGACCGGCTTGCCGTCGACTACCGGCAAGTGCGCCAGTTGAACCCGCTGAATGTCGACGTGTCCCTGTCTGCAACACCAAGTTCGAACGTCAACAACGACAGCGCAAATACAACCATGCTGGCGCCGTTCTTTACATCTGATTCCGGCATCGTTTTTACCGAGGCCGAGATCAGCGATGAATCGCAGGCGTTGGACGGGTGGCTTTATGGCACAACGATCCGCCTAAGCTATCGCCTTCATGAAAGCCAGACGCAGCGCGGAAACCTGAGCTTTGCCGGGTCTTATAATGGTGTCGTTTTTAGCGCGAAATCCGAGGCTGCAGCGGTCACCGTGACCGAAGATGACTATGCGCAGGGCCAAGCATCGCTAAGCTATTCGCACCAATGGCTGACCCGCGAACACGCGACAGTGTTCCGCCTGGCCACCGGACGAAGCTGGTACGGCGGCGATATCCTGACCGACTTTTCCTCGGCCTCTTTGGGGCGCAAATGGGCCATCGGTGACAGCGGTAGCTTCAGGCGACACGCGCATGGGATTTTGAAAACGGCGACCGTCTGTCATTGTCTGCCACGTTCCGCGACACCACCGCCGATGACGATGGCCGCAGTTTCTATTCAAACAAGGTCAGCGCCGGATACGTGTTTGGTGAAACATGGAATGACGTCAAATTCAGCCTGACCGCCAGCCGCGAATGGCGTGACTATGGGCCGATCCTATTGGCGCTGGACGGCAGGGCGGACATGAAAACCACCGTGTCGCTGAACGCGGCGGTGCGCGGGTTTGACATCTATGGGTTCCACCCGACCGTCACGTTGTCCTCGACCCATAACCAGTCGAACATTGCGCTTTATGAAACTAAATCTTTCGGGATTGGTTTTGGGTTTGCATCCTCGTTCTAGGTGGGATTGAATCCGCCCGAACCAAAGGGGGAAACATCATGCCTATCCGCTATCTGCACACAATGGTGCGCGTCAAAGACCTAGAGGCCACTATGGCGTTCTTTGAACTGCTTGGCCTGAAGGAAACCCGTCGCTATGACAACGAACAGGGACGATTTTCCCTGATTTTCATGGCCCCTCCGGGTCAAGAAGAGTGTCCGGTCGAACTGACCTATAACTGGGACGGTGACGACGGGTTGCCATCCGACAGCCGCCACTTTGGCCATTTGGCCTATAGCGTCGAAAACATCTATGAGACCTGCCAGAACCTGATGGACAATGGCGTTGTGATCAACCGTCCACCGCGCGACGGTCACATGGCGTTTGTCCGGTCGCCTGACAACATCTCGATCGAAATCCTGCAAGAGGGCGAGTCGCTTGCCCCAGCAGAGCCATGGGCCAGCATGGAAAACATCGGCCACTGGTAATGTGGTTGCCCGCCGCCCCACGGACGACGGGCAAAACCCTAATAGATATAGCGAATTTGATCGGTCCAGTATCGCTCGACCCGCTTAAGCGACGCGGTAATCAGTTCGATCCGATCCAGATCCACAACACCGCGCCCCTGCAATCCTTGCGAATGGCTGGCAAACAGGTGTTCGACAATTTCATGAATGCGGCGGCCTTTTTGCGTCAGGCGCACACGCACCGACCGGCGATCAATTTCGCAGCGTTGATGGTGCATATAGCCCATATCAACCAGCTTTTTCAGATTATAGCTGACGTTGGACCCTTGATAGTATCCACGGCTTTTCAGTTCGCCGGCAGTGACCTCGTTTTCGCCGACGTTGAACATCAAAAGCGCCTGAACTGGATTGATTTCGATCACGCCCAAGCGTTCGAATTCATCCTTGATCACGTCAAGCAGCAAACGGTGAAGCCGCTCCACCAAGTTGAGCGTGTCCAGATAGCTGGACATGAATGCCGCATTCTGCGGTGAAAGACGGGACTGTTCGTTCTGAACCCCGAGCTCGGAATGCAGGCTCATGCCTAGTCTCCTTGTTCGGTTAACAAGACGGACTATGGCAGAACATTTGCGAACAATACGTTAATCGACACAAGTTTGCCGAAAACACAATTATTCAGGCGCCGTTAACCCGTGCGCCATCGCGGCAATTTTGGCGACCAGTGGTTTGTGCGCGTCCGGCGCATCAACCTGCCCGCTCACCCACTGGTACAGGTCCTGATCGCTTTCATCCAGCAGCGCCTCATAGGCATCAAGCTGTTCGGTATTCATCCCCGACAAATGCGCATCCACATAGGCCGACAGGATCAGGTCCATTTCTTTGATGCCGCGACGCATAGAGCGCATCGCAAGGCGTTTTTTACGGATGTCAGGTGTCTCGCTCATGCGCCATCTTTTAGCGCAGTCCGTAGGCGAACCTCAAGCTCTGCCAGACGGTCAAGTTGGGTTGCGACGTCTTGTCTGACAACCTGAATTTCTGTGACGATATCCAGCGCGGCCTCAAGTTCGCTGTTCCGCTCGATCGGCTGATCCAGCCCGTCCCCTGTTCCCGTCAACAGCCACTGTAATGATACATTGAGCAGCCCCGCAATCATGGCCAGTCGGTTGGCACGAGGTTCCTGAAGATCCTGTTCCCAATCGCGCAAAGTTTCGACATTCACGCCCAATTTTTCGGCCATTTGTTCGGGCGACATCATTGCCGCGTCGCGCGCACCTGCCAAACGGTCACCTAGTGTGGCCTGATCCTCGCTGAACCAGTTTTGTTCAGTTGTATCGGTCATGGTCATGCCCTCCTTGTATGGCCGTGCCGCCCGCCTTATGACAGGTCGACGCCACCAAACCAACCGGAGCATCCGATGTCTTTTCTGTCAGCGACACTTGAGCGTGTAAAACCATCACCGACGATGGCAATCACCACCAAAGCACAAGAGCTTAAGGCCGCAGGCAAGGACGTGATCGGCCTGTCCGCAGGCGAGCCGGACTTTGACACCCCCGACAATATCAAGGCAGCTGCGATTGACGCGATCAACAGCGGCAAAACCAAATACACCGCGGTTGATGGCATTCCCGAACTCAAGGCCGCAATCTGCCGCAAATTTGAACGCGACAACGGCCTGACCTATGTGCCTGCGCAAGTGTCGGTCGGATCCGGCGGCAAACATGTCCTCTACAACGCGCTGATGGGCACGTTGAATCCCGGTGACGAGGTTGTCATCCCCGCACCGTATTGGGTGTCCTATCCCGATATGGTGCTTTTGGCGGGCGGCACCCCCGTGATCGTCGAGGCCAAGCTGGAAAACGGGTTCAAACTCACCCCGGATCAGCTTGAGGCCGCAATCACACCCAAAACCAAATGGTTCCTGTTCAATTCACCCTCGAACCCAACCGGTGCCGGATACAGCCATGATGAGCTAAAGGCGTTGACCGATGTGCTGATGCGTCATCCGCACGTTTGGGTTCTAACGGATGATATGTACGAACACCTTGCCTTTGGTGATTTCAAATTCTGCACGCCAGCACAGGTCGAACCGGCCCTTTATGAACGCACATTGACCGTCAACGGTGTGTCCAAGGCCTATGCCATGACGGGCTGGCGCATCGGTTACGCCGCAGGCCCCGAACAGATCATCAAGGCCATGCGCAAGGTCCAATCTCAAAGCACCTCGAACCCGTGCAGCGTTAGCCAATGGGCGGCGGTCGAGGCACTGGACGGCACTCAGGACTTTATCGCACCGAACAATGATCTGTTTGAACGGCGGCGCGATCTTGTCGTGGGCATGCTGAACGCGGCCGAGGGCATCACCTGTCCGACACCGGATGGCGCGTTCTATGTCTATCCCGATATTTCAGGCTGCATCGGCAAAACCTCGGCGGGTGGCACGCTGATCGAAAACGACGAAGCCTTTGCCACCGCCCTGCTAGAGGAAACCGGTGTTG
Organism: Marivivens sp.; assembly: GCA_965215785.1. Classification (GTDB taxonomy): domain Bacteria; phylum Pseudomonadota; class Alphaproteobacteria; order Rhodobacterales; family Rhodobacteraceae; genus Marivivens. Next base: position 1,844,278 of record OZ244120.1, on the reverse strand, counting down.
CCGTTGTGTTTGGGGCGGCCTTCGGGCTTTCCCCAAACTTCCGTGTCAGCTACGCTACCTCTGATGCCGCGCTGACCGAGGCATGCACACGGATCCAAACGTTCTGTAAAGGACTGAAATGACGTCAAAAATCACTGCCAACCTTCCGGCGAGGGATTTCGACAAAACGCAAGAGTTCTATCACAACCTTGGGTTCGAAACCTCGTGCCGGGGGGACGGCTGGATGATTTTGACGTTTGGCGACACGCAGGTCGAATTTTTTCACCATCCCAACCTGACGCCCGCGGAAAGTTGGTTTTCGGCCTGCCTACGAACAGATGACATGGACGGTTTGCACGATGCCTTTGCCCGTGCCAATCTGCCCCAAGATGACAAATCAATACCGCGCCTGACCCAGCCGTTTAAACACCAAGGAGCACCGCGTATGTTTGCTCTTGTCGATTTGGACGGCACGCTGTGGCGTGTAATTGATGAAACGGATGCCGCGTTATGAGTGCTGAGCTGCCAGAATATTATTTTCGTGTTCGCGAAAACGGAGCGGTGGTTTTTCGGATCGACACCGAAAACCGTCAGCGCCGGATCGAAATGGATCAGATCGCTGTCGTGAACATCAAAAACGGCGAGATCAAGCCGCACGGTGACCGGACGCTGTCGGACGAAGATTTTCAGACCATCAAAACATGGATGGAAAACCGCACCGAGTTGTTGGCCCAGCGGGACATCGACGACATCCATCGCGCCGTCGATTATCTGAACTTGACCACGCAATGGGCCCAATCGCGCGCCACCTCTGAACAGCTAGAGGACGTGACGGACGCGCTCTTGCTGGCGATGCATGATTTGCGCACTGTGCTGGTTCGGAAAAAAGCGGACCGGATTATGGCCGAACGCGGCAATTAAGCCGCGCTCGAAATCCGGACCGACCGCCCCCAGAACCGCCACATCAACAGCCCCGTCGCCGTTGCTAGGCCGACGGTCAAACCCAGCCAGATACCCTTTTCCTGCAGGCCGACAACAAAGGCCAGCACATAGCCCGCCGGCACACCGACGATCCAATAGCTGAAGGTTGCGATCCACATTGGAATGCGCGTGTCCTGAACCCCGCGCAGCAACGCGTTGGCGATGATCTGGCCCGAGTCGACGAACTGAAACAAGGTCGACAGCATCAGCAGCACAATACCGACCTCAAGCAGGGTCGCGCGCTGAGGTTCGGCCGGATCAATGAACAGTCCGACAAAGAACCCCGGCCAGATCAGGAACATCGAAATCACAACCACGCCGAACGCAACACCAACATAGATCGCTGCAAACCCAACGCGGCGCAACTCGACCTCGCTTTTGCGGCCAAACGCCTCGCCCGCGCGGATGGTGGCGGATTGGCTCATGCCCACGTGGAACATGAACGTCAGCGCGGTCAGTTGCAGTGCAATGCCGTGCGCGGCCAGTTCGATTTCACCGATCCAGCCCACCATGATTGTGCTGGCGCTGAACAGGGCGCTTTCGGCCAGTTGCGTCAGACCAATCGGCAGGCCGATCCGGCGCACCTGATGGAAGGCTTCCCAATCGGGTTTCCACAGGCGCTGATACAGGTTGTAGTCGGGGCGTTTGACCTGCGCGTAGATCGCCAGAACCAATAGGGCAACAAGGTTGCCAATGACCGTGGCCAAGGCCGCCCCCGTCAGGCCCATTTCAGGAAACCCCCAGTTTCCGAATATCAGCGCATAGTTGATGATCGCGTTCAGCACGACGCCAACCAGCGTCACGACCAGCAAAATTGTCGTCAGCTTTAGCGCCGACAGATACGACCGTAGAACCGCCATCAACAAGGCAGGCGCCATCGCCCATGCCGTGATACGCAAATATCCCTGCCCTGCGTCGGCCAAGGCGGGCTCTTGTCCCATCAGGCCGAACACGGCACCAGACCACCAGTTCAGCGGAAACGACACGGCAAAGAAAATCAGGCTTAGCCAAAAGGCCATGCGCGTGGTGCGGCGCGCGCGTGTGTCATCACCACTGGCAAACGCAGCCGCAACGATCGGCATCACGGCAAAGCCGAAACCGGCCCCCATGATGAAAATCAGGAACCATAGCGAATTTGCCAGAACCGAGGCCGCCAGCGCACTAACGTCATACCACCCCAACATGATCGTGTCGGTCATATGGATCAGGAAGCTGGCCACCGCGCTTCCGACCAAGGGCAAGCCCAGCGTCAACAATGGGGCGATGTCATCGCGATAGGACAATCTGACCATGGTTCCCTCGTTCCAAACTCAATGCCAAAAAACGCCCTCCCGATTTGGGGCGCGCTTGTATCGCTTGGCATGTCAGTAGACAGTGCATCCCGGACGGGCCATCATAGACCAAATCACCCCGGGGGCGTGGATGGACTATACGTGTATGATCAAAAAGGCCAAGGACTTTTATGTCGCCTTGGCGGCAGACAACACCAAAGACTGGTGGTTGGAAAACAAGGCCATATACGATGCCGACCTCAAGGCACCTGCCCTTGCTTTGATTGATGAAATGGCCCCCAAACTGTCGGAAATGTGTGGTGAACCTGTGACCGGCAAACTGTTCCGGCCCCACCGCGACGTCCGGTTTTCCAAGGACAAACGCCCCTACAAAGAACACCTGCACATGTTGTGGCAGGTTCAGGCCGGCGGCAAACAGGATCCCGTTTTCTTTTTCGGAATTGCGCCGGATTATACCACGGTTGGCACGGGGCTTATGGGGTTCGACAAGGCGGTTCTGGCGGACTGGCGGAAATTCGTTGATCTGGACGCCGACCGCATTGGCAAAATTTTCGACGACGCAGCCAAGGCCGGATATGTCATGCGGGACCCTGCGCTGAAACGTGTCCCATCGCCCTATCCGGCCGATCATCCGAACGCCGTTCTTCTGCGGCAAAAGGGATGTGTCGTGTCGGGCGATTTGCCTGATGGAGATATAGCCGACGCCCTGATGCGCGGATTTAAGGACCTGAAACCCATCAATGATCTGTTGGTAAGCGTCGTCTGCGCATGATTGATAAACTGGAAATGTTCATCGCGCTGGCGCGTGAAAAACACTTTGGCCGCGCGGCTGAGGCGCTCAACATCGCGCAACCCAGCCTGTCGGCGGGCCTGAAACAGCTAGAGGGTCAGCTTGGCGTGCAACTGGTCATTCGCGGCGCGCGATTTGGCGGTCTGACGCCCGAGGGGCAGCGGGTCTTGGACTGGGCCCTAAAAATCGTTGGCGACACCCGCGCGATGCGCGATGAAATGCGCGCTGCGAAACAAGGGCTTGCCGGAAATGTCCGCTTGGCTGCTGTGCCAACGGCCCTAACAACGGTGGCCGAAATCACCGGTAGCTTTGCCCGCGCGAACCCGGATGTCCATTTCACCATCCTGTCCCGCCCCGCGACGGAAATTTCATTGATGCTCGACTCGCTGACGGCCGACTGCGGGCTGACCTATCTGGATGCCGAGCCGATGGGCCGGATCGAGGCCGCGCCGCTGTATCGCGAAAGCTTTGCCCTCGTTGCGCATGAAAGTTCCGCACTCCCCAAAACGATCAGCTGGGCCGCTGCCGCGGCGATGCCGCTGTGCCTATTGACGCCAGACATGCAGAACCGGCGGATCATCAACCGCAACTTTGCCGCTGATGGTGTCGACCCCGCGCCTGCAATCGAAAGCAACTCAACCCTCGCCCTATTGGCGCATGTTGAAATGGGTCACTGGGTGACAGTTTTGCCGGTTCGTCTGGCCCAGTCGCTCTGCGCGGGCAAACCTTTGAACTATCACCCGCTGCCGTCACAATCGGATGACGCGACTATTGGATTGATCGCGCCCAAACGGGATCCGCAAACCCCCGTTATTGCGGCCTTCTTGGCCCACGCACGGAAACTAACGCTCTAACGCCAACGACTTGGGGCGGTAAAACCAAGCAAACGTTTGGCTTTTTCGTTCGAATAGAAGGTGTCATGCCCCTTCAATTCGCCCTTGACCGGAACGCCGTCGTAATAACGGGCGATGATTTCATCCGCATCGATCCCGACCGAACTGTCGTCGTTGGACACGTTGAATATCTGATAGCCAAGCCCGTCTGTCGTTAGGCACAGTTCGATCATCCGCGCCAAATCGCGGGCATCAATATAGGCAAAGATGTTGCGCCGACGCAGATCGGGATTTTCGACATATGCGGGGAACTGTTCGTCATATTCATGCGGCTCGATCACATTGTTGATCCGCAGCCCATAAATATCGGCCCCTGTACGCGCCTGAAAACTGCGTGCTGATACCTCATTCACGACCTTGGACATGGCATAGCTGTCTTGGGGAACTGTCGGGTGATCCTCATCAACGGGGATGTAGTCGGGCTTAAGCTCGCCATCCCAGAAACACACCGCATAGGTCGTTTCGGAACTGGCGAAAATCACCTTTTTGATCCCGTATTTCGCCGCCGCATCAAGGATATTATACGTCGACATAACATTGGTTTCGTAGGTCGTGTTGTCCGGCACCAGCAAAATGCGCGGAACGGCGGCAAGGTGCACGATCGCATCATAGCGCGGCACGCCAGTGCCCGGTTCAAGCTCGCTAAAATCCGCATAGGCATGCAGCGCGTTCAGAACTTGGCCGGAATCGGTCAGATCGACCGTCAGGTTGCGCACGCCCGGCATATCAAGTGGCACCAAATCGGCATTCGTCACCTCATGCCCTTGGGCCAGAAGATGCTCGACCGTGTAACGCCCTGCTTTACCGCTCCCGCCTGTTACAAAAATACGCATGATGCCTCCTGTTGGTTTGCGAAAAGGGTATCACGCAGCGCAAAGGGTTCAAGCGCGTGGAAAATATGAACAGCGTGACCGGAAAACAGCAATCAACTGATTGCCCCCGCCCGTGCCTTAGGCCACAATATACGCCAACGAAAGAAAGAGCAGCCAATGTCAGACGATCTTCTTGCCGCGGCCGAGCCGACCGATTACGACGCCTCCTCTATCGAAGTGCTAGAGGGTCTGGAACCCGTTCGCAAACGCCCCGGCATGTACATTGGCGGCACCGATGAACGTGCGCTGCACCATATGGTCGCTGAAATCCTCGACAACTCGATGGACGAGGCCGTGGCCGGTCACGCCAACCGCATCGACGTCGAACTGCACGAAGACTATTCCATCTCGATCCGCGACAACGGTCGCGGGATGCCCGTTGATCCGCACCCCAAATTTCCGGACAAATCGGCGCTTGAGGTGATCCTGACCGTTCTGCACGCGGGCGGCAAATTTTCGAACAAAGCGTATTCGACCTCGGGCGGTTTGAACGGGGTTGGTTCCTCGGTTGTAAACGCATTGTCGGATTCGATGATCGTTCAGGTGGCCCGCAACAAAGAGCTGTACGAACAGCGGTTTTCGCGCGGCAAACCGCTCGGCCCGATTGAGGTGATCGGCGCGGCCCCCAACCGCCGCGGTACAACCGTGACATTCCACGCCGACCCCGACATTTTCGGGTCGCAGAAACTGAAACCGGCCCGCCTGTTCAAAATGGTCCGGTCCAAGGCATACCTGTTTTCCGGTGTCGAAATCCGCTGGAAATCGGCCATCGATGACGGCGACACCCCGACCCAGGCCTCGTTCCACTTTCCGAACGGTTTGGCGGACTTCCTGAACGAAACGCTCAAGGATGTGACAACCTATTCCGAGGCCCCGTTTTCCGGCAAAGTCAGCTTTGAGGAAAAATTCGGCGTGCCCGGCTCGGTCGAATGGGCGATCAACTGGACCCCGTCGCGCGATGGGTCGATCCTGTCCTATACCAACACCGTTCCAACGCCCGAGGGCGGCACGCACGAAACCGGTTTCTGGGCCGCGATCCTAAAAGGCATCCGCGCCTATGGCGAACTGGTTAACAACAAAAAGGCCGGTCAAATCACGCGTGAGGATCTGACCACGGGCGGCGTTGCCCTGCTGTCGATCTTTATCCGCGAACCATCCTTTGTTGGTCAGACCAAGGACCGCCTATCCACCGAAGAGGCCGCGAAATGGGTCGAAAACTCGGTGCGCGACCACTTTGACAACTGGCTGGCGGCGGATACCAAATCCGCCGGTGCGATCCTCGATTTCCTTGTGCTGCGGGCCGAAGAACGCCTGCGCCGCAAGCAGGAGAAGGAAACCGCCCGCAAATCGGCAACCAAAAAGCTGCGCCTGCCCGGCAAGCTGGTCGATTGTTCGGCCACCAACCGTGACGGAACCGAGCTGTTCATCGTTGAGGGTGACAGTGCGGGCGGATCGGCCAAGATGGCCCGAGATCGCAAGACCCAAGCGCTCTTGCCGCTGCGGGGTAAAATCCTGAACGTCCTTGGCGCCGCCAGCAGTAAGCTTGGTACGAACCAGGAAATCAACGACCTGACCCAAGCGCTTGGCGTTGGGCTGGGGGCCAAATTCAACGTCGATGATCTGCGCTACGACAAGATCATCATCATGACCGATGCGGACGTCGACGGCGCCCATATCGCGGCCCTATTGATGACGTTCTTCTATACGCAAATGCGCCCGATGATTGACCAGGGCCACCTCTATCTTGCCTGCCCGCCCCTGTTCCGCCTGACCCAAGGCGCACGGCGTGTCTATTGCCTTGATGAGGCCGAAAAAGACGCGATGCTGGAAAAGGGCTTGGGCGGCAAAGGCCGTATCGACGTAAGCCGGTTCAAGGGTCTTGGCGAAATGGATGCCAAAGACCTGAAAGAAACCACCATGGATCCGGCATCCCGCAAACTGATCCGCGTCACCATCGACGAGGACGAACCAGGCGAAACCGGTGACCTTGTGGAACGGCTCATGGGCAAAAAGCCCGAGTTGCGGTTCCAGTACATTCAGGAAAACGCGCGGTTTGTCGAAGAGCTGGACGTTTAAGACAGCCTCTTACACGACCCTATAAAGACAACCAAAAACCCGCCGCACAGCCGGCGGGTTTTTTGGTTTTGCAGCCACGAAAAAAGCCACCCTGCCGGACCTATCCCAAAATCTATACCCACGCGGAAACTAGAATAGGTGCAAATATCACCCATAAAGGTTTCATTTCTATAACCGTTACAACCTAGGAGGTGATGTCGCTGCCAAACGAGGAACGGAACATGCAATTCCAAAAGTTATCTTCTATCAAGGTAAAGCACCTGATCGACCGTGATCTGGTCTGGATTTCCCCCAAAGCAAAAATCCAAGACGCCGCTGAACTCTTGCTCAAAGAGGACGTCGGCGCGCTCTGTGTCTGCGAAGAAGGACGCTTGCTCGGCGTTCTTAGCGAACGGGATATCGTGCGCCGCTGTGTGGCGCGTGACGGGTTTGACACCGAAAACAACTGGGTGCGTCAGATCATGTCAGCGCCGCCCATCACGCTTGACCGAAACATGTCGATCGGAATTGCCGCTATGGTCATGATCGAAAACGGCATTCGCCACCTGCCAATTATGCAGCGGGGAAAATGTATTGGTATGGTGTCTATCCGCCGGATCGTCGAAGAATATCGGCGCGGGCTCCAAACCTCGATTTTGGGCGTTGCGGCCGAATAATCCATAGTGCCCCGACCGACCGCCCCTTGGGGCATTGCACCCGCGCCCAAAGGCACGGCCGCTGAGGCCATTGGCCGTGCGCTGGCTGATCTGGATGCGCCGCCAAACCTGCGCCCTGCACGGTTTGACCGCCCCCCTGCAGGGGCGCAATCCACCTATAGCTGCAGACGCCACCGGCACACACCGGGCGTGAGGCGGCTAATTTTCCCGAAAATTGTTGCAATACAGCACCACATTTGCGCGTTTCGGCGCATTTCTTGCCCAATATTTAGTCATAATGAGAACATTTTGTTGACGCGGCGGTTTTCCGCCTATGACATTTGGCCGCAGGTTCAACATGAACCGCAACAAGCCCGCAATGGGCAGGAGGTAAAACATGATGGAAAATGCAAAGAAAGCGATCGGCAGTCTCACTGAAATCGGTGTCGCCCTACTCGCACTCGCGATTGTGGCGTCACTGTTGGTGGGCCCGAGCAACATGGCATTTCTTGGCGATGTTGTCGGCAATATCACCGCTCTCGTCAGCCAGTTGGGCAACGCCGGCCTTGCCGGTCTGATTTCGCTGGGTGTCGTGCTCTGGCTGTTTCAGCGCGGTTAAATAACCTGTTTCATCCAGCAGGAGACATCCATGACCATGATCGACAAAGTTTCCGACCTGTCGCGCAGCCTCACGACACTATGCCTACGCATCAGCGAGGTGGGCGCCGCGCTGATCGGATTGGCGGTTTTGGTCTATATCCTGCTGGGTGAGGCCTCGGGCGACCTTGTGACGGGCATCGTTGCCAACCTTTTGGTGCTGATCACAGCCGCCACGCCGCAAGGTCTGACAGGCATCGCCATTGTTGCGGCATTGCTCTGGATCGGGGGGCGCTGGCAACGACGCGGCTAGGCCCGCATTTTCCCCGCCTCTAGGTGGACGATTCGGTCCATCCGGCCCGCAAGATCCATATTATGCGTGGCGATCACCGAGCTTAGGCCGGTATCGCGCACCAATCCCATCAGCGCATCAAACACCTTGTCCGAGGTTGCCGGATCAAGGTTGCCGGTCGGCTCATCCGCCAACAGAAGTTTGGGCCGGTTCGCCAGCGCGCGACAAAACGCGACGCGCTGTTGCTGACCGCCCGATAGGGCGGCCGGGCGATGAGCGGCGCGGTCCGCCACATCCACCCGCGCCAGCAAATCCATGGCATGTGCCTCGGCCTTGGACCGCGAAACACCGTTTGCTAACTGGGGCAGCACGATGTTTTCCAGTGCCGAAAACTCGGGCAGCAGATGGTGGAACTGATACACGAATCCAACGTCATTGCGACGAATGGACGTGCGTTGGCGATCACCCAAGGCGCCCGCCTCGATGCCGCCGATTTCGACGATCCCCTCATCCGGCGTATCCAATAGGCCCGCGATATGCAGCAAGGTCGATTTGCCCGCCCCTGATGGCGCGACCAGCGCGACAACCTCGCCCTCGGCAATCGTCAGATCGACACCACCAAGAACCCGAACCTCATTCGGTTTGCCAAGGTTGTATCCCTTGGTCAGACCTGCCAGTCGCAGCACGTTATTCATAGCGCAGGGCCTCCACCGGGTTCATACGTGCCGCGCGGCGCGCTGGCAGAATTGTGATGACCCACGACAGGCCCAGCGACAGCGCCGATGCTTTGATCACGTCCTCGGCCCGCAACAGGGCAGGCACTTCGTAGATACCGCGAATATTGGGATCCCAAACGCCCCCCCCCGCGACAAAGTTGATAAAGCTAAATATCGGCTCGATGTAGATGGCGAACAGACATCCAAGGATCACACCAAGGATCGTCGCAATCGTTCCGATCCCTGCCCCGCAGATAAAGAAAATGCGCAGGATCGACCCTTCAGTGATGCCCATCGTGCGCAGGATACCGATATCCCGCCCCTTGTTTTTCACCAGCATCACCAATCCGGAAATGATGTTCATCGCGGCAATCAGAACAAGGATGCTCATTAAAATGAACATCACGTTGTCTTCGACGGTCAACGCCCGCAAGTAGGCGCCGACCCCATCCCGCCATGTCCAGATAATGGCGTTGCTGCCAGCAGCGGCAAAGACAGCCGGGATCAGGTCATCAATCGCCTCGGCGTCTTCGACCATGATCTCAATCTCATCGACAACGCCGTCTTTGTTAAAAAACACCTGCGCCTCATCCAGCGGCATGTAGAGGCGGGTCCGGTCGATATGGATGTATCCGGCCGTAAAGACATAAACGACGGGATAGCTACTGACCCGCGGCGAGGTGCCAAAGGCCGTGCGCGTGCCATTTGGCGAAATCACCTTGATATAGTCCCCAACCGTCAGCCCAAGTTCACGGGCCAGTTGGGAACCGATGGCAACGCCTTCGTCGAAGTTGGCCAGATCACCCAGGGCTGTTTCGCTATCGGCTACACCGGGGATCGTCATCAGGTTTTCGGCAGTGATACCGAATACCTCGATACCGGCGTTGCGATCCCCATTGTTGCCCATCACCTGCTGGCGCACAATTGGTGCGGCGCGGGTCACGCCCTCGACCGTCATGATCGAGGCAGCAAGCGCATCGCCGTCGGTGATGTTGCGGTTAAAGTTCCCGAACTCATCCTCTTGCAGCGATTGATACACGGTCAAATGCGCATTTGCGCCAAGGATCGCATCCACGAAATCCGCACGAAACCCGGACCGCACGGCAAGCGTCGCAACCAGCGCAAAAACCGCCAGTGTGATGCCCACCAAACTGATCCACGTCATCACCGAAACACCCGCTTCGGCGCGGGTTGCACGCAGATAGCGCCACGCGATCATAAACTCGAACCGGGAAAACGGCGGTGTGCGGTTGCTCATTTCATGCCTCTTTTGGTTGCGGGCAAAGTGGGCAAGCCAAGGCAAATGGTCAACTCTTATCAGGGGGTTAGCTCGGCAATTCACAGCCGACCGCCAACCCCGCACAGGTAATGCAAACCTTACCATGTGTAAAAAATACTTTACACAATGTGCGATTCACCATACCTAGAGTCGCAGATACTAGACTCACCCGAGGTTGATATGACCCACGAAGAACGAAATACTCTTGTTGGAATTTTTGTGAATTTGCTTGTGAACACTTGGATTCTGCTAAGGCTCAAGGGCCAATATAACGACGGCCTACTCACCGGCAGCGACGGGCTATCCGTGTTTGGCAAAACTGTCTTGCTCGCCATTCCGGCGTCGATTGTTCTAACGATTGTCGGTGTGATCCTGTTCAACATCCTGTTTGCGATTGTAACGCGGGATGAGAACCCGGATTTCATTGTCGATGAACGCGATCAGATGTTCAAAATCCGCGGCATGAGCGTGACAATGATTGTCAGCGCCATCGGCTTTATCGCCGCGATGAGCGCGCTCGCCCTTGGTTATGCGGCGCTGACCGTGTTTCTGATTATGTATCTATCCTTTGCCCTTGGCGATCTGACCGGAAATGTTATCAAGCTGGCCAGCTATCGCGGGGGCGTCTGATACATGGCCAAAATTCGGATTAGCAACACAATCCGACGTCAGCGATTTGACGCGGATGAAATGACCCAAAAAGCGCTGGCGGAAAAGGTTGGCGTCACACGGCAAACGATTATTGCCATCGAAAACGCGAAATACGCGCCCACGCTAGAATTGGCTTTCCGCATCGCGCGGGCGTTCGACAAACCCCTAGAAGACGTCTTCATCTACGAAGAAGACAACGAATAACGACCAATTCATCATCTGTTTTTAAGGATTTTCGCCATGCAACGCATGTTCGCGAGCCCGGTTCGGCTTGTCTTAATTCTCTTGTTTCTTACGGCGATCCCGATCGTTGTCAGCATTGTCCGCCTGTTTCAAATCCCGCTCGGCCATCTGCCGGACATCTCGCTTCACCTAAGCGACACCCCTATCCCGCATTTCCTTCATGCGCTGGCGGGAGCCTCGTTCGGGATCATCGGCCCTATTCAATTCGCGGGCGTGCTTCAGCGGAACCATGGCCGCCTGCACAAGGTGCTGGGCTATGTGTTTGTCAGCGCAGGTGCATTTCTGGCCTATAGCTCTTTGCATCTGCTGTTCACCCATACCGACACGGAATCGACGCTGTTGAATACCACCCGCTTTATCGCGGCCAGCGGCGTTGCGATTTGCCTGACGCTGTCGATGGTATCCATTTTCCGCAAACGCATTCGCGATCACCGCGCTTGGATGATCCGCAGCTATGCGCTTGGAATGGGGTCCGCGACGATTGTTTTCTTTGCCATTCCCTATCTGCTGATCACCGGACAAGAGGCCGATGGATTGGCGGGCGACATGTTGTTCATTGCGAGTTGGGTGATCAACTTCGGCATCGCCGAATGGGTGATCCGCCGCCCCTATCGCCCTGTGAAACGTATTAATCTGGCCGCAACGGTTTGACCTGATGGAGGTGACCATGACGACAACTGACGCACGCATCTGGAACCGTTTGGCGGATGGCTATGCCCGCAAACCCATTTCGGATCAGAAAGCATACCAGCACAAACTCGACATCACGCAATCCTATATGCACAGCGATATGCAGGTGCTTGAGTTTGGGTGCGGCACGGGGGGAACCGCGCTTTATCACGCGCCGAAGGTGGCCCACATCACCGGCATTGATTTTTCCGAGGCAATGATCGGACATGCCAAAACCCGCAAACGCACCGAGGGCATCGAAAATGTCGCGTTTGAGGTCGCCTCGATCGAGGCATGGAATGCACCCGCGGCCAGCTATGACATGATTTTGGGGCTGAGCGTGCTGCATTTGTTGCGCGACCCGCAGGCGGCGGTCGAACATGTTTTCAGCCTGTTGAAACCAGGGGGCTATTTTGTGTCCAGCACCGTTTGCAACGACACCATCCCCTTGCCCATTCGGGCCATCCTGCCCCTCGCCCGCTGGATCAGGCCGGCACCCAAGGTGAACCTAAGGTCAGAAGCCGCACTGATGCGCGGGTTCGAAGCCGCCGGGTTCGAGGTGATCTATCAATGGCGCCCTAACCGTGCGGCGGCGGCGTTCTGCGTCGTTCGGAAACCCGCCTAGGCCGTGCGGCGACGGCGAAACAGTCGGGGCAGTCTCAGGATTGCCCCGATGACCCCGCCTGCGGCGAAAAATCCGACCAGCGCACAGATTGCGCCATCAAGGGTCAATGGAACCGCCGGTTTGAAATCCTGCCATGTGGCCTGTGCCAATTCGGTATCACGCAGACGCGCCGCTTGGGTCAGACGCTGAACCGCCGATGCATCGCGCAATGCAAACAAATCGGCGCTCAGCCGATCAAGTCGGTCAAAGGTATTTTCCATATCGGCACGACGACGTTCGACAAACCCTGTGCCAACCATCTGGGCCAGCGCATCTTCGCGCGTCAGCCCCTCGGCCGCGGCAGAGGCGTCAAAATCATTTGCAACACGGGTCAATTCATCCACCGCGCCGCCCAGTCGCTGAACGTATTGCTGTGAAAATTCCGGAAACTGCGACAGCCCCGCAGCCCCGCCCAGCCCAATAACAAACGTCAACGTCCGGATCATGTCGCCCCCAGATGAAAAAAGGCGGACCATAGCCCGCCTTTGTTCCGACCCTTACGCACCTTTCGGGTGCGGGTGTTTCGCGTAGATCTCTTTGATCTTTGCGAAGGCCTCTGCGGGTGCCAATTCGACGCTTTCGCCCGTGCGGCGGCTGGTCAATTCGACCACACCGTTTTTCAGACCACGCGGACCAACGGTGATGCGCCATGGCAGACCGATCAGGTCCATCGTGGCGAACTTTGCGCCGGCGCGTTCGCTGCGATCATCATAAAGCGGCTCAAAACCGGCGGCGGTCAGTTCGTTATAAAGACCCTCACAGGCGGCGTCGGCCTGTTCGTCACCCTGTTTCAGGTTCACGATACCAACATGGAACGGGGTTACACCCTCAGGCCAGATGATACCGTTGTCATCGTGGTTTGCCTCGATGATCGCACCCAGCAGACGCGACACGCCGATACCGTGCGATCCCATGTGCACCGGCACCTTGTTGCCGTCTTTGTCGACAACGGTTGCGCCCATGGCATCCGAATACTTGGTGCCGAAATAGAAAATCTGGCCAACTTCGATCCCGCGCGCAACGCGGCGACGATCCTCTGGCACCTCGTTGAACAGCGCCTCTTCGTGGGTTTCGTCGGTGCGGGCGTAACGGCTTGTGAATTCTTCCAGAACGGCCTGACACTGTTCGACGCTATCGTAATCAACCTCGCGGTCGCCAAAGGTCAGATCGGTGATCTGGCTGTCATAGAACACCTCGGATTCGCCGGTTTCGGCCAGAACTAGGAATTCATGGGTATCATCGCCGCCAATCGGGCCGGAATCGGCACGCATCGGAATCGCCTGAAGCCCCATCCGTTCATAGGTGCGCAGATAGCTGACCAAGTGGCGGTTATACGCATGCAGCGCATCCTCTTTAGTCAGGTCAAAGTTATAGCCGTCCTTCATATAGAATTCGCGACCACGCATGACGCCGAACCGTGGACGTACCTCGTCACGGAATTTCCACTGGATCTGATAGATGGTCAGCGGCAGGTCTTTGTAGCTGTTCACATTCGAGCGGAACACATCGGTGAACATTTCCTCGGCCGTAGGCGAAAACAGCATGTCGCGGTCGTGACGATCCTTCATCCGAAGCATTTCAGGACCATAGGCATCATAACGGCCAGACTCGCGCCACAGATCAGCAGGCTGCAACGTTGGCATCTGCATCGGAATGTGACCGGCTTTGATCTGTTCGTCGTGAACGATGTTTTCGATCTTGCGCAGAACCTTAAAGCCCAGCGGCAGCCACGAATAGATACCGGCGGCCTGCTGTTTGATCATGCCCGCCCGCAGCATCAAGCGGTGCGATACGATTTGCGCCTCGGCCGGTGTTTCTTTGAGAACCGGCAAGAAATATTTGGTCAGACGCATCGGCTGTCCTTTGCTGTGATCGTTGTTTATTGCCTTTTGACCCATGCAATTTGCATTGGCAAGCACCACAAACCGCGCTCTGGCCTTGAAACGTAGTGTTCTATCGGCAATCTACACATAAGGTTGAAAAGAGGGCGATATGGGACTTCCGGTACAAGATCAGGCAAAATGGTGGGGCATCGCAACGGTTGTCTTTGTGGCGCTGCTCTATTTCTTGGGCGATGTGTTGCTGCCTTTTGTTCTGGGGGGTGCGATTGCCTATCTGCTTGATCCGATTGCGGACAAGTTCGAAGAATGGGGCCTGTCCCGCGCTATGGCCGTGGCAACCATCACATTGATTGTGATCATCCTGTTCTTGCTGGCTGTCGGGCTGATTTTTCCAATCCTGCAACAACAAACGGTGTCCCTATTTGAATTTGTCGGCAGTTCGGTCGGGGATACGCCAAGCCTGTTGACTGACCTTGATACATGGCTGGCCGAGACCTTCCCAATTCTGGCTGACAACAACATCACCATCGCAGGTCAGGCCGAACGCATCGGTCAGGCGCTGCAATCAAAGGGCGGCGCCTTCCTCAATGGCCTGCTGAACTCGGCTATGAGCCTTGTGAACATCGTCGTGTTGTTGGTTGTTGTGCCGGTTGTTGCGTTTTACCTGCTGCTGGATTGGGACAATATGGTCGCCAAGATTGATGATGCCTTGCCCCGCGATCACCAGCACACCATCCGCACAATTGCGGGCGACATTGACCGGACATTGTCGTCGTTCCTGCGCGGACAGGGCACCGTTTGTCTGGCGCTCGGCGTGTTCTATGCCATCGCGCTTGCCTTGGTTGGTTTGAAATTCGGGATCGTTGCCGGTGTTGTCGCGGGCATGTTGACCTTTATCCCCTATGTCGGCGCACTGGTTGGCGGGGCCCTATCGATTGGCCTTGCGCTGTTCCAATACTGGGCCTCGGTTGATCTGGGCGACGGGACCTTTGGCACCGATTGGGTTCGGATCGGATTGGTGGCTGCCATTTTCGGCGTCGGTCAGTTCCTTGAGGGCAATATCCTGACGCCGAAACTTGTCGGTAGCTCGGTCGGGCTGCACCCTGTTTGGCTGATCTTTGCGCTGTCGGTTTTTGGGACCCTGTTCGGTTTTGTCGGCATGTTGGTCGCCGTACCGGTCGCCGCGATGATCGGGGTCGTTGCACGCTTTGCCATCGCCGAATATAAGGCTGGACGCCTCTATCGGGGCCACGGCTGGAAAGACTAATGCCTCAACAACTTGCCTTTGACTTGCCCCCACAGGTTGCTTGGGGGCCCAATGATTTTTTCGTATCGCTTGCGAATGCCCAAGCCTATGCCATGGTGACGAACCCCGCTGGCTGGCCAGAGGGCAAGCTGGCGCTGATCGGGCCTAAGGGCAGCGGCAAAAGCCACCTGTCGCGGGTGTTTCGGCACTTTACCGATGCGCAGGTATTTGAGGCGGCAGATCTGCCAACCGATCTAGCGCGGACTGCCGTCGTTGTCGAAAACGTCGACCAACTGCCCAGCGCAGCAGAAGAAACGCTTTTCCATCTGCACAATCATTTGCGGGCGGCACGCCTGCCTTTGTTGCTGACCTCAACCAAACCGCCGATCCAATGGGACATCGCCCTGCCCGACCTTGCCAGCCGGATGCAGGCCGCCCCAACGGCCCAGATCGACGATCCGGATGACCGTCTGTTGATGGCGGTTTTGATGAAACACTTTTCGGATCGGCAGCTCACGCCGAAACCGCAGCTGATTTCCTATATTGCAAATCACATCGAGCGGTCGTTTAGTGCGGCCGCTGATATCGTAGCCAAGCTGGATGCACACGCATTGCGCACAGGCGAAAAGATCAATACCACCCTTGCTAAACAATACTTGCCTTTTCACGGTCATTGACGGGATTGTTGTCACCGTGACGTCGCAATTTTCAGTGATCTAGTGCACATGACCTACGCAAATTTCCTAAAAGACGATTTTCCGGCCGCCGTTGAAAGCGACGCGAGTTTCGATACCCCCTCTCGGTTTATGAACCGCGAACTCAGCTGGCTTGGCTTTAACTGGCGCGTTTTGGAAGAGGCCGAAAACCCACGTGTGCCTTTGCTTGAACGGCTGCGGTTCCTGTCGATTTCCGCAACCAATCTGGACGAATTCTATACCGTTCGGGTGGCGGGTTTGCGCGAACTGGCCCACGCCGGAAACACCACCCCTGCCCTTGATGGTCGCAGCGCCGCAGAACAACTGGTTCTGGTGAACGCAAATGCGCGCGATCTTATGATGCGGCAACAGCAAGTTTTCATCGCGCTCAGCGGAGAACTTGCCAAGGAAAACATCCTGATCCAAACGCGCGACGATCTGTCAGCCGATGACCGGACCTATCTGGAAAACGTGTTCCTCAATCAGGTCTTTCCGGTTCTGTCGCCGCTGGCTGTTGATCCGGCGCACCCGTTCCCGTTCATCCCGAACGAAGGTTTTGCACTGGCGCTACAACTGGAACGCACCTCGGACAAGCGCCCGCTTCAGGCGCTGTTGCCCGTCCCCGCCCAGATCAACCGCTTTGTCCGGTTGCCGGGCGATGACGCGGTTCGTTTCCTGCCGCTAGAGGAATTGCTGCTGCTGCACCTGTCGCGCCTTTTCCCTGGGTACAAGGTAATGGGCCATTGCGCATTCCGCGTTTTGCGCGACAGCGACCTTGAGGTCGAAGACGAAGCCGAAGATCTGGTTCGCGAATTCGAGGTGGCCCTGAAACGGCGTCGCCGCGGCGAGGTTGTTCGCATGAAAATCACCGCCAATGCACCTGCCGCGCTGCGGGCGATGATCATGGAGGAACTGCCGGTCTCAGAAGAAGAGGTCGTCGAGGTCGATGGCATGATCGGCATGGCCAACCTCAAGGAACTGGTACTGGATGAACGGCCCGACCTGCTTTGGCCGCCCTATACCCCGCGTGTGCCGGAACGTGTACAGGACCATGACGGCGATATGTTTGCCGCGATCCGCAAAAAGGACATGTTGCTGCACCACCCCTATGAAACGTTCGACATGGTCATTCGGTTCCTGCAACAAGCCGCCCGTGACCCGAACGTGGTTGCGATCAAACAGACCTTGTATCGCACTTCAAAAAAATCCCCCATCGTCGAGGCCCTGTGCGAGGCAGCCGAGGACGGTAAATCGGTGACCGCTCTGGTCGAGTTGAAAGCGCGCTTTGACGAGGCCGCAAATATTCGCCAGTCGCGCCGTCTGGAACGCGCTGGGGCCCATGTTGTCTATGGGTTTACCCAATACAAAACCCACGCAAAAATCAGCACCGTGGTCCGCCGCGAGGGCGATCAACTGGTGACCTATACGCATTATGGAACGGGCAACTATCACCCGATCACCGCGCGTATTTACACCGATCTGTCGTTCTTTACCTGCGACGCCGCGCTGGGACGCGATGCGACCAAGGTGTTCAACTACCTGTCGGGCTATGCCTTGCCCGAGGATTTGGAAAACCTCAAAATCTCGCCCCATACGCTCAAATCGACCATGATCGACATGATCGAGAAAGAGGCCGAACACGCCCGCGCGGGCCGTCCCGCTGCGATCTGGGCCAAGATGAACAGCCTGATCGAAGGCGATGTGATTGATGCCCTGTATCGTGCAAGCCAAGCTGGCGTGAAAATCAGCCTCGTGGTGCGCGGCATCTGTGGCGTCCGTCCGGGCATCAAAGGGCTGTCGGAAAATATCCGCGTCAAATCGATCGTTGGCCGGTTCCTCGAACACAGCAGGATCATGTGCTACGGCAACGGGTCCGGCCTGCCGTCCCGCGACGCAAAAGTGTATATTTCCTCTGCCGACTGGATGAGCCGAAACCTCAACCGCCGCGTTGAAACACTGGTGGATATCACCAACCCAACGGTGAAAGCCCAGATCGTGGATCAGATCATGGCGGCGAATATGGCGGATACGGCGCAGTCGTGGGTGATGGGCCCGAACGGCGAATTTGATCGCGCCAAGACACCCGCAGGCGAGCGGTCGTTCAACTGCCACCGGTTCTTTATGGAAAACCCGTCGCTGTCTGGTCGCGGCTCTGCGGGTGCGGGTGACGTGCCGCAATTGACGCACAACGATGATTGACACCAGCCCATAGTCCGGCCAAAGGTCGGACTATGACCGAACACTTTGCCGACAGTCATACTGACCAAGCGACCACCGATTGGGGGCCCTTTGGCCGCCCATTGTTTGATGATCCCAAATCGCAGGCCCTGTCCCGTGTCGGTGTGATTGATATCGGCTCAAACTCGGTCCGCATGGTTGTTTTTGACGGTGCCGCGCGCAGTCCCGCCTATTTCTACAACGAAAAGGTCATGTGCGGCTTGGGCGCTGGCCTTGCGGAAACCGGCAGATTGAATGCCAAGGGGCGCGACCGTGCCATTGCGGCCATCCGGCGCTTTGCCGCGCTTGCCGAAACGATGGGGATCCCTCCACTGACCGCAGTTGCCACCGCCGCCGTGCGCGAGGCCGGGGACGGGTCAGAGTTCTGCAAGATCGTGGAGCGGGAAACCGGCATCAAGATTTTCGTCATCAACGGCGCAGAAGAGGCATACCTGTCCGCTCAGGGTGTGTTGCTAGGCTGGCCCGGATCATATGGCATGGTCTGCGATATTGGCGGTTCATCCATGGAACTGGCCCAAATTTCCGAAGGCCGCATCGGACAATGCGTGACCTCGCCCCTCGGGCCGCTGAAACTAAAAGACATCAAAAGCAAAAAGGCGCTTAAGGCGCATATCCGTGAAGTGATTTTGGACCTGCACGCGCAGATGGGATCGCCATCGGGTCAGCGCCTGTTTCTGGTCGGTGGATCGTGGCGTGCCATCGCGCGGATCGATATGGAGCGCCGTGCCTATCCGATGACGGTTTTGCACGAATACCGGATGACCACGCGCAGTGTCGCAACGACAGCTGCCTATATCGATAGCGCCAATATCGACGGCCTGCGCCAGCGCTGTGGCATTTCTTCGGATCGGATGGCCTTGGTTCCCCTAGCCATCCGTGTTTTGCGGGAATTGGTCAAAATTTTCCGCCCCAAAGATATCGCCATTTCATCCTATGGCATTCGCGAAGGCATGCTCTATCAACAGATGCCTGCCGAACTGCGCGAACGTGATCCCCTGATCGAAGCCTGCCGCTATTCCGAGGCAAAAGACGCTCGCCTGCCTGGCTATGGCAAGGTGCTTTATGATTTCGTGTTACCCCTGTTTCCGAATGCCAACTGGCAAAAGAAACGCATCATCAAGGCCGCGTGCCTTTTGCATGATGTGACGTGGCGGTCGCACCCCGACTATCGCCATGAGGTCGCGTTCGACTTTGCCACCCGCGCCAATCTGGGCGGCCTGAAACACGAAGAACGCGTCTACCTTGGGCTGGCGATGTTGCATCGGTATTCGAACAAACGCGATGGCACCAAGTTCGAAGAAACCTTTAAGCTGGCCCATCCCGATCAGGTCACCGAGGCCGAGGTACTGGGCAAGGCGATGCGGCTGGGCTCGACCCTTTGGCTCAAGGCCAAGGAACACCCCGGCGAATTGCTATGGCGCCCCAAGAAACGCCAACTTACGTTGGTGTTGAACGATCACGCCCGCCCGCTGTGGGGTGAGGTTGTCAGCAACCGCTTCAATTCACTGGCCAAATCGCTTGGCGCCTCGTCGTCGCATGTGACCTTTCCCGACGGTTAGAGCGTCAGGTCGACCGTGACCGGAAAATGATCGGACGCGATCAACAGCGCCTCACGCAACTCGGGCGTCTGATAGCAGTGGTCATCGTCAAACGGGTGCCAGATACGCCATCGGGGCTGAAACTGCATCAGGCCGGGCGATAGCATGACATAATCAAGCAGCGCCGACAGATAGCCGCCCTTTTTACGGAACCGCGCCGAAACGGGGCCGCCCCCTTGTCTGCTGCGCAGCGCGATACGGGCATGCGGATCATAAAGGCGGGTTGCGTGATCTTCGCCCAGAATGATTTCAACACCGGACCGGCCAAACAGTTCCTCGTATTCATCCAGCCCCGGACCATCATTGAAATCCCCAAGGACGATCAGATCATCGCCGGCGGCAAGATGGTCATCGACCCGCTGTCTCAGCCAGACACATTGGGCCAGTTGTTTGCGGCGGTTTTCGATCGCGATCCGCATCGCGTCTTTGTCGTTCTTGGCCCCATGCGGTGCCTTGGATTTCGCGTGCACGCCAATCATCCGAACACGGCGACCTGTGGCCGTTTCAACGGCCAGCTCTAGCGGTGGCTTTGACCAGCTGACCGCCTCTGGGGCGGCGTCGACGTCCAGATCGATCATGAACCGTTCGTCAAATCGCGCGCCGTCCGCGCCCTGGGGATCATGGGTCGCGGTCATAACGGCAGGGTCATACATCAATATGATTTCCTGCTGGGTATGGTTGCCGAACCCGATCACCGCTTTGCTGGTTCGCAAGCCTGCAAATTCGGCAAAGTTTTCAAGCGCAACTCGCCCATTGCGCCGTCGATTATCGTCGGGGGCCTCGATCACCATCACGGCATCGGCATCCAATGCACGGAACACAGTGGCCAGCGCGTCGATCTGTTCGTCTTTGCGGACATCAAAGCGACCCGACCAACCCCCATCGCGGGAAAGCTGGTCGTTGTTGTCGAACAGGTTGTTGAACCATTCGACGTTGTAGGTCGCGATCCGCATGCTAGGCCCCTTTGGCGCTGATCTCTTCCCACGCGCGGTTAATGGCGACCATGCGGGCCTCGGCCAGCTTTATCGCCTCTTCGGGGACACCGCGGGCAATCATTTGGTCAGGATGGCTTTCGCGGACGGCCTGTCGCCACACCTTGCGGACCTCATCCATCGGGGTGTCGGGCGTGACGCCCAGAATGTCATAGGCGTCCATTTCCGTGTCTGGCACAAACCGCGCCTTGAGCCCGCGAAACCGGCGCTCATCAAAGCCAAAGATTTCCGACACGCGGCGCAGATAGGCGTCTTCGCCCGGGTGATAGGTGCCATCGGCCATCGCAATGTGAAACAGCCCCTCCATCAGGTCACACAGCGGCGCATCATCGTCAAACATGCGCTTGACCGACCTTGCGTAATCCTCAAACCCAGCGACGTCCGTGCGGGCCATGTTGTAAACGCGGGCGGCGTTGTGTTCATCCTCGGGCGCGATATGAAACACCTCGCGGAAGGCGGTGACCTCGTCGCGGGTCACCTGTCCATCCGCCTTGGCGATTTTTGCGCCCAGCGCGATCACGGCAATCGCAAAGGCCACGCTCCGCTCGGGGGGCGTTTTTAGTTTTTCAAATACCGCAGCAAGCCCTTCGCCATGGGCAAGGGCGGCAATCGCTTCGGCAATGCGTGACCAGATCGACATAGGGGTCAGAGTATCCGCTGCATGTAAATGGCATCAATAAATCTGTCGAACTTGTTACCCACCTGCGGCAGGCGTGCAACCTGCTCGAACCCGACTTTTTCGTGAAACAGGACACCTGCGTCGTTTTCCGCACTTACAACGGCAAAGATCGAATGCTTGCCATTATCCTTGGCGCGGTCACACAGCGCGTTCATAAGGGCGCGCCCTGCCCCCTTGCCGGCATAGTCAGGGGCCAACAAAATGGTGTGCTCCACCGTCAACCGATAGCCTGCACCACCCCGAAACGGGAAATATCGGGCAAAGCCCTGAACGCCGCCATCATCCCATACCAAAAAGGCATCATCGTCACGAATATCGCCACTAACGTCATCATCAGTCTTTTGGTCATGTAAAAACGTGACCGTGCTTGTCCGTATATAGTGATTATAGATGTTTTTTATGGGTTCGATATCGGCCTGCGTGGCGTTTCTAATCATTTTTGTCACCTTTTGTCGCAATCGCCAAAGAACAACAGGATTGTGCCTTGATGCAAGGCCAGTTCTTTCTACGTTGTACGTAATTATTGCCAACAACCGGAGGACCAAGTGTCACTTGCAGCGTCTTTAAATAAATTTTTTCGCCATGATGCATCGGGCGGCATAGTCCTGATGGCATCGGCGCTATTGGCGATGATTGTCGCCAATTCCAGCCTGAGCGATTTCTACCATGGGACGCTGGGGACCTATTTCGCCGTTACATTTGGCGGTGAAGGCCTTGAAAAGCCGCTGATCCTTTGGATCAACGATGGTCTGATGGCGGTCTTTTTCTTCCTGATTGGCCTCGAACTTAAGCGTGAAATGCTGGAAGGCAAGCTTAAGAACCCGCGCGACGTGATCCTGCCAGGTGCTGCGGCGATTGGCGGTATGGCTGTGCCTGCGCTGATCTTTGTCGCGTTCAACTGGGGCAATGCCGAAACGATCAAAGGTTGGGCAATCCCTGCAGCGACCGACATCGCCTTTGCGGTTGGTGTTCTTGCGCTCTTGGGCAAACATGTGCCCTCAGCGCTCAAGATTTTCTTGCTGACCTTGGCGATCCTTGATGACCTTGGTGCGATCATCATTATCGCGCTGTTCTATACCGCCGAGCTAAAGATCGACTATCTGTGGCTGTCGCTGATCCCGCTGGCAGGCCTGTGGCTTCGTAACTATCTGGGTGCACACCGCATCGCGCCATCGGTTCTGCTCGGTGTGATCCTATGGTTCTTTGTGCTGAAATCGGGCGTCCACGCGACCTTGGCCGGTGTGATCACCGCGTTCTTTATCCCGCTTAAGGACCGTTACGGCAAATCGCCACTGCATTCGCTGGAACACGGCCTAACGCCATATGTGTTCTTTATGATTGTGCCGATCTTTGCCTTCTCGAACGCCGGTGTTGTGCTGCAGGGTATGACCTTGGATCAACTGATCTCGCCGCTACCAATCGGCATTAGCCTTGGCCTGTTCCTTGGTAAGCTGATCGGTGTGTTCGGCGTCACCTTCTTGCTGGTCAAACTGGGCGTCGCCCGCCTGCCGCATCTGGTGAACTGGGCGCATATTGTTGGTGTCGCGTGTTTGGCCGGTATCGGCTTTACTATGTCGCTGTTTATTGGCGGCCTGAGCTTTGGCGATAACCTGACCCTGATGAACGAAGTCCGCGTGGGTGTTCTGAGTGGTTCGATCGTTGCTGCGATCGTGGGCTACACCGTTCTGCGGATGGCGTCGATCAAGGACAAAGCCGAAGAAGACCATGCCGCGCCGCAGCCTGCTGAATAACAGCTAACCGCGCGACGAAATCAGGGGGCTGGCGCGATGCGCCAGCCCCTTTTGTTATGCCTTGGCTTCGCGGATCAAACGCAGGATATCCTGCGCAGCCTCGGGGATGTTTGTGCCCGGACCAAAGATCGCTTTGACGCCCGCGTTATATAGGAACTCATAGTCCTGTTGCGGGATCACGCCGCCACAGATCACGATGACATCCTCGGCGCCCTGATCTTTCAGCGCTTGCACCAACTGCGGCGCTAGTGTCTTGTGACCGGCTGCCTGCGACGAAATCCCGATGACATGGACATCGTTATCAATCGCGTCCTGCGCGGCCTCGTCCGGTGTCTGGAACAGCGGACCGACATCAACATCAAATCCGATATCGGCAAAGGCGGTCGCAATCACCTTGGCCCCGCGGTCGTGACCGTCCTGACCCATTTTCACCACCAACATACGTGGGCGGCGGCCTTCGTCCTCGGCGAATTGTTCAACCGATTTCTGAATGGCGGCAAAGCCTTCGTCGCCCTCATAGGCGGCACCATACACACCGGCGAGGGTTTTCACCTCGGCGCGGTGACGTCCGAATTCCTTCTCCATTGCCATGCTGATCTCTCCGACTGTTGCACGGGCACGGGCCGCTTCTACAGCGGCCTCTAGCAGATTGCCGCCTTCTGCGGCACGACGGGATAGTTCATTCAGTGCGGCCTCACAGGCGGCCGCGTCGCGGGTGGACTTGATCTGTTCCAAACGCGCAACCTGTGCCTCGCGGACGGCACGGTTATCAATGTCCAGAATGTCGATCGGCTCTTCTTTGTCCAAACGATATTTGTTGACGCCGACGATCACCTCTTCGCCGCGATCAATCATCGCCTGACGACGCGCGGCGCTTTCTTCGATCCGCAGCTTGGGCAGACCGCTTTCCACCGCTTTGGTCATGCCGCCCATTTCCTCGATCTCTTCGATCAGGGCCCATGCCTTTTCCGCAAGCTCGTTGGTCAGGCTTTCGACATAGTAGGACCCCGCCAGTGGATCGACGACCTTGGTCACGCCGGTTTCCTCTTGCAGGATCAGCTGGGTATTACGGGCGATACGTGCGCTGAATTCGGTCGGCAGTGCAATCGCCTCGTCGAGCGCATTGGTATGGAGCGATTGCGTCCCGCCCAGCACCGCTGCCAGCGCCTCATAGGCGGTGCGGACAACGTTGTTGTATGGGTCCTGTTCCTGCAACGACACGCCCGATGTCTGACAGTGGGTGCGCAGCATTTTGGACCGTTCGTTTTTGGCGCCAAAGTCATCCATGATGCGATGCCACAGCAAACGCGCGGCGCGCAGCTTGGCCGCCTCCATGAAGAAATTCATGCCAATCGCAAAGAAGAACGAAAGACGACCCGCGAATTTATCCACGTCCATGCCCGCGTTCATCGCGGCGCGCACATATTCGCGCCCGTCCGCCAGCGTATAGGCCAGTTCCTGTACAAGGTTCGCACCGGCCTCTTGCATGTGATAGCCGGAAATCGAAATGCTGTTGAATTTCGGCATTTCATTCGAAGTGTATTCGATGATGTCCGAAATGATCCGCATGGATGGCGCAGGCGGATAGATATAGGTGTTGCGGACCATGAATTCCTTCAGAATGTCGTTCTGAATGGTGCCCGACAGAACACTGCGGTCGTGGCCCTGTTCCTCACCTGTGACGATGAAATTCGCCAGAACCGGAATAACCGCGCCGTTCATGGTCATCGACACCGACACCTTATCCAGTGGGATACCGTCAAACAGGACTTTCATGTCCTCGACACTGTCGATCGCGACGCCTGCCTTGCCCACGTCGCCCTCGACGCGGGGGTGGTCGCTGTCGTAGCCGCGGTGGGTCGCAAGGTCAAAGGCCACCGATACACCCTGCTGCCCCGCCGCAAGCGCCTTACGATAGAAGGCGTTGGATTCTTCGGCGGTGGAAAAGCCCGCGTATTGACGGATGGTCCATGGGCGCCCCGCATACATCGTGGCACGTGGACCACGGGTAAACGGCGCTTCGCCGGGCATGGCCCCAAGGTGCGGCAGCCCGTCGATATCTTGGGCGGTATAAACCGGCGCAACGTCGATCCCTTCCAGCGTTTTCCACGTCAGGTCATCGAGGCTACGGCCACGCAATTCGCCTTCGGCCGCTTTAGACCAGGTATCTTTGTTTCCCATAAATCAGTCCTCCGGCTGAGGATACCATAGACGGCATGTTCCCAGCATCAATATCTTCCAGTGTTGGATAGGGGTGTTCCGCTCTGGTTTTGTCGAACGGTGTTTCTAAATAGCGAACGATCCCGTCGCCCCCCGACCGTAGCCAGGCGATGTCTTGGGCATATTGGGCGTCAAAGACGGCACGGTGCGTGTCACCGAACGGTTGCCAGCGTCCGTGGTCTTGTGTGATGGCGGCAGGGTCATCCCCGCGCTGTTGCAGCACCTGCCGCAAATCATCGCATGTGGGGCTGTGATTGTGCCATTTGTCGTCTGGCGCAAAATCGGCACCGATCACATGGCCACCAACCGCGCTGCGCAACAGGGCGCCCGAATGTCCGGCGAAGCTTTCAAAGGGGCAGACGACAATATCCGCCTTGGGATAGGCAATCCGAACGTCGTGCAAAACATCGCGCCAGCGCCGCGGCTGCGTCACCAAACGATCCAACGTCGGCGCATCAGGCACGCGTGCGCCGCCACGAATTGAATACGCAAGCGCCGATGACCAATAGCCGCCATAGTTGCGGATCGTCACAACGATGCGGGTCAGGTTCGCCGCAAAAGGTGCACGCAACCGCAACAATCGCGGCAAGGCATCGGGGTACAACGCGGCCGCCGCCAGATTTTGGCGCATGGATCCCAACATGGTTTCCTCGCTGACCACCAGATGCCCGAAACCGGCACGGCGAAGATTGGCGATTTCCATCTTGATCGCACCCGATGACCGCTGTGCCCGCCGCGCCGTATCGGCACCCACGTTGGACGGCTTTTTCAACAGACCGCTGAACAGCCCTGATCGGGTCTGCATTGGGCCCCAATGCACAATCTTATGGGACCGCAGCACAGGTTTGTGCCGTTCGAGGTAGCGCTGAAACGAGGTCGTCGCGGTGCGATGGGCACCGACATGCAAAATGACATCCATGGCGCGGGAAACCTTCTGGAACAGGAACGCGCCAATCGGCGCGGGATATAGGGTTGCCCCAATCATCACGCGCCCTTTCTGACCAAGGGTTTAAATGTAAAATTGTTGTGGCCAAAAGGGCCAAACCCCTTCGCCATCGCGACTTCGCACCCTATATTCCTTGGTATGAAGAACAGGTTTCTATCCGCGCTCGCCCTTATTTTCATGACCTTTGCGGCCATATCCGGCACCGCACAAGAGGCCGAAAATACCACCGTTCTGGATCGCTGGTCCGAGGACCGCAGCCTGCATTTCGACGGATCCGAGATAAATTTGAACGATTTTGTCTGGCGGGCCCGCGTTCTAGTCGTCTTTGCCGAAACCGAATTCGACCCGCTGTTCCAACGGCAGATCGAATTGCTGGACACGGATTTGGCGGCGCTGGCCGAACGCGATGTTGTCATCGTGATGGACACCGATGCAGACAACCGGTCGGACCTGCGAAACGCGTTGCGGCCACGTGGGTTCGGGCTGGTGCTTGTAGACAAGGACGGGCGGGTCGCGCTGCGCAAACCGCAGCCATGGGACATCCGCGAAATATCCCGTGCCATTGACAGCACCCCGTTGCGCCAATTGGAAATCGAGGAACGGCGCGCCAGCCAGTGATGGCTGCCCATATGTCGCTGACGCGCCTGCACCTTATTCGAACTCCATGATCACATCATCAACGGCGAGGCTGTCACCTGCCCCCGCGTTGACCTTTTTCACCACACCGCGACGTTCGGCGCGCAGGATGTTTTCCATCTTCATCGCCTCGACGGTGCAGAGCGCCTGACCTTCTTGAACCTCGTCGCCTTCGGCGACGGCGACATTCACCACCAGACCCGGCATCGGGCAAAGCAGCAGTTTCGAGGTATCCGGCGGAAGTTTCTCCGGCATCAGCGCGGCCAATTCGGCCTGACGTGGCGTGCGCACGCGCACCTTGAGGTCGGCACCGCGATAGCGGATACGGAACCCTTGGGTAATCTTGCCCACCTTCAGGACCAAAGGTGCCCCGCCAACAGAAAGCTTGGCGATACTGTCACCGGGTGTCCAATCGCTGGTCACGCGCACGGTTTCGCCCGCAACCACCACGTCCGAACCGGCCTCATCCGCCGAAATGGTGACAGGAATGTCCACGCCCTGAATCGACACAACCCATTCGTCACCCACGCGGCGTTCATGGTTCGACATCCGGCCCGAAATGCGGGTGCGGCGCACCTCGGCAAAGCGGTTCATAGCGGCCACAGCAGCAGCCAGACGATTGAGGTCGGCATCCGGCAGGGTGACGCCCTCGAACCCGTCGGGGTATTCTTCGGCGATAAAGGCCGTGGTCATGTCGCCAGATACAAACTTGGGATGGTCCATGACAGCGGCGACGAACGGCAGGTTATGACCGATGCCTTCGACCTCAAAGGTGTCCAGCGCCACGCGCATTTCTTCGATCGCGGCCTGACGGGTTTCGCCCCATGTACACAGTTTTGCGATCATCGGATCGTAGTACATGCTAATCTCGCCGCCGTCATAAACGCCAGTATCATTGCGCACGACGCCGCCCGTTACGGTCGGGCCTTCGGCGGGCGGGTTATAGGCGGTCAGGCGGCCAATCGACGGCAGGAAGTTGCGGTATGGATCTTCGGCATAAAGACGGTTTTCAATCGCCCAGCCGTTGATTTTCAGGTCTTCTTGCTTGATCGACAGCGGCTCGCCATTGGCGACACGGATCATCTGTTCCACAAGGTCGATACCGGTGATCAACTCGGTCACAGGGTGTTCCACCTGCAAACGGGTGTTCATCTCTAGGAAATAGAAATTGCGGTCGCCATCGACGATGAATTCCACAGTACCCGCCGAGGCATAGCCAACCGCCTTGGCCAGCGCGACCGACTGTTCGCCCATCGCCTTGCGGGTTGCTTCGTCAAGGAACGGGCTCGGCGCCTCTTCGACGACCTTTTGGTTCCGGCGTTGGATCGAACATTCGCGTTCATGCAGATAGACGCAGTTTCCATGCTGGTCCGCGAGAACCTGAATTTCGATGTGGCGCGGCTGGGTGACGAACTTTTCGATAAAGATACGATCATCGCCAAAGCTGTTGGCCGCCTCGTTTTTCGAGGACTGGAACCCTTCGCGCGCTTCTTCGTCATTCCACGCGATCCGCATACCTTTGCCGCCGCCGCCAGCGGATGCTTTGATCATGACCGGATAGCCGATCTCGTTCGAGATTTTGACCGCCTCGTCCGCGTCCTCGATCAGGCCCATGTAACCCGGCACGGTGCTAACGCCCGCCTCTTGGGCGATTTTCTTGGATGTGATTTTGTCACCCATCGCCTCGATCGCGCCGACAGGTGGCCCGATGAAGGCAACGCCCTCTTTTTCCAACGCTTCGGCGAACTTAGGGTTTTCCGACAGAAAGCCATAGCCCGGATGAACAGCCTCGGCGCCGGTTTGGCGGATGGCATCCATCACCTTGTCGATCACAATGTATGACTGGTTTGCAGGCGGGGGGCCGATGTGGACGGCTTCGTCTGCCATCTGCACATGCAGCGCGTTGCGATCAGCATCAGAATAGATCGCGACGGTTTTGATACCCATCTGGCGCGCAGTTTTGATCACACGGCAGGCGATTTCGCCCCGGTTGGCAATCAGGATCTTGTTGAACATATTCGGCGGTCCTTTGCATGCAAAACCGCCGCACAGGCCCATCGGCCCGCACGGCGGTTCAAAGTGTCTTGGCGTCCCGAAGGACGGTTTGGATCAGTTACAAACGTTGCTGTAGCTATCGCATGTCGCGCCAACGGCGCCACCTGCAGCCGCACCGATGACCGGGTCAACGCCCAGCGCTTCTGCGGCAAGCGCGCCAGCGGCAGCGCCGGCAAGCCCACGTTCAAGATCTGAGTTGAGGCAACCGGAGAGGCCAAAGGTGGCAACGGCTGCGAAAATCCAAGCTGCTTTACGCATAGCAAAAGGTCCCTGCTCTTTCCTCGATATGGGAAAGGGTCTCGCAAAACGGCGGATCGGGCAAGTGTTTTGCCAAACGATGCGCGGCGTTTCGCCAAACGGCGGGATACCGAATTTGCGGAAAAAAGGGCCGGCACAGCCCGTTGCGGGGCTGGCCGGAAGAAAGGGGAAGGGTAACAGTGTTGACACACGACGAAGCGGATTTGGGAAACAGCCGCGTCGCACGACTGACCGTCGCACGAAAAATCGGACATGCAAACGCGATCATGTGCGGCTTGGCCAAGCTGGGCCAATTCCCGCCAATCGCGAGTCGGCATGAGCGATTTCGCGCCGATCAATCCCAATCGTCGTCCTCCCAATCGTCATCATCCTCAAAATAGGACCCGGGGTCCTCGAACACCTTGGGGAAGGAAATCTTTGCTTTGCTCAGATCAATCTGAAGCAGTTGTTCATAACTGGTCGGATCGAACGGCTCAGAGGCGAACACGACCTCGCGCCCCAGCAGCCAGCTCAGGCGGCCCGCATCCAGATTGCCGCGCTCGAATGGCTCTTCGCCAAAGTGATGCCAAAGCGCCGCCATGAAGGCCTCGTCCACCGATTTATCCAGCGCCTTGCGGTCGCGAAACCGCTCTAGCCGCTTTAACGGCGTCGTTCCCTTGGGGTTCGCACGGCGAATTGTGAACTGAAAATCCGTGCCGGGGTACCGGCTTGGAAATCCTTTGTGTTTGAGCATGTACTGCTTTGGCGGCATGGCTGTTCCCTTCTATAGACCCGGCGCCCACGCGGGCGCCCCTTGGGGAACAGTCAAAAACACGGATGCGACAGGAATGACAATGGTCGTCATGATGTCCTCCGTGCGTGATTGACCCACCGCAACCGGCGGTTTGGATCATACAACACGTCAAAGATAATCATTTCCGCAGGTGCGCGGGAAAACGGGCCATCCACCTGACCGCCTGCGCGGATCACCAGATCGGCACCATCGACGGCCACGGTCACAACGGGTTGAAACCCGCGCTGGCGCTGCATTGCGCGCCAGACATCTTGCCTGACTTGACGGGCAATCCGCGTATGAGACAGACCGGCACCGCCTGTCAGCACGTATTCGACAACAACATCGAACCGCGCGGGCAGGTTGCGCGCATGCACCAGCGCGCCACCCTCAAAAACCATATGCCAGCCGTCACGTCCCATGATTTACAGCGGGATATTGTCGTGCTTTTTCCACGGGTTTTTCAGCTGCTTGTTACGCAGGCTGGCAAACGCACGTGACACACGGCGGCGGGTCGAATGGGGCATGATGACCTCATCGATAAACCCTTTTTCCGCCGCAACAAACGGGTTGGCAAAGCGGTCTTCGTAGTCCTTGGTGCGCGCTGCAATCTTTTCAGCGTCGCCCAGTTCACTGCGATACAGAATCTCGGTCGCACCCTTGGCACCCATCACGGCGATTTCCGCAGTTGGCCAAGCATAGTTGAAATCACCGCGCAGGTGTTTCGAAGCCATCACGTCATAGGCACCGCCATAGGCCTTGCGGGTGATCACGGTCACTTTGGGCACGGTTGCTTCGCCATAGGCAAACAACAGCTTGGCACCATGTTTGATAACGCCGCCATATTCCTGACCAGTCCCCGGCAAGAAGCCCGGAACATCGACAAGGGTCAGGATCGGAATTTCAAAGGCATCACAGAAACGCACGAACCGTGCGGCCTTGCGGCTGCTGTCAATATCAAGGCAACCGGCCAGAACCATCGGCTGGTTCGCGACAACACCAACGGTCGAGCCTTCCATGCGGATAAAGCCGGTGATGATGTTCTTGGCGAAATCTTCCTGAATTTCGTAAAAATCACCCTCATCCGCGACCTTATGGATCAATTCCTTCATGTCGTAGGGGGTGTTGGGGTTGTCTGGAATCAGGGTATCAAGGCTGTTGTCGATCCGGTTCACATCGTCAAAGAACGGACGCACGGGCGGCTTTTCGCGGTTGTTCAGCGGCAGCAGATCAACAAGGCGACGCACCTCTGACAATGCCTCGACATCATTTTCAAACGCGCCATCGGCAACCGATGATTTTTTGGTATGTGTCGATGCACCACCCAGTTCTTCGGCGGTGACAACCTCGTTCGTGACGGTTTTCACAACGTCCGGGCCAGTGACGAACATATAGCTGCTGTCTTTGACCATAAAGATAAAGTCGGTCATCGCAGGCGAATACACCGCACCACCGGCACATGGCCCCATGATCACCGAAATCTGCGGAATAACGCCCGAGGCCATCACATTGCGCTGGAACACTTCGGCATAACCGGCCAGCGAGGCAACGCCCTCTTGGATACGGGCCCCGCCCGAGTCATTGATGCCGATCACAGGCGCGCCGTTCTGCATCGCCATATCCATGATCTTGCAAATCTTTTGCGCGTGGGTTTCCGACAGCGAGCCGCCGAAAACGGTAAAGTCCTGCGAAAACACATAGACCTGACGACCGTTGATCGTGCCCCACCCCGTGACAACACCATCACCCGGCGGGCGCTGCTCCTGCATGCCGAAATCGGTACAACGGTGCGCCACAAACATATCGAATTCTTCGAAGCTGCCTTCGTCCAACAACAGCTCGATCCGCTCACGCGCGGTCAGCTTGCCTTTGGCGTGCTGGCTATCGATACGCTTTTGCCCGCCACCCATGCGGGCAACGTCGCGGCGGGCTTCCAGTTCTTGCAAGATGTCATTCATCACGGGATTCCTTCAGGCCTTTGCAACATCGTACGCGCAATTTTATTTCGCCAAAAGGAAAGAAGGGCAAATTTGCAAACCAAAGCATTTGCAGTCAGTATATTTTGCAAATGTGCGAAGATGATGGTTCGTATCCGCACAGGGGTGGCGCCACTTTTAGTTCATGGACACCAAATCGTTTTAGGCGTACGCCATTGGCATGACACCACGCGCACACAGTCGTCTTTTCGACAATACAACGCCCCCGCATATCCTGACGCTGACATTGCTTGCCGGAATATCGGCATTGAACATGTCGATCTTTTTGCCGTCGCTGGACTCTATGACCTCATATTTCGATACGGAATATGGCGTCATGCAGTACGCGCTGTCCGGATATCTGGCCGCAACCGCAGTGGTTCAGTTCCTGATCGGCCCTGTTTCGGACAGATATGGTCGACGCCCCATTGTTCTGACGTCGGTCGCCTTATTCGTGCTGGCCACCATCGGCGCACTGTTCACGACACATATCGAATGGTTTCTGATCTTCCGTATTTTGCAGGCCGCAATCGCAAGCTCGTTTGTCATGAGCCGCGCGGCGATCCGTGACATCTATCCAACGAACGAAGGCGCCTCGATGCTGGCCTATGTCACAATGGGCATGTCGGTCATTCCGATGATCGGCCCCATGATCGGCGGCGTGCTTGAAGAAACGTTTTCATGGCATGCCAGCTTTGTCTTTTTGACTTTCGCTGGCCTGTTGGTGCTGTGGATGTCCTACAAAGATATGGGCGAAACCGCTGTTGGTGGCGGCCTATCGATGCGCGAACAGGTCAAGTCCTACCCCGAGCTTGCCAAATCCGTCCGTTTTTGGGGCTATGTCGCCTGTAGCGCCTTTGCCTCTGGCACATACTTTAGCCTGCTGGGCGGGTCGTCCTATGTCGCGGGAACGGTGTTCGAACTGTCACCCATATGGGCAGGGATCGGCCTCGGCGCGCCTGCGCTTGGCTATTTCGTTGGGAATGGTCTGTCCGGCAGATACACGCAAACCCTGGGCATCAACAAAATGGCGCTATACGGCGCGATCGTATCGGCCGTTGGGATGGGCGCGTCCTTTGCGCTGTATTTGATGGGCTTTTCGCACCCGCTGATCTTTTTCGGCTTCTGCTCTTTCCTCGGTTTGGGCAACGGCATGACCATGCCAAACGCCGTGGCCGGATCCATGTCGGTGCGCCCCCAACTGGCTGGCACAGCATCCGGCCTAGGCGGCGCGATCATGATCGGTGGCGGCGCGGCATTGTCGGCCCTCGGGGCCAATATGCTGTCTGCAGCGGGCAGCGAATTCCCATTACAGGCGCTGATGTTTGTCACTGCGGTTTTATCGCTGGCCGCAATTGTCATTGTGATCCGCCGCGAAAACGCGCTTGGCGACGACTTGCCGGCTTGATTTGCAAACTGTACTTTGCAGTTAGACCAAACTGCAAAGGACCCACACCATGGCGGTTCAGAAACTCTATGCCGGCGTCAAACTGCGCGAATTGCGCGGACGCCTGAGCCTGACGCAAAAGGCGTTTGCCGAAAAGCTTGGGGTGTCCCTGCCCTATCTGAACCAGATGGAAAACAACAACCGCCCGATTTCTACGGGCGTTGTTCTGAGCCTCGCGCAGGAATTCGGCTTTGACGTGACCGAGCTGCAATCGGGGGACGAGGCACGCCTGATTTCCGACATGCGCGAAGCCTTGGCCGATCCTGTGTTCACGGGTCCCGAATTGTCCCTGCCTGATCTGCGGCTTGTGGCCTCGAACGCGCCCAGCATGGCCCGTGCCCTGTTGGAACTGCACGCCGCCTATCGGCAAACCCACGAACGACTTGCCAGCCTTGACGAGGCTTTGGGCCGCGAGGATGCCCGCCTGCAGGCCAGCCCATGGGAAGAGGTGCGCGACTTTTTCCACTATTGCGACAACTACATTGATGCCGTTGACCGCGCCGCTGAATATTTTGCCGGCCAGCAGGGGGCCACGGCGATGCGGGCCGCGGCCATCCGCGCGCTAGAGGCACGCCAAATCAGCGTCGCCTTCGAAGACACCCCCGTTATCCGCACCTATGAACCAACCTCGCGCCGCTTGACGATTTCCCGCCGCGCGACCGAGGCGACGCAGTGTTTCCAGCTGCTGTTACAGGTTGCCCTGCTGACCAAGGACAAGCTGCTAGAGGCGACGCTTGATCTGGCGCGGTTCCAATCGGATGAGGCGCGTTCCATCGCCAAGGTTGGCCTTGCCAACTATTTCGCGGGCGCTGCGATGATGCCCTATGAACGTTTTTTGGCCGCAGCGCAGGAAACGCGCCACGATCTGGAACGGCTGGCGGACCGGTTCGGCGCGTCGCTGGAACAGGTGGCGCACCGCCTGTCCACGCTGCAACGCCCCGGCGCCAAGGGTATCCCGTTCTTTTTCGTCCGCGTCGATCCGGCGGGCACGATCACCAAACGCCACAGCGCAACCACGCTACAATTTGCCCGCTATGGTGGGGCCTGCCCGCTGTGGAACGTGCATCAGGCCTTTGAAAACTCGGGCCGTTGGCTACGCCAATTGGCCGAAACGCCGGATGGTGTGCGCTATTTCTGCCTTGCACGGGATGTCAGCAAATCGGGCGGCGCGTTTGATGCGCCCGTGCGCCGCTTTGCCATCGGGCTGGGGTGCGAGGTGAAGCACGCCCCTGCCCTTGTCTATGCCGATCACATGGACATCGACACGGCCGAAGCCTTTGAACCGATTGGTATTTCCTGCCGGATTTGCGAACGCAAAACCTGTCACCAACGATCGGTCCCACCGCTGGAACGACGCCTGTCGGTCGATCCGAACCAGCGGGCGGTGCTGCCGTATCAGGTGCAATAACTCAGGCTTCGGCCCGCAAAATCCGCGCGATCTGATCCTTGAGCGTCATGCGTTCCTTGCGCATCTCGATCAGATCCAAATCGCCCACAGGCTGAACATTGGTTTCGGCGCGATGAATGTCGCGGTTCACCACGTGATACCGCTGCGCGATCTTGGCGACATGCGGGTCCGTACGTTTCAGATGACGCAACAGATCAACGTCTTGGGCAAAATCTTCGGCAAGTTCATGAGGCGTGTGGGTCATCGTACCTTCCTTTCGATCTATGACCCAAGTTACCGCGCCAAACGAACGCGCACTTTGATCCCGATCAAAAAGGGGGACGAAGGTGGGGGTATTTGGGAAAATTGTGTCGGGCTTTCGGAAAAACAGTCGACGACAAGCAAGCGTGATTGGCCAATTTGCGGACGAAGCTGAAGTTCGCATCCAATCAATCGCTGCTATCAGCTCGAAGCGGACATGAATGAAGTCAATCGATATCGTCAGCTAGTGCCCCAAAATATCTCATGCACCTGTAAATCTGGGTTTCTCAATCCCGAGAATATCTGGAAGAAACATTTCATACACATAATTAGCGGCATCCGGAAACTCTTTGTCTAAAATGGGCAGCCTGAACCCATGAGATTTCTCAACCAGTTGCAGCATCGAAATGAAAACTTGTGGTATGTATGTGACTATATCCACTATTGGGTCGTCCGCCAAAACAAGACTTTGAATGCCAGTTTCATTGCGAACTCCGCACTCATCTACCAAAAATTTTGAAGACTTGGATGTGTTTCTAACTACATGACTTTGGTTGTGCTTTATGACGTTGGCCAAAGCTACGATCGTCTTAAGTTCTTTCGAGAACGCTAGGTCATGGTGGTTCTTGAAGACTTGAAAGCGGAAATTCTGACTGCTTCTCTTAAGGTCAATGGACGTATCTTCTATGACCTTATCAAGCGACAATATCGAATTCTCGTGAAGAATGATTGAGTATTGAAACACACTTCCACCAACTACTTTCATCCGATCCTTTGCTTCTCTGCGCGTTTCTGCGCCCGTGGCCCAGTCAATTTCTGAAATCGCATCGATCCGCTCTTTTGTCGCGAGAAAAGACAGCGCGACGGCCCCCAAGCGATTAGGTAGCCTTGAAAGTAAACCAGCTAACTCCATGAATTTTTCCATTATTCCCCAATAATTTTGTCGTCATATAGGGCCGGTACATGCCTAGAATTCAGGTTATTTCAAAGCGCCGGCAAGTGCCACGTGAGTCTAGTGAACTGCATTTGCCCCACAACTTTGCAAAGCACGCTACCTGCGCAAAGCTGCCCTTCGTTCATGGCGCAGCATTAAACGCTTTGTGTTCACAATAGCCCCTTCACGTCTAACGCCTCCCCTCCTCACAAACGAGGGGCCCAAGGCCCCTAACGC
This sequence comes from Marivivens sp., assembly GCA_965215785.1. Classification (GTDB taxonomy): domain Bacteria; phylum Pseudomonadota; class Alphaproteobacteria; order Rhodobacterales; family Rhodobacteraceae; genus Marivivens. The sequence continues at coordinate 1,807,480 of OZ244120.1, read as the reverse complement.
TGTGAGGTTTCCCAGTTCGGATTGATCCATGGCTCGGCATTTTCGGCCGCCAGAGGGTGCCGCCCGAGGATATGGTCGGCGGCTTTTTCGCCGGTCATGATGGACGGGGCATTCAGGTTGCCATTGGTGATCCGCGGGAAGATTGAGCTGTCCGCGACGCGCAGGCCATCTACGCCGATCACGCGGCAGTGCGGGTCGACCACCGCCATTGGGTCATCCGCTGCGCCCATTTTACAGGTGCCGCAAGGGTGATACGCGCTCTCGACGTGTTGGCGTGTGAAATCGTCCAATTCGTCGTCGGTCTGACAGTCTGCGCCGGGCTGAATTTCGTGACCCGCATAGGGTTTGAACGCGTCCTGCGCGAAAATTTCGCGGGTCAGGCGGATACAGGTGCGGAAATCCTGCCAGTCCTTTTCGTGGGACATATAGTTGAACAGGATTTTTGGCGCCTCTTTCGGGTCGCTGCTCCGCAGGGTGATTTCGCCGCGCGACGGGGACCGCATCGGGCCAACATGGGCCTGAAACCCGTGGCCTTCGGCGGCGGTTTGGCCGTCATAGCGCACCGCGATGGGCAAGAAATGATACTGAATATCGGGATAGTCTACACCCGCCGCCGACCGGATGAACGCCGCGCTTTCGAACTGGTTCGAGGCGCCGATGCCGGTTTTGGTAAACAGCCACTGCGCCCCGATCAGACCCTTCATGAAGAGGTTCCAGTATTTATAGAGGCTGACCGGCTGGGTCGCGGCCATCTGGATATACATTTCCAGATGGTCCTGTAGGTTTTGACCAACGCCCGGACGGTCGGCGACCACGTCAATCCCGTGTTCGGCCAGATGCGCCGCTGGGCCAATCCCCGACAGCATCAATAGCTTGGGCGAGTTGATCGAACTGGCTGCGATGATCACCTCGGCGTTGGCGCGGATCACCTCGGATTTGCCACCGCGCGCGATCTGGATGCCGGTTGCGCGACCGTCCTCGATCACGATCTTTTCGGCCATGCCGCGCACGAGCGTGCAGTTCGGCCGTTCAAGCGCAGGTTTGAGATAGGCATTGGCGGTGGACCAACGACGCCCCTTATAGATGGTCGCATCAAAGGGGCCAAAGCCCTCTTGCTGTTCGCCATTGTAGTCGCCTGTGACCGGATAGCCCGCCTGACGTCCTGCCTCGACAAAGGCGTGGGTCAACGGGTTTTTACGGGGGCCACGGGTGACATGCAGCGGGCCATCGATGCCGCGCCAAGATGCGTCGCCGCCGTGCCCGCCATCGTGCCAATGTTCCATCCGTTTGTAATAAGGCAGCACATCGGCATAGGACCAACCCGCCGCGCCGCTATCGGCCCAGTGGTCAAAATCCTTGGCGTGGCCGCGCACATAGATCATGCCGTTGATCGACGACGATCCGCCAATCACCTTGCCGCGCGGGGTCGCCATACGGCGCCCGCCTAGGTGCGGTTCTGGCTCGGACTGAAAGCCCCAGTCATAGAGCTTCATGTTCATTGGATAGGACAGCGCGGCGGGCATCTGAATGAACGGGCCCGCATCCGTGCCGCCATATTCGACGATGATGACGGATTTGCCTGCCTCGGACAGGCGATAGGCCATGGCGCAACCAGCGCTGCCTGCCCCGACGATGACGTAATCAGCCTGCATTAGAACGGTGCCTCGCATGGGTTCATCGCCACATAGACGGTTTTGACCTCGGAATAATGCGCGATGGCAGCCTTGGAATTTTCGCGGCCCACACCCGACATTTTCGATCCACCAAACGGTGCCTCAACCGGCGCAAGGTTGTAGGTGTTGATATAGCAGGTACCCGCCTCGAACCCTGCCACAACGCGGTGGGCACGGGTCAGGTCGGACGTGAATACACCAGCGGCCAGACCAAATTCGGTGGCATTGGCGCGCTCCATCACCTCGGCCTCGGTGTCGAAATCCAGAACCGACAGAACAGGGCCAAAGATTTCTTCGCGGGCGATCGTCATGTCATCGGTGACATCGGCGAACAGAACCGGTTCGATCCAGAACCCGTCTTTGTCAATCTGCTTGCCACCTTTGACCAGACGCGCACCTTCGGCGATGCCTTTGGCGACATAGCCCTGCACGATGTCCAACTGGCGCGCCGATGTCATCGGACCGATGGTTGTTTCCATATCCATCGGGTCGCCGATCACCGCGTCATCCATCCGTTCTGCCAGACGGGCTAGGAATTTCTCCTTAATGCCCTTTTGCACGAACACGCGGGTGCCGTTGGAACAGACCTGACCGGTCGAATAGAAATTGGCGTTGATCGCGCCGGAAATCGCGCTTTCCAGATCGGCGTCATCGAAGATGATCAGCGGGGATTTCCCGCCAAGTTCCATCGTGACGTGCTTCATTTCGGCGGCGGCGGCGGCGTAGACCTTTTTGCCGGTCGGCACCGAGCCGGTCAGCGATACTTTGGCCACGCGTGGATCGGTCACCAGTTGCGCCCCGACCGCGCCGTACCCCTGCACCACGTTGTAAACACCCTTAGGTGCGCCAGCCTCGATCAGGATTTCCGCGACCTTCAGCGCGCAGAGCGGCGTTGTTTCGGACGGTTTGAAAACCATTGTGTTGCCACAGGCCAGTGCGGGTGCGCCCTTCCAGCAGGCGATCTGGGTCGGATAGTTCCACGCGCCGATGCCGACACAAACGCCAAGCGCCTCGCGCCGCGTATAGACAAAGTCGCCGCCCGCCAGCGGGATATGTTCACCGGTCAACGCGCCAGCCAAACCGCCAAAGTATTCGAGAGCATCCGCAGCGCTGGTCGCGTCCGCAACGGTGGTTTCAGACATCGGTTTGCCGGTGTCATAGGTTTCCAGAACCGACAGGTCGTGGTTGCGTTCGCGCATGATATCCGCCGCGCGACGCAAGATACGGCCGCGTTCCGTGCCGGACATTGCCGCCCATTCCGCCTGTGCCGCCTTGGCCGACGCAAGCGCACGGTCAACAATCGCGGGGGTCGCTGCGTGCAGTTTGGCAATGACCTCGCCGGTGGCGGGATAAATCACGTCAATGACGTCGCCTGCCGTATCTTCGACGTATGCGCCATCAATAAAATGGCTGGCTTGGGGTTGGGTATCGTAGGGCATTCAGGTCTCCTATCGGGAACCGGATTAGAGTTGATTATTCCGTTGCGTCCAATTCGCGCCGCAGCGCATGGATCACCAACTGACTGGCGGAATTTCCGTCCGAGTCATGATTTGCTAACGCTTCGCGCAGGTAGATTCCGTCGATCAAGCCTGCGACGATTTTGGCGATTTTCGGGGCCCGGTCCGGTGCGATCTGGCGCAAATTGAACAACAGATTCGCATGCAAACGGCGTTGATAGATGGTCAAAAGCCGCCGCGCTTCGCTCGAAGTTTGTGCAAGAACGTAAAAATTAAGCCACGCGGCGATGACTTCTCGGCGGAAATTCGACTGGGAAAAACCCGCGCGAATGATGGCCTCGGTCCGTTCAAATGGCGTCTCTGCCATCGCCAAAGCGCCGCGCACTTCGGCCGCATATACGGTTAAGGTATGACGCATAGCAGCCAGAAATATCTGTTCTTTTCCACCAAAGTAGTGATGCGCAAGGGCTGATGACATGCCCGCACGCTTAGCAATCTGGCTAACAGTCACATCCAGAGAACCGGCAGCGCCGATTTCATGAATTGTGGCTTCGACCAGCGCCGCGCGCCTTATGGGCTTCATACCTAGTTTTGGCATCGACCTATCCAAATTGGTTGCAATGACTCAGTATTTGTTTTTTTATTGACTCGTCAATCAACAAAAAAATCTTCAACGGGAGCCCTCAATGAAACTTAAGTCAGCTTTGTCTGCCATCGCACTTTGTGCCGCAGCAGCACCCGCATTCGCCGACTGTGACACCGTGACGTTCTCGGATGTTGGCTGGACCGACATCACCGCGACCACCGCAGTTACGACCATCGTTCTGGACGCGCTTGGCTATGACACCGACGTCAAGGTCCTGTCTGTACCAGTGACCTACACTGCGCTGGCAGAAGGTGACGTAGATGTTTTCCTAGGCAACTGGATGCCAACAATGGAAGCCGACATCGCGCCATACCGCGAAGCAGGCACTGTTGACACCGTTGTCGCCAACCTCGAAGGCGCGAAATACACGCTGGCTGTGAACAAGGCGGCTGCTGATCTGGGCATCGCAAGCTTTGCAGACATCGCAACCTACAAAGACGCGCTTGACGGCGAAATCTATGGCATCGAGCCTGGCAACGACGGCAACCGCCTGATCATGGACATGATCGCGGCAAATGCCTTTGGCCTCGAAGGTTTTGAGGTCGTCGAAAGCTCGGAACAGGGTATGCTGGCGCAGGTTGACCGCGCAGACGGCAAAGGCGAACCGGTTGTCTTCCTTGGCTGGGAACCGCACCCAATGAACGCAAACTTCGACATGTCGTACCTTGAGGGCGGCGATGACTGGTTTGGTCCGAACCTTGGTGGCGCAACCGTCTACACCAACACCTCGGCTGGCTATGTGGATGCCTGCCCGAACGTTGGCACCCTGCTGACCAACCTTGTTTTCTCGCTCGAACTTGAAAACGAAATCATGGGCGCAATCCTGAACGACGGCGAAGACCCCGAAGACGCAGCCAAAGCATGGCTGGCAGCAAACTCGGACGTGATCGGCCCTTGGCTTGAAGGCGTAACCACCAAGGACGGCGGTGACGCAACAGCAGCGGTCATGGCTGCGCTTGGCATGTAATTGCCTTTGGGCGGCCTGATGTGGCCGCCCTTTTTCCACGACCACCTCACACCACATTTCACAACCACTGTGACACAACAGGGGGTAGCCTGAATGGACTGGCTAACCGACAATAAATTGCCGGTCGGCAAGATTGCGGGCAACGCATTCGACTGGCTCGAAGAAAAAGGCGCGTTCTTTTTTGACGCGCTCTCCGATTTGCTTGAGGCAATGATTGAAAGCTTCCTTTGGCTGCTGCAAACGCCGCATCCACTGGTCATCATTGCGTTTTTTGTGGGCCTAACATGGTTCCTGCAACGTAGCTGGAAACCCTGCCTTTTGATCCTGCTGGGGTTCCTGTTCATCCTTAATCAGGACTATTGGGAAGAAACCACCGAAAGCCTGACACTGGTTCTGTCGGCCTGTGTGGTCTGCATGGGCCTTGGCATTCCGATCGGGATAGCCATGGCGCACCGCCCGCGCCTGTATGCGTGGTGTCGTCCGGTGCTGGACTTGATGCAGACCCTGCCAACTTTTGTCTACCTGATCCCTGCGATTGTGTTTTTCGGCATTGGCATGGTCCCCGGCCTGATTGCGACCGTGATCTTTGTTCTGCCCGCGCCAATCCGCCTGACCCACCTTGGTGTCAGCTCGACCCCTGCCCCTTTGCTTGAGGCCGCGCAGGCATTTGGCGCAACGCCGCGCCAAACCTTGTGGAAGGTCGAATTGCCGTCGGCTCTGCCGCAGATCATGACCGGCCTGAACCAGACGATCATGCTGTCGCTGTCGATGGTGGTTATCGCCGCCCTTGTGGGGGCGGACGGGCTTGGCGTGCCTGTGGTGCGCGCTCTTAATCAGGTGAACACCGCCAAAGGGTTTGAGTCCGGCTTTGTCATCGTTGTCGTCGCGATCATGCTAGATCGCATGCTGAGAATGGACCGTAAATAATGACCAAGACAGCAGTAGAATTTGACAATGTCTCGATCGTGTTCGGTGACGCGCCTGAAAAGGCGCTACCGTTGATGGATGCCGATAAATCCCGCGCCGAGGTGAAAACCGCCACCGGTCAGGTGCTGGGTGTCCACGATTGTTCGCTGAGTGTGAACGAAGGCGAGATCCTCGTGCTGATGGGGCTATCGGGGTCTGGTAAGTCCACGCTTTTGCGGGCGGTCAATGCGCTGAACCCTGTGGTTCGGGGCTGTGTCCGCGTCAGCGATGGTGAAACGCTGGTGGATGTCACCAACGCCAAGGCCGCCGATCTGCGCGACATTCGCCAGACGCGTGTTGCGATGGTGTTCCAACAGTTTGGCCTGTTGCCATGGCGCACCGTGCGGGAAAACGTCGGGCTTGGCCTTGAACTGGCGGGTCTGAAACCCGCCGATCGCAAGGACCGAGTTGATGCGCAGCTGGAATTGGTTGGTTTGGGTGACTGGGCAGACCGCAAGGTGGGCGAGCTATCGGGCGGCATGCAGCAGCGTGTCGGACTGGCCCGCGCCTTTGTCACCGAGGCGCCGATCCTATTGATGGACGAACCGTTTTCGGCGCTCGATCCGCTGATCCGGAACAAGTTGCAGGATGAATTGCTGGAACTGCAATCGCGTCTAAAACGCACCATCATCTTTGTAAGCCATGACCTTGATGAGGCGTTCAAGCTGGGCAATCGCATCGCCATCATGGAGGGCGGCCGGATTGTACAATGCGGCACCCCGCGCGATATTTTCACGAACCCCGCGAACGAGTACGTGGCCGACTTTGTCGCCCATATGAACCCATTGGGCGTTCTGACCGCGCGCGACGTGATGACGGGCGGCGATCCCGATGGTCCGCAGGTCGGTGCGGAAACACCCATTCGGGACCTGATTTCGGAAATTCAGGAAACCAAGGTGATGACGGTTATCGAAGATGGCAAACCCATCGGGGTTGTCACAGAAAACTCGGTGCTGACGCGCCTTGCACAATAACGAACAAACGCCGGGGTGACCCGGCGTTTTTTGTTAGACCTTGGTCTGTCCAACGACAGGGGTCACTTTTTTACGCAGCACAGCTTCGCGCCAGGTCATGAAACTGATGGCCGCAATAATCAACGCACCGCCACCGATGACAAAGATATCGACCTGTTCGTCGAAAAGGATCACGCCAAAGATCACCGCCCAAACCAGCTGTAGGAAAACGACCGGCTGTGTGACGGTCAGCGGCGCTGCGGCAAAGGCCTTGGTCATTGAATAATGGGCCAGTGTCGCCAGCGCCGCGACGACAAACAGAATGCCGATTTGGCCCAATGTCGGCGGCACCCAGACCGCAATGGCCAGTGGCGCCAGACCAATGGTCAGGCTGATCGACAGAATGGCCACGACGATGGCGGGCGGCACCTCGGATGATACGCGTTTGACCACCAGATAGCTGACTGCAAAACAGGCCGCGCTGATCAGCATTGCGAAATGCCCCGCCTCTAGTTCGCGAAGGCCGGGACGCAGAATAATGAGCGCACCGATCATCGCCACGCCAATCGCCGCCAACCTGCGAAACGCCAGCTTTTCCCCAAGGAACAGCGCCGCGCCAAGCGTCACATAGATCGGGTTCATGTAGTTAAGCGCCGTCACTTCGGCCATTGGGATCTGTGCCATAGCAAAGAACCACAACGTCACCGCCGCCGTATGGGCGACCACCCGAATGGTGAACAGCTTCCACTGCTGCCTCGTCAAACGCGTCGACACCAATGTTTTCCAGACAGGGATGATGAAAACCAAACCCAGCACAAAGCGCAAAAATGCGCTTTCGGCTGCGGGCAGGTCACCACCGATGTATTTTGCACCGATGTTCACCCCCACAAAGCAGAGGCCGGTCAACAGCATCCATAGGATTGCAACTATTGGGCGCGAGGCATCTTGTTGTGTCATAGGCGCACGTTTACGCCGATTACACGCAGCCGCAAGCGCTATCCAAACACAAGTGTCAGTGCAATTGTCCACATAACGACGCCGATGATCACATCGAGGATTTGCCACAATATTGGGCGTTCGAAAATCGGTGCCAACAGGCGCGCGCCATAGCCAAGCGAGGCAAAAAACACGAGCGATCCGGTCATGGCCCCCGCCCCGAACACCCATTCGCGCCCCGGGTATTGTGCCGATAGCGATCCGATCAGCACGACGGTGTCGATATAGACGTGGGGGTTCAACCATGTGAAGGCCAAGAGCGTCAGCACGATCCGCCGCAGGCTCTGCCCGCCATCACCGGCGGCAACCATCGCCTCGCCCCCGCGCCACGCAGACACAAACGACCGCGCCCCATACCACGTCAGAAAAGCAACGCCGCCCCAGCGCAAGGCCTCGATCACCCATGGGAATGTCGCGGTCAGCGCGCCCATCCCCGCAACACCGGCAGCGATCAGAATCGCGTCAGACAGCGCACAGATCGCCACCACAACAAATACATGTTGCCGCAACAGGCCCTGTTTCAGGACAAAGGCGTTTTGCGCCCCAATGGCAAGGATCAACGCAATGCCGGTTTGTAGACCAATCAGATATTCCATGCCGCTTGCCTATCGCCTGCATCGATCCTAAACAAATTAAAGATTTTGATTTATCATTAGGAAAATTAATGATCGATCCCATCCAACTGAACACTTTGGTCGCCATCCACGAAACCGGCAGCTTTGACGCCGCCGCCCGCCGCCTGAACCTGACCCAGTCGGCGGTTTCCCAACGGGTCAAAGCACTAGAAGAACGCTTTGGCGCAGCGCTGATTGAACGGGGAACACCGTGTCGCGCAACGCCCCTTGGCGCCCGCCTGATCCGCCACCGGTCTGAGGTCGGTCTTTTGGAACAGGCCTTGGCCAATGAACTTGGGTTGGATGCTGCGCAGACCACCCTGCGGATTGCTGTGAATGCCGATAGCCTCGCGACATGGATATTACCGGCTTTGACGTCGCTGCCTGATGTCAGCTTTGACATGGTCGTGGATGATCAGGACAACACCGCCGACCGGCTACGGCGTGGCACCGTCAGCGCGGCGGTATCGGCCGATCCTGCGCCGGTAATGGGATGTGACAGCATCCCATTGGGGGCGCTGCGCTATCGGGCGACAGCCTCGCCCGCGTTTGTGGCACGGCACCTGTCGGGGGATCGAACGGGTGGTTTCGCGACAGCGCCTATGCTGATCTATGATCGCAAGGACAAGCTGCAATCGCGGTGGCTGTTGAACCAGACCGGGCGCGATCTAGCGCCGCCGTCCCATTATATCCCGTCAACAACGGCCTTTGTTGAGGCTGCGTTGATCGGACTGGGCTGGGGGCTGAACCCTGCGCCGTTAGTCGATGATCTGATCGCAAAGGGCGCGTTGATTGATCTGTCGCCCGATACGGAAACCTCGGTCGATCTATATTGGCAGGTCAATCGGGTCTCAGCCAAACCGCTGGCCCCGCTGACAGCTGCCATCAAACAGGCCGCGGCCTGTGTATTGAAATGACCGTGTGTTGATATGAAAAAGGCGCCCGAAGGCGCCCATTCTTATCCCAGTTCCGCCGCGACATCGTCGGGGATGTCGAAGTTTGCGGTAACTGTCTGAACGTCATCATCGTCCTCAAGCGTGTCGATCAGGCGCATCAGTTTCTGCGCAGTTTCCAGATCAACCATGGTCCGCGATTGAGGTTTCCAGATCAGCTTGGTGTCTTTGGCTTCGCCCAGTTCTTTTTCCAGCGCATCGGACACTTCGGCAAAGTCCTCCATCGCGCAATAGATCCAGTGACCGTCCTCTTCCGACTCGACGTCCTCGGCGCCCGCTTCCAGCGCGGCCATCATCACGGTGTCCGCATCGCCCGCATCCGCCGGATAGGTGATTTCACCAACGCGATCAAAGCTGAACGACACCGACCCTGTGGTGCCGAGGTTGCCGCCATGCTTGGAAAAGGTCGACCGCACATTCGAGGCCGTCCGGTTCACGTTATCGGTCAGCGCCTCAACGATCACCGCGATGCCGCTTGGGCCGTAGCCTTCGTAGCGGATTTCGGTGTAGTCATCGCCGTCACCTGCCTGCGATTTTTTGATCGCACGCTCGATCACGTCCTTTGGCATCGACTGCGATTTCGCGGCTTTTACGGCCAGACGCAGACGTGGGTTTTTCTCAGGATCGGGGTCGCCCATTTTTGCGGCAACGGTGATCTCTTTCGACAGTTTCGAAAACAGTTTCGAACGCGCGGCGTCTTGGCGCCCTTTGCGGTGCTGAATATTCGCCCACTTACTATGGCCAGCCATGGGGACCTCTTGGATTTAATCGACTTCGCGTCTCTATATGTCACAGGGGCAGACCCCTGCAAGCCCAACAGCCTATAGTGGCCAGATCAACGGGATGATTGCGGAACAGATAAACGCCAGTGACGCGTTGAGCGGCACACCAACCCGCAAAAAGTCGCTGAATCTATACCCGCCCGGACCATAGACCAGCGTATTGGTCTGATAGCCGATGGGTGTCGAAAAGCTGGCCGAGGCCGCCACCATCACCGCAATCACCAGAGGGCGCGGATCAACGCCCAAGGCATGGGCCAGTCCGATGGCAATCGGGGTCATAACAACGCCGACCGCATTGTTCGACACCAATTCCGTCAGCACCATCGACAGAACGTAGATACAGAAAATCACCACAAACGGCGGCAGATTCGACATCAGCGGGGCCAGCGAATTGCCGATCATTCCAACGGCGCCAGAATGATCCAAGGCCGCGCCAACAGCCAGCATCCCAAAGATCAGCGCCAAAAGGTTTGCGTCGATGTGCTCAAACGCCTCTTCGGCGTCGATACATCCGGTCAACAGCACGACCGCAACCCCGACCATCGCCAAAAGCAAAATCGGTGCGACGTTAAAGGCCGCCAACAAAACGATCCCCACCATGGTGCCAATGGCGATGGGCGCGTGGTTGCGGCGATAGGCGCGCTGGGATGGTTTCGACACATCACCCAGCGCCATATCACTGGCAAGGCGCTGAATATCCTCAGGTGTGCCCTCTAGCAGCAGGGTATCCCCGATCCGGACCACCAGATCGTCAATCTTATGGCCAAGATTTTTGTCGCGACGATGCATAGCCAAAGGATAGACACCATAACGACGACGCAAACGCAGGTCGCCCATACGGCGGCCGATCATTTTTGACCCCGGCGCGATCAACACCTCAACGGTGGTGGTTTCAACCGCCGACACCTGATCCACACGGCGCAGGCTTTTGTCACGCTGAAGCGACAACAATTCGGTCATTTTGGTACGCAGAACAACGCGGTCGCCCACCTGCAATTCAACGCCCTGTAGTTCACGGCGCAAAGAGGTATCACCGCGAATAACGTCGATCAGGCGCACGCCGTCGCGTTTGAATAGCTGAACGCCCAAAACCTCACGGCCGATAAGGTTGGAATCGGGCGGGATCACGGCCTCGGTAAAGAACCGCATCTGGGATCTATCCGATAGCATCGAGGCCATGCTGGACCGGTCGGGCAGCAACCTGCGACCAAAGAAATAGAGGTAAATCATCGTCCAGAGCGCAACAACGATACCGACGGGCGTCACCTCAAAAATGGTGAACGGCTCTAGCCCTGACTGCGACGCGACGCCAGCCACCAAAAGGTTGGTTGATGTACCGATCAACGTCAATGTGCCGCCCACGATCGCGCCATAGCTCAGCGGAATAAGCAGTTTTGACGCCGACACACCCAAGGTGCGTGACAATTGGACAAAGACCGGCAACATGACGACGACAACGGGGGTGTTGTTCATAAACGCCGATGCAACAATCACAAAGGCCATCAGACCGGCCAATGTCATCTTGGGGTTTGACGATGCGTTGCGTTCTGCAAACTGCGTCAGCAGGCTAAGCGCCCCTGTCCGCACCAGGGCCCCCATCACAATAAACATCGCGGCGATGGTCCAAGGTGCAGGGTTGGCCAAGGCATTCAGCGCGATGTCATAGGGCAAAATCCCCAGAACCAACATCAGCGCCACGCCCGCAATAGCAACCACTTCGGTTGGGTAGTATTCTCGCAGGAACATCAAGAACATACCGACCACAACCAGCAAGGCGATTACGGCTTGCCCTGTTTGCGGTATGTTGAACAGCTCAACCATCTGGTCCCCCGAAGTTAAAGCAAGCCATCTTTGCCGCTACATGTCGGGACAGGCAAGTCTGTTTAACCGAACTCGGGGCCAGATTGTTGCAATCTGCCACCCTGCCGCACCATTTCTATGCGTTTTGCCTTGCCTGTGCGATCATCTGTTTCAACGTAAACGCCCGACAGGGTGACATCGCCCATCGCCGGTTCGAAACGGCCCTTGGACATGCCTGTCACAAAACGGCGCAGGGGCTCGGCCTTGTTCATGCCGATCACGCTGTCATAGTCGCCGCACATGCCTGCATCCGACAGGAACGCCGTGCCGTTTGGCAAAATCTGCGCATCCCCGGTCGGGACATGGGTGTGGGTTCCAACCACAAGGCTGGCCTTGCCGTCACAGAAATGGCCCATACCCATCTTTTCGCTGGTCGCTTCGCAGTGGATGTCCAGAATGCTGGCCTGCACCAATCCGCCCAGCGGATATTGGCGCAACACCTGATCGACGGCAGAAAACGGATCGTCAAAGGGGCGTTTCATGAACACCTGCCCCAGCACCTGAGCGACGAGTATCTTGTGCCCGCGACGGGTGTTGAAAACCCGCGCGCCCCTGCCCGGTGCCACCTTGGAAAAGTTCAGCGGACGGATGATGCGGGGTTCCTGTTCGCAAAACGACATCATGTCCTTTTGATCGAACGCATGATCACCCAGCGTGATAACATCGGCGCCAGCATTCAACATCGCCTTTGCATGGTCACCATTCAGACCGGCACCGCGGGTGGCGTTTTCGCCGTTAACAACAACGAAATCGAGGCCCCATGCCTCGCGCAGTTTAGGAAGCTGGGTTTCAACGGCCGTCCGGCCTGCACGCCCGACGACGTCACCAAGGAACAGAATTTTCATGGTCGTTTCCTAGGTTGCTGCGGCGCGAATGTCTATGACCTGACTTTCTGTCACGATCATATCCAGCGGCTGATCCGTGGGTTCCAGCGGGATTTCAGGGTCCTCTTGCGCATCAAAGGCAAACCCGATCGCCAGAACCGGCCCTGCCGCGCGCAACTGTTCCAACGTCCGATCATAGAACCCGCCGCCATATCCAAGCCGCCCGCCGTCACGGGAAAACGCCACAAGCGGAACAATGACGATCTGCGGCGTCATCCACTCCCCTTGGGCCGGAATAAGCGCGCCAAACGCCCCTTTTTCCATATCGGCCTCAGGTGACCATTCGCGGAACTTCAGCGGGGTCGCCTCGGCTATGATGACCGGCAGGCCGACGACACCGTGGGCCGCGGCCTCTTCCAATGCGGGACGCGGGTCAATTTCGGTGCGCATCGCGGCATAGCCTGCAACCGGCACCCCGCGATACCCTGCCAGAACAGATGACAAAACGGCGGCTGATCCGCGCCCCTCGTCAAACGCCGCTTTGCGACGGGCAAAGGCCGCTTTGCGTGCCTGCGTTTTATCCAGCCCCGTCACAGCAACAGCACCGCGGCCAAACCAAGGAAGGCAAAGAAACCAACGACATCCGTCACCGTTGTCACAAACGCCCCAGACGCAAGCGCAGGGTCAATTTTCAGTTTCTCAAGCACAAATGGGATCACCATTCCGGCCAATCCGGCAACAATCAGGTTAATGATCATCGCCAGCGCCAGCACGACGCCAAGCATCGCGGTGCCGAACCAGAAATATCCCACCAATCCCATGACGACGGCGAAAATCAGACCGTTCAATACCCCGACAAACATTTCGCGGCGAAGAACGCGCCAGATATTCGACCCCGTAAGGTCGCGGGTTGCGATTGCGCGCACCGCGACTGTCAACGACTGGGTTCCCGCATTGCCGCCCATCGACGCAACAATCGGCATTAGCACCGCCAAGGCGACAATGCCCGCAATCACATCCTCAAAGATCGCAATAACCAAGGACGCAAGGATCGAGGTCACAAGGTTCACCGCCAGCCACGGCATCCGCTGGCGGGTCGTTTCAACGACGCTATCCGTCAGGCTGCCTTCGCCAACACCGGCAAGGCGCATGATGTCTTCTTCGTGTTCTTCGTCCAGCAGGATCATCGCGTCATCGATGGTGATGACACCGACCAAACGTTCGCTTTCATCAACAACCGGCGCGGAAATCAGGTGGTACTGATTGAACGCATAGGCCACATCGGCGGCGTCATCCTCGACGTTGAAGGTGCGGAAGCTATCCTCCGTCAGTTCCATCAACGGAACATCCCGCTTGGCGGCAAGGATACGGCCCAGCGTAGCATAGCCAACCGGTTTGATCCGCGCATCAACAAGGATCACATGATAAAACTGGTCCGGCAATTCGATGTCGGACCGCAGATAATCGATGGTTTGGCCAACGGTCCAATCCTGCGGAACCTGAACCACCTCGACCTGCATGTGGCGGCCGGCGGATTCTTCGGGATAGGCCAGCGCCTTTTCGACAACGACACGGTCGGTGACGTCCAGCGCCTCAAGAACCGCCTCTTGTTGTTCGTCGTCCAGATATTCAACAAGGTCGACAACATCATCCGATTCAAGATCTTTGACCGCTTCGGCAAGCTCGGATGGGTTGAGAAGCTCAATGACCTCTTCGCGGATACCATCATCAAGTTCGGACAGGGTGTCGCCGTCGATCCCATCCGGCCACAAGTTGATCAGCTTGCGCCGTTCGCGCGGCGAAATCTGTTCCAGAAGGTCGGCGATATCAGCAGGGTGAAGCGGTTCAAGGGCAGCGTTCAGCGCATCCGCTGCACCCACCTCGATCAGCTCAAGAATCTCATCGAAAACGCGCTCAGCGATGCCGATGGTTTCTTCTTCGATGTCCTGCCGCAGATCGTCCATCACACCTCCTGTGTTTGTCGCCAAAATAGCCAATCAACGCGGGGTCACAACCACAGTTTCGGATTTTCGCCAATTTACCTCGCCCAGCGCGACGACTAAAACGTTCCCATGACAAAACAGCTTATTCTGGGTCAGACCCTCGGGCATTCTGGCAATCCATTTCAGTCAAATTGGGAATCGGTCACGCAGTTCAACAGCGCGGGCGCGGTCCTGGTCGAAGAGGGAACCATCGTTGAGGTCGGCGATCGCGACGCCCTGCTGGCCGCGCATCCAGACGCGGACGTCACCGACTATGGTTCGGACCTGATTGTTGCGGGTTTTGTCGATGCGCATATGCACTATCCCCAAACCGGCATTGTGGCGTCTTGGGGCAAACAGCTGATCGATTGGCTGAACACCTATACCTTTCCCGAAGAGTCGCGCTTTGGCGACCGCGCCTATGCCGATGACATCGCGGGGCGGACGCTCGACCTTGCGTTGGCGCACGGCAGCACGACGCTGACCAGTTTCTGCACCATTCACCCAGAATCCGTCGATGCATTCTTTGAGGCAGCCGCCGCGCGGAATATGGCGGTTGTTGCGGGCAAAACCTGTATGGACCGGAATGCGCCGGATACCCTGCGCGACACGGTGCAAACAGCCTATGACCAATCCAAAAGCCTGTTGAACAAATGGCACGGGCGGGGCCGCGCGACCTATGCGATTACGCCGCGCTTTTCCCCCACATCAACGCCCGAACAACTACGGTCCTTGGGCGATCTGTGGGCAGAACACCCCGATGTTCTGATGCAAACCCACCTGAGCGAACAACTGCCCGAAATTGAGTGGGTTCAGGGGCTCTTCCCTGAGGCGCGCGATTATCTGGATACCTATGAGGCGTTCGGCCTTTTGGGGTCCAAGGGCCTTTACGGCCATGCGATCCATCTGGAACAGCGTGAAATTGACCGGCTGGATGAATTGGGCGCCAGTGTCGTTCACTGTCCAACCTCAAACACCTTTATCGGGTCTGGCCTGTTTGACCTGATGGGGTTGGCAAAAACGAAAATCCGCATCGGTCTGGCGACGGATACCGGCGGTGGGTCGTCATTCTCGATGCTGCACACAATGGCCGCCGCCTATGAGATTGGCCAGCTTCGGGGCGCGGCGATCAACCCGTCCCAGCTTATTTGGTTGGCGACCGAAGGATCAGCAAACGCGCTGCATATGCCCGGTCAAATCGGACATTTGGGCGCAGGGGCCGCAGCGGACCTGACTGTGCTTGATCTTGGATCGACGGCGGCGATCGAACAGCGCACATCGCGCGCCGAACACATTTGGGACGCGCTGTTCCCGACGATCATGATGGGCGATGATCGCGCAATCCGTGCCACTTGGGTCGCCGGTCAGCGCCTAGCAGGCACCGCCAAGTAGCAGCACCCAACTGTCGCCCGCCTGCCCAAGGCCAAAGCGGATGAACCGGCCATCCAGCATGTTTTGCAAATGGCCGGGCGAGTCGATCCAGTCTTGTAGAACGCGGGCCTCGGTTGGTTGGCCTTTGGCGATGTTTTCCGCAATGGCGGCGGTGCGGCAATACCCTGCGGCGCGGGCGCGGTCCCATGGGGCGGACCCGTCCGGCGCCACGTGATCAAAGAACCCTTGGGCCTGCATATGGGCCGCATGGGCGGTCGCAACCGACCTAAGGGTCGCATCCTCCATGATAGGTCCAACGCCGTTACCGGCGCGCAAATCAACAAGCGCCTGACCAAATTCGGTCGTCGGCGCGCGCATAACGACGGTTTCGGTTGGCGTGACCGGAACCGACACACAGCCCGCAAGCCCAACACAGACTATTGCCAACAGAAATTTATGCATCGCTGCCTCCGTCCCATTAGGACATGAGGGCACGTGCCAATCCATTCTGCCGCTCGATCAAGCGCGGGGTATCAACGGTTGTCATGTGCCCATCGGCCACCACCTGAAGACCGTTCACGAACAAATCTTTAACACGAGTCGGCCCCGCCAGTACAAGCGCCGCGGGATCCCAGCTGCCGGCGGCCTCGATGGTGCGGACATCCCAAACAGCAATATCCGCCCGTTTACCAACCGCGATTTGACCGCAGTCGGACCGCCCCAGAACCTCGGCCCCGCCGCGTGTGGCGATCCGCAACGCGTCGCGCGCGCTCATGGCGTCGGCCCCTTTGGACACACGCTGTAGCAACATCGTTTGACGGGCCTCGCTGATCAGGTTGCCGACATCATTGCTGGCGGATCCATCAACGCCCAAGCCGACCTTGACCCCAGCGCGCAACATATCGTGCACCGGTGCAATCCCTGATCCCAGACGACAGTTCGAACAGGGGCAATGGGCCACGCCCGTGCCCGTCTGGGCAAACATTTTGATTTCCTTGTCGCCGAGTTTGACGCAATGCGCATGCCAAACGTCATCGCCAGTCCACCCCAAATCCTGCGCATATTGACCGGGCAAACACCCAAAGTGCGCAAGCGAATAGGCGACATCCTCGGCGTTTTCGGCAAGGTGGGTATGAAGCATGACGCCCTTGTCCCGCGCAAGGATCGCGGCGTCGCGCATCAAATCACGGGACACGGAAAATGGGGAACAGGGGGCAATACCGACACGGACCATCGCGCCCTCGGCCGGATCATGGAAGGCATCCACCACGCGGATGCAATCTTCTAGGATGGCCACCTCATCCTCGACCAGACTATCGGGTGGCAAGCCGCCTTTGCTTTCGCCGATGCTCATGGCGCCGCGGGTCGCGTGAAACCTCAGTCCAACCTCTTGGGCTGCGGCGATGGTGTCATCTAGCCGCGCACCGTTCGGATACAGGTACAAATGATCCGATGTCATCGTGCAGCCCGACAATGCCAGTTCTGTCAGACCGACCTGCGCCGAGGTGAACATCTCTTGCGGGCCAAACCGTTCCCAGATCGGGTACAGTGTTTGCAGCCAGCCAAACAGCAGCGCATCCTGTGCCTCGGGCACGGCGCGGGTCAGGGTTTGATACAGATGATGATGGGTGTTTACCAAGCCTGGTGTGACGACACAGTCCTTGGCGACATGTACCGTTGCGCCCTCAGTCGGCAAATCGGGCCCAACGGCGGCGATGATGCCGTCGGCAATCAGAACATCGCCAACGAACTCTGTGCCTGCATCGTCCATAGTCAGGACCGTGGCACCCTTGATCACATGTTTGGTCATTTGCATCCCCACCTGTTTGCTCCACCCTATCGAGGTTGGACGAACACGCCAGCCCTAAGCGGTTTCGGTGGTTTTTGCATTGTAGCGAAATGTGGTGATTGTCGAAAATTTGGACGACTTACAGGGACAGCTTTTGCGCAGCTCTTCGACCAGCTTATCACCAAACTTTTCGAACCGCTTTACGCCGGATATTTTGTTAAAGCTGGCCATGACAACGACACCGCCCTCGGCGTCGATCTGGACGTCCACCTGTTCCATGCCAAGACGCGACGCATCCTCGCCAATTTTTTCGGCAAAGAAGCTGGCGGCAAGTTTTGCTGTCGAAAGATCGGCAAAGCTGAGGGCATAGACGCGGTGAAACACGGGGAAATCCTTCTGATTGCTGTTAATAAACCAGGACGACCAGAAGGAGAGACTATCGAGGGGGCCTAGCCGATTGCACAAGCCGCCTATCCGCACGAAAAAGGCCGCCCGAAGGCGGCCTGATCAAAGAACAGTAAAAGACTGTTATTCGCGGTTGCCCAAGAACTGAAGCAGGAACATGAACATGTTGATGAAATCCATGTACAGGTTCAGCGCGCCCATGATGGCCGCTTTGCCCAGCCATTCCTGATCACCATGCACGGCGTGCGCGATGTAGTCGTTCTTGATTTTCTGGGTGTCATATGCGGTCAGACCGGCAAAGATCAGAACACCAATGAACGAAATCGCATAGTGCATCACAGGCGATTGCAGGAACAGGTTGATGATCGACGCAACGATCAGGCCGATCACACCCATGATCAGGAACGAGCCCATGCCGCTCAGGTCACGTTTGGTGGTGTAGCCGATCAGCGACAAGCCCGCGAAGGCGATCGAGGTCACAAGGAACGTGTTCGCGATTGACAGACCGGTAAAGGCTGCGAAAATCCACGAGATCGACAGACCCATAACGGATGCGAAGACATAGAAGAACAGCTGTGCCCCTGCAGCGGACATACGGTTAATCGCAGCGCCGAACAGGAATACCATGGCCAATGGTGCGAACATGACGATCCAGCCAAGGATATTTGGCTGCAGTGTCAGCGGATCACGCAGGATCGACAACAGTGCGTCGTTCGAACCGAATGCCCAAGCAACCAAGAATGTCAGCAAGGTGCCAACCGACATGGTTGCGTAAACTTTGTTCATGTGGGCCCGCAGGCCCTCGTCGATTGCCGCCGACCGAACGCCAGCGGGTGCGTTCATGGTACGGTAGTCAGCCATTTCAACCTCCTAGAGTGACAGTGATATCCGCAAATGCGAGTTTGACAGATATATTGGCGGCAGCCGCAATCATTTCAAGCCCGAAACCTGCGGATATCGCAGGATATTCTCAGAAGGTGTCGCGGCGGTCGATCCAATTTGCGGGGACATCCCAAACTGGGCGCTTTGCTTCGGCCTGAGCTTGGGCCTTGGTCACGCCAATATCCTCAAGCAGGTAATCCGGCGCAGCGGCGAGTTCGTGACGCTGGCGACGCACAGCGATCATTTTGGAAATCTGACGCAGGATCGAAAAACGACTGCGACGCGTGAAGACTGCAAAACTATCGATAACGGCCATTTCATTCTCCTTTCGTGATGCAAACTGGCAAGTTCATCAATTTTCTTGATTGATAGTCTTTCCCCATACATAATGGAAACGAATGATTGTTAGATTAATCATCAAGGTTTGTGATATGGCGCGAAATCTGGATTTGACGGCCCTAAGGTCCTTTGTAACGGTGGCTGAGGTCGGCGGGGTCACCCGCGCGGCAACGGCGCTGCATCTGACGCAATCGGCCGTTTCGATGCAGCTAAAACGGCTTGAGGATGCGCTGGGCGTTACATTGCTGGAACGGTCATCGCGTGCAATTGGCCCGACACCCGCAGGGGAACAACTGTTGGGGTATGCGCGCAAGATGCTGGAACTAAACGACGAAGCCTTGGGGCGGTTAACCACCGCCGACTACGAAGGCGAAATCGTCTTGGGCGTGCCACATGACGTGGTCTACCCCCATGTTCCACCGATCCTGCGGCAGTTTGCGATCGATTTCCCACGGATGCAGGTCAAACTGATTTCATCCTTTACCCGCGGGATGAAGGACCAATTCAATCGCGGCGAAATAGATGTATTGCTGACGACTGAATACGACGTTCCCCAAAACGCCGAGGAACTCTGCCCTATGCGATTGATTTGGGTCGGCGCGCCGTCGGGACAGGCCTGGAAACAGCGCCCGCTGCGGTTGGCCCATGAATCAAGCTGTATTTTCCGCACTGTGACCCAACAACGGCTTGAGGCCGCGGGCATCCGTTGGGAAATGGCGCTGGATACCAATTCCGCCCGCAGCACCGAGGCAACCGTTTCAGCCGACCTTGCGGTTCATTCTATGCTAGAGGGCACACAGCCGCCGCACCTTGAGGCCATCGACCACGGCGGGCAGTTGCCGGATTTGGGGTTCTGTCACGTAAACCTGTACGTTTCCGAAGGTCGCAAAAGCGAACCTGCGCTGCAATTGGCGGAAATGCTGCGCGGCAGTTACCGCGCCGCCGCCTGATCACATTGTGACAACAACTTTGCCGGTCGATTTTCGATCGGCAAGCAGTTGCAGGGCCTGATCCGCCTCGGCCAAGGGGACCGTATGGCTGATGTGCGGCGTGATCCATCCGCGGTCATACCAGTCCATCAATTCCGCAAGGCTATCGCCCAAGGCAGCGGGGTTAAATTTCAGATAGCCGCCCCAATAGAACCCCAGCACATCGACATTCTTGACCAACAGGTGGTTTGCGGGAACCTGCGGGACATCCCCGCTTGCAAACCCGATGGCCAACATGCGTGCCTCGCGTTTGCAGGCCCGTAAGGCATCCATAAACCCCTGTCCGCCGACAGCGTCATAGACGACATCAACGCCGCCCAGCGCCCGCAGTTCGGTCACAAGGTCGGCCCCCGCATCGATCAGGTGATCTGCGCCGGCCTGCCGTGCGATCGCCAGCTTTTCTTGCCCCCGCGCCACGGCGATCACCGTCGCACCAAGTTGTTTGCCGACCTCAACAGCCGTCAGCCCAACACCGCCCGCTGCGCCAAGGACCAAAAGAGTTTCCCCTTCTTGCAGACGAGCGCGCCGTGTAAGCGCAAGATGAGAGGTGCCATACGCCACCATAAATCCGGCGGCTTCGGCATCGGCCATGCTATCGGGTACAGGTCGGCACCGTTCAGCGGGGAAAACGCCATATTCGGCAAGCCCACCCTGACCGCCAAAAACAACGACTCGGTCCCCCTGCGACAGGCCGGTGACGCCTTCGCCAAGGGCGGCAACGGTCCCGCACACCTCCATCCCGAGGGTAAAGGGCGGCTGTGGCGTGTCCTGATATTTGCCCTTTTGCATAAGCAGATCGGCAAAATTTAGCCCACACGCCGAAATTTTTAGCAACACCTCGCCAGAGGCCGGCTGCGGTAACGTTGCATCAACCATTTCTGGCGGCTGTTCAAAGCTTTGTACCTGAAATGCTTTCAAAATTTTTCGCTCCTCGCCCCTTTGGCGATACCTTAGCGGACATTTTTCCCCATGCAATTCGCACGCAACGTCGCACTTTAGCGCAAGATACCTACCTTAAGGCGACTCAACCTGTCCTTAAAGGCAGGTAGTGTACGCAACTAAGGCGTGTTTTAGTGCGGAATTATGAATATAATAACGGTCACCGACC
Source organism: Marivivens sp. (assembly GCA_965215785.1). Taxonomy (GTDB): domain Bacteria; phylum Pseudomonadota; class Alphaproteobacteria; order Rhodobacterales; family Rhodobacteraceae; genus Marivivens. Next base: position 1,785,924 of record OZ244120.1, on the reverse strand, counting down.
ACAGTACGGGAGAATGCTGTGAAACGTCGGGACACTTAAAAAAGGAAACAAACATGAGCCATCCTGTAGACGTTCATGTCGGCAAGCGTATTCGCCATCGCCGCTGGATGAACGGAACCACTCAACAACAGCTGGCCGAAAAAGTCGGAATTAAATTCCAACAGATCCAAAAATACGAAACCGGCATGAACCGCGTTTCGGCATCGCGCCTATGGGATATCGCGCATGCATTGGACGTGGACGTTTCGTTCTTTTTCGAAGGTCTAGAGACCGCCGAAGCCGGTCAAACCCAATCGAACATTCCAAATGACATCCTGTCGGACAAAGAAGCGCTAGAGCTGCTGCGTTCGTACTATGCCATTCCCGAGGCGCAGCGCCGCCGTCTGTTCGATCTGGCACGTGTCCTTAGCGACGCCGCATAAGGCTTGACCCGATAAGGTCTGGCACGGTACCGCCCTGATAACAAAACAGGGGCGCGACCATGACACTAGAAACCGATACATCCTTGATGGGCGATCTGTTGCGGGTCGCCCATTTGCTTGCCGATGCTGCGCGTCCCGAAACACTCAGGCATTTTCGGGCGGTCGATCTGGCTGCGGACAACAAGGTCGCAGGCGGGTTTGACCCAGTGACCGAGGCAGACCGCGCCGCCGAACGTGCCATGCGCCAAATTCTGGAACGCGAACGCCCCGATGACGCCATTTTCGGCGAAGAGTACGGCGTGAAAGAGGGAACAACCGGCCTGACTTGGGTTCTCGATCCGATTGATGGCACACGCGGCTATCTCAGTGGCACGCCCACATGGGGCGTTCTGATTGCGGTCGGCGATGACACCGGCCCCAAGGTCGGGATCATCGACCAGCCCTATATCGGCGAACGGTTTGCCGGTTCCCCAACGGTGGCCGAGGTCACCGGCCCCCAAGGCACCGCCCCGTTGGCGACACGCCCGCCGCGCCCCCTGTCCGAGGCAATCGTTTTCACAACCTTCCCAGAGGTCGGCAGCACCCAAGAGGCCAAAGCCTTTCACACGGTCGCAGAACAGGCGCGATTGGTGCGCTATGGCTGTGATTGCTATGCCTACGCCCTATTGGCGGCGGGTCAGGTGGATTTGGTGATCGAAGCGGGCCTACAAGCCTATGACATTCAGGGCCCGTTGGCCGTGATTCAGGCCGCAGGCGGTATTGTGACCGATTGGACGGGCGGTCCGGCACATAACGGTGGCCGCGTCATCGCCGCCGCCAACGCAGACATCCACGCCGAAGCCATCGCCATCCTGCAATCGGTCGCAAACGACACCTAACCCGTACCAAAGCATGTGACAGGTACCGACCCTCTGTGCGACCCTAGCGAAAAAGGGGATCGTCATGACGACACGCGGCCATTGCCTGTGCAAACAAACATCGTGGGAATTTGAGGGCGATGTGGACTGGTCCTGCTATTGCCACTGTGACGACTGTCGCCGTAATTGCAGCGCACCGGTCGTTGCGTGGTTTGGCGTCCCGTCGGATCGGTTTCGCTGGACGGGTGCCGCCCCCAAAACCTATGCAAGCTCGCCTGGCGTCAGACGCCGGTTCTGCGGCACCTGTGGCACGCCGATGGCGTTCGAGGCCGATCACTATCCCGGTGTCATGAACCTTTATACGGCGTCACTTGAACACCCAGAAACACTGGCCCCGCAGTTCCACGTCTATACCCAAGGTGCCCTGCCTTGGCTGAGCCTATCGGATGATTTGGACCGGCATGAGGGAACCCTGCTAAATTCGCCGGACGCCACCGACCCCTAAAACAAAAAGCCGCGCAAATGCGCGGCTTGTTCGTTCCGTCAAAGGAAAACCAAGATTACTTGATTTTGCCTTCTTTGTACTCGACGTGCTTACGCACAACTGGGTCGTACTTACGTACAACCATTTTCTCAGTCATGGTACGAGCGTTTTTCTTGGTGACGTAGAAGTGTCCAGTGCCCGCGGTCGAGTTCAGGCGGATTTTAATTGTGGTCGGCTTCGCCATGGTCTCTCTCCTATCGCAGGGCAAAGGTTGCCCGCGTGAATCTAGAAGCTGCCTTTTACTGGCCTCAGGGGTAGAGTCAATGGCTATTCCCCGAAACTAGCGCAGATTGCTTACTTTGCCGCGACATCCCGTTTCATACCCGGTCTGGGCGGTAGATTCCACGCTTTGCGGGCGGTCACCAAACGCAAATCATCAGGGTCCATTCCCAGCGACAGCATGGTTTTCCGGTCGAACCGTTCCTTAGCGATCTCTTCGTCATGGCCTGTCCCAAACAGCCGGTCGATCCAGTTCATGCCAAAGCTGACGTGGAAGGTTGCGTTATGATCCTTGTAATGGTGGGCCATATGGCTGCGGGTGACGCGTTCACCGAACCATCCCTTTTTGACGTTCAGATGCGCCAAGGTGTGACAGTATTCATAGAACGCAAAGGCGCTGATCGATCCGACAAATAGGGCCACCACCGAAAACAGCCCTGCAGCCCCCAGCCCGACAAAGGGCCACAGAACCAAGGTGTGCAGCGCAGCGGACACCAATCCGAATTGCAGCGCGAACCAGTTGTCGCCCCCTGTAAAGAATTCAGGGTCGGCCGGAAATTCGTGATGGCCGATGTGGGTTCGGTAAAGATCATTGAATTTCGGCTGATCTATTGGCGGTTCGCGATGATACAAAAACCGGTGCATGCAGTATTCGACGAACATCTGTGCGACGACGCCATAAACGACCGCCACGACCAGCCAGATCGAAAACCAGTTCACCAGCGCAAAGACACCCAACAGCCAAACCGGCGCAAGACGCTGAAGGCTGCCCATATTCATCAATATTCGCAACGTCGGGATCATTTTGGCTCTCCTCCTGAGAAAACTCTGAAAAGGAACCGCCTCAAACTCAAGTCTGACCATACGTAAACGCGCGGACGGCCTATAAGCCGGATTTTGTCCAAGGGGTTGCCCCCTTTGTATGATCATTCATCTTGGCGCGCTGTTGCCAACGTGCCTCTAGCTGCCAACCCGGACCACTCGGGGTCAGGCGTCCCTGCCCTTGCGGGCGCGTGGTCCCTATTTGGCATTGCACCCGGTGGGGCTTGCCGTGCCGGTCCTGTTGCCAGTCCCGCGGTGGTCTCTTACTCCACCGTTTCACCGTTACCCCGCATGCGGGGCAGTCTGTTCTCTGTGGCGCTTTCCCTCGGGTTTCCCCGGCCGGGCGTTACCCGGCACCGTGCCTTGTGGTGTCCGGACTTTCCTCGGGAATCCCGCGATCATCCAGCCATCCGCGCGATGCGATGCCTAGGCGCATTCCCCGTTTGGGTCAACCACCGGATACCGGTCCGCCAAAACAGCCGACAGCGCCATATCCACCGTATCAAGCACGCCTGCATGCCCTGCCCGATGTCTAAGGCGAAATGCGGGCAGCAAGGTTTCAAGCGGCAGATCAGCATATCCCGCAGCAACCAGATTTGACCGAAACAGCGCGTCATCAACGGCTTGCTCGCCGCCCTTGGGCAATTGGATAGCAAGCCCCTGCCGCGCAAGCCGCGCCCAATCAAAGCGGGCACCGGGGTCAATTTTGCGGCCGGGCGCAACATCCGAATGCGCCAGAACCCGTTCCGGCGGGATCGACCAGCGGTCCAGAATGCCCGCCAGCAGGTGTTCCAAGCTGTCCATCAGCGCAGCGGCGAAGGGGGCAAATCCGGTGTTCGACAGCTCGATCCCAATGCTGTGCGAATTCACGTCGTCAATCGCGCCCCACCGGCTCTGGCCTGCGTGCCATGCGCGGTGCTGTTCCGCAACCAATTGGGTCACGGTGCCGTTTTCTGAGATGAGGTAATGCGCTGACACCTCGCGCACAGGATCACACAGCGCCCGTTCCGCCGCCGCGCAATCCGCCATCGCGGTATAGTGCAGGATCACCATGGAAGGCCGAGCGCCGCCGCGGCGCGGGCCAAAATTGGGGGACTGGACCGTCCGGATCAGTTCGCGCCCCGCGCGCCGTTGATGATCGGGGTTGGGTCCCATCCACAGGCAAAACCGTCACCGTCAGGGTCAATCCCGCGCGGATCGCGTTCGGGGCCACCACGCGACAGGAAATCAGCTTGCGCCTCATCGGGCGTGTTATAGCTGGCACAATTGCGTTCGTAGCGCGATTGGCTGGACAGCGCGAAACGGCTGTACCATTCCTGACCAAGCGCGTTTGGCGCGCTCAGCGCATAGGCAACAATGTTGGGGCCGCTGTTTGGGCGCGCAGGCAAATCGCCCGGCTGGACAACCTGATACCGCGAGGCCAGTTCTGCGCGACGTGCAGCGTCGGATTCAATGGTTTCGCGTTCCGAAACCGCCGCAAAATCCTGTTCATCGGAAAAGTTTGTTCCGACAAGTGTCGGCGCTGCGTTGCTCGGGCTTGCCTCGATCTGACCAACACGTAGGTTCACGTCATCTTGTGCGCGGGACTGTTGAACAACATCAACTTGCCCGTCGCCATCCGCGTCACCAACAATCGATCCGACCGTTTCGGCATCAAGCGTTGTTGTGCTGACATCAGAAACGCCAAGCGCCTCTTGTCCGGTCAGCGCCGCCTCGCGCTGGGCGCGGTCGAATTCGTACTCGGAATAGTCGCCAAACCCGGGGCCAGCATTGCTCTCTGGCACCGAGGTTTCACACCCGGCCACAACGGCCAATGCCGCAAAACAGACCCAAATCTTCTGCACGAATTCGCCTTTCAATGCGTCCCAATCAGGCCCTACTTACCACCACTTGGTCGGCTTGGAAACAAATCCGGTAGCAGACTCAAGCGTATAGGCGATGTTCAGCAAATCCGCCTCTTCCCATGGACGGCCGATCAGCTGCATGCCAAGTGGCAAGCCAGCGCTGTTCAAACCGGCAGGGATCGACACACCGGGCAGACCAGCAAGGTTCAGCGTCACGGTGAACACGTCGTTCAGATACATCTGGACCGGATCGTCGCTTTTGACCTCGCCGATGCCGAATGCGGCCGAAGGGGTCGCTGGCGCAAGGATCGCATCCACGCCATCGGCAAACACATTTTCAAAGTCGCGTTTGATCAGGCTGCGGACCTTACGGGCGCGATTGTAGTACGCGTCATAGAAACCGGCAGACAGCACATAGGTGCCCACCATGATCCGGCGCTGCACCTCGGCACCGAAACCTTCGGCGCGGGTCTTTTCGTACATTTCATTGATGCCATCACCCGCGGCCAGTTTGGCGCGGTGGCCGAAACGCACACCGTCATAACGGGCAAGGTTCGACGATGCCTCGGCAGGGGCAATCACATAGTACGCTGGCAGCGCGTATTTGGTATGCGGCAGGCTGACATCGACAACCTTGGCACCCGCATCGCGGAGCATTTCGGCGCCCTGATCCCAAAGCTTGGAGATTTCATCATTCAGGCCGTCAAGACGATATTCGCGCGGAATACCGATGGTTTTGCCTTTGATGTCACCGGTCAGTGCGGCCTCAAAATCGGGCACAGGCAGATCGGCGCTGGTCGAATCGCGCATATCGTGACCGGCCATCGACGACAGCATAATCGCGCTGTCGCGTACGGTCTTGGTCATTGGGCCTGCTTGGTCAAGCGACGACGCATAGGCTATGATGCCATAGCGCGACACACGGCCATAGGTTGGCTTGATGCCAACAGTGCCGGTGAAGGCGGCTGGCTGGCGGATAGAACCACCGGTATCGGTGCCAGTGGCACCAAGGCAAAGGTCAGCCGCCACAGCGGCCGCCGAACCACCCGACGACCCACCAGGTGTCAGGTTGCGATCGTCGATTTTCCACGGGTTGATGGCCGCACCATAAACCGAACTTTCGTTCGAGCTGCCCATGGCGAATTCATCCATGTTCAGCTTACCCAGCATCACCGCGCCATCGTTGAACAATTGCGTGGTTACGGTCGATTCATATTCCGGCTTGAACCCGTCCAGAATACCCGAGGCCGCTTGGCTTGCGGTGCCTTTGGTGCAGAACAGATCCTTGATGCCCAGCGGGATACCGTTCAGCGCAGCGCCATCATAGCCGCGCGCATCGGCCGCTTTGGCCTGTTCGATCGCGATTTCGGGCGTTTTGTGAACATAGGCGTTCAACGCATCCGCCGCATCAATCGCCGACAGACATGCTTCGGTCAGTTCAACAGACGTGGTTTCGCCCGCCTTAAGCGCATCACGCGCCTCGGCGATGGTCAGTTTGTTCAGATCGGTCATTATTCCACCACCTTCGGCACGGCAAAGAACCCTTCACGCGCATCGGGCGCGTTTTTCAGAACCGCCTCAGGCTGATCGCCGTCGGTCACAACATCTTCGCGACGTTTCAGGCGTTGCGGCGTCACCGAGGTCATCGGCTCCACTCCGTCCACGTCCACTTCCTCTAGCTGTTCGATAAAGCCGAGGATGGCGTTGAATTCCTGTGCTAGCGCCGGCAGCGCGTCTTCTTCCACCTTAATGCGGGCCAGCTTGGCCACGCGGCGGGCGGTATCCGTGTCGATCGACATGGGCCTCTCCGATTTCTTGGTCAGCTTCGCGTTTACAGCCGTGCGGCGCGGGTCGCAAGGCTGAGACGTGCGTGAAGATCGATCATCCACGCCAACATGACGGCATTTAGGATATGCCACATGAAATGTGTGCCAAACGGGATCGTGTCACATAAGGTTTCATCGACGGACCGAAACGTCAGCGACAGCGCCAGTATACCCGCCCCGATCCAAAACCCGCGGCGTGTCGCGCCGCCCATCATCGCCCCATAGACGATCAACAGGATCGGCACAGTCCAATAGGGGGCAGACACCTCAAAGAACGGGACCTGCATCAGCAACGGTATAGCCACCGCCGCAAAGGGAAAGAACCCCGCCGTCGCCAAAAGCGCCCAATACCACCGCAACCCGATCAAATCGCGATGCACCGCGAACAGATACACAAGGATAAACAGCAAAATGGGCAGCGTATCAGCCATCCCCGCCCAGCGCGTGGCAAAGGTGTGGAACAGAAAACTGCCCACCCCGATCAGGCATAGCGACAGGGTCAACAGCCGCCCGATCCCAACAGCGCGCGGCGCAACCAACAAAGCGGCGATGATAAAGGCGGCATTGGTCACCGCATTGATCGGTTCGGCCCAAAAGGTAAAATCGACCCGTTCACAATATCCGTCAACCTGTCCGGTCCAATCCATACCCTGCCCCTATCGCTTGGCTTTGAAAAAATCCCTCAACAGGGTTTCAGCGGCCACTTCGGAAATGCCGTCGTAAATTTCCGGCACGTGGTGGCACTGCGGATGGGCAAACACCCGTGCGCCCTGTTCCACCCCGCCTGACTTAGGATCGGATGCACCATAGTAAAGGCGCGCGATACGGGCATTGGCGATGGCGCCCGCGCACATCGGGCATGGCTCAAGCGTGACATAGAGATCGCACCCCGTCAGCCGTTCCTGCCCCAAGGCATCGCAGGCCGCGCGGATCGCCAGAACCTCGGCATGGGCGGTGGGATCGTTCAATTCGCGGGTCCGATTGCCCGCCCGTGCGATCACGTGCCCTTGGGCATCCAGAACAACGGCCCCCACTGGCACCTCGCCGCGTTCGGCGGCGGCGGTTGCCTCGGCTAGGGCGATGTCCATATGGCTGCGAAAGGTCATAGGGTGATTGCACACGAACGACATTCGATTGCAAGCCCCTGCCGATTGGCGCTATTGGGGCCTATGACCCAGAAAACACCAGAAGGCGACCGCATCGCCAAAGTCCTGTCCCGTGCCGGCGTGGCCTCGCGCCGCGAAGCTGAACGCATGATCGCTGACGGCCGCGTCAAGGTAAACGGCAAGGTGATCACCAGCCCAGCGCTTAACGTGACCGACAAGGACCGGATTATCGTCGATGACAAACCCGTGTCGGAACCCGAACCGGCGCGCCTTTGGCTGTTTCACAAACCCGCCGGCCTGGTCACCACGGCCAAGGACGAAAAGGACCGCCAGACGGTTTTTGATGCCCTGCCCGAGGATATGCCGCGCGTGATGACCGTCGGACGGCTCGACCTGAATTCCGAAGGCCTGTTGTTGCTGACCAATGACGGCGGCCTGAAACGACGTCTTGAACTGCCGTCTACGGGCTGGCTACGCCGCTATCGTGTTCGGGTCAAAGGTGACGCCTCAAAGCTCGATCTTGATCGTCTGCGCGCAGGCATCGAGGTGGATGGCGAAAAGTTCCAGCCGATGATCGTTCAATTCGACCGTCAGCAGAATGCCAACGCATGGCTGACCGTTAGCCTGCGCGAAGGGAAAAACCGCGAAATCCGTCGTGCCTTTGATGCGATTGGCGGCGTGGTTAACCGCCTGATCCGTGTATCCTATGGGCCGTTCCAGCTTGGATCGCTCAAAGAGGGCGAAGTCGAAGAAATCCGCCGCCGCGTGCTGCGCGATCAACTTGGACTGGACGCGGATATGAACCCCCTGCCCGCCCCCAAGGCAAAACCCACGCGCAGCCGCAAACCCCGTCCTGCGGGGAATTTCCAACGAAAGTAACCCTTTTAAGATCCCGTTCGGAAACCCATGTGTGATGGCACATAGGGTCGGTATCGTTTTGCCCATGGTATTGTTTTGTGATGGGCAAAGCCGGAAAGTGTGTATGATCCCGTAAGGGCGTCATACGCCGGTTGCCTTTGGCCCCTATGGCCGATTTGAACAAAGGGATTTTTGATGCCGCAAAGCATTCGCAATATCGGATACGCACTTTTGCTGGTTCTATTGTTGGGCGTGTCGTCCGGCCTGATCGGAGGCCTATGATGGCACAACGGTTTGGTGGGAAATTCAGCCCCGGCGGCGGAAACGAAACAACACCCTTGAATGCACGGCGTGTCGATGCAGGTGGCGCCAAGGCGAACCTGTTGTTTGTGCCGCCTGTTATCCTTGCCTTCTTTTCGCTGAACGACGGGGCGATTGGTCTGGCGCTTGGCCTTGTGGCGGCGGCGCTTATGCTGCTGGCCGCGTGGCTGCTGCGCGAAGGACTGCGGGCCGAAGCGGCGTATAACGAACGGTCGATCGCGCGCCGTCCTGCGTTGCCGCGCAAAATCCTTGCTGCGGACCTATGCGGTCTTGGCGTTGCACTGGCCGCCTATGGCAACGACGGTAGCATCCTTGCCGCCGTTTTGTTCGGGATCGTCACGGCTGTTCTGCATGTTGTTGCCTTTGGCATTGATCCCCTGTCGGACAAACGGGTGGAAGGGATCGACTATTTCCAACAGGACCGTGTCGCCCGCGTTGTGGACGAGGCAGAGGCCTATATGACCGCAATGGCCGACCACATTGCCGAAATCAAAGACCGGCATTTGTCGGAACGCGTCGGCAAACTGCAAATTGCGGTGCGTGACATGATCAAAACCGTGGAAAACGACCCGCGCGACCTGACCGGCGCACGCAAATACCTTGGCGTATATTTGATGGGCGCACGCGATGCCGCCGTCAAATTCAGCGACCTGTACCGCAGAACGGGCGATGCATCGGCCCGTGCGGATTTCGAAACATTATTGGACGATCTGGAGGCAAACTTTGCCGCGCAGACCGCCAAAATGCTGAGCGATAACCGAACCGATATGGACATCGAAATCAAAGTGCTGCGAGACCGGTTGCAGCGCGAAGGACTGAAGCCCGAATAACGGAGAGGGACATGGCCGAAACCATTCGTCAAAAAGCCGAGGCCGCATTGGCCCAAGTTGAAAAAGTTACCGCAGTCGTTCTGCCCGAACCCAAGAACGAATTGATCGTTCTGGATCAGGCAGACGCCCCCACCGGCGAAGAGATTGCAAAACGCATGTCTGAAATCGACATGACGGACACCAATTCAATCGTCCGCTTTGGCAGCACCGCGCAGGCCGAATTGCAGGTGATTTCGCAATCCATGCTGCAAGGTGTCCGGAACAAGGATGTCGGCCCCGCTGGCGATAGTCTGCGCGACATCGTCACCACCATTCGCGGTTTTTCGGTGTCGGAACTGGACGTGCGCCGCAAACGGACCTTCTGGGAAAAACTGTTGGGCAAGGCGGCGCCAATGGCCAAATTCGCCGCGCGGTTTGAAACCGTGCAAGGCCAGATCGACAAGATCACCGACAACCTGCTTCAGCACGAACACACCCTGCTCAAAGACATCGAAGCGCTTGATGTCCTTTATGAAAAGACGCTGACCTTCTACGATGAACTGGCGCTTTATATCGCCGCTGGCGAGGCCAAGCTAAAGGAACTGGACGACACGATCATTCCGGAAAAAGAGGCCGAAGTTGCCGCTGCGCCGGAAAATGAGGGTGTACTGAAGGCACAGGAACTGCGCGATCTGCGGGCCGCACGTGATGATCTGGAACGCCGTGTTCACGACCTGAAACTGACCCGTCAGGTGACGATGCAATCGCTGCCATCGATCCGTCTGGTTCAGGAAAATGACAAGTCGCTGGTGACCAAGATCAACTCGACCCTCGTGAACACCGTACCGCTGTGGGAAACCCAGCTGGCGCAGGCCGTCACCATTCAGCGCAGCGCCGAAGCAGCCGAGGCCGTCCGCGAAGCCAATGACCTGACCAACGAATTGCTGACCGCCAACGCCGAAAACCTGCGTCAGGCCAACAAGATCGTGCGCGAGGAAATGGAACGCGGTGTCTTTGACATTGAGGCTGTGAAACAGGCCAACGAAACCCTGATCGCGACCATCAACGAAAGCCTTGCGATCGCAGACGAAGGCAAACGCAAACGCGCCGAAGCCGAGGTCGAGCTACAGTCGATGGAGGCCGAACTGAAAGCGACGCTTGCATCGGCTAAAGCGCGCGGCGATAGCACCGGCTATAACGTTGGCACCGCAACAGGCGAATAACCGATGATCACTTGGCGGCATTTCTTTTTCGGGACTGCAGCGCTTGCGCTGACGGCCTGTGCCGAAATGCCGTCAAGCAACATGCCCGACACCGGCGCGCCCTTTACGGCGCCGACGCCGACCCAGACAGCCGAGCTGTCTGAAACGAGCCTACTGCTCACGGATTACTATAAGCGAGTACAGGATCGCCTGCTGGCGCAGGGTTTGCTGCGCGTTGACGGCGGCGGGGCGGATACACCGTTTACCGATACGATGTTGGCGCGCAATTTCGTGCGCATCGCCCTGTTTGACGAATACACCAATCAAAATGGCGTTCTTCAGGCCCAAACCACGCTGTCTAAGCTGCGCAGATGGGACAAACCGGTGCGCATGTCGCTGCAATTCAGCGACACGACCCCCGCGCGGGTACAGGCCGCCGATACCGAATTTATTGCGGCCTTCAATGCCCGCCTGAGCCGTTTGACCGGCCTGCCCGTGACGCTAACCAGTGTGCGCCCAAATTTCCACGTTCTGATCGTGAACGAAGATGATCGGCGCGGCATGGCCGATACCCTGCGTACCCTGTTGCCGGGGCTTAGTCCCAGCTCATTGTCCTATGCGCTGAACCTGCCCCGAGAACAATGGTGCGTGGCAATTGGCGTGTTTGAACCAGACGGCGTCACATACGACCGTGTGGTTGCGATCATTCGCGCCGAACACCCCGACCTGATGCGGCAAACCTGCATCCACGAAGAGGTCGCGCAGGGGCTTGGGCTTGCCAATGACAGCCGGCAGGCGCGCCCGTCGATCTTTAATGATGACGAAGAGTTCGGCTTTTTGACACGACAAGACGAACTTATGTTGCAGATGCTATACGATGACCGCTTTACTATCGGTATGTCCGCCGCCGAGGCCGCGCCCTTGGCGCGGCGGATCGCGACCGAGCTGATGGGCGGCGAGGTTTAAACGAAAGGAACCTAACCATGGGTATTTTGGATTTTCTGTCCGGCCAGTTTATTGACGTCATTCACTGGACCGACGACACCCGCGACACCATGGTCTGGCGGTTCGAACGCGAAGGCCACGAAATCAAATACGGTGCCAAGCTGACCGTCCGCGAAGGACAGGCCGCCGTTTTCGTGCACGAAGGTCAATTGGCCGATGTGTTCGCGCCCGGGCTTTATATGCTTGAAACGAACAACATGCCCATCATGACCTCGCTTCGGCATTGGGATCACGGTTTCAAATCGCCGTTCAAATCCGAAATCTACTATGTCAACACGACGCGGTTTTCCGATCTGAAATGGGGCACCAAAAACCCGATCATGATCCGCGATCCGGAATTTGGCCCGACCCGCATCCGCGCCTTTGGCACCTATACTATCAAGGTTGCTGACCCTGCCCTGTTCCTTCAGGAAATCGTGGGCACGGATGGCGAATTCACGATGGATGAGATCAGTTTCCAGATCCGCAACATCATCGTTCAGGAATTTAGCCGCGCGATTGCGGCCAGCGGCATTCCGGTGCTGGATATGGCGGCGAATACCGGCGACGTTGCGGCCTTGGTGTCCAAGGCGATTGCCCCGACCATTGCGCAGTACGGCCTGACGATCCCCGAATTCTATATCGAAAACATCAGCCTCCCCCCCGCCGTGGAAAAGGCGCTGGACGAACGGACAAGCCGCGGCATTGCTGGCAATCTTGATGATCACATGAAGTGGAAAGCAGCCGAGGCGATGGGCAACCCAAATTCGGCCGCTGGATCCGCTATGGCGACCGGCATGGGCGCAGGCATGGGCATGGCCATGGGCAACATGATGCAAAGCGGGCCATGGGGCGCACATCCCCAGCAACAGGTCTATGCAGCACCACAAGCGGCCCCCGTCGCGCCGCCGCCCCCGCCCGTTGAACACGTCTGGCACATTGCGGAAAACGGCGCGACCAAAGGCCCCTTCAGCAAGGCCGCGCTGGGCCGCATGGCAACGGATGGTGGCTTGACCCGTGAAACGCTGGTCTGGACCGCCGGTCAGGACGGATGGAAAGCCGCGGGCGAGGTCACTGAACTGGCCCAGCTGTTCACCATCCTGCCGCCGCCGCCGCCACCGCCCGCTGTGTAACCTAAAGCAGCCCTGCCCAACGCCGTTGGTGACTTTGAACAACCGAGACTTCCGATGACCTCCGACGATACCCGTTTTCCTTGCGATCAATGTGGCGCGGACATGCGCTTTGATCCGGGCGAGGACCGGCTGATTTGTGATTTTTGCGGCCACCATCAGGCCCTGACCGTGGATCGGTCGGCACGCGATGTGGCGATCCGTGAATTGGACTATCAAACGGCCATCACCAATCAGTTGCCTGCGGTTGAAATCGAAACAACGCGGGTGTCTCACTGTGACAACTGTGGGGCGGACGTCGAATTCGACGAGGCGACCCATGCCACCGAATGTCCGTTCTGTGCGTCGCCCGTCGTCACCGACACGGGCGAACATCGACATATCAAGCCCAAGGCCTTGCTGTCTTTTGCGATCGACGAAAACGCTGCGCGCGATGCGATGAACAAATGGATGAAACGCCTTTGGTTTGCGCCAAACGGGTTGCATGAATACGCCCGTAAAGGGCGTAAGATGAACGGCATTTATGTGCCCTATTGGACCTATGACGCCGATACCCGCACTCGGTACAGCGGCGAACGTGGCGACCATTACTATGAAACCCGAACAGTCGTGCGGGACGGCAAAACCGAAACCGAACAGGTGCGCCGCACCCGATGGACCCATGCATCAGGTCGGGTCAAACGGTTCTTTAACGACGTGCTGATCCTTGCGTCAAAGTCGCTTCCGAAGAAGTACACCGACCGGCTTAGGCCTTGGGACCTGAGCAAGCTTGAACCTTACAGCGTGGATTACCTCGCCGGTTTTCGCGCCGAAGGCTATCAGGTTCAGCTGGACGAAGGTTTTGCCGAGGCGCGGGACCATATGGACCGCATCATCCGACAAGACATCAAGCGTGACATCGGCGGCGATGAACAGCGGATCAGCCATGTCGACACGACGGTCAGTGATGTCACATTTAAACATATCCTGCTGCCGGTTTGGTTGGCAGCGTATAAATATCGCGGCAAATCCTATCGGTTCGTTGTGAACGGACAAACCGGCAAGGTGCAGGGCGAACGCCCCTATTCGGCGTGGAAAATTGTCTTTGCTGTGGTGATTGGTCTGATCATCGCGGGCACAGTCGCCTATTTCGTGTCCCAGAACCAATGAATCCTTGACCCGCGCAAAGTTTCGGGGCACCCCTGCGCCGACTGTTAACGCTATCATAAGAGGCCCAGATGATCCTGTCCTGCGGTGAAGCCCTGATCGACATGCTGCCACGCAAAAGCGAACAAGGCGAAGATGCTTTTGCCCCCTATGCGGGCGGCGCAGTATTCAACACCGCAATCGCGTTGGGTCGTCTTGGCGCACCATCGTCGTTCTTTTCCGGCATTGCGGGCGACTTTATGGGCGAGGTTCTGTTGAACTCGCTCAAGGCGTCGCAGGTTGGCACTGACCTGTGCCATATCGCCGATCTGCCCAGCACCATCGCCTATGTCAAACTGGTCGACGGTCAGGCCACATATGCCTTTTATGACGAAAACACCGCAGGCCGGATGCTGACCACCGATGACCTGCCGGCGACGGTTGGCGCGGATGCGCTGTTCTTTGGCGGTATCTCACTGGTCGCGGAACCCTGCGGCAGCACATATGAGGCGCTGATGATGCGTGAGGCACCGAACCGCGTCACCATGATCGACCCGAATATCCGCCCAAGCTTTATCAAGGACGAAGCCGCATATCGCGCGCGCATCGACCGGATGCTTGCGGCGGCGGACATCGTGAAACTGTCCGACGAAGATCTGACATGGCTGGTTGACGGTGACGACATTCCGGCAATGGCACGGGCCATTCTGGACAAGGGTGCGAAACTGGTCTGCATCACCGAAGGCGCAACCGGTTCGCACGGCTTTACCGCCACACAAACGGTGTTTGTACCTGCAAACAAGGTTGAGGTCGCTGACACTGTTGGCGCAGGCGACACGTTTAACGCCGGTGTTCTGGCCTCGCTGCATCAGGCAGGCAAACTGACCAAGGCCGACGTCGCCGCCCTCGACGCGGATACGATCACCGCAGCGCTGACACTGGGCAACAAGGCCGCCGCTGTTACCGTCAGCCGCGCTGGTGCCAACCCACCTTGGGCGAACGAGCTATGAGGGCGCTGATCCAGCGCGTCACCGAGGCAAGCGTCACAGTCGACGGCACAGTCATCGGTGAAATTGGCGAGGGTCTATTGATCCTCGTCTGTGCGATGCAGGGTGATGATGACACCAAGCCCGCGCAACTGGCGGCCAAGCTGTCCAAGCTACGGATTTTCAAAGATGAGGACGGGAAAATGAACCGCGCCCTCAAGGATACCGGCGGCGCGGCCCTGATCGTCAGTCAGTTCACGCTGGCCGCCGATACGTCGCGCGGTAACCGTCCCGGATTTTCGATGGCCGCCCCACCGGCCGAGGGCGAACGCCTGTATGAGATGTTCAAAACCGAGGTGGCGGCCTTGGGTATTCCAACCGCCTGCGGTCAATTTGGCGCCGATATGAAGGTTGCGCTGGTCAACGATGGTCCGGTGACCATCTGGGTCGACATCTAGATATACGGACGCATCCGCCGCGCCAGCAGGCTAAGACAGAACATCACAACCGCCACGACAACAATGCTGGGGCCAACAGGTGTATTGGCCACCACCGACATGCGCACGCCGCCCAACGCGGCCAAGGTGCCAATAATTGCCGACGTCAGCGCCATTGCCTCGGGCGTTTTTGTCAGGCTTCGGGCCGTCGCCGCCGGAATGATCAACAGCGCGGTGATCAACAACGCCCCCACGACCTTTAGCGCGACGGCCACAACCGCAGCCAAAAGCAGCGTCAAAACCAACTGTTCCCGCCGTGGGTTTGCGCCCGCCGCATGCGCCAGATCAGGCGCGAGTGTCGCGGTCAGCAAGGCGGACCAGTGCCACCAAAGCACGCTCAAAACCACCGCTGCGCCTATCCAAATCAGCGCCAGATCCATCTTGGTGACGAACAGAACGCTCCCGAACAAATAGGCGTCTAGGTCCACGCGGGTTCCCGGTATCAACGACACCGCAACCAAGCCAAGCGCCAGCGCCCCATGCGCCAAGACCCCCAACAAGGTGTCCGCCGCCAAGGTGCGCCCTGCCAACCCATAGATGATCAACGCCATCGCAAGCGCGACAAACCCGACCCCGATAAAGATCGAGATGTTGAACGCCAGCGCAATCGCGACACCCAAAATGGCGGCATGGGCGGTGGCATCCCCGAAATAGGCCATGCGCCGCCAGACGACGAAACAGCCCAGAACACCGGCGGCCAAGGCTGTGCCAACGCCTGCAAGCGTTGCACGGATCAGAAAATCGTCAAACATTAGTGGCTGTGCCCATGGTGATGGTGGTGGTCGTGATCATGGTCATGCCCGTGATCATGTTCATGCCGATAAAGCGCCAAGGCCCCGCCGGTTCCTGTGCCGAACAATTCACGATAGGCCGGTGCCGCGGAAACGACCTCGGGCGTGCCTTCGCAACAGACATGCCCGTTCAAACACACGACGCGGTCAGACGCGCTCATGACGACATGCAGCTCATGGCTCACCATCAATACCGCGCAGCCCAATTCGGCCCGCACCTGTTCGATCTGTTTGTAAAATGCTGCTGATCCCGGCTGATCGAGCCCTTGCGTGGCCTCATCAAGGATCAGGATATCGGGATTTGACAGGATCGCGCGCGCCAACAGAACCCGCTGAAACTGTCCCCCTGATAGCCCCGCCATTTGTTGCGCACCGATACCTGCAACACCGGCTTGGGCCAGCGCCTCTTGTGCCTGCACGTTTGATACCTTGTGCGGTAGGTTCAAAAACCGGCGCACCGTGATCGGCAATGTCGGATCAATATGGAGCTTTTGCGGTACATAACCGATCCGCAAGTTGTCTTTGCGCATGACACGACCGCTGGTCACGTCCATCGCGCCAATCAACGCACGCAGCAGGGTGGACTTTCCCGATCCGTTTGGACCAACGATTGTGACGATCTCGCCCTTGTCGATGGCAAAATCGACGTTGCTCAGAACCACGGACCGTCCATGGGCGACGGTGATCTTTTCAGCTGACAGTAATGACATCTCAGGCCTCAACACAGTTTGGGCATAGGCCCTGCGCCTCGATGACGGTTTGTTCAATCACAAATCCCGTCTCGGTCGCGATTGAGCCAAAGCTGCTATCGCCCTTGCCAGACGCCTCGGTCACCTTGTTGCATGATCGGCAGATCATAAAGGCAGGGGCGTGATCCTGTTCAGGATGGGTGCAGGCCACAAAGGCATTCAGCCCCTCAATTCTGTGCGCAAACCCCTGTTCAACCAAGAAGCTGAGCGCGCGATAGGCTACGGGCGGCTTGGACCCCAGCCCCTCGGCCGCCAAACGTTCCAAGACCTCATAAGCGCCCAGCGCCTTGTGGGTTTCCAATAGGATTTCAAGCACACGGCGCCGCACAGGTGTGAATTGGACTTTGCGTTCCGCACAGAGCGCATCCGCACGCGACAAAGCATCGCTCACACAATGGGTGTGATCGTGCTGAACAAAGCCGTTGACGGCAGAATGAGAGGTATCAGTCATTTTTCAGGTTGTTATGTTATAACATCACTAGTATATCCCTCGCCCGAACCAACCGCAAGAGGCCCCAATGCTGATTCGATCCTCCTCCGTCATTGCAGTTTGCTGTGCTGCCACCGCCAGCTTTGCCGAAACACCAGCCGTCGTTACCGACATGACGCCAATGACCGCGCTCGCCAATTCCGTCATGCACGGCGTCGCCGAGGCCGATCAATTGTTGCCAGCGGGTGCCTCGCCACACGACTACAACATGCGCCCGTCCGATGCGCAGAAACTGGCGACTGCGGATATCGTGTTGTGGGTTGGACATGGTCTAACGCCTTGGCTTGAAACCCCGATCGAGTCGCTGGCCCCCAATGCACTGAGCATTGAAATGCTCGACTCCGCTGATTGGCCAATGCTTGAAACACGGACATCATCGTCGATTTGGATTAGCGATGCAGAGGATGATCACGATGACCATTCTGAGCATGACGATCATGCAGAGCACGATGACCATGACAATCACGAAGATCACGGCCACGAAGATCACGACGACCATGCAGAGCATGAAGATCATGGCGATCACGATGATCACGGTGACCATGATCACCACGATCATGGGCCCAACGACCCGCATGCGTGGCTGTCGCCCGATGTGATGGCCGCTTGGGCCAACACGGTTGCGACCGAACTCTCGGCTCATGATCCGGCAAATGCAGCGATTTATCAGGCAAACGCCGCGCTGGCCGCGACCGAGCTAGAGGCGCTGCATGTTGAATTGAGCGCCCTTTTGGCCGAAGTCCCCGATTACAGCTATGTGGTGGCCCATGATGCGTTCCAATATTTTGAGGTCGCATTCGGTGTGCCCGCCGCTGGCACCATCGCGCTGAGTGATGCCGCAGAGCCCGGTGCGAACCACATCGCGGAACTGCGTGAGCTGATGGACGATGCGCATATCACCTGTATCCTGACCGATACACAAACCAACCCGCAGTGGGCGACAATCATCGCCGAAGGCACCGACGCAAGCCTTGTCATCGTCGACCCTGGCCTGTCGGGCAATACCCCCGATTTGGCCGGATATGCGGCAAACATGCGCGACATCGCGCAAACTTTGGCGGATTGCGTGGCTGACTAAGCCAAACCTATCCGTAAGCGTCGCCTTATGACCTTGTCGGACAGCCGCCGGATTTGCCAACTATAGGCGAGTCCGGAGGCTGAAATGCAAGAAAACAAGGCCGCCGATCGTCGTGTTCAAATCGAAACAGTGGCTTTCGGCTTGCTCGCTCTGAAAGGGTACAAAGCCACCTCAATGCTTGAGGTGGCTAAACGCGCGCATGCCTCGAACGAAACGCTGTACAAATGGTACGGCAACAAACAGGGCCTGTTCCTGTCGATGATCACCCGCACCGCCGAAGCGGCGCAGGAAACGCTGCGCCACGGGCTGACCGGTGATCAATCGCTCTGGGATACGCTGGACGCGGCGGCACCGTTGATTTTGGGCATGATGACCGGCCAGCGCGCCATCGTGCTGGCGCGGGCGGCTGTTGGTGATGTCCATGACACGGGCACGCTTGGCCGTGCGTTGTCTGAAATGGGGCGCGGCAAGATTGTACCCTTGCTGGCGGCCCTGATCGAACGCCAAGCACCGGGCGACGCCAGCGAATTGGCCGAAGTCTATTTCGACACCCTTGTTGGCGACCTACAGATACGCCGCGCCATGGGCGATATCCCGTTGCTGGACAGTCAGGTTCAGGCCGAACGCACCGCACGCGCCGCCCGCGTTCTACGCGCGCTGTTGCCCGAGACCGCGCAATAGACCCGGCAATTCCGCGACGGAATTCAAGATGACATCTGCATGATCGGCAAGGTCTTCGGCATCAGCGATGCCGGTTAAGACAGCAACCCGGGTCATGCCCGCCAACTGACCCGCGATCAGGTCGTGGGTGCTATCACCAACCATCAAACAGTCCGCCGGATCCAGTTGTGTCGCCTTGCAAAACGCGTCCAATTGGCCCGCCTCGGGCTTGCCGCCGTATCCGCTATCGTAACCAGCAATAAAGGCGAACCGATCCGTCACGCCATGCGCATCCAGATGCGCCCGCGCTGGTGCCTCGGCGTCGTTTGTCGCCACACCCAGCGTCAGCCCCATCCCGACCAACGTATCCAGCAAGTCGCCCAGCGGGGCGGCGGGAACCTGAGGGGCGGTCGCGGCAAGGGCATTCATTTCCGCGATCAACGCATCACGATCCACACCCGGACGGAACGGCAAAAACGCCTCGACAATTTCGTCTGCCGTGCCTGCAATAACGGGGCTGGTTTTCGCAAACTGACCGGATTGCAAATCAAACCCGATTGAGTCCGCCAGCCCTGTTTGCATCGAGTCATCCCCATCGGCAATCGAGCGGATCAAATCGCGTGTCCACACGCCCCACGTGGCGTTGAAATCAAACAACGTGCCGTCCTTGTCAAAGACGATCCCTTTAAAACGCATGGCGGGCTCTCGATCCTAGGTCCAATGGGTTTGCTCGGCCCCTGGCAGGGCATAGCGTGCCCTCAGCGGCACGTCGTAACCAATACCCAACGTATCGCACATGGCAACGACCCATTGGTCGTCCATTGTGACAAATTCCAACACCGAGGCCAGAAAAACGGGATCGCCCGCCTGCGCCTTAAGATCATCGACGGACGCCCCGCTTGACCCCAGAAAAATCGGGCAAAGTTCGTCATTCGACGCCAGCCACCCCAAGGCCTGTAGCGCGATTGTTTCGGCTGCTTCAGCGTTCATAAGGACCTCTTAAGTTCCAGAAACGGATTCTTAACGTTTCGCGCGCAATTTACTTCAAACAGTTTGGGTTCGCCTTGGGAGGCAGTTTCCATGTCCAGTCGGATATTGATCATAGACAGCGTACCGACCAATCGCATTGTCCTTAAGGTCAAGTTACTGACTGCCCAGTACGATGTGCTGCCGTGTGCCACGGTTGTCGAAGCACGGCATCATCTGACCGAAACCCCTGTTGATTTGATTGTCCTAGACCTCACCCAGATTTCGGATGAGATCAAGCAGTTCTGCACAAGCCTGCGATCCTCACCTGAAACCCAATCGCTGCCGATCATTGCAATTGGCAATTTTGACAACGCAGACCAGCGCCTTGATGCGCTTGGGCTGGGTGCAGATGAGGTACTGTCGAAACCGCTGTCGGATTCGCTGCTGCAGGCCCGAATACGCAGCCTTCTAAGGGCCAAGGATACCGATAACGAACTACAACTGCGCGACGATACCAGTCGCGCTTTGGGCTTTGCCGAGCCCCCCGCCACCTTTGCCCGACAAGCGGTGATCGGCATGGTCGGCGGCAACCGCCCCGAAGGATTGGCCCTGAGCCGCAGCCTGAACGCCGCGCTGAACACACGAATTCGCAACCTGTCCGCCGATCGCGCCCTAGAGGAAAGCCGGCTGACCCCTTGTCCGGATTTGTTCATCATTGATGCGCGCGACTACAACGACCTGACCGACACCGGCAGCCTGTTCCGTTTCGTGTCCGACCTACGCAGCCGGTCCGAAAGCCGCCATGCCGCCCAGTTGGTCATCACCCCGTCTGATCAACCCGACATTGCCGCCATGGTTCTGGACCTTGGGTCCAATGATGTTGTGTCCGATGATGCCTCGCTGGCCGAAATCGCGCATCGGGTCAAAATCCTGCTGGCCCGCAAATTGCGAACAGATGGGCTTAGGGACTCGGTGCAAGACGGGTTGCGCGCCGCCGTTATGGATCACCTGACGGGGCTATATAACCGTCGGTATGTGGTCCCACATCTGACCGCCCTGTCCGAACGGGCCCGAAAAACGGAACGCGAATTCACGGTGATGGTTTTGGACATCGATCACTTTAAATCCATCAACGACACCTACGGACATGCCGCAGGGGACCGGATACTTAAGGGCGTCGCCGAGGTGCTGCGCGATAATCTGCGCGCCATTGACCTTGTTGCACGGATCGGCGGCGAAGAATTCCTTGTCGCCCTACCCGAAACCTCAACCCAACGCGCCCATACATCTGCCGAACGGTTGCGCACGATGATTGACAGAACGGCCTTTGACATCGGTCCGGATCTGCCACCGGCGCACATTACTGTGTCGATTGGATTGGCCAGCAGCGGGCTATCCTGCCGTTCAGCTGAGGAAATCAACAAGCTGATCGAACATGCTGACGGCGCCCTCTATCGATCCAAAACCAAGGGGCGCAACCAGGTCAGCATTGGACAAAGGGCGGCCTAGGCCGCCCTTGTATTAGTCGTTGCGCGGTCCGCCGTCGCGTGGACCGGAATGCTGTCCCCGCTCAAGCCGATCCGCATAGGCAGATCGTTCTTCGGCGGTCATATCAACAAACCGTTCAAGCATCGCAGATTGAACCGCGGCCATGCTGCTACTGGCCTGTGTTCGCTGCTCTTCGAAAAGCGCCTCAACGGCCAACGGGTCAAACGGGTCGCTGCGGAGCGCCTCTAGGAACGCGGCCACAGCCTGCGACCGTTCGGCTGGCCGCAATGGCCGCAATTCCGGGTGATCGCGCAATTTGTCCCGCACCGCGCGGCGATCCGACAGGCTCAGCGCCTCGGCTGCCGGTCCAAAGGCAAAGTTTTGTGCACCAAAATTGCGCGGTGCCTTGCCTGAGGTGATACCGCCAATAATCACGCCTGCCACCATCACGTTCAGCGCAAGCGAAACGATCAGAACTATCCGCCAAGCGGTTCGTTTTTTCTTGGGGGTGTCTTGTGTCATTGTCTTATCCTTCGCCCCATACATCCAATGTCGTCGCAAAGACCGAAACGCTTTCGCTATCGCTCCAAAGGGTATCGGTCACAGATTGCAGGCTGTCGGGCTGCGCGATGCCGACCCACAATCCAGCAACCGCCGCGGCAGCCAAGCTACCGGACCCGGCCCAGCCGCCCAGCATGTCCCAGATCCCGCGCAGCAGACCAACAGGTTCGGTCGGCGCCTCCGGCTCGGCCTGCAGTTCTGTTTGCACGACATCAATATCCGCCATCAGACGCGCCATAAAGTCCGGGCTCGGCTCGACCGTGCTTGCGCGGGCCTGCGCGAACAATTCATCCATGGCCTGATCGTTCAAAATCGACTTGTCTTTCGTCATTCTTCGAACCCCAACTCTGCTTTTCGACCTGCCAGAATTTTGGCGAGGGCACGTTTTCCACGGGCGGTCAGACTTTCAACCGCCTCAACACTAATATCCATAACTTGGGCAATCTCGGGATTACCCAAACCTTCCAGATGCCGCAGCGCCACCGCTTGGGCCTGCCGCTCGGGCAAGCTTGCCAAGGCATCGCTGAGCGCCTGCATCCGTGCGTTAGTCTGCATTGTAGCTGTCACACTTGGTGTGTCATCTACCGGCTCTGCAATCTCATCCAAACGCGCGCTGCGTTTTCGACGGCGAAGTCGGTCGGTGCACAAATTGGCCACAACGCGATAGAGCCACGTTGATACCTGCGCCTCACCCTGACGCCAGTCCGGCGCTTGTTTCCACAAACGCAGCATCGCCTCTTGGACAACGTCCTCGGCCTCGGCGCGATCTTGTAGCATTCGATATGCCTGCCCAAGCGCATTGGGTGTCAGGCGCGTGGCCAAAACACGTGCGGCAGTACTGTCACCATTCGCAAAGGCAACCAGCAAAGCACCATCGGGGGCTTGGGCATATTGATCGAGTGCCATGTCCATCAAGGCTGAGTGCTAACGACTTTGCCCGCGCGGGGCAACGACACCCTGAGTTTCAGGGTGCCGAAGTTTTCTTAGTGACGCTTACCAAAGCTTGGGCGACGGTCTTCCATACGCTCTTTGGCGGCCTCAAGCTCTTCGGCGGTCAGGATGCCATCTTCGTCAGCATCAAGGCGTTCAAACATACGTTCGATCCGGTCGCCGCCACGTGGCTGAAGCTCATCTGCGGTCAGAACGCCATCTTCATTTGCGTCCAGACGGTCCAGCATATGTTCCGCACCGCGAACGGCCCGCTCTGCGATCTGGGCTTCGACCATTGCGGTCAGTTCGTCCAGCGACAGGCTACCGTCGCCATCCGCATCCGCAGCGGCAAAGCGCGCCTCTGGTGCCGCCTCAATTTCCGCCAGCGACAGTGCGCCGTCGCCATCGGTGTCCAGCATCTCGATGTTCAACGGTACTGGGCCGCCTTCGCCGCCGCGACGGCCAAAGTCGTCTGCCGAAACCGCGGTGCCTGCAACGCCGAGCAATACTGCTGCGATCAGAATTTCTTTTTTCATGTGTCTTGTCCTTATTAGGTGTCTCGTCCGGCCCTCAACTGCCGGAGCTGCCCTTAATACGAGCGCCCCCAGACATTCCGTCGCAGATTTTTTGCGATTTTTTGTTTGGCTTTGCGACATGGGGCCGCAAGAGGGGCACGCCCCCTTTCTTTTCGGACGACTTGGGCGCATGTCTATCGTCGAAGGAGCCGACCATGCAGCCCAGCGTTAAGACACAGACACCCACAGCGCACCCACAAGAGCGCCCGACAAAGCAGGCAATGGCCCGTGGCTTTCGCCGCCGGTGCCCCAATTGCGGCGAAGGGCATATGTTCGTCAGCTATCTCAAGGTCGCCGACAGCTGCCCCGTTTGCCGCGAAGAGCTGCACCATCACCGCGCGGACGACGGGCCGGCCTATCTGACCATCCTGATCGTCGGACACCTTCTGGGATTTGCGATGCACTTTGCTTGGGTCAAGTTCCGGCCAGAGCCCTTGGTGATGGCGACTGTTTTTACCATTGGCTGTACCGCCTTGTCGCTTTACCTTCTGCCCAGACTGAAGGGCCTCATTGTCGGAATACAATGGGCCAAACGGATGCACGGGTTCGGAAAGTCCAGCTAGCCCTGCGCCAACGGGGGGAACATGGACACAGTACCGATCAAAGATGCCGCCACGGTCATCCTGTTGCGCGGGACCGGTCAGGACACACGCATCCTGATGGGCCAACGCGGCGCCAGTGCGGTCTTTATGCCCAATAAGTTTGTCTTTCCCGGCGGTGCGGTCGATGCCGCCGACGTGGATGTCCCCCTTGCGCCGCTTCCGCCCGCGCTGGACCATGCCTTGTCACTCGAAAGCCGGCTGCCTGCGCGGGCCATCGCGGCGGCGGCCCTGCGGGAACTGCGCGAAGAAACGGGCCTGACCATCGGCAGCCCTCTGCCCGATCCATCTGCGCTGCGGCTATTTTTTCGCGCCGTGACCCCACCCGGCCGTCCCCGTCGCTTTGACGCAAGGTTCCTGATCGCCTCGGCGGATCACGTCGTCGGTGATCCCGACGATTTCAGCACGGCCGAGGACGAACTGAGCCAGCTTCAGTGGCTCAAACTCACCGATGCCCGCGCGTTCGAATTGCCGTTCATTACCCGTGTTGTGCTGGGTGAGGTCGCCCAGTTTGCCCGCACCGGCACATGGCCCAAACTGGTTCCGTTTTTTCGCAATGACAGGCCGGGAACACCAATCGACGTGCTAACGACCCAGTTCTGAGTCCAGAACAAGCAGCACGATACTGAACACGATCAGGCATATTCCGAATGCTTCGCGTTTGCTGATGCGTTCACGAAACACGATTGCGCCGATCGCCAAGGAAAACAGAACCTCGACCTGTCCCACGGCCTTAACATAGGCGGCGGATTGCAGCGCAAATGCCATGAACCATCCGGCCGATCCAATCATACTGGTCAGCCCGACCAGCCCCGATTGCCGCCAAGACGCCAGAACGCGCCCCACTTCGCCTTTTTCGCGCCAATACAAATAGCCCACCAGCATTAGGGTCTGCGCGGTCGCCACACAGGCCAGCGTCACCATGCCCCGCACGACAAAATCACCGCTTTCAAGGCTCAGCGCGGCACCGCGATAATTGACGGCGGACACCGCAAACAGAAAACCAGCGGATAGACCCAGCGCGGTCGAGACGTTAAAAAACCCGCCCTGGCGGTTCAGATCGGATTTTGACAGGATCAAAACGCCGGTCAAACCGTTTAGGATCATCGCCATGCCAAGCACGCTGATCTGGTCCGACAAAACGACAAATCCGACCAAGACGCTGAATAGAACTTCGGTCTTGGTAAAGGTCACCCCAACCGCAAAATTGCGGCGTTTAAACAAGGCGATGGTACAGACCGTCGCGACAATTTGGGCCGTCGCACCGCAAAGGGCGTAACCCCAGAAACCGGGCGCCAAGCGCGGCAGCGGCTGATCCGTTGCACTGAGGTAAAGCGCGACCAGCACAACAACCAATGGCGCGGAATACAAAAAACGGGCAAAGGTCGCCCCAACAGGGCTGAGCGTCGAAACGCTCAGCTGTTTTTGGATCATAAAACGTGTGGCCTGTGCAAACGCTGCAATCAGCGAAATCGCGACCCAGACGGGCATTAGTACGGCATCGGGTGCTGTTTATGCGCCGCCTCGATGTCCGCCAGAACATCGTCGTTCAGCGTCAGGTCCTTGCCCTTGAGCAGGTGTTCCAGCTGGGCAACGTTTGTGGTGCCAAAGATCGACGAGATTGGGAACGGGCGATGCCGCTGCCATGCCATTGCCATATGATCACAGGCCAGCCCGTGCTTTTCAGCAATGTCCAAGTAGGCCTGAGTTGCCTCAAACGCGCGATCCGTTGCCCGTCCGCCCAATGTGCCATTAATGGCAAGGCGCGACCCCTCGGGGCGGGCGCCGTTTTGATATTTGCCGGTCAACAGACCACAGGCCAGCGGCGAATAGGAAATCAGGGTGACATCCTCGTTCACCGACATTTCGGCCATGTCGGTGTCATAGAGACGGCACAGCAACGAATATTCGTTTTGCATGGTTGCAACGCGCGGTGCGCCCATCTGTTCGGCCACGTCCACCCATTTGGTTGTGCCCCACGCGCTCTCATTAGACAGTCCAATCGCCCGCAGCTTGCCTTCGTCCACCAGATCCTTAAGCGCGCCTAGCGTATCTTCCATCAGGGCGATGGTTTCGGCACGGTTTTGGCGCGACGGATCAAAAGACCAACACTGGCGGAAATGATAGCTGCCACGGTTCGGCCAATGCAGTTGGTAGAGGTCGATATAATCTGTCTGCATCCGGCGCAGCGACTCTTCCACCGCGGCTTTGACCGTCTTGCTGTCATAGCCCTGCTCGCCGCGTTTCGCGTTGCCAGCACCCGATACTTTGGTCGCCAAAACAACCTCATCCCGACGGCCCGTTTTTGCGAACCACCGGCCAAGCACATCCTCGCTCATGCCTGCGGTATCTTTCAAAACCGGATTGACCGGATACATTTCTGCGCAGTCAATAAAGTTGATGCCAGCATCCAGACACATGTCGATCTGGCGGTGCGCGTCATCATCCAAAGTGTGGGTGCCATAGGTCATGGTGCCAAGGCACCAGTCAGAGACCGTAATATCGGTCCGTCCAAGCTTTAGCGTATTCATTTTTGCCCTCGTCAGGAAATTCAGGCAGAGCCTAACCCTTCAGACGCCGAGGACAAGACTCCGCACCCTAGAATCCGAAGGTGACGCCGATCCGCAGTGTGGTCACATCGGTGGTATAATCCGGCATGTGATCGCGGATCGCTTCGGCACGGAGGGTCATATTGCCGTAAAGCTCAAAGTCCGCACCCAGACCATAGTTGATGCCTGTTTCGCTGCCACCGGCATCAAGATCGTAGTATGTGGCACCAACCGCCGCAAACAGGCCCAGCTTGCCCATGTCGTTATAGATCGTGCCACGCAAACGCGACGCATCGTATGGGCCGCCGCTTGCCAAATCGACATCGACCTCGGCGCCATAGCTCAGGTCACTGTCCCCAAAACGCAATCCGCCAAGCAGGCCCGTCGCAGCGTAGGTGTCACCAGCATGCGGACGGCCATAGTCCAGCGACACGCCGACATAAGCGTCCTGTGCTACAACTGCGGTAGTGCCGAGCGCGAAGATCGCGCCCAATACGATACGTTTGATCATGCGATCAGTCCTGAAACCTGCTTTTGTTTTGAATCATCATACCGCATGCACGCCAAAGGTGAAAGCGGCCCACCGCCGACATATCCCTTTGACCGCCCAAGTGATGCGAAATTGCCAGAATCGCGTGACAGTGCTGGAAACCCGCCATTTGCAGGGCTAAAAGGCATCAACACCGCATAGGAATTACGAATGGCACGTCATCTGATCACCTCGGCGATCCCATATATCAACGGGATCAAGCACCTCGGTAACCTTGTTGGCTCGCAGCTGCCTGCGGACCTGTTCGCACGCTATCAGCGTGGCCGCGGCAATGAGGTCATGTTCCTATGCGCCACCGACGAACACGGCACCCCCGCCGAACTGGCCGCCGCCAAGGCGGGCAAGCCAATCGACGAATACTGCGCGGAAATGCATGATGTTCAGGCAAAAATCGCCGATGGGTTCCGCCTGTCGTTCGATCATTTTGGCCGTTCATCGTCGGATCAGAACAAGGCACTGACCCAGCATTTCGCCGGCGTTCTGGCCGACAATGATCTGATCCGCGAAGTGTCGGAAACACAAATGTTCAGCCATGCCGACGGCCGGTTCCTGCCTGACCGCTATATCGAAGGCACCTGCCCCAACTGCGGCTTCGACAGTGCGCGCGGTGACCAATGTGACAACTGCACCAAGCAGCTTGACCCTGTTGACCTGATCAACCCGCACTCGACCATTTCGGGATCAACCGACCTTGAAATGCGCGAAACCAAACACCTCTATCTGCGCCAAAGCCAGATGAAGGATCAGCTTGAACAATGGATTGACACCCGCGAAGGTTGGCCGGTGCTGACCACCTCGATCGCCAAGAAATGGCTGAACGATGGTGACGGATTGCAGGACCGCGGCATCACCCGTGATCTGGATTGGGGTGTTCCGGTCAAGAAAGGCGATCAGGACTGGCCCGGCATGGAGGGCAAGGTTTTCTATGTCTGGTTCGATGCGCCTATTGAATACATTGCCTGCGCGCAGGAATGGGTCGATGCGGGCAAAGGCACCGACTGGGAACGTTGGTGGCGCACTGACAAAGGCGCGGATGACGTGACCTATACCCAATTTATGGGCAAGGATAACGTGCCGTTCCACACCCTGTCGTTCCCCGCGACGATCCTTGGATCGGGGGAGCCGTGGAAGCTGGTCGATTACATCAAATCGTTCAACTACCTGAACTATGACGGCGGTCAGTTCAGCACATCGCGCGGGCGCGGCGTGTTCATGGATCAGGCCCTGTCGATCCTGCCTGCCGACTATTGGCGCTGGTGGCTGCTAAGCCATGCGCCAGAGAGCAGCGACGCAGAATTCACCTGGGAAAACTTCCAAGCGGGTGTGAACAAGGATCTGGCCGATGTTCTGGGCAACTTTGTGAGCCGCGTCACCAAATTCTGCCGGTCCAAGTTCGGCGAAGTCGTTCCCGAAGGCGGCACCGATTTGCCAATCGACGATGCCCTGCTAACAGAACTGACCAATCGCATCCGCACCTATGAGGCGCATATGGAGGCGATCGAGGTCCGCAAGGCCGCGAACGAGCTGCGCGCGATCTGGGTACTGGGTAACGAATACCTGCAAGAGACCGCGCCATGGTCGACCTATAAAACCGACCCAGAACTGGCCGCATCGCAAATCCGGTTCGCATTGAACCTGATTCCGATTTATGCGGCCCTGTCGGCGCCGTTTATTCCAGACACCGCCGAAACGCTGACCAAGGCGATGCAACTGGACACCGCGGCATGGCCAGACGATGTGGCGGCGGCGCTGACGTCAATGGCGGCGGGCCACAGCTTTACCGTGCCGGACAACCTATTCGCCAAGGTCACTGATGAGCAGCGTGACGAATGGAAAGAACGGTTCGCGGGGACCCGCGACTGATCTTTTTCGGGCGACCGAACACAAATGCCAGAGCGCGCAGTCGGTTCCGCCGGCTGCGCCATTTTTTTTGCGCTGGCAATGCGACGCCGGATCAGCGCGGTTTCGGGATGGTCTTGTGGTGCAGGGGCGAGTTTGTAGGGACTATGCATTTTTCATTTCCGAGATAACCTGTGACAAGACACGGAATAGCCCTTCAATTTTCCAGTGATAATTGGCGAAATTCGCAACTACACTTTCATGAATGAAAACCACCCCTCTCTTGATGACCTTTCACTATTTCTAACGGTGGCCAATTCAGGGTCGCTCAGCGAAGCCTCGCGTTTGACCGGCACCCCGCTGCCAACGGTGTCGCGGCGGATATCAAAACTGCAGGCTGATCTGGACAAAACGCTGTTCCTTCGCGGCAAAAACGGATTTTCGCTCACCCCTGAGGGACGCGAACTGGCAGAGCGTCTATCGGGCCTAAAGGACGTGGAACATCGGGTTTGTCAGTGGCTGGATGTCGACGACAGGCCCACACAGGTGCGGATCACCACCGGCTTTATGACCGCCCGTTATCTGGTGCCACGCCTTTTGCCGCAGGTCGATCAGGGCGTCCGCTGGATACCCAGCTTTGTGGCGTCGAATGCGCGTTTGGACATCGCAAGACATGAGGCAGACATCGGCATTCGCAGAACCGAACCAGCCAGCAACTGGCTGGCGCGGCGACCCTCACGGCGGATCACCTATGCGTTCTATGCCAAGGACGAAACCGTCACAGGTTACGTCAGCATGCCCGAAACCGCCGAGCTATCAGCGTCCTTGAAATGGCTACACAGCCGCTATGGGCACAAGGTGGTCGCGCGTGGGTCCGACCTCCGCCTGTGTTTGGACATGGCTCTCGCTGGGTACGGGCAAATCCTATTGCCGACCTTCGCGGGCGATACTGAACGCGGGCTTGTTCGCAGGTCGGAACAAATTGACGAGCTAAGCCATAATGAATGGCTGGTGTGCCATCAGGATGCCCGCAATCAGCCGGCCATTCGGGCGGCCCTTGACGCGGTTGAGGCCGCCCTAAAATAAAGCCCCCGCACTGCGAGGGCTTTAAAGGTCTTAGTCGACCCATTCCCAACATGTCGGGAACTCGCCCAGCTTTGCCTCGACCGCGGCGGCGTCACAATCGCCAGTCTTCGCAATGCGCGCGACCAATCCGCGTTTGTTGTCGTCAACAACTTCAAGCACCTCAACCGGCCAAGACGCCTTGGCAAACTCGGCATCAAAGATGCGCTTGATCGCCATTTTCCGCAGGTCCGGCTTAAAGATTTTGCCAACAGCGGTTTTCGGCAACTCGGCCAGAATTTCCATGTGTTTGGGGTGTGCGGCGCGTTCGTGGATATGCTTTTTGGCATAGTCCATCAGCTCCGCCTCTGACACTTCGGCACCGTCGACCAGTTCGACATAGGCGCACGGCAGTTCGCCGGCGTAGCTGTCAGGCTGGCCAATCGCACCAACGAACGCGACCTTGTCGTGACCGGCCAATGCCTCTTCGATTTCGGCGGGGTCAATGTTGTGACCGGAACGGATGATCAGGTCTTTGGCGCGTCCGGTGATCCAGAGATAGCCGTCAGCATCAATCCGGCCAAGGTCGCCAGTGCGCAGGTACTGGGTCTGGCTTTCAGGGCCAGGATAATACAGATCCGCGTTCTTTGAGGCCTCGGTATAGGTGTGCCCCATCGAAACGCCCGGGTTCGAAACGCAAATCTCGCCAATCTGATCGGTGTCGCAGGGTTCATGCGTCACGTGGTCATAAATTTTGACATCCGTGTACGGGAACGGGAAGCCGATCGAACCGATCTTCTTGTCGCCATCGGGTGGGTTGATCGACACCAGACAGGTTGCCTCGGTCAGGCCATAGCCTTCGCAAATCGTGACACCCGCCGCGCTTTCGAACTTTTTATACAGCTCAACAGGCAGCGGCGCGGAACCGCAGAACGCCAAACGCAGTGACGAAATATCCGCATCCACCGGACGCTGCATCAGGGCGGCAATCGCGGTCGGTACAGTGATCATAAAGGTGACTTTGTACCGTTCGATAAGTTTCCAGAAGTTGTCGAAAACACCGTCGCCCCGATAGCCAGCGGGCGTTGGGAACACCACATGCGCCCCCGACGACAACGACGCGCCCAGCGACACAATCGCCGCGAAAACGTGGAACAGTGGCAGCGGACAAATCTGGACATCGTGTTCGGTGAACAGCAAACGATCACCCAACCACGAATTGTAGATGATACCCGAATAGCGGTGTTGCGCGATCTTTGGCAGGCCGGTCGTACCACCAGTGTGGAAATAGGCCGCCACGCGGTCCACACCGCCATCCGCAAAATCAAGCTCGGTCGATTGTGCGCTGCGCAGTTTGACATAGTCATGAACCTGCGCGTTGTGTTCCACTTTGACCTTTGGGCGGATCAGCGGAACGATCAGACGCTTAACGCCGCCGATGTATTTCAGCAGGTCCACCTCGACAACGTGCTTGACATTCGGCGCTAGCTTAACGGCCTCGGCCGCTTTTTGGGCAATGTCGGTTTTCGGGAACGCCTTGAGCGTGATCAGCACCTTGGCACCTGTTTCGCGCAGGATGCCGCCAATCTGTTCCGCCTCAAGCAGTGGGTTGATCGGGTTTACGATACCTGCGATCTGGCCGCCCAGATAGCTAAGGATCGTTTCAGTGGTATTCGGCATCAGGTAGGCGACAACATCGCCCTCGCCCACGCCCAGTTTGCGCAGCATGTTCGCGGTCTGAACCGATTGCGCGTGCAATTCGGACCATGTCAGCGTTTCCGCCTTGGCCCCCGGGTCCGAAAACATCTGGAATGTAACAGCTGGCCGCGACGGAAAATTCGTCGCTGTACGGGTCAGCATTTCGTACGTCGTTTTTGGCTGATTGCGCTCAGCCCATGTTTTTTCAGCAACAATGGCTTCGCGATCTGCGATCGTGGCGTAGGTCATAGCCGCTCCCTCCCTAGCGTAACCGATCCGTCCCAGTCGGTTTTTCCTTCCGCACAAGGTTGCGCAAAAGGACCCGCCGGTTCAAGCGTGACGCTGCGAAAATCCGCCGCTATTCAGCAGCGAGACCTTCGGTAAACTGCAATTTCGCTAGTCGAGCGTATAGGCCGCCCTCGGCCACCAGTTCGTCATGGGTGCCCTGAGCCACGATTTTGCCTTCATCAAAGACAACAATCCGGTCCGCCTTTTTGACAGTGGCCAACCGGTGCGCCACGATCAACGTGGTGCGATCGGCGGACAGACGGTCAACCGCCTGCTGAACCAAGCGTTCGCTTTCCGCATCAAGCGCCGATGTCGCTTCGTCGAGCAGCAGGATCGGCGCGTTGCGCAAAATGGCACGCGCAATGGCGATCCGCTGTTTCTGACCACCTGACAACATCACACCGCGCTCACCGACATAGGTGTCATACCCATCCGGCAGAGCCGACAGAAATTCATGCGCGGCGGCGGCCTGCGCGGCGGCCTCGACCTCGGCGTCTGTGGCATCGGGGCGGCCGAAACGAATGTTTTCGCGGGCGGTATCTGCAAAAATAACAGCGTCCTGCGGCACAAGCGCGATTTGAGCTCTGAAATCCGCACGGTCCATGTCGCGCAAATCGGTGTCACCCATCCGAATGCCACCCTGTTTGGGGTCATAGAACCTCAGCAGCATTTGAATGATTGTCGATTTACCCGCACCCGACGGGCCAACCAGCGCAACGGTTTCACCCGGCTTGATCGACAGGCTGACCTCGGACAAGGCCGCCGTTTTCGGGCGGGACGGATACAAGAACGTCACATCGTCAAACGTGATTGCCGTTTTCGACATGTCCGGCGATGGTTTCGCAGTCTGTGGATCCTTGACGGTATCAATCGCGGTCAACAGTTCGACCAAACGTTCGGTCGCCCCTGCGGCGCGTTGCAGTTCGCTCCAGATCTCGGTCAGGGCACCCACTGCGCCCGCGACCATGATTGCGTAGATGACGAACTGCACCAGTTCACCGATCGACATTTCGCCTGCGCCAACATCAGTGGCACCAACCCACAAGACACCAACAACACCCGAAAAGATCAAAAAGATGACGATCATCGTCATGACGGCCCGGGTCAGAATGCGGCGTTTGGCCGAGTCAAAGCTCTTTTCCGTGACATCGCTGAACTTGGCGCGTGTTGTGTGTTCTTGCGTAAAGGCCTGAACGGTTTGCACCGACAACAGCGCCTCTGATGCAGAGCCCGACGAATTTGCGATCCAGTCCTGATTTTCACGGCCCAAGGTGCGCAACCGGCGTCCCAGAACAACAATCGGAACGATCACGAACGGAACGATCAGCAACACCAAACCGGTAAGTTTTGGCGACGTCAGCATCAACAACACAAGACCGCCGAAACAGACAAACACGTTTCGCAGCGCAACAGACACGGACGACCCGATCACCGACAGAACCAGCGTGGTGTCCGTTGTGATCCGGCTCAAAACCTCGCCGGTCATGATGTTTTCGAAAAACGCGGGGCTCATGCCCACCATGCGGTCAAAGACAGCTTTGCGGATATCGGCAACAACGCGTTCGCCCAGCCGCGTCACCAAATAATACCGCAGGCCCGTGCCCAGCGCCAAAAGCGCGACAATCAAAATCGCAGCGGTAAAATACTGGTTCAAAAGTGGCGTCAGACCGGATTGGAAATTATCGACCACCCGACGAACGGCAATCGGCAGCACCAGCGACACCATCGCCGTCATGGTCAGTGCGACAAAGGCAAAGCCCAACATCCAACGATATGGCCGCATAAACGGCCACAATTCAGCCAGAGCCCCGATTCGCTTGGATTTGGCGCGGTCTTCTTCGTTCTCGATTGCCATAGATGGCCCCAGCTAGTCCAATTTCAGCAAGCAGATAAAGGCCCGCGTCCGTTGATACAAGCGTGGTAGTGTCACATCTGTAGGAGATTTGGAGCGGGTGACGGGAATCGAACCCGTATCATTAGCTTGGAAGGCTAAGGTCTTACCATTACACAACACCCGCTCGTGGTGTGGGTTGGATATAATCCACCCTTGTGGGGAACTGCAAGCGCCTTCTGTCGACAAATATTGGCCTTAGTTTCGCCGAAAATCCTACCTATCGGTATAGCCATATATCCGTTGGCGCCCGCCAACAAAGGACAGGAGAGCAGCAAATGTTGCGCAGAACACTTTTGACCGCATGTGCCGCATCGCTTTTGGCGGGCGCGACTTTTGGTCAGGAACTTGATGACATCGGCGGCGATGCGTCGACAGTTGAAACCAGCAACTTCCAAGTCATCGTCATCACACCGAACGGTTTTTTCCCGCAAATCACCTATGTGGTCGAAGGCGAACAGATCAAATTCTACAATCAGGCCGAGGCCAGCCGGACAATCGTCGCGGTAACCGACCTTGATGGCGATGGGGTCGACGACATGGAAGAACCGCAATGGGCGCTGTCGTCCATGCCCCACGGTTCGTACCACACGCTGAATGTTTCATCCGCCATGGTTCTGGATTTCGAAACGATTGAGGGCACCGAGTTGGTCGCCAGCTTTTCGTTCGAAGAACCCCCAGCCGAGCTGACGGGCGACGCCATCGTTGATGACGGTAGCCTCTAAGACCTAGGAATCATCCTCGACCAGCGGTTCGATCAACTCGGGCCCGCTGGCGCGGTTTGAATTGACCTTGGTGCTGACACGACGCAGCCGTAGTGCCCCCGGCGCTGCGGCTTTCATAAGTGTGGCGGCGCCATGCCCCTCTTCGCCCAACCATTTGGCATACTGATCGGTTTCCAAAACGACTGGCAGCCGGTGATGAACGGGGGCCATATCCGCATTCGCATCGCAGGTGACGATGGCACAGGTGTTTAGGTCACCCCACCCCTGCCACACACCGGCAAACACCATGGGCGCGCCATCTGCGCGGGTCACGAAATAGGGTTCCGGTGTTTCCCCCTCGACCCGTTTCCATTCGTAAAACCCATCTGCCGCGATCAGACAGCGACGTTTCCGGCATGCCTCGCGGAATGCGGGCTTTTCGTGGATCGTTTCGCTGCGCGCATTGATCAGCAGCGGCCCATCGGTGGGCGATTTGTACCACTGCGGAACAAAGCCCCAGCGCATCGGGCGTAGCCGCCTGTTGTCCCCTTCCGAAACAGCCACCGAAATGGTCTGGGTCGGGCAGACGTTGTAATTTTCGACCGCAGGCAGATCATTGTCCGCCGCGGCCGAAAACATCTGGGCCATCGCATCATGCGGCAGCGTGATCGCCATGCGTCCACACATCAGCGGGAATACTGTTTGCGGGCGATGTCGATTTTGGCCTCCATCATCGACATCTCTTTCATGATTTCACGGCGCTTGGTGCGGTCACCGGTGTCGCGCAGCTCTTGGCGTAATTTTGCCAGCTCGCGGGACAGGCTGACAAATTCGGGCGTCGCACCGTTTTCTTTCATCACACGATTGAACAGCGCGTTTTCGGGATCATCGCATTTGGGCAATGGTTTTCCCGCGCCGGGTAGGTTGTCAAACTCCCCGTCCTTTTCGGCGGCCATAATTTTGGCCGTAATCAGATCAATCAGCGGATGGTCCATGCGTCAAATGTAGAGGCCCCGTGACAAAACGAAAAGCCCCCGCCGAACGGCGGGGGCCAATAGCTGATACCAGATCAGATGATTAGTTGCCGATCACAGTGATACGACCATCGGTGTAAGGTGTGTAACCGCCCTGCTCTGCCAGATATTCAGCAGTCACATCAGCAAGGTCAGGACCAAAGTCGTAAGCGTTCATCGCGCTTTCGAACATGCTATAGCCGTCGCCACCGTTACGAACATAGTTGTTCGAAACAACGCCATAGGTCGCGGCCAGATCAATCGCTTCGCCGCCAACCATGACGTCCGAAATGCGTTCGCCTGCTGGCTTGGACAGATCAACGGTAAAGGTCACACCGGCAACCTGTGGGAAACGGCCTGCGCCATCCTCGACCTGGCCAACACCGTTTTCCAGCGCTGCAACAAAGGTTTCACCGGTAACCTCAAAGGTCGCCAATGTGTTCTGGAATGGCAGGACGGTCAGAACCTCGCCCATGGTCACTTCGCCAGCGTCGATCGAGGCCCGCAGACCACCACCGTTCTGGATCGCGATCTGCACGCCTTGGGCCGCAACACGGTCAAGCATCGCATCGGCCACAAGGTTGCCCATCTCGCATTCCATCGCGCGGCATACCGAACGGTCGCCTTCGATAGCGGCGTTGGTTTCAGCCACAACGCGGGTTTTCATTTCCTCGATCGGGCCAGCCAGCTCGGCAACGCGTGCCTTGATCGCTTCGTCCTCGGCAACGGATGCATCCAGCAGGATGGTGTCACCAGTGGCCGAAGTCACGTTGCCTGCGTCATCAAACGTCAGGGTCAGGTGACCAACATATTTCGAGTAGGCATAGGCCTGAACAACCGGAACGCCGCCAACCATGGTTGGATAGGCCATCGCGCCTTCTTCGGTGTTCGAGAATTTGGTGTGCGAGTGACCGCCAACAACAGCGTCCAGACCCGAAACCGCAGCGGCGATTTCCATGTCCTTGTTCACACCAACGTGGTTCAGCGCGATGATCTTGGTCACGCCCATGTCGGTCAGTGCGTCAACGTCGTGCTGCAGGTTCTCAATCTCGTCCGAGAAGATGACCGCATCCGATGGGCTGGAGGTTTCAACGGTATCAACCGCCAGCGCCGAAACGATACCGATCTTTTCGCCGCCGACCTCTAGGATGACATGATCCTCAACCTTGCCAGCAAGGATATTCGAGGACGACACGTCGATGTTGCCGGAAATGATCGGGAACGATACGCCGTCCGCCAGTTTGGCCAGACCTTCATCACCATCATCGAATTCGTGGTTACCAACGGCCATTGCATCGAAACCGATCTGTTCCATGAACTCGATTTCCACGTCACCTTTATAGGTCGTGTACATCAGCGAGCCCTGATACTGGTCACCGGCATCCAGAACGATCACGTTTTCACCGGCCAGCTCTTCGCGCAGCTGGTTGATCATGGTCGCAACACGCGCAACACCGCCAAAGCATTCGCCGGCATCGTTGTCTTCGGCGCTACAGGTGCCGTCGTATTTGCTGATCGGTTCAATGCGCGAGTGCAGGTCGTTGATGTGGATGATGTGCAGCGAATAATCTGCCATCGCCGCGCCGGTCGACAGCGCCAGCGCACATGTGGAAAGAAGAATACGGTTAATCATTTGGGTAATCCCCCTGTTGGTCATTGAATCAGCCTGCTTCGGTTTTACCAACGAGTCAAACTTACTCGGCATATGTGCACCGTTAACGTTAAGTTATGACAGCTGAATGTCATTGGTTTGCCTAAGCGGTAAGCACGCTTGACGGCATCCCCCTCACAAGGCATGACCGCCCCATGCTGATTTACAAGATTTTCCGCGCCGACGAATGGGCCGAATTGCAGTCGCAATCGGTAACCAAAGGCGCCCCGATCGACATCGCGGATGGGTATGTGCATTTCTCGACCGCCGAACAGGCCCGCGAAACCACCGCAAAACACTTTGCCGGCGAAGATGGCCTAGTCCTTCTGGCGCTGGACAGCGATGCCTTGGGCGACGACCTGAAGTGGGAACCGTCACGCGGCGGGGCACTGTTTCCGCACCTTTACCGCGAATTGCGCCTCAGCGATGTGCTGTGGGACAAGCCATTGCCGATCGTTGACGGTATTCACCAGTTTCCGGAGCTGACATGACAACTTTGCTTGAAAACTTTGGCATGCGCGTTTTACGCAGCATGGATCCGGAAACCGCCCACGGCATGGCGTTGCGCGCCTTGCAGATGGGGTTGGGGCCTAAGGCCGGACCTTTCACCACCCCACGGCTTGCCACAACGATTGCGGGTCTTGATCTGCCGAATCCTGTGGGATTGGCCGCAGGTTTCGACAAGAACGCGACCGCGCTGCACCCGCTGATGGGCTGCGGCTTTGGCTTTGTTGAGGTTGGCGCCGCCACCCCGCGCGCACAAGAGGGCAACCCTCGCCCGCGCCTTTATCGCCTGACCCAAGATCAGGCTGTCATCAACCGGTTCGGTTTCAATAACGAAGGTATGGAACCCATCGGCGCCCGTCTGGCCAAACGCCCCAAGGGCGGGATCATCGGTTTGAACCTTGGCGCAAACAAAGACAGCGTTGATCGCGCCGCCGATTTCGCCCGTGTACTGACGCATTGCGGCGCGCATTTGGATTTTGCGACCGTCAACGTCAGCAGCCCGAACACCGAAAAACTGCGTGACCTGCAAGGCAAAGAGGCGTTGTCGGCTTTGCTATCGGGTGTGATCGCGGCCAATAGCGCATTGGCACGCCCTCTGCCGATTTTCCTGAAAATCGCGCCGGACCTGACCGAAGCCGAAATCGAGGATGTCGCCGAGGTCGCCAACACATCCGGCATTGCAGGCGTCATCGCAACGAACACCACCCTATCGCGTGACGGTCTAACCAGCGCGGACCGCGACCAAGCGGGCGGCCTGTCCGGTCAACCGCTGTTTGAAAAATCCACCCGCGTGTTGGCCCGTCTTTCGGGCCTAACCGAGCTGCCGATTATCGGCGTTGGCGGCGTTGGATCGGCGGAACAAGCCTATCAGAAAATCCGCGCCGGTGCCTCGGCGGTTCAGCTCTATTCTGCATTGGTATACGGCGGCATTTCGCTGGCCGATGATATTGCCCGCGGCCTTGATACGCTGTTGCAGCGTGATGGCTTCGACACTGTGGCTCAGGCAGTTGGGACAGGACGCGACGCATGGACGTAATCATTTGGCACAACCCACGTTGCAGCAAATCGCGCGAAACGCTGGCCCTGCTTGAGGACGAAGGCCACGAGGTCGAGGAACGGCTTTATCTTGTGGATATGCCGACCAAGAACGAAATCCTTGATGTGCTGGATAAAACCGGTCTCAAGCCGTCACAGCTTATCCGCCGCAAAGAGGCTCTGTTCAAGGAAATGGGTCTTGCAGGTGCAGACGAGGATGCCCTGTTGATCGCGATGGTCGAACACCCAAAACTTATCGAACGCCCGATCGTATTGGCCGAAGACAAAGCCGCAATCGGCCGCCCGCCCGAGGCTGTGCTGGACATCCTTTAGGCGTCGGCGGATCGTTCAAGCGCGGGGTATTTCACGGCCAATGTCGCGGCCCGCACGACAAAGCTAAACAGCATGGCCAGCCACAAGCCCGTGTTCCCAAAGGTTGCCACCAATGGGACCGCGGCGGCGAAATAGGCCAACGTTGAAATCAGCATCATATTCCGCATGTCCCGCGTGCGCGTGGCCCCGATGAAAATCCCATCGAGCATCCACGACGGCAGGCCAAGGATCGGGGAAATCACCATCAACGGCAGCAAAGCAATCGCAAGGTCGCGCACATCCTGCGCCGTTGTCATCGTGTTCACAAAGGCCGCTCCAAACACCGCAAACCCGATGGCCATTAGGACCGAAACACCCCCGGCCCAGATCGACGATAACACAACCGCACGCCGTAGCCGCGCGCGGTTTTTGGCACCAAGCGCCTGCCCCACAAGGGTTTCAACGGCAAAGGCAAACCCATCGAGCGCAAAGGCCGTCGCGGTCAAAAACTGCATCAGGATCTGATTTGCGGCCAAGGGCACATCGCCCAGATCAGCGGCCCAGAACATAAAGCTGATAAAGATGCTTTGCAGCAGCAGAGACCGGATCAGGATATCCGAATTGACAAGGGCCATCCGCTTCAGCTTATCGGCGGCGAAAATGCGGGCGTGGTCCATCCACGGCGCGCCGACAAAGGCATCCCGACACAGCCACAACCCCAAAAACAGCCCCGACCATTCCGCGATAAATGTGGCCAATGCGACGCCCTCGACGCCCCAGTTGAACCCAAGGACGAACGCGAAATCCAGAACGACATTCAGGCCGTTCATCCAAACCTGCAGGATCAGAACCTGACCCGTCCGCTCTAGCGCAATAAGCCATCCTGTCAGCGCAAAAATCGAAACGGCGGCGGGCGCAGACCAAATGCGGATCGCCATATACCCGCGCGCCATCTCTTCGACGTCGGCGCTGGCGGGGGTGACGCGGAATGCGCCCATGAACAACGGCCATTGGGCGACAATCAGAAACAGGCCAAACCCCGCCCCGATCACCAGACCGCGCAACAATAGCGCAACGACTTCGTCGCGGTCGCCCTGCCCCTCGGCCTGAGCCACCAGACCCGTCGTCCCCATCCGCAAAAACCCAAAGACCCAATAGATCGATCCAAGGATCAGCGCGCCGATGGCGACCGCCCCAATAGGTTCGGCCTGCCCCAGTTGTCCAACGACACCGGTATCCACCAGCCCCAAAATGGGCACTGTCGCGTTAGAAATAACAATCGGCACCGCGATCTTCAGAACGCGGGAATGCGTCAGGGCGGCGTCACTCATCCTTGGACGGCATTAGGAAATGCCCCGTCGCCTGAACAAACAATCGGGACCGATTGTCCTGCCAACCTTCGACATGGACACTTGCATACCGCCGACCAGACCGAACGATTTTTGCGCGGGCATAGGCATCGCGCGGCAATCCCGAACGCAAATAGTCGATCGTAAAGTCGATCGTTTTTGGCAATCGGATCGGCATTGTTTCGATTTCATCCGGGCTGCTTGCGCCGGTTTCGATGTCCTGCCACAGGCTGGCCCACGACAATTCGATAATAGCCGCGATTTCCAGAAAGGCCGCTGTGGCGCCCCCGTGCAGAGCAGGCAGTAGCGGGTTCCCGATCAGCTCTTCTTTGTAGGGCATGACGGCCGTCAATTCGTCGCCACGGCGATCAAATTCCACGCCTAGGAAATTGACATAGGGAATACCCGCAACAAGGTGCTGAAGTGCGGCATCGCGACGTTGTTTGACGATTTGTACCGGTTCTGGACGTTTCATTTTGCCCTCCTCACACCGTGAATGCGCCGGTGGCCATCGCAACGGGCCGGTCAGTGTCATCATCGGTGGCCACAGCGCGCACAAAGGCGACCGAGCGGGTGATGTGATAGCATTCGGCGCGGGCGGTGATCGCCTGACCGGGCGTTGCGCTGCGCATGTAATCGATACGCAAATCCAAGGTCGCCGTGCCGCGTTGGGCCTTTTCCTGCATCATCACAGCTGTGCCACAACAGGTGTCCATCAGGGCAGACACAGCGCCGCCGTGAAACACCTTGGTTTCGGGATCGCCAATCAGCTTTTCATCATAGGGCATACGGATCGCCGCCGTCGACGACCCGATTTCGACCAGCTCCATCCCCAACGCCTTGGCATGTGGCAGCGACTCGATAAACACGCGCGCGATGTTGAACCGATTGTCCTCAGGCACTTTGGTCATCACATGTCCCCGCTTTGACTGTTCCAGCCGAATTGAACAGAATATCAAACGGATAAAAAGCTAAATCCGCGACGTGACGTCTATGCCAAGTCAGTTGCCCCCACCGGAAATTTGTCGTTATCTTACCCGCGAGGGAGGTCGCCATGTCAGAACCGCGTCTAACATTCAAAGAAATGTGCGCCAAATTCGACGTAACACCACGCACACTGCGGTATTACGAATACATCGAATTGCTTGCACCCGAACGTGAGGGCCGGTCACGATTCTATGGCGCCCGTGAAATTGCGCGGATGACGCTGATTCTGCGCGGACGACGGTTCGGGTTCTCGCTAGAGGACCTGCGCCAGTGGCTTTTGATCTATGAACACGAAGGCAACGAGGCCCAAATGCGTCGTTGGATCGAGCTTGCCGATGGTCAGCTTGACACTTTGGCCGAACAAAAAGCCCAGCTGGAAGAGACGATAAACGAGCTGCAAAAGCTGCGCGACGATACCGCGGCCAGCCTGTCGTAATCCCGGCAAACGCCCAAATTACCTTTTAAAACACGCTATTGGGGAACTTGATTTCAATGTTCCCCGTTAGAAAATTGCGCCCTGATGGCCGTGATCTTTGCTGACCTTTCGTCAATTTAAAAGTGACGCGACGTTTCGTTTACGTTCAGGTAAACCTGACTTGTATGGTACATATGTTATCGGCGACTGCGACGCCCCAGCGAAGCATCAAAGAGATGACACATGACTGAAACAACAATGACCATTCGTGAGATGTGCGACGACTATAACGTCACCCCGCGCACCTTGCGGTTCTACGAAGCGAAGGAGCTGTTATTTCCGATCCGTGAAGGACAGAAGCGCCTTTTCACAAAACGCGACCGCGCCCGGCTGAAGCTGATCCTGCGAGGCAAGCGTTTTGGGTTCTCACTCGAAGAGATCCGGCAGCTTTTGGACCTGTATGAGCTGGACGACCAACAGGAAACCCAACTCGAGCGGACCTACGAAATTGCAAAAAGCCATCTGAACGAGATGAAACAGCAACACGCCGAACTGGAGACGGCGATTGCCGAACTAGAACAACAAATCGAATGGGGCCGCCAACAATTGGAAGCCCTGCGTAAGGGGTAGACATCCGGCCTGCCCCGTCACTGCGAGGAGAAAACTAGGACATGCCTAGCTATACAGCACCGACCAAAGACATTCAGTTCCTGCTGCACGACCTGTTGAAGGTCAGCGAACAGGACGTACCCGGCTATGACGAGCTGGATCGTGAATTTACAGGCGCCGTATTGGATGAAGCCGGCAAGCTGGCCAGCGAAGTTCTGGCGCCGCTGAACGTCGTCGGCGACACCGAAGGGTGTACGCTTGAAAACGGCGTTGTGCGCACGCCAACTGGCTTCAAAGAGGCCTTTGAGCAGATGAAAGAGGGCGGCTGGACCGCGCTTGACTGTGATCCCGAATACGGAGGTCAGGGTCTGCCTTACCTGATGATGACCGCTGTCAACGAACCGTTTGTTTCGGCGAACATGGCCTTTAACATGTATCAGGGCCTGACCCACGGTGCATATTCGGCCATCCACGCCCATGGTTCGGATGAACAAAAGGCGAAATACCTGCCAAAAATGGTGACCTGTGAATGGACCGGCACCATGAACCTGACCGAACCACACTGCGGAACCGATCTGGGCCTGATGCGCACCAAGGCGGAACCACAGGCTGACGGCAGCTACAAAATCACCGGCCAGAAAATCTTTATCTCGGCTGGCGACCACGACATGTCGGAAAACGTGATCCACCTTGTGTTGGCGAAAATCGTCGGCGGCCCAGAAGGCATCAAAGGTGTTTCGCTGTTCATCGTTCCAAAATTCGAAGTGAACGACGACGGAAGCCTTGGCGACCGCAACGCTGTTTCGGTTGGCAAAATCGAAGAGAAAATGGGCATCCACGGCAACTCGACCTGTGTGATGAACTATGACGGCGCAACCGGTTACCTGATTGGTCAGGAACACAAAGGCATGCGCGCCATGTTCACCATGATGAACGAAGCCCGTCTGGGTGTTGGCCTGCAAGGCTATGCCCAAGCCGAAGCCGCCTATCAGAACGCCTTGGCCTATGCCAAGGACCGCCTGCAGGGTCGCGATGTCACCGGCGCCAAGAACCCGGACGGCCCTGCCGATCCGCTGATCGTTCACCCAGACATCCGCCGCAACCTGATGGAACAGAAATCGTTCGTCGAAGGTGCGCGCGCGCTGACCTATTGGGGTGCCCAGCTGATCGACCGCGCACATCGCCTGGACGACAAAGATGCGGACGGCCTTATTTCGTTGCTGACCCCTGTGATCAAAGGGTTCCAGACCGACAAAGGCTTTGAAATGGCGACACAGGCCCAACAGGTCTATGGCGGCCACGGCTATATCGAAGAATGGGGCATGTCCCAGTTCGCACGCGATGCCCGTATTGCCATGATCTATGAAGGTGCCAACGGTGTTCAGGCGCTCGACCTTGTTGGTCGCAAGTTGGCCCAAGACGGCGGCAAGCACGTGATGGCCTTCTTTGAACTGGTCAAAGCCGAGTGCAAACAGCACGAAGACGAACGTATGAAGCCATTCGTCGATGCACTGAAAGGTGCCTCGAAACAGCTTCAGGCGGCGGGCATGTATTTCATGCAAAACGGCATGAAAAACCCCAACAACGCCCTGTCCGGTTCCTATGACTTCATGACCATGATGGGTCATGT
Source organism: Marivivens sp. (assembly GCA_965215785.1). Classification (GTDB taxonomy): domain Bacteria; phylum Pseudomonadota; class Alphaproteobacteria; order Rhodobacterales; family Rhodobacteraceae; genus Marivivens. Next base: position 1,741,393 of record OZ244120.1, on the reverse strand, counting down.
CTGCCTTGGCCTGATGTGGACCCGTATGGCGGCGGCATCCTATGCGGCGCTGGACGCTGGTGCATCGGACGTTGATTTCTACAACACCAAGATCGCAACCGGTAAGTTCTACATGGCACGCCAACTGCCTGCTTGTGCCATGCATCTGGCCCGCATCGAAAGCGGTGCCGACACTGTGATGGCATTGGACGCAGAGCAGTTCTAAGCTGAAACGGAATGGCCCCCGCCCCTTCGGGGGCCAGCCCAGTCAGCGAGGAGGAGCGACATGCGGCTTTATTGTTTTGGTGAAAGTGGACATAGCTACAAGGCAGCCCAAGCGATGGACATGATGGGCATCGCATGGGACCCCGAGCACGTTAACTTTTTCAACGGCGAAGCCCGCGGACCTGAATTTCGCAAACTCAACCCGATGGGCGAATGCCCTGTGCTGGTTGATGGCGATCTCACCCTGACCCAGTCGGGTTTGATTTTGGACTACCTGGTGGAAAAGTCGGGCCTACTCAGTGCCGATAACGCCACTGATCGTCGTGAAATTCAGCGCTGGATCCTGTGGGACAACCACAAAATGTCCGGCGTTGTCGGCATGCTGCGTTTCCTGATGAACTTCTTGCCCGAGGAAAAACGCCCCGCCGAGGTGATCGCCTTTACCGCCGGTCGTGCCAAAGCCGCGTTCAAAATCCTTGATGGGCATTTGCAGGGTCGCGATTTCGTTGCGACCAACGCGCTGACCACCGCAGACCTGAGCTGCGCAAGTTACCTGTATTACCCCGAGCCCTTTACCTTTGATCGGGCCGCGTATCCAAACATCGACCGCTGGCTGGATCGCATCGCGGAACAGCCCGGTTGGAAACACCCCTACGATTTGATGCGCAGGGCATTCCCGCCCAACGCGTGAGGAGGAAATATGACCGAAGCCTATATTTATGACGCCGTGCGCACTCCGCGCGGCAAAGGCCGCAAAGACGGCGCGCTGCACGAAGTGACCAGCGTGCGCCTGTCGTCGCAGGTTTTGAACGCCCTGAAAGAACGGAACGGCTTTGACGGCCATGCCGTCGAAGACGTGATCTGGGGCAACGTAACCCAAGTGGGCGAACAGGGCGGTTGCCTTGCCCGTACCGCTGTACTGGCTTCGGATCTGGATCAGTCGATCCCCGGTCTGGCGATCAACCGTTTCTGTGCCTCGGGCATGGAAGCCGTGAACCTTGCAGCAAACCAGGTCGCTGGCGGCGCTGGCATGGCCTATATCGCGGGCGGCGTCGAAATGATGGGCCGCGTTGCCATGGGCAGCGACGGTGCAGCGATTGCTGTTGATCCGTCGATCGCAATGGACACCTACTTTGTTCCGCAAGGTATCTCGGCTGACATCATCGCAACCGAATACGGTTTCAGCCGCGATGACGCCGATGCGCTGGCTGTTGAATCACAGCGCCGCGCGGCGGCAGCATGGGTCGACAACCGTTTTGAAAAGTCGATCGTTCCGGTCAAGGATCAGAACGGTCTGACCCTGCTGGACAACGACGAATACATGCGTCCCGGCACAGACATGCAGGGCCTTGGATCGCTGAAAGCATCGTTCAAGGAAATGGGCGAGGTTATGCCCGGTTTCGACAAGATCGCCCTGATGAAATACCCGCATCTGGAACGCATCAACCACATCCACCACGCTGGCAACAGCTCGGGCATTGTGGACGGGTCCGCAGGTGTTCTGATCGGTAACAAAGAGTTCGGCGAAAAATGGGGTCTGAAACCACGCGCCCGCATCTGTGCGACCGCGAAAATTGGCACCGACCCGACCATCATGCTGACCGGTCCGGTTCCTGTGACCGAAAAAATCCTTGCCGATAGCGGCATGTCGATCAGCGACATTGACCTGTTCGAAGTAAACGAAGCCTTTGCTTCGGTGGTTCTGCGTTTCATGCAGGCGTTCGATGTCGATCCGTCGGTGGTCAACGTCAACGGCGGCTCGATCGCGATGGGTCACCCACTAGGCGCAACCGGCGCGATCATCATCGGCACCCTGCTGGATGAACTGGAACGCACCGGCAAGGGCACCGGCCTTGCGACGCTATGTATTGCGTCGGGCATGGGCGCCGCCACCATCATCGAACGCGTCTAACTCTCATGCAAAACAACCTGCGCAACCTCGGATTCTGTTTGCAAGCCACGCACCAACCAAGAGTTGACGCGTCTGCATACCTGCATTTCCGAAAATGGACATTCTCAAAGAGTTTTGAGAGCGGTAATTCCTCTCGTCAAGCGACACGAGGATTGTCCTCAGCGCGGGTTGATTTTGCTCCGAGTGTTCAGACAAATGTTAGACAACGCACAAGTCAGGTCGTTCTTTCAAAACTATGCCAACGCGGTCGTTCGCGGGGATATCGAGACAGCGTTGAGCTGCTTCCAGCTACCACTTTGCGTGCTTCAGTCGTCGCAAGTGGTCACGGCAATCGAGCCGGACATGCTCAAGGCGACGCTGCAGGCCGAGACCAAGACAATCGAAGCGTCAAAAATCGCATCGCTGGAGGCGAACCCAGTCGCCAGCGGCGTGCGCGACGGAGCGTTTCATGTCTCAGTACACTACACCCTTCGTTCTCTTTGCGGAAAACGTCGCGGTGTGACCACGTCAAAGTACTTCTGCGAATTGCAGCCGAACAAAACGTTCCTGATCTCTTTTGCGTCCTTCGGGATGCTGAAGCCAACGTTGTTGTACTAAGCCCAAACAGCGCGACCGGTAAAAACCGGTCCGTCATTTCAAATTCGGCAGCAACGCCCGACCAATCCGGTCCGGCGGCTATTTGTGCTGCCATTTCCAAAAATCAGAACAGCATCAGTCATGCGGGAGGAAACCAATGACCGATTTTCATTACTCCGTTGACGCCGACGGCGTCGCAACCATCACATGGGACATCCCAAACAAATCGATGAACGTTCTGTCGCTCGAGGGTATAGAGGAACTGAACGCGCATATCGACACCGCGCTGACCGATGACGCTGTCAAAGGCATCGTTATCACCTCGGGCAAAGATACTTTTGCTGGTGGCATGGACCTGAACATCATCGCCAAGATGAAGGACGAAGCCGGCGACAACCCTGCCCAGGGCCTGATGGACGGCCTGATGCAGATGCACGGCATTCTGCGCAAAATCGAACGCGCAGGCATGGATCCGAAAACCAACAAGGGCGGCAAGCCGATTGCCTCTGCCCTGCCCGGCACCGCGCTGGGTATCGGCTATGAGCTGCCGCTGGCGACACATCGCATTTTTGCGGCCGACAACGCCAAGGCCAAAATCGGCCTGCCCGAAATCATGGTCGGCATTTTCCCTGGCATGGGCGGCACCACACGTCTTTCGCGCACCTTGGGCGCGATGGCGGCCTCGCCATTCCTGCTGCAGGGCAAACTGGTGAACCCCAAGGCGGCGAAATCCGCTGGTCTGATCCACGAGGTTGTTGATGATCCTGTGGCCGCAGCGAAAGAGTGGGTTCTGAACGCCAAAGACGCCGACATCGTCAAACCATGGGACGCCAAGGGCTATAAAATGCCGGGCGGCACCCCGTATCACCCCGCCGGTTTCATGACCTTTGTCGGCGCGTCGGCCATGGTCAACGGCAACACCCAAGGCGTCTATCCAGCCGCCAAGGCGATGCTGTCGGCTGTCTATGAGGGTGCAATGGTTCCCTTTGACACCGCCATCAAGATCGAGGCACGCTGGTTCACCAATGTTCTTTTGAACCCGTCGTCTTCGGCCATGATCCGCAGCCTCTTCATCAACAAAGAGGCGCTGGAAAAAGGCGCAAACCGACCGGCAGTTGACGACCAAAAGGTCCAGAAAGTCGGCATCCTTGGCGCAGGCATGATGGGCGCAGGTATCGCCTATGTGTCGGCAAACGCCGGGATCGAAGTTGTCCTGATCGACCGCGAACAGGCAGCCGCCGACAAGGGTAAATCCTATTCCGAAGGCATCCTCGACAAGGGGATCAAGCGCGGCAAAGTCACCGCCGACAAAAAGGAACAGATCCTTGGCCGCATCACCGCGACCACTGATCTTGAGGCGCTGAAAGGCTGTGACCTGATCGTCGAGGCCGTGTTCGAAGACGTTGGTGTCAAAGCCGAGATGACCAAAAAGGTCGAAGCCATCGTTGGCGAAGACTGCATCTTTGCAACCAACACCTCGACCCTGCCGATCACCACCCTGTCCGAGGCAAGCGTTCGCCCCGAACAGTTCATCGGCATCCACTTCTTTAGCCCTGTCGACAAAATGATGCTGGTCGAGATCATCAAAGGCAAAGCCACCGGTGATCGCGCTGTTGCCAAGGCGCTCGATTTCGTGCGTCAGATCAAGAAAACACCGATCGTTGTGAACGACGAACGGTTCTTCTATGCCAACCGCTGTATCATTCCATACATCAACGAAGGCATCCGTATGGTCCGCGAGGGCGTGGAACCTGCGTTGATCGAAAATGCGGCGAAACTGGTTGGTATGCCTCTTGGCCCGCTCCAGCTCACCGATGAAACCTCGATTGATCTTGGTGTGAAAATCGCCAAAGCGACCAAGGCCGCAATGGGCGACACCTATCCAAACGCCGAAGTCGACGAGGTGCTCTTCTCGATGTTCGATCAGGGCCGTCTGGGCCGCAAATCCAACAGCGGTTTCTATGCCTATGACGACAAAGGCAAGCGCACCGGCCTGTGGGACGGTCTGGCAGAACAATACCCAGTCGCCGCCGAGCAACCCGATCTGATCGAGGTTCAGCACCGCCTGCTCTTCGCTCAGGTCCTCGAAGCTGTCCGCGCACTCGAAGAAAACGTGCTCGAAGACATCCGCGAGGGCGATGTTGGCGCCATCCTTGGCTGGGGCTTTGCGCCATGGTCGGGTGGTCCATTCAGCTGGCTGGACATCATCGGCGCGCCCTATGCGGCCGAACGCTGTGACCAACTGGCTGAACGCTACGGCGACCGTTTTGCCTGCCCACAATTGCTCCGCGATATGGCGGATAAAGGTCAGGATTTCTACGCGGTCTACGGCGCAGGTAAAAAAGCGGCCTGATCAGGGCGGCGGGGCGCATCAGCGCCCCCCCAGTAAAAAAAACGACCCCGTCGCATTGCGGCGGGGTCTCCGTTTTATAACAGCCGTAAAACGGTGTCAGGCCTTGCCGCGGTCGCGGCGGACACGGTCCTCGATCTCTAAAAGGCCGACCAACATATCCGCTTGTGCAGCGTTCAGTTCCTTGTACCGTTCTTCGCTTGCTGAGGCGAACAGGCCATTGCCAAAATCGATCGCCGCAGTACAGCGGAACAGGGTTCCGGCATTGGCAAAGATGATCTGTTCATGCTCAAAGAACAGCTCGACAACTTCCAGCCGGTGCTGCGGCACAACAGGCGAGATACCGCGATACCCCTCTAGCACGCGCGACGGGATCAGGACGAAAGGATCGCCCAGTACCTCATCGGCTGTATCGCTTTCCACCATGACCGACTGCCCCGGCAACAGGAACATCGCCTCGTTATTGCCAAGCGCGCCCTGAGGCACATGCAGTGGCCATTGTGCGATAGGTGCACCGCGTGGTGTTTCCCACAGCGTATGGCGTTGCACCTTTTGCACGGTTTGCAGGCCATCATCAAAGGTCAGGACCTTGTCCCCTTCGACAATGTCCTCGATTTTCTTCCATCCGTTAGGAGTAGCAACTTTAGTACCGACCGCGATCCCGCGGGTAACCTCTGCCAATGCGGCGTCACTCGCTACGCTTGCCTCCTCCCAGTAGGTATCATTCCAGGCAAACATATTCTTATCCTCGACTATCGGGGGTCGTTGTGACCGCCCGTTAACCATGAGTGGAATTGATTCCTCGGACTTCTATTGGGTCGAAATGCGGCGCAAACGTGGCAGAAGTGCCCGCTGGGGTATAATGACACCGAAACACGCGACATTTGTGCCACAGGATGAACAATACGACCGATCAGCAGTAAACATAGCCAAATCGGGCAATGTCCACCGCGCAGACCTGCGACACGATTCTAGCGGTATTCTCGTCATAGTAGGTACGCCAATCCCGATCCCGCGCTGATGTGTTCGCCACAGGCAGGTCAAGTTTGAACCCCAAATGGTTTTCAAACGGGGCGATATCTGCCGCAAACTCTTCGATCCGTACAAACAGGTCGCAATGTTCGACCCCTGTGCTGTCGGTCATATAGCTGCCATAGGGGGCACTGTGCAGGCTAGCGCGGGTATGTGGATGAGCCACGAAATCAGCGAACCCAAGGGTCTTTGCCAGACCCACCGCCGGATGGTCGAACCCCTGCCCCTGTAGCCAATGGTAATAGCTGACAACCCTGTCCCACGGGTTGCGCACCAATGTCAGGGTAAAGAGGGTTTCGAAGTCTTCCCGTACAACCAACCCCTCGATATCGGCCAAACGGGAATGTTTCCAAAGACGCCCCCGCGTTTTCACACCTTTCAGGCGCTGACGGCGTTTCACGGCCTTTGGTGTGTCACCGATCAGAATATCATCCGCTTTCGCCCGTGCCTCCATCGCGAGGGCAAAGGCCGTCCCCCCTGTCTTGGGGATATGCACGAATATATAGCCACGCCCACGAGAGATGATCATGCCCGCACCCTACTGCGCGGTTTTGGCCGCAGCAACATACGTTGTCGGCTACCCAAAGGCACGCAAACACGCTAAACTGGCAAAAAAGACGAGCAGATGACCGCATTAACCCAATATGCCAAGCTGGAAAGCTGGGGCCTTTGGCGCCCTGACACCGAGGCTCAGCGCCGCGATGTCGCGGTATCATTTGGCGAAGCGACCCTGATCATCCGTGATAACGCTGGTCGGCCGCTAACCCATTGGTCGCTGCCCGCAGTTGAACGACTGAACCCCGGCGAACGCCCTGCCGTCTTTGCACCCGATGACACGGCCACAGAAACGCTCGAAATTGATGACGACATCATGATCGACGCGATCGAGAAGGTCCGCAAAACCATCGCAAAACAGCGGCCCCATCCCGGGCGCCTTCGCTGGTTGGGGCTGGGCATCAGTCTTAGTCTAGTTGTCGGCCTTGGGGTATTCTGGCTGCCCAACGCGGTTCGGCAACAGGCGCTGTCCGCTGTGCCAGACTCAAAACGCGCAGAAATCGGTGCCGCCCTGCTTGGCAACCTGCAACGTTTGACCGGAACCGCCTGTCGCGATCCACTAGGCATCCAGTCACTGGGCCGGATGGCAACCCGTGTTTTGGGGACAGGCACCGATACACAAGTAATCATCGTGCCCGACGGCATCCGGAGCGTGACCGTCCTTCCCGGTGACATTGTTGTTATGAACAAGGCCTTGGTCGAAGACTACGAAGACCCCGCCGTGCCAGCCGGTTTCCTGCTGGCCGCGACGGACATGGCCGACCGTCGTGACCCGCTCAGGGACCTCATTGACCATGTTGGGCTGAACAGTACCTTTCAACTACTGACGACGGGCGATTTGCCGAACAGTGCGCTGCGGTCTTATGCAGAAACCATCGTCAGCACAGATACGTTGGAAGTGAACACAGAAACACTCGCGTCGCGGTTTGCCACCGCTCAAATCGCGGCCCAGCCGTTCGCCTATGCCATCGACATCACGGGTGAAAGCACCGCGGACCTTTTGCCTAATAGCGTCACGGCAACGCTTAACGCGCCCCAAATCCTGTCAGATGGGGATTGGGTCGCACTACAGGGTATTTGCGGCGGTTAACGGATATAGGCGTCGCTATATCCGGCGGACCGCAGCACACCCAGCGCGGCGTTTAGTTCGCTCTGCGTGGAATAAGGTCCAGCCAAAACCGCCTGCAAAGTTTGCCCGTTCCGATCAAAGGTCGAGGTGTTCGCCGTATACCCCAGCGACTGAATGCGGCTGATCGCAGCCTGCGCATTCGACGCTTGACCAAAGGTTCCGACCTGCACGTACCGAGACATCACCGCATCCGGCGCTGTCCGTGTGGACACTACGGTCTGCGCGGCTGCAACGCTGGTTGTTGTCGGAACAGCAAAGGTCAGCCCGCGCGCCTCGTTCAGGCGGCCATCTTCCCAAACAGGGCGATACCCTTCGGGTAGGCTGGTTGGAAGAGGTGTTGCCACGCTTGGGTTCGAGGCTGGCACCTGTGCGCCACCAAAGAACCCGTTCGAAAATTGTTGGTCCGCACGGGACACATCGGCATCAGTCGTAGACGACGCGCCTGATGGCGACTGTGCCTGCGCATGACAGCGAATACCGGTGCCCGCCTGCAAATACTGGGCGCCAACCGATGACAGGTTTTGGCACTGGCTTGCGCTTAGAACCTGCACCGGTGCGGCCGCTGCGGGCGCGGCGATGGTGGTCCCGCCGATCAATGGCGCAACAGCGGTCGTCGGCACAGTTGGGGCGGCTGCGATACGCTGGGATTGTGGACCACAGCGGACCTCTTGGCCGGTGGCGGCGTTGATATAGCGGCGTCCGGTTTCACGGATTTCCTGACATAGCGCGCTCAGCGTCATGCGGATCGGTGTTTGTGCGGTCGCCGTAGGCACGCTGACCGATGCGGCTTGCTGGGCCGCCGGACCACAATCAAGCGGCGTTTGCGTTCCCGCGATCACATAGCCGCGCTGAATGCCGTATTTGCCGGCGCAGGCCTCGGTTTTCGTGATCCGCTGGGGTGCTGGCGTTGTAACAACGGCGGGCGTTTGTTCCGGCAGTTCAACGGTTGGCAGGCTGGCGACGGTCGGCGCGGGCCCGCAATCAAGCGGCGCGCCCGTGCCCGAAATGACAAACCCCGGCTGAATGCCGTATTTGCCATCGCAGGCCTCGGTCAACGTCAATGTCGGCAGTGTCACAGCCGGAGCCGGAGCCGATGGCGCGGGGGCGGCCGGTGCCGTAACTGGGGCCGGTTCGCTGGCCGCCACGCGTGCTTGCGTCGTCGCCGGTGCTGCGGGTTCCGCCACAGGGGCGGCAGGGGTATCAAATGTGATGATTTCCACACCGCTGGGATACGCGGCCTCGCTATTTTCGGCGGTGATCTGTGTCGGCTGGAACCCGCACAGTTGTTCGCGTTCGCGATTGACCCGAGGCACCCAATTTACGTTTCCGCCCAGTCCGGCGCGCACGAAAACGCATCCCTCACTGTCAACGTATTGCGACCCTGCATAGCTCGACGGTGGAATTTCTGCTGGAACGGCAATCTGCGACTGGGCCGAAAGGGCCCCAGCCTGCACCAAAATTCCTGCAACAACGGAAAACGCAAAACGCGACATCAGGCCTGCTACCCCAATTTTTATTATTGTGTAACAGTGCCCGACAATCCCCATTCTGTAAAGGGAATCGGCCCCGGATTGGAAAAAATCGGCGGATTTTCAACCCCTATTTTGTGCCAAACATGCGATCACCCGCATCCCCTAGTCCTGGCACAATGTATCCGTGATCGTTCAGTTTCTCATCAATCGAGGCGGTCACAATCGGCACATCAGGGTGCGCCTGACGCATCCGCTCGATCCCTTCAGGCGCGGCCAACAGGCACAGGAACCGGATATCCTTAGCACCTGCTTGCTTGATCAGATCAATGGACGCCGCCGATGAATTGCCAGTGGCCAGCATAGGATCGACCACGATAACGGTCCGGTCCTCGAGGTGTTCAGGCACTTTGAAATAGTACTGAACCGGCTCAAGTGTCTCAGGATCGCGGTACAAACCGACAAAACCGACGCGTGCCGCTGGGATCAGTTCCAATATCCCATCCAGCAGACCATTCCCGGCCCGCAAAATCGACACCAACGCCAGCTTTTTACCCTCGATCTGGGGGGCGTCCATTTCGCATAGCGGCGTTTGGATGCGTTTGGTGCTCATGGGCAGTTCGCGCGTGACCTCATACGCCAGCAGCAGGGAAATTTCGCGCAGCAACTGGCGGAAACTTTTGGTCGAGGTGTCGACCTCGCGCATCAGGGTCAGTTTGTGTTGCACCAACGGATGGTCAACAACGGTCACATGATCGGTCATCGGGCGGCCTCTAGCGTTTTGAGCACTTTGTCTTTGGTGGCTTGGTCACAATATGCCGCTTCGATCGCTGTTTTGTTCAGATCAAAGAAATCATCTTCGTCCCAACCAAATGTCTTGGACAGCATTTCGTATTCGCGGGTCATTGTTGTGTGGAAAAAGGGTGGATCATCGGTCGACACAGTGACCTTGACCCCTGCGTCGCGCAGCTTTTTGATCGGGTGATCCGGCCAGTCGCCCGATGCGTTTAGGAACACGTTCGAGCCTGGACAGACCTCAAGCACGACACCTGTTTCCGCCAGCTGTTCGACCAGCGCCGGATCCTTGATCGCGTTGATGCCATGACCAATCCGCGACACCTTAAGATCGCGCAGAGTATCGGCGACCATATCTGGCCCGCCCCACTCGCCCGCGTGGCACGTCAGTTCCAGCCCTGCTTCACGCGCCATATCGAACGAATATGCGAAATCGCCGGGACGGCCCTGCATCTCGGCGCCAGCCAGTCCCAACCCGGTGATAAAGTTGCCCTTGGTTTCCACCGCACATTTCGCGGTCGCCTTGGCCTTTTCAGGACCAAAATGACGGATGCAGGTGACAACACCACGCAGCGTGATGCCTAGATCAGCCTCGGCCTTGGCGGCCTCTTCCTCAATCGCGTGCAGGTATTCACGCCATGCCCCCAGATCGCCGCCACCGCAGAAATCAGGCGACAGGAAGGTTTCGGAATAGACCACGCCATGTTCGGCGCTTTCCTCTAGGACCGCGCGGGTCAGGCGCGCGAAATCCTCAGGCCCTTGTAGCGTGGTGCAGGCCGCCTCATAGACTGACAGGAAATGTTCGAAATCGCGGTATAGATAACCGCCGTTTTCATCGAAGATCCCACTGATATCGATGTTCTTTTCTTTGGCCAGACCACGAATGAATGCGGGCGGCGCAGCGCCTTCGAAATGAAGGTGAAGTTCGACTTTCGGTAAGGACTTAAAGCTCATAGGACACTCTTTCCGGGGCCTTGCGAGGGCACCCCTAGGTGGGCTGCAACGCTGGCGCCCACATCGGCAAACGACATTTCCCCTAATTCCCGTGCGCCGATACCGTGCATCAGCACAGGCACACGTTCGCGGGTGTGATCCGTTCCGATCCATGTGGGATCGTTTCCATGGTCCGCCGTCACAACCAACAGATCATCCACCCTAAGGCGTGGTAGAATTTCAGATAGTTTAGCGCTAAACCATTCCAGATGTGCAGCATATCCTGCGACGTTCCGGCGGTGGCCAAATTCGCTGTCGAACTCGACAAAATTGGCAAAGGTCAACGACCCGTCAACCGCCTCATCGACAAAGTCGGACAGATGCCCCATCAGGGTATCGTCGCGGCCCTTGCGGACCTCATCAATGCCGCGCATGGAAAAGATATCGCCAATCTTTCCAACGCCATAGACCTTGCGCCCTGCGCCACTTACCCAATCGCACAATGTCGGCGACGGTGGCGCAATTGCGATATCCTTGCGGTTCGAGGTCCGTTGAAATGCGCCAACATCGCCAACGAAAGGTCGCGCGATGACACGTCCAACCTTCATCTCATGCAGCACCGGCGCCATGTGAGCGCACAGATCATAAAGGCGTTGAAGCCCAAAGGTATCTTCGTGTGCAGCGATCTGGAACACGCTGTCAGCCGAGGTATAGCAAATCGGCTTGCCTGTTTTGACATGCTCTTCGCCCAGCCGCGCAATGATGTCTGTGCCAGAGGCATGACAATTGCCCAGAACATCCGTCGTGCCACAGAACTCAGCGGCCCGATCGATCAGATCCTGAGGAAACGAGTTTTCCTTGTCCGCGAACACATGCCATTCAAACGGCACAGGAACGCCCGCCAATTCCCAATGGCCAGAGGGCGTATCTTTGCCTGGCGACACCTCGGTTGCGATGCCCCACGCGCCGACAGGTTCGGCCCCTAGTCCGGGCGCGTCAAAGCCCGACGCCAAACGAACCGCAGCGCCAAGGCCCAAGTCATCCAGCGTGGGCACATTTAACGGCGTGCCCAGCTTGGTCATCTCGGCCGCTATGTGGCCAACGGTATTGGCCCCCGTGTCAGGCACGGTTCCGTTAAAGAAACGGTCAGCATCGGGCGCACCGCCGATCCCAACAGAGTCGATAACAACAAGAAACGCACGGCTCACGGATCGATCCTTTCATGCAGCAACGGCAAATTCGGAGCACTCTGCCCTATCTCGATTGCGCCTGCAATCTCTGCCTTGGCGGCATCGGCGGCCGCATCATCAGCGGCATGAACCATCGCGATAAGATCGCCGCTGGCCACAGGTGCGCCCAAGCGGATCACATCGGTTATGCCAACACGCGGGTCAATTTTGTCGGTTTCGACCCGTCGACCACCGCCCAGCCCGACAACCGTATTGCCCAGCGACCGACCGTCGATATACGACACCACCCCATCAGCGGCGGCATAAACCGGCAGTTCAACGGGCGCTTTGGGCAGGTGGGTTTGCCAATCGGCATGCATGTCAGGCGGCCCGCCCAATTCGGCAATCATAAGCGCAAACCGTTCCATGGCCGCGCCGCTGGAAATGACGCTGTCGATCATCTCTTCGGCTTCGCCCTCAGAACTGCCTGCAAGGGCCAAAAGCCGACCGCCCAAGGCAACGGTCAAATCGTGCAGCCGTGGCGCAGCGAGCCGATTGCCGGACAGAACCTCCATACAGGTCGCAACCTCAAGCGCGTTGCCAAGGGTCGGCGCAAGCGGCTGGTTCATATCCGTGATCATCGCGGCGGTTTTACACCCCGCACCATTGGCCGTCTGCACCAAGGCCGTGGCCAGCGCACGCGCGTCATCAGGCGTTTCCATAAACGCGCCTGACCCAACTTTCACATCAAGAACAAGACCTTGCAGCCCCGCAGCCAGTTTTTTCGACAGGATCGACGCAGTGATCAAATCGATGCTTTCGACGGTCGAGGTCACATCACGAACCGCATAGAGCCGTTTGTCCGCAGGGGCAATTTTGCCGGTAGCCCCCACAATTGCACAGCCCGTACGATCAAGGATCTGTCGCAACTTTGGCTCATCCACCATGATGTTGACGCCGGGGATCGCCTCTAGCTTGTCCAGCGTGCCGCCGGTGTGCCCAAGGCCGCGACCCGAAATCATCGGCACATAGACACCGCAGGCCGCCAATGCCGGCGCAAGAACCAAAGACACACAATCCCCGACCCCACCGGTCGAGTGTTTATCCAGAACCGGCGCATCGAGGGACCATCCCAGCACATCGCCCGAATCCCGCATTGCCAGCGTCAACGCGACCCGTTCCTGATCGGCAAGACCGCTCAGCAACACGGCCATCGCAAATGCGCCCGCTTGCGCATCCGACACCGCACCGGACGCCAAACCGTTTGCGAACCACGTTAGCTCGGCTTGGCTTGGCGGTTCGGCGTCGCGGACCTTTCGGATAACACTGGCAGCGTCCATCATTCCACCTTGGACATATGGTCCGGCGTAAACACACCGGGCAGCAGATCGCGGACCTTCATTTCCATCGTCACGCCATCGACCGTTGCCATCGTCACTGTGGCGTCCGGATCAGCGAATTCCGCGATTTTCTGGCGGCACCCACCACAGGGCGTTACCGGCGTCGAACAATCGGCAATCACGGCCACGGCTGTGATCTTGGTCTGGCCGCCAGCAGCAACCATTGCCGCAATGGCACCCGCCTCGGCGCAGGTCCCTTCGGGATAGGCGACGTTTTCGACGTTGCAACCGGCAAAGGTCGAACCGTCCTCGGTCTGGACAGCCGCGCCGACCTTGAATTTCGAATAAGGCGCATATGCGTTTTCCCGCACGTTGGCGGCTAATTTCATCAGTTCCATGTCGCCTCTTTTGACTGTTTGATAAAATTTTGGCAAGCGTTCTATGCGAACGTCCTATATGCACAGCCTGAAAGGCTGCGTATAATTTTGCAAGCGATGTTCCTTGTAACGGGCACACCCAGTCGTTAGACACATCCTTATAGATAGTTTAACTCTAAACAAACAATCAGGGTCACCGCATGTCCGACGCGAACAAAGACAGCCTACGCCAAGCTGCACTGGACTATCACCAGTTTCCGAAACCCGGCAAACTAGAAATCCGTGCGACCAAGCCGCTGGCAAACGGACGTGACCTGTCCCGCGCATATTCGCCCGGCGTTGCCGAGGCCTGTATCGAGATCAAGGAAAACCCCGACACGGCACGCGACTATACCGCGCGCGGCAATCTGGTGGCCGTTGTTTCGAATGGCACCGCGGTTCTTGGCCTTGGCAACATCGGCGGATTGGCGTCCAAGCCCGTGATGGAAGGCAAGGCCGTTCTGTTCAAGAAATTCGCCAACATCGACTGTTTCGACATCGAGGTGAACGAAAGCGACCCCGAAAAGCTTGCTGATATTGTCTGTGCGCTTGAACCAACCTTTGGCGCGGTGAACCTAGAGGATATTAAAGCGCCGGATTGCTTTATCGTCGAAAAGATTTGTCGCGAACGGATGAACATTCCCGTCTTTCACGATGACCAGCACGGAACAGCGATTGTTGTCGGCGCGGCCGCACTGAACGCGCTGCATGTTGCGGGCAAAGCGTTTGAGGACATCAAAGTCGTTTCCACAGGCGGCGGCGCGGCAGGCATCGCCTGTCTGAACATGCTGCTCAAGCTGGGTGTTAAGCGTGAAAACGTATTCCTCTGCGACCTCGAAGGTCTGGTCTACAACGGCCGCGAAAAAGACATGACGCCGCAAAAGGCCGAATACGCCCAAGGCACCACGCCAGCCACATTGTCAGATGTGATCGAAGGTGCCGATTTGTTTCTTGGTCTGTCCGGACCCGGCGTTTTGAAGCCGGAAATGGTGCAAAAGATGGCCGAGAAGCCGATCATCTTTGCCCTTGCAAACCCCAACCCCGAAATCCAACCCGAAGAGGCGCGTAAAATCGCGCCCGACGCGATTATCGCAACAGGACGCAGCGATTACCCAAATCAGGTGAACAACGTTCTGTGCTTCCCCTTCATTTTCCGCGGGGCGCTTGATGTTGGCGCGACCGAGATCAACGACGAAATGAAGGTCGCCTGCGTCGAAGGCATCGCCGCCCTTGCCCGCGCAACAACAAGCGCCGAGGCCGCCGCCGCCTACCAAGGGGAGAAGCTGACGTTTGGCGCGGATTATCTGATCCCGAAACCGTTTGATCCACGCCTGATGGGCGTTGTGGCCAGTTCGGTTGCCAAGGCCGCCATGGAAACCGGTGTGGCCAAACGCCCGCTGGATAGCCTTGACGCCTATAAACAGCATCTGGACGGCTCGGTGTTCAAATCGGCCATGCTGATGCGCCCGATTTTCGACGCGGCCCGTTCGGCCAGCCGTCGCATCGTCTTTGCCGAGGGCGAGGACGAACGGGTTCTGCGCGCAACGCAGGCGGTTCTTGAGGAAACGACAGAAACCCCGATCCTGATTGGTCGCCCCGAAGTGATCGCCGCCCGCTGCGAACGCGCGGGTCTGAAAATCCGGCCCGAGGTCGACTTTAAAATCGTGAACCCTGAAAACGACCCGCGGTATCGCGATTATTGGGGCACATATCACGACTTGATGGCCCGCAAGGGCGTTACCCCCGACCTTGCCAAGGCGATCATGCGCACCAACACCACCGCCATCGGCGCGGTTATGGTTCAGCGCGAAGAGGCCGACAGCCTGATCTGCGGCACGTTTGGCCAATTCCTTTGGCACCTGAAATACGTAACCGAGGTTCTGGCAACCAAGGCGCACCACCCCGTTGGCGCGCTGTCGATGATGATCCTAGAAGACGGCCCATTGTTCATTGCGGACACGCAGGTCCACCCTGAACCGACACCCGAACAAATCGCCGAGACCGTGATCGGATGCGCCCGCCATGTGCGCCGCTTTGGTCTTGCGCCGAATATTGCCCTGTGTTCGCACAGCCAGTTTGGCAACCTCGACTGCGACACGGGTCGGCGGATGCGGGCGGCGCTTGATATCCTCGATAGTGCCCCGCGCGATTTCTGCTACGAAGGTGAAATGCACATCGACGCAGCGCTGGACCCTGCCCTGCGCGAACGTATTTTCCCGAATTGCCGAATGCAGGGCGCGGCGAACGTTCTGGTGTTTGCGAACACCGATGCCGCCTCTGGCGTGCGCAACATTCTGAAAATGAAAGGCGGCGGCCTTGAGGTTGGCCCGATCCTGATGGGTATGGGCAATAAGGCGCATATCGTGACGCCGTCAATCACCGCGCGCGGTCTGTTGAACATGGCGGCGCTTGCGGGCACGCCAGTGGCCAACTACGGCTAAGATCGCCCCTCAAAAAACGGAACCGGCCATTGTGCCGGTTTCTTTTTGCGGGATGTCCGACCTTTCGCAAAATTTGCAAATACGTCGATTTGTTTGCAATTACCTTGGGTCATTTGCCCTATTTGCAAACTCCACACGCGATTTTTCGTTATTTTTGCCCAGATGCGGCATTTTATCCGCAAAACTGCCTGTCAGAGTCCTTGCGTCACCGCGCGGCGCTTCTTTACGCATTTAGATGTGTAGAGGAGGAGCTCACATGGGATACAAAGCTGTCTACGACAGTTGGAAAGCCGATCCAGAAGCGTTCTGGATGGAACAGGCCAATGCAATCGACTGGATCACCCCACCGACCAAAGCGCTGTTTGACGACAACGCCCCCTTGTACGAATGGTTTTCGGATGCGTCGGTGAACACCTGCTATAACGCGGTCGACCGCCATGTGATTGCAGGCAATGGGGACCGGACAGCAATCATCTATGACAGCCCCGTCACCGATACCAAATCGACGATCACCTATGCAGACCTCCTCGACAAAGTGGCCAGCCTCGCCGGTGCGCTAGCATCCAAAGGCGTGACCAAGGGCGACCGCGTCGTCATCTATATGCCGATGGTCCCCGAGGCCCTGATCGCGATGCTGGCCTGTGCGCGTATTGGCGCGATCCATTCGGTCGTGTTTGGCGGTTTTGCGGCCAATGAATTGGCGGTCCGCATTGATGATGCCCAACCCAAGGCGATTATTGCCGCCTCTTGCGGGATCGAACCGGGACGCACCGTTGCGTATAAACCGCTGCTTGATAGTGCGATTGAAATCGCCGACCACAAACCAGAGACCTGCATCATTTTGCAGCGCGACCAACTGCGCGCCGAAATGACTGATGGCCGTGATCACGACTGGCACGATGTCCAAGAGGGTGTAACCCCAGCGGATTGCGTGCCCGTCGAAGGCAACCACCCCGCCTATATCCTCTATACCTCTGGGACAACGGGCGCGCCCAAGGGCGTCGTTCGCGCAACCGCCGGTCACCTTGTCGCGCTGAACTGGACGATGAAGAACATCTATCAGGTCGATCCTGGCGATGTTTTCTGGGCCGCATCAGACGTTGGTTGGGTCGTTGGGCACAGCTACATCTGCTATGCGCCGCTGGTTCACGGCAATACAACCGTTGTGTTTGAGGGCAAGCCCATTGGCACACCCGACGCCGCGACCTTCTGGCGGGTGATGTCAGAACACAATGTCCGCAGCTTTTTCACCGCCCCGACGGCGCTGCGCGCGATCAAACGGGCCGACCCCGAAGGCGCTTTGGTCAAAGACTATGATCTTAGCCAAGTCCGTGGACTGTACCTTGCTGGCGAACGCGCTGATCCTGACACGATTGAATGGGCGCAGCGTGTGATGAATGTTCCGGTTTATGATCACTGGTGGCAAACCGAAACGGGTTGGACAATTGCCGGGAACCCCGCAGGCATTGAACCAATGCCTGTCAAGGTCGGGTCGCCTACCGTCGCAATGCCGGGCTATGATGTTCAGATCCTAGACGAAGGCGGCAACCCGGTCGCGGATGGTGAACTAGGCGCGATTGCGGTCAAACTCCCGCTGCCGCCCGGCACGTTGCCCACCCTTTGGAACGCCGAAGAACGGTTCCGCAAATCCTATTTGAACACCTTCCCCGGCTACTATGAAACGGGCGACGCAGGTATGAAGGACAGCGACGGATACCTTTATATCATGGCCCGCACTGATGACGTCATCAACGTCGCTGGTCACCGCCTTTCAACCGGCGGAATGGAAGAGGTCTTGGCCAGCCATCCCGACGTTGCAGAATGCGCCGTTATTGGTGTCGCCGACGATCTGAAAGGTCAGCTTCCGCTCGGTTTCCTTTGCCTCAACGTAGGCTGCAATCGTCCGCATGACGAAATTATCGTGGAAACTGTGAAACTGGTGCGGGAAAAAATCGGCCCCGTTGCAGCGTTCAAATTGGCCTGTGTTGTTGATCGCCTGCCCAAGACGCGATCGGGCAAGATTTTGCGCGGAACGATGGTCAAAATCGCCGACAGCCAGCCGTACAAACCACCCGCGACAATCGACGATCCGGCCATTCTTGATGAAATAAGGGATGCGCTACAGGAACTAGGCTACGCAAAATGAATTTTCGGCGGCCGGTATGGCCGCCGTTAACGCTTTGTTTGCCAATAGTCTGCGGAATAGTCCGCAGACTAACAGCCGAGGCAGACCATGCGCCCCAACACACCCTCTATCACCGAATTCGTCGAAAATTTTGCCCTCGCCCACCAACGCTATTCGGACCTCCGCAACCGCATCCTTGGCGAGGTTGCCCTGACCGAACCACAGTACCAAATCCTTTGCAAATTGGCCGAAGCGGACCCTGACACATGGTTTCGGGTCACTGACCTCATAGATCAGGTCGAGGTTCAGCAATCCGGCATCAGCAAAATCATTCGCAAGTTTCATGAATTGGGGTTTGTGCGTGCGCACCCCAACGATGAAAACCAGCGCAGCAAGCGGTTCAGGATCGACGATGGTGGCTATGCCGCGCTTGACCGGATTTATGCCGCGATGGGGCCAGAAGTGTCACAGTGGTTTACCGGCTGGACCACCCCCCAGTTGGAACAATTCAACCGATCGATAAATGCCCTGAACGTGCGGATGGCCGCCACACCGGACGAGTTCATTCCGTGGACTTGTTAGACTTCGTAGAGTTCAAGTGGCAGCCCATCAGGGTCGCTAAAAAAGGTGAACCGCTTTTCGGTTAACTCATCCACCCTGATCGGTTCGGATGTGACATTCTTGGATGCAAGCGCCTCAATGACCGCGTCTATGTTATCAACAGCAAAGGCTAGATGGCGTAACCCCTGCGCCTCGGGATAGCTTGGCCGCGTTGGCGCGTCGGGGAAGGTGAACAATTCGATTTGCTTGCCATCTGGTAAGGCCAGATCCAGCTTCCAACTGTTCCGCTCCGCGCGGAAGGTTTCCTGTACGATCCGCAATCCCAGCGTATCAACGTAGAACGATTTGGAAACGGCATAATCGCTGGCAATGATCGCGACATGGTGGACTGTTTTCAACATCTGAACTGAACCCCGAATAAAGGCAGGCTTGCAACCTCACCCCGCATATGGCGCCGCGTTAGACAAACTGTTCCTGGATCAAGCGTTCTTCCAACCCGTGGCCGGGATCAAACAGGATCCGGTGAACGATGTCATCAGCGCTTTGAATTTGTACCTTACGGATATCGGCAAAGGATTTTCCATCCGCGTCAGCCATCACCGGCCGCTTGTCCGGATCGAGAACGTCGAATTGCACTTTGGCCGATTTCGGCAAGAGCGCGCCCCGCCAGCGGCGCGGCCGGAACGCGGCCACAGCCGTCAGCGCCAGCACATCGGACCCGATCGGCAAAATCGGACCGTGCGCCGAATAGTTATAGGCCGTCGATCCAGCGGGCGTCGCAACCAGCGCACCGTCACACACCAGTTCCGGCATCCTGAGCTTTTCATCCACGGTAATACGAAGCCGCGCGGCCTGAGGGCCCGCCCGCAGCAACGACACCTCATTGATCGCCAGCGCATGATGTTCGTGGCCGCCCCCATCTGTCGCGATCATCGACAAGGGATGGAAGGCTTCTTCCTCAGCGGCGGCCAAACGGAATTCTAGATCATCCTCGTGGTATTCATTCATCAAGAACCCGACCGTGCCGCGGTTCATTCCATAGACTGGCGCATTGATAGCTTGGGTTGCGTGCAGGGTTTCAAGCATAAAGCCATCCCCGCCCAACGCGACGATGACATCCGCCTCGTCAACCGAAACCGATCCGTACCGGTCGGTCAGAGTGGCGTGCGCTTGGGCGGCGGCAGGTGCAGAGCTTGCGACAAATGCGATCTTGGTCATGACGATACCATGTTAGGCGTGAACCAATGGGTAGCAAAACAATGCAGGGCTTGCCCAGAGCGTTTGCGATAGTTTTCCACGATCTGTCACCTTCGTCGACAATAGGCGCAAAATTCCCGTCTTTGCTTCGTTTTCATATTTATTATGACGTTTTCTTGGGTTTCGCCCTGCAAATTTGTCCTTTAACTACCCCACATCAGTTCCCTTTGTCAGAGGATCGTGCAATGACAACGACCGATGCGGGCTTCTTCACAGAAAGCCTCGAAACACGCGACCCCGATCTTTTTTCCGCAATCCAGTCCGAACTTGGCCGTCAGCGCCATGAGATCGAATTGATTGCGTCCGAAAACATTGTGAGCCGAGCCGTCATGGAGGCTCAGGGCTCGGTCATGACCAACAAATATGCCGAAGGTTATCCGGGCCGCCGCTACTATGGCGGTTGCGAATGGGTAGACGTCGCAGAAAACCTGGCGATCGAACGCGCCTGTAAGCTGTTCGACTGTCAGTTTGCGAACGTGCAGCCGAACTCAGGCAGCCAGGCAAACCAAGGTGTTTTCCAGGCGCTGCTGCAGCCAGGCGACACCATCCTTGGCATGTCGCTGGACGCTGGCGGTCACCTGACCCACGGCGCGCGCCCGAACCAGTCGGGCAAGTGGTTCAACGCAGTTCAGTATGGCGTTCGCCAACAGGACAGCCGCATCGACTATGACGCGATTCAGGCTCTGGCAAACGAACATCAGCCCAAGATGCTGATTGCTGGCGGCTCGGCCATTCCCCGGACTATCGATTTTGCAAAGATGCGTGAAATCGCGGACTCCGTTGGCGCGTATCTGCTGGTTGATATGGCGCACTTTGCTGGTCTGGTTGCTGCGGGTATCTACCCGTCGCCATTCCCACATGCGCATGCGGCAACCACCACCACACACAAGACCCTGCGCGGTCCACGTGGCGGTATGATCCTGACCAACGACGAAGCGCTGGCCAAAAAATTCAACTCGGCGATCTTCCCTGGCATTCAGGGCGGCCCATTGATGCATGTGATCGCGGGCAAGGCTGTTGCATTTGGCGAAGCCCTGCGTCCAGAGTTCGTGGACTATCAAAAGCAGGTCGTCGCAAACGCTCAGGCGCTTGCAGACCAGTTGATGAAAGGCGGCCTCGATATCGTCACCGGCGGCACCGACAGCCACCTGATGCTGGTCGACCTGCGCCCCAAAGGCGTGAAGGGCAACCAGACAGAAGAAGCGCTTGGCCGCGCGCATATCACCTGTAACAAAAACGGCATTCCGTTCGATCCGGAAAAACCCACTGTGACCTCGGGCGTTCGCCTTGGCACCCCTGCGGGCACCACCCGCGGCTTTGGCGAGGCAGAGTTCCGTCAGGTTGCGGATTGGATCGTTGAGGTTGTTGACGGTCTGGCCAAGAACGGCCCAGAAGGCAACGCAGAGGTCGAAGCCAAGGTAAAAGCCGAAGTCGAAGAGCTTTGCAAAAAGTTCCCGATCTATAGCTAAGACAAAACAAGGCGGGGGAAACCCCGCCTTTCTTAATTCACGAGCAGCGCAACACCGATCACCAGCAACACCGCTACCGTAACGTTGGCAACCATGCCAAGCGCACGATCAATACGCTGCCGACGGCGATCTGCCTTCAGGTCAAAGGTGTCTAGGCGGCTCAGAACCTGTTTGGCCGAAAACCGGACAGTGTCCCAATCGATCATTGTCGCCAGCTTGGGGTGTTGAGTCTGCGTGCGTGTTTCCAAAAGCAACGCAATCTGCCGGCGCGTTTTGCGCGGCAGGCGACGCCCGATCTTTTTCAGCTGAACGGCAAGGTCGGTTCCCTTGATGCCCAGCTTTTCTTCGATCCGGCGGCTGATCGTTTCTATATGCGAGTCGAGCGACGAAACATCCATGGCGGCAATTTATCCCTTGCCCTTATTCCATGGAACATGGCACCGAACGCAAAACACGATCAGATCACAGGGTGATGCATGCTCAACACGATTGTCCATGGCGACCGCACCGACAAACGCCCATTGCTAATTGCGCACGGCCTGTTCGGGTCTGGCCGCAACTGGGGCGTCATTTCCAAACGCCTGAGCGACGAACGACAGGTGATTGCGGTGGACATGCGGAACCATGGGCTCAGTCCACGGAATGACAGCCACACATATCCGGAAATGGCCGCCGATCTGGCCGAGGTCATTGATGGTCAATGGGATGTCTTGGGCCATTCGATGGGCGGCAAAGCGGCCATGATGCTGGCCCTGCACTATCCGGAAAAGGTGGGCCGCCTGATCGTCGCGGATATCGCGCCGGTGGCCTATTCGCACGAGCAGAACCAGAATATCGCGGCGATGCGGCGCGTTGATCTGGCCACCGTCGAAAACCGCAATGATGCGGCCGAACAACTGGGCGATCTGGACGACGGCCTTAAGGCATTTTTCCTTCAGTCCTTGGACTTAAAGGATCGTCGCTGGCGGCTGAACCTTGATGCGCTTGAGGCGAACATGCCCCATGTCATCGGGTTTCCAGAGGTGACCGGCATCTACGAGGGCAAGACCCTGTTTTTGTCCGGCGCCAATTCGGACTACGTCAAACCCGACTACCGCGCCCACATCAAAAACCTGTTCCCGAACGCCCACTTTGCCAAGATCCCCGGCACAGGCCATTGGCTTCATGCAGAAAAGCCTAGAGATTTCGAACAAGCCGTGAGAACCTTCCTCAATTTGTAGGAGGCGGCATGAAAAAAACTGGCGTTCTGAACCGAGATTTGGCCGCGCTGATCGCATCCCTTGGTCATGGGGATAGCATCGTGATCGGCGATGCCGGTTTGCCGGTGCCCAACGGCGTTCAATGCATCGATCTGGCGGTGACACACGGTGTGCCCCGCTTTGCCGATGTGCTAACGGCTGTGCTGTCAGAAATGGTTGTTGAAACAGCCGTTGCAGCCGACGAAGCGAAACCAGAGATACGGCAAATCTGGGCGAACCTCGCACCGACCTATACATCGCACGACGACTTTAAGGCGCTGTCGGCAACCGCCAAAGCGGTCATACGCACCGGCGAAACAACGCCCTACTGCAATATTTTGCTGCGATCCGGCGTTAATTTTTAACACTGAAACGAACAAGCCCCGCATAATGCGGGGCTTTCCATTTAGTCGTCCATTTTGAGTGCAGAGATGAACGCCTCTTGCGGGATGTCCACTTTGCCGAACTGGCGCATTTTCTTCTTACCAGCCTTTTGTTTGTCCAGCAGTTTGCGTTTCCGCGTGGCGTCGCCGCCGTAGCATTTCGCGGTCACGTCCTTGCGCATCGCCGAGAGCGTTTCACGGGCGATCACCTTGCCGCCGATGGCCGCTTGGATCGGGATTTTGAACATGTGGCGCGGAATCAGCTCTTTCAGCTTTTCACACATCGCACGGCCCCGCTGTTCGGCGCGGTCACGGTGGACCAGCATCGATAGCGCATCGACCGGTTCTTCGTTCACCAGCACCGACATTTTCACGAGGTTATCCTCGCGGTAGCCGATCACTTGATAGTCGAACGAGGCATAGCCCTTGGTCACCGATTTCAGGCGGTCGTAGAAATCGAACACCACTTCGTTCAGGGGCAGGTCGTATTCCGTCATTGCCCGCGTACCGGCATAGGTCAGATTCAGCTGGATACCACGGCGATCCTGACAGAGTTTCAGAACGTCCCCAAGATATTCATCAGGCACCATGATGGTCGCCTTGATCCGCGGCTCTTCGACGTGATCGATCAGGGTCACATCCGGCATATCGGCAGGGTTATGCAGTTCGCGCACCTCGCCGTCTTTCATGTGCATGTGATAGACCACCGACGGAGCGGTGGTGATCAGCTCGATGTTGTATTCCCGTTCGATCCGGTCGCGGATCACCTCTAGGTGCAAAAGTCCAAGGAAACCGCAGCGGAAGCCAAAGCCAAGCGCGGCAGAGGTTTCCATTTCATAGCTGAACGACGCGTCGTTCAGGGCCAGCTTTTCAATCGCGGTGCGCAGGTCCTCAAACTCTGCGCTGTCCACAGGGAACAGACCACAGAACACGACCGGCTGCGACGGCTTAAAGCCAGCCAACGGGGTTTCGGCCCCTTTTTTGTCGTGGGTGATGGTGTCACCAACGCGCGTGTCTCGGACCTGTTTGATCGATGCGGTCAGGAAACCGATCTCGCCCGGGCCGAGGCCTTCAACAGCCAACATTTCGGGTTTGAACACACCGACGCGATCCACGTGGTGAATTGTGCCGTTCGACATGAATTTGATCTTGTCGTTTTTCTTGAGGTAGCCGTCGATCACACGGACCAGAACCACAACGCCCAGATAGGCATCATACCAGCTGTCCACCAGCATCGCTTTGAGCGGTGCGTCGCGGTCGCCAGTCGGGGCTGGCAGGCGATGCACGATGGCCTCAAGTGTTTCTTTGATGCCAATGCCGGATTTTGCCGACACCTGCAGCGCGTCGCTTGCGTCGATGCCAATCACGTCCTCGATCTGTTCGGCCACGCGGTCGCATTCCGCAGCGGGCAGATCGATCTTGTTCAGAACGGGTACGATTTCATGGTCGGCCTCGATGGCCTGATACACGTTGGCAAGGGTCTGCGCCTCGACGCCTTGGGTGCTATCAACAACCAACAGCGATCCTTCGACCGCACGCATGGACCGCGACACCTCATAGGCAAAGTCGACGTGACCGGGGGTGTCGATCAGGTTCAGGACATAGGTTTCGCCGTTGTCAGCCGTGTATTCGATCCGAACGGTGTTCGCCTTAATGGTGATCCCGCGTTCGCGTTCAATATCCATACTGTCCAGCAGCTGGGCTTTCATATCACGATCAGCAACGGTGTTTGTCGATTGGATCAAACGGTCAGCAAGCGTCGATTTACCGTGGTCGATGTGGGCCACGATCGAAAAATTGCGGATATGCGAAAGGTCGGTCATACGGCACTGCCAGAAATGGTTGTTCAGCGCATGTCTATGTAGCGGAAACCGCTATTTTGCAAGTGCCTGTTAGACGCAGGGCGCGATGAAATGAAACCTTTCGTCGACGATGGGCGCACTATGGCGGTTTTTCCAATCTCGCCCGTCGCAAACGGGGTTTTGATCGGTGCTGTACCGCCGATATGCCTTTGCCACGTGGACAAATTTGGGCCGATCTGGCATCGTTATCCAGAGACCTTCGAAATAAATCAGAAGGCCGAGCAGAGGTTTCTATATGCGTTTCGTATTCGCCGTGTCAGCGATGTGCATTATTGTGTCTTGTGGTGGGGGCCGTGTTTCCGGCGTCGTCGCCGAGGCGTGTCAGGCCAGTGATCGATCTGCCGCCAATGCGCGTCTGTGTTCATGCATCCAACAGGCGGCCAATATCACCCTAAGGGGCGCCGATCAGTCGAAAGCGGCCGAGTTTTTTGCCGACCCGCAATTGGCGCATGACGTTAAAATGTCGACCTCTGCTGCCAACGATGCCTTCTGGGAACGGTATAAGAATTTCACCGATACCGCTGGTCAGATGTGTCGCGGATAAACGCCTCGGCCGCGGCCTCGACAATGTCGAGACACTCGTCAAAATCGCGCGTGTAATAGGGGTCCGGAACGGGCTGATCCGCAAAGAGCCTGACCGGTGTATCAATTCCGGCGGGCCTCAGCGCTTCGATGTTTTGTAGGTTATTTTCGTCCATCGCGAAAATCAGATCGAACCGGCCAAAGTCCGCGGACTGAAACTGTCGCGCGCGCAGGGATGACAGATCATATCCGCGCTTGGCGGCCGCCTGTTGCATAGCGCCATATGGCGGTTCCCCGACGTGCCAATCGCCTGTCCCTGCGCTGTCAATTTTTAGGTAAGGCGCCTTGGCCCGCAGCACGGCCTCGGCGGTCGGGCTTCGGCAAATATTGCCAAGACAAACGAAAAGTACGGATGATACGGTCATGCCGATACCCTAACGAACCAACATAGAAATCACCATGAAGATTGTCATTCTCACAGGCGCAGGCGTTTCAGCGGAAAGCGGGCTGGGGACATTTCGGGACAAAGACGGCCTTTGGACCAAATATGATCTGGATGAGGTCGCAACGCCCCAAGGCTTTGCCAGAAACCCCGTATTGGTCCATGACTTTTATAACGCCCGTCGCAAAAATGCGCGTGAGGCAACCCCGAACGCCGCCCACCACGCATTGGCGCGTCTGCAATCGTCGGGGCGCCACGAAGTGACCTTGGTGACCCAAAATGTCGATGGCCTGCACGAGATGGCGGGATCGACGGATGTCATTCACATGCATGGCGCGCTGGACGGCGCGCTCTGCGCCAGTTGCGATCATCGTTGGCATGCACCTGACGTTATGGGGCACGATGATCCCTGCCCTGCTTGCGCCGCGCCAACAACCCGCCCCGATATTGTCTGGTTTGGCGAAATCCCCTATCACATGGACCCGATCCTTGACGCGCTGATCGAATGCGACCTCTTCGTCGCGATCGGCACAAGTGGCGAAGTCTATCCCGCCGCGGGCTTTGTCGAAACGGCGGATCGCGCGGGCGCAGATACGCTTGAACTCAACCTCGAACCATCGGCGCGTCACAGCGCCTTTGCCGACTGCCGGTTTGGTCCCGCCTCGGAAATTGTTCCCCAATGGGTGGACGATATGCTCAGCTAACTGGTTTCAGCGTCCATGCCAGCGCGACGGTCACTGCGCCCAGAATGGCCAGAAGAACGAGTGATCCGTTCAACGACGTGACCTGCGCCACAAAGCCGATCAGGGGCGGCCCAACCAAGATCCCAGAATATCCCAGCGCCGCGACACTTGCGATGGCACGTCCGGGCGGCACGTCAGGGTCGCTGGCTGCGCGCGAAAAGGCCAAAGGAACAATCATCGCATATCCAAGGCCGAAGAATACAAATCCAACCAACGCAACAGGCAACGAGGTACTGATCAGTACGATCACCGCCCCGACAAGCGCCGATGCGCCCGACATCCGTACGGCGTTCACCGGCCCGATCGCCTGCACGATAATGGACCCCGCCAAACGGGTCGCGACCATTGCAACGCTAAAGACAAAATATCCTAGTGGGGCTTGGGCCTCGCTGACGTTTTTGGCGTCATGCAGTACCAGAGCCGACCAATCCAGCATCGCGCCCTCGCCCACGGTCGTGGAAAACGCCACCAACCCGACCAACAACAGCCCGCCCTTGGGCAGGGCAAAGCGTGGGCCATGTTCCTGAATAGTCCGTGGACTTTGCCACCCGATGTTGCCCAACGGTAGGAAAATCGCCCCTACGGCCAGCGACAGGACAACAAAATGGGTTTCGGTGGACAGGCCAAATTTAATCGCCGCCCAACCGCTCAAGGCCCCCGCACCCGCGCCAAAGGACCAAACCGCATGGAAGCTGGACATCACGGCGCGGCCCATGTGTTTTTCAACTTCGGCGGCCCATGCGTTCATCGTGACGTCCTGCGCCCCATGCGCGAACCCGAAAAACGCCAAACACAGCGCAAGGACCGCAATCGTCGGCGCAAACGGAATAAGCAATAGCGACAGAACATAAAGCCCGCCCAGAACGAGCGACGATAGCGCGGCCCCGCGTTCATCGGACATGCGCCCCGCCAGAGGGAACCCGACCAAAGCGCCCAGCGCAATGCACAGCAACAGCAGCCCAAGGGCCAATGGCGTCAGGTCAAATTCTGCTACGAATGACGGGATGCGCGATCCCCATGCGCCGATCAGTGCACCGTTCAGGAAAAACATGGCCGCGACCGCGCGCCAAGGTGTTTTGATTTTCATGTCGCTCTCCCTCTATGCCACTGTTAACCAGCGTAATTTTTAGAAGGAAGCAAAAAGCGGCCGAACATGTCGACCGCTTTCCTGACTTAGTGGTTGTGACTGCCGTGGCTGGCCTTGGGGGCGTCAGCCTGATCGACGACAGGAACGGAAATTGTGAACTCTGCCCCGCTTTCCATGATCAATGTCAGATCAATCGACATGCCGGGTTCGAGCCGTTCTGTCACACCCATCAGCATGATGTGATCCCCGCCCCGAACGAAGTCATGACCACCATACAACGGCAGATCGATACCCCCTTCGATTTCGACCATTCGCGCTACGCCGTCTTCCATGATGTGGGTATGAAGCTCGGTGAGCTGCGCCGCGTCGGTGCGCGCCGCAATCAACCGTTCGTCCGCATCCCCATGGTTATGCAGTTCCATGAAAATCGCTGCGGTCGGCGCGCCGGGGCGCGATGTGATTGCATAGGCGTCGTGAACGCCGAAATAGGTTTCCGCAACTGCGGCGCCAGCGGCAAATGTGGCCAAAGCGGCGGCAATGAGTGTTTTATACATCGTATTTTTCCTGTGTCAGTGTGAGTGTTTTTGGGATCACAAAACCACAGGTGGCCCCCGACCATAGCGCGCGTACATGGGCAACTGAACGTCGAACTGCAGGTCTAGGCTGGTATAGTCCACGGACTGAACCGTGATAGGCCGCTGCCAAACGTCGAATTCCATCGCCGTTGTTAAAACCTGCGGCGCGCAGTCGGGACAATGATGATGGGGGGCGACGGGTTCACCGTCGGCATTGATGGCAACTTGTATCGCAACCTCGCCAATACAGTATTCCGCATAGCCAACCATCCGGTCGGTTGATGACTGCAAAACGCCATGCTGCGCAAAAATCGCAACAAGCAACGTCATCAAAATCGCAGTGATATGTTTCAACCGGACCATACCGCCCGATACCACGCGGCCGAACCCGCGAAAAGGGACAGAGTGGCGCAGACAGCAAAAGGCCCGACCAATTGGCCGGGCCCCTGTATTCGAGATCAGGAACGCTTAGGCGTTCTGTGCAGCAGCGATAGCCTTTTTGACTTTCAGTGCAGCGGCCGACAGCTCGGCGTCCTTTGCTTTTGCAAGGAAGGCGTCGAGGCCACCACGGTGGTCAACGGTACGCAGGGCAGCGGTCGAAACGCGGAAGCGGAACGAACGGCCAAGTGTTTCGGATTGCAGGGTGACGTCCTGCAAGTTTGGCAAGAAACGACGACGGGTTTTGTTGTTAGCGTGGCTAACGTTGTTACCAGTCATTGGGCCTTTGCCGGTCAGTTCGCATTTGCGCGACATGGGTACATCCTTATTTATTTGACCCGGCCACCAGGGCCGGCTGAGGTTATGGTAAACACGCCCCTTGGACACCAAGCAGCGCGACACCGGCAGGGCATTAGGGGGATTCCGCCATCGGGTCAAGCGTTTTAGGCGGTTTCGCTGTCCATGGCATCGAGCCGATCCAAGGCCCAAGATGCCCAATCGGGGTGGGTTTTATGCGCCTTGTGCGCAAGGCGGGTCAGATAATCCACCGATGTGCGCCGCGCTGCACGATGCGCGGACCGAACGATTTGGGGCTGCAACACGTCGTCTGACATCGCTGCAATGATCGACCCACCCATTTTTGCACGCCCCAAAACGGTCGAGGCTGGATGCCCCCCGAACCCTAGGCTGATCAGTTGAACATTCGGGAACAGCCGCTGCAGCACCCGCGCGTGCCGCAGGTCGTAGCGCCGAAACGGATCGACACAAATGAACCCGTTCGTCGCGTTGGTACCACGCGCCTTCAACGTTCCTTGCGGCAGGTCAAACCCGACGGACTCGGCCCGATAGCGTTTGTCGAACGGGACCTCTTTGGGATGGATGGAATATTGCGGCGAAATCGCCATGACCGACCGTATCCGCAGCGGCCGTGCGAAACGGAATGCGCCGTAGCCGCCCATGGAGTAGCCCAGCGCCCGCACATCGCGATAATAGGACGACAGATCGTCCATGACGCCTTCGACGGCGGGGATATCGTGATTGATGAACCAATCGTTTTTCGATGTGCGGACCATCAACTGGTCCCATCCCATAGACATCAAGGATTTCGACGGGTTTGACGGCGGAAAGCCGTTTCGGTTTTTCTGCCAGAAATCGAATGTGACAAACAGCTTGTCATTCCCACGGGAAAAATAGGTCAGCCGTAGACCATCCCCGTCGAAAATGCGCTGTCCGTCCGCTTCTGTCATTTTGCAACCTGCGCAACAACGGCAGAGGCGGCGCTGGACGGGCTGATGCCGCCTTGGCCCACCTGTTCCTCTAGCTTGGCCATCTGCGCCACGATGTCGGGGTCATTGGCCAATCGCGCGAACAGTTGCTGTCTGACCTCTTCGTTGAACCAAAACCGCGCTTGTGCTGCGCGGGTCGCGTCAAAAACCCCGTGTTCGCGGCGCCAGTCCGCAAGGCGGGTCAACGCATCCCATGCCTCTTGCAGGCCATCGTGGCTGAGCGCCGAAACCGTTTTTGCCAGCGGATAGTCATCGGGGTCCTGTGGGCGTTTGCGGAGAAGCCTTAGCGCGCCAGTATAATCCGCACAGGTGCGGATCGCCTGCGACTTTAAATCGCCATCGGCCTTGTTCACCAGAATGATGTCCGCGATCTCCATGATCCCGCGTTTCACACCCTGCAGCTCATCCCCCCCCGCAGGGGCCAGCAACAAAACAAACAGGTCGCACATCTCGGCAACCATGGTTTCGGACTGACCGACGCCGACCGTTTCAATCAAAACAACGTCATAGCCAGCCGCCTCGCACAGCGTCACGGCCTCGCGCGTGCGGCGTGCAACACCGCCCATCTGCGCCTGACTTGGCGATGGGCGGATAAAGGCGTTCGGGTCCCGCGACAGGCGTTCCATCCGTGTCTTGTCACCCAAAATGGACCCACCCGAGCGCGCCGATGATGGGTCGACCGCCAGAACAGCAACCTTTAGCCCCATCTCGGTCAACATCAGGCCAAACGCCTCGATAAAGGTGGATTTGCCAACCCCAGGCGTTCCAGACAGGCCAATCCTTAGGGCCGTTTTTCGACCTGTGACCGCATCGACAAGCGCCTGAGCCTGCGTGCGATGATCATCCCGGCTGCTTTCAACCAAGGTAATAGCCCGCGCCAAGGCGCGACGGTTCCCAGCAAGTACCTGATCGGTCAGTTCTGTCATCCGCGTGTCCGTCATAGTCCGAAACGAGCCAATACCCGATTAAACGTGGTTTGTCGCGGCGGCATATAGGCAGGGTTCATCGCACGTCGCACGAAATGCGCCAGATAGAAATCTTCTTTCGCCATATCCGTCAGGCTCATGGTGCGAATTCGGCTTTTGCGGCGCTCTAGGTTCTTATTGGACAGCATGACCGTCACTGTACGATCCAAAACATCGGTCGTCGGTACATCTCGCGATGTGAACCGTCCGATTTTTCGCGGGCTCACAGGTGCCACGCGGGAAAACGGGTAAAGCTTAACCCGATCACGATACTTTTTCAGGATCGGATAGAGCAGCTTGGACCCAACATCGGACCACCCAATGTCCGTCGTCCGCCCGATCAATTCGACCTGCGCGTCGTGCCATCCGCGCATAATATCACCGCCAGCGCGTGTCGCAAAAATATTGATACGAGGCCGATCCTCGGGATCATCAAGATTGCACGATCCCGAAAATCCAATGAATTCGTGCGTCTCTAGGTCATCGGTCAAAAACGTCAGCGGTTTTAGCACCAGTGCATCACTGTCCAACCACACACCGCCGTGTTTGTACAATATCGCCGACCGCAGAACATCGGGCTTATGCGCCATTTCCGTCAGCTCGTTCAGCTTGGCACCCAGACCGGTATAGGTCTCGATATCCTCGGGGCCTAGCAGGCGCGTGGGCAAACCGGCATTTTTGGCAACAAGGTCATGGGCATCGTCGACAAATCCGGGCTTAACCCCGCGTGTTTCCCAATATTGCCACACGGCATAATCGGTCACTTTTCTTTCCCCCAAACGCCCTTTGGCCTATTTGTGTCACAAACACCCCTAAGAGCAAGGGGATCAAGCAGGCAAGTTTCGGAGCGTAATGTCACATCTTCCGGCGAAATTCGAGGATTGGTTCAAAAAACGTGGCTGGTCGGTTCATCCGCATCAGGCCGACATGCTGGCCCACGCCGAAGAACCGGCGCTGATGTTGATTGCGCCGACGGGGGGCGGGAAAACGCTAGCCGGCTTTTTGCCCACGCTGGCCGAACTGGCCGAGGGCGGACATGAGGGGCTGCATACCCTTTATATCTCGCCGCTTAAGGCGTTGGCTGCCGACATCCGCCGCAACCTGACCAAGCCGGTCGAGGACATGGACCTGCCGATCCGGATCGAGGACCGCACCGGCGACACCAGCGCCACGCGCAAAAAACGCCAACGCGCCGACCCGCCGCATATCTTGCTGACTACGCCTGAAAGCCTCGCGCTTTTGACATCGTATGAGGATGCGCCACGCATGTTTGCTGGGCTGCAACGTGTGATCGTGGATGAAATCCATGCCCTTGCAGAAAGCAAACGGGGCGATCAGTTAATGCTAGCGTTGTCACGGCTGGAAACGATGGCGCCCGGCCTGCGCCGCGTTGGCCTGTCCGCCACGGTCGAAGACCCCGCCGCGCTGGCCGCCCAATTGGCGCGATCCGATCAGACCTGTCGCATTCTGCACGCCGATCCGGGGCCCGCGCCTGACATATCCATGCTGCGCACCGACACCCCGCCCCCTTGGGCGGGCGGCGGGGGCCGCTATGCCATTCCAGAAGTGCTGGACATGGTCAAAGCCCACAACACAACGCTGATCTTTCACAACACCCGCGCACAGGCCGAGATTTTCTTCCACCACCTGTGGCTGGCCAATGACGATAGCCTGCCCATCGGCATCCACCACGGCAGCCTGTCGCGCGACCAACGCGAAGCCGTCGAGGCCGCAATGGTGCGCGGCGATCTGCGGGCGATTGTCTGCACGGGCAGCTTGGACCTCGGCATCGATTGGGGTGATGTCGATCTGGTCATACAGGTGGGCGCACCGAAAAACGTCAAACGGCTGATTCAGCGGATCGGACGCGCCAACCACCGCTACAACGCCCCGTCCAAGGCGTTGCTGGTTCCCGCCAACAGGTTTGAGGTGGTCGAATGCCTCGCCGCGCTTGAGGCCGCACGCGACAACGATTTGGATGGTGATCCCCGTGGACCCGGCCCTCTGGATGTGCTTTGCCAGCATATCCTGATCCGCGCCTGTGCTGGCCCCTTTGACGAAACCGAGTTGATGCACGAGGTGCGCAGCGTTGGCGCCTATGCGGGGCTGAGCCGCGCACAGTTTGATGACTGCCTCGATTTTGTGGCAACGGGGGGCTATGCGCTCAGGGCTTATGATACGTGGCAACGCCTGATGAAACGGCCCGATGGGCTGTGGCAATTGCGCGATCCACGCGCCGCCACCCAAATCAGGATGAACATCGGCACCATTCAAGACACCGATACGCTAAAGGTGCGGATGCGCGGCGCGGGCAAACCATTGGGCGAGGTCGAGGAAGGCTTTGCCTCAACACTCACCCGCGGTGATACCTTTCTGATCGGCGGCCGGATTGTGCGATACGAAGGGCTAAAGGAACTGGTGGTCGAGGTCTCCCGATCATCGTCCCAGACGCCCAAGGTTGCCACATTCAACGGCACTAAATTTGCCACCTCCACCCAGCTATCCCAACGTATTCTGCGATACCTGCAACGCGGAGACTGGTCCGAACTGCCCGCCCATACCGCCGACTGGCTCGACCTTCAGCGCAGCGCGTCAACGATGCCCGAACCGGGCAGCCTTCTGGTCGAAAGCTTTCCACATGACGGGCGGGAACACGCCTGTTTCTATGGGTTCGCGGGGCGAAATGCGCAGCAAACGCTGGGGCTTTTGCTAACGCGCCGTATGGAAGAGGCCGGATTGGACCCGCTGGGGTTTGTGGCCACCGACTATGCCACATTGATCTGGGGGCTAGAGCCGTTGCGCGATCCCGCGCCGCTGTTGGCATCCGAAGGTTTGCGGGACGGGTTAGACGCGTGGCTTGCGGGCAATGCGGTCATGAAACGGACCTTTCGCGCGGCGGCGACCATTGCCGGATTGATACAGCGGAACAGCACGCAGGCCCGCAAAACCGGCAAGCAGGCAACGTTTAGTTCCGACATCTTGTATGACACCTTGGCCAAATATGACCCTGATCATTTGATGATGCGGATCACCCGCGACGAAGCGATGCGCGGGCTGGTCGATTTTGGTCGGATCGAGGATATGTTGACCCGCACCAAAGGCCGGATCGTGTTTCGCAGGCTGGACCGGATCACGCCTCTTGCGGCGCCGCTGATCCTTGAGGTGGGCAAGGTGCCGGTGCAGGGGTCCGGTCGCGAACGTATCGTCGAGCGCGAAGCCGAACGCCTGATGAAAGAGGCAGGGCTCGCCTAGATCTTGCCCATTGTGACAGGACGCGTAAAAGGCAGGTCATGACGACCCACGATTTTACCTTTTGCGACACCGCCATGCGGGCCCTGCCCTCGGGTGCGCTGTATTTGCCGGATCACGACACGCTGTGCATTTCTGATCTGCACCTTGGCAAATCCGAACGGATGGCCCGCCGCGGTGGCGCGCTGCTGCCGCCGTATGAAAATCGTGACACGCTGGAACGTCTGGATCAGGACCTGAACACCCTGAACCCCGCCCGCGTGATCTGCCTTGGCGACAGCTTTGACGATGACGAAGCAGAATTGAACATGCCCGAGGACATCCGCCTATGGATTGTCCGGATGATCGCCGGTCGCAACTGGATCTGGATCACAGGCAACCATGATCCGGGCCCTGTCTCGATCGGTGGCACCTATCTGGCCGAGGTTGAGGTCGCTGGCCTGACCTTCCGCCATATTGCGCAGACCGAGGCCAGCGCGGAAATTTCTGGGCACTATCACCCCAAATTCCGGATCAATGGCGCGGGCCCCGCCCGTGCGGCCTTTGTCTATGATGATACGCGCTTGATCCTGCCCGCCTATGGCACCTTCACCGGCGGATTGAACGCCGCATCGGCACCATTGCGCGGCCTGTTTTCCGGCACGCCGATTGCCGTTCTGACGGGCAAGCGCGCTATCGCGGTACCTGTGACCTAGCCTCAAAGGTATAACCCTGACCGGTCAACGCCCGTTTGTAGGTCGGCCCGACCGGCAGCGGCGGCCCCATCGTCAATTCGACATAGTCTTTGCCGCCTTTGCGAAACCCTGTGACCACATGGCGTTTGGCAACCCAATGCGACCGATGGATCGGAAACCCTTCGATGGTGTCCAGTTCGCTCACCGCGTCGGCAAACCGCATCAGAATCCGCTCACTGCCCCCGTCGGTTAGCTGGACGACCACATGATGGTTATCCGCCGATATCGAAATCACACAGGTTTCCGCATCGCAGTCAATCCGGTCAAGCAACCTTGGACGGATCGCGCGACCGCCTTGCAAATCATCTGCAGGAAAATCTTCGTCCATCAACAGCGCATCAACCGTTGTCACCGCAACGATGATGCCAAAACTCTGCCACCAGCACCGCCACAGCCCTTCAAAGCTATGCACGTGATCCTGATAGGCTATGTGGGCAAATTGATAGACAAATGGCGCGCCGATCGTTGTCATAATCAGCACAAGGATGATCCGTTGAACGGGGGTGCTAAACCGCTGCGCCCACCGTTCAATGACAGGTGCCCCGCTCAGCAATAGTGCAAAGTAGAACCAGCACACCGCCGACCAAAACAACAGACGTGGGATCAGCTCTAACGCCTCATAGGACCCGAAAGGCCCCGTAACCCCCATCAGGAATGATGCGGCGACCGGTACCGACCAATTGGCGTATAGCGGTCGCGCAAACATGCGTTGTTTCGTTTGCTCACCCATCGGCGGCGATAGTCCCATTTCCTTCCACGGTCACGTCATGACCGCCCCAAGACACAGGATACCGACCAAAGGTTGTGATGGACAAGCCCCGGTCAAGGTGACGTAGTGTTTCCTAGGCCGTTAGGCCCTCGGGCTCGACCAATCCGTTTGCGCGGCAACAGGCCGTCACGGTGTTGGCCAGCAGGCAGGCAATGGTCATTGGCCCTACACCACCCGGCACAGGCGTGATCGCGCCCGCAACCTTGGCACAGCTTTCATAGTCGCAGTCGCCGACCAGACGGGTTTTGCCACTGTCAACCTCGATACGGTTGATACCAACGTCAATCACGGTCGCACCCGGCTTGATCCAGTCGCCTGTCACCATTTCTGGGCGTCCAACGGCGGCAACGACGATGTCCGCTTGTTTGACAACGCTCGGCAGGTCCTTTGTCCGGCTGTGCGCGATGGTCACGGTACAGCTATCCCCCAGCAGCAGCTGTGCCATTGGTTTTCCAACGATGTTGCTGCGCCCGATGACAACGGCGTTCAGGCCGGACAGGCTACCATGGTGATCACGCAGCATCATCAGACACCCAAGCGGCGTGCATGGCACCATGGATTTCTGACCAGTGCCCAGCAAGCCGACATTTGAAATATGGAACCCGTCCACATCCTTGGCAGGGTTGATCGCGTTGATCACGGCGTCGGCGTTCATATGATCCGGCAGTGGCAACTGTACCAGAATGCCATGCACCGAGGCGTCATTGTTCAATTGGTCAATCAGGGCCAGCAAATCCGCTTCGCTGGTATCATCCGGCAGCTTGTGTTCGAAGGATTTCATCCCGACCTCAACGGTCTGTTTGCCCTTGGACCGGACATAGACCTGACTTGCAGGGTCTTCGCCCACAAGGACAACCGCAAGACCGGGAACGATCCCGTTCTCTTCTTTCAACCGCGCTACATGCTCGGCCACTTTGCCTCGAACGTCAGCCGCAAACGCCTTGCCATCAATCACTGTCGCCGCCATCGGCATCCCCTTTTCCTCGTTGCAGCAGGATGCGCCGATGGCACCGCGTCGGGGGGCTCGAAGCCCCTCGGCGTGGTTTCCCGCCGATCCTGTATGATCTGACCACCCGTCCCGTGAGCCAGACTCGTCCGGCGCAGGTTTAACCGCACGCTAACCAGAGGGAAACGGGCAAAACGACAGAAAATCGACCGCTTTTGGATCGTTCACGGCAGGCGCAGTTTGGAAAATTTCGGATCGGAAATTCCGACTAGGGCTGCCAGCCGCGCTGGTCCGGAATATGGAGCCTGAGCGTATCGCCAATGGTCAACCCACCCGGACGTTCCACCCAGGCTGTAACACCGCGCTTGCCATTCGCCGCGCCCTTAAACGCCTTGCCATGGCCCGGGCGATCTTGCTCGATCGTTTTGGCCACCACGTGACAGGGGCGGTTCTGCATATCGACGGTCAAGGTCGTGCCATTTTCGGCCTGCAGTCGCGACGACGGCGGGATATGCGAAAAATCGGGTATCCCTTCAACAATGATCGAGGCCCCCAGCCACACAGGATCCAGCGTGTCCAGCTTCAGCTCGGCTGCGATGGCCACGATTTCCTCGGCGGATAGTACCGACAACTGACGCACGTTCCGGATTTCCGTGTTCTTGGGATATTGCTGGGTCACGCGGCTACAGCTAGGGCGCGTTTCGCCATAATGGGCATCCACCGGATTGCCCGCCCAATCAAGGGTCATCGCCTCAACCGGTCCTGACGTGATGGTGCCGTTCGACAGTTCGGGCATAAAGCCCAAATAGGTGATCGTCCCGACAAATTCTGTTGCAACCAGCGCTGGCATGATGCCTCCAATCAAAAACCCCGAGGCATTGCCTCGGGGTTTGTTTCATCACGACGTTGGTTCCGGTTCAAGGCCCGGATCGGCATCCGGCGCCTTTCGGTTGCGTCCCGCCTTTGGCAAAGAGGCGACCGAGGCCGAGCCGTTATCGTCATTATTGTCGTTGTCGGGCGACTGAGGTGGCTCGCCGCGCATCACGCGCTCGATCTCTTCGCCGGTCAGTGTTTCGTATTCAAGCAGACCTTCGGCCAAGCGTTCCCACTCGTCCTTGTTGTCCTGAATGATTTTGACCGCGCGGTCATAGCCATCCTGAATGAAACGCTTCACTTCCTCTTCGATGAGCTCTTTCGTGCTCGCCGAGACCGAGAAGCCGCCGGTATTGCCCTGATAGCCTTCGTGGGCTTCGGCATAGTCAATGTTGCCGACCTTGTCCGACATACCCCAGCGCATCACCATGGCGCGTGCCAGTTGGCTGGCCTGCTGAATGTCACCGGCAGGGCCGTTCGATACGTGATCTTCGCCGTACTTCAGAACCTCAGCCGCCTTACCGGCCATGGTCATCGCAAGACGCTGTTCACATTCGTCACGGTGCCAGTTCAGGCGGTCCATTTCCGGCAGGCTGATCACCATACCCAGCGCACCGCCGCGTGGAATGATTGTGGCCTTATAGACCGGATCACACTCTGGCAGCTTCAGACCGACAATCGCGTGGCCCGCTTCGTGATAGGCGGTTTTCTCTTTCTGGTCCGCGGTCAAAACCATGCTGCGGCGTTCGGCGCCCATCATGACCTTGTCCTTGGCGTTTTCGAAATCGACCATGGTGACAAACCGGCGACCGACACGTGCCGCCATCAGGGCCGCCTCGTTCACAAGGTTGGCAAGGTCCGCACCCGAAAAGCCCGGCGTGCCGCGTGCAATGATCCGCAGGTCAACATCAGGACCCAACGGCGTTTTGCGCGCATGAACACCAAGGATTTTTTCACGGCCTTTGATGTCTGGATTGCCAACGGCAACCTGACGGTCAAAGCGGCCCGGACGCAGCAGCGCAGGGTCCAGAACATCCTTTCGGTTGGTCGCCGCGATGATGATGACACCTTCGTTGGCTTCGAAACCGTCCATCTCAACCAGCAGCTGGTTCAATGTCTGTTCGCGTTCGTCGTTGCCACCGCCGTAGCCCTGACCACGCGCGCGGCCAACGGCATCGATTTCGTCGATGAATACGATACATGGCGCGTTCTTTTTGGCCTGTTCGAACATGTCGCGGACACGCGACGCGCCAACACCGACGAACATTTCAACAAAGTCGGACCCCGAGATGGTGAAGAACGGCACACCTGCCTCGCCCGCGATCGCACGCGCCAGCAGGGTTTTACCAGTACCGGGAGGGCCCTCAAGCAGCGCACCTTTAGGGATTTTGCCGCCCAGACGGCTGAATTTCTGTGGGTTGCGCAGGAATTCTACGATCTCTTCCAGCTCTTCTTTGGCTTCGTCGATACCGGCAACATCGTCAAATGTGACGCGGCCATGTTTTTCGGTCAGCAGTTTGGCCTTGGATTTGCCAAAGCCCATCGCGCCGCCGCGACCGCCGCCCTGCATCCGGTTCATGAAATAAATCCACACACCGATCAGCAAAACAAATGGCAACAGGCTCAGCAACAGCCCTTGAAACAACGAAGTTTCCTGACTTTCGGCTTTTACAGGGATATCCCGTTCCAGCAGAAGGTCGGTTACCGATGCATCGCTTGGCATAACAGCGGTAAAGTTGCTGCCATTGGCGATGTAGGACACTCGCTCGCCGTCGATGGTCACGCTGGTGACGGTGCCATCTTCGACCGATTGGATGAATTCCGAATAGGTGCGGGTCGTGGAACCCAGCGAACCCGAATTATCCGAGAACATAGAGAAAAGAGAGACGACCAGCAAAAACAGGACGGCCCAGAAAACGATATTTCGCGCGTTACCCAAGGGGGAAACTCCTTTGACGTTCGTATCACCGGGGTCGGTGACCGCTTTTCCCTAAAATAGGGGCTAAGTGCGGTAGTTCAATGCGGCGAAAGTTCAGCCCTAAAGATTGGTGGCAAACCGCACAGTCCACCCGCTCTCTACACCCGCAAGCGGGGCAGCGACAAGGTTATTGCCCTCCCAAACTGCGGGTGAGGCCAACAAACTTGTGCGTTTTCGTCCCGTTTCCCGCCAGTTTGGACAGCTCAGCAAGCCAGATTCGCCCAATGCAGCGATGTGATGGGTCGCGGCAAATGGTCCCTCGACGATCCATCGGCCATCCCAAACCTGTCCTGCGGGGCGTTCATGCGCGACCACCGCAGACGGTTCACGCGACACCCGCACCTGTCCGGCCTCTGACGTCATCAAACATCCGTGAAGCGTAGCCCTTTGCCCGAAGGCAACCGTCCGCAACATCCCCTCAAATGCCGATTGCCGGGGCCCATATCCCGCATTCCCCACCCATTTCAGGGTGCGCAGCCAAATGCGCCGCTCGATTTCAAACGGGACCAGTTGGGACAGGTCACGCGGAATCAGAACGTCACCGACATCTTGTTTGACCCATTTTTCGATCTCGACGTTGGTATAATAGTCCAGCGCCGATTTGGCGGACTGCAGCGCAGACACCGTTTGCCCAATGGCACCTGATGTCAGCCCAAGCGCGGACAAAGAAGGCTGCGCCTTGCGGACGCGTACCCGTTGATATGTCTCATCGTCGTTGGTTGGGTCATCGACCCAGTCAATGTCATGACGCACAAGATACCGGCGCAGATCGTCGCGGGAATGGCCCAACAATGGCCGCAGCAACGTCACGCCATACCGGTCCGCCACGATCCCCATCGAGGACAAGCCATCGACCCCCGCGCCCCGCGCAACCAGCATCAAAAAGGTCTCCGCCTGATCTTCAGAGGTGTGCCCAAGGATCAAATGACGAATGCCCTGCACCTGCGCCCATTCAGCCATCAGGCCATAGCGGGCGCGGCGCGCCTGATCCTGTAGGTTTTTGTCATGGGCAGGTTCGCGCCATGTCAGCGTTTCATGCGCAACCCCGATCCGGCGGCAAAACGCGGCGACGCCTTCGGCCTCTTGCCGTGAGGCGGCCCTTAGTCCGTGATCAACGGTGACTGCGAAAACCAACCTGTTCGCAACGCGGCCAAGACGCTGCGCGAGGTGCAGCGCTGCGAGTGAATCGCCGCCCCCCGACACCGCGACCGCAACCGGCCCTTCGTCTGGAAAACCCTGCGCAATTGACCTGAGCAATGGGGCGTCTTCGCCCTGCTCTTCCAGCCATGCGTCCGTTACGAACATCCCAAATTCCGCTGCGCCGACGCAGCATCCAGCGAAGCGTCGCTGTTCGGGAACCGGACACCAACCTGCGCCAATGTGATGCAAGCGTCCTGAGTTTGTCCCAAGGCCCCTAGACTGAACCCCAGTTTGAACAGAGCATCAGGGGCCAGTTCGCTGGATTGATTGAGCGAGAACGCATCCAGATAGGCCCGCGCCGCATCGGTCATCGCCCCAAGGCTTTCATAGGCCTCACCGCGCAGATAATGCGCCTGTTGGTTCATCGGCCCGCCGGGATATTTTTGGACAAAGCTGGCAAACTGATCTGCTGCCGCCTGAAACTCGCCGCCCTCAAAGGCCGCCATAGCCGCCTCAAAATCTGCGGTTTCACCCACGGCCAACTGCGGACCGGGGGTGACCACCGGCGCGGGCGTTGGGGCGGGCGTGTCAGGGTCGCCGCCTAAGGTCAACGTCACACCCAAGGTGCCAATATCGCAGGTCGGTTCCAGTTCGCACAGGCGGAACTCAAGATCGCCAATGCGATTGGTTCCATCCGCCACGATGCGGCCAATCCGAAACTCAAGCTCTTCGGTCTTGGCTGTCAGGCGGGTCAGTTCGGCGTTGATCGCCTCAATCCGTTCCAGCGGGTTTGATCCGGCCACACCCGTGGCTGCGCCATTCGCGGTCAGCTCGGCCGAAAGCGACTGAACATCCCGAAACAGTGCCGACAACTGCACACGTATATCCGCCAGCGTTTCATCCTGTGCCCATCCCATCGAAGGAACGGCCAATGTCAGTGCAATCGCAAACAGTTTCATACGCATTTGTCAGCCCCCTATGGCGTGATCAGCTTAGCCCGCCGGTGCTATACGCAATGACGGTCACAGCGCGGCGGTTCAATGAATAGCACGACTCGTTCGCGCAGGTTGCCACGGGGCGTTCTTTGCCGAACGAATTGGTCGACAGGCGCGACGCCAGCACACCGCGCGACACAAGGTAATCGCGCACCGCAGCCGCACGGCGGTTGCCAAGCGCAAGGTTATATTCGCGGGTGCCCTGTTCGTCGGCATGGCCTTCGATCGTGGCGCGGAAATCGGAATTGGTGATCAACCATTCGGCCTGCAGGTTCAGCAGAGCCTTGGCCTCATCCGTCAGGGTCGACTGATCAACCACAAACAACACGCGGTCGCCGATTGTCTGGTTGAAATAGGCAGGGCTGGTTGGATCGCTGGCAGATCCCAGTTCGGACTGGTTGATGCCGGCCTGATTATTCAGATCAACGGTATTGCCCGCCGCGCCGCCGAAGCGGTCAGGATTGGTACAGGCCGAAATCACCGATACGGCGATCAACAGCGCAGCTTTGGTCAGCTTGGTCATTTCAGGGTTCCTGTTTTATTTTTCATGCTCGTTAGGAAAAGGGTATCACGACTTAGGTGACTTGGAAATCCACCGCGCTAGCGCTGTAGCGGTCCCCATGATGGGTCGGACGCAAAACCGCCCGTCGAAACCTGCCGCAAGTTGCGCCCAAGGATATCGACCGAATACAGGCTTGGTCCACCGTTCTGGCCAAGTGTTTCACGGAAGAACATCAAAACACGCCCGTTCGGCGACCATGTGGGGCCTTCGTCCTGAAACCCGCCACCGGCCGAGGTCAACAGGCGTTCCTGACTACCATCGGTGCGCATCACGCCAATATGGAACCGGCCCGCGCTTTGTTTGGTAAAGGCCACCAGATCACCGCGCGGCGACCAAACCGGCGTGCCATAACGGCCTTCGCCAAAGGAAATCCGGCGCGGTTCGCCGCCATTGATCGACATGATGTAGAGCTGCTGAGAACCGGACCGGTCGGATTCGAAGACGATCTGGCTGCCGTCTGGGGACAGCGATGGCGCGGTTTCAATCGACGGTGCATTTGTCAGGCGCGTGTGCGCGCCTGTGTTCACATCCGTCATCCAGATATCGGTGTTTCCGCCGTTCGACAGCGAATAGACAACCTTGGACCCATCTGGCGAAAAGCGCGGGGTAAAGGCCATATCCCCAGGCGCCGTGGAAATCGGACGCGCCGCTGCGGACTGAACATCCAGCATAAAGATACGCGGGGTACCGGTTTCATAGGACGTGTACAGCACGCGGTCGCCCGTTGGCGAAAACCGTGGCGCAAGCACAAGGCTGCTGCCTGTGGTCAGCTGTTTGATGCTGCCTGGGAAGCCGTCTTGATCCATGATCGAAATGGATTTGATGCGGTTTTCCTTGGGCCC
This sequence comes from Marivivens sp., assembly GCA_965215785.1. Classification (GTDB taxonomy): domain Bacteria; phylum Pseudomonadota; class Alphaproteobacteria; order Rhodobacterales; family Rhodobacteraceae; genus Marivivens. The sequence continues at coordinate 1,698,031 of OZ244120.1, read as the reverse complement.
GTCTTCGGTCACGAAAATCACGCGGCTATCGAAATATCCGTTTTCGCCCGTGATCCGGCTATAGACTTGGTCCGCAACCTTATGCGCCATCCGTCGCCACGCGCCCGTTGTGCCCACAAACTGAAGCCCATCGCCCATTTCATCACCGGCGAACACGTCATAAAGGCGGAATTTCACGATGACCTGATCGCCCTGAACCGCAACGGCACCAGTGATCATCGCTTGCGCGTTGATCGCGCGCCAATCGGCAAAGGACGGGCTTTGGGTAAAGCGGTGCTGGGAAATGAACGCACTGGACGGGATTTGCCGAAACAAACCCGTGCTGGTCAGGTCCTGCGCCACCAATTGGCTGATGTCAGCGGCCACTTGTGTCGCGGCGGCGTTTTCTGCATCAAACGCTGGCAAGGCAAATGGGATCGGCTCAATCACCGGACTGTCCAACCGAATGACAAGCGGTTCTGCCCGCGCCGCCAGCGGCAGCATCGCCACAATCGCGACAAACACAGTGATCAATCGTTTAAACATGTCTAATCCTCGCTCTGCCCGATGCGATCTTGGGATGATATTGGAACACAAACGCAATCTCGGGATGGTTTGCAGGGGAATTTGCGCAAAAAGCTGCCGGAACATTAGAATTTCACCCCACTTGGATCGAAAATAACCTGAACTTCGCGCCATTGGTCGTATTTGTCAGACGGCAGGTCATACCCATTCCCCTGACAGCGGAAAATTGTGCTGCGCGCGTTTCTGAACGCCAGATCAAACGCCGCCTGATCCCCGCCTGTTGCACTGACAAAGCGGATTTCATTGTTCACCACCTTACCCTCGGGGGTCAGGTTGAATTCGACCGTCAGAACAACGTTGGCGGCAATGCCCGCAGGGTCATAAATCCAACAGGCGTTCATCGCGTCCTTGAAACCTGCAATCTCGCCGCCGGTTAGGGGCGGACCTTGGGGCGCGCTGCTTTCGGCCGGTGCGGTCGCGGCGGCGGCGGCCACAGCGGCGGCAATCGCGTCGGCCTGATCGTCGCTCGCGGGGGCGCTCGGCGCTTCGGGTTCAGGCTCTGTCTCTGTCACGGTCGGCGCGGGCGGCGCTGGCCGCGTTGGCGGGCGCACGGATGCCGTCACACTGCCCGCTGGCGTTTCTGCCTCGGTCACAAGGCGCGGTGCGGCCTCTTCTGGCGCGGCGTTTTCGGATTCTTGGGTGACTTCAGGCTGCGTCGGTTCGGACCGTTCGGCAACGGGCGGCGTTTCCACAGGCGCAACATCCGCATCTGGCGGCGGTGGCGGCGCAGGCGTATCCGCGATGCGATCCGCAGGGCGCGGGACAGGGCGATCCGAGGCAGGCAGATCCGGTGCACCAAGTTCAGGCAAATCCGGCACAAACGGCTGATCGGGCGCGTCGGGCTGAACCTCGGCCGGTTGCGGAATTGGCTCTGGCGCGGCAGGCGGCGGGGTTTCTTCGATCGGGGCCGCAGGGGCGACCGGCTGAGGCGCAGATTGCGGCGCGGTGTCCTGTGCAGGTTCCGGCGTTGCGGTGTCGGGCACAACTGGCGTGACCAAAGACGGCGCATCATCAACAGGTTGCGGGGTAAAGGCCTGGGTCAGCGCGGCAAACTCTTCGCTGGACACGACAGACACCTCGGCAACGTCAAACGGCAAGGGATCGCTGCTGAGCCCCCATCCAACAAGCAACCATCCAAGCAGGCCCACATGAGCCACGCCCGAAACATAGGTTCCGATGGTCAGACGCTGCGCTTCCACGATAGGCCCCTACCCTCCGGCCCCATCGGTGGCGATGTCGGTCACAAGGCCAATGTTGGAAAAACCGCCAGCGTTCAACAGCCCCATAATCTCGGCCACACGATTCCAGTCATTCGATCCGTCTGCTCGCAGATAGATGCGGTCACTGCTACGTTCGGCGGCGATGGCCTGAAGCTTGGCCACCAGTTCATCTTGCGCGGTTTCAGTGTTCTGGATTGCGACGGTGCCCTCTGCGGTGATTGTCACCGTCAGCGGTTCTTCTTCGTCGGTCGGCAGGGCGCTGGCTTGGGTTTTCGGCAATTCCACGGGCACACCAACCGTCATCAGCGGCGCAGCGACCATGAAAATAATCAGTAGCACCAGCATCACATCCACAAATGGCGTGATGTTGATCTCTGACATCGGCTGTGTGCTGGCCCCGTGGCGGCGGCGTCTGCGCCCTCCGCCCCCGCGACCGTTGTTCATAACACCTGCGCCCATGGCTTAGCTATCCAACTGACGTGACAGAATCGTCGAAAACTCATCTGCAAAGGCCTCATACCCTGAGATGATCCGATCACTATCGGCAGACAGTTTGTTATAGAATATCACCGCCGGAATAGCGGCCAGCAGACCCAGACCGGTCGCCAGCAGCGCCTCGGAAATACCCGGTGCAACAACGGCAAGGTTGGTTGTCTGCGCCTCGGCGATTTCGATGAACGAATTCATGATCCCCCAGACCGTCCCGAACAGCCCGACAAACGGGGCCGTCGAACCAACTGTTGCAAGGACCGGCAAACCGCGTTGCAAGCTGGCGGCCTCTTTGGCGATGGCGACGTCCATATTCCGGTCGATGCGGGCCTGTGCGTTTGCGATCAGGCCCCCGTCGCTGCGGTGGCTACGCTGCCATTCCAACATGCCGGCCACAAATACGCGCTGTGACTGGCCTTTGGGGTTGGTGCCGATCTGTTCAAACAGATCGTTCAGCGGCTCGCCCGACCAAAAAGCGCGATCAAAAATCGCCGCCTCGGCACGGGCTTTGCGGTATTGGATGATTTTGTCGACGATCACCGCCCAGCACCACACGGATGCAAGGACCAACATGATCATCACAAGTTTCACAATAAGGGTCGCGCGGGCGAATAGCGCCCACATGGTATAATCTGTTGCTGCTTCCATCTGCCTGCTCTGGTTGGTCGTTTTGGGACCTGCGGTTTGTCCGCTTTCTTCCCAGATACCTTATTTTCAACGTCTAAGCCAACAAGAACCGCCACAGGCAGCCAAATTTTGCGTGATCGCAGGCAGGAAACCGCCAGTTAGCGTAATGTTCCGTGAACTACAGTAGAGGGTCGCGGATCACGGGCGGCAGCCTGACGGCTTTGCCCTCTGACCCGATTGCGACGATTGTAACCTTGGCCGTGAACAAAAGCTCTTCACCGCGCAGCACGTCCTGTTGAACGATCAGTGACGCGCCGCCCAGTTTGACCAATTCAGTGCGCACAGTCAGCACATCATCGAATTTTGCCGCGATGAGATAATCCGCCTCGACCCGCCTCACCGCGAATACGGTTCCTGTTTCGGCCTTTAGCGCGCCCTGATCGACGCCAAGATCACGGACCCATTCGGTCCGCGCCCGTTCGATGAACTTCAGGTAATTGGCATAATAAACAATGCCGGCAAGGTCGGTGTCTTCGTAGTAAACGCGGACGGAAATATTATGCGTCATCATTCGCCCCTGCCCCGACAGTGATCCGCGCCGCCAGCCTAAAGGCGTGGCTATTGTCCTGTGCAGATGCGGGCATCACCGGATCATAGGCGGCACGGATGATGGCGCCGATGTCTGGTCGCAGCACCGTCACATTATTGGCAATGGCCAGCGGCGATTGAGCCGAAAATGCATTTGGACCAAAGGTGAGCATGATTTGCGCGGCCTGTGCCAGCGCGATTTCCTCGGCGGGTTGGGCCGACATCGCCTTATCCATCCGAATGAACACGACGCAGGCCTTGATCGCGCCGTCCTCGTCAAAGCGGAAGGTGCGATACTGATTGGCATCAGACGCAGTCAATCGTTCAACCAGTTCCGGCAACCCATCAACGAGCTTTTCAAGATTGGGCACACCGGTCAGTTCATCCCAATCGCGGCAGAAAAACACCATCAGGTTTGCACCCAGTTCAGGATCGGTTTCGGCCATTTTGTGACCAGACATCCCGACCACGCCCTCAATCGCGCCCTTCAACACCTGAAGCGTTTGTTCCTCGACGCCGAAAATCACCGGTACGATTGGGCGCCCCCAGCGGGCACATAGATAGCTTCCGTCAGGGCGCGTGAAATAGGGTTCGATCTGATCTGGGGTCATGGCCTTTATCCTTTGCCTTCGGATACGACGCTAGACGGCAGGTTTCAACCGTCCGCCTGCGCGGGCAAATACCGGCCCCACTTTGACATCAGTGTGCTTGGGACATCGATCCCGTTGTGGTCCGCAAAAAGCAAAAGCTGGGCAAACAGATCTGCCAGCTCATGGGCCAGCGCCTCGGGTGGTTCACCGCGATCACGTCCGCGTCCAGTTTGGGACAGAAACACGGCTGTCAATTCGCCCAGTTCTTCTTGCATTTTGGCGAGATACCAAAAATCGTCACGATTTATGCCACACCGCGCCGCATAGATATCGGACACCTGTTCCGAAATGCGGGTGGCGTCGGCGATATCCATTACTTGAAAAGGTCCTGCTGGTTCTTGGGGACCTCTAGCCCCAAATGACGCCACGATGCATTCGTTAGCATCCGACCGCGCGGGGTACGCTGAATCAACCCCTGTTGAAGCAGATAAGGCTCGATCACTTCTTCCAGCGCGTCACGGCTTTCGGACAGCGCGGCAGACAGGGTTTCGATGCCAACCGGTCCGCCGCCATAGCTGTTTGCGATCAATTGCAGATACCGGCGGTCCGCCCCATCAAGGCCAAGGTGATCCACCCCCAAACGCGTCAACGCACGATCAGCGATTGCCTGCGTCACGCAGCCATCGCCCTCGACCAAGGCGAAATCCACAACACGGCGCAGCAAACGCCCCGCGATACGCGGTGTGCCGCGGGCGCGTTTCGCGATTTCATACGCGCCATCATCCTCGGCGGGCGCGCCCAGCAATCGCGCACCCCGCGTCACGATCTGATGCAGCTCATCAACGTTATAAAACTGCAGCCGTGTTGGAATGCCGAACCTGTCCCGCAGCGGCGTGGTCAGTAGGCCAAGACGCGTGGTCGCGCCAACCAGCGTAAATGGCTGTAACTCGATCCGGACGGTCCGCGCCGCAGGGCCCTCGCCGATCACAAGATCAAGCTCGAAATCCTCCATCGCGGGGTAAAGCACCTCTTCGACAACAGGGTTCATCCGATGGATTTCGTCGATAAACAGAACGTCTCGCGCCTCAAGGTTGGTCAGGATCGCGGCCAGATCGCCCGCTTTGGCCAAAACCGGCCCTGAGGTCATTTTGAAATTCACGCCCAATTCGCGGGCCATGATCTGCGCCAATGTGGTTTTGCCCAATCCGGGCGGGCCGTGGAACAGCGTGTGGTCCATCGCCTCGCCCCGCATTTTTGCGGACTCGATAAACACACGCAGGTTCGCCCGCGCCTCTTGCTGGCCAATAAATTCTTCGAGCGCCTGCGGCCGCAGGGCACGGTCGGCATCCTCGGGTTTTCGCTGGGGGGTCAGGTCGTCTACACGGTCCATGGCTTAGCCCTTTGGCGCCAACAGGCGCAGCGCCAGTTTGATCAGGTCGCCTGTGTCTGCATCGGGCGCATCGCCCAGCGCCTCGGCCACCGCGCCAGCCGCATCAGAGGGCGAATAGCCAAGGTTCTGCAAGGCGGACAACGCCTCGGCCTGTGCGGGGTTCTGTTTCGGAACCGATGGTTTGCGTTTCGCGGGCTTTGGCGCTGCGGCGACATCGTCTTCGATAACCGGCGCATCATCCAATGTCGCGGCCAAAGTGCCCGAAAGGGCCATGACACTTGGCGCCTTGCCCTTCAGGTCAAGGATCACCTTTTGTGCGGTTTTCGGGCCAACGCCCTTGGCCTTGGAAATGGCGGACCAATCGCCAAGCGCGATCGCACGGCTAACGCCATCCGCCCCAAGCGTGCCAAGAATCGCCAATGATGCCTTGGGCCCGATCCCCTGAACGCCCGTCAGCAGACGGTGCCATTCTTTTTCCTCAAGCGTGGAAAAACCGAACAGTTGCATCAGATCCTCACGGACCAAAAGGTCGGTATAAAGCGCGACCGCCTCGCCAACGCGGGGCATCGACGACATCACCCGATCCGACAGGTACACAACATATCCAATACCGCGCACGTCGATCAAAACGTGATCTGCGGCCTTATACTCCAGAATGCCAGAAACCTTACCGATCATCCGCCTGCCTTCATCAATGCGCGGGTCATATGGCCCGCTGACTGACAGTGATGCGCGTGACAAATCGCGATGGCAAGGGCATCCGCCGCATCCGGCCCCGCGATTTTCACGCCTGGCAATTGCAGGCGCACCATATGGTCAATCTGCTTTTTATCCGCGTGACCGACGCCAACGACGGCCTTTTTGACCGCGTTCGGCAAATACTCACCAATTTCCAAACCGGCCTGTGCGGGCACCAAGAGGGCAATCCCCCGCGCCTGACCAAGTTTGAGCGTGGCGACCGCGTCTTTGTTCACAAAGGTCTGTTCTACGGCGGCAAGGTCGGGTTCGTATGTGCGGAAAACCTCGGTCAGCTGCCGATGCAAATCCAACAACCGTTCGGCCAGCTCTGCGCCCCCGTCTGATTTACACACACCGTTCGCAACGTGGGACAACCGAGAGCCATTCGCCTCGATCACGCCCCACCCCATGTTGCGCAACCCCGGATCGATGCCGATAACGCGCATAGCCTGCCTTTCTTCTTGTTGCCACAGGGGTAGCACAAAAGGCGAACATAGGCCAAGCATGTTTTCGGTTTGTTCGATCCCCCTGACGTGCCGCGACCAATCGGCGACAGCGGACCACAGGCGCATTTGCCCAAATATCAGCACCAATGCCCAATTTTCTGGCATTCTGAAAACGCATAAGGACTATGCAAATTGCGAAGTTTTCATAGCACACAACCAGGCGTACATGGGCCACAGAATATTTGATCGCTGAACATCAGCATCCCCGAACAGTTTTGGAGCCTAAAATGGTCGCAATCGACAACAGCCGCGCACTGAGCCCGCGCACCGTATACGCCGCAATCTCGTTCTGCATCGACACCGCTGCAGAAGTAAAAACCTGGTACGAAGAACGTCAGACCCGCAAAGTTCTGATGACCCTTTCGGATCGTGAATTGGACGATATCGGCCTGACCCGCGCCGATGTGGTTGTTGGCAACATCTAAGGTCGCCCAACCCCCAAATCAAAAGGCCGCCCATCGTGGGCGGCCTTTTTGTTTAGTCCAATGCGGCGATCAACCTATCGGCCTGCGTCAGCAAAAACTCGGCCAAACCAGAGGTAACTGGATCGTCCTGCATGAGATAGGCACCGACCCGCTCGGCCATTGTACCACTCTGCAGCGTATCCATGCGCCGATCGTAAGTGACCTCATCCACAGATATCACGATTAGCGTTTTGAACAGCAAAAAACACACCGCAACCATCAACAATCCACGAAACGGAAACGACGGTTTATAGGCGCGTGGACGGGCCACGATCAGGCCATCTGCACGCATCTCATGGATGTATCCATTTTTAACACGGGATGATCGTTGTTCCTCAATCTTTAGAATACGTTCCCCAAACGACGACTCGCTAACAGCCATAACTTCACTCCAACACCCAACTACAATGGCGGCGTAACTAGTCCTAATTTCTGTCAAAATTGAGGCAATTAGATTGAAAATTCGAGAACAATTACCCGCGAACCAAGGTCAATGTTGACCACTCGCCGATAATCTCGTGGTTTTCGAGTGCGAAACCGTTCTGATTGTAGACGCCGATGATCTCTTCGGCTTGTTCGTTCAGCAACCCAGACAGAATCGCGCGACCGCCAGACCGCAGATTCGCGGCCATATCTGGCGACAATTCGATCAGCGGGCCTTTCAGGATATTTGCGAAAATCAGATCATAGGGTGCATGTTCGCGCACCGCATCGGCGTCAAACCCAGCCGACTCGACACAGGTAATCTCGCCGCCCATATCATTGGCAGTCAGGTTCGCCTCGGCGACATCCACAGCAACGCGGTCAATATCCGAGGCGAGGACGAAACTTTCCGGCCAGATCTTCTTGGCCGCCATGGCCAGAACCGCAGTACCACAGCCGATATCCGCCGTTTTGCCCGCAGCGAATCCTGCGTCTGCAATACGGTCGACGGCGCGCAAACATCCAAGTGTCGTACCATGATGCCCTGTACCAAAGGCCATCGCCGCCTCGATCAACAAACCGATCTTGTCCGCTGGCAACTTATCTTTGTCGTGGCCGCCATAGACAAAGAAACGTCCAGCCTCGACCGGTGCCAATTCGCGGCGCACGTGCGACACCCAATCAATTTGCGGCACCTCGGACACGATAAATTCACGCGTGGCATGCATCGCCGTCAACAACGCAAGGCCCGCCTCGTCCGGTTTTTCGGTGAAATAGCATGTCACCTCATAGAGCCCCGATCCGTCCTCGATCTCGAACGTGCCAACGCCGGTTGGTTCGGGGATCAGGTTTTCACAGGCCGCAGCCAAACGGTCGGCTTGGTCTTGGGTTTCGACGGTACAAATGGCGGAATAGGTCAGGTCGGTCATTGCTTACTCGGCTGGCGCGGTCAGGCGCGTCTGGAAAATGGTTTCATGTCCTTTGGCCGGATGCCGCGGGATCAGCAAGGCCAAAGCAAATGACGTCGAGGCCATCGCAGCGGCCAGAATGAACACAGCCATCGGCGACACCAGCCACAAAAGACCCAGCAGCACCGGCAGGAACACAGCCGCAATGTGGTTGATGGTAAAGGCAACAGCGGCAGTTGGCGCAATGTCACCCGGATCTGCGATTTTCTGAAAATAGGTTTTCAGTGCCAGCGCCATGGCAAAGAACAAGTGATCAAGCACGTAGAGCGCCGCAGCGATCAGCACGCCCCAGCCAAAATAGTAAATTCCGCCATAGGCAAGGAACACAATGGCAAGGCCTGCGTATTCTATCAACAGGGCGCGACGTTCACCCCAAACGGTGACAAGCCGACCGATCAACGGGGCAAAAACCATATTGGCCACGAGGTTGATCAGATACAGCTGGGTGAGTTCATGCACCTCAAAGCCGAACCGTTCGACCATCATAAAGCCGGCAAAAACCACGAAAATCTGACGCCGTGCGCCGGCCATGAACTGCAGCGTGTAGTACAGCCAATACCGGCGCTTCAGGATGAACTTTTTCACCTGTGGCTCGGGGGATTCAAACTGTGGATAGGCCACAAAACAGAATACCGCGATCAGGGCCGTGATCCCGCCGCCAACCATGTAGACGAAATTATACGACAGGTCGTAGGTCTTCCATGTCAGGACAATCGACACATAGGCGATCAGCGTCGCTGCCGAGGCCGCCGCCATCATCCAACCGATCACTTGCGGCGCGCGTTTCCGGTCGATCCATTGAAGCTGAAGCGACTGGTTCACCGTTTCATAATAGTGGAACCCGATCGACGACAGCATTGTGATGGTAAGGATGCCCCCCATCGTCGGAAACCAAGCCGTCACCGCAGTCGCAACACCAAGCAGCAGCAGCGACACAACACCCAAGACCTGTTCGCGGATAAACATGATCAAGGCGATCACGCCAATGGCGAGAAACCCGGGAATTTCACGTACGGTGTGCAACAGGCCAATGTCGGCCCCGTCAAAGTTGGCGACCTCAATAACGAAATTGTTTAGCAGCGCGGACCAGACGTTGAACGCAATCGGCATAGCCATGGCCATCAGGAACAAGAGCACCCAAGGACGCCGCCAAGCCAGGAGGCGACTCGCCTCGGTCAGGGAAACGGTGTTCATCATGCCTTGGCCATACGCCTTTTGCAGGCGATTGGCGAGGGCAAAGCACTAGACACCCGGCCGCATGTTTTTGAGTTTTTGCGTCAGTCGACCATTCATCAGCGTTTCCCAAGACGCGACCTGAAGCGGGGTCAGTTCCTCACGCATGATCGCGAAGGCACCTTTTATCCAGTATTCGGTGTCTTCTGTCCGCGATTTAATCGAGCTGGCCGGCAATGCCATCGAAGGTTCAAATGCGATATTGTCGTGAACAATGATCTGAACCCAATACTCGATCACCGTGTCCAGGATCGCGTCGCCGTAATGTTCAAATTCCCATGCGATCTGGGCCCCAATAACAGGTAGGTCCGTGCCTTCGCGGTAGAACCGCTCGAACACCCTTCTGATTTCTTCCTCAGAAATCGGGAATCTAGGTCGTCCGTGCGCCATCCTCGTCATTATCTGTTCTAGCTGACATCACAGGTCGCATGCTCGATAATACGGTCGTGAACACGCCTTGTTGTAGTGATCCCCATGCCGCAGCCTGCAGCGGTGTCAGCTCTTTTTCCATAATCTCGCCAAGTGCGGCGAACCAAATTTCAATGTTTTCAATACGAAATTTCCGCGAACTTTCGGCCATCTGCATCGACGGCACCACGGTGATGTTGTTGTACAAGATGACTTCGCTCCAGAAATCGGCAACCGCATCGACGATTTCATCGCCGAAGGTTTCCATTTCCCAACGAATTTGATCCCCAATCACATCGAACCCGGGCCCTTCGCGATAAAATCGGCGAATGACCCGTTCGATATCTTCCCGCTCAATCGGGAATCTGGGGTTCGGTTGTCTCATATTTCCTCACATGAATGTGAATGTGAATGTGAATGTGAATGTGAATGTGTATACTAAAGCCTACGGGTTTGGGTTTGACTACGTTTTTTTTGCATCCAGATCGCGTACAGCTCGACTTTTGCGGCCGTTTGTCTACCTCGCGCTACCCAAAGCTGAACAAAGGATAGAGGCGCGCCAAACACAGGGTGAAATTCATCCAGATGTTCCCATGCCGCGGCAAAACGGCGCGAACTTGGCGGGTCATTTTCTATCCTTACCGGATATCGCGGGTTTACGGTTACTGCGCCCCCGCCTATAAGCGGCACATGTTCCATAAGGCTGGCATCATTCTGCGAATTATTTGCCCGGCGCTCTGACGTTAGAGCGACCGGGATTTTGGCTTGTCTAAGCCCCAAATAATTCGAACCACCCCTTCCGAGGAAAATTTCAAGATGTGCTCTGACACGACCACACCAGATTACAAAAACACCCTGAACCTGCCGGAAACCGATTTTCCGATGCGTGCGGGGCTACCGAAACGTGAACCTGCCTGGCTGGAACGTTGGGAAAAAATCGGCGTCTATGACCGCCTGCGCAAAAACGAGGGCCGGACCCCGTTTACGTTGCATGACGGCCCGCCCTATGCGAACGGCCATCTGCATATCGGCCACGCGCTGAACAAAACCATCAAGGATATGATCGTCCGCAGCCATCAGATGATGGGCTTTGACGCGCGATACGTGCCCGGCTGGGACTGTCACGGTTTGCCAATCGAATGGAAAATCGAGGAACAGTACCGCAAAAAGGGCAAGAACAAAGATGCCGTACCCGTGGTCGAGTTCCGCCGCGAATGCCGCGCCTTTGCGGATGAATGGGTGAATATCCAGCGCGAAGAATTCAAGCGTCTTGGCATCACAGGCAATTGGCCCAAGCCATACCTGACGATGGATTATCACGCCGAGGCGGTCATCGCCGAGGAGTTCATGAAGTTCCTGATGAACGGCACGCTTTATCAGGGGTCAAAACCCGTGATGTGGTCGCCGGTTGAAAAGACCGCATTGGCCGAGGCCGAGGTTGAATACCACGACCATAAATCCCACACGATCTGGGTGCCGTTTAAGATTGTAGCTATTGATAAGAATGCTGCGAACTATGGCAAGGTGATAGTCGGGCAAGAAAATCTGGAAAAGGGTTCGAAAGAATGGCAACAGGCTCAAAGTGAATGGCAATCGTTCATAGGGGCCAAGGTCGTAATCTGGACCACGACGCCTTGGACTATCCCTTCTAACAAGGCTGTCGCGTACAGTAAAAATATATCTTATGGTGAATACATCGTCACAAATACACCTGAAGAGAGTTGGGTCACGGAAGGTGACCGTTACGTTGTAGCAGACAACCTCGCTCACGAAGTATTTGAGAAATCCCGCCTTGAAGAAGGCATGTACCAGCGCGTCCGCGATGTGCCAAGCAGGTTGCTATTTAATGCGACCTTAGCCCACCCCTTCCACGGCATGGATGGCGCTGACGGGTTCTGGGACTATGACGTGCCGATGATCGATGGTGATCACGTCACCGACGATGCAGGTACCGGTTTTGTCCACACTGCGCCAAGCCACGGCCAAGAGGACTATGAAGCTTTCGTTGCGCGCAACTGGCTTGATAAAATGACGCACAACGTTGGCGAACAGTCGGAATTCCTGCCACATGTTCCGTTCTTTGCGGGGCTTGAGGTGATCGACCGCAAAGGCAAAGAGGGCAAGGCCAACACCGCCGTCATCTCCAAGCTGGTCGAGGCGAATGGCATCATCGCCCGCGGCCGGATCACCCACAGCTATCCGCATTCGTGGCGGTCCAAGGCACCGATCATCTATCGCAACACGCCTCAGTGGTTTGCGGGCGTTGACCGCAAACTGGACGACGGAATGGGCACCTATGGTGACACCATCCGCGAACGCGCGCTGCGGTCGATCGACGAATTGGTGAAATGGACCCCGCAAACGGGACGCAACCGCCTCTATTCGATGATCGAAACACGCCCAGACTGGGTTCTGTCGCGTCAGCGTGCTTGGGGCGTGCCGCTCACCTGCTTTACCAAAAAGGGTGCACTGCCGACCGATGCGGATTTCCTGCTGCGCGATGAAACTGTCAATGCACGGATCAAAGCCGCGTTTGAGGAAAATGGCGCGGATGTCTGGTACGAAGACGGCTTTAAGGCCAAAGTTCTGGACGGCATCGTCAACCCAGATGACTATGACCAAGTGTTCGATGTTCTGGACGTCTGGTTTGATTCCGGCTCGACACACGCCTTTGTTCTACGCGACCGCGAGGATGGCACCGAGGACGGCATCGCAGATGTCTATATGGAGGGCACCGACCAGCACCGCGGTTGGTTCCATTCGTCGCTGCTTCAGGCCTGTGGCACCAAAGGCCGCGCGCCCTATCGGAACGTTGTGACCCACGGCTTCACGCTCGATGAAAAGGGCATGAAAATGTCCAAGTCGCTGGGCAACACCATCGTGCCGGAAGAGGTCGTCAAGCAATACGGCGCGGATATCCTGCGTCTGTGGGTCGCCCAGACCGACTATACCGCCGATCAGCGGATCGGGCCGGAAATCCTAAAGGGAACCGCAGACAGCTATCGCCGCCTGCGCAACACGATGCGCTTTATCCTTGGATCGTTGAACGACTGGTCCGATGAGGAACGTGTTGACGTTGCCGATATGCCGGAACTGGAACAATGGGTTCTGCACCGCCTTGCCGAACTGGATAAGGTCGTGCGCGAAGGCTATGCCGCTTTCGATTTCACAGGCGTTTGGCAGGCTGTGTTCAACTTTGCGACTGTTGATCTGTCGGCCTACTATTTCGACATCCGCAAAGACACGCTCTATTGCGATGGCGATACCGTTGAACGCCGCGCGGCGCGAACCGTTCTGGACATCCTGTTCCACCGTCTGACCACATGGTTGGCACCGGTACTGGTGTTCACAATGGAAGAGGTCTGGCTGGAACGTTTCCCGGGCGACGATAGCTCGATCCATCTGGTGGATATGCCGGAAACACCGGCTGACTGGCTCAACGCCGATCTGGCCGCGAAATGGGCCGGGATCCGCAAGGTACGCCGCGTTGTAACAGCCGCACTGGAAATCCAGCGCCGCGACAAGGTCATCGGCGCCAGCCTTGAGGCCGCGCCAACGGTCTATGTCTCGGATGCGGCGGTTGCTGCGACGCTGGGCACCGTGCCGTTCGCGGATATCTGCATCACCTCGGCGATCACAGTGGTCGAAGGCGACGCACCTGAGGGCGCGTTTACCCTTGATGGCGACGCTGGGGTTGCCGTGGTATTCGACAAGGCAAGCGGCGACAAATGCCAACGCTGCTGGAAAATCCTGCCTGACGTCGGCAGCCACGGCCACGACGGTGTCTGCGGTCGATGTAACGATGCGTTGGGTTAAGTTTGGGGCGCCTTCGGGCGCCCTTTTCATTTCGGGCATAAGCTGGCACAGATTGGCGCATGACCAATACGATTTCCATTGTGGCCAACGACGCCGACCGACAGGCCTGTTTCGACATCCGCACCACAGTTTTTGTCGAGGAACAGAACGTTCCCCCCGAACTCGAACTAGATGAGCTAGAGGATGTTTGCGTGCATTTCCTTGCCCGTGTGAATGACATCCCGATGGGTACCGCGCGGCTGTTGGATAAAGGATACGCCAAGGTCCAGCGTGTGGCCGTCCTAAAGGACGCGCGCGGAACCGGCATCGGGCGCGACTTGATGCTGGCGATCCTCGACTACGCCAAGGCCAACGGGTTCACCGAAAGCAGGCTAGATGCACAAACCAGTGCAATCGCATTTTATGAAAAGCTGGGGTATGCCGCGACGGGCCCCGAATTTGACGACGCAGGCATCCCGCATCGTCTGATGATCAAACAGCTTTAGCCGTCTTTGCCATAGATGACCTGTTGCGCCGCACCCGCCGCAGCAAGGTAAATCGACGTCACAACCAGCCCGTAATGCGCCCAGCTTTGCGGGTGGAAATCGACCCATGCGGCCCAAGCCGCAAAGCCAGTCCATGCCATAGCCATAGGCAAGCTGACGTTCCGCCACCGTTTTGTGCGGGTGGGGTGAATGAATTTGATCGGTAAAAACATTGCGATGGCCAACAGAACAACCAAGGCCAAAATGACGTAATAGTCCGGCTTGATCGCGAACATCACCAAGACAAACATGTTCCAGCACCCCGGAAAACCAGCAAAAGAATTGTCCTTGGTTTTCATGCGGGTGTCGGCGAAATACAGCGCCGAGGTGAAAACGATCACCATGATCGCAAACCAACCCGTCCAACCCGGCAGCAACTCAGGATGTTTGAACAGCGCAATCGCGGGCACGAAAACATACGTCAGATAGTCGATAATCAGATCGAGCAATACGCCGTCATAGATCGGCATATTCTTTTTGACCTCATACCGTCGCGCCAATGGCCCATCGATCCCGTCCACAAAGAACGCCAGAATGAGCCAAAGGAACATCAGGCTCCATTGGCCATCAACAACGGCCAACATTGCCAGCAATGCGAAAACGGATCCCGAGGCGGTCAGCAGGTGAACGCCCAATGCCTTGTGTGAAATCTTCATCCGTCGTCAATGGCGCAGTGTGCGCACCATTACAACGCTAAAGTTA
Organism: Marivivens sp.; assembly: GCA_965215785.1. Taxonomy (GTDB): domain Bacteria; phylum Pseudomonadota; class Alphaproteobacteria; order Rhodobacterales; family Rhodobacteraceae; genus Marivivens. Next base: position 1,682,781 of record OZ244120.1, on the reverse strand, counting down.
GTCGCTAGACGTATCCGCAGCACGTGGATGCGAGGACTGATAGACCTCCATCAGGCGGACGGTATCGACGGCCGTATAGGCCTGTGTCGTGGACAGTGACGCATGCCCCAGCAGTTCCTGAATAGACCGCAAGTCGCCCCCCGCGCTCAGCAAATGGGTGGCAAAGCTATGTCGCAACGCATGCGGCGTCGCGGACGACGGCAGCCCCAGTTGCATGCGCGCTTGGGCAACCGTTTTTTGAACCAGACCCGCGGCCAGCTTGCCGCCCCGCACGCCGCGAAACAGCGGCATGTTGGGATGCATATCCCAAGGGCACAGACGCACATAAACCTCAACCGCTTGGCGCGCTGCGGGGATAACCGGCACCAGCCGTTCTTTGTTGCCTTTCCCCACAATCCGCAGAACATCGCACATGGGCAGAACGCGCCCCTCTAAGCCCAACGCCTCGGATATCCGAAGCCCGCAGCCATACATCAACGTCACCACCGCCACATCACGTGCGGCCACCCATGGTTCGGCTGCCTGAACCTCTACCTGATCCAACAGCGTTTTGGCCGAAGGCACCTCAAGCGGTCGGGGCAGTTTTTTCTGAAAACGGGGGGATCTGGTCATGATGACGGCTGTGGGCTCAAACCCTTCGCGTTCGCCAACCCATTTGCAGAAACTTTTGACCGCCGACAGGCTCCGCGCCAATGATCGTGCCGCAACCCCGCGCGACCGTTCGTGCGCCATCCACGCACGCATATCTGCAATCTTGAGCGATTTTAGAACGGCAATTCCCTGTTGGTCGCCAAAGTGCTGGCCCAAGAACGCCAGAAATCCGCTGACGTCTGTCCGATAGGCAGAAATGGTATTGTCCGAGGCGTTATTGATGGCCCGCGCGTGTTCAAGCCATCGGGCCAACAGGTCCGAATGTGCAGGCGAAATCAATCGAGCCAGCGCCGCATGGCGCGTTCAAAAACACCCGCAAAAAAGCTGAGCAAATCAGTGCCCTGTTGCGGCGAAAACTGGTGTGGATCCTCTGATCCCAGCAACAGCATACCCGGCAGACGGTTCTGCCCGAAATCGAGCCGCAAGCACGCCTCCGACCGGATATATTCCGATTTTTCGCCATGCGGGCTATCGTCGTTGGGCTGAACCTGCCGCAAAATGATCTGGCGCTGCGGGATATTGCGGCCTTGTGTCAGATAGTCCTGAACAAACCCAGGACGTACAACAGCCAACACGTCGCCTAATCGCTGAACCGCTGGGTCGCTGCCATTGGCCGAGGTTTCCAGAACAAGCCTAAGCGACTCGACCCGCAGAATATCGGCAACGTCTGTTTCAAGGTCCCTTAGGAATACCTCGAATTTGGTTGCTTCCATCATGCGCAGGACAGCGCGGTGAATTTGATTGGTGCCAGCAAGGTTGTCATAGGCCGCCGCAATAACATTGCGGTGCGTGTCCTCTAACCGATCAAGCCGTGTTTCCAGTCGTGCCATCGCGATGCCGCGCAGGTCAACGATGTTGCCGCCCATGGATTGTTCATTGGCCGCAACAAGGGCCCGCATCAAATCAGCGTCTTCCAGGACCACTTCTGGGTCCTTTAGAATCAAATCCCGCAAACGCTGATCGATTTGTGGCTGTCCTGACATTCGAAAATCACTTCTACCGGCACAAACTTGTTGCGCGGACTTTTGCAGGAAAAACCTATTCCAAGCAAGAAAAACGACGCATCGCGCCCGAATTCCCCGCGAAACAAGGGGTTTAGGCGCGAAACTTAAGGTAATCGTGGTGTTTCGGGCACAGGCAAGCATGGCTGCACCCGAAAACCTGTTCTAATATTTTTAGAAGATCTTGATCGCGGCCTCTTCGGCGTCTTTGACGAACTGGGCCAGCCCTTTGTCGGTCAGAATGTGGTTGGCCATCGCCTTAATCACAGCGGGCGGTGCGGTTGCGACATCCGCGCCGATCTTGGCACATTCGGACATATGGTTGGCCGTGCGCACCGAAGCCGCAAGGATCTGGGTCTCAAACCCATAGTTGTCATAGATGTCACGAATATCGGCGATCAGCTCCATCCCGTCGATGTTCAGATCGTCGAGACGGCCAATAAAGGGCGAGATGAATGTCGCGCCTGCCTTAGCTGCCAAAAGCGCCTGATTTGCCGAGAAACACAAGGTGACGTTGACCATCTTTCCCTCGTTCGACAGGACGTTACAGGCCTTTAGGCCATCCCATGTCAGCGGCACCTTCACGGCGATATTTTCGGCAATTTTCGCAAGCTCACGCCCCTCGGCGATCATGTCCTCTGCCTTCAGCGCAACGACCTCGGCCGATACTGGGCCGTCGACCAACGCCGCGATTTCGCGGGTGACTTCCAGAATGTCACGACCGGATTTTTTGATCAGGGACGGGTTGGTGGTCACACCGTCAACCATGCCAAGATCGTTCAGTTCTGCGATTGCGTCGATTTCAGCGGTATCAACAAAGAATTTCATGATTTGCTCCTCTGGGGGCAGTTGTGTGTCTTGCGCTTGCGTTTAGCCCATAGGACAGTAGGGGCCTAGACTGTGACTGAATTATTTTAGCGTCAAAATAAATGCAACCACCAAACGCGGACACACCTGAATTCTTTGCCGAAGGCGAATTGGTCGGTGTGCTGACATCGCAGCCGCTTGATCGGGTTCTGGACTATAAATCGCCCGAAGGCGGTTGCTGGCTAGGTGCGTTTGTCGAGGTGCCGCTGGGCCCGCGCAAGGTGCTGGGCGTGGTTTGGGGCGCAGGTCACGGTGGGTGGGACCCTGCCAAAGTCCGCAAGATCAATCGGGTCTTGGATGTGCCACCCATGCGCAGTGAAATGCGCGAATTTCTGACCAAGGTTGGCGGATACACCCTCACACCGATGAGTGCGATGCTGCGCCTTGCGACCCGCGCACCTGGCCTTGGCGATGCGCCGTCCATGCGCAAGGTCTACCGCCTTGGCACACAAACACCCGACCGAATGACCGATGCGCGGACACGGGTTTTGGAAACCTTGCGCGATTATGGCGGGTTGTCGTTCACCTTGGGCGAACTGGCCGACATGGCGGGCGTCACGTCCTCGGTTGTCAAAGGATTGGTCAAACTGGGCGCCGTCAGCGAAGAGGACGCCCCCCGCGACACGCCCTACCCCCGCCTTGATCCTGACCTGCCCAGCAAAGACCTCTCGAACGATCAGGCCAGCGCGGTTGCGGAACTGCGCGCATCGTTTGGCGGTGGATATCAGACCACCCTGCTCAAGGGTGTCACAGGATCGGGCAAAACCGAGGTTTATCTAGAGGCTGTGGCCGAATGCCTACGCAAGGGGCGGCAGGCGCTGGTGCTTTTGCCTGAAATCGCACTCACCTCGGAATTCATCACCCGCGTGCAACAACGGTTCGGGATGCCCCCCGCCGAATGGCATTCGGGTGTGACAATGACCGAACGCCGCCGGTGTTGGAAAATGGTTGGCGCCGGCGAGGCGCAGATGGTCGTCGGCGCACGTTCGGCGCTTTACCTGCCGTTCCGCGATCTGGGACTGATCGTCGTCGATGAGGAACATGACGGGTCGTATAAGCAAGAGGACGGCGTTCTTTATCACGCCCGCGATATGGCCGTTTTACGTGCCAGCCTGAACGACGCGCAGGTGGTGCTAGCCAGTGCGACGCCCAGCCTTGAAAGCTGGGCCAATGTCGAAGCTGGCAAATACAAACGTATCACCTTGACCTCGCGGTTCGGCAAATCGACCCTGCCGGACATGGCGGCAATCGACATGCGCACCGAGGATACCCCCCCGGGCCGCTGGATTTCGCCAAGCCTGCGCACCGCGATCATCGAGCGCATGGAACGGGGCGAACAATCATTGGTGTTTCTGAACCGCCGCGGCTATGCGCCGGTCACCATCTGCCGCGCCTGCGGGCATCAGATCGCATGCGACCACTGCGACGCACGGATGGTGGAACATCGGTTCCTCAAACGGTTGATGTGCCATCAGTGCGGCGAAACCAAACCAATGCCCGAGGCCTGCCCCAAGTGCGAAGCGACAGGCAAGCTCGCCCCCGTTGGGCCCGGCGTTGAGCGTATTTCCGAAGAGGTCGCGGACCTCTTCCCCGATGCCAATATCGCGGTGCTTAGCTCAGACCTGTTCGGGTCCGCCCGTGCCCTAAAAGAAAAAATTCAGGAAATCGCCGAGGGCGAGGCCGAGATCATCATCGGCACGCAGTTGGTCGCCAAGGGACACAACTTTCCCAAATTGACCTTGGTCGGGGTGATCGACGCCGATCTTGGCCTGCAAGGGTCGGACCTGCGCGCCGCTGAACGGACGTTTCAATTGATGCGACAGGTGGCGGGCCGTGCGGGACGCGCCGAAACGGCTGGAGCGGCGTTGCTACAAACGTTTCAACCCGAACACCACGTGATCCGCGCGATCCTGTCAGGCGACGAAGACACCTTTTGGCAGGCCGAGGCCGATCAACGACGCGCGGCCGGCGTGCCGCCCTATGGCCGGATGGCGGGCATCGTCCTAAGCAGTCCGGACCTGCAAGAGGTGTTTGACCTTGGCAATGCCATGGCCCGCAATTGCGGCCCACTGACAGCCATTGGTGCGCAGGTATTCGGCCCTGCCCCTGCCCCCATTGCGCGGATCAGGGGGCGGCATCGCGTGCGTTTGCTGGTTAAGGCCGAAAAGACCGCGCCGCTGCAACGGGCACTGGCGCAATGGGCGGGTCAGTTCAAAGTCCCGAACAACACCCGCCTTGCCATCGATATCGACCCGCAGAGTTTTTACTGAGGTTTTGCAAAAAATCCGGTTAGGGCTCGGCCAATCAGGCCCCGCACATTCGGCGGCTTAGCCGTGACAAAGGGCAGTGGGCGACACACCTCAATCGCGGCGACGCCAACGCGGGCCGTCAGCGCACCGTTGATCACGCCCTCACCAAACCGGCGCGACAGCTTGGCCGCGACACCGCCGCCCGCAATCGCGCCCAGCATGTCATCCCCAACAGCAACCGCACCCGTCGCCACTAGGTGGGTCAAAACCCGCCGTGTCAGCCGCCAAGACCCAAGCGTGCCCGAACGACCACCGTAGATTTCCGAAATCCGGCGGATCATCCGCAGGTTCGCCGTCAGCGCCGTGAAAAGATCGGCCAAGGCGATCGGCACCAGCGCGGTGACCGTCGCGACCTGTCGTGCTGCGGCCTCAACCTCGGCCCGCGCGCGGTCATCCAATCCAACGATCAGTGTCTGTTCGGCGAGGCCGATCAGCCCATCAGCGTCCAGCACCTCGGCCTCGCGTTCGGCCAGCCGTGAAATGCCCCACTGTGTATCCTTGCGGCCTGCATAAAGGCGCTTGAGCTGATCAACAACATCCCGCGCTTGGCGCAGGTCCTGCCCCGACAAGGCCGCATCGGCACGTTTGCGCAGCCCATCCAATCGCCGCATCCGGCCAAAAGCCCACAGCTCGCGCAGCGCCATAACCGCCAGCGCAACCAACACAGCCGCCAAAAGGGCCAGCGCAACGCCGCCCAAAACAGGTGAACGCGTCAACAATCCGTTCACATAGTCATAGGCGGCCAGAGAGGCGACAAACCCAACAAAAGCCACCAATGCAGACCAGAACCATCGTGCCAAACGCGACGGGCGATACCCCGCCATCGCAGCAACCTTTTCCATCGCGGCGGTTGGCAGATCAGGGACCGGTTCCACGGTTGCCGGTGTTTCAACGGGCGCTTCGTCTAGGTCGATCACAACGGGACCTTTGCGAGATGTCATAGGCGGTCTCCGATCAAAAACTGTGCGGCCCGATCCAGCCGGATATGTGGTGGCCCCTCGCCCGGTGACAGCGTCTGCGGCGCGGGCTGAAAGGCCATATTGCCAAAATCCTCATCCAGCCATTTGTCGGCGCCCTTACGTGCGGGCGACAGAACATGACCGGGGTCCATCGGCAATTCACCGGGCCAAAAGGCCGCATATTTCCCGTCATCCAGCAACCCGCGAACCAATGGCAGCTCGGCCCCGTCATGGGGGCGGATTTCTTCGGTTGTTGTGCGCAGTGCCGCAATCGACATCGCCGAGGTTGACGCCCCTGCAAATTCCGCACGATCCCGCGCGTCCCGCAACAAAGCATCGGCAATCGCGGTCAATTGTTCATGCTGATGGTGGTGCAAATGGTCGGCCTTGGTCGCGGCAAATAGGATTTTATCCACCCTGCGCGCGCCCAAAAGTCGGGCAAGGAACGCGGACCGGCCAGGGCGGAACGCTGACAGGATATCGGCCATAGCGACCCGCAAGTCTTCAATCGCGCGCGGCCCTTGATGAAGCGCCTCAAGCACATCAACCAGCACAATCTGCCGATCTATCCGCGCAAAGTGATCGCGGAAAAATGGGGTGACGATGTTGCGCTTATAGCTTTCATAACGCCGTTCGAATTCGCGCCAAACGCTGCCCTTGGGGGCGGAGCCAACGGGCGGCAGGGGCGCAAACGTCAGCACAGGTGACCCCGCCAGATCACCCGGCAACAAAAACCGGCCGGGCGACAGATCGCTATAACCAGCCTTGCGCGCCGCATTCAGATAGACGGTGAACGCCTCAGACAGTTTTTGCGCCTCAGGCTCGGCCAAAGGCTGAGCCGTATCCACATCCCGCACAGCCGCCAGAAAGTCATCGGCGCAATCGCGGCTGTCCAGACGCGCCAGAACCTCGGCGGACCAATCGGCATAGGATTTATCCATCAGGCCCAAATCCAGCAGCCATTCCCCCGGATAATCAACGATATCTAGGTGAACGGTCCGCGGCCCAGTCATCCCGCCCAGAAATCCGGTGGGTTGCAGCCGAAATGACAGCCGCAATTCGGAAATCCGGCGGGTCCCCTCGGGCCAGCATGGGGTCTTGCCTGTAATCTGGGCCAGATTTTCCTCATACGGGAACCGCGGGATCGTTTCGTCCGGCTGTGGCTGTAGATACGCCGCCTGAATGGTGCCCTGCGAGGCGGGTAAAAACTGGGGCATGCGGCCCCTGTTCATCAAGTTGGCCACCAGCGACGTAATGAAAACGGTTTTCCCTGCACGGCTCAGGCCAGTCACGCCCAGACGGATAACGGGGTCGGAAAACGGCGCGGTGACGGTTTCGAACGCGGTTTCCACGCCGCGCGATATCCCGTCCGTTAAAGTGTTGATAACCAATACCGTCTCCTTTGCTTCATCGCCAAGATAGGCATTCAACGCGCCCCTGTGTAGGGTACGCCGCCGCAACAGTTCCCATCTGTTGCGGGATTGATTTTTAGGGGTATTGGGCCTAATGGGCGGCCATGCCACGCTATGCACTTCAGGTCGAATACCTCGGAAAACCCTTTGCCGGTTGGCAACGACAGGCCGATCAACCCTCGGTTCAGGGCGCGATCGAGGCTGCCTTGGCCAAACTGGAAAAGCGCGATCACACAATTGCCGCAGCGGGGCGAACGGATGCAGGGGTCCATGCCACACATCAGGTTGCCCATTGCGATATGGAACAGGACTGGGACCCGTTCCGCCTGTCCGAGGCGTTGAATTTCCATCTGAAACCGGCCCCTGTGGCAATTGTCCGCGCCGCGCGGGTTGCAGATGACTGGCATGCACGGTTTTCGGCATTGGAACGCCGCTACAAATTCCGACTGGTGGCACGCCGCGCACCATTGACACACGAGGCCGGTTTGGTCTGGCAGGTCAAGCATCCACTGGATGCCGCCGCGATGCAGGCCGGGGCCGACAGATTACTAGGGCGGCATGATTTCACGACCTTCCGGTCTTCCATTTGTCAGGCCGAAAGCCCAGTAAAAACGCTGGATGAACTGACAGTGACAGAGGTGCCGCGCGACAACGGACAGGAATACCAATTCTATGTGCGTGCGCGATCCTTCCTGCACAATCAGGTGCGCAGTTTTGTTGGCACATTGGAACGCGTGGGCGCCGGCGCATGGTCCCCCGACGACGTGACCGCCGCGCTAGAGGCCAAGGACCGCGCGGCCTGCGGCCCCGTTTGCCCGCCCGAGGGACTATATCTGGCTGGTGTGGAATATCCTGACGATCCTTTTGCGGCGGCAGAATAACGCCGATAAACCTCTAATTGATTTCCGATCAGCCTGCGCCTGCGTTATCCAACACTCAACAAGGATCGGAGACGCAATGCGCCTAGGCGTTTTAGGATTGGTGGCGGGGCTAAGCCTGACCGCTGGTCAGACACTCGGACAAGACCTGACACTGACAGTGGCGGGGGATAACACCGTGCGCGATGATTTACGGCGTGCATCGCTGGTGGTCACCACGCTGGACGAAAACGGCAGCCCGCAAGATATCATTGCAGCCGCACGCGCCGACTATCGCCGGATGATCACCGCCCTTTATGCGGCGGGCTATTATGCGGGCAGCGTGTCGATCCGCGTCGATGGGATAGAGGCGGCGAACCTTGCCGCTTTGGACGCGCCATCGTCTATTCAGACCATCGCCATATCGGTGACCACTGGACCGCAATTCCAATTCGGCCAAGCGGCGGTCAGCCCTGTCACCGCAACGACGACCCTACCCGACGGGTTTGAGGTTGGCGGCATCGCGCAGTCGGGCCTGATCAAAGAGGCCGCAACCGCCGCAATCGACGGCTGGCGACAAGAGGGGCACGCCCTTGCTGCTGTGTCTGGCCAACAGATCACGGCACGCCATGCAGACAGCGAACTGAATGTTGCGATTGACGTCGAACCGGGGCCCGTTTTGCGCTTTGCCGATCTTCAGGTTCAGGGCAACAGCGACGTGAACACCGCCCGCATCGTGCGCATCGCCGGTCTGGGCAAAGGTCAGTTTAGCCCAGACGACCTTGATCGTGCGGTGGACCGATTGCTACGCACCGGCGCGTTTTCGGGCGTTCGTATGATCGAAAACGAAAACGCCAATGAGGACGGCACACTGACCGTGACAGCACAGGTTGTCGAACGCGCCCCCCGCCGTTTGGGCTATGGCGCCGAGTTTTCGAACGTTGACGGCCTGACGCTCTCTGGTTTCTGGCTGCACCGCAATTTCCTTGGCGGGGCCGAACGGTTCCGACTGGGTGCGGAGATGAGTGGTATTGATGGCGGCACCGGCGGCATCGACTATGAAACCACGCTGGATTTTTCCTATCCGCGCCCCTTGGCGGTGGACACCGAACTGAACATCAATCTGACGCTGTCGCACGAACAGGAACCGACCTACACGCTGGATCAGGCATCGGGCGAGGTCACGCTGGATCGTTTGATTGGGACAGATGTCACAATTGGCGGCGGTTTGGGATTTGCCCGCGCGCGGCTTGAAGACGGGTTTGGCACCCGCGACTACACCATTGTCACAGCGCCGATCTATGGCGAGGTTGATCGACGCGACGAGGCGCTTGATCCAAACAGCGGCTTTTTCGCCTCGGCCGAGGTGACGCCCTTCCTTGGGTTTGGCGATGTCGGGTCCGGCGGCCGTGCGACATTTGACGGGCGCGCCTACTATAGCCTCGGGGCAGAAAATGCGCTGACCTTTGCCGCACGCGGCCAATTGGGCACGCTGTTTGGCGTTGGCGTCGATCAGGCACCGGGTGACTTTCTATTCTATTCGGGCGGCGGCGATACCGTGCGTGGCCAATCCTATCAGTCCTTGGGCATTGAAACTGGCGGCGTCACCACCGGCGGCCTTAGCTTTGCCGCCATCAGCCTAGAGGCCCGCTATGACCTCAGCGATAGCATTGGCGTGGTGGGGTTCTACGACACTGGATTTGTTGGCGAAACACCGACCCCGTTTTCGGACGGCGCATGGCATGACGGTGTTGGGCTTGGCCTTAGGTATAAAACCGGCATCGGGCCCATCCGTCTGGACCTTGCAACCCCTGTAACAGGGGATGACGCGTTCAGTTCGCTAAGCCTTTATATCGGGATTGGACAGTCATTCTAATGCGTGGATCTCTTTTCGCTGCCTGCATTGTGATCGCTGGCCCCGCCGTCGCGCAGGACACGCCCGATCAGGGCGTCCTTGCTGGCTTTCTACAGGATAGCCTGTCTAGCGCAGGTCGATCCGTGGAAATCTTTGGGTTCGAGGGAGCGCTGTCGTCACAGGCCTCTATCGAACGGCTGACCATCTCGGATGACAGCGGGATTTGGTTGGTGGCCGAGGGGCTTACGCTCGATTGGAATCGCGGCGCGCTGTTACGCGGCGCCGTCGACGTATCGGACCTGTCCGCCAACCGCATTCAGGTTTTGCGCCGACCGATTGTGACATCTGATCCGTCCTTGCCCGTGCCTGAGGCAACGCCCTTTGCGCTGCCGGATCTGCCGGTGTCGATCGAGGTGGACAACCTTGTTGTCAACGAACTCGATCTGGCGTCGGATATCTTGGGCCAAAGCGTTCTGGCCAAGCTTGAGGGCACCACATCGCTGAGCGGCGGCGCCGGCCAAGCAACACTGGCCCTGCGGCGCATGGACGGGTCGCTAGGCTCAATTCTGCTGAACGGGCAGTATGACAATGCAACAACCGCGCTGAACCTTGATCTGCGGGTTGAGGAACAGGCAGGCGGCATCGCGGCATCTTTGCTTGGCGTGCCGGACACACCTTCGGTCGATCTGGCCCTACAGGCCGAGGGCACACTGGCCAATCTAACCGCAGTTCTGGACCTTGATACCGACGCCTTGGATCGGTTGGACGGGACCGTCACGCTGACAACCAACGATCTGAACCAATCCCGCTTTGACGCCAATCTATCCGGCGACATCGCAACGCTGGTCGCGCCAGAATATCGCCCTTTCTTTGGGCCGAATATGTCGATCACGGCCAATGGTTCAAATTCGCCCGAAACAGGGTTTGAGCTGAGCGCCTTTGACCTGACAGCAGATCAAATGACCCTGAACGGTCGGGTCAGCCTTGCGCCGGACGGTTGGCCAAACCGATTGGATATCAGCGGCGAAATCCGTGGGGACGGCGCCGTTGCCCTGCCCTTTGGCGATGGCGACATCACCGTAGATGCCGCCACATTGAACGCACAGTTCGACGCATCCCTGTCGCCCGAATGGACCGCCAATTTCCGCGTGGATCAGTTCACGACGACGGGTCTGACCATTCCAGACCTAGAGGTCGCCGCCAACGGTGTTATCGCACCAGAGACCAGCGGCTTTGACGGTCGTATTCGTTTGGCTGCGCAGGGCGTTGACTGGGCTGACACGCAAATCGCAACAGCCATCGGCGATAGCTTTGCCGGCGCGTTTGAGGTGGCATATCAACCTGATCTGCCCCTGCGGATCACCAACATTGATCTGGCCGGTCCCGATTTGGCGCTGAACGGCGATCTGTCGCTGGATACGGCGGGCGCGGAACCGGCTCTAACGCTTGATATCGCGGCGAATGCGGCACGGCTTGACCGGTTCGCGGGGTTCATTGGCCAACCGATATCCGGCGACATTTCCACCCAGATTGCGGGCCGTTTGCAACCGCTTAGCCAGCGGTTTGACCTGACAGTTCAAGCCAGCAGCGAACGCATTGCGATTGGCCAGACCTATGTCGATAGGTTCCTGACAGATGGCGCAACCCTATCGGGTCAGTTTGCGCGCGACCTAGACGGCACGCGTATTCGTGATTTTTCCGTTGATGCGGCCAACCTAACCGCCCGCGCGGATGCCACCCTTACCAGTCAAACGAGCGATCTGACACTTACGGCGCAGGTGGCGGATGCCTCCGCGATTGACCCTGCGCTGACGGGTGCACTGTCGGTATCCCTGACCGCAAATCGCGGCGCGGATGGCGCGTTTGATGCCTTGCTAGACGCCACAAACAGAGACGACACACTGACCCTAACGGCGGTGTCGGCTGATGGAATTTTGGCCAATATTTCGGCCAACCTTGGCGTCGCTGAACTGGCCGCTTATGCGGGTTTGATCGGCCAACAGTTGGCAGGCCAAATTGCGGCGGATGTCGGCGGCACCGTGGATCTGAACGCACTTAAGGCCGATGTGACCGTTTCCGCAAACGGTCGCAACCTCGGCACCGGCGTGTCGACGGTAGACACGTTGCTGGTTGGCAACGGCAGTTTGAGCGCGTCGTTGACCGCGTCACAGTCTGCGTTGACCTTGTCGTCCTTGTCATTGACCTTCCCCCGCCTGAACGGCTCTGCGACCGCCGAGATCTCGGATGGCGCAGGAGTCGCTGATTTCGATATGCGCGTTACGGACCTGTCGGTCTTGGCCCCCGATTTTTCCGGCCCCCTAAGCGCATCAGGATCGGCCACACTCGACACCGATCAACGCATTAGTTTCGACGTTCAGGCCGATGGGCCGGGCGGCCTTGTCGTGCAAAGCCGTGGCAGCACACAACAAGGCAGGATCGAGGCCAAAGCAACCGGTGCCGCACCGCTGGCCCTGTTGAACGAGGTGATCGCCCCAAGGCGCATTGGCGGCACCGCCGAATTTGATCTGGCAATCAATGGCGCGGCCGAGATTGGCAATGTGTCGGGCACAGTCACGCTTGCCGATGGGGCTGTTTCCGCCCCGACCCTTAGCCAAGCCCTCACCGATCTGTCCGCTCAGGTGCGCCTGAGCGGCGGGAATGCTGCGATTAATGCCACGGCCGTGTCCACCTCGGGCGGCGAACTGTCGGTTGACGGGACTATCGGTCTGAATTCGCTTGGCGCGGATCTGCAAATTGCGGTGCGGGACTTGGGGCTGCAGGACCCGACGCTGTACCGCACCACTGTCGATGCCGACGCACAAGTGATTGGCCCTTTGACAGGCGGCGCGCTTATTCGCGGACAGGTCACATTGGGACCGACCGAGGTGCGGGTTCCGTCGTCCGACATCAGCACACTAGGAACGCTGCCCGATGTCACCCATATCGGTGCATCCGCCGATGTGCGCGCCACATTGGACCGCGCTGGGTTGTTACGCACAGCCACCGACAGCGCATCTGGCCGCCCCTTTGACCTGAACCTGAGTGTGAATGCCCCATCGCGGATTTTCGTGCGGGGCCGCGGCCTTGATGCCGAGCTGGGCGGTCAATTGGTGATCACCGGTAATACCAACGACATCATTACAACCGGTCAGTTCGATCTGATACGCGGCCGTCTGGACATCTTGCAGCAGCGTTTTGATCTGACCGAAGGCGCCGCAATCATTCAAGGCGACCTGATCCCGAACCTACGCCTTGTTGCACAAACCGAGGCGCGCACCGGCACCATCGTGAATATCACCGTGTCCGGCCCCGCCGATGCACCTGAGGTGGCATTTTCATCGTCGCCCGACCTGCCACAGGACGAGGTGCTGGCTCAGCTGCTGTTTGGTCGCGACGTGTCGTCGATCAGTGCGCTTCAGGCCATTCAACTTGCCAGCGCTGTGAATACGCTTGCCGGTCGTGGCGGCGACGGGATTATTGGCAGCGTACGCAATGCGATTGATGTTGATGATTTGGATATCACCACCGACGACGCAGGCAATGCCGCCGTTCGCGCAGGGAAATACATCGGCGAAAACGTCTATACCGATCTGACGATCACCAGCGAAGGCGACACCGAAATCAACCTGAACCTTGACCTGACCGACGACATCACCGCCAAGGGCAGTTTTGCCAGCGATGGTGAAACCTCGCTTGGTATCTTCTTCGAACGCGATTACTAACGCGGTATGGACACCTCTTTCGACCTTGTATCGCGCGATGGGCTGCCCGACGCGCTGCGTGTTTTGCTGGATGACTATCCCCGCGATCTTTGGGCCAGTGACCCAGGCTTTCACGGGCTGGTCAGTTTCTGGCTTGAACGTCACATGGGATTTCGGCGACTGCTGGCCGCCATGACCGAGGAAACCGAGGCGCTGCTAGACAAGGGCGATCCCCAGCGGTTCATTCAGCGTATTTCGCGGTATGGATCGATCTTTGTGAATGATCTGCATGGTCACCACCAGATCGAGGATCACCACTATTTCCCGCTGTTGACCGAACGGGATAGCCGCCTGACGCGCGGCTTTGATATTCTGGACAAAGACCACCACGCGCTAGACGGGTTGCTTCAGGATTTTGTATCGGCGGCGAACGAGGCGCTAACCGCGCAGGGCGCAACAGACCCGACCGCACGGTTTCACAGCAACCTGACCCGTCTTGATCGCTTGATTTGCAGGCATTTGGACGACGAAGAGGACCTGATCGTCCCCGTAATTCTAAAATACGGAACCGCTGGCCTTGACTAGGCACGGCGGCTTTGATCATTTTCGCGAAATTCCAGTCGGAGAGACTTAGTGACCACAGCCGCCCCCAAGGTTCCCGCCCACGAAACCGTATATCGTCGCCTACGGGAAATGATCCTTTGCGGCGAATTGGAACCGGGCCAAGCCGTCACGATACAGGGCCTGATCGAGGAACTAGAGGCCGGCATGACACCGGTCCGCGAAGCGATCCGCCGTTTGACCGCCGAACATGCCTTGGAATTTCAAGGCAACCGTCGTGTATCAGTCCCAGTCCTGACCGCCGACGATGTCGAAGAGCTGGCCTATGCGCGTTTGGCGTTGGAACCGCAGTTGGCAAAATGGGCCACGGCCAAAATCACAGAGGCGCAGATCGACGAACTGGTCACCATCGACGACGGCGTGAATGCCGCCATCGAAAAGGGGGATGTGCGCAGCTATCTGATGTTCAACTATCAATTCCACTCAACGCTGTATGCGGCGTCGCAGGCACGCACGACCCTGCGCCTTGCCGATGCGTTGTGGCTGCGCATGGGACCCAGCCTGCGGGTCATGGGCGGGCGTTTTGGCACCTCAAACATCGAAGACCGCCATGCCGACGCGATTGCGGCCCTCAGAGCCCGCGACGCGGATGGCGTCGAACGGGCCATCTGGGCCGACATCAATCAAGGTTTTGAACAGATCAGGGCGTCGGTGCGTTAAAGACGGTCCAACATCCCGTACCACACCATCGCCAGCACCAGCAGCGGCCAGCGCAAGGTTGCCCCGCCCGGAAAACGGTGGGTCGGCACATTTGCCATCAGGTCAAATTTTTCGGCCTGCCCTGCAATCGCCTCGGCCGCGATTTTTCCTGCCATGGTCGCCATGGCGACCCCCTGCCCTGAAAATCCGGACAGTGACAGGATATTTCCGGACAGCCGTTCAAAATGCGGCATTCGGTTCAGGGTAATGCCCAGCGTACCGCCCCACGCATAATCGATCCGGGCGTTCGCAAGTTGTGGAAATATTTCGGCCATCGGTTTGCGCACAGTCGCGGCAATGTCGGCCGGAAATTTATAGCCATAGCTTTCGCCGCCACCGAACAGCATGCGGTTGTCTTCGGACAGGCGAAAATAGTTGATGACGAACTTGCTATCCGCAACGGCATAGCCATCACGCAGCACAGCATCCGGGTCATCCAAAGGTTCGGTCGCAGCGATAAAGTTATTGATCGGCATAACACGCGCCGCCACGTGTTTCTGCATACGTCCGAGGTATCCGTTGCATCCCAGAACGACATAATCCGCAACGACCTGTCCCTGCGCGGTCTTAACAGTTGCAGGCGCCCCTTCGTAAATGTCGGTCACGCGGGTCTGTTCATAGATCATGACACCCGCCTGCAAACACGCCCGTGCAAGGCCCAGCGCGTACCGCAGCGGATGGATATGCCCGCTGCCCATGTCAAGTGTACCGCCATGGTATGCATCTGACCGGACGGTGGCGCGCATTTCATCGCGATCCATCGGTCGGATTTTGTTGTAATCATACTTTTGGTTCAAAAAATCCGCATATTCATGCGTTTCTTTGACCATGCGAGCGCGATGCATGGCGTGGATCACACCGTCACGCCAGCCAATGTTGATCTCATGTTTGGCCGCCAAAGACTTGACCAGTTCGGCGCTATCTTGGGCGATGGACCACAGTTGTCGGGCCTGCGTTTCGCCGACCATGGCCTCTAGTTCCTGCTGATCCAACCGTTGGTCAGCCGACACTTGACCACCATTGCGGCCCGACGCGCCAAAGCCGACGCGCTGCGCCTCGACCAGAACGACGGAATACCCGCGCTCGGCCAAATGAAGTGCGGTCGACAGCCCCATATAACCGCCGCCAATGACACATACGTCCGCGCGCGTTTCCCCCGACAGTGCGGGTTGTTTGGCCACAGGATCGGCCGTCGCAGCATAGTAGCTGGCCGGGTATTCCCCCGGCCGGTCATTGGCGGTCAGAAAGTCCATCAGGCGGCCTCGAACAATCCTTCGGCGACGACCTTTTCATAGGCCTCATCAAGCGACTTACGCGCGCGCAAGATCAGTTCATCCACCTCGTCCTTGGTGATGACCAAGGGCGGCGCGATGATCATGCGATCCCCAACGTGGCGCATGATCAGGTTGTTTTCAAAACACCGCTCACGGACCATAAAACCGACGGTGCCTTCGTCGCTGGCGAATTTGGCGCGGGTTTCTTTATTCGGGGTCAATGCAAGGCTGGCCATCAGGCCGACTATCTTGGTTTCCCCCACCATTGGGTGATCCCCTAGCGACGCCCATTTTTCCGCAAGGTAAGGGCCGATCTCGTCGCGCACGTAAGGAACCAGTTGCTCTTCTTCCAGAATACGCAGGTTTTCGAGGGCAACCGCCGCGGCCACGGGATGACCTGAATAGGTGTACCCATGATTAAAGTCGCCATTGGCATTGACGGTCTTGGCGACCTCATCACACACGATCGAGCCACCGATCGGCACATAGCCCGACGACAAGCCCTTGGCGATTGTCATGATATGTGGGCGAATGCCAACGGTTTCGGACCCGAACCAGTTACCGGTCCGACCAAAGCCGCAGATCACCTCGTCCGCGATCAGCAGGATGTCATACTTGTCGCAAATCCGCTGGATTTCCGGCCAATAGGTCGACGGCGGCACGATGACCCCGCCAGCGCCCTGAACCGGTTCACCGATAAAGGCCGCGACATTTTCTTCGCCCAACTCAAGAATAGCTGCTTCAAGCTCTTGTGCGCGGGCCAAACCGAAGTCCTCAGGCGACATATCACCGCCTTCGGCCCACCAGTTGGGCTGGTTGATGTGGTGGATCCCCTGAATGATGCCACCCTGCGCATGCATTCCACCCATACCGCCAAGGCTCATCCCGGCCATTGTCGATCCGTGATAAGCATTGCGGCGGCTGATCACGATCTGTTTGTCGGGCTTGCCCTTACACTGCCAATAACGACGAACAAGGCGCAGGTTTGTATCATTCGCCTCAGACCCAGAGCCCGCGAAGAATACGTGGTTCAGATCGCCTGGCGCCAGTTCCGCCAATTTGGCGGCCAATGCGATCACAGGGACATGCGTCGTCTGAAAGAACGTATTATAATACGGCAGTTCGCGCATTTGGCGGGCAGCAACATCGGCAAGGCTATCGCGGCCATATCCGACATTCATACACCATAGACCGGCCATACCATCCAGAACGCGGTTGCCTTCGCTGTCGGTCAGCCAGACGCCGTCAGCGCGGGTCATCACCCGCGCCCCTTTGGTCGCAAGCGCGTCGCCGTCCGTAAAGGGGTGCAAATGGTGGCTGGCGTCTAGAGCCTGCAATTCGGCGGTTGGTGTTTGTGTACTAATAAAGGTCATTCCACTTCCTTTCACACGCGTCGCGCGGGAGTGCGATTCTTGTCTTGATACTACGGACAACATTCCGATTGGAGTGCAGGATATGATGCCGACCTAGACTGTCAACTAATTTGATCAAAAATTAGAAAATACCCTACCATCGGCAGCGTTCGACCAACCACGGCGGCGGGTCACGGGTTACGATTCTAAACGGCGAAACCGATTTCAGGCCACTCAATCCACGCCAAGTTCAGAACGGTTTACCCCGCTACAACAAGTACAAAACACCAAAAATATCCGTTCTAAATTAGTGCATAAATTAATCACAAGTGCCTATCCCAACTGCAAAACGCTTGTTTTTTGGTCGCACTCGTGGCGGGATGGGAATAGCCCTAGGCAAAACTTTCGATTGCCCTAATGCTGTTTTTTGATCAAATTAAGCAAAAAGCGCAAAAAGCGCGGATGACAAGGGAGTATGAAATGAAGAAAAGCTGGTTGCCCATCGCGGCACTATTGGTGGCAAGCGGTTCGTTCGCCACCGCCGAAGAGGTTCGGGTCTATAACTGGTCCGACTACATCGACGAAGAACTGCTAGCCAAGTTCGAAGCAGAAACAGGCTATGACCTGATTTACGATGTGTTCGACTCGAACGAAGTTCTAGAAACCAAAATGCTGGCTGGCGGGTCGGGCTACGATGTCGTTGTTCCGACCGGTTCGTTCCTTCAGCGTCAGATCGCAGCGGGCGCATTCCAGCCACTGGACATGTCCAAGCTGCCGAACTCGGAAAACCTGTGGGATGTGATTGCGGATCGCACCGCGCAGTATGACCCGGGCAACGCCTATTCGATCAACTATATGTGGGGCACAACCGGCATTGGCACCAACGTTGGCATGGTCACCGAACTGCTGGGTGAAGATGCGCCAATCGACAGCCTTGCGTTGATCTTTGATCCGGCCAACATGGAAAAACTGGCCGAGTGCGGTGTTCATATTCTTGACGCTCCGACCGAGGTTATCCCTGCGGCACTGGCCTATCTGGGCGAAGATCCGAACTCCAAAGACCCAGAGGTCATCGCCAAAGCCGAAGAAGTGCTGGCACCGGTTCGCCCTTACATCCAGAAATTCCACAGCTCGGAATACATCAACGCACTGGCCAATGGCGAAATCTGTGTTGCGCTGGGGTGGTCGGGTGACGTGCTTCAGGCCCGTGACCGCGCGTGGGAGGCCGACAATGGCGTCGAAATCGCCTATCACGCCCCTGTTGAAGGTGCGCTGATGTGGTTTGACCAGATGGCGATCCCTGTTGATGCGCCTAACCCTGAAGGTGCGCATGCATTCCTGAACTTTATCATGGATGCGCAGAACATGGCCGATGCGTCGAACTATGTGTACTACGCAAACGGCAACCTCGCGTCGCAGCCGCTGCTTGAGGAAGATGTGATCGGCGATCCAGCGATCTATCCGGACGAAGCAACGCTAGGTAACCTTTATACGTTCACCCCATACGATGCCCGCGTTCAGCGGACCGTGACCCGTATGTGGACCCGTATCAAATCGGGCGTCTAATACGCCTTGGCCCCGCAGATGATGCGGGGCCACACCATTTTCTATGCTCATATTACAGGAGCCGGCATAATGGCCCAAGTTGCCAACGCCCGACCTGTGTTCGCCCCGTGGGACGATCCAGCCGCGCGACCGTTGATCCAATTTAAGAACGTCACCAAACGATATGGCACCTTTACCGCCATCGACGACCTGACACTCAACATCTATGAGAAAGAGTTTTTTGCCCTGCTGGGCCCGTCGGGGTGTGGCAAGACAACGTTGATGCGCATGCTTGCCGGTTTCGAAGAGGTCACCGAAGGTTCGATCACGCTGGCCGGAACGGATCTGGCGCCGATCCCGCCAAATAAGCGCCCTGTGAACATGATGTTCCAAAGCTATGCGTTGTTCCCGCATCTGAGCGTTTGGGACAACATCGCCTTTGGTTTGCGCCGCTCCGACATGCCCAAAGATCAGATCGGAGACCGCGTTCAGGAAATGCTCCGTCTGACACGGATGGAAAAATTCGCGCGCCGCAAACCGCATCAGATTTCCGGCGGTCAGCGTCAGCGCGTTGCGCTGGCACGGTCACTGGCCAAGGCGCCCAAGCTGCTGTTGCTTGATGAACCGCTGGGCGCGCTGGACAAAAAACTGCGGCACGAAACCCAGTTTGAACTGATGGACATTCAGGAAAAGACCGGCACCACTTTTGTCATCGTGACCCACGACCAAGAAGAGGCCATGACCGTCGCCTCACGCGTTGCGGTGATGGACAACGGGTTGATCAAGCAGGTCGATACCCCATCCGGTATCTACGAAGACCCGCAAAGCGTTTATGTGGCCGACTTTATTGGCGACGTGAATATCCTTGAGGGCAAAGCCGCCAAATCCGCCGATGGCTATCAGGTGCATATGGGCGAAGGCATCGCGCCCCTTGCCGTCAAAACCGACAAAACGCTGGATGACGGGCAACAGGTATTTATTGCGATCCGTCCGGAAAAAATTGTCGTTGGGACAGCGCCCGACGAAACCCGCCCGAACCACGTTCAGGGCGAAATTGAGGATATCGCCTATCTTGGCAACATCTCAACCTACCACGTGCGCCTGCCTTCGGGACAGCTGATCAGCGCGTCAATGACCAACGCACGGCGTTTGGCACGGCGTGGATACACGTGGGAAGACAAAGTCTGGCTGTCTTGGACCGATACCGCCGGTGTCGTTTTAACGGAGTAAGCCATGACGCTGATCCGAAGATATTTTGTGATCGGGGTGCCCTATCTGTGGCTGCTGATTTTCTTCATGATCCCTTTCCTGATCGTGTTCAAAATCTCACTGTCCGATATTGCATTGGCAATCCCGCCCTATACGCCGACCCTTGACCCCTCTGCCGGTTGGTCAGGTTTGCGAGAGTTTTTGAGCCAGTTGGATTTTGAGAACTTTTCGTTCCTTGCATCAGATCCGCTGTACTATCGCGCCTATCTCAGCTCGCTCAAAATTGCGTTGATATCGACGTTTTTGACGCTGCTGGTGGCCTACCCGATGGCCTATGGCATGGCGCGGGCACCGGAACACTGGCGCGCGACATTGTTGATGTTGGTGATCCTGCCGTTCTGGACGTCTTTCCTCATCCGCGTTTACGCGTGGATGGGCATCTTGGGGAAGGAGGGTTTCCTGAACGCCGCCCTGCTTTGGCTTGGGCTGATTGATGAGCCGCTGACCATCTTGAACACGAATACCGCCGTCTATATCGGCATCGTCTATACCTATCTGCCGTTCATGATCCTGCCGATCTATTCGACGTTGGAAAAACTCGACGGGTCGCTGCTTGAGGCCGCCGAGGATCTGGGCTGTAGCCGTGCACAGGCGTTCTGGCTGATCACCATCCCGCTAAGCCGGCCCGGTGTGATCGCAGGCTGTTTTCTGGTGTTCATCCCGACCTTGGGCGAATTTGTTATCCCCTCGCTGCTGGGTGGTTCGAACACATTGATGATCGGCAAAGTGCTCTATGAAGAGTTCTTCTCGAACCGTGACTGGCCCGTGGCATCAGCCGTTGCAGTGATCCTACTGCTGATCTTGGTGATCCCGATTGTGCTGTTCCAGCGCAACCAGCAAAAACTGAATGAGGCCGACTGATGAAACGCCTAAGCTGGTTCAATGTCACAACGCTCACATTGGGATTTGCGTTTCTGTATATCCCGATGATCATCCTTGTCATTTATTCGTTCAACGGCGGGCGCCTTGTGACCGTCTGGGCGGGGTTTTCCACGAAATGGTACGGTGAACTTCTTCAAAACGAAGAGTTCCTGAACGCCGCGTGGGTCACCCTGCGTGTGGCGGCGGTGACCGCCACGCTCGCCACGGTTTTGGGCACGATGGCGGCCTATGCGCTGATCCGCGGGGGCAAGTTCTATGGCCGGACGTTGTTTGCGGGAATGACCTATGCCCCGCTGGTGATGCCTGATGTTATTCTGGGTCTGTCACTGTTGCTGCTGTTCAAAACGATGTTCAGCCAGATGGGCATGACAACGATCATCTTGGCTCACACAACATTCGCGATGTGCTATGTCAGTGTCGTTGTCTCGTCCCGATTGATGTCATTTGACCGAAGTCTGGAAGAGGCCGCAGCCGACCTTGGTGCGGGGCCGCTCGATAGTTTTTTGTCGGTGACGTTGCCCAATATTTTGCCTGCGGTGATCTCAGGCTGGCTCTTGGCGTTTACCCTGTCGCTTGATGATCTGGTCATCGCCAGCTTTACCACCGGACCGGGCGCAACCACCCTGCCAATCAAGATCTTTTCTGCGGTGCGCCTTGGCGTCAGCCCCGAGATCAACGCGCTTTCAACGATCATGATCGGTTTTGTGACCATCGGGGTGATCGTGGCCTCGATCAGCACCAAACGCAGCGCCCTGCGCCGCCTACAAGAAGAGGCGCAGGCCAGTTAGGCCTGTGCACACTCGTCCATCGTTGCGCGGGCCCAGCGCAGAACCGCCTCGACATCGTTTGGCAAATCCTGCCCGATCCCGTCGGTAAAGGTGTGAAAGCTGGGCAGTGTTTCGTCACGAACCGCCAACAGGACCGGCACGCCCTGCCCCAACGCCTCGGCAATAACGGGGCGAAAACCGCGTCCCTCGGCCTCTTGTTTGCCGAACTTGTTTGCGATGAATAACTGTGGCTGCGTTGCCAGTTGAGCATTGGCCAAACCGACCGCCTGTTCCAGCGCAGCGGGATCCAGACGGCACCCTGACGACAGCGGGCCGAGCGATTGGCTAATGCGAATGACCTGTCCGTCCGGGATCATATGCAGGTCCATATGATAGGGTGTGCCGTCGTTGGGATCGTCATTGATCTGACAGGCACCAACGACAACGACGCCGTCATTGATCAGTCGGTCTGACGCTTCGGCAATTGTCGCATTCGCGCTCTGGGTTTTGGTCGCAACGATAAAGCCAAGCATTGGCACCTCTTGTCATTCTAGCGCGCAGCATTACAGCTTGAGGCACGAAAGGAAAGCAGCGGATGACCAAAGTACCAGCAGTCATACTCGCCGGCGGGTCCGCCGTGCGGATGGGCGGGGTCGACAAGACCTTGGTGCATCACCAAGGCCGCCCGCTGCTGAGCCATATCCTTGAGGCCCTTGGCAACGATGTCGGGCCCACTGCCATAAGCGCAAATGGCGATCCGTCCCGATTTGCGGGTTTTGACCTTCCGGTTTTGCCTGATGTGATAGACGGTCACCTTGGTCCGCTTGCCGGTCTGTTAACTGCAATGCGGTGGGCGGACGCGCCGCATGTGCTTGTCGTTGCGGGCGATACCATCGGCCTGCCAACGGGCCTGCCCGACCTTCTGACACCTGCCCCTGCCTATATTCAGGCGGCGGGCCGCGATCACCCGACGATCGGGTTGTGGCCGACGGCGCTTGCGGATGACCTGCACGACTACCTGATGGCCGGACACCGCCGCATGATGGAGTGGATTGCCAAAGTCGAGGCCCGCCCCGTCGCGGTCGCGGCCCCTATCCGAAACATCAACCGCCCCGAGGACCTGAGATGAGGTTCGAACAGATCGCCGTTCTGGATTGGTCGGCCGCCGGAGCCCCCAAGCGGGGCAAGGATTCAATATGGCTGGGTGTGACAAACAGCGACGGCACACGTACCGCAAATATCCCCACACGGGTCGAGGCCGAGGAAACGCTAAAAACCCTTTTTGACCGGCCAACCCTGATTGGAATTGATTTCGCGTTCGCCCCGCCACGCGGCCTAACCGAGCGGATCACCGGCACGCATGACCCGCGCGCCCTGTGGGCATGGATGGCGGAACGGGTGTCTGACGGGGCGCGCAACCAAACCAACTATCGTGACGCCGCCGCGGAAATGAACCGGCGCTTTTCCGATGACGGCCCATTTTGGGGCAATGGGCTAAAGGCAGAAATTCCCGATCTGCCGCGCAAGAAACCACCGCTTCCCAAGGGGCTTGTGGAACATCGGGCAACCGACCGCATCGTGCAACGCGACGGTTTTTCGCCCAAACCGATCTGGCAGCTGGCGGGTGCGGGCGCCGTGGGGGCGCAAAGCCTAACGGGGATGCCGATGTTGCACCGTCTGCGCACAGGTGGCGCGGCCGTGTGGCCCTTTGACCCTGTGGGGCCAGTGACCGTGGCCGAGGTGTATCCATCAATGTTGGGGCATGTGATCGCCGACCAAATTGGTATCACCGATGAAATTCAGGTTCGGTTGCTGTCTCAGGCCCTGTGGTCATTGAACACTTCGGGCGGGCTGGACGCGCTTTTGGCTCAAGGCGATCCGGTCGAGGGAACAATCTTGGGACAAGGATCTTCGGATCGTTTGGTTCAAGCCTTGCGAATTGAATAGGCCTGTCCGCCCTCGACCTCGGTCATTCCAAGGAATTCGTGGCCAGCTTCGCGACAAAAGGCGGGCACATCGACCTGCGCCATCGCGTCCGACGCCAGCAAGGTCAACACCTCACCCGATGTCATATCCTCAAGTACCTTACGCGCCCGCAGCACCGGCAGCGGGCAAAGCAGACCTATGGCATCTGCGGTACGATCAGGCATCTTTGGCCTTTACCGACGCATAGAACGACAACCCGATCAGCGCTGCACCGGCAAGACCGGTAAAGGCCTCGGGGACATGGAACTGAACATGCGCAAACATCACAAACGCCAGAACAAAGATCGACCAGAACGCCCCGTTTTCCAGATATTTGTATTCGGACAGCGTGCCCTTTTCGACCAGCATGATGGTCATCGAGCGCACATACATCGCCCCGATGCCCAGACCAATGGCGATGATGAACAGGTTTTGGGTCAGGGCAAATGCTCCAATCACGCCATCAAAGCTAAAGGATGCATCCAGCACCTCTAGGTACATAAAGGCGCCCAAACCGCCGCTGGCCGCGCCTTTGGTCGATACACCGTCCAGAAACTCGCCCAGCATATCCACCGCAAGGAACGTCAACAGACCCCAAAGCGCGGATTTCAGGAACACATCGCCGTCGGGGCCATCAATCGCGTGTGACATGAACAGGACAATCGCCAGAACCAAGGTCACAACGACCATGCGCGGCCCACCACATCGGCACATCAGCTTTTCTGGCAGTGCAATCCAATGCACGTCTTTTTCGGGATCAAAGAAAAACGACAAGGCGACCATCAACAAAAACGTGCCGCCAAAGGCACTAATCGAAACCCGCGCATCAGTCATGATCCGAGCATATTCCTGCGGTTCGGCGGCCGCCAAACGAACGGCTTCGAACGGGCCGACATTTGCGGCAACGGCGACAACAGCGACCGGAAATACAATCCGCATGCCAAAAACAGCGATGAGAATGCCCCATGTCAGGAACCGGCGCTGCCAAATTGGCGTCATGTCCTTTAGCTTGTTGGCGTTCACAATAGCGTTGTCAAAGGACAGCGAAATTTCCAGCACAGACAGAACCGCGGCGATGAACAGGATATTCAGCATGCCCGACACAGATTGATGCATCGACCATCCAAGCCATGCGCTCAGCAGCAAACCAAAGGCGGTGACCGCAAAAGCCAGGCTGAAATACGACAGCGTCGTCCGCTCCGTCATCTGTCCATCCCATACAGCAAAAGGGACGGCCAAGCCGCCCCGTTTATTCCGCAGTTAGTTCTGCGTTAGTCTTTGTATTCCAACGCGTCGAGACGCGCCTTGAGCGCTTCGTTTTCTTCGCGGGCTTTTTGGGCCATCGCGCGAACCGCATCAAATTCTTCGCGGGTGACAAAGTCGCGGTCAGCCAGCCAACGATCCATCATCGACGACATAGCCGTCTGCGCTTCGTCTTTGGCACCTTGGGCAACACCCATGGCGTTGGTCATCAGTTGCGACAGATCGTCTAGGATTTTGTTACGGGTCTGCATGTCAGCCTCCGGTGATCTTTGTCCCTTATATGGGCCGCATACCGCTTGGGTACAACCCCGCAAGCGGTTGACACACACCACAGGCCAAAGCATCACAGCACCATGAACGGAATTCCTTTCCCAAATTTGTCGCCCGAGATTTTCAGCATCTCGATTTTCGGCTTTGATTTTGCGCTGCGCTGGTATGCGATGGCCTATATCGTCGGCATTCTGATCGGCTGGCGGCTGATTGTTGCGGCGCTCAAGCGACCACAACTTTGGCGGGGCGAAACCGCCCCAATGACGCCGAACGAGTTTGAGGATCTGGCCACGTGGATCATTGTCGGCGTTATCGCCGGTGGGCGACTGGGATATGTCCTGTTCTATAACCTGTCCTACTACCTCGCGCATCCGCTTGAAATACTGATGGTCTGGCAAGGTGGAATGGCATTCCACGGTGGATTTGCCGGCGTCATCGCGGCCACTTATGTCTGGAGCCGGAAACACCAAAAAGATTTGCCCGCCGTGGCGGATGTGATCGCCATTGCAGCACCGGCTGGTTTGCTGCTGGGCCGAATTGCAAACTTTATCAACGCCGAGCTTTGGGGCCGCGTGACAGATGTGCCGTGGGCCGTCATTTTTCCAGGCGAAGCAACGCAGACCTGCAATGAACTGATCTGTGCGCGGCACCCATCGCAGCTCTATGAGGCCGCGCTAGAGGGGGCGATCCTTGGCGCGGTGATGCTGTGGTTTGCGTTCCGGCGCGACGGGTTACAGCGACCATGGTTTATGACCGGTCTGTTCCTAAGCGGATATGGCATCGGGCGGTTTATCGTTGAATTCGTGCGCCAACCGGATGCCCAGTTCATTTCGGTCGGGAACCCGCTGGGGCTTGCTGTGCATTTTGGTGGTTATGGCCTGACAATGGGCCAGCTGCTGAGCCTGCCGATGATTGTGATCGGGGCCGTGCTGATCCGAAAGGCATTCCGCACATGAGCGCGCTAAAAGATATCATAGCAGCCCGCATCGCAGCGACCGGTCCAATCACCCTTGCCGACTATATGGCCGAGGCGCTTTTGCACCCTGAACACGGCTATTACACGAGCAAAACACCCTTTGGCAGCGAA
Source organism: Marivivens sp. (assembly GCA_965215785.1). Classification (GTDB taxonomy): domain Bacteria; phylum Pseudomonadota; class Alphaproteobacteria; order Rhodobacterales; family Rhodobacteraceae; genus Marivivens. Next base: position 1,656,175 of record OZ244120.1, on the reverse strand, counting down.
GGCGATTTCATCACCGCCCCCGAGATCAGTCAGATGTTCGGCGAGGTCTTGGGGCTTTGCCTTGCGCAGGCGTGGATGGATCAGGGCTGTCCGAAAGGTATCCTTGCCGAATTGGGACCGGGCCGCGGAACCCTGATGGAGGATCTCCTGCGCGCCACGCGATCCGTGCCGGGGTTTCATGCATCACTGGACCTGCACCTTGTCGAAGCATCGCCCAGCTTGGCCGATGCGCAAGCGGCGCGTCTGCCCGTAAAGCAGGTCCACGCCCGCGCCGCTGACCTGCCCGATGCGCCCTTGTTCCTGGTGGCTAACGAATTCTTTGACGCATTACCGATCCGCCAATTTGTCCGCGATCCCAATGGGTGGCGCGAACGGGTCATTGGGCTCGATGACCAAGGCGCGCTGACCTTTGGCCTATCAAGTGCGGCGCCGCTTGCCGCGCTGGATGACAGGCTGGACGACACAGACGACGGCGACATCGTAGAGGTCTGCCCCGCATTGTCCGGTATTGTCGGCGAGGTCAGCAACCGAATTTCACGGTTTGGCGGCTGCGCCGTTATCATCGACTATGGCGATTGGCGATCACTGGGCGACACGTTCCAAGCAATGCAAGGGCACAAGGCGGTTAGCCCGCTCGCCGAACCCGGCGCCGCCGATCTGACGTCGCATGTTGATTTTGAGGCAATCGCCCTGGCCGCGTCGCCCGCAAAATACACCCGCGTGACTGGACAAGGCGTGTTTCTGGAACGACTTGGCATCACCCATCGGGCACAAGCCCTAGCCCAACGGCTTAGCGGACCTGCGCTAGACACACATATTGCTGCGCATCGACGCTTGACCCACCCTGCTGAAATGGGCGAACTTTTCAAAGTGATCGGACTATATCCTGCGGATCAGTCCCCGCCACCTGCGTTGGAACCATGACCTTAGACATTATCACGCATGACAGCCTTGATGGCATCAAGCACGGCTTTTTCGGCCGGTCCGGTGGCGCGTCATCCGGCGTTTTTGCCGGACTGAACTGTGGCATCGGCAGCAGCGATCAGCAGGATATCGTCAATATCAACCGCGCCCGCGTTGCCGACGCGATGGGCGTGGACCGTGACGCGCTGACCGCTGTTCATCAGGTGCATTCGGCGGATGTTGTTGTCATCACCGAACCCACACAAGACCGGCCAAAGGCCGATGCGATTGTCACGAATGTTCCCGACGTGGCTTTGACCATTCTAACCGCTGACTGTCAGCCAGTCCTGTTCGCAGATAAAACCGCAGGCGTCATCGGTGCCGCCCACGCAGGATGGAAAGGAACGCTGGCAGGCGTTCTGGAATCAACACTCGACAAAATGGAAGCTCTCGGCGCGACCCGTGAAAACACTGTTGCCGTGATCGGACCAACGATTAGCCAGCGGGTGTACGAAGTCGGTCAGGAGCTGTTTGAAACGTTTTTTGACGACGATCCCCAGAATGCGCGTTTTTTTGTAAATGGTCGCACGGCGGACAAATTTCAGTTCGACCTACCCGGCCTTGGATTGCAACGTCTGAGGCAGGCGGGCGTGGGCGATGCTTACTGGACGCGGCACTGCACCTATTCCGAACCAGATCGATTCTATAGCTATCGCCGCACCACCCACCTGCAAGAGGCAGATTATGGGCGGCTGATCTCTGCAATCAGGCTTTGATTAAGGCGATCTTGCCTAGGTCACGTCACATTTGGCGGAAACAAACCTGCAAAAAGTGGATCCACTGTTTCCTCGGCCACCCATTTTTCAAATAAAAACAATACTCTAACCAATAGACTGGCGTTTTTCGCAGATTTTTCGGCAAATCCGCACGATTGTCACCGACCTGCCCAAAGTTTGCCCAGCCTCATCGGCAAATTAGCCTCAACACCGCAACAAGCGGCATCGAGTAACGAGGCTAAGACATGAAAACGAAACAACGCTGGCTGAACGCCGTCATCGCAGAAGCAGACAAATGCGACACCCAAATGCCATGGGAACGCGGTGCGCGCCGGAAAGAAATGATTGCTCGTCGACTGGCCAAACTGGCCTCCGAGGACATGTCCCAAGCCGCCTGATAGCGAATCAAATCACTGACCTCCCCTCGACGAGGCGACCCTTTGGTCGCCTTTTCTTTTTGAAATGTTCATTTCAAAACCCATTGCCACCCGTGATTGCGCCGAAATTTGCGAACAATCAAAGCGGGCAAATCTGATTGTTGATCAATCAAATGGCAATAAAAACAATCCTTTGACATTGCGGCCCAATTCCCGCCACATTCCCCACGAAACGCGCCAGATGTTGTCGGTGGGGGCCGACGTCGGTGATTGCTAAAAGGGCACACCATGCAGACGGCACATATGATTGCGGCACGCAGTCAGTCTAAATCCCGCTCGGTCACCCCGAACCGAGCCGCTCAGGATGACGGGCGATCTCAGCGTAGCACGCCTCAGCTACGAAATTACGAGATCGCCCATCTGACCTCAGACGGACGTATCATCGAGTCAAAACAGCTCGCCCCCGCGCATCCCGCGTTTGAAAATGCGTTTTCCGCCTTTTCACGCGGTTTGGTGTTTGAAACGGAACACGGGCAGATCGCGATCGAGGATCTACAGCCCGGCGACCGGTTAAAAATCGCTGGCGGTGGGTATCGCACCCTACTGTGGAAAGGCAGCATCGCTGTCCACCCAAATGAACCCTGTCATGGCCCACGCCTGATACGCATCGGCGCGGATGCTTTCGGTTTTGACAAACCGAGCCGCGATATCGTCTTTGGCAAATCCGCACGCATTTTCCAGACATCGCCGCGGATCCGGTCCCTAACGGGTTTGGACGGTGCATTGATCCCCGTCACAGATCTAGAGGACGGCGTGACGGCCATCGGCATCAATCCCATCAGTACGGTCCAGATGTTTCATCTGGGACTGGCCCGACACGAACGTCTGATCGCAAATGGGATCGAAGTAGAAAGCTATCACCCCGGCGTAGCGGGCGAGCTACCCCTGCGGGGCGTATCCTTGCGCGTTTTCGAATCCATGTTCCCCCACATCATGGAGCTGTCCGACTTTGGCCCCTTGCGGCACCAAAGACTAAGACTGGAACAATTGGATCGGATGAGCGCAGCCTAAGCGTCGCGACGCAGGCGTTCCTCTAGAACATCAAACGGAACGCCTGGTTCATCCTTGTCGCAGCGGATCACCAAACTGGTTTTGACGCTTGCGACATTCGGCGCCGCGGTCAGGCTTTCGGTTAGAAAATTCTGGAAGGTGCGCAGATCGGGCGCAACACACTTCAGCAGGAAATCCACCTCGCCGTTGAGCATGTGGCATTCCCGAACCAGCGGCCATGTGTGGCACAGTTTTTCAAACGCGGATAAATCGGACTCGGCCTGTTTGACCAGTCCAACCATCGCAAAAACCTGAACCTCAAAGCCAAGTTCGCGCGAATCGACATCCGCATGATAGCCGCGAATATAGCCCTGCTCTTCGAGCGTGCGGACACGGCGCAAACAGGGCGGCGCCGAAATACCAACCCTTTTTGCCAACTCGACATTGGTCATGCGTCCGTCAGCCTGCAATTCGGCGAGGATCATACGGTCAATTTCATCAAGTTTGCTGCCCGGCATCGTTTTTTCCTTTAGAAATTGCGCGGACGGTACGTCAAATCGTCACATCGCGCAACATTATTTCGCGCTCGCGCAACTTCCTTTCTGCAATCGTTTAGATTTGTTGCATCCGGTAAAATTGCGCCGTGCGACCTTGGACACCGGCCAAGGCGCGGCTATATCGGGATGGCTGTCAAAACGAAAGATGTAATCATGTCTGATACCCGCCACACCAAGGTCCTCATCATCGGCTCCGGTCCAGCCGGATATACCGCAGGCGTCTATGCGAGCCGCGCGATGCTCAGCCCGATCCTGGTACAAGGCATGCAGCCGGGCGGGCAGCTGACCATCACGACCGAGGTTGAAAACTGGCCCGGTCACACCGAGATTCAGGGCCCGGAATTGATGGTCAACATGGAAGCCCACGCACGCGCCATGGGCACCGAGATCATCACCGATCTGATTGTCGATTTGGACCTCAGCAAACGCCCCTTTGTTGCCAAAGGTGACAGCGGCACAGTTTACACCGCGGATGCGGTCATTCTGGCAACGGGCGCTCAGGCCAAATGGCTTGGCCTTCCGTCCGAACAAAAATTCCAGGGCTTCGGCGTGTCGGCTTGTGCAACCTGTGATGGCTTCTTCTATCGCGGTCAGGAAATCGTCGTTGTCGGCGGCGGCAACACGGCCGTCGAAGAAGCGCTGTTCCTGACCAACTTTGCGTCCAAGGTGACACTGATCCACCGCCGCGACACATTGCGTGCAGAAAAAATCCTGCAAGAGCGCCTATTCAAGAACGAAAAGATCGTCCCGCTATGGGATCACGAAGTGGTCGAGGTTCTGGGCACCGATGCGCCACTTGGTGTCGAAGCGGTCCGCGCCAAAAACGTCAAAACCGGCGAAACAACCGATATTCCGGCCAAAGGCCTGTTCGTAGCAATCGGACACGCGCCAGCCAGCGAATTGGTCAAGGATCAGCTGGAACTGCACAACGGCAACTATGTTAAGGTCAAACCGGGCTCGACCGAAACCTCGATCGAGGGCGTTTTTGCAGCGGGCGACCTGACAGACCACATTTACCGCCAAGCTGTCACCTCGGCCGGCATGGGCTGTATGGCTGCGCTGGATGCCGAACGTTTCCTAGCCAGCCAAGAATAAGGCGCCCACGCGCCGGATTGGTTCAAAACCACGAACAATTCCTGTTGCAGATGCGCCGCAGGACCAAAATGCGCCCAATCGGGCGCATTTTTTCTTTGCCGCAGGTGCGAAAAGATGACATGTGTTCACGCGTGAACACACCTTGAGTCTTTGAGTCGCCATGCCCGGCACCTTATTGAAAACCCTATCGCCAGAAGAAGAGGACCTCCTCTTCCGGATGTTGCGTCAACTTGATGCCGCACCCGATGCGTCACAGCGCGCCACAGCGAGCGCACTAGGGGTTTCATTGGGTCGCCTGAACGCGCTTTTGCGTGACGCAGCCACCCGAGGCTTGATCAAAATCACAGAGCGGGCCGGCCCAGACAAACGTCAACGGTTTGCCTATGCGATCACCTCGCGTGGAGCAGCGGAGCAAATCAGGCTACGCGACACGTTTCTAACCCGTAAATTTGCAGAATATGACGCGCTGCACGCCGAATTGACCGGCACAACCAGCGGTCTGAACCCATTCAAAAACAGGACCAAGTTGATGCAAAACAACCTTGCCCCAATTCCTGAGCTTTATGTCTCGTATGACAGTGCCCAGAAACTGAAAGTCGAAGCAGCCGATCTGGTTTCGCACGACCTGACACCACGTCAGATCTGCGATCTGGAACTGCTGATGAACGGCGGCTTCAACCCGCTCAAAGGCTTCCTGAGCGAAGCTGACTATGATGGCGTTGTTGAAAACATGCGTCTGGCAGACGGCCAACTGTGGCCAATGCCAATCACCTTGGACGTTTCCGAAGAATTCGCAGACAGCCTTGAAATCGGTCAGGACATCGCGCTGCGTGACCAAGAGGGCGTGATCCTTGCGACCATGACCGTCACAGACCGCTGGGTTCCAAACAAATCGAAAGAAGCTGAAAAAGTATTCGGCGCTGACGATCTGGCCCACCCTGCTGTTAACTACCTGCACAACACCGCAGGCAAGGTTTACCTTGGCGGCCCAATCACCGGCATCCAGCAGCCTGTTCACTATGATTTCCGCGCACGCCGCGACACGCCAAACGAACTGCGCGCCTATTTCCGCAAAATGGGCTGGCGCAAAATCGTTGCGTTCCAAACACGTAACCCGCTGCACCGTGCGCACCAGGAACTGACCTTCCGCGCCGCGAAAGAGGCAGAAGCAAACCTGCTGATCCACCCTGTTGTTGGCCTGACCAAACCAGGCGACGTTGATCACTTTACCCGTGTTCGCTGCTACGAGGCCGTTCTGGACAAATACCCAGCAGCAACAACCACCATGTCGCTGTTGAACCTTGCGATGCGTATGGCTGGCCCACGTGAGGCCGTTTGGCACGGCATCATCCGTAAAAACCACGGCTGTACCCACATCATCATCGGTCGTGACCACGCTGGCCCTGGCAAAAACTCGGCAGGCGAAGATTTCTACGGCCCATACGATGCGCAGGACCTGTTCCGCGAAAACGCAGAAGAAATCGGCATCGAAATGGTCGACTTCAAGCACATGGTTTACGTGCAGGAACGCGCTCAATACGAACCAGCCGACGAAATCGCAGACAAAGACGAAGTCACCATCCTGAATATTTCGGGTACCGAACTGCGTCGCCGTCTGGCCGAAGGTCTGGAAATTCCTGAGTGGTTCAGCTTCCCAGAAGTTGTTCAGGAACTGCGCCGCACCAAGCCACCACGCGCCAAGCAAGGCTTTACCGTGTTCTTCACTGGCTTCTCGGGATCGGGCAAATCAACCATCGCAAACGCGCTTATGGTCAAGCTGATGGAAATGGGCGGTCGCCCTGTGACCCTGCTTGACGGTGACATCGTTCGTAAGAACCTGTCGTCGGAACTGGGCTTCTCGAAAGAGCACCGCGACCTGAACATTCGCCGCATCGGCTATGTTGCATCCGAAATCACCAAAAACGGTGGTATCGCGATCTGTGCGCCAATCGCGCCCTATACCGCAACCCGCCGCGCGGTTCGCGAAGACATCGAACAATATGGTGCTTTCGTCGAAGTTCACGTTGCGACCTCGATCGAGGAATGCGAACGCCGCGACCGCAAGGGCCTGTATAAACTGGCCCGCGAAGGCAAAATCAAAGAGTTTACCGGCATCTCGGACCCGTATGAGGTTCCAGAGAACGCCGAACTGGTGGTCGAAACCGAAAACGTCGAGGTCGATCACTGCGCTCACCAGGTTCTGCTGAAACTGGAAAGCATGGGCCTGATCTAAAACAAAAAGCCCCGGCACTGCCGGGGCTTTTTTACATACCGTTGACCTGCCAATCGCGGCCAAGCGCGAAAATCTGCAGACTAATGAACGGTCATGGGCGCGAAATCATGTTCGCGCGCGATGTGGAACGCCAGCTTACGATCAGCAACCAGCGCCAACTGCTGTCCTTCGGAATCGTGCACCGCAAATAGCGTTTCAAGACCTTCTGCCTGATCCTGCACCTCTTGCGGCAGGTCGGCGACGGCGACAGGCTTCACATAGACGATTTTGTCTTCCTGTGCGCGAAGTTCGAATTCTTCAGTCATCAGTTGCCGCTCCTTTTGATTTTGATGTTTTGCACAACTGTTTCGGGCACCTTGCGTGTCAAATCGACATGTAGCAACCCGTTTTCCATCAACGCCTCACCCACGTCGACACCATCGGCCAACACGAACGAGCGCTGGAACTGACGCGCTGCAATGCCGCGGTGCAAATAAACGCGCCGATCGGAATCATCTGTCTGGCGTCCGCGAATGACCAGGCTGTTATCCTCAACCGTGATGGCGAGGTCTGCCTCGGAAAATCCGGCAACAGCCAGTGTAATGCGATAAGAATGGTCCGAAGTCTGTTCGATATTGTACGGCGGATAGCCGTCATTTCCAGACTTCGCAGTTCGTTCAACCAAACGTTCCAGTTGTTCGAACCCAAGCAAAAAGGGATGAGTCCCCAATGTCAATTTCGTCATAAGACACGTCCTTACCAAGCGACCGTCGATCAGGCCCTTATTCAAGCGGCCTGCTTCCAATATGGGGGCAACGGTAATGGGCTGCAAGGGCTAGGAAATTTTGCACAAAAAGCGTAGATTAGACTCCTAAGCTACGTTTCAGGTGAAGCCATGAACAAGTCCGTCCGTATGGAAGAAATCGAGGTCCTGCGCGTGAAACTTGAGTTTCTCAAGCGACAGCACCGTGATCTGGACGAAGCAATCCACGCGCTTCAGGAACGCACAAACCCCGACATGCTGACTCTGCGCCGTCTAAAGAAACAGAAATTGGCCCTAAAAGACGAAATTGTTCAGCTAGAAGACCGGATTTTGCCCGATATCATCGCCTAAATCATCCGCAACCGATTGCGGTGGTCGCTGACCCGAGTATATTGCCGCTTCCTGAAAATAGGGGGATGCGATGACGCAACCATTGGTCGGAATTATCATGGGCAGCCAGTCAGACTGGCCCACAATGAAACTCGCAGCGGACATTCTGGACGAATTGGGCATCAGCTATGAGGCCAAGATCGTTTCTGCGCACCGTACCCCTGACCGTCTTTGGACATATGGCAAAGAGGCCGCGACACGTGGTCTGCAGGTGATTATCGCCGGCGCTGGTGGCGCTGCGCACCTTCCGGGCATGATGGCCTCAAAAACACGGGTGCCGGTCATTGGCGTTCCGGTCCAGACCAAGGCGCTGTCGGGCGTCGACAGCCTGTATTCGATCGTTCAGATGCCCAAAGGTTTTCCTGTTGCGACCATGGCGATTGGTGCGGCGGGCGCATCGAACGCGGGCCTTATGGCCGCTGGCATCCTTGCCCTACAGGACCCTGCCCTAGCGGACCGTCTAGACGCATGGCGCGACGCCCTTTCCGCATCGATCCCCGACGAACCACAGGATGACTGATATGCTGACAACCGGCGCAACAATTGGGATTTTGGGCGGCGGTCAGTTGGGCCGCATGTTGTCGGTCGCGGCGGCGCGTTTGGGGTTCAAAACCTGCGTGTTTGAACCCGCTGGCGACTGTCCGGCCAGCCACGTTGCCAATTACCACTTCAAAGCCAGCTATGACGATGAGGCCGCCCTGCGCCAATTTGCCGAAGCCGTGGACGTGGTGACCTACGAATTCGAAAACATTCCGACATCCGCGCTCGATCTGATTGAGTCGATTGTTCCGATCCGTCCAAATCGCAAGGCACTGGCCGTTTCACAGGACCGCCTGACCGAAAAGGCATTCCTGAACGATCTGGGCCTGAAAACCGCCGCCTTCGCAGCGGTGGATGATGCCACCGATCTGGCCGAGGCTATTGCGGAAATCGGCACACCCGCGATCCTGAAAACCCGCCGTTTCGGCTATGATGGCAAGGGGCAAGCCCGTCTGAAAGCCCCAGACGATGCCGATAGGGCCCTTGCTGATATGGCTGGCGCGCCCTCGATCCTAGAAGGATTTGTGGATTTCAGCCATGAGGTATCCGTCATCGGCGCCCGCGGCGTTGATGGCGAGGTCGCCTGTTTCGATCCAGGTGAGAACGTCCATAAGAACGGCATTCTGGACACAACAACCATTCCGGCGAACCTGACGGCGAGCCAACGGATGGATGCGGTCCTGATCGCCGCCAACATCCTGAATGCATTGGATTATGTTGGCGTAATGGGGGTTGAGCTTTTCGTCACTCGCCAAGGTCTGATCGTGAATGAAATCGCCCCACGCGTCCATAATTCCGGACACTGGACCCAAAACGGGTGTACCGTTGATCAGTTTGAGCAGCACATCCGCGCGGTGGCCGGATGGCCGCTAGGGGATGGAAAACGCCATTCTAATGTCGTGATGACGAACCTGATTGGCGACGATGTTGACCGCATTCCTGAGATTGCGAAATCCGGTGACGCGCTGCACCTTTACGGCAAAGCAGACGCCAAACCCGGACGCAAAATGGGTCACGTCAACCGCGTTACTGGTTCGGCAGGGTAATGGTTTCGTCTTTCGGCCCCGCCAACCATGGGGCCGAATGATCAAAGCGACCGGTTTTCAGAAATTGAACAACCTGCGGGATCACCAGCGGGCTATTCATCATAAACGTGTGACTGACCGGCAGCACGATATGGTCGGACATCCCATCCAGTTTGGTGGATTCGACCGACACTTTGCCGTCATCAACACCTTCGATCAGAGCAGAATAGACCGGATTCATCGAGGTCCGCCCCGCGATAATCCCCACATCAAAATCCGCACTTGGCAGGATATTCGGCACCGCCTGTGCCTCGGTTCCCAGCTGCATGCCTGAGGGGCCATTGAGCCATTCAAAGGGTGGCAATATCCCCAATGCATCGACCAACTCGGATCCCTGATTGGGTGGGCCCATCATCACAACACGGCCAAGGTTGTTTATCTCACGATCGGCCAGATACGCCCGAACCAGGATCCCGCCCATGGAATGGGTCACGATATCAATCATCTTATCACCACAGACCGACAGGGCATCCGGCAAATTTTCATGCGCCAATGCATCAATATCATCCGAGGTCGACGGATAGTTGACGTTCACCACATCATAGCCCTCAAAGGCCAAGGTTTGCTCAATCGTGAACATTGATGCGCTACTTCTCGATAGCCCATGCAAAATAAGCACACAATTTGCGCTCGCTGACGCGGGAATAAGGAAAAGCAAAAGGGCAATAAGCTGTCGCATGGGGGTAAGATAGTCATTCCAACCCACTTTGCCAGTTATGCCTTGCCCAAGTTGGGCAGCCTCGGCATCTTGTTGCTATGACCCGTCCAATACGCTTGGCCGCACGCGCCATCATTTTGCATGAAAACCGGCTGTTGCTGGTCAACGCTTGGAAAAACCACGACAAATTATGGTGCGCGCCGGGCGGTGGCGCAGAACCCCATCAAAGCCTGCATGAAAACCTGATCCGCGAAATTCACGAAGAAACCGGCCTGACCGTTCGCGTGGGCGAGCCCTGTTTGGTCAATGAATTCCACGATCCGCACGGGTCGTTTCATCAGGTTGATATCTATTTCCGCTGTGAAATCCTGTCCGGCGATCCCTTCGGCGACTGGACGGACCCAGAAGGTGTTGTTAGCAAACGTCGGTGGGTCACGAGAGAGGAGCTCGCGTTCCAGAATGTGAAACCTGACAGTCTTGCCGCTGTTGCGTGGAACGATCCGGATGCGCCCGCCTACGACCCGTTGGAACCAATCCAGCGCTAAACGATCAGGAGGACCACGCGTGACCTATGTGATTGCAATTGACCAAGGGACCACGTCGTCCCGCGCGATTGTTTTTGACGCCGAACTAAAGGTTGTTGCCTCGGCGCAGCAGGAATTCACCCAACATTTCCCCAGCAGCGGCTGGGTTGAACATGAACCCGATGACATCTGGAACAGTGTTGTCGACACCACACGCGATGCACTGAAACAGTCGGGACTGTCCGCTGCGGACGTCGCGGCCATTGGCATCACAAACCAACGCGAAACGACGCTTGTTTGGGACAAGGCGACCGGCGAGCCGATCCACCGCGCTATTGTCTGGCAGGATCGCCGCACGGCCCCGTTCTGTGCCGAACTGCGCGACGCTGGTCATGATAAAACGATCACTGCCACCACTGGTCTGTTGGCCGACCCTTATTTTTCAGGGACCAAGCTGAAATGGCTGCTCGACAATGTCGAGGGTGCCCGCGCCCGCGCCGCCGCCGGTGAGTTGCTGTTTGGCACGGTCGATACCTATCTGATTTGGCGCCTGACCGGCGGCGCGGTGCATGCCACCGATGCCACCAACGCGTCGCGCACGATGCTCTATGATATTCACGCAGGCAAATGGAGCGATACCATTTGCGACCTGTTCGACATCCCACAGGCCATGCTGCCCGAGGTCAAGGACTGCGCCGCGGACTTTGGCACAACAGACGCCGATCTGTTCGGCGCGCAGATCCCCATTCTGGGCGTTGCGGGCGATCAACATGCCGCCAGCATCGGTCAGGCCTGTTTCAAGCCCGGCATGATGAAATCGACCTATGGCACGGGCTGCTTTGCGATGCTGAACACCGGCGACACCGCTGTGCCATCGCAAAACAAGCTGCTGACAACCATCGCGTATCAGTTTGACGGCAAACCGACCTATGCGCTCGAAGGGTCGATTTTCATCGCCGGCGCAGTCGTACAGTGGTTGCGTGACGGGCTGCAAATCATTGACGCAGCGCCGGACACTCAGGCACTGGCCGAAGCGGCAGACGACGAACAAGATGTCATCCTTGTCCCTGCTTTCGTGGGCCTTGGCGCACCTTATTGGAACGCCGAAAGCCGCGGTGCCGTATTTGGCCTGACCCGCGGTTCGGGCCCCGCCGAAATGGCGCGAGCGGCGTTGCAAAGTGTCGGGTATCAGACCCGCGACCTGCTAGAGGCGATGAAGGCAGACTGGTCCGGTTCGGGCGAAACTGCGCTGCGCGTCGATGGCGGCATGACCGCGTCGGATTACACGATGCAGTTTCTGTCAGACATCATCGATGCACCGGTGGACCGGCCTCAGGTTCTTGAAACCACGGCGCTTGGTGCGGCTTGGCTTGCTGGGTATCAGGCGGGGGTTTATCCAGATCAGGATACATTCGCACAGAATTGGGCGCTGGACCGCACGTTTGAACCTGCCATGGATGCGGACGCACGAAATACGAAATACGCCGCGTGGAAACGCGCGGTGCAGGCAACCATCAGCGCGGCCTAGCGCCGGATTAACCCGATCCCTAGGCCACCCACGACCAATAGCCCCGCGATGATCATGCGCGGGGTGATCGCCTCGCCAAATAGGATCGCGCCACCCGCAACGGCGATCACAGGGACGCTCAGTTGCGCCAATGCAGCCTTGGACGCCCCGAGCCGCGGCACGATCTGATACCAGAGCGAATAGCCAAGCGCCGAGGCCACAACGCCAGAGATGACCGCCAACGTCGCGCCTTGCGCCGATCCGCCCCCAAAAGCGAGCACCAGCGGCGCGACCATAACCGCAGACACGGCAAAATTGCGCGCCGTTGCCACGACAGGGGCGGCCACCCCCTGCCCCAAGATCGAATAGACCGCCCAGCCAAGACCTGCGGCGATCATCGCCCCAACGCCAACCGCATCAAGGGCAACGCCCCCCGTTGGCCACAGCAGAACGACCAACCCCGCAAAGGCGACACCCGCCCCGATCAACTGAAGCGCCCGTGGTGGCACCCCGCGCAGTGAGGTGATCGTGAACATTGCCAGTTGCACCACGCCGAATAGGATAAGCGCGCCAACACCGGCATCCAGCGTCAAATAGGCCGCCGAAAACCCGATCATGTAGATGGTCAAGGTCGCACCACCGGCCAACGTCTTTGCGGTCATCAAACCCCGCCACACGGCCGGCGCGCGCATAGTCAAAACCGCCAACGTCAGCGCCCCCGCCCAGACCCGCAGCAGCGCAAAATCGAACGGCGACATCCCCGCCCTGTCCACCGCAGCGCGGTTCAGGATCGAATTGGCCGCAAAGGCGGACATGGTCATAACAGTGAGCAGGAACAGTTTCATGCCTGACCCTTGTCCGATGCGCTGGCCAAGCTCAACCCTGTTGCAGCCCGCGCACGAAACCTTGATCAATCATATGGGAGCTCATCCGGCCCTTTGCCCATATAGTCATGCGATGGCGTCACAGCAAAACGTTTCGCGCGAATGGTCTGATGGCCGGACAAAACCGCCTTACACACGCGGTGCATACCATCCATGATCCGCCCATCGGCGCACAGCAAAATCGGATAAGAAAGATCTGCGTCGTAGATCTGTTTGGCGTGCCCCGCAATCCGCCGTGGGGTCGGTTTGTCGAGATTGTTGTCGAACCAATAATCCTCGTCCAGCTCGGCAATATCGCTTAGCGGCACATCAATCACAGGCAGGTCGCGCGCCAGTTCGACCAGACGACGTACATCCCATGCCCTAAGGCCATCAAGGGAGTTCCGGAAGTGATACTGAGGGCGGATCATTGTGTCAGCCTAACGCTACCCGAGCAAAAGAAAAGGGCCCGCCGAAGCGAGCCCTTTCCAAATACCGTGAGTGGCAATTACATCATGCCGCCCATGCCGCCCATGTCAGGCATTGCTGGTGCGCCACCGTCTTTTGCTGGCTTGTCAGCAACCATTGCTTCGGTGGTGATCAGCAGGCCAGCAACCGATGCCGCATCTTCCACAGCGGTACGGGTTACTTTGGCTGGGTCGATCACACCAAAGCCGAACATGTCGCCATATTCTTCGGTCTGAGCGTTGAAGCCGAACGAAGTGTCGCCGCTTTCGCGAACTTTGCCAGCGACAACTGCGCCGTCAACACCAGCGTTTTCTGCGATCTGACGCAGAGGTGCCTCAAGTGCGCGACGAACCAGAGCGATACCGGCGTTCTGGTCAGCGTTTGCGCCTTCCAGACCTTCCAGAGTTTTCGCGGCCTGAACCAGTGCAACACCACCGCCAACAACGATGCCCTCTTGGACAGCAGCACGGGTCGCGTTCAGTGCGTCATCAACGCGGTCTTTACGCTCTTTCACTTCTACTTCGGTCATGCCGCCGACGCGGATAACAGCAACACCGCCAGCCAGTTTGGCAACGCGCTCTTGCAGTTTTTCACGGTCGTAGTCCGACGAAGTTTCTTCGATCTGGGTGCGGATCTGTGCAACGCGTGCTTCGATCTCAGCTTTTTCGCCAGCGCCATCAACGATGGTGGTGGTGTCTTTGCTGATCTGAACTTTCTTGGCGGTGCCAAGCATGTCCATGGTCACGTTTTCCAGCTTCATGCCCAGATCTTCGCTGATGACCTGACCGCCGGTCAGGATAGCGATGTCCTGCAGCATGGCTTTGCGGCGATCGCCGAAGCCAGGTGCCTTAACAGCAGCAATTTTCAGGCCGCCGCGCAGTTTGTTGACAACCAGAGTTGCCAGCGCTTCGCCTTCTACGTCTTCTGCGATGATGATCAGTGGCTTTTGCGACTGGATCACCGATTCCAGCAGAGGAACCATTGGCTGCAGCGACGACAGTTTCTTTTCGTGCAGCAGGATGATTGCGTCATCCAGCTCGGCAACCATTTTGTCTGGGTTGGTGACAAAGTATGGCGACAGGAAGCCGCGGTCGAACTGCATGCCTTCGACGACTTCTACTTCTGTTTCCAGACCTTTGTTTTCTTCAACGGTGATAACACCGTCGTTGCCAACGCGCTGCATCGCGTCTGCGATCTGACGACCGATGGTTTCTTCGCCGTTAGCCGAGATGGTGCCAACCTGTGCAACTTCGTCGCTGTCGGCAACTTCACGTGCCATCGATTTGATCTGATCAACAACTTTCGAAGTTGCCAGGTCGATGCCGCGCTTCAGGTCCATTGGGTTCAGGCCAGCAGCAACCTGCTTCAGGCCTTCTTTTACGATGGCTTGTGCCAGAACGGTCGCAGTGGTGGTACCGTCGCCTGCTTCGTCGTTGGTACGCGAAGCGACTTCTTTAACCATCTGTGCGCCCATGTTCTCGAACTTGTCTTCAAGCTCGATCTCTTTGGCAACCGAAACACCGTCTTTGGTGATGCGTGGCGCACCAAACGATTTTTCCAGAACAACGTTGCGGCCTTTCGGGCCTAGGGTCACCTTTACGGCGTCAGCAAGAATGTTGACACCTTTGAGCATGCCGTTGCGTGCGTCGGTGCCGAATTTGACGTCTTTAGCAGCCATTTGCTGTAATCCTCGTCTTAGTATTTCATTTCAGCGAATTAGGCGATGATGCCCAGAATGTCGCTTTCTTTCATGATCAGCAGCTCTTCACCGTCGACGGTGACTTCGGTGCCGGACCACTTGCCAAACAGAATGCGGTCGCCTTCTTTAACGGCCATTGCGATCAGTTCGCCCGAGTCCTTACGAGCACCCTCACCACAGGCGATGACTTCGCCTTCAGCTGGCTTTTCTTTTGCGCTATCGGGGATGATCAGACCACCCTTGGTTTTTTCGTCGCTTTCTACGCGGCGGACCAGAACACGGTCATGTAGCGGTTTGAACGCCATACTTGCAGCTCCTTGGCTAACATTATCCTCTGAACCCCTGCTGGGGCTATTAGCACTCACCTCATCTGAGTGCTAACGGACGAACAGTTAGGCATGGGACCGAGGGCTGTCAAGGAAAAGCGCGACAAAAAAATCACGCTTTATGACACGCCTGATTTTAGGAGGTTGGCAGCACAGGCGCACACGCATAAGGTGCCCTCATCAACGTTAACAGAGCAGGAGGCTGCTATGACCCATGGAGATCGATTTATCTGGCTATCGTAAAGATAGACTAGCAGCCTATTGCGGCATTGCCGCGCCTATTTTCTGAATATTGGACGTTGTCATGTTCCCCCCAGATTTTTTTGGCCCCCGTCAACACGGGCAGCCCGACTTGCACAAATTGTTAGAGGAAAAGCGCCCTGTCCGGCGTGGACGGTCTGTCGACCCGACGGCAGGCACGCCAGAACCCTTTGTTTCCTTTGACACAATTGTCGAAACCAAAACGAACGGCGAACGCGCGACCTTGATCGAACTGGCCAAGGATCCGCGCTTTACCGACCGTGCTTCGATGCCGAAACGCCAAGGGCCGATGATGTTGCTGGGCCGCGCACTGATGTGGGCCGGCTGGCAGCTTATTCGGCGGAGCGCCGCAAACTAACGTCTTGGTGGTTGCCATTTCGCACCCGCCACGACACTCTGAACGCATGTTTAGATTGCCTCGCACTCCCGCTCTGATTGTTGCGCTCTTTGGCGCGTCCGCTAGCCTTGCCCAAGACTGTGACGCGCCGGATGCCCGCGATCGCCTGTCATCCGCAGAATTGGCACAGTTTGAGGCCGAGGTAGACAAAATTCCCTTTGCTAAGGGAATCATTTGGACCGCGACCCGTGGCGACGACACGTTGACCATTGCGGGCAGCCTGCACGTCCCAGACCCGCGGCTCGCCCCTATCCGTGCCGCACTGCAGGCGCCATTGGCGAACGCCGACCTGCTTATGCTTGAGGCCACCGATCAAGATCAGGCCGCGATGCAAGAGGAAATCGCCCGCAATACTGACATCGTGCTGCTGCCGGACAATCAGACATTGATCGAATTGTTGCCCGCCGATGTCTGGGAACAGGTGTCCGAAATGGCGCGCAAACGGGGTGTCCCTCCATTCACGATTGCCCGACTGCAACCATGGCTGATCGGCATGATTATGGGGCTGCCGACCTGCATAATGACCGAACTACAGGCTGGTGGGCTCGGCCTTGACGCCATGATCAACCAAGATGCCAACGCCATCGGCCTGCCCGTCGCGACGCTAGAGGACTGGCGGGACATGCTGGCGATGATGTCGGGGGCGCCACTAGACGAACAGTTGGAATTTCTGACCCTTTCGGCGTTTGGTCAGGGGATTGAAAACGAAATCTTTGCATCCCTTTTGAACCTTTATTTCGTGGGCAATGTTGGTGCGATTTGGCCGCTGAACGAATACATCCTGCCCTACATCGACGGATTGGACGTCGAGCGGGCACAGGTCGTAATGGATAAGCAAGCCGAACTGCTCTTGGATGTTCGCAATGAACAATGGATTCCGGTCATCGAAACTGCGACCGAGACAGCCGATGATATCGTGATTGTATTCGGCGCCGCGCACTTACCCGGTGAAAACGGTGTTCTAAAGCTGCTGGCAAACCAAGGCTGGTCGATCACACCCTTTAACTAGGGTTTGACCGCGTAAACGCCGGTTGCGACCCGTTCGAACCAGCCATAGTGGTTGTCACGCATCAGCGTGGTTGCGTTCGACACTCCGGTCGCCGCCGCAACATCGCGCCCTTTGGTCGGGCCGTTCGCGATAAGGAAATCACGGCATTTTTCGGCCTCCTGCCGATAGGCCGTGACACGTCCGCCGGCCTTCATGCCGCCCAGATTTGGATCGCCTTCGCGGCGGTCAAACTCAGACCTAAGCCGAACCGTTTTCTGTTTGTTTTTGCGCGGAACAAAGGGGCGCGGTTCGTGGTGGACCTGAACCTTGCCGTCCTCAATATCAACCGACATCACCCCAAGGCCCAGCCGTTTGCACAGGCCAATGTTGCCCTTAAACATGCGCCACGCTGCCTTGCCCTGCCATTTGGGAACCGCCACATAGACCTGATCGGTCATCGACTGACGCGCCACGGCCTGTTGCAGCAAATGCAGGGTAAAGCCGGTTTTCAGCTCGACGATCAACAGCTCGTCCTCTCGCACCGCAACAACGTCCGCGTCCCTCACCTCGGCCTTAACCTGATAACCCATGGTTTCCAGATGTGTTTTGACCGGCAGGTAGAGGTCCGTTTCCTTGCACTTGGATCGTGATTTATGTGCGGTTTTGGCCATGCATAGGTGATAGCGAAACGGCGTGGTTAACACCACTGCGCGAATTGCATAACTCAGACAGGTGACAAGCGGCATGCACCTTTCTATAAGGCGCGCGAAGCTATTTTCTCGCAAGGATGCATTCTATGACGACTCTTGTTTTCGGCCACAAATCCCCTGACACCGACTCGACCGGCTCGCCACTCATTTGGGCATGGTACCTGAACGAAGTAAAAGGCGTTGACGCCAAGCCAGTTCTTTTGGGTGAACCAAACACCGAAGCTGCGTTCGTCATCGAAAAATGGGGCTTTGAAAAGCCAGAGATCATCAGCGGTGTCGAGGCTGGTCAACCGGTTGTCATCGTTGACACCAACAACCCTGCCGAACTGCCAGACGCCATCAATGACGCAGACATCACTGCGATCATCGACCACCACAAACTGGTTGGCGGTCTGGAAACCAAAGGTCCAATCGACATCACCATCCGTCCGCTGGCCTGTACCGCAACCATCATGCACGACCTGATGGGTGACGACGCTGCAAAAATGCCGGACAACATCAAAGGCGCGATGCTGTCGTGCATTCTGTCCGACACACTGGAATTCCGCAGCCCGACCACCACCGACGTGGACAAGGCACTGGCCGAAAAGCTGGCTGCAGAACTCAACATCGATTTGGGCGCTTACGCATCGGAAATGTTCGAAGCTAAGTCCGACATCTCGGCCTTCTCGGACGCTGAGCTGATCCGCATGGACAGCAAGGAATACGCCGTGGACGGCACCAAATTCCGCGTGTCGGTTCTGGAAACCACTGCGCCGAAACTGGTTCTGGACCGCAAAGACAGCCTGATGGCATCGTTCGAAACCGTCGCCGCCGAAGATGGCGTTGATCAGGTTCTGTTGTTTGTCGTCGACATCCTGAACGAAGAGGCCACCCTGTTCGTTCCAAATGATCTGGTCAAAGGCGTTGCAGAAAAATCGTTCGACGCAACCGTCGATGGCGACACTGTTGTTCTGCCAGGCGTCATGAGCCGCAAGAAACAGATCATTCCAAACCTGAAAGTCTAATTTTTCACGTTTGACGACATGAGAAAGGCGCCTTCAGGCGCCTTTTTTACGTCAGGCACACCGCTAATACTGGCAAATAGGTTAAGTGATAGGGCAGACCTCTATCCTGTCGTCCTTTTGCAACCAAAATGCACCACCCTTGAACACCAAGCAGCCGATACACGAAACCCACGTGATTTGGCTGGCATCTGTCATGAAAGAGTTGCTATTGGCGGGCTAAAGCCGCCCGAACCACACAGACCATAAGGCCCTCATATGACCCAAATCATCGCCTCTTTCGCAGAGATTTCGGACAACTACGACGCAGCGTTTGTTGACCTATGGGGGTGTATGCACAACGGGATCGAGGCCTATGCAGATGCGATCGCCGCGATGCAGGCATTCCGCGCCAAAGGTGGCGTTGTGGTTCTGGTCACAAACGCACCCCGACCCCACGGCCCCATTAGCGAACAAATCGACAGGCTGGGCATTCCGCGCGATGCGTGGGACGCAATGGCAACCTCGGGCGATAGCGCCCGCGCTGCGATGTTCACCGGCGCAGTTGGCGAAAAGGTCTATTTCATCGGCGAACCGCACGACCAATCGTTTTTTGCCCCGATGCAGTTGATCGAAAACCCGACCAACATCGAACAGGTTCCCTTGGCCGAGGCCGATGGTATCGTGTGCTGCGGTCCGTTTGATCCCTTTGCTGATCCGGCGGTCAATCGCCCCGATTTCTTGATTGCCCGCGAAAAAGGGCTCAAGCTGCTATGCGCGAACCCCGACATCATCGTAGACCGCGGCGAAGAACGGGAATGGTGTGCCGGTGCTTTGGCGGCGCTCTATACCGAAATGGGCGGCGAGAGCCTTTATTTCGGCAAACCGCACCCACCCATCTATGACCTTGCCCGTCGCCGCATGGCCGCGCTTGGTCACGATGTAGAAACCGCCCGCTTTATCGCAATCGGCGATGGCATCCGTACCGATGTGCTGGGCGCGATCGGTGAAGGCATCGATTCGTTGTTCATCACGGGTGGTTTGGCCGCCGAGGAAACAGGCACCACCGATCAGCCCGATGAAACCAAGCTGCAAGCCTTTGTCGCGGAACAACAACTGTCTCCGACATATGCAATCGGATATTTGCGGTAACCCTGGCGCTTGATTTTTCTGCATCTGCAAAGTAATTAAGTTTCAAACGCACCCAAATTCGGGATCATTTGTTACTTAATGGAGCGCAGCATGCTGGATAATGCCCCCCGCGGAACGATCTGCATCGAAGATATCGAAATCGGTATGGTTCGGTCGCTGCGCAAAGTCGTGACCGACCAAGACATCGAAATGTTTGCCGAGGTGTCGACCGATCGCAACCCTGTCCATTTGGACGACGATTACGCCCGTGACACCATTTTTCAGGGGCGGATCGCGCATGGCATGCTGACCGCGGGCCTGATTTCGGCCGTGATCGGTGAACAACTGCCGGGACATGGCACCGTATATCTGGGCCAAGAGCTAAAGTTTCTGGCACCGGTACGGCCCGGCGATATGGTTCTGGCCGAGGTTGAGGTCACTGGCATCGACAACCAAAAACGCCGTGTCACACTAGAAACCCGCTGTCTGGTTGACGGCAAAAAGGTCTTGATCGGCCAAGCCAAAGTCTTGGCCCCAAGCCGTAAGTTCGACTGAACTTGCAACCCGCGCCGCGTGCCGTTACGCATCGGGCATGCGTATAATCCGCGATACATATTTCATTGATCCCGATGACCGCGGCGCTGTCGCGGCCATTGGTAATTTCGACGGTGTTCACCTAGGGCATCAGGTGGTTCTGGACCGCGCTCGCGATATCGCAGCGGCAGAAAACATGCCGCTTGGCGTGATGACCTTTGAACCCCACCCCCGTCAGTTTTTCGCGCCGGATGCGCCGTCGTTCCGATTGATGAACGCCGATGCGCGTGCAAACCGGCTTCAGAAATTGGGGGTCGAGCGGCTCTATGAGGTGCGGTTCAACCCCACCCTGTCGCAACTGAGCCCGCGTGAGTTTGCCCAAACCGTTATCGTTGATCAGTTAAACCTGACCCACGTCGTGGTTGGCGCTGATTTCTGTTTCGGTGCCAAACGTACGGGCGACACACAAACGCTGATTGACCTTGGTGCGGAACTTGGATTTGGCGTCACCATCGTCGAATTGCTGGAACTGGACACTGGCGAGGTATCATCGACCGCGATCCGTGACGCGCTAAGTGACGGTCGCCCCCGCGACGCGGCCCGTATGCTGGGGCACTGGCACCGGATCGACGGCCCCGTCATCCGCGGCGACCAACGCGGTCGCGATCTGGGCTATCCAACGGCGAATATGTCAGTGGCCGGACTGCACCTGCCCAAAATGGGTGTCTACGCGGTCAAGGTCGAGGTCTTGGATGGACCGTTCAAGGGTGACTATGGCGGTGCAGCGTCCATCGGTGTGCGGCCCATGTTCGGGCAGGACAATATGCCCAACATCGAAACATTCCTGTTTGATTTCAAAGGCGACCTCTATGGCGCTGAGCTATCGGTCGGGCTGGTTGACTATCTGCGCCCTGAACTGAAATTCGACGGGCTAGAGGCGCTGATCACCCAAATGGACGCGGATTGCGCCCAAGCGCGGGAAATTTTGCAACATGTCTGACATCGACCGCAGCGGGCTTAGACATCGCTATTGGGAAACGGTCCCAATGGCCAAAATGTCGAAACCCGAGTGGGAGGCCCTGTGTGACGGCTGCGGTAAATGTTGCCTGAACAAACTAGAGGATGAGGACACAGGCGAGGTCGCCCTGACCCGCGTGGCCTGTAAGCTGCTCGATGATGACACATGCTTGTGCTCTCAGTACCCAATTCGGCATCACTTTGTACCAGAGTGCATCATCCTGACGCCCAAGACGATCCTCGACAATCTGTATTGGCTCCCACAGACTTGCGCCTATCGGTTGGTCCACGAAGGCAGCCCGCTGCATGACTGGCACCCGCTGATTTCTGGCGATCCTCAAACTGTTCACACCGCCGGTGTTTCGATGAAACATCGCACGGTGTCGGAAATGGAGGTCGCCGACGAAGATTGGGAAGACCACATTATTGAGGAACCGCTCTGATGTTTTTTGCATCTGACAACACAAGCGGCGCGCATCCTGCCGTGCTTGAGGCACTGACGCGTGCGAACGCCGGATATGTTGGCGGCTATGGGAACGACGACATCACCGCTAATGCGACGCAAATGGTGCGCGACCTGTTCGAAGCCCCCGAGGCCGCCGTCTATTTCGTGGCGACCGGATCCGCCGCAAACGCGCTTGGGCTGTCGCTGATTTGCGAACCCTATCAAACCGTTTTCTGCCACCGCAATTCCCACATAGAAGAGGATGAATGCGGTGCGCCTGAGGCGTTCATCGGTGGTGGCAAACTCGCCCTTATTGATGGTGCGCACGCCAAATTCACGCCCGATGCGCTGCGACAGACCATCGACTTTACCGGCCGTAGTGGCGTGCACAACATGCAGCGCGGGCCGGTGTCGATCACCAACACCACCGAAAACGGCACGGTCTATACGCCGTCCGAGGTGGCAGCCATCACCGCCGTCGCGCGTGAGTACGGCCTGCCGACACACATGGACGGCGCGCGGTTTTCCAATGCGCTGGTATCGACCGGCGCAACGCCCGCTGAAATGACATGGAAAGCAGGCATTGATGTTGTCACCTTTGGCGGCACCAAAAATGGTCTGATGGGGGTCGAGGCAGTGGTGCTGTTCGATCCTAAAAAGGCGTGGGAATTTGAATTGCGCCGCAAGCGGGGTGGTCACCTGTTTTCAAAACACCGCTATCTTGCCGCTCAGATGGAGGCCTATCTGACCGATGACCTGTGGCGCGACTTGGCCACACATGCCAACGCGATGGCCACCCGCCTAAGCCAAGGCATTCTGTCGGTCGAGGGCGCTAAACTGACCCATCCAACCGAGGCCAACTGTGTCTTTGCCAGCTGGTCACGCGGCGGGCACCGCAAGGCGCATGACGCTGGCGCCCAGTATTACTTGTGGCCGTTCAATCAAACGATGGTTGGCCCCGATGAAGAAAACGTGGCGGCGCGACTGGTGTGCAGCTGGTCCACGACCGAAGCGGACGTTGATCAGTTTCTGGATACACTGAAATAAGAAAGGCCGGGGATGACCCCGGCCTTTTTCAGTTAAAGATCACCCGCGAAATGGGCATCCAGATCATCAAGTCGATCCTGTCCCCAGAACCGTTCATCCCCGTCCGTGATATAGAACGGCGCGCCAAAAGCACCGGCGTTGACCGCATCCTCTAGATTGCGCTCATAGGTTTCGGCGGCGGTGAACAGCCCCTTATCGGCCAAGGCTGGGTCGAACCCCGCCTCGCTCAGGGCCGCCTTGATCACGGCGTCCTCGGCGATATCGACCTCGCGCGCCCAAACACCGCCGGTAATCAGATGCACCAGTTTGCCCAAATCGCCACCGCCCGCCTCTTGCGCGGCGATAATCGCATAGGCCGCGGGCGCGCCGTTGGTCGGCCAATGTGCGGGCTGCAAATTAAGTGGCAGACCGGTCTTTTTCGCCTGCCGGCGCAGTTCCTGAGCCCGCAGAATTTGACGGTTCGGGTGCCGGTCTTTGGGGGGCGTGCCGCCGGTGCGGTTGAACAGGGCAATGATATCCAGCGGCTTATAGTTGATGGTCGCGCCATGTTTCTGCGCGATTTCCTCTAGCCGCGTTCCGGCCAAATAGGTGTATGGCGACAGGGTCGCAAAATAATAGTCGATATGTGCCATTTGCCGGCCTCCCCAACCGTTGGAAACTTTGCCTCACGTTAGGTCTGTGGTAGGCGGTGTCAACGTCACGAATCCGTCACATCACGGACAATTGCACTAGCTGGGGATGCCACTCATGCCGTCGATCACCGAACCGAAGTTGATTTCGGGCAATGCCAACAAACCACTAGCCGAAGCCATCGCGCGCCGAATGTCTGTCCATCGCGGGATCGGCGTCGGACTGGTTGACGCCCGCGTCGAACGGTTCAACGACCAAGAGATTTTCGTCGAAGTTTACGAAAACGTCCGTGGCGAAGATATGTTCATCATTCAGCCGACATCGAACCCGGCGAATGACAACCTGATGGAATTGCTGATCATTGCCGACGCGCTGAAACGGTCGTCTGCGGGTCGCGTCACCGCGGTCATGCCGTACTTTGGCTATGCCCGCCAGGACCGCCGCACCAAGGCGCGCACACCGATCACCGCCAAACTGGTTGCGAATATGATCGCCGAGGCCGGAATTGATCGCGTTCTGACACTTGATCTGCACGCCGCTCAGATTCAGGGCTTCTTCGATATTCCGGTCGATAACCTCTATGCTGCCCCTGTTTTCGCGCTGGACATCAAACACCATTTCAAAGGCAACATGGACGACATCATGGTCGTGTCGCCTGACGTTGGCGGTGTGGCTCGTGCACGTGAATTGGCGAAACGCATCAACGCACCGCTGTCGATCGTGGACAAACGCCGCGAAAAACCGGGCGAAGTCGCCGAAATGACCGTCATTGGTAACGTCGCAGGCAAAAAATGCATCATCGTCGATGACCTTTGCGACACAGCCGGAACACTGTGCAAAGCCGCCGAGCATCTGATGCAGGCCGGCGCGTCAGAGGTACATGCCTATATTTCGCATGGCGTCCTGTCGGGTCCAGCGGTCGAGCGTGTGACCAATTCGGTCATGACATCGCTTGTCATCACCGACTCGATCGAACCAACTGACGCTGTTAAGGCCGCGCCAAATATCCGCATCGTACCAACCGCCCCTATGTTCGCTCAGGCCATCCTGAACACATGGAGCGGCACATCGGTATCGTCGCTGTTTGATGATGAAACGCTCGTGCCGATTTACGAAGGCATGTACACGTCTTAATAAACGAAGGGGCCGCGAGGCCCCTTTTTAGTACAGCTGCCAGTCGTCTTCGTGTGGCACCTCACCAATGGCCTGCCACGCGACACGCACCCGCGCCACCTTGGTGTCGCCCCACGTCCTGAAAACAATCTTGAACCCCTCGGGTGTGATCTGTTCGGCCTGCACATCCATGCGGCCGTAGGTATCGTTGGACACGTCCCACATAGACAGCCAGCACGTGACCGCCGGAACACCCTTGTACGCCTCAGAAAACTTGACAGATTTCGACGCTGATCGAGGCCCGTCGCCTGTCCACATTTGGCCGCCGCTCTCAAAATCAGAGAACATGACAACATCGCCTTGGTCGATGCCTACCAAATGATTTCTTAACTTCTTCATCGATCCGCTTACTCTAACAACCGACATTCAGGTATATGGTTAATCTGGCAAAACTTTGCGGAAAAAAAGGTAAAGGCCCCACCAATTGGTAGGGCCTTATGCTTTTGCTTTGTCAGCGCCGATCAGTTGTCAGCGGTCAGACCAATGTGGCCACCGGCAGCAACCATATCTGCCAGCAGACGTGCAGCGTCATCTACCGGGCCTGGTTCGTTTTTGAAGTTCTCAAGCGCTTTTTCATGCGCGGCGCGGTATTCCGCGACCCATGCATTAAAAACGTCTTGGGTCACTTCTGCGGTTGGCAGCGCACGTTCGGCCAGAACCGAAATGCTGTCGCCACCGATTTCAGCGAACCCGCCCGAAACGATGTAGTCTTCAGTGCCGTTCGCGTGAACGACCTGTAGAACACCTGGGCGCAGGGTGGTGATGGTGGCGGCATGGCCAGCCATTGCCGTCATATCACCCTCGGCTGCGGGGATTTTGACCTCGGTTGCCTGAACGGAGGCGAGCCGCCGTTCAGGGGAAACTAGGTCGAACTGCAGAGTATCTGCCATTTCGCCTCCTTAGGCTGCGTCTGCAGCCATTTTTTCGGCTTTCGCAAGCACTTCGTCGATGCCGCCTACCATGTAGAATGCACCTTCAGGCAGGTGGTCGTATTCACCGTTAACAACTGCCTTGAACGACGAGATGGTGTCTTCAAGCGAAACCTGAACACCGTCCGAACCAGTGAAGACCTTCGCAACGTCGAATGGCTGCGACAGGAAACGCTGGATCTTACGCGCACGAGCAACGGTCAGTTTGTCTTCTTCCGACAGTTCGTCCATGCCAAGGATCGCGATGATGTCCTGCAGCGATTTATAGCGCTGAAGGATACCCTGAACCTCACGTGCAACGTTGTAGTGCTCTTCGCCTACAATCTGTGGGTCCAGAATACGCGACGACGAGTCGAGTGGGTCAACCGCAGGGTAGATGCCAAGCTCGGAGATCGCACGGTTCAGAACGGTGGTCGCGTCCAAGTGAGCAAAGGTGGTTGCTGGTGCAGGGTCGGTAAGGTCGTCCGCAGGTACGTAAACGGCCTGGATCGACGTAATCGAACCGTTTTTGGTCGATGTAATACGTTCCTGCATCGCACCCATGTCGGTTGCCAGTGTTGGCTGATAGCCCACCGCCGAAGGAATACGACCCAGAAGCGCCGACACCTCGGAACCAGCCTGAGTAAAGCGGAAGATGTTGTCGACGAAGAACAGAACGTCGGTACCCGATGCGTCACGGAACTGTTCCGCAAGGGTCAGACCGGTCAGCGCAACACGTGCACGTGCTCCGGGAGGTTCGTTCATCTGGCCGTACACCAGAGCAACCTGCGATTCTTCGAGGTTCTCAGGCTTAATAACGTTCGACTCGATCATCTCGTGGTACAGGTCGTTACCTTCACGAGTACGCTCACCAACACCTGCGAACACCGAGTAACCCGAGTGCACTTTCGCGATGTTGTTGATCAGTTCCATGATCAGAACGGTTTTACCAACGCCCGCGCCGCCGAACAGACCAATTTTACCACCCTTCGAGTATGGAGCCAGAAGGTCGATAACTTTGATGCCGGTAACCAGGATTTCGGTGCCAGTCGACTGGTCAGCGAATTCTGGTGCGTCTGCGTGGATTGGGCGGAACTCGTCAGCGTTGACTGGGCCTTTTTCGTCCACAGGTTCGCCAACAACGTTCAGAATACGACCCAGTGTTGCTTTACCAACTGGAACCGAGATCGGTGCGCCAGTGTCTTCAACAGCTTGGCCACGGACCAGACCTTCGGTCGCGTCCATAGCGATGGTACGTACAGTGTTTTCGCCAAGGTGCTGGGACACTTCAAGAACCAGCTGTTTGCCGTTGTTGTCGGTGGTCAGCGCGTTGAGGATAGCCGGCAGGCCATCTTCGAACTGCACGTCGACAACGGCGCCAATCACCTGCGTGATTTTGCCTTTTGCGTTTGCCATGTTTCGTTACTCCGGTTCTTAGAGCGCTTCAGCGCCCGAAATAATTTCGATCAGTTCGCTGGTGATAACTGCCTGACGCGAACGGTTGAATTCGATGGTCAACTTGTCGATCATTTCGCCCGCGTTGCGGGTTGCGTTGTCCATCGCACTCATGCGTGCACCCTGTTCGGATGCTGCGTTTTCCAGCAAAGCTGCAAAAATCTGGGTCGAGATGCTGGCAGGCAGCATATCAGCCAGAATTGCTTCTTCGCTTGGTTCGTAGTCGTAGTCAGCGTTCGCACCTTCGCTTTCCTCAAACACAGCAGGAATGATCTGCTGGGCTGTCGGGATCTGGCTGACCACCGACTGGAAGCGGTTATAGATGATCGTTGCTACATCAAATTCACCAGCGTCGAAGCGCTTGAGAACATCCTGGCCGATTTCATGCGCGTTGGCATAGCCAACACGTTTGACTTCGGACAAGTCCACGTGAGCGACGATATGATCCGCCCAGTCACGCTTCAACTGTTCGCGGCCTTTTTTGCCGACAGTGATGATTTTGACAGTTTTACCTTGCTCGAGCAGCTCTGTTGCCAGAACCCGAGCTTTCTTGACGATAGACGAGTTGAAGCCACCGCAAAGGCCACGTTCAGCAGTCATCACCACCAACAGGTGGGTTTGATCGCTGCCGGTACCTTTCAGCAGGACTGGTGCAGTATCAGACTGACCAACCGAAGAGGCCAGCGCCGATACGACGGCGTCGTAACGCTCGGCGTATGGGCGTGCAGCCTCGGCGGCTTCTTGGGCGCGGCGCAATTTTGCGGCCGCGACCATCTGCATCGCCTTGGTGATCTTGCGGGTCGATTTGACCGACGAGATCCTGTTTTTTAGATCCTTAAGACTTGGCACTGCCTTGTCTCCTTATCTTCAAACCGGCGACTTAAGCGAAATCTGCTGCGAATTCGTCCAGCACTGCCTTCATTTTCTCTACCGGCTCACCCTTTTTGAATTTCGGGTCTGCGTCGGTGATCCACTGCAGGAAGTCGGCTTTCTTGGTGCGCAGGTAGGTCAGCAGTTCAGCTTCGTAACGTGCGATGTCTTTGACTTCGACGTTATCGAGGTAACCGTTGGTACCTGCGTAGATGATGCAGACGATTTCCGAGTTGGTCAGTGGCGAGTACTGAGGCTGTTTCATAAGCTCGGTCAGACGCGCACCACGTGCCAGCAGCTGCTGGGTTGCGGCGTCAAGGTCGGAACCGAACTGCGCAAACGCAGCCATTTCGCGGTACTGAGCCAGCGACAGTTTAACCGGACCAGCAACCGAAGCCATCGCGTCGGTTTGTGCCGACGAACCCACACGCGAAACCGACAGACCGGTGTTCACAGCTGGGCGGATACCTTGGTAGAACAGTTCGGTTTCAAGGAAGATCTGACCGTCGGTGATCGAAATCACGTTGGTAGGAATAAACGCAGAAACGTCACCACCCTGAGTTTCGATGATCGGCAGAGCGGTCAACGAACCTGCGCCGAAGTCTTCGTTCAGCTTAGCCGAACGTTCCAGCAGACGCGAGTGAAGGTAGAAAACGTCACCTGGGTAAGCTTCGCGGCCTGGTGGGCGGCGCAGCAGCAGCGACATCTGGCGATACGCAACAGCCTGTTTCGACAGGTCATCATAGATGATCAGCGCGTGACGGCCATTGTCACGGAAGTGTTCAGCCATCGCGGTTGCAGCGTATGGTGCCAGGAACTGCATTGGCGCAGGGTCCGAAGCGGTCGCAGCAACAACAACCGAGTATTCCATCGCGCCGTTTTCTTCCAGCTTCTTAACCAGCTGAGCAACGGTCGAACGTTTCTGACCAACCGCAACGTAGATGCAGTACAGTTTCTTCGACTCGTCGTCGCCTGCTGCTTCGTTGTACGATTTCTGGTTCAGGATCGCGTCCAGTGCGATCGCGGTTTTACCGGTCTGACGGTCACCAATGATCAGCTCACGCTGGCCACGGCCGATTGGGATCATCGCGTCAACCGATTTCAGGCCGGTTGCCATTGGTTCGTGAACCGATTTACGCGGGATGATGCCCGGTGCTTTAACGTCAGCAACAAGGCGCTTCGATGCGTTGATCGGGCCTTTGCCGTCAATTGGGTTGCCCAGGCCGTCAACAACGCGGCCCAGCAGTTCGTCACCGGCAGGAACGTCCACAATCGCGTTTGTACGCTTAACTGTGTCGCCTTCTTTGATGTCACGGTCCGAACCGAAGATAACAACACCAACGTTGTCAGCTTCGAGGTTCAGCGCCATTCCGCGGATACCACCGGGGAATTCCACCATCTCACCAGCCTGGATGTTATCCAGACCGTATACACGCGCGATACCGTCACCGACCGACAGAACGCGGCCAATTTCGGCCACTTCGGCCTCTTGACCAAAGTTCTTGATCTGGTCCTTCAGGATCGCAGAAATTTCTGCAGCTTGGATCGCCATTATCCGACCTCTTTCATGGTGTTCTGGAGAGCGCTGAGCTTGGAGCGGATCGACGTATCGATCATCTTCGAGCCCACCTTAACAATAAGACCGCCAATGAGGCTCTCATCAACGGCGGCATTGATTTTCACGTCTTTACCAACAGTGGCCTTAAGTGATTTGGCCAGTTTGTCAGCTTGCGTCTTGGTCAGCGCCTTAGCGCTGGTCACTTCAGCAGTGACTTCGCCTTTTTCCTCGGCCAACTGAGCGCGCAGTGCTGCGGTCAGTTGCGGCAGGATAAACAGGCGGCGTTTTTGGCCCAGCAGCTTGAGGGTGTTGCCGGTAACGTCGGTCAGACCCAGTTTTGCTGCAACGGCCGAAACGGCAGTTGTCTGTTCTTCGCGGCTGTACAGCGGCGAATTGATCAACGCACGCAGATCATCGCTTTCGCTCAGAGCTGCATCAATTGCGTCGATATCTGATTCAAGTGCCGCAAGCGATCCGCCTTCTTTGGCCAGATCGAATACGGCGGCGGCATAACGCGAGGCGATGCCATTTGAGATCGAAGCTGGTTCGGACACGTCCACCCTTCCGATGTCTTGGGCCTCCTCACCGAAGAAATACTTTTTCAGCAAGATGGCAGCTTAAATAGCCCTCGGTATACCGTGGGCCTCAAAATCAGGTGCGATGTAGCAGAGGGTATCGTCTGCCGCAACAACCTTGAGAGGGTTGACAGCCAGAGTTTTGGTGGAACCAGCCACTTATTTCGGGGGTGCGACGCTTTGACCCTCCGATTGCGTAAGAATATTGCGCGAACACCGTTCAAGCGAGCGAATCTTTTGTTTTTGACGCCACGTTCCAGAATCCCGATGAAAATCGACTATCAGGAACTTTTACAGCCACGCGTCAGCCCGGGCTCGGCCAGTGGTCGTCCGACACCCTCAAGGATTCGAAGCGGCCTGCGCACGGCATCCGGCAAACCTGGCGGACGGGCTGCTGGCGCTTGCTTCGACACCTCGACGATCAAGACGCCGCCCGCGGTGAAGAACGGCATATCGTGCCCCACCTTTTCCAGAAAGCCAGCCAATCGCCGCCAAATCCGGCGGGCCGAGGGCGGTTGATAGAGTGCGGACAGGGTTTTCTCGGTGACAAAGCCGTGGCGCCGCAACTGTGCCTCAAGCTGAACCAGCGAATACGGCCTGCCATAGCCAAATGGCGTGCGATCCGACCGCGACCACAATCCGGCGCGATTGGGCACAACAAAGATGGCGCGCCCGCCCGGCCCCAGAACGCGCGCCGCCTCATCAAGGACCGCCGTCGGATTTTCCGATGTTTCCAGCCCATGCATGATAACCAGACGGTCGACGCTGCCGGTATCCACAGGCCAAAGCGTTTCTTCGCACAGGACGCTGACATTGGCCTGCCCCAGTGGCCAAGGCATAACTCCCTGCGGCCCCGGCATCAGCGCCGTGACACGGCGCGCATGTCCCAGAAATGGCCGCAGCAGTGGCGCGGCGAAACCAAATCCAACAACGGTTTGCCCATGCACGTCAGGCCACAGGCGCACGACCTCGCCCCGCACGACCTTTTGCGCGGCACGCCCCAGCGCGCTGCGGTAATAGAAGTTTCTCAGATCTAGAACGTCCAGATGCATTGCTAAGGCCGCATGTTTCGGTCAGGCTCGACCCGACATTACCCAAACTCATGAACAATGCCATGCCTCTTGACCTGATAACTGTCCCCTGCCTTGCAGATAATTACGCATTCATCGTGCATAATACGGAAACGGGTGAAACCGCGCTGGTAGATGCCCCCGAGGCTGGCCCCATTCAAGCTGCGCTGGAACAGCTTGGGCTGACACTCGACTGGATATTGATCACGCATCACCACTATGACCACATTGATGGTGTCGAGGCGCTGCGCAAGCCGGGCACCAAAGTGGTCGGCGCAGCCGCAGATGCAGAACGGCTCCCTGCATTGGACATTGCGGTGAAGGATGGCGACACCCTGACGATCTGTGGCGAAACCTGCCATGTGCATGATGTCTATGGCCACACGATTGGTCACGTCGCCTTTCACTTGCCCAGCAGCAAAATCCTCTGCACCGCCGATAGTCTGATGGCATGGGGCTGCGGTCGCCTGTTCGAAGGCACGCCCGCCCAAATGTGGGACGCCATGCAGCGACTGCGACAGCTGCCCGATGACACGATCGTGTGTTCGGGCCATGAATATACGAAAGCCAATGGAACCTTTGCCTTGACGATCGAACCTGACAACGCCAACCTCGTTGCCCGCATGGCCGACGTAACGGCAAAACGGGATCAGGGGTTGCCGACGGTGCCCTCACTATTATCTACTGAAAAAGCGACGAACCCGTACCTACGGGCAGATGATCCCGCTGTGAAAGCGGCAATTGGCATGAAAGATGCTAGTGATCTGGACGTTTTTGCAGCAATCCGTCGCCGCAAGGACAATTTTTAAGGCGGACGGCCCGAACATGCCGGATTAACCTGCCGTTACGGTCTTGTGATCATAAAAAACGAACCATGATCGCAAAAAGTCCTTGAAGGTTTGGCCATAAAACCAAACCTTAGTAAGATGAGGCCACGGTTTGGTGGGGCTCGCCCCTCCTGACCCCGATGAAAGGAGCACTGACTGTGCCATCTTTTTCGAATACGCTCGAGCAGTCGATCCATGCCGCCCTTGCACTCGCAAATGGACGCAAGCATGAGTATGCGACACTTGAACACCTACTGTTGGCCCTCATCGACGAACCGGACGCCGCACGTGTTATGCGCGCCTGTGCCGTCGATCTGGACGAACTAAGAAAAACACTAGAAGAGTTCATCGACGATGACCTCTCGACCTTGATCACCGACATCGAAGGATCCGAGGCAGTTCCGACCGCCGCGTTCCAGCGCGTGATCCAACGCGCCGCGATCCATGTGCAGTCCAGCGGCCGCACCGAAGTGACAGGTGCCAACGTTCTGGTTGCGATTTTCGCCGAACGCGAAAGCAACGCAGCCTACTTCCTTCAGGATCAGGATATGACCCGCTATGATGCGGTGAACTATATCGCGCATGGTGTCGCCAAAGACCCTGCCTTTGGCGAAAGCCGTCCGGTCAGCGGATCGGACGATCAGGACGATGATACTGGCTCGGCCACGCCCGAGGCAGAAAGCAAAGAAAGCGCGCTTGCCAAATACTGCGTCGATTTGAACGCGAAATCGCGCAAAGGCGACGTTGACCCGCTGATCGGCCGCGACCACGAAGTTGAGCGCTGCATTCAGGTTCTGTGCCGCCGTCGTAAGAATAACCCGCTACTGGTGGGTGATCCTGGCGTTGGTAAAACCGCCATTGCCGAAGGTCTGGCCCGTAAGATCGTAAACGAAGAAGTGCCAGAGGTTCTGTCTGGCGCAACGATCTATAGTCTGGATATGGGCGCCCTGTTGGCAGGCACGCGTTATCGCGGTGACTTTGAAGAACGGCTCAAGGCCGTTGTCAAAGAACTGGAAGATCACGACGATGCTGTGCTGTTCATCGACGAAATCCACACTGTGATCGGTGCGGGTGCGACGTCGGGCGGTGCAATGGATGCGTCGAACCTGCTGAAACCTGCACTGCAGGGCGGCAAACTGCGCACGATGGGATCGACCACCTACAAAGAGTTCCGTCAGCACTTTGAAAAAGACCGCGCGCTCAGCCGCCGTTTCCAGAAAATCGACGTTAACGAACCGTCGGTACCGGATTCGATCCGCATCCTTGAGGGTCTGAAACCTTATTTTGAGGAACACCACGGCGTCGCGTTTAGCTCGGATGCGATCAAGACCGCTGTCGAACTTTCGTCGCGCTATATCGGTGACCGCAAATTGCCGGACAAAGCCATCGACGTCATTGACGAGGCAGGCGCTGCACAGCACCTTGTCGCAGAAGAAGACCGCGTCAAAACCATCGACGTCGCCGAAATCGAAGCGGTCGTTGCCAAGCTGGCCCGCATCCCGCCGAAATCGGTCTCGAAAGACGATGCAGAGGTTCTGCGCGATCTGGAAAAAACGCTCAAACGCGTTGTGTTCGGTCAGGACAACGCCATCGAGGCGCTGTCGTCCGCGATCAAACTGGCGCGCGCCGGTTTGCGTGAACCGGAAAAGCCCATCGGAAACTATCTGTTCGCAGGTCCAACCGGCGTCGGCAAAACCGAGGTTGCCCGCCAACTGGCAGACACCTTGGGGATCGAACTGGTTCGGTTCGACATGTCCGAATACATGGAGAAACACGCTATCAGCCGTCTGATTGGCGCGCCTCCTGGATATGTCGGTTTTGATCAGGGTGGGATGCTGACCGATAAGGTCGATCAGAACCCGCACTGTGTGCTGCTGCTCGATGAAATCGAAAAGGCGCACCCGGATGTCTACAACATCCTGCTGCAGGTTATGGATCACGGCAAACTGACCGATCACAATGGCCGGACCACCGATTTCCGGAATGTGATCTTGATCATGACCTCGAATGCAGGTGCTGCAGAACAGGCGAAAGAGGCCATCGGATTTGGCCGTGATCGTCGCGAAGGCGAAGACACAGCCGCGATTGAACGCACCTTTACGCCGGAATTCCGCAACCGTCTGGATGCGATCATCGGGTTCCAGCCGCTGCCGAAGGACGTGATCCTGCAGATCGTGGAAAAGTTCGTTCTGCAGCTAGAGGCACAGCTGATCGACCGGAATGTTCACATCGAACTCACCCGAAGCGCGGCCGAATGGCTTGGCGACAAAGGCTACGATTCCAAAATGGGTGCGCGTCCGCTGGGCCGCGTCATTCAGGAACACATCAAGAAACCTTTGGCCGAAGAACTGTTGTTCGGGAAACTGACCAAAGGCGGCATCGTCAAGGTCGGCGTCAAAGCGGGCAAGCTGGACCTGCGGCTAGAGCCGACCCCGCCAGAGCGTCTGCCAGAAAACAAACCGCCGCTGTTGACCGCGGACTAAAACAAACGGCCCCGCCTCTGGTGGGGCCTTTTCTATTGTGCCCATGAAACACTTTCTCACCTGCGTCCTTTCCATTGCTGCGCTGCCTGTTTCGGCGCTTGATCTGGCTTTGCCCATCGACTGCGCCCTTGGGGAAACCTGCTACATCCAGCAGTTTGTCGATCATGACCCAACTTCGGGCGCGTCCGATTTTCGCTGTGGCGCTCAGACCTATGACACACACAAGGGCACCGATTTTGCCCTGCCTACGGTCGCCGATCTGGGCAATGACGTGTCGGTTCTGGCTGCGGCTGATGGCGTTGTGTTCGCACTGCGCAAGGACATGGTGGATGCCATTCAGGGCCGCGATGATCAGGCACCGGATGTATCGGGTCGCGAATGCGGCAATGGGCTGGTTCTGCGCCATCCGGACGGCTGGGAAACCCAGTACTGTCATCTTGCCCAAGGATCGGTTGCCGTTGCCGTCGGTGACACTGTGGTTTCTGGGCAAAGGATCGGCACCGTCGGCCTGTCCGGTCAAACCGAATTTCCGCACCTGCATTTTTCAGTCCGCCAAGATGGCAATGTCGTCGACCCCTTTGCCGTTGATGGTGCCACATGCACCGGCGTTTCGGACACCCTGTGGGATCCAGACATCACTGCACCCGCAGGCGGCATGATCGCCGTCGGCTTTGCCCCCAATGTTCCCGCCTACACCACCGTCAAGGATGGTCTGGCGGCAGCGACGACACTGTCGCCAAACCAAAACATCGTTTTTTGGGGCTTTGCCCACGGTGGCCTGACCGGCGACACGCTGCGCATTACGATTGTCGGCCCTGACGGACCGTTTCATACAAATGACTTTGTCTTGGATCGCGATCAGGCACAGCTCATGCGGGCCTCGGGTCGTCGCGCACCAGATCAAGGATGGGCGACAGGCGTCTACGAAGGGCGTGCCACCTTGCTGCGGGATGGCGAATTGATCGACACCAGAACCGGCACCATCACCGTTCAGTAAGCTTAAGCTCGATCCGCCGGTTCTGCGCCCGCGCGGCATCGTCATCAGCTGGGTTCAGCGGCTGATATTCACCAAAACCGTTTGCCGCCAATCGCTGAGGCAGGATGCCCTCTTGCTCGATCATGAACAGAACAACGGATAGGGCACGTGCCTGACTAAGTTCCCAGTTGTTCGCATAAGTCCCCGTGCCGGACAGCGGGACATTATCGGTGTGCCCATCGACACGAATGATCCAATCAATGCCATCGGGAATTTCAGCTGCGACACGGCGCAAAATACCAGCCACCTTCGCGATCTCGGCCTCACCCTGTGGCGACAGTTCGGCACCTGCTGGCGGGAACAGCACCTCGGACGAGAATACAAACCGGTCGCCTTCGATGCGGATGCCATCCTCGTCAGCCAGCACTTCGCGCATACGGCCAAAGAATTCGGACCGATACTGTTCCAGATCCTGTGCCTCAGCCTCTAGTCGGGCGCGCTCTTCTTCCAGACGCCGACGCTCGGCCTCTTCTAGTTGAAGCCTGCGGGCATTTTCCGCAGCTGCGCGGGCCAGGGCCTGGTTCAATTCCTGGCTCAGGTTAGAAATCTGAACTTCGTTCTGCGCATCTACTTCGTTAGCCAGATTGAGCAGCTGTTGTAGCTCGCTCACCTGACGCCGCAGCGCGTTGACGTTTTCGTTCAGCACCGCCACCTGACGCTGCGCCTCTGACGAAATTTGTTCTTCTTCGCTCAGTGCCAGTTGCGCCGCTGCCAAAAGTGCGGCTTGCTGCTCGGCTTCGGTCAATTGGGTTGCGGCATCCGCCCGCGCGGCGGCGGCGGCGGCCAATGCCTCGGCCAAACGAGCCTCGAGGTCGGCGCGTTGTTGCGCGGTTTCTGTCGTGGTCTGTGACAGGCTATCGACCTGACTTTCCAGCACCTGACGTGCAATCAACGCCTCGGCCAGACGTTCGTCGAGGGTACGGCGCTGTTCAGCAAGCTCTTCGCTGGTGAGCTGCGAGGCTGCAAGCTCGGCCTCGGCAGCCTCTTTGGCCAGTAACGCAGCAGCAAGCTGTTCCTCAATCGCCGCCATATCCGTGGCATTGTTGGCCATCGCCTCTTCTAGTGCGGCGCGGGCAGCGGCCAGATCATCCTCGGCCAATTCCCCCGCAGCCAGTGCAGCGGCAAGGCGCGTCGCCAGATCCTCTTGTGCGGCGTTGGCAGCCGCCAAACGATCCCGAGCAGCCGCCAATTCTTCGGCCGTGTTTTCCTGAAGCGACAAGGCCGCAAGCAACCGTTCGTCCAAATCCTGCCCCTGTTGCAGGGCCTGAACCAAGTCATTTTCGGCCTGTTGCTGGGCTAGCAACGCCGCGGCAAGATTGCGATCAAGTTCGTCTTTTGCGGCCTCGGCTGCGGCAAGCAGGGTCAGTGTTTGTTCGGCACGGCGGCGCTGTTCCTCAAGCGCAAGGGTCATCGCGGTCAATTCTGAATCCGCGTTGGCCAAGCGTTCGCGCAGCTCTTCTGCGGCGGCGGCATCGACCAGTTGCTGGGCCTCAAGGTCGCTGATTTGTTCAAGCGCCGCGTCTTTGTCGGCCTCAAGCGACGCAACCAACGCCTCTAGTGCCTCGCGGCGGGCGGCGGCCAATCTGGCTGCCTCGGCACCGGCATCAATTTCGTCGCGCGCCTGCGCAAGCGCTAGGTTCAGGGCCTCGGCCTCGGAAATCAGGCGATCCTGTTCATCCTGCAGCCCTGCAACTTGGTCCTGCAAATCCGACCGCTGCGCCAATAGTCCCGCAACCTGCGCCTCAAACCCTGTGATCCGATTTTCGGCGGCCTCTAACGCGGCGAGGGTTTGGTCCCGTTGTTGGGTCAACGACGCAATCAGCGCCGATTGTGCCTGACTTTGCGCCTGAAGGGACGACAGATCCGTCGACAACGTGCCGACCTGATTGGCCAATTCCGCCGACCGGTTTCGTTCAAGCCCCAGCGCCTGCGACAGGGTCGCAACCTCGGCGGTTAGTTCATTCAGGCGCGATTCCTGTCCGTGGATCGTTTCGTTCAACGTAAACTGGATGACGGTGAACACCGTTAGAACGAACATCAGAACCAACAAAAGCCCCGTCATCGCATCAACGAAGCCAGGCCAGATCGAGGCCTGAAAACGGTTTGTGCTACGACGGGATAGCGCCATGCGCCCTACCCTTGGTTCTGCCGCAACGAGCGGACCAGTCGGTCAATATCGTTGCGCAGTTCGCCCATGGTTTCCTGACGACCGGCGGATAGTTCCTCAAGGATACGCAGCAGTTGCACATCGATCGACCGCAGGCGCATACGGCTTTCGGCGTCGATCCCTTCCATGCCGCTATCGCGGATCCGGTCGATCAGCGCCTGTTGCGCCGTTGCAACCTGCATCAAGGCCGGACGTGGGTCATCTTGTTCCAGCCGAACCGCCAACGCAGTCACCGACTCGGACAATTGTGCCAAACGTTGATCGGCTGCGGCGCGCGATGCCTCGGATTGCTGGAACATCGACTGCATCAGTTCCACTTGATCGACCAATTGATCCAGAACGCCGCCCATCGCACCGGTTTCACCCGCATGACCGTCTTCGGCGCTGGCAAAGCCGATACGCGTGATCGACGACAGCCATTCTTCTAGTTCGCGATAGAACCGGTTTTGACCATGTCCGGCAAACAGTTCCAGCAAACCGACCACCAGCGACCCAGCAAGCCCAAGCAGCGATGACGAAAACGCGGTGCCCATGCCATCAAGCTGGGATTCTAGACCCTGCTGAAGCTTGGAAAACACGTCAACGCCGCTTTCGCCTTCGCCCGGGTTCAGCGACCGAATGGTTTCAACCAAGGCCGGGACCGTCGTGGCCAAACCCCAAAAGGTCCCCAAAAGCCCAAGGAAAATCAGGGTGTTACCCAGATAGCGGGTGATGTCGCGATCTTCGTCGATACGTGTCGCAACCGAGTCGAGGATCGAACGCGACGATGAATTCGACAACTGCATCCGTGCGCCACGCGATCTGAGCAGCGTCGCCAATGGCGCCAAGAGCGCGGGCGCGCCGCCAACCTCGGCATCGCGGGCGAATTTCTTGATCCAGCGGACCGAATTGACCAACTGAACCACCTGCCCGAAACAGGACAGGACACCGATCACGAAC
Organism: Marivivens sp.; assembly: GCA_965215785.1. GTDB lineage: Bacteria > Pseudomonadota > Alphaproteobacteria > Rhodobacterales > Rhodobacteraceae > Marivivens. The sequence goes on along the minus strand of OZ244120.1, from coordinate 1,617,178 downwards.
ACCGCCAAAATCAGACTATTCAGCCACGGGTTCGAAGAAAAAATCGCTGTGATGATGGGCAACGCCACATAGGCACCTGCCGACACCAATCCGAGCGAAATAAGCATCGAAGTGATGGGCCGCAGGGGCTGTGAAAAATACGGCTCTGCCTCGGGTTCGCGTATGTCCACCACGGACATGCTCCTCGTCTTAGTTGTTGCGGCCACCTTATGAGGTCGGCGATAGATCACCAAATAAAAACTTGGTCAGCTGGCGCGCAGTTCCCGAACGCGGTTTACAAGCCACAATAGCTCTGCGTCATCCACGCCAAGTTCCTGCAGGCGGCCGTATGTATTTTCAAGATATTCATGGTTCGGACCACGCCCACCAACCGCACCAGCAATCAGATTTGCCTGCTTTTCCAGCGGATAGTCGCAATATTGTTCGTGATCAGGGTCGATCACATAGGTGTAGGCCTCGACCATTTCGCCAGTGTCGAGCTGAACCGGCAGCAGGTATTCGACATAGGCGCTCGACACCAATTCGCGTTCGCGCAGCATCGCAAGGACGCTATCGTGATCCTCGGGCGCGATCCGCAGGGCCAACCCGTCACAGGCTGCGTTAGGCTTGGCATCCAAGGCCAGAACCAGCCCCGGATCGCTCGGCGTGCCGCGATGGTGGATCGACAACATACAGAACGACCGATGATAATCGGTCAACTTGGCCTTTCGCCATTCAACTGGCGTAAATTCAGGGTTCCACAACAGGGACCCATAGGCAAAAACCCACTCAGCCATAATCCTAGCCCTTTGTTCCGTAGGCCGTTAAACACCACTGTAACAACAGATAAAAGGGGCGTTTCGTGCGAAAATTAATCGTTTTGGGTGTCATTTTGGCCGGCGTCTGGGGATTGGGTGCCTTTGGCGTCACACGCGGTGTGGACGCTACGCTGAATGCCCTTCGGACCGAGGGCTGGACCATCGAGGGCAACCCCGAGATCGCCCTATCCCCAGCCCTGATGGGCAGCACCATTGGCCCTTTGTCGGCGGTCAGCCCCGCTGGCTGGTGGCGCGGGGAAACCGACACCCTATCCGTTGGACTGCGCAGCCTTGCGCCGACGACCCTGCAAACAACCATTTCTGCACCTGCGACCATCGGCGCGGCGAATGCGCCCGTCACCCTGACCGATGGCGCGATCACCGCGAACCTTCGCGTTGGTGTGCGGGCGAATGCACCTGTGCGTTTGTTTGAACTGTCATCAGCCCGTGCGTCGCTAGATGGCGCATTGCCAATCAAGGGCTGGGACCAGGTCGAATTTGAGGCATTGGAAATCGCTGACGGCCAATTTGCCCTGACCGGACAATTGGCTCAGGTGCCGCTATCCGAACAACTGCGTGCGTCAATCGACCCAAACGGCGCTCATCCCTCCGCGATCGAAAGCATCGCCCTTGTGGGATCGGTCACCTTTGACGGGCCATTTTCGTTGGCGGATGACACGCCCAGATACCTGACCCAAATCAACATCGACACCTTCACGACAACATGGGGTGATGTGGCGCTTGCGGCCAACGGGACCCTCGACATTGATACCAATGGCGTGCCGACCGGTGTGGTGACGTTCAATATCACCGGCGCAAATACCATCATTGATTTACTGACCGAAACAGGGGCTATCCCGCGTGAGGTTGCGCCAAACTATCGCGCCGTTGTGGCGGGCATGACTGCGGCGGACGGCAGCCTTGCCCTGCCGATCACGTTGCGCGGCGGGCGGATGTCGGTCGGGTTTATCCCGTTGGGACCCGCACCGATTTTCCGGTGATTATTCGCCGGGACCTGCGTCGCCACCACGACCAAAGTTCGGCGCAGAGGTATCCTGACCGGCCTCGATGATCCCACGGCGGATGGCGCGCGTGCGCGTGAAATAGTCGAACAGCTGATCGCCATCGCCGGTACGAATGGCCCGCTGCAGGGCAAACAGTTCTTCGGTGAAACGCCCCAAGATTTCCAGCGTTGCGTCCTTGTTCGTCAGGAACACATCCCGCCACATGGTGGGGTCGGACGCCGCAATACGGGTAAAGTCACGGAAACCAGCCGCCGAAAACTTGATCACTTCGCTGTCTGTTACGCGCCCAAGGTCATCCGCAACACCCACCATCGTGTAGGCGATCAGGTGCGGCGCATGGGACACGACCGCACAGACCAGATCATGGTGGTCGGGGTCCATAAATTCGACGTTCGCACCGATCCCTTTCCACAGAGCCGTCAGTTGATCGACCTTGGACTGATCTGCGGCCTCGGGCGGCACAATCAGGCACCAGCGGTTGTCGAACAACGTTGCAAAGCCTGAATACGGGCCCGAATGTTCGGTACCGGCCATAGGGTGCGCGCCAATAAAATGAACGCCGCCGGGCATATGCGGCACAACGGCCTCAAACACGGACCGTTTGACCGACCCCACATCCGACACGATGGCACCCGGTTTCAGGTGTGGGGCGATCGCTTTGGACACGGCCTCCATCGCGCCGACGGGGACGCACAGAACCACAAGGTCCGCGTCTTTTACGGCGTCCTCGGCGGTGTCACAAACGCGATCAACCAGATTTATGTCGCGGGCCGATGCACGGGTTTCTGCCGAACGGGCATAGCCGACGATTTCACCCGCCAGTTTTCCACGCCGCATCGCAAGCGACATAGAACCCGCAATCAAACCAAGACCAATCAGCGCGACACGTTTAAAAACAACGGACATCAGCGAATTCCCTTAAACGTCGCGATGACATGAACAATCCGGCGGCAGGCGGCTTCGTCACCAACGGTGATGCGCAAACAGTTCGGCAACTTGTAGCTACCGGTCCGGCGCACAATGATACCATCTTCCTTTAGGGCCGCATCGCAGGCGGTGGCCTCGTCTTCGCTGTCGAAACGCGCCAAGACAAAGTTTGCGTAACTTTCATCACAGCCAACGCCCATCTGCACCAGCGCATTGCGCAACCATTCCCGCCATTTCGCGTTTTCGGCCTGACACTTCTGTGTGAACTCCAAATCCAGAACGGCAGCGCGGGCGGCCTCCATCTGGGGTTCGGACAGGTTGAACGGCTGACGAATGCGCGACAGCACATCTATCATGTCCTGCTGGGCATAGCCCCAACCGATCCGCAAACCACCCAATCCGTAGATCTTGGAAAACGTGCGGGTCATGATGACATTGGGATAGTCATTGGTCAGCTCGACCCCGCCCGAATAGCCTTCGGCAAATTCGGTATATGCGCCATCCAGAACCAAGATGACCGACGCCGGCAAACCTTCGACCAGTGTCAAAACCTCTTGGTCGGACAGGAATGTGCCCGTTGGGTTCGCCGGATTTGCGATAAAGACAATTTTGGTTTTGTCCGTCACTGCAGCCAGAATGGCGTCGACATCGACGCGGCGATCTTTTTCCGGCACCTCGATTGGCACCGCGCCAACAGCTTTGGCGAGGATCGGATACATCGCAAAGCCGTGTTCGGTGACGATGACCTCATCGCCGACACCGGCATAGGCCTGTGCAACGAACTGAAGCACCTCGTCCGACCCAACGCCGCAGACGATCCGCGCGGGATCAAGGCCATACACCTCGGCGATGGCGGCCCTTAGCGGGCCATGGTCCGTATTGGGATAACGATGCAAATTCTGAACCGCCCGCGTATAGGCGTCGCGGGCTTTGTCGCTGAAACCATAAGGGTTTTCGTTCGCCGATAGCTTTAGAACTTCGGACTTGCCTTCAACAGCGGACTCGCCGCTGACGTAAAGCTTGATGTCCATAATGCCTGGCTGTGGTGCGATCTTCGTCATGTCCAACCTCATTGCTGAGGCTGGTTGTAGGCATCTTCGATGACGGGGGGAACCATCCATGTGTGGAATTTTGCAATAGATGCACGATTTTGGGCCACAGGGTCACAGATTCGGCGCTATCAGTTTTCTATGTTGTGTGCCCTTCCTAATGACGATGCCTTGTATCAGGCGCTGGTTGATCGCGATCCGCAGTTCGACGGGCGTGTGTTTGTCTGTGTCTCATCGACTGGTATTTTCTGCCGTCTGACCTGCCCCGCCCGCAAACCGCTTAGAAAAAACTGTTCGTTTCGGGAAACTGCGGCCGATTGCGTTGCCGCCGGATATCGCCCCTGCAAACGGTGCCATCCGGTAAATGGCCTAGAGCCGGTGGCCGAAACCCTATTGGCCGCATTGGAACAAGAGCCCAGCCGCCGTTGGCGCGAAACGGATTTGATTGCGATGGGGCTGGATGCCTCGACGGTTCGGCGCGTGTTCAAACGTCAGTTCGGCATGACATTTTTGGATATTGCCCGTCAGCGCCGTTTGAAGGCAGCCGCCGCGACGCTGACAACCGGCGCCCCGATGATCGAGGCGCAGCTCGACGCGGGCTTTGAATCGGCGTCGGCCTTCCGCACCGCGTTTGTTCGGATGATGGGCGTCTCGCCCGGCCAGATGAAGGACAACGCCCTGTTACGGGCCGACTTTATTGAAACCAAGTTGGGCCATATGATCGCCGTGAGCGATGCACAGCGGCTTCACCTATTGGAATTTGTTGACCGCAAGGCGTTGCCAACGGAACTGAAACGCCTGTGGGCCGCGACCAAAGGCAACCTGGGCTTTGGCCGCTTTGGACCAACGGACCAAATCGAAGCCGAGCTAAGTAACTATTTCAACGCCAATCTGACCGCGTTCGCGACCCCGATCCACATGCATGGAACACCGTTCTATCAGCAAGTGTGGGAGGCGCTTCGACACATGTCAGTTGGATCGACCCAAAGCTATTCGGACCTTGCCAAAGCGATTGGTCGCCCATCGGCTGTTCGTGCTGTTGCGCAGGCAAACGGGGCCAATCAGATCGCGATTGTGATCCCCTGCCACAGAATTATTGGGGCAGACGGATCATTGACCGGATACGGCGGGGGCCTGTGGCGCAAACAGGAACTGATCCGCCTGGAGACCGAAATCGCCACAAAACATGCTAGCGAGCTGGGGCGCAGTGCGCTTTAATCAGTGCAAACCAACGGAGCCCCCATGACACGCATTATTTTGGCCGCAGCGCTTGTAGCGATGCCGCTGACCGCTCAGGCGCAATCAGCCGAGGAAACCCTCATCCGCGAAACCTATGCTTGGCTGAACCCGATGTCGTTCGAAGAAGGGGTCGAGTTTTGCGGATATGTGGGCGTGGATTTTGACGGCAATATCGCCATTTCGCCACCAACGCGCGGAGATGTGGATTCGTGTCTGGCCGACGAACCCGAGAACCTTGAATACCTGACGGCGTCATATCACACGCACGGTAATTTCAGCACCGAATATTCAAGCGAAACGCCAAGCGGCACCGATATGGAAGGTGACGAAGAAGAAGGCATCGACGGCTGGGTCGCCACCCCTGGCGGGCGGCTATGGTACATCGACACCACCGACATGGTCACGTTTCAGGTCTGCGGCATAGGGTGCCTACCCAAGGACCCAAATTTTGTCGCAGGCGACATGGGGCACATCGAACAAAGCTATGACTACGATGATTTGGTCGAATTCCTAGAATACGGCGAATAACCTAGCCAATCCGCCATCATCACCCCCGCCACAAGGTTTCCAAACGGAAAAGGCCGCCCAATGGGCGGCCTTTGTTGCATCTGGTGCGGCGAAAAACTGATTAGTTTTTCGCGTAGAATTCGACGACCAGGTTTGGTTCCATGATCACTGGGTATGGAACGTCCGACAGACCTGGGGTGCGAACGAAGGTCGCGGTCATTTTGCTGTGGTCGGCTTCGACGTAGTCAGGAACGTCACGCTCTGGCAGAGCGACGGCTTCCAGAACAACAGCCAGCTGCTTGGACTTGTCACGAACTGCGATAACGTCGCCTTCTTTGACGCGGTACGAAGGAATGTTCACACGCTTGCCGTTAACAGTGACGTGACCGTGGTTCACGAACTGACGTGCAGCAAAAACGGTTGGAACGAATTTCGCACGGTAAACGATTGCGTCCAGACGGCGCTCCAGCAGACCGATCAGGTTTTCACCGGTGTCGCCTTTTACACGCTCAGCTTCTGCATAGATGCGGCGGAACTGTTTCTCGGTCAGGTCGCCGTAGTAGCCTTTCAGCTTCTGCTTGGCGCGCAGCTGCAGACCGAAGTCCGAGATCTTCGCTTTGCGGCGCTGACCGTGCTGGCCTGGGCCGTATTCGCGGCGGTTAACTGGCGACTTTGGACGGCCCCAGATGTTTTCGCCCATACGGCGGTCAATTTTGTACTTGGCAGACGTGCGTTTGGTCACGGCTGATCTCCTTCTTAGGGTCGACGCCCCGTGGGGCGACTATGAAGGGCGTTGTCCTCTTGGCCGAAGCCATGACAGGAATCCCCTTGCGGGGCCCACCAACACCAATGAATGGGCGGCTTATAAATGCAGCGGCGGCAGAGTCAACACTGCCGCCGCCAAAAACACTCTGATCCGCGATAGGCTAATGCGCCTGCCCCCAGCCACCATCATGGCGTAGGATCGCAACCTCGCTGGCCGATAGAACACGGCGGGCAAACGCGCCATAGGCATGTGGATCGTCGCCAACCTCGGGCACACGCGACAACAGGCGCGAAACATCCTCATCCCCCAGATGGCTGAGCGATGCCGCAGCCGGATGGAAGCTTTCGGTTTCGACGTTGTTGGCAAACACAACCTGATGGCTGGGCAACAGCATATGAATATACGTCACGTGACGCGTGCTATGATCGACCAAAACCGAACTGTCATTGATCAGATCACGCGTGGTGACCAACACCTCGTCGCAATTGAACAAGGCCTGCGCACGTGCACCGCGTAGGATCATACGGTGATCCGGTGACACCAACAGACCTTCGTCCGGCACCCCTTTGTCCAAGGCCCCTGCCCGCAAACGGATCGGTTTCAAATGCGGCATGGCATAAAGACGTGCACCCGAAACGCGGCGCTGGCCGATCCATAGGATTTCCTGACAGCCGTTGTCTTTGGTTTGCACGCGATCGCCTTCGCGTAGGCTTTCGACCAGACGTGGACCGTGTTCGGTCATGATCGTCGTCCCCGGCGTGAAACAAATCACTCCGCCAGGTACGTCGCTTGTCTGATTGCGCGCCTCGATTTCAATGTTGTGGGACACGATCCATAGATCGCTATGCCGCGGCGGCACATCCGACACAAACATCAGCAACGGCGGTCTGCCCTTGCCGGTTTCAATTAATGTAATTGTCCAGGTTTCCCGCCCATCGGTAACACAGAAACTCTTTTCACTCATTGGCGCGGAAACTTCGGCCTTGGTAAGGGCGTTCACCCCTACATCAGCCGCAACCAACAAACGCCGCACGCTATGCGCTGCGCGTTTGCGAAGGTTTGCCATACCTTCTGCCTCACCCAGAGCTAGAATCTCGGCCGGTCCATCCACCCGAACCGCATCACCTGTCCACGACCAGCTGGCCCCAACACGCAATGTGTCCAATGGTGCGGACCAAAGTCCGTCAAGCTCTGTTTGCAACCAGGATATGACAAACGTGCCACGAAAGCCCGTTTTCATGCCCAACTCTCTGCCTCAGTCTGGGCCGCATCATTTGTCGTGCGGCCTTATTCACTAACCATAGGTTAACAAGGACAGAGTCGTTCAATCAACCCGCAAGTGGAATCATTTTGCGAATTTTATATGAAGAAGCGTAAATATCTCAGAAGTTCAGGTTGATTTTGACCGAACCAACCACCTGTCCTTCGGGCTGACCGACGTATTCTTCGGACAGATACGTAAAACCCGCAAAGGTAGAGATTTGATCACCCAGCTGCCAATTCACACCCACACGGGCACGATAACGCGTGTCCATCGCTTCGGTTCCAAAGCTGGCCGGAAACAGGACACTGTCCGACACCCACGCATAGTCAGCCCCAACTAGGATCGAATAGCCAGCATAGTCTGACTCGCCCAGATTATAGCGCTGACCGGTCACCACATCGCGTCCACGGATCAGGTCAGACCCGGGCAAACCAAACTGAAGGTCCGCGCCGATGCGCATCATATCCTCAAAACCGAACTGAGCCTCAACAAACGGACGAAGCGTTGCATCCTCGCCGATTTCAACCGTGCGACCGATTTCAGCGGTCAAAGCCGGATAAAGCGCATCGCCCAACTGATTGTCGCGAACGTTCGATCCGACCGACGGCGCGCTGAACACATCATGAAAGAATTCCTGCAGATCAATCAGTCCGGTGCTAGGACCGGTCGCGATCAAATCCGCGCCATAGCTGAGTTCATACCCGGATACGATGGTGTGGCTGTGCAGGCCAATCGACAGAATACCAGCGTAGGCGCGATCGTTCGAAGACGGGCCATTCATCTTGGCCGGCGCAACGATTTCGGACCGCAAACGCACCTCATAGTTTTCGAACCAGAGATCTGCCCAATCGTCATCACCGTTGGGGGCATATAGAAACGAGGCGACATAGGAACCGGTGCGCCACCTGTCCTGACGGTCACCGATCACATCATTGGTGAACAAGCGGCCAACACCGACCAACGCCCAGTCAGCCGAATATTCCACAACCTCGGTAGGTTGCGCCGCAACCGGGGTGATCGATGCCGCCAACGCAGCGGCCGAGAGATGAGCCAAGAATCGCATGCTTCCAAAATACCTTTGCACCTAACAATGCGCAGTCTTTAACGATGAAATGTGCCCTTCATGTGTCCGTTTCTGGTCAGCTATGTCACACAAGGCACAGTTGTTGGTTGCATTTGCCCAGAAATTAGATGCACCTCGGCGGCATGAGCAGATTTTTCAACAATGATTTCGGGGCCTACGGGCTTGCCTTTGTTGCCGGATGCGTCCTGACGCTCATGGTGTTGTTTAACGGCCAATTGGCGGCAGGCGGCACCGCATTGTTTTCGTCGTGGGCGGCCCACGGGACGGGGACTGTCGCGGCGCTTATTTTCTTGGGGATCATCGTGCTGCGCCGCAAGGGTCTGCCTCGTGCCTCAAAAACCCGAGCGCCACTATGGGCCTATTTTGGCGGGCTTTCCGGTGCATTGACCGTCGTGCTCACATCAACGACTGTGAACTCGGCGCTTGCGCTGTCTGGCACATTGGCATTGGGGCTGGCGGGTCAGATGATCTTTAGCCTCGGCGCCGACCGTTGGGGCCTGTTCGGTCTGCCGAAACGCAAACCCGGCGCACGTGAAATGGCCGCGATTGCGCTTATTGCGGCGGGTAGCCTGATCATCATTTTCTACGGGCAGGGCTGATATGGCTGTTTACGCTTTTCTTGCGCTGATCGCGGGTCTTTTGGTGAGCCTGAGCCGCCAGATCAACGGCCGCTTGTCACTGTCGACCAGCCCAATGGAATCATCGTTCTGGAACCACATCGTCGGCTTTGGGATTCTATCGGTGATCGCGGTGATCTTTGGCGGCCTGTTTCCGACAGACAAACCCCTCGATCCCCCCCTGCTTGCCTATATCAGCGGGCCGCTTGGCGTTGTGTTTGTGGCGCTTTCAAGCTGGCTTGTCGCCAGAATCGGCGCAGCACAGACCGCCATTCTGATCATCGCGGGCCAAATGATTTCAGGCGTTGTCCTTGACCTTATTCAAGATGCCCCCGGCAGCCCAATTGCCCGCATCGTGGGCGTTGCCCTCATTTTATTGGGGATGTGGCTGACCCAGACATCGCCCAAGGCCAAAGACTGACAAAGATTTTGCGCGGTTGTTATTTTTATGTCTTGCAACCCCGCGCCACCCGCATTAGAGAGCGCGTCACACACAGTGGCCCGTTCGTCTATCGGTTAGGACGCCAGGTTTTCAACCTGGAAAGAGGGGTTCGATTCCCCTACGGGCTGCCACTTTCCCATCACTGTTAAAACATCATCGCCCTGATTTCGCAGGATAGTTGGCCTATGACCTCTTGCAAATCCTGCTGCAACCGCCTATCTCACCCACCGAGAGGTTGGCGCGGGCAGGTGCCTCGCCAACCCGGTCAGGTCCGGAAGGAAGCAGCCGTAACGAGCCCCACTTGGGTCGTTGTCCAACCTCTCACCTAGCACCCCGCGCTTTCGGAGGCCGCCATCACAATGTGCGCAACACTCCTTTCGGGACGTTTCCTTTGACAGATATGACGCTGGAACAACTCGGCTGGACCGAGCATTTCGCCGATCAGGTCGAAGACAAGGACACCCCTGTGCGCGTGTCGGTCGTGCATCGCAGCAGCATCGAGGCCATCGGACCAAACGGGTCGGTTTCGCTGACCACGCCGGAAATGACCGGCAAATACGCAGTTGGCGATTGGGTGCTGTATGACAAAGGTCAGGTCACACGTCATCTGGATCGAACGACGTTGCTGCAACGGCGCGCCGCCGGTGTTGTCGCCTATCGCCAACTGATTGCGGCGAATGTTGACACGCTTGGCATTGTGACCAGCTGCAACGCCGATTTCAATCTGCCGCGACTTGAACGTTACCTTGCGCTTTGCGCCGCGTCTGGGTCTGCGCCGCTGATCGTCCTGACCAAGGCGGATCAGTGCGAAGATGTCTCGACCTTCATTGAGGACGCGCGGTCGTTGCTGCCTGATCTGCCCATTGTTGCGATGAACGCGACAAACGCAGACGAGGCGAACGCTCTTGCGCCCTATTGTTCGGACGGTAAAACACTGGCCCTTGTCGGATCGTCAGGTGTTGGGAAAACAACGATCCAGAACACGCTTACTGGGATTGAGGACGCGACCCAAGGCAATCGCCACGGCGATTTCAAAGGCAAGCACACGACCACATCCCGCGCCCTGCGCCCGACGCTGGCGGGCGGCTGGCTGATTGACACACCGGGCATGCGGGAACTGCGCCTGACCGACAGCGCAGATGGCATCGACACCGTTTTTCCTGATGTTGCAGAACTGGTCGCAGAGTGCCGTTTCACCGATTGCGCGCACGACAGTGAACCGGGGTGCGCCGTACGCGCCGCCATTGATAGCGGCGATCTAGACCCTGACAGGTTCGAGCGTTGGCAGAAACTTCAGGCCGAGGATAATTTCAATTCGGAAACCTTGGCCTCGGGGTCTAAAAAGCGGCGGCGCCAACCCATGCCAGGCCAGCGGAATACCTATACCCGCAAAAAACGCCGCTAAACGTCGAGCGCCCAGACCATCTGGGCATCGGTTTCCACAGCGCAAGGACGAACCGCACGCAGTCGCGCCAAGGCATCCGGTTCGCCCAGCTCGGTCATGATGCGCAGAACGCTCATGCCGGACCGCCCGCACCCTGCCTTGCAGTGAAACAGTACATTGCCGCCGCGGGCCAAAACCTGATGAACTTCGCCTGAAATCACCTGCCAATCACCGGTTGGGATGTCAAAATCAACGATTGGAAAATGACGCCAACCCGCGTGCGCTGAAAAATCGGCGGTTTCCGTCAGGCTGATGACCAGATCCCAGCCCACAAGCACATCAACAGATGACGGATACGGCGACAGGGCCAGCGTTCCACCACCGACGGATAATTCTGCGGGTTCAAAGGTCATGTGTCGTTCCTTCTGTGTGGACCTTGAGGCCTTGGCACCTTACCTTGCCTTTAAACCAGATTCCTAAGGCTAACATGACCGACGACGCAAAATCGCAAAACTATCAGGTTCTTGCGCGCAAATACCGCCCCGAAACCTTTGTCGACCTTGTCGGACAAGAGGCAATGGTGCGCACCCTGCGCAATGCATTTGCAGCCGACCGTATTGCGCAAGCGTTCATTATGACCGGCATTCGCGGGACTGGCAAAACCACCACCGCGCGGATCATCGCCAAGGGCATGAACTGTGTCGGTGTTGATGGGAACGGCGGGCCAACCACCGATCCTTGTGGCCAATGTGAACACTGCACCGCCATTATGGAGGGCCGCCACGTCGATGTAATCGAGATGGACGCGGCCTCGAACACAGGCGTTGCGAATATTCGCGAGATTATCGACAGCGTGCATTACCGCGCGGCCTCGGCCCGCTACAAAGTGTACATCATCGACGAAGTTCACATGCTGTCCACCGGCGCGTTTAACGCGCTGCTGAAAACGCTGGAAGAACCGCCCGCGCATGTGAAATTCATCTTTGCGACCACCGAAATTCGCAAAGTGCCTGTGACCGTCCTGTCGCGCTGTCAGCGGTTCGACCTGCGCCGGATCGAGCCAGAGGTGATGATCGCCCTGTTGCGCAAAATCGCAAGCTCCGAAGGGGCCGAGATTTCGGACGACGCGCTGTCGCTGATCACACGTGCCGCAGAAGGGTCGGCACGCGATGCAACATCGCTGTTGGATCAGGCGATTTCCCACGGTGCAGGCGAAACCACCGCCGATCAGGTGCGGGCGATGTTGGGCCTTGCGGATCGCGGACGGGTGCTTGACCTGATAGACATGATCCTGCGCGGTGACGCGGCAGGGGCATTGGTCGAACTGTCGGCGCAATATTCCGATGGGGCCGATCCAATGGCCGTTCTGCGCGATCTGGCCGAAATCACGCACTGGGTATCGGTTATCAAGATCACGCCCGAAGCGGCAGAGGATCCAACCATTAGCCCCGATGAACGGTCCCGCGGGTTGGACATGGCAGACAAACTGCCGATGCGGGTTATGACGCGGATGTGGCAAATGCTGCTCAAGGCGATCGAAGAGGTTAGCATCGCCCCCAACGCCATGATGGCGGCGGAAATGGCGATCATTCGCCTGACCCATGTGGCGGATGCGCCAACACCGGGCGATCTTGTGACCAAGTTGAAGGATGCAACCCCGCCACCTGCAGGTCCGGGCGGTGGCGGCGGCGGCGTTCGTCATGCCCCAACCGGCGGCGCGTCCGCCTATTCATCAACGCCCGCCCCGACCCACAGCGGCCCATCAGGCCCCGTGGCGCAGGCTGCGCCGGTTTTGGCGGAAAACGCTTTGGCACGTTACGCTCGGTTTCAAGACGTGCTGGACCTGATCAGCGCGCACCGTGACGTCAAACTATTGGTCGAGGTGGAAAAAGGCGTCCGTCTGGCCCGATATCAGCCGGGTCGGATCGAATTCGAACCCTCGCCCGAGGCCTCGCCTGACCTTGCATCCAAACTTGGGTCGCGCCTGCAGGCGTGGACGGGCAACCGCTGGGCCGTGATTTTGGTAAATGAGGGCGGCAAGCCCACAGTCGCCGAGGTGCGTGACGCCGAAATCAACGCCCGCAAGGCCGAGGCGGCAAGCAACCCACTGGTTCAGGCCGTGTTGGCGACCTTTCCGAAATCGAAAATCACCGAGGTGCGCACCGCTGCCGACCTCGCCCAAGAGGCGCTGGTCGAAGGTTTGCAAGAGGTTGAGGACGAATGGGATCCGTTTGAAGAGGGCTAACCCTTGTCCCCCGACGCCCGTGTTGCGATATAAGCTTAAACACGAATAGGAGACGGCAATGTTCAAAGGTCTTGGTGGTTTGGGTGATATGTCCAAACTGATGAAAACCGCGCAGGAAATGCAGGAAAAAATGGCTGCCCTGCAGGACGAAATGGACAGCATGACCGTTTCGGGCGAAAGCGGCGCAGGCCTGGTCAAGGCGACGGCCTCGCTTAAGGGCGAATTGCGGTCGTTGGACATCGATCCGTCGATCTTTGTCGCCAGTGAAAAGGAAATGGTCGAGGATCTGATCCTTGCTGCGATCAAAGACGCGCAGACCAAAGCCAGCGAAAAGGCACAGGCCGAGATGGCCAAGCTCACCGGTGGCCTTGGCCTGCCCGAAGGCATGAAATTCCCGTTCTGAACATGACCGACGGCACCGAGGATATCGAAAACCTGATCGCCCTCATGGCCAAGCTGCCGGGTCTTGGCCCGCGTTCAGCCCGCCGTGCCGTTTTGCATCTGATCAAGAAACGTAGCCTGCATTTGATCCCGCTTGCGGATGCCTTGCACCGTGTGGGCAGCACAGCACGCGAATGCCTGAATTGCGGCAATATCGGCACCGCAGACATCTGCGCGATTTGCAACGATGATCGCCGCGCAACTGGCGAAATTTGTGTGGTCGAGGATGTCGCCGACCTTTGGGCGATGGAACGCGCAGCGGTGTTCAAGGGGCGCTATCACGTGCTGGGCGGCACGCTGTCCGCGCTGGATGCCATTGGTCCCGATGAGCTGCGCATCCCCAAACTGATCGACCGCGTCACAACCGAGGCCGTGTCCGAGGTAATCCTAGCCCTGCCAGCCACATTGGACGGGCAAACAACGGCCCACTACATCGCCGATCAGTTGCCCAACATCACGGTCAGCAGCCTTGCCCAAGGTGTGCCAGTCGGCGGCGAGCTGGATTACCTAGACGATGGAACAATCACTGCCGCGCTAAAGGCCCGCAGGAATGTCTAACAAAAAACCCCGCCGATTGGCGGGGTTTTTACTTTAACGAGGCTGGACTTAGTCCTCGTCTTTGTCCTCATCACCGCCGCTTGGCAGGTTAAAGAAGCTATCCGCATCCGAGAAATCCGCCTCGGTTTCGTTTTCGCGCGGATCATCGGCCAGACCGTTGTCTTCGCCCAAGCTGAACTGTTCCAGACCAGCAATCGCCGATGGCATTTTGGGCTCTGGGTCCATGCCAAGGCTTTGTTCGGTCGAAACCAGCTTACGACGCTCGTCATCGGACATCACTGTGCCCTCTTTCAAACGCTTGGCGTTGGCCTTTTGAACAGCTTGGTCCAGTTCGGACTGCTTACACAGGCCCAGCGCAACCGGATCAATGGGCTGCATGTTCGAGATGTTCCAGTGGGTCCGCTCGCGGATTGCCTGAATGGTTGGTTTCGTGGTGCCAACCAGCTTGGCAATCTGGCTGTCTGCCAGTTCTGGGTGGAATTTGACCAACCACAGGATCGAGTTCGGACGGTCCTGACGTTTCGACAGCGGCGTATAGCGCGGGCCACGGCGTTTTTCTTCGCCAGCAGCAGCAGGGTTATGCTTCAGCTTGATTTTATGAAGCGGGTTGCCCTCGGCTTTCTGGATTTCTTCGGCGGTCAGCTGGTTGTTTGCAACGGGGTCAAAACCACGCACACCCGGCGCTACGTCGCCGTCTGCGATGCCTTGAATTTCCAGCTCGTGCATACCTACGAAATCAGCGATTTGTTTAAAGCTGATGGTCGTATTGTCGATCAGCCAAACGGCGGTGGCTTTCGCCATAATTGGTTTGTCAGACATCGGTCGTCTCCTGAATACAAATCTTCCCCGTGCCCCCGCGAGGGGTGGACCGATCTTTTGGTCCGAGTTCACATTGTCGGGGAACTTGGGTCCTATATAGTGGCGCCGCCTCGAATAGAAAAGATCAAAATGCGCCACCTGTTTTCCGCCGCCCTTATCGCCCTCTTTGCCACGACGGCCCGCGCCGATGGGACGGCTGGCGATTTCGACTATTATGTGATGGCGCTGTCATGGTCGCCAAACTGGTGCGCAATCGAAGGCGACGACCGGAATTCGCCTCAGTGTGACCCGTCCGAAGATTTCGGTTGGGTCCTGCATGGGCTGTGGCCCCAATATGAACGCGGCTGGCCAGACTATTGCCGGACGACACACAACAACCCGACCCGACGCCAAACCAACGATATGGCCGATATCATGGGTACCTCTGGCCTTGCGTGGCATCAATGGAACAAACATGGCGTCTGTACCGGACTGAATTCGACCGACTACTACGCCTTGTCCCGAGACACCTACAACGACCTAGTGATCCCGCAGGCGTTCCGCCGCCTCACATCGCCGGTCACATTGCCCGCGTCCCTGATAGAAGAGGCGTTCGTATCGCAAAATCCGGAACTGGACCCCGATGAAATCACTGTCACCTGCCGGTCCGGCTATATCCAAGAGGTTCGGATTTGCCTGACCAAGGATATGGAGTTTCGCCGCTGCGGTGCCGATGTCATTCGCGACTGCACGTTGGATGACGCAAAGTTTGATCCCGTCCGCTAGATCGGCAAGGCCGTCGTTTGTTGCACGTTCCTAAGTGAGAACGACGACTGAATGGTCTGAACACCCGGCAGTTTTGCCAAATAGCGACGGTGGATTTGGGCGAAATCCTCGGCGTCGGCGGCGACAACTTTTAGCAAATAGTCGGCATTGCCCGCCATCAAATGGCATTCCAGCACCTCGGGCACGCGCAGGACCGCCCGCTCAAATGCGTCCAGCACCTCGTCCGCCTGACCGTTTAACGTGATCTCGACAAAAATCGTCGTGCGCCGGCCCATTTTGCGCGAATTCAACAGGGCGACATACCCGTCGATATAGCCTTCTGACTCTAGCCGTTGGACACGCCGATGGCACGCGGACTGAGACAGGTTCACGACCTCTGACAGATCGGCATTCGACATCCGGCCGTCCTTCTGAACCGCGCGTAGGATTCGAAGATCGGTCTCGTCCAAGTCATTCATCGCATTATTTTCCCATAATATCGCAGTATTTTCGAAGATTCTTGCGAACTATATCCATTTTACCTCAAAGATGTCCAAGAAATTGCGCGGCGGTTCGGCGATCTTTGCGGCACTGAATAGGAGATACCAATGCACATCGGCTGCCCCAAAGAAATAAAACCACAAGAGTTCCGTGTCGGCCTTACACCAAGTGCGGCACAAGAAGCTGTCGCCCATGGTCACAAAGTCACCGTCGAGACCGGCGCAGGCTTGGGGGCAGGATTTGATGATGCAGCATATATTGCGGCTGGTGCTGAAATTGCGCCAACGGCCGGGGACGTCTTTGCCGCTGCGGACATGATCGTAAAGGTCAAAGAACCACAGGCGGTTGAACGCAAAATGCTGCGCGAAGGTCAGCTTCTGTTCACGTATCTACACCTTGCTCCGGATCCAGAGCAGACAAAAGATCTGATTGAATCCGGCGCGACCTGCATTGCCTATGAAACTGTAACCGACGATCGGGGCGGACTTCCCCTCTTGGCCCCGATGTCAGAAGTTGCAGGTCGTTTGGCGCCACAGGTCGGTGCGTGGACCTTGCAAAAGGCGAACGGTGGCCGGGGTGTTCTTTTGGGTGGCGTGCCAGGCGTCGCCCCGGGTCGCGTGTTGGTGATCGGCGGCGGTGTTGTCGGCACCCACGCGGCCAAGATTGCTGCGGGTATGGGCGCGGATGTGACCGTCCTCGATCGGTCGCTGCCTCGACTGCGCTATCTTGATGATGTCTATGGCGGGACCTTCAAAAACGGCTACGCAACAGCCGCCAACACCATGGAATTGGCACGCGACGCCGACATGATCATTGGCGCCGTTCTGATCCCGGGTGCCGCTGCGCCCAAGCTAATTTCCCGCGCCCAACTGTCGGAACTGAAACCAGGCGCGGCGCTGGTTGACGTGGCCATCGACCAAGGCGGCTGTTTCGAAACCTCGCGGGCAACCACACACCAAGACCCCGTCTACGAGGTTGATGGCATCATGCACTATTGCGTTGCCAACATGCCGGGCGCGGTTGCGCGGACCTCGACGCTTGCCCTTGGCAATGCGACCCTGCCGTTCATGCTGGCGCTGGCGGACAAGGGCTGGAAACAGGCTTGCGCCGATGACAAACACCTGTTGAACGGCCTGAACGTTCATGCCGGCAAACTGACCTATGCCGCCGTTGGCGAAGCACTTGGAATTGATACCGTTGACGCGGCATCTGTCCTGTAAATGACATGCTGGCGCAGTCACCGGATTGCGCCAGTTTTTCTACCGTTTTGTCTATTACAATAGGCGACAACGGATCCTAGTGTCGGGCCATGCCATGTCGGCAACACTAGGCCCCCTATGACCCTTTCCACATCTTTGGCCGCCCGCGGCCCAATGATCGGCATCGCGCTTGCTGTCGCTGCCGTCTTTATGTTTTCGATCAGCGATGTCGTTGGCAAGGTTCTGTTCGAGGACAACCCCGTCAGCGTGATCGTTGCGCTGCGCTATGCCATTAGCCTTGCCATGATCTTTGCGATCAGTTTTCCAACCGTCGGCGCCCGGCTCTGGCAAACCAAGCGTACAGGGCTGGTCTTGGCGCGGGGAATGTCCCTTGCTGTGTGTTCAATCGCGATGGGCTATGCGTTTCGGTTCATGCCCGTTGGTGAAACCGTCGCTATCGTGCACATAGCCCCGTTTGTTGTCGTTCTATTGGCGGGCCCGTTACTGGGCGAAAATGTCCGGCCTATTCACTGGATCGGGGCCAGTTTGGGATTTGCCGGTGTTTTGCTGATCGTCCGCCCGGGTGTCGGGCTTGCGCCGATTGGTGTGATGTTCGCAATGATCACAGCGGGATTTTCCGTATTTTATCATCTGTTTTCACGCGTTCTGGCACGTACAGAAAACGCGATTGCAATGTTGTTTTCACCAACGTTGTGGGCGCGGTTGTCTTTATCCTACCAGCCCTGTTCGAATGGCAGGCCTTTGCCCCAACAACGCAAACGGTGATGTTCATCGTTTTGCTGGGCATGTCCGCAACCAGCGGGCACTATTTTTTCACGCTCGCCTATCGGTTTGCCCCTGCATCGCTGTTGGCCCCCATGCAGTATGTGCACCTTGTCTTTGCAACGATCATGGGCTGGGGCGTTTTCGGGCACCTACCCGATGCGATCAGTATGCTTGGCATGGTGCTGATCATCTGTGGTGGCGTCGCCGTCGCGCTTCACACACAATTCAAAAGAAATAGCCCCGCCGAGTGACGGCGGGGCCCTTCGTGAGTGGTGGCACAAAGCCCCATCCCTTTATTTTTTCAGGCTGTCGCGGATTTCCAGCAGAACGTCCAGTTCGCTTGGACCAGCTGGTGCTGCCGGTGCCGCTTCTTCCTCTTCTTTTTTCGCCGCGTCTTTGACTGCGTTGACCTGACGAACCAGCATGAACACGACAAATGCGATGATCAGGAAGTTGATGACCGCCATGATGAACGAGCCATAGGCAAAAATCGCTGCGCCCGCTTCGCGTGCTGCCTCTAGGCTTGCGCCCTCGGCCACGTCGCCCGACAGAACAACGTAGAGGTTGGTAAAGTCCACACCGCCCAAGAACAGGCCGATGAATGGGTTGATCAGATCATCAACCATCGATTTGACGATCGCGGTAAAGGCTGCACCAATGATGATACCGACAGCCATATCCATCACGTTCCCACGCGCGATGAAGTCTTTGAATTCTTTAAGAATTTCGCTTCCCCTTCCAATTCAAGCAGCATGCGGTGCGATGCCGCACCCCAAACCTGCGCACATCCTTATTTGAATTCGCACACAAAGCTATGGTTTTTTTCGCCAGTCTTCCCCCTATCCGTATGCGACACTCTCCATAGGACGTATTATGACAGACCTTTCATCTTTTCCGATTACGGAACGCTGGCCCGCCACTTGGCCAGATGTGATCCAAGTTTATTCCTACCCGACCCCGAACGGTATGAAGGTTCCAGTCGCGCTTGAGGAAATGGGCGTTGACTATGAATTCCACACGGTGACACTGGCCGATAGCGATGTGAAATCCCCCGAGTTTCTGTCGCTGAACCCCAACAATAAAATCCCCGCGATCATCGACCCGAACGGCCCCGATGGCGCCCCCATTGGCCTGTTCGAAAGTGGCGCGATCCTAATTTATTTAGCGGAAAAATTCGGGCAGTTCATCGGCGCAAACGCAGCCGAGAAATACAAGACTATCCAATGGACCATGTTCCAGATGGCCGGTCAGGGGCCGATGTTCGGACAGCTTGGGTTCTTCTATAAATTTGCGGGTGCCGAAATCGAAGATAGCCGCCCACGCGAACGCTATATCAACGAAGCCAAACGCATTTTGGCCGTGATGGACAAACAGCTTGAGGGCCAAGACTGGATCACCGGCGACTATTCCATCGCCGATATGTGCCTTGCGCCGTGGCTTCAAACGCTCGACTTCTATGGCGCGAAAGAGGTCTTGGGCTACGACGGCTTCAAGAACGTTGCTGCCTACGAAGAACGCTTTGTTGCCCGTCCAGCCGTGCAACGCGCCTTGGCCAAGGTGCGCGGTCAGTAGAAAACCGTTTCACCACGCGGGCCAAACGCCTGCGTGGTGACCTTTGCCGTTGCGCAAAGACGCCACCCCCGCCCCAACACATCACTGAATTCTTGCGTGATACCCCTAGCCGTTGCGTCACAGTCCAAAGATTGGACGGAGCGCGACAATGGAACAGCTGGCAGAGTGGGGCGAATTGGGGCTCGAGCTTGCAAAATCATGGCTGCTATCACCGGCAGCATGGTCACAGTTCGGCCTGTTGGTCGTGGCATGGATCGCTGCCGTTCTGGTGAACCGGTGGGCCAAACCTCAGCTTGAAAAACTGCTGACACCCGGCGAAGGCAAAGACGGGATCGTGACCAAGGCCCGCTTGTTCCTATTGCCCTTTTTGCCACTGTTGCTGCCGCTATTGGCCTATGCCGTTACCGCCGCTGGTGAAAGCGTAACCCGCGCAATCTTCGGATCTGGCGCGGTTATCGCCTTTGGCAAACGTGTGTTCCTGTTCCTTGCGGTGCGCGCCTTTGCGCGGGACATCCTGCAGGATAGCTTTCTCAAATTTCTGGGCAAATTTGTTCTTATTCCGGTCGGCGCGCTTTACGCCGTTGGATTACTAGAACCCATCGCCGCCCAGCTTGAGGCGACCGTTGTTCCGCTGGGCAACATGTCGTTCGACCTGCTTTGGGCGCTCAAATTCGGTGTGGTAGGCGGGATCATCTTTTGGTTCGGCCAATGGTCGAACAGCCAATCCACCACGTTCCTCACCAAACAAGAGGAAATGCGCCCCGCGACACGGCAACTGGCCATCAAAGCCGCCGAAGTCGCGATCTTTGGCGCGGCCTTTTTGGTGTTGATGAACATCATGGGCGTCAGCCTGACATCGCTTGCCGTGCTTGGTGGTGCCATTGGTGTGGGCATCGGGTTCGGCCTTCAGCAGATCGCCTCGAACTATGTGTCAGGGATCATCCTGCTGCTCGAAGGTCAGGCGACCGTTGGCGACTATGTCGAACTCGACGGCGGCGAAAGCGGTACAATCGTCAAAATGATGATGCGCTCGATCATCCTTGAAACCTTTGACGGGCGCTGGATCGTTGTGCCGAACGAACATTTCATCACAACGCGCGTGGTCAACTATTCGGATCAGGGATCGGCCAACCGCTATGAGGCGAATTTCAGCGTCAGCTATGACACCGACATCAACAAAGTGCCCGCAATCATCGAGGCGGCCGTGGCCAAACACCCCGAGGTTCTGACCGAACCAGAGGCACCCGATTGCGAACTGCGCGGGTTCGGCGATAGCGGGATCGATTTTTCGGTCGAGTTTTGGGTCAACGGCATTGATGACGGGACCAAGAAATACACCTCGGATGTGCTGTTCCTGATTTGGAACGCGCTCAGGGACGAAGGCATCGAAATCCCCTACCCGCACCGCGTCGTCGAATTCAAAAACAGCCCGCCCCAAGTTTCCTGACTTGGGGCAGTAGCGCATTCGGGTGTTGACTCGACTCCATATTTCATAAATTCACGAATTATGGAAAAACAAGCGATCACCCAACTGTCGACCTTGGGCCATGAACACCGCATGGCCGTCTTTCGCCTACTCATGCGGCGCTATCCTGATGGCGTCCCCGCGGGCGAGGTTGGGCGCGCGCTGGACCTAAAGCCCAGCACAACCTCGGTTTACCTATCCGCGCTTATGGATGCGGGCCTGATCACCCAGCGGCGCGAGGGAACGTCGCTCATGTACCGTGTGGATATGGCGGCAGCGGACCGTTTGATACGGCATATGTTCTTTGACTGCTGTCGCGGGCGGCCCGATCTGTGCCTGCCAGACAGCGGCGAACAGGACCATCGTCCGTTCAACGTCTTGTTTGTCTGCACCGGAAATTCCGCCCGATCCATCATGGCGGAAACCCTGCTGAGGGACATTGCAGGTGACCGTTTTGTTGCCTATTCGGCGGGGTCCAACCCGTATTCTGCGCTGAACCCGTTCACCGTTGATCTGCTGAAATCCAAAGGGCACGATATCGCACCCCTGCGATCAAAACATATCGCCGAATTCCAAACCGCTGAGGCACCGCCGATGGATTTTGTGTTCACGGTTTGCGATCACGCCGCCAACGAAGAATGCCCAACCTGGGCCGGCCAGCCGATCAGCGCCCATTGGGGCCTACCCGATCCTGTAGCTGCGACCGGAACCGACGCGGAACGCGCGCTGGCGTTTCAAGAAACCTATGCCGCCCTGAAAAGCCGCCTGACGGCTTTCGCGGCCCTGCCATTTGACAGCCTCGACCGGATTGGTCTGCAGCGGGCTGTCGACGGCCTTGCGACTTAACCCCCCAAAGGACATGTGATGACAACCTACGCACTGAATGGTCTTGGCCGTATCGGCAAGCTGGCCCTGCGACCGCTCTTGGAACGCGGCGCCAAGATCGCCTGGATCAATGACAAAACGGGCGATGCGGAAATGCACGCGCATCTGTTGGAATTCGACACCGTTCACGGCCGTTGGCCAGCCGAGTTCGCCGCCAAAGACGGTGAAATCACCATTGATGGCACCGCCCTGCCCGTCCTGAACCACAGCCGGCTTGAAGATTTGCCGCTGGATGGTGTCGATGTGGTCATTGATTGCACCGGCTATTTCAAAACCGCCGAGCGTATTCAGCCCTATTTCGACGCCGGCGTGAAAAAGGTTGTCGTCTCGGCACCGGTCAAAGACGGCGGCGCGGCCAATATCGTCTATGGTGTCAACCACGACATCTATGATGCCGACACACACAATATCGTCACGGCCGCCAGCTGCACCACCAACTGCATCGCGCCCGTGGTCAAGGTGATCCACGAAAACCTTGGTATCAAACACGGGTCGATCACCACGATCCACGATGTGACCAACACGCAAACGATCGTGGATCGCCCCGCCAAGGATTTGCGGCGCGCGCGGTCCGCGCTCAATTCCCTGATCCCGACCACAACAGGGTCGGCCACGGCGATCACGCTGATCTATCCCGATCTTGTGGGCAAGCTGAACGGCCACGCCGTGCGGGTGCCCTTGCTGAATGCCTCGTTGACCGATTGCGTGTTTGAGGTGAACCGCAACACCACCGCGGACGAGGTAAATGCCTTGTTTGAGACCGCCGCCAATGGCGAACTGAACGGCATTCTAGGCTATGAAACCCGCCCTCTGGTTAGCACCGATTACACCAACGACCCGCGATCCGGCATCGTGGATGCCCTGTCGACGATGGTGGTGAACGACACGCAGGTCAAAGTCTATGTCTGGTATGACAACGAATGGGGCTATGCGAACCGATTGGTCGATGTTGCCCTGATGGTGGGGGCATCGGTGTGACATCCCGTAGCGACACACAAAGGTTGGCGGCGTATATCGCCGTCACCGCCGCCTATTGGGCGTTCATGCTGACCGATGGCGCCTTGCGTATGCTGGTGCTGTTGCACTTCAACACGCTGGGATTTTCGCCTGTTCAGCTGGCGTATCTGTTCGTTCTTTATGAAATCGCGGGCGTAGTGACCAACCTTTATGCTGGCTATATCGCCGCGCGATTTGGCCTGACCAGCACGCTGTATGCCGGTCTGGCTATTCAGGTCGCGGCCCTTCTGGCGCTGACCCTATTGGATGCTGGCTGGTCGGTGACGGCCTCGGTCATCTTTGTGATGGCGGTACAGGGTGCATCCGGCGTGGCCAAGGACCTTGCGAAAATGAGCAGCAAGTCCGCGGTCAAGCTGTTGGCCCCACAAGAGGACGGCGGGCTGTTCCGCTGGGTTGCGTTGCTGACCGGATCGAAAAACGCGGTCAAAGGCACCGGTTTCCTATTGGGGGCTGCAATGCTGGCCGTTTTCGGGTTTCAGGCCGCGATCTGGGTCATGCTTGTTGTGTTGGCCGTCATCCTGATTGCGGTCGCCTTGCGCATGCCGGACGGGCTCCCAAAGGGGAAAAAGTCGGCCAAATTCAAAGAGGTCTTTTCCGATAACAGCAACATCAACTGGCTGGCTTTTAGCCGCGTGTTTTTGTTCGGCGCGCGCGATGTGTGGTTTGTTGTTGGCATACCGATCTATTTCTATGCCGTTTTGTCGGATGGCACGCCCGAAGGAAACAGAACCGCATTCTTCATCATCGGGATATTTATGGCGCTGTGGGTCATCCTATACGGTCTGATACAGGCAACTGCGCCCAAATTGCTGCGCGCTGCCAAACGCAGCAATGCGGAAATCGTCGGTCTTGCGCGGGGATGGATTGCGGCATTAGTCGTTGTGCCAGCGGTGTTGGCGGTCCTGACGTTTCTGTACCCTGCCGCCCCGATTTGGGTCACCGTGACAGTGGTCATAGGCCTGTTGATCTTTGGCGCGATCTTTGCGGTGAACTCATCACTGCATTCCTATCTGATCCTGTCTTTCACAAGCGAAGAGCGGGTCACGATGGATGTCGGGTTTTACTACATGGCCAATGCGGCGGGCCGGCTCATCGGTACGGTTCTGTCGGGCGTTAGCTATCAGGTTGGCGGCGTACCGCTGTGCCTTGCGACAGCCGCCGTCTTGGTTGTCATTAGTGCCCTTGGCGCAGGTCGTCTGTCGGCCGAGGCCGCGAATTAAATCATGGGGTGGTCGGCATAGCGGGCCAATAGTCGACCACCTGACCGTTTTCAAAAACGACAATATCGCCAAATTGGGTCAAAACCCGTTCGCTTTGGGTTGGACGCAAGAACACGAAATCATCAACACCTATGTCGGCGCGACGGCCAAGGGTCAGCGCCTCTTGGTTTGTCGAGCGTCCAAAAATACCGCTTTGCCTCAGGCCAGGTGGATCCTCTGGAACGGCTTTCCAATAGCCCCCGTGAATGAACAGAACCTGTGCCAAATTCGGGTTCAAAAGATGCAGCCACGCACAGCGCCCATCGCCCCCGGGAATGGCAAAGCCGTTGTATTTTTTCAAAACCGGCGCCGCGATAAAGGCCGCTGGCAAGACATCCTGATTTTCGGCCAGATCGAAGTCTGTCGGCTTAACCAACACCGATCCCACCGACATTTCGCTAAGGCAGGTATCGTCTAAATGATAGAAATACGATGCGCTGCCGCCGCCATTGCGCAGAAAATCATCGCCAAATTGGGCCGCACATATCGAAACCGCCGCCCTATACGCGGCGCGCGTATGGGCCAGCGCCCGTTTCCGCAGGCCGAAAAATTCAGGCAGACCGCCGATATGCGGTTCATAGCCCATAAGGCCGCCAAACGTCAGGTCTGTCTGGTCTGCAAACCGCCGCACCACGGCGGCCAGTTGATCGGTCGACAGCCCACCACGATGCAGGCCGACATCAATCTCTAGCGCGATTGACAGGCGACGCGACTGCGCACGGGCCAGTTCACGGTATTGATGAAACCTGTCTTCTGTATCCACCAGCCACGTGACCTTTGCTGCGGGATCCATCGTACCCAAGACGCGCGCCGCATCGTTGATCGATAATGGCTTGCCCAGCAGTTGGTGGTGATCCGGAAAACAGCCCGCCAATTGACCCAGCATTGGCGCGTTAAACGTCATAAGCCCCGAGGCATCCAGTTCATCCAGAACAAGGCGCAATAGATCGACGTTCGGCAACGACTTGGCCACGATCCTTAGGTCCATGCCCTTGGGCCATAGCGCACGAATTGCACGGCAATTTGCACGTAGACGTTCGCGATCAATGACCATCACCGGATGACCAATGCCTTCGCGCTTTAGCGCGTCTTGAATGCCTAGAAAATAGCGTCCACGCTGCTGGCTCTGGTCACGAAACAACATGCCCGTCCTCACCGAAAATTCGTCTCAGGTGAGTATTGAGCAATCGACCATGCGGGTCTAGTTCGCGCCGTAATTTCCAGAAACTTTCGAAGTCATTATAGAGCGCGAAAAAGTCGCCATACCATAGCGAATGCAATTTGCCCCAATGCGGCCGCCCGCCATATTTCCGGAAAATCGGCTCGATATCGCTAAAGAACCAACTGTAGTCATCCTCGGCGGCGGCATGCACAGCGATAGACATTCTGGGGCCATCGCTAAACGGGCTTAGCCAATCGCGATCACCCGCGGTCATGCGAACCTCGATGGGGAAAAACACCTCGGGCAGTGCCCGTTCGATATGGTTGACCGTTTCAACCAACGCATTCAGCCCGTTCGGCAAAGGCATGTGATATTCAATTTCGTTGAACCGCGTATTTCGTTCAGTGGCCAGCACCTCAAAGCTGGGCCCGACCAACGCCTCGTCCGGAATGCGCGTTGCAACAAAGTTCAGCAACCGCCGCCGCAACATTGGCCATCCCGACAACAGGTTCCGAACACGACGCATTTGATACAGTCCGCTTTCGTCATCCCCACCGCCAATGTTTTCATTCGGACCGTCCGCCTCATTGGTTGTGATGACCATCGCGTAGTCACAAAACGGCAGGTAGTAAAATTCGAACCCTCGGTTTTCGGCCCAATAGCTGGCGGCATCGGACAGGACATCCTTGAAGGGTTCAAAGGTAATCGTGCGCCGCAACTTGAACGCTTTGCGGACCCGAATTTCGACCTCGACGATGACACCCAGCACCCCCAGCCCAACACGCAATGCAGGCAGCAGATGCGAATTCTGGGTTTCGCTCGCGACGATGACCTCTCCAGTTGCGGAGACAATGGTCATACCGACAACTTCCGACGACAAGCATCCAAGCCCCTGCCCGGTTCCGTGGGTTGCCGTCGAAATCGCGCCCGCCAAGGTTTGTTTGTCGATATCCCCGAGGTTCTTGAACGCATAGCCGCGCGCATTCAGGGCGTGGGACAGCTCATTCAGGGTCTTATTGGCATTAAGCCGCGCAACCATGCGGGTTTCATCGATTGCATAAACGTCACCCTTAAGCCGGTTGAGCGACACGATATCACCCGCCGTGCCAACCAAATTCGAGAACGAATGCCCGCTGCCAACCGGACGAACAATCCGCCGTGACTGGGTTATCAACTTTTGCACATCCGAAACCGTCTCAGGGTACGTGACCGAAGAGGGTTTCACAGACAAATTGCCGGACCAATTGGACCAATACCGCTCACGTTCTAATCCAGGCGTCTCAACAATCATTGCGACGCCTCGATCGTGGCCACGATGTGACGGGTCTGAACCTCAACCAGTTCGCAGACCGTCGCAATCATTTCATTCGCCTGACCGGCGTCTGCTTCGATCCCTTCTCTCAGGGCTGGCCCTAGCGAGGTTAGGATCACTCGGATCTGCTGTTGGACCTTGTTATGACAGGTTGCTCCTGGCGCAAATCCCATCAGGACATCGACGATCATGCGCGCAAGCAATTCGTGGTTCTGATATTCAAGGTACCGCAGCGACACGTTCGAGCGGACGGCAAATGAAATCGCACGCGTTGATGGGTCATCCTGCATCAATGCGGCATAAGACCGGATCACTTTCGTCCCAACCGCGGGAAAGGATTGCAGGCTGTCCATCGAACTTAGCGTCGCCAAGATCAGGCTGTTGTTAATCGCGCAATTTTGTTTGAAAAGCTCAGCAATAATTGCGTTCTTGTTTGGAAAATAACGATAAACCGCTGCTGGTTTGCTGCCAGCGGCGGCCGCAATCTGCGCCATATTCGCATCAGCCACATCCATTTCCGTAAACAGACGTCGCGCGGCCGATAGGATCGATTGAACACGCTCAACGGCACGGTCCTGAACAGGAATAGACTTTGTGCTGTGATGCATTCCGCTGCCTTATCCACACTGTTTAGATGATAGTGCGACGACCAGTCGCCTTATACAAGAAAAAATGACAACTCGTCACTTTTGAAATATGAATTTTTAAGGCTCTGAAGACAATTTTAAAATATCTACAATTTTAGATGCGATATTTTCTCATTTTGAGGATTTGCAAACATATGCGTGCGGGCGAAACCGCCCCAAACATGTCTCGGATCATGCGTACATCCGCCATGATGCCTTTGCGCCAACCCATTTTCTGGTTCTTGAACGGGCTTTTGACGTCTGGCCATTTCACAATCGCAATTCGGCTGCGCCGCGCAAGAAGCAGGTCGTTCATAAATACCTCTAGCCCGAATTTAGGCAGCTGCCGCATGGCATTAATCTGATCAGCCAACAGGTCTTTGCTTATGACCCGTTCACCAGAAATGTAATCAATGCCAATCAGATGCCACAGCTTGGGCGCATTGCGACGCAGACTGATGGTCACATCGGCCTGTCCTGACCGAACCGGTTCGATCAGCGCGCCAATGTCCAATACCGACAGGCCCAGCAAATCGGCATCCACCAACAACAGGTGACTGCCTTTGGCGGCCTCAATCCCCACTGTCACCGCCCAGGTCTTGCCCTTGTTCGGGGTTTGCCGGATCAGCGTTACACCCTCAATTTCGGCAACCACATCGGCGGTTCCGTCGGTGGACCCGTCATCAATCACGATCACTTCATCAATCAGCGGATGTCCGGTTACGACCTCTAGAACGGCGGCGATCCGCGATGCCTCGTTATAGGCAGGTACAATACAACTGATCGTCACGTCCGCGGTCATTGATCGGCCTCATCCGCTGATGCGCTGCGTCGACGCATGAACCAAATGCACGCTACGACGGCTATAAGAACCAGCATGATCATCGAGGCGCGGAAAATATATGAATCGATTGTGCTGTAGGCATAGCCGAACAGATATCCCACAATCGCAAACAGGGCGGTTTTCGGCAGTGTTCCCAACAGGTTCCACCAAACGAAGGACCCGAACGGCATCTTGCCCGCGCCCGCCGCTACAAGCACAGCAGCCCCCGCCGAATGCGTCAGCTTGCCGATGATCAGCGTGCGCCCGCCAACCTCGCGGAAGTGGCTTTGAAGCCCTTTGCGCTGTTTCCGCCTCAGGCCCAGACGCAGCTGCCATCGGCCGGGCAAACTGCGCGGTCCAAACCGTCCAACCAGATATAGCGCGACATCACCGATCAGGTCGCCAACAACGCACACGACATAGACGGCATAGATGTTCATCAACCCCAGACTGGCCATATAGGCGGCAATCACGGTAACGATCGGTCCCTCTAAAATAGAGACAGGCGCCAACAGCCAAAGACCGTGCGCCTGAACCAGATTTTGTATGACT
Source organism: Marivivens sp. (assembly GCA_965215785.1). Classification (GTDB taxonomy): domain Bacteria; phylum Pseudomonadota; class Alphaproteobacteria; order Rhodobacterales; family Rhodobacteraceae; genus Marivivens. The sequence goes on along the minus strand of OZ244120.1, from coordinate 1,588,111 downwards.
TCCATATTCATAGGAAGGACCTTACTTTTCGGTCACGTCCGCTGCATGCATCGCGTTTCCACGCCATTCAAACCCGCGGCCAAACCATGCCGACAACCACAACACAGGTAATGACAGGTCGCGCAAAATCCAAGCGCCTATGTCCATCGCCGTCGCCGGCCAACCGCCGATCCGCGCCAGCACCCATTCCGCCGAATACCACAGCACCAGCATTGCAGGGATCAATCCGATCATGTCCCCGCCCAGCATTAGCATTGCAATGGTCGGGATCAGCGCGCCGGTCAGAACCTCGGCAAAGAAATACAGCGGCACACCTAGGCGGCGCACCTTGGCCCAACGGACCTGACGTTTCCAGACGTCGCTAAAACGGCGTTCGCCGATGGGCTGTGGCAGAGGTTCGTTCAACAAACGCACCTTCAATCCGGCGCCGCGCACCAATTTCGTTGACGCGATATCCTCGGCCATTTCTTTGCCCAGAACGGCCAAACCGCCATTTTCCTCGACCACGTCACGTCGCCAGAACAGCATTTTACCCTGCGCAAAACCATTGCCAACGGCCTCAGATCCCAATTGCCAGCGGTCCTGATAGGTATTGAGCCACGCGCATTCGAACCGCGCCCAAAAGTTTTCTGGCTTGATCCCCACAGGTGGCGATGTCACCAACCCCGTGCCAGCCGTCCAACGACCGATCAACCGCTCAAGATAATCCTTGGGCAACAGGACATTGCTGTCAGACATCAAAATATAGTCGTATTTGGCCGCGTTCCAGCCTTTGACGAGGTTGTTTAGCTTTGGGTTGCCACTGATCACATCGTTGCCAACGAGCAGCTTGGCCTCTACGTGCGGATATTCCGCGATCAGGCTCTGAACGATTGGGCAGATCGGATCATCTGCGCTTTGCACACAGAACAGCAATTCAACCGGACCGACGTAAGTAAATTCAAACGTGCTGCGCAGCGTGTCCTCGATGTGGTTTTCGATCCCGCACACGGGCCGCAGAACCGTAATACCCGGCGTTCCGTCAATCGCACTATCGGCTTTGCCGCGCCGCATCACAAAGGCAGCCGCAGCGACGGTCGCAAGGTGCAACACCAATGAAAGGCCCAGAATGGCCCACAGTACCAGAGCAAACGTTGTCATGACCTATTATACGCCGACCGACACCGCATCGTCATCAGATTGTGCAGCCTGACCGCCAAAGACAGATTGGGGTTCTTCGGCCCAATCCAGCATCACAAGGCGTCCCGACGCAGTTTCTGCGATAGCGGTACAGTTTTCGGTCCAGTCACCACAGTTCGCATACACAACCCCAAGGTCGCGGTGCAAAGCGGGTTTATGGAAATGGCCACAGATGATCCCGTCTGCGCCATGGCTACGGGCCAAATCGGCCAAACGGTTTTGATAGGTCGTGCGGGACCGCAGCACACTGTTAAAGCGTGCCAGCAGCCTTTCGACGCCGGTCCATTCTGGGCGATCAAGCTGGGCGCGGGCGCGGTTGATACCGCTTTGCAGCGACCGCAGCATGCTTTCGACATGGGCGCCGAACCTGGACAGGAACGGCGCGCGGCATTCGAACAGGTCAACGCTATCGCCATGGATCACTAGATAACGGGTGCCATCGGCCGCTTCGTGATACACGTGATCGGCCACAACGATCGCATCAAAATATTCGCCGAAATACTGACGGAAAAACGCATCATGGTTGCCAGGAGTGTAATAGATTTTCACGCCGCTCTGTGCGCGGTTCATCAAAATCCGCAGCACCTCGTGGTGTTCGGTGCGCCAGTTCGCGCCAAGTGGGCGCCACACGTCAAAGACATCGCCGACAAGGTAAATCGTGTCCGCCCAGTGGTTGTTCAGAAAATCAACCAGCCGATCGCCGCGACAGCCATTTGCCCCTAGGTGCAAGTCCGAAAGGAACAGCACCGGAAATCTGCGCATATTGCGATCCGGTAAGGCCGCCTTGGTCTCGTTTTGGCCGAAACGCCCAATGCCTTCAAAAAATAGCTCGGCCGGAAGACCCGCATCTTTTGATTTCATCAACTGTTTTTTGAGTGCCATAACCCCCAGGCCCCCGATCTATTGGTTCCGTGGCCGGATAGCGGAGTTTTGTGACAGAAATGTCTCGTGCCCGCGACCGGCCAAAAATTAACAAGCTATTCTTCGTTTGCCGGGCAACCGCGGCGTCAATATCACGAAATATGGGGCTAAGGCCGTCTGGATTAAAGTGGGGGCCGCAATATTTGGCGGGGGCGCTGATTTACCGCAACACCCTCACCACGGGTCTGAGTGCCCGAGAGGAACCGTTGCAGTTGAGGCCCGCACGACCAATCGCGCCTCTGCGACGGTCTGTGGCACCACGGTCGGACCGCTGGTGATCCGGTCAATCAGGTGATTGGCCAGCGGAACGCAGGCATCCCTAAGCGGCGACATCGTCACGGTCAGCTGGGGCACCAATGTGTCCGACCGCATGTCAGGCAGATCGTCATCATGGGCAATAATGGACAGATCCGACGGCACATTCAGGCCCAGATCCTTGGCCGCACGCATGGCCCCGACCGCCAGCACGACCGATGAACAAATGATCGCTGTCGGACGCGGCCCTGCCCGCCCCGAAAGCATGTTGATCGCGGAGAGATAACCTTCGTTTTCGACGGGTTCGAGGAACGTATGAAACGCGTCCGGAACACCAAGCCCCTCAGCCTGCATTACCTTAGCAAACCCAGCGGCGCGTTCTTCGGAATAAACGTGGCCTCGCTCACCGTTCAAATAGGCGATCCGGCGATGTCCCAAGGACAGCAAGAAATCGACCGATACCTTGGCGATCCCGTGGTTATTGACCGCATAATAGGGATAATCCGTATCGCCCGGTATCACCCCATGAACAGCAAACGGAATACCGCGCTGCCTTAGGAATTCGATCCGAGGGTCATTCAGCTGTGGCGCATTAAGGATAAAGCCATCAAGGATTCCACGCTCAAGGATACGCTGATAGGCGGCAATCGGGTTGTCGTGTTGGTCGACCGACAGCACCAATTCGACGTCCCGCTGTGCCAGCGCCGCAGTTAAGCCCGTCAGCGTTTCGAGAAAATTCCGATCCGTGCTCATGTCGGGATTAACCTTAACGATCATCCCAACCATACCCGAACGGCCCGTCACCAAACGCTGTGCAATCCGGTTTGGCCGATACCCAAGGCGCGTTGCCACCTCGACCACACGGGTGCGCGTTGCGGCGTTCACCTCAGGAAAGTCGTTCAGCGCCCGACTGACCGTTGCGGTGGACAATCCCAATTCCTCCCCAATGTCCTTAAGTGTCGCCATAGCCCCTCCACTTCAAAACGTTTTAAATTTACGTTTTTGCAAACATAGCACGCATTTTTGGCAGTAAATTCGAAAAAAGAAACCCCAAAAATTTTTCCTTTCAAATCGTTTTGAAAGTTGGGACTGTTGCTGCTAACACAATCAGGAATCGAATTTTTGAGCGGGAATTGTTATGCGCGAATGGTGGCGGGACGCCGTAATCTATCAGATTTACCCACGGTCTTTTCAGGACGACAACGGCGATGGGATCGGTGATCTGGCGGGTATTACCCGCCGTCTGGACCATGTCGCGGGGCTGGGCGCCGACGCGATTTGGCTGTCGCCATTCTTTACGTCGCCAGATCGTGACATGGGATATGACGTTTCCGACTACAAAGGCGTAAACCCGCTTTTCGGCACGATCCAGGATTTCGACGCGCTGGTCGCCCGTGCGCATGAACTGGGGCTAAAGGTCATCATTGATCAGGTACTGTCGCACAGCTCGATCGAACACCCCTGGTTCGAAGAAAGCCGTCAGGACAAAACCAATCCCAAGGCGGACTGGTACGTTTGGGCCGATCCCAAGGCCGACGGCACACCGCCCAACAATTGGCCTTCGGTCTTTGGTGGTAGCGCATGGACATTTGATGCGCGGCGGCGTCAGTACTACATGCACAACTTCCTGATCGAGCAGCCGGATCTGAATTTCCACAACACCGAAGTTGTCGAAGCCCTGCTTGATGCGATGGAGTTTTGGTTGGAACGCGGCGTCGACGGGTTCCGGCTCGATACCGTTAATTTCTATGTCCACGACCAGAAACTGCGCGACAACCCTGCCGCCGAATTTGGGGAAATGCCGTTCAACCCCTATGAGGCACAGAACCATCTGTTTTCCAAAACACGCCCCGAAAACCTTGATGTGCTCAAAAAAATGCGTGCGCTGACTGATAAATACGACGCCCGCATGATGGTCGGCGAGGTTGGCGAAGCTGGCCGGATGATCGACATCATGGCCGACTACACGTCCGGCGGCGACAAGCTGCACATGGCCTATTCCTTTGAATTTCTTGGCCCGCAATACACCGCCGATCATTTCCGCGACCGCATTACCCGTTTTATGGAACGCGCCCCTGATGGCTGGCCTTGTTGGTCATTCTCGAACCACGACGTGCCACGCCATGCGACCCGCTGGACACCCGAAGGCGTTGACAGCGACGTTATCGCCAAACAGGCCATCAACCTTTTGATCAGCTTCCCCGGCACGCTCGGCCTCTATCAGGGCGAAGAGCTGGGCCAGACAGAAACCGATATTCTGTTCGAGGAACTGACCGACCTTGGCTATGTCGATTTCTGGCCCGCGATCAAGGGACGCGATGGTTGTCGGACGCCAATGGTCTGGGATGCCGACGCCAAGAATGCCGATTTTTCGTCTGCCGATAAAACGTGGCTACCGGTCAAAGCCCCACAGGCCGCCCGCGCGGTTTCGGGCCAAGAGGCCGCGAATGACAGCGTTCTGAACGCTTATCGTTCGGCACTGGCATTCCGGAAATCGACGCCGGCGCTATCGCTGGGCGACACCACATTCCCCAAAGTGGCCGATCCGATCTTGGCGGTTGAGCGTCGTCACGACGGCACCGTTATCACCGCGCTCTATAACTTCTCTAACGCAGAGGTCAGCCTGACCATTGAGGCGGATACCAGCCTGACCGGTCCAGCCAACGCCACAAAAAATGGCGGCACGCTGAGCCTGCCGCCATATGGCTATGCCTTTGTCGAAAGCGATCAGAGCCTGACACTGGCCTAACTAAGTGAGGGCGCGTTACAGCGCGCCCTCAGCCGCCGCGCGGATCGCACGGATGTTGTCGCCATAGGGCGCAGGATTTTCGACCGATCCACCGCGGAACACAGCCGACCCCGCCACCAGCACGTCAGCACCTGCCGCCGCCACCAAGGGCGCGGTTGTTGGGTCCACACCGCCGTCGATCTCAATGTGAATTTCGCGATCACCGATCATTTCGCGCAACTGGCGCACCTTTTCGACTTGGCTATGGATAAACTTCTGCCCGCCAAAGCCGGGGTTCACGGTCATCACGCAAATCAGGTCCACCATATCCAACAGGTATTCAACTGCACTGGCAGGTGTCGACGGGTTCAAGGCGATACCGGCCTTGGCGCCCGCGGCACGAATGGCCTGAAGGGTTCGGTGAATATGCGGGCTCGATTCAACATGGGCTGTGATGAAATCAGCCCCCGCATCGGCAAAGGCCTGAATATAGGGATCGACCGGCGCAATCATCAGATGCACATCCATGACACCCTTGATGTGCGGACGGATCGCGGCACATGTCGCTGGGCCAAACGTGATGTTCGGCACAAAGTGCCCGTCCATCACATCAACGTGGACCCAATCCGCGCCCTCAGCCTCGATCGCGCGACATTCTGCGCCAAAATTTGCAAAATCCGCTGAAAGTATCGACGGAGCGATCTTAATTGATCGTTCAAATGCCACGATTTCCTCCTATTACAGCAATTGTGGGCTTTTAACGTGGAAATTTCACAAGGTCACGTTACGATGCTGCTACGCAGAAATTTTTTAATTTGCACTTTTTTGTTCGGCAATTTTAGCTATGCAACACATTCAAGTTACGCACGCTGACTTTCTTTTGGAAGGTCGGACCAGTCACCTGAGCAGAACCATGTTGGGGACATCGCGCCCCAAAATGCTTCATAATCATGATTTCTTTGAACTGATCTGGGTCCAGAACGGGCTGCTCAGGCACCATACCGTCCATGGAACGCAGGTCTTGCCTGAGGGGACGTTGATCTTTGTCACGCCGGAAATGAAACACGCGGTGCAGGGCAAAGGGGAAAACACCCTGATCGTTTCAGTGATGTTTCACCCAAAACTGATCGCCGCAATCGGGAAAAGTAACCCCGAACTCGACGGTCGCTTTTTCTGGCAGACCGATGAAAAGCAACGGCTGCATTCCCGCGACATTCGCCAGATGGCCGAAATAAACCACGCCGCGATGCTATTGGAACGGCGCGATGGCGGCCCCTTGTCCACACGGGCGTTTTTGCTGCCGCTGCTTCTGTCACTGATGGATGACGATATCGCCTTGCCATCTGGTGCGCCCAATTGGCTGATCGAGGCGTGTGCCGCCGCGCGCGACCCCAAGGTATTCCGCGAAGGCGCCGCCGGTTTCGTTTCCGCTGCGGGCAAGGCCCACGCCCACGTCAGCCGGACCGCACGACAGTTTTTGGGGATGAGCCCGTCGGAATACGTCAATTCGCTGCGCATGGGGCATGCTGCGCGGATGCTGACCGGCACCAATGATACATTGGCCGAAATCGCGGCCGATTGCGGCATTCCGAACCTGAGCCATTTTCATAAGCTGTTCCTGGCCCATCATGGTTTGACGCCTGCGAATTATCGCAAAACGCTTCAACGAAACGCGGTGCAGCCTGATTAGCGTTTGACCAAATAGTCAAAATTTGGCAAACGCGCTGAATAATGGCACGTTCGGTGCGAGCTGCGGGAGGCCAAGTTGACGATTCTGACGCAAGACGCGCATCTGCCACAGGTGCACGAACCACGAAATGATGGGATGGCGCTGGACATGGACTGGGTCCTATCCGCGACAGCCAACACATCCGCGATTGAGCGCCGTTGCGCAACACTGCCCGGACGGCGCAGTGTGAAAAAGGATTATCAGGCGGCATGGCTGCTGCGGGCGATTTCCTGCATCGACCTGACCACCCTATCCGGTGACGACACCGAAGGCCGTGTGCGCCGCCTGTGCGCCAAGGCAAAACAACCGGTCGAGGCTGCGACTTTGGCGCAACTGGGTCTGCCAGACCTGACCGTTGGCGCGGTCTGCGTCTATCATGACATGGTTGAAACCGCGGTTCGGGCGCTGGACGGCACCGGCATTCCGGTTGCCGCCGTATCAACCGGTTTTCCCGCTGGTCTATCGCCATGGCATCTGCGCATTCAGGAAATCCGCGAAAGCGTCGCCGCTGGCGCCGAGGAAATCGACATCGTGATTTCCCGCCGCCACGTACTGACCGGCAACTGGCAGGCGCTGTATGACGAAATGCGCGAAATGCGCGAAGCCTGCGGTGATGCCCACGTCAAAGCGATCCTTGCCACCGGCGAACTGGTCACCCTGCAAAACGTCGCGCGTGCGTCGCTGGTATGTATGATGGCGGGCGCTGATTTCATCAAAACATCGACGGGTAAGGAACCGGTGAACGCCACCCTGCCTGTCAGCCTGACCATGATCCGCGCGATCCGCGACTATCACGAACGCACGGGCATTCGCGTCGGCTATAAACCCGCTGGCGGCATTTCCAAGGCCAAGGACGCGATCACCTATCTGGCCCTGATCAAAGAGGAGCTGGGCGATCGCTGGCTGCGGCCCGATCTGTTCCGTTTCGGGGCTTCGTCCCTACTGGGCGATATCGAACGCCAACTTGAACACCATGTCACAGGCGCCTATTCCGCCGCGTGGCGCCATCCGATGGGGTAAGTCATGACCGTGAAAGAGATTTTTGAAACCATGGATTACGGCCCCGCCCCAGAAAGCGCCGCTGACGCCCTTGCCTGGATCGTTGATCAAGGGGGCCGTTTTGGCCAGTTCATCAATGGCGAGTGGACGGACATTGGAACAACGTTCCAAACCACCAACCCCGCCAATGGCAATGTTCTGGCCGAGGTATCGCAGGCGACCCAAGCGGACGTTGATGCCGCCGTCGCCGCCGCCCGCAAGGCCCAACCCAAATGGGCGGCCCTCTCTGGGCATCAGCGGGCACGACACCTTTATGCCATTGCGCGTCTGCTGCAAAAACACAGCCGACTGTTCGCGGTTCTGGAAACATTGGACAACGGCAAACCGATCCGCGAAAGCCGCGATATCGACGTGCCATTGGCCCAGCGTCATTTCTATTACCACGCGGGCCTTGCCCAGTTGATGGATAGCGAAATGCCCGACGCACAGCCCATCGGTGTGTGCGGACAGGTGATCCCGTGGAATTTCCCCCTGTTGATGCTGGCGTGGAAGGTCGCGCCTGCCTTGGCCGCAGGGAACACTGTTGTCCTGAAACCTGCCGAACAAACTCCGCTGACCGCGCTATTGTTTGCGGACATCTGCCAACAGGCAGGTCTGCCCAAGGGTGTGGTGAACATCGTCACCGGCGACGGTGCCGTTGGCGAAATGATCGTTACCGCCGAGGTCGACAAGGTCGCCTTTACCGGATCGACCGGCGTTGGGCGCCGCATCCGTGAGGCAACCGCCGGTCAGGGCAAGTCGCTGACGCTCGAACTGGGGGGTAAATCGCCCTACATCGTGTTCGAGGATGCGGACATCGATAGCGCGGTCGAGGGCCTGATCGACGCGATCTTCTTTAACCAAGGACAGGTCTGCTGTGCAGGGTCGCGTCTGATCGTCCAAGAGGGCATCGCCGACCGGTTCCACGCCAAACTCAAGGCGCGCATGGAAACCCTGCGTATTGGCGATCCTTTGGACAAATGCATCGACGTTGGCGCAATCGTTAGCCACGAACAACTGACACGCATCACCGACATGGTCGCTGCGTCGGGCGGCGAGGTGTTCACCGCACCCTGCGCCCTGCCATCGGGCGGCTGTTTCTATGCCCCGACCCTGATCACCGGCCTGCAAACCGCAGACCCGCTGATGCAAGAGGAAATCTTTGGCCCCGTTCTGGTGTCGACAACCTTCCGCACCCATAACGAGGCCATCGAGATTGCGAACAACACGCGCTACGGCCTTGCGGCGACGCTGTGGTCGGAAAATATCAATGTCGCGCTGGACGTGGCCCCGAAACTGGTCGCGGGCGTTGTTTGGGTCAATGGCACCAATATGTTCGACGCCGCCGCGCCCTTTGGTGGCGTCCGCGAGAGCGGATATGGCCGCGAAGGCGGATGGGAGGGCCTTGCCGCCTATACCAAGCCGAAAACAACCGCCAAGCCTGTGGCACCGATTGCACCCTTTAGGGGCGACGGCGCGCCGGTTGATCCGCTGGATCGCACGGCCAAGCTCTATATCGGGGGCAAACAGGCGCGTCCCGACGGTGGCTATTCCCGCGGGGTGTATGGACCCGAGGGCGCTCTGCTTGGTCAAATCAGCCTTGCCGCCCGCAAGGACGTGCGCAACGCGGTTGAGGCCTGCAACGCCGCCAAAGGCTGGGCCAAAACGACGGGGCATCTGCGTGCGCAGATCCTCTATTACATCGCTGAAAACCTGTCGGCCCGCGCCGATGAATTTGCGGCACGGATCAAGGCGATGACCGGCAAGGATGGCAAGGCCGAGGTGGACACCGCCATTTCGCGCTTGTTCACCTATGCCGCTTGGGCCGATAAATTTGACGGCGCATCACGCGGCGTGCCCCTGCGCGGCGTTGCCTTGGCGATGAAGGAACCTGTCGGCACCATTGCGGCGCTTTGCCCGTCGCATGCGCCTCTGCTTGGCCTGATCAGCACCATGGCCCCCGCAATCGCGATGGGCAACCGCGTGATCCTGTCCGCGTCCGAGGCATTCCCGCTGGCCGCGACGGATTTCATCCAAGTGCTGGAAACATCCGATGTGCCTGCAGGCGTGGTCAACATTCTGACCGGCGATCACAAGGACGTGGCCGCGACCTATGCATCGCATATGGATATCAACGCTGTGTGGAACCTTGGCGATCCGGCCCTGACCGAAAGCATCGAGGCCGCATCCGCCGGCAACCTGAAACGCACCTGGGCGCCGACCCTCGACATCACAACGGCCGAGGGCAAAGCCTTCCTCGAACAGGCGACAGAAACCAAAACCGTCTGGATCCCCTACGGTGCATGAAAAAGGCGGCCAATTGGCCGCCTTTCTTATTTCTTACGCCACGTATCCAGCCAGCGCCGGACCCGCCCGCGGCGTTCGGCGACATTCGCCTCGACCTGATCCCAACGGTCGCCCGCCTTATCCAAGGCCGGATCAAGGTTCCGTTCGCGGAACTGATACCATGCCGCCCGCAGAAACAGGATGAACGCCACAAAGGCGACAAAGAACACGATATTGAACCACGGAATGATCCGAATGTTCGGGTCCTCGATCGGCTTGATCGAAATCGCGTTCGGGAAAATCGTCAACAGACGGTTCCGCCAACCATAGTGGTTTATGATCACCCACTGCGGATCGGCGGCGGTCGATGTGTATTCCTGTGCCTCGCCCTGTAAATCGCGGCTATCAAACTTGAAATAGGGTGGCCAAATCCAACCCGTATCCTCGTTACGATAGATCATGATGTCGCTCGCCTCACCGGCGCGGATCAGGCCGAACAGATAGGTCTGTTTGCGCACGGTGTTGATAAACAACACATCCCGCGTGGGGTTTTCGACATTCCCGCTTTCGGCCTGAGCGTAAAAGATGCGGTTCATATTGCTGAAATCTTGTCGGATCACCTCGGTGCCTGTGATCCGCGCCACATCTTTTTGCGGCAAAACATAGTGGAAGAACGGCACCATCAACACGACAAGCGTGATGCGCAGTATCATTTTAAACATGGTTTTGCCCTCAATTCGTTAGATAAAAAATCGTCGCAACAGCAATGATCGGCACCACATAGACCAAAGCGATAAGCTTCTTGCGGAACCCGCGTTCATAATTCGCCATACCCTGCTCGATATAGGCATCGCGCCCGCTGAGGTCACCCCCGGGATTGTTTTCGGCCCATTGATCCTCAAGCCGTTCGCGCCGCACAGACCGCGAATACGCCGACACCATCAGATACAGGATCGACAATCCCAGAAATCCAAACACCAAAAAGGCAATAAACCTCATCTGCCGCTCCTGTTCACTGCGCCCCATGGCCCGACCCGTTCGACAAGGTCGTCGGCCCTAGGGCGGCGTTTCGTCCGCGGAAACTCGGTCGTGGTGCCACCACCGAACAAACGGGTCCTAAGTCCGGCCTTGTCCGCCTGATAGTCACGCATCAGCATCTCAACGGTAAAGTCCTTTTTGGACTGCGGCCAATCCGCGTAGGCCGCATAGAACGCCTGTTTGTGACAGACGTATAGCTGACGAATGTCCAAAGGCGACAATTCCGCCAGCAACATGTTGACCATGTCCGCCTCAGGCCCTGGCATCGCGCGCAGCGTGTAAAAATATGCCGGATGATCGCTATCAATCCGCGGCCATGGGGCCCGTCCTTCGGCCCAGCGCAGCAAATCGCCAAGGCCATGCCATTCCGCAGGCAGGTTAGCGATGTATTTTCGCGCCAAGGTCCGCAAGTCACGCGGGCTAACGCCCCGCAGCGGTTCACCGGCGCGGGCCGCGACATCAATCAGGATGAAATCCATTTTTTCGCGCAGAATCTGGGTGGTCGGACCGCCGCGCGCATCCACCAGATTTTCGACCAATCTGTTCCGCTGCAGGAATTTGGCGATCGAATTGCGGTCGGCAAAGCTCATGACGTTTGCCCGTTCGTCACGCACGTCAACGGCGGTCCGGCAAATCATCGCGGGGCTACGCGGCGACCGAAAGACATAAACCCCGCCAAAATGCTGGGTCCAGAAATCCTGTGCCGAAAACTCCATCGCGTCAAAGGTGACGGGATTGCGGATCACATCACCTGCTTGGGTCGACAGCTCGATCATTTCAGCGATTAAAACATCGTCCCACCATGCGTCCGGCTCGGTCTTAAAGGTTTCAATCCGGTCCCGCAGTTTCGCGGCGGTTTTGACGGCACCGCCCGTTGTGTCGGCCTCAACCGTGGTTGAGCCGAGGTGGAGCAACTGCGACAGGTCGCTGATGGTGTGCAGATTATCGACCAGTTCACCGGTTACCGCATCCCGCGCGGTCAGCGCGAACAACTGGTTTTCATTACGGGTGATGAATTCGTGCAGGATTTGCCGCGCCGTTGAGAACCGCGCATTTAACAACGGACAGGATTTTTGCTCGGTGCTTAGAATAATAAACTGACGGTTCACACCCTCGGGGTTCAGGTAATCGCGGTTGTTAAGCTCATCCCCGACCTCGGGCGAAAAACCCGAAATGTCGATGTGGAATTCATCCAGCCTCGTTTCCAATCCGGTCAGATGTTTAAGCGCGCGGTTGTACCGATCCACCAGAACCGGACTGTCGACCAGCACCAGATTGCCAAACATCAGCCCGTTTTGGATCAGTTCGATCATTTCTTGCCCCCGCCCGAAAACAGCCGCACAGCCGTCCACGCCGCCAAAAGCGTCATGCCCGCCATCGCGCCCAGAACGGCAAAAGATACCAAGACCTCTCTGGGGGTATCACTGGCAGAGCACAACCCCGGCTGATCCAGTGCGATCAAACCCTCTGGTTTGCAAAAAACCATCGTCCCGCCGAGCGCGATGCCAAAGGTAACACCAACTGCCGCAAGGAACGGCACATAGACGGCGCGAAACAAGCTCATGTTTTCCCCTCCAGATAACGGCGTTTGGCCTCTTCGGATCGACCAAGATCGCGCACCATGGCGTCAATCGCAGCCTCGTCGGATTTGTCGGCATAACGGAATTCGCTATCGGCATAGCGGTTAATTTCCTGCAAAACCATCTCGGTCGTGATGGGTTTGCGCAGATCCTCGATCATGGCCTTTTTGGTGTCATAGGGCTGATGCAGGAACAGCTCGGGCTGTTCCATCCACTCATCCGGTAGTTCGAAGTCCATCGCCCGCACCTTGACCGCATCGGTGATATTCTTGATCGCGCGGCCGGTAAACCGGCTGTCCGCCTCTTGGATCGCTTTTAGGTACGCGCCCATTTTCGCAATGGTATCCAAATCACCGATCTGACCATGTACCCGTTCAAAAACCGCCGTAAGGTTCGGTTCCTTGGGGCGATTGTACGAGGCAAAGCTGGCGGCAACGGCGCGTTTAATTTCCTGCGCGGCGAACAGGTCATGATCACCCAGCGGAATGTCATGACGTTTGCCCAGCAACAGGGACAGAATATCGATGTAGTCTTCGCGGGTTTGGGGGCCATCCACCAAGAACCGCGCGCCTGCCCGCTGACGCAACGCGTCATCGACGTTTTCGGGATAGTTCGAAAACATCCCAAAGGTGCAGTTGCCGCGCACAACGGTATTCGCGCCTGCAAATGCCTCCATAAAGACGGCGGTGACCTCTTGCTGACCGGCGCTGGATTGACGATCGCCACGTTTGCCCGCGATCTGGTCGATGTCGTCAATCGTGCCAAAACCGATCACATGCGGGTCGATCACGTTGTTGATAAACGCCTTGGCGTTCTGGCCTGATTTGCCCTGATAGCTGTCGATATTGTCGATGCCAAAGTTCTGATAGCGGAACGGATAGCCCGCGACCTGACAGTAATCATTGACCATCCCTGCCATCATCTGGATCAGCGTGGTCTTACCCGTGCCCGGCGCACCATCGCCCATAAAGGTAAAGATGAACCCGCCCAGTTCAGCAAAGGGATTGAGCCGCCGGTCAAAGTCATAGGCCATCAGCATTTTGGCCAGTTTCATCGCCTGATATTTAGCGATGTGGTTGCCCACCACCTCATGCGGTTTTTTGAACTGCATGGTCAGCGTCGTGCCCTTGCCCTGACGCGACGGAGTGAAACCGGCGATTGTCATATCGTCGGCTTCGATCCGGTAAGTATTGCCCTCAAAGGCGCCAAGGTGTGTGGCGGTTTGGACGCGTGCGGCGACCCGTTCCATCAGCAATTCACAATAGGCAAGGATCGTCGCAACAAGGCGCGATTCATCCGTCGCGAAACTGTCTAGCTTCTGATCCAGTTCCCACACAGCCCCATGAAGCGCCAGCGGTGCATTTTCGGTCAGAACCTCTTCGATTGCGCCAATATCGACGGTGGTTTCATCGGCCAGCCCGCCAACCAGAAACGCAGTGGCATTGGCAAAGGCATAAAGGGTGATCAGGCTTTCCGCCGTCAGAAGCGCCGAAAATTCGCCCGTTTTGGCGGCAGGTAGCGCGCCATCCAGGTTCTGCTTTTTCAGCGCAACAAGGCCGGTCGCCTCGGCATAGTTTTCAGCCAGCGCAAGCCCGATCGCCATGCCCCGCCTTAGCGCCTGAAGGACGCTGGCCTGTCGTTGAGACACCAGCGCATCCTCGGTCACTGCTTCGATACGGTCGATCAGGTGCACGCCCTCGGGACGGGCCGTGGAACGGGTCACCAGACCGGGCGTTGTGGACCGGAACCGGCGCCGCGCTGGTACGCCGCTTGATCGTTCTGCCGCTGGCGTTGCGGCGGGTTTAGCAATGCGCGGGGTGTGATCGACACCCGTCAACATGGTCAAGGCCCCCGCATAATGCGCGGTGATCTCTTCCTCTTTCAGCTCGACGCTATCGTTTGAAAAACTCATGCTAAAACCCAGACATTAGTACCGTAAAATGCGCCCTGCCCGCCCAACGACGTATTTATTCACGTCGCCAAATCCCGGTGGGTTCAGTTCGCTGAGGGCCTGAAACGGACGTTCAGGCATAATCAAGGACCGCTTCATCCGGGTCACGCCACTGTCGGCGCCCTGTCCGCCAAACGGATCAAGCGCATAGATTTGCCGCTCGACCTTGCCGAACCACCCGGATTTCACCTCTTCGACCCGTTCCGCGACAAGATCTTCTTCGGTCCAGACAAAGGCCCAGTCTTCGCCTTCGGGCGAATTCGCCTGTTCCAGCACCTGCCGCAAAGGGCCGACCTGCTGGGTGTAGGCGCTGCTGTACATGGGGCCGAAATGGATACGGCGCAGACGTTTGGGGTGCAATTCGTCAAAGTCCTGATCGAACCCCTTTGCAATCGTCAACAGCTTGAGCCCTGTCACCGACTGGGCCATCAGATGCGACTGAACCTCGGGCCAACGGCTTTGATCCTTGGGCAGCGCGGTGCGCCCCGTATCCTCGACATCCATTAGGTAAATCGTGGGGATGTTCACTTCGCTGTCATAAACAGCCCAATGGATCAAATAACGGCGGCGGTTTTCATCGCTGCCAAGCCAGACTGTGTCCGGATCATTGCGCGCATGGAACAAACCGCCCTTGGCCAGCTCTTCGTAATAGAGCCGTTGCGACAGCGCATATTGCAGTTTCGTGGGCACCTGCCGGTCTGACAGGATGCTGCGCACCATCTGATCCTTTAGCGTTTCGACATCCGGTCCGCTGGACAGATGCCGGTCAACCTGCATCGCGTCCGCCGCCATCTGAAGCAGTTCGCCATGCACTGGAAAGCCGCTCTCGATCCGATCAATAGTCAACGCGCCCGCATGCGGGTAGCGGCCCGAAAAATGGTATTTGTGCGCCAGCGCCCGAAACGAGATGTTCAGGTCCACCAGATAGCGCGCCAGAACCTCGATTTCTAGTTTGGTATATTCGCCATCCGCATGTTTGACGGCGGCGATTTTGGTCAGGCTGTTGGTGATCTTTTCAAACTTGCCGAAATAACGGCGGATCACCGCATTATCGGCAAGGTCAAAATGATCAAGCGGTCGTTCGAGCGGTGTCACAACCCTACCTTTTTGAAACGTAAATAAAGACTGCTTTCCAAGCTACGCTGCTTTCGGCTGTTCGGCGTATTCGTTGACACAGTTCACTTCCTTTTCATCGCAAACAAATCAGCCAATGACCTTCTGCGTCAGAACATTTTTCCAACCACACTGCCCTATCAAGCGGCAGGCCTCACTTTGAAACCTGAAACTTTCTACTCAGCCAAATGACTGTCGAACGAACACTGTTCCATAAGATGTCGCCAACGGTGTACAGCACAACAAGGGCAATGATCGCCGCGTCCGCCAAATTGTAGTCAAACTGTTGAACGACTGAATAAGTCAAAAGACCACTGGCCAGAATGAAAACAGTCTTTCGTTGGTTCTTATCCATCTCAGCCACCGTATTGGTTCTTGTCGTGCTTCTCGACGATGGCTTGGAACCGGCGCACGAACCGTTCATCGGCTTTGGCCTTTTGTTCCAGAACATCGCGTGCGAACACCATCTGGTCCTCATGCGCCTCTAGCATATCGGCCATTTTGGCATTCGTTGCGGCCCCAATGGCAGCCATCGCGGTCTGGGCCTCTTGGTCGGTTTTGACGCCAATTTCGTTGATCCGGTGCGCAACGTCCTGCTGCTGAGCGGTTTTCAAGGATTTGGACAGCGCATCATAAAGGACAACACGTTGTTTGGTGTCTGTCTGCAACTTGTTGATCAGAACCATCTGCGTTGCCGCCTGGTTCTGCAAACTATCGACCCAGGTCTTGCCTTTTTCGATATACCGTTCCAGCGTCTGGCTTTTCGCCAGTGCAACCTGTTCTTGCTGCACCATTTCATTGTGCTGCTGGTTCAGCGCGGCAAGGTCGGATTCAAGCTGGGTGCGTGTTGCGGCATCCTGTTCGACGCTGATCTTGTTTTCCAGTTCGATCAACTTGGGATCCATCCCCAGAATATCGGCCCGCAAGGTTTCAAGCTCGGCAACAGCCGCCTCGCGTTCTTCGAGCGTGCTGGTCAGGTTTGCCTCGACCTTGGATTTTTCGGAATTGAGGATGTCCAACTGACTCTGGAGCATTTGCGAAATCACGTTGGATTTCGAAATCAGGTCCTGCAGTTTGTCGTCGATATTGGCAGTGCGCATACGTTCCTGACGCATGCTATCGGCCTTGGCCTTGGAAAAGAAACCGATCAGCGTTTCCCCCATGGTTTTCGACCGCATTTCGTCGAAATCCTTGGAAAAGCCAGCCGTTACATCATCTAGCCCCATGATCAGTTCGGCGATATTGGAATTCATCAGCTCGGTATGGGCATGCACATCGTCCAAGGTTGCGTTTTCGATATCAATCGAAATATCGCTGCCGCTGGCCATCTTGTTCCGTGCGGCCTCGATCCGGCTGCCCAGTTCGGCAATACGGTCCTGCGCTGCGGTAACTTGTGCCTGACTTTCGCAGATTTGTGCGTCTAGATTTGCCATACCAATTCCTGTCTCAAAAATACGTGATCATAATGTAAGGACAATCATCCAAAATACAATTCTGGTTAACCTGTCCTCCCGCCAAATAACGCAATGATTGTGGACAGACCTGCCGGAAACTCGGCATGTGTGTGCCGTCGATTTTTGCAGATTTTGAAAATCCGGCTGTTTGTAGTACTGTTCTACGATGAAACAGGAAACCAGTTCCCCCCCGTTAGACCGTCGTACCTCGATTTTAGAGGCTGCAAAAACCCGGTTCCTAGAGAATGGTTATAGCACCACAACCATCAGCCAAATCGGTCGCGCAAGCGGCGCAACGACTGGCTCGATCTATCACGCATTCCAAGGCAAAGCCGCCATCGCAACGGAAATTTGGCGTCAGGCCAACGCGGGCCAGACCGATGTTCTGACAACCACCAAGAAATCGAACAAGGCCATTCAGAACCACGTGCGCACGCTTATTGCGTCGGCCGCGGCGGATCGCCCGATTTTCGACTTTTGCCTAGAGCTCGAAAGCCGGGCAGCGACCGACACGGACTTCACCGAATTGGCGGAGATCTTGGCGGAACGACGCGCTGCGCAAAAAGCGGCCTATAAGAAATGGGCCAAAGCATCCGAGGTAAAGCCAATCGGTTGGAGCGTTGCCGAAGCATTGCTGAACGGTCCGGCGATTGCATTTCTGAAAAACGGCGGTGCAGCGACCGAAGAAAACGCCGAAGTTTTCGCCATGAGCGCGTGGCGTTCACTCAAGGCGTGACATCCGCACCCTGACGTTGCACACTTTGACCGTCGGGCACCCAATTTGCCCGCCAAGGTTGGTTGCGAAAGGGGATGCGATGAATTTGCTGCGCGAACTCTTGGATGTTGCTCCGCTGGACCCGAATGTGCGGCGGACACCCGCCCCAGAGGGCAAAATCCGGCTGCACCTGTTTTGCGGGTCATTCGAGTCAGAAGACGACCTGCTGACCTATTGCTTTGACGCGCCATCGGAAAATGAAGCCGAACCGCTGACCAAGGACCTGCCAGAGGCCTTCGTCGATACCACCTATGTGGTGACAGGATACGAACGCGGCGTTGGCGAGGCCTTGGCCGATTTCTTTACGGTCGAGGAGTCGGACGAGGTTCTTGCCCAGATCGGCGGCAAGAACAGCTTGGTCATCCTGTCGGAACATGCCTTTGGCGGCATGGACTACAGCCTGAATGACACCCCCCGCCTGCGCTATCTGGGCGCACGGTTTGTTGACCTGCCATGATCCCCGGCCCCAAGAACGCGTTGACGGATGTTGCGGGCCTTATGGTCGGTCATGCGCAGGATCACGACGTCAAAACCGGCACCACGGTCGTGGTTGGGGATGCACCGTTTACTTGCGGCGTACATGTCATGGGCGGTGCGCCGGGAACGCGCGAAACCGATCTGTTGGCACCGGACAAAACGGTCGAACAGGTCGACGCGCTGGTGTTGTCGGGTGGGTCGGCGTTCGGCCTTGATGCGGCGGCGGGCGTGGTTGACTGGCTGCGCGCGCAGGGCCGTGGTTTTCAGGTTGGCCCCCACCGGGTGCCAATTGTCCCTGCCGCGATCTTGTTTGACCTGATGAACGGCGGAAACAAGAATTGGACGGATTCGCCCTATCGCGCACTTGGCCAAGCAGCCTGTCAGGCATTGGCGTCTAACGTCCCTGTGGGGACAGTTGGCGCCGGCGCCGGCGCGACCACCGCCACACTCAAGGGCGGATTGGGCACTGCGTCTTATGTGTTGCCGAACGGCGGAACCGTGGCAGCGATGATCGCGGTTAACGCACTCGGTTCGGCGACCGTTGATGGCACCCGTCACTTCTGGGCGGCCCCCTATGAAGAGGGCAGTGAATTCGGTCAGCTTGGTCTGCCCGATCAATTCCCCAAGGGCATGCCTGCGACGAAACTCGGCCCAGCGCAAAACACGACAATCGGGATCGTTGCGACCGACTTTGCCCTGACCAAGGCACAATGCACGCGGCTTGCGATCGCAGCACATGACGGATTTGCCCGCGCCCTGATGCCCGCCCACACCCCGATGGATGGCGATCTGATCTTTGCGGCGGCGACCGGCAAACGCCCTGTTACGGGCGACGTTGCCGATACGATTATGCTGGGTCATGCGGCGGCCCAATGTGTCGCGCGCGCCATCGCAATCGGGGTCTATTCGGCGGAACCGCACCCCAATGACCTGCTGCCCTGTTGGAAAGACGACAAATAACGCCAACAGTTACAAAACGGTGATCCACGCGTTACGTCAGGGTCAAAATCCGGTCTCAAGACTCACTTGGATTTCCAACTGAGAGAGACCAATGACACTGACCAAAGTCTGCCTCACTTCGGTTCTGGCACTAAGCGCGAGCGCCGCCATGGCCGAAATGAACTTTAACTGCATTTCGTCGTTCCCAACCTTTTTGAACAACTCAGATGCATCGGCTGCAAGCTCGTCCGAAATTATCTCGGCGACGGTGGACGGCATGACCCTTGTTTACAGCGATAGCCCGCTGGGTGCGATCGGCCTGATCGATATCACCGATCCCGCCAACCCGATGCCCAAAGGCAGCATCATGCTGGACGGCGAACCAACCGCTGTTTCGGTCATCGGCAACACGGCCTTTGTCGGTCTGAACACCTCCGAAAGCTATACCGCCCCATCGGGTGCGATCGTTGCAATCGACCTTGCGTCGGGCGACGTCACCGCATCCTGCGATCTGGGCGGCCAGCCGGATTCGACCGCTGTGGCCCATGATGGTTCCTTCGTGACCGTCGCCATCGAAAACGAACGTGACGAAGATCTGGGAGACGGCCGTGTGGGTCAGGCCCCCGGTGGTTACATGGTCAAAGTCATGGTGCAGGACGAAGCCCTGCAGTGCGACAGCCTGATGAAAATCGACGTCTCGGGCCTGACCGAGATCGCCCCTGAGGACCCAGAGCCCGAATTCGTTGACGTCAACGGTCTGGGCGAAATCGCTGTTACCCTGCAGGAAAACAACGCAATCGTTGTGATCGGTGCAGACGGCAACGTGATGAACCACTTCTCGGCTGGCGCGGTTGATCTGATGAACATCGACGCGACCGACGAACGTGCGGCGCTGTTGTTCACCGAAACCCAGATGGGTCGCCTGCGCGAACCTGACGGTCTGCAGTGGATCGACAACGATCACTTTGCCATCGCAAACGAAGGTGACATGGACGGCGGTTCGCGTGGTTTCACCATCTTCCACAAAGACGGCACCGAAGTCTTTGAGAGCGGCACCTCGCTGGAACAGGCGATCATTCAGGCCGGTCACTATCCAGACAAACGTTCCGATAGCAAAGGCAACGAGCCAGAAGGCATGGAATTCGCTGTTTACGGTGACACCCCCTACCTGTTCGTTCTGTCCGAACGATCGTCGATGATCGGCGTGTATGACGTAACGAACCCAATCGCCCCTGTTCTGGCGAACCTGCTGCCATCGGGTATCGGGCCAGAGGGTGCCGTTGCGATCCCATCGCGCAACCTGTTTGTTTCGGCAAACGAAGTTGACCTGATCGAAGACGGCGGCGTTCGTTCGCATGTCATGATCTATGAACTGCAGGACGCACCAGCGGCCTATCCACAGCTGACATCGGCAGGCGCTGACGAGCTGATCGGTTGGGGCGCAATTTCGGGCATGGTCGCAGGCGACAACGGCATGGTCTATGCGGTCAACGATAGCTTCTATGGCTACCAGCCAACCATTTTCACCATCGACACCACGGTTACCCCTGCCCAAATCGTTGAGGCAACCCCGATCACACGCGGTGGTTTCCCTGCCCAGAAACTGGACATGGAAGGTATCACCCTTGACGGTGAGGGTGGCTTCTGGATCGCATCCGAAGGTCGCACAGACCGCATGGTTCCGCATGGCCTCTATCATGTGAACGCAGACGGCGAAATCGAAGACGAAATCGCACTGCCAGCCGAGCTGCTGGCCGTTGAAAAACGGTTCGGCTTCGAAGGTATTACCATGGTTGGTGACACCCTATGGATGGCCGTTCAGCGTGAATGGAACGACGATCCGAAAAACCACGTCAAACTGGTTGCCTACAACACCGATAGCGAAGAATGGGGCGCGGTTCTGTATCAGAAAGAAGAGCCAGCAACCGGTTGGGTTGGCCTGTCGGAAATCACCGCACATGGTGACTATGTCTATCTGATTGAACGCGACAACCAGATCGGTGGCGACGTCGTGACCAAACAGGTGACCCGCGTTGCGCTGTCGGAAATGGTACCTGCGGAACTGGGCGGCGACCTGCCCGTTGTCTTTCTCATCGTCCACTCCTTGGTGGCTACGATGAGCAACAAACCCTCTCTTAGCAAATGCCGCTATTTGGACCCATAGGCGCTGACGTTAGACAGACTTGCCCCATACGATCAATGCGGAACATCCGAAAATCCGCCCTCAGTTCGCACCAGCTAACAAGGGTCCAGACCTTACCCCAATACCAAAGCCCCAAGGGCCGCACGGTACGCTGTGAGGCACCACCATCCTTGTCGCGATAGTCGAATTGCAATCGGGTCTTGCTGCGGCTTGCGCCCTCTAGCGTGTCGATCAAAATCCGCTGTTCGTCACTCAGATCGCCCATCTGCATGGCATTGACGGGGACGGCATCGACCTCGGCCTTTAGGGCCTCGGGCAGGACGCTTTCGATTTTGACCAAGGCCTCTTCGGCCGCTTCGGCCATTGCGGCCCCGCCCCACGCCTTGACCATGCGTGCGCCAGCGACCAGCGCGACGATTTCAGGGCCGGTGAACATAAGCGGTGGCACGTCATAGCCCTGACGCATCACATAACCGACGCCGGCCTCACCCTCGATCGGGACACCTGATCCGATCAGGTCGGCAACGTCGCGGTAAATGGTTCGCGGCGTCACCTCAAGCTTGTCTGCCAATTGCGCAGCGGTCAGCAACCGACCGCCCCTCAGGTACTGAACGATCTGAAAAAGGCGGTCGGCGCGGCGCATTAGGCTGCGACCTCAAACAGGCCGATCCGGTTGCCATCAGGGTCACGGGTATAGGCAAACCGCCCTTGCGGAATGTTGATCGCGGGACTTTCGACGGTGCCGCCAAATTCGGTCACACGGTCCATGGCATCCTCAAGCTTGCCCGGCACGAAAAAGTGCAAAACCATATGAGATTTCGCGGTTTCCCCGACATAGAGATCGGTCCCCACCGAATTTTCCGACGAAACGCGCACCATTTCGCGTCCGCCCTATTCGATCAGTTCGGCCTTTTGCATCAAGACGTTGGCATAGTATTTCTGTGCCGCAGACAGGTCTTTGACAGGAATTTCGCTCCATACGATAACAGGCATAGTATCCATTTTTAACTCTCCGTTTGGTTGGATGACCTGTTATTCGCACACCCCTACTGACAGCGTACTGTCAGCATCAAACACCCCTAGCCAAGTTTTTCCATCGGGATGATCGGAAAAAAGGCACCTGCGCTTTCAATCCCAAAGGTTCCATCCCTCTCGACGCCCAAATCTATCAATCTATAGAACGACTTACGATCTATCAGGGCCTCTAAATTTCGGCGCACCAAAACATAGGGCGACGGTTCGTCATTATCGTCGAATGTCACGCGGATCGGGTTGTCGGCACTGGCAACAACCGTGTCGCCGACATTGGTGGTAAATGTCAGTGTGCCCGCGGCATGATCGAAATCCACCGCAACAAATGGCGCGTCGTCCACTTTGATGCCGACCTTTTCGACGGGTGTGACCAGAAAATAGTCGTCACCGTCCTTGCGGATGATTGATGCAAACAGATTGACCAGCGGCTGGCGCCCAATTGGCGTGCCCATATAGAACCACGTTCCATCCCGCGCGATCCGCATATCAATATCGCCGCAGAACGGAGGATTCCATTTTTCAACGGGCGGAGGCCCCTTTTTTGACGCTGCCCGCGCCGAAGATGCGAGGCTTTCCGCCGATGGGCTTACAATCTTTTGTGTTGTCATGCTTTTGCCATTGGGATTGGGCGCGTTATCTGTTTCGATACAAACATAGCGTTCGCAAGGAGTATTGTCATGGCAGCACCCGCCGATCTTTTGTCCGAAATCGAAGCCTTGGGCGAAAAGCTGGCGTTGGCCAAGACAAACATCGCGTCACAGTTTATCGGACAGGAACAGGTCGTTCAGCTGACACTGGCCACGCTTTTGTCCGGCGGGCACGGGTTGCTGGTGGGTTTGCCGGGGCTGGGGAAAACCCGCCTTGTCAGCACAATCGCAACGGTGATGGGCCTGAACAGCAACCGGGTCCAGTTTACCCCTGACCTGATGCCATCAGATATTATCGGGGCCGAGGTTCTGGACACCGCAACCGATGGGACACGCAATTTCAGGTTCATCGAGGGACCTATTTTTTGTCAGCTGTTGATGGCCGACGAAATCAACCGCGCCAGCCCGCGAACCCAATCCGCGCTATTGCAGGCGATGCAGGAACAAGAGGTCACCGTGGCGGGACAGCACCGCCCCATTGGTCAACCGTTCCACGTATTGGCCACCCAAAACCCGCTGGAACAAGAGGGCACCTATCCCCTGCCCGAGGCGCAGCTTGACCGGTTTTTGATGCAAATCGATGTGGGCTATCCGACCCGCGACGCGGAACGCGCGATCCTGCTGGCGACAACGGGGGCGGATTCCCAAACAAGCGAATCTGTTTTCGATGCCGCATCGCTGTTGTCGGCGCAAACCCTGCTTAGGCAGATGCCCGTGGGCGATAGCATTGTGGAAATGATCCTTGATCTGGTGCGCAATTGCCGCCCCGAGGAAACCGAAAACCAACAGGTCCGCGATCTGGTTAGCTGGGGGCCGGGTCCGCGTGCGGCCCAAGCCCTCATGTTGGGCAGTCGTGCGCTTGCGCTCATGGATGGTCGATTGGCACCATCGCCCGATGATGTTGCCGCGCTGGCCGTGCCGGTTTTGCGTCACCGTATGGCGCTTGGATTTGCGGCGCGCGCGCAGGGGCATGACCTGCCGTCACTGATTGCCCAAGTGGCCGCCCAGATCACCAAGGTAGAGGCCGCTGCGTGACCCAAGCGCCAGAGCTCAGATCACGGGCCGATGCGCTTTCTGCCAATTTGCCCCCCCTCCTTGCTGCGGCGCATCGCCTTGCGGCGACGATCACCTTGGGTGATCACGGTCGCCGTCGCGCGGGCATGGGGGATGAATTTTGGCAATATCGAACCGCCGCGAATGGCGATGATGCGCGGGCCATCGATTGGCGGCGGTCAGCACGATCCGACACCGCATTCGTTCAGGAAAAAGAATGGCAGATCGCCCATTCGGTAATGCTGTGGGTGGATACGGCCGCGTCGATGGGATTTGCATCCTCGGACAATCTGCCGACCAAAATGGACCGCGCCCAAACGCTCGGTCTTGCGACTGCCATTTTGTTGCTAAAGGCCGGTGAACGGGTCGGGTTGCCGGGGCTAAAACTTGCGCCCAAACGCGGGTTGCCGCAGGCCGATGCGATCGCGATGTCGCTCCTTCAAAACGCTGACACCGATTACGGGGCGCCTGTTGATCAGGGGCTATTGCCCCACAGCCGCGCGGTTTATCTGTCAGATTTCCTAGGGGATTTGGACGGTGTTCGCCGCAGTCTGGATCACGCGGCACAAAACAACGTGCATGGCGTCATGATCCAAGTGCTGGACCCGCAAGAACGCGATTTTCCGTTCCAAGGGCGCACAGTGTTCAATAGCCTTGGTGGATCCCTGACCTTTGAAACACAGCGTGCCCAATCGCTGGCCTCTGACTATGCAGAACGGCTCGTGTCGCGGCAGGCCGAACTGCACGCGCTAGCGGATGCGGCGGGTTGGCAATTCACCATTCACCGCACAGATCAAAGCGCGCAATCGGCGCTTTTGTGGATGTACTCGGCACTCAAGGCGGCATTGGTTTAGGTATGATCGGACCCGTTGCATTTTCGGCACCTTGGTTGTTGCTCGGCCTTCTGGCTCTGCCGGTGTTGTATTTTCTGCTTCGTGCGATACCGCCCGCACCGATCAAGCGCCTATTCCCGGGTGTTGTTTTGCTGCTTGGATTGAAGGACGCCGAACAGGAAAACGACAAAACTCCATGGTGGCTGATGGTGCTGCGCATGCTGGCCGTTGCGGCGGCTATTGTCGGCTTTTCTGGGCCGGTTCTGAACCCGGACAAATCAACGTCGGGGAATGGCCCTTTGCTGGTCATCGTCGATGGCAGCTGGGCACAGGCCAATCAGTGGTCAACCGTTCAAGACACCCTGACACAAACGCTTGGCACTGCGGGGCGTGACGGACGGCAGGTCGCGTTGCTGAACCTGTCGGCCCCAGCGGCCCCCATTTTTCAAACGGCGGATAGCCTACTGCCGGTGGCATCGGGCATGAGCGCCGCCGCGTGGGAACCAGCCGCCGACCTGCCCGATCTGCCGGACGGCAGGTTCGACACACTGTGGATCGCTGATGGCCTGCAGCGGGATGGGCAAACGGCCTTGATCGACGCACTCGAAGAACGCGGCGCGGTCACTGTTCGTCAATCAGGCACCCCTGTTTTCGGGCTATCCGCCCCGCGATTTGACGATGGCGCGATCCGCATCACTGCCCAACGCAGCCATGGCGAGGTTGAAACAACCAGACAAATTGCGGCTGTCGGCCCTGACCCCGCTGGGATCGAACGCCAATTGGCCACGCTGAGCGTGACATTCGAAACCGGCGCACAGCAGGCCGAGGGCGCGTTTGACTTGCCCCCCGAACTCAGGAACAGGATCACCCGATTTGAACTTTTGCCGGGCAACACCGCCGGCACCGTTGCCTTGGCCGATGACAGCCTGAAACGGCGTGAAATCGCCTTGTTCGGCAGCGCCCCGAACCGCGAAGGCCTCAGGCTCTTGGCGCCATTGCATTACTTGCGACAGGCGCTGTCGCCCTATGCGGATCTAATTGAATACGATCTGGCCGAGGCGATCACCGCAGGACCGGATGTCATCATTCTGGCGGATGTCGGGCGGCTAACCGCAATAGAACAGACGCTGGTCACGGACTGGGTTGAACAGGGCGGGCTGTTGATCCGCTTTGCCGGTCCACGCCTTGCGGCGACGGAATGGCCGCTGGATCAACTTGACCCGTTGATGCCGGTCGAACTGCGCACCGGTGGTCGCACCCTCGGCGGTACCCTCAGCTGGGGCGAGCCTAAGCGGCTGGCAGAATTTGCACCCGATAGCCCGTTTTATGGTCTGACGCTGCGCGATGATGTCACTGTATCGGCCCAAGTCATCGCCCAACCGGCACCGGATTTGAACGATCGCGTCATCGCCGAACTGCAGGATGGAACCCCGCTGGTCACACGCAAGGCGCTGGGTGATGGTCAGGTTGTTTTGTTCCATGTAACAGCGAACGCCGAATGGTCGACCCTGCCGCTGTCCGGTTTGTTTGTTTCGATGCTGGAACGGCTGTCGGTTGCGACCCGCGACCGGACACTGACCGAAGCCGACATGGCCGGAACCAGCTGGACGCCCGCGGCCTACCTGTCGGCAAATGGCGTCCTGAACGTCGTCGATACGGAGCCGGCAGTCGATGGCGCTGACCTTCTGACGGGTGCCTCTGCCGCAACGCCGCCCGGCATCTATGTCGACGATAATCGCAGCATCGCCGTCAATGCGGTATCCCAAGATCGACAACTGGCTGCGGCCACTTGGCCTGAGTCTGTGACCGTCATCACGGGGGCGAACCTGCCTGCGGTCGCCTTGGCTGGTTGGCTGTTCCTAGTCGCGCTTGCCCTGCTGGCCGCCGATGCGATCGCAACACTGCGCCTATCGGGGCGCTTGCAGGCCGCTGTTGTGATCTTGGCGCTGTTCATCCTGCCGCATGAGGGCGCAGCGCAGGACGAAGACTTTGCCATCGCAGCCACACGCGACGTGGTCCTGGCCTATGTCATCACTGGTGATGTGCGCGTGGACGATACATCCTATGCTGGCTTGTTCGGTCTGTCCGATACCCTGTGGCGCAGATCATCGATCGAGCCCAGCACCCCGATGGGCATCAACCTAGACACTGATGAGCTGTCGTTCTTTCCGTTCATCTACTGGCCGATCACTGCCGATCAGCCGATCCCATCGCCAGAGGCCTACGAAAAACTGAACCGTTATCTGCGGACGGGCGGCATGATCCTGTTCGATACACGCGACGCCGATCTGACAGTTGCGGGGTCATCGCCGGAACAACGACGCCTGCAAACGATTGCCCTTGGTCTGGATATTCCGCCCTTGGACCTGATCCCCGAAGACCACGTTTTGAC
Organism: Marivivens sp.; assembly: GCA_965215785.1. Taxonomy (GTDB): domain Bacteria; phylum Pseudomonadota; class Alphaproteobacteria; order Rhodobacterales; family Rhodobacteraceae; genus Marivivens. The sequence continues at coordinate 1,560,548 of OZ244120.1, read as the reverse complement.
CCGCGCGTTCTATCTGCTTCAGGATTTTCCGGGTCGATATGCATCATATGACGTTTGGGTCGAGGCAACGGCCGACGCGAATGACGCCGACGAAGGCCTGCCATTTCGCCAACTTAACGATGGGGTGACACCTGTGGTGGTCGGCGGCAATGACTGGGCCGCGGCATGGGCGATTGATGAAAACGGCAACCGGCTGTTCCCTGTTGGTCGCGGCATGGCCGGTGAACGCCAGCGCGAAATTGCCTATCGGTTCGGGGTGAACCTGATCATGCACGTGCTAACCGGCAATTATAAATCCGATCAGGTGCATGTCCCTGCATTGCTAGACAGGTTGGGCCAATGACCAATATCCTACTCGATCCGCTTTTGTCCCTGCCCATGATTATCGCCATCGCGTTGGTATCGACGCTGATCGTGGTGCTCGCGCTCTGGCGCGGCTTGGTAGGTTGGTGGCTGCGCGCATTGGCGGCCATGTGTCTGATCGCTGCCTTGCTCAACCCCGCTGTCCAATCCGAGGTACGGCAGGACCTGACGAACATCGTCATCGCCCTTGTTGACCAAACCGCCAGCCAACGCATTTCCGATAGACCACAACAGACCGAGGCGGCGCTTGCCCATATTCGCCGCGAAGTCGCCAGCCTGCCCAACACCGAATTGCGCGAGGTCATCGTAACAGACGCCCCTGACGACCAAGGCACCCAAGTGATGTCGCAACTCGCCGCAACTCTGGGGGACGAACCATTGGGCCGCATCGCTGGCGTTGTGGCGATCACGGACGGTCAATTGCACGACAGCGTCGCGGCCCCCAACCTGCCTGCGCCGATGCATGTGCTACTTACGGGGCAACCGGAAACTGACTGGGATCGCCGGTTGATCGTGACCAATGCACCGTCCTTTGCCATCATTGGCGAACCTGTCACACTTACCCTAATGATCGAGGATCAGGGCGTTGCCCCGACCAATGATCCGTTTGTGTCTTTACAGATCGCAATCGACGGCGAAACACCTCTGAACTTCGAGGTGCCAATTGGCCAACCGATCGAGTTGCCAATCGCGCTGCCGCACGGCGGCCTGAACGTGTTAGAATTTTCAACACCCGCATCGCCGGGCGAACTGACCGATCGCAACAATGCCGCTGTGATCCAGATGAACGGTGTGCGTGATCGGCTGCGTGTATTGCTGGTGTCGGGGGAACCACATGCGGGGGAACGGACATGGCGCAACCTGCTGAAATCCGACAGCGCGGTTGATCTTGTTCACTTTACCATTCTGCGGCCGCCCGAAAAACACGATGGCGTTCCGGTCGACGAACTGTCGTTGATTGCCTTTCCGACACGGGAACTGTTCCTTGAAAAGCTGTTCGATTTCGACCTGATCATCTTTGACCGCTATCGCCGCCGTGGTCTATTGCCGAATATCTATCTGGAAAACGTCCGCGATTATGTGTCGAACGGAGGTGCGGTGCTTGTGTCATCGGGGCCGGAATTTGCCTCGGCCGATAGTATCTATCGGTCGCCACTGGGCGAGGTTATTCCAGCCGCCCCAACCGCCGAGGTGCGTGAACAGGCCTATCTGCCGCAGATCACTGACCTTGGACGCAAACACCCTGTCACCGAAAACCTCGACGACGCGGACGCCCCTTGGGGTCGCTGGCTGAGGTACATTGATGTGATCCCATCCCCAAATGCCGAGGTCCTGATGTCCGGCCCCGATGATCGTCCGCTGCTGGTTCTGAACCGCGAAGGCGACGGACGCATCGCCCTGATTGCGTCCGACCATTCATGGCTATGGGATCGCGGCTATGAGGGCGGCGGCCCGCAACAGGAATTGCTGCGCCGATTGGCTCATTGGCTGATGAAGGAACCCGAGCTTGAGGAAACCGCACTTTGGGCTCAGGTGGATGGCGAAACGCTGACCATTATCCGCCGCAGCCTCGATGAACCCGTCACCGATGTGATCGTGACCGCGCCAAATGGTGAAACCTTTAACCTAACGCTGGAACCAACGTCCTTGGGGCGGTTTGAAACACGCTGGGATGCACCGCAACTGGGCCTATACCGGATTTCGGACGGGACGTTTGAAACCGTGGCCGGTGTCGGCCCCGCCGCCCCGCGTGAATACGAGGATACCCTATCAACAGTCGCGTTGATTGGCCCAATCGCGGCCGCTACAGGCGGCACGGTGACACGGGTGATCGACGGCCTGCCGGACATACGCCTATCACGGGCGGGCGGAGTGACCGCAGGGAACGGCTGGATCGGTTTGGTGGATCGTCAAGCGTATCAAACAACCGACCTTCGGGTTGTCGGCCTTGTGCCCGCGTGGCTGTTTTTGTTGATCGCGGCAGGATTGATGGTTGGTGCGTGGCTGCGCGAAGGACGGCGTTAGTCGTCGTCACGCATCAACACATCACGCGGCACGGATTGGAATTCGCGGCTCCAAAGCAGATAGACCACCGCAATGGTCGATAGAGCCAGCCCAATGGGGCCCATAATCCACGCCAGCGCCCCCAGCGTAAAGTACATGCCGCGCAAACCACGGGTGAAATTGACTGATGCGCGGATATTAAGATCGGCCGCCTGAGCCGCGCGTTTTTCGGCCATGGGATCATCATGCGATGGCACCGCGCCCATCACCACGGCGCAATAGCCGAACAAACGATGCGCCCAGACGAATTTCAGAAACGAAAAGGTTAGAAAGAAAACGACCAACAACAGCTTTAACTGCCAGACGAAATCGGGCTGCACACTGTCGGTAAATTCGCTCGCCACCCCGCGCAGCCGTTCGGTATTGCCGATCAAGGCCAGAACACCACCGATGGCAAGGATCGAGGTCGAGGCGAAAAATGACGTCCCCTGTCGTAGGGTCCCCATCAACTGAGCATCGAAAATCCGGTTTTCGCGCAGGGCCAGTTCGTGCATCCATTTCCGGCGATACCCCGCCATCAAAACAGATACCGACGGATATTTCGCTGGCGCATGTTCGATGCCCCAGCCCACAGCAGCCCATGCAACAACGATAAAGCAAGCGGCCAGAATATCCGGGAGGCTGAGCAGCGTAAGATGTTCAATCAATGTCATACCGCGACATTACAGCGCCTTTGGGGCGCTTGCCATATCCAAAAATTGGTTATATTACTTTACCAATAATGGAGGACGCCATGGATATGCCAACGCCGGACGCGGCAATACTGAACAAGAAAGCCGAAATCGTCAGACGCCTATCGGCGGTTCTGCCTGCGGATGCCGTGATCCATGATCCCGCGGAAACACGCGCCTATGAATGCGATGCCCTTACGGCGTATCGGTGTCCACCCCTTTGCGCGGTTCTGCCCGCAAATACCGAGGAAGTCAGCGAAGTCCTGAAAATCTGTCACGAAATGGATGTGCCGGTGGTTCCACGCGGATCGGGCACATCGCTGGCGGGCGGCGCCCTGCCAACGGCGGATAGTGTCATTCTTGGCGTTGCGAAAATGGCCGATGTTCTAGAGGTAAATTATTCTGACCGATTTATCCGCGTCCAGACCGGCCGCACCAACCTATCGGTCTCGGGCGCGGTCGAGGCAGACGGCTTTTTCTATGCGCCTGATCCGTCATCCCAGCTGGCCTGTGCAATCGCGGGCAATATCGCGATGAATTCGGGCGGGGCGCATTGCCTGAAATACGGTGTGACCACCAACAACCTGCTTGGCGTCAAAATGGTGCTGATGGACGGCACAGTCGTTGACGTGGGCGGGGCGCATATGGATGCCGCTGGTCTGGACCTGCTCGGCGTGATCTGCGGCTCTGAGGGGCAGCTGGGCGTCGTGACCGAGGCAACCCTTCGCATCCAACCCAAGCCCGAGGGCGCACTGCCTATTCTGGTTGGCTATGACAGCAACGAGGTCGCCGGCCAATGCGTCAGTGACATCATCCACTCGGGCATTCTGCCCGTCGCGATCGAGTTCATGGACCGCCCCTGTATCGAAGCGACCGAGGCGTTTGCCAAAGCCGGTTATCCAATGTGTGAAAGCCTGCTGATCATCGAGGTCGAAGGCAGCGACGATGAGATCCGCGATCAATTGGACCGCATTCGCGCCATCGCCGAACGACACAACCCCGTCGAGTTACGCGTCGCCGCAGACGAAGACCAGGCCGCCCGCATTTGGCTTGGCCGGAAATCGGCGTTTGGTGCGATGGGACAGATCAACGACTATATGTGCCTTGATGGAACAATCCCCGTCACCGAATTGCCCTATGTATTGCGCCGGATCGGCGAACTATCCCAGAAATACGGCCTTGGCGTGGGCAATGTGTTCCACGCTGGGGACGGCAATCTGCATCCGCTGATCCTTTATAATGCGAACAAGCCCGGCGATCTGGAAAAATGCGAAGCCTTCGGCGCTGACATCCTGCGCCTTTGTGTTGAGGCGGGCGGCTGCCTGACCGGTGAACATGGCGTTGGCATTGAAAAACGCGACCTGATGGACACGCAATTCGCCCCCGACGACCTAGAGGCGCAAATGACGGTCAAAGACGTTTTTGACCCCAAATGGCTGCTTAATCCGGCCAAGGTGTTTCCCCTTTATTCAACAGAAAAACGGCGTTCCAACGCGCCACAGGTGTCCTAATGCACAATCCAACAACCGAAGCCGAACTGGCCGAGGCAATCGCAGCGGCCACAGGACCATTGGCAATTTGCGGCGGCGGCACGCGCCCAATCGGACGCCCAGTCACGGGGGACACCCTGTCAACGGCGGGCTTGTCGGGCATCTCGCTCTACGAACCTGGCGCCCTGACGCTGGTCGCGAAAGCAGGCACACCCATGGCCGAAATTGAGGCCGCGCTGGATGCCGAAAACCAGATGCTTGCGTTTGAGCCGATGGATCATCGCACCCTGCTGGGCACAACCGGAACCCCGACAATTGGCGGCGTGGTGGCCACCAATGCGTCTGGCCCACGACGTGTGGCGGCAAGTGGTGCCTGCCGTGATGCGCTGCTTGGCGTTCGTTATGTTGATGGGCAGGGCACGATCGTCAAAAACGGTGGCCGCGTGATGAAAAACGTGACTGGTTATGACCTGACCAAACTGATGGCCGGATCATACGGCACGCTAGGGGTGTTGTCCGAGGTGTCGCTAAAGGTTCTGCCAAAGCCCGAAACCTCACAAACGCTGGTCTTTGATGGCCTTGTACTAGGTGATGCCGTTGCGGCGATGACCAAGGCGCTGAATTCCCCCTATGAGGTGTCAGGCGCGGCGCTGCACCAATTGGATGCAGGGAACACAGCGCTGGCACATCTGGGGCAAAAAACCTGTCTTCGGGTCGAAGGGTTTGAAAAATCTGTGACCTATCGGACCGAAAAGCTGCGCAAACTGCTTGCCGACTTTGGCAACGCACAGGTTCTGGATCACGACGCGTCGACGGCGCTTTGGGCTGATATCAAATCTGTTTCGGTGTTCCGCAATCATGATGCCGTCACCCAAATTTCGATCACGCCCAGCGCAGCCGCGGACATCGCCGATTGCCTGTGGCAGACGTTAGGCGCGGATCTGGTCATGGATTGGGGCGGTGGTCGTATGTGGTTTGGCATGACCACATCCCACGCCGAAGCGGCAGCCGATCAATTCGGCGCGGACGATCCCTATACGGCGGACAAGGCTTATGGCCTGATCCACGGTGTGCTGCAGCATATGCTGAGCCCCGAGATGATGGCGCATGGCGCGCCAGCCGGCAGCGGTCATGCAACCCTGATCAAAGCGCCAACCGCCACACGCACAAACGTATCCGTGTTTCAGCCGCAGTCAGACGCGGTTTCCACATTGACCAAGGCCCTAAGGGCAAAATTCGACCCACGCGGCATTTTGAATCCGGGGCTTATGAACTGATGCAGACAACCTTTACCCCCCAGCAGCTCGAAAATCCTGGCACCCAGCGGGCGAATGAAATCCTGCGGGCCTGCGTCCATTGCGGGTTCTGCACGGCCACCTGCCCGACCTATCAGGTGCTGGGCGACGAATTGGATAGCCCGCGCGGACGCATCTATCTGATCAAGGATATGCTTGAAAACGAACGTGTGCCAGATGCCACCACGGTCAAGCACATCGACCGCTGCCTGTCCTGCCTTGCCTGCATGACCACATGCCCGTCGGGTGTGCATTACATGCACCTTGTTGATCATGCGCGCGCCTACATAGAACAGCACTACAAACGCCCGCTGACCGACCGTGTATTGCGCTGGGTGCTGTCGCGCATTCTGCCCTATCCCAACCGGTTCCGGCTTGCGTTGGTTGCGGCGAAACTGGGCCGGCCGTTCAAGTGGCTGTTGCCGGATGCGCGACTGCGGGCGATGCTGGATCTGGCACCTGCGACCATTCCGCCGGTTAGCCCCAATGACACCCCTCAAGTCTTTCCAGCGGAAAACCAGCGCCTGAAACGAGTAGCGCTGATGACCGGTTGCGCGCAAAAGGCGCTGAATACCGATATCAATGATGCCACCATTCGCCTGCTGACCCGTTTGGGGATCGAGGTGGTCGTGGCCGATGGCGCTGGCTGTTGTGGGGCGCTGACCCATCATATGGGTCGCGAAGATGACAGCCACCGCAGCGCCGCCGCCAATATCCGTGCTTGGATGGCCGAGGTGAAAGGCGACGGACTCGATGCGATTGTGATCAACACCTCGGGTTGCGGCACCACGGTTAAGGACTATGGTCATATGTTCCGCAATGATCCGCTGGCGGGCGATGCCGCTAAGGTGTCTGCGCTGGCGATGGACGTGTCCGAACTGTTGTCGCAACTCGATATCCCTCAGCAGCCCGAAAAAGACCTGCGCGTCGCTTATCACGCCGCCTGTTCGCTGCAACACGGTCAACAGATCAAGGCTGCGCCGAAGACTCTGCTGAAACGTGCCGGTTTCACAGTGTTGGAACCCAAAGACCCGCACCTATGCTGCGGATCGGCGGGCACCTACAACATCATGCAGCCGGAAATTTCAGGCCAACTGCGCGAACGAAAGGTCGCAACGCTAGAGGCGGTTCAGCCTGATTTCATTTCGGCGGGCAATATCGGGTGCATGATGCAAATCGGTAGCGCGACCGACGTGCCCATTGTGCATACAGTCGAATTGCTTGACTGGGCGCTGGGTGGTCCAAAACCAAATGCCCTGACGCCTACCCCATCAAATCAGGTGCCAATTCTGCGCTAATGCCTTAATCTGACCACAACCCTGCGCGAAACAGACAGGGAGGTGAGGAATGAGACAGATTATTGGCGCGGCCATCGCCCTATTTTTGGCGACGACAGCCGTCGCGCAGGACAGCGCGCTTCAACAATTCGCCACAGGTGATGACAGTCGCGGCTGGGAGGCCGTCGGCCGCTTAGATATCGAAGGCAAAGGGTTTTGCACCGCAACACTGATCGACGAACGCACCGTTTTGACGGCGGCGCATTGCGTGTTTGATCGCGACGGCGCGGTATCGGCTGATCGCTTGACGTTCAGCGCGGGCCTGCGCAACGGACGGGCCGAGGCCTATCGCGACGTGCGCCGGATATTTGTTCATCCCCAGTATGACCCGAACCGGATCGAACGTGATGTGGCTGTGGTCGCCTATGACCTCGCGCTTTTGGAACTGTCTCAACCGATCCGCAATATGCGTATCGAACCGATCCCCGTCGCCGCGAGCCTATTGCGGGGGCAGGATATTGGCGTGGTGTCCTATGCGCGCGACCGTGCCGACGCGCCGTCGATCCAAGAGGTCTGCAGCATTCTGGGCCGACAGGGTCACGTGCTGATCATGACCTGTGATATCAACTTCGGGTCATCCGGCGCACCTGTGTTCCGCATCAGTGGCGGGCGGGCTGAGGTCGTTAGCGTGATTTCGGCCATGTCCGAATTGGACGGCGATCCGGTGTCTTTGGGCGCATCGCTAGGCGAACCACTGGCCGAGCTAAGAACACAAGCGGCCACACCAACGCGCATTCAGACCAACACCCTGATCCCCGGACAGCGCAGCGATACCGGCGCGAAATTTATTCGACCCGGCGGGGGTTGAACCGCGCCAAAGACATCCCCACATCGATAACACAGGATGCCAATCGGGTCCTGAAACCGGTCTGTCCGAATGGAAGGCCACACCATAGTTATCGCTTCTGAAAGGATGACGCTTATGCGCAGTTTTGATCTGACCCCGCTGTACCGTGCGACTGTTGGTTTTGACCAACTTGCCGAAATGATGGACAGGGTCATGACGACCGAAACCACCGGTCAAAGCTATCCCCCTTACAACATCGAAAAAACCGACGACCAATCGTGGCGTATCTCGCTGGCGGTGGCAGGTTTTTCCGATCAAGACCTTTCCATCGAACAGCACGAAAACACGCTGCATGTCGTTGGTAAAAAGGCCGCCGAAGACGGCGAACGCACCTATCTGCATCGTGGCATCGCCAACCGGTCGTTCAAACGCCGGTTTGATCTGGCCGACCACGTGCGCGTAACCGGTGCCACCCATGAAAACGGTATGTTGCACATTGATCTGGTACGCGAAGTGCCCGAGGCGCTGAAACCACGCCGAATTGAAATCGCCCGCAGCGCCGTTAGCTCGGCCGATCTGGTCGAAGCGAAGCCGGTGAACTAACCGGCACGCTCCTCCCTCGCCCTCCTCCCTTAGCCCTGGTCAAGCCCTCTCCCTCTTGACCGGGGCTTTTTGTTAGTGCGCCTCGGCCCAGTTTGCGCCCTGCCCTGCATCCGCAACCAGCGTCACATCCAGTTTGACCGCCGGATCAGCGGCGCCTTCCATCACCTCGCGGGCACGATCAATCAAGGCGTCGGTGGCATCGGCATCCACCTCAAAGATCAATTCGTCGTGCACCTGCAACAACATCCGCGCCGGAATATCGGCGATGGCATCATCCATGCGGATCATAGCACGGCGAATAACATCGGCTGCCGTCCCTTGGATCGGCGCGTTGATCGCCGCACGTTTGGCAAATCCGGCATGCGGACCTTTGGCATTGATTTCAGGCGTGTGGATTTTCCGGCCAAACAGCGTTTGGACATAGCTGTGTTCTTTGGCAAAGGCGACGGTGTCATCCATATAGGTCCGAATACCGGGGAAGCGTTCGAAATAGCGGTCGATGAACCCCTGTGCCTCGGCCCGCGGGATGCGCAGATTGCGCGCAAGGCCAAAGCCGGAAATCCCGTAGATGACGCCAAAGTTGATCGCCTTGGCCTGACGGCGAATGTCAGAGGTCATCTGATCCAGCGGCACGTCGAACATTTCGCTGGCGGTCATGGCGTGAATGTCATGACCGTCGCGGAACGCCTGTTTAAGCGTGTCGATCCCCGCCATGTGGGCAAGGATGCGCAACTCGATCTGACTATAGTCGAGGCTGACGATCACCTTACCTTCGGGGGCAACGAACGCCTCGCGGATGCGGCGGCCCTCTTCGGTGCGGATCGGGATATTTTGCAGGTTCGGATCGGTCGAGGCCAAGCGCCCTGTGTTCGCCCCCGCGATGGAATAGGACGTGTGGACACGCCCCGTTTCGGGGTTGATGTGGTCCTGCAGTGCATCGGTGTAGGTCGATTTCAGCTTGGACAGTTGCCGCCAATCCAGCACTCGGCGCGGCAGTTCATGTTCCGTCGCCAAATCCTCTAGCACGTCAGCGCCGGTCGCATAGGCGCCGGTTTTGCCTTTCTTGCCACCTGGCAAAGACAGCTCATCAAACAGGATTTCACCCAGCTGTTTCGGGCTGCCTACGTTGAACGACCGCCCCGCCATTTCGTGGATTTCGGCCTCTAGCCCTGCCATTTTCTGGGCAAAGGCATTGGACATCCGCGACAGGGTATCACGATCCACTTTGATCCCCGCCATTTCCATCCGCTTTAGCACCGGCACCATCGGGCGTTCCAAGGTTTCATAAACCGTTGTCACCTGTTTGCGGTGCAGCTGGGTGCGGAACGTTTGCCATAGACGCAGCGTGATATCCGCATCCTCGGCCGCATATTTCACCGCATCGGCCACGGGCACGCGATCAAAGGTGATCGCCGATTTTCCCGTCCCCAAAAGCGTTTTGATCGAGATCGGTTTGTGGCCCAAATACTGTTCAGACAGCGCGTCCATCCCGTGCCCATGCAAACCCGCATTCATCGCGTAGGACATCAGCATGGTATCGTCGATCGGCGCCACCTCGATGCCGTAGCGCGACATGATTTTGGCGTCGTATTTCATGTTCTGGCCGATTTTGAGGATGCTGTCGTCCTCAAGCACGGGTTTCAGCAGGTCCAGCACCTGTTGCATGGGCAATTGATCAGGGGCCAGTTCATCGTTGCCGAACAGGTCATCGGCCGCTGCCGCGCGGTGGGTCAGCGGGATATAGCATGCCTCGCCTGCCTCAACCGCCAGCGAGATCCCCACCAAATCCACGGTCATTTCATTCAGACCCGTGGTTTCGGTGTCAAACGCCACATAGCCGCGTTCGTAAATCCGGTCGATCCACGCCTGCACCTGTTCGACGGTCGACACCCATTCGTATTTATCCACGTCAAAGGGCGGCTGATCGTCGATTGTTTCGGCCGCATCGGCGCCTTTGTCGTCGTTATCGACAATGGCGGGCGGCTCGACGCCCAGCTTGTCGGAAACCCGTTTCAGGATCGTGCGGAATTCCATGTCGGCCAGGAAACCCAGCAAAGTGTCTGCTTCGGGCTCTCGCAATTCCAGATCATCCAGAACCACCTCCAGCGGCATATCGCAGTCCAGCGACACCAGACGCCGCGACAATTCGATCTGGTCACGTTTTTCGATCAATGTCTGGCGGCGTTTTGGCTGTTTGATTTCCTCGGCCCGATCCAACAACTCGTCCAACGAGCCATATTCGTTGATCAGCAAAGCCGCCGTTTTGATCCCGATCCCCGGCGCGCCGGGTACGTTATCGACACTGTCACCGGCCAGCGATTGCACATCGACAACACGGTCGGGACCAACGCCAAACTTTTCAACAACGCCGTCGCTGTCGATGCGTTTGTTTTTCATCGGGTCCAGCATTTCGACACCGTCGCCGACCAACTGCATCAGGTCCTTGTCCGACGAAACGATTGTGACACGCGCACCGGCATCGCGGGCGCGGCAAGACAGGGTCGCGATGATATCATCGGCCTCATAGCCCTCGATCTCGATGCACGGGATGTTAAACGCGCGCGTCGCGGTGCGGGTCAGCGGGAACTGCGGAACCAGATCCTCGGGCGCGGGTGGGCGATTGGCCTTATACTGATCATAGATGTCATTGCGGAACGATTTGCCGGAATAGTCAAAGATCACCGCAAGATGCGTCGCAGCATGCGCGCCGGTATTCTTTTCGACATAGCGTTGCAGCATGTTCACAAAGCCACTGACCGCGCCGACAGGCAAGCCATCGGATTTGCGGGTAAGCGGCGGCAGCGAATGATAAGCGCGGAAAATAAACGCCGATCCATCAATCAGATGTAGGTGACTGCCTTTTCCAAATCCGCTCATGGTTGTATCATCCTCGCAAATCACTTTGTCATAGGTTTGCCATGTTCCGCGCCCTGCTACCAGTCGCCATTCTATTCGCGACCCAAGTCTCTGCCCAATCCCGCACGTCTTACAATATGACGTCGGACGACACGAACTGTAACCGGATCGTCGCCTGTATCGGCAGCGAAGGGGAATGGTTCAACGGTCGCGCCTTTGGCCGCGGCGAGGGCACATTCAGCGGCGCCACCTCGGGCGGGGTGCCCTGTGCGGGTAACTGGATGTCACGCAACGCGCTTGGTGTTGGTCAGGCAGATGTGTTTTGCGACGACGGGCGCACGGGCCGCGTCTATTTCACATATCAGGACAGCTATACCGGCACAGCACTGGGACAGGGCGCGATGACATCGGGCCAAGGCGTGCGGATGTGGTCGGGAAACAATGTACTGGCCTATCTGCGCGGGGACACTGGCGAACGGATCGCCATGCTGCCCTGCGACGGCGGGGATATCCCGATCAGTTAAGATGCCCATTGAGGTACAGGGATAGCGTCACGGCAAAGGGAGTGGGCGTCCAAACGCCCATTCTTATCCCTGCTCTCCTCAGCACATCCGACACCCAGACATTACACGTCCGAGCAAGGCTAAAACCAAGGTCGGTCGCATAGAACCGATCATAGGGCCCAAAACCGGATTGCGGCAAAAGCACCGGTTCAACGCCGAGTGCGGCGCGCAGCTCGTTCCGAAGGGCATCAAGTTGAGCTTGGTACACCTTGATTTCGCGTAACTTCGGATGCTCCAGTGGCAGCGCCCCTAAAGGTTCGAGCCGGATCACAGACGTATCACCAGTTGCCGCGCGCCAAACAATCCCCGGCGTCAGATCACCATATCCGCCAATGTTGGTGTAAAAGGCCCTGCTCCCCCATCCAACGCTGAGCCATTCAGCGTTTTCGTGCAGGAGAGGGACACCATCAGCCGCAGCAAAACCGAAAACCGCGCGGGTCTCTGCATCAAGCGGCAACAAAATATCATAGTGGATAGGCCCAACCATCAAAACGATTGAACGGTCAGATGGTTCAGACGTGATTGGGGCAGTTCGCCCGGGAATAGCGGCCCCAAGCGTCGCTGCTACAAGGTAGCTCGCAATCAGACCAGCCAATACCACAAAGAGGGTGCGAACCCTCTTGAGCATAATTAGCCCTCGGCCTGTTCGTCAGCCTTGGATGCGTGCACGTATTTTGCATCGCAGTACGGGCATTCGACATATCCCTCTTCGGTCGGGATTTGCAGCCAGACGCGCGGATGACCCAAAGCACCTTCGCCGCCATCGCAGGCAACGCGCCATGTATCGACAATCTTGGTTTCGGGTGCTGGAAGTGTCATCAGTCTGCCTATTTGGTTGTCGTGGGCCTGTGCCCGCTTTAGATCGTGATTAAGTTTATATCAAGCCATCAGGCAGGCAATAGGGACGACGATATGACCGAAAATGCAATTGAAATCCGTGGTCTGCGCAAAACCTATGCTGCCACGGGCCGCAGTCCGGGCAAAGAGGCGCTAAAAGGGATCGATCTGACGATCCCGCGCGGGTCGATTTTCGGCCTACTTGGGCCCAACGGTGCGGGCAAATCCACGATGATCAACATCATGGCCGGACTTGTGAACAAAACCGCCGGATCGGTGAACATCTGGGGATTTGATCAGGATGTGAACCCGCGCCAGTCGCGGGCGGCCATCGGCGTCATGCCGCAAGAACCGAACCTTGATCCATTCTTTACCCCGCGTGGGAGCCTTGAGGTGCAGGCGGGTCTTTATGGTGTACCCAAAACCCAGCGCCGCACCGACGAAATTCTGGAACTGATCGGCCTGACAGACAAGGCCGAGGCCTATGCCCGTTCCCTATCGGGCGGGATGCGCCGCCGGTTGCTGCTGGGCAAGGCACTGGTCCATACGCCGCAGGTGCTTGTTCTGGATGAACCGACCGCGGGTGTGGATATCGAGTTGCGCAACATGCTCTGGGCCAATGTGCGCCGCCTGAACGAGGAACGCGGGATGACGATCATTCTGACGACCCACTACCTCGAAGAGGCGCAGGAAATGTGCGACGAGATCGCCATCATCAACCATGGTGAATTGATCACGCGGGACACGACACAGAACCTGCTGGGGCGTTTGGACAGCAAAACCATGATCATTATGCCCGCCGCCCCCTGTGACCTGCCCACACTGCCGGACCGGATTGCCGGTGCCCAGCGAAATGACGGCAGTTTTGCCCTGACCTACAAACAGGGCGAAACCTCGGCCGAAGAGGTGCTCGCCCTTGTTCAGAACGCAGGGATCAGGATCGCCGATATCCGGACGGAAGAGGCCGACCTCGAGGATGTGTTCCTCGCGCTGACTTCATCAACCTAGGCTTTGGGCAGCATACGGCCCAACTGTTGGCCGCCAATGATGTGCAGGTGGAAGTGAGGGACCTCTTGCACACCATGTTCGCGGCTGTTGGCGATGGCACGGAAACCATCCTTAACGCCCGTGATCTTGCACACTTCGGCGACCGCCGCCATGAACCCCACCTGTTCTTCGGCGCTTGCGTCGCGGGCAAAATGATCCAGCGACATATACGGCCCTTTGGGGATCACCAGCACATGAACCTCGGCTTGTGGCATGATGTCGTGAAAGGCCAACGCGTGGTCATTTTCGAAAACGGTCTTGTTCGGAATTTCGCCGCGCAGGATTTTGGCAAAAATGTTTTCGGGATCGTAATTGAATTCCATCTCAAACCTCAGTCAACGAATAGGTATGGCGTTTGGGCCAATTGGCGCGCCGTGTCGGTATCGCAGGTCAGGAACCGCTCTAACACCACGGCGTTATCTTCTGGCGGATAGCTTTCGAAAATCCGCATATAGTGTTCGAAACCGCCGTCTCGGATGCGGTCGCTTTCATGTTCCACGTCATTGCGGATCGTCGGTAGCAACTGTTGCAGCGTTTCGGGCGAGGTTTCTTCGCCCGCCAATCCGACCCGTTTGGCGTGCCCCGTCAGATAGTCATCCGAAAAGTCGCACATGATTTCGAGGATCTTTGTCGTTGCGCGATCCGCGTTGAAATCCTGCATCAGGTCAAGGTTGGCCGGATCCATGCAGATCACCATCCGGTTGGTGCTGTTATAGTCGAACAACATACGCATCAGCGCCCTGCGGTGGCGATGCCGCTTGCCCATCGACGCCTGAATGCCGCCAAGGTCCGGCAGGGCCGTCGCCTCTTCGTTGAACATATAGTCAATCGCAGGTGTCTGGGTGTGGGTCCGAATGGCGGCGGTCAAACGTTTGGCAACGTGCCACTTTTTGCAAACCACGATCAGCAGTTCACTATCGCGATCAAGACTGGATTCAGATTCCCAGAACCGCGGGGCAAAGCGGCGCCCGATCCGCCCGCGACCGGTCAAAAACTTGAACAGGCTGCGCCCTTCGTCCGACACTTTGAAATCATTCCGCTCAGACGCATATAGCCGCCCCAACCGTTGCCTGAGTTCTTTGGCACCCGGACTAATCTTGCGGGCGAAAAGGGCATCCTGCGCCAAAAGCAGATCATAGTGATCGTTATAGAACGTCACCGGCATCCCATAGTCGGTGAACATCAGAAAGGTCAGCGTACGGGTTTCAATTTCCTTGGCCGGCACCAAATGGCGCACCAGCGTTTGGAAAAAGGTTTCATCCGGAACCCACGTTGTCCGGAAAAACCGCATGACGTCTTTGCGGGTTCGAACGAAATCCAAAATCCACTCGATCGTGCGCCGCCGCAGGCACCACCACTGGCTACCGATCTGAACCTGAATATCGGCAGGGATCGCGCGTTTTAGACCAAACCGCCGTTGAAACCAGAATGACCAATAGAACCGACGTTTCTGGGTCCGTTCATTAAAAAAGTGGCGATAGATCAATCGCTCTTCTTTCATGCCGGTTTTGATCCAGTCGCTTTCAAAGAAATCGAAGCTTTCGATATAATCCTTGTCGTGCTGATCCAGAAAGTTATGCGCAAATTGGGCCGACTTGATCGCCATGCAATCGCCCGACACCATGTAGAAATGGGTCGCGCGCGGAAACGCGGCCTCGGCGGCTTCGATGGCATAGATAGTTGCCTCAACCAGGCTCCACGCGCCCCAGCCGCATTTGATCCGCTTGGTGGCATAGGCGACATTAGGGTTCCCAGCCAGACCGGTTTGGATCTTTTCAAAAGCCTCTTTCGGGGCCCGCGCATCGAAGTGAACCGATATATAGTCACCAACCGCGGTCAGCTGCTGAGCCTGCTGAATAATTGCTTCAGGGTCTTTGTGACAAAGCAGGATGAATGCGATTCTCGCCATGTTTGAAATAGTATCGCGGTTTAGGACTTACTGTTTCTACTTGATAGACCGAACAGGCGTTGAATAAACAGTCTTAGTTTGCTTTTTATAAGGAATAACATCCTGCTAACTTAAATCTAACCGGGATGGACCTGTTGAGGAGATAAGGCATGGGCTTTCCGGGCACCTGGATGACCGAAAGTGAAAGTGTTGTTTACCGAGTAGTGCCCAAGTGCGCCTGCTCGTCCATTGGTCAGATTATGTACTATTCTGATCACGGCGAGTTTTTCGACGGTGACATTCACGACGCAAACGGTGGACTGCACAAATGGGCGCTGGAACATAGCCAAGATCCAATCACGAACAACATCAAGGCTGGCAAAAGCTATGCCTTTACCTGTGTGCGCAATCCCTACACCCGCATCCTGTCATCGTTCTTTGACAAAATTTGCGGCATCCAGCGTAACGGCAAACGGTATCGCGGGAACCTTGTTCCGATGCTGATCCAGAAATACGGGATTGAGGTCGGCAGCCCAGAGGACGGGTTCGACTTTGACCAGATCCAGTCGTTCCGCCGGTTCCTGTTGTTCGCACGCGACACCATCCGCTGGCGCCGCCCTATGGACCCCGACATTCACTGGTCCGCGATGTCCGGTCACATCTCGACCTTTATCGTGAACGGTGGCCGGTATCAGAACATTTTCTGGACCGAAAAATTCAACGAGGGCATGCAGTCTGTGCTGGATGCGATCGACACACCGGTTGCGGTCGATCTGGAAAATATCCCCCGCTTCAACGAAAGCGAAGGCCACGGCCCCAAACGCGCCCATCCGGTCGAGGATTATTTCGACGACCTGTCGATGCATCTGGTCTATGAAATCTACAAAAAAGATTTCCAACTGTTCAAATACGACTTTGAAAACCCCGGTAACAAAATGCCGATCGGGGAAATCGATCTGGATGAAATCCACGCAAAGCTGGGCGAATGACGCCCCAAAACCGCGGTGTGATCTATGTGGCGCAGGGGGCGGACTATACCGCCCTCGCCCATCAAAGCGCGGCAACCCTGCGGTCATTTGAACCCAACCTGCCGATCGACCTTTTCACGGATCAGGATGTGACCGATCCAGTGTTTGATCAGGTACGCCCGATCCCCGATATCTGCAATCGTGCCAAAATCGCTGGCATGATCGAAACGCGCTTTGATCAGACCCTGTTTCTGGATTGCGATACGGTCGTTCTGTCGGACTTTGGTGACGTCTGGGATGTGCTGGGCCGCTTTGACCTTGCCATTACCCATGATGTGCGCCGGTCTAGCGCGTTGATTGAGCGCGGCTGGCAGGCCCCCGCCCCGCCCGAGTTCTGTCAGCACAATTCCGGCGTCATGCTCTATATCCGGTCGGACCGGATGCTGGATTTCTTGCGGGAATGGGCGGCACTCTACGACCGCGCCGATGTGGGCCGCGATCAAATCACGCTGCGTGATCTGCTATGGAATAGTGATCTGCGGTTCTGGGTCCTGCCGCCCGAATGGAACCTACGGCGTGTGACCGAACTGGATGCTTGGGAACCGCTGGATGCGATCCCCCGCATTTTGCATTCGCATCAGTTGCTGCGCCACCTGCGCCATGGCGACGATCAGATTTCCACTATGGCCGAGGTTTTGCCGCTGGAACGTATCGCCCTGTTGCAAGAGTGGGCGACGCTTGCGGACCGTGTTCCGGCCCTGAACGATGCGGATCCCGTCGAACGGTTCCGGCTGGCACGGGCCAACCGGACCGAGTGATCAGATCAGACCTTTGTCGCGGAACAGCGCGATCAGGTTGCGATCGGTGCGTGGACCCACGTGGCGAATAACCTCGCCCGCGACGGTGCAACCCATCTTGCCGCAGGTTTCCATATCTGCGCCCGTGGCCATCCCGTACAGGAAACCGGCCGCAAAGCCATCACCGGCCCCTGTCGCATCGACGGGTGTGATCCGCTCGACGCCCACATCGACCCGTTCGCCGTTGCGGATGATCGACACGCCGTCGCCACCCTTGGTACAAGCGACCAGATCACAAATCGCGGCGGTTTTGGTCAGCGCCTGTTCCAGATCATCGGTCTGGAACAGCGATTTCAGCTCATCACTGTTGCCAATGACATAATCCAGTTCGTTTTCGATCAGGCTGAGGAAGTCATCGCGGTGCCGTTCGACGCAGAACGGATCGGAAATCGCGATACCGGCCTTGCCACCAGCCGCGCGGCAGGCACGGGCCATGGTAATGAACGCCTCTTTGCCCTTGTCCTTGTCGAACAAATACCCTTCGAGGAACACGATCTCGGCGTCGGCGACGGCCTCCATATCCACGTCATCAGGCCCCAGATCGGCCGAGATGCCCAAATAGGTGTTCATCGACCGCTCGCCATCTGGCGACACAAAGATCATCGACCGCGAGGTTGGCAGATCGCCCCCCGCAACAGGCGGGTTCAGGAACCGTGTCCCATCCTGTTCCATTGCCTTGGCATAGAACCGACCCAAAGCGTCATCATGCACGCGGCCCACAAAACCGGTTGGCAGCCCCAGTTTGCCAATACCGGCCAGCGTGTTGGCCACCGAACCACCAGCCGCCTGCGTGCGTTCCTTCATCGACGCATAGAGCAATTCTGCACGGTCTTTTTCGACCAGTTGCATGATGCCTTTTTCGATGCCCATCAGTTCCAGAAAATCGTCCTCAACTGTGGCCAGAACGTCTACGATCGCGTTGCCGATGCCAACGACTTGGTATTTTTTCATAAGTTCTTATCCTCGAATTGGCACAGGTCACGGATCAGACAGGCTGCGCACTTCGGTTTTCGCGCAACGCACGTATACCGTCCGTGCAGGATTAGCCAGTGGTGGGCGTGCAATTGGTAATCGACGGGGATGTGATCCTCGATCGCGCGTTCGACCGCGACGACATCTTTGCCGGGGCATATGCCGCTGCGGTTTCCAACGCGAAAGATGTGGGTATCAACGGCCTGCGCCGGATGTTTCCACCACATGTTCAGAACGACATTGGCAGTTTTACGCCCCACACCCGGCAGGCTTTCCAACGCCGCGCGACTGCACGGCACCTCGCCGCCATAGTCGTCGACCAAAATCTGGGACATCTTCATCACGTTCTTGGCCTTCTGCCGAAACAGGCCAATGGTCTTGATATGATCGGTCAGCCCGTCCAGCCCGAGGTCCAACATTTTCTGTGGTGTGTCGGCAATCTTAAACAGCTCGGCGGTCGCCTTGTTCACGCCCGCGTCGGTTGCCTGCGCCGACAGGGCAACCGCAACAACCAGCGTGTAGACGTTAACGTGGTTCAGCTCGCCTTTGGGCTCGGCTTCGGCCTGTTCAAAGCGGTCAAAAATCTCGCGGATGGTGTGATAGTCGAGTTGCTTGGCCATTGGTTCCCTTGCGATCGTTTGCGCAAATTTCGGATCGCTAGATCCCGCGCCCAGCGTTAGGTTTAGAGCATGGAGCAAGAAAACCAATACCATTATCACATTGTCCGCCGCGCCATCGACGCGATTGACGCAGCAGACATGCCGCTAACGCTTGAGGCATTGGCGGCGGATGTTGGTCTGTCGCCTTCGCATTTCCAGCGGGTGTTCACGCAATGGGCCGGCGTTTCGCCAAAACGGTATCAGCAGTACCTGATGATGGATCACGCGCGGTCGCTGTTACGCGACCGGCACGCCACCCTTGATACCGCCAATGCGGTCGGCCTGTCGGGCAACGGGCGGCTGCACGATATGTTCCTAACATGGGAGGCCATGTCCCCCGGCGCCTATGCCAAGGGCGGCGAAGGTCTGATAATCTATTGGGGCTGGTTCGATAGCCCCTTTGGCCCCGCGCTGATCACCGGCACGGATCATGGCATCTGCGGGATCGCATTTGGCGCCGAAACCGGACGTGACGACGCGCAGGCCGACATGTTTAGTCGCTGGCCCAAGGCCACCCTGACCCATGCCCCTGAGCGCCTGAACGATTGGGCGCAGTCGGCCTTTGGCACAGCAACAGACGGCCCCAAAACGCCGCTTTATCTGATCGGCGCACCTTTTCAGCTAAAGGTGTGGGAGGCCCTATTGGCCATTCCGTCGGGCCACGTCACCACCTACGCCGACATCGCCCGCAAGATCGACAGCCCCGGCGCGGTCCGCGCGGTTGGGACCGCCGTTGGCCGCAACCCGATCAGCTGGCTGATCCCTTGTCACCGCGCGATCCGCAAAGACGGGGCGATGGGCGGATATCACTGGGGGCTACCGGTCAAGCGGGCCATGCTGGCCTTTGAAACCATCCAATCCGAGGCGGAATAGCGCCAAGTCGGGTTCAAATTCGCGCACGATATTGGATAACAACCCGCTTTCAGGCACTACAATCACAGGTAATCGGCGCCTTAGACGCGTCACTTGTATTGGAAATGGACTTATGATTCTTTCTCGTGTTTCGCTGGCCATTGCGGCCACCGCACTTTTCGCTACATCGGCCTGCCAAATGACCGATCCCAATAACCCGAACCGGAATACACAAACCGGCGCGGCCGTTGGCGCGACCTTGGGCGCGTTGGTAGGCATCGCAGCGGGCGACAATCCGGACGAACGCCGCCGCGGCGCGGTCCTTGGCGCGATCATCGGTGGCGGCATCGGCGGTGTGGCTGGTCAGAACCTCGACAAACAAGAGGCCGAGCTGCGTGCGCAGATGGGCGGTCAGGTTGGCATCGTGAACACCGGCAACGAATTGATCGTCACCCTACCGCAGGACATCCTGTTCGCCACCGACAGCGCAACCGTCAGCGGCACCCTGCAAAGCGATCTTTATACGCTGGCCCGCAGCCTGAACAACTATCCTGACACCACCGTGAATGTGATTGGCCATACCGACAACGTCGGTTCGGCGGCCTATAACCAACAGCTGTCGACCCGCCGCGCACAGGCCGTTTCCTCGGTTCTGGTGAATGCGGGTGTTGCGGGTTATCGGATCAACGCGTTTGGTCGCGGCGAAGATCAGCCCGTGGCGGATAACCTGACCTCGGCAGGACGCGCGCAAAACCGCCGCGTTGAAATCATCATCACGCCGACACTCTAATACCAATGCGCCGGGCGGCACCGCTGTCCGGCGCATCAAATACATGTGCATGTCCAATTGAAACGCTTCACCTTTTCGAAGCGCGGTCATATAATCTGACCAAAAAGGACCGACATGCCGTTCGAAAAAATCACCCAAGAAAAGCTATCGCACGAAGTCGTTCGCCAGATCGAAGGTTTGATCCTGCGCGGTATTCTGCGCCCCGGTGAACGCCTGCCAGCGGAACGCGAGCTTAGCGATCGACTGGGCGTATCACGCCCCTCGCTACGCGAAGCTTTGGCCGATCTGCAGGAACGCGGTTTGCTGATCAGTCGCGCAGGCGCGGGTGTGTTTGTTGCGGATGTTCTGGGGTCGGCTTTTTCAGACGCGCTGGTCACGCTGTTCTCAACACACGACGAGGCTGTGTTCGACTATATCGCCTTCCGCCGCGATATGGAGGGTTTGGCGGCAGAACGGGCGGCCAAGCTGGGATCCGATACGGATCTGAAAGTGATCAACACCATCTTCGAAAAGATGGAGGCGGCGCACCCCAAGCGGAACGCCTCGGAAGAAGCGCAATACGACGCCGATTTCCATCTAGCCATCATCGAAGCAAGCCATAACGTGGTCATGCTGCATATGATGCGATCAATGTATCAGTTGCTGCGCGAAGGCGTGTTTTACAATCGTCAGGTCATGTTCAAACAGCGCACGACCCGTGGCGAATTGTTGGAACAACACCGCGCCATCAATGATGCGCTTCAGGCGCGGGACGCTGATGCCGCACGCGCGGCTGTGGCGGCCCATTTGGATTACGTCGAACGGGCGCTGCAATTCCAACAAAAATCTGAACGCAACGAAGCCTTCGCCGTCAAACGATACGAACACGAATTGCGGAAATAAAAAACCCCGCTTGGCGAACCAAGCGGGGTATTCCCTGTCAGACTTGCCGGTCTTAGTGCAGCTTGTCTTGAACTGTCGCGATCGACTCGTCGATCAGCTTGTTCGCAGCAGCGGCGGTCATTTGCTTGGCAATGACTTCCTGTGCGGCGGTAACAGCGACCGAAACGGCGCGATCTTTGACTTCTTTCACAGCCGAGGCACGTGCGCTTTCGATCTGTTCTTCTGCCGAGGCCAGACGACGTGCAACCGAGTTTGCGATGTCTTCTTTGGCCTGAACCGCAGCTTGCTCAGCTTCGGACTTTGCGTTCTCAACGATACGCGTAGCCTGTTCCTGAACTTCTTTCTGCTTGCGCTCGTAGTCAGCTAGCAGGCTCTGTGCTTCTTCGCGAAGTGCTTTTGCTTCGTCCAGTTCCTTGCGGATGGTGTCAGCACGACCATCAAGCATTTTGCCGATGGTGCTTGGCACTTTGAAGTACAGCAGAACGCCAACGAACAACAAGAACGCCAGAAGAACGATCAAGTCACTGTTCGACAGTGTCCAGAAGTCAGCCGAGAAAGGATTTTTGCTGGCCGCGAATGCGGGCTGTGCCATCAGAACGAGAGCAGGGATCAGAAGCTTTTTCATGTCTTCAGCCTTTCACGCGTTCGGCGACGGCGGCAGCAATTGCCTTTTCGTCAGCTTTACCACCCATCGCGGACACGATGGCGGCAGTGGTTTCAATTGCGATCTCGTTCACGCTCTCAAGAGCGCTTGCACGGATCTCAGCGATTGCAGCTTCGCCTTCGGCGGCTTTGGCAGCAATCTGTTCGTCTGCCTTGGCCAATTCTGCATCCAGGTCAGCCTGAATATCAGCTTTGGTTTTGGCAACGATATCTGCGGCCTCTGCGCGTGCATCAGCCAGTGCCTTTTGATAGGCGGCTTCTGCTTCGGATGCCTTTTGCTTCAGCTCTTCTGCTGCAGCGATATCGTTTGTAATCGTGCCGGAACGTTCAGCCAGAACCGCAGCAATGCGCGGCAGGGCAATACGTGACAGAACGATGTAGATCACGACGAGCGTGACCAGAAGCCAGAAAATCTGGTTCGAAAAGGTCGATGGATCTAGCTGCGGCATAGCCGCGCCGCCTGCATCCTCGACTGGGGTGTTTGTGCCTGCCATCTCGTCTCTCCGTCGGATCCTAGGGTGTCATCGGGGGCGCGGAACCCGCGCGCCCCGACCGTAAGGATGCGTCAGTGATTAGACAGCGAACATCAGCAGCAGAGCAACCAGGAACGAGAAGATGCCCAGTGCTTCTGCGAATGCCAGACCGATGAACAGAGTAGCGGTCTGCGAAGCTGCTGCCGATGGGTTGCGCAGAGCGCCCGACAGGTAGTTAGCTGCAACGTTACCAACGCCGATAGCAGCCAGACCCGAACCGATAGCGCCAAGACCTGCGCCGATGAACTGACCGAGTTGTGCGATGTTGCCTTCCATGATGTGTATCTCCTTACGATGGAATTGGCTGGAATTATATTCAGACTGCGGGGCTGATTAGTGCGCTGGGTGCAGCGCGTCTTTCAGGTAGATGCAGGTCAGAATGGTGAACACGTAAGCCTGAATACCGGCTACGAGAACTTCGAGACCGTAGACCGCGGCAATTGCGACAACCGAAAGCGGTGCAACAGCTGCGATAGCGGCAAAGCCAGCGAACACTTTGATCATTGCGTGGCCTGCGGTGATGTTACCGGCAAGACGGATCGAGTGGCTGACAGGACGGACGAAATACGAGATGACCTCGATCACAGCGATGATCGGACGCAGCGCCATTGGCGCCTCGGATGGCCAGAACAGGCCAAGGAAGCTAACGCCGTTTTTTACGAAACCGATCACGGTCACGATGATAAACACACCAAAGCCCAGAACCGCAGTCACCGCGATGTGCGAGGTTGTGGTGAACGACATTGGCAGAAGACCAAGGAAGTTCGCGAAGAAGATGAACAGGAAGACAGTGAAGATATAGGGGAAGTACTTCACACCGTCATGGCCTGCGATATCTTCGACCATTTTGTAGATGAAACCGTAGAACAGTTCGCCGACCGACTGGCTGCGCGATGGAACGATCGCACGACCGCGGCTACCCAGCACGAACAGAGCAACAACACAAACAACAGCCAGAGCCATCCACAGTGTCACGTTGGTGATCGTGTACCAATGCACTTCGGTGCCGCCAAACAGTGGCTTTACGATGAATTGGTCAAACGGCTTAATTACGATTTCGCCTGGTGCTGCGTCTGCCACGTCACTTTTCCCCGTTTTTGCCGGACTCTTTGTCCAACAGTTGCGTCTGTAGCTCCTGTGCTGAGCCAATCACGGTTTTAACACCGGCGGCAAAGCCCAGAAAAATGAATATCACCAGGAAAATGGGCTTGGTGCCAAAGGCATAATCAAGCCCGAACCCGATGACGAAGCCGATCAAAAGACCAGCGACTAGTTCGGTGACCATCCGCCAGGCATGTTGCGCCTGAGAATAGTCTTTCTTCATATGGTTGACTTCTGGTGTTCCCACCTTGGCCTGTTCGATCCGCTCTTCCAGCGCCTTTAGGCGTTCCTGATCGTTCGGTTCAGCCACGTAGAAGTCCCCGTTGAAGGTTGCCGCCTTGCTATGTCGTGGTGCTGTCTGAGTCAATATGGCCAATTCGTGATTTTGACTTCACCTAAACCATTGGAAAATAACACATATCACAAGTATGCAGTATTGGTCGGGTGCGGCATTTTCGTGCCAAACCGCATTTGGCGTCCCATTTCGCATATTCAACCAATCGGTTGACCTTTTATTTGAGATGCCTGTAACGCAGGACCATGGCACACACACTCGATACCGTATTCATGGCGCTGACTGATCCGACTCGCAGGACAATCCTGACGATGCTGCTAGAGGATGACATGGCCGTCACCGATGTGGCGGAGCCGTTTGAGGTATCGCTTGCTGCGATTTCCAAACATCTAAATGTCTTGGCCGATGCGGGTTTGATCAGCCAAGAAAAGCGCGGCCGTGTGAAATGGTGCAAGCTTGAACCCGACGCCCTCAAAGAGGCGAGCGTCTGGATGCAAGCGTTTGGAATGATGGAAGGCCTAGACCTCGACGCCTTTGAACGGTTCCTTGAAACCGAACTAGACGATTAAACGTCCCAGGTTTTGACCTCGGCCTTTAGGAATTTGAGGAAAGCCTGAACCTTGGGTGTGCGGTGCAGATCCACATGGGTGACCAACCAACTGTCGGTTTCCCATTCGGGCCGTGACGGCATGATTTCGACCAGCTCGGGTATACGGCACATTTCATAGCGCGGCAAAAAACCAATGCCCGCCCCCGCCTTGATCGCATCCCTGAGGGATCGGTTGTCCATCGTCCGATAGCTAATGCAATCGTTAGGCACCTGCCCCACCAGCCAGCGATGAAACGGCGCCCGGCTGTTCATATCGTCGTGACCGACAAACCGGTGATTGCGCAGATCGGCGTCATTGGCTGGAATCCCATGGCGATCAACATAGCTTTGCGCCGCGACCATGATCACCTTTTGACGTAGGAAGTGTTGAACAACATTGTCAGGCTGTTCTGGCGCTGCACCTGCACGAATAGCGACATGCGCCTCGCCGTATTCCAGCCGGAACAGGCGATCCCCAGTGAGATAGCGAACAGTGACCGACGGGTGTTCATTCTGGAACGCCGTCAAAACAGGGGTCAGCATGGGCGAAAACGCCGCCAGTGATGTCACGGTGAGTTCGCCGGAAATCCCCTCGCCGCGTCCTTTGATGCGTCCGGCAAGCTGGCTAAACTGGTCGTCCGTTGCCTGCGCCACCTGCAACAGGTCGGTCCCCGCCTCGGTCGGGGTATATCCGCGCGCATGGCGCTGAAACAATTTCACACCCAGATTGGCCTCAAGCGCGTCGATATGACGGATCACGGTCGCGTGGTGAACGCCCAAGACATCGGCAGCGCCCGAAACCGTACCCAAACGCGCCACCTGATAGGCTGTCCGAATTTCATCCCAATTATTCATCGCGTGAATACCCTGTGCGAAATCTAACAATGTCGCATCATATTGGCGACCACTGTTCAAAATTCAACAGTCATGTTTGGCCATACTATATAGTGCCACTCAAAAAATGCCTGTGCTTGACTCTTACGCGACACAGGCCTAAACGACCCCAAACATCCGGAAGCATTAGCCTTCCGGTCCTCGTTCTATTGCGGGGATCGCCGTCCACCAGCGCGTTGCGCCCGTGGGCGCGATTGTGGTTTGAGCGGTCGATACCTATCTGTCGGCCATACGTGGAACAAGTGGCAGGAGGGCCGCAGGCATGTTTGAAAATCTATCTGAACGCCTTGGCGGTGTCTTTGATCGGCTGACCAAACAGGGTGCGTTGTCGGCTGATGACGTCAAAACCGCAATGCGCGAAGTGCGCGTCGCCCTGCTTGAGGCGGACGTTTCGCTGCCTGTTGCCCGCAGCTTTATCAAAGCCGTAGAAACTAAAGCGACCGGCGCGGCCGTTACCAAATCGGTAACCCCCGGTCAGCAAGTCATCAAGATCGTCCATGACGAACTGATCAAGGTTCTGCAGGGCGAAGACGATGCAGGCGACCTGAAAATCGACAACCCACCTGCGCCAATCCTGATGGTTGGTCTGCAAGGTTCGGGTAAAACCACCTTTACCGCCAAACTGGCCAAACGCCTGAAAGACCGCGAAGGCAAACGCGTGTTGATGGCCTCGCTCGACGTGAACCGCCCTGCGGCGATGGAACAGCTTGCGATCCTTGGCACCCAGATCGGCGTAGACACCCTGCCGATCGTAAAGGGCGAAGACCCCGTCACCATCGCCAAGCGCGCCAAAACACAGGCGAGCCTTGGTGGCTATGACGTCTATATGCTGGATACCGCGGGCCGTTTGCACATCGATCAGGAACTGATCCAACAGGCCGCCGATATCCGTGACGTGGTGAACCCGCGCGAAACGCTGTTGGTTGTTGACGGTCTGACAGGTCAAGACGCCGTCAATGTGGCGACCGAGTTCGACGACAAAATCGGCGTGACCGGCGTGATGCTGAGCCGAATGGACGGTGACGGCCGCGGCGGTGCAGCCCTGTCGATGCGCGCCATCACCGGCAAGCCAATCCGTTTCGTCGGTCTTGGCGAAAAGATGGACGCCATCGAAACCTTTGAAGCCCAACGTATCGCCGGCCGTATCCTTGGCATGGGTGACATTGTTGCGCTGGTGGAAAAGGCGCAACAAACGCTTGAGGTTGAACAGGCCGAACGCATGATGAAACGGTTCCAGAAGGGCCGCTTTAACATGAACGACCTGAAGATGCAGTTGGAACAGATGCTGAAAATGGGCGGTATGGAAAGCCTGATGGGCATGCTGCCCGGCGCCGCCAAGCACGCCAGCAAGATCAAAGAGGCCGGTTTTGACGACCGTATGCTGCGTCAGCAGATCGCCCTGATCAATTCCATGACCAAGAAAGAGCGCGCCAACCCTGACCTGATGCAGGCCAGCCGCAAAAAACGTGTCGCCAAAGGCGCAGGCATGGAGGTGTCGGACCTCAACAAGCTGCTGAAGCAGCAAAAACAGATGGCCGACATGATGAAAAAACTGGGCAAAATGGGCAAAGGCAGCGCGCTGCGGGCTGCGATGAAGCAAATGACCGGCAAGGGCGGCATGGACGGTTTGCCGACAGGCGGTATGCCAGACATGAACGACCCAAAGGCCATGGAACAAGCGGCCAAGGCACTGGGTCAGCAGTTGCCCGGACTGGGCGGCCCTATGGGCGGTCTGCCCGGTGGATTGTCGGGGTTCGGTAAGAAAAAATGACGCAAACCTCGGCGCATATGCATGCGTTGTCCTTGGACGACAACGGCCTGCCTGTCATCACGACAGAGCGGCTACGCCTGCGTGCGCCGAAAGCCGACGACACACCGCTGGCTATTGTCGGCCCTTGGACCCCAGGCGATTGGCCCGAAACCGAAGTGGGCTGGTCCGTGATTGATCCAGCAACCGAAGGCACCGGCATCGCGACCGAGGCGGCACAGGCGGTGATCCGGTTCGCGTTTGATGAATTGGGCTGGGACACAATCGTCCATTACATCCGCGACGGAAACACCCGCTCGATCCGCTTGGCAGAAAAGCTGGGCGCGACGCTGGATGTCGATGCGCCACAGCCTGACGGCAAACCCTGCCTTGTTTATCGTCAGCCAGCCCCACAGGTGGCGGCATGATCGATTTCCGCGCACCAACCTTGCTGACAGACCGTCTGCGGTTGCGACTGGCCAAGTCGTCGGACCTTGACGCCTATATTGAATTTCGCGGATCTGAACGGTCACGTACGACCGGCGGCCCCTATGATGCGCCAACCGCGTTTAGCCAGTTGTCATCGATTGTCGGGCACTGGAAAATACGTGGCTTTGGCCGCTTTATCGTTGCGGATCGCCACAGCGACGAACCGCTCGGCGTTGTTGGCCCCTATCATCCGCTGGATTGGCCCGAGCCAGAAATCGCATGGACGGTTTTCGGCAATGCCGAAGGCAAAGGGATCGCCTATGAGGCCGCGCAGGCGGCCCTTGGCTATGCGTATCACGGCCTTGGCTGGACAACCGCTATGAGCGCGATCAACGCAGGCAATGATCGGTCTGCGGCTTTGGCGGAACGCCTTGGTGCGACCTGCGAATCCACCTTTGAACACCCGACCTTTGGCCCATTGAACATTTGGCGCCATCGCGGACCAGATGCCTATCCTGCCCCGACATACGGAGACCAAGATGACTGATCCTGTAGCGCGCGCCGCCGAGGTGCTGAAATCGCACCGCGAAAGCATCGACCGTCTGGATGCCATTTTGGTGTTCACCTTGGCCGAACGGTTCAAGCACACCCAAGCGGTGGGCAAACTAAAGGCTGAAAACGAACTTCCGCCTGCGGATCCTGTGCGCGAAGAAGCACAGATCGCACGGCTGACCGACCTTGCGAAACGGGCCGATCTCGACCCGGAATTCGCCAAGAAATTCCTGAACTTCATCATTCAGGAAGTCATTCAACATCACAAGAAACATCAATCCTGACGGCCCGCCGTCACATCGCCATTCAAAGGAGAATACCCATGGCTATGAAAATCCGCCTTGCCCGTGGTGGTTCGAAAAAACGTCCTTTCTACTCGGTAGTTGCAGCTGACAGCCGCATGCCACGTGACGGCCGTTTCATCGAGAAACTGGGCACCTACAACCCACTGCTGGCAAAAGACAGCGAAGACCGCGTAAAACTGAACATGGAACGCGTTCAGTACTGGCTGGACCAAGGCGCACAGCCAACCGACCGTGTTTCGCGTTTCCTAGAAGCTGCTGGCGTTGTTGAGAAGAAAGTTCGCAACAACCCGAACAAAGCGGTTCCAGGCAAAGCTGCACAAGAACGCGCTGCTGCGAAAGCCGAAAAAGCTGCAGAAGCCGCTGCAGAAGCTGAAGAAGCAGCAGCAGAAGAATAAGAAATGTCGCTGCCCGTCTCGTGCGGGCAGCACATCCGCCTTGTATTTTGCGGGCTTTTTCGCAAACTCCTGACTGTCAGGCGTCCGCCAAGGAGCATCGTTTCATGACCGACACCACCGACCGCGTCATTGTTGGGGCCCTCGCTGGCGCATTTGGCGTCAAAGGCGAGGTACGCCTGAAATCCTATTGCGCCGATCCAGACACCATCGCCGATTACACGCCGCTTTACACCGAAGACGGGCGTAGCTTTGCCACGGTTGTCCTGACCGGTCAGGCGGGTAACGCGTTGGTCGCGCGGGTTGACGGCATTGTCACCAAGGAAGAGGCCGACGCCCTAAAAGGCACCGCGCTCTATGCCGAACGGGACATGCTGCCCAATCTGCCGGATGACGAATACTACTACGCCGATCTTGTCGGGCTAGAGGTGTTCGATGCCGGCGGTCAGCTGTTGGGCACCGTCAAATCGGTACAAAACCACGGCGCCAGCGATCTGCTAGAGGTCTATCGCGCCGGTATGAAAACGGCCGTTTTGTTGCCCTTTACCATGGCGGCGGTTCCCACCGTGGACATAAAGGCGGGCAAAATCGTCGCCGATCCCCCCGAAGGGTTGTTCCCTGATGCCTAGGATCCTGCTGCACCCCGGTTTCCATAAAACGGGGACCAGCTCGATCCAGCATTTTTTGTGGGTTAACCGCGACCGCATCGCCGAAACGGCCACACTTTATATGCTCAGGCACATGAAACCGGTGACGGACCTGTGCCATGCCTTTTCCAAATCCGGCAATCCCCTCGTCCTGATGGACATGGTTGAACGACTGGATGCTGTGTTTGCAGATCACCCCTTTGACGGACGCGATGTGTTGATCAGTTGCGAGGCGCTGTCCGGTCACCTGCCCGGCTGGCCCAGCGTGGCCGACTATGCCGCCGCGCCCGTTATCTGGGATTTTGTCGTCGGCTATCTGCGCGACAAACTGGCCACCGATGACGTGCACATCACCGCCACCACCCGCGCGCCCGATACATGGCTGTGGTCCGCCTATCGTCACCACCTGCAAGGGCATCGCCTGACCGATGATTGGGAAACCTTTCGCGCCGCCCACGCCGCCGCCGCGGATTTTCAGGCAGTTCTGACCGACCTTGACTACCCCGTCACGCTTCTGCCGCTGGAACAGTCGAAACAGCACCCCCAAGGCGCGGGCGGTGCGTTGCTGGCCACCTTTGGTTTTGACGGTCTTGACGCCTATGACACCGTGCGGCCCGGCAATATCGGCCCGACCCAAGCCATCGCCGACGAATTCCTGTCGCTCAACCGCTCGCCCCTGCCCGACGCGGACCTGCGCGCCGCGAAAGAGGCCTTGGCCACCCAGCACGGCGTCGGCCACTGGAACCGCTGACCGCTTTGCGCTATTGCGGCGCTATGACCGACGATACGCAAAAGCCCCGCGCCCTTGGCCGCAAGGTGATCCGCCCCACACTGAAACCCACCGACCTTTTGACCGAGGCACCGGAATGGGTCGGCACGTGGACGGCGCAGATCATCACCCTATTCCCCGGCGCCTTTCCCGGCGTCTTGGGCGAAAGCCTGACGGGCAAGGCGCTGCGCGAAAACAAATGGGCGCTGCGGACGATCAACCTGCGTGACCACGGCGTCGGCAAACATAAGAACGTCGATGATACCCCAGCGGGCGGCGGCGCGGGCATGGTTCTCCGCCCTGATGTCCTTGATGCCGCGATCCAAGAGGCGGGCACGACCGCGCGGGGGCATATGCCGCTGATCTACCTAAGCCCGCGCGGCAAACGGTTCGATCAGGCGATGGCCCGCGAATGGGCGGGCTATGATGGCGTGACCCTGCTATGTGGCCGGTTCGAGGGCGTCGATCAACGGGTGCTGGACGCCTATAATATCCAAGAGGTGTCTTTGGGCGATTTTGTCCTGACAGGGGGCGAGATTGCGGCCCAAGCCATGCTGGACGCCACCGTCCGCCTGCTGCCTGATGTGCTGGGCAATGCCGAAAGCATTGAGGATGAAAGCCACTCAAACGGCCTTTTGGAACACCCCCAATACACTCGCCCCGCCGAATGGCGCGGCCGCACCATCCCCGACGTCCTGATGTCCGGCCACCACGGCAACATCGAAAAATGGCGCAAAGAACAAGCCGAAGAGCTCACCCGCGAAAGACGTCCGGATATGTGGGAAAGGTATGAGGATCGATAAGATCACCTAATGGTTGCTTTTTATATCTCCGCTTTCTAGTCTTTTTTGCCCGCACTTGGGCGCTTAACGAGGGAAGAAAATGAGAGATTTTTTTATTCAAACAGCTGAGAAGCTGATCGCCGTTTTTGTTGTGCTGATGTTAATCGCCGTATTCGTCGGCGGTTTGGGCTCAATCGTAGCGCCCAGCTATCAGGGTGGTGGCTTTTTGATGGGGCTTTTGATCTGGGTGTTTGGCGGCCTTTACGTCGTCATCATGGGCGGTCTGCTTTATCTGGGCTTTGGCATTTACCGAAACACGCTCAGAACCGCAGAGCTTTTGGAAAAAACGACACGTCAGTAGCCCTATGAACACCGCCGTTGCGAACTCAGGTAATCGCAACGGCGCTTGGGTCAAGCTGACCTTGATTGTTTGCTTGCCCCCCGCCCTCCAATCCCCTATACGCAGCCCGTCTGGGGTATCTTTGATTCCGCCAGACCTGTTTCTATTGCCTGCGCCGGTCATTCTTCTGCGGCGCGTTCGGGCTTGGGGATGGTGACAAGGAACGACGGAGCACCTCTGGCGGGCACGATGTGGACCCGATGAAGACGCAGAGCTCTGACCCGCGCAAACTTTGCGGAGCAACCGCAAGCAGATAGGAGATGATCAGATGGACCTGATCGCACAGCTAGAGGCGGAACAAGTAGCCGCCCTGGGGAAAGACATCCCCGATTTCAAAGCCGGCGACACCATTCGCGTAGGCTTTAAGGTGACCGAAGGCTCGCGCAGCCGTGTGCAGAACTACGAAGGTGTCTGCATCAGCCGTAAAAACGGTTCGGGCATTGCCGGTTCGTTCACCGTACGTAAGATTTCGTTTGGCGAAGGCGTAGAACGCGTATTCCCACTGCACTCGACCAACATCGACTCGATCACTGTTGTTCGCCGTGGCCGCGTCCGTCGTTCGAAGCTGTACTACCTGCGCGCACGCAGCGGTAAGTCGGCTCGTATCGCCGAAGACACCAACTACAAGCCGAAAAAAGCCTAAGGAGAGACCGAGATGAAAAAGGACATCCATCCCGATTACCACTTCATCGACGTCAAAATGGTTGACGGCTCGATTGTTAAAATGCGCTCGACCTGGGGCAAAGAAGGCGACACCATGTCGCTGGAAATCGACCCAACCGTGCACCCAGCATGGAACGGCGGCACCACCCGTCTGATGGACCAGGGCGGCCGCGTATCGAAGTTCAAGAACAAGTACGCTGGTCTGGGTTTCTAATCCATTCCACGACCACTTACGGAAAACGCCGCCCCTTTCGGGCGGCGTTTTTTGTTTAGGCGGCTTGGCGGCGCGACGGGCGCAGATACCAGTACCAGACGCGATATGCCTCAAGCGCGATCAGCGGGCCAAAGTGAACCATCGCAGGCCCAATCCCGCCCCAATCATGAAGCGCCGCCCAGTGAACCAGTGTCAGCACGGCGGCCGCATAGGTCCATTGTTGCAGTTGTTTCCAAGCGGGGCCCATAACACGAACGAAATAGTCCATCGACGTCACAGCCAGCGGCACAAAGATCAGAAACGCGATCCAGCCCGTCCAGATATATAGCCGCGGCAGTTCCGCCACGACGGTCGACATCGACGATTTATCGATCAGGTAAAACAAGGTGTGCAGTGCGGCGTACCCAAAGGCCGCGACACCGAAATAGCGGCGGTTCTTTTTGAACCAGCGCGGCCCGCGCCACCCCTTTAGCAGCAGGGCCAGCGGCGTTGCCATCATCGCAATGATCAGGGCACGCGCCGCAAATTCACCGCTGGGATGGACCAACATATGAAAGACCCGCGGACTGTCCGAGGTCAGCGCCTGTGACGTCATGCCGACAGCCGGCAAAGCAAGCAGGACCCAGAGCCAATACGGGTCCAGAAAAGACAATCGTTTCAACATAAATTTCTCCGCTGCGAACACCTGTTATTGAAACAAACGTTCAATCAGGCCGGTTCCGTCGCCACCCGCGCAAAGAAAAAGCCGCCCGAAGGCGGCTTGAACTTAGGATGCTGAACGCTGACGCGGTTTGCCGCCGAATGACCGGCCTCCACCGCCACCAGGTTTGCCAAAGGAACGACCGCCCGGCTTGCCACCTTGTGGGCGGCCACCACCCGGTTTCCCCGACCGTGGCTTGCCACCGTTTGGACGGTCACCGCGTGGTTTGTCACCCCAGACCTTGCGGCTATTGGGCTTGTCGCCTGCGGGTTTCTCACCGCGCGGCTTGTCAAAACCACCCTGTGGTTTCTTGGACCGCGTTTCCGAACCTTCGGGTTTGTCTTCGTATTTGCGTTTCGGCGAATTGCTTGGACGGCCACCGACGCGACGCGGCTTGCGGCGATCGCTGTCGCCAAAATCGCTCCATGGACGGCCCGAGGCGACATCAATGTCCATCTTGAGCAACCGCTGGATCGCCTTTAAATCACCCATTTCATCCGGCGCACAGAAGGCAACCGCCTTGCCCGATGCACCAGCGCGCGCGGTACGGCCAATGCGGTGTACATACTGGTCCGCCACGTTGGGCAATTCATAGTTATAAACATACGCAACGCCCGGAATATCCAGACCACGCGCCGCCACATCGGTTGCGACAAGGATTTTGACCTTGCCCTCTTTGAAGTTGCGGATAGCGCGGTCGCGCTGGCCCTGACTTTTGTTGCCGTGAACCGCCTCAACGCCAAAGCCCTTCTTCTCGAGGACATTGGCCAGCTTTTCCATGCCGTATTTGGTACGGCCAAAGATAAGCGTCATCTCATCGCGATGTTCGTCCAGCAGTTCGATCAACAGATCAAGCTTGGCCGCGCGTGCCACGTAGTGCACCGATTGTTCGATTTTGTCCGCAGCCTGCCCCGGAGGGTTCACCTGAACGCGAACCGGATCGGTGAGGAAGCTTGCGGCGACCTCATCCATCTGTTTCGGCATCGTCGCCGAGAACAGCATGGTTTGGCGGTCTTTGCGGACCATGCTCGCGATTTTCCGAAGGGGATGGATAAAGCCAAGGTCCAGCATCTGGTCCGCTTCGTCCAGCACAAGGAATTCGGTTTCATCAAGCGTCAGCGATCCGCGATCAATCAGGTCGATCAAGCGGCCGGGCGTCGCCACCAAAATAGCAGCACCGCGTTCCAGTTTGCGGGTTTGACCAACAATACCGGCGCCACCGACAACCAACACCGTTTTGATGTGTGACCCTTTGACATAGGTCAGCAGGTTGTCGTGGATCTGTTTTGCCAATTCACGGGTTGGCGCAAGGATCAGCGCACGCGCCGATTTGGGCTTTAGCTTTTGCCCGTTCGACATCAGCTTGTCGATCATAGGCAGGCCAAAGGCATTCGTTTTGCCCGTCCCCGTCTGAGCAAGGCCAAGGACGTCACGCCCTTCGAGGGCATGCGGGATCGCCTGCGCTTGGATCGGGGTCGGTTCAGAGATGCCCTGTTCTTGCAAACGGGTCAGCAGTCGGGGTGCGAGCCCCAATTCATCAAAAGTCATTCTTTTCCTGTTCTGCACCCGACACGGTGTGGTCCCTTATTGGACTCAGACACAGGCAAGCGCTTTCTTCGCAATATCGCGATCGCCGCACATCGCACCTTGGTGCCAATAGGTCAAGAGGAAAGAATTAAATTCATGCCGCATTGCAGCATATCTTTTCCTTGGCCGAACTCAGCCCTATAGTACCTGCAACAACAAGAATGGGGATTGGTCGTGGCGCATATTATCGTCGTCGGCAATGAAAAGGGCGGTGCGGGTAAATCGACCGTTTCGATGCATGTCGCAACTGCATTGGCTCGTATGGGCAAAAAGGTTGGCGTCATGGATTTGGACCTGCGGCAGAAATCGCTGGCCCGCTATCTGAACAATCGTCAAACCTATTGCGAAGCCGAGGGGCTGACCCTTGCATCGCCAATCTATCAGGACCTGCCTGAGATTGATCAGGACAAGCTTGAGCCAGGTGAAAACGTCTATGACCATCGTTTGTCGATGGCCGTTGGTCAGTTGGAAAATGAATGTGATTTCATTCTGATCGACTGTCCGGGATCTCACACGCGCCTTAGTCAAGTGGCCCATTCGCTTGCGGACACATTGATCACGCCGCTGAACGACAGCTTTGTCGATTTCGACCTTTTGGCCCATATCGACAACGACGGCGAAACCATCACGGGGCCGTCGGTCTATTCGGAAATGGTCTGGAACGCGCGGCAATTGCGGGCGCAGGCCGGTCTGAACCCGATTGACTGGATCGTTGTGCGCAACCGTCTGGGCGCACAGGCCATGGTCAACAAACAGAAAATGGAGGCCGCGCTGTCCAAGCTGTCACGCCGGATCGGTTTCCGCCTTGCGCCCGGCTTCAACGAACGGGTCATTTTCCGCGAACTGTTCCCGCGTGGCCTAACGTTGCTGGACCTACGCGACATCGGCGTTACACAGCTGAACATTTCCAATGTGGCCGCACGTCAGGAACTGCGTGAACTGGTCAAATCGCTGAACCTGCCGGGTGTAACGGCGGATTTCTAAACCGGTTGGCGCAGCAACTCTGCCGCTTCACGTGCGAGGGGTGACAGCCCCTCGGCACCATCGTCGATCATCGACAGGAATTGGTCCCGCATCCTTGGTTCCCAGAAATCCCGCATATGGGCCGCCACGCGTTCGGCCTGATCCGTGCCGGGCTGGGTGACAAAGAACGACGCGATCTGATTGGCCATATAAAACAGTTTGTTAGTCTGCATCCGAGTGCCCCGTTATCCGCTGAGGGTGGGTAAAAATGGTATAGTCAGCGCCCTTGGCCAACCCGATTAGGGTCAGACCAGCGGCATCGGCCTGTGTCACGGCGGCGGTGGTCGGTGCGCCCACGGCGATCAGAACCGGACATCCGGCAAGGGCGACCTTTTGCACCAGATCAACCGACACACGGCTGGTGATCACGACGGCGCCATCGCGGGCGGACTGACCCGTCAATGCCAGACGACCAATCAACTTATCCAGCGCATTGTGCCGACCGACATCTTCGCAGGCGGTCACGATCCCGTCACGCCAGAAACCGGCGCAATGCACAGCGCGGGTTTCGTCATGCAGCGGCTGATGCTGGCGAAGCTGATCGGTTACGCCCGCAACCGCGCCCGCCTGCATGACAAAGCCGTCCGCAACGCGAGGCAAGTCACGCGCGGCTTGCGCTAGGCTATCGATCCCGCATAACCCGCACCCCACAGGGCCAACCATGCTCCGCCGCCGGTCGGCCAGTGCCTCGGCCATATCGGCGGCAATCCACATCTGAACCTCGACACCTTGGTCATGCGTGACAACCTCGGTGCGGTCAATTTCGGAAACCGCGCGGACGATCCCCTCGCTCAGGGCAAAGCCAACGCCGAACGCCTGAAAATCATCCGGCGTCGCCATCATGACGGCCTGCGTTGATCCGTTGAACACCAAGGCGACCGGCACCTCTGACGCAAGGGGGCGTATCATGGGCGCGTGTTTCATTCCGCCGCCGGAATGATCCGGCGCGATGCTGCGGCTTGGGCGTTGTAATCCTCTTGCCAATCGGTTGGGCCGTTCGACGGGCTGACCTGCACCGCTGTCACCTTGTATTCAGGACAGTTCGTCGCCCAGTCGCTGAAATCGGTGGTGATGACATTGGCCTGCGTGTCAGGGTGATGGAAGGTCGTATAGACCACGCCCGGGCTGACACGATCAGTGATCTGCACACGCAGGGTTGTTTCGCCCGACCGGCTGGCAAGCTTGACCCAATCCTCATCCGACAAACCCCGATTTTCGGCGTCATGCGGGTGCATTTCCAGCAAATCCTCGGCGTGCCAAACGCTATTGGCGGTCCGGCGGGTTTGGGCACCGACGTTGTATTGCGACAAAATCCGCCCCGTGGTCAGCAATAGCGGGAAACGTGGCCCTGACCGTTCGTCTGTTGCGATGTATTCGGTCACGATAAACCGGCCCTTGCCACGCACAAACCCGTCGACATGCATCAACGGCGTGCCCTCGGGGTGCGCCTCGTTGCATGGCCACTGAACGCTGCCTTTTTCCTCAAGCAGGTCATAGGTCACACCGGCAAACGACGGGGTCGTTACTGCTATTTCCGCCATGACCTGTGCAGGATGGGTATAATGCCATCCGGCCCCCATCGCATTCGCCAAAAGCTGGGTCACCTCCCAGTCGGCATAGCCGTTGCGGGGCGCCATGACCTTGCGCACGCGGTTGATGCGGCGTTCGGCGTTGGTGAACGTCCCGTCCTTTTCAAGGAAGGACGAACCGGGCAGGAACACATGGGCATAGTTCGCGGTTTCGTTCAGGAACAGATCATGCACGATCACACATTCCATCGCCGCCAGACCGGCCGCCACGTGTTTGGTATCTGGATCGGACTGTAGGATATCTTCGCCCTGACAATATAGGCCCTTGAACGTGCCCTGCACCGCAGCATCCAGCATATTTGGAATGCGCAGGCCTGGTTCGGGGTCAATATCCACGCCCCACGCCTGTTTGAACACATCCCGCACATCGTCATTTTTCACGTGGCGATAACCGGGCAGTTCATGGGGGAATGACCCCATATCACAGCTGCCCTGCACGTTGTTCTGACCGCGCAGCGGGTTCACGCCAACACCGGGGCGGCCAACATTGCCAGTCAGCATCGCGAGGTTCGCAATCCCCATGACGGTGGTCGATCCTTGGCTGTGTTCGGTCACGCCGAGGCCATAGTAAATCGCGCCGTTACCACCCGTCGCAAACAGTCGCGCCGCCGCCCGCAATTCGGCGGCTGGAACGCCGGTCAGCAGTTCGGTCGCCTCGGGGCTGTGGCGCGGATCGGCGATAAAGCCGGCGTATTCTTGGAATTCGTCCCAGTCACAGCGGTCGCGAATGAACGCTTCGTCCATCAGGCCTTCGGTCACGATCACATGCGCCAAGGCCGACACAACAGCCACGTTGGTACCGGGCCGCAGCGGCAGGTGATGTGCCGCTTGGATGTTGTTGGATTTCACAAGGTCAATCCGGCGCGGGTCGATCACGATCAACTGCGCCCCTGCCCGCAAACGTTTTTTCAGACGGCTTGCAAACACAGGGTGCCCATCGGTCGGGTTCGCGCCAATGACGATGACAACATCCGTATCCTCGACGCTGTCGAAATCCTGCGTGCCCGCACTGGTGCCAAAGGTCTGACCAAGGCCATAGCCGGTGGGCGAATGGCACACGCGCGCGCAGGTGTCGGTGTTGTTATTGCCAAACACCGCACGGGCCAGTTTTTGGACCAGATAGGTTTCCTCATTGGTGCAGCGCGACGAGGTGATCACCCCGATCGATTTTTGACCGTATGTTTCCTGAAGCCCGCGCATTTTCTGCGCCGCGAATGTCAGCGCCTCGTCCCACGACACTTCGCGCCAAGGTTCTTCAATTGTGTCGCGGATCATCGGATTGAGAATGCGATCCTGATGGGTGGCATAGCCATAAGCAAACCGCCCTTTGACACAGGAATGGCCGCGGTTCGCCTTGCCGTGTTTATAGGGCACCATCCGCACCAGTTCGTCACCGCGCATTTCGGCCTTGAAGGTGCATCCCACACCGCAATAGGCGCAGGTGGTGATCGTCGATTTTGTCGGCGTGCCCAGTTCGATCACCGACTTTTCCTGAAGCGTTGCCGTCGGGCAGGCCTGAACACAAGCGCCACAGGACACGCAATCGGAGGACAGGAAATCATCCCCCGCCGCGCCCGCAGACACACGGCTATCAAACCCGCGCCCTTCGATGGTCAGGGCAAAGGTGCCCTGCACCTCTTCGCATGCACGGACGCAGCGGCTACAGACGATGCACTTGGCGGGGTCGTAGGTGAAATAGGGGTTGCTGTCATCCTTGGGGATGTACTGGGGGTTCGCTTCGCCGTTTTGGCGAGGCTGAAAATGGGTATCGACAGCCTCATACCGAACATCGCGCAGGCCAACGGCCCCCGCCATATCCTGCAACTCACAATCCCCATTGGCCGCACAGGTCAGGCAATCCAGCGGGTGGTCACTGATGTACAGCTCCATCACGCCTTTGCGGATTTTCTGAACCTTGGACGATTGGGTCCGGACAACCATGCCCTCGGCCACTGGGGTGGTGCAGGACGCAGGGGTGCCGCGACGCCCCTCAATCTCGACCACGCAAAGGCGGCAGGATCCAAAGGCATCAAGGCTATCGGTTGCACAGAGTTTGGGGATATCGATTTCCGCCATCGCGGCGGCCCGCATAACCGAGGTCCCTTCGGGCACGGTCACGTCGAACCCGTCAACGGTCAGTGTGACGGTCTTGTCCGATTTGGCGGCAGGCGTGCCATAATCGCGGTCATCGCCCCACGGAATGATGAAATCCTTCATTCTGCTGCCTCCTGGCTGGTCGCAAAATCATCGGGGAACTGGGTCAGGGCGGACATGACCGGATAGGGCGTAAATCCGCCAAGGGCGCACAGCGACCCGTCGGTCATCGTTTCGCACAGGTCAGTCAGCAACTCGACCGCGCCGCGATCCCCTGCGGCAATGCGGTCGATGGTTTCCACGCCGCGCACCGCCCCGATCCGGCAGGGCGTGCATTTGCCACAGCTTTCGATGGCGCAAAATTCCATCGCGAACCGTGCCATTTTCAACATATCTGCGCTATCGTCGAACACCACGACACCGGCGTGCCCGATCAAACCGCCTTGGCCGTCGAATTCCTCATAGCCAAAGGGCGTGTCGAATTTTTCGGGGGCGAAATAGGCGCCCAATGGTCCGCCGATCTGAACCGCCTTAACCGGCCGCCCCGATGCTGTGCCGCCGCCGATCCGGTTCACAAGATCGCCCAGCGACATGCCAAACCCCGTTTCAAACAGACCACCGAATTTGACGTTACCCGCGATCTGGACCGGGATCGTGCCGCGCGACCGACCGAGGCCGAAGTCCCGATAAAAATCCGCGCCTTTTTCGAAAATCACCGGCACCGTGGCCAAGGAAATCACGTTGTTCACAACCGTCGGTCGCCCAAGGAACCCCTCAAGCGCGGGAAGTGGCGGTTTGGCCCGCACGATACCGCGTTTCCCCTCAAGGCTATTGAGAAGCGATGTTTCCTCGCCGCAGACATAAGCGCCTGCGCCGACGCGAATTTCCATGTCAAACTGATGCCCCGATCCCAGAACATCACCCAACAGCCCCACGTCCCGCGCGATGTCACAGGCGGCGGTCATCACCTCAATCGCGTCGGGGTATTCGGACCTCAGGTAAACATAGCCCTTGGTCGCGCCCACGCCGAGGCCCGCGATCACCATGCCCTCGATCAGGGTAAAGGGGTCGCCTTCCATGATCATCCGGTCGGCAAAGGTGCCGCTGTCGCCTTCGTCGGCGTTGCAAACGATGTATTTCTGATCCGCCGCGGCCTGTCGCACCGTGTTCCACTTGATGCCGGTCGGAAACCCCGCGCCGCCGCGTCCGCGCAGACCGCTATCGGTGGTTTCCTGAACGATCTGTTCGGCGGTCATCCCCAGCGCACGACGCAGCCCCAATAACCCGCCCATCGCCTGATAGGCCTCAATGTCCAGTGGATCTGCCTTGCCCACACGCGCAAACGTCAGACGGGTTTGTTCGGCAAAAAACGGGATCGCCTCGACATCGCCCAGCGCCTTTGCGCTTGTTCCGTCCAGTATCGCGGCGGCATCCGATGGCAGCGCAGGTCCATACCCAACACGGCCCGCATCGGTTTCCACCTCGACCAAAGGTTCGAGCCAAATCATCCCACGTGTGCCGTTGCGGATGATTTCGGCCGACAGGCCACGCGCCTCGATCTCGGCCTGAAGCGCTTGTGCCACGCGGTCAGCGCCCAGCGCTTTGGCCGCGGAATCGCGGGGGACATAAATCTTCATGCGCCCACCTCCGTCAGCAAGGCATCCAAACGTGCGGCATCAACGCGGCCTTCGACCTGATCATCGACCATAACAGCGGGCCCGCAGGCGCACAGACCAAGACAATAGACCGGTTCAATCGTCACAGCGCCATTGGTGGTGGTCTGATGCCAATCCAGCCCCAGCTTGCCCAACACATGATCAGACAGCGCATTGGCCCCCACGGCCTGACACGCCTCGGCGCGGCAAATCTTTATCGTGTGACGCCCCGCAGGCGCATCCCGAAAATCGTGGTAAAACGAAATCACGCCATGGACCTCGGCGCGGCCGATGTTCAGCTTGTCCGCCAAAACAGGGACACTATCGGGCGGCACACAGCCAAATTCGGCCTGCAACCTATGTAAAATCGGCAGTAGTGGCCCTTCGAGATGCAAATGGTCATCAATGATTTTTGCGTATCGACTATCAGCTTGGCCCGTTGAGTGGCTTGGCATTTAGGCCTCCTTTGTTCGGGCGGAGAGTGCAGAAATCATCATCGTAAATCAATATGATTGATGCGTCATTCGATAGTCATTCTCTATCAATCTAACTGGATGATTCTATCAATCAGCACCGCAAACGCGCCAAATTTTGCCCAATTCATGCCCGCGCACCGGTGATTGGGCGCAGAAAAAGGATAGTGCGATGCGCAACAGGATACTGACCAAAAAACATATCAAGGAAATGAATTATCAATGACTCCGGTGTTGAATACCCGTGTGCGCAACCTAGAGGTTTCTATGGCGATTGTTGTGTTTCTTGCAGGTAGCTTTATCGGCATGATTACGGCCGTGGCATCGATGTTGGTCTTCGGCTTGGGCCTTGGGTCGGCGTTCGCGCTTTTTATGACGATCGGGATTGTTTTCCCGTTCATCGCCCTTGTCCAACTGCAAAGCAAACGCCGCAAGAAAATCCTGCTCGCGGGGGCCGAGGTTTAGGTTACCCCGCCACCCACCGCTGAATATCAGCAGATCGCATAGCGCCCGCTTTGCGGTCTTTTTCTTTGCCACCTTGGAACTTGATGACTGTCGGAATGCCCCTGATCCGATATTTGCCATTCACATTGGGGGCGGTTTCCGTGTTCACTTTGACAAACCGTGCGCGGCCTTGCAGGCCACTGGCAGCCCGCGAAAATTCCGGTGCCATCATCCGGCACGGACCGCACCACGCGGCCCAGAAATCGACGATCAGCGGCACATCATCGTTCCGCGCGGCCTTGGCCAATGTGGCGGCATCCACCTCTACCGGCTTGGTGTTCATCAGCTTGGCACCGCAGGTTGCACATTTTGGACCGTCAGACAGACGATCAGACGGCACGCGATTAACCTGCCCGCAATCGAAACACGTCAGCTTTAGTCCAGCCATATCTAGATCCTTCTGAAATCGGGCGGCGCGCACCGTGGGCGTAAGTAGCCCAAGTTTAACTTGCGATGAAGTGACAAGTCCCGCACAATTTCGGCATGAGATTTCTAATTGCTATTTCCCTGTCGCTGTTTGCCAGTATCGCCTCAGCTCAAGTTGCGTTTGATGAACAAGAACATCAGTTCATGGTCAAAGTGCTGAGCAAAATTCAGATGACCTCGATCGAACGCGAGGTTGAAATGTGCGGCTATGTTGGGCGCGATGACGACGGGCGTTTGGTGATT
Source organism: Marivivens sp. (assembly GCA_965215785.1). Classification (GTDB taxonomy): domain Bacteria; phylum Pseudomonadota; class Alphaproteobacteria; order Rhodobacterales; family Rhodobacteraceae; genus Marivivens. Next base: position 1,517,498 of record OZ244120.1, on the reverse strand, counting down.
ACCGAAATCCTAGATGGGACCGAGGCGACTTGCTCTTTGCCCGACTGGCCCAAATGGGATGTCTATGCATCCTTTCACACCCACAGCAGCTATAGCCCCAACTACGATAGCGAAGTGCCATCGACTCTTGATCTAGAGTCTGACGAGGCGTCAGGGATCAACGGCTGGATTTCCACGCCTGGCGGGCGTCTGTGGTATCACGATAGCGACGTCATGACCGCCTATATGGTGTGTGACGCCGGTTGCCTGCCGCAGGATCCACGGTTCGTCGATGAACCGCGCGGATCCATCAAACCCAGCTATAGCTATCGCGCATTGGTCAAACGCGAGGGCGAGTGATCACCCGCCGTTGACCCATTCGAGCACAAAGGGCCCAAAGCTATCGACAATCACGGCAACGCCATCCGCGTTGGGGTGAATGCCATCGGCCTGCATCAGGGTCATCGGGTTCTCGACTCCGCTTTCGATCACGGCATTCAGGAAACCGTCATAAAGCGGCGCGCCATATTGATCAGCAAGGTCGGTGTACATGCCGTCGAACGCTTGTTTGAAGGCTGGGCCATAGTTCGACGATGCCTCTAGCGCGACCAGCATGGTATCGACGCCTGCGTCCTCGGCGGCCTTAAGGATGCCGTCCAAATTCGCACGGCTGACTTCGGGCGGGATACCGCGCAGAAAATCATTGCCGCCCAAGGCGACAATCATCGCATCGACATCATCGGACAGTGTCCACCCCACGCGGCTAAGCCCGCCGGCGGTGGTATCACCGGAAACGCCCGCGTTGATCACACGAACATCGGCGCCCTGCGCATCCAGCCACGCCTGTAATTGCGGAACCAGCCCCTGTTCAGCAGGCAGGCCATACCCCTGAACCAAACTATCGCCCAAGGCGGCAATCGTCACAGTTTCGGCATTTGCCGCGCCAGTGGCGAACATACCGGCCAGCACGGCCTTGCGTACCCAGCCGGATGCCCCATATCCATTAGCGAATAAAGAAAAGAAAGACCGATCCATGACAGCTTTGTCCCTTACTGATGCCACGCTTTCACTTATGGGGAATGCCGGCCTTGTCGAGATATTGCACGGAATATCACTCGATATTGAACAGGGGGAAAGTGTTGGTTTGATCGGGCCAAGTGGATCAGGCAAATCTTCGCTCTTGATGTTGATGGGCGGGTTGGAACGCGCCACTTCGGGTCGGATTTCTGCATTGGGTCAGGACCTGACTGCTATGGATGAGGATGCGCTGGCGCGCTTCCGAAGGGATAATATGGGGGTCGTCTTTCAATCTTTCCACCTGATCCCGACGATGACCGCGCTGGAAAATGTGGCGACGCCGCTGGAACTGGCCGGACATAAGGATGCGTTTGATCGCGCCGCCGCCGAACTAGAGGCGGTCGGCCTCGGCCATCGCGGTGACCACTATCCCAGCCAGCTATCGGGCGGCGAACAACAGCGCGTGGCGCTGGCCCGCGCCGTGGCGCCGCGTCCGAAAATCCTGTTGGCGGATGAACCGACCGGCAATCTGGATGAAACCAACGGCGGCGCGATCATGGACCTGTTGTTTTCACTGCGTGACCGGCATGGCGCGACACTGATCATGGTGACCCACGCGCCGGACCTTGCCGCGCGCTGTGACCGTGTGATCCGTCTGCGCGATGGCCGCGTTGAGGACGGCACGCAATGACCCAAGCGATCAGAATTGCCCGACGCGAATTGCGGGGTGGGCTAAGGTCATTCCGCATATTCCTTGCCTGTCTTGCCTTGGGTGTGGCCGCGATTGCCGCCGTTGGCACAGTGCGCAGCGCGATTACCGCCGGACTTGAGGCGCAAGGTGCGCGGCTTTTGGGCGGCGATGCGCAGGCCGAGCTGACCTATCGCTTTGCCCGCGATGATGAGCGCGCGTTCCTGAACGAAGTCGCCATTGCGGTATCCGAAACCGTTGATTTCCGGTCCATGGCCACACGCGGTCAGGATCGCGGCCTGACGCAGGTCCGCGCTGTTGATGATGCCTATCCGCTGATTGGCGCGGTGACACTCGACCCCGCGATACCGCTGGAACAGGCGCTGGCGGGTGATGGCACCCTGCCCGGCGCGGTGATGGAACCGCTGCTGGCCGACCGAATGGGCCTGAGCGCCGGTGATACCTTTAACCTCGGCACGCAGGAATTTGTGCTATCGGCCGTTCTGACCGCCTATCCTGACAATGCGGCGGGGGGCTTTGGCCTTGGGCCACGCACCATCGTCCTGACCGAGGGTTTAGCCAATTCGGGCCTGATTTCCGAAGGCACGTTGTTTTCCACCCAATACCGTATAGACCTGCCCGACGGCACCGATCTGGATGCCATCGCCGCACGGGCCGAGGCCGAATGGCGCGACACCGGCATGCGCTGGACGGATTCGCGCAACGGGGCGGGCGGAACCGCGACATTCGTGGACCGCATCGGGAACTTTCTGATCCTTGTCGGCCTCGCCGGTTTGGCCGTTGGCGGCGTCGGCGTATCGGCGGCGGTGCGATCCTATCTTGCGGGCAAGACCGAAACCATCGCGACCCTTCGCACCCTTGGGGCAACTCGTGGCACGATCTTCGCCAGCTATGCCCTGCAAATCGGCGTACTCAGCGTTGTTGGCATTGCCATTGGTCTGATCCTTGGCGCGGCGATCCCGCTGGTTCTGCAAAACGCAATTGCCGCACAATTGCCTATTCCGGCCGAGTTCCGGATCTTCCCCGATCCTTTGATTGAGGCGGCGATTTATGGCGCAATGACGGCGGCGATTTTCACGCTCTGGCCGTTGGCCCGAACCGAGGATGTCAAACCCGCCAACCTGTTCCGCGACGCTATGACGGCCGTTCCGCGCCTGCCCGCGCTGCGCTATCTGATCCTGACCCTAATGCTGGCGGGGTTGCTGGTTGCGACGGCTGCTTTCTTTTCGGGAACCGTCTGGCTCACGCTCTGGACCGCAGGCGGCATAATCGGGGCGCTAATCGCGCTGGTGATTGCGGCGGCAATTGCCCGCGTGACGGCCAAATTCATGGGCCGCCGTGTGCGTGGACGCCCTGCCCTGCGGCTAGCCTTTGGCGCGATTGGCGCGAATGCTGGCGAAACCTCATCGGTGGTTCTGTCGCTTGGGCTGGGACTTGCGGTGCTGGCGTCGGTTGGTCAGATCGACGGCAACCTGCAAGCCGCCTTTGACGAAGAGCTGCCCGAAGTGGCGCCATCCTATTTCTTTGTCGATATCCAACCCGATCAGATCGACGGCTATCTGGAGCGTTTGGAAAACGACCCGCAGGTCAACAACTATGACGCGGCCCCAATGCTGCGCGGCATTATCACCCGCATCAACGGCCAACCAGCCGAGGATGTCGCAGACGGTCATTGGGTCATTCAGGGCGATCGCGGCGTGACCTATTCGGTTGAGCCCCCTGAGGGCACGATCATCACCGCTGGCGAATGGTGGGAACCGGACTATAGCGGACCACCCCAGATCAGTTTTGCCGCCGATGAGGCCGCCGAAATCGGCCTGCAACTCGGCGATGAAATCACGATCAACATCCTTGGCCGTGACATTACCGGGACGATCACATCCTTCCGCAAGGTGGAATTCGACACCGCTGGCATCGGGTTTATCCTGTCGATGAACCCCGCTGCCCTTGCCGGTGCGCCGCACAGTTGGATCAGCACCGTCTATGCCGAACCCGAGGCCGAGGCCCAGATCCTGCGCGATTTGGCGGGGGCCTATCCCAATATCACCGCGATCCGTATTCGCGATGCCATTGATCAGGCGCTGATCCTTGTCAGCGGCATTGCCGCAGGGGTGCGATACGGCGCGCTGGCGACCTTGGTCACTGGTTTCCTGGTGCTGATCGGCGCGGCGGCGGCGGGCCAGCAAACCCGCACCTATGAGGCGGCGGTTCTGAAAACCATCGGCGCCAGCCGGTCGCGCATCATGGTTAGCTTTGCCCTGCGCGCGATCCTGCTTGGCCTTGCGGCGGCGCTTGTTGCGCTGTTTGCAGGCATGGCGGGCGGCTGGGCCGTGACCACCTTTATCATGGAGGACGAATTCCGCCCGATTTGGGACAACGCGACCTACATCATCGCGGGCGGCATCCTCGCAACCTTGTTGGCAAACCTGACCTTCGCGCTTAGGGCGCTTCAGGCGAAACCGGCACAAACCCTCAGAGCCCGCGAATGACCCCCCGCTTTTTCGGCTATGGCAGCCTTGTGAACACCGCCACCCACGACTATCCCGCCCCGCAAAAGGCCAAGCTGACCGGCTGGCGGCGGGTGTGGCGGCAAACGGATATCCGCGAACTGGCGTTTTTGTCGGTGGAACCATGCGAGGATACCGACCTGCTGGGCCTAACCGCCGAGGTGCCCGGCGCGAATTGGGCTGCGCTGGATCAACGCGAATTCGCCTATTCGCGTCACGACATCAGCCACCAAATCGCCCCCTATCAAACGCAAACGGCGGTCTATGTGGTGGATCAGGACGTAGCGGGCCGCGCCCACCCGATCCTGCTCAGCTATCTGGACGTGGTGGTCCAAGGCTACCTGCACCAGTTCGGCGAAGAGGGCGCGCACCACTTTTTCGACACCACCCACGGATGGGACATCCCCATCCTCAACGACCGCGCCGCCCCCCGCTATCCCCGCGCGCAGGTGCTATCGCCCACTGAGCGCGGGCTGGTAGATGAGTTATTGAGGATGAAAACGGGGCGCTGAGGCGTTTTGGTGACTGGAAATAATTTGATGGTTGTTCACGTTACTTGATTTCAGAGTGTTGATTTTGCGGGACATCGCGCCAGCTTGTTTCAATTCGTAAGAGTTGCCTTACATTCGAGGAACGCATAAGGTTAAGTCCGCTTTACCTGAGAGCGAACGGTAGACCCCCAAGAGAAGAATTCAACATCTCGAATTCTGCAGGGTCCGTCATGGTCGTAGCTAGTGAACCTGTCTATTTGGGAAGAAACGAAGGCCAAAAAATCGTGTAGGCCGTACAGCTGCCGTCGGTCCTAGGCGCTAATGCAGCAGACAGAACAGTTGCCGCCGACAACATGAGTAGAGCCAGAATGATGGCTATGGTCACCATCACTATTGCGCGTTTCCAAAAACTTTGGATGTGTTCCCAAAAAGTTCGCAAAGCCCCCAAATTACTATCCGCCCCGCAAATATTATAGCGAGGAATGCAAATAAAATCGGGCCGATTGCCGAAACCCAGCTATATTCCGGAAGACACGCAAGGAACTTTTGTGTGGACTGTATACAGAACGCACCAGCGCCCAGAAGAGCACCAATGCTGAGCAACATATTTCCAGCCTCTCCTGCCGATGGTTCTTCTATTTGTTCTGTCATATAACTTGCCGATAACTCTTGTTTTTACCCAGTATGCGTTCGCTAATAACATTTTGCCAACCAACGGTCGCAATCCGCATTAAATCGAGGGACAAAGTGAACTCTGGCGAAGTATCGTTGCTTTGCAAAACCCTCACTCTTCTCTCATCATCAGCGTCCACCAAGAACGTAACAAAGAACCCTTTAGGTTGTTAAGAAAAAACCGCCCCGTAGGGCGGTTTCGTTTATTTGCGGGGTTTGGTTTGCATCAGGGTCATGACCGAGGCCATGTCAGGTCCGCGTTCCCGGCCTGTGACGGCCTTGCGTAGCGGCATGAAAAGCCCTTTGCCCTTGCGGCCGGTCGCCTCTTTCACGGCGCTGGTCCAGTCGCCCCATGTGTCGGCGTTATAGGGCGGTTCGCCCAACAGGCCGAGCGCGGTGTCGATCATCTCGGCGTCCTCATCGGCGACCAGCGCGGGGGCGCCATCGCGGAACAGGTCCCACCACTGGGCCATATCGCCCATATAGGTGATGTTTTCACGCACAACCGACCAGAAGGTTTCAGCCAGATCCGCAGGTACGCCGAGCGCCAGCACATCGTCCTTAACCGCTTCGAACGGTTTGGCGGCATTGATGCGCGCGGTTAGCGGTTCAAGGTCGTTTGCATCAAATTTGGTCGGGGCAACGCCGAATTTGCTAACGTCGAACCCGTCGATGACCTCTTGCACGGTGTCGCGCAGTTCGACCGGATCGGACGATCCAAGACGCGCCATCAGCGACATGATCGACAGCGGCTCGATCCCTTTTTCGCGCAGATCGCGCAGCGATAGGGTGCCAAGGCGTTTCGACAGCGCCTCGCCCTGCGGACCGGTCAGCAGTGAGTGGTGCGCAAAGGCAGGCACGGTGCCGCCAAGCGCCTCGATCATCTGAATCTGGGTCGCGGTGTTGGTCACGTGGTCGGACCCGCGCACAACGTTGGTGATTTCCATCTCGGTGTCATCAACGACCGATGCAAGCGTATAAAGGAACTGACCGCTGTTCTTGATCAGAACCGGATCGGACACAGACGAGGCGTCGATCGAGATATCGCCAAGGATACCATCGGCCCATTCAATGCGGTCCCAATCCAGCTTGAACCGCCAGTGCGATCCGCCACGTTCAGCGCGCAGCGCATCCTTTTCAGCGTCCGACAGGTTCAGCGCAGCGCGGTCATAAACCGGCGGCTTGCCCATGTTCAGCTGTTTCTTACGCTTCAGGTCCAGCTCGGTCGGGGTTTCGAAACATTCGTACAGCCGCCCCATATCAATCAGCTTTTGCTTGGCAGCGGTGTAGCGTTCCAGACGCTTGGACTGATATTCGACGCGGTCGTATGTGATCCCGAGCCAGTCAAGCGACTCCATGATGCCATCGACGTATTCCTGTTTCGACCGTTCCTGATCGGTGTCGTCGATACGCAGGATAAAGGTACCGCCGTTCTGTCGGGCGATACAGAAATTCATCAGCGCAGCGCGCAGGTTGCCAATGTGCAGCCAGCCGGTCGGTGAAGGGGCAAAACGGGTCGTGGTCATCGTGATCTCCTGTTCCGCCCTGCCATTTCACATTGGCCCGCGATTGTCCATATCACCCTAGCTGGGATGCACGGGCCAACGCGTCGCCAGATCATCCAGACCCGCGCGGATCAGTTCGGCCAGCACCGCTTCGTCAATATCGGCAAGCTTGTTGATATAGAGGCACGACTTGCCCTTTTTCCATTTTCCAAGGCGGTCCAGAATATCGCCAAAATCGGTATAGCCGGGCAGGATATAGACGACCTGATTGGCCTTGCGCGGGGCAAACCCCGTGGCGAGCGAACTGCCGGAATGGCCACTGTCGTAGGTATAGTCGTACCGCCCGTAGCCGACCATCGTCGGGCCCCACATCTGGGGTTCGAAACCGGTTACTTCGCGGAAAATTTCATCCAACCGAATGGCGTCCGCACGGCGGGTCGGATGTTCGATGGATTGAATATAGTCGTCAACCGAGACGACCGTCGGCTTGGTCTTGTTTTCACTCATGACGCACCTCCGCGGTCAGGATACCGCGAAGGTGCAAATTTCATAGCCTCAAGCGATCAGTTTCGCGGTTGTTTCAACCAAACGGGTCATTTGATAGGCAACCGACTTCTGGCCTTCGTCGCTCAGCGCACCCGGCTGGCCCGAGAAACCGTAAGGGTTGCCGCCGTCCTCGAACTTGATCGGGTTACCATAGCCCGGCGCGACAGGGATCATGCCAAAGTGCATAGCCGAGGTGTAGGTTTGCAGGATCGCACCCTCGGCGCCGCCGTTTTTGTTCTGTGCAGTGGCCGTAGCGGTGATGGTTTTGCCGTTCCGGGCGCCCTCCATCCACAGACCGCCCATGGTGTCCAGCCAAGCACGGGTTTGCGATGCCATGCCGCCAAAACGGGTTGGCGAGCTGATAAAGATACCATCGGCCCACGACAGATCATCGGCGGTCGCGACAGGGATGTCGGACGCGCGCTCGGCCTGTGCCTTCCATGCGTCTTGGGTGTTTACAACAGCCTCAGGCGCGATTTCTGGAATGCGCAGGACGCGGACGTCTGCGCCAGCTTCCTTGGCGGCCTCGGCGGCAGCGGCAGCGATGCCGTGGTTAGTGCCATAGGTCGAATAGAATACGATTGCGATTTTTGGTTGGGTCATCCTGGTGTCCTCAAAATGTGTTCGAGGAACATTTAGGATCGTGCGTTTCTGACGTCTTTAGGCATCTGCGCTTACATTCTGCGCGCAGATGCACAAATAAACCGCCCTCAGGTATCGTCGCGGAACCGGTTCACAATCGGATAACGGCGATCCAGCCAGAAGGCCCGTTTTGTCAGGCGTGTACCCGGCGCGGACTGGAACCGTTTGTATTCGCTAATATACAGCAAATGTTCGACCCGCTTGACCGTGGCTCGGTCATACCCTGCGGCCACGCAATCGGCGACGCTGGCCTCTTGATCAACCAGCATGTCCAGAATGCCATCAAGGATGTCATAGGGCGGCAGGCTGTCTTCGTCTTTTTGATCGGGACGCAGTTCGGCCGAAGGTGGTTTGTCGATGATCGACACCGGAATCACCTCACCTTGTGGACCATCCATCCAGTCGCGGTGGTTTGCATTGCGCCAACGGCAGGTTTCGAACACCCGCGTTTTGTAGAGATCCTTGATCGGGTTATAGCCGCCGTTCATATCGCCATAGATGGTGGCATAGCCCACCGCGACCTCGGATTTATTACCGGTGGTCAATAGCATTTCCCCGAACTTGTTCGACATGGCCATCAACAACAGACCGCGCAGACGCGATTGAATGTTTTCTTCGGTCAGGCCTTCGTCCAGTCCGGCAAACAGCGGGGCAAGCGTGTTGGTGATCGCCTGCCGACCTTCCCTGATGGGGACGAAATCGTAATGAACGCCAAGCCGTTCGGCGATATCCTTGGCATCGTCCAGCGAGGATTGGCTCGTGTATTCGGATGGCAGCATAACACAGCGCACGTTTTCTGCGCCCAGCGCATCCACCGCGATGGTCGCAACCAGCGCACTGTCGATCCCGCCGGACAGCCCCAACAGAACCTTTTTGAAACCTGTCTTGCCCATATAGTCACGCAGCGACAGCACCATCGCGTGATAATCGCTTTCCCATGCGCTGGGCAGAACGGCTTTGTCCCCGTCCCGCGCGATCCACTCGCCATCCACGCGGTCAAAATCGACATGGGCCAGCGCCTCGACAAAGGTGGGCAGTTGAACGGCCAATTTACCACCACGGTTCAGAACAAACGACGCGCCATCAAACACGCGATCGTCCTGACCGCCGACTGTGTTCACATAGACCATCGGCACATCGTTTTCGACAACGCGGGCGACCATGTGGTTCATGCGTCGGTCGAATTTATCGCGGTAATATGGCGATCCGTTCGGCACCACCAGAACCTCGGCGCCGCTTTCGACCATTGCCTCGGCGACATCCGGGAACCATGCGTCTTCGCAAATTGGCGATCCGATCCGTAGCGGGCCAACATCATATGGCCCCTGAATGGCACCACGATTAAATTCGCGCACCTCGTCGAAGACGTTGTAATTGGGTAGGAAATGTTTGAGCTGACGCGCAGCAACCTTGCCATCGCGCAGCACAAAATAGGCGTTATAAAGTCGCCCACCCTCTGCATAGGGGCCACCGACCCCGATGATCGGGCCATCCGCACAATCGGCGGCTAGTTGATCGACCACCGCCATCGCCGCCGTATGAAAGGCCGGTTTCATCACCAGATCCTGCGTCGAATAACCGGTGATGAACATTTCGGGAAATGCAATCATCTGGGCGCCGGCATCCTTGGCCGTTTGCCAAGCGGCGCGTGCCTTTGCGGCGTTACCGTGCAAATCCCCGACAGTCGGGTTCAACTGTGCCATTGTCAGGCGAAACGTATCCGTCATGATCAGCCTTTGTAAAAACCTTGCAGAACATGTATCACAGCCCACAGCAAGGGAAAGCCGAATGCGCCCAGCCAGCCGCTAAACCGTTGTAAGACTTGGCACGCTCTATTAGCATCAAGCCGATAGTAACAGGGAATTCCACCATGATCAGGAATCGGGTACTGGCAGGCAGTATTGCCTTTGCACTTTTGGCGACATCGGGCGTTGCCCAGACTGTTCAGACAAAACAGTATGAGGACGGCGGCGTTTACGAGGGTCAGTTCCTAAACGGGAAACAGCACGGCACCGGCACCTATCGCCTGCCGAATGGCTATCAATATACCGGCGACTGGGTCGAAGGCGAAATTCGCGGCGTCGGCGTGGCGCAGTTCCCCAACGGGTCGATCTACGAAGGCGAATTCGCTGCGGGCAAACCCAATGGCATTGGCACGATCACCTTTGCCGACGGCGGGTCCTATACCGGCGACTGGGTGAACGGAAACATCACGGGCACAGGCACGGCGCGGTATTCGAACGGCATCGTCTACGAAGGCGAATTCCGCAACGCAATGCATCACGGCACTGGCCGGATGGAAGGTGCGGACGGCTATGTCTATGACGGCACATGGGTCAACGGCGTCAAAGAGGGCGCGGGCACCGTGACCTACCCCGATGGTTCGACCTATGTGGGCGATCTGGCGCGGGATGACCGCGATGGTCAGGGAACGCTCACGCTGGCGGATGGTACGGTCTACGAAGGCAGGTGGAATGCCGGCCAGATCGAGGGCAAAGGGCGCCTGATCCAGTCCAACGGTGACATCTACGAAGGCGATCTGGTCGCTGGACAGCGACAGGGCACCGGAACAGTGACCTACGCGAACGGTGACGTTTATTTGGGCGGTTTCCTTGCTGACAAACGCCACGGTCAGGGAACATTCCGCGGGATCGATGGATATACCTATGTCGGTCAGTGGTCCGAAGGCGCGATCGTTGGCGAAGGTCAGGTGACCTATCCCGACGGGTCCATTTATGTCGGCAACTTTGATGCCGACCTGCCCAACGGTCAGGGCAAAATCACCTATGCGGATGGCTCGACCTATGACGGTAGCTGGTCCAACGGCGTAATCGACGGGTTCGGCAAAGCCACCTACCCCAACGGGCTGGTGTATGAGGGCGAATTCAAGAACGCCAAAAACCACGGCACCGGCGTGATGACCTATGCCGACGGTTATCGCTATGAGGGCACATGGGTCGAAGGCCAGCGCGACGGCCAAGGCACCGCGACCTATTCCGATGGGTCGATCTACGAAGGCAGCTTTGTCGCCGGTCAACGGCACGGCGTTGGCAAGATCACGATCCCCGACAACCCTGCCACGGATGTGGACGAGTCGTTCACCTACGAAGGTGACTGGGTCAACGGCGAAATCTCGGGCCAAGGCGTTGCCACCTATTCCAACGGTGACATCTACGAAGGCACCTTTGTCGCTGGCCGCCGTCAAGGCAGCGGAACCATGCGGTATTCGACCGGCGAGGTCGAAGATGGTGAATGGAAAGACAACCTCTATGTTGGTACCGCCGAGGAAGAGGCCACGCCCGCCGCTGAGACAGGCGAAGCCACAGAGGAAACCGCCGAGTATGCGGCCCCTGCGGCGGATCAGTAAACTCAGCACAAACGGTAAAGCGCGGCCATCACTGGCCGTGCGATGACAGTGCCACAAGATCCGAGGGACCTATGGCACTGGCACACAAAATCATCAGGCACATCGAAGCACGGCTGCAACAGCCGCTGGACACCCAGCTGTTGTCGTCGCTGTGTTGCGTTAGCCCATTTCACATGGCGCGCGCCTTTCGCGTGACCTGCGGCATCAGCCCGATGGCCTATCTAAGGGCCAGACGCCTAAGCGAGGCAGCGCGCGTTTTGGCATCGGGCACCAAGTCTGTCACCGAGGTCGCGTTTGATTTCGAATACGGCTCGCATCAGGCGTTTACCCGTGCCTTTACTCGGCACTTTGGCCACCCGCCAAGCCATGCGGTTCGGACCCTCGACGGTCTTGCCTTGTCTGACCCTATTGAAATGGAACACCCCATGACCATCACCATCGAAAAACCCCGCATTGTATCCCGCGCGGGCTTCCGCGTTGTTGGGGCCGAACTTGGCTTCAACCTCACCAATCTTGGCGGCATTACGTCCCTGTGGCAAAGTTTTGCCGCCCGTGAAAGCGAGGTCTCCTCGACCGAGGCTGGCTGTGCCTATGGTGTGTGCCACAGCATGACCGACACCGGCGATTTCAAATATATGGCCGGATATCCAAGCGCTGGCACCATCCCGCAAGGCATGAACGCCGTCGACATCCCCGACGCCCGCTATGCGGTTTTCACCCACAAAGGGCACATTTCGACCATCGGTGAAACAACCGCCGCGATCTGGGATCACGCGTTGACAGAAAACGGGCTAACGCCCGCGGATACCCCCAACTTTGAATTCTATAATGCACAGTTCGACGCCATGACCGGACGCGGCGATGTCGAAATCTGGATACCGATTGTCTAGACAGCCTCACCGGCGTCGAGGCGGGCCAGCCATGCGTCTGCCTCGGCCAACACGGTGTCGCGGCGGTCATCGGCCATCCGATCCCACGTCCGGTACATTTGCCCCATGCGCGGGTTGCTTTGAAACCGGTCGCGATGGCGGATTAGGAAATGCCAGTACAACAAATTGAACGGACAGGCGTTTTCGCCGGTCTTGTCCTTGACCTTATAGCTGCACCCTTTGCAGTAATCCGACATCCTGTCGATATAGGCGCCGCTGCTGACATAGGGTTTTGACGCCACGATGCCGCCGTCGGCGAACTGGCTCATGCCGATGGTGTTGGGCACCTCGACCCAATCAAAGGCATCGGCATAAACCGATAGGTACCATTCATGCACCTGTTGCGGATCAACCCCCGCCAATAGCGCGAAATTCCCCGTCACCATCAGGCGCTGAATGTGGTGGGCATAGGCGTGTTCACGTGTTTGGCCCACCGCCTGCGCCACACAGTTCATGCGCGTATCCCCGCCCCAATACACAGCGGGCAGGTCGCGGGTCTGGCCCAGCGTGTTGCGGTTCGCATAATCGGGCCCTTCGAGGAAATAGATCCCCCGAATATATTCACGCCAACCGATGATCTGACGGATGAACCCTTCGACCGCATTTAGCGGCGCATGGCCGTCGCGATAGGCCGCCTCGGCCTGTTTGCAGACCTCAAGCGGATCTAGCAGCCCGATGTTCAGGTATAGCCCGATAAAGGCGTGGTACATGAACGGCTGCCCCTGCACCATCGCATCCTGAAAATCCCCGAATTGCGGCAGCCCGCCCTTTAGCCAGTGATCCAGCTGTTCCTCGGCCTGTGCGTGATCCGTTGCGAACCAAAACGGCTCGATCTCTCCGAAATGATGCCCGAACCTGTCTTTGACCAGCGCGACGACGTCGGCATCTGGCGCGAACCGTTTCGGGCCGCCGAATGTCACCTCGTCCGGTGCGGGTTTGCGGTTTTCGCTGTCATAATTCCACTTACCGCCCTCGGGCTTATCCCCGTCCATCAACAGGCCGGTTTTACGCCGTACCTCGCGATAGAAATATTCCATACGCAGCGATTTGCGTCCCTCGGCCCAATCGGCGAACTCGGTTGGGCTAACGATGAACCGGTCGTCGCCAAACTGGTGAACCGGCAGTGGCAGATCCTCAAGCGCACTGATCAACCGCCATGACCCGCAGGTGGTGGCGATGACCTCATCCGCGCCGAATTCAGCCGCGCGGCGTATCAACTCGCCTGTGATCGACCCCGCATTGCCCGCATCATCCAACCGCGTATAGGCCACCTGCCAGCCGTCCTTCCGTAGCCGTTCCGCGAACTTGCGCATCGCGGTAAAGATCAGGGCGATTTTCTTGGGGTGGTGCCGGACATATCCGGCCTCATCTGCGACCTCGGCCATGACCACAACGTCACGCGATTTATCCGCCTCACGCAGGGCAGACAGGGTCGGGGATAGCTGATCCCCCAAAACAAGGATCAACCTCACCACGGCACCTCGGCACCGCTGTAGTCAAAAAATCCACCCGTTTGATCAGCGCTTAGCCCGTCGAGTACCGCGATCAGTTTTGTCGCGGCTGCCTCAGGCGATAGTTTGTGCGCCCTATATCCGGCGGTAAAGGGCGTATCCACGGTGCCTGGGTGCAGTGCGGCAACCACCGATCCTTTGTGCGTGCGGGATAGTTCAATCGCCGCGCCACGGATCAGCTGATTGGCGGCCGCCTTGGACGCGCGATAGCTGTGCCACCCACCCAAACGATTATCACCGATTGACCCGACCCGCGCGGTCAGAACGCCGACCCGCCCCGACTTGGCCAGAAGTCTCGGGACATGATGCAGGACAAGGCCGACACCAATCGTATTGACCGCCATAACGCGGGCCATTTCGTCGCCATTGATCGCGGATAACGATTTTTCCGGCGTCCCAAGAACGCCAAACGCCACGAGGATGCGATCAAACCCGGCCTCAAGCCCACCCAGCACACGCGCGACAGACGCCGCATCCGTGACATCAAGCCCGTCACCTTGTCGGGATACACCAACGACCTGACCGCCCAAGGCCGCGCACATCGCAGCACCAATTCCGCCACTGGCACCAATTACCAAATTTCGTTCCATATCGCCGAATTAGGGCAAAGATTTCGTACCGCCAGCGTTTCTTGAACTTTCCGAAAAAATGTCCTTTCCCTTGGGAAAAACATGGGTATATTCTGCGCCCATGATGACCACAACACATATCGCATTGCCTGCGCGCCTTCCGGCGCCCTTTGCGCGTGGTCTAGACCTACTACTAACTTGCCTCTGAGCGTGGCCTGACACGGCGCGCGTGCTCAGAGGATATGCGAACGCGTCGTACTCACCCCGCATCAAGTTAGGACCCATCATGACACCGGTATTTTTCGCGCGACAGGCGCATCCGATCACAGTTCGGCGAAATGGCTCGACCATTTCCGCCGCGAAACCGCATATCTCGACAGGACAAACACAATGAGCAAAGATCGCGTACTTATCTTTGACACCACATTGCGTGACGGCGAACAGTCGCCCGGCGCGACCATGACCCATGACGAAAAGCTGGAGATTGCGGCGCTCTTGGATGATATGGGTGTCGACATCATCGAAGCCGGCTTTCCCATCGCATCCGAAGGCGATTTCCGCGCTGTGACCGAAATTGCGCAAAACGCCAAGAACGCGACGATCTGTGGTCTGGCACGTGCGAATTTCAAGGACATCGACCGCTGTTATGAGGCTGTCAAACACGCCAAATCGCCGCGTATCCACACGTTTATCGGCACCTCGCCGCTGCACCGTGCGATCCCGAACCTGACCATGGATGAAATGGCGGATCGTATCCACGAAACCGTCACCCATGCACGGAATCTGTGTGACAACGTGCAATGGTCCCCCATGGACGCCACACGGACCGAATGGGATTACCTGTGCCGCGTTGTCGAAATCGCGATCAAGGCGGGTGCCACCACCATCAACATCCCTGACACCGTCGGCTACACCGCCCCGCGCGAAAGTGCGGACCTGATCAAACGCCTGATCGCAACCGTACCGGGCGCGGATGAGGTGATCTTTGCGACCCACTGTCACAACGACCTTGGCATGGCGACGGCAAACTCGCTTGCGGCGGTCGAGGGCGGCGCGCGTCAGATCGAATGCACGATCAACGGTCTTGGCGAACGCGCTGGCAACACCGCACTGGAAGAGGTCGTCATGGCCCTGAAGGTGCGCGGCGATATCATGCCGTTCCACACCGGTATCGACACCAAGAAAATCATGCATATCTCGCGCCGTGTTTCGACCGTGTCGGGTTTCCCTGTTCAGTTTAACAAGGCCATTGTCGGCAAAAACGCCTTTGCGCACGAAAGCGGCATCCACCAGGACGGCATGCTGAAAAACGCCGAGACGTTTGAAATCATGCGCCCCGAAGATGTCGGTATCGCAGGCACATCCCTGCCACTTGGCAAACATTCGGGCCGTGCGGCCCTGCGGGCCAAGCTGAACGATCTGGGCATCGAGATTGGTGACAACCAACTCAAGGACCTGTTCGTCCGGTTCAAAGACCTTGCCGACCGCAAGAAAGAGGTGTTCGACGACGACATTCTGGCGCTGGTTCGTCAGAACGACACCATCGAGGATGTCGTCAAACTGGTTTCGCTGCGGGTTGTCTGCGGCACCGATGGCCCACAAGAGGCCGCGCTGGTCGCAACCGTGGACGGTGTCGAAAAATCGGTGACAGCCACGGGCGATGGTCCGGTCGATGCGACCTTTAATGCGATCAAATCGGTCTATCCGCATGGCGGGCGCTTGGGTCTGTATCAGGTGCACGCTGTGACCGAGGGCACCGATGCGCAGGCAACTGTGTCTGTTCGCCTTGAGGAAGATGGCCGTATCGCCACCGGACAATCGGCAGACACCGATACGGTTGTTGCATCGGCCCGCGCCTATATCAATGCGATCAACCGCCTGATCGTTCGCCGCGAAAAATCTGCGCCGGGCGACGACATCAAAACCGTCGATTTCCGCGACGCATAATCAAAAATGGGGCGGCGTTCGTCGCCCCACCCCCGATTTCCATTCATCTTACGCAGTGTAAACCGGTGGAAATCATAAATATTCTGACCTTTGCGAATGAATCCCTAAACAGTTGGGATTTGCTTTCGTTTTAGATGCGACGATCGATCTAGTGAAAGGCAGGATGCGATGCACCTAACAGAAGCCCAAACCGAAGCGAATGGCGCAGCGGCATCTCCGACTGCGCGCTATTATACGACAGGTGATTTCTTGGACATGATCACCGCACTGCGCGAACATGATCCCGGTGCCGCGTCGCACACTTTGGTCGGGTTGCTGCGCATGGCATGCGAGGGCAAAGCAACGCCCGTTGAACAGACAGCGTTGCGCATTGCCGGCCTTGGCGAAATGGATGGCCAAAGCCTTAGGCTGACACACACCGCCATGCATCTGCTGGGCCGCTACAGCAGTGGTGAGTACGATGGCGAGGTCAGATCAGGCCGCTTTAACGCAGCAAATGATGACGAACCTGCGGAAAAAACCGCCGCGGATATGATCAACGAACACTCACCCGAGCTGATCGCACGGCTGCGCATTGGCGGCGTCGATTATATGATCGGCGAAATCCCTTCGATGGACATGCTGGTATTCCACCAGATGGACGATCCAACCGGCGAATGGAAAAACCTGCACAACACAGTCGAAGAAGGCTGGTCGCAGGTTGCCGCAGAAATTATTGCCCAGACCCGCGACACCACACGCGAATATATCCGGATGCACATGATCCACCGCCGCAATATAAATGCTGGCGACAACATCCGCCTTTTCGATCTGTATGGATTTGAGTGGTACCTACAAATCAACGACGACAATACCGTCGATGTTCGCCTAGGCGATCGTCAGGATTGGACGCCAGTTGACCTTGAGGGCATCAATGACATCGAAGAAGAACTGGGCGAAATCGCGGTACGCGCGTTGATGACCGCGTTCCCTGGTGCTGGCGATCACTTTAAACGTGACATTTCCGACTGGTCCCGCCGCATTGCGGCCGGTGCGTCGGTCATGCCCGCCTTTAACCTGTAATCAATCGGCGGGCGGCGTCAGTCGCCCGCTTCCATCTCGTTGATGAATTTCCGCAGCCGTTCGACGGCTGCTTTTTTGATCTGCGACACACGTCCCGTTGTCACGCCCAGTACCTTGGCGATTTCATAGACGTTCAGCTCTTCGACATAATACAGCTGCAACAGCATCGCTTCGCGTTCGGGCAACTGCCCCAAGGCGCGGCGCAGCAGAACCTTCATTTGCTGGTGCTGTAGACGTTCCTCAACGGTTTTCTGATTGTCCGAAAACAGTTTGGACTGGTCGGTATAGAGTTCATCAAGCGATTTGATCTGGCTAGCGGCAAAACGGGCGTTCCATTCTTCGAGCTCTCCGACAGGGATCTTTAGCTCTTCGGCGATTTCTTCGGGCGTTGGTGCCCGCATCAGGTTTTGTTCAAGCTTACCAACAACCGCGCGCACCTTTTGTTGCATCGTAATTGTGCTGCGGCACACATTTGCGTTGTCGCGCAGGAAATCGACAATCGATCCGCGCACGCGGATCGCGGCATAGGATGCAAAGCTGGCGCCGGCCTTGGGTTGATACCGCCGACTGGCATCAATCAGGCCCATATAGCCAACCTGTAGCAGATCATCGATTTCCACGATGCGCCCAACACGCCCAAACATGTGCCAAGCGATCTTGCGCACGATATGCATGTTTTCCGCGACAAGCTTGTCCGGTGAAATCTGCTGTTCAGCATAACCTTTGGTAACGATCATTTTTCGTTCCTCCTCGGGCTTGGTCGCGAAATTTGGGAAAGGGTCATGAGGCACCTCCGACCGGGGTCAGCCATTCATGCGCAAAGGTTCGGATGTCGTCCTTGGTGGGATACGACAGCGTATCCAACAGCCCTGCCCCGCGTGCCAACAGGCCAAGCTTGCAGCCGCTGCTGGCAATCGCAGACAGCTCTTCGGGGGTTGGGGTCCATTCATCACAGCGCGTCAGACAGACGGCGGGATTGAACTGCGCTACTTGGGCAAGGCGGCGCGCGATCATCGCCGGGTGCAACCCCGACTGCAGGCACATAACAACCTGAGTCCGCCCTGGAATGACCATTTGTTCAAAATCCACTGATCCAAGATCAGTAACGGCAGACAGATCGATGATTTGAGGGCGCGACGGATCAAGTTCTGTAAATTCTTGCCCGAGGTACAGATCCTTGAGGATCGGACGTTCCGGGCTAAGCCCCATCAGACGGGCCGCCCCCATCAGGGTGTCGGGTGCCAATTGACGTTCCAAACGGGGCGCGATCAGGCGCGGGCGTTTGGTCGGATCATCCGTCATCAACATCGCCGCCAGTCGCGCAACGGTCAGGGTCTTGCCGCTGCCTTGCGCGCCGATCACGATCACACGTTCCGCGGTTCCAGCAGGCAGGACCGCGCCATCCGGCAAAACAGCGTCGCAAAGCTGGGTGAAAAACCCGGGAACGACGCGATCTTTAGGTAGGCTCAGCTCAGACCAAAGCGCGGCGACGAATTCGGGCGACAAGCCCGGCCAGCCCCCGATCCGGTCTTTGGTGTCAGGCACCAAAACAGGTTGGCCACCATCCACCGGCTTGACCTGTTCGACCGGTGCTGCGGGTTTCGCAAAATCGCGGGGCACAAAGGCATTGGACCGTTCGGCCAACACCTCGCCAAAAGTTTTGGCAGGCGTCGGGCGTTCCTCGACCACGTCAACGACCTTGGGTTTCGGGATATCACGGCGCGGCGGCATCGGTCGCGTGTTGCGCGGCGCGTCGGTCGTGGCGCGGATTTCAACCTGACCCTTTTTCGTTTTTGTCGACAAGATGAAGGCATCTGGCCCAAGACGACGTTCAACTTCGTCCATGGCAAGTGCGGTATCTGAAGCGCGAACAACAATTGTAGACATGGCTTACCTCACCGGTTCGGTTTGGTTGGGCTGCGGCGTGGAGGGGGTCATCCCCTGCGGTCCGGGCAGCGATGATTGACCGCCAACGACGGCAATGACTTCGACGCGGCGGGTTTCCGGCAATTCGTTGATGCCCAGAACCAGTGCGTCGTTGATGTGGGGGCGCAGGAACGTCCAGAACGCGCGGCGCAACTGAGATGCGACCACGATGACGGCCTGTTTGCCTTCGCCAGCGGCGCGTTCTTGAGCCTCGGCGATGGCGGTCACGACGGTCGAGGCAAGCTCGTTATCTATGACCAGCCCGCCATCGAGATCACCGGCCTGACGGGCGCGGATCAGAATTTGTTCCAGTTCCGGATCAAGCGTGATCAACGGCAATGGCATGCTGATCGAGCCCAACTGCTGCAACAGCAGCGGCGACAATGCGGGGCGCAGTGCCTCGGCCATATCGGCAGCGGTCAGATTGCGCGACGACATCTCGCCGACGCCTTCCAAAATCCGGCGCATGTCGGAAATCGGCATCCGGCCAGCAAGCAGGTGCCGCAGAACCGATGTCAGCGTATGAAGCGGTACCAGCTTGGGCACGATGGATGTCACCAGCGTTGGCGCGACCTGCGACAGGGTATCCAGCAGGGTCTGAACATCATCTGGACCAATCAGGTCTGCGGCGTGCTGGGTGACAACCTGACTGATATGGGTGGCGACCACCGACTCTGGTTCGACGACGACATAATCGTCTGCCTCGGCCTCGGTGACTTGCTGCGGCAGAATCCAGACCGCATCCATACCGAAGGACGGATCCTTCACCTCAATACCGCGCAGTTTGCGCATCGAGGACCCACCAGGCAGCGCCAGTTTCCGGTCCGGATAGATGACGTCTTCGCCAACGATGCGGTTGCCAATGCGGATACGATACTGGTTCGGCGGCAGGCTCAGCTCATCGCGAATGCGCACGCCCGGGACAACAAAGCCAAGCGATTTGGACACCTCGCGGCGGATGCCGGTGATCCGCGACACCAGCGCGCCGCCACCATCGCCCGCCATCTGGATCAGGCCATAGCCGATCTGAAGCGAGATCGGCGCGTGGTCGGTCACCTCGTCGGCGGTGACACCTTCGGGTTCGCCGTCCGCCTCGCCACCTTCGGGTGCGGTTGGATCGGCCTCGGCTGTGTCATCATCGACCGTTTCGGACGAATTGAAATAGGCGGCCAACCCTGCCCCGATCGCGGCGAACAGGAACAATCCGGTCGGCATACCCGGCACAAGGCCAAGAATACCCATCACACCGGCCACAGGGATCCAAGCGCGGCGCAGGTTCATCTGTTTGCCGATCAGCGCGCTCATGTCGTGACTGGACGACACGCGCGTAACGATCACGGCTGTTGCGATCGACAACAAAAGCGACGGGATTTGTGCGACCAGACCGTCACCAATGGACAACAGAATATATGTCTGGGCGGCGTCGCCTGCGGACATGCTATGCTGAAGCGTGCCGATCAGGATGCCGCCGATCACGTTGATAACAAGGATCAGGATGCCGGCGATTGCGTCGCCTTTTACAAATTTCGACGCACCATCCATGGCACCATAGAAATCTGCCTCGGCTGCGACGTCTGCCCGACGGTTTTTCGCCTCTTCAGGTGTCAAAAGTCCGGCGTTCAGGTCGGCGTCGATCGCCATCTGTTTGCCCGGCATCGCATCAAGTGTGAAGCGTGCGGACACCTCAGAAACACGGCCCGCACCCTTGGTGATCACGACAAGGTTGATGATCACGAGGATTGCAAAGACCAGCAAACCAACCAGGAAATTCCCCGCGATTACAAATTCGCCAAAGGCCTGAATAACCCGTCCTGCCGCGGCGCTACCGGTGTGGCCGTCGGTCAAAACGATCCGCGTCGAGGCCACGTTCAGCGCAAGGCGCAACACCGTCGCAATCAGCAAGATACTGGGAAAGCTAGAAAAATCGAGCGGACGATAGCTATGCAGCGCAACCATCAGCACCAAGAGCGACAGCAAGATGTTCCCAACAAAGAACGTATCCAGCATCGCCACCGGCAGCGGCAAAACCATCATCGCCACCACGGCCAGAATGCCGAGCGGGAGCGTCATGTCACCCATACGACTAAGCAGAGTCGGTTGTGTCGCGGCGGCCATTCTATCGGCCCCCTGTCGCGGCAATTGGGTGATGTTCAAGTACGTGATGCATAATTGCGGTCTTTGTCGTCTGAGCGGTTCAGACTGAAATCTGCAATTTCGGTGCCACCTGCCTGTGTCGCCGCACAAAGGTCACAATTATCGGCGTCCACGACTGTACGGCGCCGGACCATCCCAGCGTGGCACAGCATTTGCACACGGTCGGCAACTATGCCCGCTCGCAAGGAGACGCACCCGTGTCACGTATAATCACGACCCGCAGCTTGATCGCCGCCTCGCTTGGCCTGTCGCTTCTGACAGGGTGCGAAGACATGACGGCCGTTGGTTCGCTGCCAAATAACGCCGATGCCTATGCAACCACATTGGCAGAAATCAAAGATGACTTTGACGAAGCCCCAGCCGCTTCGGCCCCGTCGCCGCAGATGGCAGAGGCCGCCGAGGCAGCCACCATGCAACAAGCAGCAGAACCAATGCCGGTGCTCATCTTAGGACTTGGCTATGCCCAGATCGCCCACCAACAAGGCGGTAGCCTGAACCAGAAACGTCTGCTGGCGCTTCGCGCGGCACGCATGGACGCGTTGCGCGACCTGACGGAGCAGGTTCACGGCATCCATATTTCGGCCTCGACCACGATTTCGGATTTGGTTGTTCAGGACGATCACCTGCAGGCGCTTGTCCAAGGCACCATTCGCGGCGCACGCACCGTTCGGATCACGCCCAAAGGCACCGACGGCTATGAGGTCGAACTGGCGCTTGATGCCGACACCGTCGCCTATATCGTCCGCGCAACACGGGGCGAGCTGTGATCCTGCGCGTCCTTGCCATCCTATGCGCCCTTCTGGCGGCACCCGTTTCGGCGCAAGAGTCGATCTGGATCGAAACCGAGGGCTTTGCCACAGTGAACGCGTCAGGCGACACTGACTCGGCCCGTCGTCGTGCCTTGGCGGATGCGCTGCTGAATGCCGCGCTTGCCGGTGGGGCCTATGTGCAAGGACACTCGGTCATGAGCATGGCCGTCGTTGAACGGGATATGTTGATCGTGCGCCCAACCAGTCAGGTCATGCGGCATCAGATCATCGAAACCGACCTGAATGGAAACATGTGGACCGTGCGCATTCGCGCCTTGGTCGGGCCCGGCGGCCTGACGCAATGCGATGCGCCGCAGCGGATGAACATTATCACCTATGCCCCCGACGTGCGCGTTTCACCCTATGCACCCGCATGGACCGAAGTGATCGCACAGGACACGGTTCAAACGCTCTATGGTGTTCTGGATCGCCATCCCCACGTTGCCAATCTGCGCATCACCGAACGCCCAATCCCGAACAATATGTCCGACGAACGTGCGGCGCGTGACTATGTGACCCTGACCTCGGGCGATGTGCGTCTGGGCTATGGCGACTATGGGTTTGTGCCGCGTATTGTCGTGGACACCGTACAGGACGGGCGCACCACATCGGCGCGGTTGATCCTTGATTTGTCCCTATTCACGACCGAAGGCATTGCAAATCGCCAAGAGGTCATTCGTGAGGTCCGTCTGCCTGGCCCATCGCTATTGGGCAATGCGGCAAGCCTGACCAACCGCACCCGCAATCAGATGATGGCGGATTTGCGCAGCGGGCTTGATCAGGCCTTTGATCGACTATTGTCGGTCCAGTCCTGCACGCCGCTGGCCGCAACCGTCGCGCAAAACGGCAATACACTCAGCGTCGAGGTGGGTCACCGCCACGGTCTGACCCGCGGTGCGATCGCCTATACCGCAGACAGCAACGCCACCGTCGACATGCTTGAGGTCGTTTCCATTTCAAACCGGTCCGCGATCCTGCGCCCGCTTGATCCAACCCAACCCATCAGCGCCTTCGACAATCGTGCGGTGCGGTTTATCGTGGGGCAATTGTGATGGTCCGGCGGCTGCTTGCACTGGTGTTTTGTTTTGCGGCGACGGGCGTTGCCGCAAACGACAGCTATTCGGACGGCGTCAGCGGCCAAGAGGCCGCCGCGCTGGTGACCGAGGCAATGGCGGCTGCGCGGGTTCCGTCGATTATCGTTGTCCCGCCTATCCGGCCCTTTCCCGCCTGCAGCGTCACACCAACCGTTGCGCCCCTGCAGGGCAGTTGGAGCACCGCCGAAATCAGATGCGAGGGCGACACCCCGTGGACCCGCGCGATGCGCACCGGCGCTCAGACCATTCGGGCCAGCGTTGCCGCATCCGCAGACCACGACCCCGCCACCGGCCCAATGGTCGTCGGCCTGACCCGTTCCCTGACCAAAGGCGAAATGATCGCCCCCGAAGATATCGCACTGATGCCACGCGGCACCCATGCGCCAAGTGATCTTTTTGGCAGCCTCGAAGAAGTTATTGGCCGCAGAATGAAGGTCACGCTTGGTGCGGAACAGATCTTGCAAACTCGGCACCTAGAACCCGCGTGGATCGTACGCTCGGGTACACCTTTGATGCTGGAAATCCGTACAGGGCCGATCACGGTCATGGCGGCTGGAGAAGCACTTGAAAACGGACGTTACGGAGACGTGATCGCACTGAAAAACTTGGGTTCCCAACAAATTGTGCGCGGAACCGTCGTCGGAGAGAACCGAGTGTCTCTTCGCCCTAACATTTGAAAAAATCCTGCCGTTACTGGCGACGAATGGAGGTCTAAGATGGTTGACTCAATTTCACAGTCCGGTGGTGCGCCAGGGGTCAAACGCGCAACCAGCGATACTGCAGCCCGCTTGCAGCAAAGTAAGGGGGCAACAACGGCCCAGCCTGCCACGGCAGGTGAAACGACACAAATAAGCACGTCTGCGCAGGGCATCCCTGCGGAGCTCAAAGCCGGTCCGCCTATCGAACTAGAACTTGTCACCCGCATCCAAGAGGCGATCGCGGAAGGCAATTATCCAATCGACCTGGACGCTATCACAGAGAGCCTGTTCGAGAGTTATCTCGAACTGAACAACTGACTAAACCGGAGAGAGCGGAATGAACTTGGACAGCCAATTGAACCTGATCCTGACAGCAGGCGTACTTGCCCTTGGCGCGGTCATGCTGATTGCCCTTTTCATCCGCCGTGTGAGGACGGCGAAACATGCCGCCTCGACCCAAAAGACTCAAAAGACGGATCCGAACGTGATCCTGATGCAGCAAATTGATGCCCGCATGGCGCGTTATTTTGCCCGGATGGAAGAACAGCAGCGCGCGCTGGCCATCCGCCTACAAGAGGACATTCGTGATCTTCAGTGTGATCTGGACTGGATCGCGAGCGAACGCATGATCGACGAGGCTGTGGCGCTGGCACGGACCGGTGAACGCCCCGAAGACATCAGCCAAAAGCTCAATCTACCAATCGACGCCGCTGAAACAATTATGCGGTTCCGAAAGCACTGAATTCCCCCCAAGATCAGTGCGACCCCGCCCATTGTGGCGGGGTTTTTGGTGTCTAATTGAGAACCTGACAGGCGGGCGAGCTGGTCGTTGACTGTGCGCACCATTCATAAAACGCCGTGCGCGCGGCCACCTGTGCCCGCTGCTGATCTCGGTCGTTAAGGGCCTTAAGCGCATTGTCCCGCAGCGGGATCGCACCGCCCTCGCCCAAGGCGACCGCCATCGACAGCCAAACATAGTTTTTAATCGGATCGGGACGCGGTGCCAATTCGGTCGTGATTAGGGACATGCCTAGAATGGCCCTGATATCGCCGTCAGCGACCGCTGGGGCCAGTTCGCTGGTCAGCTCGGTCACAAGCGCCGAACGCACGTCATTGGCCACATAGGGGCCCACACGCGCCAATAGGGTTTCAGACTGCACAACGCCCTGCAATTTCGCGCGCCATGCCCATTTGAACGCATCGTTATAGCTTTGCGGGACACCTTCGCCTGCAAAGAACATAAGCGCGAAATTGAACTGGGCGTGTTTGTCGCCTGCTGCGGCCAGATCGCCATAGATGCTGGCGGCCTCGGCTGTACGGCCGCTTGCATAGGCCTCTAGCGCTAATGACAGCGACCCAGCCTCGACCGACGTCGCCGCAAGCGACAGCGCACATATGCCAGCCCACCGACGCATTATTTGTCCGCCAACATCATAAGCCGCAGCGACAACAGCCGGCGGCGCGGACCGTGCCGAAACCGTTTTTCATAGACCACCACCTGTGGGCGGGTCAGGCCTTCGGTTTCGAAATCAATCGTGATGTTCTGAGGCAAATACACACCATAGGCCGCCAGTGTTTCCACCGGTCCGGCTGCAAACCGGTCGCGGAAATGGCCGTCGATCCAGATTCTGGCAAGCGCGCGACCAATGATGTCGGGCAATTGTTCCTCAACATCCTTGCGATCGCGCAAATAGGTTTCGCGTCGCACAAGGTCGAAATCAACCTCGGCGCGGCCCGAATTGCGGGCCTTACGCTGTTGCGTTTGCGTTGTCGCCGGAACGTTCGCTGAAATCGGAACCAAAGCGCGGCTGGCCGAATTTTCCATGTGCCCCCTACAGCGTTGCAGTTTCGTCGCCTCTACAACGGCCTATTTGCCAATAATATTAGCGCCCACCCCGCCACATAGGCGTGTCCCGATATGCCATTGGACCGATAGAAATCGGCGCAGAAAGCTAAAGTTTTTCTCAGGGGTTCGTTACACTTACTAAGGTAACCAACTGTTCGTGATTATGGAAAACGCTCGCATCTTTGGCATCGTCGGCTTTCTGGCTGTGGTCGCACCCTTTGGTGTCGGCATGATGGGGACATTGTCCGCAGGCGAAGATCCCCAGCAAATGCAAGCGTCCATCGCCGAACCCGAGCCGCCCGCGCGGCCGACTTATCTGTCCTATGGCATGCCTGTGACGACATCGCTGTCCAAATTCGACAAACACGTGACTGTGTCGCTGTCATTCATGATTGATCGCGGCAGTGCGCCAGCCACCGAATTACAAGACCAGATAGATGCGCGTGATGGCCGCCTAGAGGCGGTGTTGATCGACGCAATCATCGAAGCGGGCGAGGCTGTGGTAAACGCCGAAGACCTGCGGATCATGATCCCGCGCATGGCGCGACACGCGCTGAACACACAAGTGGGCGACGAAAATGATCCCTCGCCCGTGCACGAAGTTCTGATTACGGCCTTTGCGATGCAATAACGGCACGGTTCTTGCTGATGAGTGTCTGAATGAACCCAGAGGCACGTTATGAAACATCAGCGTTTTTCACAGACCAACGAATTCGAACCTCGTGAACCGGCCTTTCCGCCATCCATGAGCGAATACGTTATCGAAGTGACCCATCACGACGAAAAAGGACAGGCCAAGCGTGTACGCCGCCTGCCTGTTGATCGCCTACTTGCGCCTTTCCGTTAAGGCGCATTAGGACTGCTGGTCGTTTTTCCAGCGACGATATTTAATGATAAACCCGGGCACACCGATGGCAGGCACAATCAGTGCAACAGCCATTGGTCCCGGGATTTTTGATAGCAGTGGCTGCAAGGCGTCAGGGAACGCCGCCATCATGAACATCAGGCCCGCTGCCATAAACAAAAACAGTCGGATCAGATTACAGAACGCGCAGCTGGTCATTGGGCCAGCTTCCGGTCGATGTGACGATAGGCAGGGCGATGGCGGTCCGCGACGCGTTCATTGCGCAGGATACCTTGGGTCGCAAAGCTGGCTTGGCTGACGACCTTGGCCGCTTCGCGCAGCGATGCCATTAGCCGCCCTTTTTCGATGTCATTCATCTCTGCGGTGGCAATCTGTTTTGCAAGGCCACTGATTTCAGTGTTTAGGGCCAGCACATCATCCACACGCCCATTGCGCGCAGCCTGTATCAGGCGATCGGTCAGATCGCCCAAGACCACACCAAAACCGGCAGGCATCGTCACCATCACACAGCGCCCTGTGTCGCCGCCGAGCCGATCTGGGCCCATGCGCTGCAAATGCCGTCAATGTGCTGCGCAGCAAGTGCCAGTTTCGCCTCTTCGTGGCGCGAAAAGGCATCGGCAACCTGTAGGCGGCAGAATTCGTAGACCTGAAACAGGTTGGTCGCGATCTCACCACCAGCCTCGAAATCCAGGCTGCTTTGTAGAATGTAGATCGCGGTGAAAGCACGGTTCAGGTGTTTGGCGGGATAGTTGCCGCCGTTTTCCTGAGCGGCCGCAAGGACCGTCAGTGACTTTTTCAGTTCCTGCAGCGTCACACCGATGATTTCGTGCGGATCATTCACATCGGCTGGCTGGAACGTCTCTGCTCGTCGGTACGAAGTCCTAGCGTTCTCGAATGTCATTTTGACATCTCTCCCATTTTTAAGTTCCGAACTTCTCTCATTTCTGAACGTCATTTTTCGGGAAAATGTTAAGAAAAACGGCGCCCTAAGGCGCCGTTTGCAAGGTCTATGCCGCTTCGGAGGCTTGGGCCACAACAGCGTTTGTTGACAGCACCATTCCCACCTCGCCACCGGCCAAAAGTGCGATACCGATCAGGTTTTTCATGTGCCGCAGGACGCCCCGCAGTGGGCGCAGCAGTACCAGTTGCTGCCCCATAAGTTCGTCCACAGGGATGGCAAGCGACTTCTCTCCGACGCCCAAGACAACGAACACACGGCGGTTTCCATACTTGTCTTCGCGCGTGATCTGGTTCGGGATCGTACGGTTCAGACAATGAACGCTGATCATGCTGCCATCGTCCATCTGAATGACCATCTGACCCTGCGCCGCCGAAATCGGCTGAAGCGCCTCTTTGGGTGGCTGGACGATCGACTGGATCGCATCGACAGGGATGACGTAGCGCACGCCTTCGATCCCAACGACCATACCTTCGAGCACGACCATAGAGAGCGGCATCGACAGATAGAAACGCATACCACCGCCAGGCACCTCGATCATACGCAGATCGCTGGTGGTTTGACGCAACATCGGATCCAGCTGAGGCATGATATCTGCCTCATCAAAATCGCCGCCGTCATCTTCGATGGTTACCAAGACCCGTTCTTCGTCACGGTGGAACGACAGGTGCACATTCTGCGCTGCGCCGCCCTCTAGGCCGACACGTTCCGTCAGGATCACACGCAACATTTTGCGCAGGTGATCCATCAATGTGACGTCCATCGTCATTTCACCGCCAGCGCTGGTCAGCTTGGCCTCGTTCTTGTTTTTGCGCGACAACGTCGAGACAAGCGCAGCAAGCGGACGGATCAGCATTTCAAGCGGACGGGACCGGATTGAAACGGTCTGTTCCTGCAGATGCGCCATTTGCGCCACCAACTGCGCCTCGACCTGAGTGACCTCTTGCAAGCGAGCGGACAGATCCGCCACCAGACCGCGGATCGTGTTACGACCCTTTTCAAAGTCCTGTTCGGCAGCTTTCAGTGCCGCCTCAACGCTGTCGGCGATGCTCATATCCGACAAGTCGGACAGCATATGGTTTACCATCGCCTGCGAGGCCGCCACTTCGGAAATGCTCTCAAGCATTTCGGTCGTCAGGCCCTGCCCCTGTGACAGGCTTGCGTCGACATCGCTCACGTTTTCCTGTGGCGCGTCTTCGTCAATGGCGTTGTCTTTTAGTGAATGTTCTAGCGACAGGTATTTGCCGGTGGGATCCATCGACACCAGATCGGTCACAACAGCCGACTGTTCCATATGTGTCGCGATCAGGAATTCGAACAACGGGACCTCATCGCGGAAGACGGTGACGTTTGTGATCGCATCTACGTTGTCGTTCCCGATCCATGTCAGGAACTGTTCGGCCAAATCCTCTTTGTCGTTGATGTCGGTGCGGATGATGTAAAAATGTTTGCGCGCTTCGATAGCGGCAGAGGCCGTGCGCACACTTTCAGGCGACAGGACGCGATGGTACTGTTCCGGCAGCGACAACCGACGTTCAATCGCCGTCGTTGTCATTAGGCCTTCGCCAAGGAATGCCGCGTTCGACGCCTGTTCGAACAACACGTCCAGATGGTTGGTGTCAGGGATTTCGCCCTGTTCCAGCGCATCAAAGACCAGTTCGATCGTGTCAACAAAGCTACGCCCGATGTGCATCAGAATGCTGTCAGGTGGGTTGCCGCTGGTATGCAGGCGATCGAACAGGTCGATCAGCGACATCGCAAGCTGCGCGGCAGTTCCCAGATCGTGGTGCGAACAGGCGTGGAACACCAATCGCATCTGACGGGCAAAGCTGGCGTAATGGCCATCCAGGTTTTCGCCGGATTTCAAACCGGCCAACGCCTTGTCGATTGCGGTAAGCGTTTCGAACGCATGGTTGGCACACCATGTCCGCAACAATTGGGATGGGCTGATGTTCGATGCGGCTGCTTCTTCGGTCAGAACGCGTTCAACTGCGCTTAGCTCTTCATAAAGGCGCAATTCAGAGGTGCGGAATTCC
Source organism: Marivivens sp. (assembly GCA_965215785.1). Classification (GTDB taxonomy): domain Bacteria; phylum Pseudomonadota; class Alphaproteobacteria; order Rhodobacterales; family Rhodobacteraceae; genus Marivivens. The sequence goes on along the minus strand of OZ244120.1, from coordinate 1,487,659 downwards.
CGTGCATCCTTACTGCGGCCCAAACGCAGGGCGGCATCGGCCACACGGATCAACCCGCGCTCTTCGGCAACCGAATTGATGTGGTTTGTATGCTCTTGAATGGCCTGCTGGTCGGGATCCTCGCCCACGGTCCAGTTGCGGCCCAACTCGGCAAGGGCCGGCAAACATTCGGCCAGTTTGTCAAAGAACGTCGCCTCGCCATCGACTGTGGCTTTGGGCTCTGGCGCTTCGGCCAGATCGACACGCGCAAGCTCTTCGATCTGGAGCAGCAATCCGGCCAGCTGTTCGACGGCGGTCTGCGTGTCGGTGAACGGCTGATCGTGGAATTCTTTGAGCAGATTGGACCATTCGGTCAGACCCATCTGGGTCGCCGCATGATCAAGGTTGTCGGCTTCGCGCTTTACCTTTTTGTGGGCTTCGTCCGCATCCGTTTCATAGTCGCCCATATAGCCTTTGAAGCGACGGGTCGCATCGTTGACCATACCGGTGAAGATGTCTTTGTACGACGGATCATCGATCAATCGTTTTGACGCCGACTGCACGGGGCGATCATCGACCTCGTCGGCCTCTGCCTCTGCTGAACTATCGCCTGTAGGTGCGGCTTCAGGCTCTGGGTCGGCCTGTGCAGCCTCTGGTTCGGCTTCCGCTTCCTCTGCCACTGGCTCGGGTTCGACTTCGGCGACGGGTTCTGGATCGGCCTCGGGCTCCGGCTCCGGTTCTGGCGCGGTCTCTGCCTCGGACACGGCATCAACAACGTCAGCAACGGGTTCTTCGGCCGGTGCAGGATCTTCACCTTTGCAGCGGGCGATTTTATCGTTGAGCCGCTGCATCAGCTCTTCTGAGGCGTCGGGTGCGACGTCTGCGCGGGTTGCCGAGGTTTCCTCAAGCATGTCGCGCAGAATGTCACCCGCATACAGCAGGATGTCGATGATCTCTTCATCCATCGGGACCCCTTCATCCCGAACCAGACCAATAAGATCCTCGGCTACGTGCGCACGGCTTTCGACAACAGCAAGGCCGAGTACACGGCTGTTCCCCTTAAAGGTATGCACAGCGCGGAAAAGGGCACTGACTTCGTCAGGTAACTCTGCCGGATTTCCGTCTTGCAACGCCAGCAAAGAGCTTTCCATCTGATCGAGCGACTGCGTACCATCATCAAGATACAGCGCCCAGATTTCGTCCATTTCGTCAGACATCGTGTCCCTCTTTGCTGAATTAACCGCGGAACAGCCACACGTATTAGGTTAGGCTGACACCAACAGGTCCCTCATCGTGCGGGCCAGTTCATCGCCCACTTTTTCCTCTAGGTCGTGCGAAACGGTTCCCGATGGTTTTGCAACAACGCCGTCGGCACCCAATTCACGGGCTTTGGCGGCGTGGGCCGAACCGGACACCGCAACCGAGCTGAGCATCACGATCTTGGCGCGTGTTTTCAGCTTGGCGTGGCGCAGGAACTCAAGACCATCCATGACCGGCATTTCGATATCCAGCAGGATCAGGTCCAGGTCTGGCAGCTCACCAAGTTTGTCCAACGCCTCTTGGCCGTTGGACGCTTGTGCAGCGACTTTGAAGTCTGGCAACGTTTTGATGAAGCTTGCGATGTAGAGACGCATCATTGCGGCATCGTCTACGATCATCACGTTGTGTGGCATATTTTTCTCTCCTGTAAAAGGAAGGGCTATTTCAGGATTACGGCGCACACCGTAAGGTGTTTAACGCCAAAGTGATATTTGGTTATCCGGCGACTTCTGCGGGCAGGTTAATTTCGCTATCCGACACCAGAACGGTGGTATCCAGCAGGATCGAAACGCGGTCACCGACCTTACCAATGCCAAAGATGACAGGGCGTTCGGTGGAACCGGCTTTGCCGAATTGACCATGGCGGTCGATTTGGCCTCCTGGAATTTCAAGAACTTCGCTAACGCCGTCTACGATCAGTCCGATCAACGAGTCATCGACGTCCATGACGATCACAACTGTACGGTCGTCATATTCTTTCTCGGGCATGCCAAAGCGCAGGCGCGCATCCATAAGCGGGATAACTTTGCCGCGCAGGTTGATCACGCCTTTGACATAGTGTGGCATGTCCGGCACGGACATAATCCGCTGCATACCGACGATTTCGGTCACGACACCGATCCCGACGCCGTACTCTTCTTCGGCCAATGCGAAGGTTAGGTACATATCGTCGACATTGTCGGCGTTGTTGAAGGTTGCCTCGGCGCGATCATCAACCGCGCGCTCGGCCTCTTGGGTTGTTTCAGCAACTTGGTTCATTGCGGCTTCCTTTGGTTAAGATTGATCGCCAGGGATACGTTGGCGGGCTCCGACCGCGTGCATCATGCGCGCGGCTATTTGATCGAGTGGCGCCATCTGCATGGCGGCCCCGATTTGTTGCGCGACATTCGGCATGCCGAATACCACGCTGGTTTCTTTGTTCTGTGCGATGGTCGTGCCACCGGCACGCCGGATAGCCATCATGCCATCGGCACCGTCACGCCCCATGCCGGTCAGCAGCGCACAGACCGACCGACGCCCGCTAACAGCGGCCACGGATTGGAACAGGACATCCACAGACGGGCGCGAATAACAGACCGGTTCGCCCTTATTCAGCGACACCTTCAGGGCGGTACCTTTGCGTTCGATCACCATGTGTTTGTCACCGCCCGGCGCGACGTAGATAGAGCCGGCGCGGATCAAGTCATCGTGCTTGGCCTCGACCACATCCATCGGGCAAATCATGTCCATGCGGTCGGCGAACGACTTGGTAAACCCTTCGGGCATGTGCTGGACCAGAACGATGGGCGGCGATCCTGCCGGAAATTTTGGCAGAACCTGACTAAGCGCCTGAATACCGCCGGTAGAGGCACCGATTGCAAAGATCCAATTCGATGACACTGCCGAAGAAATCGGTGTGATCGATTGCGCCACGTCCGCACGCACCTGTCCAAGACGCGGGCGCGATTTTGCGGCGGTCACGATGCGGTCGCAAACATCCCGCATCATATGAGCCAGACCCATATTGGCGTTCAGGCGCGGCTTGCTGATGATATCAACGGCGCCTGCCTCGACCGCCTGAATGGCCATGCTGTTGTTGCCGTTGGTCGCCGAAGAAATCACAATGGTCGGGATGGGGCGTTTGCGCAGATAGTTCCGCAAAAACGTCAGCCCGTCGATGTTTGGCATTTCAAGATCGAGCGTAATCACATCCGGCTGAAGTGTTGCCAGCAGATCATTTGCCTGCGCCCCGTTCGAGGCGAAACCGGCAACCTCCAACTCGGGGCAGCGTTCGATCCCTTCGGCCAAAACGCGGCGGATCAGGGCCGAGTCATCGACGATCAAAACACGGTATGGACGTCTGAGGGTCATTTCATGCCCCCCGGTTTACGATAAACACCTGTCGCAACAGATTCCCAACGTGTGTTCAGATCACGGATATTTTCGGTGACACTGGTGACCAGCCAACCCCCCGGTTCGGTCACGTTGTATAGATCGTCCAAAGTTTGTTTCTGGTCCGCTTCGTTGAAATAGTACAAAATGTTCCGCAAGAAGATGATCTGCATCTCGTGGCGGAACGGGTATGGCTTGCTCTTGAGGTTCAAACGACGGAAGGTGCATTGGTTCAGAATGCTGTCCGTGATTTTGAACTGACCGTTTGGCTGGCGGACAAAATACTTGCGCAAGTATTCGGCTGGCACTTGTTCAAGGTTCCGTTCGTTGAACATTCCTTGCTCGGCGCGCGACACACACGACGAGTTAAGATCGGTCCCCAACATCTGAAACCGCAGCAGCGCCTGAGGGCCGAGCGTTTTAGAAATAAGGATTCCAAGCGTGAAAAGCTCGTCACCTGTCGAACAGGCCGCGCTCCAAAGGCGGATCGTCTTTTTGTCAGACACCGATGGCAGGATCAGTGTTTTGAACTTTTCCAACACTTCGCTTTCGCGGAAAAAGAACGTGTGATTGGTCGTGGCAGCATCCATCACCGCAATCTGCAGGTTCCGATCCCGCTCAGACGTTAGGATATTGGCCATTTCCGACATCTGTTTGATGCCAAATTGTTTTTGCACGCGGATCAGTCGCTGTAGCAGCAATTCTTTCTTTTGGTCCGAATAGAATATGCCGCTGCGATTGATCAGCCAGGTGCGGATTCGCTCGAAGCCGAGGTCTTCGTGGATCATCGTTTGGCCTCCGACGCGAGGCGTTCACAATCCAGAACAAGTGCGACTTCGCCGGTGCCCAGCAGCGCACAGCCAAAGCTGGCGCGAACAGACGACAGTTTACCCACAAGCGGCTTCATAACCACCTGTTGACGATCCAGCACCTCGTCCACGGGTACAGAGATCGACCCATGGGCGGTTTTGAACACAACAAGGTTGGGTGGAACCGGTGCTTTTTCCTGTTCTTCGTCAACTTCGTTAAAGAATTCATCCAAACGGATGATCGGCATCATCTCGCCGCGCAGACGCAGCATTTCACGGTTATCATCCGCAGAGATATGCATCAGTTCGTTTTCTTCTGGGCGGGCGATTTCCGACACAACATCAATCGGCACAGCAAACAGGGTGTGCCCCTGCCGCAGGATGATGCAGTCAAGGAACGCCAGCGACACAGGGATAAACAACGACACACGTGTGCCTATGCCGCCCTCACTGTCGACGGTGATCCGACCGCGCAGCGCATTCATGGTGCTTTTCAAAACATCCATACCGACGCCGCGGCCGGACAGGTTGCTAACCGTTTCAGCGGTCGAGAAGCCAGGTTCAAAGATGCAGCGCCAAAGTTTCGCTGGTTCCGGCTCTTCGTCCGGACCAAAGAACCCGCGTTCACGCGCACGCTTCAGGATTTTTTCGCGGTTCAGGCCCCGACCATCATCTTCGACGATGATGCGCACTTCGCTACCGATCTGGCTCGCAGCCAATAGGATGCGGCCCTTTTCGTCCTTGCCGGATTCTACCCGTTCATCGGGGGTTTCAAGCCCATGGTCCGCCGAGTTGCGAACGACGTGCAACAATGGATCATAGAGGCGGTCCGCGACAAGTTTATCGATGGCGGTATCCCCGCCCTCGATAACAAGGTCGATCTTTTTCTTGGTCTGGCGCTCCAGCTCGCGCACCATCCGGCGCAGGCGCTTAAAGACGTCGTCCATCGGAACAAGGCGCAGTTCGGTCGCGACGTCCTGAACCTCGCGCACGATCATGGTCAAACGGTGAACCGCTGCATCGAACGATGTCAGCTCTAGCCCCTGCAAATCCGGAGAATGCACGGTCTCGGACACGCTGAGCGATAGCTCGCCAACGAGATCCATTAACCGACTGATTTTTTCTGACGGCACCCGGACAAGACCGGAATCTTTGGCCGTCTCTGGCTGTGCACTCATCCTGAATTCCTTAGGTACGCAATTTGCTTGGCGCTTGGCGGGATCCCCGCACCGCACCGACGCATCTGCAATCTTCGGGCCAAACCGAACAGGCGTTTACGCCGCTTCGTCTTCGCCCCTTTCAAAATTGTAGATGCAGACCCCGTCGAAGCCCGTGGACTTGAACAAAAAGGTCTTTTTCATCGCATCGAGGAATCCACCGTGCTTTTTCTCGAATGTCTTCAAATCATTGATGTTCCCGAAGAACACATTGATCGATACATCGCCCTCTTTACTAATGAGCACATTCAAGCCCGAGAGGTTGCACGAGGGAATAGCATTCCCCAAAGCCTCGATCACAAATGGCGCAGCGATTTGCGCAGCGTCGAGGTCGGGAAACTTAAGGTGATAAGTTTTTGATAGCATTTGGCGCGGTTCCTTCACGTCTCACTCGGCTTGAAACGGTACATCGCGGGAAAATGTGATATAGCCGAAAGTATGTGTTTGCCTAAAAATGCAAAAAACCTAACGGCAACCTGTGTTTTGACGGGATTTCGGCCCTAACTATCCGAATGGGCCCCGCCGTACTGCGACAGCGGTGTCAGGAATCCGGCGCGCCGCGCAGAATTGACGCCACCGCGACAGTTTTCCGACGCCTTGGCGACACCACAGTCTTCTATCGACCGGCGAAACCGCCATTTTAGGGCTTATTCGAATTTTTTTTATCGGTGCCGGACATAGTGGCACGGTCTGTGCCCTTCCATTCGTGTAACTTCGAAAGGAACAGACCATGCAGACCATTCTGATCGTGTCGACTGACTTTAACGCCTCCGCTGATCTGGCCGAGCTTTTGAAACGTCGTCGATTGGATGTGCATGTATCTGACACAATTAGCGACGCCGCAGACACATTGATCGTGTCCGCAAAATATGAGGCCGCGCAGGGCGGCACCCGTGGTATCACCGAACAGGCCCGCAAGGTCGGCGTGAAGTCCGTCACTGTTCTGGATGAGGCCGCAACCGAATTCACACAAACCGCAGAACTGGGCGGACGCCTGAACCGCATCGGCATGCCGACGCTATCGGCAGATATGATGTCGAACGCCCATCTGTTGATGGCGGCAAATGTGATCGGCGGTCTGGCTGGCGCTATGGCGGCTGGGGCCGAAACCACAGGTCAGTTGATTGATCTGGCCAAACGCGTTGCCCGCACAGACGTTACCGTCTTTATCAATGGCCCAACCGGCAGTGGCAAAGAGGTTCTGGCACGTCAGGTTCACAACCTGTCCCGCCGTGCAGACAAACCATTTGTTGCCATCAACTGTGCTGCCATTCCTGAAAACATGCTCGAAGCGATCCTGTTCGGTCACGAAAAAGGCGCGTTCACCGGCGCAGCGGCAGGCAACAAAGGCATTATCCGCGCCGCAGATGGTGGCACCCTGCTGCTGGATGAAATTTCGGAAATGCCAATGGGTCTTCAGTCGAAACTGCTGCGCGTTCTGCAAGAGCGGACCGTCACCCCAATCGGTAGCCAGAACGAAGTGCCTGTAGACATCCGCATCATCGCCACCTCGAACCGCGATATGCCAAGCGAGGTCCGCCAAGGCCGCTTCCGCGAAGACCTGTACTATCGCTTGAACGTATTCCCACTGGCCACTCAGCCGCTTCAAAAGCGCGGCGATGACATCCCTGTTCTGGCCAGTGTTCTGATTGCACGCCACTGCCCCGCCGATATGACCCTCCCGGTCCTGACGCCCGAGGCAATCACAGCGCTGCGCGCCCATGACTGGCCCGGCAATGTACGCGAACTGGAAAACGTTATCCAGCGCGCGCTGGTTCTAAGCATCGACGGTGAAATCACCGCACAGGATCTGGTGATCGACGCTGGCAACAGCATGGTCCTGCCTGAACTGGCAGAGGCGGTCTGAGGTCCGAGATGAGCGTTTCAGGCATTGGAAATATCCCGTCACCGCTTCAGGCGCTGCAAACCGCAAGGGCCGAGGCGCAGACAGCCCCGAACCAGCCGACCGGTCCGGATTTTTCCGAGCGTGTCAGCTCGGCGCTTGATGGGCTTCATGCGGCGCAAAGTGATGCCCGCGCTGCCGCCACGGCGTTTGAACTTGGCGAAACCGAGGATCTGGCCTCGGTGATGGTGAAACAACAGGTTGCGTCGCTGTCGATGCAACTGACCCTCAACGTTCGCAACAAGGCGCTTGGTGCCTATCGCGACATCATGAACATGCCGGTTTGATCGGCGCTGGGAACGGAAGAAAACTATGGCACTCGCACCAGCTAACGCAAATCAAACGCAACCTGCATCGCTTGGATCGCAGGCTGGCAATGCACTGACATCGCTGCGCACCATGGCCCGCCAACCGGCGGTTCAACGGGCGCTACCGGCGATTTTGATTGTGGCCATCATGGTCTTTGGCCTGATGGCGTGGGCGTTCCTGTCCGAACCATCGCGGACCGCGCTGTATCCCGGCCTACCCGAGGCGGAAAAGGCCCAGATGCTTGAGGTTCTGACCAGCGGCGGCATCAACTCGGTTGTTGATAACCGCACCGGCGATATCGCGGTGGCATCGTCCGATTACTATCGTGCGCGTATGATGCTAGCCTCGGCTGGCCTACCGCAGAGTGTTCCTGCGGGCAGCGACGTCATTAGCCAACTTCCCATGGGCGCGAGCCGTTCTGTCGAAGGTGCCCGTTTGCGGCAGGCTCAGGAATACGAACTGGCCCGTTCGATAACCGAAATCGCAATTATCAATAGCGCCCGTGTGCATTTGGCGTTGCCGGAACGATCCGCGTTCCTGCGGGACAATCAACCGCCGCGCGCTTCGGTTTTCCTGCAACTTTCGGCGGGTCGCGCATTGGATCGCGGTCAAGTGGACGCGATTGTAAACCTTGTGTCGTCGTCCATTCCGGGCATGGCCCGCGAAGACGTGACGGTGGTCGATCAGATGGGCCGTTTGCTGTCGCGCGGCGCTGATGAAAGCGGGCTGGTCCTATCGGATCGTGAACTGGAACACCGTGTCCAGATCGAAAACCTCTATCGTAACCGGATCGAAGCCATCCTTGCCCCTGTTGTCGGCGCGGACAACCTTTCGGTTCAGGTCACCATCGACATGGATTTCACCCGTTCGGAAACCACCGAAGAGGTGCTGGACCCCAACGCGACCGTTGTCCTAAGCGAACAGCAGCAAACCAGCGAAAGCAGCTCAGGCATTGCGCGCGGCATCCCCGGCGCAGTGAGCAACCAGCCACCGCCCGATACCGTCACCGAAGAGCTGGGCACCCCGAACGACCCGGCCGTTGAAGGTCCAACAAACCGGACTAGCTCATCGACCCGCAACTATGAGGTCAGCCGCAAGGTCATAGCGACCCAAGCGCCAGGTGCCGCCATTCAACGCATCAGCGCCGCTGTTCTGGTGCGCGCACCAGAGGCCGTCGAAGGCGAACCAGCGACCGGTCCCGACCTAGAAAGCCTGAACCAACTGGCGCGCTCGGCCATCGGGTTTAACTCGGAACGCGGCGATAGCGTCACCGTCATGGCCCAAGAATTCCAGCCTGTCGAAATCGCTAGCGTATCGCCGCTGGAAGGCCTCAACTGGCTGCCCGATATTCTGCGTCAGGTGGCAATCGTTGTGGCACTGGCGATCGTTGGTCTGGGTGTTGTGCGTCCGATCCTTGACCGCGTGCTGATCCCCGCCGGTGAAAGCCTGAACAACGCAGCCGCGCTTCAGGCAACTGCGGTCGAAGTTGGCGAAGGCGACACCCTGAGTGATGTCCAGAAACGCCTGAACAGCCGCCGCGCAGAAATGGCCGAGAGCGCCCTAGGCGAAGACGTCAGCCGCGAAGAAAAATTCGCAGTGATCCGTCAGCTGGCCAGCGAAGACCCAGAACGTATTGCCGGTGTTCTGCACCGCATGATGGTCAATGAAATCGATCAGGTGAACTAAATGGCGATCGACGAAATTTCCCACACCGAAAAAGCCGCCGTGCTAATGATGATGTTCGGCGAAGAGGCCGCCGCGACGATCCTCAAGAACCTTGAACCGCGTGTGGTTCAGCACCTTGGTGCAGCGATGTACGACGTGGGCAGTGTTGATAACGAAACCCTTGATGACATCATCGAGGAATTCCTGACCGCGCTGCAAAACGAAACCGGCATCGGCCTTGGCGCGGCGGAATTCGTTCAGAATGTCATGACCCAAGCCTTGGGCGACGACAAAGCGCAATCGGTGCTGACCCGCATCAACCCCAGCAACGCCAAAAAGCCGATCGAGATCTTGGATTGGATGGACGCCCGCGCCATTGCCGAGCTGATTTCGGACGAACATCCGCAGATTATGGCGTTGGTCATCGCATGTCTGGACTACGGCCTTGCCGCCGAGGTTCTGGACCTGCTGCCCGACGATGTTCAAAGCGATCTGGTGCACCGCATCGCCGCCCTGAACACGGTCCAGCCTGAACCGCTCAAGGATCTTGAGCACGTGATGCAGCGAAAGTTCAAACAATCCTCGACCATGCGCGCCAGTAAGATCGGCGGCATTCAGGCCGCTGCCCGCATTCTGAACTTTACCAAAACCGACATGGAACAGCGGATCATGAAAGATCTGCGTAAAGAGGACAAAGACATGCAGACCTCGATCGAGGAAAACATGTTCGTCTTCGAAAACCTGATCAAGTCGGACGACCGTTCGATGCAGACCCTCATGCGGTCGGTCGAAACCGAACTGCTGGTTCTGGCGCTCAAGGGTGCGGACGAAGCGCTGCGGGAAAAACTGCTCAACTGCATGTCGACCCGTGCTGCGGCCAACATCCTCGACGAAATGGATGCGATGGGGCCGGTGCGCCTGACCGAAGTGCAGAACGCACAAAAGGAAATCATCGCAATTGCCCGCCGTATGGCCGACGACGGAACGATCGTTCTGGCTGGTCGTGGCGGCGAACAGATGGTGTAACATATGTCCCAATCCAAAAACCGCGCCATTCGTCCAGCAGACATTATCGAACTGATCCGTTCCAAAGGGGACGGGCAGTTTCAGGCGCGGAATTTTCGCGACGGCCCAACCAGCGACACGTTCCACGCCGCGCCCTTTTCGGACCGCGCCACCGTTGTCGAACCCGAAGCATCGCCCGACACAAAACAACCCGTGCCGCCGCCCCCTCCCCCCGGCATCCCAGAGGCCGAGGTCGAACATCGCCTGAATGCCGCACGGGCCGCCGCCAAGGCAGAAGGCATCGCCGAAGAACGCGCCCGCCTAGAGGCCGATCTGACCACGGCCACCAATGAAATGCACACGGCGCGCGACGCCTTTGCCGCTGCGGTCGAACGGATGGGAACCGTTGATATCGCCGATAGCGAAACCCTGCAGGCCGCGCTGGAAGAGGCTATTCGACGCCTCGCCAGCGAACGGGCCGGTTCACAGATCGACGATATGCCCGAACATTTCATGAAACGCATCGAGGCCATCGTTGATCGTGTCAGCCAAGGCATTCGCAGCGTCAAAGTGCGCATGAACGCAGGCGATTTCGCAGCCATCGAACCACAGCTGGAAAACAGCGAACTATTGGAAAGCGAAATGATCAGCGTTGATCTGTCGCTGGGGCGTGGGGATTTAATCGTGCGCACCGATGCGATCCGCCTTCAGGATATCATTGCCCCCGCGACCGATGCCAAACAGGCCGCGCCGCGCCGCTCGACACGGTCGAAATCATGAACCCGCTCTTGCTCAACGTCACCGAACGCCTGACGGTGCCAACACAGGCCAACGAACAGATCACGGGGCGTGTTCTGAAATACGATGGCCTGATTGTGGAAACCTCGGGCTTTCCCGCAACGCCCGGCGCGCTGTGCGTAATAGCAACCGAAACCGACACCTTGGTGCAGGGTGAGGTGATCGGTTTTGCCGATGGCCGGAACCTCGTGTTTCTGGATCAGCCCAACGCCCCGATCATCGCCGGTGCCGCTGTGCGCCTGCGCAATGGCGGCCGCGATGCGCTGGTTGGACCGGCCCTGCTTGGCCGTGTGATTGATGCCGAAGGCGCGCCGCTGGATGGCGGCCCGCACCCTTTGTGCACCGCCGAATGGCCCCTTGCTGGCAAACCGATGAACCCTCTGGCGCGAACCGCCGTGGACAAACCGCTGGACGTCGGTGTCCGCATCATCAACGCCGTTCTAAGCGTCGGCCAAGGCCAGCGCATTGGTGTTGTGGCGGGGTCAGGCGTTGGTAAATCGGTCCTGATCGAAATGATAACAAAGTTCACCAGCGCCGACGTGGTTGTTGTTGGACTGATCGGCGAACGTGCACGCGAGGTCGGCGCCTTTGCCCGATCCATCATGCAAGGTGAGGCCGCGAAAAAATTGTGTATGGTCGCGGTCCCTGCGGACCGGTCGCCGCTGCTGCGTCTTCGCGCGGCGCGACGCGCCACAGCAATCGCCGAATATTTTCGCGATCAGGGCAAACAGGTTCTGCTGATCATGGACAGTCTGACCCGCGTCGCCCACGCCCAGCGCGAAATCGGCCTGGCCTTGGGCGAACAGCCAACAGCCAAAGGGTACCCGCCGTCCGTTGTATCCTTGATCCCGAACCTGATTGAACGCACCGGACCCGGCCTGCCCGGACAGGGGGCGGTCACCGCGATCTATACCGTTCTGGCCGATGGCGACGACACCACCAACGATCCGGTGGTCGATACCGCGCGTGCGATCCTTGACGGTCACTTTGTTCTGTCGCGACGCCAGACTCAGATGGGGCTCTATCCTGCGCTGGATGTACCGCAATCGGTCAGCCGCGTGATGAACGATATCGTTTCGCCGGAACACCGCGACGCGGCCGCCCGCCTGCGCCAGCTGATCGCACTTTATATGGACAACCGCGACCTGATGCTGATGGGCGGATACGAGGCCGGCAGCGACCCCGATCTGGACCAAGCCATCCGGCTCTGGCCGCAAATTCAAGATCTGATCCGCCAAAGCCCGCATGAGGCGGCGCCGTTTGCGGACAGCCTCGCAACACTTTTGAACCTAGCAGGAGCACCAAATGCGCAACCGCAGTGACCTATACAGTTTGATGGCCAAAAAGCAGGACATTCAAAAGGCACAGGCGGCCAACGAAGTGCAAAAACTATCGCAGGCGCAAACCCACGCCGAGGCACTGACAGAACGGCTCAGGTCCATTTTGGCGGAACGTCAGGTCAAGGGGCCCGTTCTGGCGGCGCAACTGCAATCAAGTTCAACACTGAACGGTAAAATCGCCGCCGAGGCCGCAATGCAAAGCCAACGCGCCGAGGAACTGGCACAGGCCACCGCCGAAAGCCGCGCCCGCCTCGCCGTACAAAGCCACAAGGCCCGTTATTTGTCCGACGCCGCATCCGACGCCCGCCGATCCGAGGCCGACGACCGCGAAAAGCGTTTGGAAATCAGCCTTTCCACCGGACGCCGATAAGGTTGGCACCAAGTTTGCATTGCTTTGTGTAAGTTAAAGGACAAGGCCTATGGAATCCGTAAACATCAACGATCAGTCAAACAGCAGTTTGGTTCCTGCCCCATCGGGCAAGGGGCGCAAAGGCGCCGCGCATACAGCCCTTTTTGACAGGATGTTTTCGCAATTGCAGGCGGCCGGTCCCGTCACCGATCAGCCTCAGACCGCGATCGTCTTGGCGACAGCGGCAACGCCGGAACAGTTGACTGACGCCAAGGTCATTCAGTCACCGATCCTGCAACTGATCGAACAACAGTCGACGGACACCCCCGCGCTAAATGTGCCCGAGGCGATTATGCCATCTGTTGAAATGCCGGTTTTGGTCGACAGCGCGGAGGCCGCGCCTGTGGTTCAGGCGACGGTCGCAGATGTGGCAGATGCGGCAGACCTACCGGATCAGCCTGTGCTCGTCCCCGCCGATGGCGAAGCCATCCCCGAACAAGTCGAGGAACTGGCCCCTGAAATCGCGGTGATCAAACCATCCGACGAAATGTCCAAAATGGCCGAGGTAGAGGCCGCGCCGAAACAGATCGTTCTGGCCGATCCCGACGTTGTGCCAGCCGAGATCGAAGTCGTGACCCCAGTGGCCGACACCGGTCCCGTGACCTCACCAGTAGATGGCCCAGTCGCCGCCACGGTCGCCGCACCACAACAGCCCGTTGCGCCAGACACGCCCCAAGTGGCCGCCGTCGCGCGGCCTGAAGCCGCCCCAACCCAGACGGTCGACGGTGACGTGATCACCTCGGACACCGATATTGAAACCGTCACGGCGCTCGACGATGCGGTTGCGACCGTTGTCGACGAACCTGTGGTCGTTGCCGCCCCGATCATCGCTGCCCAGCTGACACGTGCCGTCAACACGGCGGACAAACCTGTGCAACCACAGCCGACCGCCGCCACACAAAAAACCGCGCAACCCGCCGCAATGACACAAGTCGCCGCCAGCCAGCAGCGCGCCGTTGTGACCGACAGCAAACCACAGATGCAGGCGAAATCGGACGTCGCGACCTCGGACACACCAGAGTTCGAGATGGAACAATCGGTGATGCCGCTGCGCCGCCGGTTCGTAACTGCGACAACCGAAACGGCGAAAGTTGAACCAACCAAGACGGTTGAGATCACGCCGCAGGTATCAACAGCACCGGTTCAGACCGTTGCCGCCAATGCCGCAGCGCAACCTGTTGTCGATGTACCGGCGGACACCCCGACCGACACCCAATCCGCCGAAGGTGCCCCATCACTGGACACCAATGATGCCGCTTGGGTCGAAACCTTATCCGCCCAGATCGAAGCAAACTTCACCGACACCGGCGGCGAGATCGAGCTTCAACTGACCCCTGAAAATCTGGGGCAGTTGCGTATCCGGCTTGAGGTCGTAGATGGCGCCGCACAGGTGACAATCGTGACGGAATCTACCGACGCCGCCCGCTTGTTCCAACAGAACGAAGCCAAGCTAAGCGAACTTTTGGCGAAATCAGGCCTGAACCTGACCGATCACAACGCCTCGGCGGAACGACAGGATCGCCGTGACGGACAGCCGAATGGCCAAGGGATTACAAACGCCAATGGGCGCAGCGGTGCCCAAGATCGTGAAACCACCCAAATCAACATGACCTCGGCCGACAACGGCTTGGTCAATCTAATTGCGTGAGACGAAGATGAGTGACGAAAACGCAGAAGGTGAAAAAAAATCCGGCGGCATCGTAAAGCTTTTGATGCGCCTGATCATGGCAATCATCCTTTTGGCCGCCGGTTTCGGTGGTGGCTATTTCTATTTCGCAAATCCAATGTCGCCCGCCCAAACGGCCCTGTCGTTGCTGGCCCCTGAACCCGAAATCGAGGGCGAAGGCGATGCAGAAGGCGAAGGTGAACCCCAGCGTATTCCGCGCGAACTGCCGGAAACGGCGATGTTCCAGACGACTTACTATCAAATGGAAGAGCCGCTGACCACGAACCTGAACGGATCGCGCAGCTATCTGCAGATCGGGATTGGCATGTCCACACAATACGATGCGCAGGTTATTACAAACGTCGAGACTCACAAAGTCGCGCTTCGATCCGATATATTAAATGTAATGAGCAACTACGGCGAAGCCGACGTTGCCGATGCACCAGGCCGTGAAAAACTGGCGAATGCCATCCGCGATGCGGTCAACGCGCGCCTTGAAATGCTCGAAGGCTTTGGCGGCATCGAAGACGTGTTCTTTACATCGTTCGTACTGCAGTAGGGGTCTAACTGTGAAATCGCCACGCAAACTGTCATCCAATGAGGTCGCCGCACTTGTCGATGGCCTCATGGACATGGATGGCGGTGACAACGAAGACGGCATTTCCTATCGCTCTTATCAGTTCGGGTCGGATGACCTGTCACTGCTGGGCGAATTCCATGCATTGCGCATGATCAATGACCGTTTTTGCCGTATTGCCCGTTCGGTATTCTTGCCGATGCTGCGTATTCAGCCGCGGATTTCGTCGTTCCCACCCGAAATCCGCACCTTTGACGATTATCGCGATAGTCAGGATCCATTCCTGAGCCTGACCAACTGCCGGATCGAAGAACTGCGTGGCAACCAGCTTATGGTGGTTCCGCCCGAATTCATTTCGCTGCTGACCGATGCCTATTACGGCGGCGCCATCCGTCCGTTGCATTCCAAACGCAACGAATTCACTGCGACAGAGTCGCGGGTGATCGAAATCGTGACGGATAACCTCAATCAGGCGCTGCGTCTGGCGTGGCGCGATCTGATGCCGCTAAATTTCACACTGGTCAGCCGCGAAGAAAACCTTCAGTTCGCCGCCTTTGTCGATGGCGACGAAATGGTCGTGAACTGTTCGTTCATGGTGCAGCTGCCAGATATGGAACCGGCCAGCTTTGATATTCTGTATCCATTGCAGACACTGAAACCGATTTCCAGCCAACTGCGCAGCCGGATGCAGTCCGACTATGTCGCCGATGACAGATCATGGCGCGAACGCCTGATCCGCGCGATCCTGTCGATCCCGCTGGATGTCACCGCGCAACTGGCCGAACCGATGACCACACTGGGCCAGCTAAAGGCCCTCAAAGACGACGACATCGTCCCTGTACAGCTAAACGACCGTGTTCTGATCCGTGTCGAGGGGCTGCCAATGTTCGAAGCGCAAGCTGGCGATGTGAACGGCAAGTCGGCGGTCAATCTGACCCGTCGCCTTGATCCCGAAGAAATGAAAAAGGTGCCCAAAAATGAGTGACCCGGCTGAAACCAAAGAAACCACTGAAAGTCTGCGCCTGCTTGAAACCATCGGGGTCAAACTGACCGTCGAGGTTGGCCGCACAGAGCTAACGATCCGCGACCTGTTGCGACTGTCCGAAGGATCGGTCGTCGAACTGGACCGTCTGGCGGGTGATCCGCTGGATGTTCTGGTCAACGGAACCCCGATTGCCAAGGGCGAAGTCGTTGTTGTTGGCGAACGGTTCGGCATTCGCGTCGGCGAAATCATCGATCCAGAGAAGCGCGCCGAAAGCGTCTGACGCGCGCGCGCCCATCTGGCACATCTTTTGCACGAAAACTGGCAGACCCAAGCATGGAGCCTGCCAATGGACGTTATTCGACCCGATCAATATGTGATCATGATCCTTTTCTTGGGGGTCCTTGGCGTGCTGTGGCTGTGGGTTCGCATGAACAAATCCGGCCTTGGCGCACGGATAAATCACGGCAAACGCATCTCAGTATCCGAGGTGACCGCCGTTTCACCCGCCGATCGGGCAATGATCATCAAAGTCGACGGGCAGGAATTTTTTATCTTTAAATCCAAAGGCGTAGCACCGGTCGTCACCCAACTTCAGACAAACGAAGGGGGCGAATAATGCGGGTTCTATTCGCAGTTTTCCTGATCGGCTTTGCAACGACTGCGCAGGCCCAAGGCCTGCCCGCGCTTACGTTGAACGAAGGCCCGAACGGCACCAATTATTCGCTGTCATTCCAAATCGTCGTTCTGATGACAGTGTTGACGGTATTGCCGTCAATTATTCTTGGAATGACGGCTTTCACACGCGTGATCATCGTTTTGTCAATTCTTCGACAGGCCTTGGGCACGCAGCAAACCCCGCCCAATCAGGTTTTGATCGCGCTGGCGCTGTTTTTGACATTTTTCATCATGCAACCCACGCTTGGCGCAATCTACGCCGAGGCGCTATCGCCCTATCTGGATGGCGCTATGGCACCAGAGGTCGCCATCGACATCGGCGGGGCGATCCTCAAGGATTTTCTGATCGAAAACACGCGCCAGAACGATCTGATGATGTTTGCCGACCTGGCCAACGATGCGCCTTATGCCGGCCCCGAAGATGTCCCCTACGCGGTCCTGCTTCCGGCCTATATCACGTCCGAACTCAAAACCGCATTCCAGATCGGTTTCCTGCTGTTCCTGCCGTTTCTTGTCATCGACCTTGTGATTGCGTCGATCTTGATGAGCCTTGGTATGATGATGCTTTCGCCGATCCTCGTTTCCCTGCCGTTCAAGCTGTTGCTGTTTGTCCTTGTGGACGGATGGGCGCTGACCGTTGGGTCCCTTGCCGCAACCTATTCCGGAGCCTGACATGGATTTTGACGCAAATATCGAACAGCTACGCCTCGCGTACTACAACATCATCATCACAGCCGGTCCCGTGTTGATCGTCGCGCTGGCCGTCGGCTTGGTCATCGGTATCCTTCAGGCTGCCACCTCGATCAACGAGGCAACCCTGTCGTTTGTGCCCAAGCTGGCGATTGTGTTGCTGACGATGGCCCTAACGGCTGGTTTCACACTGGGCGTCATGACCGACCATTTCGAACACGTTTTTGAAACCATAGCGGCGATTCAGTGATGGACCAGCCGATCCTCCCTGCCCTTGACCTTGCGGTCGTAATCAGTTGGCTAGCGCAGTTCTTTTTCCTGTCGCTTAGGATCGGCGCGTTTATTCTGGCGGGACCTGGATTTGGCGGACGGTTTGTCCCACTGCAGGTGCGGATCGTTGCGACGATGGTTCTGGTGCTGCCGCTTGTGGGCCGTGTGCCCGTCCCCGATGTCGAAAGCCTGTCACAACTGAGCGCAATCGGGCTTGCCGTAACCGAACTGCTGATTGGTCTAACGGCGGGTTTGATCCTGACGATCCTGTTTTCCGCCGCGTCCATCGCCGGTGACCGGATTGCGAACACCGCCGGTTTGGGTTTTGCCGCACAAATGGACCCGACGGCCGGTGCGCAGGTGCCGGTTGTCGCGCAACTGTTCGGTCTGTTCCTTCTGGCCATTTTTATCGCCACCGACGGCCATCTGGTGGCGTTTCGGATCCTCTACGACAGCTATCAGTTTGTGCCGATTGGGTCGCAGGTATCCATGGATGCGCTGATCGCGGGTGGGCTCTTGTCCGGTGCGCGGATATTTGCATTAGGGATGCAGATCATGTTGCCCGTGGTGGCTGTGTTGCTGTTGCTGAACCTGACCATCGGTATCGTGACACGCTCGGCCCCGCAGTTGAACATTTTTTCGTTCGGTTTTCCGGTCACGATGACCTCGACCTTTATTCTGCTGTATCTCACCGTGCCGGGAACGGCAGACGCCTTTGATATGTTGATCCGAGATGGTCTGATGATCATTGGCGATACCTTGATGGAGGCCGGCAATGGCTGAGAACGAAGACGGCCAAGAAAAGTCATTTGAACCGACCGAACGAAAAAAGGAACAAGCCCGCGAGGAAGGCAAGGTTGTCACCTCTAAGGAAATGTTCGTCTTTGTGTCGCTGGCGATGGGCACGCTGATGATCACCCTGCTACAGGGCACACTGCGTGATGTCAGTGGCCATTGGGCCGGATATATGCGCATCCCCGATGGGGCGGATCTGGACAGTTTGATCATGGCAAATATCAGTCAGGCCTGGACCGACCTGTTGGTCGCGGGGCTGATCGTGTCCGTCCCTGTCGCGATTGCGATCATCCTGTTGCAGATGGCAATGGGCGGGATCAACTTTGCCCCCAAGGCCGCCGGTTTTAAGGGCGAAAAGATCAACCCATTGGCCGGCATCAAACGGATGTTTTCGAAACAGGCCTTAGTGGACCTTGTGAAATCGGTCCTTAAGGTTCTGTTTCTGGGCATTGTAGCGGCCATTGTGCTGCAAACGATGCTGCCCGACATTGACCGCATGTGGGCCTCGGACGCAGGTGCGGCCACGGCCAGTCTGATCCGTTATTCCGCGATCTTGATGGCGGCCTTGACCGTCGTTCTTGCCCTGATCGGTGCGCTCGATCTGGGTTGGCAAATGTATAGCCTGCGCGAAAGTCTGATGATGACCTTCAAAGAGGTTAAGGACGAAAACAAGGAAACCAACGGTTCGCCCGAGATCAAAAACAAGCTGCGACAATTGCAATACGAGGCATCCCGCCGCGCCGCGAAAGAGCGGGCCGCCCTGACCGATGTACCGCAGGCAACCGCGATTGTGACCAACCCGACCCATTTTGCCGTGGCCATGCGCTATGTGCCCGGCGAAATGGAGGCCCCCGTTGTTCTGGCCTCGGGCAAGGGCCACATGGCGCGGGAAATCATCCGCATCGGGGCCAGCTCGGGTATCAACAACGTGCGCATCCCGCTTCTGGCGCGTGCGCTGTATTTTACCACCGATATCGGCATGCAGATCGACGAACGTTTGTACACGGCGGTCGCCTCTCTTCTGGGGTATGTCTATCAACTTGACCGCGGATTTGCCGTTGATGTTCCTGATATCGATCTACCGCCCGAGCTTTGCCTGAACGAGTTTGGCAAGCCGCTTGGCGAAGGAGAGGACGATGGCACGTAAATCACCCCGATCCATGGGCGAAATGATCTCGACGGTCTGTTTCGCAGGCATGGCGCTAAAGCTTGCACTTGATGCCAGCCTCTGGGACGGAGGCCTGATTGGCCTGCTTGGTCTTTGGGGATCATCGGCTGCCTGTGCGGCCGCGGCGGTTCGATTTCCGCTGCAAACCTTCGCCGACAAGCTCAGGAACCGATGATTGGCACAGTTTTTGCCAATGATCCCTAAACACCCTTGGAGACACCCATGCCGCCCCGCAAAAGCAAAGCAGCCGAGTCCGCAGAAGAAGAACAGGCAAACGAAGCCGAAGCGCTATCCGATGCCGTAGGCCGTGCACTTGAGGCGGCGCGTCTTGCCGATGATGCGGCGGATGATGTGGACAAAATCCGCAAGGCCAATCAGGCCATGGTCGACAAGGTTCAGAAGAACTCAAGCCGGTTGATGGCCTTGTCTGTCGGGGCCTTTGTCGGTGCGTTTGTCGCGCTGATCTTGTCCGGCCTTGTCTATTTCCGTACAGTTCAAGACATGCGCGAAACCACCGAACTTCAGGCCGAGGCGATGGCACAGTTCGTATCGCAGACCGCCGCGTTACAAGAGGTGGTTCAACAAGCCGCCGTTCAGCAAGGCGGCATTCAGACAACGTTCGAGCTTAAGACCCGCGAACTGGGCGACCGCATCTCGGCCGAAATCACGGCCTATGCAAATGACGTCGCCGAGGCGACCAATATGCAGCCTCAGATGGCCAGCGGCGTGTTCGACGAGCTGAGCGATCAGTTGAAGGCGCAAGAGGAACAACTGCTAGGCGCGATTGCCGATCTGGACGTCTCGATGACCAGCATCGTGACTGAATCGGGTGAAGGCGTGATGCCGGAAACCATCACCGAGATGGCGACGCTGATCACCGAGCTTCAGTTGATTTTGGCCGACACACGTGCACAGGCCGAGGCCCGCGCGCAACAGGCGGCCGCTGCGTCGGCTGCCGCCCAGCGACCGACCTCAACCGCCTCTAGCACCAGCACACGTCGCACACCTGCTCCTGAACCCAACCCATTCAGCTTTCCGTAAGTCATGGCAGACGAAACCGACACCCCACCAACCGATAGCACGATCAAGCTCACGGGCCGAAAGTTGACGGCAAGTGGCGGTGCCTTGGGCCTAAAGCCGGGCGATATTCTGGCTGGCGTGGATAGCAAACCGTTTCGTGGAAACGTCGCCGCCTTGAACAAACGGTTCAAGGCCGCCAAGGGCCGCCCCGTTGCGCTGACCTTTCGGCGGGACAAGATCGATGTCACCGTGATGGCCGAGCATCCAAACCTTGGTAAATGGGAAGCAGCGCCAGCAATCAACGACTGGTCTCCGGAACTTCAAAATCCTGAACTGCTGATCAACTGGGAAATCCTGCGCGACGCCCAAGGGCGGTATGATCTGCATCCCCTGACAGTATCGGAACTGGCGTTGTTCTGCCCGCCCCTGTGGCTGGCCCAGAACCGCCTATGGGCAATCTGTGCCGCGATCATTGCCACACTTGTGGTGGCATGGGCCATCTGGATCCCACTGATGCCGATTTGTTATGTGTTGGCTGGGGTGACGCTGCGCAAAACGGGGCACGTTCTCTATCGTCTTGACCGTTTGCATCTGGGCCTTGCGCCCTATGCGACGGTTGCGGCCCACACCGAGGCAGGCGCACATGCGGCCTATGGCAAAATCGATCCGAACGGGCAGTTCTATTTCGGACCGCCCGTCGAACCTGTTGCTGATCTAGAAGATGATGACGATCAGACCGCGCCGGAAACTACGGCCTGACGACGACGCTGAACCGAGCTTGGAATGTTCAGCATTTCACGGTATTTCGCAACAGTGCGGCGCGCCAACTGAATGCCATCCTTGGCCACCAGTTTAACGATCGCATCATCGCTCAGCGGGCGTTTAGGGTCTTCGCCCGCAACCAGTTGCTTGATCGTGAAACGCACCGCAGCGGCCGAACCGGTTTCATCGCCACTGCCCGACAGGGCCGCGCTAAAGAACGACTTGAGCGGCAGGGTCCCCTGAGGGGTCTGGATCAGCATACCGGTGGTCACGCGGCTGACGGTACTTTCGTGTACACCAATGGCCTCGGCCACTTCGCGCAGGACCATCGGGCGCAGATGTGCGCTGCCATGTTCTAGGAATGCCGACTGACGTTTGGCCACTTCGGCACCAACGGCCAGAGTTGTCATATTGCGATGCTCAACAGCGCGCTTTAGCCAGCGTGCGACGTTGATCCGATCATCCGAATACAGTTTGCCCTCTTCGGTGGACCGAAGCTTGCTTAGGTCGTCGCCCGCGTTGACGGTAACCGTCGGCAGGGTCGAGCGGTTCAGATCCACATTCCAACCTTTTTCACCCTTGGTCACAATCAGATCCGGCGGACGCTGGCTGGTTTGCGATGTGTCAAAATCGGCACCGGGTTTTGGGTTCAGGCTCCGCAACTGGCGCAGCACTGGGCGCAATTCTTCTAGGTCCGCTTCGCACACACGGGCCAGACCCTTCAGGTCGGCATTTGCCAGCATATGCAGGTTTTGCAGAACACTGGCGAACAGCGAATTGAGAATACCCATCTCAGCGGCCTGCAGGCGCAGACATTCCGCGAGGTTGCGGGCAAACAGGCCAGCAGGTTCGACAGTATGCAATTTGGCCAACAGCGCCTCGGCTGCGTCTTCGGTGACGCCGCCCTGAATGGCGATGATATCCAGGGGTTGGCCCAGCCATCCGGTCGGTTCCAAGGCTTCTAGGAAAACCTCGGCCAATTCACGTTCAGCAGGGCACAGACCAAGGCGATCCACCTCGGCGGTTGCATGGGCGTACAACGATGGACCCGGATCCGCCGCAAGCGTGCCGATACGATCCCAGTCAGTGTCACCGCCACGCGATGCCGGCGTCATTGGCAATGGCGCGGCCGATGGGGTTTTCACCTGAACAAAGGGGTTTTGTTCGGCTTGTTCTTCAATAAACGACTGCAGGTCCTGATTGCCGAGTTGCAGCAGATGAATGGCCTGCTGAAGCTGGGCTGTGACGACCAGAGATTGTTTTTGAGTTACGATTTGCGACGTGGACAGATGCATTTTGTGCGCCTCCTTGCCAACAAACGTGGAGAAAGCGACCGATTCTGACAAAAAATCTATTTGACACCCCTAAAATGACGGAATCCAGGTGTCGGAAGTGTGGCGTACACCACCTAAGTATCTGAAATGATTGAACCCCCGGCGCCATAAACGCCGGAGGGTATTTTTTGACCTGTCGGTTTTCCGTCAGCCGCGGAGCAGCTGCAGGACGCCCTGCTTGGACGAGTTGGCCTGTGCCAGCATCGCTGTTGCAGCCTGGCTCAGGATCTGGCCACGGGCCAGGTTGGTCGATTCCTGGGCGAAGTCTGCGTCCATAACCTGCGATTTCGCAGCCTGAACCGATGTCGAGATGTTGGTCAGGTTCGAAACAACCGAGTCGAGGCGGTTCGAAACAGCACCCAGATCAGCACGGCTGTCGTTGATTTTCGACAGAGCCACGTCGATGACCTTCAGCGCGTCGTTTGCGCCTTCGGCTGTGGTGATGTCGATCTCAGCGACCGCGCTCAGCGACGAACCAAAGTGCAGGTTGGAGTCGGTATTCAGGAAGGATTCCGATGTAGCAGCAACGTCATTGACGTCAGTCGCAACCGAGAAGGTGTTGGTCGATGTCATGTTGACCTGACCCTTCATGGTTACGGTGTCCGAAGTACCGGCTGTGGTTGGGTCCAGATCGAAGGTTGCCGCACCGTCACCCGAGGTGATGGTCATGGTCGAACCGGTGGTCGACGAGGTGAAGTTGGTGATTGCGATGTCGTCACCGTCCGAGTCTTCCAGAACGATGTTGCCACCGTCGTTGATCGATGCGGTGACACCGGTCTGTGCTGTCAGGTCGTTGATCGCGTCACGCAGCGATTCCAGACGCTGACCACCGTTTGGATCGCCAGCTGGGATCGCAACTTTCTTGGTCGAAACACCGTTGATGTCGAACTGAACAGTCGATGCAACATCCGAACCGTCGCTTGGGCCTTCCAGAACAGCGGTGGTGTTCGCAGTAGCCGCTACACCGGTCGACGACGAGATGCCGTTGATACGTGCAGCGATATCTTTTGCCGAGTCAGTCGCAGCAGTGGTGAAGCTTTCCGAACCGCGGTGGCCCGAGATAACAACAGTTTCCGAGTCGAACGAAGTGGTCGCCTGCTCCGAAGTCATCTGGTGTGCACCGATGTCGGTTGCTTTTGCCGAGTCTACGTCGATCTGCATTGTGGTGCCAGCGTCGGCGCCGATCTGAAGCTGCTTACCTTTAAAGGTGCCGTCCAGAATGTTCATGCCGTTGAACGTGGTGGTCTCAGCAACGCGGTCAACTTCTGCAACCAGCTGTTTGGCTTCTGCCATCAGCGAGCCGCGGTCAGATGCGGTGTTGGTGTCGTTTGCCGACTGAACAGCAAGTTCGCGCAGACGCTGCAGCATGTTCGAAACTTCGACGTGTGCGCCCTCGGTGGTGTCCACCAGGTTTTTGCCGTCGGTCGCGTTCCGAATGGCTTGGTTCAGGCCCATGACCTGAGCGGTCATTTTTTCGCCAATCGCCATGCCAGCGGCGTCGTCTTTTGCTGCGTTGACACGAAGACCAGTCGAAAGACGGGTCATCGCAGTGTTAAAGTCATCGTTGACGCGCGCCATATTGGACTGTGCGTTGATCGCGCCAATGTTGTTATTGATCGTGGTCATGTTAGCCTCCGTTAGGATCATCCGGCGCCATGCAGCGCTTGTCATCCAGAACGGCGTCCTGAAAAAATGTTTAACAGAAAATGTAATTTTGTTCATTTTCAGTATGTTAGACCCTAAACGCCCCTCGCGTACACGCGCGCGATCATCTGCTGCGCTGAAATTGGCACGCGTTTTGCCGTTACATTCGTTGACGGAAAACGGAGTGTCAGATGGATATTGCATCACTGGTAGGTTTGATCGGTGCGGTCGGCATGATTGTCGGGTCGATGATCAGCGGTGGCGGCGTCGGTCCGTTCATTAATGTTCCCTCGCTCTTGATTGTTGGGGGCGGAACATTCTTTGCTGTTATGTACACCGCACCAATGGGCACGTTCCTTGGCAGCTTTGGCGCGATGGCCAAGGCGTTCATGCCCTCGGTCTATAAAAACGACGAGCTGATCGAGAAGATGGTCGAGCTGTCCAACATGGCCCGCAAGGACGGGATGATGGCGCTCGAAGGTCAGGAAGTGTCCGACAAGTTTTTCGAAAAAGGCATGCAGATGCTGGTCGATGGTGCGGACGAAGACAAACTGGTCAAACAGCTCAAACAGGAAATCGCCTCGATGAAGCGCCGACACGAGGGCGCACAGGGCGTTGTAAAGGCCTGGATCGACATTGCCCCCGCGATGGGCATGATCGGCACGCTGATTGGTCTGGTGTTTATGCTAGGCAACATGGCCGACCCCAAGGCGATTGGCCCCGCGATGGCGGTTGCTCTTTTGACGACGCTTTATGGTGCGTTCTTTGCCAACGTGTTGTTTGCGCCAATGCTGACCAAGCTTGAGGGCTATTCCGCAGACGAGATTGTATACCGTAAATTGGTCATCGAAGGTCTGCGCGGCATCGCCAAAGGCGAAAGCGGCCGGAACATTCAGGACCAGATGATCACGGCCCTACCACCCAAAGAACAAGAAAAGCTGGCGGCGGCATAACCCATGGCAAAGCTTAAGGTCGTCCCACCACCACCCCCGCCTCCCGAGGAGGAGGAAAAGGAATGCCCCAAGTGCCCCCCTGTGGGGGCCCCTGTTTGGATGACGACCTTTGCCGACATGGCGACGCTGCTTATGGCGTTCTTTGTTCTTATTCTGTCGTTCGCCGAATTTAACCAACCTCGTTTTAAGATGATCGCAGGTTCCTTGCGCGAGGCGTTTGGCGTTCAGCGTCTGGTGCCGGTTGTCGAACAGCCCAAGGGCACGACAGTCATTCAAATGACCTTTTCGCCGTCGCCGTCACCGTCGGTCACCAATGAAATGACCCAACAGACAACGGAACGCGACCGCGAAGAAATCGATACCGATGAACCCAAGGAAGAAACAGTTGACGACCAGCCAGATCCTGAAAAGCAGGAACTGCTTGAACAACTGACCGAGGCGCTTGAGGATACCGGACTGACCGTTGAGATGGATGGCGACAACGTCGTTATCAAGTTCCCCGAGATGGAGTCGGACGAGCTGTCCGAGGCGCTCCAACAGGCCGGCGAAGCCCTAGAAGAGGCAGGCCCAGCCGCAGAGGACGTGCAGCTATCCGGTTTGACCAACCAGCTTGATACGCTGGCCGAAGCAACCGGCGCCATGGGGGACGGTGACGCCGCAGGCGAGGCAACCGCCGAACGCCGCGCGCAGATCGCCGATGCCAAGTTGCAGGTCGCGTTGCAGCAGCAAATCGAACAGGGGCTGGTCGAGGTCGAACAAGAAGACGGCAAGGTCTTTATCACCGTTGGTGCCGGTGGTGCCTTCCCATCGGGGTCCGCTGATCTCACCGGTGAGGCACAGGACATCATGGCGCGCTTGGCGCTGTCCGCGGCCGGAACCGCCAGTGAAATCACTGTGACCGGTCATACAGACGACGTACCGCTGTCGGGTGGGCAGTTCATGGATAACTGGGGCCTTGCCGCTGGCCGCGCCAGCAGCGTTGTCCGCGAATTGGCGGCCTCGGGCTTGATCGACGAGTCGCGCCTGACCGCACTGTCCAAAGGCGAAAGCGATCCTATCGCCGATAACAGCACACCCGAAGGCCGCGAAGAAAACCGCCGGATCGAAATCGAAATCGACTTTGCCACGGAATAAACAAATCTGGGTTCGGGTCGTTCCGAGACTCAGACAAGGAGCAGAGCATGGCATCTGATGTTCTCAGTAAACTGAACACCAATGGTTCCGGATTGAACTTGGCCGAACTGGCCAACAGTCTGGTTGATGCCGAAACCGTGCCCAAAATCAACGCGGCGCAAAACGCGCGCGAAGAGGCCGAGCTGGCGATTTCAGCCTATGGAACGCTGCGCAGCAGTTACCAATCGCTTGATAGCACGCTTAGCGCGCTTACCGGTGCCGAGGTTCTGCAGGCCAATAGCACGTCGTCGAACGTATCCCTGACCGTTGATGACCGCACCGTCCTAAGCGAGGGAACGACCACGATTGATGTGGCTCAAATCGCGCAAAGACAGGTGCTGGAATTCACCGGATTTGCCAGTGCCGATGACACGATCGGCACCGGCGAATTGACGGTCGAGGTAGGCGTTTGGTTCGGCGATACCGACTTTGCCGCCAACCCAGACTTTAGTGCCGAAACCATAACAATCGGCGAAGGCGCAACCCTCAGCGAATTGGCCGATGCGCTAAGTTCGCTGGATGGGGTCACGGCGCGGGTGCTGGATCGTGGTGACGGCACATTCACACTGGGGGTTATCAGCGAACTTGGCGCGGGTCAGGCGATCCGTATGACCGCCAATGAAACCACACCTGGCCTGTCAACATTCGACAATACCCTGACCAATTCAACGGTCCAGGTGCAGGCGGCGCAGGATGCGATGGTCACCGTCGAAGGCATCACCGTTTTCCGCGACAGCAATGAAATCGACGACATTGTGCCCGGCGCGACCCTGACGCTGACCGGTACGACCGATACGCCGGCCGAGGTTTCCATCGGCCGCGATATGGAGCTTGCCTATGGCCTGCTTGAGGGGTTTGTGGCCGAACTAAACAGTACGATCCAATCCCTGAAGGACATCACAAACGCAGGGCTTGAGGGCGACGAACGCGGCGCCTTGGCCGGTGATCGGACCGCCGTGCGATTGATGTCCGATTTTATGAACACCATCAGCGGACCGCTGTCCGGACATGGGGATCGCAATATCTATCTGGCTGATCTGGGCGTTGCGACCGAACGGGACGGATCCCTTTCGATGAACCGCATGGTGTTCGAACGCGCATTTAACAACGATCCGACCACCTTTGATGCGCTATTCCAAAACAGTTTCGGTAGCGAAACCGATGGGGTTGAGGTCAGCGGAACGGTCGGACGGTCGGCACAGTCAGGCAGCTACAGTTTCCTTGTGAACACCGAAACCGAAATTGCAACCTTGAACGGTCAGCCGCTGTTGACGTCGAACATGCCGGACGGACGCGTACAATATGTTTCGCTGTCAGGGAACCTATCGGGAATGGTCATCACCGCGCCATCGGAAGTGACAAGCGCCGAGGTGTCCTTTGGCCGGAGTCTGGTGAGCAAGCTACAGGACCTGATGACCGAAACCCTGCAAAGCGCGGGCACATTCGACAGCCGCGAAAACACATTTCGCGATATCATCACCGAACAGGACCAAGAGATTAAGGATCTGAACGCACAGGTTGAGGTGCTGGAACAGCGCTATATCGAACGCTTTGCCGCGATGGAGCGCGCGATCACCGAATTAAACAGCACCGGCGCCTATCTGACCAATCTTATCGAAAGCTGGAACAGCGACTAAGTCGCGCGCTGTAGGCCGTATTTCTTCATTTTTTCGATCAACGTGGTGCGGCGCAGGCGTAGGTTATCAGCCGCGCGGCTGACGCAACCGGATGTACGGTCCAAGGCGGCCTCGATCAACGCAACCTCGATGTCACGCAGATAGCGGCGTATGTCCAGATCGTCCGCCTCGTCCGCCAACTGGCGGAATTGTGTCGGATCGGGCAGGCCCTGCGCCTCAGGCAGCGGCGCCTCAGGCGTACCGCCGTTGACAACGAAATCCGGTAGCCCTGCGCACAGCAGGTAGTTGCGCACAATCTCATCCGTGATGACTTGTCCTGGGAACAGCACCGTGGACCGAACAAGGGTGTTCCGCAGTTCACGGATGTTTCCGCGCCACGGGTGTGCCGACAGCGCGCGAATGGCCGAAAGATCGAACAGGGGCGGCGCGATGTTGGGATCCTTTTGGCGATATTTGTCGATCATCTTTTCAATGATCATCGGGATATCGGCTGTCCGCTGCGCAAGTGGCGGCAACGCCATTTCGAACACCGCAACGCGATAGAACAAGTCCTCTCGGAATTCGACCTCGCCATCCAACAGGTTGCGGTGAGTCGCCGTTACCAGACGGAAATCGACCTCAACCCCTTGGCTCGCACCAAGGCGGCGCACGCGGCGGGTTTCCACAACACGCAGCAGTTTGACCTGCAAGGACGGCGGCATATCCCCGATCTCATCAAGGAAAAGCGTTCCTTGATGGGCCTCTTCGAAGCGACCGATCTTGCGCTGGTCCGCGCCGGTAAACGCACCTTTTTCATGTCCGAACAGTTCGGACTCGAGCAGTTCGGAGGGAATAGCCGCACAGTTCACGGCAACCATACGTCCGGTGCGGCCACTGACGGCATGGATTGCTTGGGCAACCAGTTCCTTACCGGTACCAGTTTCGCCTTGAACCAACACGGGCGCTTCGGATTGACCAATAACCGCGATGTGTTTTTTGATCTGCACCATCGCAGGGTTTTCGCCCGCGATCATGCCATCGATTACTTTTTGAACGGTTGATGTATCAGGGGCCTTTGCGCCAATCGTTAACTGTTGATTCATTACATTCCCACCACATTTTCAGCGCATTACATTCCCACCACATTTTCAGCGCATTCAGCGTCAATTTCTTGACTACCAAAGTCGCATAATTCAGACGGATTGAATAATTCGCTTTGGGTGAGTGGCACTATTGTTTTCGTATATTTTTACCAACCTTTGAGACCATCGCGAACCAACTTTTTTGACTTTAGTCGCGCCAATTGTCTGAAAAATGTACCAAAGCACTTAAATTACCCTGACCATTCTTGCGGCAACAAAACCTCTGCCACATTTCATCCCGAATCTGGCAAATTCAAAACTATCCCGAATGTAGAATGCGATGCTTATTCTTAGGGATAGCTATCCCTTATAGGAATAGACGCGCCCCTTAAAATAGCATGAAACTATCAGCCAACGAAGAGTTTTTGGCAAACTAATCAAGCGATTAGGAAAACGATGGCACAGTTCTTAGAGATTTATCCGGTTCTTTCTTGCAATGGCGTTGGCCAAAACTTTTGGCCTGTGTCCCGCAAAGAAGCCCCCAAGCAATTTTCCAAAATCGGCAAAAACCCAAGCCTGTTTCAGGACCAAGTCAAAAAACTGAACGGCTGTGGGTTCAGGAATCCGACAGTGGTTTCCCCAATCAGCCACAGGTACATCCTGGCCGAGCAATTGAACGACATTGGACAGGACATGAACCTGTTCATCGCCGAACCGGAACCCAGCAATTCAGCCGCCGCATTTTGCGCCGCCGCCGAGGTCATCGCCCAACGCGATCCAAACGCGATTTTGCTGTTGCCGATGTCAGAGGCGATCGACGTAAACGAAGACATCCTGATCAGCGCCGTTCAAACGGCATTACCGCTATTGCGCGACGGGCATCTGGTTTTGTTGGGCGCAAAACCAACAGAAGG
Source organism: Marivivens sp. (assembly GCA_965215785.1). Classification (GTDB taxonomy): domain Bacteria; phylum Pseudomonadota; class Alphaproteobacteria; order Rhodobacterales; family Rhodobacteraceae; genus Marivivens. Next base: position 1,457,490 of record OZ244120.1, on the reverse strand, counting down.
CGTGCAGCGTCACACCTTTGTCGAACTGGCCCAAGGCACCGCCAGTTCAACCTCGCCGCAGCCGTTTGCGCAGGTTTTGCATCACCCTGATCCGTCCGCGATCAACAAAATGCTGGAAACGAACCGCTATATGTGGAGCGCGGATATCGCGCTGGTCAGTGTCAAAACGCTCCGCGCGCTTTACGGTCGCAGCGCCGCGCCGATCCGTGCAACCGTCCGGCGTGCCGTCCGCGAATGTGTTGAAACCGAAAATATGGTGCAACTGGGCGAGGCCTATACCGCTGTTGACGACCTCAATTTCGAAAACGCGATCTTGGAACATCACAACGGCTTTGTCGTGCCCGTGCCCAAGGTCCAGTCCTCGATTGCGAACTGGTATGACCTTTGGTCTGCGTCCAATCGCGATGCCCGCGGCGTGCAAACCAATGGCAACGCATTGGCATTCAACTGTGACGACACGCTGCTATGCTCGGAAAACTTTGGCACCCAGATTGTCGGCCTAGGGCTCAGCAACGTTGCCGTTGTTGCGACGGAAGACGCGGTTCTGGTGGCCGATCTTGACCATCTCGATGCGTTGCCCGTCGCCGTTAAAACGATGCAGCGTCAGGATATTCCGCAGGCCTTCGCCGGACGACTAAAGGTGACGCCATGGGGATCGATTGAAACCTTGCAAAGCGGGGCCAGACACAAGGTCCGCAGCATGACCATCAAGGCGGGTCACAACACACAAACCCTGTCCCACCTGAACAGGACCGAAAACTGGGTCGTGGTCGAAGGCACAGGGCGGATTGTGATTGACGGCTATTCCACGTTGCTGCGGCAGAACGAAACGCTGACCATTCCAACGGGCCGCGACTATCGGATTGAAAATCCGGGCAAGGCACCGCTAACCCTGATCGAGGTCATCACTGGCCCCTACCTTGGCGACGATGACATCACGGTTATCGAAACCGGATTGCCGGCGAAAGAAAGCGCTCAGGGCTGAAGCGATAGATATTCGCGGAAAAACTCGACCTTGTGCCAGTCGCGTTGCAGTCGCGGTGGCACCTGTTCGCGAACCACCAGTTCGGTCGCGCGGCTGACCATGACATCAATGCCGTCACGCGGCGCGCTGGCAACTTGGGGCATGGCGTTTTCAACGACCGACAGCGCCACCAAAGGCGCCGAGGGATTCCCGAACAGCGCACCCGTTGATGCAACTACCGGCCCCGTGGCGGCAGGTGCGGTTTGCGGGCCTAACTCAGCGCGAATTTCAAACACCTGTGCCTGATATCGCGGTCCGCGTTCGGCATCGGTGGAATGGTAATAGGCCGTTGCCTGTTCCCATGTTCCGACGCGGCGGTGCAGCTCGCTCAGAAACGCGGCGCTATAGCGTGTGTTCGTAACCGGATCGAGCATCGCCTCTAGCGAGGGGAAGGCTTCGTTGTGCCAATGATAATTGATCTGCATGCAGCCGATATCGATGTTGGTCACGCCATCATCAATCGCGCGCGTCAGGTAGGCCAGCGCCTCGGCCCGCGTATCGAAATACATGCTGTTTCCACCCTGATTGAGCGTCCATGGCCACGCACGGCGCGGGCCACCATCGGGGGAATAGCCAGATTCCATTCGGGCAATCGCGGGCAATAATCCACCGGGGATGTCTGCCTGCGCCGCAGCGGTCGCGGCCAATGCCTCGCAGTCGGGGGTATTGGCCTGTACGGCCTGCGGAACCGCCGCACACATCAAAGATATCAGGAACCTACGCATACAGCGGATATGCAAATCCCACGCCAACTATCGCAGATAGTCGAACAGGCTGGTCCGCGAAATTTTGACAAATGTTTGCTGGGCCGCATCCCGTGTCATCAAAAGCGTCTGCAAACGCGTAACAGCATCTGCAACGTCCAGATCCTCTAGCCCCGAAACGGCCTCGTCAATGCGCAAACGGCGGTTCGACAGGGCCTCGGACTGGGTGTCCACAACCGCGCCCATCGAGCCAACCTCGGCCCGTTTGGTCGAAAAGTGATCTGTTGCGGCCTGAAGTTTCGCAACGGTCACGTCCTGCGACATGTCCTGTGTCCTCAGCGAAACGGGATCGCGTTTCTGCTGACCGCGAAAGGCGAGTTGTTGGATCGATCCGATCACGTCTTTGGGGCCATCTGATCGCGACAAGGCGGATAGGCCAATCTCGGCCTCGGATGACAAACGGATCGAACGACCGTCGTCACTGATTGCGGCGGTGACACCGGTGTAATCGGTCTGGGCGTTGATCGCGTCCACCAAAGGTGCCGGCAGACCGGATACGATGGTGGCACTGATATCCACCTGCCCTTCTGGGCCGGTGAGGGTAAAGCCGATGTCCTGCGGAATATGCGATGCACGCAGATCAAGCAGCGCCTCGCCTTCGACGGAAAACTGCGACCGCGCCACATGCATTTCAGGCGAAAAGCTGTCGATGACGTCACCCACCATGTCAAACAGGCTGACCTTGCCGCCGTCAAAACTGACGCCTTCGAACAGGTCGGCACCGTTGAGACCAACCGGCAAGGTCAGTGTTTCCGACAGTCGCTGGCTGGGCTGGCCAAGATCACCGCGATACACAAATCCGTCGCCAGTATCCTCAAACGCAGGCCCCGCCGAATATCCGGAAAACAGGGGCTGACCCAGCGCGTCGGTCCGGTTCGCAATTTCCATCAGGCTTTCGCGCAGGGTGATGGCCTCGGCCTGAAGCCCCTGAATGCTTGAGGGTGGCAGCGTGTCAGATGCCGCCAGCAACGACAGTTCGGACATCCGGCGCATGATCACGCCAACATCACCGACAGCCAGATCGGTCAACGCGATCCGGCTGTCGGCCTGCTCTGCTGCCTTTTCGAAATGTTCCAGCGCGGCGCGCTGTTCGGTCAGCGCCGACAACTGTGCCGCGCGCATGGGATCCGCCGATGAACGCGGATCGTTTTTGCCCGATGAAATCCGTGTTTGCAGATCGGCGATCTGTTCCTGCACCCGCGCAAAGCTGCGGGTGGCAAATTCGCTAAACATGGATGTTCCGATGGTCATAAGTGCCTCACAACGAGTTCAGGAGCGTGTCGAACAATTCCGACGCTACCTGCAAAATCTGGGCTGAGGCCTGATAGGCCTGTTGCTGATCAATCAAACGGGCCGCTTCGGCGTCCAGATTGACGTCGGTACGGTCCGCATAGACCTTTTCCGCGCTTTCGCGGGTGGCATCAGCCACGGTCACGGCCTGGTTGGCCGCCGCGACAATAGCGCCCTTCTGGGCCTGCAATGCCGCTAGGATGCGGCCAAATCCGCCCTTGCCTGTGGTCGGGTCAGCGTTCCGCAGGGCGGCCATCGCGTTGACGTTCCGGCTATCGCCGACGAACCCTGCATTGCTGACCATGCGGAATTCATCACCGTCATCTGGCGCACCGCTGAACGCGACCTGCACACCGCCAAAGTCGGCCGATCGGCTGCTATCAAGCGTACGTTCCGCGATGACATGACCCGTCGCCGTATCAAGGAGCTGGACGCGGCCATTCTCCGCGTCAAGCATCTTGGCGCTGACATCGGGCGCGGTGTCAGGCGGGGTGCCCGCCTCATAACTACCGCCCAGCCGCAAATTGCCAGCGCCGGTCATAACCACAATCAAATCCTCGGCTGGCAGATCATTCAGCGTGATCCGCTGTGCCGCCAAGGCAGACACCTGAATATCTGTATCCACAACAGACCCGTCAGTTGCCGTCAGGGTCAGGGTGTCACCGTCAACACGCGCCCGCAGCCCAAGGGAGCCAAAACCCGCCGCTGTCGCGGCCGCGCTCTGCGGGATTGAAATCGGTCCTGTGCCTGCGTCGAAACTAAACTCGATCACACCGCCGATCATGGATGCCGACCCGGGGAACCCCGCTGGCACGGTAGCGCCGCCGCTAGTGACATCAACATCATAGAGCGTGCCAGCGACCTCAACCTGCATCGTGGCGGGAAGGCCAGCGGTGTCCATATCCTGACCCGTCAATTTGCTTTGTGCGCCATAGATCGACGACAGCCCGAAACTGGCCGCACCAGCCGCAGCGGGCAAGACACGCAGCGCATCGCCATTCAGCGTCCCGTCTGTGACCGCAATGACAAGCCGATTGCCACTGTCAAAGGCGGCGGTGATACGGCCCTCTTCGGGACCCGAGACCGTAACCTCGCCGCCGCTGCCCATGCGCAGGGTGTAGGTGTCATCCCCCAACATGACCGATGTTGCGGTGCCTTCGACTGGCAGGGACGAGACCGCCCCGCCGGTCAGCGTAGACTGCGGCGCGGTTTGGCGCAGAGCCGAGGCGACACCCACCGCCGGAGTAGCACCAAGATAGCTGACATCTGTACCGCGCACAGTTAGGTCAAACCGGCTGGCATTTGCCTGTGCGGTTAGGCCGTCCACACTGCTGGCGCCTGCGTCAAAATCGGGATTGGTCGCAAAGTCAAAGGATTGAACCGCGCCGCCCGATGCAAAGCTACGCTCGACCAATCCGCCTGCGGCTGTATCCACATCCGACGTGTAAAAGCTGCCTTTGTACCCAACGGTGAACACGTCCGGGGCTTCGAACACCAGATCACCGGTAAAGCGGGCATCGGTATTCCCTGCCCCCAGCAACGCAGATGAGCCCAGCGCCATGCCGTTTTCGTCGGCATGGTTTACCTGCATCGTTCCGCCCAAAGAATGGGTGTAGTCGCCCAGAACGATATCAAGGCCGGTGTCCTGTGTCAGAACAATCCGGTCGCCATTCGGCGACAGGCTGGCGCTTACGCCCGTTGCCAATGCATAGCTGTTGATTTCCGCCGCCATTGCATCCATCCGGCCGCCGGATACCAGCGCCGTCATCCGCACGGGTGCGGTATTCGACCCCATGATGGTAAAGGACACGGTCCCATCGTCGGGAATGGTCAAACCGATGCGTGTCTCGGCACTTACGTTCAAACCATCGACGGCCGCGTTTAACGTATCCGCGACACGGCGGGCTGTGGCCCCTTGTGGCAGGTCAATCGCCTGATCCTCGCCCGCGACATAGGACAGCGTCATTGTTTGCGCTGGCTGAAATTCAGGTAGTTCGGTTGCGCCCCACGCCAATGGATCGCCCAGTGGCAGGCGTACGGTCTGGGCACCTGGAACCTGAGATTGGTCCACAGACACACCGCGATACCCGATGCCATCAGCCGGATAGAGATAATCGTTGTTGTACACCGCGCCGTCAAAGAAACCGTTCGCCTCGGTCAATAGGGACGCTGCACTGGCCGCATCAAAGGGCGTACCGGCGATCTGAACGCCATTGCGGGTAAAGATTTGCACCCGACCATCAGCGGGCAAGGCAGGGTCAACGGTTGCGCTGATACCGCCCAGTTGCGGCGCGCTATCGAAACTGCCGTCACCAAGCGCGAGCGTAAAGGCACCATCAGTGCCCGCCGCAAACAACCCCAGATCAGACAGGGTTTCGCCATCCGCCGTTGTGGCCGTGCCAGCGTTCAGCGCGGCGGCCAGTTCAGACGCGGTACTGACCCCAAGTGCAGAGAGGTCAAAACTGTAGTTCGTGCCGCCGATCGACGCGTTCAGCACGGTTGCGGCAGATGCCTGTGCATCGGTGACGGTAAAGGATGCGGTTTCCTGCGTGCCCAGCGCAGCCAAGGAAAGCGAGGTCGCACCAGCAGGAATATACCCAACAACACCGCCCTGAAGCAGCGTTGCCGCGTCCGCACCGGTTCCGGACACGGGCAGCACAGCCGACAATTCATCAACGGCGGGGGTGCTGACGGGTACCTGCCCCATGATGACATCCCCAGCGCCGGTGTTTGTCGCCGCTGGCGCCACCAAAGATGCCGACGCCGCCGCCAATTGTGCCGGACCGTCCAGCGCCATGCGCATATCAAGCGCCCGTCCCTCGACCGCGCTGATCGTCAAACGATCCCCGTCGGCGGGCGTGCCCAAAATGGTAACGGTCAATCCATCAAGAACCAGCGTTGACGGGTTCCGCGCCAATTCATCCCCGTCCGCATTGGTCGCGATCCAGACCCCTTCGGAACTGTCGCGCACCAGTGAAATATCGCCCAGCTCTTGGGCCTTGGCATGATCGGTGATGTTGAATTCAAGGAAGGCCGATCCACGATTGGCCACCTGCGGCGTCGCCTCGAACCCGCGCATCGTGAACATCTCGGCTCCGGCGTCGCCATTCAGATCGACCCCCGATGCATGCAGCGTGTTCACATCGTTCATGACCCGCCGTGCAACCGAATTGAGGTGCGCAATCGCATCGTCGATCAGCCCCAGTGCGTTGCGATAGCCCTGAAGCAAACCGCCGCTCAACTGTGTGCTTGTGCTTTCTTCGCCGTTCTTGAGCAGCACCAGTTCCAGATCCGGTTCCGTATTGGCAGACACATAGGTCGGTTCGGTCCGATAGAGCAACGTCGGCCCACCAAGGGTTTCCCCCAGTCGAACATGCGCGCGGCCAAATTCATCGAGTTGTGTGTTAATCCCAACGATGTCCGCGATTTCGCCCAATGTGCGATCCCGCTGATCATACATCGGGTTTAGGCCACCATTGGAATTGCCCGCGCCGGTCAGGGTGCCCTGCAACTCGGCCAATTCGGACAAGCGGACATTCAACAACCCAACGGCCGTATCGATCTGGGTTTCGACATCGGTCCTCAAAGACATCAGGCTTACCGCGACGTCGGACATGGATGCGGCCATCGAACGACCGGATTCAAGCACGCCCTGACGCAGCGCCAGATCAGACGGGTTGCCGGACAGGGTCGACAAGCTGTCAAAGAATTTGTCGAAACCGGCGGCAATCCCGCCAGATTGCGGCAGGAACAAATCCTCGACCGCTTGGGCAATGCCCTGAAACGACTGCGCTGATTGATAGGTGCTGTTGGTCGATCGGACACGTTCCGACAAAAACGCGTCAAAGGCCCGCTCGACCTCTTGGACGATCACGCCCTGCCCGCCCGAATTCATGGACGTCACGGTCATTTGCCCGCCAAGCACCTCGGTCATTTTGACGGTGCGGCGGGTATAGCCTTCGGTTTCGGCGTTGGCGATGTTTTCGCCGGTCGCCGTCAGCGCAGACCGATAGGCCATGATCGCGCTTGTACCGATGTCCAGAATGTTGGGCATAAATTAGTCCCTATATTGCGCCGCGATGTGTCCCGCGAACTGGCGTTCCAACGCATCCGCGATGCCAAGGTTCGAGCGGCTCGACACCATTTGTGAAACCTGCATGTCGAACATGTCCTGCGACGCACGCACCGCATTGCCGCCCGTTAGGTCGTCACCAAAACCGGTGTCGCGACCCGTTTTCATCAACGTGTTGATAAACAGCGCCTCGAACCCTTCGGCGGCGGCGCGCAATTCGGCCTGTTGATCGCTGCGGGTCGGTTCAAAACTATTGCTCAGCGGCATCGCGCCTGGGCGGGTGATTTCCATGCTCGGCTCCTAGATAATGACCAACTCGGCGCGCAGGGCACCCGCTTCGCGCAGGGCCTCTAGGATCGCGACAAGGTCACCCGGGCTGGCACCAACGGCGTTGATCGCATCTACAAGTGACGCAAGCGATACGCCCGGATCGAACAGAAACGCGCGGCTGACGCCTTCGTTGACATAAATCTGGCTATCAGGGTTCAGCACCGGTTCGGCAGGCGCGGCAACAACGGTGCCATCATCGACAATGATGTTGGTCCCTTGGTTCACCTGCATATCTTCGTTGATCTGAACCGTCAGGCCGCCATGCGTGACAGCCGCCGGTGACACAAGCACCTCGCCCCCGATCACTACGGTGCCTGTGCGCGAATTGATCACCACACGGGCCGACGGCGTATCTGGCGTTACCTCGATATTTTCCAGCAAGCCCATAAACGACACACGCTGATCGGGGTCATATGGCGCACGGACGCGGATCGACGTGCCATCAAGGGCCAGTGCGACCTCGGGTCCAAAAACCTCGTTGATGGCCTCGGCAACGGCGGCGGCGGTCGAAAAATCTCCGCGATGCAGGTTCAGCATCAGATAGTCGCTGTCCTGAAACGGGCTATCAACCATGCGTTCGACCGTTGCGCCACCAGGCACACGGCCAACAGTGGGAATATTGATGGTCAGCGACGACCCGTCCGCACCGGACACGCCCATGCCGCCAACGATCAGGTTGCCCTGCGCGATGGCATAAATTTCGCCGTCTGCCCCCATCAGCGGGGTCATAAGCAGCGTGCCGCCCTGCAGCGACTTGGCCTGACCTGCCGTGGCGACAGTCACGTCGATTTCCTGCCCGACCTTAGCAAAGGGTGCCAGTTCCGCGGTCACCATGACGGCGGCGGCGTTTTTGGCGTTGATGTCGCCCACCTCAACCGACAGCCCCATGCGGGACAACATCGATTGCATGGATTGCAGGGTCAGACCCGAATTGCCGTCCCCCGTGCCGGACAGACCGACAACAATGCCGTACCCGACCAGTGGGTTGGACCGGACACCGGCCACCGACGCCATATCCTTAAGCCGGTCCGCCTGTGCGATGGTCGCCGAACAGATCAGCGCGAGCGAAAAGAGAATACGACGGATCATAGCGGGCTCACCACGTTCACGCCGCGGTTCAACCAACCGGGGCGCGCTGTGTCAGCCACGTCGCCGGCACCGACATATTGGATTTCGGCGTTGGCAATCCGTTCCGACAAAATGACATTTTCGGCGCTGATATCTTCGGACCGGACAATGCCAGTCAGGCGGATGTATTCGTTGCCGGTGTTCAGCGTCAGACGCTTTTCACCCATGATTTCCAACAAACCGCCGGGCAGAATGCGCACCACGGATACGGTCATGCGCCCCGTCAAAGAGTTCGACTGCTGCGCCGCACCGCGCCCTTGGAACGAATTGTCGGACGAGCTGCTGAGTAGGGTATCGTCAAAACCACCGGTAAAGATGTTTGGCAAATCCATCTGGCGGGATGATCCGCTTGATCCGCTGGCAGATTGCGACTTGGACGCAGAAAACCGCTCGCGCAGTTCGACGGTCAGGATATCGCCAACCTGTGCGGCACGACGATCCATGACAAACAGGCCCTGCGCCGATGCGTTGTAGATCCCGCCCGTTGCCGCACGCTCGGCCGCAAAGGCCGGCGCTTCGGGATAAACGGGGCGGAAATTCTGGGACTCGACCTCTTGGACATATGTCGAGGTGCAGGCGGCGGTCATGGCCACCAAAGCCAGCGGAGCAAAAAAGCGCATCACAAAGCCCTTACATTTTGTTCGACATGAACCGCAGTATTTCGTCCGCAGCCGAGATCGATTTCGAGTTAATTTCGTAGGCGCGCTGGGTTTCGATCATATCGACCAGTTCCTGCACCACGTTCACGTTCGAGGTTTCCAGCATCCCCTGAACCAACTGTCCGGCGCCCTCGGCCTGAGGGGCCGACACAACGGGTTCACCGCTGGCCAGTGTCTGCACGAGGAAGTTTTCGCCAATCGGTTCCAAACCGCGCGGGTTGGCAAAGTTGGCCAGTGTGAATTGGCCCAGCTCTTGTGGCTCGGTCTCGCCTTCCATGACCACGCTGACGATGCCGTCCGCGGCGATGTTGATCTGTGTCGCGCCTTGCGGGATCGTGATTTCCGGCTGGAACACATAGCCGCTGGTGGTTGTCAGCGTGCCCTCTTGGTTCATCGACATCCCGCCATCACGGGTATAGCCGATGCGACCATCCGGCAGCAGAACCTGAAAAAATCCCTGCCCGTTCACAGCCACATCAAGGGCGTTGCCGGTGTCCGACAGCGCGCCCTGACTAAACAGTTTGTCGGTGCTGACGACGCGCACACCGGTACCAACAGCAAGCGCCGAGGTCAGGTTAGTAGCGTCCGAGGTTTGATCCCCGCCGGGGCGAGAAACCTGATACAAAAGGGTTTCAAAATTCGCGCGGTCGCGTTTGAAACCTGTGGTGTTGACGTTGGCAAGGTTGTTGGAAATCACCTGCAGACGGGTCTGCTGGGCGTTCAATCCGGTCTTGGCGACGTGTATCGCATTCGTTGACATGTGCGGCTCCTAAAACGGGGGCAGTGCTTGCCGTATAGCTGCAAATGTCGTGCCAGTTTTCAGAGCGGATTATTCGCTGGGCGCACGCATCAGGCTGGCGCCAGCCTCATCGAGTTCTTTGGCTGTGCTGATCATCTGCATGTTCATTTCGAACACGCGCTGCAATTCAATTGATGCGATCAGCTCTTCGGTCGTATTGACGTTGGCGCCCTCTAGAACGCCCTGACGAACCGTCGCCAGCTGGTTGGGCGCAGGCACATCACTGCCGTCCACGGGCCGGATCAAACCATCTAGCCCTTTGCCCAGCTGGAGTGCTTCATCAGGAATGACTGTCGCGATCAGGCCGACCTCGGCCCGTTCACCCGGCGCACCGTCAAGTGGCTCGATCAGGATCTGGCCAACCTCGGTGATTTGCATGTTGCGGTAGGGCGGCAAAACAATCGGTGCAAGACCCGCGTTCAGAACAAGCTCGCCCGCGCCGTTCATCAATTCGCCTTGGGCATTCGTTCGAAAATCGCCACGGCGGCTCAACCCGACCTGCCCGTTGCCCTCTTGCACATAAAAATATCCCTCTTCGGTGATCGCCACATCCAGCGGATCAGCGGTTTGGTTCAATGGGCCAACATGATCGGAAAACGTGCCACGTTCCACTTCGGTTTGGAAAATGCGGGCATCGTGGCTAACGGTATTTGTAATTTCGGTAGGGGCGCCAAAGATTGGCAGATCACGCCGATACCCCGGAACATTCATGTTCGCGAGGTTCTGAGCCGACACAACACGCTGTTGCTGCGAGGTCTGCATCGAGTTCAGAGCGGTATATACCATGCGGTCCATAGCGGCGCCCCTTTAGTTAGCTTAGTTACGGATGTTCATGATGGTCTGCATCAGCGAGGAAGATGTTTCCATCGCCTTGGCATTCGCCTGATAGTTCCGCTGTGCGGTAATCAGTTGAACCAATTCTTCGGTCAAATCGACGTTCGAACGTTCCAACATGCCCGACTGCAATAGGCCCAGACCTTTGTCACCGGGCGAGGTCAGTGTTGGATCACCAGAATCCGTCGAACCAAAGAAACTGGCGTTGCCGTCCTGGCGAAGCCCTTGCGGGTTCGAGAAATTGGCCAAAGCCACACGGCCCAATGCAACGCGGTAGTCGGTGCCATAGTTGGCCCAGATCACGCCACGAGTATCGACCTCTAGGCTCGATAGACCCTCAGGGGCCTTACCGTTGTGCGACGCACTGCCGACAGCAAAGGTGCCGTTTTCCAGTTTGGAACCAGTCAGGTTCACGGTGTAGTCGCCATCAACGTTGGAAAAGCTCAGTTGCTGCGACGCTTCGGTCAGGATGCCGTCGCCGTCGAACTGCATCAGGGTCGGGTTCGCGGGATCAGCCGCTGGCACCTCGACACCATCAACGACTAGGCGCATTTCGTATTCGGTAAATTCGGACGTCGCATCCGGATTTGCCGTTTTTACGAAATAGGCCCGCGCTTCGATCGCAGCACCGTTTTCATCTGTCAGCGGGATCGCGGTCTGGAAGGCATAGCTGGTTGGATCCTCCGGATCAAAAGCATTGGTCGCTGGGACTGCGTCCTGGCTGCCGTACATCGCCTCTTCGATCGGGAACTGCAGGGCAAGATCGACCTGATCCGATGCAACAGCTTCGCCACGGGTCATCGGGATTTGAACAGTCTGAAGCGAGTCTTCGGTTTCCTGAAGAACGGTACCATCCATCGCCACCGGCCATGTCAGCATCGGGCGCCCCGACGAATCCACGATGCGGCTATCTGCATCAAGGCTAAACGATCCGTTGCGGGTATAGACCAGTTCGGTTGGATCACCGGCATTGTCGACCTGTGGGGTGATCGCAAAAAAGCCCGGCCCCTGAATAGCAAGGTCAAGTGTTTGACCGGTCGCGGCAAAGTTGCCCTGATCGAACTGGACCGCGACGCGGCTCATGTGGGTGCCGGACCCGACGACCGTGCGGTGACTGTCCATTGGCGTCGTGTAATAGTCATCCACGAATTCCGCGCGGCTTTTGCGGAACGCGTTTGTCCCGACGTTCGCGATGTTGTGCGAGGTGATCGAAATGTCCTGCTGTGCAGCGATCAGCCCGGACAGAGCGGTGGTCATACTCATTGGGTTGCTCCGTTTCTACGTTATCTAAAGGCGCTCACTTCATCGCTATCGAGGACACCATAGTCCTCGACCTGAAGTGTGATGGTGTCCGTCGACGGCCCGCCGAGCGCCGAAGTCACGCGGGCAAATACGTTGGCAGGAACCGAAATCCGCCCGTCAGCGGTTTCAGCAGTGACTTGAACCCGCACAGGGCGGCGATCATTTGTGATTTCAGGTGGCAGGTCTTCCCAGCCGAACGACACCCATCCCGACGAATGCCCGCCCAGCGATTGCGTCTGTAGCAATGCATCGGTTTCGGCATCCGAATAGGTGATCGTGATTGCGCTGGAGCCGGTGTCCAGTTCGAACATCCCGTGGACCTCACCGCTTGTATCGGGGCGGACCACAGCGCCGGGAACCAATACCGAATGCCCAAGCAGGCTAGCGGCGGTTGCAACGCGGTTCGATCCCAGAACGGCCTCAAAACCGGCAAGGGTTTCATTGACCTGTTCAATGCCCTCAACGGTCGAAAACTGCGCCATCTGCGACAGGAATTCGGCGTTGTCCATCGGCGACAAAGGATCCTGATTTTGAAGCTGCGTTGTCAGCAGTGTCAGGAAATCCTCTTGCGCCAGAACGCCGCCCGACTCTTCGTCGGACACAACCGAACCAGTGCGGTTCAGGTTAAAGGGGCTGCCGATGGCTTCGATACCTGTGGTCATTTATTATCCACCCATCCGCACGGTGCGGGCCATCAGGGTCCGCATGGTTGAAATCACTTCGAGTGTGTTCTGGTACTGACGGCTGGATTCCATCATCTCGACCATTTCCTCTTCGACGTTGACCGTCGAGGCGTAGACCATGCCATTTTCATTCGCGAGCGGATGGTCTGGCCGATAGAGTTCCTGCGGTTCGAGGTCCAGCTGCACAACTTCGGTCGCGCGCATCGTGGCGACCGCATCGACGTCGCCGACTTGGCCGGAATAGATCGTTTCAAACACAGGCCGCAGGGTGCGATAGGCGCCCTCGGGTGTGTTGGAGACCGAATTTGCGTTCGCGATGTTCGAGGCAAGCGTGTTCATCCGAACAAGCTGGGCGGACATCGAACTCGCCCCGACATCGAATATGTTCTTAACGTCGTTCATCACTCACCTTTGATTGCGGTCATGAGGCCGGAAATACGACGGTTCAGCAGTTCAAGGCTTGCTTGGTACCGCATCGTGTTTTCCGAAAATTCGACCTGTTCAACCGACAACTCGACGGTATTGCCGTCCAGCGACGCCATGGTTGGCACGCGATAGCCAACCTGATTTTGCAGCGACTGGCCCGTCGACATGTGCAGGTCATGGCTGACACGCATCGCACCCGTTTGGGTTTGCGCGGCCAAGGTCGACGCAAAATCGATATCCCGCGCCTTATAGTTCGGCACGGCTGCGTTCGCGATGTTAGACGCAAGCAGGTTGTTCCGCATATTGCGCAGAACAAGCGCATCAGCGTGTACACCTAAACCTTCTTTGATCCCTGTCGTCATAATAGTTGTCCGGGTCTGCGGGTGGCGAATACCGCCATTCGAACCGGTGTATGCAAACAGGATGCCAACTTTGCGCCGAACGGAGCAACGCGATGGTTAAAGACGCACTTTTACCGAAAAATGCGGCCTTGAAAAAGGCGGTGCGATCGATCCTGCGCAAATCTGGAACGGCCCCGCAACCACATCTCTTGACCCGTCTGACCGAACATTATGGCACCTCCGACGAAGGACCGGACCGGCGCGTTATTCGTGCCGTTTTGATGCAGGCCTTGGCCGTTCCGCCGCCCGAACCCGTTGAATTCAAGCCCGCCCAGCTGCCTGAACCGGAACCTATCGTTGAACCCGATCCCATTCCGAAACCCGAGCCGGAACCAGAACCCGCGCCCGTCAGCACCAAACCGAAAAAAAAAGAAAAGATGATGTCGCTGGATCTAAGCAACGCGGCAGCGATGCTTCAGTTTGATGGCGATGACGAGGATGATGACGAACCAGAGGTCGCATTTGACCAAAGCGGCGATGACGCAGGTCCAGATATGGATTTCGCCAGCGATGACGATACCGCTGGCGGCGCGGCCGAGTTTGTCGAAGATACCCCGATGCGGTCGCCGAACATCGATTTCGCCGTAGAGGACACCGCACCAAATCAGGACGCCGCCTTTGCTGAGGATGCGGACAGCGACGCGCCCGCCGCTGACGTCGATCCAACCGACGCGCTAGTCGGACAAGAGGTTGCCGCCGCCCTGACCGATGCGCCCGAGCCAGAGTTCAATAGCGCCGAAGATCCTGAAACAGCCTTTAAGCCAATGAGTGTCGGTACCGAAGCCGTCGAAGACACATCAGAGGCCGAGGCAGACGCCCCTGCCGATGACGCCCCAGCCGAGATCGAACAGACCGACGACAGCGCCGAGGAAGAGGATCCAGCCGATACAGACGACAGCGCCACCGAAGAAGAGGTCGCGCCCCCTGTAGAGGCAAAAGATACATCCGAAAAAGAGGCGACACGCCTTAGCAAGGACAGCCCAGTGCTCGCCCCCAAAAAAGGAGTGCCGCACACAGATTTGGCGGCACTTGGTGGCGATTCATCATTGTTCGATCAGCTGGGCGACTCGTTCGGTGATATGGACGACTGATCGCCGCCCAACACCTTAGACCAGATTACGATCCCGCGCGATCATCGCAGCTTGGGTGCGGTTCCGCGCCTCTAGCTTACGGCTAAGCGTTTTTACGTGCAGTTTCACTGTGACCTCTTGCAGGTCGAGATCGCGCGCGATTTCTTTGTTGGACTTGCCTTCGCAAATGCCGCGCAGCACATCTGTTTCCCGCTTGGTCAGCAGACCGTCACCCGCGGCGGGTGCCTCTTGCATAAAGCCGAACGGCGCATAGGTTTCGCCAGCCGCCATAAAGCGGATCGCCGTAACCATCGATTTGGACGCAAGGGTTTTCGGGACAAAGCCAGCCGCGCCAGACTTAAGTGCCGCATCGGCAACGTCGCGCGTCGCGGTTCCCGACAGGATCGCAACGGGGCGGTTGTCGTTTGCCTGCCGCATACGTGACAGTCCGTCCAAACCGTTCATGCCCGGCATGTTGTAGTCGAGCAGCACAACATCAAAGCTGCCGCTTTCGTCGGTGATACGCAGCGCCTCGTCCAGCGACGCGGCTGTTTTCACCTCAAGAACACCCTCAGCGAGTAGAAACGCCGCAACCGTTTCCCTTACCAGGTCGTGGTCATCCGCGATTAAAACTCTCATCCCTTGTTCTCCTGCCAACCTCTGAAGCCCCCCGTTTGATGCCGCTGCCGTTGCAACTGTTTCCGCACCAGATTGGGTTCCTTCCACAATTCTATTATACATTCTGAGCCACCATTTGTTCCAAAAGACGTCTTCTGTTACAATTGAATGGTATTCATTCGACTTAACGTTGTTATAGTCCGGCTAACGTATAAAGAGCCAAGCAATTGTTTTGTGATACTATACTAAAGTATACAAAACTATGCGTTTGCTTGCATGCCACTTAAATCGAATAATGCCATGACTAATTTATCGATAAAAAAACTATCCGATGGAGTTCTTGATGGCGTGGTCTGCAAAATACCGTCCGATACTAAAAACGAGTATCGCTATTATGGCACTGACCGCTTCAGTTGTGCAAGCGGAAGAAATGCTTACAACCCCTACTGGTGACGTCGTATTGACAGTATCCGGCGATATTCAGCAAACAAACGTTGGCGACACCGCGCAATTCGACATGGAGATGTTGAAGGCAATGGACGCCGAAACCATTGTAACAACAACGATTTGGACGGATGGCGATCAGACCTTTACCGGTGTTCCCCTCAGCGCACTGCTAGACGCCTTGGGCGTAGACAGCGGCACACTTAGCGCAAGTGCGATCAACGACTACACCGTCGAAATTCCCGTCGAAGACGAAACAACATCCCAGGCGATCGTCGCCTACATGAATAATGGCAAAATTATGTCAGTCAGAGACAAAGGACCGCTCTGGATCGTGTACCCATATGATTCTGACGTCTCATTGCGGGCCGAAGTGGTTTTTTCTCGGAGCATTTGGCAGCTAGATCGGATTAAAGTAGCTGAGTAATCTGAGACACAACCCTGAGGTGGGCGATGGACCACTTTGACTTTTCAAAGGTTCGAATGAGATGGACAAAGGCCAGCATTCTGGCCCTTGTCCTGATTTCGTGTCTGTCGATTATTTTTGTCCTCGGACTTGAGGTGAACAGAAAAATTCGGCTGCAAGCCTCGGCCGGTCAGGACAACATCAGCTGGAATGCTGCGCAGCTAGAAACCGAGGCGGCCAAGTTCCTGAACGCTACGCTGGTCGCCGAGCTTAATCCAACGCCAACCAAACAGGAACTGGCCGAGGTTCGGCGCTGGTTCAACGTGTACTACAGCCGCGTCCAGACCTTTACGGCATCCAACATCTACGTAGGTGTGCGCAGCCGCGACAACACTGGACAAGCACTTATAGACATTCGGGATCAGCTGGACAGTGTTGTCCAATATATCGACGGGTCCGATGCCGAATTGATCGCAGGGCTGGCCGAACTTGATGCTGTTGGCCAGGCTGTCGCGCCCGCATCACGCGCGATTGCGCTGAATGTGCTAAGTTATTTTAGCGAAAAGGCGGATACAGAACGACTTGCGATTTGGTCCACCCTTATTCGCGTCGCGTCTCTGACCGTGGCGCTGGTTCTGACGCTCGTGGTGTTGTCGGTCGTCCTGTTCCAACTCTATCGGGTGGCCCAGACCCGAAGCATGATCGCACGGGAAACAACATCGCGCCTAGAGGCGATGGTGTCTTCGACGCTGGACGCGGTGATCGTTATCAATGAGGCTGGCGAAGTTGTCGAATTCAACGGCGCCGCCGAACAGATGTTCGGATATAGCCGGGATGAGGTCATGGGCCAGCCGATGGTCGATCTGATCATTCCGCTGAAATACCGCAAGGCCCACATCGAAGGCATGCGCCGCCACCTGACCAAAGGCACACGGCATGTGGTCGGCAAAGGGCGCATTCAGATGGAGGCGCTCAGAAAATCGGGCGAAGTTTTCCCTTGTGAGTTCTCGATTTCCCGCGCCCAATCTTCGGATGGCATTCTGTTTGTATCGTTCCTGCGGGACAATTCGGCTCAGGTAGAGGCGGAAACAGCCCTG
The DNA here is from genome assembly GCA_965215785.1 of Marivivens sp. Lineage (GTDB taxonomy): Bacteria > Pseudomonadota > Alphaproteobacteria > Rhodobacterales > Rhodobacteraceae > Marivivens. The sequence goes on along the minus strand of OZ244120.1, from coordinate 1,440,143 downwards.
CTGAAAGCGCGCGACGACGCGTTGGCGGGCGAACGGACCAAGGCCGAATTTATTGCGGTCATGAGCCATGAAATGCGGACACCGCTAAATGGCATGCTGGGAATGCTCGAGCTGTTGAATGACACCGATCTGACCAGCCGCCAGCGTCACTTTATCCGGATCATGGAAACCTCAGGCCGGCTACTGCTGCATCATGTGAACGACGTATTGGATATTGCGCGGTTGGATTCAGGACAGCAGTCCAAAAAGTCCGAGGCATTTGTCCTTGATGAATTGGTCCAGCAGGTCACTGAAACACAGCGCGCGATGGCGCATGCAAATTTGACCCAGATCGAAATTGACACCAGCACGTTGCGGAACCCAACGGTACTGGGCGATCGACAGGCACTGCTTCAAGTGCTGCTGAACCTTGTCAGCAACGCGATTAAATTTACCCGCGACGGCGTTGTGCGGATCGAGGCCGAAATGATCGGGTCCGGCGATTTGATCGAATTCCGCGTCAGCGACACCGGTTTGGGGATCGCAGAAAACGACATGGACCGGATTTTCGATGACTTTGTCACCGTCGACAGTTCGTTCTCGCGTAAATTTGGTGGTACTGGCCTTGGCCTTGGAATTGCGCGGCGACTGGTAGAGTCGGCGGGCGGCAATATCGGTGTCGAAAGCGAACCGAACCAAGGCAGCCTATTCTGGTTCCGTCTGCCCCTGCCGATTTTGTCGAGCATCAATGTCGAACCGCCCGAACCGAAAATCGTGAAAACGATCGCTGAACTGCCGTCGGCGCTGGATGTTCTTGTCGTGGAAGACAACCAGATCAACCAGCTTGTTGTACAAGAGATGCTGGCCAAAGACGGCCACACGGTTTCGATCGCCAATGACGGCGAAGAGGGCGTGGAAATGGCGTCGATGCATCGCTACGACATCATCCTGATGGATGTTTCGATGCCGCGCATGGACGGTATCGAAGCCTGCCGCACGATCCGTGCGGGTGACGGCCTGAGCAAAGATACCATGATTGTTGCCCTCACCGCCCATGCCCTGCCCGACGATCTGGCGCGGTTCCAAGAGGCCGGAATGAATAATTCATTGGTTAAACCGTTGTCTCGTAGCGCGTTGAACCGTGTTCTGGCCAACAAGTCCCAAGCGATGACAGATGCCGCAGAAACCAAACAGCCAGACGTGGTTGAACCCATTGCGCCGCCGCCTCAGCCAGTATCGCTGGACGCGATTGACAGGTCTGTTGTCGACGGGTTGAGGGAGGATTTGGGCGCTGAACGCACAAACGCACTCATTCAATCATTCCTGTCTGAAACCGATACGATGGTCGACGGCTTTGCCGCAAACCCGAACCCCGACGACAAAGAACTGATCGCTGAAATCCATAAACTGGCCGGTTCTGCGTCCATGTTCGGAACCGTCGACCTAAGGGATCTATTGCGCGAGCTTGAAACACTCGGCAAACAGGGCGACGTCGAAGAAATGCGTGAAACGCTTCCCGCGGTGACCGATATTTGGGCAGATACGCGCGCTGGATTGGTCAGTTTGCTTTCGTCCGAAACCGCGGACCTTCGCGAGGCATAGAGCCGCCAATTTGCTTGACGCAGCTCTCGAATCCAGAAAATGATCAAAAAGTCAAAAATGGGGCGCCACGAATGCGCCCCGTCCAACAGATAATGAGGTTTCCGGTGACGGCTCTTGATTTCGCAAACGATGCATCCGCAGTGGTCGAGGCCGACCGCGAACACATCTGGCACCATCTGGTGCAGCACAAACCCTTTGAAGCGATCGACCCGCAGATCATTGTCGAAGGCAAAGGTATGCGCGTCTGGGACATCACCGGCAAGGAACACCTTGATGCTGTGTCGGGCGGCGTGTGGACCGTGAACGTCGGCTATGGCCGCACTGAAATCGCCGATGCGGTCCGCGACCAACTGGTGAAAATGTGCTATTTTGCTGGGGCAAAAGGCACAATTGCGGGCGCTGAATTTGCCAAGCGCCTGATCAGCAAAATGCCCGGCCTTGACCGCGTGTATTACGCGAACTCGGGATCCGAGGCGAATGAAAAAGCCTTTAAAATGGTGCGTCAGATTTCGGCCAAGCACTATGGCGGCAAGAAATCGAAAATCCTGTATCGCGACCGCGACTATCACGGCACCACGATCGCCTGCCTGTCCGCCGGAGGCCAGAAAGAGAGAAACGCGCAATACGGCCCATTTGCCCCCGGCTTTGTCGAAATTCCACATTGCCTTGAATACCAATCAGCCGATCGTGGCGAAGGCTTTGCAGAACGCGCCGTCGCCCAGATCGAAGAGGTGATCCTACGCGAAGGACCGGATGAAATTGGCGCATTGTGCCTAGAGCCGATCACCGCTGGTGGCGGCATCATTGTCCCGCCCAAAGGATACTGGGAAGGCGTACAAGAGCTTTGCCGCAAATACGATATCCTGCTGCATATCGACGAAGTGGTGTGCGGGTTGGGCCGCACCGGCACATGGTTCGGATATCAGCAATTCGGCATCCAGCCCGACATCGTCACAATGGCCAAAGGCGTGGCCAGTGGCTACGCCGCTATTTCGTGCTGCGTGACAACCAACGATGTGTTCGAAAAATTCAAAGACGCCGATGATCCGCTGGGCTATTTCCGCGATATTTCGACTTTTGGCGGTTGCACCGCAGGCCCAACCGCTGCGCTGGTCAACATGCAGATCATCGAAGACGAAAACCTGTGTGAAAATTCGACCGCGATGGGCGACCGTCTACACAACAACCTGCTTGGCCTTATGGAAAAACACGGATGTATCGGCGAAGTCCGCGGCATGGGTCTGTTCCAGGGCGCTGAACTGGTTGCTGATCGCACCACACGTGAACCGTTGTCCGAAAAACTGGTCCAAGGTGTTGTGGCGGATTGTTTGAAACACGGTGTGATCATTGGTGCCTCGAACCGGTCGATGCCCGGCTATAACAATACCCTTTTGTTTGCCCCTGCATTGATCGCCAAAGACAGCGATATTGATGAAATCACCAGCGCTGTGGACGCCGCACTGACCCGCGTTGTGGGCTAAAACCAACTCGGCTCTTGGCCTTTTGGGACATTTCTGGTTCATGTGGCCTGCAAACTTGGAGGCCGCATGACTTGGATCGCAGTAGATTGGGGAACCTCGAACCTCCGCGCGTGGCGCATGGAGGGCCCCTCGGCCGTTGATCATCGCACGTCAAACGCTGGCATGGGGTCGCTAACCCACGACGGTTTTGAACCCGCTTTGGTTGACTTGATCAGCGACTGGATCGACGGGCCGACCCAGATCGTGGCCTGCGGTATGGTTGGGTCGCGTCAGGGCTGGGCCGAGGCCGCGTATTCGCCTGTGCCATGCGTTCCACTGTCCACCAACCTTGCACAGCCAAACTGTCAGCATCATAACCTGACCGTTCGGATCATCCCAGGCCTGTCACAGACAAAACCCCATTTTGATGTGATGCGGGGCGAAGAAACCCAAGTGGCCGGTTTCCTTGCCATGAACCCTGATTGGGACGGCGTTCTATGCCTGCCTGGAACCCACACAAAATGGGTTCACGTCAGCGCAGGCGAGGTCGTCAGCTTTCAGACCTATATGACCGGCGAAACCTATGCCGCCGTATCCGGTCATACGGTTCTAAAACATTCGATTGGTGACGGTCTGGACGGCGCGGCCTTTGATACCGCCGTGGACGAGGCCATGTCCCGCCCCGAACGCAACGCCCAGCGGATGTTCGGAATTCGGGCCGAGATGCTGCTGGCGGGACTGAACGCCGATGTTGCCGCCGGTCGTTTGTCCGGCCTTTTGATCGGCGCGGAAATCGCAGGAGCCCGCCCCTATTGGCTGGGCCAGAATGTCGCCATCGTTGGCGATCAGAAATTAACGGCGCTCTATGAACGGGCGCTTAAGGCACAAGGCGCGTTTGTTAGCATTGGGGATGTAACAGGCGCGACGCTGGCCGGACTTTGGTCCGCATACCAAAAGGAATTCTAGATGCTGTTTGACGACAATGTGTGCAAACTAGGCGAAGGGCCACTGTGGCACCCGACACGGGGCGAACTGTTCTGGTTTGATATTTTGAACCGTCAGCTACGCACACAAAATGCTGCTTGGACATTCGAAGAATACGTCTCAGCCGCTGGTTGGGTTGATGACACGACGTTGATCGTGGCCAGCCAGACCGCGTTGTGGCGGTTCGATATCGCATCTGACGATTGCACCATGCTGGTCGAGCTTGAAGCAGACAATCCGGTGACACGTTCCAACGATGGCCGCGCGGACCCTCAGGGCGGTTTTTGGATCGGCACGATGGGCATCAACGCCGAACACGAAGCGGGCGCAATCTATCGCTATTACAAGGGCGAACTGCGTCAGTTGTTTGACAAGATCACCATTTCAAACGCCATCTGTTTCGCGCCTTCGGGTGATCTGGCCTATTTCGCGGATACAGGTGTCGCCAAGGTCTGGCGCGTCAAACTGGACGCCGAGGGTTGGCCGATTGGCGCACCGGAGGTGTTCCTTGACCTTGCGGCGGATGGTCTGAACCCAGACGGTGCCGTCGTCGACAGCCAAGGCAATTTCTGGAACGCACAATGGGGTGCGAACCGCGTCGCAAAATACGATCCGGCGGGTAATCTGGTCGAGGCTGTTAGCTTTCCTGCGGAACAAACCAGCTGTCCGGCCTTTGGCGGACCAGACCTGAAAACCCTTTTCGTGACGTCAGCCGCCGATGGGCTAACCGGCGAACACGAAGGCAAAACCTATTGCGCGGACGTGAACGCCACCGGACAGCGCGAACATCAGGTCATCTTGGGCTAGCCCGACACGCCTTTGAACCACTGAACAATCAACGCCCTGTCCTCGTCGCTCATATAACTGGCCGAGGGCGGGGGCATCGCATGTGTGATGCCCGCCTGTAGGTATACCTCGCGCGCTTGGTTCGCGATCTGGACCGGATTTTCCAGCATCACGCCCTTTGGCGCCCACAAAATCCCATCCCATGACGGGTCGGCACCATGACACATGGAACAATTGCCGATGACCACATTGGCAACCTGTTCGAACTCGGGCGCCATGGCAAAGCTGTGCCCCGCGGAAGTAATCGCCATGTCATCCTGATCCGCGGGTTTGGACTGGGTCGACAGCCACGCAATCGCGACAAAGATCAACGCCGTCAAAAGCCATGTCCAATGCGGGTCGCCTTTGCGCGCATGCAGGGTGTTGAAATAGTGCCGGATGGTCACGCCCATCAGGAACACAAGGCTGGCGATGATCCAATTATAATCGCTGGCGAACGCCAGTGGATAATGGTTCGACAGCATCAGAAAGATCACCGGCAACGTTAGATAGTTGTTGTGGGTGCTGCGCTGTTTGGCGATTTTGCCGTATTTTGCATCCGGTTTGCGGCCCGCAATCAGATCAGCGACCACGATCCGCTGGTTGGGCATAATGATGAAAAAGACGTTCCCGCTCATGAGGGTGGCGGTGAATGCCCCAAGGTGCAGCAACGCGGCACGCCCCGTAAACACCTGCGTATAAAACCACGCAATGCCGATCAGGATGACAAACAACAGCAGCATCAGACCGGTGCTGTTTTCACCCAGACGGCTTTTGCACAGCTGGTCATAGACAACCCAGCCAAAGCCAAGCGACGCGACAGAGATCATCGCGCCCTGTAGCACGCTGATGTCGGCCTTGGCCGGATCAATCAGATACAGATCGCCACCGATATAATAGACGATCGCCAACAGCGCGAAGCCCGACAGCCACGTCGAATAGCTTTCCCATTTGAACCAAACCAGATCCGAGGGCATTTTGTCCGGCGCGATCAGGTATTTCTGAACGTGGTAAAACCCGCCCCCATGGACCTGCCATTCTTCGCCGTCGGCACCACTGGCAAGGTTGCGGTCACGGTGCAGACCAAGGTCAAGCGCGATAAAGTAGAATGACGATCCAATCCATGCGATCGCGGTGATCACATGCAGCCATCGCACGGCAAATTCGACCCATTCCCACAAAACATAAAGGTCAAACATCAGCTGCCCCTATATGTCGAATAGCCGAACGGCGATAGCAGCAGAGGCACGTGATAATGCGCCTCCTCGGACATGCCGAAACGGATCGGCACCTCGTCTAGGAACAATGGTTCCGCAAGCCCGAGGTCTTGGGCCCGCAGATAATCACCTGCATAGAAAATCAGCTCATAAGTCCCTGTTTCAAATGTGTCCGCCGGTAGGATCGGGCTATCGGTGCGTCCATCCAAATTGGTCACCATTTCGACGACCTTGCTGCGCGAGTCGCCAGACAGGCGATACAGCGCGATTTTTAGTCCTGCCGCAGGTGCGCCGCGGGCTGTGTCCAGCACGTGAGTTGTTAAGAAACCAGCAGACATGCCATTTCTCCAAGCATTTTGATTGCTCAAGGTCTGAACGTATCAGTCAAATTCCCTGACACGCACCAAAGATACGGGGACGCCTTGCACTTCCTTGTCTTTCACAACACCATAGTTTTGACCAAATGCTCAAGAGGCAAAAATGAACCGCTACCCACGTAACATGATTGGCTATGGCCCTGACGCACCTGATGCAAAATGGCCCAACAATGCCAAAATCGCAGTCAGTTTTGTGCTGAATTACGAAGAGGGCGGCGAAAACAATCTGTTGCATGGGGATGCCGGATCCGAGGCATTCCTGTCCGATATCGCTGGTGCAGCGCCATGGCCGGGGCAACGACACTGGAACATGGAATCGATCTATGAATACGGCGCACGTGCCGGTTTTTGGCGATTGCACCGCCTGTTCACAGGCGCAAAAATTCCGGTCACGATCTACGGCGTTGCCACGGCGCTGGCCCGCAACCCTGAACAGGTCGCCGCGATGAAGGACGCCGGCTGGGAAATCGCCAGCCACGGGCTTAAGTGGGTCGAACACAAAGACATGCCCGAAGAAGAAGAGCGTGCCCAGATCGCCGAGGCGATCCGCCTGCATACCGAGGTCACAGGCGAACGCCCGACCGGCTGGTACACAGGGCGCTGCAGCATGAACACGGTGCGCCTGACCGCCGAGGCAGGGTTCGATTGGATCAGTGATACCTATGATGACGATTTGCCCTACTGGCTTGAGGTAGGTGAGCGCGATCAATTGGTGATCCCTTACACCCTTGAGGCAAACGACATGCGCTTTGCCACCTCGCCCGGTTACATCGAAAGCGAACAGTTCTTTACCTACCTCAAGGACAGTTTTGACACCCTCTATGCCGAAGGCGCCGACGGCGCAGCGAAAATGTTTAGCATCGGGCTGCATTGCCGCCTGATCGGGCGTCCGGGCAAAATCGCGGGCCTCAAACGGTTTATCGACTATGCCCAATCGCACGAAGGCGTCTGGTTCCCGCGTCGGATCGACATCGCCCGACATTGGGCCAAGACACACCCCCATGTGCGCTATGATCGTCCAAGCCAGATGGATCACGCCAGTTTCATCGAGGCATTCGGCGGAATATTCGAACATTCCCCTTGGGTGGCCGATCGCGCCTATCAGCTTGAACTTGGACCGGCGCATGACCGCGCCGCCGGATTGCACAACGCCCTCTGCCGCGCGTTTAGGAGCGCATCCGAAGACGACCGCATGGCCGTGTTGTTGGCGCACCCCGACCTTGCCGGAAAACTGGCGCAGGCCAAAACGCTCACCGCCGAGAGCACGAGCGAACAGGCCAGCGCCGGTCTTGATGCCCTGACGCAGGAAGAAAAAGACACATTTGCCGGTCTGAACACCGCCTATATGGCGAAACACGGGTTCCCGTTCATCATTGCGGTGCGCGACACGGACAAGGCCGGCATACTTGCGGCCTTCCATCAGCGGATCGGAAACGATACGCATACAGAATTCGCGACGGCCTGCGCACAGGTCGAACGCATCGCATTCCACCGACTAAAAGCCATCCTGCCATGACATATGCCTTCCCCCCGGGCGGCCTGCCCAGCCAAAATGAAAATCCCGAAGGCACCGCCGTTTTCACAAACGCCTATGCGGTTATTCCGGCCAACGTCCAGCGTGACATCGTCACCAGCTTTCTGCCGGGGTGGAACGGAATGCGGATGTGGGTTCTTGCCCGCCCATTGTCCGGTTTTGCGGAATCCTTTGCCCAATATGCCGTCGAACTGGCGCCGGGTGGCGGTACCGCCGAACCGGAACCGGATCGTGACGCGCAGGCGGCGCTATTCGTTGCATTCGGCGAGGTCCGCCTGTCCATCGGTGGCGCCAGACAGGTTCTGCGGGCGGGTCACTTTGCCTATATTCCTGCTGGGGCCCATTGGGAAATCTGGAACACTTCGGACGCGCCATGCGGGTTCCACTGGATCCGCAAACGCTATCGCCCTGCTGAAACCCTCAATCCGCTTGAGGCCTTTGTGATGCATGAAAGCGATGTGCCCAATGCATCCATGCCGGATTGCCAGAACAAATGGGGCACCCAGCGTTTCGTCGATCCGCTGGATATGCGGTATGATTTCCACGTCAACATCGTGAATTTCCAACCGGGCGGCCGTATTCCTTTTGCGGAAACCCATGTGATGGAACATGGCCTTTATGTGCTGCAAGGCACCGCAAGGTACCTGTTGAACACAGATTGGGTGGATGTCGGGCCGGGTGATTTCATGTGGCTGCGCGCCTTCTGCCCGCAGGCCTGTATCGCGACCGGCGACGAACCGTTCCGGTATTTGCTGTACAAAGACGTCAACCGCCACGTGGATCTGTCGCTGTGACCGAAATTCGGGTCGAACCACTGACCGCCGCCGCGTTTGCGCCCTTTGGTGATGTGCTAGAGGCGGCGGGCGATCCCACGAAAATCATCAACCGCGGTAAATGCGGGCGCTGGCATGACTGCGCCGCGTTGGATTTTGGCCCCGATGGTCGCGCAGGGATCAGCGTTTTTCGCGCCGAAGCGCGCAGCCTGCCCTATACCTGTGACCTGCTGGAACGGCATCCTGAGGGGTCTCAGGCCTTTATCCCCATGAGCCTTGATCCCTTTTTGATCATCGTCGCGCCGGACGAAGGCGGGTTACCCGGTCAGCCACGTGCCTTTGTCAGCAACGCGGGCCAAGGCATCAACTTTCATCGTGGGACATGGCATGGCGTTCTGACACCGCTGCATGCGCCCGGGCTTTTCGCTGTGATCGACAGAATTGGCGACACCCCAAACCTAGAGGAATGCGACGTCGCCCCCTTTACCGTGATCAGCTAACCCGCTGACCTTGCGACCAAACCCCGCGCAAAATGGCCGCGCCCGAGGTTTGACGAATGCGGATCACGTCGGCGCGTTTGCCGACCTCAATCACGCCACGATCGGTTAGCCCAACAGCCTTGGCCGGATTGGCCGTCACGGTTGCCATCGCCTTGGGCAGGTCATTCCAGATATCGGCCAGAACGAAAACCGACATCAACAACGCCGCCGGAACATAGTCGGACGACACGATGTCCAGCAAATCACGCTTGGCCAGATCAGTCGCAGACACGTTGCCCGAATGGCTGCCGCCACGGATCAGGTTCGGGGCCCCCATCATGGCCGCGATACCTTGTTTCCGGCAGGCCTCGGCGGCTTCGACAGTTGTTGGAAATTCGGCAAAGCCGACCCCGTTTCCGGCGGATGTGTCCACGTGATCGATTGTTGTGTCATCATGACTGGCCAAGACCGCGCCAAGGCGTTTTGCCTCGGCAATCGCGCCCTTTTCATGGGCCGCACCAAACTTGGCCTGCAACCCTTTCAGGTTTTCAACGTGATCCAGAAATTCCTGATCATTCATGCCGCGCTTTTTGCCCACATAGGTGCGCAGCGCGGACAGATCGCGGAACTGACGCTGGCCCGGCGTATGATCCATCAAGCTGACAATACCGACACGATCATCGGGGCTAAACCGCGACAATTCCTCTAGCAGTGTCTCGGAACAAATCTCGGCCCTCAGGTGCAGAAAATGGCTGATCTTGAACAACCCTTGCGCCCTTGCCGACAGCAATTCATCCGCCAGTTTTCGCGCATAGTCGATGTAACGTCCCTTGCCCGTATGGATCGATCCCACACGCATCGCATCGAACACCGTGGTGATACCGGTCGACGCCAGTTCGGCATCATGCGCGATCAGTGCTGGCAAATGTGGCCAGTCCACCTCGGGGCGGGGTTCGATATGGCGTTCAAGGTTGTCGGTGTGCAATTCGATCAAACCGGGCGCAAGGTAATCGCCGCCAAAATCAATCGCACCGGCGGGCACATCACCGCCTTCGGTGATCGCTTGGATTTTTCCATCGGCAAGCGTCACCGCTCCGCGCACAACGGCGTTTGGCAAAATAACACTGGCATTGGCGAGTATGAGCGTTTCTGTCATCTCTTTGTCACCTTGAGTTGCGATGGCATCCGAAATTTTGGGGATATTCATGTCAAATTACTCGCGCTTCGCTATCTATTATTTGCTGCCCAACGGTCCGTTGGCCGATTTCGGCGCATCGTGGCTGGGGTGGGATGTGGAAACCGGAACAGCCGCTGCGCACCCCGATCTGCCACTGGATGTGGCCGCAATCACGGAAACACCGCGCAAATACGGGCTGCATGGGACGTTGAAACCGCCCTTTCGCCTGAACACTGGCCTGACCCAAGCGGATGTGGAAACGGCGGCGGCTGATCTGGCCGCTAAACTGGCGCCGGTTGAAATGCAGGCGCTGACCCTGTCGAACATTAGCCGCTTTATCGCGCTGACGGCTGTTGGCGACGCCAATGACCTGACCGATCTGGCGACCGCATGTGTTGTCGAGCTTGATCATTTGCGCGCACCGGCCACCGATGCCGAATTGACGCGGCGCCGTGCCGCTGGCCTGACCGATCGGCAGGATGCCTACCTGATGGAATGGGGCTATCCCTATGTGATGGAGGACTTCAAATTCCACATCACCCTGTCCGGCAAACTGGATGCCGACACCGCCGCGCGGACCACCGATGCCTTGACGCCGCTCCTGTCGCCACTGTTGCCTGCACCGTTTGTCATCAACGACATCGGTCTGGTTGGCGAACGCGCCGATGGACGGTTTGAGGTGATCCAACGCTATACCCTTTCGTCCGATAGGGCGTGATGGGCCGCTTGGATCGCCTGATCCAAGGTTCCGTCATTGCGAATGTCGATCACGTTCAACCCCGCCGGAATGCCGCGACTGGCCTGTGCCAGACGGCGTTCGATTTCCTGTGCGGTTTCCCGCCCCCGCCCCGCCAGACGTTTCGCCAAAACCTCGGCCGACGCCGTGATATTCAGGACGGTCAGCGGTACACGCGCGCCCGCCTCGGCCAAGGCGCTTCGGGAAAAATTGGCGATGAGCTGTGGATGATCCATTTCGGATTTGGGCAGCCCGTAATAAAGCCCATGCGCCCCCCAGCTGAGGAAAAATTCGCCTGCTTGCTTGCGCCGATCAAATTCGGCCTCGCTAACGGGTTCGTAATCCTCGCCGCCCAATTCGGGCGCGCGCGTGATGACCCGCCGCAGCCGGTGCCACGACGGGTTCAGGGTGATTAATCCTTCCATGATGCTGTCCTTGCCCACACCGGATGGGCCAACAACAGCGATCAGGCGTTTCAATGTCATGCCGCCCTCGGGGTGAATTGAGTCACATCGATCAAACGGTCGCAAACGCGTTCGCGGGCGGCTTCGTCGTGGAAAATCCCGACGATGGCTGTGCCGCGTGCCTTGGCCTCTTCGATCAGGGTTAGAACCACCTCGCGGTTGGTGGCATCAAGGCTGGCCGTCGGTTCATCCAGCAAAAGCGCCGGATAGTCATAGGCAAAGCCGCGCGCGATGTTCACCCGCTGTTGTTCGCCGCCCGAAAAGGTGGTCGGCGACAGCGACCACAGGGTTTCGGGGATGTTCAGCCGTGACAACAAATCCGCGGCCCGTGCGGTCGCTGTGTCACTATCGACGCCAACGGCCAATAAGGGTTCAGCCACAACGTCGATGGTGGCAACACGGGGCACAACGCGCAGGAACTGGCTGACATAGCCCAGCGTTTCGCGGCGCAGCGTGATAATCTCGCGCGGTTCGGCGGTGGCGACATCCACATCGCCGATCCGGATCGATCCGCTTGCTGACAGGTAGTTGCCATAGATCATCCGCATCAGCGTGGATTTTCCCGCGCCCGAGGCGCCGATCAGCCCGATGCATTGGCCTGCCTCAACATCAAAGGCCGCATCGCGCATGACCTCGATCACGGCGCTGCCTTGATTGTGCAGGGTAAAGGTTTTCGAAAGGTTCGAGACGTGGATCATGATCACACCTGCAGGACAGAGCTAACAAGAAGTTGGGTATAGGCGTGCTGAGGATCGTCCAGCACCTGATCGGTCAGGCCGGTTTCGACGACATGGCCATCCTTCATCACCATCAGACGATCCGCCAACAGGCGCACAACGGCCAAATCGTGGGTCACGATGATCGCCGACAGGCCCATTTCGCGTACCAAACCCCGCAGCAAGTCCAGCAAACGCGCCTGAACCGACACGTCCAGACCGCCGGTTGGTTCGTCCATGAACACCAGCCGCGGGCCGGTCACCAGGTTCCGCGCAATTTGCAGACGCTGCTGCATACCGCCCGAAAACGTGCTGGGCCGGTCATCGATGCGGGCATCGCTGATTTCAACGCGTCCAAGCCAGTCGCTAGCTGTTGCGCGGATGTCACCGTAGTTGCGTGCGCCCACCGCCATCAAGCGTTCGCCTACGTTGCCACCCGCGCTGACACCCATCCGTAGCCCGTCCCGTGCGTGTTGATGCACAAACGCCCAGTCGGTGCGCGACAGCATGCGGCGTTCGGGTTCGGACATGGTCACCGTGTCCTTGGGGCCATCGGTGCGGGTGTCGAAAATCACCTGACCCAGATCGGGCGCAAGGTGTCCGGCCATACAATTAAGCAAGGTCGATTTGCCCGATCCGGACTCGCCCACGATGCCCATCACCTCGCCGGGGTACAGGTCGAAACTCACGTCTTTGCAGCCAATGTTATGGCCATAGAATTTGCTGATCCCTTGGACCGAAAGTAGCGGGGTCATGCGGCCTCTCCTGCGGTTTGTGCGCCGCGATGGCCTGCCGCTTGACGGCCTTCGCAATAGTCGGTGTCGGAACAGACGAACATCCGGTTGCCGTCGTCGTCGATGATCACCTCATCCAGATAGGTGTCGTCGGCGCCACACATCGCGCAAGGATGCGGGGCCTTGGACGGATCAAAAGGGTGATCCTCGAAATCGAGGCTCGCAACCTTTGTATAGGGCGGCAGCGCATAAATGCGTTGTTCACGGCCCGCGCCAAACAGTTGGATCGCGTCCATTTCCAGTTTCGGGTTGTCGAACTTGGGGATCGGGGACGGGTCCATGACATAGCGCCCTTCGACCTTGACCGGATAGGCATAGGACGTGGCAATATGGCCGTGGCGGCTGATGTCTTCGTAGAGTTTGACATGCATCAGGCCATAATCCTCGAGCGCATGCATCTTGCGCGTTTCGGGTTCGCGCGGCTCAAGGAACCGCAGCGGTTCGGGGATCGGCACCTGATAGACAAGTATCTGACCCTCGCCCAAATCCTGTTCGGGGATGCGGTGGCGGGTCTGGATCACGGTTGCCTCGGATGTGACCGTGGTTGTTGCAACCTCAGCGGTTTTTTCGAAAAACTTGCGGATCGATACAGCGTTCGTTGTGTCATCGGCGCCTTGGTCGATCACCTTCATCGTGTCATCCGGCGTTAGAACGGCGCTCGACACCTGAACGCCCCCCGTGCCCCAGCCATAGGGCATCGGCATTTCGCGGGATGCGAACGGCACCTGATAGCCCGGAATAGCAAGCCCCTTGAGGATCGCGCGACGGATCATCCGTTTGGTTTGTTCGTCCAGATAGGCAAAGTTGTAGTCGCTCATTCCGCAGCCTCCTGCATCTGGGCGGCGCGAGCCTCCTCGGCCTCGGCGCGCAGTTTGCGCACCAGTTCCAGTTCGGACTGAAAATCGACGTAATGCGGCAACTTGATATGTTCGAGGAAACCGGTCGCCTGAATATTGTCCGAATGCATCAGCACGAATTCTTCATCCTGCGCTGGTGCGCCTTCGTTGTCTTCGCCCAATTCGCGCCACCGCAATGCGCGGTCGACCAAGGCCATCGAAATCGCCTTGCGTTCCGTCTGGCCAAAGACCAAGCCATAGCCGCGCGTGAATTGCGGCGGTTCGGTTTTTGATCCTTTGAACTGGTTAACGGTTTCGCATTCGGTCAACGTGACCTCGCCGATGTCGATCGCAAAGCCCAGTTCGGGAATATCCATTTCCACGGCGCAGGTGCCAATCCGCAATTCGCCCACAAAGGCATGGTTGCGCCCGTATCCGCGTTGGGTCGAATAGGCCATGCCCAGCACGAAACCTTCGTCACCACGGGTCAGCGATTGCAACCGCAGCGCCCGATTAGAGGGCAATTCCATCGGCTCGCGCGTTAGGTCGGGGGGTGTTTCGTCGCTTGGCTGTTCCTCTTGGATCAGCCCCTCTTTGTTCAGGAACGACGCGACATGCGGCACATCGGCGGGCGTTGCCGGTGTCGTTGGCGCCTCAGGAACCTCTCCATCGGCGGCCAGTTTGAAGTCCAGCAAACGGTGTGTGTAATCGAACGTCGGGCCTAGAATCTGACCGCCTGGCAAATCCTTAAACGTTGCCGAAATCCGGCGATCACAGGCCATCTGTTCCGTTTCAACCGGACGGGTCAGGCCAAAACGTGGCAGCGTCGTGCGATAGGCACGGATCAAGAAAATCGCTTCGATCAGGTCACCGCGCGCCTGCTTGATGGCCAATGCGGCCAGATCGGGATCGAACAGCGATCCTTCGGCCATCACACGGTTCACGGCCAGCGACAGCTGTTCGCGAATTTGCGCGACCGACAGTTCGGCCACATCGGTATCCCCGCGCCGCTCTTCGGCCAACCACGCGTGGGCGTTATCAATCGCGCGTTCGCCGCCTTTGACTGCTACGTACATCAGCGCACCTGTGTGGTTCGTGGCAGGGCCGCGATTTGCGTACCTGCGGTGAAAATGAAATCAAGGCCAAGCGGGAACAGCGCGGCATTGGCCTGAAACGCGTCGATTTCCGGCAGCGAAAATTGCGTGGTCTCTTTGATGCCGGGACCCGATAGCGTCGCACCAGCGGCCGAGAGTTCAGACATTTCAGCAATCAGCGTTGCAGACCGGTCAGGGTATTCCGGCGTGCCGATCGCAAACTGGGTCATGGGCATCATGTCGGCCCAATGCCCCACCGCGAACATTGCATCGGCTGCGGCGACAAAGGGCGCACCGGTTTGAAAGGTGATCCAGTCGCGGACCGCCGCAACATCGAACTTACCAGCCAGATAGATCGGCGTTTCCGGATCGCAAAGCGTCAAGATCGCCGCCCCAGCCGCGACCGACAATGGGGCCGGAGGGACCGCACCGCCGATTTCGTGGATCGTGCCCGGACGGGCCATGGCGGTCATCGCGGCGCGGAATGCATGCGCCGCATCGCGGGGCGCATCCTCAAACCCGCCTGAAAGGGAAATCGTTTCCATCAATCCTCACCCCGAACCATTGTGAAAAAATCGACCTTGGTCGCTGCGGCCTTTTCTGTGCGCTGCTGTTTCTTGGCAGCAGCGTCTTTGCCCAGTGGATCAAGGACAGCGGCCTGAACTGCGGCGGCACTGTCACCTTGCATCAGGGCATCGACCAAGGCGGCTGCCTCGGCTGCGCTTTTGTTGCGACCCTGTACATATCCGTGCCCGACGTGACCGCTGGCCAGCCGCAGCGAACACCGCGTCACGGTCATTTCGCCAAGGTTAAATGGGGCGCCCGTGCCACCCATCCGTCCACGCACCATGACACCGCCGATTTCGGGACGCCGCAGCCATTCAAAGCCGGTTTGAAACGGTTCCGCCGCAGCGATCAGCGCCGAAGCATCCGCCTTGGCCATCAGACCAAGCCATGCACGCCGCGCTTCGTTATTTTCTGTTTGATCTTGGATCATCTAGACACCTTGCAGAGTTGTCTATTTCTCTATACAACTAGACAAATTAATGCGACAACGGCGTGAGTCGTACAAGGCAACTTTTGTGAAATTTTGGTGACATGGCGGGCAGAACACCCATTTGGAAATCAATCGCGGATACGCTACGCGCCGAAATTGCGCAGGGGCATTATCGCGCCGGTGACAAGCTACCGACCGAGGCGGAAATGTCGCGGCGGTTTGGGGTTAACCGACACACAGTGCGGCACGCGCTAACCGCCCTATCCGAGGATGGCATCGTCATGTCACGGCGCGGCGCGGGTGTGTTTGTGACCATGGACCAAACCGACTATGCCATTGGCCGCCGGGTTCGGTTCCACCAGAATATTCTGGCCGCGGGGCGCCAACCGGGCAAACAACCGCTTCATTCCGAAACCCGCCCTGCCAACAAACGCGAGGCTGAGGCGCTGCGCCTTGAACAGGGCGAACCGGTCCATTTCATCGAGTCGCTGTCCCTTGCGGACGATCAGCCGGTCGCACTGGGCCGAAGCACCTTTCCCGCCAGCCGTTTTCCCGATTTCATGGCCCGCCGAGACGCCTACCCGTCCCTCACCGAAACCTTGCGCAGCTATGGCATCGACGATTTCGTCCGCACCGAAACCCGTGTTACGGCCCTGCCTGCAACGGCGACACAGGCGCTGCACCTTAGGCTGCAAGAGGGCGCGCCATTGTTGCGGACGACAGGGCTTAATACCGATGCACAAGGAACCCCCATCGAATTTGGCGAAACGTGGTTTGCCGGTGACCGCGTGACCCTAACCCTTAGGCCCGAAGACCTATAACTGTCACGATGCTGCAACATCCGTGCGATAGACGGTGCGCCACAAGAGGCAACCGAAACGAGCAAACCAATGTCACGCGCACTTGGGCCACTGCAATTTGCAGGCGGCCACGCCCTGATTGATGGTCAACTGACCGACGCACCCGTCGCCATTCATGACGGATTGATCGTCGATGGCGACATGAGCACATCGATTGATACCACTGGATATTATGTCCTGCCTGGCATCATCGACATGCATGGTGATGCGTTTGAGCGCCATCTTGCGCCGCGTCCCTCAGCGCCGTTTCCATATCTGACCGGCCTGATCGGAACGGAACGCGACTGTGCTGCGAATGGCGTAACAACCGCCTGGCTTGCCCAAAGCTGGAGCTGGGAGGGCGGCGCACGTGGTCCCGATGCCTGCGAGGCGCTGCTGGCGGCGCTGGCGGGCTATGCTGACCGGCAGATCCTCGATATGCGGGTTCAGATCCGCTATGAAACGCACGAACTTGAAACGGCGGATCGGCTGTTGCAGGCGGTGCAGACGTGGGGCGTTGACTATGTGGTGTTCAACAACCACTTAGACGAAGCGCTGGAAATGCTGGCGGTCGCGCCCGAAGACCTGACCACATGGGCCCGCAAGCGCGGTGTGTCGCTGGATGAATTCGTGACAATCATCCAACGCGCCAAGCTACGCAGCGCACAGGTGCCCCGCAGTCTGGCAAGGCTTGCCGCCGGTTTCGATACGATGGGTGTGACCTACGGGTCCCATGATGATCCCGACGCCGAAACGCGCGAAACCTATCACCAGATTGGCGCGAATATCTGCGAATTTCCAACCAGCGCCGGCGCGGCCACCGTGGCCAAGGCCAATAGTAACCCCATCGTGATGGGCGCCCCAAACGTGGTGCGCGGCGGATCACAGGCAGGGAATATTGCGGCCTCGACTTTGGTCAAAATGGATCGCTGTGACGCGCTAGTGTCCGACTATTTCTATCCCGCTATGGCCCAAGCGGCCTTTGCGCTGGCTGACGATGATATTCTGTCGTTTGCCGATGCATGGGCGATGGTGTCGACCACACCAGCGCGGGTGATGAAGCTACGGGATCGCGGCACACTTCACGCCGGAAAACGTGCAGATATCGTTCTGATCAATCAGAACACCCGCGAGCTCGAAGCCACCATTTGCGGCGGCAAACTGGCCCACCTGACAGGCGAGATGGCCGGACGGTTCATGACCCGTGCGCGCGCGGCGGCACAAATGGCGGCTGAGTAATCAGCCGCCGTATTTTTCCAGAAATTCGGCGACGGGCAATTTGCGGAAATCATCCAGCGATGCACGCAGTTGATCGTGATCCCAATCCCACCACGCCAAGGCCATTAGCCGTTCGATAATCGCAGGCGTGTGACGATCGCGGATTTTGACAGCTGGCATGCCAGCCACAATCGTAAAGGGCGCAACATCCTTGGTCACGACGGCACCGGATGCCACAACGGCACCAATGCCAACCGTGACCTCGGGTTTGATCATGGCGCCATTGCCGATCCATGTGTCATGGCCAATGGTGGCGCGGCGTGATGCACGGTGTGCAAAGAAATCTTCGTCGCGCCCTGCATCATCCCAATAATCGCCCGACCGATACAGAAAATGGTGCATCGACGCCGTGTGCATCGGGTGGTCTGTCGCGCCAATACGGGTAAAGGCCGCGATATTCGCAAACTTGCCCACATCGGCATTGGCGATATCGGCATAGCGATCACAATAGGAATAATCGCCGATGACCGAATTCGTGATCCTGCTGCCCTTGCCGATTTCAACAAAGCGCCCAAAGGACGCTTCGTGAATTTCGCAATCGGGATGGATAAAGGGATCGGTTCCCAAACGTGCCATCAATGACCACCCTCGCCGCCGTGGATCAATTTCCGCCGCAGCCACCCTGACAGGCTGTCCATCATCATGACAAGCAAAACGATCAGGATGATGTAATAGGCCACCTCTTCCCAGTCTTTCTGGGTTTGGATCGCTTGGGTCAGCATCAAACCGATGCCGCCGCCAGTGATCGCGCCGATAATCGTCGCACCGCGCGTGTTCGATTCAAAGAAATAGAGGATCTGGCTGAGCAGAACCGGTGTCACCTGAGGGATCACACCGAAACGATATCGCTGCAGTGGTTTGGCACCGGTGGATTGAACGCCTTCGATCTGTTTCTCGTCGACGTTTTCCAACGCCTCAGAGAACATTTTACCAAAGCTGCCAGTGTCGGTGATCAGGATCGCCAGCGCACCGGTCATAGGCCCAAGGCCAAAGGCCCGCGACAAGACGATGGTCCAGATGAGCGCATCCACACCGCGGACAAAGTCAAACACACGGCGGATCGCAAAGCGGACCGCTAGGATCGGGGTAAAATTCTTGGCCGCAAGGAATGCCAGCGGCAGCGCCACAAGCGCCCCACCAAAAGTACCAAGGAAGGCCATCAGAATTGTTTCGCTCAGCGCCCAGGCAACATCGGCATGTCGCCACATCTTGTTGCCCCAGAAATCCTGCCAAGCGCCAACAATGTTGCTGCGGGTCGGGTCGATCTGTTCGCCGAACATGATGTCAGCAAAGCTGTGCTCAAAGTACGGGCTATCGATGGTGTAGAAGAACAGCTCCCAACCGCCGAAGTAGCGGAACACCTCGGTTTTAGAGCGAGTCATGGACAGGCGGCCGTGCGACGTTTCCAGTGCGACCCGGTTGCGCGAAATATTCATCCACTCGGGCGCATCGTCGCCGACGTTTGTCACCACTTGGCTACCGTCAAACTGTGCCTCGAACGTGCCCCAACCGGGAATCACATAGGTCATCGCATTGTCCGGCAGATAGGTCACAACATGCCCATCGCCCAGATCAATGACGGTCTCAGCGTCCGAAACGGCAATCCAGCTTGGGATCATATCCGCCGGATAGGTCCCTTTGCGTTCGCCTTCGATGGCCACTTTGAATTCATCGGTCCGGTGGCTGCGGGTGACGTGCGTCTTATAGCTCCAGCTATCCGAGGCCAGCGTCACCGCGTTATCAAGGCGCGCCCGCTGGGCAACACCGCCGATGTCGAAGGCAAAGAAAATATAGATCAGATAGGCCAGCAGCAGGACAGGCACCGCAAAGGCGACAATCTGTTTGCGACGGAATAGGCCCTGAACACGGGTGTGCATCTGTGCGGTATCAGCCATCGTCATTTGCCTGCTCCGTTTGTCAGAAGGTTGCGGTAGTGGCTGGACAGCTGGTCAAACAGAACAATGGTTCCGAACAG
The DNA here is from genome assembly GCA_965215785.1 of Marivivens sp. Lineage (GTDB taxonomy): Bacteria > Pseudomonadota > Alphaproteobacteria > Rhodobacterales > Rhodobacteraceae > Marivivens. Next base: position 1,420,007 of record OZ244120.1, on the reverse strand, counting down.
CAGGATAAAGATGGCCGCGGCTTCGTCGAATTTGCCCTGCCCCCATGTCATCGCGTTCTTGAGTTCATAGCCAATACCGCCCGCACCAACGAACCCAAGGATCGCCGAGGCGCGGATGTTAATTTCAAAGCGTAGCAGCGTGTACGACAGATAGTTCGGAGCCACCTGCGGGATCACGCCCAGCGTCATACGTTGCAGCCATGTGGCGCCAACAGATTGCAGCCCCTCGACCGGCTTAAGGCTGGCGTTTTCGTTCACTTCGGAAAACAGTTTGCCCAGCGCGCCGCAGGTATGCAGGGCAATCGCGATCATCGCAGGCACAGGACCGCCGCCCAGAACAAAGATCAGCACCAGCGCGATCACCACCTCGGGGAAGGCGCGCAGGACATCCATGATCCGGCGGAACACAGGGATAAGCGCGGGCCAACGGGCCAAGCCGCGCGTCGACAGCAGCGATAGCACCAGCCCGACAAAGCACCCAACCAAGGTGGACACAGCCGCGATATTGATCGTCTCGATCAGCGACGGCAGATAGGCCCACATATGACCGGGCAGTTGCGACGCCTTTTCAATGGCTTCGCCAAACACACCGGCCGGGAAATCATCAAGTTGCGACAGACCAGACAGGAAATCGCCTGCGTTCCGGTCTTGCGCAGTCAGGAAACCACTGACCATCAAAAGTACGAAAACCAACAACGTCAAACCGCCATAAAGGCGTTTGCGCTGTGTCAGGGCCATATAGTTGTCCTGAACACTTTGCACGTTTTGCGGCGAGTGCGCACTTAGATCTGTCATGGGGGCTCCTTCAAAAAAGACCCCCGCCATAGGGCGAGGGTCTAATGGCAATCGTCAGATTAGTTCGACTTCAGGCGGCGAACTTCGACGATGGTCTCGTAGAACGAGTGATCGATCGCGCTGAAACCAGCGGTTTCACCGGCTGCGATGCCGTATGCACAGTCAGCGTCGGTTTCGATCATGTTGCCAACCAGCTCAACCATGGTGGCCTGAACGTCTGCTGGCAGGCTGGTGCGCAGAACAACTGGGCCTTCTGGGATTGGCTTCGAGCGCCAGATTTCAACCAGATCGTTCATGTCGATCAGGCCAGCGTCAACCGCTTTGCGCAGAGCGCCCGAGTTAAAGCCGTCTTCCCATTCGCCCTGACCGTCAGCCCAGGTTACGCCGCCGTCGATGTCGCCGTTGTTGACAGCAACGATGGTCTGTTCGTGACCACCGGTGAACACAACGTCACCAAAGTATGCGCCAGCTTCCATGCTGTAGCCGCCCTGTGGGATTTCTACCGATGGGATCAGGTAGCCCGAGGTCGAGTTTGGATCGCCGAAGCCGAATACTTTGCCAGCCATATCGTCCAGCGAGGTGATGCCGCTGTCAGCGCGTGCAAAACCGATCGAGTGGTACGAGAACGAACCGTCCAGGTTGGTTTTCACCAGAACTGGGGTCACGGCTTCTGCGTCCTGCAGGTAAACAGCTGCGTAGGACGATGCGCCGAGCCATGCCATGTCGATGGTGCCACCCAGCAGACCCTGGATAACGCCGTTATAGTCGGCAGGTGCGAACAGTTTAACAGGAACGCCAAGTGCTTCTTCTGCGTATGCGCGCAGGCACTCGTTGCTGTTCAGACGGTCTTGGGCGTTTTCACCGCCCAGCAGGCCGATGTTGAATTCCGAAATTGCGTGGCCGTCAGCAAATGCGCCGGTTGCCAGAGTGGTGGTTGCCAGAGCGGCAGCGATGATCTTTTTCATGGTCTCTCTCCAGTGGTCCCCTGTTCGGTCGGGGGTCAAATTGTTGCCAGATCAGGCAAACGTCGCCGCGGCTGAATCACTCCGATCCAACGCGTCGATTTCGGTCGAGGTCGCAGCCTCGGAAAAGTCGCCACCAGCGCCGTAAATGTCGCGGGCCGCGCCCGTGGTCAGCTGGTCAGGGGTGCCGTCAAAAACGACACGGCCCGCACGCATCCCGATCACGCGGTCGCAATAGCGGCGCGCGGTATCCAGTGTGTGCAGGTTGCAAATGACGGTGCGCCCGTCCTCTTCGTGGATGCGGCGCAGGGCCTCCATCACGATTTGGGCGTTCATGGGGTCCAACGACGCAATCGGTTCGTCGGCCAAAATGATTTTCGGATCCTGCATCAGGGCGCGGGCAATCGCGACGCGCTGTTGCTGGCCACCCGACAGGGCCTCGGCACGTTTGGGGGCCTGTTCAGCGATGCCCAGACGATCCAGAATTTCGATCGCGGTGTGAATGTCGCTGCTTGGGTACAGGTTAAACATCGTCGCCAGAACAGACCGGCGGTTCAGGGTGCCGTGCAAAACGTTGGACACAACATCCATACGCGGGACGAGGTTGAACTGTTGGAAAATCATCGCGCACTGGGATTGCCATGCACGTTTGTCTGCACCGGTCAGTTTGGTGACATCGCGACCTTCGAACATGATCTCACCGCTGGACGCATCCGTCAGACGATTCATCATCCGCAACAGCGTCGATTTCCCTGCGCCCGAACGACCAATGATGCCCACCATCGCAGGCTTGTCGACCTTGATTGTCGCGCTATCCACCGCGACATTCGCGCCGAAAGTTTTGGTCAGTTCGTTGATGTGCAGCATTGATCGCCCCCGAATATTTCGAGGAGGACTTAAAGAGCGGTCAAAACGAAACCGTGACAGTTTTGCTAATTTTTTGTGACGGCCATTGGCGCCCGAAAACCGCTAGAACCAGCCAATAATGGTGTCATAGGCATAGAGCCCAAGGTACGCGATCGCGATATTGTAAAAGGTATTTCCAATCGCCAACGGCACGATTGTCCGCCAGTAATCATAGCCAATCATACTCAGCGGGGCGACGGCGAAGTCGTTCGAGAACGGCGACATTGCCCCATAAACAACAAGCGCAGGACTGACCCAGCGGGGGTGATGTTCGAGGTGAGTCGCGAATTTTTCAACGGTGGCTTCGACGCGTGGCGGCAGGTTGGTTTTTACGCGGCTGCCCAAAAGGTACATCACACTATCGCCAATCATCACGCCCAGCGCAGTGCTGACGCCTAAACCGATGGGGTTAAGGCCACCGGCGGCCAGACTCATCAACACAAAATGATAGGGGATGCCGGTAAAGGTGGTAAAACCACCGATCATGCCCAGAACGAACATAAGCAAAAACGCGTTGTTCGCCCCGACAGCGTCAATGATGTCGTCGGCAGGGAAACTGGCCAGAAGAATCGAAAACGACAGATAGGCCGCGATGACAGCCAGCAGACCCGCGATCTTGCGGCCACGACGAAAATGGTTGGTTTGCGTCAGTGTCATCGCTTGGGCGGGCCCTCGATAATCCGCATGCCGTCAACATCGAACGTTCCATCAGGTTCAAAATCGCCGCGGACCATCACATGTTGCCCGATCTGCGGCAGCTCTCCGTCTTTAACGCCGCGGATGTCCAAATCCGGCGCAATCACCAATTCGGTGACATATCCACGCCCGTCCTGAATCGTAATCGCATCGCTGCGCACATCGATAATGCGACCTGCCAAACGGTCGTGGTGTTCGCTGGCCTGCAAAAACAGGAAAAACAGCGACAACAGCGCAAACACCGTTGCGAGCAGGACACCCACCACAATGACACGGCGGTTGGAATAAGGTTTGGCTTTCATATTCATAGAACGACCAAATCAATTTCATCAAACCTGTGCAAGGCACAGCGGTTCAATAACGGCGCAAATCGACACACGATTGGCGCTGAACTGTTTTGTAACCAAGGGGGGGGTGGTGGCGGTACAGGGACTTGAACCCCGGACACAAGGATTATGATTCCTCTGCTCTAACCAACTGAGCTATACCGCCAAAGTGCGGGCGGAATAAGCCGACCAGCGATCAGGGTCAAGGGCAAAAAACACCCTTTTGTCATATACCTTGGGATTTTTTCATCGCCGCCCGCTTGACGCTGGGTCGTAACCAACAAGACTACCGCCCAAGGAAGAGGGGACCCAAGAATGTTCGACACACTTCACTCAATTGTCGGCGAAAAAAATGTTGTTTCCGGCGATGACGCTGCACGGTGGGCGATGGACTGGACCGGCAAATATGCCAACGATCCAATTGCCGTGGTTCGCCCCCGCAATACCAAAGAGGTCGCAGAGGTGCTTGCCCTCGCGAATGCCGAGGGTATCGAGGTGGTTCCTCTGTCTGGGTTTACCGGCATTACTGGCGCGGGACAGGCAAACGGGGCACTGATCCTGTCGCTTGATCGTCTGAACACAATAGAAGAGGTAAACCCGACCGCGATGACCGCAACGGTTGGTGCGGGTGTCATTCTGTCATCGCTGCACGATGCGGCGGATGCGGAAAACCTGATCTTTCCGCTGACGTTCGGCGCGCGGGGATCGGCGATGATCGGCGGGGTTTTGTCCACAAATGCCGGCGGGTCCAACGTGCTGCGCTATGGCAATACGCGTGATCTATGCTTTGGGGTCGAGGTCGTTCTAGCAGACGGGCGGATCATGAATTTGATGTCTGAGCTGCACAAAGATAACTCTGGCCTGAATCTCAAACACCTCTTTATCGGGGCCGAGGGGACACTCGGCGTGATCACCCGCGCCGTCATGAAGCTATTCCCAAAACCAACGGCCTATGCGACCGCATTGGTTTCAGTGCCGTCAATTGATGACGGTTTGCATTTGCTACAACGGCTCAAAACCGAAACAGGCGGCGCGGTTGACGCCTGTGAATATATGCCGCGCCTGCACATCGAAACCTATTACCGGATGCATCCGGAACTTACCTCAGTATTTGAAACGATACCGGACCATGCGGTTCTGATCGAAATCGGCGCCACATCCCCCAAAGAGGCGCAGCCCGATAGCAGCGGCCAGACCCCTGTTGCCGCACGATTGGAAGAAACGCTTGGCGAAATGTTCGAGGCCGGTCAGGTGCTTGATGCGTTGATTGCTAATTCTGACAGTCAGCGCGAAACCTTTTGGGCCATCCGCGAAGCCGCCGCCGAGGTCAATTATTCGCGAAAACCGTTTATCGACAATGACGTTGCCCTGCCCCTCGACAAGGTTCAGGCGTTCCATGACATCGCCCGCGACCGTCTTGCGGCCTTTGACCCGGGCATCGAGGACTGTGGCGTTGCGCATCTCGGGGATGGCAATGTGCATTTCACGGTCTATCCGACCAAAGACGATCCCGACCATGCCGATGCGATTCTCAACATCGTTGAAGATGTCGTTGCCGAACTGGGCGGCAGCTTTTCGGCCGAGCATGGCATTGGCAAATCCAAGCTTTCGTCCATGAGCCGCCGCAAAGACCCCGTTGCTATCGCAACAATGAAGGCCCTGAAACAGACCATGGACCCGAACAATATCCTGAACCCAGGCAAGGTGTATCCAGCCTAAAGGAAATCCGGCCCCGCCTTGGCCAACAACTCAGCCCCGAGCCTTTGGCCCAATTCGGCGCCATCGGCGACGGGCGCTGTGCCGCCAATCGTCAAAATCCGTGTCCCATCCAGCGACAGCAGCTCACCCTGCAAGGCAATCATGTCGCCTTCAATATGCGATAGGCCGCCAATTGGCGTTTCGCACGACCCATCCAGCGCACCGAGGAACGCGCGTTCGCACGTGACGCGGTGGCCGGTTTCGGAATGATGGATCGCGGCCAGCATTGTCTTGGCCCGCTCGTCATCAATCCGGCGTTCGATCCCGATCGCCCCTTGGGCAATGGCGGGCAACATATCTGCGGTATCGACAGGGGTGAACGGAACATCATCCATGCCAAGCCGGTTAAGCCCTGCCACAGCCAGAAACGTCGCCTCAGCCACACCATCACCCAACTTTTTCAGCCGGGTCTGAACGTTGCCGCGGAATTCGACCACCTGCAAATCCGGCCGCTTTGCCAGCAACTGGGCCTTGCGACGCAGGCTGGATGTGCCCACGATCGCCCCCTGTGGCAACTCGGCAATCCCTTTGTATTTCAGCGACACAAACGCATCCCGCACGTCTTCGCGCGGCAGGAAACAGTCCAGGATCAGACCCTCGGGCTGTTCAACGGGCATGTCTTTTGACGAATGGACAGCGATATCAATCGCGCCGGACAACATCGCCTCTTCGATCTCTTTGGTGAACAGCCCCTTGTTGCCAATCTCTTTGAGCGGGCGGTCCGCATCGATCATCGCGCGGTTATCGCCCGTCGTCTTGATCACAACGATTTCGAACGCCTCTTGAGGCAAATCAAACGCAGTCACAAGTCGGCGGCGGGTCTCATTCGCCTGCGCCAAGGCAAGCGGTGAACCTCGGGTACCAATCTTTAGCGGGGCATCGGGTGTGGGCATGGTCACTGTCATGGCGACTTTGTAGCGGGGCAACTGCGTCACCACAATCACTTGACAGCCCATGCGACATTAGCGACCAAGCCCAGAACGCAATCGGAGGCACCTATGACAAAAACCATCCTGCGCGCCCTAGCCGGTGAAACCCTGCCAACGCCGCCCATCTGGATGATGCGTCAGGCTGGGCGCTATCTGCCGGAATACCGCGCCACCCGCGCACAGGCCGGTGATTTCCTGTCCCTGTGTTATAACTCCGACCTCGCCGCCGAGGTGACACTGCAACCGATCCGCCGATACGGTTTTGACGCGGCGATCCTGTTTGCGGACATCCTGTTGCTGCCACAGGCGCTTGGCATGGACCTATGGTTCGTCACTGGCGAAGGGCCGCGCCTGTCAACACTGACATCCATGGAGGATGTCAAAGCGCTGCGCCCCATCGCCGACATCGATGAAACACTGTCGCCGGTCTATGAAACCGTTCGCATCCTGTCGCGTGAACTGCCCAAGGAAACCACTTTGATCGGTTTCGCTGGCGCGCCTTGGACCGTTGCAACCTATATGATCGCCGGTCGCGGCACCCCTGATCAGGGTCCGGCCCACGCGCTTAAAAACACGGATCGCGCTGCGTTCACGGCGATCATTGACCTCGTCACTGATGCAACGATCGAATATCTGTCGAAACAGATCAATGCAGGCGCCGAGGTGGTCAAGATTTTTGATAGCTGGGCCGGTAGCCTGCAGGGTGCCGATTTTGACGATTTCGCCGTCGAACCCGCGCGAAAAATCACCGCCGCCTTGAAACAGCGCCATCCCAACGTGCCGGTCATCGCCTTCCCTCGTGGGGCTGGCGAACGCAACCTTGGCCTTCATCAGAAAATCGGCGCGGATTGTATCGCGCTGGATGATGCCGTCGACGCCACTTGGGCGGCGGAACACCTTCAGCCTCACGGCTGCGTTCAGGGCAACCTCGCCAGCAGCCATATGGTCACCGGAGGACAGCCCCTGATCGATGAAACCCGTCGCATCGTGGACGCGCTCTCGAACGGACCGCACATTTTCAACCTCGGGCACGGGATCACACCCGATGCCAGCCCAGACAACGTTCAATTGATGATCGACACCGTGCGTCAAGGGGCCTGAGCGCCCCAAGGCGCGAGGCAAAAACAACGCGGGGCCCATGGCCCCGCTCCGTTTGGTTAAATCAAACCCACTTCGCCATAGGCGGCAGGCTCATCAACACCGCATTGGCATCATGCCCGGTGGCAAGCCCGAACTTGGTTCCGCGATCGTAAACAAGGTTGTATTCGGCATAAAGCCCGCGATGCACCAGCTGCGCATCCTTGTCCGCCTCATCCCACGGCTGATTGCGACGTTTTTCCACCAATGGAACAAAGGCCGGTAGGAACGCGCGCCCGATATCCTGTGTCAGCGCAAAGTCCGCCTGCCAGTCACCGGTATTCCGGTCATCCATAAAAACACCGCCAACACCGCGCGCACGACCGCGATGCGGTACGTAAAAATATTCGTCTGCCCAGGCCTTCAGTTCAGGATAAAGCGTTTCACCATGCGGGTCCAAATGATCCTTCAGCACGGCATGAAACTGATCCGTATCCTCGTCATATTCGATGCAAGGGTTCAGATCGGCACCCCCGCCAAACCACCACGCATTCGGGGTCCAGAACATCCGTGTGTTCATGTGTACCGCGGGTGTGTGGGGGTTCTGCATATGCGCCACCAGCGAAATCCCTGCGGCCCAGAACCGCGGATCATCCTCGATCCCCGGCACACCGCGCGCGGCCATCGCCTTTTGTGCGGGGGCCCCAAGGGTCCCAAACACGGTCGACACATTCACCCCGACTTTTTCGAAAACTCGACCGCCGCGCATCACGCTCATCAATCCGCCACCGGCATCCGATCCATCGTCCGAATGGCGCTTGGTCTTGGTCACCTCGAATGTGCCTGCAGGGCTGTCCACGAACGGACCTGTTGTTTGGGTCTGCTCCAGCCCCTCAAACGCGGTCACGATTTCGTCACGCAGGGCATAGAACCACTTGGCAGCCTTTTCTTTTTCAGCAGAGAATACGTCAGACATGGGGCCTCGGTCGGGGGTGATATTGAATATCATCAGGGCTTAGCATTGATTGGCGTCAATCTCTACTAACGGCCTTGGGCCAAATTGACACGGGAATACTATGAAACGTGCTTTTCTTTTCTTGCCACTGGCACTTGCTGCCTGCGCCACCCCTCAGGAACTGTGCATTAACCGCGCTGATGACAATCTGACGGTCCTCAATCAACTGATCGCAACGACCCAAGGAAACATCGATCGCGGCTATGCCTTGGTCGAAAAAGAAGAGGTCGTCATCATCGACACCACCTGTGCGACACAGCAGCCAGATGGGTCAACGGTTTACACCCCCTGTCAGGAAACGTTGGTTGAAACCACATTGGTGCCAACCGCAATTGACCTGAACGTCGAGAGTGCAAAGCTGCAGTCGCTTCTGACACGCCGCAGTCAGGAACAGCAAAGCGTTCAGAACGCAATCCAACAATGTCGCGCGACCTATCCTGAATAATCAGTGCGCTGCGCAGGTGACCGGATCCAACAGGGTCCGGCCGCCGTCGACCGTGATCACCTGTCCGGTCACAAAGGCCGATGCCTCGGACGCCAGATACTGAGCCGCATCACTGATTTCGCTGGGCCCTGCAATCCGGTTCAGCGGCGTGTGGTTCAGGATTTTTTCGCGGAAATCCCCGTTTTCCTTCAACGCGGTTTTCAGGCTCGCGCTCATCACACTTCCAAAAGCGATCGAGTTCACGCGAATCCGATAAGGCGCCAGCGCCACAGCCAGCGACCGCGTCATCTGATCCGCCGCTGCCGTCGAAATCGAATAGGCCATCAATTCCGCCTGCGCCCGACGGGCCGCAATCGAACTGAGGTTGATGATCGATCCGCTTTGGCCGTCTTCGACGCCTTCGGACTGCTTGATCATCTTTTTGGCAACCGCTTGGCTTAGCTTGAGCGAGGCCAGCATGTTTTGTTCGATCAGATCCATGACCATAGACCCGTCCGCATCCAGTGGATCGGACCGCTCAACCTGACGTGCGCCGTTCACCAGGATGTCGATCCGCTCGAACGCGTCGATAGTGGTCGACAACAGGTTGGCAATCGTCAACTTTTTGCGCAGATCGCCCGCGAACATACGCACAGGGCCATCGTCGGACACCAGATCGCCAATTTCGTGGCTCAGGGCGGCCTCGTCCATGTCGGCGAACACAACATTTGCGCCCTGTTCGACAAAGTGTCGACCGATTGCCAGACCAACGCCATTCGCAGCGCCTGTTACAATGGCGGTCTTACCTTCGATAGAAAATGACATCAGATATCCCCCGAATCTCGGATTAGGCTAGTCAGTTTCGCCCGATCGGGCGAGTGGCATGAAACAGTTTGAAGCTGCTATCACCGCCAATTTCGTCAACAGTGCGGAAATTTTCAGTCAATGACGCTTCGTAAGGCAGATGGCGGTTTGCCACCATCCACAACTGGCCATTGGATTTCAGGTTGCGGGCCGCAGACCGAATAAATGCCTGCCCAAGCGACGGTTCGCCCTTGCGCCCCTGATGGAACGGCGGGTTCATAATGACGGCGTCATAGGCGGCTTTGGTGTCATAGGTCGTCGCGTCAGCCCAGTGGAAAGCGGCGCGATCATCAACAACGTTCAAGGCCGCACAATCGAGCGATAGGCGCTCGGCCTCGATCAGGTCCACGGCCTTAACACCATCGCGTTTCAGAATTTCGCTGGCCAAATAGCCCCAGCCTGCACCGAAATCACCGATCCGCGCCGGGAGCTTTTCCGGAAGCGCCTTAATCAACTGTTCGGAGCCACGATCAACGGCACCGTCCGAAAACACGCCGGCGTTGGTCCAATAGCCGTGGTCACCCTTGGTTGGCCCGTCTATCCGCCAATCTGCAAAGACATCCGTTCGCCCAAAAGCAAACAGGCGACCATGCCCCTTGGTGACCGACGGCAAATCACCGATCCGTTTGCGGATCTCTTTGAAAATGCTATCGACCCCGTCTGTTTTCTGGCCGTCCACGATAATCAGATCGCTCGTCGCGGCCGCCTCGGCGACCAGCGCACGGGCAAAGGATTTGGACCGCGGCACCACAACGATTGTGGTCTGCGCCGGTTCGGACGACAGCGCATATCCCGCACGCTCGAAGGCATCGGCGTCGGGCTTTAATCCGGTATCGATCCGAATTGTGCCTCGATCCAGCGGGGATAGGTCATAATCGACCGACGGTCGCACAAGACGCACCTCACCCATGGGGTGTTCAAACATGCCCTGATCCAGAGCGGTAGCTAGTCGTGAAACTGACATGATTTCAGGTGACCGAACGGGTCACTCTTTCTCCATCGTGCACTGCAGCGGATGCTGATGCCGCTGGGCAAAATCCATAACCAAGGCAACCTTGGTTTCCGCAATTTCGTGCGAAAAAACGCCAACGACAGCGACGCCTTTTTTGTGAACGGTCAGCATCAGTTCAACCGCCTGCGCGTGCGTCATGCCAAAGAAACGTTCCAGCACGTGAACAACGAATTCCATAGGGGTGAAATCGTCATTCAGGATCAGAACCTTGTACATCGGGGGCCGTTTGGTTTTCGGGCGCGTGTCAAGTTTGACGCCGATTTCACCGTCGTCGTCCTGATTGTCCTGCGCCATCGAAAAGAGGTCAGCCACTGTGGGAATCCATTGTTGGGTCTGTTGCCTTGGTTGCTTTATATAGCGGTGTGTTTTCAATTTAAAACCCCGCAAGTCAGGAATCGCATATGTCGCGCAAATGGACGCTCGGATTAGATGCAGACGATACCCTTTGGCACAACGAAAGGTATTTTCTGACAACCCAAGAGGCATTTCGCGACCTGCTTGACGATTATTCGGACCCAGACCACTTGGATGAACGGCTGCTGGCCGCCGAAATTCGCAATATCAAGTTTTATGGCTACGGCATTAAGGGGTTTACCCTCTCGATGATCGAAACCGCGCTCGAGGTGTCGAACAACCGCGTTCCCGGCCAGGTGATTGATCAAATCGTCATGATGGGCCGCGAAATGTTGGCCCACCCTATCGATTTGTTGCCGGGCGTTGCGGACGCATTGCCGCAACTTGCCACGGATCATCATCTTATCGTGATCACCAAGGGCGATCTGTTGGATCAAGAACGCAAGGTAGCGCAGTCGGGCCTTGGTGAATTGTTCGAAGCCGTTGAAATCGTCAGCGAAAAAACCGCGCAGACCTATCAACACATCTTTGCCCGCTATGACACATCTCGGGATATGATGGTTGGCAATTCGCTGAAATCCGACGTAATTCCGGCGATTTCGGCGGGGGCTTGGGGAACTTATGTGCCCTATGAAACCACGTGGGATCTGGAAAAGGCCGACGCACCCGACCACCATAGATTTCACCAGATTAAAAGCCTTGCAGACCTGCCTGATTTGCTATCGCAGCTATCGTAAAGTTTTGTTCGGAATAGTCGAAAGTCTGTTTCGATTGTGTGGAATGCCATTTTAAACCACAACATATAGCGACCCTTGTTAACTATGCGCCGTAACCCCTTTGAAACAAAGGTGTTTTCGCACAAATAATTCCATGCTAAGGTGTAGCCAATAATTAAGCGCCCAAAAGTGGTGCATGAGGCAGAACGAGGCAAGCGTCGTGGCAGGACGTCCGGCAAAACGGGCCCTTATTGGGCTGTTTTTATGTGTATTCGCGTGGTCGATGACCATCGTACCAACAGGTGTGCGTGCAACACCGATTGCAAATTTGGTCATGGATGCCCGAACGGGCGAAATCCTACATACCTATAATGCAAACACGCCCCTTCATCCGGCATCTCTGACCAAGATGATGACGCTGTACATCGCATTCCAAGCGATCGAGCGTGGCGAAATCAGCGTTGATGACATGGTGACGATCACCGCCGCCGCCGCCGCCGAACCACCGTCCAAGCTGGGATTGCGGACGGGCCAACAGATTCGTTTGCGGTACTTGATCCGTGCCGCTGCCGTGAAGTCGGCCAACGACGCGGCGACCGCAATCGGCATCGCCCTCGAAGGGTCCGAGGCGGCGTTTGCGCGGCGTATGAACCGCATGGCACAGTCCATGGGGATGACCCGCACGACATTCCGCAACGCGCATGGCCTGACCGAAAACGGCCATATGTCCACAGCGCGCGATATGGCGGTTCTGGGGCGTCACCTCGTGTATGACTTCCCTCAGTATTACAATATCTTTTCCCGCCGCAGCACAGACGCGGGAATGCGTGAAGTGTACAACACCAACCGCCGTTTCCTTGATGCCTATTCGGGGGCTGACGGTATCAAAACCGGCTTTACCAACGCGGCTGGCTATAACCTTGTTGCCTCGGCCCAACGTGGAAATGTACGCATCATCGCCGTTGTGATGGGCGGCACCTCGACCGCGGCACGTAACCGCCGCGCTGGCGAATTGCTGGATATGGGCTTTGCCCGTGCGCCATCTAGCACGCGGATCGCCCGCCCGACCCTGCCCGCGTATTCACCTGGCGATTCTGTTGCCTCGAACGGCGTGCCTGGGGGCGCTGGCCGCACGATCCGTGTGAATGGGTTGATAACGACGTCGCTTAGACCGCAATTAAGGCCAGGCACAGAGCTGGAAGAGCTGCTAATCGCGGATGCAGGGTTGGTGCAGGACGTATTGGCCGAAGTCATCGCCGAAACGCCGCCCGCGACCCAAACAACCGCAACCTTGGTCAGCTCGCCCGTTCCGCAAGCCCGACCAACCACCACAGACTCCAGCGGTGCAGACGCGATCGAGGTCGCAATGGCCGTCGCCGCCGCCACCGCCAGCAGTCCGGTCACGCCCGAGGTTGTGACCCGCATTTCGACATCCGGCGGGGCGCATTGGGGCATCAACGTGGGTCGATATGGATCACAGTACGAGGCCGAACGCGTTCTGGTTCGGATTGCGCTGAATGAAATGGCGACCTTGGACGGTGCATTGCGCCGTGTGGTTCAAAGCCCGCGTGGATTTGACGCCAACTTTATGGGAATGTCGCGCGAAACGGCTGATCTGGCCTGCCGCAGGCTTCAGGCGCGCGGCATGACCTGTTTCATGATTGGTGCGGACAGCTAACCAAACCCGCGATCCCCAAAGGCCGCCGCCATCAATTCACGCGTATAATCGGACTGTGGGTTCTGGAAAATCTCGCTGGCGATGCCTGCCTCGACCACATCGCCGCGCTTCATCACCATCAGCTTATGGGACAAGGCGCGCACGACCTTTAGGTCGTGACTGATAAAGATATAGGCCAGCCCGTATTTCGCCTGCAGATCACGCAGCAATTCGACGATCTGCACTTGCACTGTCATATCAAGCGCCGATGTCGGCTCATCCAGAACCAACAGCTTGGGTCGAAGGATAAGCGCGCGGGCAATGGCGATCCGCTGGCGTTGCCCGCCCGAAAATTCGTGGGGGTATCTGTCCATCGTCGCGGGGTCCAACCCCACCTCGGTCATGATGTCAGCGACCAAATCCCGTTGGGATTTGTCACTGTCGATTTTGTGGATACCCAACCCTTCGGCAATGATTTGCTGTGCGGTCATACGCGGCGATAGCGACCCGAACGGGTCTTGGAATACAATCTGGATATCACGGCGCAGCGCGCGCATTTCGCGGTTGTCCAGATCATCGATCCGCTGCCCCTCAAAGGTGATTTCCCCTTCGGACGGCAGAAGTTTCAGGATGGCCTGCGCCAGTGTGGTTTTCCCCGATCCACTTTCGCCGACGACGCCGATGGTTTCACCCGCTCGCACCGACAGCGACGCCGCGTTCACGGCCTTCACATATCCGACCGTCCGTTTCAGAAGGCCGCGTTGAATAGGGAACCAGATTTTCAGGTCCTGCGTTTCAACAACGGTCGGCGCGATATGGGGCACAGGGGTCGGATCGCCCCCCGCCTCGGCCGCAAGCAGACGCTGGGTATAGGGGTGCCGGGGGGTCGCGAAAATTTCGGCTGTTGGGCCGGATTCGACAATTTCGCCGTCCTTCATCACACAAACACGGTCTGCGATTTTCCGAACAATTGTCAGGTCATGGGTGATGAACAACATCGACATGCCGTTTTCGCGCTTCAAATCCGCCAGAAGATCGAGGATTTGCGCCTGAATCGTCACATCCAGCGCCGTGGTCGGTTCATCCGCCACCAACAACGTCGGTTCGTTGGCAAGCGCCATCGCGATCATGACCCGCTGACGCTGACCACCCGAAAGCTGATGCGGATAGGCGTTTAGCCGGTCTTCTGCATCGTGAATGCCAACGCGTTCCAACAGGTCCAGAATGCGCGCCTTAACCTCCGCGCCGCGCAGCCCTTGGTGCAGTTCAATCGCCTCGCGGAGTTGTTTTTCAATCGTGTGCAGCGGATTGAGCGAGGTCATCGGCTCTTGAAAAATAAAGCTGATGTCGTTCCCGCGGACGCGGCGCAGTTCGCCATCCGACGCGCCGACCATCTGTTGTCCGTCATAGATGATCGATCCCTCGACCTCGGCGGTATCGCCAAGCAACTGAACCGTGGTCATTGCGGTGACCGATTTGCCGGAACCGCTTTCGCCAACCAACGCGACGGTTTCGCCCTGCCCGACCTCAAACGATACGCCCCGAACAGCATCAAAGGCTTTGCCCTCTTGCCGGAACCGGATCATCAGGTTTTTGACCTCGAGAAGTGCGCTCATTGAAAGGTTTTCCTTGGGTCAAATGCGTCGCGGATGCCTTCGAAAATAAAGACCAGCAATGTCAGGATAAAGGCAAAGGTAAAGAACGCCGTAAAGCCAAGCCAAGGGGCATGCAAATTGCGTTTCGCTTGGATTGTCAGTTCGCCCAGTGACGGCGCCGAGGCCGGCAAACCAAAGCCAAGAAAATCAAGGCTGGCCAAGGTGCCAATAGCGCCGGTCACCAGATAGGGCAGGATTGTCACCGTTGCGACCATCGCATTTGGCAGCACATGGCGCAGCATAATGGTCCAGTTCGACACACCCAGCGCCTGCGCAGCCTTGACGTATTCAAAATTCCGCGCTCTCAGGAATTCGGCCCGCACAACGCCGATCAAGGCTGGCCAGCCGAATAGTACGGTCACAAAAACCAACAGCCAGAACGATTTCCCCAAAATCCCGATCAGGATGATGATGATATAAAGCGACGGCAGCCCGCCCCATATTTCCAGAAACCGTTGGAAAAACAGATCAATCCAGCCGCCAAAGTATCCCTGAACAGCGCCAGCCAGAATACCGATGATGGATGAAATCGTGACTGTGATTAACGCGAACAGGACCGACAGGCGGAACCCGTAAATCACCCGCGCGACGACATCGCGTTTCGTATCATCGGTACCCAGCCAGTTTTCGGCAGATGGCGGCGCGGGCGCAACGCCCGCAGTATCCACAATTGTGTTGTAGGAATAGGGAATGATCGGCCAGATCATCCACCCCTTGGCGAAACCCTCGAACTCGGGACTATCGCCCGCCTTGACCATTGCGACCAGTTCGTCAGGCATGTCAAAGCATTCGACCAATCCACCAGTAACGATAAGACATTCAACCTCAATCGAGGAATAGAGCGCCTCGGTCGGGAAATCGCCGCCAAAATCACGTTCGGAATAGAATGACAAAACGGGACTACGCAGTTCGCCGCGATAGCTGACCAAGATGGGTTTATCGTTGGCAATGAATTCGGCGAACAGACTAACCACAAACAGCACCGCAAAGATCATGAACGACCAATAGGCGCGGCGGTTATTGCAGAAGTTTCGCAAACGGCGCTGGTTCAGAGGGGATAGTCGCATCGCGTCAGCCCCTCTTGTCGAAATTGATACGCGGATCAATCAGCGTATACGTAATGTCGGTGATGATCCCGATCACCAGCCCCAAAAGCGAAAATGCGAATAGGGTGCCAAAGATCACGGGATAGTCCCGTTCAAGCGTTGCCTGAAACCCCATGCGCCCAAGGCCATCAAGGCTAAACAACGTCTCAATAATAACCGAGCCGCTAAAGAACACGCCCAGAAACAGCGCAGGAAAGCCCGAAATCACGATCAACATGCCATTCCGGAACACATGACCATAAAGGACACGGCGTTCTGTTAGGCCCTTGGCCTTGGCGGTGATGACGTATTGTTTGCGGATTTCATCAAGGAAGCTGTTCTTGGTCAGCAATGTCAGCGTCGCAAAGCCCGCAATAGACGATGCAATCACCGGCAGGGTGATATGCCACAGATAGTCGATGACCTTGCCCCACATCGTCAGCTCTTCGAAATTGGGGCTGGTCAGACCGCGCAGCGGGAAGATGCGCCAATAGCTGCCGCCAGCGAACAGGACGATCAACATCAGCGCAAAGAGGAAACCGGGAATCGCATAGGCGACAATGATCGCGCCACTGGTCCATGTGTCGAACTTGGACCCGTCCCGCACGGCCTTTCGTATGCCAAGCGGGATAGACACCAGATAGGCGATCAACGTCGACCACAGACCGAGCGTGATCGACACGGGCATTTTTTCCAGAACCAGATCCACAACGCTGATTTTTCGGAAATAACTCTCGCCGAAATCGAAACGGATGTAATTCCACATCATGTCGATGAACCGCTCCAGCGGCGGTTTATCAAAGCCGAACTGTTTTTCCAGCGACGCAAGATACGCCGGATCGAGCCCCTCGGCGCCAACATAGCTGCCTTGGACCTGAATGCTGGAATCCGAAAATTCACGACCGGAATCGCCCATACCGCCCGAAATATTTTCGAACACATCGCCCCGACCTTCCATCTCGGCGATGATTTGTTCGATCGGACCGCCCGGAATGAATTGGGTCAGGACAAAGTTTAGCACCATGATCCCGAACAATGTCGGGATCACGAGCAACAACCGTCGCAGAATATAGGCGCCCATGCGGCGTTACTCTCGGCGCTTAACGGAACGCGCCTTCGGCGCGCAGGGCATCATATTTATCTTGGTTCATCCACCAGACACTGGCAACGCCAAGACCAAGGCGCGGCAGTTCCTCGGGGTGCTCATAGACGTCGTAATAGGCCAGCCAATAGGTGTTCAGATACCATGCCGGAATGATGAACAGGTCGCGGCGCATGATGCGGTCCATTGCACGAACCCCAGCGGCCATCTCATCATATGTGTCAGCGGCGCGCACGATTTCGATAATCGCATCAACCGCCGGATCGGAATAGTGGGCACGGTTGAACACATCGCCCAGCCCGTCGGAACCGAATTTCTGAACCAGACCGTCACCTTCCAGCTCGCCCACACGGTAGAAGCTATAGTGCATGTCAAAGTCGAAATTGCGGGTCCGTTCGGTGTACTGCGCAGGATCCACACGGTTCCAAGATGCGTTCACACCAAGGCGCTGAAGGTTGTCCACATAAGGCAGGATGATGCGGTCGAACGTTGGGCTGTACCCTAGGATTTCAAGGTCGAACGTCTGACCATCCTTAACCAACATGCCGTTTTCACCGGATGTCCAGCCGGCCTCTTCCATCAAGGCCAGCGCGCGGCGCAGGTTGCCGCGGTCCAGCTGGCTGCTGCCCGAGGTATGCGGCATGGTCACCTCATCCGTCAGGATCGACGGATCAATCAGATCCGCGACTGATTCCAGAATTTCCAGCTCGCGCCCTTCTGGGACGCCTGTCGCGGCAAGCGCGCTGTTCTGCCAGAAACTTTCACGCTGGGCGAACAGACCATATTGCAGCGTTTCGTTGGTCCAGGTGAAATTGTACATCAATGCAATCGCCTGACGCACACGCGGGTCAGCGAATTTGCCCGATTTCATGTTTAACACGAAACCCGTAGCGGTCGGAACGGTGTTGTTCGGCGGGGTTTCACGCACGACCCATTCGTTTTCAATCGCAGGGAAATCATAGGACGTCGCCCACTGAAGCGACGAATTTTCCTGACGGAACAGGTATTCGCCCGCCTTGAAGCCCTCAAACGCGGCGGACGCATCGGCAAAATAGTCGTACCGCAGGACGTCAAAGTTATTTTGCCCGATGTTCATCGGATGATCGACGCCCCAGAAGTTTTCGTTGCGGACGTAATTGATGAACTGGTTCACCTCAAATTCGCCGGGCATATAGGGACCGCTGCCCATGTAGGGTTCCAGCGTGCCTTCATCAAGCCGACCACCGCGGGCCTCGAATTCGGCTTTGGAAAAGATCGGTGTGCTACCAACGGTTTCGATCACCGAATTACGTGGATAGCCGTCAGCAAAGGTGAACTTGATCGTGTAATCGTCGATCACCTCGGTGCCGGTCACCATCTGACTGACCGAATCACGATAGGATTCGGTGCCTTGGGTGATCATCAGGTCATGACTAAAGGCCACATCATACGCGGTCAGTGGCGAGCCATCGGAAAATGTCACGTTATCGAGCATGTTGAACACGACCCAATCCTTGGAGGCCGGGAACTCCATCGTCGTGCAAATATAGCAATATGCGCCATCAACATCGTCAAGTGTGCCGGTCAGTAGCGCCTCGAACTGCATGCTGGACCCGACAGCAGGCCGACCCGCCTTGGTCGCAAAGGGGTTCAGGTTGTCGAAACCACCCTGAAACCAC
This sequence comes from Marivivens sp., assembly GCA_965215785.1. GTDB lineage: Bacteria > Pseudomonadota > Alphaproteobacteria > Rhodobacterales > Rhodobacteraceae > Marivivens. Next base: position 1,401,016 of record OZ244120.1, on the reverse strand, counting down.
ATCGACAGAACGCCGCCCTTGGGCGCATCAACATTCACATAGTTCAGATTCGGGAAATCCGGATCGCTATAAACCAGGTTCCCAAAGGTCGAGATGCCGTGGGTCACGATCACCTCTTCGTGGCTTTCGGCCTTGGCGACGGAAACAACCAGCGCAGCACCGACGAACAATCCCATACCAAGGGACATCAAATTCCAACTAGAACGATCTTCTGTACGTGTCAGTGTCTGTGATTTGGCTGTTTTGCGCATGAAAGCCTCCCGATGCTTTTCCTTAATACTAGGCTAAAGCGCGAGATTGCCCACTTTCAAGTTGAGATTCCGTGATCAAGCAAAAGAAAAGGGCCGCCCCAATGGGACAGCCCCTGAAATTGCTCATGATCTAAGCTTAGCCGCCGAATGTCTGCAGATAAGCGATCAGGTTCGCGCGGTCCTCGACCTTCGACAAACCGTTGAAGTTCATCGCGGTGCCAGGTGCGTATGCTTTTGGCGCCTCAAGGAATGCGTTCAGCGTTTCTGCGTCCCAAACCTGAGCAACAGCCGCCAACGAGCCCGAGTAGGCAAAGCCGTCTACGACAGCAACTTCACGGTCAACAATGCCCCACAGGTGTGGGCCAGTGCCGTTTGCGCCGTCTTCCAGCTTGTGACAAGCCGAACATTTGCGGAATACACGCTCGCCTGCGCCGGCGTCAGCGGTTGCAAAGACTTCGGCAAATGTTGGGCCAGCTTCTACTGGTCCTGCATCTGCTGTCTCGACCTCGATCACATACCCGCTCGCATGATCACCGTGGCCACCTTCGCTGTGGTAAATCGTTTCGGCGGCCCAGCCACCCAACAGGAAAACCAGGAATGCGCCGCAGAAGCCGCCCAGAACCTTGGTCATCGTCATTGTGTCGAACATATCTCGTTCCATCTCGGTCGAAGTTTCGGGGCTATCTACCCGTTTCCTAGTAGGTCTTGCAAGCGATAGAACCGCGACTTATTGCCCTTATGACAAAGATTTTCGAAAGAGGATGCGCAAATGACCGGAAAGATAGCGTTTCAGGGCGAGTTGGGCGCCTATGGCCATCAGGCCTGTGCCGATGCTCGTCCAGACTATGAACCCCTTCCTTGCGCCACTTTCGAAGACGCCATTAACGCGGTTCGCAATGGCGATGCGGACCTTGGAATGATCGCTGTCGAAAACTCGACCTATGGCCGTGTTGCCGACGTTCATTCACTGCTACCAGAAAGCGGCCTGCACATCGTCGATGAGGCGTTCGTACGTGTGAACATCAACCTACTGGGCGTCAAAGGCGCGACGGTCGATCAGGTCACCGATGCGCACGGACACGTTGTGATCCTGCCGCAATGCGCGGGTTTCCTTAAGGAAAACAACATCAAACCCCGTGTCAGCACCGACAACGCCCGCGCCGCACGTGAGGTCGCCGAGGGAAATGACCCGACCCAAGCCGCGCTTGCCTCGGTCATGGCGGCGGACATCTATGGTCTGGATATCCTTGCACGGGATATCGAGGATCACAGCCGCAACCGCACCCGATTTCTGATTATGTCGCGTGAGGATGATCAAACCCGTCGCGGTGAACTGGGCATGATGACCAGTTTTGTGTTCCGCGTCCGTAACATCCCTGCCGCGCTGTACAAGGCGATGGGCGGTTTTGCGACCAATGGTGTCAACATGACCAAGCTGGAAAGCTATATGGTGGACGGAAAATTCACCGCGACCCAGTTTTATGCCGAGGTCGAAGGCCATCCAGATGACGCCAATGTCAAACTGGCGCTGGACGAATTAGGCTATTTCACCAGCTATCTACGCCTTCTCGGCACCTATCCGGCTGCGGAAAAGCGGCACTAGGCTATTTGCCGTAGGATTCTTCGATTTCTTCAGACAGCGCTGCAATTCGTGATTTGTAGCGCTGTGTAAGGCTGGATTTGGCCAATTTCAGCGATTGAACCAACAAACGCGCGGCAAGGGTTTTGGGCGACAATACCGTTTCCACCATCAGGCGGGTACGCGTTGGGGACAGCGGAACCAATTCGACCTTGGACACGCCTTCGATCCCTCCGGACACAAACCCGATATCATAGCCAGCATCAGGTGCGATCTGTTGCAGTTCCAGATCAATGTCACGATCTTTGCCGCGGAAACGGAAATTTGCGTGCCATTTCGTTCCTGCGACGCAGGCATCCTGATTTCGGCTGACCTTTACGCCACGACGCAACATCGACCGTTCAAACCAATCGAAATTGCTCACCTTCTCAAAAACATGATCGAGTGGTGCTTCGATATCTTCGCGGGTCGAAAATTTCACCGTTGGCCTCCGTTATGACTCGTTTGCAAAATCGCGTTAATCCAACTGATCCGCAAGCCAATTGGCCATTAGAAACTGAGCAATTGCCCCTTTACGTGCAGGTTTGAGCATTCTGTGTTCGCCGCGAAACGCAATTGCCAACTCTTCACGAGAAATCCAAATCGCGTCTTCAATCTCTTGGGGGTCAATTGTGATCTCTTCGCTTAACGCCTCGCCGCGACATCCGATCATCAGTGACGACGGAAACGCCCACGGCTGAGACGCCAGATAGCTAACAGCGCCAACTTTGACACCCGCCTCTTCAAACACTTCGCGGCGGACGGCGGCCTCGACCGTTTCGCCGGGCTCAATAAACCCTGCCAGCAAAGAATACATGCCTTCGGGCCAGCCAGGGGATCGTCCCAACAACACCTTATTGCCCGAAGTGATCAGCATAATGACCACAGGGTCGGTTCGCGGGAAATGATGGCCGCCACAGGCTGGGCAGGTACGCTGCCAACCCGATTGGGTGGCTTCGCTTTCGTGCCCGCATTTCGAACAGAACCTATGAGTTTTGTGCCACCCCAGAACCGCACGCGCCGTGGCCGCCAGTTCGGCATCAAGCGCGGACAGACGGGTCATGATACCGCGCAGTTCCGCAAAGACATGATCGTCTGGCAGGGCCGGATGGGTCTGTTCGGTGGTGTCTAGGAAACTATCAAAAGCGTCTGAATCAACGCTTTCTGGCTGCCAATGGCTAATATCAACCGCGAACAGCGGGGCATCGTCCGGCAATCCCAGAAACAGTTCGGCCTGAGCGCCCTCACAGACAGGATGATCAAGCGACAGACGCACCAGCGCATCATCATGGATCAACGGCTTGCCGCGCCACAGCACAATCGCCTGCGCGTTTGGTCGCTGATCGTCCGTATTGCCCCGCAAGTGGGCCGCACGATCATAGCCGGTGCCGCCAAAGGTGACGGTTTCTGCAAGTTTCATAATCCTGTGCCTCTGCCCGTTGTGCCAATTTTACAATGCCTCGCGCAGGTTTTGTCGCCACCCCTTTAAAACACGCAAAAATTGTCAGATTGTCCAAAAATCTAAACTTACGCGATAAAGAGCAAAGCGGTGTCGACGATAAAGATCACAATTCTTGGCACGTCTGACCTGCACTTGCATTTGTTGCCTTACGACTATTACGCAGACATCGCCCTTCCGCAAACAGGTCTGGCCTCTTTGGCGACGACAATTCGAGAAATTCGATCCACGACCCCCAATACACTGTTGTTCGACAATGGTGATTTTCTGCAAGGCACGCCATTTTCCGATATCTGGGCCTATCACCGGCCAGAAAATGTCGCCCATCCACTGTTCCCGATTTTCAAAGAGCTTGAATTTGATGCGGTCGGCCTTGGCAATCATGAGTTCAATTATGGGCTCGACTATTTATCAGACATAATCGCGGATGCCGAAATGCCGGTTCTGGCCGGAAATGTGATGACACCAGACGGCGATCCACTTTTCCAAACCAGCGCGGTTTTGGATCGGATGATGGTCGATACCGACGGCAATGAGGTCCCCATAAAAATCGGTGTTTTGGCGTTAGTCCCGCCGCAAATCTCGATCTGGGATCGTGAACACCTAAAGGGGCACGTCGTCGCACAGGATATGGTCGAGCGCGCCCATGACCTAGCGGCAGAGCTGCGCAGCCAAGGGGCCGATATCATTATTGGCCTGTGCCATTCAGGCTTTGATGCAGGTGAGGCGATCCAGTTTCAGGAAAACGCCCTTGTCCCATTATCGCAAACAGGTGTGTTTGACGCGATGATTGGCGGGCACACACATTTGCCGTTTCCGGTCGGTGACACTGACGGGATGGTAAATGACACACCGATTGTTCTGCCCGCCCCCTACGGTCGCTCACTCGGCCGGATCGATTTAGTGCTCGATACTGGGCAAGGCGTGACAGATGCCTCAACGCACCTGATACCTGCTGCCAAAGATGCTGATCCAACGGTGTGCGAATTGGCGGCGCCTGCGCATGCGGCGACACTTGCCTTTACTCAGGCTGAAATCGGCTCAACGCCGGTGCAAATCCAATCGTTTTTTAGCTTGATTGCAGCGGACACCTCGATCGCGATCATTGCCGACGCCCAGCGCTATGCCGCGCAGGTGGAATTTGACCTGTCAAACGATGCGGATCTGCCCCTTTTGTCTGCGGTCGCGCCGTTCCGTTTTGGCGGGCGTGCTGGTCCCGACCATTTTGTGGACATACCTGCCGGCCCGTTGAAACGGGCCCACGCGGCCGAACTCTATGAATTTCCGAACAGGCCAAGCGTCATCCGCGTCGATGGGGCAACCATTCATGAATGGCTGGAACAATCCGCGCGGGTTTTCCATCAAATCCCCGTAGGCGCATCGGATACTGAACTGATCGACACCTCGGTTCCGGCCTATGACTTCGATATTCTTTATGGCCTGACCTACACCTTCGACCTAAGCCAACCGGCGCGATACGACCGGTTCGGCCAACAGGTCGCGGATACGCATCGTGTGTTAGACATCTGCTATCAGGGGCACCCCATCCAACAAACGGACCGGTTCCTTGTGGTGACAAATAACTATCGCGCGGATGGTGGCGGGTATTTCAACATGCTGCGGCAGTCGGATCGCCTGCACGTGTCACAACGACAGACCCGCGACTTTGTGGCCGAGCACATTGCCAGTGGCACATGTTCCTTTGCTACGCGGCAAACATGGCAGTTTAAACCGACCAACCAAACGACCGCTGTTTTCCTGACCTCGCCCAAAGCGCGGCAGGCCACGGCGCCGAAACGCGTCGAGGGCCCGATTGATCACCTAGGCGGACTCGATCAATATCGGCTGCATCTTTAGGCAATTGCACAATTATCGCGCAAATGTACCCACAACAGCCTATCAGATAAGCACCTGGGCCATTCTGCGTGTGACAATGTCAGGCGGTGTTGGCCAATATCCCGTTCCCACCCCTAGCGTTTTGCTGAACCAAACAGTCAAATTACGGGGAACCTCATGTACAACAAACCGCTGGCCACATTCGCGGCAACGCTTGCACTTGCGCTGCCTGCGATGGCCGAAACCGATATGCCGTTCGCTCTCGATTGGAAATTCGAAGGCCCATCGGCACCGTATTTCCTAGCTGTCGACAACGGCTATTTCGCCGATGCCGGTCTGGATGTTGAAATTGCCGAAGGCGCGGGGTCGCTCGATGCGATTCCAAAGGTTGCGACCGGCGCGTTCCCGATTGGCTTTGCCGATATCAATTCGTTGATGCGTTTCCTTGACCAAAACCCCGGTGCGCCAGTGACGGCGGTGATGATGGTCTATGATGCGCCACCCTTTGCCGTGGTCGGTCGTAAATCGCTAGGCATCGAAGCCCCCGCCGACCTTGAGGGTTCGGTACTGGGCGCGCCGCCCCCCGATGGCGCTTGGGCACAGTTCCCGATCTTTGCCCAAACCACCGGCATTGATGTTGAGGCTATCACCGTCGAACCTGTCGGCTTTCCTACCCGCGAACCAATGCTGGCCGAGGGCGAAGTGGCGGCTGTGACCGGCTTTAGCTTCTCGTCCACGCTGAACCTGAAACGCCTTGGTGTTCCGGCGGATGATATCTCGGTCCTGCTAATGGCGGACTATGGCCTTGCGCTCTATGGTAACGCGATCATCGTCAACACCGACTTTGCCGCCGAAAACCCCGATGCCGTATCCGGTTTCCTTAGCGCCGTTGCCGAAGGCTGGACCGCGGCGATTGCTGATCCTGAGGCGGCGGTTGACGCCCTGTTGAAACGCAACCCAGCGGCCGACAAGGCGCTAGAGGTCGAACGCCTTGGTATGGCCATCGCTGACAACGTCGTCACCGACTACGTGATGGAATACGGCATGGGCGGCATTGATGCCGACCGCATGGCGACAGCGATCGAACAGACCAAAGCCGTCTATGAGTTCGTCAACGAACCAGACGCGGCGCTGTATTTCGATCCAAGCTTCCTGCCTGAGGGCGGCGCCTTTATGCTGAAATAAATGACCCGCCCCCGCGTCCGCGCGGGGGCACAATCCAAGGCACATATGACGAACCTGATTGAAATCCGTGGGGTCAAGCACGCGTATACGACGGCGCATGGCCCCCTGCCCGTGCTGGACGGGCTGGACCTAAGCGTGCCCCAAGGTGAATTTTGCGCCGTTGTCGGCCCATCGGGCTGTGGCAAATCCACCCTAACCCGACTGGTTGCTGGCCTGATGCGCCCCGATGAGGGCGAGGTGATCCTGCAAAGCGAACCCGTCAAATCCCCACGCAAAACGGTTGGAATGGCGTTCCAAAATCCTGTGATGCTGGAATGGCGGACGATTTTGCAAAACGTGATCCTTCCGCTTGAAATCGTTGCCCCCTCAATGCCCAGGGCCAAACGCATCGAACGCGCGATGGAGCTGCTCGATCTGGTGGGATTGACCGGCTTTGAAAACAAACGGCCCTCGGAACTCTCGGGCGGCATGCGTCAGCGGGCCTCGCTGTGCCGTGCACTGGTTCATAAGCCTGAAGTCCTGATCATGGATGAACCCTTTGGTGCGCTGGATGCTTTCACCCGCGAAGACCTATGGCAAACCATGCGCGACCTACGCGCGCAGGAACCCTTTACCGCCGTCCTGATCACCCATGACCTACGCGAAAGCGTGTTTTTGGGCGATCAGGTCGTTGTTCTGTCGGGCCGCCCTGCCCGCACCCAGTACACACTTAACGTCGATCTACCCGATAATCGGACGCTTGATAGCCTTTATACCCCCGAGGTTGCGGCGATGCTGGCGACACTGCGCGATCAGATCCAGATCGCCCAAGGCCGAAAGGATCAGTCATGATACAAAAAGTGTTGATCCCCCTTGGCGCAATCGCAATTTTCCTTGGCCTGTGGGAAGCATTGGTCTGGGTCAACGATTGGCCCAACTACAAAATGGCATCGCCCAGCGACCTGCCCCCTGCCTTCTGGCAATATCGCGACCTGTTTATCCTGATGGGCTGGCAGAGCCTGTGGCGGACCGTTCTGGGCCTGATCCTCGCGGTGATATTTGGCACTTTGATCGGCATGGTGATGGGCTTTTCACGGGTTGCCCGCGATGCGCTTTACCCGCTGCTCGTGGGTTTCAACGCGATCCCCAAGGCGACATTGGTGCCCATTATCGCGCTGATTTTCATCGGGCAGCACAATTTCAACACCGTCCTGATGGCCTTTCTGATCAGCTTTTTCCCGATTGCCGTTTCGGTCGGCGTGGGCCTATCCACGTTAGAACCGGAATACCGCGACATCCTGCGGGCCCTTGGCGCGTCACGGTTCACGATTTTCCTGAAAATCGCACTGCCCAAAACCCTACCGGAATTTTTCGGCGCGCTGAAGGTCGCCGTAACGCTGGCCTTTATCGGCACTAACCTTGTCGAGATCGTAAGCCCCCATGGGCGCGGCCTTGGGGCGTTGTTCAAATCGGGGGAAACCAACGCGAACTATCCGCTGATGTTCGCCGTCCTGATCGCCCTCGCGGCACTTGGCATACTACTCTACTATGCCGTGGTGATGCTGGAACGCATCTTTGCGGGCTGGGCCGAACGCCCCACCACCTAAGCCCCAAGAGCGGCCACTGGCCGCTCATTTTTGGTTGAATGGTGAGTGTGCTGGACTTAGCAGTCCTTTAGTTTCCAAACTAAAGTGACTGCATCAAGCTAGCGATTTGCTCCCATCAAAGGTTTGGAAATCTGTTGTCGTTTCCGTCAGTTCCGCCGCCATCTGATCGATCATAGACATCGCTACCGGCTCAATTTGTTTGTTCCAAACGGGTCCATCGTAGAACGAGCCCTTCAGCCGTTCTCGCTCTTGCAGTGATTCAAAGGCTCGAATCCAATGAACCCTGTCTTGATGTTCAAGGTCACGAAGTGGTCCAAAGACCAGCATGCCTGCGTCACGAAGCGCCCGCCGGTTGCTTTTTTCAAAGAACTCTATGAACTCTTCCCGTCGCCCTGCCTTAATCGTGTAGTGGCGAATTTCCAAAATCATCACCCACCCCCCAATACCTGTCTATTCGGACCTTCGCTGGGTCACAGCAATTATGCAAGATGGACTCAAAACGAACGGTGGCACGCGCTGGCTCTCTGGCCCGATGTGACCATAAAAAAAGGGCGACCAGTGGCCGCCCTTGTTATTAACCGCGAAGCTCGCCGCCGGTGGCTTTGACCACCTTTTGGACGATCTTGTCACTGACCGCTTCGATGTCCTTTTCGGTCAGCGTTGCGTCTACGGGTTTAAGCCGGACTGTGATCGCCAACGACTTTTTCCCTTCGCCCAGCGATCCGCCGATGAATTCGTCGAACACGCGCACCTCTTCGATCAGCGCCTTGTCGGCGCCGGCAGCGGCGTTGACCAGTGTCAGCGCCTCAACCGATGCATCAACAACAAACGCAAAGTCACGCTCAACAGCCTGAAGCTCTGACGCCTGCAATGCCGGACGGCTGGCCGAGGTATTTTTCGGCAGCGGGATTTCCTCGGGATAGATCACAAAGGCCACGGCTGGTCCCTTGATATCCATTTCCTGCAGTACCTTGGGGTGCAGTTCACCAAAGATGCCAAGCGTCTTTTTCGGACCAAGGCAGATACGACCGTGACGGCCCGGGTGGAACCAATCAGGACCGCCGCGCATGATCTGCACCTTGGCGGGTGCACCAATCGCGGCCAAAACCGCCTCGGCGTCGGCCTTGGCGTCATAGACGTCGACCGCACGCGATGCGCCGTGGACATCCTTGGGTCCGGTCCGGCCGATCAGGACACCGGCGATCGCCTGATGTTGTTCGCCGGGCTTGCCGCCGTGGAATGCGGTGCCAACCTCAAACAGGGCAAGGTCCGCAAAACCGCGCGCCTGATTGCGTGCCGCTGCCCGCAACAGGGCCGGCAACAGATCAGGGCGCATATGGCTCATGTCGTTGGAAATCGGGTTTTCCAGACGGGTTTTATCTGTGCCACCGCCAAACAAGGCCGCCGCCTGTTGGTCGATAAAGCTGTAGGTGATGCATTCGTTATAGCCAAGCGCCGCCGCCGTGCGGCGACCTGTGCTGATGCGCACCTGCATTGGCGTCAGGATCGGCTTGGGCACACCGTCCTGAACGCGCGGCAATGGCTTGCCTTCCAGCTTGGTCAGCGATGCGATACGCGCCACTTCTTCGACCAGATCAGCCTCGCCCTGAACATCCGAACGCCAGCTTGGCACCCGCGCCATGTCGCCATCCATAACAAACCCAAGCGCGGTGAGCGTCTGACGCTGAACCGACTCTGGGATGTCCATGCCAACAAGGCTTTGAACGCGGGCTGCGTTCAGTTTGTAGGACCGGCTGAAATCAGGCACAGCGCCCGCGACAACCATCTCGGATGCCTCGCCGCCCGCGTGGTCAACGATCATGCGAACCGCATGTTCCAACCCTTCGGGTGTAAACTCAGGGTCAACCGAGCGTTCAAACCGATACCGCGCATCGGAATTGATCTTTAGGGCGCGACCCGTATAGGCGATCTGGATCGGATCCCACCATGCGCTTTCGACAAAGACGTTGACGGTCTCTTCGGTGCAGCCTGAGACCTCGCCACCCATGATGCCTGCGATGCTTTCGACGCCGTTGTCGTCGGAAATCGCCATCGCGCCAGCCGGCAGGGTATAGGTCTTTTCGTCCAGCGCGACGATCTCTTCGCCGCCCTTGGCGCGGTGCACCCGCAGATTGCCCGCAACCTTATCCGCGTCAAACACGTGCAGAGGGCGGTTCAGATCGTAGGTGAAATAGTTGGTCACATCGACGAGGAAGCTGATCGGACGCAGACCAATTTTGGTCAACGCCTGCTGGAGCCACTCTGGCGACGGGCCGTTTTTGACACCTTTGATCAGGCGACCACAGAACACAGGGCAGCCATCCGTGGTGTCATCGTCGATGGTGACTTTGATGTCGCTCTCAAATGCGGCGGGGACGGGTTCGACCTCTAGTGGTTTCAGAACACCAAGCCCACGCGCAGCCAGATCGCGCGCAATTCCGCGGACACCAAGTGCATCACCACGGTTTGGCGTGATCGCGATTTCGATCATCGGGTCGACCTTGGCCGGATCGTTTTCAGCCAGCCAATCAACGAATTTCTGACCGACCTCACCCGACGGCAGTTCGATGATACCGTTGTGTTCGTCCGATAGTTCCAGTTCGCGTTCCGAGGCCATCATGCCGTGGCTTTCGACGCCGCGGATTTTGCCGACCGACAGGGTGATATCCAGACCGGGCACGTAATCGCCCGGTTTACACAGAACAACGGTGATCCCTTCGCGGGCGTTGGGCGCGCCGCAAACGATCTGTTTGTCGCCCTCATCGGTCGCCACGGTGCAGACCCGCAGGCGGTCGGCATCGGGATGCTGTTCAGCGTGCGTCACCTTGGCCAGTGTGAACGAACCAAGACGATCAAGCGGATTCACGATGTCCTCAACCTCTAGACCCAGATCGGTCAGAGTGTCCGCGATTTCAGCAACTGATGCGTCGGTCTCTAGGTGCTTTTTCAGCCAGGAGAGTGTGAATTTCATGTCTTTATCTCCGGTATCTTAGCGGTTCAGGCCAGCGTGCAGCGTTGGGACATTCAGCGAGGCAAAGCCGTAGTGGCGCAGCCAACGCAGGTCGCTGTCAAAGAACGCGCGCAGGTCGGGGATGCCGTATTTCAGCATCGCGATACGGTCGATACCAATGCCAAAGGCGAAACCTTGGTATTCTTCGGGATCGACACCAGCAGCCGACAGAACCTTGGGGTGGACCATGCCCGAACCAAGGATTTCCAGCCAATCGTCGCCCTCACCCACGGTGACCGAGCCGTTGTTCCACTGGCACTGAACATCCACCTCGGCCGACGGTTCGGTGAAAGGGAAGTGCGAGGCGCGGAAACGGGTTTTCACACGTTTGCCAAAGAAGGCCGACAGGAATTCCTCTAGCACCCATTTCAGGTTTGCCATGCTGATGTCTTTGTCGATGCACAGGCCTTCGATCTGGTTGAACATCGGCGTGTGCGTCTGGTCATAGTCCGCACGATACACACGGCCCGGCGCGATCACGCGGATCGGTGCGCCCTGCGCCTCTAGGGCGCGGATCTGCACGGGGCTGGTGTGGGTGCGCAAAACCGGCGGCGGCGTGTTCACACCCTCGGCCTGCTTCATATAGAACGTGTCCATCTCGGCGCGGGCGGGATGGTGACCCGGGATGTTCAGCGCGTCAAAGTTATACCAATCGCTTTCGATCTGCGGCCCTTCGGCCACCGAAAAGCCCATGTCAGCGAAAATCGCCATAAGCTCTTCTGTCACTTGGCTGATGGGGTGAATGCTGCCTTGACGGGTCGGGCGGCTTGGCAGTGTCACATCAAGCCATTCCGACGCCAGACGTTCGTTCAGCGCCGCGTCGGCCAGAGCGACCTTTTTCGCGGCCAGCGCGCTGTTGATCTCGTCTTTCAGGGCATTCAACTGGGGGCCCATGACCTGACGTTCTTCAGGTGTCATTTTGCCCAGTTCGCGCATCTTCAGGCTGATTTCGCCTTTTTTGCCGACGGCTTGGACCCGCAGCTCCTCCAGCGCGGCCTCGTCACCGGCTGCATTGATCAGATCAAGGTATTTGCTTTTCAAATCGTCCATTTCTGGCCCTCGGAATTCGTTCCTCGGCTGGATAGCACGGGGAGCCTAAAACGCAAGAAGCCGCAGACCCATAAGGTCCGCGGCTTCCGATAATAATGTCCCGATTGGGATCTTACGCGAGCGCGGCCTTCGCCTTTTCGACGATGGCGCCAAATGCTTCTGGCTCGTGTACGGCCAGATCGGCCAGTACTTTGCGGTCCACTTCAATACCAGCCAGGTTCAGGCCGTTGATGAAACGCGAATACGTCAGCGCTTCGTCATGTGCACGAACTGCTGCGTTGATACGCTGGATCCACAGAGCGCGGAAATTACGCTTACGGTTTTTGCGGTCACGAGTTGCGTATTGGTTGGCCTTGTCTACGGCCTGACGAGCAACTTTGAAGGTCCGGCTGCGGCGGTCATAATAACCTTTGGCAGCGTCTAGGACTTTTTTGTGACGACGATGAGTAACGGTACCACCTTTGGTGCGCGACATTGTTCAGGCCTCCTTAGCGGTCGTATGGCATGTAGGACTTGACGATTTTGGCATCAGGTGCCGAAAGCGTCGTGGTGCCACGTGCGTCACGGATGAATTTCGTTGTACGCTTGATCATGCCGTGGCGTTTGCCTGCCTGACCTGCTTTGACCTTGCCAGTGGCGGTCACTTTAAAGCGCTTTTTGGCGCTCGACTTTGTCTTCATCTTGGGCATTTTCATCTCCTCTTGCGAGTTCGTGGTTCGCGCGACTCGGCATGCCACATGGCCGGACGCACGGGTTGAGCGCGCCGTATAGGGCGGGTTGCCAAACTTGGCAAGACTAATTCGACTCTGATTTAGTTGATGAAACGCCCGACAACACGGGTAAAGGCCTTGGCCACGCCATCAATGGTATACGGCTGCTCGTTCAGCGCCAAAACCACCAGTGTTCCCCCAACCAACAACACAATTGCAGCAAGCCGCGGGGCGCGCCCTTCGGAAAAGGCACTAATAATAGATGGCAGGGAAAATCCCAAAAGGATCAACCCTGCCACCAAGAAAAGATCTGCGTCCATCCCAACCTCCAATCAGTTGGGACAAAGCTTACTCTTTGTCTGCGCTTTGGATCAAACGTTCTTCGCATGGCGCAACACGAAGGATGTTTGTGGACCCTGGTGTGTTGAACGGAACACCCGCGGTCACAACGATCATATCCTTCTCGGTTGCGATGCCTTCTGCCTTGGCTGCGCGCACCGCGTGAATAACGGCGGATTTAAAGCGATCCACCTCGTCCACGATCACGGTGTTCACACCCCAAGTCAGGCAAAGACGACGCGCGGTTTCATCCGCCATGGTCAAGGCAATGATTGGAACGTGTGGACGTTCACGCGCAACGATCGACGCGGTCGCACCCGACTGCGAGAAACAGCAGATCGCCTTAACGTTGGTGGTTTCGGCGATTTCGCGTGCCGCAGCAACGATACCGTCAGCAACCGTTTCGTGCGCAACCTGACGCGATGCGCCGATGATGTTGACGTAGTTTGGATCGCTCTCCACCTCGGCGGCGACGTTGCTCATGGTGGTGACAGCCTCAACCGGATACTGACCAGCGGCCGATTCAGCCGACAGCATGATCGCATCGGTACCTTCGTAGATGGCGTTTGCGACGTCGGATACCTCGGCGCGGGTTGGCATCGGGCTTTCGATCATCGATTCGAGCATCTGGGTCGCAACGATCACCGGCTTAGCAGCGGCGCGGCATTTACGGATCAGGCGCTTCTGGATCGGCGGAACGCTCGATACAGGCAGTTCGACGCCAAGGTCACCACGGGCAACCATGATGCCGTCCGACACTTCGAGAATTTCATCAAACGCTTTGACAGCTGCAGGTTTTTCAATCTTGGCAAGGATTGCGGCGCGGCCCTTAACCAGATCTCGGGCCTCATTCATGTCAGCGGGACGCTGAACAAACGACAACGCAAGCCAGTCAACGCCCAGATCGCACACAAACTCTAGGTCTTTGCGGTCCTTATCCGACAGCGCGGCCAGTGGCAGCACAACGTCAGGAACGTTTACGCCTTTGCGGTTCGAAATGACGCCGGGCACGGTGACTTCGCAGTTTGCAAAATCGCGGCCGCAGTCTTTGACCTTCAGGCGGATTTTACCGTCATTGACCAGCAGGTTCGCACCTGGTTCCAGCGCATCAAAGATTTCTTTGTGCGGCAGGCAAACGCGGGTTGCGTCGCCCGGTGTGTCATCCAGATCAAGGCGGAAATCCTGACCAGTTTCCAGCATCTCTTCGCCGTTAGCAAAGGTGCCGACACGCAGCTTGGGACCCTGAAGGTCGGCCAGAATGCCGATCGGCGATCCACAGTCTTTTTCGACCTTGCGGATGATTTCGTGACGCTCGGCAATCTCGGGGTGGCTGCCGTGGCTCATGTTCAAACGGAACACATCTGCGCCCGCTTCATGAAGGGCGCGGATCATTTCGTAGCTGCTAGATGCGGGACCAAGCGTGGCGACGATTTTGACGTTGCGATGGCGTCTCATCCAATGTGTCCTTTTGTTATATAATAATGGTCCGTTATCGCTAACGCACCTGTTTGCGCCCCTTATAACTATTTCCAATCGAGGCTCAACTAGCCTAAAGCCCGAATGTACCGTTACGTGAACAAAGAAGGCCAAAAATGTCACATCCGCCATTTCATATCGTGGGCGAGGCGCGCAAATCACGGTGGGTCATCACCTGTGACCACGCCAAGAATACCGTTCCACAGTGGATCAATGGCGGCGACCTTGGCTTGGCACCTGACGATATGAATCGGCACATCGCCTATGACGTCGGCGCAGCGGGCGTAACAGAACACCTCAGCCACCTGATGGATGCACCGGCGGTGATGTCGAATTTTTCCCGTCTGGTGATTGACCCCAACCGAGGCGAGGATGATCCAACGCTGTTGATGAAGCTCTACGACGGCACGATTATCCCAGCGAACCGGCACGCGGATCATGCAGAACTGGATCGCCGCAAGGACCAGCTCTATCGCCCCTATCATAACGCCGTCGCCCAGATCTCAGCCCAACAGGACGACAGCGTGATCCTGTCGATGCATTCGTTCACCCGCCAGCTAAAAGGGCGCGCGCCACGCCCGTGGCATATCGCGGTTTTGTATTCCCACCTCGACACCCGTCTGGCGCATGCCTTGCTGGGACGACTAAGCGCCGAGTCCGATCTGTGTGTTGGCGACAACCAACCCTACAACGGCCACCTGCCAGGCGATGCAATCGACAAACATGCCTTGCAAAAGGGGCGCCCCAACATACTTATCGAAATCCGGAACGACTTAATCGAAACCGAGGCCGGACAGCGGGAATGGGCCGAACGCCTTGCGCCAATTTGCGCTGAGGCGCTGACACTCTCAGGATTATAGGACCGATCATGGACAAACAGACCCAACTCGAACTCGAAGCCGCAGCTTTCCGCACCCTACGGGCGCACCTAATGGAAAAGCGCACTGATGTTCAAAACATCGACCTGATGAACCTTGCCGGTTTTTGTCGCAACTGTTTGTCGCGTTGGTACCAAGAGGCCGCGAACGAACGCGGCATCGAAATGAACAAAGACGAAGCCCGCGAAATTTTCTACGGCATGCCCTATGACGCGTGGCGCGACCAGTTTCAGACCGAAGCCACAGACGCGCAGAAGTCAGAGTTTACGCAGGCGTTTGCCGATAATGTCGGCAAAGAGGAAAAGTAACGCATTCAACTTTCGTGCCAACCGGACTCAATTCCTAATATCTGGTGCCGTTACAGACGCAACCTAGTTGTATGAGTAGCTGCCACCATGCTGATCGCGTTCCTGTTGACATCGTTCGGTGTCGCCCTTTTGGGCGGCAGCTTCCTTGGTGATATCGACGACACTCCGCCGGAAACGGATGATCAGGTCCCGGGCACACCAACCGATGACATTATGTATATGTGGGGCGGCGACGATAACGTGACCGGCGACGACGGTCATGACCGTCTTTTCATGGGCGATGGCGATGACACCGCGACCGGTGGCGCGGGTGACGATATGCTGGTTGGTGGCCATGGCGAGGATATGCTGATCGGTCAGGACGGTAACGATCTGATCCGCGGTGGACGTGGCAGCGACTGGATGACCGGCGACGACGGCGACGACCGGCTTTGCGGCGAAGATGGCGACGACGAAATCTATGGCGGATTGGGCGACGACTGGATCCACGGCGGGCTAGGAACAGACACCGTCTACGCAGGTGAAGGAAACGACACCATTGCCAACTCTGGTGGCGTCGACATCATCTATGCCCAAGCGGGTGACGACCGTGTCGTTGGCGCAGGCGGGCCGGAACAGATTTACGGCGGCGCCGGGGACGATTTCCTAAACGGCCGGTTTGGCAACGACACGATCTATGGCGGCGAAGGCAACGATAGCCTTTGGGGGCACTATGGCAACGACACGCTGATCGACTTGTCCGGTGACAACACGCTGCTGGGCGGCGACGGCAACGATATTCTGACCGCATCAGGTGCCAGCCAGCTAGACGGCGGCGATGGCGACGACACACTCACATTGCTTGATGGCGCAACTGCTATTGGCGGCGCGGGCGAGGATGTGTTCTCAACTGATGTGACAAGCAATGCAGCACCGGTCTACATCAGCGACTTTAACCCCGCCGAAGACCATCTGGTCATCAATGTTCTCGAAAATGCGACCGGACGACTTGCCATTGATCCGGACGGCGACAACTGGACGATCAGTTTTGACGACACCGTTATCGCTGTCGTGACAAGCACCGAAGCGCTTGCCACTGAACATCTTACGATTGTGACGCTGACCGATTAAACGGCGGCTTTGCGGCTTTCGTCGATATAGATTTCCCGCAGACGCGTCGCGACACGTCCCGGAACGCCGTCGCCGATCTGTGCGCCGTCGATTTCAACAACAGGCTGAACAAAGGTCGTGGCCGAAGTGATAAACGCCTCGTCGGCTTGTTGGGCTTCTTCGATTGTGAACAGGCGTTCCTCGACTTCAAACTGGGCCTCGGCAGCGAACCGCAAAACAGCGGCGCGTGTGATCCCGTGAAGGATATCATTCGACAGACCCCGTGTGACGATCTTGTTGCCCTTTACGAAGTACGCGTTGTTCGATGTGCCTTCGGTGACATAGCCATCCTCGACCATCCATGCGTCATCACAGCCCGCTTTCTTGGCCATCATTTTGCCCATCGACGGATAGAGCAGCTGAACGGTCTTGATGTCGCGGCGACCCCAGCGGATATCCTCGATCGAAATGACCTTAATCCCCGTTTTCGCAGCAGGCATGTTCACCAGATCTTTGGCAAAGGTGAACAGCACAATGCCCGAAGGGGTTTCCGCCGGATCGGGCCATGCGAAATCACGGTCGGCCGGTGCGCCGCGCGTGATTTGCAGATAGATACCACCGGTTTTCAGGTCGTTCTTTTCCACAAGGTCGCGATGGATTTGCAGCAGCTCATCCATAGTGACGGGGCACGCCATCTCTAGCTCGCTCAGCGACCGTTCCAAACGCTTGGCGTGACCTTCGAAATCAACCAGTTTGCCATCAAGGACCGACGTCACCTCATAGACGCCATCCGCCATCAAGAACGCTCGGTCAAAAACCGAAACCTGCGCCTCGGTTTCGGGCACGTAATTTCCGTTTACATAGACAGTGCGGGTCATGATGGGGCCTCCGGCTTTGAAATACCGGAGTTTCATGGGTCAATGCCCTGTCGGCGTCAAGCGTCTTGACCCTAAATACTATCTTCGTGTGCCAGCATAGAAAGCGACTCGGCCGCGATCGCCCGCAACTCTAGCCGGAAACTCATCAAATCCGACGTCAATGTCGCCAACTTTTGCAGCCCACGCACTTGGTCCACGCCAAGCGGACCGGTCTTCACACTATCACCAACGGCAATCAGGCCAATCGTTTGCCGGTTGAAGGCAAGACTACAAACCGCAAGTGCCCGAACCGGATTGCTGGTGTCACATCGTGTTTTTACCGCGCGCTGAGTGATCTTGTAGTCCGGTAAATCGACGAAATCAGATGCGCCCAGCTCTTGTGGCAATTCCAGACGGAACGGTTCGTCCGCAAACGGACCAGAGGCCCCCAGAACAATTTGCTCATCAGTGATGGTCGACACGACCTTGCACCAACTGCGCTCGGTGACATTACATGCCAGTCGGGCAATCGCAACGAACATTGACCGCCGCCCCAACTGAAACTGTTCAGGCAGACCGGCAATTTCGATACGGCGGATGTTTGAACGTAGATCTATCGGGGACATTTATTTACTCCCCAGACTAAAAGCATCCATCATAATCAGCTTTAGCTTTGCCTTGGACACGATCACCACCTTGGCCAAAGCCGCCAGATCAACGGCATAGGCCTCAACTTCAAAGGTCGATGGGAAATTTTTGCGGTTCGAGAAAAGCAGCAGGGCACCGATGTGTTCTTCCTCAACCGAGATCAGCGCAAATGCCGCCGACCGGTATTTGGCCAGCGTTCCATCCACAATCCCAAAGGCCCCATGGTTCGCGTTTAGGTCCGCGATATAACCGTAGGCGCCCGGTCGCGCCGCCGCACTAACCGACGCATCAGCGTGGCGCCGTGGGAAGTTTTTGCGAGGAAAGTTATAGCCGCCGATTGGTTTCACTTCGGCATCGTTAAACAGGCAAATGGCCGCCGCATCAAACCCGGTCAGATCGACAGCCAGTTCACAAATACGATCAAGGGTTTCACTAAAGTCGAACCCCATCCCCGAAAACACATCTTGTGCCTTTTCGGCGACCAACATTTCAAACAGGCGACTGCGCAGCCTAGTGTCGACGGTATTCATTCACTTATTCCAATTCAACCATCTGTTTCCCTAAAATGTTTAGTAACCAACAAATCTCAACCCATTCTATCCCTTTGTCCAAAAACATATTCGACAGAATGGGGTGTCGACCTTTCTGCACCTGCGAAAGAAATGGTTGCGATCCTTCACGCAAGAATATACCAATCGCAGCAACTCAATCGTAAATAAATTACCCAAAGGATCAGCATGTCCTTCCGAATTCAGCCCGCCGCCCCCGCTCGTCCGAACCGTTGCCAACTGTTCGGGCCAGCCTCAAACACCAAGCTATTTGCGAAAATGGCGGCCTCTGCAGCCGATGTTATTAACATTGATCTAGAGGACTCGGTGGCGCCATCGGACAAGGATATGGCCCGCGCGAATGCCATCGACGCGCTGAACAAAGTTGACTGGGGAAACAAGTATGTTTCGGTCCGGATCAACGGCCTTGATACGCCATACTGGTACCGTGATGTTGTTGATTTACTTGAACAAAGTGGCGACCGCCTAGATCAGATCATGATCCCCAAGGTTGGCTGTGCCGAAGATGTCTATGCCGTTGATGCGCTGGTAACCGCAATTGAACGCGCCAAAGGTCGGACCAAACCGATTTCCTTTGAGGTGATCATCGAATCCGCCGCCGGTATCGCCCATGTCGAAGACATCGCCGCAAGCTCGCCCCGACTGCAGGCAATGAGCCTTGGCGCGGCAGACTTTGCTGCCAGCATGGGGATGCAGACCACCGGAATCGGCGGCACGCAGGAAAACTATTATATGCTGCACGGCAGCGAAAAACATTGGTCCGATCCGTGGCATTGGGCACAGGCCGCTATCGTCGCTGCGTGCCGCACCCATGGCATTCTGCCTGTCGATGGGCCGTTTGGCGATTTCAGCGACGACGAAGGCTATATCGCGCAGGCCAAACGTTCGGCGACCTTGGGTATGGTGGGAAAATGGGCCATCCATCCAAAACAGATCGCGCTGGCCAATCAGGTCTTTACCCCCTCCGAAGAGTCCGTGACCGAAGCCCGCGAAATCCTAGCCGCGATGGAGGATGCAAAGGCACGCGGCGAAGGCGCGACAGTCTACAAGGGTCGCCTTGTTGATATTGCCAGCATCAAACAGGCCGAAGTGATCGTCGCGCAGGCCGAATTGATCGCTGCGAACTGATTGTCGATTGCCTCTTGGCGACCTGCGCCTCATGCTGGTCGCCAAAACGGGGTCGACATGACGAAACTTACGCTCTTTCATACTGCGGACGTGCATATAGCGCGGTTCGATGCGATCCGTGACCGCATTGCGCCTGACGTAACGCTCACCCACATCAACCGCCCAGATTGGTTGACCCGCGCCCGTGCGGGCGACGACACCGTTGCGCCCGAATGTCTGGCCGAATTTGCAGCAGCGGGGCCCGCGCTGTGCAGTTGTACAACGCTGGGTCAGCTGGCCGATCAGGCGGGGATCACCCGCATTGACCGCCCGATGATGCGTCAGGCTGCCGAACAGGCGAACAGCGTTCTAATGGCCTATTGCGTCGACAGCACCGCCGAAACCAGCCTGAACCTGTTGAAAGACTGTATCGGGGATCGCCCCGTTGCGATCACCCCCCTGCCCATCCTAGAGGCTTGGCCCTTGTTCGAGGCAGGCAATCAGGCGCAATACGCGCACGCCATCGCGTCCAAGGTGCGGGCGAATGCAGCAGGTCACGACTGTATCCTGCTGGCGCAGGCGTCCATGGATGTGGCGGTGCCGCTGTTGAACGGTTTGCCGGTTCTGACACCGGCCGAAACCGCCTTTGCCGAAGCGATCCGTTAATAGTCGCGCAGCCCAACCATCCCGAACACACAGGCCCGTGCGCAGTCAGAGGCGTCGAGGCCGACGTTTTCATCGTTCATGATCAACGTCGCGGCGCGACCTTCGAACCGCATATCATCGCATTCGCCGTCGTTGGGATATTCGCCATTGTCGTTGCCAAAATCGATGGCCGCGCATTGTGTGGCCGCAACCGATGCGCGTTGTTCCCACAGCCTGATCCGCCCCTCTTGATAGAGGCTGGCGCAGTCATTGGCATCGGCCCCCAAATGGCGCCACGTCAAGGCCGCAGCCATACCGGAACCGTAAAACCGGCGGTCGTCACATTCGCCGTCATTGGCAAATTCGCTGGAATTATCGCCAAAATTAATACCATCGATGATCTGCGGCGGCGCGGCTGCAATTTTGCCGCCCTTCGGCTGAACCAGATCGCCAACAAACGTCAGGCGGCCCGCCTCATATGCCGTACGACAGTCCGTGGCATCGGCCATAATGTCGGACGGGATCAGCGGCGTGTTGGTCATGCCTGGCCCCTCAAACCGCATGTCATCGCATTCACCATCGCGCGCCCATTGGCTTGAATCGTCACCAAATTCGAAATCCTGCGCCACCAATTCTGATGCAACGAACATCGACACAAACGCGATAATGACTTTCTTTGATGACATTGGGGCCCTCCTCTGGCGCGAAATACGTCCCATTTCATAGGTCTTGGTGTATTCAAACAAGCCAATCGCGATGAGTCGAGTTGCAAAGTTTACGCAACGCACCTTATATCACCCTAAATGATAACGCTGCGGAGTGTGCGGTAAGATGACAGTTTACCTCGAGTTCGAAAAACCATTGGCCGAAATCGAAGGCAAAGCAGAAGAACTGCGCGCCCTCGCCAAATCCAACCCGGAAATGGACGTCGAACAAGAAGCTGCCGCACTCGACAAAAAAGCGGCAGACATGCTGAAGTCGATGTACGACGATTTGACCGCTTGGCGGAAATGTCAGGTCGCACGGCATCCGGAACGTCCGCATTGCCGCGACTACATCGAAACACTGTTCACCGATTACACCCCGCTTGCGGGTGATCGCGGCTTTGCCGACGACCACGCCGTTATGGGTGGTTTGGCCCGCTTCAATGGTCGTCCGGTTGTCGTCATTGGCCACGAAAAAGGTTTCGACACCAAAAGCCGGATCGAACACAACTTTGGCATGGCCCGCCCCGAAGGCTATCGCAAAGCGATCCGCCTGATGGATTTGGCCGACCGTTTTGGCCTGCCGATCATCACACTGGTCGACACACCGGGTGCGTATCCGGGCAAAGGCGCCGAAGAACGCGGCCAGTCCGAGGCAATCGCCCGATCGACTGAAAAATGTCTGAGCGTGAAGGTACCGCTGATTTCCGTCATCATCGGCGAAGGTGGGTCCGGTGGCGCCGTCGCATTTGCAACCGCGAACCGCGTTGCGATGCTGGAACACTCGATCTACTCGGTGATCACACCCGAAGGCTGCGCCTCGATCCTGTGGCGCGATGCGGAGAAAATGCGTGAAGCGGCCGAGGCCCTGCGCCTCACCGCCCAAGACCTGAGTGTACTGGGCGTCACTGATCGCGTCATCCCAGAACCACTGGGCGGTGCGCATCGTGATGCGGCGGAAACCATTGCAACGGTTGGCGACGCGATTTCGGCCATGCTGTCCGAGCTGGATGGTCAGGACGCCGAAGAAATCCGTTCTAACCGCCGCAAAAAATACCTTGGTCTGGGTGCACGCGGTTTGGCCGCCTAAGCCAACAATTCCCAAGTTTCGAACTCTTGGATCGGTCGGGCCTTCTTCTGTAGGGCCGACCACAGCGGCGGATCTGTGTCATCTGCCTCAAATTCGATTTCGCGCGCGCCGATGCTGTGCCCGAAATGGCAACACCAGACGATCCCCAACTGCACCGCCAATGCTGGCCCGCCAATCCAGCCCGCCTCGGACACGCCGGCGCGCATGCCGCGCAATGACGCGAAGCCCATGCCGTGATCAGTATCGATAAAGACGGCCGATCCATCCTCGATTGATTGACCAAATGTTCGGGCAAGGTTGGCCGGTCGCTGAGGTGGATTATCGCTATGACAGGCCTCATAGTACTGCCAGTGAAATTCATACCAATCGGTAAGATTTGGACCAACCGCGGCCGTGACCTTGGCCTCGACGCCTGAGATCGCTTGTGTGGCAATCCGGAAATAGGCGGTGCGTTTGACCTGTTGCCAGCCAGCCTCGATCAGGCCATCAGGCGCGTCCCCAGCATCACAAATCAGCCGCGCCCGTTGAAACCCTTCGGGGACAACGAACCCATCCAGATCAATGTCGGCGCCCTCGGGATAGACGGCTGTTGGGTGTAACGGGTTGGTACGCAAAAACATACGGCCAGCCTATCACGTAGGCTGACCGTACAAAGTACCTTCGAATTAGAACGTCGTTTTATCCCATACGTTCCGAGGCGTAGCCACCTGGCGACGCTGGGAACACAACGGTTTTGTTTCCATTGAGGAATACGCGGTGATGGATATGCGCGTGGATTGCGCGCGCGAAAACCTGTGCCTCAACATCACGGCCCAGCGCGACATAGTCATCAGCCGACTGCGCATGGGTGATGCGGACGGTATCCTGTTCGATGATCGGCCCCTCATCCAGATCAGCCGTCACATAGTGGGCGGTCGCACCGATCAGCTTCACACCGCGCTCATAGGCCTGTTTGTACGGGTTGGCCCCTTTGAACGAAGGCAGGAACGAGTGGTGGATGTTAATGATCCGGCCCGACATTTTGGCGCAGAATTCATCCGACAGAACCTGCATATAGCGGGCAAGACAGACCAGTTCGGCCCCTGAATCCTCAACCACCTGCATCAGGCGAGCCTCGGCCTCGGGTTTATTTTCTTTGGTGACCTTGATGTGGTGGAACGGAATGTCATGGTTCACCACGACCTTTTGGTAATCCATGTGGTTCGACACCACGCCCACGATTTCAATCGGCAGGCCGCCGATCCGCCAACGATACAGCAGGTCGTTCAGGCAATGGCCAAACCGCGATACCATCAACAGGACCTTCATTTTGTGGCCCTCGGGATGCATTTCCCAGTCCATGTCGAAGTCCTTGGCAATCGCCTCAAACCCTTGGCGCAGCACCTCAAGCTCGGTCCCTTTTTCAGAGGTAAAGCTGATGCGGGTAAAGAACGTGCCGGTCAGCTGATCGTCAAACTGATGCGAGTCCGTCAAATTACAGCCATTGTCGGTCAGATAGTTGGCAATGCCCGCAACAATGCCGCGCGCGGTCGGGCATTTCACAGTCAGAATATACTTGGACATGAGTCAGATCTCGTTCGTTCGCTTCGTTGCATGGACATTTTCCGCTTTGCGACCAAACGGCAAGCCGTTCCGCGACGTTTTTTAAGTCATGCGCGGCCTCTGTCCGAAACATCGTGTTCCTGTGCGCACCGAATGTTCCCAATCAGAAACATTGGTTCCTACCGTTTTGGGATACTTGGCAAACGGGGGACACAATGCTTTGGTGTGCGCATTCAACGCCAAGGAAATGATTGTGTCCGATTTTGAACAAAAGTTGCGCGCGCTGTTTGATCGCGCCGTTGAGGTCGCCGACCCAATGCGCAGCCTAGCCCATCACCTGCCCGCGAAACCGGACGGACCTTTCGTTGTCGTCGGCGCGGGCAAGGCATCGGCCCGCATGGCCGAAGCGGTTGAGGCAGCATGGGGCCCGTGTGAGGGTTTGATCCTGACCCGCTACGGGTATTCGCGCCCCTTGCAGGGCATCCGCGTGATCGAAGCGGCGCACCCTGTTCCCGATGAGGCAGGATTAAACGCAACGCAGGAACTCTTGACCCTGTTACAAGGGCTGGACCGTGACACATCTGTCCTGTGCCTCATTTCGGGCGGGGCATCCGCATTGCTGACCGCACCAGCCGAGGGTGTGACGCTTGCGGAAAAGCAGGCCATGAACGGGGCTTTGTTGGCCTCAGGTGCCCCAATCGGACGAATGAACATCGTGCGCAAACACGCCAGCCGCGTCAAAGGCGGGCAGCTCGCGGCGGCCTGTTATCCGGCCTATATGGTGTCGCTGATGATTTCCGATGTTCCGGGCGATGACCCTGCCTACATCGGGTCGGGGCCAACGGTCGGCGACGACAGCACCCCGCAAGAAGCATTGGACATTATCGCCGACTGGGACATTGATGTTCCTGCGACGATCCTGTCGGCAATCAAAACATCGTCGTCGGTGGTCCGCACAGATGACCCGCGACTGAGTCACATCGAAAACAAAATCGTTGCGGCCCCTACCCAATCGCTGATCGCGGCCGAGGAAATCGCGCTGTCTTGGGGATGGAAGGTGCACATTCTTGGCGATTCAATCGAGGGCGAAGCCCGCGACGTCGCCGCGCAAATGGCGCAAACCGCCAAAGACATCCAAACCCAAATGAAACCAGATGCCGAACCGGTTCTGTTGTTATCGGGGGGTGAGCTGACCGTCACCCGCCGCGGCGATGGCGTGGGCGGCCCGAATGCTGAATTCTGCCTCGCGCTGGCGGTGGCGCTGAATGGTGCCGAGGGCATTCATGCCCTGGCCTGCGATACGGACGGCGTTGATGGCGCCGCCGAGGTCGCTGGCGCCGTCATTGGGCCGGACACGCTCTATAAGGGGGCGGATGCGGCCAAGGCGCTGGATACCAACGACGCGCATAGCTTCTTTGCCGCCATTGGCGATCAGGTCGTGACTGGCCCCACGCTGACAAACGTCAACGATTTCCGCGCGATTGTGATCACTCCTGCGTCTGCGTAAACTCCCATTCCCCGTTCCCTAAGGTCGGCGCGGTTCGGGTCAGTTCAAGCGTACTGCGGCCAAAGTTGATCGGCGTTCTAATGCCTGCGACACCTTCGGGTGCGACCTGCATTGCGCGGTGTTTGGTCTGGGGATCGTTCAACGCTTCGGCGACCGAATTGATCGGGCCACAAGGAACGCCAACGGCGTTCAATGCCTTTATCAAATCGGCACGGCTGCGTGCCTGTGTTGCCGTTTCCAACCGATCAATCAGCTCAGCCCGATTTTCCACGCGGCATTCATTCGTGGCGAACCGCGCATCTGTTGCCAGATCGCCAAGACCCAGCACATCACAAAGCGCCGCAAACTGACCATCGTTTCCGCAGGCAATGACCAAATGGCCGTCTGATGCCGGAAACACCTGATACGGCACAATATTGGGGTGCGCATTTCCAAGCCGTGACGGCACCTGCCCCCCCAACAGAAAATTAGTGGCCTGATTGGCCAGAACCCCGATACCGCAATCCATCAACGACAGGTCAATGTGCTGCCCCTGCCCTGTCCTGTCCCGATCTGCAATCGCCGCCTGAACGGCGATTGTTCCATAAAGACCGGTGAACACATCAATCCACGCGACACCGACTTTTTGCGGCTGACCGTCCGGTTCGCCCGTCAGATCCATGATCCCCGACATGCCTTGGATCAAAAAGTCATAGCCGGACTGGTTCGTGCGCGGGCCTGTCTGACCAAACCCCGTGATCGACACATAGATCAAACGCGGATTGATGGCCCTAAGCGCATCATAGTCCAACCCGTATTTCACCAGCCCACCAGCACGGAAATTTTCGATCAGGAGATCGGCATCCGCGATGAGCGATTTCAGGCGATCCAGATCACCTTTGTCCCGAAAATCACAGACAACAGATGTTTTTCCACGGTTTGCGGCAAAGAAATACGCCGCGACCTTTTCGGTGTCGCCCGCTGGTGTAGGGCGTTCAACAAAGGGCGGTCCCCAGCGTCGCGTGTCGTCGCCTTTCGGGCTTTCGACCTTGATCACTTCTGCGCCCAGATCGGCCAGCGTTTGACCAATCCACGGCCCAGCAAGAATCCGCGCCAGTTCGACAACCTTTAGCCCCGCATAAGGTGTAGACATCAGAAAAACGCCTGAAGGCCGGTCTGCGCCCGTCCAAGGATCAGCGCATGCACATCATGGGTGCCCTCATAGGTGTTCACGGTTTCAAGGTTTTGCGCATGGCGCATCACCTGATAGCCGATCTGGATACCGTTTCCGCCGTGCATGTCCCGCGCAATCCGCGCAATATCGAGCGCCTTGCCACAGTTGTTGCGCTTGACGATGCTGATCATCTCGGGGGCAAATCGCCCCTCATCCATCAAACGCCCAACCCGCAGCGATCCTTGCAGGCCCAGTGCGATTTCGGTCTGCATATCGGCCAGTTTTTTCTGATAAAGCTGTGTCGCAGCCAAGGGCCGACCGAACTGTTTGCGATCCATGCCATAGTCATGCGCCCGCATCCAGCAATCCTCGGCTGCGCCCATGACGCCCCAACTGATGCCATAGCGGGCACGGTTCAGGCACCCAAACGGGCCGCTCATCCCTTGGGTATGGGGCAGCAACGCCTCTTCGCCGACCTCGACGTTTTCCATCACGATCTCGCCCGTGATCGACGCCCGCAGCGACAGCTTACCGTCAATTTTCGGGGCGCTTAGACCCTTCATCCCTTTTTCAAGCACAAAGCCACGGACCTTGCCATCATGCGCATCGGATTTGGCCCAAACAACAAAAACATCCGCAATGGGGCTGTTGGAAATCCACATTTTGGACCCGTTAAGCACATAGCCGCCATCCACCTTGGTGGCATAGGTTTTCATCCCCGCCGGATCTGATCCCGCCTCGGGTTCGGTCAGGCCAAAACATCCGATCCATTCGCCACTGGCGAGTTTTGGCAGGTATTTTTGTTTCTGCTCCTCGGACCCGTAGGCTTCGATCGGGTACATTACCAAACTGGATTGCACCGACATCATCGACCGGTATCCGCTATCCACCCGTTCAACCTCTCGCGCGACAAGACCATAGGCAACATAGCTGGCACCAACACCGCCGTATTGTTCGGCCACGGTCACACCCAGCAAACCAGCCGCACCCATTTCTGCGAAAATTTCGGGGTCTGTGTGTTCGTTCAAATATGCGTCTTCGACACGGGACATCAAACGGTCCTGCGCAAAGGCCTGTGACGCGTCGGAAATCATCCGCTCGTCTTCGGTGAGTTGATCGGAAAGCAGGAAAGGATCCTGCCATTGAAATGCCTGACCTTTGTTTACCATGAATGTCCCCTTATGCCTTAACCGCAAGATAATTGGCACATTCGAGATAATCCAATCAGATTATGGAATTAGTTCATGCATTTTTTGCATTCACCTGTGGCAAAACAAACCATTGATCAATTGATCTGCTTGAGGCACAAATAATGTAAACCAATTAAACAGTATACTTATGAAACCTTTTTCCGCCCCTCTTGATGATATTCTCTTTTCCCTTCGCCACGTGGCTGGGGCATTATGACATAGATATATTGATGATTGTGCAGTCGTAATTTGCCAAACGCAAAGTCCTACGCAAACAAACTTGTAAAGAGACCGCGGGCTAAGGGTACTATCTTTTCGCGGAACCTGATCACTGGGCGCAATCAGGTAAGGCAGCAATGACTAAATCTTTGCTGGGCCTTACCGCTTCGGGCAGCTCTTGTAAGACTTCATCGATGACTTCAGCGCTGAGTGTCGTAACTTCACATGAATATTCTTCGAACGTTCCATTGGGATGATCAGCCTGCCATGCAAGAAAGTCCTGTCTTTCAAAGTAGCCAGCCGCAGCTATCCCGGCGATTGGTATTGAAGCAACAATTCTCCGTAGGCGTGCTTTAGCTTTTGTGCGCGCTACCGCTTCGTATACAGCTCTGCGGTTGGCGAGCGCAGTTGAAGCTGCGCTCGCAGTGAGACCTGCAACCTGTGCGCTGAGCTGAAAAGTTTTTAGCGCTAGGGCAGAGGTGCTGAAAAATAGAGCAGAGCATGCCAAAATTAAAAAAGTAACACTTTTCATCGCTTTGAAAACTTTAAGCATTTTATTTGTCCGTCGTCATATAAAGTGGGACATCAGAGCGGCTTGATCATTGGAGGCTCTGGTTCGGTTGTGTGATTAACTATGCTGCTTGTTTTTGATGTTGCAAGCGGCGTTGTCGGATTGTCTGTTTCTTGATTTTTTTCTTTTTCTCTCAGAATGACTTTGTCTCGGTCGAAGTAGACGTCGGCGGGTGTGACGTTGTTCAAGCTCTCGTGGTATCGCTTGTTGTTATAATATTCGACAAGCGGGCATTGAAGCTTTCACAGTATACGTTCTCCCAGGGGCTGCCCGGTTCGATGTAGGCCGTTTTTGTGCCAACAGCCTTGATCCAATCTTGCACGGCCTGAGCGATGAACTCAGTCCCGAAACACTGAACGAATGGCTACGGGGCTACCGATCTACTGGGATGCCACATCGGCCTCGTTGAGCCAACTCACAAAGACCTTTGCTGTCGCCGAGGGTGCAGCAGAGGTGGTGATATAGTAAGCCGTCCCTAAATTAATCTCGCCTGATGGCCATTCGCGCAGCGCCCCATCGCGCACAGCCAGATGAGAGATCGAACGCCACCCCAGCATCAGCCCGCGCCCGTCCAGAACTGCCTGCGCGGCCTGCACATAGTTGTCAAAGGTCTGCCCCGTTAGCCTGTCGCGGCGAATACCCTTTTGGCGCAGGTAGTCTTCCCATCCGGCCCAGTGCTGGTTGTGAGGGCTGCGCACGTGAATCAACGGGGCAGCGTCCAGCCCCACCCCCTCGGCCCGCAAGCGATCCAGCGTGGCGGGCGCTCCGACGGGGCACACCCTTTCGTCAAACAGTTTGTGCGTTACACCCTCTCGCCAGTCGCCTGTGCCATAACGCAACGCGACATCGATCCCCGGGGCGAGGTTCGGCAGATCAGAGGCAGGTGCTTGAACGTTCACCGTGATATCAGGGTGCTGCCCGTAGAAGTCCGGCAGACGCGGCATCAACCAATAGGTCGCCATACCCACAGTGCAGGACACCGTAACCTGGGATGTGTCATGGCCGCTAAGAATGCGCAAATCTTCGAGCGCCGAAGAGATCTGGCCAAGACCGTCACGCACCGCGCGCGCCAAAATTTGGCCCGCATCGGTGAGTTGTGCCGGTTTACGACTGCGGTCGATCAAGGTGACCCCAACGTGGGCTTCTAGCGCCTTGAGAGATTGACTGATCGCCGGTTGAGTCACGTTCATTCGCGTCGCCGCAAGTCGCATGGATCCATAGCGCGAAAACGCTTCGAATGTGGTGAGCAGGCGAAGAGGGGGTAAGCGATCCACAAGTTAACCTTTGGATTAAGTTATGATCACCTTAAATCGACTATTTTCAAAAAGAAAGTCGTGAGATGTTTTTATTAGTCACATCCGAACCCCTCTCAAACGACGGATAAATATCATGAATATTATGACCACGCCCGCAACCTCAGTGGTTCTAAAGGACAAAGGTCTGGAAATCGCACTCTCTGATGGGGCAGCGCATTACTTTAATTACTACTGGCTGCGCGACAACTGCCCCAGCTCTTTCAGCAGTGCCACCCGAGAGCGGAGCTTCGATATTTTCCACCTGGATGCAGCCCCGATTGCCGTGGCCGCGGAGGTCAAAGAGGATGCGTTAGAGATCACGTGGGCAGGTGAGGAGCACGTGTCACTGTTCCCGTTGGCTTGGCTCGAAAGCTACAAGGTTGCGGCACCTCGTCATGATCCTGCTGATCTGGCCCGCCAGCCTTGGTTCGGCGATCACTATCCCAATGTTTCGCGTTTCAGCCAGCCTGATCTACTAAGCGACCCCGAGGTGCGCGCGAAATGGATCGAAGCGCTGCTGGTTGAAGGTTTCACGATCGTCACCGATATGCCCGACAGCAACGAAGGGCTGACCGAAACGGCAACGCTTCTGGGGCACATCCGGCCGACTTTCTTTGGCGAATATTTTGACGTGAAAACCCACATCAACCCGACCAACACCGCGTACACCGCTTCGGCGCTAGAACTGCACACGGACACCCCCGCAGAGGAACACGCCCCGGGCGTCCAGTTCCTGCATTGCCGCGCAAATACGGTCGATGGGGGATACAGCCTTTATGCGGATGGCGTTGCTGTCGCCAATGACTTCAAAAGAATCGACCCAGAAGGTTTCAAACTTCTCTCTGAAATCTCGATCCCGTTTTACTGCGAACATGATGACTATGACATGCGTTCGCGCCAGACTGTGATCGAACTGGATCAGCATGGAGAAGTGTCCGGCCTGACGATCAGCCAGCATATGCTGGACTTCCTCGATCTGGATCAGGCGCTGCTGGATGACTATTACCCTGCGTTCTGCCGTTTCGGAAAAATGCTTCAGGAAAAGAAGTACATGATGACCTTCCTGATGAATGCAGGCGAATGCATGGTCTTTGACAACCACCGCATCGTGCATGGCCGTGCAGCCTATACCGCGGAAAGCGGCGACCGATACCTGCGCGGAACCTATGTGGACCGTGCCGAGATGCGCTCGACCTATCGAGCGCTGGTCAGCGAAGGGCGGTTCAAAGCATGAACCAGAGTGTTGCCGTAGACAGCATGACCCAGGACGCGCTGCGAGAGGACCTCGCAGCGGCTTTCCGGATTTGCCATCAATTGGGCTGGAGCGAGTCCGTTGGAAACCATTTCAGCGCAGCGACTTCTGCGGACGGGGCAAAGTTTCTGTTGAACCGGAAATGGCAGCACTTTGCAACCATCGGGCCGGACGACCTACTGCATTTGGACAGCAACGACGAAGTAGCACAGGAAGGTCCGAGTGCGCCTGATGCCTCGGCTTGGTGCGTGCATGGGACTTTGCACCGCATGAAACCCGATGCCAAAGTAATCTTGCACTGCCATTCGCCCTATGCAACGGCCCTGGCCTGCCTCAAGGACCCGACCGTCGTTCCCATCGACAACAACACCGCGCGGTTCTATGGGCGGACGGCCTATGATCTGGAATTCGGAGGTATCGCGGATGCCACCGAAGAAGGAGAACGGCTGGCACAATCGCTGGGGGACAAGACTGTCCTTGTGATGGGCAACCATGGCGTCACGATTGTGGGCGAGACCGTCGCTGCAGCCTTCGAGGATCTGTATTTCTTTGAGAAGGCGGCCCAGACCCTGATCCTTGCGTATTCCACAGGACAACCTCTGGCGGTGCTGTCAGACGCTGTGGCGCAAAATACAGCAGATGGCTGGCGTCCCTATGCCGGAATGGCAGACAAACATTTCGCCTTCCTCAAGAACGGGTTGCCCTCGCTTTAGATCGGCGTAACAAACTGAAAACGTTGCCCTTACTGCATCAGGTAGTAGGGGCCTTTCGCATATTGGCAGGGGTCCACTATCAAACGCTATCCCTCTATTCAGGCATTGCGCGCAATCGAAAGCGTTGCCCGAAACGGCGCGCTTTGGCTTGCGGCAAGTGAACTGAACTTCACCCGTAGCGCGGTCAGTCATCAGCTTCGACTCCTGGAGCGCGACCTTGGTTTCAAAATCCTTGAACGCAATGGCAACGAGACTGAAATCACGCCTCACGCCAGAGCCTATGCCGAGGATGTGCGCCGTGCGCTGAACATGATTTCAACATCGACTGAGCGCTTGTCGCTGAACGGGCTAAGTGGGCGCCTAGGCTCAGGATGCATTGATTTTCGCACCGCTGCGTGATTCACGGCTCGAAGACCGGAGCGGTGACATGAGCGACCTTTACTGGCTGACCGATGAGCAGATGGCCAAGCTTTCCCCTTTCTTCCCGAAGTCGCACGGCAAGCCTCGCGTCGATGATCGGCGTATGTTGAGCGGGATTATCTTCATCAATCGCAATGGCTTGCGTTGGCGCGACGCTCCTGCCGCCTATGGGATCAGAGCAACGGCGAATCGTAGAGGTACTTGACGCGGCTTGGGAAGAAGAGGACAGTCTGATTTCTTCTGTCGAAAAACTCCGCACCGAGAAGAAAGCCCTGATGCAGCAACTCCTGACCGGCAAACGGCGGGTGGAGGTTTAAAAATGGTCGTGGATCTCAACAAGACTTGGCGAAGCTGGTCGCTCGAACAATGGGACCTATTCCGTGAATACTCGATACTGGACTGCAAGGTTTCAGTTTTAAGCGAAGACCCTAAAAAACTTGAGCGGCAATTAAAAACCGAGATGTTCCTGTTGGCAAAGCCATTTTGTCCTGACGAACGGCTCGCAATCGGCATCCCTGTTCACGTGGTGGAGGAGCATATTGTCTGGGTAATGACCTGGGAAACACTCGCCAGCTACGAGGCAGGCGGTGAATGTTGCCCCCGTGAATGGAACGAAGGATACAGGGAGTATCTCGATTGGGACAACGGACTTCCGGAGTATGTTGTTGAAAAGGCAGTAGAGCTAATAGACTGGAAAGAAGTCGCTGAGAACTGTCACGATTACTTCGAAGATGAACAGATCGACGTGTCGGAATTCCCCGAGGTATTCCGGACGAAGATCGAACAGGCAGTCAAGAACTACCCTCTGGAAGCCTCCGCAGGCAAAAGCAAACACACAATGCAGGGTTTGATCGACCTGCACAAAAAGCGAAGCGGATCCAGCTGAGATGATTGGTCTGTCTAACGTCAGCGCCTATGGGTCCAAATAGCGGTATTTGCTAAGAGAGGGTTTGTTGCTCATCGTAGCCACCAAGGAGTGGACGATGAGAAAGACAACGAAAAGCCCCGGCGAGAAGGTTCGCCGCTTTCAATTCACGGCCATTGATGACGCCACGCGTGTGCGAGCCCTGAAAGTCTATGAAAAGCACACCCAGGCCAACGCCATAGACTTCGTTAACCACATCATTGCCAAGTTTCCGTTCCGGATCCGCGAAATGAGAACGGAGTTGCCCATTGAGAGCGCCATTGGTTCAAGCCCAATGGGCGACGGCCATGAGGTCCAAGCTAAGCTTCACTGGCATGTTGAAGACCTCGGTATTCGCCACGCTTACATCCGTCGCGCAACGCCACAACTGAACGGAAAAGTCGAGCGATCACATCGATCGGATCAGCAGGAATTCTATCAGCTGCTTAGCTACAAAGGTGATGTCGATCTGGAAGAACGATTGGGCGAATGGGAACGCTTCTACAACTTCCACAGGCCACATGGTGCTCACAAAGGGAAAACGCCTTACGAAGCTCTCAGAGAAAAGCTATAGTCAAACTCTGAAATGTCCCGCGGGTAGCCGCAACTTACAGTAGGAACTGGTCCGGTATTTCGAACAGAAAATCATCAGCTGTAATGCTGTCGATAGCGACATCCCTTAACACAAGCCGCCCGCCATTAGTGCTTTGGATCTCGACATCTGTGCCATCGTAGATGCTCAGAAAAACATCGTCCCATTGTCCGTCTTCGAACAAAATACGGTCAACGCCATCATCGTAGTCGTAAACAATGTCGAGCCCACCAGCTGGCTGAAAAACAAAGACATCATCACCGCCATTGCCATACAGCCTATCGAGGCCTGCGCCGCCGCGCAAAAGTGCGGCTTCATTGCCGCTGACGAGTACGTCATCCCCTGCAGCACCGGCGATAATCTGTACAGATCCTTGCGGCGTGGTTTCGAACTGAACTGCTTCAATTTCGACCGATGCAAGGTCCCGTAGGACAACGCGTTCACCAGAAGCCAACCGAAACTCCAGATCAGTGCCATTGTAAATGTAAACATCAAAGTTGCTCACATCGTGGTCGCTCAACACGATCCGGTCATCATTGAGGCTAAAGTCATATATAACATTCAATCCGTAACCTGTCCCAAAGACGAAAGCGTCCGCACCTTCGCCACCATAGAGCCGGTCGGTGTCTCTCCCTCCATCCAGAATGTCCTCATCATTACCACCATAGAGTCGATCCGCCCCATCCCGACCTTGCAGGTGATCATCACCTGCCCAGCCCCAAAGATCATCATCAGTCGAAAATGCGACGAACGCGTCATCGACTTCGGTGCCTACGAATTCAGCGCCGAAATCAGTCATGCCAACGAGCCCAGGTTGGAGCGTTGCATCCGCAGAAAACGGCTGGACAGGAAGCGTTACCAGATCACCGATGGCGGACAGAAAGTCCAACTTACTCATCGTATGCGATAGTTCTGCGCTGCCATAAGACACAGTTGCGATTGTCACGTCTGCAGCAAGTGTCAAACTGATCAAACCATCTGCGAGAATAGTGTGATCCACTATGTCCGCCGATTGAGCGTGACTTGTCACAACAAAACCGCCCAACAGGCTCCCAACATCGAGCTGTTGATTGTGACCCAGATCAAAATGAAGAATGATTTCACCACTCTGCGCGATCCATGCGCTCTCGATGAAGGGGGATTGTTCGCGATCTGACACCGCGAGCGCCATGCGTTGCGCCGCAGTGATATAGCCCTCGTCAGTCAGATGTACGGAGTCTCGCAAATCAAGGTCAAAGGTGGTTGTTACGACCGAGATATCGCTATTGTCAGCAAGTTCGATCTGGACCTGCCTTATGATATCGGTCCCACCGTGCAAGGTTTCATTGTAAGTGGAACGATCACCAAGCGCTTGGATGTAGACCTTCTCAGTCTGCGCGAGACCTGTCAGTTCAGAGAGAACAAATTCCAACCCTTCGCGGTATATCTGTGCCGTGTCTTCACGAACAAACGTTGTATCGGCCTCGCCTTGCGCCCAGATCACTGCTTTGAACGTGACATCCGCATCAACCCAGTCAGCAATGCGATCTTGATAGATGTCAAAGTTCGGGCCACGCGTTCCGTCTTCTTCGTTGTACCAATGATTGTTTCTAACGGCATCATATTCGGCAGTGCCTTCATCGAACCGGAGATCAGCGTTGGTCAAGGCGCTTGCAGAAAGGATCGCGGACCCACCGCGTGCCGCATCATAGAAAGCAACACCATCATATTGCGGATTCAGCGCTAGAAAGGTTTGCTCAAAAGCTGCTAAAGCAGCGCCGTCGGCAACTTGAAACCACTCGTCAATATTCGACTGTCCGGCCAATAAGAAATTTGCGATCATATCGTCGTAACGCTCTTATGGATTCTAAGATAGTTTATCCGTCGTCAGAGTTTTTGGACCCACTGGGAGCCTAATCTAAGAGAGAGTTCAGCTCATCTGATTGGTTTCATTATGCGGCGCGTTTTCTGTGATGCAAGCGTCGCGTTTCGAGAGTCTTTCATTTGATCTTTTCTCTTTTTTGTAGAATGGCCTTGTCCCGTCCGAAGTAGACGTCGGCGGGTGTGACGTTGTTGATGCTCTCGTGATAGCGCTGGTTGTTGTAGTGTGTGACAAAGGCTTCGATCTGGGCCTCGAGGTCACCCGGCAAGAAATAGTTTTCCAGCAGGATGCGGTTTTTCAAAGTCTGATGCCAGCGCTCGATCTTGCCCTGCGTTTGCGGATGATATGGCGCACCGCGTGAGTGCTTCATGCCCTTGTTTTGCAGCCATTCAGCCAAGTCGCCGGAGACATAACTTGAGCCGTTGTCGCTGAGCAGTCTTGGCTTGTGAATGACATGCAACTGATCACATCCAGATGCCTGCAACGCCAAGTCCAACGTGTCGGTCACATCTTCAGCCCGCATGGTCGTGCAGAGCTTCCAGGAGATAATGTAGCGGCTGTAATCGTCGAGGACCGGCTGAGATAGAACCAGCCCCATCCCAGTACCTTGAGTTAGGTGAAGTCGGTTTGCCAAAGCTGGTTGATGGCCGTTGTTTTGTGCTGGAACTCATCGGCCGCCTTCAGGACAATGAACGCCGGGCTGGTGATCAAGTCATGCGCTTTGAGCGTGCGGTACACTGTAGGTTCTGACACAAAGTAGCGCTCTTGATCCGTGAACGTCACTGCCAGCTCACGCGGTGACAGTTCCGTTTCCTGCAGTGCTAGGTCAACAACTTTGCGCTTCACCTCATCAGGAACGCGGTTCCAGACGTGTTTGGGCTTGGGAGATTGGTCCTGTAATCCAGCCTCCCCGCGCTGCAGATAGCGGTCGTACCAGCGGTAAAACGTGGTCCGTGGGGTGCCCAGTTTGGCCAATGCCTGGCGAGCAGACAGATGGCTTTCCTCGACCAGTCGGATGATCTCCAGCTTTTCAGATGCAGCATACCTCATTCGCGGTCGTCCCCATCCCCGAGCATGCTTTTTTGAGAAGGCGCAGTTCAAGCGTCTGCTCCGCAACCACCTCCTTGAGATCCTTTGCCTCGCGGCGAAGGTCCTTGACCTCATCAGTGTTGGCAGCGCGGGCAGTATCACCAGTGAGCCGCTTTTTGCCGGCCTCCATGAAACCCTTGGACCATTTGTAGTACAGGCCCTGGGATATACCCTTACGGACAACCTGAGGAATGTAGAGAGCAATACTAACCGCTCCCCTCCACTTACCCCCACCTATGGGGGAGTTTCGACCACTAGACCATAACGGTATGCGTCTCAGATATTTGGCCCCAAAAGCTCTCGACCTCGCAGCTGTACGTAAGTGGCAAAGCTAAAACGGCAGGTCGTCCTCATCATCGGGGCGGTCATGATCTGACAAGTAGTCCACAAGGTAGCTGAGGTTATGGTGCTCCAATCGTCTGCCCAGCACTATGGCGAGAGCTTCCCATTGACGATTGCCAATCAAACCTATCTCACGCCCTATCTTGTCGTCCAAGCGGTTAGCTTCTGCTTCGATCCTAGCTTCCCGTTCCTCATCGGTGATCGGCTTAGTTGAGAAGTCCTTGTCAGCGCGTAATGCCTCCAACCAAGTATCCGGCAAGATGAAATCGTTTTCGTCCAGCTTTCTTTTAGTCGCTCGCATGTTCGCTACTGTACGCTGACTTACACCTGTAGCCCGCGCAGTTTGTGCTTTGGAGTAATTATGATCTGAACAGACTAGACGCCAAGCCGCGTTTTGCCGTTCCGTCGTCGACATAGGAAGCTTAGTCTTTGTGTTCTCCTTCAAAGCTAAGAGTTTAGCTTCAGCTTCAGAACATTCGTAAACAATCGCTTTAACCTTCCGACTGTACCCTAAGCGACGGAACGCCTCATGCCTGTGATGGCCGTCAACGACCACATAATCGTCTTCTGAGCGTTTCCACACAGTTAGCGGGTCTAACTCATGCCCCGCCCTTATCGCTTCCACAAGGCCGTTAACGTGGTACTCTTCCGTATCTTTCTCACGGAACTGGAATGTCTCTGGCTCCACTTTCAAATCTGAAAGTTTGAATCGCGCCTTATACGGCTTCGCTGCCTCATAAGCCTCTGTTTTCATTGATACCTCCTGCCACTTTCCCAAAGATGAGTAGTCGCTCTCAGCTATGCAAAATGCACACTCTGATGCTGCACACCTGAGCTTACCTCTTTAGCTACGCCCTACGCCTCCATATGCTGTGCTGCTTATCCTCTATGGTGGGCCGCAAACCCCTGACCTAGAAGGCCGAGAGGTAGCCTTCAGAGCGTAACTCTTTCCAGATTGATGCTTGAGCTTCAGTTAGCTGCTGATGCGTCAATCCGTGGTCGTAGACCCATGAAGTGTTTTGCTCTTGGCTCCACCCTCCCAGCTCGTTGATCCGGTCTTCTGGCACACCAGCCCTCCTCGCCGTAGTTCTCCAAGTATGGCGAAACGAGTGCATAGCCAGCCTCCCGTCCGTCTCCTTCCCCAAGACCTCTCGCCTGTATCGTGTGAACCACTGTGACACTGCATTGACCTTGTTGGTTGAAGGCTTAAGCGGCCACTCAGGAAACAGCCTGTGCTTCTCAACAGGTAGCGCTTTTTGCAGCTCGATTGCTTTCTCTACCCGTCGTCCCAATAGGCGCTGGGCATCCTCCACGACTGGAACGAAGCGTTTAGCATTCTCTGTCTTGCCATGCCGGACGTAAAACCCCTCCCCTCCTGACACCACATCAGCAAGTAGAAGCGAGCCTAACTCGTCAACTCTGCATCCTGTAACCAAGGCCAACCTCATCAGATCGCCTTGTCGCGTTCCCCAACCTGAAAACCCAGCCAAGAGCTTACTTACTTGATCCGCGTTGAAAGCTGTCCTCGCCTCTTCAGGATTGGACTTTCGTGATCGCTTCCTTGGGGTTCCTCTTTCTTGCTGCGCCCAAGGATTGGCAATCGGTTTCCCTGTCTTGGTCCGAAGCAACTTCTTGTCCGTTATCGCCCAAGACCACATGCCACGCAGCAATGTCATGTGCTTTGAGATTGTAGGGTATGACACCTTAGCTTTGTGCGGCAGGTATTCACTCGTAAACCTCTCCACGACCGCAGGAGTCACATCCTGCAATAGTGGCTTCTCCTGCCCCATCGACTGCAACAAATGCCGGACCGATGAACGCAAGCTTTGAGCCGTTGTTTTCGCTAGGGGATCGTAGCCGAAAGGATTGCCCTCACTACGTTCGTTCAGGTAGCGCTCCAAGGCCTCCTCAATAGGCATCGCCCCTTCGAAGACCATCTTGGCAAAAGCCCGCGCTTCACGCTCCAGACCAGCTCTTTCAGCCTTATCAAGCTCGTTAGTTAGGATATAATCCAGTTCGTAAGCGTCTTGAGCTTCTGCTCTCATCTCACGCCATTCAGCCGCACTCTCAGGCGTTAGATCAATGATACGTCCTATCGGCTTCTTTCCTGCCGCTGCTATGGCCTCAATTTCAAGCTGGCGTATTTGGCCCAGTCGTACGTCACGAATACGGATAGCCTCGGCGTGTCGCGTTGTGTTCAGCCCAAGCTTGATTTCACGACCGAAAGGTTTGCCTGTCCATGGGTTCAACGTGCCGACTAGGACATCTGGCGTAGACATGCGCAACGAGTATCCTCGACCACGCGGTTTGGTCAGATACATCATGTCAGGTCCGCCCTTGCCTGACTCGCTTGGTCTCTGTCTCATGTGGTCCATCATGTACCACGCCCCTTGGCGTACCACATCGATTTTTCACCTTAAAAATCAGATACTTATAAATGATGGCGGAGACGAAGGGATTCGAACCCTCGAGACGATTCCTCGCCTACTCCCTTAGCAGGGGAGCGCCTTCGACCACTCGGCCACGTCTCCGTCGACCCGTTTAACGATGGCGGCAGGGGAAGACAAGGCGCAAAAGATTGGAAATTTGACAGTTTCTAGCGCTCGGGCCGGAACAGCCACGCGGACATCGCGCCAGCCATTCCCGCACCTATCAGCTGCGCCATAATAAAGGCAGATACGTCAGCAGGCTGAATGCCCGAAAAACTGTTGGTCAGACTGCGGGCAATCGCGACCGCAGGATTGGCAAAGCTGGTCGAGGCCGTAAACCAATAAGCAGCCGTTATATACAGACCGACGATCCACGGCACTGTATCGGGGCGAAACCTAACGGCCTCAAGGATGGCAAACATCAGCCCGAACGTCGCGATCCCTTCGGAAAACCATTGTGATGGGCCGGTTCGGGCTTTGTCTGCGACCTGAATAAGCAAGGCATCAAACATGCCATGCGCAATCACGGTGCCAAGCACACCACCGAGGATCTGCGCCACAACATATCCCCCCGCAATCGCGACAGGGATATCGCGGCGCATACAGAACACCATCGTGACAGCCGGATTGAAATGCGCGCCAGAAATCGGCCCCAAGATCGTGATCAGCACGACCAGAATGGCCCCCGTGGGCAAGGTATTCCCCAGCAGTGCCAGCGCAACATCCTGCGTCAAACGCTCGGCCATGATGCCTGAGCCGACAACAGTCGCAACAAGCAGACAAGTGCCAAGTGCCTCGGCGGTTAGGCGGCGTGCAAGTGTTGGGTTCATTCTGACCTCCGTCCTGATACCGACGTACCCGAGATTTTCGCCGCTTCCAACAATTGTTCCTTTCACATCGCCAAAAGAGAACATATCATGAACAAAAGAACGAATCCCGCTGCCAATGTTTGTTGTTCCGCTGCCTTTTTCAGATACTGCAACCGCGTGGCGTTCCGCTGCGCGATCCTTGCTTGCGGCCCGGGTTTTGCCCGAACGCGTGACATGGCAAGCGGACACAACAGCACCCCTGCCTGACCTGCCAAAGGCGCGGTACAAAGTCAGGGTGCCGGAACGGTTTCTAACGCTGGCCAACATCGTTGTTTGGCATAGCGACCCCGACCGGTTTGAGAGGCTTTATTCGGCGGCCTTCCGACTTTTGGCGCATCCAGATGCGATGAACGATCCCGAGTGCACCTTTATGAAAGAGCTGTTCGTGATGGAGGGGCAGGTTCTGCGCGCTCACCGTTTGTTAAAAACGCGCCTGCATCTGCATGACCTCAACCGCCCCGTTGCGCGCCGCGCCTTTGCCGGATGGGTGGACACACCACATGATCCGCTGGAATTGACGCGGCAGGAATTCACCCGACGCTTTAGCGATATCGACGTGTCGATCTACACGCCGAAACGGGCCGCGCATTGGATTTCGGGGCGTCTAGTGTTTCAGGCCGCCCCTGTGCGCCCTGCCCTGCCCAAAAAAACAAGCGACCCATTTTGGGCCGCTTGGTTGCGGGATCATGTCCCTGACGTGCCGTTTGCGCCATCCCGATTGGCCTTACCCGCCCCCGAGATGATCGCAGATCATGTATTGAACAAGAAATGCATGACGTCGCCATCTTTGACGACATAGCCTTTGCCCTCGGCGCGCATTTTACCGGCCTCTTTCGCGCCGCTTTCGCCGTTGCAGTCGATATAGTCGTCGTAGCCGATGGTTTCAGCGCGGATAAATCCGCGTTCGAAATCACCGTGGATCACGCCAGCGGCCTGCGGCGCAGCGGTGCCCGCCTTGATCGTCCAGGCGCGCGCCTCTTTCGGACCGACGGTAAAGTAGGTTTCCAGCTGCAACAGATCGTAACCTGCGCGGATCAGACGATCGAGGCCCGCTTCCTCTAGTCCCATTTCGGACAGGAACATTTCGGCTTCGTCATCCTCTAGCTGGCTGATTTCTTCTTCAATGGCCGCAGAGATGACAACGGTGCCAGCGCCCTGTTCAGTCGCCATTTTCTCAACCGCGGCAGAATGGGCATTGCCCGTTGCGGCGTTGCCCTCTTCGACGTTGCAAACATAAAGGATCGGCTTTTGCGTCAAAAGCTGCAGCAGCCGCCACGCTTTTTCATCCTCGGCGTCCACCTCGACGGTACGCGCAGGTTTGCCGGCCTCAATCGCCTCTTGGGCGGCGGCCAGCAGACGATCCTGTTGCAGCGCCTCTTTGTCGTTGCCCTTCAACTTGCGCACAAGGTTGGCACGGCGTTTTTCGATGCTTTCCAAATCGGCCAGCATCAGTTCGGTTTCGATCACCGATGCGTCCTCGACCGGATCAACGCGGCCCTCGACATGGGTGATGTCGCCATCCTCAAAGCAACGGACAACATGCGCAATCGAGTCGCATTCGCGGATGTTGGCAAGAAACTGGTTTCCCAGACCTTCGCCCTTGGACGCGCCCTTCACCAGACCGGCGATATCGACGAATGTCATCCGCGCCGGAATGATCTGTTTGGATGTCGCGATCTCGGCCAGCTTGTACAAACGCTGATCGGGAACGGCCACTTCACCCACGTTGGGTTCAATCGTGCAGAAGGGAAAGTTGGCGGCCTGTGCGGCGGCGGTTTTGGTCAATGCGTTGAACAGGGTCGACTTACCGACATTCGGCAGACCCACGATACCCATTTTGAATCCCATCGGACCCTCCTGCTTGTGACTTGGCGCTTCTAATTCGGGCCAAGGCTCAATTCAAGCAGGGGTTTCCTAAAACGCAGGACCAGTGTTGAAGAACTTGCGCCGCGCCTCTTGTTCGATGGCAAGTTGCATTTCTGCCTTGGCCAATGCTGCCATCGCCGCCTTGCGGTCAGCGGCACCTTCGGCGGCGGCCAGTTTTGCGCGGCACTCATCCACGATTTTCTTTAACTCGAACTCTCGTGGCAGGGCCCCGGACTCGGCCATGATCCGCATTCCAACCGCCTCGGCTGTGTTCATATCATGACGGTCAGGCAGTGGTTCACCTTCACCCTTCAACCCATCCAGTTTCCCTTCGGCCTTGGCCTTTAGGATTTGTCGTTCAGCCAGGATATCCGGTCGCATCACTCATCCTTTCTGCTGCCCTATTTTTTCATCTGGGCGCGAAACTAGGAATTGCATCATTTTTGCCAAATTGGTAACAACTTCATACCAATTTAAGGATTTGAGCACGCCATGCCCGTAATTACCTGCATTGATGACCTAAAAGCCCTGCATCGTCGACGGACGCCCAAGATGTTTTTCGACTATTGCGAGTCGGGGTCATGGACGGAACAGACATTCCGCGAAAACACCTCTGACTTTGACCTGATCCGTCTGCGTCAGCGCGTGGCGGTTGATATGTCGAACCGGACAACGGCATCGCAGATGATTGGCCGCGACGTGGCGATGCCGGTTGCTCTCGCCCCTGTTGGCCTGACCGGCATGCAACGCGCCGACGGCGAAATCAAAGCCGCCCGCGCAGCCGAGGCATTTGGCGTTCCCTACACCCTGTCCACCATGTCGATCTGTTCCATCGAGGATGTCCGCGAACACACCAAAGGACCGTTCTGGTTCCAGCTTTACGTGATGCAAGACGAAGAGTTCGTCGACAACATCATCCAGCGCGCCAAGAACGCTGGCGTAGATGCCTTGGTGATCACGCTCGACCTGCAGATTCTAGGACAACGTCACAAAGACCTGAAAAACGGCTTGTCTGCCCCGCCCAAGCTGACGCCCAAATCGATTTTGGACATGTCGACCAAATGGCAATGGGGGCTGGAAATGCTCGGCACCAAACGCCGCAGTTTCCGCAACATCATTGGC
This sequence comes from Marivivens sp., assembly GCA_965215785.1. Taxonomy (GTDB): domain Bacteria; phylum Pseudomonadota; class Alphaproteobacteria; order Rhodobacterales; family Rhodobacteraceae; genus Marivivens. The sequence goes on along the minus strand of OZ244120.1, from coordinate 1,357,665 downwards.
CACGCCAAAAGCGCGACAGACATGTCGTCCCTCTCGGCCTGGACCGCCGAACAGTTCGAACCACGGCTTGATTGGTCCATGATTGCGCGGCTTAAGGAAAAATGGGGCGGCAAGGTCATCCTCAAAGGCGTGCTGGACGTAGAAGACGCCCAAAAGGCGGTTGAGGTCGGCTGCGACGCGATCATCGTGTCCAACCACGGCGGTCGCCAATTGGATGGTGCGCTGTCCTCGATCCGCGTTCTGCCATCAATCGTTCGGGCCGTCGGCGACAAAACCGAGGTATGGCTCGACAGCGGTATCCGGTCGGGACAGGACGTGCTTAAGGCGCTGTGCATGGGCGCCAAAGGTGTCATGATAGGGCGCGCCTATATTTATGGCCTCGGCGCTATGGGGCAGGCTGGCGTGACCAAGGCCCTCGAAATCATTCACAAGGAAATGGATGTTTCGATGGCGCTCTGTGGTGAGCGGGATATCACGAACGCCAGCAAGGATATGTTGCTGGTTCCCATCGACTTTGAGGGCAACTGGGCGTAACCCGCCAAAATCCGGTAAAAAGCCAAGATATATTGGCCTTTGCCGCCCTTTTGCTCTTTGCAAATGAGGGATTCGCGTGTAACAGCGCGGCTTCATGAGGTCGCACACCCTTGGAGGGCGACCCAATTGCTATATGGAGAATTAAAATGGCACGTGAGATTCCTGATCTTATCGCCACGGAACGTACGGGGACAGGCAAGGGGGCCGCTCGTCAAGCTCGTCGTGATGGCTTGGTACCTGGTGTTGTCTACGGTGGTGGCGCAGATCCTGTTGCGATCAACCTAGACTTCAACAAACTGCTGCAGAAACTGAAGCAAGGCCGCTTCCTGCAGACCCTGTTCAACCTGAAAGTCGAAGGCCACGAAGACGTTCGCGTCATCTGCCGCGGCGTTCAGCGTGACGTTGTTAAAGACCTGCCAACCCACGTCGACCTGATGCGCCTGAAGCGCACCAGCCGCGTTAACCTGTTCGTGCACGTGGAATTCGAAAACCACAAAGCTGCACCAGGCATCAAAAAAGGCGGTGTTCTGACTGTTGTCCGTCCAGAGGTCGAACTGAACGTACTGGCAGGTGAAATCCCTGAGCAAATCGTTGTTGACCTGACCGGCAAAGAAATCGGCGACGTCATCAACATTTCGGACGTTACCCTGCCAGCAGGCGCAAAGCCAACCATCGACCGCGACTTCGTAATTGCCAACATCACCGCACCTTCGGGTCTGGTTTCGGCATCGAACGAAGAAGGCGACGAAGAGGCAGCAGAAGAGTAATCACTCTTTCAGCCGAATTTGCGCGGGGCCTACGGGCCCCGTTTGCATTTCTGGGGCAGCGCGGTACAAAACCGCGACTTGCGAACAAAAGGTTTGGGCATGAAACTGTTTGTTGGATTGGGAAACCCCGGACAAAAATACGCGGGCAACCGCCACAACATCGGGTTCATGGCGTTGGATCGTATCGCCGACGATCATGGGTTCACGCCGTGGCGGTCCAAGTTTCAGGGACAGCTCAGCGAAGGGCGATTGGGCACCGAAAAGGTACTGCTGCTCAAACCTGAAACCTTCATGAACCTGTCAGGTCAGTCTGTTGGCGAAGCGATGAGGTTTCACAAACTGACACCGGACGATGTGATCGTCTTTCACGATGAATTGGACCTAGCGCCCGGCAAATGCCGTGCGAAAACCGGCGGCGGGCACGCGGGGCATAACGGCCTGCGGTCAATCCATGCCCACATCGGGGCAGACTACCATCGGGTCCGTATGGGGATCGGCCATCCCGGTCACAAAGATCGCGTTTCTGGCTATGTCCTTGCTGATTTTGCCAAGGCCGATCAGGACTGGCTCGACGATGTTATTCGCGGCTGTTCGGATGGTGCGACGGCCCTTGCGTCGGGGGATTTTGCGGGGTTTGGCAATGCGGTCGGCCTACGGGTCAATCCGCCGCGGTCGTCAACAACACCCAAGCCCAAAGCCAGCCAGCCCGATACCGCCAAAGCGCCCGCCCCCGTGACCGAGGACACCCGCTCGCCGCTTGAAAAGTTGCGCGACAAGTTCCGTTAAACCTTCACATTTGTGGAGCAAGAGCCAGTTATGTTGGGACAGCCACAGGAGGTCCCAATGCGTCTAGCTGCCCTTGCCCTTGCTATCGCCCTGCCATCCACCGCATTTGCCGTCGGCGAATGGGACGATGATCCGGCGCCAGCAGCACCAGAACCTGCACCGAATTGCATGGCCGGCGAAGTGCTGGACGCCAACGCGAAAACCTGCGTCGCGTTGGGCCTGTCGTTGGCCAACGACGATGAACGGCTAACCGCAGCGCACGCTATGGCCTATCACGGCAGAACAGACGACGCCTTGGCCGTGCTGGACACCCTGTCCGATCCTGACACCAGCGAGGCGCAGACCTTGTTTGGCTATACCCATCGCCGTGCCGGACAGTTGGATCAGTCGATGGTCCACTATGATCGCGCCCTCGCATTGGACCCTGACAATATTCAGGCGCGGTCCTATATGGGCCAAACCCTGATTTTGTTGGGCGACATTGTTGGCGCACTGACCCAGCTACGTGAAATTGATGCCCGGTCGGGCAAGGGAACATGGGCCTATACCTCGCTGGATGGGGCGCTGCGTGGTCTGGACACTGACTACTAGCTGCCGCATCCTGTCGCCATTCAGCCGAAAGGCGTTTTCATGACAGATAGACTTAGGGATGCCCTCAGGCATCAGGCGCAGGCGTGTCAGGACCTCGGATCGCCATTCATGCATCAGCTTATGATGCTATTGGCGGACCGCCTGCAGCCAGACAGCGATCTGACCCGCAGGATGTTTGACTGGCCGGGCGATCTGGGGCCAAGCGCTGCGTCGGTGCCCCTGCGATTGGCCGGTGCGCTGCACGCCTTGGCCCGACAGGGGCGCAAAGGGCTCGACGCTGTTTATCCCCCAAATTCGGTAAGTGATGATGTGCTATGGAATGCCGTTTCCACGGCTCTGGCGACCGAGGCGGTCTTGATCGACGCCTTTATCGACAACGCACCACAAACGAACGAGGTTCGACGCGCATCGACATTGATCGCTGCGGGGCATTGGCTCACCAAGGCCTATGGCCTACCGATCGAACTCTATGAACTTGGCGCCAGCGCGGGTCTCAATTTGATGTGGGACCGGTTCGAGTTGTCAATCGGGGACCAAGCATTCGGACAAATCGGATCCCCCCTGTCGTTGTCGCCGGACTGGTCAGGGCCGCTTCCCGAACGCGTTGATCCGCAGGTCGTTGGTCGGTTTGGTGTGGAGCTTGCCCCCCTTGATCCGCTCGCGGACCAAGAGCGGTTGCTGGCGTATCTTTGGCCGGACCAACCGCATCGTTTGCACCTGACACAGGCCGCCATCGAGCTGGCCAGTTCCGCGGTCGATCAGGCAGATGCGGTGACGTGGCTTGCTGAACGGCTGGCCCCAAAATCCGGCACGCTGCAAATGGTCTATTCTACTATCGCGTGGCAATATTTTCCCGCAGACGCGCAGGCCAAAGGAACGGCGATGATCGAAGATGCCGGGCGACAGGCCACGCCAGATGCCCCGATCGCCTGGTTCACGATGGAGGCCGATGGCAAAGCCCGCGGCGCGGCGCTCACGCTGCGGCTCTGGCCCGGTGATTTGCGTTTTGACATGGGCCGCGTCGATTTTCATGGGCGCTGGATTGACTGGTCGCCACCAGATATCGGCTTGCCAATCGACGGCTAAAACCTACCCTCACACAAAAGGAGTAGGCATGGAAAAAGACCCGTCAATCAACGTCCTCGGCACGCCGCTGACAACCGCTTCGCTTGACCCGATGACCGGCTTCTTTCGCGATGGTAAGTGTGACACCTGCATGCACGATACCGGCAGCCACACAGTCTGTGCCGTGATGACCGACGAATTTCTTGCCTACTCGAAATACGTGGGAAACGATCTGTCGACGCCGCGACCCGAATTCATGTTTCCGGGCCTGAAACCCGGCGACAGATGGTGCCTGTGCGCCAGCCGTTTTCTGCAAGCCCATGACGAAGGCTGCGCACCGATGGTGGACCTAACGGCCACCCATCAACGCGCCTTGGATGTCGTGCCGCTGGACATACTGGAAAAATACAGCGTTGCGCCGTAACCGCATTCCTTTCAGCGGTCTTGCTAGTTCGAATGCTCAAGCTCGGCAGGTGTCGTTTCCTCAAGCAAGTCATCGATAAACACGCTGAGCAACTGCGGACGGCCACTAACCCCAGCCTTGCGATAAATCGCGTTCGTCTGGGCCTTGACCGTCCCTTCGGACGTGTTTCGTAGGGTGGCGATTTCGGCGATCGACATGCCCTTGATTGCAAATAATGCGACGTCTTTTTCCGCCGGTGTCAGGTTCCATTGCTGAAACCGCACATACATCATTTGCGCAAATTCGGTAGAAGCGGCTTTTAATTTCATTTCGGCTATCTCTGCTCGTGCGCGCGTTTGACGAAAGGCAAAGGCACCGATCCCGACACCAAGCAAAAGTCCGAACGCTGCACCCAATTCAATAAACTCACTGATCTGCCAGGAAATTGGCGCAAACCCGATCAGTGAACTGGCAATATTGGCAACAAAAAACAGCGCACAAAGCACCTGAATCGCGATGACAATGATAACAAGGCGACTTTTCAACACGGGCGACGGTCCTCAAACTTAATCGTCATCGTCGTCATCCTCGTCGTCGTCTTCTTCTTCGTCGTCGTCGTCACGATCATCATCATCACGATCATCATCATCACGATCATCATCATCACGATCATCATCGTCACGATCATCATCGTCACGATCGTCGTCGTCATCATCATCGTCAGACGAAACCGCCTGTGCGCTTGGATCAACCAGTTTGGGCACCGCGATGTCACCGTCTTCTTTACGCCAATAGTCACGCAGAATTTCCCCGGTGGTCGGGTTAATAACGATTTCACGGATCAGACCGTTTCCGTAGGCCACAATCCGAATGCGCCCCAGCAGGGTGCGGCGCGTTTCAAATTCGCTGAACCCCTGATCCGATAACTGGCTTAGGATCGACTCTTCTACCGTTTGCGCGGCAAGTGGCGTCGCCACACTGCACACAATCGCAACCACAATTGCAGAGCCGAAATTTGTAAATCGTGACGTCATTTTGATCCTCTTGCACCGCCCCTCGTCGTCCCATCAGGGCGGTGCACGAATATTAGCACAGTTTACGACGCGACCTTAGTCGTCGTCATCATCATCGTCATCGTCATCGTCGTCGTCATCATCATCGTCATCATCGTCGTCGTCATCGTCGTCGTCGTCGTCATCGTCGTCGTCGTCGTCGTCGTCGTCGTCGTCGTCGTCGTCGTCGTCGTCGTCGTCGTCGTCGTCGTCGTCGTCGTCGCTGAGGTCGGCCGAGATTTCGGCGTCGTCAACACGGTTGTATTCAACAACCGTATCGTTCGCGTCGTCATCGTCTTCATCCGCAGGTTTGACCTCGGACCAGATAATCTGACCGGTCACACGATCATAAACGACCTCATAGTCGGTGCCGTTCTGGCGGCCTTCGATTTTGACAAAGCCGTCGCTGTCGTAGACTTCGATCCCGCTAAATCCTTGGCTTTCGTATTCTGCAATCAGTGCGGCGACAAAGGCGTCCTGTGCAGGTGCCGCTGTTGCGATGGCCGCAACAGCGACCGATGTCATCAGTACTTTCTTCATTTCGAGCTCCTCGGGTTTTGATCTATGCCCCAACCAAGCCCCCAATCAGGCGTGAACGAAATTGATCGATCGTTTAAATTTTTGCCATTTAACCAAGGTTTAGCGCCATAAACCTAAGGTTTATGCGGCCCCAAAACGAAAAATCCCGCCGAATTGGCGGGATTAATTGTTGTTTTATTTCGATAAACTTAGTCGCTGTCGCGGCCTTCTTTACCGGCAATGTCGACCCCGAGGTGACGCGCCACGGTAAAGATATCTTTGTCACCGCGACCACACATGTTCATCACAAGGATATGGTCCTTGGGCAAGGTCGGTGCGATTTTCATCACATGCGCCAAGGCATGGGACGGTTCCAGCGCCGGAATAATGCCCTCGGTACGGCACGAGAACTTAAAGGCTTCAAGCGCCTCTTGGTCAGTGATCGACACGTATTTCGCGCGACCAATGTCGTTCAGCCATGCATGTTCTGGTCCGATGCCCGGATAATCCAGACCCGCCGAGATTGAGAACCCTTCAAGGATTTGACCATCGTCATCCTGAAGCAGATAGGTTCGGTTGCCATGTAGAACGCCCGGACGCCCACCGGTCAACGATGCGCAATGTTCCATCTTTTCATCGACACCCTTGCCGCCAGCCTCGACGCCAATGATGTTGACCGATTGATCGTCCAAGAACGGATAGAACAGGCCCATCGCATTCGACCCACCGCCAATCGCCGCGATGACGGTATCGGGCAAACGGCCTTCGCCCTCTTGCTCGGCCAGCTGCCAGCGCACCTCTTTGCCGATGACCGACTGGAAATCACGCACCATCGCAGGATAGGGGTGCGGACCAGCAACGGTACCAATGCAGTAGAAGGTGTTTTCGACGTTGGTGACCCAGTCACGCAGCGCGTCATTCATCGCATCCTTCAGTGTGCCACGACCAGAGGTGACCGGCACGACCTCAGCCCCAAGCAGGCGCATGCGGAACACGTTAGGTTGCTGACGTTCAACATCATGCGCGCCCATGTAGACCACACATTGCAGGCCAAACTTGGCACAGACGGTGGCGGTGGCAACGCCGTGCTGACCGGCACCGGTTTCGGCGATGATCCGTGTTTTGCCCATGCGGCGGGCCAGAATGATCTGACCTAGCACGTTGTTGATTTTGTGCGCGCCGGTGTGGTTCAGCTCATCACGCTTGAGATAGATTTTGGCACCACCGAGTTCCTCGGTCATGTTCTGCGCGTAATAGAGTGGCGACGGGCGACCAACGTAGTGTTTCCACAGGTCATCCATTTCAGCCCAGAACGTCGGGTCGGTCTTGGCCTTTTCGTATTCGGCCTCAAGCCCCAGAACCAGCGGCATCAAGGTTTCGGCCACGAAACGCCCGCCATAGTCACCAAAACGGCCGTTTTCATCAGGGCCGTTCATAAAGCTGTTGAATAGATCGTCCGCCATCAGCGCCTTTCTTTCATAATCCAAACTCATCCTGAAGAACTGCTAAAAGTTCGCGAGCGGAGTTTTCGTTAAACTGTAGAGTCTGGCTTAACTTCCCGGGATATTCCCGATGAGGGGAACCATATGTGTTTAGTTGCAGAACCTTTTTTCCATCGCATTCAGCAACCATGTATTTTGCTGACAATTCTGTTGGATGAGAAGATTTGAAACTTCTGTCATCCTTTTCCAAGCTAATCACGATAGCCATATAGCCCCCTAAAAAAAATTTCCATATCCAGAGGGTATTAGTTTCCGGAAATTATTCAATAAGCGCGCGCCTAAGCAGCGCGGACAGCGTCCATAAATGCCCGAATTTTGGCGGGATCTTTAACGCCCGGCGCGCTTTCGACGGCGCTGGACAGGTCCACCTGACGGGTGCCCGTCACCGCGATAGCTTGGGCTACGTTTTCTGCCGTCAAACCACCGGCCAACATCCATGGTTTGGTCCAGTATTTGCGCCGCGCCAATGTCCAGTCAAAGGTTTGTCCATTGCCACCCGGCAGGGCCGCGTCCTTGGGCGCTTTGGTGTCGATCAACAACTGATCGGCCACCGCCGAATACAGGTCGATTTTGGCGACGTCCTCGGGACCGGCAATGCCAATCGCCTTCATGACCGGCAGGCCATATCGGGCCCGCACCTCAGCCACGCGTTCAGGTGTCTCGGCCCCATGCAATTGGATGAAATCCAGCGGGACCTGTCGGGTGATTTCATCCAGCAGCGCGTCATCGGGATCGACGACCAACGCGACCTTAGCCACGCCAATCGGTGTTTCGACCGCCAGCGCCGCCGCCTCGGCGACGGAAACATTGCGCGGGCTTTTGGGGAAGAACACAAAACCGACGTAGGCCGCACCTGCATCGCAGGCAGCCTTAAGCGCGGCCTCGGTCTTGATGCCGCAAATTTTGACCCGAACGTCAGACATTAGTTTTTCTCAAGCAGAGCCAGAACGTCGTCTTTACCATCGCCATCAGCATCGCGGAGCGATGACAGCTCGGACTTTAGCCGGCTGACTTCACGGCTTTTGCTGCGGACTTCGGCGCGGACCTTATGTTCACGCAGCCATTCCCACAAAAAACCGATCAGCAGGCCAACGCCAACGCCGATAAAGATGGCCACAAACAGCGGCAGTTGGATGTCCGGCGAAATACCGATCAGGTCGGCCAATGCCTGAGGCATGGCGCGCAGGGTGACGACCTCGCGGTTGGCCAGACCGACCAGCACAAGGCACAGGGCAACAAAGGCCCAAAATGCGTAACGAATGGTTTTCATGACCGTCTTTTACTGGTCGTTTAGGCGGTCCCGCAAGAGCTTGCCTGTCTTGAAAAACGGCACATGCTTCTCTTCTACCGGTACAGATTCGCCAGTGCGCGGGTTTCGGCCGACGCGACTGTCACGCTTTTTCACGGAAAAGGCCCCAAAGCCACGCAGTTCAACACGGTCACCGCGCGACATCGCATTGGTAATCTCGTCAAAGATCGTGTTCACGATTTTTTCGACATCCCGCTGATACAAATGTGGATTTTCGTCTGCGATCTTTTGGATCAGTTCGGACCTGATCATGACTAACCCCCCTGGTTATGCGCGGCAGGTTGGTCCTGCTCGGTTCAGTCAGACTATACGACAAAATCGATTTCGGGAAATACTTCTGGCCGCTGGACACACAGAATAGTGCAAGAAAATCGGGGATTTGACGACAATAAGTCAGTCTTTGCATCTATTGTCGCCGCCGCGCGACACCTGACCAAGTACGGATCAGGCGAATCAATTGACCTATGGGAACCCGCACCCAAAGAAAAAGCCCCGCGTTGTCGCGGGGCTTTCTCATTTTCTACGCAAAAGCGTCGAAGGATTAGTTGTCGCCCTTCAGCGCTGCGCCAAGGATGTCGCCCAGCGATGCGCCCGAGTCCGACGAACCGTACTGTTCTACGGCTTCTTTCTCTTCTGCAATTTCGCGAGCTTTGATCGACAGACCCAGTTTGCGCGACTTGTTGTCGACGTTGGTGACGCGAACGTCGACCTTGTCGCCTACGCCGAAACGCTCTGGGCGCTGGTCAGCGCGATCACGCGACAGGTCCGAACGACGGATGAACGACTTCATGCCTTCGTATTCGACCTCGATGCCGCCATCTTCAATTGCGGTCACTTCAACAGTGATGATCGAACCACGCTTTACGCCGCCAACCGCGTCAGCGAATGGATCGCCGGCCAGGTTTTTGATCGAGAGCGAGATGCGCTCTTTCTCAACGTCGACTTCGGTGACAACGGCGTTAACCATGTCGCCTTTGCGGTAGTTCTGGATCGCATCTTCGCCACGCTCGTCCCACGACAGGTCCGACAGGTGAACCATGCCGTCGATGTCGCCTGGCAGGCCAACGAACAGACCGAATTCGGTGATGTTCTTGACTTCGCCTTCGACCTGAGTGCCCTCTGGGTGGGTTTCTGCAAACACTTCCCATGGGTTGCGCTGGGTCTGCTTGAGGCCAAGCGATACACGGCGCTTCGAGCTGTCGATTTCCAGAACCATGACTTCGACTTCTTGCGAGGTCGAAACGATTTTGCCTGGGTGGACGTTTTTCTTGGTCCACGACATTTCCGAAACGTGTACCAGACCTTCGACACCTGGCTCCAGCTCGACGAACGCACCGTAGTCGGTGATGTTGGTCACGCGGCCCATGTGTACCGATTCCAGCGGGAATTTGGCTTCGACTGCATCCCATGGATCGGACTGCAGTTGCTTCATGCCAAGGCTGATGCGGTGGGTTTCTTTGTTGATCTTGATGACCTGAACCTTGATGGTTTCGCCGATCGTCAGGATCTCGGATGGGTGGTTCACACGGCGCCATGCCATGTCGGTGACGTGCAGCAGGCCGTCAACACCGCCCAGGTCAACGAACGCACCGTATTCGGTGATGTTCTTGACGACGCCTTCAGCTTCTTGGCCTTCAGCCAGGTTGCCGATGACTTCTGCACGCTGTTCAGCACGCGACTCTTCCAGAATTGCACGACGCGAAACAACGATGTTGCCACGGCGGCGGTCCATTTTCAGGATCTGGAATGGCTGCTTCAGACCCATCAGTGGGCCAGCGTCACGCACAGGGCGCACGTCAACTTGGCTACCAGGCAAGAACGCAACAGCGCCGCCCAGATCGACAGTGAAGCCGCCTTTGACGCGGCCAAAGATTGCGCCGTCGACGCGCTCTTCTGCTGCGTATGCTTTTTCCAGACGATCCCATGCTTCTTCGCGGCGTGCCATCTCGCGCGAGATAACAGCTTCGCCACGTGCGTTTTCAGCAGCGCGCAGGAATACTTCTACTTCGTCGCCAACAGCGATCGAAGGTGCTTCGCCTGGGTTTGCGAATTCTTTAAGATCAACGCGGCCTTCCATTTTGTAGCCTACGTCGATGATGGCTTGGCCAGCTTCGATCGAGATGACTTTGCCTTTTACGACGGAACCCTCTTGTGGGGTGTCGATTTCGAAGCTTTCGTTAAGGAGGGCTTCGAACTCCTCCATGGTTGTTTTAGAGCACATACGTCTACAATTTCCTTTGTCGTATTTTCACGGGCCTGACGGTTGGGTCCGCCGGTCTTGGTTTCAGTTGGTCCTGCTCGCACCTTGATCCACAAAACAATCAGGGCCGGAGGCATTCCTCGGGCCCTGCTCTGATGTCTTGTGGCTCTTAATGGCCTCTGGACGGCGCGTAGTTAGCCGGAATCGCCCTTTATTGCAAGGGCTTTCGGTCGTCTTTCCATGTCCATGCCAGATAGACGATCGACGCGGTGGTGATGATTTCGATCACGCCAAACATCCAGTAATAAATCGTGCTTGGTGTGGTCAGTGTGGCGATCATGACCACCGTCTTAAAACTGCCGATCACGATGTTGCCCCAGCGGGCACAAGGATAGGCCCAGATACGGGTCAGCAGCACCATCAAAATCGGCAAAATCATCAAAACACCGGCGGCAACCAGAAAGGTTTCGGTCATGACAATGCCGCCGACACCTCCATCTTGGATCAGTTGCCTCAGAACGGTTGGATCAAACAGACCCAGAATATCGCAGTAGGCATAAAGAAACATGACGAACACCCACAACGTGAACAGCAATTCACGGCGTGTCAGCGGGTGATAGGCAAAACGGTCTTGCATAATAGGCTCCTGAATAACTTGCGGCAAAGCTAACAAGCGTCAGGCACTATGCGAATTGACAAAATATTTAGCATGATCATACATTTTTGTATGGATACCGCATCCCTTGACTGGAACCACCTCAAAGCCTTCCTCGCCACTGCCGAGACGGGATCGTTCTCGGCGGCGGCAAAGGTGTTGAACACGACACAGCCCACCATCAGCCGACAAATCGCCGCTTTGGAACAATCGCTTTCGCTCGTGCTGTTTGAACGTGTTGGCCACACCATTTCCCTGACCCCCGCCGCGCAAGACCTGTTGCCAGCGGTACAAAAGATGCAGGACGGCGCGACGTCTGCGGCCCGGTCTGCCTATAGCCATGCGCAAGATATGGCGGGATCGGTGACGCTAACGGCGACGGGCCTGTTCGCCTCACGTATTTTGCCGCCGATCCTGCGGAAGTTACGTGCAGACGCGCCCGAAATTCATATCGAACTACGTCCAAGCAACGATTGGAAAAGCCTTCAGCGACGCGAAGCAGACATAGCGATCCGAAACGCGCATCCAACCGAGGATGAGCTTATCGGCACCCGCCTAAAGGACGCGGTCGGCCGGTTCTACGCCGCGCAAAGCCTGATTGACCAAACAGGACCGCTAGATCGCCCTGATCAGGCCAAGGGGGTTCCCTTTGTCGATCTTGACGAAGGCAGTGGGTTTTACGATTTCCTATCGTCCCTCGGTCTACCGGTGACGCCCGCCGATCTGCCGATCAAGGCCGAGGATCACAATGTCATGTGGGAACTGGTCCGTGCAGGGTTGGGTGTCGGGCCATGTGACGAACGCATTGGGGACAAGGACCCCGATGTTGTGCGGGTTCTAAATGACCTGCCACCGATCCCGTTTCCGGTTTGGATGTTGGTGCATCGGGACGTCAAACATAACAAACGGGTCAGGTATGTCTTTGACTACCTGACCCGCGAATTAGGAACAGCAGGTACCCCTGCCTAGTCCTTACTTATATTCGATAACGAAATCTTCGCGCGGACGACGGACTTTGGCTCGACCGTGCAGCCAATCCTTGTCAGCATCACGATATCCCAGCGGCAGCAGGGTCAGCGATTTCAGACCTTTTTCAGCCAGCCCAAGGATTTCGTCCACCTTGGCCGGATCGAACCCTTCCATCGGGGTTGCGTCGACCTCTTCTTCGGCGGCGGCCATCATCGCAAACCCAAGACCGATATAGGCCTGACGTGCTGCGTGTTCGTGGTTGGTACGCGCGTCGCGCGGCAGGTAGTTCGACTTGAGCATTTCATAGTAGTTGGTCAGGTTTTCGGTCAGACCACCACGGACCTCTGCGGTCAGATCAACAAAACCGTCGATCCACTCGGCGGTGTAGTTATCCCATGCGGCAAACACCAACAATGCGGTGCCGTCTGTGACCTGTGCCTGATCCCATGCAACCGCACGGATTTGCGCGCGCAGATCTGGGTCGGTCACGAGCAAGACCTTAAACGGCTGTAGCCCCGACGACGTCGGCGCCTTACGTGCGGCATCAATGATCCGCTCAATCTTGTCTGCTGGGACGGTTTTGGTTGGGTCCATGGCCTTGGTGGCATAACGCCATTCGAGTTTTTCGTAGAACATTTTTGGTTCCTTTTGAGAAGCTGGTATACTTTTGTAACTTGGCATATAGTCAGAACCAGATCGGCCGCAAGAAGGCACATTTTTGAAACCAGTATCAGGCATGAAACCTTGAAAGATCATATTGTTAGCAACTGCCCCGAGGCCTGTGGCAAGGTCAAATCAATGCTGTCCCGAGTCGGCGACACATGGAGCGTGATGGTCATTTTGGCGCTAGATGGCATGGGAACGATGCGTTTCAACGAATTGAAACGGCACCTTGGCATCAGTCAGCGGATGCTCAGTCTAACGTTGCGTGAACTGGAACGGGACGGAATGATCAAGCGTACCGTTTATGCAACCGTTCCCGCGCGCGTCGAATACGATCTGACGGCGCTGGGGGAACAGTTTAGCGATCCTATTCGCGTGATGGGCCGTTGGATTTACGACCACATTGATCAGATCGATCAAGCACGCGAAGCCTATGACGCGGAAAACCCCGCCCTAGCCAAGACGTGATTTGATGACGTCACTGGCCGCGGCGATGGCCTGCTCAATGGTCATATCCGAGGTATCAATCGTGACAGCATCGTCTGCCGCAACCATTGGTGCGGTCGCCCGCTCGGCGTCACGCTGATCCCGCGCAACAACGTCGGCCAGCACCTGTTCAAAGGTCGCGTCAGGGTCTTTGACGCTCAGTTCCTTGAACCGGCGTTCGGCGCGGCATTCGGCGCTTGCGGTCACGAACAATTTCACCGGCGCATCGGGGCAAATCACGGTCCCGATGTCGCGCCCGTCCAGAACAGCGCCGCCCGCACGTGCGGCAAAGCTGCGCTGAAAATCCACCAAGGCGGCGCGCACTTCGGAAATCACGGCGACCTTGCTGGCCGCCTGTGCCACTTCGGCGGTGCGCAGGTTGTCAGCGTTCAGATCCTCGGCCATCAGCGACTGAGCCGCTGCGATCGGATCGGCGCCAAGCAAAACCTTGGCCCCAACAGCGCGATAAAGCAGCCCCGTATCGAGATGCGCGAACCCAAAGGCGGTGGCGACCGCCTTGGAAATCGTGCCTTTGCCGGCGGCGGCGGGCCCATCTATCGCGACGGTAAAGCTCATCCGTTGCTACGCTCCAAACGCGCACCAAGGTTGGCCATCAATCCTTCAAAAATTGGGAACGAGGTCGCGATTGGCGATCCATCATCGACGCTCATTGGTTTTTCGGTGGCCATGCCCATCACCATGAATGACATAGCGATCCGGTGGTCCAGACGGCTTTCGACGGTCACGCCGCCCGGTACATTACCGAAACCGCGACCTTTGACGATCCACCAATCGTCGCCCTCGTCCACGTCAACCCCTGCGGCGCGCAGCCCTTTGGCCATGGCATCAATCCGGTCGGATTCTTTGACGCGGAGTTCCTTGACGCCTTTCATCACAGTGTCACCTGACGCAAAGGCCGCAACAACGGACAGAACAGGGTATTCATCGATCATCGAGGCGGCGCGCTCTGGCGGCACGTCGATGCCTTTCAGGTTCGGGCTGAATTTGGCGCGCAGGTCCGCAACCGGTTCGCCACCCTCTTCGCGCAGATTTTCGTATTCCAGATCTGCGCCCATATCGCGCAGCGTGGTGAACAGGCCCGCGCGGGTCGGGTTCAGACCGATGTTCGGGACCAAAACGTCCGACCCTTCGGTGATGATCGCCGCACAAACAGGGAATGCCGCCGACGATGGGTCACGCGGAACCACGATGGTTTGCGGTTTCAGTTCAGGTTGACCGGTCAGGGTGATCACGCGGCCTTCGTCGGTTTCTTCGACGGTCAGCTCGGCACCAAATCCCTGCAACATGCGTTCGGTGTGGTCGCGGGTCGCCTCTTTCTCGATGACGACGGTTTTGCCTGGAACGTTCAGGCCCGCGAACAGGACCGCTGACTTCACCTGCGCAGATGGCACAGGGGTACGGTAGGTGACCGGCACAGGGTTTTCCGCACCAACGATCGTCAGCGGCAGACGCCCGCCCTGACGGCCATAGGATTGCGCACCGAACAGGGCCAGCGGATCAGTTACACGGCCCATCGGGCGCGAATTCAGCGAGGCATCGCCGGTAAAGGTCGCTGTGATGGGCGATGTCGCCATACAGCCCATGATCAGACGCACACCGGTGCCGGAATTGCCGCAATCGATAACGTTTTCCGGTTCGGCGAAACCGCCGACGCCGACGCCGTTTACGGTCCATTCACCACCGCCATGTTCGGTGACTGTCGCACCAAAGGCCCGCATCGCCTTGGCCGTGTCCAGCACATCCTCGCCCTCAAGCAGGCCGGTGATGTGGGTTTCCCCAACCGACAATGCGCCAAGGATCAGCGAACGGTGCGAAATAGATTTGTCACCAGGAACGTGGGCTTCGCCTTTGAGCGGGCCGCACTTGCGCGACGTCATAGGAATGGGTGTGCCGTGACCGGACATGGGCGCCTCTTTCTTAGTTCAAGGCCTCTTACCCCATAGCGGTGTTAGCGTCCACGGGCGAAAGCCCTATGCCGGCTTAACAAAGGTCAAATAATGCGGTGTGCGACCTTCGCGCAGGGCCTTTTGTTCATAGCGGGTCGAGTGCCAATCCGCCCACGGCTTGCGCCAGTCGTCCGGCCCTTCGGCGGTCCACTTGAACCCAACCTTAGGAACCTCTTGCAGGGTTTGGCGAACGTAGTCTTCGATGTCCGTCGCAACGCGGAATTCCGCACCCGGCTTCAGAACACGGAACAGCGGTTCAAGATGTTCGGCCGTGACAAAACGGCGGCGGTGGTGCCGTTTTTTGGGCCAAGGGTCGGGATAGTTCAGGAACGCTTTGTCGATGGAACCATCAGGGATCACGTCAAACAGATCGCGCGCATCACCGGGGTGCACAGCAACATTACCCGTTCCCATCCGGCGGATTTTACCCAGCAGCATCGCAACGCCGTTGATGTAGGGTTCGCATCCGATGATTTCGACATCGGGATAGGTTTCGCCCATATGGACAAGGTGTTCACCACCCCCAAAGCCGATTTCCAGCCAGACCGGTTTCCCCTTAAACCGCGCCGCCATGTCAATCGGATCACGATTGGGGTTGGTTTCCCAGCTAACATCGCCGGGCGACAGGGCCTCTAGGTCTTCGTCCAGATAGTCTTTCTGTGCCTGGTTCATGGTTTTACCATGCACGCGGCCATAGAAATTACGCCAAGGGGCTTTGGGATGTTTGTTTGCGCTTGTCATGGCGGGGGCCATAGCAGGACAGCCCAAACGGAGCAAGCAGCAGCGCAAAGCAAACGGGGCAGCCAAAGCCGCCCCGAGTGAGATTAAATTGCCGACTTCAGCGCTTCGACCAAGTCCGTGCGTTCCCACGCGAACCCGCCGTCCGCCTCGGGCGCGCGGCCAAAGTGGCCATAGGCCGCCGTACGGGCATAAATCGGTTTGTTCAGGCCCAGATGCGTGCGGATACCGCGCGGCGTCAGGTCCATCGCGCCAGCAACGGCGCGTTCAATCGCGGCCTCATCTGCGGAGTTGGTGCCATAGGTGTTGGCATAGATCGACAGCGGTTTTGCAACACCAATCGCGTAAGACAACTGAATGGTGCATTTGTCGGCCAGACCGGCGGCAACAACGTTTTTCGCCAAATAGCGCGCAGCATAGGCAGCCGAGCGGTCAACCTTGGTCGGGTCTTTGCCCGAGAATGCGCCGCCGCCATGCGGGGCCGCACCGCCATAGGTATCAACGATGATCTTACGTCCAGTCAAACCGGCGTCACCATCCGGACCACCAATGACGAATTTACCGGTCGGATTGATCCACCATTCGGTATCGCCGGAAATCCAACCTTCGGGCAGGACTTCGGTGATGTAGGGTTCAACGATGGCGCGCACATCGGCGGATGTCAGCGCCTCGTCCAGATGCTGGGTCGACAGCACGATCGAGGTCACGCCAACCGGCTTGCCGTTTTCATAACGGACCGACAGCTGCGATTTCGCATCAGGGCCCAGCGCCGGTTCGGTTCCGTTCTTACGCACCTCAGCCAAACGGCGCAGGATCGCGTGGCTGTACTGAATCGGGGCAGGCATCAGATCGGGGGTTTCATTGGTCGCGTAACCAAACATGATACCCTGATCGCCTGCGCCTTCGTCTTTGTCCTCGGCGGCATCAACGCCTTGGGCGATATGCGCGGACTGTTCGTGCAAAAGGTTGGTGATCTCAACCGTTTCCCAGTGGAATTTATCCTGTTCATAGCCGATATCCTTGATCGCGGCGCGCGCGATGTCAGGGATGCGGTCCATGTATTCGCTTAGCTTGTCCTGATTGGACAGGCCGACCTCGCCGCCGATGACGACACGGTTTGTCGTGGCAAAGGTTTCACAGGCAACGCGCGCTTCTGGTTCTTCGGCCAGAAAGGCATCAAGGATCGAATCCGAAATACGGTCACAGACCTTATCCGGATGGCCCTCAGACACGGATTCCGAGGTGAAAATGTAGTTCTGCCGCGACATGAAAGTGCTCCATTATATGTTATTCCGCCACGCCAGGAAGCCGTTGTGACGGTCGATGTGTCTCGCTAACGGCCTCCGTTAGCCTGGTCAATCCTGTTTCTGGACATGGCAGCTATGCCGAGGCCGGTCGAAATCAAGACAATAAGTAAAATTGGCAGTTCGCCATAGGTTGCGAACAGCGGCCTAACCGCGGTCTGAGGCGGCAATACGGCATCTAAATGGCCTTGTTCGTTCATTGGCAGGCGTGCGGTAATTTGACCGCGCGCATCGATCATCGCCGTGATCCCTGTGTTAGCAACGCGCACCACAGGCAGCCCCTGTTCAAGCGCCCTTAGTTGCGACTGAACAAGGTGCTGTTCAGGTCCTGCTGCGGGACCAAACCAAGCGTCATTGGTGATCAACAAAATCAAACGCGCGCTTTGATCCGTATGGGACAGGGCCGGAAAAAGACCCTCATAACAAATGAGGGGAACCGCTGCGCCGATGCCCGGCAAAAAGATCAGCTTGCCATCTTCGCCAGTCGTAAACCCGCCCCCCTGAGAGGCGGCAAGCCCGTAGATGCCAAGTTGCGCAAACACCTCACCAAAGGGGACGTATTCACCAAATGGTACAAGGTGCCGTTTGTCATAGACCTGCGGAACAGACCCGTCCGGATCGATCGTGATCAGGCTGTTGAAATAGCGTCCATCCACATATCGGTTGATCCCCGCGACCACGGGCGCACCGCGACCGTATTCGCCGATTTCCTGCAAGATTGGCGTAGCAAATTCCAACAAATAGGGAACAGAGGTTTCGGGCCAAACGATCACATCCGGACGCGGTTCAGCCGCTGTTGAATCGAGCAGTCGCTGATAAAAAACCTCGGCCCGTTCCGGTACCCACTTTTCCGCTTGCGGGGCATTGGGCTGAACCGAGCGGACAAGTGGGCCATCGCCCACCGGTTCCGGCGCTGGTCTAGGCAGCGCAATGGCGATGCCGGCGACAATCGTCGCAACGCCGAGCATCAACCGGTTCGGAACATTGGCCACGGCCTGTGCCACGGCAATGACCACAACCGACAGGCCCAGCGCACCCACAACGGGCACGATCTGGGCCGCGACTGTATCGACGTAAAGCGAGGCAACATTGCCCCAAGGGAACCCAGTGAATGCATAAGCGCGCGCCAATTCGGCCCAGATCAGCCCTAGCGCCCACGACAGTTTTGGTGGCGCAAAACGGGACATGACCGCAAATCCAGCCGCCCAGAACAGCGCCAAGCCCGCTGGCAACAAGATGGCCGCAAAGGGCGCCATCCAAGCGTGTTTTTCTGGTTCGACAAAGAAAGGGTTGATGATCCAGCTAAGGGAAATGGCAAAATAGGCGGTCCCGACGATCCATCCCGACCAAGCGGCTCGTTTTGGCGATGTCCCGTAATGCCGCATGAAAATGGCAAATGCGACCAGAGCCGGAAACACGATCCAAACCTGATAAAACGGCGCGTGCCCAAGGGCCAACGCGCCGCCAATCAGGATACCGCCCGCGATGGGGCCCGACCAAAGCCGACTAGGCGTCATTCGAAACTGCGACCTTTACCCTCAGGCGTTTGATGCGGCGCGGATCGGCGTCGACGACCTCGAACTCTGGCCCGGCGGGGTGGTGTATCACCTCGCCGCGGACCGGAACATGACCAGCCAACATAAAGACCAACCCGCCAAGAGTATCGACCTCTTCGGCGTCGATCTCTTCTGCTTCGGTCAAGCGAATGCCAATCTCGGCCTCGAAATCCTCTAGATCGGTTTTCGCCTGCGCCATGTAGAACCCGGGCTTTTCAAGGATAAAGGTTTCGGCCTCATCCACGTCGTGTTCATCTTCGATCTCACCAACGACCTGTTCAATCAGATCCTCAATGGTCACAAGCCCATCGGTCCCGCCGTATTCATCAATAACCAAGGCCATGTGAATCCGCTCGGCCTGCATTTTTTGCATCAAAACATGCAGCGGCATCGACGGGGGCACAAACAGCAACGGCCGCTTGACCTTGCGTACATCGAAATCCGGCGCATTCCCATTAAAACCATGCTTTAGGGAAAAGTCCTTGAGGTGGACCAATCCAACAGGCGTATCCAGCGTGCCATCATAGATCGGCAATCGGGTCAGACCGCTTTCGCGAAAAACAGACACCAATTCGTCCTTTGACACCGTCGCAGGCACAGCAACGATATCCGCCTTTGGAATGGCCACATCCTCGACCCGCTTTTGACGCAGGTTGGACAGCCCCAATTTGGGCGGAACAGTCACCACAGGTTTTCCATTGGTGATTTCGACCTCTGCGGTCGGTTGAGCCGGTTTTGCGCCAAAAAGGCGGCTGAAAAATCCGTTGCTCGATACAGTGTGCGGGTCAAGCTGCGCGCTCTGCGCTGCGTTAGAAGGCCCGTCAGTCGTGTCGCCCATTGTCTCCGATACCTTTAACCACGCCTTCTGGGCGGGTCTTCTTAGTCTGAATATGGGTCTGCGATACCCATTTTGCCAAGTATGTCAGTCTCAATACTTTCCATCAAGGTGGCATCCTTGTCACGGATATGATCGAAACCAAGCAAATGAAGTATGCCATGCACCATCAGATGCATTGTATGATCCGCTAGCGCCCGCCCTGCCTGAATGGCTTCGGCTTGGCAGGTGTCAAAGGAAATTGCGACATCGCCCAGCTCGATCGCGCCGAAAACATCCGGCTCAGGTGGCTGTGGCATATCACCGTCAACCTCTGCACCGCGCTCTTCGGCGGGCCATGACAACACGTTTGTCGCCTTATCCTTTTCGCGAAAGTCCGCATTGAGCACCTGAATGCGGGCGTCATCACAGCCCAGCACAGACAATTCGCAGTCGTCTGGCTCTATTCCCAAATGGGACAACACCGCGCTGGCGGCCTTTTCACCTATGTCAGTCAGGCCCACATCAGCCCAACGACCATCTTCGATCTCGATGTCAATTTGCATCGGGTCGGTACACCATCCTTAGAAAACGCCATTTGCCGCCGCATCCCGAACATTTGCCCAGAACGCTTTTGCTACCGCGCGCCTTATACCGGACCCCGCCGAGTTCCCAGACGGATTTGGAATTGCCACACTTCGGACATTCCAAATGCCACTGTTTGCTTTCGGCCTCTGCCGCCTGCGGATCCCAAAATTTCCGGCCAAACATCGGTTAGGCCGGGTTGTCTTTGTCGTAGGCTTCGATGATGGCGGCGACCAATGGGTGGCGCACCACGTCCTTGGACGTAAAGTAGTTGAAGCTGATCTTCTTGATATCCTTCAACAGCCGTTCGGCATCGCGCAAACCAGATGTCACACCACGTGGCAAATCGACCTGACTGCGGTCGCCGGTGATCACCATCCTCGACCCTTCGCCAAGGCGTGTAAGGAACATCTTCATCTGCATGGATGTGGCGTTTTGCGCCTCATCCAAGACGATAAATGCGTTCGAGAGCGTCCGACCACGCATGAAGGCCAGTGGCGCGATTTCGATCTTTTTCTCTTCGATCAGCTTGGTGACCTGTTTGCCGGGCAGGAAGTCGTTCAGCGCATCGTAAAGCGGCTGCATATACGGATCGACCTTGTCCTTCATGTCACCGGGCAGATAGCCCAGTTTTTCGCCCGCCTCGACGGCCGGGCGTGACAGGATGATGCGATCCACATGTCCGCCGATGAACATGGACACGCCAACAGCGACCGCCAGATAGGTTTTACCTGTACCAGCAGGACCAATGCCAAACGCCAGCTCATTTTTGAACAGCGATTTGACGTATTCCTTTTGAGCGTCGGTGCGTGGCTCAACCAGCTTTTTGCGGGTCTTGATTTCCACCTTTGACCCTTTGAACAACTCCATCTGGTCGCCGTTCTGGATCGGTGTCTCTTTTTCGGAATGTCCCATGCGCAATTCGCGGTCGATATCGCCGTTTTCAACGCTGCGCCCGGTTTCGAGACGACTATAGAGCGATTGAAGCACTTCGGTGCCGTTTGCCACCGCAGCTTCTTCTCCTAAAATCGTTAGCTGATTACCACGTCGCAATATCTGTATTCCCAGCCTTTCTTCGATTTCAGCGAGATTTTTGTCGTGCTCGCCACAAAGATCGATCAACAGAAAATTATCAGGGAATTCGATTACCCGCTCAATTGGGGCCGTCAAGATATCGTTGGGCAAGCATGACTCCTTACAAGGCTTGGTAGGCATATGGTGTACCTAAAGCGAAGGTGACGCAAGACTATGATCGGGATATGACAACATCCAAAAGGAAAGACCGCGGAAATCCGCGGTCTGCCCAAAATTCAGTCTGTTTTCCGATGATCAGAGCGTATCGTCCACTGGCGACCCCTCTTTGAACGGTCCAACAGCGGTGTTCGGTGCGGCAACACCGGAACACACCGGACGGCCATCTGGGGTCAGACGTTCGGACAGGTATCCCTCGACACCGTCGTCGATGATCCAGTGGTCACAGCCGTTCGGGTCAACCCAGATACCAGCGATCATGGTCGACAGGTGGTGCGCGTTGAAGCCATAGTCGTTCGACTTGTCAGGGCCAATGCCACCGCGACCCAGAGCGCCCTGCCCATCAAAGCCTTCGGCCGAACAGCCGGCGATGGTTCCCAGTGCAGCAACCAGAGCAATCGTTTTAAACATGTTCATCCCGATCTCTCCTTAGCGCAGGCAATAGATTTCAACGCGACGGTTCTGCTGCATGCCTTCGGCAGTAGCGTTCGTCGCACGCGGGTTACGTTCGCCAAAGCCGCGAATATCAACGACACGAACGCCAACCTCGGCCGCGACGTTCGCAACGGCGTTTGCGCGGTTCTGCGACAGGGTCATGTTGTATTCATCCGGTGCACGGCTGTCTGTGTGGCCGTGGATCAGGAATGCAAACGCATCTGCCGTCCGGAAAAATTCGCTTAGGCGTTCACGGCCGGCCGCGTTGATGTGGTAACGGTCGGTCGCAAACAGCTGATCGGTTGGCACGACACCACAAATTTCGCTGCGGTGACACACAGGCGATCCATCACGGCGGCGGTGCGGCGACATAAAGCCCTCGGCACCATCGTCCATGACCCAGTGTTCACATCCATCCGGGTCAATCCAGATTGTCGGGATATACCCTTCACCCTCAACCGCGGTTTGAGCAAACGCAGGCGCCGAGGCTATGATCAACGCAACTGCGACCCCACTCAACGCTGCAGCAGCTTTGCCAAGCTTGGCTACAAATAAATCTTTCACTTCCTTGCCCCTTCGCTTTGCAGACCCCAATCGAGAATGCAGAACTACTGTTAAGCGATAATTTTATCGAAATATCGTTCAAAATAAAGAACAAACCACTACCCATTGTGGCCCAATAGGCAACAATGGACACCAATCGACAACATTATGAGGCGAGTGAAATCAACCAAGGCTGAATTACTGGTCTACAATTTCGCCCCGAAGCGAATTTGAGCTGCTTTCAGTGATTCTAACTTTGACGATTTGGCCCTTAAGCGAGGGATCGGCCATGACATGGCAGGCGTGCAGATATTCGGTTTTGCCGACCAGCTGACCATCTAGGCGGCCCTCTTTCTCGAACAAAACGCTGACATCGCGACCAACCATGCTGTCTTGGGCTGCCTTTTGTTGTTCACTCAGCAGACCCTGAAGGGCGGCCAGACGATCCGCCATGACATCCTCGGGCAACTGCGGCTTTTCGGCGGCTGGCGTGCCCGGGCGGGTCGAGTATTTGAACGAATAGGCCTGCCCGTACCCAACTTGACGGATCAAATCCATGGTATCTTCAAAGTCTTGATCGGTCTCGCCGGGGAACCCGACAATAAAGTCGCCCGACAGCAAAAGGTCGGGACGTGCGCCGCGAATGCGGTCGATCAGACGGAAATACTCATCGCGCGTATGTTTGCGGTTCATCGCCTTGAGGATTTTGTCACTGCCGGACTGAACCGGCAGGTGCAGATATGGCATCAGTTTTTCACAGGTACCGTGCGCCTCAATCAGCGCGTCATCCATATCGTTGGGGTGGGACGTGGTGAAACGGATGCGATCCAACCCGTCGATCTCGGCCAGATCCCAGATCAAACCGGCCAGCCCTTTGTCGTGACCGTGGTAGGCATTCACGTTCTGCCCAAGCAGTGTAATTTCCCGTACGCCTGCCGCGACCAGATCGGCGGCCTCGGTCAGGATGCGATCCTTGGGACGCGATACCTCGGCGCCGCGGGTATACGGCACAACGCAAAACGCACAAAATTTGTCGCAACCTTCCTGCACGGTCAGAAACGCCGTCGGACCACGGGTGGCGCGGGGGCGTTTATTCAGGGTGTCGAACTTGTCCTCTTCGGGGAATTCAATATCCAGCGCCTTTTTCCCCGAGCGCACGACCTCCTCCATCTTGGGCAGGCGGTGATAGGATTGTGGCCCCACGACCAGATCGACCATCGGGGCACGGGTCATGATCTCTTTGCCCTCGGCCTGCGCAACACAGCCCGTCACGCCAATTTTCAAATCCGGCTTTGCCTCTTTGAACGGCTTTAGTCGACCAAGATCGGAATAAACCTTCTCTGCCGCCTTTTCACGAATGTGACAGGTGTTAAGCAGGATCATATCCGCGTCATCGGGCGTTTGGGTCTGTTCATACCCCTGCCCGCCCAGCGCTTCGGCCATGCGTTCACTGTCATAAACGTTCATCTGACAGCCATAGGTTTTGATAAACAGCTTTTTGGGTTCAGACATGAAACCGTCCTGATACGTGCATGGGGAGTGATGCCGCGTCTTAAAGCTTTGCGCCGTGTCTTGCAATGCTGGCCAGAATACCCGAGTTTGCGAACAAGGCAGTCACGGACAGATCATGCGCTTTAATTCGCTTAAGTCATTTCAGAACGAAGCATCGACCTTGCTGGGTAAAGGTCCTGTTGCACTGATCATGTTCGAAGACGACGTGGAAATCGCCAGTACGATCCGCCATCACATCGATAGCGGCTTCAAACAGTTGGTTTTCTTTGCCTCCCCTGAAATTGAATTTCCGGCCGATGCCATCAATCAGGGCATACTGGTTGACCACGACATGTCCGCCGACAACGCCCTCACCGAGGCTGTGAATGCCTGTATCCAGGCAGCGCCGGGTGTCTGGATGTACTATTGCTATAACGCCGAGTACCTATTCTACCCGTTCTGCGAACATCGCGGCATCGGCGAAATGTTGGCCTTCCACACCGAGGAACGTCGGGATTCGATGCTGACCTATGTGGTCGACCTTTATGCCAGCGACCTAGACCGACATCCGGATGCCGTGTCGCTGGATGACGCGATGATGGACCGTACGGGTTACTACGCCCTCGCCCGCACAGACAAAGCGAACCACAACCACCCCAAGGAACGTCAACTCGACTTCTTTGGGGGTCTGCGCTGGCGCTATGAAGAACATGTCCCCCAAGCGCGGCGGCGGATTGATCGGATCGGGATTTTCCGCGCGCGACCGGGTTTGCGGTTGCTGCCGGATCACACATTTAACGATCAGGAATACAACACCTACGCCTGCCCATGGCACCATAACCTGACCGCGGCCATCTGCTCGTTCCGAACCGCTAAGGCGCTGAAGCGCAATCCGGGATCGTCATTTGATATTCAAACGTTCTGCTGGCACAACTCTGGGCGGTTTGAGTGGCACTCGCAGCAACTATTAGACCTCGGGCTGATGGAGCCCGGTCAATGGTTCTAGCCTCGAATCGGCTATTTCCACAAAAAATCTTTAATTCTTACGCAGGCGGATAACCACGTCCACGGCGGCAACGGTTGTCCCGCTTGGCGGTTTGGGCAGGTTGACGATTTCAAGCTGCTGCGCCGACGCATCGGTCAGACGACCATCGTCTTCCCAATAGAAATGCGGGTGGTCCGTCATGTTGGTGTCAAAGTAGCTACGCGACCCATCGACCATGATTTCGCGCAGCAATCCCGCGTCGCAAAAGGCCCGTAAGGTATTGTAAACAGTCGCCAAGGATACACCGGCGCCCGCCTTGGTCGCGGCCTCGAACAACCATTCAGCGGTCACATGCCGGTCCTGCCCATCGCCCACCAACAATTCAGCCAGCGCCACACGCTGACGGGTTGGCCGCAGACCTGCCTTAAGCAACCAGTTGGTGCCTTGGGTTGTTGCAATGTCGTTCATAACGCGTCTTTCACAAGTACGGCGTCTAGCATAAGGGCGACTGCGCCCCTATTTCAATCGCAAAGCAACACAATGGCTAGGCTTGCCCTTATCAAGGTGGGGGTGATAGACGGGCCACTAACGTAAAAAACATTGGATGGAACCGCCCAAGATGGCCAACTACCCGAGCAGCTTCGACAAAGAAGACCTTCTGAAATGTGCCCGCGGCGAACTCTTTGGCGAGGGAAATGCCCAGCTTCCGGCACCGCCCATGCTGATGATGGATCGTATCACCGACATTTCCGGCGATGGCGGCCTGCATGGCAAAGGTCACGTTGTAGCCGAGTTCGACATCACACCTGATCTGTGGTTCTTCGACTGCCACTTCCCTGGCAATCCAATTATGCCGGGCTGTCTTGGTCTGGATGGCCTGTGGCAATTGACCGGCTTTAACCTTGGCTGGCGCGGCTGGGAGGGTCGTGGCTATGCGCTTGGTGTTGGCGAGGTAAAACTGACCGGCATGGTGCGTCCTGACCGTAAGATGCTGACCTACAAAGTCGACTTCACCAAAGCGGTGCAGACACGCCGTCTGACCATGGGTGTTGCTGACGGAATCGTAGAAGCCGACGGCGAAGTCATCTATCAAGTAAAAGATATGAAGGTTGCATTGTCGGCGAACTAAGCCGCTCTGTTTCCAACTAGGAGGAATTGCCTATGCGCCGCGTCGTTGTCACCGGTCTTGGAATTGTATCGCCCATCGGGAATAACGCCCAAGAGGTCGAGGCCTCTCTGCGTGCGGGTAAATCCGGCATCGAAGCAAGCCCAGAAATGGCTGAACGCGGGTTCCGCAGCCAAATCGCGGGCACCGTAAAAATCGATGTCACAGAACATGTCGACAAACGTGCCCTGCGTTTCATGGGGCCGGGTGCGGCCTATGCCTATATCGCGATGAACCAAGCAATCGAAGACGCGGGCCTGAGCGAAGACACCGTGTCGAACGTACGGACCGGTCTGGTTGCAGGGTCCGGCGGACCATCGACCAGCGCGATGTACGCAGCCCACCAGATCGTTGACAAAAACGGTTCGCCCAAGCGGATCGGGCCTTTTGCTGTGCCAAAATGTATGTCGTCGACAATCTCGGCGAACCTATCGACCCAGTTCAAGATCAAGGGTATCAACTATTCGATCACCTCGGCTTGCTCGACGTCGCTGCATTGTATCGGCAACGCTGCCGAACAGATCATGATGGGCAAACAGGACGTCATGTTTGCAGGTGGCGGCGAGGAACTTGATTGGTCGCTGTCGTGCCTCTTTGACGCGATGGGTGCGATGTCGTCGAAATTCAACGACACCCCTGACAAAGCATCGCGCGCGTTCGACGAAAACCGCGACGGTTTTGTCATCGCAGGTGGCGGCGCAATGGTCGTTCTAGAAGAGCTAGAGCACGCGAAAGCACGTGGCGCCAAGATTTACGCCGAAGTGACCGGTTATGCGGCGACCTCGGATGGTCACGATATGGTTGCCCCATCGGGCGAAGGTGGCGAACGCGCGATGCGTCTTGCGCTGCAGTCGCTGCCAGAAGGCCGCAAAGTCAGCTATATCAACGCGCACGGCACATCGACGCCAGTTGGTGATGTTGGTGAAATCGAAGCTGTCCGCCGTGTGTTTGGCGACGGTAGCACCCCGCCTGTATCCTCGACCAAGTCGATGACCGGTCACAGCCAAGGTGCCACCGGTGCATCCGAGGCCGTTTACTGTCTGTTGATGCTGCAGGGCGATTTCATCGCGCCGTCGATCAATGTCGAAACGCTTGATCCCGCCCTGAAGCCAGAAGAGATCGCAACCTCGCTTGTTGAAAACGCTGGCTTGGACTCGGTCATGACCAATAGCTTTGGTTTTGGCGGCACCAACGGGTCGATGATCCTGTCGAAATACAACGGCTAATCAGCCAAGGCTCGGGCGTTTGAAAACGCGCCCGAGCGCTGCCATGATCAGGCACGCCGCCACGCAAAGTAGCGCAAGCCCGATCAGAGCGAATTTTACCGTCGCAAATCCTGAATACGGCAGCACGAGCCAGTCGGCAAACCCGGCGGGATCGGCCAGCATCACAAAGCTGACGCCATTTTCCAAGGCATCCATCACCGCACCAAACACCGCAGCGATCGCGGCCGTAAATCCGATCCGACGCGCCCATGATCCGTGCCGCCCTGCCCGCGCAACAAAAGTGCCAAGCATCGCGCCAAAGGCCGCAAGCGTCAGCATGAACACATAGTCAAAGATCTGGGTCTGCACATAGATGCCCAATGTGCCCGCCTGATCCATAACATCATAAAACCCTTTGACCCGCTGGGCATCGAACGTGGTTTGGCCGGTCGCATAATCGACCGGATGACCACTGGCCGCATAAAGTGCATCCAGTCGAGCCTTGACCACATTGAACACCCCGAAAACAGCGACCAGACCCAGACCATGCACCCAAATTGGCAGTTGGGTCAGCTTTTCAAATACTTTCATCAGAAACTCCATTTGCATTCCATGGAATGTTTTTATATTCCGTGGAATTGAAAAACAAGATGGTTTGCAATGACTGCGCCCAAAAAAGACATCATCGAAATCATGACCCGTTTCGGCATCGCGTCGCAGCTGTTCCAGAACATGATGGAAACGCGCCTTGCCACCTTTGGGCTGACCGTGCCGCAGATGTCTGTTCTATCGCATATCGTCCGGCTGTCGCGGCCCCTGCGGATCACCGATATTGCCCGTGCTGTTCAGGTTGGACAGCCCGCCGTTACCAAGATGATCACCAAATTTGAAAACGCAGGCTGGGTGGGATTTATTGCCAACCAAAATGACCGGCGCAGCAAAGTTGTTCAGGCCACAGACGAAGGCACCGCCCATCTGTTGCACGTTCAACGCAGCCTGATGCCCACCATGGGAAATTTCTTTGCCGAGTGGAAAAGTGAGGACTTGGACCACTTTGGCGAGTACCTTAAAAAACTAGGACAATTCCTGGACGAAAGTCACAATCAGACCAATCAGGTCTGAGCGTCGATTAGGCCAAACACTACGAGGACATTTTATGCAGTCACTATCAGGCAAACGCGGATTGGTTATGGGCGTTGCGAACGACCGCTCAATTGCATGGGGCATCGCCAAAGCCATGCATGAGGCTGGTGCCGAGCTGGCCTTTACCTATCAGGGCGAAGCGTTTGGAAAACGTGTCGAGCCGCTGGCGCAATCGGTTGGTTCCAACATTTTGATCGACGTTGATGTCACGAATGACGACAGCCTTGATGCCGCCTTTGGCAAGCTGAAAGACGAATGGGGCACCATCGATTTCTTGGTGCATGCAATCGCCTATTCGGACAAGAACGAGCTAACCGGTCGTTTCATCAACACCAGCCGCGATAACTTCTGCAATTCGATGGCGATTAGCTGTTATTCGTTCATTGATGTCAGCCGCCGCGCCTCGGAAATGATGCCGAATGGCGGTTCGCTCATTACGCTGACCTATGCTGGCAGCAACCGCGTTGTGCCAAACTATAACGTCATGGGCGTGGCTAAGGCCGCATTGGAAAGCACGGTTCGCTATCTTGCAAATGACCTTGGCCCTCAGGGTATTCGCGTTAACGCAGTCTCCCCCGGCCCGATGAAAACGCTGGCTGGTGCGGCAATCGGTGGCGCGCGCAAAACATTCCGCCACACCGAAGAAAACGCCCCCTTGCGCAGCAATGCAACGCTAGAGGCCGTTGGCGGCACGGCGGTCTATCTGTCCTCTGAGGCAGGCGCTTGCACATCCGGTGAAATCATTCGGGTTGATGGCGGGTTCCACGTTTTGGGCATGCCCGTTCAAGACAACCTGTAATGCTGGGTCCCCTACTTGCATTGGCGGTCTGCGGAGGCTGGATTTGGCTTTTCGCAGACGGCTTTGCGGGTATGCGGTTTGATTTGCCCAGTAAAGGACAGCACCTTGCCTTCGGGCTGGGCATTCTATTCGTGATCGTCATGATATTTGGCGTTCAAACGTCAGCGATCATCGCATCCGTCGTTGTGCTACAAGAAGTCGGTCATGCGGTTGCCGCACGCAGTTTGGGTATCAAAAGCGTCCAACCACGCCTCATGCCGCTTTTTGCAACACCGGCAACATGGTCGATTGCGCCGATTTCAGGCGTTCCGACGACCATAATCGGGTTAGCAGGACCGGGGACATTGTCGGTGACAGCCTTATTGGCACTGAGCCTGTTTGGCCCCATAGCACTCACGAACATCGCCCTGAGTTCGCTATTGCTACTCTTCTATATAGTGGCTGCGGGATATGGCTTGCTCTGTCTGGTTCCCGTTGTCCCATTCACGGGCGGACGGATCATTGCCCAACTGGGAAAACGGTTCGCGATGATTGTCGGAACCATCACGATCCTTGGGTTTATTGCGATCACGGCGCTACAGTATTCGCCAATATCACTGGCAATCCCCATTATCGGGGTCATTGGCCTTGGGCGGATAATCGATAAGGACCAGCCCGACCCTGAAATCGCCCTGACGGACAAGATCACAATCCTGTCCGCCTATGGTTTGATCGCCTACATTTTGATTATGTGCGCGCGACCACTTTTTTCGGCGATAATTTAGGCCGCGACGATTTCAACCAGTTCGAAATCGAACGTCAGATCCTTGCCAGCCAAGGGGTGGTTGGCGTCCAGAACAACTTCGTTTTCGTCGGACGAAATTACCACAACCGGAACAACATGGCCGTTTGGCGCCTGCATTTGCAGTTGGGTGCCGGGCTCGACCGGAATGTGATCGGGGATTTGTGCGCGTGGCACGGCCTGACGGGCGTTTTCATCTGCTTCGCCATAGGCCTCGGCACAGGGGATGTTTACGACCTTTTTGTCACCGGCCGCCATGCCTGGGATCGCCTTGTCCAAACCGGGGATGATCTGGCCCGAACCAACGGTGAATTGCAGCGGATCGCGACCTTCGCTGCTGTCAAAGACGGTGCCATCAGCCAAAGTGCCGGTGTAATGGATTCGCACGGTATCGCCCGCTTTTGCTTGCGTCATAGGATGTCCTAACTGTCGGGAATGAATAAACGAGGCCGCAGTGCGGGTACTCGGGGCTCGGGACCCATGTAATCACAGCAGAACAGCAATGCAAACTGTGCGATTGTCCCAAGGGTCGTTCACCTTCAAACTGTCATGAAGGATGGAGGGGACATGACTATTTCAACATGCATCTTTGATGCCTATGGCACATTGTTCGATGTCAGCGCCGCAGCGCGGGTTGCGGCATCAGAACCTGAGAATGCCGAACTTGCGGATATCTGGCCGCAGATCGCCGAAGACTGGCGCACCAAACAGCTTCAATACAGCTGGCTGCGGGCCGTGGCGCGTAAACACGTCGATTTCTGGCAATTGACCACGGACGCACTTGATTGGTCGCTAGAGGCGGCGGGTATCAAAAATGACAAACTGCGCGAACGGCTTTTGTCGCTGTATTGGGAACTGTCCGCCTACCCCGAAGTGGCCGAGGTTCTGACCACCCTGAAGTCAAAGGGGATCGCAACCGGCATTTTGTCGAACGGTTCGCCTGAAATGCTAAAGGCGGCTGTCGGGTCGGCTGACATCGGCAAACTGCTAGATGCCATCATGTCGGTCGAGGATGTCGGCGTCTACAAGCCCCATGATTTGGTCTATGAAATGGTCGAAAGCCGCTTTGTCTGTGAACGGAATGACGTCTTGTTCGTGTCGGCAAACGGTTGGGATGCGGCGGGCGCCGCGTCGTACGGTTTCAAAACCGCATGGATCAATCGCAAGTCGGAACCGTTGGACAAACTTTATGGCACACCCGACTATGTTCTGAGTGATCTGAAACCAATCATCGACCTGATATGACCCAGTTCTTCGTGACCACCGACGACACCCGTTTGGCCTATGACATACAAGGCGACGGGGTGCCGGTGATCGCGCTTGCCGGACTGACGCGCAACATGGCCGACTTTGACCATGTTGCGCCGCATTTGACCGGCGTTCAGCTAATCCGGATGGATTATCGCGGGCGGGGTCAGTCAGACCGGGCTGATCCTGAAACCTACACGGTTCCACAAGAAAGCGCAGATGTTATCGCGCTGATGGATCATCTGGGCCTATCGCAGGTTGCCATTCTGGGAACATCGCGCGGCGGGTTGATCGGGATGGGGCTGGCCGCATACCTGCCGGATCGGATTTTGGGCGTGTGCCTGAATGATGTCGGGCCGGTGATCACGCAAACCGGATTGGCGCATATCAAATCCTACGTCGGCAATCGGCCAAAACAAAAAACCTACGAAGAGGCCGCGGCCTTTCGGGCCGAATACATGACCGCATTTCGCAATGTCCCGCATGAGCGTTGGCTGAGCGAAGTGAAAGCGCATTATGTCGAACGGGACAACGGCCTGCACCTTAGGTACGATCCAGCGCTGAAACAGCAATTCGCGAATTTCGATAACGAACTTCCCGATCTATGGCCGGTGTTTGATTTAGCCGCACAAAAGCCAATGGCCGTCATTCGCGGCGAAAACTCCGATATTCTCAGCCCTGAAACATATGACGAAATGCGCCGCCGCGCGCCAAATATGATCGCCACAACGGTGCCCGACCGTGGTCATGTCCCGTTTCTGGATGAACCGGAGTCGCTGATCGCAATAAACGCGTGGCTGGCCCAAATAACCTGAGGCAGGCTTGCCTTTGGCGACGGCGCACCGCATTTTGCCGCAAATAGATGGGGCGACGATGCGCGAACATTTCATAGAACGAGACGGCGTAACGCTTTATGCTCGCGAAGACGGCACGATTGGCGAGGGTGTTCCGACCCTTGTTCTGCTTAATTCGCTGGGCAGCGAACTGAGCCTTTGGGATCAGGTTGTGGATCTGCTGCCCGAAGGACTGCGGGTTGTCCGGATGGACAAACGCGGCCATGGCCGATCCACCTGCCCTGACGGCCCCTATTCTATGGGCGCATTGATCACCGACGCCGAAGCCGTCTGCGATCACCTGAACGTCCGCGATGCGGCCTTTGTCGGTCTGTCGATCGGCGGCATGATTGCCCAAGGGCTTGCCGTTAAACGGCTGGATTTGATGCGGGTTCTGGTTCTGTCGAACACTGCCGCCAAGATTGGAAACCCGGCCTTCTGGCAAGATCGAATTGACGCTGTGCGAAAAAATGGGCTGGAAACTATGGCGGATGCCATTCTGGACCGATGGGTGAGCAAGGCGTTTCGCAAAACGCCCGCCGTAGAGCCCCTGCGTCATATGCTGGCAGGCACCCCGACCGAGGGGTACGTTGGTTGCTGCGCCGCGATTGCTGGAACGGATTTTTACACGCCCACCAGCGGTCTGAGGTTACCGACCTTGGGAATTTCGGGCAGCGAGGATGCAACGACACCTGCCGATCTGGTGCGCGAGACGATCGACCTTATTCCCGGATCACAGTTTCAACTGATGCGCCGGACAGGTCATTTGCCTTGCTACGAGGCACCAGCCGCGTTTACCGACGTGTTGGTTACGTTCCTTAAACAAACCGGACATATAGAATGACCGATTTCCTGTTGATCCACGGGTCTTGCCACGGTGCGTGGTGTTGGCGCGATGTCGTTCCCGCACTGCGAGCCAAGGGGCATACCGCTCGTGCAATCGATCTGCCGTCGCACGGGGCTGACACCACGGACCCCGCGACCGTTACGCTGGGCACCTATTCCGAGGCGATTGCCCAACAGGTTCAACAAGGCACTGTCTTGGTTGGTCATTCAGCGGGTGGGTATTCGATCACAGCGGCAGCCGAACGCGTGGCCGACAAAATCGGATGTTTGATTTACCTGTGCGCCTATGTCCCGACCCAAGGCAAATCACTGGCCGACTTGCGGCGATCTGCAGAGCGACAGTTGTTGATTGATGCAGTTGTTAAGGACGAAAGCGGCAAAACCTTTACGATTGATCCAGACAAAGCCGTCGCCAAGTTTTTTGCCGATGTCCCATCCGAAACGGCAAACTGGGCGGTATCGCAGCTTGGCCCGCAACCCATTGCGCCGCAAGAAACCGTTATTGACCTTATCAATTCGCCAATCGTGCCCAAACGGTATATTCGCTGCAGCCAAGACGGTGCTGTTCCCGATGAGTTGCAAGTGGCGATGAGCGCGGATTTCCCGCAGAACCACGTTGCCACCATGGACACATCGCATTCGCCGTTTCTGTCTGCGCCTGATGCGTTGGCAGATGAATTGATTAGACTGAGCGAGGAAGACTAATGGCCGCGTCCCTATTTGAAAGCGCAATTTTTCGGGACCTAGCGTTGGACCGCGAGGTCGCAGCCCTTTTTACAGATAGCGCCGAAGTTCGCGCAATGATGATCGTCGAGGGCGTTCTGGCCAAGGTTCAGGGCGAATTGGGCGTCATTCCGGAACTGAGCGCCAAGGCAATCCATCGTGCCAGCCTTGAGCTTCAGATTGATCCTGCGGGGCTGGCCGCCAGCACAGCAAAGAATGCGGTGCCAATCCCCGGCCTTGTTGCCCATTTTCGTGAATTGATGCAGGCCCCCGAGTATGCACAGTGGATACACTATGGGGCGACGTCACAGGACATCATGGACACCGCGCTGGCCCTGCGGCTGCGCCAGGCAATCACGCTGTACGAAACACGCCTCGTGTCCATTCTGACCAAACTTGGTCAACTGGCCGAGGAACACGCAGAAACACCAATGGTTGGCCGCACCTATGGTCAGGCTGCGACGCCAACCAGCTTTGGCTGTTTGGTGGCCAGTTGGGGACGCCCGCTGATTAGCTTGCATGAACAGCTGCAGGCGCTGAAACCCCACGTCCTGCGCGTTAGCCTTGGCGGTGCCGCTGGAACGCTTTCCGCCATGGGGCCGAAAGGCGAAGACGTCCGCGCCGCCCTTGCGGCGGGTTTGGGGCTGGGCGATCCCGGCGCGAGCTGGCACGCGGAACGCAATGGTGTTGCAGAGCTGGCGGCATGGATGACACAAGTCACCGCGCAACTGGCCAAAATGGGCGATGACCTGACCCTGCTGACCCAAACCGGCATTGGCGAAGTGACCTTGGCGGGGGCCGGCGGATCGTCAACGATGCCGCAAAAACAAAACCCTGTCATTCCATCGCTATTGGTTGCGTTGTCGCGCGGGATGGTTGGATTGAATGCCACCATGCAATTCGCACCCGTCCATCGCCTGCAACGGGATGGTGCGGCGTGGATCAGCGAATGGATGACTTTGCCCCAGATGTGTTTGACCGTTGGTCGCGCCTTGTCGGCCGCCGATGACCTAACGGCAAGCATTTCCCCGAACGCGGATGCGATGTTGGCAGGGATTGACGATGGCACCGGACTTATCTTTGCAGAAGCACTCAGCTTTAAGCTGATTGCGGTTATGCCGCGCCCAGACGCGCAGGCAAAAGTTAAGGAATTATGTCAGTCAGTTATCAAAGACGGCGGCAGTTTGCGACAACTATCACAAGAATCCTGGCCCGATTTGAACCTGGCAGATTGCTTTGATCCGCGACAGATTTTGGGCACTGCGGCAAAAGATGCTAGGTCTTTCAAGGTAAGCACAACCTTACTTGCCAATTAATCGGTCCGCGGTAGGGCTGCATCATCGGGAGATGAATATGCGCCTACCAATTGTCTTTATCCTTTTCACTGTCTTTTTGGACGCGATCGGGATCGGACTTATTATGCCTATTATGCCTGACCTTCTATTAGAGGTCAGCGGAGAAGATCTGGGGAATGCTGCCATTTGGGGCGGCATTCTGACGACGTCATTTGCGGTCATGCAATTCGTAGCGGGCCCCACAATTGGTAACCTGTCTGATCGCTATGGGCGGCGTCCCGTCCTGTTGGTGGCACTTGCCGCGATGTGCATCGACTATCTGATCATGGCGATGGCCGGTTCGATTTTCCTGTTGTTGGTCGGGCGGATCATTGGCGGCATCACAGCGGCCACCCATTCGACAGCGAATGCCTATATGGCGGATATTTCCCCACCCGAGAAAAAGGCCGCGAACTTTGGGCTGATCGGGGCCGCGTTTGGGCTTGGCTTTGTTGTTGGGCCGATTCTGGGCGGATTGATTGCGGATTTCGGGACAAGAGCCCCCTTTTATGCGGCGGCAGTGATGACAGCCGTGAACTTGTTGTTCGGGCTGATCGTCCTGCCGGAAACCGTGAAAAAGGAAAACCGTCGCGCATTTAGTTGGCTCAGAGCCAATCCGATCGGAGCCTATGCCGCACTGAAATCTTTGCCGACGGTGCGTGGCCTGCTGATCATCTCGTTCCTGTTCAGCATCTCACACTATGTTTATCCGGCGATTTGGTCCTATTTTGCCAAGGCCTGTTTTGGTTGGGAACCAACCATGATCGGCATTTCGCTAACGATTTTCGGACTTTCAATGGCTGTCCTACAGGGTGGTCTGATGCGCCCGATCCTTGCCCGCCTTGGCGAAAGAAACACGGTGATCTTTGCCTTTGGCGCAGAAATTGTCGCCCTGTTAATCATCGGATTGCTCAAGAACGAATACGTGGCACTGGCACTGGTACCAATCGCCGCTATTGGCTCGATTGCGGTGCCAGCGATCCAAGGGATCATGTCGCGCACTACGCCAGATAATCAGCAAGGCGAACTGCAAGGCATACTTGCCTCGACCAACGCCATCGGGATGGGGATTTCACCACTGGTTATGACAGGCATCTTTGCCTTTGGCACAACATCATCCGTTATCTATATGCCGGGTCTGCCGTTCTTATTCGCAGCGGCATTGACCGTGCTGTGCCTGTATTTGTTCGTTTACCGCACGACCGGAAAAAATGCGATCGCCGGCACCAATCAGGCGGCAAAAGGGTAAAGAAAAAGGGCAGAGGTTTCCCCCTGCCCTTTTGTTTTTTAGCGTGTGAACTTCTTGTGCTTGAGGCGCTTTGGTTCAAGCGCATCAGGACCAAGACGACGCTTTTTGTCTTCTTCGTAGTCTTCGAAGTTGCCTTGGAACCATTCGACATGCGCGTCACCTTCGAAGGCAAGGATGTGCGTACAAATCCGATCAAGGAAGAAACGGTCGTGCGAAATGACCACGGCGCAACCGGCAAATTCGGTCAGCGCATCCTCTAGCGCACGCAGTGTTTCAACGTCCAAGTCGTTGGTAGGTTCGTCGAGGAGCAGCACGTTGCCACCCGATTTCAGCAGGCGCGCCATATGCACACGGTTGCGTTCACCACCCGACAGCAGGCCAACCTTTTTCTGTTGGTCGCCGCCTTTGAAGTTGAACGACGAACAATACGCGCGGCTGTTGACCTCGGCATCGCCCAGTTGGATCAACTCGGCGCCGCCGCTGATGGCTTCCCATACGGTTTCATCTGCGTTCAGATCATCGCGCGACTGATCAACATACGACAGCTGAACTGTGTCGCCGTATTCAACGGTCCCCTCATCGGGCTGTTCCTGACCTGTCAGCATTTTGAACAGGGTTGATTTACCAGCACCGTTTGGACCGATTACACCGACGATACCACCCGGAGGCAGATCGAACGACAGATCCTCGATCAACAGCTTGTCGCCCATGGCCTTTTTCAGGCCGTTGACCTCGATCACCTTGCCACCCAGACGCGGGCCGTTTGGAATAACGATCTGTGCACGCGTGATTTTCTCGCGCTCGGACTGTTCGGCCAGTTCGTTATAGGCGTTGATACGCGCCTTTTGCTTGGCCTGGCGGGCCTTGGTGCCCTGACGCATCCATTCAAGTTCGCGTTCCAGCGTTTTCTGCTTGGATTTGTCTTCGCGGGCTTCTTGCGCCAAACGCTTGGCTTTCTGTTCCAGCCAGCTGGAATAGTTGCCCTCATACGGGATGCCCTGACCACGGTCGAGTTCAAGGATCCAACCGGTGATGTCATCAAGGAAATAACGGTCGTGGGTAACGCAAAGGATCGTGCCTTTGTAGTCGATCAAGTGCTGTTGCAGCCACGCGATGGTTTCCGCATCAAGGTGGTTGGTAGGTTCGTCGAGCAGCAGCATGTCTGGCGCTTCGAGCAGCAGTTTACACAAGGCAACACGGCGCTTTTCACCGCCCGACAGTGTCGCGACATTTGCATCGTCCGGCGGACAGCGCAGTGCCTCCATCGAGACGTCGACCTGGCTGTCCAGATCCCACAGGTTCTGGCTGTCAATCTCGTCCTGCAAACGCGCCATTTCATCGGCGGTTTCGTCCGAATAGTTCATTGCCAATTCGTTATAGCGATCAAGGATGTCCTTTTTCGCCTTAACGCCCAGCATAACGTTTTCACGAACTGTCAGGTTTTCATCAAGCTGCGGTTCCTGTGGCAAGTAGCCGACGTTCGCACCCTCGGCGGCCCAGGCTTCGCCTTGGAAATCCTTGTCCATGCCGGCCATGATTTTCAGCAGCGACGATTTACCGGCACCGTTCACACCAACAACACCGATTTTCACACCGGGCAAGAAGTTCAGGCGGATGTTTTCAAAAACTTTCTTGCCGCCTGGATAGGTCTTGGACACACCGTCCATGAAATAGACGAACTGATAGTTAGCCATCTGCGATCCTTTTTCTGAGTTGGACCCTAGATAACGATAGCTAACGCGCTCGGCAATCGCTGCGGGCGGTTTCAAGGGCTATGAAATATGTTTTCTGAACCCTTGGCCGGAACTTCTATTTGACAAACTGGTCAAAAACGCAATTTTTACAACGTAAACGATTTAGGAAATGCCCATGACATATGTGCCCTCAAGTGATCGCTATGAAAAAATGGCTTATCGGCGGTGCGGCAAATCAGGCCTCAAGCTGCCCGCAATCAGTCTGGGCCTTTGGCACAACTTTGGCCACGACACACCGCATCAGACAAAGCGGGACATCTGTCGTGCCGCGTTTGATCACGGTATCACGCACTTTGACCTTGCCAACAACTATGGCCCGCCCGCCGGATCGGCAGAGGAAGCGTTTGGAGAAATCCTTGCCACCGATTTCGCGGGGTATCGGGACGAACTGATCATTTCGTCAAAGGCCGGGTATCTGATGTGGGATGGCCCCTATGGCGAATGGGGCAGCCGCAAGTATCTGATTTCATCTTGCGACCAATCGTTGAAGCGGATGGGCATCGACTATGTCGATATTTTCTATTCGCACCGGTTTGATCCTGACACCCCGCTTGAAGAAACGATGGGTGCGCTTGAACACATCTGGCGGTCCGGCAAGGCGCTATATATCGGGATTTCCTCTTATAACTCGGAACGAACCCGCGAGGCGGCCGAGATCCTGACATCGATGGGTGTGCCCCTGCTGATCCATCAACCCAGCTACAACATGCTGAACCGGTGGGTCGAACGGGACGGATTGCTCGATACACTTGATGATTTGGGCGTCGGCTCGATCGCGTTCACCCCGCTGGCACAGGGCATTTTGACCAACAAATACCTTGGTGGCGTCACAGAAGGCCGCGCGGTGCAGGGCAAAAGCCTAGATCGGGGCATGCTGAACGAACGTGTGCTGAACAATATTCGCAAGCTGAATGAAATCGCAGAAAACCGCGGTCAAACACTGGCCCAGATGGCAATTGCATGGGTTCTGCGCAAAGGCCGCGTTACGACCGCGCTGATCGGGGCGTCGAAGGCCCAGCAGGTGATCGACTGCTGTGGGGCCATCGGCAATTTGGAGTTTTCCGACGACGAACTGGCGTTGATTGACACCTACGCCAACGAAGAAGACATCAATCTGTGGGCACAGTCGTCAGAAACCGATTGACCACCCCCTGATGCACAGGGAGAGGAGGCCCAGCATCATGATCCGTAATCCAGTGTTACCAGGGTTTAACCCTGACCCATCGTTTTGCCGTGTCGGCGAAGACTACTACCTCGCGACGTCCACGTTTGAATGGTATCCCGGCGTCTGCATTTATCATTCGCGCGACCTTGTGAATTGGGAACTTGTGTCACGCCCTTTGAATCGTGCGGACCTTCTGGATATGCGGGGCAATCCCGATAGCGGTGGTATCTGGGCCCCTTGCCTAAGCCATGACGGCGACAAGTTCTGGTTGGTTTATACGGATGTTAAGCGACTGGATGGCAGCTTTAAGGATGCGCACAACTACATCACGTGTTGCGACACGATTGATGGGGATTGGTCCGAACGCTGGTATGTGAATAGCTCTGGTTTTGATCCATCGCTGTTTCATGACGATTATGGTCGCAAGTGGTTCGTGAACGTTCAGTGGAACCATCGCTGGGAGGGGTCGGGATGCAATCCGACCCACAAAAGTTTTGATGGGATTTTGTTGCAAGAATGGTCACCCGAGGAAGGATTATTCGGGCCGATTGAGAATATCTATCCCGGCACTGTGCGTGGCCTGACCGAGGCCCCGCATTTGTTCAAGCGGAATGGCTATTACTACCTGACCACTGCGGAAGGTGGCACAGGATATAACCATGCCGTGACCCTGTCGCGGTCGCGGAATATCAACGGCCCCTACGAAGACCACCCTGAATTGCATGTGATCAGCGCCAAAGACAGCGACAACGCGATCCAGCGCACCGGTCATGGGCAATATGTCGAAACGCACTGGGGCGATCACTATCATTCGTTCTTGATGGGGCGCCCGATCAAAGGCCCCGATGGCAAGGACTATTGCCCGCTTGGACGTGAAAGCGGGCTGGAAAAGGTAATCTGGCGGGACGATTGGCTGTGGCTGGAACAAGGGGGTATGCTGGCCCGCGTTGATGTGCCCGCCCCCCAAGCGACGGAACGGCCGCCCGACACGGCGATAGAACGCAATTTTGCAAACGTTTTACCGCCCGAGTTTCAGTGGCTACGGACCCCTGATTGGGAACGTATTTTCCGTGTAGAAAGCGACGCACTTGTTCTGATCGGGCGGGAAAGCATTGGGTCCCATTTTGAGCAAGCCTTGGTCGCGCGCCGGCAGGAACATCACGTTTATTCCGCGGACACCGAAGTCGAATTTGCGCCCGACACCTATCAGCAAGGCGCAGGGCTGACGACGTATTACAATAGCCACAAGTTCCACGCGGCTGTTGTAACAGGCGACGGCAAAGGCGGTCGGGAATTGGTTTTGATGTCCTGCCCCGGCGATTATCCAAACGGGGCGCTGACCTTCCCTTGTGATCCGGTCGCGCTGCGTGATGGGCCAATCAAGTTGCGGGTAACGGTGGACAAGGCAAGCCAACAGTTCTGGTTCGATGCGGGCAACGGTTGGGAAACACTTGGCCCGCCGCTTGACGCATTGGTCATCTCAGACGAAGGCGGCAAAGGGGAACATGGCTCCTTTACCGGAGCGTTTGTTGGCATGGTTGCGTTTGATGTCACCGGCCGTGCGCAAGAGGCGCGGTTCCCGCATTTCAACTATGTGCCCAGCTAAGGTTTTGACTTTACTTTGTGCAATCAACGGTGTTCTTGCTTCTTCGGACAATTTCGAAGGCCATGAAGTACGAATTTCCGAAACCGCGCCCGGGTCAAACCGTTGGGCTGTTGGGCGGATCGTTTGATCCGGCACACGAAGGCCACGCGCACATCACGCGCGCGGCCTTGCGCCGGTTTGGCCTTGACCATGTGTGGTGGCTGGTATCGCCCGGCAACCCGCTAAAGGCTGAAGGGCCGGCCGATATGGCCAGACGCGTTGCGCATGCCAGACAGGTTATGCAGCACCCCAAGGTGACCATCACGGACGTCGAACAGCACCTTGGGACCCGTTTTACCGCCGAAACCATCAAGCGACTTCAGGCCATTTACCCAGATGTAAAATTCGTTTGGCTGATGGGGGCCGATAACCTTGCCCAGCTGCATAGGTGGCAGGACTGGCAGGACATTATGAAACGGGTGCCCGTGGGCGTAATTGCCCGCCCCGGTCATGGCGCGCGTGCGCGCGGATCCAAAGCCGCGCAGATTTTCCGAGAGGCCCGCCTGCCGTTTTGGCAATCGTGGTCATTGGCCCACGCAAAGGCACCAGCGTGGTGCTTTATAAACCTGCCACTGTCCCATGCTTCGTCAACGGCGATCAGGGAGCGCGGCGAGTGGAAGAAAAAGGCCAAAGCGACATGAACGGCTGGTCGCGGCGAAAGGTTCTTGCTGGGCTAACAGCGATTGTACCTGCCACCGCGATGGCAAACCCGATTGATCGGTCCCTGCGCCCAAACCTACGCCCCGAGGATTGGCCACCCCAGCAGCGCCCCGTTTCGCGCCCCGACCTTGCCGATTATGTTCAGCGCTATGCGCCATCCGGTCAGCACATGCTGTCGGTTGTTGACCTAAGCAGCGGCCAGACGATTGAGGCCATGGGCGCAACGACACAGTTGCCGCCTGCAAGCGTGACAAAGGCCGTTACCGCATTTTATGCCCTTGCCGTTCTGGGATCAGAGTTCGCGTTTGAGACCCGCCTGATTGCAGATGGTTTGATCACTGACGGCATTCTCGATGGTGATCTTATCCTGCAAGGCAGCGGCGATCCGAACCTAAAAACCGACGACCTAGCGACCCTGGCCAAGGCGGTGCGGCAGGCCGGAATTCGGCAGATCACTGGGCGCTTGCTGCTTGCGTCCGATGCGTTGCCGCATGTGTTCGAAATTGAACCAGCGCAAAAGGATCACCTAAGCTATAACCCATCGCTGAGCGGTCTGAACCTTAACTACAATCGCGTCTATTTTTCATGGAAACGCGCGGGTTCGGGCCACGAGCTGAATATGAACGCAGCAACCCGCAACTATAATCCCGTCGTTTCCGTGGCAACGATCGAAAGCACGGACCGAGACCAGCCAGTTTATCAATACGCGGGATCGACCGATAGTGACCACTGGACCGTCGCGCGCGGTGCCCTTGGGGCCGAAGGGGCCAGATGGCTTCCGGTGCGATACCCTGCACTATATTGCGGTGATGTGTTAAAGACCCTGTTGCAGTCAGAAGGCATCCGTATCGGCAGCATTGTCCGCACGACCGCACCTGTCACTGGTCAGGAAATCGCACGGCACACAGGCGAGCCATTGACCGAGGTGGCGCGAAAGTGCCTGAGATTTTCGACGAACATAACAGCAGAGGCAATGGGGCTGGCGGCATCAGCCCAGATTGGGGACCGTCCTGCGAACCTGATACAATCGGCGCAGCGGATGGAGGGGTTTATTCAGTCATACGCACCATCCGGAATGTCGTTCTACGACCATTCGGGATTGTCGGACCGTAACCGTGTGTCGCCGAGTGAGCTGACCGATTTTCTGGCCCGCAGTGACGTTGCCGGTACCATTGGCTCGATTTTGAAAGAACATACGCTGGTTGACGAAAACGGCGACCCGATCAACGCCGCGCAACCCGTTCGCGCCAAAACCGGCACACTCGATTTTGTTTCGACACTTGCGGGATATTTCACGACGCGGTCGGGCCGACAGTGCGCGTTCGCCGTTCAGTCGGCTGACCTAGACAGGCGCGACATCGCAAAGCTGAGCCCAGATGACGTGCCGGAGGGTACGCGCCCATGGGCAAGAGATGCGCGGAGGCTGCAGCAAAAGCTGCTGCAGCGCTGGGTCCTGAGTTAAAGCGTCATGTGGCGCGCACGGGCGCCGCGTTCGATAGCGGCGGCATGCAGCCTGTCAATCGCCAGTTCGTGGCGAATTTCCTCAAGCATTCGTGCCTCGGCGCCCTCGATCCGGCCATCAGCCGCGGCAACATCACAGGCAAGCGCATAAGCCGTTTCGAACAGGCGCTCTGGCAAATCTTCGCGGATCAAACCAAACAGGGCATCGAGTCCGTCCTCTTGTTCGAGAAGGTCAAAAACGATCTGAGACACACGCGGTAGCCGAGCCGGATCAAAATCCGCAAAGACAGGCAAATGGTTCAGGACATCGGTGATCCGAACCAGTTCCGCAGTTCGGATATCTTCGTCGCTGGCGGAAACAGCGATCATCAACGCCACCAATGCATCCTGAGCAGACAGGCCGTGTTCGAGTTCCATTGGTGCGTTCCTTTCTAGGTGATCTAGCTACTAGGATAGATGGCCCAACAGCCGCCGACAAGGCAGCAGCCCAATATTAGCAACAGCATCCGAAGGCTGTTATTTTCATGGCAAATGTTGACCCTTGGCCCCGAGGACAATAGTGAGAGCGCTTGGAGCCTGCCAAAGGGGCGGGCGATGGAATCGAGAGAACAGAAATGAGCGATTTGCGTGCAGCAGCGATGGAGAGCAAGGCCTGGCCCTTTGAAGAAGCCCGCGCCCTTGTCAAACGCTATGAAAAAGCTGCGCCTGAAAAGGGCTATGTTCTGTTTGAAACGGGCTATGGGCCGTCGGGTTTGCCACACATCGGCACCTTTGGCGAGGTTCTGCGGACAACCA
The DNA here is from genome assembly GCA_965215785.1 of Marivivens sp. Taxonomy (GTDB): domain Bacteria; phylum Pseudomonadota; class Alphaproteobacteria; order Rhodobacterales; family Rhodobacteraceae; genus Marivivens. The sequence continues at coordinate 1,313,689 of OZ244120.1, read as the reverse complement.
TGATCCGCAATGCCTTTGAGGCGATTTCCGACATTCCGACGCGTCTGATCTGTTTCTCGGACGACCTTGACGGGATGCGTAAGGTGCCGGGCAACGTGCCGAACCAAGACATGCTGAAAGAGCATGAGCAAAAACCGCTGACCAGCGTTCCTGATCCCTTTGGCGAATTCGAAAGCTTTGGCCATCATAACAACGCGATGTTGCGCCGTTTCCTCGATACCTTTGGGTTCGAGTATGATTTCTATTCGGCCACCGAATTCTACAAGTCGGGCCAATTTGACGAGGTGCTGAAACGCGCCGTCGACAAATACGACGACATCATGAAGGTGATGTTGAAATCGCTGCGCGAAGAACGTCAGTCGACCTATTCGATTTTCTTGCCGCTCCATCCGGAAACCGGCCGCGTTCTTTATGTGCCGATGAAATCGGTAAACCGTGAGGACTATACCATCACGTTCGACGACGAGGACGGCAAGGAATGGACCCTGCCTGTTACCGGCGGCAACGTGAAACTGCAGTGGAAACCGGACTTTGGCGCCCGCTGGGCCGCGCTGAACGTCGATTTTGAGATGTACGGCAAGGATCACAGCACCAACACCAACATCTATGACCGGATTTCAGAAATCCTCGGCGCAAAAAAGCCGAACCACATGGTGTACGAGCTGTTCCTTGATGCGAACGGGGAAAAGATTTCCAAGTCCAAGGGCAACGGCATCTCGATCGACGAATGGCTGACCTATGCGTCGACAGAGTCGCTGTCGTATTTCATGTTCCTGAAACCCAAGACCGCGAAACGGCTGCATTTTGATGTGATCCCCAAGATGGTGGACGAATACCATCAGCAGCTACGCGCCTATCCGACGCAGGACCTGAAGGGCCAGCTGGCGAACCCTGTGCACCACATCCACAATGGAAACGTGCCAGAGTCGAAGATGGTTGTGCCCTTCTCGATGCTGCTGAACCTTGCTTCGGTTTCGGGTGCAGAAAGCAAAGACGCAATGTGGGGCTTTATCCAGCGTTACGCACCTGACGCGGCGCCAGAAACACATCCTGACCTCGATCAGGCGGCGGGTTTTGCGGTTAGCTACTACAACGACTTTGTCAAACCGACCAAAGTGTATCGCGCAGCAAACGAACAGGAACAGGCCGCGCTTGCGGATCTGGTGGAGCGCTTGAAAGCGTGGGACGGCGGTCTGGATGCCGAAGAGCTGCAATCCATGGTGTTCGCGGTTGGCAAAGACCACGCGTTCGAAAACCTGCGTGATTGGTTCAAGGCGCTGTACGAGGTCTTGCTTGGCGCGAGCCAAGGACCACGCTTTGGTGGCTTTATCGCCCTTTATGGCATTGAGGAAAGCATCAGCCTGATCGAGGCCGGACTAAAGGGCGAATTGGCGACAAAGTGATCCGGTTCTAATCATGCTGCGTAGATATCCTAGAAAGGATGCACGCAGATGATACGGACACCACTGATCATAGCCCTACTTGCAACCCCTCAGGCTTTGTTTGCTCAGGACGAAGCTGCAGCCCTACAGGGCGTGATTGAAAATCAAATGCGAGCATTCGAGGCGCGGGATATTTCCCGCGCCTTTTCTTTTGCCAGTCCCATGATTCAACGATTGTTCGAGTCACCTGAAACCTTCGGTCAGATGGTCGAAACAGGTTATCCGATGGTTTGGAACAACGCCGACATCGTGTTTCTGGACGCGCGGCGGATGGGCATGCAGGTTGTCCAACGGGTTATGGTCACAGACACCGATGGCGTTGCCTATATGCTTGATTATTATATGGTACCGACACAGTCCGGATGGCGGATCAACGGTGTCGACCTCGTACCAAGTTCGGACCTGAGCGCCTAGCACCGTTCGGTGGTCGCAGCCCGCATTAACCCCTAACCAGTAGCTATTCCCCATAACCGGCGTGACCGGTGGTGCGATTTAGGGACAGGCCATTTTTCAGCCGCGTCCCAGTGAGAGGGAATAGGATGAACAAGGCTGTAACCGACGGAATTACCTTTATGCCGCTGGCGTTTGAGAACGGGCTGGACGTTTGGTCCAGTGGCGACGGCACGCCGGGATCAGACACCTACGATGGCTCAGGCACGGGAGTTTTCGTTTCAGCGGACCAAGATTTCGGCGGTTGTATCGAAATTTTGCACACAGGTTCCCCGACTAAGCTGCGCTATATGGGGGAAACCCCTATTTTGCCCGGCTGCTATTTGCAGGTGACGGCCAAGGTCAAAGCGGTTTCCGGCCCACTGCCGTCGGTGCGGATTGCCGGTTGGGCGGGCGGTGTTGGCGGGGCATTCGTTGCATCGGCCACCGCGTCAGCCGCCGCAGCAACACTGACCAGCTATGGCCAAGTAGTCGAAATTTCGGCGATCATCGGCACTGGCCCCCGCACGGGCGTGGATATGGTTTGGGCGGATGCCCTTTATGGTCATATCGGCCTGGACATCACCGGCGCGACGGGCGGCCTTGTTCGTATTGACGATATCGAAATCGTCGATGTGACCAACGTCTTTATCCGCGATATGATGGGTGTCGTTGATGTGCGCGACTATGGCGCTGTCGGCGATGGAACCACGGATGATACCGCCGCATTCGAAGCCGCCGATGCAGATGCAAATGGCCGAGAAGTTCTGGTCTCAGCCGGCATTTACCATTTGGCAGATCACGTCACGATCGAAAATCAGATCCGGTTCGAGGGCACGTTGGTTATGCCCGATGACAAGCGCGCGGTGTTCCAGAAGAACTTTGACTATGTGACCTATGCCGATGCCTTTGGCGATGAAAACCTCGCTTTCAAAAAGGCATTTCAGGCACTGCTGAACAACGCAGATCATGAATCGCTGGATCTATGTGGACGCCGCATCATGTTGTCGGAGCCCGTCGACATGCAAGCCGCTGTCGGGAACAAAACCAGTTTCGCAATTCGTCGTGCCATCCGTAACGGACAGCTGGAACCAGAGGCGAACACCGCATGGGATACCGATGTGATTTCGTCCAACGGGACATATTCGGCAAACAGCCCAACCACCCTAACGAACGTCACATCGGCCGCAAATATCCCTGTCGGGTCGCTTGTTACCGGCAATGGTGTGGGCCGGGAAATCTATGTTTTGGCTGTTAATGCGTCGGCCAAAACCGTGACAATTAGCCAGCCGTTGTACGATGCCGAGGGCACCCAGAACTTCACGTTCACGCGGTTCAAGTACATGTTGGATTTTTCAGGCTTCGACACGCTGTCCCAGTTTATTATTGATGATGTTGAATTTGCCTGTGGCGGCATTGCCAGTGGTGTGATGATCGGTAAGTCCGGCGTGACGTTCCACCTAAAGGATTGCCAAATTTCCAAACCGAAGGACCGCGGGCTGACCTCGATCGGGTCGGGCTGTCAGGGGATGATGATTGATCGCTGCCAGTTCGTGTCGAACGAACAGGCGCTGGACGTTGAGCAGCGAACCACAGTCGGTTTCAACGCCAATGCCAATGACGTCAAAATTCGAGACTGCCGAGTGTCGCGCTTCAAACACTTTTGCGTTTTGGGGGGCACGGGGACCCTGATCACAGGAAACCATTGGTTTCATGGCGACGATGACCCAAGCGGGGTCCGCAAAGGCGGGATCATCATCACGACGCCGAATTGCAAAACGGCCATCACTGGAAACTATATCGACAACAACTTTATCGAATGGACCAACGAACATGACGCGACGCCCGCGCTTGGCACCCAGTATTCCTTTGGCGGGTTGACGATCACCGGCAATATTTTCACTGCCAATGACACGGCATCGTGGTTCAACTGGATCGTCGTCAAGCCCTATGGGCCGAACCATTATATCCACGGCCTAACCGTGACCGGCAACGTGTTCCGAACGCTGAATCAAAACATCAATCGGGTCGAGGCGGTGGACACCACCTTTGCCAATTTGGACTTCAGCCGTTTCCGGAATGTTGTGTTCATGAACAACACTTACAACGGCATCAGTGATCAAACCTTCAGTCCGGTTATGATCAACCACACCCAATCGTCCAACGCGACGGCGTGGACAATCGATACAGACGCCGTTTTGCCATTTGGTGGCTTTGCGCGGAACGTCACCGCGGTGGTGGCCGATGGTGAGATCACTGATAGCGGATCACAGACGGTATTTGATGCACCGTGGTCGAACCCTGAACAAGGTCTCAATAAGGATCAGGTACAGTTGAAATGGTCGCGGGCCTGTTCGGGCAAAGTCAACGTGACGATCCGCGTTGATAACCCAACCTAAGTGAGCCGACCTGACACCAATCGTACAGTGTAAACCATGATCGCTGGCAGCTCACGCAGGGCTGCCGGCAATTGGCGTAAGACAGTCGAAATAGAGACATGCGGGCAGAAGCCTCGCCCCTCTGCATCGACAAATCTGGCGACCAGAAAGATACGCGGCAGGTGATACCAATCCGAGACAAAAACAAAAGGACCATCGGCCAAGCGTGAGGCGAACAGCAGGTTTTCAAACGTGTTCGCAGCCTTTGCCTCAATATGAACCGTGGCATCACATTTTCTGGAGATGTGTTCCGCCATCGCCTCGGCTTCGCCCCGATGCCCCGACACGATGATGTCGGAAACCCGCCCAGCCTGCCAAAGGTCCACAGCCGCGGCGGCGCGGCGGCGCGGCGCAATAATGCTGGGCTTGGTTCGCCATTCACAATGGCGGCCCCAAACACCACCGCAGTGAGTAAACTGCCAGAAATATGCGCCGTTTGACTTGTTTCCGTCTTCATACTTGCCATCTTAAGAGGGGGAAAGATGAAAGGAGAACTGAGATGCGATGTCCCGTTGACGGTACCGAACTGTTGATGACCGAACGGAGTGGGGTCGAGATCGATTATTGCCCCCAATGCCGTGGTGTCTGGTTGGACCGAGGAGAATTGGACAAAATCATCGAGCGTAGTGCGCCCGAAGCACCCGCAGCAGCCCCCGCGCCAGCACCTCAGCCCCAATATCAGCCACCCCAGTACCAAGAACGCCGTCGCGACTATGACGATCGGTACTATGATAAGAAGAAATACAAAAAGAAGCGGCGCGAAAGCTTCTTGTCGGAATTGTTCGACTTTGACTGATCCCAAGCGCATTGCGCAGAGTGGAATGACAATCTAGGCTTTCGAAAAGGAGAGCCCGATGAAGAAAGTCTTACTGTTCTGCGCTATTTGCACGTTGGCCGGATGCGGCGTCCCGTTTGTACCGCTGATTTAAGATCGAATATCCCCAAATGTTCCCCGTGACAGCCTATCATAATCGCGTAGGGTGATTGGGTAATTTCTTGAGGTTATTCATGCGGCTATTATTGGCATTTCTAGCGATTTTGGCAGTGTCGTCCTGCGGCGATAGTTTCGGTGCAAAAGCGGTTCGAGGCGCTGTCAAAGTTGCCGTTTTCTAGCGCCTCTTGCTGCGTTTATTTCCGCCTCGCTGACCTGCGCGTCCCGCAGTTGAGCGGCCCGACGCCTTGTGACTGTCCTCGACAGCCTTATCGACGGCATACTGACGGGCAAGCGGATCGTCACTGACAACCAGATCGACGGTTTCAAGACGCTTAACCTCGTCCCGTAGACGGGCGGCTTCTTCGAATTCGAGGTTTTCCGCCGCCTTACGCATTTCGGCACGCAGCCCTTCGAGCACCGCCTCAAGGTTGCCGCCATGCATGGGCTTGTCGATCTTGGCAGTAACGCGGGATTGGTCTGTGTCGCCTTGATAAAGACCGGCAAGGATATCCTCGACGTTCTTTTTGACGGTTTGGGGGGTGATCCTATGTTCGGCGTTATAGGCCATCTGACGTGCGCGACGTCGTTCGGTTTCCTTGATCGCCCGATCCATCGATCCGGTCACCTTGTCTGCATACATGATTACGCGGCCTTCGGCGTTCCGCGCAGCGCGGCCAATGGTCTGAACCAGCGAGGTTTCCGAGCGTAGGAAACCCTCTTTGTCGGCATCAAGGATCGCGACCAGACCACATTCGGGGATATCCAAACCTTCGCGAAGAAGGTTGATCCCGATCAGAACGTCAAACGCACCAAGCCGTAGATCGCGCAGGATCTCGATCCGCTCAATCGTATCAATATCCGAGTGCATGTAGCGCACCTTGATGCCCTGTTCGTGCAGGTATTCGGTCAGATCCTCGGCCATGCGTTTGGTCAGGGTGGTACACAGCGTTCGATAGCCCTGCGCCGTCACCTTGCGGATTTCATCCAGCAGATCGTCCACCTGTGTCGCGACAGGGCGCAGCTCGACCTCAGGGTCGATCAGGCCAGTGGGGCGAATGATCTGTTCGGTAAACACGCCGCCGGTTTGTTCCAGCTCCCACGCTGCGGGGGTCGCCGAAACATAGATCGACTGGGGTCGCATGGCGTCCCATTCCTCGAACTTGAGCGGACGGTTATCCATGCAAGACGGCAACCGGAACCCATGTTCAGCCAGCGTAAATTTGCGGCGATAGTCGCCTTTGTACATCGCGCCGATCTGGGGCACGGAAACGTGGCTTTCGTCCGCGAAAACAATCGCGTTGTCAGGAATGAATTCAAACAGTGTGGGCGGTGGTTCACCCGGTGCACGGCCAGTCAGATACCGGCTATAGTTTTCGATGCCATTGCAAACACCGGTCGCCTCAAGCATCTCAAGGTCAAAATTGGTGCGTTGTTCGAGCCGCTGCGCTTCGAGCAGTTTACCCTCTTCTTCCAGCTGTTTTAGGCGCTTGAACAGCTCTTCCTTGATGCCTTTGACGGCCTGTTTCATGGTCGGGCGCGGCGTCACATAGTGGCTATTGGCGTAGATGCGGATTTTCTCAAACGTATCTGTGCGCTCACCGGTCAGGGGATCAAATTCGCTGATGCCCTCCAACTCTTCTCCGAAGAACGACAGACGCCATGCACGATCCTCAAGGTGTGCTGGCCAGATTTCGAGGCTATCACCCCGAACACGGAACGTGCCGCGCTGAAAGGCCTGATCGTTGCGGCGATAGGCCTGTGCCACCAGATCGGCCATGACCTGACGCTGGTCGTACAACTTGCCAACAAACAGGTCCTGCGTCATCGCCGAATAGGTTTCGACTGAACCGATGCCATAGATACAGGACACCGAGGCGACGATGATCACATCGTCCCGTTCCAACAACGCCCGCGTCGCCGAATGGCGCATCCGGTCGATCTGTTCGTTAATCTGGCTCTCTTTTTCGATGTAGGTATCCGACCGCGGCACATAGGCTTCGGGCTGATAATAATCGTAGTAAGACACGAAATATTCGACCGCATTGTCGGGAAAGAACCCTTTGAATTCACCGTATAGCTGCGCGGCGAGGGTTTTGTTCGGGGCAAGGATGATTGCAGGCCGCTGGGTTTCCTCGATCACCTTGGCCATGGTGAATGTCTTACCCGTGCCGGTCGCGCCCAGCAGTACCTGATCCTGATCACCGCTCAACACACCCGCCGACAGCTCTTTGATCGCGGTCGGCTGGTCACCGGCGGGTTCAAATTCTGTGTTCATGACGAACCGCTTGCCGCCCTCCAGCTTTTCACGCTGTTCCGGTGCGCGCTGGGTCATCGGCATGGATTCAGGATGGTTGTTGTGCATGGGCTCTCCTTGCGTTGCGCCACATAATGGTCTTATTTTGTTCTTCTTCAAGTGGCAGACGGGCATGGCACAAAAATTGCCGCCCTTAACCAACGAAAGGAGACGACGATATGACACCTCGAAAGATAATCGCATTGACGATCCTAACCGCCTTCTTCTCTGGCTCTGTCGGGGCCGGGCTCGTCATGCATGACGCTGGGGCCGCCTTGGCCCAGGGTAAATCCGGCAACAACGGAAACGGAAACGGAAACAGCGGAAATGACAACGCGGGCAATGGCAACGGCGGAAATAACGGCCGCGGAGCTGTCGCCTCGGAACTGAAAGGCTTGAACGCGGCAAACGCGAACGAACAGGCCTTTCTCAACGCAGCCAGCAACAGCCGAGTTGGTCAAGTCGCAGCCTATCGCGATGCCGTTCTCGCCAGTCGTGAACTGCTGGAGGCACTCAATGCCCAAGGTATTTCGCCGGACGACTTTGATCCGAACGCGATCCTGACGACCGACGAAATCGCTGCCTATCTGGCGACGTTGGATGCATCGTCCGAAGGGTATGATCCAGCGGCCGCGCAATCCGTCCTAGAGTTGATCGGGTATGATGACTTTGCCGCACTTGATCCTGCTGCTGCCGATTATCAGGCCCAGTATGATGCCTTGCTGGCATCCCTAACATCAGAAGCCGAGACACGCCTGCAGGCCAGTCAACAATTGGTCGATTATTTCGAGGCAACCGGCACCGAGGCCGAAATCTATGAACAAATTACGCCCGAGGGCGGTTTGTCTGAGGCCACACAGCAGGAATTTTGGCGCATTCTGGGTCTGTGAGCATATTCGCAGACGTGACTTATTGCATCGTCCCATAATTTTCTGGATAAGGGGGCGAATTTAGAGGAGTCCAAACATGCGCGCACGAATCTATCGCCCTGCTAAAACTGCTATGTCGTCCGGCACAGCCAAGACCAAGCAATGGGTTTTGGAATATGCACAAGCATCATCGCGCGAAGTCGATCCGCTGATGGGTTGGACATCCTCAAGCGACACCCAATCGCAAGTCAAACTGCGTTTTGACAGCAAAGAAGCGGCCATCGACTACGCCGAGGCAAACGGCATTGCGTTCACCGTGCAAGAGCCAAAGTCGCGTCAGGCCAACATCCGCATGGGTGGATATGGCGAAAACTTTGCCACGAACCGCCGCGGTGCTTGGACCCACTAGTATTTGTAAATCGGGACAAAGTTAGCACGGAATCGGGCGAAGATTTCGCGAAGACGATGGCTCGATCTATATATGGGGCGCCCAATGGGCGCCTTTTCTATATGTAGATTCCGGACGATAGCTGCGGCACAGGAGAACGGCGATGGCGGGGAAAGCTCTGAACAAGGCGAACTTGCTGACCCTTGGCGCGGATGTTCTGGCCGATCTGCTCCTCGAGACCGTCAAGGGAGACGCCGCCCGCCAGCGGCGCGTGCGCATGGCGCTGGCGGCGGAACAGGGGCCCGAGACGATTGCTTCCGATGTCCGCAAGCGGTTTGCGCAGGTCCGAAAGGGCCGCAGCTTCATCTCGCGCAAGGCGCAGAAAACGCTGGCCAAGGAACTGGCCGACCTCACGCAGATGATCGAAACGGGCATCGCGCCTGGCGCGCCGGATCTGGCGTTTGATCTGCTTTGGGCGCAACTGCACTTGGCAGCGGGCATCCATGAGCGCACGGATGACAGTTGGGGCACGATTGGCGATGTGATGCGCGACGCGATGGAGGCGGTCTCGCGTGTTGCGCCATCCCTAACCAAAGACCCGAAGGCTCTTGCCGAAGACGTCTTTGAGGCGGTCTCAGTCGATGGATACGGCGCGTTCGATCACGCCATCCATGCCTTGGCAGAGGCGTTGGGTGACGCTGGTCTGGCGCATCTCAAGGCGCTGTCCGAGGCTGCGCGTTCTACACCGCTGACCGAGGCCGATCTGGTTCTTTACGAATTCATTACCGATCCCGCGCAGCGCGAAGATCGCGCACGGGTCGCCCGCGACCGGACTATTGAGATGATCCTGCAGGATGTCGCCGATCTGCAAGGCGACGTCGATGCGTGGCTGGCCCGGTACACAGCCGAACAACTGACCTTCCACACCATCGCCCCCGAGGCGGCGACACGCCTTCTTGCCGCTGGCCGCGCCGAAGAGGCACTGCTGCTTGTCGAAAGTGCCCAGCCGAACGATCACTGGTTTGACACCCCCGATCTTGATGAGGCGCATTTCGCCTGTCTTGAGGCGCTGGGACGCAAAGATGACCTCCGCACTACCCTATGGGCGCGGTTTGAAAATCGCCTCTGCCCGGACGCGCTGCACCGGTACCTCAAGCTTTTGCCGGATTTCGAGGACATCGAAGCCGAAGACGCCGCCCGTCAGCATGTGCTGACATTTCCAGTCATCAACGCGGCCTTGGCCTATTGCCTGCAAGTTCAGGATATGTCCCTCGCCTCCGGGTTGGTTCTGTCCCGCCACACCGAGATCGACGGCGATGCCTATGACATCCTGACCCCGCTGGCAGATGCACTGACGGCAACGCGCCCCCTGGCCGCCGTCCTGCTCTGGCGGTCGATGATCGATTTCGCTCTGACCAAGTCCCGCTCAGGCCGCTACGGCCACGCCACCCGCCACCTCGCGTCATGCGCGTCAGTTGACACGGCAATACCGGACTATGCGGGGCACCCGACGTATGAGGAATATCTCGACGGCCTAAAGGTAAATCATGCCCGCAAAGCGTCGTTCTGGGAGCGGGTCGCCAATGCTGGGTGAGCTACCTGCAGGCCTTCGTCATGGAGTTCTGGCTGGAAAGTTTGGGTGGAAACTGGACCTCAGCCGAAATTGCGAAGGCACCGCGGGCGGACCGCCGAAGCAAACATCAAGACGACAACCAAGACCGAAGCCCGTTCAATCGACACCAAGGGCGGGAAGCGGGCATTCGCTGCGGGTACGGCCGAAAGCGCATCCGCCTACAAAGCGGACATCCGTTATGTCTCCGAAAAGCTCGTAACCTAGGAGCGTTCGGATAGAGATGCGGCACGTCCTTCTGCGTTGTGAGCCTGCAATCGGATCGTTTTCCGACTAGGTGCTTTAGAACGAAGTATGGGACGGAGCACTCAGCCCAAAAAGGCTCAATGAGTAACCCCGAAATTTCCGTCTATTTGATAAAGGGTTTCAGGTATTCACCAGTCTTTTCATAATGCAGAAGCAACAATTTCACGGCTTCGTCGGCATTCTCTGCAACAACTGCATCAAGGATGCCCTTGTGTTCATCGTCCACCATGCGACCTGTGTAGTGGTTCGATCGCCCCGCGAGGTATCGATACCGGATGTTGAGGTCATACAATTGGTCGCAGATGCGCGTCATCAGGGGGGAATTGCAATTTCCGATAAGCGCCAAATGGAAATTCTTGTGTTCAATTTCAAAAGCTTCAGTGCCCGTTGCCTTGGCGCGACTCATTCGGTGATGAACCAGAACAACCTCTTCAAGCCAAGCAGGCGTCGCGCGTTCGATGCTCTGGCGCAGCGCCTTGCTTTCTAAGGTGCTGCGCAGGTTCAGAATTTCATCGAAATTCTCGCGGCTTGTTGCGGCGGCCCGAAACCCGCGCTGTTCGTGCCGTACCACCAATTGCTCCGACACTAAGAGACTAAGGGCCTCCCGAATGGGAGAGGCCCCCAGGTCCAGCACCTTGCGCAAGCCGTCGATCTTGAGCTTCTCACCCGGTGCCAGCCCGCCAGTCAAAAGCATCTCCCGAAGTTGGCGATAGGCCAACGTTGTCGCTGATTCTGACTGGTTTGGTCGTGATTGGTAAGGGATGGCTCGTCCTCCGGTTAGGCCGCTCTGACGGCAGAAACGATGTTGGCGAATTCCTCGTTGGTCAGAACATCGCGCTTGGCGATGCCAGCCTTTTTGACCTCGTTGAGTATGGCACCGATCTTGTCGTCGTCCAGCTCGCCCATGCCCAGCTCGCCCATCTTGTAGATGATCGAGGCCTTGCCGGACTTCTTGCCCAGAACGACTTCACCCTCTTTGCCGGTCAGCGCAGGGTGTGTCGCGAACATTACAAGCGGGTCGTTCATCACGTAGTTGATACCGATGCCGCTTTCGCGGATGAAGTTGCCGTGGCCCAGAACCGGTTTGTTGCGGGCAATCGGGATGTTGGATTTCTCGGAGATCATCGCGGCCAGCTCAGGGATTTTGTCGAGCTTGTAATGGGTGTCGTAGCCGTAAAGCAGGTGCAGACCCATCATCAGTTCTTCAAGTGCCGCATTGCCTGTCCGCTCTCCCAGACCGTTGGCGCAGGAGTGGACGCAATTGGCGCCCGCCGTGACGGCGGCCAGTTCGGTCGCGACACCCATTCCGAAATCATTGTGCGTGTGAATCTCAACAGGCAAGCCGGTCATGCCGTTCACCCAACGGACCATATGCTTGATCGCCTCTGGCGTAGCACAGCCCATGGTGTCGACGATGCCGATGGAATCCGGCGCTGTATTGTCCATGATGTAATTGCACAGGTTAGTCAGATCGTCCTTGCGCGCACGGGTTGTGTCGTAGGGGAAGAACAGCGCGAACAGGCCGTTTTCCTTGGCGTATTTGATGATCGGGGCCGTCTTTTCAGCCACATCCCGCCAGGTCCAACCGAATTGAGTGACCAGCTTTGGATAGCCAATCGGCACCTCGATCACCACACCATCGGCGCCGCATTCCAGCGCCAGATCAATGTCTGTCTTCATCGCGCGAGCAAAGGTGAAGATCTTTGACTTTAGCCCCAGCTTCGAAATCTCTTTGATCGCCGTTTGATCGTCAGGCGACACCGCAGGCATCCCGGCTTCAATCCGGTCTACGCCGAGTTCGTCCAGTTTTGTTGCGATCTCGATCTTGTCGTCGACGGAGAACACCACGCCGGGCGTCTGCTCGCCGTCACGCAGGGTCGCGTCGTGGATTTCGACTTTTTCAGGCAGGTTCAAACCTTCGCGCACGCTGGGTTCAAAGTTGTAGGGGCTGACCCACCATTTACCGTCTTCTAGATGTGTTTCCCGCATCTGTATTTTCCTTTTCGTTCGGCTCGTTATTCAAAAATTTTCGGGGACAAGGACGAAATCGAAGTCGACCTTGTAATAGGGGATCGTTGCGTTACGTCCTATTTCCAGATCATCGGGCAGCGCGTCGAGGTCTGTGCTTTCGACGTAGTCCATGATCAGGTCTTCGCGCACTCCAAACACGGCATCTTGGTCGAGGTAGGGGTCGCCATTGGCAAAAACCTCGGTCACCAATGACTTCAGCCCGTCGGCCTGCACGATAAAATGCAAATGTGAGGGCCGCCAAGGCGTCCGTCCGGTGGCGCGGAACAACTCACCAACCGGGCCATCATCGGGGACCTTGTAGGGGGCGGGTTTGACCGTGGTCATGGCGTAACGGCCATCGGCACCGGTCTTCATCGAGCACGTAAGGTTGAATTCGCCTTGGTCGCCGTCCTGTGAGTAGTAGAGACCGTTCTCAGCCGTCTGCCACAGTTCGATCATCGCGCCTTCGACAGGGTTTCCCTCCAAATCGCGCACGTAACCTTCAAGAACCACCGTCGCACCGTCGTTGTCCTTTTTGAGGTCTCCTCCGACAGGTAACAGCGGCGCTCCGACAGAATGGAACGGCCCAAGGCAACTGGACGATGTGCCATCGTGCTGAGAACCGATCATATCAACAAGTGACGACAGTCCCGTCACGTCGGAGATAAGAACGAATTCATTGCGTTCATCATCTGTTATCTTGCCTGCGTCCGTCGCGAATTTCAGGGCTCGGCTCCATTCGGCGTGAGAGAGTTGGGTCTCTTTAGCGAAGGCGTGCAGATGTTCAACCAGTTTTGTCAGCACAAACATCGTACGCGGGTCCGTATCGTCGGCGCAGTAGTCCACGAAGGCTTGCGTGATGGTGTCCATAGTGACGTTTTTCATGTGTCGGAGGCTCCGTGAGTTAGAGTAATGCGGTGGACAGGATCGGGTATTGAATGATCACGATCAGCACCAGCAGCATCAGAAACGCAAAGGGGAGTGATCCGAGGAACACGTCTTTGAGTGAGATATTCGGATCGTTCAGCGTGCTTTTGATAACGAAACACGAAATGCCAAGGGGCGGTGTCAGCAGGCCGATTTCCGCGCCAATCACGGTGACGATGCCGAACCAGATCAGGCTTAGGCCCATGCTTTCAATCAAAGTGATGAACAATGGCACGACGATCAGGATAATCGACGCGGTGTCCAACAAAGTGCCTAGCACCAGCATCAACAAGACGTAGATCAGCATGATCTGAAAGAACGTCATGTCCCATGATTGCAGCAAGTCGTCCAATTGGTTGGGCAGGCCCGCATAGCCCAGCATCCGGCTGTAAAAAGACGCCATGGTGATTAGCAACAGGATCGCTGCTGTAATGTGGCCAGTTTCCACCAGCGTTTCCCAGAATTCCTTGCGAGAAATTGATCGGCGGCCAATGGCCACAATCAGGGCGAGCGATGCACCTGCGGCGCCAGCCTCGACGGGCGTCAACCAACCTGTGTAGATGCCCCCGAGAACCAATATGATCAGCGCGACAACAGGCCATGCCTTCTGCAACATCTCGCTTCGTTCCATTTCTGGAATGCCATCGCACCTGATGTCTTGACCAATAAAGGACGGCCAAAACCTCGCCATGAGGAAAATTGAGGCCATGTACACCGCTGTGAGGACCAAACCGGGGATCATGCCCGCCAAAAACATTTCACCCACTGAAACCTCGGCGACGAAGGAATAGATGATTAGCATCGCAGAGGGCGGGATGATCATCCCTAGCACGGATGATCCTGCGACAACGCCAACGGCAAAGCGCTTGTTATAGTTGTAGCGCAACATCTGCGGCACAGCGATCTTGGTGAATACGGACGCGGATGCGATGGACGATCCAGTGACAGCCGCAAAAATCGCGTTTGCGCCCACGGTCGCCATGCCGATCCCCGCGAGGACCTTGCGAAAGGCCGAGTTCATCACATCGTAGATATCCCTGCCCAATCGGGCCTTTGACACCAAAAGCCCCATCAGCGTGAACAGCGGAATGGTGGCAAAGCTATATTCTGTGACCCCGTCGCCTACGGCCACCTTAAGAAAGTTGAACGCAAGGATGGATTTGCCGGACATGATCCAGATGGATACGAATGACACAAGGCCAAGGGCCACAGGAATATAAAGACCGAGATAGACTAGGACCACGATGGCCAGAACCGAAAGCATACCAATTGTAATGGGATCCATTCTCTAGTCCTCGCCGCTGGTTTGCGCGGTGACATGGGTCGGGCCATGGGTGTCACCCAAAACTGTCTTGAAAAAGAAAAGGATCGCGGCCCAAGCACAACCAAAGGCGATCACGAAGCGCACGGGCCACCATGGGGCCGTGAAGACACCGGGCGTGCCGAAATAGTCGCAGCGCGCAAGGCGGGTTCTGAAGTCAGTCCATAGGTCGCCTGTTGGCGGAGGTCCAAAATCCGGTTGGGTAAAGAAGTGGCAGCTTTCAAAACTTTCAGTGAATTCGGGCCAAACCGTCCAAACGATTAAACACATGAAGACACACGCGATGCCATCAATGGTGCGGCTGAGGGCGAATGCCAAGCGGGGGGCGCGGGTCCGAAAGAGGCCCAGAAATCCGTCGGACCGCGTCAGACGACCGGTCCGAACGACATCCGGCAACTGAAGAAAAACAATCAACGCAAGTGAGAAAATTACGACCTCAACAACGCCGCGGAACGGCGCGTTAAAGATGTTTCGTGACACTACATCGACGTTCATGATCGCCACTAACGCCAGCAGCACAAGCGCGCCGCTGACGTTGGCGATGATCGCGATCGTCACGACCCAATGTTCTATTCTTCGAAGTATCGTGTCGATCATGGCTCAGTTCGCTTCCAGACTTATTCCGCAGTCCAGTCGCGCAACGGGGTGAAACCCGCATCGACCAACTTCGCCATATATGCGTTGAGCATTTCGGTGCCGGGTGCGCCCGCCTCATCTAGACTCGCCGCCCATTCAGCAGCGATGTTCGGCATGCTGTTGGCCCAGGCCTGACGCTCCTCAGGGCTCATCTCGACGATCGTACCACCACCATCGATATAGGCTTGGCGGGATTCCTCAGCGCGATCCATTGCGATCCCGGCCACATGATCACGGTATTCTACCGCCACTTGTAGAAGCACATCTTTGACTTCATCAGGCAGTGAGGCCCAGACGTCGGCGTTCACGGTGACGGTCTTGGAATTCACCGCGCCAAGATCAGCCTGAAGCATGTAAGGTGCAACTTCGGCGATGGTGAAGGTTTTCGCAGCTTCGGGCCACAGCATCGCTGCGTCGACGACGCCGGTTTGAATCATGTTGTAGAAATCCGGCAGGCCGCCCCGCACACCCGCTGCACCAGGAATTCCTTCAAGGTAACGCAAGTTATATCCGGCACCGGCAATTTTCAGGCCTTCCATATCAGACAGGCTGTTGATCGGGTCGGTCGAAAAGACTTGATAGGTGTCCAGAACAACACCCGTCGCCAGGTAGACCTGATTTTCCGCTGCAAGTTCGGCGTTCATCTGCGGAAATTCACGGGCAATTTCATCAACAGCTTGCGCAACAACACGTGCATCCGCAGAAACGAATGGCGTTACAGCAGAGATGCCTTGTGACGGCAGAGCCGAGTTGTGGAAGATCGTCGTGACAATACCAATATCGCCCAGGCCCAGCTTGATACCTTCCAGTACGCCACGCGGCTTCACGATCTGCCCGCCGTAGGCTTCCATCCACTCAATCTGGTAGTTGCCGTTTTCTGCCAACAGTTCGTTCACACGCGGAATGAAGAAGCCCGAGAATTCAGCGACCCACATTGAGCGCTCGGGGTAGCCGTCGATCGCTGTCAGATTGATGGTCTCTTGGGCGGAAGCGGCTCCTCCCAAAGCCCCTGTCAGCCCGAGGGCAACACTGGCCGCTAGGGCAACACGTCTTGTAAATTTCATAGTCTCTCTCCCTTGGTTTTGGTCAACTGGCCTTTTGCCAATCCTGGTTAATGACCGCTCCTGCGCTTCGAAATAACTTCGATACAGCGCAATATTTCGAAGTTTCTACAGCCACTTGCGCCAACTCCTCCTTGGACGCGGGGCCATCTGAAAAAATCGTTAGTACGATCTTTTCAAATGGATTGTTCATCTCTTCGATCAGCATCACACCAAGCTTGTTGAGCTGGCACTTCACAGTGATGTCCAATTGGCCGATGTCGATACCCAGCTTGGCTGCGCACTTCTGGCCAATCGCATTCGTACAGCCGGCCAAGGCTGCCAGCACGGTTTCCGTCGGCGACGGGCCCAGATTGGTCCCGTGGCGTTCCATCGGCTCGTCAATCAGCATTGACACATTGCGGGTCGTCACTTTTGCCACCGAATGCGACATGCAATCCGTTTGGACCGTAGTCGTGACGGTGGTTTTCATCTTGATTGCCATGTCAAACAGTCCCCTTGTTTAGACAATTTCGCAAACGTCATCAAAATCGAACCGCGGCAGACGCTGGAACAGGGCTGTTTCGTCTGCATATCCAAGGTTGCACAGGAAGTTTGATTTCAGCGTCGTGCCGGCAAAGAATTCCTCATCAACAACCGCGTTATCAAAGCCGGAAATCGCGCCCACATCGAGCCCCAGCGCCCGTGCTGCGATCATGAAGTACGCCCCTTGCAGAGTGCCATTGCGGAATGCGGTTTCCTTAGCATGCGCCGACTTACCTTCGAAATGCGGGCGCCGATCTTCGTGAGGAAACAGTCGTGGCAGTTCAGTCCAGAAATCGAGATCATAGGCGATGATCGCCGTTACAGGCGCCCCCATCACCTTTGGCACATTCGCAGGCTTAAGCGACTTCGCGATCCGCTTTTTTCCAGCTTCCGAACGCACGAAAACAAACCTTGCCGGGCATGTGTTCATGCTCGTGGGGCCCATCTTGGTGAGGTCAAAGATGCGATGAAGTACCTCGTCGGTGACAGGCTTTTTCGTCCAGGCGTAATGAGAACGAGCCTTGGTCAGGATCAGCTCGATCTGGGCCTCATCCAATGTTCTCAAGGTGTTACGCATTTCACGCACATCTGCTTGAGCTGTTGCCCTCAGGTCATCAAGTGATGCGCTGTTTGTCATTGAGTCCTCCCAGATTCGCCGACCACGTTGTCGCGTTTCTCCCCTTTTGTCCAATAAAATCGATTTTAATGGTTTTTCGTTAAGAATATCGAGGCTAGTATCCCTCATCTGACAGGGAGTCGCGGAATGCCAAATTGGGAAGACTACAAGACTGAAGCCAGAAGCCGGGGGGCGCTCGCGAAAGAGCTTTTTGTCGTCCGAACACGTCCCGCTGGGGATATGGAGCTGGTCAAGAAGACATTGCCTGAACACCTCGCCTACCAAAAGGAAATGGAGGCGCGCGGCGTATTGGTCATGGCCGGACCGGTTTCAGACGAAACTGGTGAACTGATGGAAGCAGAAGGCATGATAATCTATCGTGCTGACGATCTAAGCGCGGCCCGCGCTCTCGCGGATGGTGATCCAATGCACAAAACGGGCGCGCGAGTTTATGAAATACGGAAATGGCTCGTAAATGAGGGGAGCTTGGGCTTCACAATCTCATTGTCGTCGCAAGACGTCGTACTGACCTGAACGAACGGATCCAACGATGCAACGCAATCGGTTCCTTGCAGACATCATGTCAACACTGTTCGATCGCCGAGGGACAATGGCGGGCAACGAAGATGCGCGGGATATCTACGCGCTGTGCCGCGCTTTGCTTTCCGAGGAGGGTGACGTTTCTGGGCAAAGGCTCGCAGAGATTATTCTGCATCGATACTCGACGCTGGCAAACGACGAAAAGATCGCATTTTTCCAGTTCCTTAATGAAGAGCTCGACATTGATGCGACGTCATTGATCATGGCTGCAACCCAATATGCTCAGACCCACGACACGGAAGCATTCAAACAGGTTGGGAGAGCCTCTGAACCCAAAAGGCAAGAACTCCTGCGTCGCCTAAATCAACCAATGGGCGCGACCGAAGCGCTCGTGTCAATGCGGGTCGACCTGCTACGTATCCTTAAGAACCACACCGAACTCAGGCGAACCGATCTCGACTTCATGCATTTGCTGTCGAACTGGTTCAACCGAGGGTTTCTGGTCCTCAAGCAGATAGATTGGGACGCGCCTGCCTCATTGCTCGACAAGATTGTAGCCTATGAAGCTGTGCATGAAATCAGTGATCTGGACGACCTTCGGCGCCGATTGTGCCCTCCTGATCGTCGTTGTTTCGCTTTCTTTCACCCCGCCATGCCCGATGAGCCGCTCATCTTTGTTGAAGTTGCGTTAACCCAGGAGATCCCTTGTTCGATCGACGAACTGCTATTGGATCAGCGCGACCCCCTGCAGACCGAAGCCGCGCGCGCGGCGGTTTTCTATTCTATTTCGAACTGTCAGGACGGATTAAAGGGGATAAGTTTCGGAAACCAGCTCATCAAACAAGTAGCAAGGGAGCTCTCGGTGGAATTTCCGCAGCTGACGGATTTTGTCACCCTGTCGCCGATTCCCAATCTGAACAAATGGCTTGTAGACCAGGTTGAAAATCCTTCGCACGGTCACGTCGCGGCCTCGGTGTTAGAGGGAACAGCACCCGCAGATGATGTCCGTGCGATTGCCGCTCGATATCTGGTCGAGGCCAAACGCGAAGATGGCACGCCTGTTGATCCGGTCGCGAGGTTTCACCTTGGAAACGGAGCGGAAATATTTGCCATCCACGTGGAGGCCGACAGCTCTGAAAACGGACAACAACAATCAAATGGCGCGATGGTGAACTATCTTTACGACCTCTCAATGGTCGAACGTAATCATGAGGAATTCGCCTTGAAGGCGAAAGTTGCGGCGTCAAAATCAATTAAGACCTTGCTACGTGCTCAATTCAAATCAAGTGCTGTCTGACGTCAGCGCTTGTGGGACAGATTTGAGGATTTGAACAACGGAGGGTTTCTGGTTCATCGTAGCCTTTAAGGAGCGAAGATGAACAAGAAGCCCGGAACATCGAAAGACGCAGCTGACAAGCTTGTCAAAAGCATCCGCCGCAAGACCCGCCAGACCTACTCAGCGGAGGAGAAGATCCGCATTGTTTTGGCGGGCCTTCGTGGCGAAGAAAGCATCTCTGCGCTGTGCCGTCGCGAGGGGATCTCTGACAGCCTGTATTACAGTTGGTCGAAGGAATTCCTTGAGGCTGGAAAGCGTCGTCTTTCCGGCGACACAGCACGTCAGGCGACCTCGCATGAGGTGTGTCTAACGTCAGCGCCTATGGGCCAAATAGCGGCATTTGCTAAGAGAGTGTTTGTTGCTCATCGTAGCCACCAAGGAGTGGACGATGAGAAAGACAACGAAAAGCCCCGGCGAGAAGATCGTCAAAGACATTAAGCGTGCCACGCGCAAACACTATTCGGCTGAAGAGAAGATCAGGATCGTGCTTGATGGGCTGCGTGGCGAGGACAGTATCGCGGAGCTGTGCCGTCGCGAGGGTATATCCCAGGGCCTGTACTACAAATGGTCCAAGGATTTCATGGAGGCCGGCAAAAAGCGGCTCACTGGTGATACTGCCCGCGCTGCCAACACTGATGAGGTCAAGGACCTTCGCCGCGAGGCAAAGGATCTCAAGGAGGTGGTTGCGGAGCAGACGCTTGAACTGCGCCTTCTCAAAAAAGCATGCTCGGGGATGGGGACGACCGCGAATGAGGTATGCTGCATCTGAAAAGCTGGAGATCATCCGACTGGTCGAGGAAAGCCATCTGTCTGCTCGCCAGGCATTGGCCAAACTGGGCATCCCACGGACCACGTTTTACCGCTGGTACGACCGCTATCTGCAGCGCGGGGAGGCTGGATTACAGGACCAATCTCCCAAGCCCAAACACGTCTGGAACCGCGTTCCTGATGAGGTGACGCGCAAAGTTGTTGACCTAGCACTGCAGGAAACGGAACTGTCACCGCGTGAGCTGGCAGTGACGTTCACGGATCAAGAGCGCTACTTTGTGTCAGAATCTACAGTGTACCGCACGCTCAAAGCGCATGACTTGATCACCAGCCCGGCGTTCATTGTCCTGAAGGCGGCCGATGAGTTCCAGCACAAAACAACGGCCATCAACCAGCTTTGGCAAACCGACTTCACCTAACTCAAGGTACTGGGATGGGGCTGGTTCTATCTCAGCACGGTCCTCGACGATTACAGCCGCTACATTATCTCCTGGAAGCTCTGCACGACCATGCGGGCTGAAGATGTGACCGACACGTTGGACTTGGCGTTGCAGGCATCTGGATGTGATCAGGTGCATGTCATTCACAAGCCAAGACTGCTCAGCGACAACGGCTCAAGTTATGTCTCCGGCGACTTGGCTGAATGGCTGCAAAACAAGGGCATGAAGCACTCACGCGGTGCGCCATATCATCCGCAAACGCAGGGCAAGATCGAGCGCTGGCATCAGACTTTGAAAAACCGCATCCTGCTGGAAAACTATTTCTTGCCGGGTGACCTCGAGGCCCAGATCGAAGCCTTTGTCACACACTACAACCACCAGCGCTATCACGAGAGCATCAACAACGTCACACCCGCCGACGTCTACTTCGGACGGGACAAGGCCATTCTACAAAAAAGAGAAAAGATCAAACGAAAGACACTCGAAACGCGACGCTTGCATCACAGAAAACGCGCCGCATAATGAAACCAATCAGATGAGCTGAACTCTCTCTTAGATTAGGCTCCCAGTGGCTCCAAAAACTCTGACGACGGACAGGCTATGGAATCTGCTAAGTTCATTTGTATCCCCACCTCAAAGTTAGATTTTCTAACCAAATTTCTGTGGCCCTACGCAATCACAGGTAAACGATTGCGCACCCGATCTGTCTCACATCTGAGACACACCGACGGGTCCACACGGCCCGTGTTCGACACGCGGCGCTTGGCGGTCAAAGACTCGCGTCATGACCGGTCGCCAATTTGTTTGATGATGTTGCACGCAACGATTTGGGGAATGGAGTGACCGATAGGTCAGACTTCCAATGTTTCAGGACAGTTCGGCCAGCCTAAAGCATGACAGCGTTGCCCGTCTGTTTGGCGTACGCCGCGCTGGCGGCAGCTTTGTTGTCAGGCTTCAAAACAGAAAGAGCCCTTGGTGGTATCTCATCCACCAAGGGCTCAATCCATGTCGCTTAGTCGGCGCCCTTAACGGCGACGGATGGGATGCCCGTTGGGCGTAGTACGCGCTGTACTACGACGGCTGCTGCGGAAATCGCGATGCCGGCAGCATCAGACAGCAACCCGCCTGAGATCATGCACAGCGCCGCGATGATCAAGGCGACCCGCAGGTACCAAACCGCGCGTGCACCCAAGAGCCAGCCCTGCACACCAGCGGACAGCAGGAACACACCAAACACAGCCGTAACGCCTGCGCGTGTGATCTCTACCCATGTGCCGTCCATCAAGATTGCCGAGTTGTAAAAGAACATGAACGGCACGATGAACGCGGCGATGCCCACTTTGAACGACGCAACCGACGTTTCCATCGGGTTGGCCCCCGAAATGCCTGCCGCTGCATAGCTGGCCAAGGCCACAGGCGGGGTGATGGCAGACACCACAGCAAAGTAGAACACAAAGAAGTGCGCTGTCAGCTGAGGGATACCAAGCTGAACCAATCCCGGCGCGACAACCGACGCAGCAACCGCATAGGCCGCGGTTGTCGGCATACCCATCCCCAGAAGGATCGCGATACACATGGCAAAGAACAATGCCAGTAACTGCGATGACGCCGCCAGATCCAATAGAACGCTCGAGAAACGCGCACCAACACCGGTCAGCGAGATGACCCCAACGATGATACCTGCACAGGCACAGACCGCGATGATCTGGATCGACATGACACCAGCCATCTCGAACGCCTTCAGGATTTCGCGTGACCCCATGCCGGATACGTCTTTGTCGGCCACCAACGCAGGGGACACCTTGCGCAACAGAACCGGCATCCAAGACACGACCGCCGCAGCCATCGTTGCCAATGTGCCAGCCCGGATAACCGAATAGCCCATGAACAACGCCGCAATCAGGATGATGATCGGAACGAACAGATAGACCTGACGGACCATCTTGCCCAGCTTGGGCAGTTCCTCTTCACGCATGCCGCGCATCCCCAGCTTTGCAGCTTCGAAATCCACCATGAAATAGATCGATGCAAAGTACAGGACTGCTGGGATGATCGCCGCGATTGCGATGTCTTGGTATGGGATACCTGTGATCTCGGCCATAATGAAGGCACCAGCACCCATGATCGGAGGCATGATTTGTCCACCAGTCGAAGCTGCCGCTTCAATCGCACCTGAGGTCTTTTTGTCGTATCCAACGCGCTTCATCAGCGGGATGGTCAGCGATCCTGTCGCCACCACGTTGCCCGCGGAGGTGCCGTTGATCATACCCATCAAACCAGAGGCAAAGATCGCCACTTTGGCCGGGCCGCCACGTGCACGACCCGCAGCCGCAAAGGCAAAGTTCACAAAGTAGTCGCCAACTTTGGACGCCTGAAGGAAGGCGGCAAAGATAATGAACAGGATGATGTAGGTCGACGACACCGCAGTCGTTGGCCCAAGGATACCGGCGTCAGAATAAACATGCCCAAAGAAGCGCTGCCATGTGTAGGCGTTTTGTACGGCCAAGATGCCGGGCAAAACGTGTGCGGTGAACGTGTAAACAAGAAACACACCCGTAATCACAACAAGCGCCAGGCCAGCAACGCGGCGGGTCAGCTCAAGGATCAGGCCCGCACCGGCGGTCGCTGCAAAGGCGATCCCGATAGGTACAAACGAGGTCCCGACAGAGTTCCGCGCAGCGGTTCCATAGATCGACACAAGGTAAATCGCCACGATCACGCCGCAAAGCGCCATCACCATGTCAGACACCGCAATTTTCGAGCGGCCTCGGTCCTCAAACCAGCCAACGATCAGGGATCCAAATGTCGCGACCAAAAGCGGAATACCAAACCAATAAACTTCGGAACGATAAATATCGGTCCCGGGGAAAGACGCCCATGTCGTCAGACCGCCCATGACCGGAAGCGTGCCAGACCCGATTAGCGAGGAAAACGATAGCGCCATATAGCACGACAATAGCGCAGGAAGCGCCAAGAGCGCGGCAATGCCAGTCAGAACCTTTGATCCTTGCTTGGGGTCTTGGTCCTTAAACGACCGCGCCGAGAACAGCGCGAACCCTAGAGCCAATGCGCCCGCGATGTGGATGATGCGAAAATTCCACGTTTCTAGCGGCAAGTTTGGCAGCAACGGAATTTCAATGCCCGTCGTTTCAGAGATTGAGACCCCATTCAGGGCCACCATATGAAACGCCGCATAGACCAGCGCAATACTGGCCATAACCAAGGCCATTCTACCCTCAAAGAGCCGTCTATTGCTCTCAACCGGTTCCTCATCAACGCCTTCTGCAAGGACGGGCGCGTCTTGTTCTAACTCATCAGATTCACGGTCTGTCATAGGTCTCTCATATGTAGGGATTGCCGTGATCGGCTGTTGTAAGCTTACAAGAAACGCGCGTCCCGTTTGGGCGGGGCGCGCGCTCTATTTCATTTATCGAAGCAAATTAGCCGCCGAAAACCATGTCGGCTGCGATGTCCGCACCCGCGTTTTCGGTGAACCACTGTGCCGCACCTGGGTGCCACATCAGAGTGCCGTTTTTGTCCCAATGCTCAGGCAGGGTCGAGCGAGCTGCGCGGTGGATGGCCTGCATGCGCTCGTTGTCGGACATGATCACGTCAACAACTTCGTAGACAAAGCTTGCTGGCAGATCACAGTTCGCGATTGCAAAGTTCCACATCGAAACCGACTGTGCGTCTTCGGTCATCGACTCGTAGGTATCAGAGGCGATGGTGAACGGCGCAACAGGGAAGGTTTCCAGAATAGTCGCCTGCTCTTCTGCGGTGAAGGTGATGAAGTTCACTTCGGTCTGAACTTCCAGCTGGCTAACTGCTGGTGTCGGAACACCCGCTGCAAACGCGATCACGTCCAGCAGACCGTCCTGAAGCTGGGTGCCAAGGTCGTTCCAGCCACCGTTACGACGCTCGAATTCGACGCCCAGTGTTTCCATCATGCGTGGGAAATAGGTGTCAGATGTCGAACCGGCAGGACCGAAACCGATCTTTGCGCCCGCAGGAATATCCGCGATCGACGCGATACCCGACGACGTCAGCGTCGTGACAGCGAACGGTGTCTGGTACATTGGGAACATGGCGCAGGCGTTAGTCATCTGCAGACCAGGCGCGATTGGGTTGGTGCCTTGCAGGGATTCCGCTGCCGGACCCATTGTGGTCATGCCGAATTGAACTTCGCCGGTGTGAACCAGTGCCATGTTCTGCATTGGGCCGCCCGTGATTTCGCCGCCGCCAGGGATGCCCAGCTCGTCTGCTACAAGGTTAGCCCAGCCCGAACCGTAGGCGAAATAGGTGCCGCCCTGGGACGCGGTGCCAACGGTAAAGCTCTCAGGCCAGCCGGCACGGTCCTGTGCGATTACAGGTGCAGCGATGGATGCAGCGACGAGCGCAGCAATCGAAATGGTTTTCATTGTGTCCTCCCACACACGCAGCCTCCTGCCGCGTGTATCATAAAAATTGGTCGCCTTTCCTCAAAGGCTGGGCGCAGTTCGGAGGACAGACCCCGTTCTGTGAAGTGCGGATGCACCCAAAAACCAACGCTTTTGTGAAAAAATTTCCAAGGATGTGCAGAATTGGTGACCCGGCCGCGTCATCGTGTGCGCATTACTGCCCAATCAATCGTCTGACGGGTCGCCAGTCACGTAATCAGATTTCCCAAGGTCGTATCGCTGCATCTTTTCATAAAGCGATCTTCGCGACATTCCGAGGGATTCGTATGTCTCTTTGATGCGCCCGCCGTTGGCAGATATCGCCGCCGCAATCAGCGCCTTTTCGTGCGCGGCCACCCGTTCAGCAAGGGTTTGCCCCGTGGGACCATCCCCGCCAAGCATCGTTGTCAGCCCTAGCACATAGCGTTCCGCCTCGTTGCGCAACTCTCGGACGTTGCCGGGCCAATCCCGTGCGGCCAGCGCATTCAACTGGTCAATCGACACCTCGGGAAGGGGTAGATCATTCCTGTCCGCAACCTCAGAGGCAAGCAACACAAACAGGCCCGGAATATCCTCGCGCCTGTCGTTAAGTGCGGGCATTTTAAGGGTCGCCACATTCAACCGATACAGAAGGTCAGCCCGAAACCGCCCCTGCGATACCTCTTGATCGAGATCGGATTTGGCCAATGCGATGACCCGAATATCCAGATCAATCGGATCGTTTGACCCAAGCCGTGTGATGGATCGGTTATGAAGCACATCCAGCAGCTTGGCCTGCAATGGCAATGGCAACAAATCGATCTCATCCAGGCACAACGTACCGCGCCGCGCGTGTTCAAGTTTGCCCGCACGGGCACGGGCCGCGCCGGGGAAGGCCCCCATCTCGTGGCCGAACAATTCGCTTTCGATCAGCGCCTCAGGAAGCGCCGCACAGTTGATATGCACGAATGGCGCACCGCTGCGCGCACTTTCATTATGCAGAAGTCGCGCCGCGACCTCTTTGCCTGTGCCGGTAGCCCCTGTGATCAGAACATCCACGTCCGTCTGCGCGACCGCAGCGATCGCCTTGCGTAAATGCTGCATTGGGGCGCTGCGACCGTAAAGGGTCTTGGACATGACCTTGCTTTGTTTGACTTGGCCAAGCAGTCGCCGGTTCTCAAGACACAAGCGCCGCTTTTCAGCCGCGCGATTGACACTGGCCACCAAACGGTCTGGCGACCACGGCTTTTCAATGAAATCGTACGCACCGGTCTTAATGCAGTTCACCGCCAGATCCACATCCCCGTGACCTGTAGCCATGATGACAGGGATATCCGGATCGATCTGCATAACGCGTTCAAGCAATGCAACACCGTCCATTTCAGGCATACGAATATCGGTCAACACGACCCCATCGAAATCCGCATCAAGGTGTTTCAACAACAAAGCGGCCTTGTCGAAACTGGTGACATCTATGTCTGCCAACGCCAGCGACTGCGCTGTTGCTTTGCGCAGATGCTCTTCGTCGTCCACAAACAGAACATGATGTCGTGTCATGTCAGGGCCTCATTGGGCTGTTGCTGACCGGGTCTGCGCAACGTGACCGTGAAAATCGCACCGCCTTCAGGGTGGTTGGACACGCTCAGGGCGCCACCAAAATCGTTGATGATATTCTGTGAGATAGACATCCCCAGCCCCATTCCGCTGCCCGACGACTTTGTCGTGTAGAACGCATCGAATACATGTTCGAGGTTCTCTTGTTCAAGCCCCGGCCCGTAGTCGCGCACCTGAATGACGACGTCCAGCTTTTGCTCGGCGACCGAAATTTCGATCCTTGGTTCAGGCATCTGCGACATCGCCTCAAGCGCGTTGGTGACCACATTCACCAAAACCTGTTGCAACCGCAATTCGCCGCCCAAGGCATGAACGGGCGCATCGGAGCGATCGAACACCACCGTCGCATGACAGGACCTAAGCTGCGGCCCGATGATACCAAGGGTGGCATCAATGACGCGCGCGACCTCGATCTCTTTTAGCTTGTCGCCCGGCTGTCGCGCGAAATTGCGCAGGTGTTTGGAAATCTCGGTGATGCGGTCCGTCATCTGGCCGATGATGACGACGTTTTCCTTGGCGGCATCAATCTGGTTCCGGCTTAGAAACTCTGAGGCGTTGGCAGCATAACTTTTGATCGCGCCAAGAGGTTGGTTGATTTCATGGGAAATGGCCGCGGACATCTGGCCAAGGGCGGCAAGCTTGCCCGCCTGAACCAGTTCCTTTTGGCTTTTGCGAAGCCGCTCCTCGGCCAAGCGGCGCTCGACCACCTCTTGCTGGAGGTGGGTGTTCGCAATGTTGAGGTCGGCGGTCCGTTCTTGCACTTTGACCTCAAGCATTTCGCGTTGCTGGCGTTCAAAATGCATGCGTTGCAGCGCGTTGACCCGCCTTTGCCAAAACACAAGAACCGTCAACAGCACCGCCGCAGCAGCAAAACCGCCAAGCATCAGCGTGCGGACCACCTGTTGCTGAACTGTTGCCAAAGGGGTCAAGACAATGCCGTGCCACCCAGCAAGGGAAAGCGGCATGCTATCGACAAAATAGGTCAACGGCGCGTTCTCATCCACAAGGGACACCTGCACGGTTTCATCGTCGATGACCCGAGAAGACAGGTTCAGCGGCTTGACGAGGTTGAGGGGGAACTGTTGGGTCGCATCGATTTCATCAATGATCGTGTCAGACAAAGGGGCCAACGTGCGAAACCGAAAATCCGTGCGGCTGCTCATGAAAATGATGCCGTTGTCATCGGCAACCAGAATGTCCCGCCCCAGATCCTGCCATTCCTGCTCAATCGACCCCACCGGCATTTTGACGGCGATGACGCCCAGTATCTCAACCCCATCCAGCACCGGTGCCGAGAAAAAGAAGCCCCGTTCCCCCGATGTCGTGCCCAGCGCATGAAACATCGACGTTTCGCCGTTTAGCGCCTCGGTGAAATAGGGCCGGAATGAAAAATTGCTTCCTAGAAAGCTGTCTTCGTCCCGATAGTTGCTGGTTGCAATCGTCTGTCCCGTCAGCCCCATCAGGTAGACTTCGGACGCCTCAATCGAGAGCGCAATCTGCCTGAGCTTTTCATTCAGAAACGGGATGTTCCCGTCCGGCTGTTCGTTGCCAAGCAATTCCCGAAACGCCGGATCGCTGGCAACCAAGGTCGGGATAGGTTGAAATCGGCCGATCGCCTGATCCAAGGCCTCAACCACCAAACCAAGAGTCGACTTGGCCTCGTTTTCGGCGCGGTTGATGTAAAAATTATTCGCCCACCGTTGAGCCTGAAAGAACGCAAAACAAATGCACAAGCCCGCAAGTAGGTACAGCTTCCAGTGTTTTGGCACGTTCAAACTCCAGTCAGTCATAAACAAGCGCAGCCCATGCAGCCGCAACTCGTTTGGTCAACATAAAGCGAAAGAGCCGCTCAGTCTTGAGAGAAATCAACGAGGGTCTCAGTCCTTGGCGTGAATGGCTGTGGAGCAAACGGCTTCGCGGGGCCGGAATGTTTATCGGAGATTGGGTCACGCTCTCGACAGTGTGGAACAACGTCAGGATCGTCGGGTCAGACTGTTACTATGGCCTGTTCGAGCATTCGGATGACACAGGTATAGGCCTGACCGCCTATCCATTTGGTTAGCGGCCTCAAGCGTTGCTTTGTGCCAGTTGTTCGTTGATCAAAGCCCGCCAATTTCGATCAAAACCGTTCGCAAATCTGCATGGGTCGGTGGTTGCCAAATCGTTGCGTATTGCGCCACGATTTGCAAATACTCTTGCACATTCAGCAACAAGGCGAGCCAAGTGGACGACAAACTCACCTCAACGTTTAAGTTGGTTTGCGATCAAGGTTCTATCCGTGCAGTCGCAATCTCAGTGGACCAAGAACCCTCGACCATTAGCCGCAGGCTCACCGCGCTAGAAGACGAGCTTGGCATCCAATTGCTGGAACGTCGCAAGAAAGGGGCCATCCCGACCGAAGCTGGCATGCTGCTGCACCATTTGCGCAGCCAAGCGGCAGAGTTCGAAGCATTGACCGCCGAGTTCGACGCATTGCGCGGGATGCGGCGGGGCAACATCGGATTGGCGGTTGGCGACGGCTTTGTCAGCGATCTGGTCAAACATGCCTTGCCCACATTCAAACAGGCCTACCCCGCGATCACATTTGATATGCGCAGCGGTTCGACCGAAACCGTTGTGCAAGATATCCAAAACGACGCCGCCCACCTTGGTTTTGTTTTCAATGCAAAACCCGATAGCCAATGCAAGGTGCTGGCACACACGGCGCAACCGCTTGCTCTGCTTGTTAGCCCACACTCTGATTGGGCCGATATGTCTAGACCTGTGTCGATCAATGCGCTTGCCACCCTTCCGGCGGCGCTATTGTCATCAGGGTCTGGCATCGGCGCGATGGTACAAGAGGTCGAAACGATCTACGGCGTACGTCTAAATCGGGCGCTGAGGGCAAACTCCCTCGCCGCTGTTCGGAATTTCGTACGCGAAGGGCTTGGCGTTACTGTGCTACCCCCGTTTGTTGTGGCCCAAGAAATCGCGGATGGCACGATTGCGGCCTTGCCGCTGGATGTGCCGGAATTTGCACGGGGCGAGGTGAGCCTTATTGCACGTTCAGGCAGGCGGCTTCCGGAAATTGCAATGAAACTGGCCAATCACGCGATCCGTTCGATGCAGGCCTTTCAATCCCCCCAACAACGCCGTTAGTTGCGAAATTTGCAACATTTTGAACGATCCGATGCAATTCTCGGATCATTCGCGATGGGCTAGATTTCCCGAAACATCGGGGAATGCCATGATTGGATTGATCGGACTGGGCGCAATGGGCGGTGGCTATCTTGCGCGATTGATGGAACAGAACTGCGACGTTCTATGTTTTGACGCCATGCCAGAGGCACGCGCCCGTGCCCAGGCGGCAGGGGCCGAGGTTGCAGGCTCACTCACCGATCTGGGTGCGGCGTGCGACACGATCATCCTGTCCCTGCCCAAGGCCGCAATCGTCGCGGCCGTGATGGAGGAACTTGGCCCGCATCTAACTACGGGAACCATCATTATCGACACATCAACCTCTGAACCTGACACAACCAAACGTCTGGCTATGACGGCGGCGGCGAACGGCTATACCTTCTTGGATGGTCCCGTGAGCGGCGGACCAATTGGCGCGCGCAGCGGCACCATGACGATGGTTGTTGGTGGGGACCTCGACGCCTTTGCCAAGGTTCGTCCCCTGCTTGAAAAAATGACCGGCAAATTGGTGCACATCGGGCCATCCGGCGCGGGTCACACCGTGAAAATCGCCAATAACCTTTTGTGCGCCGCTAACCTCGTTCTGATGAGCGAAATGGCCCAGCTTGCCGAACGGGCGGGCATTTCATTGTCAGAGTTGCTGACAGGTATCAATGCAGGGTCTGGCCGATCCGGTGTGAGCGAGGTCAACTTCCCCAAGTGGATCGCCAACGAGGCCTACGATTCAGGTTTCACCATGGGCCTCATGCGCAAAGACGTTGGCCTGGCAACCGGATTGGCCGATCGGCTGGCGCTGGATTTGCCGGCGACGTACATCATCGCATCCGTCTGGGAAAACAGCCGCGAGATGCTGGATGACAGCGCCGATTTCAACGAAATTTTCAAATACCGGAAACGTTCCAATGCTTGATCGTGTCGCTCATTATAAATCGCTGTGTGCCGCGCTTGGGGTGTCAGAGACACCGCACAGTTATGTCGGCGGTGCGTTCGAAACCGGCCACGGCGCCACCATCGCCCTAGAGGATCCATATTCGCGGACCGTTTTGGCCGAATATCTCGATTGCGGCGCTGACATCGCGCACCGCGCTTGCGCTGCCGCCGAAGCGGCCCAGACATTATGGATGGCTGACTTCACGGCTGCGGGGCGCGGCATTGTGATGCAAAAAATAGCAACTTTGGTTGATGAGCGCGCCGAAACGCTGGCTCAGCTAGAGGCGGTTGTGTCAGGGAAACCCATCCGCGATTGCCGTGTCGAGGTCGCAAAGGTGTCGGAAATGTTCCGCTATTATGCGGGCTATACCGACAAGCTTCATGGGCAGGTGATCCCTGTCCCTTCGGGTCATCTGAATTACACAGTGCGCGAACCATTGGGCGTGATTTTCCAGATCACGCCGTGGAATGCGCCGATGTTCACCGCTGGATGGCAGATTGCACCGGCCATAGCCTGCGGCAACGGTGTGGTCCTGAAACCCAGCGAATTGACCCCTATGACATCCATCGTGCTGGCCGTTCTGTGCCAAGAGGCAGGCGCGCCAAAAGGTTTGGTCAACGTTCTGGCGGGCCTTGGCCCAACCGCAGGCGAGGCCGCAATTGCCCATGACGCAACGCGCAAAGTGGTCTTTGTCGGCTCGCCAGCGACGGGGCGCATTGTAGCAACCTCGGCGGGCAAAGCGCTTAAGCCTGTTGTGCTGGAACTGGGCGGCAAATCCGCCAACATCGTCTTTGCCGACGCAAACCTAGAGGCCGCATGCAAGGGCGCGCAGGCTGCAATTTTTGCGACAGCAGGACAAAGCTGCGTTGCCGGTTCGCGGCTGCTCGTACAAACATCCATCAAAGACCAGTTCATCGAAATGGTCGCCGATGGCATGTCCAAGCTAAAGGTCGGTGATCCCCTTGATGACACGACCGAGATTGGGCCCATCAGCAACCGCCGGCAATTTGACCATGTCACGGCGATGGTTGATCGCGCGTCGCGGGATGGCGCAACGGTTATGACAGGTCAGGCCACCAGCGGCGACGCGTTGGTCGTTCCGCCCACCATCCTTGCCGATCTGCCCCCAACCGCAGAGGCCGCCCAGACCGAAATTTTCGGGCCAGTCGTCACTGCGCTCAGTTTTGAGGACGAAGCCGAGGCGGTCCGCATCGCGAACAGCACCGACTTTGGTCTGGCAGGCGCGGTTTGGACCAACAACGTCAGCTTAGCGCACCGTATGGCCGCCAAGGTCCGCGCGGGAACATTTTGGGTCAATGGATATAAGGCGATCCATGTCTCGACACCGTTTGGGGGATCGCGCAGCTCAGGCTTTGGCCGATCGTCTGGTATGGATGTTCTGATGGAATACACCGAACCCAAAAGTGTTTGGGTAGAAACCGCCGAGGTGCCGCGAGTGGCCTTTGGCTATGCACCAAGCGCGTGACATGACCCTGATCGACGACACCGCCCACCTGTTCCACCAAGAACCCGCCCTCGCAGCGCTCTACGGCTTTGCGCCGCAAGAGGTCGGAACCAAAGCTGAGTTATTGGCGGCTGTGTTGGCTGGGTTGGTGCCCGATCCGACCGCCCGCAACAGGGTCCGTGATCTTGCCAACGAAGCCTTAGCCGACAATCCCGATGCGCTATCGTGCGCGCTGGATGACCTGTGCGCGACGGCGGAGCGGGATCTCAGCACTGACAAGGCGCGGGTTCTGTTGTTCGCACCCGGATTTCAGGGGCTGTTGTCGTATCGTGTGTCTCGCGCACTACTTTGCACCGGTCGCGACACCGCTGCCGCTGCGGTCAAAGCGTTGCTGGGCCGACAACTCAGCGTGGACATCGCGCCCGAGGCCCAAATCAGGCGTCGGGTGTGGCTTGATCACGGGCTGGGTGTTGTCATTGGCCGAACAGCAATCATCGAAGATGATGTAAGCATCTGGCATGGCGTCACCTTGGGCTCGAACTTTGTCAGCATGGGCGACAGGCGCCATCCCCGGATTGGTCGGGGTGCGGTGCTGGGCGGCCATTCGATTATCTTGGGCGGGATCGACATCGGCGCAAATGCGGTCGTCGCAGCAGGCGCAATCGTGACCAAATCCGTTCCAGAGGGCAAAACCGTTTATGGGCCCAAGGCCACCATCCGCGACCGCAAACCCAACAGTTTCAACGGTTTTGTCTAGGGGGACAGAATGGCATTTCTTGGTATCGACCACCCTCTTGTTGCTGTGCGCGACCTGCACAAGGCGATTGAGGTTTATCGCAGCTTGGGATTTTTCATCGCCCCACCGGGTCAGCACCCATGGGGCACATCGACCGCGCTGGCCTTGTTCCGGCATCAAATTCTGGAAATCGTCAGCATCGGCGACGACACATTGCTAGACGGTTATGAAACCGGCGGCTTTCGATTTGGGCGACATGTTCAGGGCTATCTGAATAAGTCCGAAGGCGTCGCGCTCACGGCCCTGTTCACCGAAGACGCCGAAGGCACGCAAACGGCGCTGGCACGGCGTGGTGTCACCTGCACGGCAACGATCGACTTCGGGCGCGATGTGGTGCGCGCCGACGGACAGCCCGACCGGACCAAGACGACGCTAAAGGTATTCCAAAGCCAAACGATGCCCCGCCTGTCGGTCTTTGCGTGCCAACAACACAAACGTGACCTGCTAGAATTTCCGGATCGGATGATCCATCCCAACGGCGCCCATGGCTTTGCGGCCGCAACCATCGTCGCACAGAACCCCGCGCCAGTGATTGATTGGTTCACCCGCATTCACGGCACCGAAGCGGCACAAGATGCCCACGGCCACCATTGCGTTCCAACCACCAACGGCCATTGGCGCATTGTCAGCCCCACAGAATTCGCGGACCTCTACGGTGCCGAACTGGATACGGATTTTTTGGCGGACGGTCCGCGTATCGCGGCCTTGGACGTGCGGGTGTCTGACCTTGGCCAATTGCGCAGGTTCACCGCCGATCATGCCTTAGCGCCCATGGAAACCGATGATGCCATCATAGTGAACAGAATGCGGGACCTAGGCGGCATTGCCATGCGGTTTATCGCATCCCCCAAAACCACGGACTAAGGCATGACCATTCGGTTCGATGACGCGCACGTCGTTCAGGCGATCAATTGGCGGCGGGATCTTCACCGGCATCCTGAACTGGGGTTTCAAGAAACACGGACGTCTGCCCTGATTGCCAACCTGCTGGCGGATTGGGGGTTCACTGTCACCACCGGCGTCGGCAAAACAGGTGTGGTTGCAACACTTGGGGGCGGCAGCGGCCCGAAACTCGGCCTACGCGCGGATATAGACGCATTGCCAATCCAAGAAACCACAGGCCTAGAATGGGCGTCTTGCACCGATGGCGTTATGCACGCCTGCGGTCATGACGGGCATACGGCGATGCTATTGCTGGCGGCGCGTCATTTGGCACAGTGCGGCGCAAATGGGTCACTGCGTCTTATCTTTCGGCCCGCCGAGGCAAACGACGGCGGCGCAAAAGAAATGATCGATGATGGCCTGTTCGAACGGTTCCCCTGCGATGCCGTTTACGCGCTTCATAATTGGCCCAGCTTGCCCGCGCACAGCTTTGTTGCACATGACCGCGAAATGATGGCTGCCTTCGCGATCTTTTCGATAAAAATCAACGGGCGCGGCGGCCACGCGGCAATGCCGGAACAAAGCGATGGGGTGATCGCCGCAACAGCGCATTTGATCAACATGCTGCAGGAAATCCCGGTTCGATGTTTATCGCCCCTCGACCCCGGCGTGGTGTCAGTCACGCAGGTCAACGCAGGCACAGCATGGAACGTCTGCCCCGATACGTCCGAACTACGCGGAACGGTGCGTTGGTTTTCGGACACCGCAGATGCGCAAATCGAGGCCCAGTTTCATCGTGCCGCCGAACATGTTGCGCGGGCCTACGGGTGCAGCGTGGAAATCGACTATGATCGTCGCTATCCCGCGACCATCAACACGCCACACCACGCGGCGATCGCCCGCTCTGTCGCGGCGACCATGAACCTGTCACAACCGGATGCGACGGCAAGCATGGCGTCCGAGGATTTTTCGTTCATGCTGCGCGCTGTGCCGGGGGCCTATATGTGGCTTGGCACCGGCAAGACAGACCATGATCCCGGCCTGCACACGCCCACCTATGATTTTAACGACGACATGCTGGGCGTCGGCGCCGAATTCTGGTGCAGATTGTCAGAACGTTTTTTCGCCAAACACCTTTGACAATGATGGCCAGCCTTTTTGATTGGCGGTGCTTTTCTTATCGCCGCGACGGTGCAAATATCCGCCCGTCCGATGAGGAGGAGACACATGAAGCTATTGCGGTTTGGTGAAGCCGGCACAGAAAAGCCAGGCTTGCTTGCAGCGGACGGAACTATTCGCGATCTGTCCGATCACGTCACAGATTTCGGCGGGTCGGCCCTTGATCCAAGCGCGCTGGCCGACCTTGAACAGATTGACGTCGATAGCCTACCCGTTGTGGATGGGGCGGTGCGCCTTGGCCCGCCGGTATCCGGCGTGGGCAAGTTCATTTGCATTGGCCTGAACTATGCCGACCACGCAGAAGAGGCCGGCATGCAGGTGCCGCCAGAGCCGATCATTTTCATGAAAGCGACCAGCGCCATTTGCGGCCCGAATGATGACGTGGTCATCCCGCGCGGATCGGAAAAAACCGACTGGGAGGTAGAGTTGGCCATCGTGATCGGGCGTACAGCGAAATACGTCAGCCTAGAGGATGCGATGGACCATGTCGCGGGCTACACGATTGCCAATGACGTGTCAGAACGCGCCTTTCAGATCGAACATTCAGGTCAGTGGACCAAAGGCAAAAGCGCGGACACATTCGGCCCAATCGGTCCCTATCTTGTCACCAAAGACGAAGTGCCCGATCCTCAGGCCCTTGGTATCTGGCTGTCGCTGAACGGCAGCAAGAAACAGGATGGCACCACAGCAACGATGGTCTATCAGGTTGCCTTCCTTGTGCATTACCTCAGTCAATTTATGTCGCTTCAGCCAGGTGACATCATCTCGACCGGCACACCGCCCGGCGTCGGCATGGGCCTAACGCCGCCACGCTATCTAACGGCCGGAGATGTGATGGAGCTGGGCATCGATGGGCTGGGCACCCAGCGCCAAAACGTCCGTAAGGACGACTAACAACTTATTTCAGGCTTGGTCGAGGATATGCTCGACCAAGCGATCCACTCCTTGGTCGGTTATCCGAACGGGATAGAGCCCGTGCCCCCGCATTGGTGGAATAACGCGGTTACCATCGTATTCGTAGTCAGCAATCGCCACCGAATAGTCCGCGCGCGATACATGCGCCAAACCGGCAAAATCACCCAGACGCAACATGCCGGACTGCAACGTACCCAGTTCAACAACTCGCGCATCGGGTGCGGCGTACATCAGGTTGGTAAATCCGGCCCCGTGAAAGGATGCCATCGTCTGTGCATCGTTCATCACCCTTATCTGCCGTAAGGGTGTCAGATCCTCAAAATAGACCACACCAAATCCGTTGCGGGCCAATTCCGCGATGATACGGTCTTCGTTTTTTACGGATCGGTCGTGACCCGGCGTTGGACGACGCCCAACCCAAAACTTGCGCGGCCAGTCGGTTTGCTCGGCCTCACCCGACAGCGCCAATGACCGTTCACGTAACAGCCGAACAGTCCGATGATAGCCATTGTGGCGCAACGATTTGAATTTCCCCGGACTAAATTGTCCGTCGGCAAAGTCATGCCCCGCACCAAATAGCCCATCAATGCGGTGATCGCTGGATTGGAAATAGGCAAAATCACACTGCCAAACCGTCAGCGCCCGCGTGAATGTTTTGGGGCCGGTGACGAAATGAACACGCCCCGACAACTCGGGGAAAACTTCGTCCAGAAACCTTTGAACAAAGCCGGGCACCGTCGGGTCTTCGCAGACGATCTGAACCTGTCCGTCGAACCCGTCCACCTCGTCCAAAAGGGTCAGATTGCAAAACAGTTCTTTCTTGAAGTGATAGTAGTTTTTGAGGTTTCGCGCTTCGAAAACAAAATCGAGCCCCGACACCGGACTATCCCACGTATCAACGCGCCCGCCGCCCTGCTGGCAGTCATCAAAGTGGTTGGTGAACCTGTCGTTCCAGTCTTGGGGATCGCGGCCAGCACGTTTCCATGCCCGAAACGATGCACCGGCCACCCGTTCGCCTGCGGCCCCGCTCAATAGCCATTTATCGCCCACCGCCAAATGGGTGTCTGCGACCGTTAGCCCTGTCACCACAACGGGAACGGAATTGTATTCGACGGGCGCCTGATACCGGCGCTCTTCGATGATTTTCTGTTCTTCTTCGCGCCAGCGATTGTTGATCTTGCGATGTTCCGAAATCGCAATGCTGGTGATGTTGGCACCATCCACCTGTCGCCAATGCGGCTGCGGGTCAGACAGCAGATACACGCCGTCATCAATGCCGGGACGCCAAAACGCCTCACGCGGGTCCGTTGTCATATCTGGCAATGTCACCATTGGATGTGTGGCCCCGTCGTCCGGTTTGAACCGCAGCTTATGCCGGTCGTTTCGCCCCCTCAACCCTTGGCCGATCTGTTCCGGCCAAAGTGGCCCTGTTTGCAACAGGTTGCCATAGGGAACCCGCTATGGTTCTTTCCAGCAGGGGCAACACAAAGGCGCGCAGATGACCACCGGCTTGTTGGAATGGCAACGTTCAAACGACGTGAAAATCGACCACTTTCAGGTTTTTGGCGAACGGCGATGCGGGACAAACTTTGTCGATGCCCTGATATCGGACAACCTAACGGCCCAATCGACAACCAAATACGGTTGGAAACACGGCACGCCAACAATGCCTTGTATCGCCAAAAACGGACTGTTGGTTGTTGTGGTCAGGGAACCGTTTGCATGGCTGTCTAGCCTGTATAACCGGCCCTTTGCGATGTCCCACAAAAACCTGGATATGTCGGCCTTTCTGCGCACCGAATGGTATGATCAGTTTATCCCCAAGGAATTCGGACACGCGCGCTGGGGCTATTCGGGCATGGTTCGCGATAGCCATGTGGCCAATCAGGTCGATCGCCACCCGATCACAGGCAAACGGTTTCAGAACCCCCTTGAAATGCGGACCGTCAAAAACGCGGCATTCCTTGGGTTTCTAAATCGCGAATGCAACTGCGCTGTGGTCAACTACGAAACCGCTAACGAACGACCTGACGATTTCCTTGCTGCCTTGTGTGCCGAGTTTGGGTTAGAGCCGCGGCATGCCTTTGAAAAACCCGACCATGTCGGCGCCAAGGGCACTACGAAAAAGCGGCTATATCGCGATGACCTGTCGGCCGAAGATATCGCCTTTGTTCAGGCCAATCTTGATCCCGACCAAGAAACCCGTCTGGGCTATGCCAGCAGTCTTGAATAGCCTTGCACCCAAATGCCAAAGCCGCGTAAACGTGGCCACAGCGGTCCCATAGCTCAACTGGATAGAGCAGCTGACTTCTAATCAGCAGGTTCGGGGTTCGAGTCCTCGTGGGATCGCCAACTCCCAAACAGTCAGAAAAAGCAGGTGCATGCGCAAAAGAAACCAGAAGCATGCGCAAAATTTGGTTTCTGGCAAGACCTATAAATCTAAAAACGCGCAAGAAATTCTCGCAAGTAATTGATAAATATATATTTTTAAGTCACAGGCGTCTCAACGCGGAGGTTGCACAGTCACGCAGGTAGATTGGCCCATAATCTGTGCCTCCGGGCGTATGGCGCGGCACCTTATGCAACGCTAATGCTGCGATGATTGTGTTTCTGTGCGCCCCTGTTTCGACCGTCAGCATCGAAGGCGTCACGAATCTCGTTCGAAAGGCTACTATGTCTTCTGGTGACATGTAGTAGAGCATTTGGCCTGTTGCAGGATGCGGTGCCGTTTGTGCCGGAGTATGGCCATCAGAAACGAACCTCAGGAATGAGTCTTTTCCTCGAAGGCCTATCTCCCTGCCAAATGCGGCCGCTGGCACAAGATCAGATGGCTTTCTATAGGGTGTCTCATGTCTTCGGAGAGGTTCCAATTCCTGCTTAAATACAACAAAGCCATGATAACCTTCGCTGCCTTCTATCTGACCGATTGTCAGCTTTCCTGTTTCAACCGAGCTCAAGATTTTTGGCAGTGGAAGCCCGGAATAGGTACGGGCAGCCTGAAGTGTCATCCAGTCGGTCTCAGTGTTGTCGTTTCTGACCCAAAGTCAGGACACAGCCCCACGTTTGTCGGTGCGCGATTTGATTTCGTTTGGTCGCTGGCCCCATCACCGCGGTCGCCCCAAGGCGGCGGATATTGCCGCGATTGACGACGCCATTGACCGCTTTGATTTGGCCGGCCTCGCCCAGCGCGAAATTTCACAGCTCTCAGGCGGTCAGAAACAACGCGCCTATGTGGCCATGGCCTATGCCCAAGGAACGCCTTGGATGTTTCTGGACGAACCGCTTGCGGCGCTGGATCCCAAATACAGCCGCGACATCATGGAACGACTGCGCGGGCTGTCAGATCGCACCATCCTGTTGGTGCTGCATGATCTGTCGATTGCCGCAAACTATGCCGACTGGGTCGTCGCCCTAAAGGACGGTAAGGTTCACACGCAAGGCGCGTGGGCGGACACAATAACATCGTCAACGCTCAGCGACCTTTATGACGTTCCCCTGAAACTTAGCGACGTTGACGGCGAAAAGACCGTCATCTGGGGCTAACGCAAAAGGGGCGGCACCAGACGGCACCGCCCCCCATTTGACCTATCCTCCTTCGAACTAGGCTAGATCAAAACGGTCTGCATTCATGACTTTGACCCACGCGGCGACGAAGTCGTTCACAAACTTTTCCTTGGCATCGGCAGAGGCGTAAACTTCGGCC
Organism: Marivivens sp.; assembly: GCA_965215785.1. GTDB lineage: Bacteria > Pseudomonadota > Alphaproteobacteria > Rhodobacterales > Rhodobacteraceae > Marivivens. Next base: position 1,273,763 of record OZ244120.1, on the reverse strand, counting down.
AAAGCGCGCAGTTGTGAGTTTGAACCAAACACCAGATCGACACGTGTCGCGGTCCATTTTGCTTCGCCGGTCTTACGGTCGCGCCCTTCGAACAGGCTATCGTCTTCGATCGCAACCCACTCGTACGCCATATCCAGCAGGTTCACGAAGAAGTCGTTCGACAGTGTGTCCGCCTTGTCGGTGAACACACCATGCGAAGTGCCGCCGTGGTTTGCACCCAGCATCCGCAGGCCACCCACCAGAACGGTCATTTCCGGCGCGGTCAGCGTCAGCAGCTGGGCACGGTCGATCAGCAACTGTTCCGCCGACACGTTGAACTTGGCCTTCTGAAAATTGCGGAAACCATCGACCACAGGCTCCATCACGTCAAAGGACTCAACGTCGGTCTGTTCCTGCGTTGCATCCGTACGGCCCGGTGCAAACGGAACAGCAACCTCAACGCCCGCGTTCTTGGCCGCCTGTTCCACTGCGGCGGTGCCGCCCAGAACGATCAGGTCGGCAATCGAAACGGTACCGCCAAAGTCCGCCTGAATACCTTCCAGAACGCCCAGTACTTTGGCGAGTTGTTCAGGCTGGTTCGCTTCCCAATCTTTCTGAGGCGCAAGGCGAATACGCGCACCATTTGCCCCTCCACGCAGGTCCGACCCACGGAAGGTCGAGGCCGACGCCCATGCGGTGCTGACCAATTCCGAAACCGACAGACCCGACGACAGGATTTTGTCCTTGAGCGTCTGCACGTCCGCATCGCTGAGCGCAGCGGAATTTGCCGGGATCGGATCCATCCAAATCAGTTCCTCTGCCGGAACCTCTGGCCCTTTATAGAGAACCTTTGGACCCATATCGCGGTGGGTCAGCTTGAACCAAGCGCGCGCAAATGCATCAGCGAACTGATCTGGGTTTTCGTGGAAACGACGCGAGATTTCGCCATAGATCGGATCCATACGCATCGCCATATCGGCAGTGGTCATCATGACCGATACCTTTTTGCCGGACCCATCGACCTCTGGGGCCATGTGTTCATCGGCAGCATCGACAGGATGCCAGATATGCGCACCAGCGGGCGATTTGGTCAGTTCCCACTCATAGCCGAATAGCACATCAAAATAGCCCATGTCCCACTGTGTTGGGTTCGCGGTCCAAGGCCCCTCGATACCCGAGGTAATCGTGTCCACGCCTTTGCCCGAACCATGGGTCGACAGCCAGCCAAAACCTTGCGCCTCAATCGGGGCGCCTTCTGGCTCGACCCCGACGTGGGCAGCATCGCCGTTACCATGCGCCTTACCAAAGGTGTGACCACCCGCGACCAGCGCAACGGTCTCTTCGTCGTTCATCGCCATCCGGCCAAAGGTTTCGCGGATGTCGCGTGCCGATGCCAGTGGGTCTGGGTTCCCGTCTGGGCCCTCTGGGTTCACATAGATCAGACCCATCTGAACAGCCGCCAGTGGGTTTTCCAGATCACGATCGCCCGAATAGCGGCTGTTGGCCTGATCCGACGTCGCAAGCCATTCGGTTTCCGAACCCCAATAGATGTCTTCTTCTGGTTCCCAAACGTCTGCACGACCGCCGCCGAAACCAAAGGTTTTGAAGCCCATAGTTTCCAGCGCGACGTTACCAGCAAGGATCATCAGGTCTGCCCAAGACAGCGACTGACCGTACTTTTGTTTAATGGGCCATAGCAGGCGGCGTGCCTTATCCAGATTGCCGTTGTCCGGCCAGCTGTTCAGCGGGGCAAACCGCTGGGTACCGGAACGCGCACCGCCACGACCGTCAGCCGTCCGGTAGGTACCGGCGCTGTGCCAAGCCATACGGATAAAGAACGGGCCATAATGGCCATAGTCAGCCGGCCACCAATCCTGACTGTCGGTCATCAGCGCGGCAAGGTCCGCCTTAACCGCCGCATAGTCCAGTTTCTCAAACTCGGCGATATAGTCAAAATCAACGCCCATCGGGCTCGACGCGGTGCCGTTCTGATGCAGAATTTTCAGGTTGAGCTGGTTCGGCCACCAGTCACGGTTCGAACGCAGGTCGTTTTTGGTGTTCCCTGCTGCACCGTGCATGACAGGACAACCGCCAGTTTTTGCTACGTCACTTCCGTCCATGTGTACCTCCAATCATGGAATTATTTCGTGGCTCCTCGCGATTCGGGTGTGGAACCGCAGGAATTAGGGCGATGCTAACACCGGTTTTCGATTGGAATAAGTTGCATTTTCCGATCACATTGATAATAAAAACTAATGAACAACCTAACCATCAGACAACTAAGGTATTTTGATGCCTTGGCGAAATTGGGCCACTTCGGTCGCGCCGCCGAGGTTTGTTCGGTGTCCCAACCCGCATTGTCGGTTCAGATCAAAGAGCTTGAAGAACAGCTTGGAACAACATTGTTCGAACGCGGAACGCGGCACGTCCGCCTGACGTCAATTGGCGAAGACTTTGCCCTGCGAGTCCGTGAAATTCTAAGTGCCGTTGACGATCTAGGTGACTTTGCCCGCAGTGCGGCAACTCAGCTGGCGGGACGTTTGCGGATCGGGATTATCCCGACAATCGGCCCCTATTTGTTGCCCCAAGTGATCCGCCATCTCAACGACAGCTATCCAGGTCTGGACATTCACATCCGTGAAACGCTGACCGATCGGTTGATCGCTGAAATTCAGGACGGGAAGATAGATGTGGCCATCGTCGCTCTGCCCGTTTCTGAACCCAGTTTAAAAGAGGTCGCCCTATTTGAGGAAACCTTTCTCTTGGTCCGCCCAAAAGGCGATGAACATGCGCCTGTCCCCAACATCGAAGATCTTCGGGAAATGAAGCTGTTGTTGTTAGAAGAGGGCCACTGTTTCCGCGATCAAGCCATCGAGTTTTGCAACATCCAGTCCGCACAACCGCGCGAGGCAATGGATGGGTCGAATCTGTCAACCTTGGTTCAGATGGTGGGCGCCGGAATTGGTGTGACCCTGATCCCAGAAATGGCCGCGTCTGTCGAAACTCGTTCCGCCGACGTCTCAGTGTCAGAAATGCCCGCACCCAAGCCATCGCGGCAAATCGGGCTGATTTGGCGCAAAACATCCCCGCTGGACGCACAATACAGCGATTTGGCCCAGATCATTCAGGACGCTGTCGCCCAAAAAATCTAGCTGCCCGACAAATATTACTTGCATTCCGCCTTTCTAAATCGATTTAAGTCATGAAAAAATGGCGGCCTGTTGGGAGGATGCAGCGTGACCATCGAAACCTTTGATCTGAACCTGAACGATGGCTGGACCGTGTCGAACGGCACTGTCAGCGTGCCGCTTTTGGTTCCGGGTGACGTTCATTCCGCCCTGTTGGACCAAGGAAAAATCACCGACCCGTATTGGCGGGACACCGAGGTGTCCCTGGATTGGGTACATGAAACCGAATGGCTGGCGTGCAAGTCATTTGACCTCGAAACCATCCCTGATGGTCAGCGCATGGTTCTGTCGTTCGAAACGATTGACACAATCGCCGAGGTTTCGCTCAACGGACACACATTGGGACAGACCACCAGTCAGTATCTGCGACACGACTTTGAAGTCACGGATGCGGTGAAAGTCGGGGCGAACCTGCTGACGGTTCGGTTTTTCAGCAACTCGAATGCGGCGAAACAGTTGGCTGCAGACAGCGAATTTCCGATCCCCCACCTTCAGTGGAACAATAGATTGCCGTTCTACAACCACCTTCGCAAAGCGCACTGCCATGCCGGATGGGACTGGAATATCGCGCTGTCGCCCTTGGGTTTGTATGGCGATGTGACCCTCCGCACGGTTTCTGAGGTGACGCTTGATGATGTGATGGTGCGACAGACCCACACTGGTTCGACGGTACGCCTCGATGTAGAACTACATTTTACAGGCCATGCCGTTGCCACGACCACCGCGCAGATTTCATGTGCCGGCGCGGTAGATACAGCGGAAATCACCTTCTATCCGGGCGATCAAACGGCACGCTTGTCCCTGACCATCCAAGATCCTGAATTGTGGTGGCCTGTCGGGCTGGGCGCCCAGACCTTGCACCAACTTTCGATCACTATCGGGTCCGAGACCCAGACACGCCCCATCGGGTTTCGAACGGTTGAACTGATCACGGATGCCGACGACGTCGGCAATCGTTTTGCGTTTCGCGTAAACGGCACCGAAGTCTTTATGCGCGGCGCGAATTGGATCCCCGCCGATGCGCTGCCGACCCGCGCCACACCCGAGGCGGTGCGCGACCTGCTGCAATCTGCAGTCGATGCAAACATGAACATGATCCGCATCTGGGGCGGCGGGCAATACGAACCAGATTGGTTCTATGACATGTGTTCCGAAATGGGGCTGCTTATCTGGCATGATTTCATGTTCTCGTGCTCGCTTTATCCTGCGCATGACAACAACTGGCTAAACCTTGTCGAAAAAGAAGCGCACCAACAAATCATGCGGCTATCGTCCCAGCCCTGCATGGCGCTGTGGTGCGGCGACAACGAGGTCATCGGTGCGCTGAACTGGTACCCCGAAAGCAAGGCAAACCGCGACAGATACCTTGCAATCTATGCGCGCCTGAACGCCACGCTGGAACGCGCCATCGACCAGCTACAGCCGGATGTGACCTTCTGGCCGTCATCGCCGTCTGTTGGGTGCTTGGACTTCGGTGATGGGTGGCATGTGGATACATCCGGCGACATGCATTTTTGGGATGTCTGGCATTCGGCCAAGGATTTCGAACACTATCGCACCGTCAGACCACGGTTTTGTTCCGAATTTGGTTTTCAGTCATTCCCGTCCAATGCCCTGATCGAAACCTTTACCACCCCCGAGGATCGAAATGTGTCGTCCGACGTCATGGAGGTGCATCAGCGCAATCCCGGGGGCAACGCGCGCATTGTGGAAACCATTCAGCGGTATTTCCGCTTTCCCGAAAAATTTGAGGATATGACATTCCTCAGCCAGATCAGTCATTCACTGGCCATGAAGACATCGATCGAATTCTGGCGCGCTAACAAACCCAGATGCATGGGCACGCTCTATTGGCAGCTGAATGATACGTGGCCCGTGGCCAGTTGGGCCAGCCTGGAATACGGCGGCGGGTGGAAACTAACCCACTATGCTGCGCGACGGTTCTTTGCCCCCGTGCTTGTGACCGCGCAACCTGATCCGGATAGTGGTGATATCGTGCTATTCGCGGTCAATGATACAGGCGCACCTATTGACCTGACGATCGACTGCCTTGCCGTGCAGGCACGTGGGGGTGAGAGGAATATTTCCATATGGAAAGTAAAGGCCGATCCGGCGCAATCGGTCGAAATCGGGCGTATCGCTGCGGGGGCGCTTGACCCTCAGGAATTCCTTTATTTCACATGGTCAGATGCGGCAGGCCAACATGCGGGCGACAACGAATATCTGCCGCTGCGGCCCAAAAACTATGACCTAACCACGCCAAACATCACGGTGACACAGGCAGGCGATACCATCACCCTTGAAACCGACGTCCCTGCCTTTTTCGTGACGTGGAAACACGGTGGGTCGGATGTGTGGTCGGACAACGGCTTCACCCTATTGCCAGGCAGGCCCAAGGTCATCAAACGAACGCGCAGTCGTGATGGATTGGCAGGTGACGCGCAGGTGCGTCACCTATGAGCCGTCACTGTCCGATACCGGACAGCGTTTTGTAATAGCCCGACACACCACTGGTCAGTGGCAGCAGATCGGCCTGAAGCGCGTGATATATATCCGGCTTGCCAACAAACTGGTTCTGCACAGGCTGATTGTCGGCGTTGATTTCCGGCATCCAGCCCCCGACGGCGTCATCAATGAATGTCGCATCGGCAAAGGCCCACAGCCGCGCATACCACTGCGCGTCCTCAGCGGTACCGCCATCGACCTTGATCAGACTGGCTAGAACGCCGATCGCCTCGGTCACAGGCCACCAATAGCGGTCGCAGATCAACGGTGCCCCGTCAAAGCCGAGCGTATAGAAAATACCGCCCTTTTCCGCATCCCACGCACCGGCAAGCGCGGCATAAACAACGTTTCGCGCAATATACAGGGTATCGTCGCTCGGACGTCCGCAAAGATCCCAGTGCTGGATCATCAAGCGGGCCAGTTCGAACGAATGCCCCGGCGTTGTACCGGCGGGGCGGAACATCGGGTTTTCGCTGTAGTCAGGGTTCACCTGCCATTGATCGTCATAGTGTTCCGGCAGACGCCATTCATGCAGCGGCGCCATTTTCCGCAAAAAGAAGTCGAGGATGCGACCCGCCTTGTTCAGATAGGTTTCGCGCCCTGTCGCCTCATATGCGGCGAGCAAGGCTTCGACCCCGTGCATATTGGCGTTCATACCGCGATAGGTGGAAAACGGGGACCAGTCCGCATTGTATTCATCGGAAAATAGACCGCTGTCTTCTTCCCAGAAACGGTTGTCCAAAATCTCGGTCACGTCGTCGATCAGGCGGCTGGCATCCTCATGGCCCACCGACAGTGCGGATGATCCAGCCAACAGGACGAATACGTGGCCGTATGCCAGTTTGCGTTGATCATGCACGGCCTCGCCGTCTTTGGCCCACAGATAACCGCCATTATCACCATCACGATGGGCCGCCCACAGATAGGCCATGCCTTGATCAATGATAGCCTCGCAATCGGTTGCGCCTGCCAATTTGGAAATCGCATACGAGTGAATCAGCCGCGTTGTCGTATGAAGCTCTTGCACGCCGCTGTCCAACGGCTGACCGTCCAGCCCAAGGGTGAAAAACCCGCCGTCGGGGCGCAGACTGTTCCGGAAAAGGGCGATTTGTCGGGCAGCGTCAGCCGTCAAAAATGCTTGGTGTTCAGGTGTGCCAAACTGAAATTTCGGCGACAGGCTATCAGGGCTCATTGGCGGCTCCTAAATCTAAAAGTTTAGATTTTTCAGTGCCTTGGTGAAATTAATTTCACTCACCCTGACACAACTTCGCCGCAGATCAGAGCCCGATTTCAGACGTTAGGTCAAGCGAAAGACAGCGCCGATACGCTATTTTGCGTAACCTCCGTTCTGGTGCCACCGCCATGCGTCTGCAATCATGTCTTTCATGTTCGAACGCTGCGGTTTCCAACCAAGTTCGGCCTCGGCGCGTTTGCTGCCCGACACCAGCTTGGTGGCATCACCGGCACGGCGCTCGCCCTCAACTACAGGCACCGGTTTGTTCGTGATGTCGCCGGAATGCTTGACCACTTCGCGGACCGAAAACCCGTTACCGGTGCCAAGGTTGAACACGCGGCTGCCTTTGCCATCGGCTAGCCATTTTACACCCAAAACATGCGCATCCACCAAATCGCAAACATGCACGTAGTCGCGGATGCAGGTTCCGTCCGGTGTATCGTAATCGGTTCCAAAAATGGTCAACGCCGCGCGGCGTCCGTCAACGGCATCCAACATCAGCGGGATCAAATGCGTTTCCGGCTGGTGGAATTCACCTATTTCGCCCTCGGGATCGCCACCAGCCACGTTGAAATAGCGGAAAATGACGGACCTAAGGCCATGGCTCTGGCCAAAGTTGGTCAGCATATCTTCGATCGCGCGCTTGGACGCACCATAGGCATTGATCGGTTCCTGAACACAGTTTTCATCCAGCATCACACCATCCTGTTCGCCATATGTTGCGCAGGTCGACGAGAACACAAAATCAAGACAGCCCGCAGTCACTGCCGCCTCGATCAGGTTGAGCGATCCGACAACGTTGTTCCGCCAGTAAATTCCGGGGTCTTTCATGCTTTCTCCAACCTGACTGAGGGCGGCAAAATGCATCACGGCAACGGGCTTATGTTCGGCGAAAACCTCATCCAGACGGGACCGGTCCAATAGGTCCCCTTTTTCGAAGGGGCCGAACTTAACCGCATCCTCCCATCCGGTGACAAGGTTATCGTAGGTCACAGGAACATATCCGGCAGCGGCAAGCGCCTTGCACGCGTGCGAACCGATGTAGCCCGCACCACCAGTGACCAATACCTTGTTCATTGAAATACTCCGATCATTTGGCAGATGGTTAACAACGTGCGGACAAACCGGCAAGCGCTGCTGGCACCACGAACGCGGTATCAGGTTATTGGGCACAGTCTAAATGAAGAATCTATGACGCCTTGGCGACCAAGGCACAATTTTTAACATCTCAGATTCCACCGCGCCCTGCCCAAGGGTTGTTCTCTGGCGCATCAACCCCAATAAATCGCCCCACGCACCATCGCGCCAAATCTGTGACCAAGAGCAAACCACATGGCCATTATCACCATCGAAAGCGATCATCTTGTTTGTGAGGTCAACGCCCTCGGCGCTGAAACCCATTCGCTGCGCGGGCGTGACGGTCGGGAATGGCTTTGGAACGGCGATCCAGCCTATTGGTCGGGACGGTCACCGATCCTTTTCCCGATCGTTGGTCGCGCGCATGATGACATCGTTAAAATCGGTGACACCCAAATCCCGATGACAATCCACGGCTTTGCAAAAACGTCAGAGTTTTCACTGATCGAAAAGTCGACCTCGTCTTGTCGGCACCGGCTCTCAGGACACAGCGACTGGCCGTTTGAATTCCAGCTGGATATCGTACATGCGCTGGCGGATCGGACGCTGAGCGTTAGGGCCGAGGTCACGAACCTCGACGACACGACAATGCCGTTTTGCTTTGGCTTTCACCCTGCCTTTGTTCAACCGCTACCCAGCGCGACAGGCGTGCACGCGATCACGCTTGAGCCGCCAGCTGAGCCGCCGCTGTCCCGCCTGAAGGACGGCGCCTTGAACCCTGACACCCTTCCCTCACCATTCATACAGGGACGGCTAGACCTGAATGATCGCGATTTTGAGGCGGATGCGATGATCTTCCGTGATATCGGCGTCGACGCGCTCTGCTATCATGGTGATAGCGGCCCGAAACTGCGGTTTGCGTTCGAAAATCTACCGGATCTGGGCATTTGGAAAAAGCCGGGCGCCCCTTACATTTGTATTGAGCCATGGCACGGCACCGACGCAGTTTACGGCAGCTCGCGCCAGATGACCGACCGACCAAATGCCGTTAGCCTGCCCGCAGGCCAGACGTGGTCAGCCGCCTACAGTGTCACGATCACTAGCCCCCTTGCGCGATCATATCAGCCGCCTTTTCGGCAATCATAATCGTTGGCGCGTTGGTGTTGCCGCTGACGATTGTCGGCATGACCGAGGCATCCACCACCCTTAGCCCATCAATACCCCGAACGCGCAATTGGGGATCAACGACCGAAGTGTCGTCCGCTCCCATTTTGCACGTCCCAACAGGGTGATAGATCGTATCCGCCCTTGACCGGATTTGATCCTCCCACTCTTGGTCGGTCATATTGCTGTGCATCCCCCACAGCTCTTTGTGGCGGTAGGCCGCCATCGGTTCGGCCATCAGGATGTCGCGGGTCATTTTCGCCCCTTTGATCACAACAGGCAGATCGCGTTCGTCGCTAAGGAACTGCGGATCGATCAGGGGCGCGGCACGTGGGTCCGCGGATTGCAGCCCTACACGCCCGCGCGAATAGGGTCGCAACTGACAAACATGGCAGGAAAAACCGTAACCCAGATGGAACCGGCGGGCATGGTCATCAACGATTGCGATCACAAAGTGCAACTGAATGTCCGGCCGCGTTAGATCCGGCGCGGTTTTCAGAAACGCGGCCCCTTCGGCAAAGGGCGATGCCAACATACCTTCGCCGGTTTTCCGCCACGTGCGGGCATGACGGAACAGGTTCATTGCCCCCGCAAAACCAAGCCCGAAATTGTCGGTGTCTTTGGATTTGAACCCTTGTGTAAAGTCGAGGTGATCCTGCAGATTGTGGCCTACACCGGACAGGTGATGGACCATCTCTATGCCATGCGGCTTGATGTCTACGGGGCGGCCAATGCCCGATAGCTGAAGCAAGTGCGGCGATCCAAATGCCCCTGCGGACAGGATCACTTCGCGACTGGCAAGAACGCGCTCTTTGCGGCCCTTGCGCAGGTATTCAAGCCCGATCGTCCATCGTCCCTGCATCAACACGCGCGTCGCTTGGGCACGGGTAATGACTTGAAGGTTCTGCCGGCTCTCCATCACCGGATGAAGATAGGCTGATGCGGTCGAACACCGTTCGCCCCGCTTGTTTCCGGAATGGTGTTGCGTGACCTGATACCGGCCGACGCCCTCATTATCACCAGTATTGAAATCGTCGATAATGCGATGCTGTAGCGACCGCGCTGCATCTAGGAACGCTTGGGTAATCGGGCGGGGGGTGCGTTGGTTCGACACCTGAAGCGGGCCAGCGTCACCGTGAAATTCATTTGCGCCGTTTTCATTACATTCGGCCTTTTTGAAATAGGGCAGAACGTCATCCCATGACCAACCCGTACACCCCTGTTCGGCCCAGCCGTCATAGTCGGCCTTTTGTCCGCGAATGTAGAGCATCGCATTGATTGCGGATGACCCCCCAAGCGTTTTGCCCCTTGGCTGAAACCCTGTTCGCCCGTTCAGCCCGCTTTGCGGCACCGTTTTGAAGGCCCAGTTGTTGATGCCTGCCCAGCCGTTTACCACGGCAACCGCACCGGTCGGAACGCGCACCGTTAACCCGTCACCGCGGCCGCCCGCCTCGATCAAACACACCGATACCTTGGGATCTTCGGACAAACGCGATGCCAGCGTTGCCCCCGCTGAACCGCCCCCAACGATCACAAAATCGAACCGCATGTCCCCTCCCAAGGTTGCTTGGACGAACGCTAGCCCAACAATTCCAAAACACGAAAGGCGACCTTGCGTTACTCTGGCCCGATCACCATTTGAACGGCCAAACCAAACGGGCTAGGACAAGGGTCAGCATGACACATCAACACCCCATCCTGTATTCATTTCGCCGCTGCCCCTATGCGATGCGGGCGCGCCTTGCCATTGCATCGTCGCAGCAGACCATCGAACTGCGCGAAATCGTGTTGCGCGACAAAGCCCCCGAATTTTTATCCGCCTCGCCCAGCGGCACGGTTCCCTGCCTTGTCGTGGAAGGCCAATCAATTGACGAAAGTCTGGACGTCATGAAATGGGCGTTGGCCCAGAATGATCCGGAACACTGGCTGTCCATGCCAGCCGAAGGATGGGACCTGATCGAACGGTGCGACGGCCCGTTTAAGCGCGCCTTGGACCGCACCAAATACGCTACCCGCTACCCCGACGAAGACCCAGAGGAAAACCGCGACAAAGCGATGGCGTTTCTGCGGGACCTTGACGACAGGATCGACCAGTGGATTTTTGATCGACCAACGATTGCCGATTACGCCATTCTGCCGTTCGCCCGCCAATTCGCGCATATCGACAAAGCATGGTTTGATGCCCAGAATCTGCCATCCGTTCAAAGATGGCTGGCCACGTTCCTTTCGGCGCCACGGTTTAGCGATATCATGTCGAAATATGATAAATGGCAGGCGGGCGATGATCCGATTTTCTTTGGATCTGCATGATTTGTCACAAAACTTTGCCTGACTTTCACAAAACTACCACGAAAGAACGCCACAACGGGTGAACCCAGTTTTGTTCAGGTGTTCGCTTTGTCCCGTTCGATCATAAACACGCTTTCGCTGTCCAACCGGTCGCCACTGATCATTTCGCATCGTGGCGATTGGCAGAACGCGCCCGAAAACTCGGCGCAGGCCATCTTGTCTGCGGCTCAGGCGGGTGCGGATATTGTTGAAATCGACGTTCGCCAAGGTGCAGATGGCACGTTGTTTTTGATGCACGACGACAGACTGGACCGGACGACAAACGCGCGCGGACCAACCGACGGCGTCTATATGCGCGACCTAGGCGGCATCAAACTGCGCCAAGGGTTGGGCGGTAATAGCGCGATCACAAATGAAACCGTTCCGAGTTTGATCGACGCCTTGGAAACGGCCCGCGGGCGGGTGTACCTGAATATCGACGCCAAGGACCCCAAGGACCTGAACGCCGTCTGCGATTTGGTTTTGCGGGCAGGCATGGAAAACCATGTTCTTGTGAAAAAGGTAGTCGCCCCTAATCGGCCAGACACCGACATCCTTGGCGCGGATTGGTTTGGCAAAATCCCGTTCATGCCGGTTTACCTGACACCGACACCCGGCTGCATGGCCAAGGAAATGGTGATCTTGGCCAAAACCTATGACGCGCAAATCCTGGAAATCGGGTTCAGTAGCGTGGATGAACTACGTGAAACACGCGACCATATGCGGAAACTTGGGGTGCGTCTGTGGCTCAACACGCTTGATCCGGTGCATTCGATGGACATCTTTGACAGCCGCGCGATTGAGGATCCGGCCAACGTTCGGGGGTATGCGATCCGCAACGGGATCGGCGCCATTCAAACAGATCATTCGGCTGCTTTGGCGGAATACCTAGGACGATGATCAGCGAACGGCCTGTTACCGTCAATCAATATTATTGCACAATTCCAAATACATAGGCCATAATCGCCCGCCCTTTGCGGGCCCAATGCGTAGAACGCATGATACTATTCAAAATTGGCATTTGAACATTCGCATAGCTCCACCCTAGCCTGACGGATATAACAAACAGGGAGCATAAAATGCACATTTTCAAACGGGGCGTCGCTGCCGTAGCGCTCTGCGCTGCGATGGCCGGTGCCGCATTTGCGGATACCACTGTCCGCGTCGCCTATGACGCCGATCCGGTTTCGCTTGACCCATACGAACAACTTTCCGGCGGCACACTTCAGCTGTCGCACATGGTATTTGACCCGCTGGTCCGCTGGACTCAGGATCTTCAATTCGAAGGCCGTCTTGCGGAAAGCTGGGAACAGATTGACGCAACCACCATGCGGTTCCACCTGCGCGAAGGCGTGACCTTCCACAGCGGCAACGCAATGACCGCCGCGGACATCGACTGGACCTTTGACCGCATCAAAGAAAGCCCCGACTTCAAGGGTATCTTTGCACCCTTCACCGATGTCGAAGTTGTCGATGACTATACCGTCGATCTGAAAACAGCCGAACCTTATCCGCTGGTTCTGCACACTGCGACCTATCTGTTCGCAATGGACAGCGCGTTCTACACCGGCACTACCGATGACGGCAAAGACAAGGCCGAGATCGTCAAGCACGGCGACAGCTTTGCCTCGCGCAATATGTCGGGCACCGGCCCATTCATCGTCACTGAGCGGGAACAGGGCGTTCGCGTCGTGTTTGACCGTTTTGACGGCTACTGGGACACCGCATCGGCAGGTAACGTTGACGAAATCATCCTGACCCCGATCAAAGAGGATCCAACACGCGTTGCGGCCCTGCTGTCGGGTGATGTTGACTTTATCGCTCCGGTTCCACCAACCGACCTACAGCGCGTTGGCGATGCCGATGGCGTTGACCTGATCACCATGCCAGGCACACGTATCATCACATTCCAACTGAACCAGGAACGCGTAGAGGCCTTCCAGGATGCGCGTGTCCGTCTGGCGATTGACTACGCGGTGAACAACGCCGGTATCGTGGATCGCATCATGCGTGGCTTTGGTACCGTTGCCGGTCAGGCAAGCCCTGCTGGCTATCTGGGTTACGATGCGTCGCTTGAGCCACGCTTTGATCTGGACAAAGCCCGCGAACTGATGGCCGAAGCAGGTTATGCGGACGGTTTCTCGATAACGATGATGGCGCCGAACAACCGCTATGTGAACGATGACCGCATTGCACAGGCCGTTGCCTCGATGCTGTCGCAGATCAACATCAGCGTTGACCTTCAGACCATGCCCAAAGCGCAGTACTGGCCTGAATTCGATGAACGCGCGGCAGATATGATGATGATCGGCTGGCACGCAGACACCGAAGACTCGGCCAACTTCCACCAGTTCCTGACCGCATGTCCTGATGCCGATACCGGCAATGGTCAGTACAACTCGGGCAACTACTGCAACCCAGCGGCAGACGCACTGATGGATGCCTCGAACACGGAAACCGATACCGCAGCGCGTGCGGCATTGCTGACCGAACTCGAGGGTATCCTGTACGAAGAAGCTGCGTTCATCCCGCTGCATTGGCAGAACCTTGCTTGGGGTGCCAAGGACAACATGAACGCTGGCGACATCGTCAACGCTCTGAACTTCCCTTACTTTGGTGACCTTGTGGTATCCGAGTAAGTGAAATGGCCCGGGCCGGCTGTTCCCCGGCGGCCCGGGCATCACTTTCGTCCAAAATAAATTAACTGGCTTGCCGTGGACACGGTAGCCAACGAAACTGACGGACATTGATCCGACAGCAACTAAGGGTACGTTTGATGTTTGCCTATCTGGTGAAACGTGTCTTTCAAGCCATCGCCGTGATGTTTGTCATCTCGTTGATCGCCTTTGCCATTCAGGGCAATTTGGGTGATCCGCTGCGCGAACTTGTCGGGCAATCCGTGTCAGAAGAAGTCCGCGACCAGCTAAGAGAAGAGCTGGGCCTGAATGACAGTTTTCTGACCCAATACCTGCGCTTTGCCGGAAACGCATTGCAGGGCGATCTTGGAACTTCTTACTTTTTCAAAGAGCCCGCGCTCGACGTCATTCTGCGCAAACTACCCGCCACGCTTGAGCTGGTGTTCGGGGCAACGATCATCATCGTCGGCCTGTCGATCCCGCTGGGCGTTTACACCGCGATCAAACCGAACTCGATCCTGACACGCATCATCATGGGGCTGTCGATTGTCGGGATTTCGGTGCCGGTTTTCCTGACCGCGATCCTGATGATTTTCGTGTTCTCTGTTGAACTGGGCTGGTTCCCATCATACGGGCGTGGCGATGTCGTCCATGTCTGGGGCTATTGGGAAACAAACTTTGCCACATTTGACGGGTGGACCCACATTATCCTGCCGTCCATCGCGTTGGCGTCGATCATGTTGCCATTGTTCATCCGCCTGATCCGCGCCGAAATGATGGAAACACTCCAAAGCGAATACGTCCGCTTTGCCACCGCCAAGGGCATCAGTCCCTTCCGCATCTATTTCGTCCATGCGCTGAAAAACACGCTGTTGCCAGTGATCACCGTTGGCGGCGTCCAGATCGGCACCATGGTGGCCTATACGATCCTGACCGAAACCGTGTTCCAGTGGCCGGGCATGGGGTTCATGTTCCTAGAGGCCGTGAACCGCGTCGATACCCCGCTTATCGTGGCCTATCTGATCGTGGTTGGTTTTATCTTTGTCGTCACCAACACGATTGTTGACTTGATCTATGGCCTTGTGAACCCGACCGTCAAACTCGCGAGGATGGGCGCATGACCGATCAAACCCTATCCCCGACAACCACGCCTTCGCGTTGGTCGCGCCTTGTGAATTCGCCAATCGGCTATAGCTTCCTGCGCAATCCTGTTGCCGTGATTTCGATGGCGGTCTTCTTGACGATTGCCATCCTTTCCCTGCTGGCACCGTTGATCGCGCCCTATAACCCGTATGATCCGGCCCAGATCGACATCATGAATTCGGAATATCCCCCGTTCTGGATTTCGGGTGCCCTGCCAGAGTTTGCATTGGGCACTGATGATCAGGGCCGCGATCTGTGGTCCACGATCCTCTATGGTACGCGTCTGTCGCTGATCATTGGCATTTGTTCTGTAGCCCTACAGGCGTTTCTGGGCATCTCGATTGGCCTGATCGCAGGCTACATTGGAGGCCGTGTCGATAGCCTTCTGATGCGTCTTGCCGATATCCAACTGTCGTTCTCGACCCTGATGGTGGCAATCATTTTCCTTGCGGTGACACAGGCGCTGTTCGGGTCGGACACGTTCAACCGGTATGCCGTCTTTTTCCTGATCGCTGTGATTGGTGTCGCCGAATGGCCCCAATACGCGCGGACGGTGCGTGCAACCGTTCTGGCGGAAAAGAAAAAGGAATACGTGGATAGCGCCCGTGTTCTGGGCTTTGGCCCGCTGCGGATCATGGTACGGCATATCCTGCCCAATTCGCTGTCGCCGATCTTTGTGATCTCAACTGTTCAGGTTGCCAATGCGATCATTTCTGAGGCGTCGCTCAGCTTCCTCGGTCTTGGTATGCCTCCCAGCCAACCGTCGCTCGGATCACTGATCTCGTCGGGCTTTGACTACATCTTCTCGGGCAGTTGGTGGATCACCGTTATCCCCGGCATCGTTCTGGTCGTGCTTGTGCTTGTTATCAACCTGCTTGGTGACTGGTTGCGCGACGTCCTGAACCCCAAACTGTATAAAGGGTAAGACCGATGAGTATGCTTTCGGTCCGCGATTTGACCGTAAAATTCGCCCTGCGGGGACAAACCGTAACCGCCCTCAATGGTGTGTCATTTGACCTAGCCAAAGGGGAACGCCTTGGCATCGTGGGCGAGTCTGGCGCCGGCAAATCCATCACCGGCTTTTCGCTGATGAACCTGCTGCAACGGCCCGGTTACATTGCTGGAGGGAAAATCCTGTTCAACGACCAAGACGTCGTGAAAATGAGGGAACGCGAGCTGCGCACGCTACGCGGAAACAAAATGGCGATGATCTTTCAGGATCCAATGGTGACATTGAACCCTGTTCTGACCATTGGTCAGCAAATGATCGAAACACTGCTGGCCCACCGCAAACTCAGCGTTGAAGAGGCCCGCCAGATCGCCATCGTAAAACTGCGCGAGGTCTATATCCCGTCGCCAGAGGAACGACTGGAACAATACCCACATGAATTGTCGGGTGGGATGCGCCAGCGGATCATTATCGCGATTGCCCTGCTGCTCGATCCCGAATTGATTATCGCGGACGAGCCGACAACCGCGCTTGATGTGACCATTCAGGCCGACATCATGGAACTGTTGCTGGAACTGTGTCAGTCCAATCAGGTCAGCCTGATCCTGATCACCCACGACCTTGGTGTGGTCAGCCAGATGACCGAACGCACATTGGTCATGTATGCAGGCCGGATCATCGAAAGCGGCCGCACGCGATCCATTATCAACGACCCACAGCACCCCTATACCCAAGGGTTGATCAACGCCCTGCCACAGCAGACCCAACCGGGCCACAAACTCAAACAGATCCCGGGCAATATGCCATCTCTGACGGCGGTTCCGAACGGATGCGCCTTTAACCCACGATGTCAGTACGCGACCGAACAGTGTCGCACCACGCTGCCGCAGGTGAGCCATTTTGGCGACGTTGATGTCGCCTGCCATGAGGTCCAGCGCCTTCAACAATCGGGCGCCAAGCAGGAGTTGAACGCATGAAAGATACACCCAGCGTATCGACCCCGTTACTGTCGCTCAAAAACCTTGAGAAGAAATTTGACCTCGACCACGGGTTCCTCGAAACGGTTCAGTTCAAAGGCGGCCGCCTGACCCGTGAACGCCGCTCGGTCCATGCGGTCAACAACGTGTCCATGGACGTCCGCAAAGGCGAAGCCCTGTGCGTCGTTGGCGAAAGTGGCTGTGGCAAATCGACGGTCGCACGGCTTGTCGCGGGGCTTTTGACCCCATCAGCCGGTGAAATCCATTACGGCGGCCAGCGGATCGACAACCTGTCCCGTCGCGGGATGCAGCCGCTGCGCAAAAAGATCCAGATGATCTTTCAAAACCCTTACGCGTCGCTGAACCCGCGGATGACAATTTTACAAGCCTTGGAAGAGCCCGTCCGCCAGCACAACCCGTCACTTTCCGCAGGCGAAGTACGTGATCGCGTGACCGAGGTGATGATGTCCGTGGGCGTTGATCCATCATGGGCAAAACGGTACCCGCACGAATTTTCCGGCGGCCAACGCCAGCGGATCGCGATTGCGCGCGCCTTGACCGTTGATCCCGAATTTATCATCGCCGACGAACCTATCAGTGCGCTGGACGTGTCTATTCAGGCGCAAGTTCTGAACCTGATGCTTGAGGCCAAAGAAAGCCGCGGTCTGACCTATCTGTTTATCACCCACGACCTGAGTGTCGTGGAACATTTCGGGACCCGTGTTGCGGTGCTGTATCTTGGTGCGGTGTGTGAACTTGCCGACACTCGGACGCTGTTCACCGCCCCGAAACACCCCTACACTCGCGCCTTGTTGTCAGCGGTGCCACAGTTAAAAGACGACCGGCCCAACCACATCCGGCTGAAAGGCGAAATTCCAACGCCGATCAACCTGCCTAAGGGGTGTGCCTTTGCCAGCCGCTGCGCCTATGCCAATGCGCGCTGCACGTCTGAACGCCCGTTGCCCATTCAACAGATCGACGGCAGCGTCGTAGCCTGCCACGCGGTAGAAGAAGAACGAATAGACTAACCCCTAACCAGGCACCTAACGGACCCAGTCACTTGGAATTTTCTTGGCTCAAAGACTTCGAAGCTTTGGCAGCATGTCGGAATTTTTCGCGTGCTGCAGAGGAACGTCATGTCAGCCAGCCAGCCTTTTCCAGACGCATCCGTGCGCTAGAAAACGAGGTCGGGGTCCGACTGATCAATCGTGAAACCCTGCCGCTGTCGCTGACACCGGCGGGGGATGTGTTCCTGACACAAGCGCGGTCCATGCTGCGCGCGTTTCAGGAAACGATAGAACGGTGCCAATCCATCGACGCAGCCAGCGAAAACGTCATCCGTTTCGCCAGCTCACAGTCGCTTTACGTCACGCACTTCAAACGGTTGATCGATCCCCTGATGTCCGAGGTGGGGCTATCGGCGGACCTGAATTCGACCTCTTGGGCGGCGGAAAAATTCGTCAGCGCCCTACAACAGAGCTTCTGCGACGTTATTCTGACCTATTGGCATCCGTCTATGGATTTCCTTGGCCCGCTTGAGGTTGCCAATTTCACCCATATGACAATCGCACAGGACCAATTCGTCCCCGTGTCTCGCGTTTTGCCCAATGGGCGCCCAGAATTCTGGTTCCACGGCGGGAAAGAGGCCGTGCCGGTTTTGGGCTATGGCACCGCCTCTGTGTTGCGATCCGTTCAGGATTTTATGTTCGAACAGATCGTCAAACCGAACCGCATTCTGGTCGTGAACCAAAATGCCTTGGCCAACTCGGTCAAGGCGATGATCCTAGAGGGTTTTGGCATGGGTTGGCTGCCCATCAGCCTATGCCGCGCCGAACTTGACGCAGGGCAATTGACCATTGTCGATGACAGGCTGGCCGCCGACATCGAGGTGCGCATCTACCGGAACCCGCGCAATCCCAAACCAACACTTCAGGATTTCTGGACCCGTTTGGCCGACCGGATCGACAACCCGATCTAGGGCAGGATCATCAGCCGGATTGCAAAGGCAACAATGGCCAAGGCACCGACGCTGGCGATCCAAATCCCTGCGAACCATGCGATCTGTTTCAGGCGCATCAGTGATACCCCTCTTCCGGATCGATTTTGCCGCGGAACACCCAATAGCTATAGGCGGTGTAGATCAGGATAATCGGCACCAAAATCAGCGCCCCAACCAGCGCAAAGGCCAGACTGCTATCCGGCGCGGCGGCTTGCCATATCGTCAGGCTCGGCGGGACCATCATGGGAAAGAAACTAATGCCGATGCCCACAAAGCTAACCACGAACACACCCAAAACAGCCAAGAACGGCGTTAGGTCATTCCCGCCCTTTAGGCCGCGCCAGAACAGCGCCGTCAGGGCCAACAATGCCGCGGGCACCACCATGGTCCACAGGCTACCAGGCAGGCTAAACCAGCGATCGAAATAAACGGGGTCCTGAAACGGCGTCAGCACGCTGATCAAACCGATCAAGGCCAACGTCGCCCCGCCGAGGGGGACAGCAAACTGTCGCATTTGTTCGCGCAGATTGCTTTGGGTTTTTAGAACCAGCCACGTCGCGCCAAGCAGGGCATAGCCGATTACAACCGCGATCCCCGTCAAAATCGAAAACGGTGTCAGCCAATCGAACCAACCGCCCGCATAGGCACGATCCTGCACCTCGATGCCTTGGACCAATGCGCCCAGCGCGATGCCCTGACACAGGGCAGCGATCAGCGATCCGCCAAAAAAGGCACGATCCCACACCCACCGCCAACGTGTCGTGCGCCAGCGGTATTCGAATGACACCCCCCGAAACACCAGCGCCAACAGCATGATCGTGATCGGCATATAAAGGGCGGGCATGACAATCGCATAGGCCAGCGGGAACACGGCAAACAGCCCCCCGCCCCCAAGGACAAGCCACGTTTCATTTCCGTCCCAAACAGGCGCCACCGAATTCATCATGACGTCACGGTCTTTGTCCGACTTGGCAAAGGGAAACAGAATTCCAATACCCAGATCAAACCCGTCCAGCACCACATATGTAATCACCGCAAAGGCAATCAGGCCTGCCCAGATAAACGCGAGATCGAAGATCATGATGCCTCTCCTTGCAGGGATGGTTTGGCGGTCCGGATGGGGCCGTCTTTCAGACCAAGTTTGGGCGTATCGGCCCGCTTGTTCATCATCCGCAGGATATAGAACGTCCCCGCACCAAAGACGAAGAAATAGACAACGATAAAGGCCGTCAACGATGCCGCCACCGCCGGTGCCTCGACCGGTGCGAGGCTATCGGATGTCCGCAGCAGGCCATAGACCGTGAACGGCTGGCGACCGACCTCGGTCGTGATCCAACCGGCCAGCACAGCGACAAAGCCGCTTGGCCCCATGATCAGCGCGGCGCGGTGAAACAGCCCCGGTTCATACAGACGACCACGGGCACGTAACCACAGGCTCCATGCGCCGATGCCGAGCATGGCAAAACCAATGCCCACCATGATGCGGAAACTGAAAAACACAATCGGCACAGGCGGCTCGTCCTCGTCGGGAATGGTATCAAGACCGGCCAATGGTGCATTCAGGTCGTGCTTTAGGATCAGCGAGCTGAGCTTGGGGATCTCAATCGCATAATCAATGCGCTTTTCCTCTGGGTTGGGGATGCCAAATAGGATCAGCGGCGCGCCGTCTGGGTGGCTGTCATAGTGCCCCTCCATCGCCATGACCTTGACCGGCTGATGTTCAAGTGTGTTCAGGCCATGCGCATCACCGGCAAAAATCTGGATCGGGGTCACAATAACGGCCATCCACATCGCCATCGAAAACATCTTGCGGGCTTCGGCGTCGGTTTTATCGCGGATCAGGTGCAGCGCACCAACCGCACCGACCACAAAGGCCGTCGTCAAGAACGCCGCCAGCACCATGTGAACAAGTCGATAGGGGAACGAGGGGTTAAAGACGATTTCCCACCAGTTTTCCGGAACGAACTGACCCACCTCGTTGATGGAAAACCCTGCGGGTGTCTGCATCCAGCTGTTCACCGACAAAATCCATGTTGCAGACATCAAGGTGCCAACCGCCACCATTGCCGTCGCAAACATATGGAGCCCTTCGCCCACGCGATTGCGGCCAAACAGCATGATGCCAAGGAAACCAGCCTCAAGGAAAAAGGCCGACAAAACCTCATAGGCCATCAATGGACCGATCACCGGCCCTGCCTTGTCTGAAAACACCGACCAGTTGGTGCCGAACTGATAGGACATCACAATGCCCGACACGACGCCCATGCCAAAGGCAACCGCAAAGATCTTTTTCCAGTAGTTGAACAGGTTGAGGTACACGTCCTTGCGTGTCCGCAGGTACAGACCGTTCAGAACCGCCAGAAAACTGGCCAGCCCGATCGAAAACGCCGGAAAAACGATGTGAAATGATACGGTAAAAGCGAATTGAATTCGCGCCAACGCTTCGGCCGATAGCCCGTCAAACATCTAAGCCCCCAAAGGTTAGTAACGGATGCATCCAACATATGCCCTTGGGCACAGGGTAACACGTGTCTCGGTGTCACATGTGACAAACCATACAAAAAACGGCTCCGCAGGGCCGTTTGATGTCAAATTCTTTCGCCTTCGATGACCCACATCGTCTGAGGGAACGACCATGGCAGGCTAAGCCCGTGATGCATCAGGAACTGACCTGAAACCTCAATCGGCCCCTTGGCCAAGGGAATATCACCGCGCGATTGAGGTGGACGTTCGTCGATGTTCAGCAGCGACACACGATACATCGCCGATGGGTCCAGACCGGTCAAACGCAATGGCCGCGGCAGGTTCTGTTTGCTGGCCTCTAGGTGGCCCGCATAGACGACAAAACGCGTGCCATCGATGGCGACCTGCTGTTCTGCGATGACCGCTGCATCCGCCGTATCCAGCCGCAGTATATCCGCCTTTTCACGCCAATGACGGTTTTCTTTCCACCACGTTGTGACAGGGGTCAGCACAGCGGCGTCTTCGTCACTGATGAACCGCGGGTCCATTTCAAAGCCCATGTGCCGCTGGGATGCGACCCACGCCCGCATATGGATATCAATCTGACGACCCGTTGTGTGGGATTCATGCGCACCAACGTGGCTGCCTGTTACGACCAGCGGCAGGAATTGCGCCGCTTCGGCCTGCTGGCGAAGACGCTCTACCGGGTCGATACAGTCCGACAGCCAAACACGATGGGTGTAGGACAGCGCGCCGAAATCCATACGCCCGCCACCGGACGAACATGACTCAATCTCTGTATCAGGGAACGCACCGCGCAACCGTTCAAGCAAGGCATAGTACCCCTGTGCCTGGGCCGCATCCGCAACAGGCAAAACGCGGTTATGGTCCCACTTGATATAGTCGACGTCTATGTCGGTCAGAACGGCGGCAATCTTGTCAAACAGATAATCACGCACCTCGACTTTGGACATGTCCAGCACCATCTGGTACCGCCCGAGCGTCTGATCCGCCCGTCCCAATGCCCAATCCGGATGTGCCCGATATAGATCGCTGTCCGGGTTGACCATTTCGGGTTCAAACCAGATGCCGAACCGCATTCCCAGCCCGTGGATATGATCAACCAACGGGCCAAGACCGTCCGGATATTTCCGTGGATCCACGTCCCAGTCGCCCAGCGACGTGGTGTCGTCATCACGTTTGCCGAACCACCCATCATCCAGAACGAACCGTTCCGCGCCCAACTTGGCCGCACTATCGGCGATGGATTTTAGCGTTTCCATATCATGGTCGAAATAGATCGCTTCCCAACAGTTGTAGTGCACGGGACGCGGGCGATCGGCGTCGGGCCATTTGATAATTCGGTCGCGCAGATGCCGCTGGAACGCCACCGCACAGCCATTCAACCCCGTGTCAGAAAACACTGCGTATAGAGGCCCGGTTTCAAAACGCGTGCTGGCGACGAGCTGCGTGCCCATCGCATGACCGAATTGAACCTGACGGCGACCGTCCGGCAATTCCTCGGCGATCATGCGATGACCGCCGGACCAGCCGTAGTGGATCGCATAGGCATTGCCTTGGGTGTGGATCGCGCCACGTTCCGGCAACAGAACGGCGGGATAGTGTTCATGCCCTGTGCGGCCTGTCCGATTGTCCCGCATTCGTATGCCGGCTGTCCACGGCACGCGGTTGGGCTGAAATTCGTTGATCCAACCACCGGCGTAATCGATCATCTCATCCGCCAATTGCGGCGCAGGCAGAACCGGCGCGGCGAGGTATTGAACGCGCACTGGCGTTTCAGCTTCGATCGTGGCGCGGGCTGTGATCATCCGCGTTTCAGGATCAAAGGTGAAAAACGCCTCATAGGTCAAACCATGGTCCGCGTCCGTGTAGGTAAACGCAACATGGTCATGATCCGCCTGAACACCCGCCAGCGTAAAGCGAGGATCAAATGGCGTTCCGTCAGCCTTGGCAATCAGCAGTCCCGGCTGTCCGGCGAAACCCTGCGATGCCTCGGGGCAAATCGACAGATCAGGGATGGCGTCCAACATGCCACCACCAACATCCAGCGCCATGGCCGCCGCTATGGTGTCGGCATCATCGTCAATGGCGGGCCCCCAATAGACGACCTGCGGCAATCGGTCATGAAAAGAGGCCAGAACAAAGCTCTGACCTCCATCACCCAAAACCCATGTTTGGATCATTTTACAGCTCCCAGTGTTAGACCAGCGATAAAGTGACGCTGCATCAAGAAGAACATAGCAACAGGTGGCAACGCCGCGACGATCGAGCCCGCCGACAGCATGTTATAGGCCACGCCAAACTGAGCGTTAAAGCTGGTGATACCTGCGGTGACCGGCTGGGCGTTTTCACCTTGAGTCAGAACCACCGCCCAGAAATAATCGTTCCAGATAAAGGTAAAGACCAAGACCGCCAGCGCGGCAATCGCGGGCTTCATCAACGGCAGAACAACGTACCAGAAAATCCGCCATTCCGCGACGCCCTCGACCCGTGCTGCCTCGATCAACTCGAACGGCAAAGCGCGGATAAAGTTACGCATGAACAGGGTACAGAACCCCGTCTGGAACGCGATGTGGAACAGGATCAAACCGCCTTTGGTGTTATACAGCCCCATATCGATTGTCAGGTCGCGCACCGGCACCATCAGGATCTGGAACGGGACAAAGTTGCCCGCGATAAACATGAAAAAGATGATGAGGTTTGCGCGGAATTTATAGATGCCCAGCGCAAATCCAGTCATACAGGCCAGCCCTACAGCCCCGATCACAGTCGGGATCGTGATTACAAAGGAATTCAGGATATAGCGCGGCATCGGGCTATCGGTGAACACGCGGGTGTAATTTTCGACCCCCATGAATTCCGATGGCATCCCCCAGTAGTTACCGGCGGCAAAATCGGACGCCGGCTTGACCGAGAAAACCGCAACGGCAATCAAGGGCAGCAACCACATGATCAGCGCCAGTGGAACGAGGCCCTGATAGGTGACCTGCCACGTACGCGACGAATGTTCGATTGGTTTCGGGAACATTAGCGAGCCCCTTTTTCATCTTGGTACATCGACCACAGGAAATAGCCGATGAAGCACAGCATAATCAGGAACAGGACGACCGCGATCGCAGCGCCATAGCCCATGCGGAAACCGTATTCCGACAATGCCTTTTCAAACATGTAATACGACAGAACACGCGATTGGCCGAATGGGCCGCCACGCGTCATGATCGAGATCAAGTCAAAGCTGCGTAGCGCGCCGATGATGGTCACAACGAATGCAATAAAGGTCGCTGGCTTCAACTGAGGGATAATGACGTACCACAGCATCTTGGGGCCCTTGGCGCCATCAAGGCGGGCCGCTTCGATCTGTTCGGGATCAACCGCGTTTAGACCGGTCAGATACAGGATCATACAATACGCCGTTTGCGGCCACAGACCCGCAGCGATGATGCCATAGGTGGCCGTATCTGGGTTGCCCAGAACACCGCCCGGAATATCAATCCCGAACCACGCCAGAATGACGTCAAAGAGGCCAGTGTTTGGCAGGTAGAACCACGAAAACACCAGACCGACAACAACCTGGCTAATCACGAATGGGAAAAAGAACAGCGATTTATACAGGCGAATGCCCGTTACCGTCTGGTTCAAAAACAGCGCGATCCCCAATCCGGCTGGGATCGCCAGCAGGTACAGCAACAGCCATTTCAGGTTGTTGATCAACGATACCTCAAAGGCCCCGTCGTTCATCAGGTCGGTGTAGTTTTTCATCCCCACATAGGTGGCATCGCCCAGACCGTCCCATTTGTAGAACGAAATCTGAAAGCTCTGGATGATCGGGAACACAACATAAACGGCAAAAAACAAAATGCCCGGCGCAAGAAATAGCCAAGGCGTAAGTGTCATTCGATTGCGGTGTATCCAGCCGCTACGAGCCGAATTATAGGATACGTCTGCCAATCTAACCTCCCTTCAAAGGTCGCATTTGAAAACGTCGCGTTTACAGATGCGGCCTGCCCAAAATAGCAAAATGGGGCAGCCCGACAAATGCCGCGCTGCCCCACAAATCAAGTCAACTTACTGGTATACGCTCTGACGCGTAGCTTCCAGACGCTGCAGGATGTCATCCAGGTTGTCTGGGAACACCATGAACTCCTGGAAACCTTCCATGCCAACCGCAGCCATTTCTGCTGGGTAGTCACGGTCAAAGAACTGAGCAACGCCACCGGTCGAGTTGTACGACAGCATTTCAAAACCAGCGTTCAGGAATTCGTCATCGTCAACCGACGAAGCCGAGTTCACAGGCAGCTGACCAAGTGCGTCACCTGCGTTGATTTTGGTCTGGTTTTCAGCCGATACAACAAAGCGCAGGAACTCACGTGCTGCTTCTTTGTTCTGGGCACCTGCCGGAATGTGGAAGGTGTCGGTTGGTGCATCTTCTGCCAGTTCAACATCTGGGTTGATCGCTGGGAACTGATAGAAGCTCAGCTGATCGTCGGTCAGACCGCCGTCACGCAGCTGTGCCACAGCAAAGTTACCCATCAGGTAGGCTGCTGCTTCACCGTTGATCATGAATGGCAGAGCTTCCTGCCACGAGTATGTCTGGTGATCAGCAATAAAGCCGCCCATGTCGATCAGGGTGCGCCAGTTTTTGAAGGTTTCGCGCACGCGTGGGTCGGTCCACTCAACTTCACCCGCAGCCAGCTGCATGTGGAAGTCGAAACCGTTGGTACGCATGTTCAGATAGTCGAACCAGCCGCCAGCGGTCCACAGGTACTTGGTGCCGATGGTGTAGCATGCGCGACCCGAGTCAACAATCTTGGCACAGTTTGCCAGCTCTTCTTCCCATGTGGTTGGTGCGGTCAGGCCCAGCTCTTCAAAGATGTCCTGACGGTAGTAAACACCCCACTGGTAGTAGGTGTATGGAACGCCCCACTGGGCACCGTCGATAGTCATCGCACCTTTGGTCGATGCCAGTTCGGTTGCGATTGGGTCTTCGGCCCACAGGTCCGAAACGTCCTCAAACAGGCCTGCCTCTACGTATGGGCGCATACGGTTGGCGGCGTACCATGTTGCAACGTCTGGTGCGTTCGCGCTCAGGAAGTTGCGGATCTGAGTTTTATAGGCTTCACGATCGATGATCGTCAGCTCGATTTCCAATGCAGGGTGCATCGCTTGGAAATCTGCGACCATGCCTTCCATTACCGCACGTGGCGCAGGGTTCGACATGTCCGAGAAGATGGTCAGGCTACCTTCCAGTTCGGCTTGTGCAGCACCGGCTAGGCCTGCGCTGATTGCCAGACCGGCAGCAGTCGCTTTGAAAAATTTCATGTTGTCCTCCCATGAGATGGTTCCATATAGTGGAACTCAATTCCATCTATTGAAACGATGGATGATTCTGACTAAGGATGTCAACAACATCTTGGTCAGACCGGGGCTCCGGGATGCTCAGATACTAGGGAGGCCCCGCCTAAATCGGCGGGGAAAAAGGATAGCATGAACGATCAAACGACCAAGGCGCAGCGTAAGGGGGACGGCACCGTTGGCAAGGCACTCGAGGTGCTTGACCAAATCGCCGAATTCGAACGCCCTGTGCGTTTCAACGAATTGTTAGAGGTATCCGAACATCCCAAGGCGACCTTGTACCGCTTGGTTCAGACACTCACCAGCCAAGGCATGCTGGCGTTCGATCAAGATCGCGGCACCTATGCCCCCGGACTTAGGCTGGTCAGGCTGGCGCACGCAGCATGGCGTCAATCCTCGCTCGCACCGTTGGCGCGACCATTTATCGACGGGCTGTCGCAACAGGTGGGAGAAACTATCCACCTCGCACAGCTTGATCGCGGTCAGGTTCTTTATGTCGACAAACGCAATGCCGTGCGGCCCATCGAAATGTTTTCGCAGGCGGGCAAGGTCGGCCCGGGCTACTGCACAGGTGTTGGCAAGGCGATGATGGCCTTTCTGCCACCTAGCGATCGGGACGACGCCATTCGCCGTCAGGCTTTTGTCCAACACACCCCAACAACACTGGCGTCAGCCGAAGCGCTATCAAAGGAATTGGACGAAATTCTGGACGAAGGCGTCGCCTACGACCGCGAAGAACACGAACAAGGCATCATCTGTATTGCCGCGCCGATCCTGCTCGATAACGGTCGGGTTGTCGGTGCCCTATCCATCACCACGTCACTTCAACGCAGATCACTCGAGGGGCTCGAGGCGTTCAGGGACGTACTCTTAGAAACAGCAACCAATATCGCGGAGGCTGCCGAGAATTGGCAGTTTCCGAGCTAATCGGAGGAGAGTCGGAATGGCCGGCGTTACACTTACCAAAGCCGTAAAAAAATACGGTCTAGTGCAGGTTATCCATGACATCGATCTGAACATCGATGAAGGCGAGTTTTGTGTTTTCGTGGGTCCATCGGGCTGCGGCAAGTCCACCTTGCTGCGGATGATCGCAGGGCTTGAACAAACCACCGATGGCAAAATCGAAATAGGAACGCGTGACGTGACCGAAGTCGACGCCGCTGAACGTGGTGTCGCGATGGTGTTTCAGACCTACGCGCTCTATCCGCATATGACCGTCGAAGAAAACATGGGATTTGGCCTGAAAATGAACGGCCACCCCAAGGATGAAATCAAGGCAAAGGTCGCCGAGGCCAGCCGCATCCTCAAGCTTGACGATTACCTGAAACGCAAACCCAAGGCCCTGTCGGGTGGTCAGCGTCAGCGTGTTGCGATCGGTCGCGCCATTGTCCGCGGCCCCGAGGTGTTCCTGTTCGACGAACCCCTGTCGAACCTAGACGCCGAACTGCGGGTCGATATGCGCGTTGAAATCGCGCGCCTGCACAAGGAAATCGGCGCGACAATGATCTATGTGACCCACGATCAGGTCGAAGCCATGACACTGGCCGACAAAATCGTTGTTCTGCGCGCTGGCCGTGTTGAACAAGTCGGCAGCCCGATGGAGCTCTATAAAAATCCTGACAACAAGTTTGTCGCCGGCTTTATCGGCTCACCCAGCATGAACTTTGTTGGCGGTGTGGTCGAAGGCGGCAAAGTCCGCCTGCCATCGCTGGGCAACCGTGTGATCGAGGCGAATGTAACCCTGCCCGCCAACGGTTCCGACATTTTGGTTGGCTTGCGCCCACAGCACCTGACCGTGGCCGAAGCCGCCGAAGGCCTGACGCTGGATATTCGCGAACGTCTGGGCGGTGTGTCCTATGACTATCTGGTGACGTCTGCGGGCGAAAAGCTGATTGTTGAAACCCGCGACGACGCTGAGATCGCCGAAGGCCAAACGGTCGAAATTTCGTTTGATCCTGCCAACGCGCTTTTCTTTGACGCAAAAACAGAACAGCGCATCCGCTAACCAACAAGAAACGCCCCGGACATCCGGGGCGTTTTTCTATGCGGCGGCCTCTGCTGCCATTCTTTTTTTCATCCATAGCTCAAGCTTTTCGACTTGTTCGGATGTCATTTTCAAACCCAGCTTTGATCGACGCCAGATGATGTCATCGGCCCTGCGGGCAAATTCGAACTTGATCAGCCATTCTACCTCAACTTCGGTCAGGGTCGCCCCGAAATCCATCCCAAGGTCTTGGGCGCTGGCCACATTACGCAGCATCGCAAACGCATCTGTGCCATAGGCGCGGACCAACCGGCGGGCATGTGCTTGGGTCAGGAAATGATAGTTCCGCATCAACCGCAGTGCCATTTCCTCAAATTCATTCACTTCGAAATCGCCACCGGGCAAATGGGCGCCTGCCGTCCACGCGCCATTGGTGTTCGGGATTTCCTGACCGATCAGGTCGAGCGCTTCTTCGGCCAACCGGCGATACGTTGTGATCTTGCCGCCAAAAATGTTCAGGATCGGTGCGCCGCCATCCTTGTTCACGCGCAGCGTATAGTCGCGCGTCGCCGCCGAGGCATTGCTGGCGCCATCATCATAGAGAGGACGCACGCCGGAATAGCTCCAAACAACATCGTCAGCGGTCAGATCGCGAGCGATATACTGGTTCACAAACCGCAGCAGATAATCCCGCTCTTCCTCTGTGCATTCGGGTTTCACCGACGGATCGGGATGATCCGCATCCGTTGTGCCAATCAGGGTAAAGTCGCCTTCGTATGGAATGGCGAAAATAATCCGGCCATCACCGCCTTGGAAAAAGTAGGCTTTGTTATGGTCATACAAACGCTTGGTCACGATGTGACTGCCGCGGACTAGGCGTACGGTTTCAGAACTGTTGATCCGCGCCACATTCCGGATCGTGTCACCGACCCACGGCCCCGCCGCATTGACAACCATGCGGGCCTTTACGACCTCGCGCTCGCCGGTGTCGACGTTTTCGCATACCACCTGCCAACAGTCATCCACACGCTCGACCGAAACGACCTTGGTCCGCACACGGATATCCGCGCCCTTGTCCCGTGCATCCCGCGCGTTCAGCGCAACAAGACGGCTGTCTTCGATCCAGCAGTCCGAATATTCATAGGCACGCAGGAATTTGTCCTTAAGCGGCAAGCCCTCGGGCGAGGTTCCCAGATTGATTGTCGACGTAGGCGGCAAAATTTCACGGCCACCAAGGTTGTCATAAAGGAACAAACCAAACCGGATCAGCCAGGCCGGTCGGCGCCCCCGCATCCATGGCATTACAAGACTGAGCAAACGCGACGCCGGCGTGTTGGATTCAAACCGCATCGATTTGTGATAGGGCAACACAAATCGCATAGGCCACGAAATATGTGGCATCGCCTTCAGCAGGATTTCCCGTTCGATCAATGCTTCGCGAACAAGGCGGATTTCGAAATATTCCAGATACCGCAGACCGCCGTGAAACAACTTGGTCGAGGCAGACGATGTTGCCGACCCGATGTCAGACATTTCCGCAAGGGTCACCTTGTACCCTCGTCCGGCCGCATCGCGGGCTATCCCGCATCCATTGATGCCACCACCAATAATAAACAGATCACGCGTATTCGGCATGTACCCTAGCCTTTTCCAAATTCGCCCCCTTCATACACCAAAGCGAACACAAAAGAACCTAAAATCATTCCTTTTCGCTCTCTTTTCACCCACATCAATGAAAAATAGGTGACAATAGCCGGGCCTTTGGTCAAATATGGGCCATAACGAAGACAAACGAACCGAATCGAGCGCGACATGGCACAGACCTTTCGGCAGGCAGAAATCCTCGAACTTGCGCGACGCAGCGGCAAGGTTACGGTTGATGGGCTATCAGACCATTTCGGCGTGGCGGTTCAGACGATCCGGCGTGACCTCGCGGATTTGGCGGATACCGGACACCTGCAACGGGTTCACGGTGGGGCGATCCTGGGGTCGAGCACGCAAAACATCGACTATGCCCAGCGCCAAGACCTAAACCGCACTGCCAAGGCCGCAATCGCCAAAGCCTGTGCCGAAATACTCCCTGATGATGCGTCTATGTTCCTGAATATCGGGACCACGACCGAGGCCACAGCCGTTGAGTTGGGCCGTCATCAGAATTTGATGGTCGTCACAAACAACATCAATGTTGCGACAACGCTGTCGCCCACGACCTCCAAGGTTATCCTGACCGGTGGCACGCTTAGACCCAAGGACGGTGGGCTGGTTGGGCCGATGGCGATTGAAACCATCCGCAACTTCAAATTTGACCATGCCGTGATCGGCTGTTCGGCCCTTGATGTGGACGGGGATATCCTCGACTTTGATATACAAGAGGTTGGCGTCACTCATGCGATCATCAGTCAGTCGCGACATGTGACCTTGGTGGCCGATCATACCAAGTTCGACAGAAACGCACCGGTGCGCATCGGATCGATCCAGCAGGTTGATTGCTTTGTCACCGACCGGCCGCTGCCGCCCGAACTACAGGCCAAGTGCGACGACTGGAACACCAAGGTGATCGTGGCGGGCGCTTAGTCGACAAGATTGGCCTTATGGCTAGCAATCGCCAATTCCGGATCGTCAAAGAACGTCAAACGACCATTTTCCAGAATGATCGCCGCATCGCACAGCGAACGCAGTTGTTTAAGCGAATGCGTCACGACAATCGCCCCTGCATTGCGCAGCCGATATTGCAGCATCGCATGGCTGCGCCCACGAAAATGCGCGTCGCCAACGCTGGTAACCTCATCAACCAAATAGGTGTCAAACGGGATGCCGATCGACACCGCAAAGGCCAGCCGCGACTTCATGCCGGATGAATAGGTGCGAACGGGCGAATGCAAATGCCCGCCTAAATCCGCAAACTCGGCCACAAAATCCAACAAGCTGTCGGTATCAACACCGTAGACACGCGCGACAAAGCGCACGTTCTGCGCACCACTCAGGTCTTTGTGAAAACTGCCAGAAAACCCCACCGGCCATGAAATAGACCCGCGCCGGACAACCCGCCCGCGATCAGGTGAGGTTTGGCCGGCAATCATTTCCATCAACGTGGATTTCCCCGCGCCGTTCCGCCCCAACAGACCAATCGACAGGCCGCGCGGAAAGGTCATCGTTATGTTGTCTGCAACGACCTTTTCACCGGTTGGCGTTCGGAAGGATTTACAAACGTTTTCCAGCCGGATCATCGTTACCGCCGATCCCGAACCGAATAATAGACCAACGATCCGATCGCCCAGAACAAGAACGCAAACGCACCAACCAACGATAGGATCGTCCAACGGCGCGGATATTCCGGTGTTTCGGCCAGTGTGGGCCGAATATATGTGGCCAGATAAAAGCTCTGCCGCTGGGCTTCGGCCTTAGCGGCCTCGGCTGCTGTGCGGGCGGCGGCATGGGCCTGTTCGGCAAACAGGAGTTCGGCCGACAGACGTTCGTATTCTGAAACCGTGCGCGCATAGCTTTCGCCGTCGTCACTCGCCCCGAATTTCTGACGCTCGGCGTTAATCCGCGCCTCGATCACGGCGATACGCGCGCGCAACTGTTCCAGCCGCGGGTCATTTTCACGCAACGACTGTGCCAGTAAATCGGCCTCGATCAATGCTTCGGCCAATTGCGTTTGCAACGTGCTCAGCAAACCGACCTGACTTTGGATATCCGCGCTTGGATCGACGATCTGATTCAACAGCCGGAATGCAGTTAGCTCTTCCCTTGCAAGGCGCAGCCGCTCTTCCGCGTCGGCAAGATCGCTTAGCGCAAACCGCGTCGCGTCGGACCGCGCCTTGGCCGACAATTCATTGATGCGTGTGTCGCTGGCCGTCAAAATGGCCTGAGCGATTGCATTTGCCTCATCTGCGGTAAAGGCCCGCGCGGTAATTTCCATCAGACCAGCGTTTGAATCGTAGGATATCGTCGTCATCCGGCGCCAAAAGCGCGTCAGATCCTCGATTGAGCCGCTGGGGTCGTAAGACAAAAGCGGATCACGCTCCAAATGTTTGGCGTACATCTGGCTTATGCCCAACTCGGCCTCAATAATTACGACCATTTCCTGACTGGTCACAAACTCAAACAAAATGTCGGTTTCTTGTGTGGAACTGCCCCCTGAAAACGTCGAGGACAGACCGCCGAACACATCCACCGCTGTATTGTTGGTCTCACTGCGCACGGTAAAGCCAACAACCGACCCGTATTGATCCGCAGCACGGGTAAACAAATAGCCGGCGGTTAGGCACACAGGCAGCACAACAACACAGCAGAACCAGATCAACAGGCCCCAATGGCGTCGCTGCGCCGCTGCCGGACGAATGGCGGCAAGGCTCTCGGCGGCCTCGGCGCGTTTTCTGGCGCGGCGGCGGCGTTTGCGCGCCGCTAGGCCGTTATCATCGCTTTGATCCGTGTCCTGCATCTGCGCCTTGGTCCGTCAACGTTGTCTTTGGTATTGCTACATTAATCACAGTTTGCCGACTTGCGAAGCATTCCCGCGCATTCCGGCTGTCCAATGCTTGTGCCATAAATCCTAGTAAGTTCTTATGAACCAGAAACTCTGATACTCAAAACATGCTGCACCCGTCCCAAACCACCCCACGTTTTCAATCAGCGCGGAATATCACCGCCCTAATGCTGCGCGAGATGGGATCGACCTATGGCAAGTCGCCGGGCGGGTATTTGTGGGCGTTGATCGAACCGATGGGAACGGTGCTGCTTCTGTCGGTGTTGTTTGCCTTTATCATCAAAACGCCATCGCTCGGCATTAGCTTTGTGCTGTTTTACGCAACCGGTTTCCTGCCCTTTAGCCTGTTTTCATCGGTTTCCGGCAAAACGCTCAAGGCGCTGCAATATTCGAAACCCTTGCTGGCCTATCCAAGGGTGGTTTGGGTCGAGGCGATTGTTGCACGCGTCGTCCTGAACGGTTTGACCGGTGTGACAGTATTCGTGATCCTGATCACCGCGATCCAAATCGTTGAAGAGACCCAGACCTTCCTGCGGCTGGGGCCGATTGTGGTTGGCCTTGTGGGGACGATTATTATTGCCGCGGCGGTTGGAACATTGAACTGCCTTTTGCGGAGCCTTTTTCCCATCTGGGATCAAATCTGGGGCATCGTGCGGCGTCCATTATTCATCGCCTCATGCATATTCTATATCTACGAGGATCTGCCAGAAGCCGCACAGGCGATACTATGGTGGAACCCGCTGGCCCATACCATCGGGCTTATTCGATCCGGTTTTTATCCCACTTATCAGCCAACATATGTGTCGCTTGAATATGTGTTTCTGACATCTCTGGCCGTGCTAGCCTTTGCGCTATTGCTGCTACGTCGGCACCATCGCGCCGCGCTTGCCCGCTAGCCGCGCAGCAGTCGTTGCAGCAAATGGCGGCACATGTGCCAAACCGCACGAGGCGCCGATAGCCCCAAGTGGCGGCGGTACACTGCATAGGTCGCAGACAATGACGCCCGACGATCCGACGATAGCGATGCCGCTGTCACGTGATACCGGACAAGCGGTTCATCGACACCGACACCGGTTGCCCCCTGCCGCAAAAGGTCTAACCACATCGCGAAATCCTGCCGCCTCGTAAGATCGGGGAAACGGCTGTCGCCCAGCGCGGATCGCAGAACGACAACCGAAGAACAACAGACAACGTTGCCATTCAACAATCGGCGATAGGTAATTGTCGTTGGGACCCGGACCACCCTTTGCCGACCATTGGGGAAAATCCTCTCAAACCCCGTATAACAGAACGCGGCTCCGGCCTTGTTCATTAGGGCGACCTGCTGTGCCAGCTTGGTCACATGCCATTCGTCGTCGGCATCCAGAAACGCAACAAACCGCCCCGTCGCTGCCGCAATCCCTGTGTTGCGCGCGGCGCCGGCGCCCAGCGTCGCCTCATGCGTTACGACAGTGATGCGGTCATCATTCGCCGCCAACATCCTAGCCACAGGTCCGGTGTCATCGTGACTACCGTCATTGACGATGATTACCCTGATTGCCTGATGCGTTTGGGCCAATGCGGATGCGACTGCGCGCTCCAATGTCGGCGCCGCGTTCAACGCAGGGATTATGACCGATACGAGGTCTGTCATCGCTGCGGCCGTTTTCCGAGGGTCAACCGCACCGCCTCATAGGCGCCATATCCCCAAAATGCGAATGCGGCGCAGGCTGCGCCCAGCTTGTCCACCACGCCTCCTTTTGCGCGGGCGATGACCAACAGTTGTCGAACGGGCGGAACAAACAGCCGGACGGCCCAATAGGCCCGACGGCGCAGCGCTCCGGCCCGCAGCTGCCCCCCTTTGATCCGGCGAACCTTCTGCGCCAAGGCGGACCAACTATCACGGCTGGGATGGGTCACAATCGCATCGGGGGCAAAAACAACGCTGACGCCCAAGTACGCCGCCCGCCTGCAAAAGCGTTCATCGCCGCCGGAAAAACCGTCCTCGGGAAAACCACCAACCTGATCAAAGGTGCGGCGCGTCACCGCAAAATTGGCCGTAGCGGCATAGCCGCGTCGCACGTAGGCCCGCTGGGGGATGCCGGTCATCTGGTCGAAGCGTTCCCAGAAATTCGGCGGGTCACCCGCTACCATTTGGACATCCCCTGCAACGATCGTTCCGTCCCCTACCGCCTTTGCCATCGCCACGATCCAACCGATTTGCGGCACACAATCGGCATCCGTAAAGACTAAGATAGACCCACGCGCCATACCCGCACCATGGTTGCGCGCAGCATATGACCCGGGCGTATGGCAGTAGCCAAACCTGTCCATCGGCAGATGCAAGGGCGGATGTCTGGCGTCATCATTTGCAACCACCACGACCTCAAAGCTCGGGCCATTTTCGCGCTGACCTTCAAGGGCGGTCAGCAAAGTCGAAAGGCGGTCCCAGTCCCTATAGACTGGGATAATGATGGACATCTGTGGCGTGCTAGGGGCAGCCGGATCAGACAAACTGGAAATCGTCCACTGTGATCAGGGTGTGGTCAATGCCGGTCAACGTCACCGACCCATTGGCCCACGTGACCAACGTATCGGCCCCCGCATCTGTGACCGACACATCACCAAACCCAATACCGACAAAGCTAAGGGTGTCCGTTCCATCCTCAAAGTCGCCAACCGTATCGTCGGCGGCAAACACGGCTGCGTCCCACTCAAAAGTGTCAGCCCCGACACCGCCAAAGGCCACATCGTCGCCGCCGCTTAGAACAATGGTATCACTGCCCCAGCCACCATAAACGGTGTCCTGACCGTGGCGGCCATCCTGCGCCACATCAACAAACCGGTCATTTCCGCCGTCCAGATACACGGTGTCGTTGCCATTGCCGCCATAGACAAGGTCATTCCCCTGCCCTGCCCGGATCAGGTCATAGCCAGACCCGCCAGAAATACGGTCGGCACCAAGACCGCCATATATTTCGTCAGCATCGGCACCGCCAAACAGGCGATCGGCACCGCCGCCGCCGCTAATTGTGTCGTGGCCCTTGCCACCGTAAACGGTGTCATAGCTGTGACGGTTGTTCAGGTCCGTGCCGTCCTCGAATACGTCGTCGCCATTGCCCAGCCAGACGGTATCCCGCCCTTTGCCGCCAAAAACAGTGTCATCGCCGCTGCCTGCGCGGATCGAGTCATAGCCGCCGTCGCCGGAGATAACATCGTTACCAACGCTGCTTTCAATGGCGTCTGCGTGGCGACCACCGAAAATGGTATCATCACCCGCACCGCCAAAGATCAGGTCGGCACCTTCTGCACCGCGGATAATGTCGGCACCATCTGCGCCGCTGATGGAATTATTCAGGTCATTCCCCAAAATCTGATCAATGCCCGACCCACCAATGGCGTTTTCGATTTCAGAGCCGAGCGAGACAACAGCGTTGCCCTCGTATCCTGCGATGTCGCTGATCCCGCCCTCGTTCAGGTCGATGATCTGATCGGCGGATACGGTTGACAGGTCGACAGTGTCGGTACCGCCAGTATCGACAATCGTCAGGCCGACCAAGTCACCGTTAAAGATATTGTCCGTGTCCGCATCACCATCGAACAAGATGCCCATAAGGGTGCCGAACAGGCCACCAACATTGGAATTTGCGCCCCAGGTTGTGTTGCCACTGTTTACATCCGTGGGGGTGCCGTACAGCTGCCAAACCGCCGCGATATCGGCAATCATTGGCGTCACGGGCAAATAGTCACTGCCGTCGACATAGGTGTTATCGACAAGATCAAAATACGACATGATCGTCGCCTGATAGCTGTCGTTGACATAGTGATTATCAACGCCGTACGTCGCAGCCCCATCATAGGCGCCGCCATGCCCCAGACCCAGCGCATGCCCAATTTCGTGCAGGTAGGTCAGAAAGCTGTAGCTGCCAATCTGTGTGCCATACCGATTTATCCAGTTCGTGCCGATGTTCACGGTAGTCGCATAAAGTTCACCGGAGCTGGAATCAAAATCGTCGAGCCTCGCATAGGCACCATTGGCGTCTGCATCGTCGAATGTGATGTCGGCGTTGCTGCTGACCTCAGTAAATTCAAGAGTCGTCATCGACTCCCACATCTCTAGCGCCCAACGGGCCAGCTGCTGCCCTGCGGCTGTCAACGCAGTCAAATCAACGGTGATCGACGAATCCCCAAACGCAATTGGCGCAGGAATGCCCCAACCATGTTCCGCCAATTGGTTCACGATCTGATCAATCGTGAAAACATTGGTCGCCACCTCTAGGATGTAGTCGCCAGCCTCTGACGAGTCATAGCTTTCCACACCCAAGTAGACCGTTTCATTTGAGGACGGCGTATAAGTCACACGCGAGAAATACGTTTGATCCGCGGCATTCACATCGTCGTTCTGATCGATCTGAACGCCGCTCGCATCATACAATGTCAGGATGGTATCATCGACACCATTTGCGCTGCCGTTGGTGCCCCACACCGTGAAAACATATGTCTCGCCAGCTTCAAGCTCGACACGGATCCAGTCTTGGTCCGTTCTGGTGCCCAAGGTTCCCCAGAACTCTTGCCCGACCGACGCAACCGCAGTGGTCGCGGTCGATGCAGCGGCATCGCCGGATTCATTCACGCGGGTGTTGGGCACGAACATCGCACTGGCAAGCTGTTGGGTCACTGGCGTCTCCACTTTGGACCGATATTAGAACGATTCCGCAACAAGCGGCAAATTGGCATCCGTTGCAAAAGGCAAACCAGGCCGAAAGCCGCGAATTCACAGCCAGATCACTAGATCATAACGTGTACCAATCTAATGTTCTCGCCTCAATGAATATGGTGGTGTAGCGCCGGAACAACCCTTTAAGATGTCGGCACATGAACGTTCGACCCACCATCCTTTTTTGCATTGGCACGCTAAACGGCGGCGGTATCGGTGTGGCGGCTCGAAATCTGATGAACGCGCTTGCACGCCGTGGGTATGCCGTGTCCGCCGCCCTTGGCGAAGTGCCCGCCCCCAGCCGCCAACCGGTCAACACCGTTACGGTTCACCTATACACAGCCACCCAAACAATCGCTGCGATCCCGTTTTTTGTTCGGCTAATCCAAGCACGCAAACCGGACGTCATTTATACCGCGCATGAACACGTCTACCTGTCTGTGATGCTGGCCGTGTTGCTAAGTGGTCGACGGCGGAAAACGCGGATCGTGCATTGGGTGCATACGCATCTGCCATCTGAATTCGCACATGCTGGCCTCAAAAAGAAACTAGTGCTGGGGCTATTTCGACGGCTCATAAGGCTGGCCGATGCGGTCCTTGCGCCCTCGGGTGGCACCGTTTGGGACGATATGACTGCGCCACAGACCATACCGAACATCGTTCATTCCCGCGCAATCAATACGCAAAATACCCCTCGTGCCCGCACGATCGTCACAGCAGGCCGATTGGTGCCACAGAAAAACATGGCGCTGTTGATCCAAGCATTTTTCAAACTGCCTGTGGATGCTGTGGACAAGCTTCTGATCCTTGGTGACGGGCCAGAGCGCGACACCCTTTCGTCACTGGTAAGCGCGCTGGGGCTGTCGGACCGCGTCAATTTTCTTGGGCAGGTCGATGATGTGTCGTCTTATATTGGAAATGCCTGCGCTGTCGTTGTCAGTTCGGACTGGGAAGGATTTGGCATGGTCGCCGCCGAGGCCCTGTCGCTTGGCACCCCCGTTATTTCGACAGATTGCCCTGTGGGCCCTGCCGAAATGTTTGCAATTGCCGCTGGCGGGTTCCTCGTGCCCCGCGGCAACGCAGAGGCTTTGACTCACAAAATGCGACACGTTCTGGAAACCCGCCCCAAGGTCGATGCGTCAGCGTACCGTCGCACCTATTCTGAGGACGTTATCGCCCCGCAGCATGAAGCGTTGATTTCGGACCTACTTGGTCAGTGACACAAGCTTGGCAATACTTGGCACGGACAACGTGTCCCCAAAGATGACATCATCGTCAAAGCCAGTCGGAAACAGGGTTTCCGGCACGTCCTGCCCCCCCATAAATTCGGCACGCAAAGCGGCATTCGCCGCATCAAAGCCGCTCTGAAACTCTTGTCGTTCGGCGGGGTCGGAAAACAGGCTCCGTTTCGGCATGTCTTTGGCCATTGCACCCGCCAGTCGATCAACCTCGTTTCTAAGGGTTTTGCGATCAACAGATGTTGTATTCAGCATGCGCTTAACGATCGTCAGGTCCGGCGGCCAAGCTTTGTTGGCATGGGGGGCGGCGTCAATCCCGTGCAAATCAATGCCAAGTTTGCCGCCGAAGTGCCGAACGGTGTTGGCCCCGTCGCTGATATCGTCAAAACGGATCGCAACGACATTTGGGAAAACGGATTGCCACGCGCGCAGCTGATCCAGATAGGCAAAGTGGTACCCAAATTCCTGACGATACTCGGCAAACCCCTTGGCATATCGGGTGGCCTTGACGTGTTCTTGATAAAACGACTGAGCAAATTCCGCCTGTCGCCGTAGGACAACAGCGATCACGGTGTCGCTGGGCAAGATGGTCGCCAGCCTTTGGATAAAGGCACGCCGCTGTGACCAATAATCAGGCCCTTCCGCTTGGTCGCGATGACGCCAGAATGACTCGGCGCTTAGGATTGTTGCGTCATACGCCCCTTTTCCCGCAGCGACGGTAGAAAAAAAACGTTCCGCATCCTGTTTCGTCAGGTCTTTTTCCTCGCCCGCGAATGCATTGGCGGCGCCGATATGGGCATAGTGTTTAGGCCGATCAATCAGGTCGTATTTCGGATACCACACCCCCTGTAGCGCCAACCTGTCGGCGTTCGAGGCCAGTGACCGCTGGATGTGGGTGGTTGCGGTTTTATGGGTCCCGATATGTAGGATCAGACGTCCACTCATTCCCGCCCCTTTTCGATCAGTGCTAGCCAACGAGACAACACATTGGCCGGGGCGAAACGCGCAACCGATGCTGGCCCGTTTTTGCCCAACCGCGCGCGTTCATCCGGGGCGTCCATGAGGTGACGCAGGGCATCACTCAGGGCCGCCGCCCGATCCGCTGTGACCGGTACATGCACACCATTTTCACCGTCGCGGACCAAGTGGTTGAACCCACTACAATCCGCGAAACCAACCACAGGCCGGCCATGGGCCAATGCCTCGCCCACGACCAG
Source organism: Marivivens sp. (assembly GCA_965215785.1). GTDB lineage: Bacteria > Pseudomonadota > Alphaproteobacteria > Rhodobacterales > Rhodobacteraceae > Marivivens. Next base: position 1,233,124 of record OZ244120.1, on the reverse strand, counting down.
GCCAAAGCCCTCAAACTCGGCCGGATGCACAAGGAAACTAGCTTGGCCGCACGCCTCAAAAATGCGATCAGTCTTGCCCCGCAGGTGCACACGGTCCGTAAGTTTGGCGGCTTCAATTTGATTTTGCAGCTGCTGGCGCAACGGCCCCTCACCATAGATATCGCACTGCCAATGGGCATAGGTCGGCGGCAACCGTGACCATGCGTCGATCAGCAGGTCGAACCGCTTTACCTTGGCCAGACGGCCCACCGCGATGACCCTGTGTTCCGACGTGTGCGGCACTGGGCGCTGGGTCGGGTCAATCGCGTTGGGAATAACCGCGATACGGTCGTGTAGCGCCGGATCAAACCAGTCCCGAAACTCTGGCAACAAAACAGTGATCGCATCAAATTTTGTCAGCACCGAGCGACGCAGGCGACGGTCTAGCGGGTTTTGGTCCCAACGTTCGGCGCTGTTGAAATCTTGCTCTGGCACATTGTGCAACGACGCGATTTTCCGTGTGGCCGCTGACCGCTTGGACAGGCCAAGCGCAACGATGGCATTCGGCAAAAACGCAATTGCCACATCCGGCCGTGTCGCAGACAAATGGCGATCCAAACGCATGGCAAAACCGCCGTGATCGTTCGCCCACTGCAGATACCTCAGGATCGGCGGATAGATTGAAGTGTTCTGAGCCCACCTGCGAATGCGATCAACACCGCGGCGCAGTCTGCTGCGACGGCTGTCATGTGGGCGCAGGTTGGTAAACAGGACATCACTATCCAGCGGGTAAAATGGCCGACCGCGTCGTGGTTCGTGGCAGATGACCTCGACCCGATGACCTTGCCGACTGATGGCATTGGCCAAGTTGATTAACACACGCTCGGCGCCGCCGCTGCGACCTGCGATCCTGTCAATCACGAGCGACACCGTCAATGACGTCATCCCAGCAACTCCGATATGGCGCGGGCCAAATGTCGGCTTAGAAATTCAGACCGCGCTGATGGTTCGACACTTAGGTGGCGATGAACCGTCGGGGTCAGGTGTTCGACCGCAAATTCAAATAGTTTGCCGTCCGGCATGTCTGCACCATTGTCGGTCAACGCGGCGCGCAACCCCGCCACCAGATCCGGCAAAATATCGTTGGCCATGACTTTGGACCGGACCGCTGGCCATGGCGCGTCGGCCAAATCCATCACGTCAACGGCGCGCGGCGCGAACACCTTTGCAATGTCCGTATCAACGGACGCCTCGGCGTCGACAAGGATCACGGGATCGACGGTGTCACCAAACTGGGTCCCCGCATAAAGCATCAGCTCAGGCCGGTGTCGTTCGAACGTGGCGCGATCCAAAACAGCCGACGACAGACCGAGCCAGTCCAGCGTCACCAACCGGTCGCGCGGTTTTTGTACCGTTTCAAAATCGGCTGCAACAAACGCAAACGGCCCGGATTGAAGGTGTGGGATCAAGACGATGGTTGCCTTCATGTCGATACCCTCTGCGCTATTGACCCAATCACGCGCCGAACAAACAACGATGGCGTCCGACAAAGGGCTCGTGCCAGGAAATATATCCGAGTAAACCGCTGCCTGTTAAATCTGGCGATGCGTGCCGATACAAAATCCGCATTTGTCCTGCATGTGCGCTCTAACACCCGTGGATGTGCGGCAAAGGCCGGACGGTGTTTGTCAAACACAAGGGCAAAGCAACGCCCTACCTCGCGCGCGCTCCGGCCAACATCCTCTTTGAAATAACAACACTGTGCCCCGGCATCCTCTGGCACGAAAATCTGCCCCCCTCGCCGGACGAACGACAGAAAATAATCCAAGTCCTGAAGCCGTCCTAACCTGTTATCAAAACGTCCTGCCCGCAGAAAACTTTCCCGCGTTCCCAAGGCGGTCCACAGATACGCACGGAGTTTTTCGCCAGCCAGTAGGCTTTTGACCTGATCACCTTCGACGGTTTGCTGAACCGTATGGCGACGACGATCAACACGTTTCCAATCATAGTGACAGCTGACCCAAATCTGGTCAGCGCGTGCACCGCCGGCGATCAAGGTGAACAAACGTTTGAATTGATGGGTCAACTTGTCAGGATACCAAATATCACCGGCATCGAGCCAAGCGACAAACGGCGCTTGGATCATATCCAACAACGCGTTGCGGGTGACCGGGCGACCGCGGTTGATTTCGGACCGCACTAGAACGATGTTCAAGCTGGATTGCGTAACAATTCCAGCCACCTTTTCGTACGCATTCGCATCAGACCCATCATCCACAATAACGACGCGCATATTACCGAACCACGTCTGGTTCTGGATAGATGCCAACGATTTGGCCAACCCACTTGGGTCGTTATAGTGGGGGATCAGGACGTCTAGCGCCGGAATGGATTTTGACTGTTGGTTCATTTCAGGCCAACTTAGCGCCAAACCGTTCAGGCATCACCATTTCCTTCACCTCTTTTGACCACGGACACCGCAATACATGAGCCTGCAGCATGCGAAACCTGTTTTTCTACTAGGTCTTGGTGCGCAAAAGGCGGGGACGACTTGGTTATCTCGGCAGCTCGCTGAGCATCCGGCCTATCTAAACCCGCCTGTGAAAGAGCTACACTATTGGGATCGCCGGTTTCACCCCAAGTTTTTCCGCGCGGACGAAACACCACGCCTGTTTGACGTATTATACACCGAAAATAAGGGAATGGCCTTCGACAGCGTTCATGCCGAACGTCTTATGATGGACCGGCATGAGGTGTATTATCGCGCGTATTTTGAACGGCGCCTAACGCCTGATCATGCCGCCTTTGGTGACTTTACCCCGTCATATTGCATCCTGAGTGCAAACGAATTACGCGCGATCCAAAATTGCATGGCAGGCTATCGTACAAAGGCCATTTTCATCATGCGTGATCCGGTGGAACGTCTATGGTCGCAATGTCGAATGGAATGGGCGAAACGACAGGCGCGTGGCAAAGATTTTGACCCCTACCAAGCCTTTGACAACGGGGTGTCCAACCTCAAATTTTGGCGGCGAAGCAATTACCGCCATACGGTCACAGCGATCGATCAATGCTTTGAAGATGATGACCGTCTTTATCTTTTCTATGATCAGTTATTTGAGGCGACAACCATCGACCGTGTTTTGGACTTTGCAGGCCTTGCCGACACCAAGATGCCCATCATCGACAATCCCAATGTCGGTTTGACACTTGAGGCACCGTCGCCAACGGCTTGGCGCGCCGCACAAACGGCCCACCAAGACATTTATGACTTTGTTTCGGAACGCTTTGGCGATTTGCCACCAACGTGGCGGCAATCAAGCTCAGCTTTCGATGGCTGAGATCATATCAACACGCGTCCCGTGCCGTCCGCCTTCGAACTCGGCATCCAAAAACGCGTCAACAATTTCAAGCGCCAGCCCCTCGCCAACAACGCGCGCCCCAAGGGACAGCATATTGGCATTGTTATGTGCGCGGATCATTTGGGCCGAAAACGTATCGCAACAAACACCACAGCGAATGCCGGTCACTTTGTTTGCCGCCATCATGATCCCTTGGCCTGTACCGCACAGGATAATACCCAAATCTGCGTCCCCTGCTGCAATTGTCCGCGCGGCAGCCTCACCATGTTTGGGGTAATGCGTGCTTTCGGGTGTTGTGGGACCAATATCCTGCACGGTATACCCTTTGTCCGCCACGTGTTTTGCGACAGCTTTGCGCAATTCGATTGCGGCATGATCACTTGATAGAACTACGCGAAGGGACATCGATTTCGGCTCCGTTAGAATAATCTACGAAGCCCATATGCCCCATACTAGGGCTAGTCAATCAGGTTGGTCTGCTTGGGGATATTTGGTTGCGGGGGCAGGATTTGAACCTGCGGCCTTCAGGTTATGAGCCTGACGAGCTACCGGGCTGCTCCACCCCGCGCCATGTTTTTTTGGATATAGTTTATAGAGTATTGTTACTTTCTAGGTCTGGCGGTGACTTACTCTCCCACGACTTAAGCCGCAGTACCATCAGCGCTTAGGCACTTAACTTCTGGGTTCGGAAAGGGACCAGGTGTTTTGCTCTTGCTATGACCACCAGACCGAGGAAGTAACAAAGTCCAAGTCAGTATTTACACTTAAGTAGTATGTTTTTTGAGTGTTGTTTTTACTGGATCAAATCAAGCCTATCGGACGATTAGTACCGGTCAACTGAACATGTTACCATGCTTACATCTCCGGCCTATTGACGTGGTGGTCTACCACGGTCCTCAGGGATACCTTGTTTTGAGGGGGGCTTCCCGCTTAGATGCCTTCAGCGGTTATCCTTTCCGATCATAGCTACCCTGCACTGCTGCTGGCGCAACAACAGGTCCACCAGTGGATCGTTCACCCCGGTCCTCTCGTACTAGGGGCAACTCCTCTCAAGTATCCTACACCCACGGAAGATAGGGACCGAACTGTCTCACGACGTTCTAAACCCAGCTCACGTACCTCTTTAAATGGCGAACAGCCATACCCTTGGGACCTGCTCCAGCCCCAGGATGAGATGAGCCGACATCGAGGTGCCAAACGATGCCGTCGATATGGACTCTTGGGCATCATCAGCCTGTTATCCCCGGCGTACCTTTTATCCGTTGAGCGATGGCCCTTCCACTCGGGACCACCGGATCACTATGGCCGACTTTCGTCTCTGCTCGACTTGTCAGTCTTGCAGTCAGGCTGGCTTCTGCCATTGCACTCAACGAGCGATTTCCGACCGCTCTGAGCCAACCTTCGCGCGCCTCCGTTACTGTTTGGGAGGCGACCGCCCCAGTCAAACTACCCACCACGCATGGTCCCGGACCCGGATAACGGGCCGCGGTTAGACATCAAGCAGAACAAGGGTGGTATCTCAAGGGAGGCTCCACAGGGACTAGCGTCCCTGCTTCAAAGCCTACCACCTATCCTGCACATGTTGTACCTGATGCCAGTGCGAAGCTATAGTAAAGGTGCACGGGGTCTTTCCGTCTAACCGCGGGTAGCCTGCATCTTGACAGGCAATTCAATTTCGCTGAGTCGACGTTGGAGACAGCGGGGAGGTCGTTACGCCATTCGTGCAGGTCGGAACTTACCCGACAAGGAATTTCGCTACCTTAGGACCGTTATAGTTACGGCCGCCGTTTACCGGGGCTTCAATTCGGAGCTTGCACTCCTCCTTTTAACCTTCCGGCACCGGGCAGGCGTCAGACCCTATACGTCGTCTTACGACTTCGCAGAGCCCTGTGTTTTAAGTAAACAGTCGCCACCCCCTGGTTTGTGCCCCCGACCAACAGTTGCCTGCCAATCGGGCCTCCTTCTCGCGAACTTACGGAGGTATTTTGCCGAGTTCCTTCAACGTCGTTCTCTCAAGCGCCTTGGTATTCTCTACCAGTCCACCTGTGTCGGTTTAGGGTACGGTCTCATGGAGGGCTATTTCCAGGAACCTCTGAGCAGCCCAATCAATCCGATAAGATTGAACTACCTTCGAGATCCGTCACATCCTCCTGGCCCAGGAATATTAACCTGGTTCCCATCGGCTACGCCTTTCGGCCTCGCCTTAGGGGCCGGCTTACCCTGCTCAGATTAGCTTTAAGCAGGAACCCTTGGACTTTCGGCGAGAGGGTCTCTCACCCTCTT
>OZ244120.1:1180000-1222500 GCA_965215785.1 Marivivens sp. | reverse complement strand
AAGCGGTCATGACCGCGCTGGAAGCCACACCGCCTGATCTGGCGGCCGATATTGTAGATCGCGGTGTCATGCTGACCGGTGGCGGTGCGCTGTTGGGTCAATTGGATTTGGCCCTGCGCGAACAGACCGGCCTGGCGATTTCGGTCGCAGATGAATCCCTCAATTGTGTGGCGATGGGCACGGGCAAAGCGCTGGAATACGAAAAACAGCTGCGTCACGTCATCGACTACGACAGCTAAGCGATAGGGGCGCGAGTTTTGGCACGCGACACCCAACAACCTAACGAATATGCGGCACCCCTTCGGCGATTGCTGATTGGGGTGCTTATCGTTGTGCTGTTGGCCTTGGTTCTGGTCTGGCGCATCGACAGCCCCCGTGTTGAACGGTTGCGCATGGCGATCATTGACCGGATTGTCCCCAGTGCGGAATGGGTTATGGCGCCGGTCACCGGACTGACCCGACTAATCACCGATTTCCAATCGTACCAGCGGCTAGTCGAACAGAACGCGGAACTGCGGCGCGAATTGCAGCAGATGAAGGCATGGCACGAAGCCGCCATGCAGCTGGATCAGGAAAACGCCAAGCTACGTGATCTAAACAATGTCCAGCTTGACCCGAAACTGACCTACATCACCGGCGTGGTTCTGGCCGATAGCGGATCACCGTTCCGACAGTCGGTGCTGCTGAACATTGGTGGGCGCGATGGCATCATGGATGGCTGGCCCGCAATGGACGGCGTTGGACTGGTCGGTCGTATTTCCGGCGTTGGTCAGGAAACAAGTCGGGTTCTTTTGCTAACCGACACGTCCAGCCGTATTCCGATCACGATCCAAGGGTCCGGTCAGACCGCCGTTCTAAGCGGTGATGGCACATTGAACCCGCCGATTGAGTTTCTTGAGAACCCCGATCTTGTCCGTCCCGGCGATCGTGTGGTGACCTCTGGCGATGGCGGCGTTTTCCCTGCTGATCTGCTGGTTGGTCAGGTTGCCTTGGGCACAGACCGCCGGCTACGCGTTCGACTCGCTGCCGACTATGAACGGTTGGAATTTTTGCGGGTTTTGCGCAGCCAGCCACGTGAACAAATCACTGATATCGGTGCCCTACTCGCACCTGCTCAGCAACCGGTCACCGAAGATCCCGACCAAACAGGTGAGACCGATGGCTGAATCACAGACCGCCCGCAACTGGGCCGGTCAAATGGCCTATGTCTTTATCTGTCTGGTTATTATCTTTGCCCAGCTTTTACCGCTGAGCACCGAACCACAGCGGTTTGCAGCACCTGACATGATGGTTGCCTTGACCATCACATGGGTGGTGCGCCGTCCTGACCTTGTTCCTGTGACAATGATTGCCGCGCTTTTTCTTTTGTCCGACTTCCTGTCTTTTAGACCGCCGGGCCTTTGGACATTGCTGATGCTGATAACAACCGAAATTTTGCGTCGCCGCGCCGTGGATATGCGGTCGCTCGCGTTTCCGGCGGAATGGCTCACCATCACCGCCGCGATTGCAGGGCTGTTCATTGCCTATCGCGCAGCTGTGATGATTTTCTTATTGCCACAAGAGCCTTTGATCCCGACACTTTGGCAAATGACAGCAACCGTACTGGTTATTCCGTTCGTGGCCGTAATTTCGCATTATTTTCTGGGCGTTAGCCGCCTCGGCCTTGGTGAAATCGACGAAATGGGTCGCCGCCTATGAGACACCCACCAAAAGAAACCCAAGAAAGCGGACGCCTGATCGGACGGCGTGCCTTTGTCGTGGGGGCCGCCCAACTAGGCATCGTAGGCGCGCTGGCGCTGCGGATGCGGTCAATGCAGGTCGAACAAACGGAAAAGTTCCGCCTGCTTGCCGAAGAAAACCGGATCGGGATTTCCCTGCTGCCACCACCACGCGGTCAGATCTATGACCGGAATGGGCGGTTGCTGGCAGGCAACGAACAGAACTATCGCATCGTCATGGTCCGCGAGGATATTGACGACGTAGACGCGGTATTGCGCGACATTCAAAAGCTGATCCCCCTGACAGAAGCCGAAATTGAGAACGCCAAGAAAGAAATCCTTGCGCGGTCGCCCTTTGTGCCGATCACCGTTGCGGACCGCCTTGAATGGGAAGAACTGGCACGCGTCAGTATCAATACCCCAACCTTGCCCGGCGTCAGCGCCGAGGTCGGGCTCAGCCGGTTTTACCCGCTTGGCGCGGATTTGGCCCATGTGGTTGGATATGTTGGCCCCGTGTCCGACTATGACCTAAGCCGCATCGATGATCAGGACCCGCTTTTGCAAATACCTAGGTTCCAGATCGGCAAAACAGGTGTGGAAAATAAACTAGAGCGCACCCTGCGTGGCAGCGCCGGAACGCTTGAGGTTGAAAAGAACGCGCTTGGTCGGGTGATGCGGGAACTTGATCGCACAGAGGGCGTACCCGGTTCTGATGTACAGCTGACAATCGACAGCCGCCTTCAATCCTATATCGAGGCCAGACTAGAGGGCGAATCCGCAGGCGCGATTGTGATCGACCTTGAAAACGGTGATCTCAGGGCCGTTGTATCGGCGCCAAGCTTTAACCCCAACCTGTTTGTTCGGGGCATTTCCGTCGCGGACTGGAACGCTCTGCGCGACAACACATACCGGCCACTGGCCGCCAAGGCGGTCCAAGGTACCTACCCGCCCGGATCGACATTCAAGATGATCACCGCCCTTGCCGCGCTTGAGGAAGGGGTGCTTGATGTCGAAGAAACCGTTTTCTGCCGCGGGTTTACCGAGGTGTCGGGCAACAGGTTCCACTGTTGGAAATCTGGCGGGCACGGCAATATCAACCTGCACGACAGCCTAAAACAAAGCTGCGACACCTATTACTATGAAATCGGTCAACGGGTGGGCATCGACAAAATCGCGGCGATGGCGCGGCGGTTTGGCCTTGGGGTCCGCCATGACCTTCCCTTGTCGGCGGTGGCCGAAGGGCTGGCCCCTGATCGCGAATGGAAACGCCGGGTGCGGGGACAGGAATGGCGGATTGGCGATACCGTCAATGCCTCGATCGGTCAGGGCGATGTGCTTGCCTCACCGCTCCAGTTGGCGGTTATGACCGCGCGACTGGCGACAGGGCGGAATATCGTGCCCCGTCTGGTGCATTCGATTGATGGGCAGGAACAACCGGTTGAAGGCGGCGAACCGCTTGGCCTGAACGAAAACCATTTAAGGCGCATCCGTGCGGCAATGGATTCGGTGTCGAACAACAACCGCGGCACCGCTTTTGGATCACGGATTGTCATCGACGACATGCGACTTGCGGGGAAAACAGGCACCAGTCAGGTTCGCCGCATCACCGCCGAGGAACGCGCACGCGGCGTGACCAGCAACGCCGACCTGCCATGGGAACGCCGCGACCATGCGCTTTTCGTGTGCTACGCCCCTGCGGATAATCCGCGTTACGCCGTGTCGGTCGTTGTCGAACACGGCGGCGGCGGATCATCTTCGGCCGCACCGATTGCGCGCGATGTCATGTTGCAGGCGCTTTACGACGGTTTGCCACCACTTGAGGCCTATCCATCGTCGCTGCGTTCGCAAATCAGTCAGGACCAACAGAAATTCCGCGACCGTGTCATTCCCGGCGCTGTGAACCTAAACGATCAGGCCTAAGCGGAATGAGTTATCTAGAGTACAACATAAAGTCGGTCCCGACAGGCATACGAAAGCTGCTCTATATCAACTGGCCAATCGTCATTTTGTTGGTTGCGATCGCCTGTACCGGCTTTCTTATGTTGTATTCGGTCGCTGGCGGTTCGACCGAACCATGGATGAACGCCCAGATGAAACGCTTTGGCGTTGGAATGGCGGTGCTGTTTATCGTGGCCATGGTCCCGATCTGGTTTTGGCGAAACGTATCTGCCGTCGCCTATGCCGGTTCGCTGGTTTTGCTGCTGCTTGTCGAATACATCGGCGATGTTCAGATGGGCGCCCAGCGCTGGATTGATCTGGGCTTTATCCGATTGCAGCCGTCCGAGCTGACCAAGATTACGGTCGTTATGTTCCTTGCGGCCTATTACGACTGGCTGCCGATGCAGAAAAAATCACATCCCTTTTGGGTGCTGATCCCCGTCGTTGTCATCATTGTTCCAACACTGTTGGTGCTGTCACAACCCGACCTTGGAACCTCGCTGCTGCTTTTGATCGGTGGGGCGACGGTGATGTTTCTGGCCGGTGTTCACTGGGCCTATTTCGCCACGGTCATCGGCGCAGGCGTTTCGGCCATTTGGGCCGTATTCCAAAGCCGGGGCACCAGTTGGCAATTGCTTCAAGACTATCAATATCGCCGTATTGATACGTTCTTGGATCCGTCGAATGACCCGTTTGGCGCAGGATACCACATTACGCAGGCCAAGATTGCCTTTGGCTCGGGTGGGTGGACAGGTCGCGGTTTCATGCAAGGCACGCAATCGCGATTGAACTTTCTGCCGGAAAAGCACACCGATTTCATCTTTACGACCTTGGCCGAGGAATTCGGGTTCATCGGCGCATCCACCCTTTTGTTCCTGTACGTGCTGTTGGTTGGTTTCTGCGTCGTGGCCGCGCTTAAGAACCGTGACCGGTTCAGCTCGCTCTTGATCGGCGGAGTGGCGATGACGTTCTTCCTTTATTTTGCTGTGAACATGGCGATGGTGACCGGCCTCGCCCCTGTGGTTGGCGTCCCGCTGCCGTTGGTGAGCTATGGCGGATCGGCGATGCTGGTCTTGCTGGGGGCCTTTGGCCTTGTTCAAAGCGCGCATGTCCACAAGGGGCGATGATGATCAACGTTCTGTTTTCCGCCAAGGAACACAATTGGCAGCAATACAAAGATGTCATTCCCGCCGCCTGTCGTCAGCTGGATCTGGATGTCTGTCTTGGCCGCGATCTAGCTGAGGCGGATGTAGATTACATCGTCTATGCCCCGAACAAATCGCTGACAGATTTCACGCCATTTACCCACTGCAAGGCGGTGCTGAGCCTTTGGGCAGGCGTTGAAACGATCGCGCCGAACCCAACGCTGACCCAACCGCTGTGCCGATTGGTTGATCCGGGGCTAGAGCAAGGAATGGTCGAATGGGTGACGGGCCATGTGCTGCGCCATCACCTAGGGATAGACAAACACATCGCGCCAACGGACCACAGTTGGACGCCCGAACCGGCCCCACTTGCGCGGTCCCGACGGGTGACGATTTTGGGCTTGGGGGCCTTGGGCGCCGCCTGTGCCAAGGCACTGGCCGGATTAGGGTTTCAGGTCGCTGGCTGGTCACGGTCACCCAAACAGATCGAGGGCGTGACCTGCCATTCTGGCGATCAGGGCCTTCATGATGCTTTGGCAAACACCGACATTCTGGTGCTGTTATTGCCGCTGACCCCTGCGACGACGGACATTATCAACGAACGAACCTTGGCGATCATGCCGGCTGGATCGGTGATCATCAATCCTGGCCGCGGGGCATTAATAGATGATGCTGCCCTGCTGTCGGCATTGGATGCGGGCCATATTTCACATGCAACGCTGGACGTTTTCAGGGTCGAACCTTTGCCGCAAAATGACCCCTATTGGCACCATCCCAAGGTGACAGTGACCCCACATATCGCAAGTGAAACACGCCCCGAAACGGCGGCGGAACGGATCGCTGAAAACATTCGACGCGGCGAAGCTGGCGAACCGTTCCTGAACCTTGTGGATCGGACCCGAGGGTACTGATCAGCGCAATTTCGGCGGCTTGTTGGGGTCCATGCCCGGATTTGCGCCCGGTGTGCTGACCTCTTGTTCCGGTTTTGGCAGATCGAACCGCAGACCGACCCGCACGAGCGTTTCAACAATCGGCGCTTCGCTTGGCACAAAGGTGACGTCCAGCATGCCCGCCTCGATCCCCGAAAAGGTCAAGGCCTCGGACACGGCATTGGCCAATGCGCCTTCGGCGCCGTCTGCTGCACCGGCAAAGACCAACAAATGCCCTTTGGCGCCGGTGTCATAGGTCACCGCAACAAGGAACGCCGCCTCGGCAAAGCCGCCCGCCGTCGCCAGTTTGCGATCAAGGCCCTGCACCAACACTTCGGGCAGGCCGGCGGGGGCGTTAAATTCTACGGGACGGGCCTCGGCTGTTTCGGGTGCATTTGCCAGTGTGTCCACCAACCAACCGATGGCCGTTGGCGGGATCAAGATCGACGATGGCGCCCCCAGATTGACCGCCATGCCAATCCCTTGGCCGTTCAGCATTTCAGCCAAACCGCGCCCCGACACCGCCGCATAGGATGCGACACGTTCGGCAAAGGCCGATAAACGTTCCTCTCGGTCAAAGACCAAAACAAACTGCGTGCCTTCGGCCTCGATAACCTCGGGGGTGATATCGTCGTCGCCTTCGGGTTCTGACGCCAATAGCAGGAACATTTCGCTGTCGGCCAAGCGTTCATAGAACCGCAGGCGCGCTGCATCATCCTCGGGTGCGGCCTCCATAGCGGCATGGGCGATATCAAGATCAGTCTGTGTCATTCCATTCCTCTTCAATCCGCTGTCTAAGCACAGGTAGCAGCTCAGCCTCGAACCACGGATTTTTTCTAAGCCACCCCGTATTGCGCCATGACGGATGGGGCAAGGGGAAGACATCGGGCGCATGGTCGCGCCAAGCGGCCACCGTCGCGGATACAGCCCCCTTACGGCCAAGATGCCAGCGGTGCGCATACCCACCGACCAAAATCTTGAGGCGGACTGATCCAAGCGCCGAAAACACTCGACGATGCCAAGTTTCCGCGCAAATGGGCGGCGGAGGCAGATCCGACCCCTTGGCGTCATAACCCGGAAAGCAAAAGGCCATGGGCACAATTGCCACGCGCGACGTATCATAGAACTGGTCCTGATCCAGACCTAACCACTGTCGCAGTCGGTCACCAGATGGGTCGGTAAATGGTTTGCCGCTGTCATGGACACGGGCACCGGGCGCCTGTCCCGCGATCAAAATGCGTGCCTTGGCCGAAAACCAGACAACCGGACGCGGGCTATGCGCGGTATGCGTCGCCGCAAACCTGTCACGACACAACACACACCCAGTGATTTTATCAATAAGCCTCATGCGCCTAGAGGTAGCCGCACATTTTAAGAGCGCAAAGGGACAACTATTGGCGCAAACGTGTATCGGGGCAGTTCAATCCATTTGTGATTGCCGTGTGATTCCGGTAACCGCTTGGAAAACACCAACGAGGATGACCAATATGTACCGCGTCTGGAACTTTTTGTCGCAGTATTCGCTGCTTTTGATTTCAGGGGCGATCATTGCCCTGATTTGGGCGAATGTTGACTATGACAGTTATCATCACTTTGTCGAATGGGTGATCGTCGATGACTTCTTCATCGGCCACCTGCATGACGGACACCGCACGCTTACGCTTCATTACCTAGTGAACGACGTGTTCATGGCCTTCTTCTTTGCCATCGCCGCGAAAGAGGTCTGGGAAGCGATCATCCTCAAAAACGGATCGTTGCGCGGCAAAAAGGCCGCGACACCGCTGGTCGCAACGGCGGGCGGTATCATCGGTCCGGTCGCGGTTTACCTTGGTCTTGCCCTGTTGATGGGTTCGGAAACCTATGACGCGGTGTCGCGCGGCTGGGCCATCCCGACCGCAACGGATATCGCATTTTCCTACCTTGTAGGCCGTATCGTGTTCGGTGCAGGCCATCCGGCGGTACGCTTTCTGCTATTGCTGGCCATTGCGGATGACGCCGTTGGCCTGCTGATCCTCGCGATCTTCTATCCATCGGGCGAACTGGCACCTGAATGGCTGTTGCTGTCTCTTGGCGCTGCGGTCGCGGTCTTTGTTCTGGCCAACTGGCTGCCACGCTACCTTGACCGTGGAAACCAAGCACGCCCGACATCGACATGGGTACGCAAAAAGCTTTCGTTCTGGCCATATGCGATCGCCGCTTGCTTTAGCTGGTACGGCTTTCAGGAATCCGGCATTCACCCTGCATTGGGCCTGTTGCCAATCGTTCCGACCATCCCGCACGCCGACCGCGCCTTTGGCATCTTTGCCGAAGCGGAAAAGCACCTGCACGACCTGTTGAACGACATCGAACACGCGCTGAAATACCCAGTTGAGATCGTGCTGTTCCTGTTCGGCCTGTGCAACGCTGGCGTCAAATTTGAGGCGATGGGCGATGCGACATGGCTGGTTCTGGCCGGTTTGATCATCGGTAAGCCTATCGGCGTCCTGATCTTTGGCTGGATTGCGGCAAAACCGCTTGGCCTCGGCCTTCCTGCCGGTATGCGCATTATCGATCTGTTTGTGATCGGCTGCGTCGCCGCGATTGGCTTTACCGTTGCGCTGTTCGTGGCCGCCGTTGCGTTTGACGCGGGACCCGTTCAGGACGCTGCCAAAATGGGTGCCTTGTTCAGCTTTGGCGCTGCGATCCTTTCGATCATCGCGGGCAAGGTCACTGGCGTTCAGAAACAAGACGCCTAACGTTTTCGCTCTGCCCGCTCACAGGCGGGCAGAGCAAATTTGATTGGTTTTCTGCGCGCCGATCCGTCATAATGCAGAAAATAGCCGAAAACGGCACCAATTGGCCCAAAGGGCGGGCCTGAGCAGGGCAAATCGGATCGGACATGCTGGAATTTGTGAACGTCAGCAAATCGTTCTGGACGGGAAAGCAGCGGAAAGTCATCCTTGACCGCGCGTCTTTTCGCGTGGAATTGGGCAATTCGCTGGGCATCCTTGCGCCCAATGGCACCGGCAAAACCACATTGATCAACATGATGTCCGGTCTCGAACAACCCGACGAAGGACAGATTTACCGAAAGTGTAAAATATCCTTTCCGCTTGGGTTCATGGGCGGGTTGGTCACCAACCAGACCGGTCGTGCAAACGTTCGCTATATCGCTCAGATTTATGGTTTGGATCCCGACTATGTCGAAGCCTTTTGTCGCTGGCTGGTTAGCATCGACGAATACTTTGACATGCCGGTCGGCACCTATTCATCGGGTATGCGCGCGCGTCTGAACTTTGCTCTCATGCTCGCACTCGATTTCGATATTTATCTGATCGACGAAGGCATGCCCCAAACCACCGATGCGGAATTCAATCAAAAAGCAGGCGACCTGTTAAGGGATCGTCTAGAAAACACGACAATCATCATTGTGTCACACCAGGCCAAAGTCCTGGAGAAGTTTGCGCGGTCAGCAGCCGTTCTCGTGAACGGCCAACTGCATATGTTTGACACGCTCGAAGAGGCAAAGCAGCTGTATGACTACGAAACCCAGGGCCAATAAATTTCGCGTGCGGCGCGGTCAAAAACCTGACGCAGCCCCCGCACCCGAAGCGCAGGAACCGACACCCGAACCGCTCCAGTCTATGGATCCGAACGTGTCGACGGCGGCCGAAGTGACCGCAGAAACAGATTTGGACAACATCCGCAAAGAGGGTCTGACCGGACGCCAACTGCGGATGGCACGGCGGATCGCGCAGAAACACGGGCTTGCCGTCACATCGGATTTCGATGCGGTACGCCAATTGCGCATGAAGGGCATTGACCCCTTTGAGCGGTCCAGCATCCTCGAACTGGTCGCCAGCGGCAGTTCGGGTGGCGGCACGACTCCGCCGCCAGCGGCGCCCACAACCGGCACAGAGATGGCGCCACTGGGCAAAATCCAGTTGCCTCAGGCCGTGGAACAAAAAAGCCGCGCATTGACCGAACCAGCCGACGACCGTGGCGAACGGCGTGCCTCGGAAATTTTGCGCATTCAGAAAGAGATCGCATCCCGTAGACGCAAGAAACTGCTTCTGCTGTTCGCGCGGTTGGCCGTGTTCATTTTGCTGCCAACGATTTTGGCTGGCTATTATTTCACCCGTATCGCAACGCCAATGTATGCCACAAACACCGAGTTTGTGATCCAGCAGGCCTCGTCGCAAAGCGGCGCCTCAAGCGGTCTATCCGGCCTGTTCCAAGGCACGAGCATGGCCACACAACAGGATGCGACGACTGTGCAGTCCTTCCTCATGTCTCGGGCCGCGATGGCGCGACTGGATGAAGAATATGGGTACAAGGCGCATTTTCAGCAGGAACATATCGATCCGATCCAGCGGCTCCCTGCTGACGCAAGTAACGAGGACCTGTTCAAACTCTATAGTAAGCGGGTGAAGATCGGCTATGACCCGACCGAAGGCATCGTCAAAATGGAGGTTGTCGCAACAAGCCCTGAGGCAAGCCAACAGTATTCCGAGGCGCTGCTAGGATACGCCGAAGAGGTCGTTGATCAGCTGACCTCGCGGCTTCGTGCCGACCAAATGCGCGGCGCTCAGGAAAGCTATGACGAAGCAGAAATACGCCGCCAAGAAGCGCTGACCGAATTGCTGCGAATCCAGAATGAACAATCGGTTCTAAGCGCCGACGCAGAAATTCAGGCCATCTTTTCGCGCATCGGCAACCTTGAGGCTCGCCGCCAGGAAAAGGTGCTGGAACTCGCCACGCTCAATAGTGCACGCCGCCCGAACGAAGCACGCGTTAACGCCGTCGAAAGCGAGATCGTGAACCTACAGGAATTGATCGACGAGGAACGCGCCCGCCTGACCGAAGTCAGCGGTAGCGAACAAACGCTCGCTCAAATCCAAACCGAACTGCGGATTGCCGAAGAAAACTATCAGTTCCAAGCCGCCTTGGTGCAGCAGGCGCTGACCATGATGGAAACTGCCCGCCTCGAGGCAAGCCGCCAGGTGCGCTATATTTCCTTGGGCGTCGAGCCGATCGCGCCGGACGATCCCACCTACCCCAAAGCGTTTGAGGACACCCTTGTCGCGTTCCTGATTTTTGCGGGAATTTACCTCTTGGTATCGCTGACAGCCTCTGTTCTGCGCGAACAGGTTTCTGCCTAAACCAGCTTTGCCCCCGCGGGGGCAAAGCCGTTTCGGCGGACGATAAAGTTCGCCAAAAAAGTATAAGATTTTTGTCAGAACGCTCTTGAACCGTTTTCGAGTTCGGCGTAATACGCACCTCGCTGCTGGGATGTAGCCAAGTGGTAAGGCAACTGTTTTTGGTACAGTGTACCGTAGGTTCGAATCCTACCATCCCAGCCAGCCAATCCTGAAAATGTGAATTGTGCTAATCCCAACCGGCCAATCGCGGTCTATTGGTCGTCTTTCAACGTCTGCAAAACGATATCGCTGCGCACCTGCGTCACGTTAGGCAGCGGCAAAAGCCGTTCGTGAACAAAGGCCGCAAAGCTGGCCAAATCCTGCGTGCCGATCACCAAGACATAGTCCGCGTCCCCCGACACCGAGTAGGCCGCTTCGATCTCTTTGTTGGTTGTGAGAAAGCGGGCGAATTCCTTGGCGTTTTCACCACTGTGCGAGGTTAGGTTGATGCGGGTAATCGCCTTGAGTTCACGCCCCAAGGCCTGCGGGCTAACCTTGGCCTGATAGCCTTGAATGACACCGTCGGATTCAAGTTTTGTGCGGCGTCGCGAACACTGGGACGCGGACAGCCCCACGGCCTCGGCCAATTCCGCGTTGGTTGCGCTGCCGTTCCGGCGCAACGCAGCAATTATTGCAACATCAAATCCATCAAGCTCCACTTTGTGCATAAGGCACCTTATTGACGCACAGTTTGTGCAAATGGTGACGTTTCGCACATCACAATGCAACCCCAATGCATCTGCTTGGCGGTACCCTTTTGAAAATCTTCAGGAGGTTTCAATGGGACCGTTTCCGCATGATGCCCCTCGGGCTGTGATCTCAACCGAAAACCCAGCAGGGACAGACGGATTTGAATTTGTAGAATTCGCGCACCCAGACCCGCAGGTGCTTCGCGATCTGTTTGCGTCCATGGGCTATACCCATGTTGCGAACCACAAAACGAAACAGGTCGAGCTTTGGCAGCAGGGTGACATCACCTATGTGATCAATGCCGAACCGGATTCGCATGCGTCTGCGTTCATTGAAAAACATGGCCCCTGCTGTCCGTCGATGGCTTGGCGTGTTGTCGACGCCGATCACGCCTTTCAACATGCGATTTCCAAAGGGGCCGAACCCTATGAAGGCCCGCGGAAAACCATGGATGTGCCCGCAATTGTCGGAATCGGTGGGTCGCTGATCTATTTCATCGATCAGTATTACGATGCCAATCCATACAACGATGAATTCGACTGGATCGCCAAGGCCCACCCCGGCGGCGTCGGATTCTATTACCTCGATCACCTGACCCATAACGTGTTCAAAGGCCAAATGGACACGTGGTTCAAATTCTATGGCGACCTGTTCAACTTCAAGGAAATCCGGTTCTTTGACATCGAAGGCAAATACACCGGCCTTCGTAGCCGTGCGCTCACCTCGCCCTGTGGTCGCATCCGTATCCCGATCAATGAGGACCGTGGCGAAACCGGTCAGATCGTGAACTATCTGAACAAATACAATGGCGAGGGCATTCAACACATCGCGGTCGGCGCGCATGATATCTATGCCGCTACCGACGAAATCGCGGGCCGTGGGATCAAATTTATGCCCGGCCCGCCCGAGGCCTATTACGCGCTGTCCCATGATCGCGTTGTGGGACACCAAGAGCCCATTGACCGTATGAAACGGCACGGCATTCTGATTGATGGCGAAGGCGTGGATGATGGTGGCGAAACCAAGATCCTGCTTCAGATTTTCTCAAAGACGGTGATTGGCCCGATATTCTTTGAGTTCATCCAGCGTAAAGGCGACGACGGGTTTGGCGAGGGCAACTTCAAGGCGCTGTTCGAATCCATCGAGTCCGAAGAGATCGCCAACGGCGACTATGGCGAGGTCGTAAACGCCTAAGCGCGGTTTTGTTTTGGCGATCTGCATCCTAAGATCGCCAAAACGACCATAGGACCACGCCGTGCGCCAGCGCCGCTTTTTGCCATCTATTAGCATGTTAACCGCCTTTGAGGCGGTGGTCCGCCACGAGTCGGTGACGCTTGCCGCAGATGAGCTTGATCTGAGCCAAAGCACGGTCAGTCGCCTGATCCAATCCCTTGAGGGGCAGCTAGGGACCGAATTGTTCGTGCGTCAACGCAAGCGGCTGGTGCCCACCGCCGCAAGCCGTGCCTATCAGCGCGATATCCGGCAAGCGATTGAGCTGATCGAAAAATCGAGCCTCAATCTGGTCAGCAACCCCACAGGCGGCACATTATCACTGGCGGTTTTGCCAACATTTGCCACACGATGGTTGGCGCCGCGGCTCAACAGTTTTTTCGAAACTGCACCTGGGGTGAGCGTCAACCTCACCACGCGGATCAAACGGTTTGAGTTCGAGGCCGAACCCTTTGACGCGGTCATTTTTCACGGAACCACGCCGTGGCAGGGGCTCGAATCGGTGCCGCTGTTTACAGAAAGCCTAACGGCTTGCATGTCGCCGGCCTTGTTCGACAAAATTCAGCCCGATACCACGGCCGATTTAATCGACGTGCCGCTGCTCAAACTGGCCTCACGACCAGAGGCATGGGGTGAATGGTTCACAGGCCAAGGTGCGGCGATCCCCCTGTCACATGGAATGGTCGTTGATCAGTTTTCAATGATGATTCAGGCGGCAGTGTCAGGGTTGGGAATCGCGCTTTTGCCCGACTACCTTGCACAGATCGAGATCGCCGAGGGCCGATTGGTTCCTGTCCTTGATCAAGCGATGCCCAGCGCGGGGCAGTATTGGTTAGGCTGGCCCGCAGAACGCGCCGATTATCAGCCGCTGGTTTCATTCCAAAACTGGCTAAGAACCGTCACGCACTAAGATTGCGGCGAGAGGTCGAATTTCGATCAATTCTTTACGCGCTGCCCTGTTCAACGACAGCCAAGCCATGTATCACTACGCGGCGCAATTAAATGGACTTAGCATGCCTCATTACCGTTCCCGCAGATCCACTCATGGTCGCAACATGGCCGGGGCCCGTGGCCTCTGGCGTGCGACTGGTATGACAGACAGCGACTTTGGCAAGCCAATTATCGCGGTCGTGAACTCGTTTACGCAATTCGTGCCTGGTCACGTGCACCTCAAAGACCTTGGTCAGATGGTTGCCCGCGAGATTGAAAAGGCCGGCGGCGTCGCGAAAGAGTTTAACACCATTGCGGTCGATGACGGCATCGCTATGGGCCACGACGGCATGCTCTATTCGCTGCCAAGCCGTGAAATCATTGCCGACAGTGTCGAATACATGGTCAACGCCCACTGTGCGGATGCGATGGTATGTATTTCCAACTGTGACAAGATCACGCCGGGAATGATGATGGCCGCCATGCGCCTGAACATTCCGGTTATCTTTGTGTCCGGTGGCCCAATGGAGGCCGGCAAGGTCGACATCGAAGATCTGGAAATGACCAAGATCGACCTTGTTGACGCGATGGTTGCCGCTGCGGATGACAAGTTCACCGACGAACAGTTGCAGCAGATCGAGGAAAACGCCTGCCCGACCTGTGGGTCGTGTTCGGGTATGTTCACCGCAAATTCGATGAACTGTCTGGCCGAGGCGCTTGGCCTTGCGCTTCCGGGTAACGGTTCGACACTGGCGACCCACGCGGATCGTAAGGCGCTGTTCCTTGAGGCGGGCCGCCGCATCGTGGAAATCACCAAAGCCCACTACGAAGACGAAAAGCCCGGCTATCTGCCGCGCGAAATCGCAACCTTTGAGGCGTTTGAAAACGCGATGTCGCTGGATATCGCAATGGGCGGTTCGACCAACACGATCCTGCACCTGATGGCGATTGCCTATGAAGGCAAAGTCGATTTCACCATGAACGACATCGACCGTTTGTCGCGCAAGGTGCCTTGCCTGTGTAAGGTTGCGCCAAACATTCACAACGTCCACATGGAAGACGTCCACCGCGCTGGCGGCATTTTCTCGATCCTTGGGGAACTGCATCGTGGCGGGCTGATCAACGAAAACGTTGCAACCGTACACTCGGAAACCATGGGCGCCGCAATTGCCAAGTGGGACATCAAGGTCGCAAACAACCCAACCGCCAACGAACTGTTCAAGGCCGCGCCGGGTGGTGTTCGCACGACCCAGGCCTTTAGCCAGTCGAACCGCTATAAGGAACTGGATACCGACCGCGAAAACGGCGTCATCCGCTCGGTCGAACATGCATTTTCGAAAGAGGGCGGCTTGGCCGTTCTGTTCGGCAATATCGCGGAACAGGGCTGTATCGTGAAAACCGCTGGCGTGGATGAATCGATCCACACATTCACCGGTGTTGCCAAGGTTTATGAAAGCCAAGACGACGCTGTGAACGGCATTTTGACCGGCAAGGTCAATGAGGGCGAAGTCGTCATCATCCGCTACGAAGGCCCGCGTGGCGGCCCCGGCATGCAGGAAATGCTCTATCCGACCAGCTATCTGAAATCCAAAGGTCTGGGCAAAAAATGCGCCCTGCTGACCGATGGCCGTTTCTCGGGCGGGACCTCGGGTCTGTCGATCGGGCACGTATCGCCAGAGGCCGAAGAAGGCGGCGCAATCGCCTTGGTTCAGGATGGTGATACCATCGAGATCGATATCCCGAACCGTGCGATCAACCTGAAGATCAGCGATGCCGAAATGGCCGCCCGCCGCGAGGCGATGGGCCCACTGCCATGGAAACCGGCCGCGCCGCGTAAACGCGAGGTGTCGACCGCGCTCAAGGCATATGCCCTATTGGCGTCCTCTGCCGCCAAAGGCGGGGTTCGCATCCTGCCGGACGAATAAAACGAACAGGGCCGCCCATCGGGCGGCCTTTTTCATCGTATGAACCGGCGTTCTTGGATCAGGCGGGCCAGTTCACGCATCGATGCCGCAACGGTGCTAGAGGATGTGTCTAGTTCTGCCTCGGCCTTAGCATAGAGCTTCTCTCTGCTCTGCAGAATCGCCTTGAGCTGGTCCACTGGCGCCATGCTTCCGGAAAACATCCGCGTATCGCCCTGCGCTCGAACCCGCAGCATATGTTCTTCGGGTTGAGCTCGGACCCAAACGCTATGAAAATGCGCCAGCAGGTAATCATAGGTGTCGGGGTTCGCCACGATGTTTCCCGGCACCGCTAGGATAACCTGATCGTGGTTCGCAACCACACGGCGCAGCATTTGCCATTCGACCTTGCGGTGTTCGTCCTGACCATAAAGCGCGACAACCTCGGCGACCGGCATCCCTGCGCGATCTTCGATTTCTTGGCTAAGCTCGATGAACGGCACGCCCAGCAGCTTGCTCACTGCAGCGCCAAGCGTCGATTTACCCGCCCCGCGCAATCCGATCAGACACACACGCTGAGATCTTAGGGCCGGGTTCACGGCCGGTTCTAGCAGTTCGATCACCTTGTCCCGCTCTTCGCGCCGTGCCTGCCGAAACAGTTCAGACATGCGCACGACTTCGGAATTCCACGGGTCTTCTTCTGCCAGAAGCCATTCAGTCCGCAGATCAAGCGCACGGGCAACCCTGTGCAACAGCGCGACGGAAATATTGCCGGTGCCGCTTTCTAGCTGGGCCAAATAGCGTGGCGACACGCCGGATTTTTCCCCAAGAACCCGACGGGACATATTGGTCCGCGACCGAGCCTTGCGCACCTTGTCGCCAAGCCGTTTTTGCAGCAGTTCAATTTCGGTTTCGATGTCGCGGTCCGTCAAGGCGGCCTCGTGAATATGTGGAAATATAATGCATCCCACCTACTGGGATAATCACAAGAAACCAACCTAGAAATTGCGAAGGCCCTTGGCTCAGCTGTCTCGGATTGGGCAAATCAAGACGCGAGCCAAGGGCCTATGCCGACGCGATCCTCCTCCAAAAATCAACGCGGCAACACCACTGGGGCAGAGCGGTGTTACAAACACTACGGAGCAATTCAGACATCCACAACGTTTATAGGTTGAACAGTGCTAGGAAGTGGCATCATTTGTCAAAGGGACAACACACAACATATGCGAACGAGACGCAGCACCTAAATATTTAGTAATAAGTGTTTTATTTCAGTGCCTTAATATAAAAATATGACATATACTAAAGCATATATTCACTCAAAACGGGATACCTACCCCAGCTTACCGAAAGTGGAAATTTGATACGACTCTCACGGACCATCAATCTTGGGTAAAAACGGTATCGAACGTCACTGCAAAATGGCGTTTTCCCACTCGGCCAAAAATGATCGTTTCTTGAAAGTATCCAGATACACCAGTAGCGCCGGTCCCATTCTGATCCGGTTGACGGTCGCATCAACATTTGGCTCTAGCTCTGGCACCGCCAGGATCGGCGCACCGTCCGGGCGATAGGAACTATCCAGCACAAAATCGACAAAGTCTTTGGCAAGGTCAGGCCGTTCACTGGTCGTCGGGATTAGGATGGTACGCAACATAATCGCCGTAAAGTCCGACGGGTACACAATCGTAAAGGCGTCTGCATCAGATCGGTTGGCCGCATAACTGCCCAAAACATTGTATGCGACCGCCAACTCGCCACTGACAACGGCATCAATCATGTCAGACGAACAACAAAACAGTTTGGCATCAAGCGCGCCCAAAACCTCGGTCAGGCGCCAATAGGTTTCCGAAACACGCGCGTCTTGCGTGGCAAACAGATATCCAAGCCCCGATTGGCGCACGTCATAGGTGCCAACGCGCCCAGCAAAGGCATCGGGCGACTGTCTTAGTAAGCTGATCAATTCGCTTCGATTTTCGGGCATGGTCAGGTTTTGAAAATGATCGTTGGACACCACCACAGCTGCAGGTTCTTGGGTAAAGGCAAAGACCATGTCGTTCCATTTCGCCCAATCCGGCAAACGACCTGCCGCAGCCGAGGTATGGGCAAGCGCAAGACCATCGTTCGCCAGTTTGGTTTGCAAATCCATCGCGCTGGAAATGGCGATGTCGAACACATGGTCCGTTCCGGATATCGCATTCATAACCTCGGCCGAACTGGCCACAGTATAGTCAATTGTGACCTGCGGATTCTGGTCACGATAGGCCAAGATCATCGGCTCAAAGAATGCAATGTCAGCCGATGACACAATGCGCAAAACCTCGGGCGAGGTTGCGTCACCGAAAACCGCGCGGTCCTCAATTTCAAATGCAGCTGCCGCAGCGCCCAAAACTGTCAGGACAAGGGAAAGAATAGTTCGACGCATGCGCCTCCTCCGTCTTCGGTATTGCTAATCCGCACACCGCCTCCATGTGCGCGAACCACCTCGTCTACGATTGTTAGTCCTAGGCCCGAGCCGACCATGTCCTCGGCATTGCTGCCGCGCACGAACCGTTCCGTCAAACCATCAAGTTCGCCCAACGGAAATCCCGCCCCTTCGTCCGAAATGGTCAGGGTCGCAACCTCATCATCATGCACCAAACCGATGTGAACGCTGCCGCCAGAGGGCGAATATTTGATCGCATTATCGAGCACATTCGAAATTGCATTCTGCAGCAGGATCGGATCGCCCGTAAGAACAACATGGTCAGCACGTGTCAGGACCAGCGTCACCTCACGCAATTCAGAAATTGGTGCGATCCGGTCAATGGTCCCGCGCACCAGATCGTCAAAGTCCACACTTTCATGGGCCAACTGATCGGTACGGATCGCGACCATCGCATGATCCAGCAATTGCCCCGAGACCCGACTGCTTTCGTCGATAGCGCGGATGATTTCCCGCAAGGCTTGCCGGTTTTCCTCTTTGTTGACGCGGTGAAGCGTGATTTCGGCTTGGGTACGGACAATTGCCAACGGCGTGCGCACACGGTGGGCCGCCTCGGCGATGAAATCCTCGGATCGGGACAATGATACCTTGAGACGTGTAATAAAGGTGTTCAACGACGCAACAAGCGGCGCCATTTCCGACGGCACCGGCGAAATCACAGGGCGCAGATCGCGCGGGCCGCGACGCGCAACAGATTCGGCCAACTGGGCCAAAGGCTGCACCGCCCGATTGGCAATCCCAACAGCCATCAACGCCGTCAGCACGAAAAAGCCAGCGCCGGCCAAAATCGACAACCTGTTGATTTGGTTGATGACTTGCTGCTGACCATTCAACGTTTGCGCCACGGAAACTTCGAGTGATTGCGGCCCTTCTGTCGTCACCAATGTTCTGGTCGCACGCGCGACCCTCACCTCAACGTCACGCACTTTGGCGAAATAGAAAGAGGCCTCAGACTGCTGACTACGACCAAGTGGTGTCAGCTCGGCATACCCCGACAAAAACTGTTCATCGAGGTAGATGGCATAAAACGCCCGTTCGTCTGCCACATTGCCCAACATCGAAAACGCCGAATAGGGCAGATCAATATCAATCTCGCCATCGACAAACCGCGCGCTGTCCAAAATCG
This sequence comes from Marivivens sp., assembly GCA_965215785.1. Taxonomy (GTDB): domain Bacteria; phylum Pseudomonadota; class Alphaproteobacteria; order Rhodobacterales; family Rhodobacteraceae; genus Marivivens. Next base: position 1,203,228 of record OZ244120.1, on the reverse strand, counting down.
CCGAAACCGATGCGGACAAAATGTTGTCTTGGCTTTGCTGTGCGGTTTGGCGGGCAATCGTTTGCACCAGAACAAACAGCATCACGGCAAGGCCCGCAGCCCCCGCCAAAAGCAGGATGACCAATCGCCGACGGATCGACCCCTGTATCCTTGGGCCGTTCACTCTGATTGCTCCAATTTATAGCCGAGGCCACGAACCGTTGTGATCCCGACATTCGACCCCGTCAGGTGCCGTCTAAGGCGACCAACATACACTTCGATGGCATTCTCGGACACGTCCTCTTCGTAGGAAAACAGACGATCCACCAGTTTCGATTTTGAGAAAATCGCCCCAGGCGAGGCGGCAAAAATTTCGAACAGCCTAAGCTCTCTTGCGCGCAGCTGAACCTCAGAATCACCGACCTGAAGGGTGCCCGACAACGAATCAAATGTGACCCCACCGATAGAAATCAGATTGGTTGCTTCGCCGTTTTTCCGTCTTAGAACCGCACGGCAGCGTGCCTCAAGCTCGGAAAAATCGATGGGTTTCACCATGTAATCATCGGCACCAAGGTCCAGCATTCGGACCCGGTCGGACACCTCTGAACGGGCCGTCAGGACGATCACTGGCACCGTTGAATTGCCCGCGCGATGTTGTTGAAGGAAGGTCCGCCCATCACCATCCGGCAGCATAATATCCAATAAAATCAAATCGTAATCGGTTGTGGCCAAAAAATCGGATGCCGTTTGCAAATCGGCTGCGTGATCAACCACATGGCCGTCGATGGACAGACGATCACAGACACCCCGCGCAAGCGTTTCGTTGTCTTCGATCAAAAGAAATCTCATCGTCAGATGCCTCGTGTCAGGTCGGTGTCAGCTTACTCAGCCAACATCCCATTTGATGGGCGGTGGATGCCGCCTATGTCAATTGGGAGGAAACAACATGACATTTTCGATGGGCCGTCGCGCCCTTATGGCCGCGGCTGCGGCGTTCACTTTTGCTGGTCCAGCAATGTCCGACGGTCACCAAGTCGTTGACAGCATCCACTTCCTGATCCCGGGCGGCGCAGGCGGCGGCTGGGACGGCACAGCACGTGGCACCGGCGAAGCACTGACCGGCGCTGGTCTGGTTGGCAGCGCCTCGTATGAAAACATGTCGGGTGGCGGCGGCGGTGTCGCGATCGGCTATCTGATCGAAAACGCCGAGAGCAACCACGGCACCCTGATGGTCAACTCGACCCCAATCGTCATCCGTTCGTTGACCGGCGTGTTCCCGCATAACTTCCGTGACCTGACACTGGTTTCGGGCACCATTGGTGACTATGCGGCAATCGTCGTGAACGCAGACAGCGACATCGGTTCGATGGATGATCTGTTGGCAGCGTACAAGGCCGACATGCGCGGCACCGCAATCGGTGGCGGTTCGGTTCCAGGCGGTATGGACCACCTTGTTGCCGCGATGGTTATGCAGGCCGCTGGCGAAGACCCAACCGCGGTTAAATACATCCCGTATGACGCAGGTGGTGACGCGATGGCCGCACTGTTGTCGGGTGAAATCAGCGCCCTTTCGACCGGTTTCTCTGAGGCAGTTGCCTTGGCCGAAGCAGGCGAGGTCAAAATTCTGGGCGTCACCGCACCGGAACGCGTGGGTGCCTATGCGGACGCTCCGACCATGATCGAACAAGGTATCGATACGACCTTTATCAACTGGCGCGGTTTCTTTGCGGCCCCAGGCCTGCCAGAGGACAAACTGGCCGCTTATCAGGACGCAATCGCCAAAATGTATGAAACAGACGAATGGGAAGCTGTGCGCGCCCGTAACGGCTGGGTCAACATTCACAACTCGGGTGACGACTTCCTGACCTTCCTTGAAGGCCAAGAAGAAACCATCCGCGACCTGATGACCCAATTGGGCTTCCTCTAAGTCAAATCACACTCACGATCTCGGCCCCCGACGGGGCCGAGATACCTTTTGGAAGGGGACAATCGTGGCACTCGATCGTTGGATCGCACTCGTAATTCTTTTGGTCGCGTTGGCGTATGGCTATGCGGCTTACTTCACAATGGATCAGCTATTGCCGCCGTTCATGCAGCGGAACCCTGTCTGGCCGTCGACCTTTCCAAAGGTCCTGTCAGTCATGGCAATCGTTCTGTCGCTGATCATCCTGCTTGGCCTTGAAAAACCTGCGGATGAGATCAAGACACCGGACATCGATTACCGCCGCTTGGGCGACTACAAAATCGGTCAGGCACTGATCCTGCTGGGTCTGATGGTTGCCTATGCGCTGTTTCTGCGTCCCATCGGCTTTCTGGCATCGACATCGCTATTCCTGATCCTTGGCGCTGTGACGTTGGGCGAACGCAAATTGGTCGTTCTCATTCCTGTGGCGGCCCTGGCGACATTTGCCGTTTGGTATCTGGTCGAAGGCGTCTTGGGCATTTTCCTGCGCCCGCTACCTTTGTTCATGGGGGTCTAAAATGCTCGAAGGTCTACTCATTGGCATTCAAACCGCCTTCTCCATTCAAAACCTGCTGATGGTCATCGGTGGCTGTCTGATCGGTACGTTTATCGGCATGCTACCCGGCCTTGGGCCGATGTCGATTATCGCGATCATGATCCCCGTAGCCATTACGCTGGGTGATCCATCGGCGGCACTGATCCTTTTGGCGGGTGTTTACTACGGCGCGATTTTCGGGGGCTCGACCTCGTCGATCCTGCTGAACGCACCGGGCGTCGCAGGGACGGTCGCCACCAGTTTCGACGGCTATCCACTGGCGCAAAAGGGCAAGGCCGGTAAGGCACTGACCATTGCGGCGATTGCGTCATTTGCGGGCGGCACGATCGGTGCGGTTCTGTTGATGATTTTTGCCCCTGCCCTGTCGTCGGTCGCGCTGCTGTTCCACTCGGCCGAATATTTCGCGCTGATGGTTGTTGGCTTGTCCGCAATCGCGGCCTTTGCCGGTTCTGGTCAGGTTGCCAAGGCGCTCTTGATGACGATCCTTGGTCTGATCATGGCAACCGTTGGCGAAGGCGCGCTGTTCAACATGCCCCGCTTTACCATGGGCCTGATGGATCTGCAGTCGGGCTTTAGCTTTATCACGCTTGCGATGGCGATGTTTGCCCTGCCCGAGGCTCTGTTCCTTGTCCTCAATCCAGCCCGTTCCGCACAGGCGTCGGGTGGCGGCGGCAAGATCACCGATCTGCGCATCACCCGCGAAGAGGCCAAGAAAATCACGCCTGTGATTGGGCGTCAGTCGATCCAAGGCTTCTTTATCGGCGTTCTGCCGGGTGCAGGCGCAACGATTGCCTCATTCCTTGGCTACGCAGTCGAACGCAACCTTGCCACCGAAGAAGAGCAAAAAGAGTTCGGCAAAGGATCGGTCAAAGGGCTCGCCGCGCCGGAAACCGCTAACAACGCGGCCTGCACGGGGTCCTTTGTTCCGCTACTGACCTTGGGCATCCCCGGCTCGGGCACGACAGCGATTTTGCTCGGTGCGCTCATCGCCCTTAACGTCAATCCAGGCCCACGTCTGATGACCGACGAACCTCAGATTTTCTGGGCGGTGATCATTTCGATGTATATCGGCAACCTGATCCTGCTGATCCTGAACCTGCCGTTGATCCCCTACATCGCCAAGGTTCTGGCCATCCCGCGCAACTATCTGATCCCGTTCATTTTGTTCTTTACCCTGATGGGTAGCTACATCGGACAGAACAACGCGACAGAACTGCTTATCCTTGTTGGGTTTGGGGTCTGTGCAACGATCCTGCGGTTTGCCGACTATCCGCTGGCACCGCTGTTGATTGGCTTCATCCTTGGGCAAATGCTCGAAGATAACTTTAGCCGGTCTATGCAGCTTTACGACGGGATCGGCTTTATCCTCCAACGTCCGATGACCTTGGGTCTGCTGGTTATCGCCTGCTTGCTGGTGGTGGTGCCGACCTATCGGGCACGACGCGCCCGCGCACGACAAGCGGGCATCGCAGACGGCGACTAAACCCCTCAGCCCTCGCCGACCCTCGGCGGGGGCTAAACAATTGCGAGCAGGACAAAACCGCCGATAAAAACGGTTTGGGTCACCAGTAGCATGATCGCCTTGCCGCCCACAAACTTCAGCTTTTCCAGCGATGTTTTCATCCCCACAGCCGCGACCGCAACGACAAGCGCCGAACGGGATACGACGCTTGCGCCATTCAGAATGGTTTGCGGGATCAACTCATAGGAATTGAGGACAGCCAGCGCCAAGAACACCGCGACAAAGCCCGGTATCAGGGGCGGCCGATGGTCCCCTGTATCAACTGCGTTTCGCAATATCAGCGCACCGATGAAAACAACCGGCGCAAGCAGCGTCACGCGCAGCAATTTGACGATGGTGGAAACATCGCCCGCCTCGTCCGAAATCGAATAGCCCGCCCCGACGACCTGAGCCACATCGTGGATCGTACCGCCCAAGAAAAGCCCGCTTTGTTGGGTATCCAGTCCCAACCGATCGGCCAAAATAGGGTAGGCGATCATCGCAACAGTCGACAGGACAGTTACCGCAATGACGGTGAACGCCAGATCCTGTTCGCGTTCGTCCGATTTAGGCAGGATTGAGCTAATCGCCAATGCCGCAGACGCGCCACAGATCGCAACAGACCCGCCGCTCAGGAACCCGAACAGGCGCGATTTTCCGAACCATGGCGCAATAACCAAAGACAGCAAAATGGTGATCGCAACCGCCGCTGCAATCCATGCAATTGCGCCCCAACCGATTGCACCGACCATGTCAAAACTGACCCGAAGCCCCAATAGCGCGACGCCAAACCGCAATACATGCCGCGAGGCAAACGCGACGCCGTCGCCCGTTTTTTGATCTTCGGTCAAGAAATGCAGAGGAATCCCCAATAGTATTGCCATCAGCATTACCGGCGCGCCGTTGTGATCCGAAATGAACTGCGCCGCCATAGCGACCAGCACAGTGATCATCAGGCCCGGCGCGATCCGGCGTGCGCCGTCAAGATTGAGCCACGTCACCCTAAAGCCCTACCACAAGTCCGTTGTCCTTGCGGAATAGATGCACAGCTTCGCGTCGCAGGGCCAGCCGAACCTGCGCACCTTTGACCACATCGGTTTGGCCGGGCATGTGGATAACCAAGGTTTCACCGGTCGTCATTTCGCCGAACAGATAACTTTCGGTGCCAAGCTGTTCGACCTCGGTGATGGTGACCTGCAATGGGCCCTGATCGTCGATGATCAAATCGCGGGGACGCACGCCGAGCTCATAGGCCTCACCCTCGTTTGTGTTGGCGGCGACGCCATCAATTAGGGCTGCGCCACTGCCATCCTGTAGTGCCCCACCGTGTGCGTTCACTTGAACAAAGTTCATCGCGGGCGATCCGATAAAACCAGCGACAAACCGGTTGGCCGGATGATTGAACAACTCAAGTGGGGTGCCGAATTGTTCCACGCGGCCATCCCTGAGGACGGCGATTTTATCCGCCATTGTCATCGCTTCGACCTGATCATGGGTCACATAGATCATCGTATTGCCAAGTCGTGCGTGCAGCGCCGCAATTTCACGCCGCATCGTCACACGCAGTTCCGCATCAAGGTTCGATAGCGGTTCATCGAATAGGAAAACCTTGGGCTCGCGCACGACGGCACGGCCAATCGCGACCCGCTGGCGCTGACCACCCGACAACTGCCCCGGACGGCGATCCATCAGTTTGTCGATTTGCAGCATCTTGGCAGCCGCATCGACGCGTTCCTGAATTTCGGCCTTTGGCATGTTCAGGTTTTCCAACCCGAACGACAGGTTCTTGCGGACACTCATATGCGGGTAGAGCGCATAGGACTGAAACACCATCGCCAGCCCCCGCTGCGCCGCAGGGATGTCGTTCACGATTTCATCGTCAATCCGCAATTCACCCGCGCTGATCGGCTCTAGCCCGGAAATCATCCGCAATAAGGTCGATTTTCCGCAGCCCGACGGACCGACAAAGACGCAGAACTCACCAGACTTGATCGACAGATCAATGCCATGAATGACGTCGACCGAGCCGTAGGATTTCTTGATATTCGAAAGAACAAGATCGGCCATTATTTCAGTCCTGTATTAGCGATGCCGGCGGTGATGTATTTTTGCAGGAACACGAACACCAATGTCGACGGCACGAGGCTGACCATGGTCATCGCCAAGCGATAGTGTTCTTGGCTGAGGTGTTCGCCGCGGAATTCCAGCAGGCAAAGTTGAATTGTGTACGCCTCTTTGGTGGTCGCAATCGCAACAAGAGGCAGGATCAGGTCGTTCCAGCGCCAGATCACCGACAGAATGCCCAGCGCAGCAAGCGCCGGCAGTGTCAGCGGCAGCATGATCCGCCAGTAAACCTTCCATTCACTGGCCGCGTCCATACGCGCGGCCTCGATCAGCTCATCGGGGATCGACAACATGTACTGGCGCAGCAGGAATACACCCGTCGGGGTCGCCGCGCCCGGAATGATCACACCCCAAATTGACCCAGATAACCCCGTTGCATTGATCGCCTTGAACACGCCAACCAATGTGATTGTCGGCGGCACCATCAGCGTCGCAAGGATCGCAACAAAGAACCAAACCTGTCCACGGAACTTGTATTTCGCCAATGCGAACGCCGCCATCGAGTTGATGAGCAGGGTCAGCAAGGTCGCAATCACGGTCACAAGGACCGAGTTTGTGAAACAGGTCGCAAAATTCACGTTCACGCCAAATGCGCGCCCCGCCAAAGGATCCGTAAAGTTGGACCATGCAGGCGCCAAAAAGCGTTCCGCGGTGATGGTGTCCGTGGCAAGCCGAACAACATCGCCATGTCGGTTATCGACATACCGCGCAGGTGTCACATCCCGATCAGGGCGAATATTGGACACCGCAAACTGCGTGACCTCACCGGTTTCCGGATCAGGCGCAGTGACAAGGATTTGCGACACCAAACGCGCAGGCTCATAAGGGGCAAGCGTCAGGAATTCACTGATCAACCGCTGTTCGTCGGCGTCCAGACCGGAAAGGACGGCCTGAATATCAAATTCTTGCTGTGCGGCCGGCGCCATGGTGACGTACCGCAAAATCCATTCCGGCAGCCCCTTGTCATCAATCAACGCGCGGACCTGAACCGGTATCTGATCAAGGTGCGACCGCAGCGCCAGATAGACCGCCCCTTCGAACCCCTCAATAAAGCTGGCGGGGTCGAACTGGGCCTTTTCCTCATCGCTCAGGTCTTTCCAGCCAATGACCCAATCAGGCAAGTCATCGATGATGAAAATCTCGGACCCGTCGGGGCCTTTGACCGTGGCGCGGGCCACGCGTTCAAACTCGGTCGGCAACAGCGAAAGGTCCTGCTTTTCAAGCTGAGACTTGGTTTTGAGCGAATTCAGCGTCAGCCATGCCACCGGAATGACAATCAGCAAGAAGCCGAACGCCAGATAGGCATAGGTCAGATAATCGAGCCAATTGGCACGCCGCCCACCCGCCTTTCGGCCTAGGAATGTGAATACCGCGCTCATTGTGAATTCGCCTTGGAGGAAAGATAGACCTGCAACAGGGACAAGATGATCAACACTACAGCCACCAACAATGACGCCATGGCGGCCACGCCCAATCCGTTTGCCGTCGGTTGGCCACGCAGCCCCGAGGTTTCAAAGATATAGGCCACAAGCGAAATCCAGCGGACGGACATCGCATAGAGTTCTTCGAAGGCTTGCACCGCTTTGATCAGCGACAGAACCGTCACCACCAACAATGTCGGGGCCAGCAAAGGAATGGTGATCCGCGTCAACTGACGCCATGCGGGTGTGCCATCCATTTCGGCGGCCTCATACACATCGCGCGGGATCGCCTGAAGCCCGGCCAACAGGATCAGCATATAGAACCCAAGGTGCGCCCACGTGTAGACAAACACCGACCAGAACATGGTCCAGCTTGGATCGGTCAGCCATTGGATCGGTTCGGATATCCAGCCCCAGCTCATCAAGGTTTGGGACAATACGCCCTGACGTTTCAGGATCAGCGTCCACAGGAACCCGACGACGACCGGCGACAACATCACAGGATAGAAAAACACCGCGCGCCACAGGCCGCGCCCTACGATGGGCCGGTTCAACGCAAGCGCCGTCATCAGCGCCACGAAAATCATGATCGGCACTTGGAAAATGACAAAGATAAACGTGTCATAGACCGCGGCCATAAACTTATCGTCCTCACGGTTTTCGCCGCCGGTGTCGATTTGCGTTTCGGCAAGCAGGCGTTGCAGGTTGTTATCCCCCGCCCATTCGCGCTGTTCGAACAGAATGGATTGGCCCTCGGTCACCGAAAAGCCGACATTGATGAACAATGGCGCAAAGGTGAACAGGCCAAACACCAACATATTCGGCAATAAGAAGAAGTAAGGTAACCCCGTCGCACCCGCCAAACGCTGGGTCATTTCGATGGGCCAGCCAGCAACCGACCACAGTCGGCCGCCTAGCGATCCAGTTGGGCGCAACAGCGCCCAACCGATTATCAGGTAAATCAAAACTGCCAGCGGCCAGGACGAACCGGCAAATGCAGCAACCAATGCCTCACGCATGCGTGTCCCCCCTGACCGTCAGTGCAGTTTATTCCGCGACCTGTGCCGCGATATCTGCGTCGATTGCCGCCAGCGCCTCATCCAACGAAATTTCGCCAATGATCGCTTGTGTCAGGTAGTCAGGAACAACGCCGTAGATGACAAAGTTTTTGTTATACCCTTGGAAGGTATAAGCCTGTGGCGTAGTGGTCGCCGCTTTGCCAGCATTCGCAGCAAAGGTCGACAACGCAGCAGCAACCGCTGGCGATGCGTTTTCGTAGTTCACGCCCGATGCCTGCAGCTGAGCGTTTGCGGAAATGTTGTTCGTTTCCGATGCAAACTTCTCGGCGTTTTCCTGACTTGCAAGGAAGTCGATGAACGCTGCCGCAGCCTCTGGCGATTCAGTCGAGTTGAACGCAGTGATCGCCGCGCCGCCCGGCATCGCGCCACAGCCACCTTCACCACATGGGATTGGAACGGCTTTCCAGTCAAAATCGGTGATGTCATTCGCATAGCTGTTGATCATCCACGAACCCGACATGTGCATTGCAACTTCGCCCGACAGGAACAAAGGCGCAGCATTGCGGTACTGTGTGCCGGACCCAGCTGGCCAACCTTCGGCAGGCATCAGGCCGCTTTCGTGCCAGCTAACAAAAGTTTCAGCGAACTTGCGGAACCCGTCGTCGACAAAGATCGGTTCACCCGCATCGTCAAAGAACTTTGCGCCATAGCTGAATGCAGGGCCAGCAATCCGGTGCGCTGTACGGTCGATTGCCAGACCGCCGGTGATGCCGGTGTTGTCTTTGACCTCCATCAGGGCAGCCGCCCAATCATCCCATGTCGCGCCTTCGCCGGGCATATCAACACCTGCGTCTTCGAACAGGGTCACGTTCACATATGGGCCGGTCACTGTCAGCTGGGTCATCCAGCCATAGATGCCATTGTCCTCTCCACCGGGGGCACGGAACCAAGGCAGGGTTGCGCCATAGGCGGTTTCCCATGCGTCCGCGTCAACGTATGGCGTCAGATCAAGGTAGTATGGCTGCAGACCACCAAGGTTGGTCACACGTGCGACGTCTGGTGCTGCACCTGTCTGCAACTGGTTTTCCAGCTGGTCACGAATGACATCATAACCGACAGTGTCCATTTTCACGGTGTGGCCGGTTGCCTCGGTAAAGGCAGGCAGCATTGCACCGATCACGTCACATTCGTTGCTGTCCTGATAGCACAGGAACGTAATTTCATCAGCCGATGCAACACTTGCACCTGCCAAAATAGTCGTGGCCAGAACCACCGACTTTGTCACTTTTACAGTGCCTTTCATGTTCTCCTCCTCTGTACACTTAGGCGTCTTATTTTTTGCATCCGGCGCCTTCCTCCGTTGGCGCCGGATGCTGTTTTATTCCGTTGGGGCGGCAAACCGTCCGGCTTTACCGCCAAAAAATCCCAAAGCATCGCGGCCAGTTTCGAAGGCAGCCCTCAAAACGCGCCCCACGATGATTGTGTGATCGCCGCCATCAAAGCTGGCGTGATGAGCGCATTCGAAACGGGCAAGGCTATCGGTCAGAACCGGACAACCATTCGGGCTCTGGCTCCACTCGTTTTCGGCCAAGGCAAACCCGTCCTTCGCAACGCGCCAGCACAGGGCCTCTTGGTCGGCGGCCAGCACATGGATGGCGAACCGGTCAGCCTGGGCAAAGTATTCATACCGGCGCGAGTTTTTGTCGGGCGACCACAGCACCAAGGGCGGATCCATCGACAACGATGAAAAACTGTTGGCTGTGATGCCCACTGGGCCATCCTCGGTCATCGCGGTCACAATGGTTACCCCCGTCGCAAACCGGCCAAAGGCGTCCCGCAACGTGCGATCATTGGCGCCATCCGGCACAAAGTCAGTGATATTGCGCTCTGCAACCATGACCATCAAGGAACCTCGTTGCCCAGCGCCGCCTCATAGAGGCCGAACCACTGTTCGCGGCTAAGGTCGACCTTGCACGCATCCGAAATCGACGCGATCCGCGACAGGTTATTGGTACCCAGAACCGGCAGAATTTTGGACGGATGCCGCAGCAGAAACGCAATCGCAACCGCCGCACGGTCAACACCCTGTTCGGCGGCAATCGCATCCAGTCGTGTCGCCACGTCGGACTGTCCGGTCATCAAACCACCGCCACCCAATGGCGACCAAGCCATCATTGGATGCCCATGCTGTTGATGGAACGCGATGTCACCGTTTGTGAATGGCGAAATTTCAGCAAGCGAAATCTCGATCTGGTTCGTGACCAGCATGTTGGTCATCGCCGACTGCAGCAGGTTCCAATCCCAAGGGCGGAAGTTCGACACACCCACCGAACGGACCTTGCCGCTTTTGACAGCATCATCAAGCGCCGCACCGGTTTCATGATGGTTCATCAACGGATCAGGGCGGTGGATCAGCAACAGGTCAATCTGTTCGATCCCCATAGCCGCAAGCGACCGATCAATCTGGGTTTCGATGTGCGCGCGCGACGTGTCGTAGTATTTGACGGGCTTGTCCGAAAAATAGCCGATCGGCGCGACGATGTCGCACTTGGTCACGATTTCCATTTTGTCGCGCAAACCGGGGCTTGACCGCAACGCATCGCCCAAAACCTGTTCGGCACCATAGTCGCCGTAAATATCGGCCTGATCGAAGGTTGTGATGCCTTGTTCCAGACAAGCATCAATTTTTGCGACGACATGCGCGGGCGAGCTATCGGCGTCGTCCTTGATCCGCCACATGCCATAAACCAAGCGCGAAAAACTTAGATCGCTGGTGATTGATACGCGTTCCATTAACGGCGTACTCCTTTACCCAATGGTGTTGCTGGGGTCTCGCTTGGAACGCGGCCATAAACCTCTGGCAAAGAACAGGTTTTCATTTTCGACAAAACCCTGCTGCCAAAGTGTTCAGCTTCGTCCAAGTGAGGATAACCTGACAGAATAAAAGCACGAATGCCAATTTTCTGATAGGCCTCAAGCTTGGACATAACCTGATCTGTTGATCCGACCAGAGCAGCACCGCATCCCGACCGCGCACGCCCGACGCCAGTCCACAAATGGGGTTCAATATAGCCGTCATCATCAGCGATATCGCGATTTTTCGCCTGATGGCTCACACCCAACGATTTTGAATCAAGTGCGCGTTCACGAATGGCACGGCCTTGTTCGTCGTCCAGTTTAGAGACGATGTAATCGGCATACTCTCTGGCTTCGGCCTCGGTGTCCCGAACGATCACGTGGACACGCAATCCATAGTCCAATGTCCGGTTATATTTTTCGGCCACCGCATTGACCGCTTTCATACGACCGGCCAGTTCATCCATCTTTTCTGGCCACATCAGATAAACGTCACAATGCTGCCCGCAAAGTTCCAGCGCATCGGGCGAATAACCGCCAAAGTACAACAGCGGGCCACCCGTTTGGTAGGGCTTGGCCGGATCGGTCGTCAGGCCCGAAAAATTGTAAACCTGACCTTTGTAGTTAATTTCGTCTTGGGTCCAAGCCTGTTTCAGGATTTCGACCACTTCGCGAGAGCGTTGGTAGCGGAAGCTGCTGTCAGCCTTTTCACCCGGAAAATCAGAGGAGATGATGTTCACCGTCAACCGGCCTTGCAACATGTGATCCAGCGTCGCGATGGTCCGCGCCAGCATGATCGGTTGCATTTCACCGCAGCGCACCGCCGCCAACATATTGATCGACGACGTGATCGGCGCACAGCCCGCGACAAAGCTAAGCGTGTCCTGACCCACCTGATAGGACGACGGGCATAGAATATTGCGAAACCCCTGCGCCTCGGCCGTTTTTACAATCTGGGAACAATGATCCCACGATGACCGCAGATCCCCGTCCGGCACCCCCAAAAATTGGTAGTCATCCGAACACAGCGCCGAAAACCAAGATACCTCGGCTGCGTCCAAATCTGCCGATGTTACGGGCACAACGGTCATGATTTTCCTCCCAGAAATCGTCGTCGATTTCCTATTGCGTAACCCGAACAATGATGTAGATCAATGGTGTATCAATTTTTTCTGAATGTGCCCCATCTGCATGACCGACACGACGAACCACACCGCCCTGCCGATTTATCTGCAAATCAGCGAGTCCCTGATGCGGGACATCGCAAGCGGTCACTTCATCGAAGGCGAACGCCTTCCGCCGGAACGCGAGCTGGCGAAAACCTACGGCACAACGGTGCGCACATTGCGCAAATCACTGGCCGAACTGGAAAAAAACGGAATGCTGGAACGCGTCCAGGGGTCCGGCAACTATGTGCGGAACAACGCAGACGCGCGCAGCGTTTATTCGATGTTTCGACTGGAATTACCCACAGGTGGCGGGTTGCCAACCGCCACAATCCTGTCGGTGGACCACATGCCCAAGCCCGATGATTTGCCGACCTTTGGTACATCAAAAGCGGCCAGTCGCATCCGGCGTTTGCGTTTCCTTGATTCGCACCCCATCGCAATCGAAGAGATTTGGCTCGATGCCGATAGCGGGGCGGTTAATCCGGCGACGCTGTCTGACTCGCTCTATCTTTTCTACAAACAAAAACTTGGCTTTTGGATTTCTCGCGCGGTCGATAGCGTCTGGGCAGCACCGGTTCCGGATTGGACACCGGATGGCTTTACCCTCGGCGTTGGCCAAACCGCCGGATACATCGAACGGTTCAGCTGGGCCCAGAAACCCGAGGCCGTCGAATTTTCACGAACATGGTTTGACACAGATCAGGCGCGCTATGTGCAGCGCCTGAAATAGGGAGGTTCTATGTCAACTCTTACCCAATACGGGATCATCGGCTGCGGCATGATGGGTCAAGAACACTTGCGCAACATTGCGTTGCTGCCAAACACCAAGGTGCGCGCGATTTTCGAACCGAACGCAGGCATGCAGGCCGAATCCGCGAAGTTCGCGCCTGACGCAGAATTTGTGGAAAGCATTGAGGCGTTGCTGGCCATTGATGATCTGGACTGCATCATGATCGCCAGCCCCAATTTCCGGCATGTAGAACAACTGGAACAGATCGCGGCAACCCGTGCGTTGCCAATTCTGGTCGAAAAGCCGCTGTTCACCACACCCGATCATCTGGACCGGCTAAATGTATTTATCGCCAACTATCCTGCACCCGTTTGGGTGGCGATGGAATATCGCTATATGCCGCCCATCGCGGTGTTCCTGAACGAAGCGCAGCAGGTCACCGGCGGTATCAAGATGCTGACGATCCGCGAACACAGGTTCCCGTTCCTTGAAAAGGTCGATGACTGGAACCGTTTTAACGCCAAATCCGGCGGGACCTTTGTCGAAAAGTGTTGTCACTTTTTCGATTTGATGCGCCTGACACTTAGGGCTGAACCGATCCGCGTATTTGCATCAGGCGGCATTGATGTGAACCATCTAGACGAAACCTATGACGGTGAAACCCCAGATATCTTGGACAACGGCTATGTCATCGTCGACTTCGACAACGGCGCGCGTGCGATGCTGGAACTATGCATGTTCGCAGAAGGTGCCGAATATCAGGAAGAGGTCAGCGCGGTAGGCCCCAACGCCAAGATCGAAGCGCTTGTTCCCGGACCGGGCCGTTTCTGGCCCGAACACCTTGGTGAACCGCCTGTGCCGCAGGTCATCGTCAGCCCCCGCAACCCCAAAGGCCCGGAAAAGCGCGACATTCCTGTTGATCCAACCATCCTAGAGGCGGGCGACCACAATGGATCGACATTCTATCAACACGAAAAATTCCTAGAGGTCGTGCGCGGCGAACGCGACTTGCCACAGGTCAGCTTGAACGACGGCAAGATGGCCGTGATCATGGGCCTAGCAGCCCAGATGTCGATCGCAGAAAAGCGCGCGGTCGAAATCAGTGAACTGATCAGTTAACCGCGCGCCGCGCCGTATCAGGCGTCGCGTTCCATGATCCATTCGACAGCGGGATCGGGAACAAAACGCCAGTTGCGGCGCGGTCCAGCCATCACATTCAGATAGTACATCTCGAACCCGTAGGGCGCGCCACAGGGGTGATGCCCACGCGGAACCAGAACCACATCGCCATCGGCCACGGCCATGGTTTCATCCAACTGGCCATCCTCGGTATAAACCCGCTGAATACCAAAGCCCTGCGCGGGGTTGAGGCGGTGGTAGTAGGTTTCCTCAAGGTATGTGATCCGCGGGAAATCGTCTTCGTCATGACGATGGGACGGATAAGACGACCAATGACCGGCGGGTGTGAAGACCTCAGTCACCAGAAGGCTGTCGCAATAGTCTTCGTTTTCCATCGCGATATTGTTGATATAGCGGGTGTTGGTCCCTTTGCCGCGTTCGGTTAGCGAAATGCCGTCCGGCCCAATCCGGCGCGCCTCATGTCCGCCTTTGCCGGGCGCCGCACAGACCGCAATGGTGCATTCCGTCGTCGCGGTGGCGGTCCAATCCTTTTCATTCGGCACATAGAGGCAATGCGGCGGCGTCTTTTCAAAAACATCCATCCGCTCACCCAGCTCACCCCAGTCTTGGCCAGCGGCGTGGAACGTCGCCTTACCCTCTACCATGACCAGAATGACTTCGTTTTCGCCCGTGGCCTCTGCAATGGTTTCACCTTCGCGCAACCGATAGAGCGAAAATCCAACATACCGCCAGCCGGCAGATTGTGGGGTGATTTCATGCACCTTACCGTGTGTCCCGAATGGTTTTTTCAGCAGATCTGCCATGTCGCGTGTCCTTAGAATAGAAAATGCGGGCCCACTGGGGGCCCGCGTTATGTGTAATTAGCCGCGGCCTTCGACGGTCAGACCATGCTTCGCGCACATGGCGACGATATGGTCGTATCCCATTTTGGAATAGGCATATGGCTCGGCTTTGGCAGGGTCCTGCTCTGCCTCGACGACGATCCAACCGGAATAGTTCATCTTGGCCAATTCCGCTGTGATCGCATCAAAATCAATGCAGCCATCGCCAGGCACGGTGAATGCGCCCGCAATCACCGCATCAAGGAAGCTACGGTTACGCGCACGGATCAGGTTGGTCACGTCTGCGCGCACGTCTTTGTAATGGACGTGGTGGATGCGATCGCCCCACTTTTTCAGAACATCCAACGGATCGGCGCCACCAAACAACAGATGACCGGTATCATAGAGCAACGTCACCTCGGGGCCGGTTGACTCCATCAGCCAATCGACGTCTTCATCGTCTTCGATCATCGATCCCATGTGATGATGATAGGCAAGGGTCATGCCCTCATCTTTCATCCACTTGGCAACCTCTGTCAGCTTTGCACCATAGGCGGCGATGTCCTCTTTCGCCAACTTCGGGCGGTTGTTGACCGGCGTACCGATGTCGCCCTGAACGGTGTTCGAACATTCGGCAAACACAACGCATGGCGCGTCGAGGGCAACAAATTGGGTGACCTGCTGGCGGATCGCTTCGATCTCGGCTTTTGGGTCATTAACCATCAGGTTGCCTGAACACCAACCACCGCAAAGCGACAGCTCTGCTTCGTCCAGATATTTACGCAGACCTTCGGTATCTGCAGGCATGCGCCGGCCACGTTCGACACCGGTGTAACCGATGTCCCGCGATTCCTGCAGACACTGTTCCATCGTAAAGTTGGCGGTCAGGTCAGGCAGGTCATCATTCTGCCAAGCGATCGGCGAAATGCCAATTTTCACGCTCATTTAGGTTTTCCTTATCAATGCGCTTTGCGCAGTTAGGTCATGTCGCGTCAGTTCACGAGGTTCTGACGCTGCATGTTTTTCAAATAGTTTTCGTAGGCCGACACCATTTTGTCGTTGGTACCAACGGCAGGAATGCCAACATCCCACCATGCGCCACTGCCCTGTCCGATTTCGGTCGGGCCATGCATCGGGTCGGTATCGATGACAATCACGGTCGGGATGTCCGACCCTTTTGCCACCGCCAATTTGGCCTCTAGGTCGGCGATGCTGGTTGCCTTCATCGCGTTTGCACCCATCGACGCGGCATGCGCGACAAAATCGATCTGGGGCTGCTGTTCGACGTTACAGTCCTTGTACAGGTTGTTGAACTGTTCGCCGCCTGTGCCCATTTGCAAACGGTTGATGCAACCATATCCACGGTTATCGGTCAGAACCACGGTGAACGGCACTTTGCGCATCACCGCCGTCGCCATTTCCGAGTTTGCCATCATATAGCTGCCGTCACCGACAAAGCAGATAACATCACGCTCTGGCGCGGCCAGTTTGACCCCCATAGCGCCTGCAACCTCATAGCCCATACAGCTAAAGCCATATTCCATGTGATAGCCCGCCTCTGGCGATTGCCACAGCAGCTTAAGCGCGCCGGGCATTGTGCCGGCGGCACACATCGCAATTGTCGCGTCCGTCGACGTGCGCTGAACTGCACCGATAACTTCGCAATCCATCGGCAGATAATCGGCCCCACCCTGACGGTCGGCACAATGGTTATTGACCGCGTCCAGCCATGCCTGACGCAACGAAGGATCAGCATTGGTCGCTTGGTAATCCCCCAAGAGCGCGGTTAGCTTTTCCAGCGCGACCTTGACATCCGACACCAACGGGATAGCACCGTGTTTCAGTGCGTCATAGGCCGCAACGTTGATCGAAACCAGTTTGCGATCAGGGTTTTCAAACAGCGACCACGAACCGGTGGTGAAGTCCTGAAAACGCGTGCCAACACCAATCACCAGATCCGCATTGCGCGAAATGTCGTTGGCCGCGCCCGATCCATCAACGCCCGACGCGCCATAGTTCATTGGATGCGACTGTGGCAACGCAGACTTACCCGCCTGTGTTTCGACGATCGGAATGTTGAACTTGGTCGCGAATGCGCCCAACGCGGCCTCGGCGCCGGAATAGATGGTGCCACCACCGGTCACGATCACTGGCGCCTTGGCTGCCTTGATCAACTCGGCAACGTTGTTCAGCTCAAACTGATCCGGCTCTGGGCGGCGAATGCGCCAGACTTTCGGCTCAAAGAACGCCTCGGGATAATCATAGGCCTCGGCCTGAGTGTCCTGACAGAACGACAGACACACCGGACCACAGGACACGGGATCGGTCATCGTCGCCAACGCCCGCGGCAAAGCCGTCAGAATATGTTCTGGGCGGCTGATGCGGTCGTAGTATCGAACAACGGGGCGGAAACAATCGTTTGCAGAAACGGTGCCATCTTCCCAGTCTTCGATCTGCTGCAACACCGGATCGGGGCGGCGATGCGCGAACACATCACCCGGGATGAACAGAACGGGGATCCGGTTCACATGCGCCAGCGCAGCGGCCGTCACCATGTTCGTTGCACCCGGACCAATCGATGATGTCACCGCCTGAACACGGCGACGTTTATGTGTCTTGGCATAGGCAATGGCGGTATGCGCCATCGTTTGTTCGTTCTGACCACGCCAAGTTGGAAAGCTGCCGCCAGCTTTTTCTAGCGCTTCGCCCAGACCCGCAACGTTACCGTGGCCAAAAATGCCCCAGATACCGTCGACAAAACGTTCACCCTCTTCGGTGGTCTGCACGCTAAGCCATTTGACCATGGCCTGCGCGGCAGTCAGTCGAATTGTTTTGGTCATCTCCCTTAACCCTCATTCCGTGGCCAAGTTGCCTTGGCGCGAGCTTCGTCCCAAATACCACAAAGGCGGGCATAACGGTCGGCCATCTGCGTGACCGCCTCCTCGTCCGTCATGTCACCTTTCATCCATGCGCGTGCGGCATCACCAAAGATAGTGCGTCCGACGGCAAATCCTTTGACCAGTTCATACGATGCCGCAACTTCAAAGCTGGCCGCAAGCTCTGCTTCTGGTGCATCAAGGCCAAGGACAACAATGCCGCGCGTATAGGGATCGTTTTCTTCGATCGCCGCGATGGCATTTGCCCAGCCTTCGCTGGTTTTCATCGGTTCTAGTTTCCACCAGTCTGGGTAAACACCGATCTCATAGAAACGGCGGATCAGCTTGGCAGTTGTTTCATCATCGACAGGTGCGACCTTCGACGGAATAACCTCTAGCAAGAACTCAAGCCGGTTGCGGCGCGATGCTTCGAACAGGCGTTTGACTGTGTCTTCTTGTTTGGCCTGCATTTCGGCGTCGTCGTCTGGGTGACAGAAACAAAGCACCTTAACGACGTTTTCTTTGGCCCATTCATTTAGGCCGCCAAAATCGCTGCCCAACTCGGGTTCGAGTGTCAGTGGGCGCGACGCGGGCCATTCGGTCGGGCGGCCGATCCAAAGGCCAGAGCCGCTTGCCGCGTGCAGTGCAGACTTGCCAATACGATTGTCGCAAAGGATGCCGTAGCCGTCCTTGCCGTCTTGGACGCGCAACGCGGCCTTCATGCACAACTCTTTGAATTCCCCGCCTTTTGGCAGGGTATAGCCGTCCATTTCTTCGAGCTGGATACGATGATCAAAGGCAAAGACGCGCATCGTTGACCAATCGCCATGACGGTTTGTGGACCAATGGATTTGTTCCAGTTCCGGATCATTCCGCAGGTCCGGACGAACAACGCCACGGTTCAAAAAGAACTCTAGCTCTTCTAGCGATGGATAGGCAGGTGTACAGCCGTGACGGCTCACGGCAAAAGCGCCACAGGCGTTCGCATATTTAAGCGCGGTCGGCCAATTCTCACCATCAAGCCATCCCTTCAGCAATCCCGAAAAGAATCCGTCACCAGCACCAAGTACGTTGAACACCTCAATCGGGAAGCCCGGACCGGTTTGCCCCTCGTCCAATGTCGCCGGAATTTCACCATCAAATGCAACTGCGCCATCGGCACCGCGTTTGCAGATCAAGGTCGCGTCCGACACTTTGCGGACGGCTTTCAACGCTTCGATCGTATCGGTCGAACCGCCTGCAATGTGGAATTCTTCTTCGGTCCCCACAATCAGGTCAAAGTAGTGTAGCGTTGCCTGCAACTTCTCGGTTACGGCGGCGCTTTCGACAAAACGGCTTTCACCGTCATTGTGACCGGCGACGCCCCACAGGTTGGGACGGTAATCGATGTCCAACGCGGTTTTAACACCATGCAGGCGCGCCAGACGCAGCGCCTTGATCACTGCCGCCGTCGTCTTTTCGTTGCTCAGGTGTGTACCGGTCGCCACGACTGAACGGGACGAGGCAATGAAACCTTCGTCGATGTCATCTTCGCAAAGCGCCATGTCAGCACAGTTTTCACGATAGAAAATCAGCGGGAATTGTTCTTCGTCCCGAATACCCAGAATAACCAACGCGGTCAGCCGTTCCGGATCGGTCACAACGGCCGAAGTCTCAACACCTTCACGCTGTAGCTGCTCGACAATAAAGCGGCCCATGTGTTCGTCACCGACACGAGAAATAAGCGCAGACTTCAGCCCAAGCCGTGCGGTACCTGCTGCAATATTCGTCGGACTGCCGCCGATGTATTTATCGAACGACCCCATATCTTCGAGGCGACCACCGATTTGCGTCCCGTAAAGGTCCACACCGGCGCGACCGATCGTGATTACATCAAGTTTCTGAGACATTGTGAAAGTCCTTAAGGCGACAGCTCATGCTGTTTGGATGTTAATTGTAAACTGGTCAGCTTTTGTCGGACGGTGATGACACAAGCGGGACAACCTTTCCGGATTGTCGATCTTGCGTCTGTTCGTCCAAATTCTGCGCAAGATCCGCCATCGCGATGATCAACGAATTCTCGTTTTCCTCTGCGATGCCTTGCGCTGTTTGCTTCAAATCACTTTCTGCAGGGACGTCCCGAAAGACGACGGTTTCACCTAACGCGTCGCTGGCTTCTGTCACTGCTTGCTTGAATTCCTGCCACCAAGGGTCATCCGCGTCGCCGTTACCGACGAACACGATCTCCCCTTGCGCCTGGGCATCAAGCGAAAGGTTTGCTGTGCTGGCGGCATCAGTATCCGCCAAAGCGATCAGTGTTGCTTTCATGTGTTCCTCCCAAAGAACACCCGGTTCGAAAACCAGGATGACACACGGAATCACCCTTTCCACGCGGCATGATAGAATATTCATTCCATCAGGGATCATTTTCAAGTTAAAAATTCTATTTCATGGCATTTTTACGCGCACCGGTCGCAACAGCCAACGTGATTGCCAGGGACAATGTCGCGGACAACGCACGAAATGCACCGAAATCGACTTCGGAAACGGCCAAAGGCAATACGCCTGGAACATGCATAGGGCTCAACGTGGTATCGGTGATGGCAACAACCGGCCGCCCCGCCTCAACCGCTCCAAGGGCAATATCAACAGTTTCGTGGGAATACGGGGCAAATGTGATGGCGATCATCGCATCCCCATCCCGAATGGCGTACTGATGATCAAGCTTCCCCGTTCCACCATGGAACATCGCGGGAATCTTCATCTTCTCAAACGCATAAACAAGATAGGCCGCGACGGGAAAAGCGCGGCGCAATCCAACGACATGGATCATTCCCGCCTGGGCAAGCGTCTCAACAGCGTTGTCGAGCATGTCACTGTCAACGCTGCTGGCCAAATTCTCTAGCGAAAGACGGCCAGCATCAACAAATTCAGCCAATAGCGCAGACGGGCTCCCTGTGCCGCGCTGCCTTAGATTTTCAAGTCGCGTTTCGTAGTCAGGCAGCGTCGGAACATACGCATTCCGAAACAGTTTCTGCATTTCGGAATAGCCGGAAAACCCAAGGATCTGACAGAACCGCATCATCGCAGACGGCTGAACACCAGCCCCATTCGCCAGTTCAGCCACTGTTGATACCGGAATCCGATCTGTATTTTCGGCGATATATTCGGCACATTGCCGCATTCGCTTCGGAAGATCAGTTGATACCTCCAAGAGCCTGGACTGAAATTCTTCAACGGAGGCTGGGGCAGAGGTCACGTCTTGTTCCAATTTCTCGAAAGTCGGTTGTTTGGCCGTACGATAGATGGAACAAATATTCCAAGCAAGCGATGGTAATCGAGCCGCCCCTCAAAAAACCACATTACAAAGACAAATGTTAAAGGCCCACAAACAAAAAAAGCCGCAGCATTACGCTACGGCGTTTATTTGGTTGCGGGGGCAGGATTTGAACCTGCGGCCTTCAGGTTATGAGCCTGACGAGCTACCGGGCTGCTCCACCCCGCGCCATGTTTTTTTGGATATAGTTTATAGAGTATTGTTACTTTCTAGGTCTGGCGGTGACTTACTCTCCCACGACTTAAGCCGCAGTACCATCAGCGCTTAGGCACTTAACTTCTGGGTTCGGAAAGGGACCAGGTGTTTTGCTCTTGCTATGACCACCAGACCGAGGAAGTAACAAAGTCCAAGTCAGTATTTACACTTAAGTAGTATGTTTTTTGAGTGTTGTTTTTACTGGATCAAATCAAGCCTATCGGACGATTAGTACCGGTCAACTGAACATGTTACCATGCTTACATCTCCGGCCTATTGACGTGGTGGTCTACCACGGTCCTCAGGGATACCTTGTTTTGAGGGGGGCTTCCCGCTTAGATGCCTTCAGCGGTTATCCTTTCCGATCATAGCTACCCTGCACTGCTGCTGGCGCAACAACAGGTCCACCAGTGGATCGTTCACCCCGGTCCTCTCGTACTAGGGGCAACTCCTCTCAAGTATCCTACACCCACGGAAGATAGGGACCGAACTGTCTCACGACGTTCTAAACCCAGCTCACGTACCTCTTTAAATGGCGAACAGCCATACCCTTGGGACCTGCTCCAGCCCCAGGATGAGATGAGCCGACATCGAGGTGCCAAACGATGCCGTCGATATGGACTCTTGGGCATCATCAGCCTGTTATCCCCGGCGTACCTTTTATCCGTTGAGCGATGGCCCTTCCACTCGGGACCACCGGATCACTATGGCCGACTTTCGTCTCTGCTCGACTTGTCAGTCTTGCAGTCAGGCTGGCTTCTGCCATTGCACTCAACGAGCGATTTCCGACCGCTCTGAGCCAACCTTCGCGCGCCTCCGTTACTGTTTGGGAGGCGACCGCCCCAGTCAAACTACCCACCACGCATGGTCCCGGACCCGGATAACGGGCCGCGGTTAGACATCAAGCAGAACAAGGGTGGTATCTCAAGGGAGGCTCCACAGGGACTAGCGTCCCTGCTTCAAAGCCTACCACCTATCCTGCACATGTTGTACCTGATGCCAGTGCGAAGCTATAGTAAAGGTGCACGGGGTCTTTCCGTCTAACCGCGGGTAGCCTGCATCTTGACAGGCAATTCAATTTCGCTGAGTCGACGTTGGAGACAGCGGGGAGGTCGTTACGCCATTCGTGCAGGTCGGAACTTACCCGACAAGGAATTTCGCTACCTTAGGACCGTTATAGTTACGGCCGCCGTTTACCGGGGCTTCAATTCGGAGCTTGCACTCCTCCTTTTAACCTTCCGGCACCGGGCAGGCGTCAGACCCTATACGTCGTCTTACGACTTCGCAGAGCCCTGTGTTTTAAGTAAACAGTCGCCACCCCCTGGTTTGTGCCCCCGACCAACAGTTGCCTGCCAATCGGGCCTCCTTCTCGCGAACTTACGGAGGTATTTTGCCGAGTTCCTTCAACGTCGTTCTCTCAAGCGCCTTGGTATTCTCTACCAGTCCACCTGTGTCGGTTTAGGGTACGGTCTCATGGAGGGCTATTTCCAGGAACCTCTGAGCAGCCCAATCAATCCGATAAGATTGAACTACCTTCGAGATCCGTCACATCCTCCTGGCCC
>OZ244120.1:532500-1175000 GCA_965215785.1 Marivivens sp. | reverse complement strand
TAATGCGCACAATCGACTTGATCGATTTAAAGCCATACTTCCACGGAACGACCAGGCGGATCGGTGCGCCACATTGATTGGCCAGCGGTTCGCCATATACGCCCGTCGCCATTAGCGTCAGAGGATGCATAGCCTCATCAAGGCGCAGACCCTCAACATAAGGGAAGTTCAGGACGCGGCGCTGAACACCGACCATATTGTCCGGCTGCACCACGGTTTCAAAGGCGACGTACTTCGCGCCGTCCTGAACACCAACACGGTTCAAGATATCTGCCAGCTCGATCCCGTTCCACGGCACCACCATCGACCATGCCTCGACGCAGCGGAACCGATAGATGCGTTCCTCAACGCTTAGGCCGGCTGTCAGATCGGCAAGGGAATAGTCGCCGGGATTGTCGACCAGACCGTCAACCTTGATCGACCAGTCTGTTGTGTCCAGACGGTGGGCGTTGCGCGCGGGATCATCCTTGCCGGTGCCGAATTCATAGAAGTTGTTGTAGCTGGTGATCTCTTCGAGCGTATTTGGTTCCAGATCTGCCGCGATCGCCGGAACCCCTGCCACGCTCAGACCCGCAGCGCCGGCAATGATCTGACGGCGGTTCAGCCACAGCGCCTTGGGGGTTACATCATCGTGCGTCAGGTCGTTCTTCCAGCGGAATGCCATTCATTTCTCCATAGCTTGCGTCTAAGCCTTAGCTAGGACTTCTAACCGATATTGCGATGAAACAGGCGTCACGATGTCGTTGGTGGTTTGTAATGAAAAGGGGGCAAGACTAAGGATGGCCCCACTAAGCTGGGGGCACAATGGAGCGTCGCAACACAGAAAATGCCGGCGACAAGATGGCAAGCGTACAGGATATTGAGCGCCGCCTTGGGGATTGGCTGCGCGCACGGCTCCCGAATGGGGTTACCGAATTCATCATGTTCGGGGTCAAGATGGGCTGGGCCAGCCTGTTTGGTGGGCTATTGCTAATTGGCCTTATCGTTTCCAACATAATCTGGCAGGCCGATTGGCCCATCGCGCGATATGACGCTTTGGTGATCTATGCCGTGGTTTTACAGGTCGCATTCCTTGTGCTGCGCTTAGAAACCCTCTCCGAGGCAAAAGTGATCCTGCTGTTCCATGTCACCGGCACGGTGATGGAGATATTTAAGCTGCACATGGGCAGTTGGGATTACCCTGGTGAAGGGCTGCTCAAGATCGCGGGGGTGCCCCTGTTTTCGGGGTTCATGTATGCCTCGGTCGGCAGCTTTATGGCGCGCTCCATTCGCCTATTTGACATGCGGTTCACCCCCTATCCGCCCTTCTGGACGAGCGTAGCGCTGGCAACGCTGATCTATGTGAACTTCTTTACGCATCATTATCTGCCCGACATCCGTATCGGATTGTTTGCGGCGACGGTGCTCTTGTTCGCCCGCACGCGCATCTATTTCCGGATCGGGCGATGGTTCTGGATGCCGCTTCCGCTTGCGGCGTTTCTGTCGTCCTTTTTCCTCTGGATCGCTGAAAACGTCGGGACCTACACAAAGACATGGATCTATGCCGGACAATCGGCGCATCAGATGGTCAGCTTTGCCAAGTTGGGGTCTTGGTATCTGCTGCTCTATGTCAGTTTTGTCAGCGTGACCTTGGTTATGCGCGGCGCGATCCTACCCAAGCACAGCCCTCCAAAATAAAAACGGCGAGGCATCGCCCCGCCGTTTATCTTAGTGCACGACCGCGTCGTCCGGTTTCGGGCGGGTGCTGCCTGACAGGCGGTCACCGATGATTAGGCCTTCGGCGGTGGTAGATACCTGCACGGTTGCGCCATCAGCGATGTCCCCAGCCAAGAGCATTTCCGCCAGCTGATCCTGTAGTGCGCGCTGGATCACCCGTTTGAGGGGGCGTGCGCCGAACACAGGATCGTAGCCTTCGTCGGCGAGCCATTTGCGGGCGTCACTATCCAGTTCCAGCGTGATGTTCCGACCCGCCAGCCGTTTTTGCAGTCGGGCCAACTGAATATCGACGATACCGCCCATGTCCTGACGACCCAAACGATCAAAGATGATGGTTTCATCCAGACGGTTCAGGAACTCTGGCCGGAAATGCGCACGAACCGCATCCATCACATTGCGCTTGGCATCGGCGCTATCGCCGCCTTCGGGCAATTGGCTGAGCGCTTGCGCCCCAAGGTTCGACGTCAGAATAATCAGCGTCTGTTTGAAATCGACCGTCCGGCCTTGGCCATCGGTCAGCACGCCATCATCCAGCACCTGCAGCAGCACGTTGAACACATCAGGATGCGCCTTTTCGACCTCGTCAAACAGGACAACCTGATACGGGCGGCGGCGTACGGCTTCGGTCAGTACACCGCCTTCGTCATAACCGACATAACCTGGAGGCGCGCCGATCAGACGGGCGACCGCATGCTTTTCCATGAACTCGGACATATCAATGCGGACCATCGCGCTGTCATCGTCAAACAAGAACTCGGCCACGGCTTTGGTCAGCTCGGTCTTACCCACGCCGGTAGGCCCAAGGAACAGGAATGACCCGAGCGGGCGGTTTTCATCGTTCAGACCAGCGCGCGCACGGCGCACTGCATTCGCCACCGCGTGTACGGCGGCATTCTGGCCGATCACCCGTTTGTGCAGGTTCTCCTCCATTTGCAGCAGCTTTTCACGCTCGCCTTCCAGCATCTTGCTGGTTGGGATGCCCGTCCACCGTTCGACCACCTCGGCGATCTGTTCGGGGCGTACGGCCTCTTCGACCATGGTGTCGCTTTCGGCGTCTTCGGCCTCTGACAGCTCGCGTTCTAGCTGGGGGATCACGCCGTAGGACAGCTCGCCCGCTTTGGCGAGGTTACCCTCACGCTTGGCGATTTCCAGATCGGCCCGCGCCTTATCAAGACGTTCCTTGATCACCCGTGCGCCTTCCAGCGCGTCACGTTCAGCTTGCCATTTAGCGGTCAAGGTCGCGGCGGATTCCTGTAGCTCGGCGAGTTCTTTGCGCAGCTTGGTCAGCCGGTCCTGAGAGGCGTCGTCATCCTCTTTTTCCAGCGCAAGCGCCTCGATCTGCATCTGCATGATCTGACGATCCAACACATCAAGCTCTTCAGGCTTGCTATCGACCTCCATCCGCAGTCGGCTACCGGCCTCATCGACAAGGTCAATGGCCTTATCCGGCAGGAACCGGTCGGTGATATAGCGATGCGATAGCGTTGCCGCCGCCACCAGTGCCGAATCCGAAATGCGGACACCGTGGTGCAGTTCGTATTTTTCCTTGATACCGCGCAGGATCGAAATCGTATCCTCAACGGTCGGCTCTTCGACCATCAAGGGTTGGAAACGACGGGCAAGGGCCGCGTCCTTTTCCACATACTTGCGGTATTCGTCCAAGGTGGTCGCGCCGACGCAGTGCAATTCGCCCCGCGCAAGGGCCGGTTTGATCAGGTTGGCGGCATCCATCGCGCCGTCGGTTTTACCGGCGCCGACCAGCGTATGCATTTCGTCGATGAACAGGATGACCTCGCCAGCGGCGGCCTCGATTTCCTTTAGGATCGCCTTAAGGCGCTCTTCGAATTCACCGCGATATTTCGCACCGGCGATCAACGCGCCCATATCAAGCGCCAGAAGCCGCTTGTTGCGCAGGCTTTCCGGCACATCGCCGTTTACGATCCGCAAGGCAAGCCCTTCGGCAATCGCGGTTTTCCCCACGCCCGGTTCACCAATCAAAACAGGGTTGTTCTTGGTCCGACGCGATAGCACCTGCATTGCGCGGCGGATTTCCTCATCCCGACCGATGATCGGATCGATCTTGCCCTCTTCGGCGGCCTCGGTCAGGTCGCGGGCGTATTTATTAAGGGCGTCATACCCATCTTCGGCACTGGCACTATCAGCGGTGCGCCCTTTGCGAATGTCGTTAATCGCAGTGTTGAGCGATTGCGGTGTTACCTTGCCAGCCTCAAGCGCAGTTTTCGCCGCAGACTTGACCATCGCAAGCGCCATCAGAACCCGTTCGACCGGAACGAAACTATCGCCCGCCTTTTCAGCCAGCTTTTCCGCCTCGGCCAAAACACGGCCAGTGGTACTGTCTATATATATGTCGCCGCCCGATACCTTGGGCAGTTTCGCAACCGCAGCCTCGTTCGACGCGCGCACAGCAGTCACGTCGCCGCCTGATTTCGCAATCAGATTGGCAACCAACCCCTGATCGTCGTCCAGCAATGCTTTCAGCAGATGTTCCGGTGTCAGTCGTTGATGACCTTCACGCAATGCAATTGTCTGCGCGGCCTGAACAAAGCCGCGTGCACGTTCCGTGAACTTTTCCATGTTCATCGGCAACCTCCTTTTCAAAGCGCCTGCCCCATCGGTGCCCACGATCGCAGCACACCTTTTTGCAAGCCTCGGTAAAAATATGGGAAACACCTGCCCCTGTTGCAAGGTCCCTTGTTGCCGCGCCTTGGCCTGTGTACACAGCCCAAAATCAAAGGAGCCCGCCATGACCTCTGACGACCGTCTGATTGTTGCCCTCGATGTCCCGAATATCGTCCAAGGCTTGGACTTGGCGGATAGGCTTGGTGACAGTGTTTCGTTCTATAAAATCGGTCTGGGCATGCTGACCGGCGGTGGACTGGCGCTTGCAAACGAGCTGAAACAAGAGCGCGGCAAAAAGATTTTCCTTGATATGAAATTCTTCGACATCGGCGCGACAATTGAAAACGCCGTGCGAGGGATCGCGCAGTACGACCTTGATTTCCTGACCGTTCATGGCGACCCGCATGTTGTGCGCGCCGCCAAAGAAGGCGCAGGCGGCAAAGACCTAAAGATCCTTGCCGTTACAATCCTAACCTCGCTGGATCGGGGTGATCTGGATGCCTCTTGCTACAAAGACGGTGATGTGCAGGAACTGGTAATCGAGCGCGCAGCCAAGGCCCTAGAAGCGGGCGCAGACGGCGTAATTGCATCCCCACAAGAGGCGGGCCTGATCCGCGCATTGCCCCAAGCCGACGGCAAATTGATTGTGACCCCTGGCGTACGTCCCGCAGGCGCGGAACTGGGCGACCAGAAACGTGTGGCAACCCCTGCATCGGCCATTGCGGCAGGCGCTGATCATGTTGTGGTTGGCCGGCCGATTTGGCGCGCCGAAGACCCGCGCGCTGCGGCACAGGCCATCGTTGCCGAAATTAATTCGCCTCAGGCTGTACACCCCAACAGATAAAAATCGGCTCGGCTACGATTTCGCAATAACTTGGCCCAAGACTTGCACCTAACGGCGCGCAGGCACGACCTGCAAAGTTAGGAGTAGTCATGCAGTCAGTTGAGCTTCACGATATCCACTATGATCCAAGCCGAGGTGCCTTTGAGGCCCGTGTCGACGTGACGCGGGACGACAGCACCTTTCGATATCCGTGTCGCTTGCGCGCGCCCGCCGACCTTGCCCAAGACAAGGTTCGACTGGGGTTGATCGCACAGGCACTCCGCATGTCAGACACACCAAGACCGACCAAACGGCCCGCGATCCTAGCTAATTAATAATACCTGAATGTCCACGCCTCTAGCACCAGACCTCTGATCAACCATCGCTCGGAGTGTGGATAGCCCGGTGGTGCGCCACCGGGCTTTTTTATAGGGACGCGAGCGCCAACCGTAGCCGTTTTTGGTGATGCGGAATAACGTCGTGACGATCCATGAATTCCAGCGCATCCATGAACATCCACGATTGCCCTTCGTCACCAAAACGAATGATTTCGGGATCAAGGCTGTCCCACAAAACCAAAAAGAAATGAATGGTTTTACCGGCCTCGTTCAGCGCTTCGTGATGGAATACGATCCGCTCTTCGGGCAGGGCGAGGCCAAATTCCTCTTTCAACTCACGCGTCGCAGTTTCGATCGGATCTTCGTCCCCGTCCCTTCCCCCTCCGGGCAGATCCCAAAGGTTCGGCCAAGGAATATCGGGTTTGTCATCGCGCAGCAGCGTCAGGACCTGATTTCGACGCAGGATCGCAACTTTGGCTCCGTCGAAATCTGGGATCACGTTCTGGTCCTTCTGGCGCATGGCCGACAGTTTCGATTAATATCAGACATCAACCTTGGATTGGACGATGCCTGCACTCTGCCGCGATTGCCTGACACAATTTGACGACGCACGACGGTGTCCGGCTTGTCGTAGCCCCAGAGTGTCCTCACACCCTGAATTGTTCAACCTTTCCATCGCACATATGGACTGTGACGCCTTTTATGCAAGCGTGGAAAAGCGTGACAACCCCGAGCTGGCGTCACGTCCTGTCATCATTGGCGGTGGCAAACGCGGGGTCGTGTCGACGGCCTGCTATGTTGCCCGCATCAAAGGCGTCCGATCCGCGATGCCAATGTTCCAAGCCCTCCGACTGTGCCCCGATGCGGTCGTGATCAAGCCGCGCATGGACCGCTACGTCGAGGTATCGCGGCAGGTACGTTCCATGATGGACGAACTGACACCACAGATCGAACCGCTGAGCCTTGACGAAGCGTTTCTGGACCTGACCGGCACGACCAAACTGCATGGTGCGCCGCCTGCTGTTATGTTGGCGCGGCTGGTCAAACGAATGAACGATGAATTGGGCATCACCGGCTCCATTGGCCTTAGCCACAACAAATTTCTGGCGAAAGTAGCGTCCGATCTGGACAAGCCGCGCGGATTTTCGGTGATTGGCGCGGCAGAAACCGCCAAGTTCCTAAGCGATAAGTCGGTGCGCCTCATCTGGGGCATTGGTCCGGCCGCTCAGGATTCGCTTGAACGCGCAGGTATTCAGAAAATCTCAGACCTGCTGCGCTGGGACCGGCGGGACCTGAATGCACGGTTCGGGCAAATGGGTGACCGGCTATGGCATCTGGCCCGTGGGCAAGATGACCGCAGGATTTCCGCCCGCGCACCGGTCAAAAGCATCTCAAAGGAAACAACCTTTTTCGAGGACACATCCGACCCCGATATTCTTGACGGTCATATCTGGCGTTTGTCCGAACAGGTGTCCGACCGCGCCAAAGCCAAGGAAAAAGCAGGGCGCGTCGTGACGCTCAAGCTTAAACGCAGTGACTTCAAGGGATTAACGCGCCGGATAAGCCTGCATCAGCCGACCCAGCTTGCCGATACTATTTATCGCCATGCGCGTGACCTATTTGCTCAGGCCGCCGACCAAGGCCCGTTCCGCCTGATCGGTGTTGGCATCAGCGACCTGAGCCCAGCCGACAAGGCGGACACTATGGCCGACCTTTTGGACCCTGATGCGGAACGCCGCGCCAGCACCGAACGCGCCACTGACGCAATCCGCGAAAAGTTTGGCAAGGACGCGATTATGAAAGGTCGCGCACTGCGGTAAAACATGTGCTAATGTTGTCCTTGGGGTGCCAGCATGTGCTGGCAGATTGGGTAATTTGGATAGTGCTTTGAAGAAATCCGACGCCATACCGTCGCAGATCGACTACTCGGTTCCAGCGGAAGACTTCTTTTTCATCCCCGGCAGGGATGAAGGATTGTGGTCAGTGGGTGACATCGATTGGTATTGGCGTCCGTCGCAACGCGCCAAGGTCGCCGCATTTGCCGTCAGCAAAATCGATGATCACAACAGACGTGTGAACGATGTTATCGACGGGTACACAAACCGGCGCGCGTTTTCATCGGCGATCGAGTTCAATACCATTCCCGTTGTCGTCGACAATTTCAAAGTCGTACGGAACCTTGCGGGTATTGGTTCCAAATGGCTGATGTCCGGCGCTGGGGGGGCGCGAATTCGCAACCGATATATCTGGGGACACAGCGAAAACGGCTATGAAAACGAAGCCAAGATCGTATCCTATTTCGACAGCGTTCAGACGTACGACGACCGGAAACCGATTGAACCCTTCAATGGCGACGTCGCCGATCTGCCCTTCGTTATCGAAGCCCGCAATCTACAGAATTACTTCCACTTTCTGACGGAAACGCTCCCTCGGTTGCAGGTCGCGGTGGATATCAAACACACCGGCCCAATCGTCATTGCCTACCACAAAACGGCGATTGGCGGGTTTGTGATGGATTTCATCAACGCATTGTTCCCTGAGATTGCCAAACAGGTCGAACTGCGCCCTGCCCCGTTCCAATCGGATCGCGCGATCACCACGCTGACGTTTGATCACTACTATTTCCAAACACCGGACACGATTGTTCCGGGCTTTGACGAATACGCGCCCAGATCCTGGATTTGGCAGGGCCGCCGTGCGACACGCGGATCATTCCTGACCTTTGAACTAAACCGGCTGCACGACATTCAACGCAGTCTGCGACAGCGCGCGCTGGATGCCATTGAGGACATGGACACCTCGCATCTGCCGAAACAGTTCTGGGTCGAACGCAGTAGCGGCGGCGCGCGCGAACGGGAAATGAAAAACGAAAAGAAGCTGGTCGATCAACTCAAGATGATCGGCTTTGAGGTCATTCGGTTTGAAGATTTTTCGCCGCTTGAGCAAATCGCCCTCATGGCCAACGCCGAGGTCATGACCTCGCACCACGGCGCGGGCTTTGCCAATATGCTGTTTGCTGGGCCTCAGACCCATGTCATCGAAATCGGAACGCCGCAAACGGCTTCGGCGCGGTGGTCCGACTTTATTCCTTTGGCCCATGTATCCGGCTGTCACTACGTCGCCTTTTTTGCCGATCTGAACTGGGCCACCCCCGAGAAAGAGCCGCAGTACGGAATAGACGGGCTCATCCCGGTGGCGGTACATGATAATTCGATCAAAACGATCACACGCTATCTGCGCGGTCTTGTTGGTGAATTTGCGACCAACGCAAACAAAAACGAAGTCTTGATGACCGCCCGCCACCTAAGGCGCTCCAAATCATTCCGCGCGCTTCGCACCTATCTGGACGCGTTTCCCAAATACGTCCAAACCGACGCGACACTTTTGCAAATCTATGCTAAAGCGTGTGATGAAACAGATGATCCGCACACCACATTTGATGCGCTGACTGCGCTTTGGGAAATGGATCACACGCGGTTTCAAACGCTTGAATGGATGATTTGGCTGACCAAACGCCTGAAACGCCCCGATCTGTCGCATATTCTGGTCGAAGAACACGCCGCCAAGTTTCCAGACCGTCACGCCGCGTTTTTGGGAAAAATCCGCTGGTATCAGCGCATGAAGTCGGGCTGATTACTCAGCCGCGACCTGAATGTCTTTGCGTCCGATATAGGCGATATCCGCCACCACAGACCGCATCCGTGCGCAAAACGCGTCAAAATCGGCACGCGGCGTGATCGTGGTTTCATCCATATAGAGTGATCTATCAATCTCGATCTGAATCGCGTGCTGGCTTCGGGTCGGGCGACCATAGGCCTGTGTGCTATAGGCGCCGGCAAAGGGTGAATTGCGCGCCACGCGGAACCCCGCACGAACGAACGCTGCCTCGACGCGTTCCACAAACCGCGGCGCAGCCGATGCACCAAACCGGTCCCCTAGGACAATTTCAGGGGGCTGTCCGGCCGACAACTGACCGCTCAGTGCCTCGTGAGGCATGGAATGGCAATCAATCAAAACCGCCTCACCAAAGTCGCGACGATTTTCGTCGAGCAACGACTGGAGCTTGGTGTGATAGGGCAGCCAAACATCCTCAATCCGTTTGTTTGCTTCTGCGATCGAGATTTTCCCACGATAAATCGCGCGGCCATTGGCAACGACGCGGGGAATCACGCCAAGGCCCGAAACAACACGCGGGTTGTGCATGGCCCGTTTGACGCCTTCGATCAACGCAGAATCAAATTCATCGTTTGCTCGGTTCAGATCGACATAGGCGCGCGGTGCCACAGCAGCCAACAACGGCGCCCCAAAATCAGGGGCCGAGGCAAATATGCGATCAACAAAGGAATCTGCCGAACTACGAATCGTTGTTGTGTCCAACTCGGTTCGCCGCAAAAAAGATTCAGGATACACGTCCCCACTATGCGGAGACGCAAAAACAATGCTGGTTCTACGGCGCAAAGGCTCTTTCAACGTAAAGGAACGCACGCTCATTTCCTCATTCGACTCAGAAACAGGATAGTGCATGAAACTGTTTTGCCAAAAGCCCTTGATCCCCCCTTCGACTCCTTTTATAGAGCCGCTCACCCGACGTGCTTTTGCGGTTGAAGAACTGCGGAAAACTGACGGTAAGGGCGGTTAGCTCAGCGGTAGAGCACTACGTTGACATCGTAGTGGCCACTGGTTCGATCCCAGTACCGCCCACCATGAATTCACCGGGCTTCGGCCTGAACTGCAACAAAGGCGCAATCGCCGCGCCGCGACTAGGAGAGTTGACATGAAAGTTCGTAACTCGCTCCGTTCGCTCAAGCAGCGCCATCGCGATTGCCGTGTTGTGCGCCGTAAGGGCCGCGTTTACGTAATCAACAAAACGCAGCGCCGCTTCAAAGCTCGTCAGGGCTAAGAAGACAGACGGACAGTTGATACAAAGGCCGCGCATTTTGCGCGGCCTTTTGCTTATGGCATTCCATACTTTCGGCTATTGACGGTGGTCACATTAGATATCGCAGCGTAACCTACCCACAGATTGCAGCGGATCGGAGGGTATTATGTCTGCTCGTTATTTAAGAATTAGTGCCAGCGCGGCCATCGCACTTGCCTTTGCAGGACAAGCGTACGCACAAGATCTTTGCGGTGGTATCGGCGTTGGCGGCCAATGGATCGGCGGCACCGAATCCGCCTCGGATATTTCCGTTGCATCGACGTATCAGGAACAAATGGCGCTGGTACTTGGCGGCAACCAACACATTTCGCTGTTTACACTGTCGCAACCCACCACCGTCCGCCTAGAGGCACAGGGCCGCGGCGCAGGCGATCCAATGATCGACCTTTATAACGAAACCGGCGCGGTCATTATGTCTGATGACGACAGCGGCGGCATGGGCGCATCGCGCATCGAAACCGATCTTGCGGCAGGCACCTATTGTCTTGCGATGCGCAGCTTTGACAACTCGCCGATGACCGGCTTTGTCCGCGTTGGCACCATGTCACACGAACCGCTGACCGAAGGGTTCGGCATGTCCGAACCAACAAACCTTGCCGGTAATGGCAGTGGGAATGGCGGCGGATCATCCTGTAACTCGGCGCGTATGGTCGCCATGGGTGTTCCAGCAACCGCCTCAAAGAACGAAACCGAGTTCTGGGGCTTTACCATTGATGAGCCCGCCGGCGTTGTCATCACCGCCGAAAGCGATAGCGCAGACCCGTTCATCACCCTTTACGACCCCTATGGTGACTACATCACTGAAAACGACGACTGGGACGGTCTGAATTCGCGTATCGAACTGAGCTATGTTCTTGATCCCGGTGATTATTGCATCGCGATGGACGCGCTCAGCGACAGCTTTGCACCGATCACCGTACTGGTCGAAGAATACGACGAAGAAGCGATCATGCGCGCGATGTATGACCGCGGCGAGGCTGCACCGCCCCTCGATGGAAGCTATCCGGTTGCTGGTATTGGCGTCTTGGAAACCCGCCTGCGCAAGGACCTGAACGTGTCCGAGGAAACAAGCTGGGTCGCCTTTGACGTAAACGAATCCGGTCTGGTCTTGGTCGAGGTCATCGCCATCACGGATGGTGACCCGTACATCACCCTATTCGACGAACTTGGCCGCGAAATCGCCTATAACGACGATTACGGTCAGGGTCTGGATTCCCTGCTGACCGCACGCGTCACACCCGGCACCTACCTGCTGGCTGTTGGCGACCTGAACGGGTTCGGATCGAAAATGCGGATGTTGATGGAACGCTACGTTCCCGCACAATAATCACCACGCATCAGAAAAACGCCCCGCAACTGCGGGGCGTTTTTTTATCGTTCAATCGTTAGAACCGCATCGGCCATCAGCCGCACAAGCGTGATTTCATTCAAATAGCCAGTGACAGGCAAACCGCTTTGTTCTTGGTAGGACCGAATGGCATTTCGGGTTTCGCCGTTGAACACCCCATCAACGCTGCCCGTTTCATGGCCCATGCTTGCAAGGCGCGCCTCGATCAGGCGGCGCGTGATCAGGTTTAGGCGAAGCGCATCTTCGGCCTGTTCAAATTGGGTGGCGTCCGCCTCGGACGGGCCAGTGATATCGCGAATCCTGTCTTGGGCCTCTTGGACGTGGGCGCCTTCTGGATATTCACTGAGGTATTCCTGATAGGCGGCAACGGTGTCCTCTTCGGTGGCTTGTTCCCAAACAAGCGCCTCTCGCGCTGCTGCAATCCGCGCCCGTTCTGCCTCGATCACCGATAGGCGTTCCTTGGCGATATCGGCAAAAATGCCTTGGGGATAGCGCGCCAGATACGCACGAAGCCCCGGTTCATCGTCCTGCGATCCGGTTTCATCCCAATAGGCGCGATCCTGCAGCGCCAATTCTCTGGCGCGCCGCTCTTCTTCGGCTTGGATTTCTGCCTCACGGCGGCTCGCTTGCGCTTGAAGGCGCGTGATCTGGTTACCGGTAAGGTAAGAGGTCTGGGCGAATCCGTTTTCCTGTTGCCAGTTGGTGATCGCACGTCGGGAACCCGGGCCAAAAATGCCGTCAATTCCGCGGGTATCATAGTCTAGCGTTGTCAGATTCCTCTGAATGTCGCGTCGGTCCGCGCGGCTGAGTTCCAAGGCCTCTTCGATCAGGCGATCCGCCCGATTTGGTTCGGCCAGAATCTCTGCGATCGTCTCTTCGGCTTCGACCTGATGAATCCCGTTTGGAAACCGAACAAGGTAATTGCGATAGGCCTCGACGCTATCTAACGCGACGACCCCGGTCCAAAATGCTTCGTCTGCGGCGCTATCATTGTCCGCAATTCCGGGTGTTGGCACGACGTCGGACCGGCCCGGCATCAGAACCAGTTGTTTGGGCGCATAACCGTGGGTGAACAAACTGTATTCCTCGACACGCGCCATCAGGTCTGCCTCTGGCTCTGACAGCGCCTCGTTCACAAAACGACCAATAGAGCGCGGCTGACCGGCAACCACCGTGACCCCTTGCGGAACGTCTAGCGTGCCAAGCCCGCTTCTGAGCCATGCATCATCGACACGCGTGCCCGCCTCGATCCCGATCGCCAATAGCGCCTGCCCCGGCGTTTGCGACAGAACCGCCAGCAGGCTGTCCAACGAAACGCCCGTTCGCCCAACACTCAACAGGTTCGGCGCTTCTGCCTCAGGTCCAAGCAGCCAATGACGCGTTCCGTCTGTCACCACACGCCCCGTGACCACAACCACAATCCGGTCGGCGTCTTGGGACACGGCGGCAAAATCCGCGAGCGTCGTATCAAGGGCCGAGGACCGACCGTTGCGCAGGGCAAATACCTCAAACCCTAATGCCTCTAGGTCTGCCTCTGCCGATAGAACATCGGCGGCACGCGGTACCGATCCCAGCTGTTCATAGCGGTCATTGCCCAAGATAAGCGCAACATCCGCAGCATCGGCACCCGCAGCGGCCCAGACCCCAATTGCGGTCGACATAAGTAGCAAACGCATATTTGCCCCCTGAATTACCGTATCTTTGGTCAAAGGTTGGGACCCACTGGTTGGCTATTCAATATCATTCCGGTTTATGCGCCGTTTTTGGCAGTTACCTGCTTGAGTTTGCCAAGCCATACCCCTACCCATTTCGCGACCAAGGAGGGTTGCATGGGTACGATCACATTTGTCCGCCATGGACAGGCCAATTCCGCCGCGACCACCGAAGAGGACTATGATCGCCTGTCTGATCGCGGCCACCAACAGGCCAAATGGCTGGGCGAATGGTTTGCGGCCCAGAACGAAGGGTTCGACCTTGTCCTCAGCGGAAGTCTGCGCCGCCACAAAGAAACCGCTGCGGGTATCGGATTTGACACGCCCGACATTGATCCTCGCCTCAATGAGATGGATTATTTCAACCTATCCAAGGCGTTAGAAGAGGCCAAAGGCATCCCCATGCCCGATGGCGACGGCTTTGTTCACCATATCGAACAGGTCATGGACGCATGGCATCAGGCAGAAATCCAAGGCAACGAAAGCTTTGCCAGTTTTGAAAATCGTGTCAGCGGAGTGTTGAACGAAGCGGTCCAGCCCGGGCGCCACGTTCTATGTGTGACCTCGGGCGGGGTCATTGCGATGATCATGCGGCATTTGCTGGGCCTTGACCCAAAACGCATGGCGCATTTGGCGATTCCGATATTCAACAGTTCCGTTCACCGCGTGCATGTGTCCCCTGTCGGACCCATCCTAGCCGGTTTTAATGCAATCCCACATTTGGAGCACCAAGCCCGTGCCGAATTCCGCACCCATTACTGATACTCATCTTTGGCTTCGCGCCGAACTGCGCCCGAACGAAGACCGCGTGGGCCTGACACCGGACGGGGCTAAGACGCTTATCGATCAGGGGTTTCGCATCACCGTCGAGGAAAGCCGCCAACGGGTTATCCCGATCGAGGCCTACCAAGCCGTGGGCTGCGAAACCGCCGCGGAAGGCAGCTGGCCCGACGCGCCAACGGATGCAATCATCTTCGGCCTAAAAGAGCTGCCGACCAGTGACACGCCGATCCGGCACCGACACATCATGTTTGGCCATGCCTACAAAGGTCAGGCCGATGGGCGGCAATTGCTTGACCGGTTCAAGGCTGGGGGCGGCACGCTCTATGATTTGGAATATCTGACCGATGAAACGGGGCGACGCGTTGCAGCGTTCGGATATTGGGCTGGCTTTGCTGGCGCGGCTGTGTCCGCATTGGCATGGGCCGCCCAGCAGGCTGGCAAGCCCTGCCCGTCTATGCACACGCATGCCTCGGCGGATGATCTTGTTGCATCTGTCCAAACCGCACTGGCCGGCGCTGGACCAAAGGCGATCATCATCGGCGCGCTTGGCCGCGTTGGGACAGGTGCAACTGACCTGTGCAATCGTGTCGGCATCGCGGTCACGAAATGGGATATGGCCGAAACCGCACACGGCGGACCATTCCCCGAAATCCTACAGCACGACATCTTTCTGAACTGCATTCTGGCAAGTCCGAAAACACCTGTCTTCGTACAGCAGGACGCGATTACCGAAACACGGGCCCTGTCGGTGATTGGCGACATCGCCTGTGATCCAAGCAGCCCATTCAATCCGATCAAAGTCTACGACCGAACCACCACATGGGATGATCC
This sequence comes from Marivivens sp., assembly GCA_965215785.1. GTDB lineage: Bacteria > Pseudomonadota > Alphaproteobacteria > Rhodobacterales > Rhodobacteraceae > Marivivens. The sequence goes on along the minus strand of OZ244120.1, from coordinate 1,159,870 downwards.
GGTGTTCCGCAGTTGCGATGATCCGTTGCTGGATGTCACCGCAATCGACAATCTGCCGTCAATGCTGCCGCTGGAAAGTAGCGAAGACTACGCCAGCCAGCTTTTGCCGCATCTATCCACCTTGACCGATACCGGTTCAGGCGTATGGGCACGCGCCAAAGCGGTGTTCGACGAACACGTCTAAATGATACGATAATAGAGCCAGTCCGGCAAAAACTGGGACAGGCGAAAGAACCAACTGAACATCCGAGGGAAGCTACGCTTAAACCTTTGGGTGTTCATATGTTCAAACATCAGGGTCGCGGCCTCTTCTGGCTCCATGATGAACGGCATACTGAATGTGTTTTTGTCGGTCAGACGCGTTTTGATGAAGCCAGGGTTGATCAACTGAACATCGACACCTGTTTTCTTTAGGTCGGCATACATACCCTCTGCCAAGTACATAAGCCCCGCCTTAGAGGCGCCGTATCCAATCGCACCGGGCAATCCGCGAAAACCGCTCAGCGAACCGGTGATGACGATATGACCGGCATCGCGCGCGACCATATCACCGATGACGGCACCCACGGAATTTGTTCCGCCGATAAAGTTGACTTGCCCCATCAACTCTACCTGTTCGGTGTTCCACTCTTGCGCGGCAAGCGGCCAATAGACGCCAGCCAAAAACACCATCCCATCGAGTTGACCGATCTCTTCTTTTGCGGCCTCGACCTCTTGACGGTTCGTCACGTCCAGCGGCACAACATGGGCCGTGCCCGGCAATTCGGACACAAGCTCATCCAGTCGTTCTTTGGACCGTGCCGACAGATAGAGCGTCGCACCCGCGGCGCTCATCTTCTGGGCCAGCGCACGACCAAGCCCTTCGCTGGCGCCGATCAGCCAATAGGTTTTACCCTGCCAATCACGCATTAGCGGCACCAGCCGGACGCATGGTTGCCACCAGTTCGGCGACCTTAATACCGAACTTGCGGAACTGTGACCGGTTCACGATCGCGCCATTGGGCGCCAGATACATCCAGTCGGTCACATTCAGAACATGCCCACCGGCGTCTTCTGTCAGTTTGATTTTATAGTTCAGCACAACAGCCGACCCAACCTGACGACCTGTACCTTCGCCAATCACATCCGGCGCGGTCGCCTTGATGGTTCCATCGTTTGCAAGCTTCAGTGTCCACTGGCGCTGTTGGGTGCTGCCGGAATCATATTCGAAGTTTTCGGTCATATGACCTGCACCGCCGGTCCAGTTGGCGTTGAAACGCCCGACAAACCGCGACGACACGCGCCCAAGCGGGCCGTAAATCACGCCCTCGCAGTCGATATCGCCGTTCAGATGCGTCCGCAGATCAAAGGTTTTTCCACCGGTATAGTCGGTCGGCTTCTGCGCGCTGAACCCAATGAACCGTGAGATGATCACGCTCAGGATTATGGTGCCCAAAATTCCAATGAAGATGCCCAAGTACATTTTCTATCCTTTCTCAGGACTATCGGCTAATTTCAGTTTCTGGCGGCTGCGGACGGCGGCGATACTGCGCCCCCTTGATCCAGAGTTTCAAAGCCTGCCAATGGATAAGCCCAAGCACGCGCCGCGACCCGAATGGTCGCCGCACCAGCGAGGAGAGGATGCTTAATCCGGTTAGGGTCCGGCGACTGCCAGACAATGTTGCGACCACACCGCCACCTTTGGTTCCATAGTTGATGGTGATCGCAATGCCCGCGTCATCAATTGCAAAGCGGAATTTGTAGTCCCCTTCGATCGGCTGAAACGGGGATACGTGCATGACCTTCTGGGCCTGCGTCCAAGAGCCACCGGTGATCGGCGAAAGGTCATCATTGTGACACAGGTAGCTATGTCGATCGCCAAAGGTATTTGTCACTTCGGCGATAACCACCTGCAAATGATCACCTTCGCAATAGCACAGCCAAAAGCTAACGGGGTTGAACACATGCCCAAGGACACGTGGCTGGGTTAGCAAATAAATCCTGCCCGAAAATGCGATGCCAGCGTTTTTCAGAACCTCACGGACCCAGACCGCCCCGCGACCGTTTTTGGGCGGTCCGCCATGATCACTATCATGGACAGACATCAGCCCCGCACCGTTCCGCCCAAACAGCAACGGTGCCTCTTGGCTGCGTTCGGCATCCAGCAAGACATAGTCGATGGAATAGCGGAATGCATTCCGAATATCCCCGCGACGCCCATGGAAGGTTTCGCCTACGATATGGTCGACCGTGTTCATTCTGCCGCAACTGTTAGCTCGGTCGCACGCGACAGGATCGCATCAGCAACGTCATATGCGCTGCTGAGGCCGTCTTCGTGGAAACCGTTTTTCATCCAGGCGCCACAGAACCACGTGTTATTTTCACCATTGATCTGTGCCGCCAATCGCTGAGCGTCCAATGCCGCCTCGTCATAGACAGGATGGTGCAACGTGACCTCGTCATAGATCTTCGATGGATCAATCTGGCGCGTGCTGTTCAAGGTGACAAAGATATCTTCGCCCTTCAGCCACGGCTGAAGCGAATTCATCCAATAGGTCAGATCAATTTGATCGGTCGCCTTGCCGTCGGCCTCGGTATAGTTCCACGACGACCAAATCGCGCGCCGCTTTGGCATGATCGATGCATCCGTGTGCAACACAACCTTGTTGGGCTGGTATTTGAAGTTGTTGAAAATCTCGGCCTCTTGTTCCGTTGGATCGGCCAACAACGACAGGGTGACATCGGTGTGGGTGGCAAAGATGACTTCGTCAAAATGCTCTGACGATCCATCGTGCGAGACGACCTGCACGCCATCTGCCTGACGGTGTACGGCCTGCACCGGCGCTTGGACCCGAATATCAACACCGCGACCAATCAACGCCGCCTCAAGCTTGTCGACATACTGACGCGATCCGCCTGTCACTGTGTACCACTGGTGCTGACCGGTGTGATGCAACAGCGCATGGTTTTCAAAAAACTGCAGCATCGCATAGGCGGGGAAATCGCCAATCTTTTCAATCGGGGTTGACCAGATGGCCCCCGAAAGCGGCAGCAAATAGTATTTGCGGAACAAGCGCCCCATGCCCAACTTGTCCATCAGGCCCGACACCGTCAGTCCAGGTTCCTTGGACGCCTCAAGCGCATATTTATTGAAGTGAATGACGTCCCGGATCATCCGCCAATAGGCAGGCCGCAGTATGTTTCGCTTTTGCGCAAACACTGCCCCCACACCGGCAAGGCCGTATTCAAACGCGCCGCCGTTGATGGACGCGCCAAAGCTCATGTCGGACTTTTCCACCTGAACATCCAGCTCATCAAACAGCGCCGTCATGTTCGGGTAGTTGGCGTAGTTGAACACGATAAAGCCGGTATCGACAGTGTCGTTCCCGACGCGGCGGGTGCGTGCATGACCGCCGATTTGGGCCTCTGCCTCGAACAGAACCACACGGTTGGTTGGCGCCAGCTTGTACGCCGCGCCCATACCGGAAATCCCTCCGCCAATGATAGCGATTGATTTCGGGGCGTTGTTCGTTTGTTCAAATGGCATGTCTGTCTCCGTGCGTTTGCTATCACTACGAAGCAATCCATTTTTCGGATGTATCTTTCTTTTATGTGATCCAATTTTTTCTGCGGCGCGTACAAACCGTATGCTTAATGACACAGCGACAGCATTTTATCGTGGTGAAAGCACTCGGTCCGGCTATGGTGGGACCGTGCCAAATGCTTGTACTCAAAACGGAAATGCCACTGTGCCTGTTGCGAATGGTCAGACTTCGACCGACTGGATCAAAGAGATCGAAGCGATCCGAGATACCAAAGATCACACCGCGTTCGCACGCGTGTTCGATCATTTTGGTCCAAGGGTGAAGGGCTATTTGATGCGTTCAGGCACATCGGCCGAGGCTGCAGAAGAGTGCGTCCAAGAGGTCATGGTAACACTGTGGAACAAGGCCCATCTGTTTGACCCCGCCCGAGCAAGCGTGTCGACCTGGATCTTTACCATTGCCCGCAACAAACAGATTGACGTCGTCCGAAAAACGCGCCGCCCAGAGCCAGAAGAGCTGACATGGGGACCACAAGAAGAGCCGCAACAAGACGAAGTCATAACGCTCCAACAGGAAAGCCAGAAACTCGGGGACGCTATCGCTGCCCTTCCTGATAAACAGCGAGATTTGGTGGAAAAGGCCTATTTTGGCGACCTGACACATTCGGAAATTGCCGATCAAACAGGTTTGCCCCTTGGCACCATCAAATCCAGACTACGTTTGGCACTGGATCGCCTGCGCCATTCGATGAAGTGAGTGAAGAATGCAAGATATCAAACACCACCTTACGGACGCTCTTTTAATGGCCTATGCCGCTGGCAGCCTGCCCGAAGCGTTCGATCTTGTAGTCGCAACGCATGTATCGCTTTGCGATGAATGTCGCGCGCGCCTTGGCGCGTTTGAGGCCGTTGGCGGCCATTTTGTCGAGACGGCTGAGGCTGCCGAACTGAGCGACGACGCATTTGCCAAGACGATGGCGCTGATCGCAGCACAGGATGACGAACAGATCAAAGCCCCCGCACCGCGCGCTGACGGGATTTTCCCGACGCCGCTGCGCAATTATGTCGGCGGTGACAAGGATGCCGTGAAATGGCGTTCTGTTGGCGGTGGCGTTCGTCAGATGATCCTGCCAACCAAAGGCAATGCATCTGTCCGGTTGTTGCATATCCCCGCTGGCGCCTCTGTGCCGGATCATGGGCATCGCGGCACTGAACTGACGTTGGTTTTGCAGGGTGCATTCCGCGATGAAACCGATCAATTCGGTGTTGGTGACATTGAGGTTGCCAACGAAGACCTTGACCATACGCCTGTCGCGATGGACGGCGAGGATTGCATCTGTCTGGCTGCGACCGACGCGCCGCTGCGCTTTAACAGCTTGCTGCCCCGTTTGGCGCAGCCCTTCGTTCGGATCTAAGGTTTCGGACCTGAAAGTGGCACCACTTTCGGGTCCTCTTCCGGCGCTATTTCTTCAAAATCAAAGTTATCAAGACGTTTGGCACGGCGCCCTGCCTTGTCTGCGCTGATTTTGATTTCTGCAATATCCTTGGCTGCCTGACCGAAGTGACGATCAAGGTTTTCCACCCGTGTGCCTAGACGGTCCACATCGGTATAAAGCAGTGCCAGCTCTTTGCGGATCGCCCCCGCCTGTTCCCGCATCCGCGCATCTTTCAGGATCGCACGCATCGTGTTCAACGTGGCCATACAGGTGGTCGGCGACACGATCCAAACGCGGGCGGCAAATCCTTCGCGGACGAGATCGGGGAACTGCGCATGCAGGTGTGCATAGACCGCCTCGGACGGTAGGAACATCAGCGCCCCATCTGCGGTTTCGCCCTCGATCAGGTACTTTTCCGAAATCGCCTTGATATGCGCCCGCACCGAAGTGCGGAAATCACGGGCCGCTTGCGCGAGATCACTGTCGTTAGCCGCGTTGATCATCCGCTCATAGGCCTCAAGCGGGAACTTGCTATCAATGACAATCGGGCCGGGCGGGTTTGGCAAATGGATAAGGCAGTCAGCACGCTTACCGTTGGAAAGCGTCGCCTGAAACGCATAGGCATCGCTGGGCAGGGCTTTGGACACAATGTCATGCAACTGAATTTCGCCAAACGCACCGCGGGTTTGTTTGTTCGACAGGATGTCCTGTAGGCTCAGGACATCGCCGGACAACTTGGTGATGTTTTCCTGTGCCTTGTCGATGGTGGACAGGCGTTCCTGCAACTGGGTCAAGGATGTGGCTGTGACCTTGGCTGTGCCGCTGAGCGTCGCGTTCATCTTTTCCTGCAACTCGGCCAGCGAATGATTGGTCCGCATCTGCATGTTGGCCAAGTTTTCCTGCAGCTTAAGCTGCTGCGCAGCAAGGTTATCGGCCATCTGCTGCTGCATGGTTGCAAGGTTTTCGCCGGTGCTGCGCTGAACCCGAGCAAGGTTTTCATGCATGTTCAGCTGAACCTCGCCCAATCGCTGTTCCATCATTGCGGCAATTTGGTTCTGCGCCTGCGCCTGCGCTTGCAGCCCGCCGTCCAGTTGGTTTTGCCCGATACTCAGTTTTTCGATCTGTAACCCCAACAACTTGGCATCGCGCGATCCCTCTTTGGCGGCGCGTAAGGCAAGAAACAGCAACAACAGGATCAATATCCCGAACGCCCCACCAATGAGCAGGGAAAGGTGCAGTGGATCATTCAGATCAAGTGTCATCAGGTGCGTCCAAACAGGCGTTCAATATCGGCAAGGCGAAGTTCGACATATGTCGGACGGCCATGGTTACACTGGCCGGAATGCGGTGTCGCCTCCATTTCGCGCAACAGAGCATTCATTTCTTCGGCGCGCATCAGGCGACCGGATCGGATCGAACCATGACAAGCCACACGGCTCAGGATCGCCTCGATCCGTGCTTGCAACGTTGTGCTATCGCCCAAATCGTTCAACTCATCCAGAATATCGCGGATCAGCTTGGTTGCATTGACCTCGCCCAGAATTGCAGGCGTTTCGCGGACCGCCACAGCGCCGCCGCCAAACGCCTCGACCCCGAGGCCCAGCCGCGCAAGGTCATCAACCATCGACAGCAACAAGTCCGCATCACCCGCAGGCAATTCAATGATTTCAGGGATCAATAGTGCCTGCGACGCCACACCGTTTTCGGCAACCTGTTTCTTGAGTTTTTCATATACAAGACGTTCATGCGCCGCGTGTTGATCCACGATCACAATGCCGGTTTCGGTCTGCGCGATGATATAGTTTTCGTGCACCTGCGCCCGCGCAGCGCCAAGCGGCAGCGCATCCACAGCCGCCTCGGGCTCTTCGATGACCTCTTCGAAACGGGCCGAAGGCGCATCCATTTCAGCAAAACCGCTTGTCGGTTGATAGGGCTGATAGGCTGGCCGCCGTGGCGGCAGCGATGTCCGGTCCATCTGGTAGACCGTGGCGGTTGGCTGTGTTGGTTCAACCACCGTTTCGGGCCGCATAGCGCCAAGTGTATCAGACGCCACAGTGGTTGATGCGCGATGCCCCGCACCGCTAAGCGCGCGGCGCACACCGTTCACCATCAGGCTACGTACCGCCGCAGGGTCGCGAAACCGGACCTCGGATTTGGCGGGATGCACGTTCACGTCAACAAGCTGGGGGTCACATTCCACAAACAGGGCCGCAACCGGATGTCGATCACGGGAAAGGAAATCCATATATGCAGCGCGCAACGCCCCAATCAGCAGCTTGTCCCGCACCGGACGGCCGTTCACAAACACGAACTGGGCCACCGCCGCGCCACGCGAATACGTCGGCAGCGCCGCATAGCCGGTTAGATGAAATCCATCGCGTTCGTCATCAACCAGAACGCAGTTATCCGCAAAGTCACGTCCAAGGATCGCGTTCAATCGCCCATGCAAGGCATCGAACAGATCACCCTGTTCGGCGTTAGCGCGGAACAATTCACGCCGATTGCCACCGGTTGCGTCGATCAGGGTAAATCCAACGTGTGGCTCTGCCATGGCGAGCCGCTTGATGACATCTGTAACCGCCTGCATTTCCGCGCGATCCGTGCGCAAAAACTTCAGCCGTGCGGGTGTCGCATAAAAGAGGTCCTTTAGCTCGACCACTGTCCCTGCGGAAAGGGCGGCAGGTTTGACCGGCTCGATCCGACCGCCGGACACCGCAATCATTGCCGCATCCTGACCGGCGACACGGCTGGTGATCGTCAGCCGCCCAACAGCGCCAAGCGATGGCAAGGCTTCGCCCCGAAATCCGAAGCTATGGATGTTCAGAAGGTCGGTACCATCAATTTTGCTGGTGGCATGGCGGCTGAGGGCCAAGGGCAGCTGTTCGGCCGAAATCCCGCAACCATCATCGGTTACGCGGATCAGGGTTTTGCCGCCGTCCGCGATCACAACCTCGATTTTCGACGCGCCCGCATCAACCGAATTTTCAACCAGCTCTTTAACCGCTGACGCAGGTCGTTCGACCACCTCACCCGCTGCGATGCGGTTGATGGCGGCCTCGTCCAATTGACGGATAACGGGCAAATCTGCGGGTATATTGCGGTCGACTATGGCCATGACACTAAGTGTAGCATAGCCATAGTTGATTCTTACAGCGGTTATTCGGCTGTCGCTAGGCCCTCGGGTTCACCGACTACAACAAAGTGTAGATCATCCGGACGCAGCAATTCGGCGGCCACACGGTTCAGATCCTCAAGCGTCACAGCGTTGATATAGTCGTTACGCTCGAACACATATTCCGCCGGCAATCCAATCGCCTGCATGCCCAACAGGATATCCGCGATTTCGCCATTACCATCGAACCGTAGCGGGTATTCGCCCGTCAGATACGTCTTAGCGATATCGAGCTGTTCTTGCGAAAATCCTTCGGTCGAAAGACGATCCCATTCCGAACGAATGACCTCAATCGCCTCGGCAATGCTTTCATTTGACGACGCCACGGACCCAAGCACCAGTTCGGTGTGATCCTTGGGGATCAGATAGGTGTAAACTCCGTAGGTCAGCCCACGTTTTTCGCGCACTTCCTCCATCAGGATACTTTGTGGACCGGTGCCACCAAGGATCGTGTTCATGATGTAGGCGGCAAAGAAATCTTCGTCGTCGCGTTTCATCCCACTATGTCCGAAAATCGCGACCGACTGTGGGGTTTCAAACGGAATAACGGTGATCCCGCCGTCCAAGCCAAACTCGACACGGCCCGGCAGGTCGGGCCCGTCCTGAGGCAAACCAGCCAGCAATGTGTCGATAAGGTTTCCAACCTCGTCTTGCGTGATGTCACCGACCACCGACACATAGACCCGCGAACCAACCAGCGCGTTTTGATGCGCCTCGATCAGGTCATCCCGCGTCAGACCGGTGACGGTTTCAATCGTACCGCTCTGATCGCTGCCATAATGATGATCGCCGAACGCCGCCGCATAGAATGCGTCGCCCGCGATGGCATTTGGCCGCTTTGCGTCGCCCCGAATGCCCGTGAGGATTTGCCCACGGACCCGTTCAATGGCGTCCTCATCAAACCGGGGTTCGTTCAGGGCACTGGCCAGTAGTGCGATCGCCTCGTCACGGTTTTCGGTCAGAAATTGGGCCGAGATTTTGACGCTGTCGTCAAAAGTGCGAAACCCAAAGCTTGCAGCCAGTGCTTCGCGCTGCTGTTGAAATTCCTGCGCATTCAGATCACCAGCGCCCTCTTCCAACAGGCCCATCATCATATTTGTCGCGCCGCGTTTACCGTGCAAATCCAACGCGCTACCACCATCGATCAGGATTTCCAGCGCGACAAACGGGATCGAATGTTCCTCAACCAACCACACGTCGGTGCCATTTGGCGTTTCAAATTCCTGAACGACGACCTGCGCCGAAGCGGTGCTGACCCAGAGGGCACAAATACATGTCGCAATAGTTCTGATCATTGTGCGTCCTCCTCGCTGGCTGCGACCCACATGGTCACGGACCGCCGACTATCCAGCACCTCTGCCGCAGCCGCCAAAACATCCTCTGCCGTCACAGATTGAAGCACCTCAGGCCAGGCCTGAACATCCTCAACTGACAGCCCCATCGCAAGCGCGCGACCATAGCGGTTGGCGATGCCTTCTACGTTGTCCAAGGCATAAATTTCCTGCGCGCGCAGCTGGGTGCGGATACGATCCATCTGATCGGGGTCAATGTCGGCGGCCAGAAAATCGACCAGAACCTGATCCATCGCCGCCTCGGCGTCGCTCAGGGTGACACCCTGTGCAGGCACAACGGTCACGTTGAATGTCGCGTCATCCAGCGACAGTCCGCTATACCCCGCCCCTGCATAAACCGCAGTTTGGGTATCAAACTGTAGCGCCTGACCGAGGGCCGACGAAAACTGTGACCCGCCCAGCAACTCGGCAAGGTAGACCAGCGCCGCAGCGGTTTCCTGATCACCTGGATCCCGTTCTGGCGCAAGGTAGCTGCGGCTGACATAGGGCTGGGCCACGCGGTCATCCAAATAGGTCAAACGCCGCGCCGCCGTCTGAGGCGGCTCGGCCGACCGAAAACGTTCGGGCAGGTTTTCTTCGGCTGGAATGACGCCATAGTATTTGTTGGCCAACTCAAACACATCGCGCGGCAGGACATCGCCAGCAACGACCAGAATTGCGTTGTTTGGCGAATAATAAAGATCATAGAAATCCAGCGCATCGTCCATATCCAGCGTTTCCATCTCATGGCGCCAGCCAATGATCGGCACGCCATAGCGATGGTTCAGGTATTGGACCGCCCGCATCTGTTCGCGCGCTAATGCATTTGGGTTGTTGTCGGTGCGTTGATTGCGTTCCTCTAGGATGACACCGCGTTCTGTGACGATATCCTCGGGGGTAAGCCGCAGATTGTTCATCCGGTCGGCTTCCATCTGCATCATCAACTCTAGCCGGTCCGCCGCGACACGTTGATAATACGCTGTGTAGTCATAGCTGGTGAAGGCGTTGTCGCTACCGCCGTTTTCGGCCACAACGCGGGAAAATTCGCCACTTTCGAGGGTATCGGTTGCCTTGAACAACAGATGCTCAAGAAAATGCGCGACGCCCGATTGTCCGGGCGGCTCATCAGCGGAACCGGAACGGTACCATACCATGTGAACCACGACCGGCGCGCGGTGATCTTCGATCACGACGACATCCATACCGTTCTGAAGCTGATAAGTGGTCACATCCTCAGCGGCGAGCGGCGTCGCCAGCAGCGCGAGGCCTGCAATCAAGGCACGAAACATTCTGGTCCTCCTGTTGTCAGGAAAAACCTAGTGCCGTTACCGCCCATAAGAAAGGGCAGCTAACAAACTTGTAACCTAGTTTTGTGGCGGAGCTGACGGAACAGCAGCGCCAGCAGCGCGGAACCGTTCAAGTTCGGCATAGGCATCCAAGGCAAACCGCGCGTATTTTTTCAGGTAATCATCACCGCGGCGCAGCGACGAAAGCCAACCGCGACGATCAAGAATGTTCGCGTCCTCAGCGGCCAATGTTGCGCGGATCGATGAATCGACACCCAGACGGCTTGCGTATGCGACCAATGCACTATCTGCGGCCGGTACGCCTGCGCCCGCTGTGTCACGCCCGCCAAGCGCGATAATGGCCGCTGCCGTCGCCGAAGCATCGGTACGATTTGCGCCGCCCGGTGTCGGAGCAGGCAGATCAAGGGTTGCAGGTGCTTCGAGGGGACGCGCAGGCAAGATTGAAAATTCATCTGGGCCCGACTGCCCGTCCGAACCGCCACGGCTGCATGCCGCCAGTGTCGCCGCCACAATCAAAAGGCCGATCAGCTTACGCATCACCTAGTCTCCCTCAAACTATGACGTGTTTAGCCTAGCGAAATGGGTTCGTCACGTGTTCTTCTTTTTCGGACTGTCCGTCAGCCAAACAAGACCGAGGATTCCGGCAAAAATCGCGATGTCGGCGACGTTGAACGCATAGGGATTATCAATGCCGCAACAGGACATGTTCAGAAAATCCGCAACTGCGCCGTACAAAACGCGATCAATCACATTCCCCAACGCGCCCCCGATTGCGACACCTGCGCTGACAAAGGCCCATTTGTTGCCCCCGTCGCGACGTAGCCACCAAAGGATGAACCCACAGACCACAAACGCGATAGCGATCAGAACCCAGCGCATATCAAAATCGGCAAAAAGGCCAAAGTTGATGCCATAGTTCCACGCCATCCGAAATTCGAGATATGGTGACGCAACATCCAGTCGTCCGATTGTTCGCAGGTCAAGAACCTGAACGACATAGTATTTTGAGGCCTGATCGATCAGGAACACCCAAAAGGCGGCCCAAAACGTCAGTCTGAAATGATGTTGCGTCGCCATGGTTTTCCTTAGTGACGGAAGTGGCGCATGCCGGTGAACACCATCGCCAGACCATTTTCGTTGGCCGCGTCGATCACCTCTTGGTCACGCATCGAACCGCCCGGTTGAATAACGCAGGTTGCGCCAGCGGCAGCCGCCTCGAGCAGGCCATCAGCGAATGGGAAAAACGCGTCCGACGCCACAGCCGACCCTTTGGCAAGGCTATCGGGCAGGCCCAGTTCTTTGGCCATGCGCTCGGCCTTGGCCGCTGCGACGTTTGCGCTGTCCAGACGGGACATCTGACCGGCGCCGACACCAACGGTGGCGCTGTCTTTGACATAGACGATCGCGTTGGATTTAACGTGCTTGGCCACTTTCCATGCGAACAGCAGATCGCGCATCTGGTCTTCGGTAGGGGCCTTTTCGGTGACAACCTTCAGATCGTCCAGACCGACATAGCCAACGTCTTTATCCTGTACCAGAACACCGCCAGCCACCTGTTTATACGCCGTCAGCGCAGCGCGGGACGCTGGCAGGCCATCGGTCAACAGCAGGCGCAGGTTTTTCTTGGCTGCGAAAATCTCTTTCGCCTCATCCGATGCGCCGGGTGCGATCACGACCTCGGTAAAGATTTCGACGATTTTTGCGGCGGTTTCAGCATCCAGCGGCTGGTTCAGCGCAACGATACCACCAAAAGCCGAGGTACGGTCGCAATCGAATGCCTTTTGGTAGGCTTCGACCAGTGTCGCACCGGTTGCAACACCGCATGGGTTAGCGTGTTTGATGATTGCCACGGCTGGGCTATCAGCTGGGTCGAATTCCGCAACCAGTTCGAACGCCGCATCGGTGTCATTGATGTTGTTGTAGGACAGTTCCTTGCCCTGCAACTGAACCGCGGTTGCAACACCCGGACGTGCCGAACCGTCGGTGTAGAATGCGGCCTGCTGGTGGCTGTTTTCGCCATAACGCAGGGTCTGTTTAATCTCGCCTGCGAATACACGGCGGCGCGGTGCGGTTTCGCCAATCGCATTCGCCATCCATGTGGACACGGCCGCATCATAGGCGCCGGTACGGGCATAGGCGATCTGCGCCATTTTCTGGCGGAAGGCATAAGTGGTCTGGCCGTCGTTCGCTGCCAGCTCGGCCAACAGCGCGTCGTAATCTTCGACGTCAACGATGGTGGTGGTGAAACCGTGGTTCTTTGCAGACGCACGGATCATCGCAGGGCCGCCGATATCGATGTTTTCGATCATTTCGGCATAATCTGCACCGCGGGCCAGCGCGGCCTCGAACGGATAAAGGTTCACAACCAACAAGTCGATTGCGCCGATGCCGTGTTCGTCCATGGCTGCAACGTGATCATCATTGTCGCGCAGCGCCAGCAGACCGCCATGCACCTTGGGGTGCAGGGTTTTCACGCGGCCGTCCATCATTTCAGGAAAACCGGTGACTTCGGACACGTCTTTGACGTCCAGACCTGCATCGCGCAGGGTTTTCGCGGAACCGCCAGTGGACAGCAACTCGACACCGCGTGCGGCCAATGCCTTGCCTAATTCAATCAGGCCGGTCTTGTCGGATACAGACAGCAGGGCGCGGCGCAGGGGTTGCAGATCACTCATCGGGGGCCTCCGGGGTCAATTCTGATCAACGTCCGTTAGCTCTGATCGCACAAAATCGCGGATGGCCTGCGGCGTTTCCTGAGCTTTGGCCAAACTCCAACGGACGCGGGTCGCATATGACATTGCGCGGCCAGATAAAACCACTTGTTGCGTCCCACGGGGCTTTAATCGACCATTTTCGAGATAAACTGACGATTCCAGCCGCATATCGACGGTTCCATCGTGCCTAAACACCCAAATCTCACCACTTCTAAGTGTCAAAGACACCGCCGTTCCCCCCATATCGACCGACGCGTCGACCTCGGGGTGTAGGTGGAACCGGATTGAATAGGCGATACCTTGTGTTTCTCGCCCCAGAACGCGATCAAACCGCGCCGTATCCCCATCACTGAGGGTGGTCAGCAGGTCTTCACCAACCAGACCCCGCCCATCCGCGGTCAGTTCGAACATACGGGCGTGGGTTAGGCCATGGGTCACCTGATACCCGTTGTGTCCAACCTCGAAACGCATCCCATCGCTTAGCTCTTTTGCCTCGCACAGCACGCGGTCGGGTGTGTCGATAAGCAACTCATGACGCAGACCATGAAGCCGGCTCGGCGCGCCCAAACGTGATGACGAATATCCCTCGATCGCGAGGGTCGAGTGGCTGGCCGTGGCCCGCCCGAAACGGCGCCAGTCGTCACCGAATGCTTTGCCTGATCCGCAACTGACAATCAAAGGCCGTCGCCCTGACGACAGTTCAAACGCACCCGTCGACGCATGCGCGTCAAAACTAGCTTCGCCACTGGGCGGTGGTGCAGCATCAATAACCACGGTCGTTCGCCCACCGTGCATGCGGCCAAACCCCATGTGCTTTCCATCGCCGGGCTGGGCTTTGTTGCCGGACTTTGCCAGCGCATAGTCAATACGGCCATCAATCCCGCGCCCACCACCGTGGAACCGCGCCAGCCCCCCGTCTGAATGCCGCAGCGCCCGCAGCGTTGGCGCGATCCGGCCAATCGCATCGGTAATATCGTCTGGCGGCATACGGTCGTTTTCGATCAACGACTGCTGTGCCCAGCTCAGCAGGGTCAGGATCTCTAACAGTTCCTCGGGATTGCGGGTGACGACACCGCCCTCTTGATCAATCTGGGTACGGCAATCCTCGGCCAATGCGGCGACGGCGGGACCGACGTGTTCCGACATCCCCTCAAGCGACAGCCCAGCGTAGATCATGCCGACCAAGGCCTCGAACCGCGGCAGACCGGGGCGCACAGACCGCCATCGACGCGACAGGAACAGCGTCTGTCGTGCAAGGCTAACAAAGAACGCTTCGGTTTCGGCCTTATCCTTGGCCCGCAGAATAAAGAACCCGTGGTTGATCCAACGGATCAGACGACGCCCCACCAGATCAGGGATCCACCCCGGCCCCGTGCCACCGCCATAGCGATCAATCCAGCCATAGACCCAGTCTTGGGCCTTCTGACGGGCCTTATGATCGCCCACAGCGGCAAGATCATCCAGCCACGTACACCCGTGAATGATCGGGATAACGTCCTCATTTTCCGGCGAAATATCCCAGATCGACACTGACGGCGCCTCGATCAGCTCGCCCGCAAACAGGAAATTACCGGCGGTCAGTTGCCGACCACGCGCATAAAGGCCAATCGATTGCGGTTCGGGCTGCGAAACAAAGCCGGTCGGCGGCTTGGCACGTCCTGCCATTCGCGCATGAAACCGGTGCATAAAGTCGGTGCCCTTCGCACGCCATGTTTGCACTTTGGCCAATAGTCTGCTGCCTCTTGCTGCGTTATCCGCGAGTGTTTGCGCGGATGATAGGCAACGAGATCAACAGAGTCACGCAGCCTTTCGCAGGACCGCGACATAGAACCCATCCATGCCGCCCAGTTCGGGCCAGTAGTCAGGGCGCAGGCGCAGACCGCCTTCTTCCATGATCCAGCTGTCTTCGACACCCGGAACCATCAGCGCATCACGATCAACGGTCAGGTTTTTATGGCGCAACAGCGCCTCTTCTACCTGCACCTCGCCTTCGTCGGGCAACAGGCTACAGGTACAGAAAACCAAACGACCACCCGGCGCAACCAGCGACAAAGCGTGATCGATCATGGCCTCTTGCTGGCCGATCAATTCGCCAAATTCGCTACCGTCTTTGGCATAGGGCAAATCGGGATGGCGGCGGATTGTGCCCGTTGCGGAACACGGCGCATCAAGCAGGACAATGTCAAACCCACCTTGGACAAAGTCAAAAGCGTCGCCGACGACGACCTCGGCCTTTAGGCCCGTGCGCTCAAGGTTGTCGTTGACCCGCGCGATACGTTTGTCCGACACATCAAGCGCGGTTACCTTGGCACCCATCGCCGCAAGTTGAAGCGTTTTTCCGCCCGGTGCGGCGCACAGATCCAGCGCGCGTTCGCCCTTTTGCGGGGCAGCAATCCGTACTGGCAAAGCTGCCGCCGCATCCTGAACCCACCATTCACCGGAATCATATCCGGGCAATTGGGTGACCTGACCAGCATCATGCAGCCGGATGGACCCTGTCGGCAAAACAGTACCACCCAGTTTATCAGCCAATGCCGCAACATCACCTTTCGCGGTGATGTCCAGCGGCGCACCGGCGGCATGCGCGCGTTCAATGCCGGCGATTGCCTCTGTGCCCCATGCGTCAATCAATGGACGACGGAGCCAATTTGGCAGGCGCGGTTCCGGCAAGCGATCCCATGCGCCGGGCCGTTCATTGCCAACCTTGCGCAGAACCGCATTAACCAGCCCCTTCATCGACTCGGTCCGCTTGTTTTTCCCAACGATTTCAACGCAGGAATTCACAACGCCATGTGCCGCTTCGCCGTTCCAGATCTCAACCGTTCCAAGTCGAAGAGCATTCTGAACGCTGGGATGCGGCGTCTTTTTCAGGAACGGTTTCAACATCCGGTCCGCACGATCCATCCACCGCAGGACCGTCACCGCCAAACGCTGAGCGCGAGCGCGATCCTCAGGCGGCAAATGTTCAAGCGCGCCTGCACCGATCAATTCGGACAACAAACGGCCCTCTTGGGTGACTTGGTCGATTAGGTAATGCGCCGCTCGACGCGGTGCGAGGCCGGGTTGTGTCATCATATCCTCTTGGCAGGCAGTCGCCCTCGCCTATATCAAAGCAAGGCATCCTACAAGGAACCACTATGACCGACCCGATTGACCCGACCCTGCCACCAGCGGCCCAACGCGCCCTTGCAGAAGCTGCAGAGCGCAAGAAAAAAGCGGCAGAGCTCGAATTGCCGACCGAACTTGGTGGGCGCGATGGGCCCGAACCCGTTCGCTTTGGCGATTGGGAAAAGAAAGGGATCGCAATCGACTTCTAGTCGTTGCGAAGCATGAAGACTGCGGACATGCCCTGCCCGCGGTCTGACGTGAACCGGATACGGTTTCCGTCCAATTCCACCAATTGGCAGTTATAGTCGATCGGGCGTTCGCCCCAGATCATGTCGCGACAGAAATACCCGTCCTGCCACGTCCAATCCCCGAACACATCCCGGCCCAGCGCGGCGCCTTCAATCCGGCCTTCGGGAAACACACGGAGTGTCAGGCCCAGCGCCCCAATGCGCAGCCGTTTCTGATCGACAGTTTCGTTGAAAACCTTGCCATCGGTGATCGGCACGAAATCGGCCGCTGCGGGCGTAGCAAGCCCGATCCAGATCGCTATCCAAAAGCGCATGACCTTCTCCCAATACAGGGAATATACGTCATACACTCAACTTTGGATCACAGGCCAAGTACGTCCATCATGTCGTATCCGCCCGGCTCTTTGTCCTGTCCCCAAAGCGCCGCCTTGAGCGCACCCCGCGCGAAGATGGCCCGATCCGTTGCCATATGGCGCAGCACAATCCGTTCACCCGCGGCCGCAAAAATAACGTCGTGTTCACCAACCACGTCGCCGCCCCGGATCACCGCAAACCCAATATCACCCTTGGTGCGTGCCCCCGTGATCCCGTCGCGACCACTGTCGCGCACGTCCGCAAGCGATACGCCCCGCCCCTCGGCGGCGGCCTCGCCCAGCATCAACGCGGTGCCCGATGGCGCATCGACCTTTTTGTTGTGGTGCGCCTCAACGATCTCGATGTCGAAATCTTCGTCGAGTGCCTCGGCCACCTTTTTCGTCAACTTGGTTAGTAGGTTCACACCCAGTGACATATTGCCCGCCCGCACAATAACCGCATGACGCGCAGCGGCATTCAATTTGGTTAGATCCTCGTCCTCGAAACCTGTCGTGCCGATGACGTGAACGGCCCGCGCTTGGGCTGCCAGTGCTGCAAATTCGACCGTTGCCGACGGGGCAGTGAAATCGATGACCGCCTGCGCTTTGGCAAATGCCTCTAGTGCGTCGTCGGTGACGGTCACGCCAACGGCGCCCCCACCCATCGCGACACCGATGTCCTGTCCAATCCAGTCGTGACCGGCCCGCTCAACGACGCCAACCAGCTTGGCTTTGTCTGATTCCAGAACGGTCTTGATCAGCATCTGCCCCATCCGGCCCGATGCACCTGTAATCACAATCCCTGGCAAATCTGACATTTTTCGCCCTTTCTGGTCATAAATTAGCTTATCGCCCTGCTTGCCGTTCTGCGGGCTGCTTGGCAAGGGTCTGGAACACGCTTACATGGTCAATATGGCAAAGAACCGTTCAAATGAGGGTAGACCCCCGTCTCAGCGTCAGCTTCGTGTTGGCGAAACCATCCGTCGGACCCTGTCCGAGATTTTCTTGCGTGGGGATTTGTATGACCCTGACATAGCGCGCATGTCGATCACCGTCGGCGAGGTCCGGGTGACATCCGACCTGCGGTACGCGACCGCGTTTGTTTTGCCGCTGGGCGGCGAAAACAAAGAGGAATGCCTCAGCGCCCTGCGCCGCAACAGCGCCGAAATCCGCCATCTGGTGGTCAAAGGTATGTCGCTCAAGTTTGCGCCCGAACTCAGGTTCGAACTTGATGAAACCTATGATCGCATGGACGCGACCAAGCGGCTTTTGTCCGACGATGTGGTTCGCAAGGATATCGAATCGGAATGAAGCGTCTTCTTGCGGGCCTGTTTTGCCTTTGGGCGTTACCTGCCGCCGCAGTGGATTGCTATGATCACACCTTTGACGGCACCGAGTTTAGCATCTGTGCCGTCGATCCCTCACAGGATGATCTGCGACTTTTCCTGAACGATGCCCAAGGCGATCCCTTCGGATCATGGTCGGCGATCGAAAACGAAATCGGCCCCCTGTCGTTTGCGATGAACGCAGGCATGTATCACAACGACCGCCGTCCCGTTGGCTACTATGTCGAAGATTTCGACCAATCCATGTTTCTGGTCACCAATCCGGGCCCGGGTAACTTTGGCCTGTTGCCAAATGGCGTGTTCTGCTTTGGCGATGGTCAGGTGCAGGTCATTGAAACACTGTCGTTTGAGGCATCCGCGCCCGAATGTCGTTACGCCACCCAATCGGGTCCGATGTTGGTCATTGATGGCGCGCTGCATCCAAGGTTCATTTCCGGCGGTACATCGCGGCACCTACGCAACGGCATCGGCGTCAAGGACGGTATCGCCTATTTCGCCATTTCGAATTCACCGGTGAACTTCGATACCTTTGGCCGACTGTTCCGCGATTTTCTGAACACGCCGAACGCGCTATATTTCGATGGCAAGGTGTCGCGTCTTTATGCGCCGTCCATCCGCCGCAATGATTTTGGCGTGCGGCTTGGACCAATTGTTGGGGTCGTCGCGCCGAACGGTGGTTGACCGAAACCGCCCCCTGATTTAGCAGACGCGCTCGCAACGCAGGAGGCGATGATGGGCAAGCGTAAAGGTCGTGATGTTTCGGGTTGGCTGGTGGTGGACAAACCTGCCGGCATGACGTCGACCGCTGTTGTGAACAAAGTCCGCTGGGCTATGGGCGCGAAAAAAGCGGGCCACGCAGGCACGCTCGACCCCGAGGCAACCGGTGTTCTGGCCGTTGCATTGGGCGAGGCAACCAAGACCGTTCCCTATATCACCGACGCGTTGAAGGCCTATGAATTCATGGTCACCCTTGGCAAGGCGACCAATACCGATGACGCAGAGGGCGAAGTCATCGCGACATCTGACCTGCGCCCGTCGGATGATGAAATCAAGGATCAGCTGGGTCAGTTTATCGGGGACATCATGCAGGTTCCGCCCAAGTTTTCCGCGGTAAAGATCGACGGCCAACGCGCCTACAAACTTGCCCGCGACGACGAAGATTTCGAAATCGCCGCCCGCCCGCTTTGGGTTGAGGAACTGGTGATGACGGATCGCCCAGATGCGGATCACGTGTTGCTGGAAATGACCTGCGGCAAAGGCGGATACGTGCGGTCCATCGCACGCGATCTGGGCGAGGCGCTGGGATGTCACGGCCATGTGCACTGGCTGCGCCGTATTTGGTCAGGTCCCTTTGAGGCACAGGATGGCCTGAGCATCGAACAAATCGAGGCCATGGCCAAGACGCCGGAACTCGACACCCATTTGCATCCGTTGGAACTCGGTCTTCATGACCTGCCAGAGGTCACCTGCCCCGACACCAGTGTTGCGAAACTGCGCAACGGCAACCCTGCCATGGTAATCGCAACCGACCTTGAATACGGAGAAGAATGTTGGGCTAGCTATAATGGACAAGCCGTCGCTGTCGGTGTTTTCAAGGCTGGCGAGCTGCATCCGTCGCGGGTTTTCGTACCAGCGCAAGCAGACTGATCCTTGCATCCGGTGCGGGTGACCCGTCATATCACCCCATGATCACACGCACCCATACCAAGGGCGATGCCCCCTCTGAGGCGGTATACTCAGACTGCGAACACTACCGCTATATGCTGACCCGTACGTGGGATGCGGGCGGACGGCGTGCGTTGTTCATCATGCTGAACCCGTCTACGGCGACCGAAGTCCAGAACGATCCAACGGTTGAACGCTGCGAACGTCGGGCACGAACACTGGGGTACGGTGCCTTTCGTGTCACGAACATTTTCGCCTTTCGCGCCACGGACCCGCGTGACATGCGCGCCGCCGCCGACCCCGTCGGGCCAGAAAATGATCAGGCCATTCTTTCATCGGTGAACGATTGGGTGCGCGACAACGATGGGATTATCTGTGCGTGGGGCGCACATGGGGATCACTTGGATCGGGGCAACACCGTTGCGGATATCCTCTTCAACACGGGCCGCCCCCTGCTGCACCTAGGGCTGACCAAGGCCGGTCACCCCAAGCACCCGCTATATATCGGCTATAGCCAGCAACCCGAGTTGTGGACTCGTTAACCACAAGACTCTTTTTCCGGCCTCACTGACCGGCGACGATGCTACACTTGGTCGTCGTTTTGGAAAGTGGGCCTTATGTTTTTCCTCCTCACCTTGTTTGGCGCGGCGTTGATGAGCGCAGCCATTGTCCCATCGTCGGGCGATGATGGAACCGATGACAACGACATCATTTTTTCTGGCGACGAGGCGGACACCGTCAACGGCGGGTTAGGTGACGATTACATCCACGGCGAAGGCGCGAATGACGTTCTGAGCGGCGGCGGCGATGATGACGAGCTGCACGGCGGGCTGGGTGATGATATCGTTGAGGGGAACGACGGGCACGACACGGTTTTCGGCCATGTCGGACACGACACGCTGTTTGGAAATGACGGCGATGACGAACTGAATGGCGGGTCCGGTGACGATTGGATAGATGGCGGGGCCGATGACGATAGCCTGCTTGGATCGTTGGGAAATGACACCCTGATCGGCGGCGGCGGTCAGGACGTTTTGCACGCGGGGTCTGGCGACGATGTCCTATTAGGGGTCGAGGATGGCGCGCAGGCCGACGATTTTCTGAACGGCGGCGCCGGTAATGACACGCTGTTTGGTGGCGCGGGCGATAATCTGAATGGCGGATCGGGATATGACGTCTTTGCGGTCATGGCCAATGCCGAAGGCAGCGCGACAATCGATGATTTCAACACCATCGAAGATAGCTTGCTTGTCGTCTATCAGGGCGACGAACCCACCCTAAGCCAGAGCAGTGACGGCGCAGCGACCACGGTTTTCGCCGACGGTTTGCCGGTCGCACGGATCCTTGGGGTCAGCTCGATCAACCTTGACGATGTCCAGTTGGTCGAGATTTAGCGATTTTCCTTTCAATTTCGGGCGATTCCGCGTAAGAGCACGCTGCCCTAACGGGCAAACTCCATGGGCCCTGCTGGACGACATCCCGGCTTGCGCCATAACCCTAATCCTGAAAGGAGACCCCGATGTCGATTACGCCAGAAGAAAAAGCCCGTATTATCAAAGAGTACGGCACAGTCGAAGGTGACACTGGTTCGCCTGAAGTACAGGTCGCAATTCTGTCGAGCCGCATCGCGACTCTGACCGAGCACTTCAAGACTCACAAGAAAGACAACCACGGTCGCCGTGGCCTTTTGAAAATGGTTGCTCAGCGCCGTAAGCTGCTGGACTACGTTAAAGGTGTTGACCAAGCCCGTTATCAGTCGCTGATCGAGCGTCTGGGCCTGCGTCGCTAAGACCTTATGTCAGCAGCGCCTGCCTCGACCCGCCTGCGATTTCAAGTTTTTGCAATCGCTATTGCTGCCGTCGGGCTGGCGCTGCTGATTTTCCTGCTGTCCGGAAACACCCAAGGGCAGCTCTATTACCTGCTTGATGATCCGTATATTCACCTGTCCTTGGCGGAAAACCTGCTGGACGGTCACTACGGCATCAACCCCGGCGAAAATGCGTCGCCATCTTCCTCGATTTTGTACCCATTCCTGCTCGCGCCTTTGTTGGCGGTGGGTTTTGGGGACTATGCGCCGCTTGTCCTCAACCTCATCGGAACGCTGGGCAGCACATGGATTTTGGGGCGGCTATTGGCCGATGCTTTAGCCGGTGATGACGGTTCATTTACGCCAGTGGATGCGATCGTCGTCGTTGCCGCGCTGATTGCCGTCAATACGTTTGCGCTGCCACTTGTTGGGATGGAACACGCGCTGCATGTGTTTGCCAGCCTCGCGATTTTGAAAGGCCTGATAGACCTGCCCGAAAAGGGTGTCGGCATCGGCCTAACCATCGGCATTATCGCGGCCCCACTCCTTAGGTTCGAAGGCTTTGCCCTCTCTGGTGCGGCGCTATTTGCGCTGCTGCTGTGGGGATACTGGATCAGGTCCATCGCGACCGGTGTAGTCATTCTTGCGGCCTTGGGCGCCTATGTTGCGACTATGCTTAGCTTGGGCCTGCCGGTTCTACCCAGTTCGGTGATGGTAAAATCTACCGCGTCGGCCGCGGCGGTTGGCACAGATATGGGCGGTGCGTTTTCCGCGATCATCGGAAACCTGCAAGAGGCGCTTGCCTACCGTCAGGCCAAGTTCTTGGCTGCGGGAACGGGGATCTTGATTGTCGGGCTCATTGTTATGCGCCCGCACAGCGGCATTGCCACAGCCGCATTGGTGACGATTGCGGCGGCTTGCGCGCATTTGGCCGTTGGCCGTTATGATTGGTATTCACGCTATGAAATCTACATCATCGCCACCGTGCTAGGCGCTCTGTTGATGGTTTGGGGCCCTGTGATCAAAGGTCGATCGCAACCCGCCGCGTTGAAAATCCTTTTGGCGGTTGGACTGGTATTCACTGGTTTCAGCTATCTGCAGGACACGCGCCGCGCCAATTCCGCTGCGTTTGGTATTTATGCCCAACAATATCAAATGCACCGCTTTGCGACCGAATTTTTCCCGAAAACCGTAGCGATCAACGACCTTGGATGGATTTCCTATAAGAACGACACCCACGTTGTTGATCTGTGGGGATTGGGCAGCGAAGAGGTTCGCAAGCTGAAAGCCGAACAAGGCATTCGCGCCGAATGGATGGACGCAATCGTGCGCGAAAAAGGTGCGGTTTATGCGATGATCTATGATTTCTGGTTTGAGGGGCAGGTCCCGTCAAGTTGGTGCAAAATCGGCGAATTAACAGCACCTAGTGTTTTTGCCGGACATGACACCGTGTCGCTCTATCTGATTGACCTTGATGCCGAGGCAGAGCTGACAGCCGCACTGGCGGAATTCAGCACCACAGTTCCCGCCGAAACGCAGATCGCGATTTTTGGATGTGCGTCTCATGCGATGGATAGCTAAGGCGGCGATTGTCTGCCTTTGCGCCGCGGGCGTGCTTTATGCCGCCTTCGAACTGAGCCGGTCCCGCAGTTTTCAGGTGTTCGGCGATATTGTTAGCCATGGTCCGACCGCCCAACCACAGGTCGCCCTAACGCTCGATGACGGTCCGACCCGACGCTATACCGCCGCGATCCTTGAAACCCTTGCCGCAAAGGGGGCGGTTGCCACCTTTTACCTGACGGGTCGGGAAATGGCCGAACAACCGGAACTGACCGCGACCATCGTGGCCGCAGGTCACGAGATTGGAAACCATTCCTATTCGCATCATCGTATGGTGCTGATGTCACCGGCCACAGTACGGCACGAGATAGAGGAAACCAGCCGCCTGATCCATCAGGCGGGCTATGATGGTCCGATCACCTTTCGCCCGCCGCATGGCAAAAAGCTATTCGTGCTGCCGTGGGTCCTGCGTCAGATGGGTATCACGACGGTCATGTGGTCCCTCGAACCCGAGGACAAACCGATGCCGACGACCGATCCGGAATTGATCGCCAACCGCGTCATCGAAAACGCCGAAAACGGGTCGATTATCTTGCTCCACGCTATGTATTCATCCCGCGATGCCACGCGGCAAGCACTGCCCGCAATCATCGACGGGCTGCGCGAGCGCGGCTTTGAATTGGTCACCGTTTCCGAGCTGATGGCCCAATAACGGCCTAAAAACTCGGCGCTTTCAATTTGGCCAAATTTACTGTATGCGCCCCCTATCTGAGACGTTACGCACGGGCCCCGGCGTGGTGAAAGTAAGATAGAGGGGTCGGCGGCAATGGGGCCGCCAAGCAAAACAGGAGACCTGGGAACGCCCGGGAGAGCTCCTTTTAGGATACGCTAGATGTTCAACGAAGTGAAAAAATCGATCCAGTGGGGCGAAGAAACGCTGACACTGGAAACCGGCAAGGTTGCCCGTCAGGCAGACGGCACCGTCATTGCCACCCTTGGTGAAACCTCGGTCATGGCGAACGTGACTTTTGCCAAGGCACAAAAGCCAGGTCAGGACTTCTTCCCTCTGACCGTTCACTACCAAGAAAAATACTACGCCGCCGGTAAAATCCCTGGTGGCTTCTTCAAGCGCGAAGCACGTCCAACCGAAAAAGAGACGCTGACCGCCCGCTTGATCGACCGTCCGATCCGCCCACTGTTCGCACCCGGCTTCAAAAACGAAGTTCTGGTGATGTGCACCGTGCTGAGCCACGACATGGTTAACGACCCTGACGTTGTTGCAATGATCGCAGCATCGGCAGCGCTGACCATTTCGGGCGTTCCGTTCATGGGCCCAATCGCTGGTGCGCGTGTTGGTTTCGTCGACGGCGAATACGTTCTGAACCCAGAGGTCGACGACATGCAGAACCTGCGTGCCGACCCTGAACAGCGTCTGGATCTGGTTGTTGCAGGTACCAAAGACGCCGTGATGATGGTGGAATCAGAAGCATACGAGCTGACCGAAGAAGAAATGCTCGGTGCGGTGACCTTTGCCCACGAACAGATCCAGCCAGTGATCGACCTGATCATTGATCTGGCAGAAGAATCGGCAAAAGAACCATTTGATTTCCAGGCACCTGACTATTCGGACCTGTTCGAAGTCGTCAAAGCCGCCGGTGAAGAGCAGATGCGCGCAGCATACGCCATCACCGACAAGCAAGAGCGCGTCGCAGCGGTAGCCGCCGCGAAAGAAGCCATTCAGGCGACCCTGACCGAAGAACAGCTAGAAGACGAGAACCTTGGTTCGGCGCTGAAAAAGCTGGAATCGAGCGTTCTGCGCGGTACCGTTGTCAAAGAAGGCAAGCGTATCGACGGTCGTGCGCTGGACGAGGTTCGCGACATCGTCAGCGAAACCGGCATCCTGCCACGTACCCACGGTTCGGCCCTGTTCACACGCGGCGAAACCCAAGGTCTGGTTGTGACCACACTGGGCACCGGCGACGACGAACAGATCATCGACGCGCTGCACGGAAACTTCCGTTCGAACTTCCTGCTGCACTATAACTTCCCTCCATACTCGGTGGGTGAAGTTGGCCGCGTTGGTTCGCCAGGTCGTCGTGAAATCGGTCACGGTAAACTGGCATGGCGTGCGCTGCAAGCTGTTCTGCCAGCGGCAACCGACTTCCCTTACACCATCCGCGTTGTGTCCGAGATCACCGAATCCAACGGTTCGTCCTCGATGGCATCTGTCTGCGGCGGCTCGCTGTCGATGATGGACGCAGGCGTTCCACTGAAAGCACCGGTTGCCGGTGTTGCAATGGGTCTGGTTCTGGAAGACGACGGTTCCTACGCTGTTCTGACCGACATCCTTGGTGACGAAGACCACCTTGGCGACATGGACTTCAAAGTGGCAGGTACCGAAGCCGGTATCACCTCGCTACAGATGGACATTAAGGTTCAGGGCATCACGCCAGAAATCATGGCCAAAGCGCTGGCACAGGCCAAACAGGGTCGTCTGCACATCCTTGGTGAAATGGCTAAGGCACTGACGACCGCGAATGAATTCTCGGTTCACGCGCCTCGCATCGAAACCATGCAGATCCCAACCGACAAGATCCGTGAAGTCATCGGTTCGGGCGGTAAAGTGATCCGCGAAATCGTTGAAACCTCGGGCGCAAAAGTCGACATCAACGATGACGGCGTGATCAAAATCGCATCTTCGGACGGCGAAGCGATCAAAAAGGCCTATGACATGATCTATTCGATCGTGGCAGAGCCAGAAGAAGGCAAAATCTACAAAGGTAAAGTCGTCAAACTGGTCGACTTCGGTGCCTTTGTGAACTTCTTCGGCAAGCGTGACGGCCTGGTCCACGTATCCCAGATCGAAAACCGCCGCCTGAACCACCCTTCGGACGTTCTGAAAGAAGGTCAGGAAGTTTGGGTCAAGCTGCTGGGCTTTGATGATCGCGGTAAGGTTCGCCTGTCGATGAAAGTCGTCGATCAGGAAACCGGCGAAGAAGCCAAGAAAGAAGAAGAAAAGTCGGAAGAGTAATCTTCGACCTCTTTCAAAAACAAAGCCCCGCAGGAAACTGCGGGGCTTTTCATTTCTGGGGCCAATCGCTTGGCCCCTTCGGGCGTGCGGCGGCATGCACGCGTCAGATAGGTAGCCCCCTTAGAACGGGGACTTAGCCCGGATTTTTGGCAAACCGCAGGTACGGCAGCTTTTTGTTCAATACGCCGTATTTTTCCTCGGCTGCTGCATCATCAAGCGCCAGCGCAACAATCACGTCTTGACCTTCGACCCAGTTCGCCGGCGTCGCCAGCGGCTGGCCCCATGTACGCTGCAGGCCATCAAGGGCACGCAGGACTTCGGCAAAGTTACGACCGACCGACATCGGATATGTCATCGTCAGTTGCAGCTTTTTGTCTGGCGAGATGATGAAAACAGACCGAACCGTGGCGGTATCTGCTGGGGTGCGACCGTCGGGCAGATAGGCATCGGCAGGTAACATATCAAACGCCTTAGCAACCGCCAGATCGGTGTCAGCAATGATCGGGAAACTTGCCGGCGCACCAGCAAAGCTTTCGATATCGCCTTTCCAGCCTTTGTGCTCTTCGACGCCGTCAACCGAGATGCCCATGACCTTGGTGCCACGTTTGGCCCATTCGTCGGTCAGTTGCGCGACCGCGCCAAATTCGGTGGTGCAGACGGGGGTAAAATCTTTGGGGTGCGAAAACAGGATGGCCCAGCTATCACCGATCCAATCATGCAGGGTCACGGTGCCCTGATCTGTTTCCACTGTTAGGTTCGGAATTACATCATTAATACGCAGGCCCATAACTGGCTCCTTCAAAGTTGTGCACCGAATATGTAGGCGACAGTTTGTGCTAGCGCTAGAGCTGCTTGCAGTTCATTGGCCCCAATGACAGGGTGCGCTCAATCTGATCAAATCCTGTGTCGTGCAAAAATGCAGAACAAAGAACAATTTTATATTTCTGGTGAATGGGTTGAGGCGCATTCGCAGAAAAGCATGCAGGTCATTGATCCAAGCACGGAACAGGCCTGTGCGACAATTCGTGTCGGTGACGAAACCGACATCGACCGCGCCGTTAGGGCCGCAACCGCTGCGTTCGACGATTGGGCAAGTACCACGCTTGAGGTCCGCAAACAGTTTGTACGTGACATTCAAAAACACGCTCAGGCCCGCCACGAAGAGTT
This sequence comes from Marivivens sp., assembly GCA_965215785.1. Lineage (GTDB taxonomy): Bacteria > Pseudomonadota > Alphaproteobacteria > Rhodobacterales > Rhodobacteraceae > Marivivens. The sequence goes on along the minus strand of OZ244120.1, from coordinate 1,132,102 downwards.
GGCCCAGACCATTTCACAGGAAATGGGCGCGCCAATCGACATGAGCCGCCGCAATCAGGCACAAAGGCTAAGCGACCAAATCGACGCGTTTTTGGAAACTGTTGACGATGTTGTCTGGCAATATCCACTAAGACCCGACAACACAGACACCCAAGTGATCAAGGAACCAATCGGCACCGTTGGATTGATCACGCCATGGAATTGGCCAATGAACCAAATGGCGCTTAAGGTCATTCCGGCGCTGTTGGCAGGGTGTACCTGCGTGCTGAAGCCATCCGAAGAGGCGCCATTATCGGCCATGCTCTTTGCAGAGTTTGTCCATGCGGCGAACCTGCCCGCAGGGGTTTTCAACCTTGTCAATGGCGATGGCATTGAAACCGGCCGCGCGCTCACCCGACACCCAGACGTGCGCATGATCAGCTTTACCGGCTCCACAGCAGCCGGTCGCGATATTTCGCGCAATGCGGCTGAGCACCTGAAAAAGGTCACGCTTGAACTGGGCGGCAAAGGGGCGACAATTGCCTTTGCGGATGCATCGGCAGAAGACATCGCCAAAACGGTCCGCGCCTGTTTTGAGAATACCGGCCAAACGTGCAAGGCCCCGACCCGCCTGTTGGTCGAGCGGTCTATCTATGAAACGACACTGGACCAGATCGCCGCGGTCGCGGACGCTACCCCTGTTGGTTCGGCACATGACCAAGGGGACCACATCGGACCGGTGGTCAGCGAACGGCAATGGCACCGCGTTCAGGGTTTCATTCAGTCCGGTATCGACGACGGCGCACGCCTAATCGCGGGCGGCCTTGGTAAACCCGTCGGGCATAAGGTCGGTTATTTCGTAAAACCGACCATCTTTGCCGATGTAGGCCGTGGCAGCGAAATCGAACAGTCGGAAATCTTTGGCCCCGTTCTGTGCGTTATGCCGTTTGACACCGAAGATCAGGCGATCGAGATTGCGAACGACACTGCTTATGGGCTGACAAACTATGTTCTGACGCAAGACACCGAACGCAAGCGGCGCATTGCCTTGGCGCTTAGGTCTGGAATGGTGGAATTGAACCACAGCAAACGTGGGCGTGGCGCGCCTTTTGGCGGGGTCAAAATGTCCGGCCTTGGACGCGAAGGCGGCGTGGTCGGTATAGAAGAGTTTCTAACGCTGAAAACGATCTCGGGCTGGGATTAGAACGGCGCTTTGGCTGTGATCTGGATGCCTTGCCCAGTTTCGGGGTGGCTGAATTTCAGCGTTTCAGAATGCAGCATAAGCCGTGGGTGACCCAAGGCTGCGCCCTGTGCATAAAACGGATCGCCAAGGATCGGATGGCCAAGCTGTTGCATATGAACACGCAACTGATGTGACCGCCCCGTGCGTGGATACAAGCGCACGCGGGATTCGGCATCGCTGCTGCGGACAACCCGATAGTCGGTGATCGCGGGCTTGCCCGTTTCAAAGCACACCTTCTGAAGGGGACGGTTGGGCCAATCCACGATCAGCGGCAGGTCCACCGTGCCCTTCTTTTCTTCGACCCGCCCGAAAACACGCGCGACATAGGTCTTTTTGGTTTTGCGGTTTTCAAACTGCTGGCCCAAGGATTTTTGCGCAAATGGCGACAGCGCAAAAATCATCACACCCGATGTGTCGCGATCCAGACGATGCACCAACAGCGCCTCTGGAAATACCGCCTGCACCCGCGTGATCAGACAATCGGCAAGGTGTTCACCCCGCCCCGGCACGGACAAAAGGCCGGACGGCTTGTCCACCACCACAACCTGATGGTCGGTGTGCAGGAAAACCAGAGGATCGGTCGGGGGATTATAATCGGCGCTCATACCGCGGGGCATTAGCATGGCTTGGACGCAGTGGCGAGCCTAGTAGGTCTCGATCTGGGGCAGGCCATCACCGATGTCATAATAGTCCGCCTTATCCTTTACGAAAATATGGCGTTTCAGGCGCAAATCCCCTGCGTCGTCCATGCTTGCAGGGGACACAGAGACAAAATCCTCGGTGTTCATCTGATAAAACAACGACGAACCGCAGTCTTGGCAAAACCCCCGCTTGGCCCAGTCAGAGCTGGTAAACCACTTCAGGCCGTCATCTTTGACGATCTTGAAAACGTCGTGCTTGACCGAGCTACCAGCCCAAAAATGCCCTGATGTTTTGCGGCATTGGCTACAATGGCAGGCCGATGGCGCTTGGGCCTCGCCCGTTATTTCATATCGCACCGCCCCGCAAAGGCATCCACCTGTGATCATCATACACTCCTGCATTATCAGGTGCATGATGGGCCGCGAAAAACCCAAAAGGCAACGGTTTGACCAAAAAACTTCATGCCAGCGCTATCATGGCGCTATCGCTGACCGTTAAGGGATTGTGGCGCTAAGCTTCCCTCGGCGCGGCGTGCAAGCCCCCACCCAGAGCGTCGCGTCGAGGTACTCAGTTCATTTGAACATGAAGTTCGTACTGACCGTCCTCAAACGCATCAAAGAAATCACCGACTTCGGGATGGCCCACAGGCGCACCTGAATAATCAGCGATCAGGTTTTGCTCGGACACATAGGCGACGTAGTAGCTTTCGTCGTTTTCGGCAAAAAGGTGATAGAACGGCTGGTTCTTGCGCGGGCGGCTGTCCTCAGGAATGGCCTGATACCACTCTTCGGAATTGCTAAACTCGGCATCGACATCAAAGACGACACCGCGAAATGGGTGCTTGCGGTGACGAACAACCTGACCCAAACTATATTTTGCACGCGACTTAAGCATAACAAACGAACCCCCAGCCCTATGCATAACGAAAAAGGCACCAAAATGTCCATTCACCGGTCGGGAAACAGTTTGTGAACCTAGCCTTTACAGTATTGGAAATTGTTTCGCCGGTATTTTTGCTGGCGATTGTTGGGTTCGTCTGGGTCAAACTTGGATTTGAATACAGGGTCCAGTTTGTGACCCGACTTGCCATGACGCTATCGGTTCCGTGCCTGATTTTTGTGTCGTTGATGCAAACCGAAATCGACCCAAATGCGCTGGCAACCCTTTCATTGGCAACATTCGCCGCTTACGGGGCGGTCATTTTGGGGTCGTGGCTCATGGTGCGAGCGTTCAGGCTTGAAACCCGTACCTATCTTGCGCCGCTGATTTTTGGCAATACCGGAAACCTTGGCCTGCCACTTGCGCTCTTTGCCTTCGGGACCGAGGGGCTTGGATACGCCGTTGTCGTATTTGCGGTCATGGCGATCCTGTCATTCACCTATGGCGTCTGGCTCGTCTCGGGCGGTGGATCGGTTCTTAAGGTGCTGAAGGAACCACTGGTGGGTGCCACGCTGCTTGGTGCCCTGTTCCTGTGGCAAGGATGGGAAACGCCAGAGTTTCTGACGCGGACACTCGACCTCATCGGTCAAATCGCCATTCCGGTCATGCTGATCACGCTGGGTGTGGCAGTCGCCCGATTGGTGCCACGCTCAATCGGGCGTGCGGTTGTGCTGTCATTGCTCAAGGCCGTGCTCTGCACTGGGGCCGCTGCTGCCATCGGCATGTGGTTTGGGCTTGAACCGATCGCGCTGGGCGTTCTGATTGTTCAGCTTGCGACACCCGTTGCGGTGACATCTTACCTGATCGCGGAAAAATATGGTGCCGACTCGGACGATGTTGCCAGCCTCGTGGTGGCGTCGACCGGACTGTCGGTGATCATATTACCGCTCATACTGGCCTTTGTGATCTGACCGTATAGTTCCCAAGCCCTGCCAAAACCGCTATATTCAACAAAAAAGAAAGCGAGAGGCAGATGAGCAGAATCATTCTCGCACTGATAGCTGTGGTGTTGGTTGCCAGTTGTGGCCAACGGTCTGGGTCCGCACCGCGTGACCTTGATAACGCTTGTGCGATCCTAACCGAACGGTCCCACTATGTGCGGGCCTTTAGAAATGCAAAACGCACATGGGGCGTTGAGCCGGCTGTTCTGATGGCGATGATCTATCAGGAAAGCAAATTTATCGCGACCAACCGAACGCCGCACCAATATGTGCTGGGCGTGATCCCGGTGGGCCGCCAATCAAGCGCCTATGGCTATCCTCAGGCACTTGACGGTACGTGGCGCGAATACCAAGAGGACCGCGGCGGTATGGGTGCGCGTCGTCACAACATCAATGACGCCGTGGATTTCATGGGCTGGTACATGAGCCAAAGTTCGGAAGTGATCGGCATTTCGATCAACGATACGCGCAATCAATACCTCGCCTATCACGAAGGCCGCACCGGCTATCTGCGCGGCACGTACCGCAGCAAAACATGGCTGGTAAACATCGCGTCACAGGTCGCAGATCGTGCCGTGATGTACCAACGCCAGTTGCAGAATTGCAGAGCTGCCCGGTTCTAACCGGGCAGTCGCCTTATCTATCAGCCCACTGACGTTCCGCCAGCGTGATATTGAACAATCGCGCTGGCACATTGCCGCCGACCTGAATGCGTTCAAGATTGACGGTCGTACGGCTGCCGGTGTTGTCAGAGATCACCCACTGAACCAACACAACCGGATCCGCAAACACCAATTCGATGCTGCCGTATTCGGGGTGATCGGGGTCTTGCGCGGTGACCCGTGTATAGGTCCCATCATAGGTATGGTTTACCACCATCCGTTCCCGCGACAGATTAACCGTCTCATCCAGAATAATGCTCAGCGGTGTCTGGTTCAGCGGATAGCGCGCGGGCCCTTGGTTTGAACGGGGATCAAACACAGCAAGCGATCCGCCCCCTGCAATAACCATCGCCTCTTCGGGCGGATCATATTCGAAACGAATACGGCCCGGCCGTTTGATATAAAGGGTGCCACCCGTATTCGACCCATCGGCGTTATATTGGGTAAATTCGGCCCGGACATCGCCAAGGCCATTAAAATAATCTGAAATCTGATCCAGCGACAATTCATCCGCCATCGCCCGACCGCCAATAGCGGCAAGGACAAGCGGGATGGCCAACAATAGTTTTCGTGCTCTCATCTTTTTACCTCTTTCAAAGGCTTAGCCTTGTAGATGGGGGCATCAAAATAGATTGCCACCTGATAGGCGATAACACGCCCTTTGTTATGCAATCACCGTCGTGTTTCACGGGGTAAATCCTCGGTCCGTCGTCACATTGGAACCAACTGTTCGTTGATCCACGCGATGATCGAGCGCCCCACAACCGGATCAATTGGTGATCCAATCTGCCGAGGGTAATCCATCACGTCACGGCGATCCGTTTGACGCAGGATATATGACAGGCCCGTCAAAATGACGTTGGTCCTATTGGGTCCTAGCGCGGCAATGACCGCCCCGTCGCCGGGTTCACACTGCGCGTCATGTTCCGCCGTCAAAATCAACGTCGGGATGCTATAGGATTGGTGAGCTTGGGAAATCAGAACCTCTTGTCCCGTTTGGGCATAAGCACACACAAGGATCATGCCAGCAGCACCGGCCGCGTCGATGGCTTGCGGCGCGATATAAGTACCCTCGGAATGCCCGCACAGAAACAGGGGCGCGTCGCACCTGCGGGCAACAAACTGTGCCACGGCCCGCAGATCATCGACAAAGTCCGACTGACCCGCCAAGGCATAGTCCCCGCCCGAGGCCCCAATCCCACGCTTATCAAAACGTAACGACGCAACGTCAGCCGCCGCCAAGTCCGCAGCAAGCGCGTTGAACACGTTCAACTGGCCGCCGGGCGAATTTTCATCCCGATCCAAGGGGCCAGACCCATGGGCGAAAACGACGATGGCCTTTGGCGCGTCAGGCAAGGTCAGACTGTCCGATAGGGTAAGATCCCCACTGACAATCTCGACCTCTTGTTCCATCCGCTAACCTTGCTCTGGCACGAGGATTTCACGTTTACCGACATGGTTGGCGGCGCTGACGACACCGTTGTCTTCCATCTGCTCAACCAAGCGGGCGGCCTTGTTGTAGCCGATCGACAGTTTGCGCTGAATGTACGAGGTCGAACATTTGCGATCCTTGATCACAATCGCAACCGCCGTGTCATAAAGCGCGTCTTCCATGTCGGTGTTGCCACATGTGCTTAGACCCAGAACCGCGTCGATATCCGCCTCTTTGTCATCGGCTGGACCATCAACGACACCTCCAACGTATTCGGGTGGACCGTAAGCCTTGAGGTGGTTGACGATTTCCTCAACCTCTTCGTCGCTGACGAATGGGCCGTGGACGCGGATGATTTTTGAACCGCCAGCCATATAAAGCATGTCACCCATACCCAAGAGCTGTTCTGCGCCCTGTTCGCCAAGAATGGTCCGGCTGTCGACCTTGGACGTCACTTGGAACGAAATCCGCGTTGGGAAGTTTGCCTTGATCGTACCGGTGATAACATCAACCGATGGGCGTTGGGTCGCCATGATCAGGTGGATACCCGAAGCACGCGCCATCTGTGCCAGACGTTGAATACAGGCCTCGATTTCTTTGCCAGCCACCATCATCAGGTCGGCCATTTCGTCGACAACAACGACGATATACGGCATTTTTTCCGGCGCGAATTCCTCGGTTTCAAAGATCGGGTCGCCGGTTTCTTCGTCAAAACCGGTCTGAACCGTGCGGCTGAACATTTCGTTCTTGGACAGGGCATCCTCGACGCGGCCGTTATAGCCGTCGATGTTGCGGACACCCATTTTCGACATCTTGCGATACCGTTCTTCCATTTCGCCCACGACCCATTTCAGCGCAACAACCGCCTTTTTGGGGTCGGTCACAACAGGCGACAGCAAATGAGGAATGCCGTCATAGACCGACAGTTCCAGCATTTTGGGGTCAATCATAATCAGTCGGCATTCATCTGGCGACAGCTTGTACAGCAGCGACAGGATCATGGTGTTGATCGCCACCGACTTACCCGAACCAGTCGTACCCGCGATCAGCAAGTGAGGCATCTTGGCAAGGTTGGCCACCACAGGATCACCGCCGATATCCTTGCCCAGCGCAAGCGGCAGCTTGTGTTTGCCATCGCCATAATCACGACCAGACAGGATTTCGCGGAAACACACCATTTCGCGGTTGTCGTTCGGCAGTTCGATACCAATCACGCTACGCCCCGGCAGGGTCGAAACACGCGCAGACAAGGCCGACATCGAGCGGGCGATATCATCGGCCAAGCCGATCACGCGGCTGGCCTTTAGACCAGGCGCGGGTTCAAGTTCGTACATCGTGACCACAGGTCCGGGACGGACACTGACGATTTCACCTTTGATGCCATAATCATCCAGCACCGTTTCCAGCATCCGCGCGTTTTCTTCCAGCGCTTCGTCGGACAGCACGTGACGTTCGATTTCGTCAGGGCTCATCAACAGGTTCAGCGGCGGCAGTTCATAATCGGCTGTTTTGTCCTCAAACGCCAATTGTGGTTGCGCCTCTGCCTGCGCCTGACGCGATGGTGCGACGGCCTTCTTAACCGGGTGCTGAACAACCTTGCGGGCCTCGGGCACAGGAACGGAAACGCGCGGCTCTACCGTTGGCAGCGGGTCGATATATGTCTGCGACTGCGCTGCATCGGCGAAAATGTTGCGCTCGTCCTCGATCAAAGGTTCGTCAACCATCGGTGCCTCAACCACCAACGGCTGGGGGCCGCGACCACTGACCAATGTTGGTTCAATCCGCACGCCCTCTTCTGTCCGCGTGATGGGCGGTGGCGCGGGCTGTACCTCTGGCGCTTGGGTGCGGCTGCGGATCACATCGGAAATCCGCGCACGAATGCGGTCGTCATCAACCGGAACATCGGTTTCGACCAAACGTGGTTCTGACTCGATCAATTCCGGCTCTGGCAATGGATCGGCCCCACGGCGCAGTGCCTTGGGCATAAATCCGAACAAACCACCACCGCTGTCTTGCGGGGCATCAGCGCGGCGCGGTGCAGCCAGTTCATCAACATCAACCTTTGGCGCGCCGTTTGGGAACACAGGGTTGGCGCGTACGACCTGAGCAACGCGTGCCTTTTCGTCGGGATCTGGGATCGATCCAACGGCGCGCTGCTGTTCGGCGATCCATTCACGCTCGGCCTTGGCGTCTGCGCGGCGGGTTTGAATGTTGCTATGCATGCCTTGCGCGGCGCGCAAAGAGGCCGAAGCGCCTTTGCCAAGCACCTTTAGGATCAGGGAGTATATGACGATCAAGCCAACAAACAGGAAATCCCGGATAGCGCGCAGTTCGCTGCGAATAAATCCAAGGACAAATGCGCCGCTGACCAGCGTCAGCACCATCATCACCAAGGACATCAGTTTGACGCCGAAAACAGGGCCCACCGGCAGGATCGTTAGCAGAATGCTGAGAACCGTATCGCCAAACATTCCGCCAAGCCCGAACGAATGCTGCCACATCGGGCCGGGTGTCAGGGTTGACGCATAGACAGACGCAACGGCAACGATAATCGGTGCAAAGATAATCCGGCCAAGCGCCCGCTCGGCCCCTTGGTGCGTGACAAAACGGACACCCCACACGATGAAGGCCAGCGGAATAGTCCAGGCCGCCTTGCCCATGATCATCATCATCGGTGCCGCGAATGACGCGCCAAACCGTCCAAGCCAGTTTTGCGCAGGGGCGTCGGTGGCCAGCATCCAATTCGGATCATCCGGCGAATAGGACCACAGCATCATGCCGATCAGCATCCCAACGAAAATGAGACCAAGACCCAACAATTCCTTGCCGCGTTTTTCGATGGCGGCTTGCATTGTGCTGTCCAGCAGCGGGTCTCGTTGACGGGTGGAGTAAGATGCCATGGTTTGATCCTCACTCGTACAGGCAGTCACGCAACAGGGTCAGGCCCCGCTGTGTTTCTTGGCTTGGGGCCACAAGGGCCACGCGGATATAGGGTTTGCCGGGGTTGTGGCCGTTGACGTCGCGGCTCAGATAGGCGCCGGGCAGGACGCGCACGCCCGTTTCACGCCACAGCTTGAGCGCGGCCTCTTCGCCATCGTTCACAGGTAACCACAGGAAAAAACCGGCCTGCGGGCTTGTATACCCGTCAACACCGCTAAGGATGTCGTCGGCCAGTCGGAATTTTTGTTCATAAAGCGCGCGATTTTCCACGACGTGATCTTCGTCGTCCCAAACACGTGCGGACACAGCCTGAATAGGTTCGGGCAAAGGGGCACCTGAATAGCTGCGCAATTGACGGATACGCGCCATAGTTTCCGGTCCGCCCGCACAGAACCCTGACCGCAGACCGGGCAGGTTGGATCGTTTCGACAAGGAATGGAAAATCACAACCCGTTCCGGATCAGCGCCCATTTCGGTCGCAACCTGCAACGCCCCTGCGGGTGCATCACCACGGTAAATTTCGGAATAGCACTCATCCGCGAAAATCTTGAAATCATGCTTTTCGGCAAGCGCGATCAAATCACGCCAATATTCGGCGCTGGCAACGGCCCCCTGCGGGTTGGCAGGCGAACAGATATAGGCGATCGCAGTACGGTCCAGCACGTCAGCCGGTAGGCTGTGATAGTCCGGCAAATGCCCCGTTGCGGCCTCGGCCGGTACAAACACCGGTTCGGCGCCCACGGCCAACGCCGCAATAGCATAGACCTGATAAAACGGATTTGGCGTCAGGATAACCGGCTTTTGCCCGTTCTTTTGTTCCGGACAAACAGCCATCGCAGCATTATAGAGCCCTTCGCGCGTGCCGTTCAGGGCCATGATCTGATCGACAGGCACATCCACCGCATAACGACGCTTGATCCACCCCGAGATCGATGTGAGCAGGACGGGAATGCCGTTATTTTGCGGGTACTTCGCAAACAGGTGGGTATTTTCTGCCAGAACCTGACCAACCCATTCCGGAAAGGCGTGACGCGGTTCGCCGATGGTCATAGCGATGGGATCGCCACCTGGTTGGTGAACGTCAAGGAGCGCCCGCAGACGCGGGAACGCGTATTCCGGTAGGTTCGAAAACCGCTCGGGAAACTTCATAACTGCCTCAATATTGTGGGATCGTTTTCGCCCCACTTTGGTCCAAATTAGCCACAACACCTGTGAACTGTCCAGAAAAACAGCACAAATTCAGTGGCGACCAATCGTATATGTGGTTTTTAAGCCAGCGCAGCCTCGGCTGCGGCGGCCAAATGCAAGAGCCGTTTTTCAGCAAACGCAGGGGCGTTCAACATGATCCCGCAGCTTGGCACCCCAGTCGGAAGCGTAATCGAACACTGCCCCATCAGGTTGCCGACACGCGTGTTGCGCAACGCCATCAGGTTTTCCGAGACGAAATATTCGTCGTCCTCTTCCAGCCGTTTTGCGTTGGGTGGCAAAATCGGCGCTGTCGGCATGATCACGGCGTCATAGGCCGCAAATACCGCCTCATACGCTTGACGAATTTCCCGCAGTCTTTCCCAACCGCGAATGTAATCGGTGGCGCTGAATCCAGCGCCGGGACGAATGCGGGTCAGAATCTGATGGTACATTTTGCTTGGGTCGGCTTCGATTGTTGCCTCCCATTCGGCATAGGCGTCGGTTGTGTACACCAACCCCGCCATATCAAAGGCATCGTTCATGTCTGGGAAGGAGCCATGTTCAACGATTGCGCCGCCCGCCTGAAGCCGATGCACCGCCGAGGTAAACGCATCCCTTGGCGCGTCGCGCAGCCCGTCCATGGCAATGGTATCCAACACCAACAGACGCGTGCCGGACAGGGTCGCCCCGTTTAGGTCCGCAACCTTGTCACCCGACAAAACCGACAGCATCAGCGACGCATCCTCAGTCGATCGGCAAAGCGGTCCCACCGTGTCAAATGTTTTGCACAAAGGAACCACGCCGGTCAGGGACAGCAGACCATGGGTTGTTTTTAGACCAACAAGGTCGTTCCACGCACTTGGCACCCGAACCGATCCACCGGTGTCCGACCCTATGGCCGCCGCAGCCAAGCCAAAGGCAACCGACGCCGCCGCACCAGAGGACGATCCGCCCGGCACAGCGTCATGATCATTGACGCAAGGCGGGGTGGCCGTCTTAGGATTTAGCCCCAGACCGCTGAATGCGATTTCGGTCATGTGAGTTTTACCCAAACACACCAAACCCATGGCAGTCGCGGTTCTAAGGACCTCTGCGTCCTCATCAGGGACGCGGCCCTTTAGGTACAAGGTTCCAGCCTCGGTCGCGGTGCCGGCGGTATCGAACAAATCTTTCCAGCTGATCGGCACCCCATCCAGCGGTGACAAACGCTGACCAGCTTTGGCCCGCGCGCTGGCGGCTGTTGCCTCGGCCATGGCGCGTTCGGCGGTGACGCGGGCATAAATCCGATCCGTAAACGGATGTGACGCGATGGCATCCAAATAGGTCTTGGTTAGGGCAACGGGATCAATATCGCCCTTTTCGATCCCGCGCCCCAAATCCGCCGCCGTCATCCAAAGCCAGTCTTGCATGCCATTCTCCAAATCGCCTTTGCCTCACGCTAGCGGCGCCATAGCGCATGGACAATCCCGGAAGAAGACGCATATTTCCCCCATGACCTTTGACCATGATATTTCGATTGTTGGTGGCGGGCTGGCGGGTCCGGCCTTGGCGCTTGCGCTTGCTGATGCGGGCTTTCGCGTATGCGTCATCGACCGACTGCCCAATACAGTGCGGCAGGACGCCGGTTTTGATGGACGGGCCTATGCCTTGGCCCTGTCTTCGGTTCGCTTGCTCAAGGGGATCGGCATATGGCCCATGGTCGCAAACCACGCGCAGCCCATGTTGGAAATCAAGGTCACAGACGGTCGCGCAGGCGAGGGTCCGGCCCCATGGATGATGCATTTCGATCATGCCGAAATAGAAGAGGGCGCGATGGGCCAGATGGTCGAAGATCGCCATCTACGACGCGCCATCCTTGATCGTTTGAATGCATCCGACCGGATCACACACCTATCCGAACAAGAGGTGATCGCCCAGTCACCGGACGCCAACGGAATAACGCTCACTTTGGCGAGTGGCCAAACCGTGACATCGCGCATGGTCGTCGGCGCGGACGGGCGCGCATCGGGTACGGCCCAGCGCGCGGGCATTTCGCGGACCGGATGGGGCTATGGCCAAACGGCGGTGGTCTGTGCGGTAGAACATGAAAAACCGCATGGCGGCGTGGCACATCAGTTTTTCATGCCCAACGGTCCGCTGGCGATACTGCCCCTGACCGAAAACAGATCCTCAATCGTCTGGAGCGAAACAGACACCCGCGCGGCCATGCTGGCCCAGTTGCCGGACGATGCATTTTTGGATGAATTGCGCCCGGCGTTCGGGTCTTTCCTTGGGCAAATCGGGCTGGCTGGACAACGCTTTACCTATCCGCTGAACCTGACACTTGCCGATAGTATGATTGGCGAGCGGCTTGCGCTGATCGGGGATGCCGCACATGGCGTGCACCCTATTGCCGGTCAGGGTCTCAATGCCGGACTGCGGGATGTTGCCGCCCTTGCGGATGTATTGATGGATGCCCGCCGGACAGGCCAAGACGTTGGTGGCCGACAGGTTCTGCAGCGGTATCAGCAATGGCGCCGCTTTGACACGGCCACACTTGCGATTGCGACGGACACATTCAACAGGCTGTTTTCAAACGATAACCCGCTGCTTCGTGCGGCGCGGGATGTCGGAATGGGCGTTGTGAACGCCATCCCTGGTTTGCGGCGCGGTTTCGTCCGCGAAGCGGCAGGCCTGACAGGTGACCTGCCAAGCCTGATGCGGGGTTAGTCAATCTCGCGGGCTTCGTCGATCAACATGATCGGAATGCCATTGCGGATCGGAAAAGCCAGTTTCGCCGCCTCTGAGACCAGCTCTTGTTTGGCGGCGTCATAGGACAAACGCGTTTGCGTCTGCGGGCACACCAGCGCCTCTAGCATTTTTGGATCAAAGCTTGTTTCGCTCATTGTATGAAGTCTTCCCCTCCGCCGCGCAGGGCGAATTCAATCAAAGTGACAAGCGTCTCACGCCGTGTCGTCAGGTCTGGCGCTTCTAACAACGCCTGACGATCCTCGACCTCGAACGGGCACAGCATGGACAACGAGTTGATCAATAACTCTTCGTCAGCCTCTTGGATACCATCCCAATCGGTCGAAAGGCCCTGTTCCTCAAAATAGCGGCGCAGAATGCCCAGCAGCTTGGGCCGGTCAAAGCCCTTATCGCCCTCGGGTTTACCCAAGTCGCGACCAAAGCCGTTCCAGTCCACGTTAAAACGGCGGTATGGGGTGAACCCATCAACCTCTTCGCCAAGCCGGAACCGCGACACACCAGAAAGGGTGATCATATAGCGGCCGTCTTCGGTTTCGCTGAACGCGGTTAGACGTCCGGCGCAGCCGATCTTGTGCAAACCACGCGACCCATTTGGTTGCACCATGCCGATCAAACGCTCAGACGTTTTTAGCGTGTCATCCAGCATCGCCAGATAACGCGGTTCAAAGATGTGCAAAGGCAGCTTGGCGCGCGGTAGCAACAGCGCACCTGGCAACGGAAAGACCGGGATCACCGGCGGCAGATCATTTGCTGTCAACATATTGCTCAAGCTAGAGCCACAACGCCATCAGGCAAATATTAGCGAGGACAATTTTCGACGCCCGTTCAGAACAAGCGGATCGTTCGGCTTAAGCGCGTCAAAAATCTGGAACAGCTGCGTTTTGGCGGCACCGTCATTCCAGTCGCGGTCGCGACGGAACAATTCCAGCAGTTGATCGATCGCCTCTTCGGTCTGGCCTGCCGCATGCAGGGCTGTCGCCAGCTCGACCCGTGCGTCGTGATCGTTTGGATCCGCATCGATCTTGGCGGTCAATTCGGCAAGAGGGCCAGCTTTCTCGGCCTGACGCGCCAAACCGATCTGGGCACGAACGCCTTCGATTTCGGCGGCCTCTGCGATCTCGGCCGGGACACCATTCAGGACAGCCTCGGCTGCATCCAAATCGCCCTTGGTAATATGCGTCAGCGCAAGACCGGCAAAGGCGCGCGCGTTCTGAGCATCCTCGCCAATCACAGCGGTAAAGATTTCAGCCGCGCTGTCGATGTCGCCCGCTTCGAACATTTCGTCCGCTTGATCCAATGCCGCATCCAGACCGCCATCCGCCGCGCCACCCGACAGCTCGGTCAGTTTGGCGACGAATGCGTCGATTTCGCTTGGGGGTAGCGCACCCTGAAATCCGTCAACCGGTTGGCCCTGCCAGAACGCATAGACGGTTGGAATGGACTGAACCCGCATTTGACCCGCGATCATTTGGTTCTGGTCCACATCGATCTTGACCATTTTGACCGCGCCGCCGGCTTTGGTCACTGCAGCCTCAAGCGCGGGTCCAAGCGTTTTGCACGGTCCGCACCATGGGGCCCAGAAATCGACGATCACGGGCACCTGCATCGACGTTTCAACAACGTCCTGCATGAATGTCGCCTCTGAGCTGTCTTTAATCAGGTCGCTCGCTGGGGCCGATTGTGCGCCGAGTTCCAACATCGTCGTCTCCTATCCGTGACTTTGCCCCTATATGTGTCTTGAGCGCTGGACAGGCAAGGCATTGCAAGGCTTGTTAGTGACACCAGACGAGGATTCAGCATGCCCACACTTCTTACCTTTGGTGACAGCAACACACATGGCACCCCCCCAATCGAAAAACGGGGGCTTTATGCGCGCTACCCTGTTGGCGTTCGCTGGCCCACGGTGTGTCATGCGGCGCTGGGGCCCGATTGGACCCTGATCGAAGAAGGATTGCCGGGGCGCACCACGTGCTTTGCCGATCCGGTGATGGGCGATCACATGAACGGCGAAATTGGGCTAAAGATCGCACTAGAAAGCCACGGGCCTTTGGATGTGCTGACCCTCATGCTTGGCACCAACGACGTCAAAGCTCAGTTCGGCGCAACGCCCGAGGCGATCATGGGCGGGATGGCCCGTTTGCTGTCCATTGCAAACAGCGAGGTGATCCAGACCCGCCACGGCGGGTTCAAAACGCTGGTGATCTGTCCCCCACCGGTTTTGGTGCAGGGGCCGATTGCCGATACGTTTTATACCGGTGATACCAAATCCCGCGCCCTGCCTGCGCTATATCACGACCTAGCGGCGCATTGGGGTGCCGGTTTTCTGGATGCAGGTCAAATCATTAGCGTTAGCGCGGATGACGGCGTGCACTATTCGGCCCAGTCGCATCAAACGCTGGGCGCTTCGGTTGCTGCCGCCGTCACCGAACTGTTCTAAACGTCAAAGGTAGCGAAAACGGGTGCGTGGTCGCTTGGTTGTTCCCAACCGCGCACGTCCCGCAAAACGCGGCTGCTATGCGCAGCGCCCGCAATATCGGGTGTTGCCCAAACGTGATCCAACCGACGCCCTTTGTCCGCCGCGGACCAGTCTTTGGCACGATAGGACCACCAGCTATACAGCCGGCCTTCGGGAATATCGGCGCGGGTAACATCGACCCAGTCACCTGCCGCTTGAACCTCGGCCAAGTGTTCGACCTCAATCGGGGTGTGGCTCACCACCTTAAGAAGCTTTTTGTGATCCCAAACATCGTCTTCGCGCGGGGCGATATTCAGATCACCGACAAGGATCGCCTTGGTCGGCTTGTTCGCCGTAAATTCGTCACGCATGTCCGTCAGATAGTCGAGCTTCTGACCAAACTTTTCGTTCTTTTCCCGATCCGCCTCATCACCACCAGCGGGCACATAGAAATTGTGAACCGTCACGCCATTCGCCAACCGTCCGGCGATATGACGCGCGTGGCCAAGATCGGCAAAGTCAAACGAACTGACCTCTTCCATCGGTATCTTGGATAGGATCGCAACGCCGTTATAGCCCTTTTGCCCTCGGGCAACCATGTGATCATAGCCCAGCGCCTGAAACGCTTCGAACGGGATCTTCTCAACCGGACTTTTGCATTCCTGCAAACACAGCACATCAGGCGCCTCTTCTGTCATCAAACGGCACACGATATCCTGCCGCAAACGCACCGAATTGATGTTCCAAGTTGCCAATGTGAATGCCATGTTCGTCCCCTTATCTGTCCGCGCAAGATAGCGGACCATGACAGCGCGAACAGCCCAAAATGACCCACTCAACAGAATTGTTGCAAAGACTCAGGTTTTGATGAAACCTGCGCTGTGAAAGGACCATGCAATGTGCGTTGTTATCGGCCGGAACCCCGGTCACCCACATGCCAAAGCATTTAAGTGGTGGCCGCCGCCCGCGGGCCTCTGACCACCCCTTTTCCTTTCCATTTATCAGAGGCTTCTATGACAACTGTAGAATTGCGGCATGACGCCCGCATGCTTGAAATCCTGTGGGACGACGGGTCCACAGGCCGTTTCCCATATTTGTGGCTACTGGATAGTGATCCGGCGGGCCTGCACCCCGACACAAAAGAACGGATCGCTGATCTGACGGCCGTTCCTGTCGACGCAGCGCCGGTTGAGGCAACCATTGCCGGTGATGATCTGACGATCACATGGGCACACGATAACAAGGTGACCGTGTTTGAGGCTGGCTGGCTGCGGGCGCATCAACCCGGCCAACGCCGCCCCGACCCTGCGAACACAGGGTTCCATAAATGGCGCAGCGATCTGGGCGCAGACAACATTCCGCGCGCCAATGCCGATGCGGTTTTGAACGACGATACGGCGCTGCGCGATTGGCTCGTTCAGACCCGCCGCTATGGGTATTCCATCGTCGAAGGTTTGGCCGATACGATTGATGCGGGGACCGATGTCGCGAAACGTATCGGGTTTTTGCGGGAAACCAACTTTGGCCTGACGTTTGAGGTGATGTCGAAACCAAACCCGAACAATCTGGCCTATACGCCGATTGCACTGCCACTGCACACGGACCTCACAAATCAGGAACTGCCGCCAGGCTTTCAGTTTCTGCATTGCCTGAAAAACGAAGCGGTGGGTGGCGGGTCCCTTTTCTGTGATGGCTACGCCATTGCCGATGATCTGCGCAATGACGACCCCGAGGCATTCCGCATCCTGACCGAAATCTCGGTTCCGTTCCGGTTCCACGATGGCGACACCGATATTCGCAGCCGTAAACACGTCATAACCTTGGACATGGATGGTGAGGTGCTTGAAATCTGTTTCAACGCCCATATTGCCGATGTCATTGATCTACCCCCCGAACAGATCGAACCCTTTATACTGGCCTATCGCAAAATTATGGCGATGACGCGTGACCCTAAATACGTCGTGTCACTCAAACTTAAAGGCGGGGAAATGGTGGTGTTCGACAACCGCCGTGTCCTGCACGGTCGTGAAGCCTTTGATCCCCAAACTGGGGCGCGGCATTTGCACGGCTGTTATGTGGACAGAGGCGAATTTGAAAGCCGCCTTCGGGTGCTGTCCCGATAAGGTATTCGCCCCGGCACTAGTGTCGGGGCGATTTCGAGGGCTATGTTTGCCATAGCAACGAAAGGCCCCAGATGTTCAAACGTTTCCTTTTTGCCGCCCTGTTCGCGGCATCGCATGTTTCCGCCATGCCAAACGGCGATTATTTGTTGGCGACACCCGTTCTCGATACGGAAAATGTAATTCCACGGTATATTCACCTGAGCATCGCTGACGCAGATTTCGACGTTAGTTACGTGTCACCGATCCACCCCGACCTGACCGCCTGCAAACTACAGAACCACTGTGAAGGTGTTTGGTCAGGCCTGAGCGTGTCATATACAGATACCAATGATCGTCTGAGCATCGGGGCGATCCAACTGACCCGCGACGACAATCTGAGCGAGCTTCCTGAACTTTGGAACGATCCAAACGCGGATTTGATTTACTACATCTCGCCGCTATTGCAGGCCATGAACGGTGGTAAAATTTCCGTGGACGCAGACAATGGCCACCTGCAGGTTGGGGGGCTGCAGTTCGTCCCCATGTCGCTGGAAAACACCCTGAAACTTCGGGCCTATATTCTGTCGATGGAGGTTTCCTTTGCACGGCTGAATTATTGCGAGGTACCGCAATTTGCCGCGCTACTTGCTTCGGGAACCGAGGACGATTTTCTGCGCGGGCTGGACTATTTCGTTGCCATGGCCGTCCTGCATGATCAAGTCGACAAGTATTCTGCCTTCTACGGCGTCACCGCAACCGAGGCCGATTTGGCACGACTGATGACGCGCCCCAGCCAAATCAAACTAAGCGCTCTTTCTCTGACCCTTTCGAACGTGGTCAACGGGGACGATTTCGATACAGCTTATCAAGACTCGATCGATGTACTGACGCCAATCCTTGCAGATGAACGTTTAACCTTTGACGAGGTCATGGGGCCAGTCAGACATGCCTTGCCTGCGGCGGCTGCACTTCAACGAAATTTCATCTCTGTCCTTGCGACAGAACCCGACATTGTCGGCGCAATCTGTGCAGATTTGACATTGGGGCGATAAAAAAAGCCCCGGTAAAAACCGGGGCGAGTCCAACAGGGAGGGTGTGGCATTACCCGGCCACGCGGGATAGTGTTTGAGGCAGAATACACGTAGCACGTTAGTAATTCTACCTATGCGACCAGACGATAACCTCCACTTTCGGTTACCAGCAGTCTAGCCTGCGCAGGATCTGGTTCAATTTTCTGCCGCAGACGGTAAATATGGGTCTCTAGCGTATGTGTAGTGACACCCGCATTATAGCCCCATACTTCGTGTAAGAGAACATCTCTTGGCACCACACCGTCCGGTGAACGGTACAAGAACTTGAGAATGTTCGTTTCTTTTTCCGTCAGGCGTACTTTCTTGTCGTCATCAGTTACTAGCAATTTCTGTGCCGGTTTGAATGTATACGGCCCAAGTTGGAAAATTGCGTCCTCGGATTGTTCATGCGTTCGCAACTGCGCACGAATACGTGCCAGCAGAACAGGGAACTTGAATGGCTTGGTGACATAGTCGTTGGCGCCAGCATCCAGACCCAGAATAGTGTCACTGTCGCTGTCGTGTCCGGTCAGCATCAGGATCGGACATTTCACACCTTGTTTGCGCATCAGTTTGCACAGCTCGCGCCCATCCGTGTCAGGCAAACCCACGTCCAAAATGACAAGGTCGTACAACGCCTCTTTGGCTTTGGTCATCGCCTCGGCGCCGGACCCTGCCTCAAAGACATCAAAGT
Organism: Marivivens sp.; assembly: GCA_965215785.1. Lineage (GTDB taxonomy): Bacteria > Pseudomonadota > Alphaproteobacteria > Rhodobacterales > Rhodobacteraceae > Marivivens. Next base: position 1,113,067 of record OZ244120.1, on the reverse strand, counting down.
CTTCGGTAATAATTAGCTGTTCGCCCAACGCCTCGCGCAGGTCTTCGTCGTCGTCGACCAACAGAATTCGTTTCAACTGCGCCATAGCGGTCTCCTTCACAATCACGAGATCAATTGTGTATTTATACGGTTTCCGACAAGAGATCGGTCACAACGATCACGTGGTCGTGTCGATTTCCTTGCAAATATTTCATTTTCCGACCAAACACCTAAATCCAAGGCGAAAACAAGGCAGTTACAGAATGGTTTTTGCGCCGAATATTACAGAACGTGTCGCACGCGCACGGGCCGATCTGCGGATGGGCGTGCCTGTCGTACTGACTGATGGCGCCTTGGTAATTGCCGCCGAAACCATCTCGGCCGCTCGACTGGCCCAAGTTATTTCGATGCCGAATGCGGTTCTGGCGATCACTGCTTGGCGCGCTGCAACCCTAAAGGCACGCGCCTATGACGGTGATATTGCGCGGGTGCATTTGCCTGCGGACGCGACCCAATCGTGGGTAAAATCCATCGCTGATCCAGCGGATGATATGCGCAATCCTATGAAAGGCCCGCTTAGAACAGAACGCAGCGGGGATTGTGCGGTCCATCGCGCCGCCATCGCGCTGTCAAAAGCCGCCCATTTGCTGCCATCCGCGGTTGTTGTTCCGTTGGAAAATCCGACCGGCTTTGCACTGGCCAATGATCTGACCAGCCTACCCGCCAGTGCGGCGCTGGATACGGCGTTGTCGCCCCTTGATCCCGTCGTGGCCGCCCGATTGCCGATTTCTGCGTTCGAAGCAGGCCGGCTACATATTTTCCGGCCGCAGGACGGGGCAGAAGAACACTACGCAGTCGAAATCGGTCGGCCGGATCGCAGCAAACCCGTTTTATCCCGCCTCCACTCGGCCTGTTTTACTGGTGACGTGCTAGGCAGCCTTAAGTGTGATTGCGGTCCTCAGCTGCACGGCGCGTTGGCCCAAATGGGTGCCGAAGGTGCGGGTGTTCTTTTGTATCTGAACCAAGAAGGGCGCGGCATCGGGCTTGCCAACAAAATGCGCGCGTATTCGCTTCAGGATCAGGGATTTGACACCGTCGAAGCGAACCATCGGCTTGGCTTTGACGATGACGAACGCGATTTCAGGATTGGTGCCGAAATATTGCGAAAAATGGGGTTCTCATCCGTCCGCCTGCTCACCAACAATCCCAAGAAAGTCGCCCGAATGGAAGACCACGGGCTAACGGTTACCGAGAGGGTGCCACTGAAGGTTGGGCTCAATCCGCACAACGAACGTTATTTGGCCGTCAAAGCCGCCAAATCCGGGCATTTGCTGTGATCCGACCCAAGGACATGGTCCTGTCGCCCTTGGGCCTAAGGTTCAAAGGCCGTCGCTTCGCCTGCACCATCGGCAAATCTGGCGTGACATCAAAGAAACGCGAAGGCGATGGCGCAACGCCGGTTGGTCAACATGAAATTTGCGGCATGCTCTATCGACCAGACCGTATGGAACAACCGGCGGATTGGGCGATTCCCATCCGGCCTGGCGATCTGTGGTCAGATGATCCGACCGACGACGATTATAACATGATAGTGCGCGCGCCCTATTCCGGCAGCCACGAACGGCTACGGCGTGCCGATCCCTTGTATGACCTTGTGATCCTCACGAATTGGAATTGGCCATATGCCGTCAAAGGCCGCGGTTCTGCCATTTTCATACACCAATGGCGCCGCCCGGGTTTCCCGACAGAAGGCTGTGTCGCCCTGGCCCGTCAGGATCTGTTGTGGATCGCACAGCGCATCGAATACGGTACGCGCTTGATCGTGCGATAATCAGGTATACGCCCGTTCACCAAAGATGGCCGATCCCACCCGCACATGCGTAGCGCCAAAGCTGATCGCCTTTTCAAAATCGCCGCTCATACCCATCGACAAGCCCGTCAAACCATTCCGTTCCGCCATCTTGGCCAAAAGCGCGAAATGCATCGATGCCTCTTCATCGGCTGGCGGGATCGACATCAACCCCGCCACGGGCAGGTCAAGGCTGCGGCACTCGGCCACGAAACCGTCAACCTCTGCTGGCAGCACACCGGCCTTCTGCGGTTCTTCTCCGGTGTTTACCTGAACAAACAGTTCAGGGCATTTACCCAGTTCCTGAGCGATCCGCGCAATCGAGTTTGCAAGCTTTGACCGGTCAACGGAATGGATCGCCTCTGCCAATTCCATCGCCTGCCGCACCTTATTGGTTTGCAAAGGCCCAATGATATGAAGTTCGATTCCCTCATATCGTTCGCGAAAATCCGGCCACTTTGACTGTGCTTCCTGAACACGGTTTTCCCCAAAGACTCGGTGCCCCTGATCCAACACCGACTCAACACGCTCAAGCGGCTGAACTTTCGAGACAGCAATCAGCTTTACTGACCCTGCAACCCGACCATGCTTGGTTTCTGCCGCAGCAATTTTCGAAGAGATATCAGCGAGGCTCATGCGTAAGTCCCTTTTTTTCCGGTGGTTAACCCGTGAAGTATTCCGGCTGGCGAAGTTTGTCACCATCCAAAGGGGGTGTGACACACTTGCTACATATTTCAGGGTGCGTCCCGCAGCTTGGGGCAAATGGCTTGAGTGTGCGCGGCAATGAGAGCAAGAAAGCATCCAATGCTAGTGCAACTGGCATTCTTGAGAATGCAAACACGAGGGAATATCATGAAAAGCATCCTTCTCGCTTCGGCTTCGGTTCTGGCATTTGCCGGCGCTGCTGCTGCAGAAGTTGAATTCGGCGGTGAAGCTGAATTCTCGTACAACTCGAACGACGGCTACGCTTCGTCGGCTGAGCTGACCATCGACGCAAGCCAAGAGCTGGACAACGGCTTCACTGCTGCTGTGAGCGCATCGGTTGAATACGACGGTACTGACTTCACTACCTCGCTGGACACCGCAAGCGTCACTTCGGACACTGCTGGTATCACCTACTTCTTCCAGGCTGACGGTCAGGGCGCTGCATACATCGGCGACGAACTGGGCGGCATGTCGGTCGTTGCAAACATGTTCGAAGACGCAGATGACATCGACGAAGACGTTGAGGTCGAAGTATTCGGCACCATCGCAGGTACCACCGTCACCGTCACCATGAACGGCGCTGAAGAGCTGGAACTGGGTGTAGCAACTGAAGCTGCTGGCGCAGCAGTTGCTTTCGCATATGACGACGCTGCAAGCACCTTCGGTGTTTCGGCTTCGGGTCTGTCGGCTGGCGCAGTTACTCTGGACATCGCTCTGGCAAACGACGGCACCGACACCTTCTACGGTCTGAACGCTGAAACCACTGCTGGTGGCGTTGACCTGTCGTTCGACATCGGTGACGCTGGCTGGACCATCGGCGCTGACTACGCAATCTCGGACGATTTCTCGGTTGGCGCTGAGTACTCGGACGACGAGTCGTGGACTGTAACTGCTGACTACTCGGACGCTGGCGTTTCGTTCGGCATCGAGTACAACTCGGACGATTCGTGGGAAGTAACCGCTGGTTACGACATGGAGCCAGTTTCGGTTGAAGCATCGTTCGACAGCGCAGACGCATGGACCATCGACGGTTCGTACGACCTGGGCAACGGCTTTGACATCATCGCTGGTGCAGGTTCGGACGATCAGGTTTACGTTGCTGCAACCTACGACCTGGGTTCGGGCGCAGAAATCCTGGTTTCGTATGCTGAACTCGACGGCACCGACGACGATGCAGACGAAGACCTGCTGGCAGGTACTACTGTTAAGGTTTCGTTCGAGTTCTAATTCTGAACAAGAACACCTTTACGAGAGAGCGGTCCTTCGGGGCCGCTCTTTTCTTTTGGTCAAACCACTTGAGCGGTTGGCATCCCTTGGGTACACAATTGCAAACGCCATATGGCAACAAACAAGGGGCGCACCGTGACCGCCAAGATTACATTTTCCCGAATTGCTTTGACGACCGTCCTGATCGGTGGACTGAGCGCTTGTTCGTCGCTTGGTCTGGGCGGCAACTCAGGCTCCGCTGTCCAACAGGCGTCGCGCATCAACGGATCTGAAACTGTTGCTGTAAACCGGTATCTTTGGGCCGCCTCACTTGAGGTTCTGGGGTTCTTGCCGGTCGAAAGCGTTGATCCGTTCACCGGTGTGATCGTCTTTGGCTATGGCACCCCGCCTGGCGGTAGCCGCGCCTATCGCGCGACGGTTCACGTTTCCAACCCTGCGCTGGATGCGCGTTCGTTGAACGTCGCACTTCAAACCCGCAGCGGCGCCGTCGCCGAGGATACGCAGCGCGCAATCGAGGACGCGATCCTAACCCGCGCCCGCCAGCTGCGCATTGCTGACCGCGGCCTATAGAAACTGCCCGCAAACTGATTTATGACCACGCCGGGCCCCAATGCCCGGCGTTTCACTGTCCCAAAGGTCCGAAATATGTCCCGCTATTCCGCCAACGAAATCGAAGCCAAATGGCAAGCCGCCTGGGATCAGGCCGAGGTTTTCAAAGCTGTCCGTTCCGAGGACAAACCGAAATACTACGTGCTGGAAATGTTCCCCTATCCGTCGGGCCGTATCCACATGGGGCACGTGCGGAATTACACCATGGGCGATGTGGTGGCGCGGTACAAAATGTCGACGGGCCACAACGTGCTGCACCCGATGGGGTGGGATGCCTTCGGGATGCCTGCGGAAAACGCCGCGATGGCATCGGGCGGTCACCCAAAGGACTGGACCTACAAAAACATCGCGGACATGCGCGCCCAGATGAAACCGCTGGGCCTGTCCATCGACTGGAGCCGCGAATTCGCGACCTGCGATCCCGAATACTATGGCCAACAGCAGTCATTGTTCATCGACATGCTGGACGCTGATCTCGTGTATCGAAAGAACGCTGTCGTCAACTGGGACCCTGTCGACATGACCGTTTTGGCCAACGAACAGGTGATCGACGGTTGCGGCTGGCGGTCCGGTGCGCCTGTTGAACGCAAAGAACTCACTCAGTGGTTCTTTAAGATTTCGGATATGGCCGGCGACCTGCTGGACGAAATTGACAACCTCGATGATTGGCCCGCCAAAGTAAAACTGATGCAGTCGAACTGGATCGGCCGGTCGCGCGGTCTGCAATTCGGGTTCGAACGCACGGATGGTGAAGAGGCCATCGACGTCTATACCACCCGCCCTGATACATTGATGGGTGCGTCGTTTGTCGGCATTTCGCCTGATCATCCGATTGCCAAGGCGCTTGAGGCTGCCGATCCAAAGGTCGCGGAATTCGTCGCAGAATGCCGCAAGGGCGGCACCACCGAAGAAGCAATCGAAACCGCAGAAAAGCTCGGAATGGATACCGGTATCCGCGTCAAACACCCGCTCGACCCGAATTGGGAACTGCCGGTCTGGATCGCGAACTTCATCCTGATGGACTATGGCACCGGCGCGATTTTCGCCTGCCCTGCCCACGATCAGCGCGACTTTGAATTTGCGACAAAATACGACCTGCCGATCATTCCAGTCTTTGAGGATATGAACGGCGGTGGTGAGCTGACCGAGGCGTTTGTACCAACAAAGGCCGAGAAGGTACGCTATGTCAAAGGCTTCTGCGGTGAGGCCGAGCAGACCGGCGAAGAGGCCGTGAACGCGGCCGTAGATTTTGCCGAAGCCGCTGGCTGGGGCCAAGGCGTGACCAAATTCCGCCTGCGCGACTGGGGCCTGAGCCGTCAGCGCTACTGGGGCTGTCCGATCCCTGTTGTCCACTGCGACGACTGTGGCGTGGTGCCTGAAAAGAAAGAAAACCTGCCGGTCGAGCTGCCGGATGATGTGTCGTTTGACATCCCAGGCAACCCGCTGAACCGCCACGCCACGTGGCGCGATTGCGCATGCCCATCGTGCGGGAAACCCGCACAGCGCGAAACCGATACGATGGACACCTTTGTCGATAGTTCGTGGTATTTCGCGCGGTTCACTTCGCCCCGCGCAACAACCCCGACCGAACAGGCGGACGCCGACTATTGGATGAACGTTGACCAATACATCGGCGGCATTGAGCACGCGATCTTGCACCTGCTGTATTCGCGATTCTTTGCCCGTGCGATGAATGTCACCGGCCACCTGCCCGATAGCGCGCGCGAACCGTTTAACGCCCTGTTCACACAAGGCATGGTGACCCACGCGATCTATAAGAACGCGGAACGCACCGACGACAACGGTCGCGCGATCTATCACTATCCGGAAGAGGTCGAAGAACGCGACGGCGGAACCTTTGTCAAAGAGACCGGTGAAAAAATCACCGTGATCCCTTCGGCAAAAATGTCGAAGTCGAAAAACAACGTTGTTGATCCGCTGAATATCATTTCGGCGTTCGGTGCAGATACCGCACGTTGGTTCGTTCTGTCGGATAGCCCACCCGAACGTGATGTCGAATGGACAGCCTCGGGCGCCGAGGCCGCGGCCAAACATCTGGCCCGTGTGCACCGCATCGTGTCCGAAATCGCGGCAGATGACGACAGCACCGCCAAGGATGACGAAGCCCTGCTTCGCACGATGCACAAAGCAATCCACGAGGTCAGCCAAGGCCTTGAAAGTTTTGGCTTTAATGCGTCGATCGCCAAGCTTTACGGCTTTACCAGCGCGCTGCAGAAATCCAAAGCGGGCGGAGCGGCGAAAAAGGCTGCGGCCAAGACCTTGGTGCAATTGATGTCGCCTATGACACCGCACCTGTCCGAAGAATTGTGGAACATGCTGGGCGAAACCGGCCTCGTTACCCAAGCGGCGTGGCCTGTTGCGGATGAAAAGATGCTGGTCGAAGATAGCGTCACCATGCCGATCCAGATCAATGGCAAACGCCGCGCAGAAATCAGCGTACCGGCCGATATGTCCAAGGAAGATGTTGAAAAACTCGTCCTTGAGCACGAAGCTGTGGTCAAAGCGCTGGATGGGGCCCAGCCAAAGAAATTGATCGTTGTCCCCGGACGGATTGTGAACGTTGTTATCTAAGCCATTTGCCCGCCACCTTCGACTGCTAGCCGCCTTGGGTGCGTTGGCTGTGGCGGGCTGTGGCTTTGCCCCTGTTTATGGCGACAAGGGCGCGGTGACGCCTCTGGTTGGCCAAACAGCGATCGAGACGACCGAGACACCGTTGGGCTATGAATTGGCTGGCCGTCTTGTTGAACGGCTGGGCGCGCCCACCGAGGACAGATTTGTCCTGTCCGTCACGCCGTCGATCACCGCTCAGGACACCGCCATCGAAGGTGGCGATTCCGCGACACGATCATTTTTGCGCGCCTCTGCCAGCTATGTATTGACGGGTACATCCGGCGCAATTGTCAGTTCAGGTAAGGTGCAGTCAACAACCGGTTATTCGACAACCGGCAACACGGTCGCAACACGCGCGGCAGAACAGGACGCCTATGAACGGCTGTCGATCATGCTGGCTGATCTGGTTCTGGCCCAAGTTATCACCGATCTTGCCCGATGAAACTAAACGCCCGTGATGCAGCCGCCTATTTCCGTCAGCCGGACCCGACACGTACAGGTTTGTTAATCTTTGGCGCAGACGCCATGCGCGTCGCCACCCGCCGCAAAGAGGTGATCGACGCCCTTGTCGGACCAGATGGCGAGGCCGAGATGCGCCTGACGCGCATCGCCGCCGCCGACCTGCGCAAAGACGGGGCGCTGTTGAACGACGCGATCAAGGCGCAGGGTTTTTTCCCGGGCCCGCGCGTGGTGTTCGTCGAGGACGCGACAGACGGGCTTGCCAAGACGATTGCCGCCTCGCTTGAGGACTGGCGAGAGGGCGATGCCCAAGTCATCGCAACCGCAAACCAGCTGACCGCCAAGTCGGCCTTGCGCAAATTGTTTGAGGCGCATCCGAACGCCTATTGTGTCGGGATCTATGATGATCCGCCCGGACGCGATGAAATCGAGGCGCTGCTTCAGAAATCAAACCTGCGGTCTGTGCCTCAGGATGCCATGAACCTGTTGATTTCGTTGTCTCGAAGCCTCGACCCCGGTGATTTTCGGCAGACGATTGAAAAACTTGGCTTATACAAGATTGATGACGCGACCGATTTGTCGGTAGAAGATATCGAAGCCTGCGCGCCTCGCTCTGCCGAGGCGGCGTTGGATGATCTGGTAAAGATTGTGGCCGACGGTCAGGTGCAACAGATCGCACCCGTCCTTCGGCGATTGTATGCGCAGGGGGTTAATCCTGTAACTCTGTGTATCGGCGCGAACCGCCATTTCCGGCAATTGCATGCCATAGCATCGGATCCGTCTGGACCATCATCAGGTGTGCAAAAGCTGCGACCGCCCCTTTTCGGGCCACGTCGTGATACTGCCGTTCGGCAGGCCGGAGGTTGGGGTCGTGACCGCCTTGAACGAGCGCTTGGTGAACTACTCAACACCGATCTGGCCTTACGGTCCGCAACAAAAGCGCCCCAAGAAGCGTTGGTCGAGCGGACGTTGGTCAGGCTTGCAATGATGGCACGACGCTAACGATGGAAATTCTGATAACCGGCGCGTCCGGTTTTGTAGGTGGCAGGCTTTGCCGCCAATTGCTGCGCGACGGGCACCGTATCACGGCGCTGGTCCGCCCAAGCTCGATCAAAAAACTGCACGTCGGGGCCAAGGTCCTGAGTCACGACCTACTGGCCAAACCAATTGACGCCAGTGGGTTTGACGTTGTCATCCACTGTGCGGGTGAAACACAGCCTTCGGTGCCAAATGTACCCCTGGAGGCATCTGTGAACGTCAGGCTGGCCCAAAACATCGCAGCATCCCGATGTAAACGTTTGCTGGTCATCAGCTCGGTCGCGGCCAGCATTGCCGAAACTTCGCCCGAAAACGCGCGGCGCTACGGATTTGAAAAGCTGGCCGGGGAATTGGTGATCCGCGCACCCCTGCCCAAGGGTGTACCATGCGTTTTCGTCCGCGCGCCTGCGATCTATGGTCCGGGCGTCACGGGCCCCTTGGACACACTGTCGCAAATGGTCGGACGCGGGGTGCCTTTGCCCTTGTCGGGGGCAAAGGTACCGCGGCCGTATATGTCGACCCGCAACTTTGAAAACTTTGTCTCTGTGATCGCAAACGCGCCAATCGACGTCTGGGCCACAGCCCATTTTTCAACACCTGAACCACATGATGGGACGTTGATCACAACGGCTGACCTGTGCCGAATGTTGGCAGTCGTGCAGCGCCGGAAACCACGTCTGTTCTTTGTCCCGCGCAGTGTAATCGGCGCGTTCGGCAATCTGTTTGGAAAACGGGATCTGGTAACAAGCGCCTTCGACCCCGTCCCGTTACAGAACGATGGAACGGCCGTCGCGCATTGGGGGTGGACCCCGAAAGAAACGATGCCACGCTCGCTGAGCTATCTCAGGTCTTGACCGGTGCTTGACGCGTTAACCCGTCAAACGTCAACCTAAGCAGCCGGATGTCGGATGTCAGGCTACGTTCGCGCACATAATCGGTGTCCTCTTGGACGATGCGGTCCAGCGCGGACATATCGACGCCTGCGACCTGAGCCTGACCGGTAATACCGGGGCGGACCGAAAACACATCGCCTTGGCGGCGGGCCTGAATCAGCTCTTTCTGGGATGGCAGACACGGGCGCGGACCGACCAGCGCCATGTGCCCGACGACCACATTCCATAGCTGGGGGAGCTCATCCAACTTGTACCGCCGCAAAAATGCGCCACTGCGTGTGATCGCGCTGGTGCTAACACTATGGGTCGGTGCCTGAAGTGTACCGATCTGCATCGTTCTGATCTTGAACATCAGAAACGGTCGTTCGTCCCGACCCACCCGATACTGCGCGAAAAGTGGCATGGTCCTTGTGTCGATCCAAACAAGGATCAGCAGAACCACGACAAGCGGCAGGGTCAAAACAGCAAGCAAAGCTGCAATCAAAAAATCAAGAAACCTAGGCATACCAAATAAAAAGGCGGGCCAATGGCCCGCCCCTAAAAGTCGATCTGGCCGACTATTAGTCTGTTCCGCCGTCTTGCGAAGCTGCGATCAGAGCAACAGCAATTGCCAGGATGATCCAGGTCGAAGCGCCGCCCAGCGAACCGGTGGCAGGAGCTGCAGGTACAACTTCTACAGTTGGAACTTCAACGGTAGGAGCAACGGTGCCTGCCGAAGCAGCGGTTGCGGTTGCAGCAGCGATGGTAGCAGCGATTACGAACTTACGCATAGTGTATTCTCCAAGAAAAAAGGTGCGTTTAACGAATTTGGTAGCGAAGGCGGCGCTAGAACTCAAGAATTCTTTTTTAGGTCAATATTTCACAGGAATTGTGTGACCAAATAGCCAACACTGAACGACATCCATTGTTGGGTCTGGACTATGTTCCCGTCATCCTCTGCCCAGTAATAGTTGATATGGTCCAGATCCCCACCAATACAGTGTTCCTTGTATCGTGTGGTTTCATAGGCAATCTCTACAATCTCTAGTGTAAGCGTTTCGATTGCAGATACCTCGCACCGAAGCGTGGTGGACTGGATGCGGTCGTTAGAATCCAGAAATTCAACAACTTTCTCAGAAACGCCGCCACCAGCCCGAATCACGCTAAGCGTGTTTTCTGGATCAGAGGCAAACAGATCCTCGGCGAATCCGCGTGTGGATGTGATAATCCCGTCCAGCGTCGTAACCGTGATCCCGTCGGGCGAAGCCCAGGTTTGCCGTCGGCCATTTTCCGCCGCCAATTGCACGACTGCAGCGCCCTCTAGGTCCTGCGCAATCATAAACATGATCGGTACGGGGCTTGCCTCAATATCTGCGCGGGTCATCGATGCCGACCCAGACGGAGCCGTTGGCGCAGGGGTTCCCTTACTCACACGGTCGACGGCCAATTGGGTCAGTTTTTGCGCCGTGGTCCCTTCGGCCATCGGTCCGCACGCCGCCAAAAATGCAGCCGCGCCGCAACAAAACAGAATTGGTTTCATCGCCAGAACCGCCCCCAAGAGTCATCCAGATCATCGATATGACCGCCGCGCACGGTTTGATACAAACGTCCGTCCACATTCAAACGTGCGCCCGCATCCCGCGACTGACCGCCAATATCCATTGTGACCGACCGCTGCGTTGCCTGACCTGACACCCAATCCGTTGGGATGACGATCCGAATGCCTTTGTCGAATGCACCGTCCCCGTAATCCGCAAAATCGACATCCGTCAGCGTTGCATAGGCCCCGACGCGCCATCCGTTACCAAATTCACGATCAACAGACACCGTAGCGCCCCAATCGCCAGCCAGATAGCGACCAGCATCAACCTGAAGGTTCACACCGCTGTCAAATTCCCAATAGGCCGACAGATGCCCCGTAACGGTATCATAATCCTGAAACGCAAACGCGCTGGTGAAATCACGTTGCACCGCATAGTTTACCTCGGCACCTAGGGCAAAGTTGCCATTCACAGGTTTCCACAACAATTCGGTCGATACGCCACCAAACATGCGTTCAAGGTAGCCAACACTGACTCGGCTATACAGCTCAGGCGCCGGACGCCCGACGTAGCTTACGGTCAGGTGATCAAGCGACGTTGACGTCGCTGCATATTCTGCGGCGTCACTTCTTACCGCTGGCAACGACCCTGCACCGCCACCAGAGGCTGCGACGTTGTCGGCCAGACGTTGCTTCACCAGACCGCTGACGATCAGGTTCGGCGCGATGGTATATTCAGCGGCGATTTCTATACCCAGATCAAACTGGGCCGGATCATCACCGCTAAACAACGACACCGACGCATAGGGCAGAATGCCCCACTGGAACGGTTCGTCGATTGTGTCCAGTTTGACACCCGGCGTCGCGAGGCTCGCCTCGGAAATCGCGGCGTTTTCGTAGATTTCGTTGGTGGCGCCGGGCATGCCTTCTAGGCGTTCGATATCAGACCGTCGCAGTGTGATTGTCGACAGAGGCAAACCGCCCTGCATCAGTTCAAGGTGGAATACCTCGATCGAGTTCGGAAGCGATTGGGTCAAAAGCCGTGCAATTCGACCGGCCGCCTGTGCCTCAGAACGGTAGCGCGTATTGGTATAGCGCAGCCGAACCGACCGATCCTCAAAGGTTGCGCCATGAAGCACCACACCTTCATTCGCCAACAACTGCGACACACCCATCGCCAACACATTGTCCGTCAGCGCAACACGGTTCCACGTGGTCGCCGCGCGTGCGTCTTCGGGGCGAACGCGCACCGGAATGGGTGCAGGCTCTTGACCACTGATCGCAGACCGGTTGTTGGGGTTCATCAACGCCGTCGCGCCAAAGGCAATCTCGCTCCCATGGAGGGAAAACACGCCCAAACGATAGTCTTCACTTGGGGCATAGACCAAGCCCACATTGAACGGCGAATTGTGCTCAAAACTGCCAACACCCGTTTCCGCGCTATAGGCGTCAGACGAATATTCGGCGACAAATGTCAGTTTGGGATTAATACGCCATTCAACACCGCCGAACAGGGCGGCATCGCCTCGGAAAAACTGATGCGTTGCAGGGACACCATTCACCGCATAGCCATAAGATGGCCGGTCTAGGAAACTATCGCTAAGCAGCCCTAACGGATTGTCGAAGCCGTTATAGCTGCCCAGACGGCCCCACCCCAAACCACCAGTGACGCGCACGTCGTCGGTCAAGGTCTTGGTCGCGACGACATATTCGGCGTTTTGCCGACCCGAGCCAAAGAAATCGCGGATACCAATGGCGACAGCGGGCACAAAATCGGTTTCATCGATCAAGCGGTACTGGAAATCATAGGACGGCTGATACTCGCCATCAGTTCCCGGCCCTGCCCATTCATCCAGATGGGAATACCGGAAACTCGCTTGCAGGCGCGGGGTGATCTGAAACGCAAATGCCACATGTTGCTGTAGGGAAAAACCGCTAAGCGATACGCCCAATTCCGCCTCTGGCGGGCTGACCGCCGTTGGCATTTCAACAAGTCCCGGCGTACCCAAAAGGCCATAATTCGGTGTCCAGTCCTGTGCTGAAACCCCGCCCCCGGCGACGCAGGCAACCGATGCCAACAGTGCCCGACCTAATATTTTTGACCGCGTCATAAGCGTTTGCCCCTCGCTCTTTGAACCTGTTCTAAGCGCTGTCGCGCCTAAAAGCAAAGACAGTCATTGACCGGACAAAGACCGGCAAATGCGCGCGCAATTAATCTTTGTTAACTTTTGCGCGCTAAAGCTGGGTCATGATCATTTCGCATCGGCACCGCTTTATCTTTTTCCACAACCCGATCACAGGATCGGATGCGCTCCGCCGTTATCTTGATGCATGGAGTGACGAACCCGTTGTGGATTTTCGGGCGCGGATGCCTGACCAGCCGTTTCACCACTATATGAACCCTGAAGAGGCCGAATACACGTTCCGCATTCAGGGATGGAATTTCAACAGCTACGCACGGATCACATGCGTCCGAAATCCATATACCCGCCTTCCTGCCTTATATGACCGTATTCGGAAAATTGACCCCGTGTGGCGGCTGAAATCTGCACTTGGTCTGTCTTTGCCACGGTTCGAAAACTGGCTCAGCGACACATCACCGAATGGCCCAGGCGGGCGTGGAACCCCGACTCAGGTTTGGCGACGATACGGGGCATGGTCCGCCGCCGATTGGTGTGCAGATCGCATCACCCATGTCATTCCCATCGAAAAGGTCGCTCGGCTTATGCCACCAATCCTGCGCGAATTGGATATTCCGCGCCCCGAGGATCCTGAAATCCTGTCTGCCCCGCAATCCTCGCCGCGCGCCCTGACACCACAGGCCGCGAACCTGATCGAATCGCGCTACGCCACGGACATTTCGGCGTTCGGTTATGCGCCTTTCGACATCTCGGCGGCGGCCTGATCGCCTAGATAGGCCAGCGCACCCAATGCCGCAGCCCGGCCTGTCGCAAAACACGCCGTCAACAGGTACCCGCCTGTCGGCGCCTCCCAGTCCAGCATTTCGCCAGCACAAAAAATACCCGGCATCTGATGTAGCATGAACTGATCGGTCAAGGCGTCAAACGGAACACCCCCGGCGACGGAAATCGCCTCGTCAATCGGCCTTGGGCCCTGATGCCGAACTGGCAGCTTTTTTATCAATGCAGTCAGGTCGCTGGGGAACGGTCGGCCAAACTCGTTGAGCAGCGCGATTTTCACAGGGTCCAGCCCCAAACGCTTGCGCAGATGATTACTAAGGCTTGCCTTGCCTCGCGGTTTGGCAAGCCGGTTTTGTACCTCTGACTCAGATAGATCAGGACAAAAATCAACGACTAGCTCAGCGCCGTCTCGAACTGCTGAGGACACGGAATAGATGCCGCCGCCCTCGATCCCACGCTCCGAAATAACCCATTCGCCACGGCTCACCAACGGACCAGCGGCTAGTCGTGTGCCTTTTACGGGTGCGGAAAAATGATCGCGCATGTGCGGGGACCAATCGACCTGAAAACCGACATTGGCGGGCTGAAAACCTGCGCTTTCAACCGGGAGCCACTGCGCCCAAGCGCCGTCTGATCCCAGCCGCCGCCAGCTTGCCCCGCCCATCGCCAAAACAACAACATCCGCGCCCTGTGATAGCGGCCCATCGGGGGTCTCAAACTGAATGGCCGAATTCGAAATACCGCTGGCCCGCCAACGCGTCCGGACCTCGACCCCATTTTGACCAAGCCGCGTCATCCATGCCCGCAACAATGGCGACGCCTTCATGACCTCGGGAAACACACGACCGGTCGAGCCAACAAACGTCGGCTGCCCCAACGCGTTTACCCATTCAATGACATCTTGCGGACCAAACCCATTGACCGCTCGCAATAGTTTCCCATCAACGGCCCCATAGGCCGCCGCAAAATCGCCCGAGACTTTGGTCAGGTTCAGCCCACTCTTACCCGCCATCAGAAACTTGCGCCCAACCGATGGCATGGCATCCGCAACAGTCACGGCAACGCCAGCTGCGGAAAGAACATCCGCCGCCATCAATCCCGCCGGTCCTGCCCCTACAATCAAGGCTGTCTTCATCTTGTTACACCTAACCGGCCCGAGGGGCGCAAAACCTGAGTGGGTGCGCAGCACCCACGAGGCAAAAACAACGCGGCAACGCCGCTCAATTTAACACCTGTCAGATCACACCGACGGTCTGACGAATGCTGGGATCACGCAATGAAACGTCATATCCCAGATAGTCATCTGCATCCGTGCCACACATCCAAACCAACGCCTTGGCCGGCCATTCCGGCGGGATGTGATCCGACCAATCCAGCTGCGCCACCGGCCCTAGCCCCGAGGTTTTGATGTCGCGCTGCATTTGTGTTGCCACGGTGCCCGGCGATAGGCCCAGTACACGGATCCCATGATCGCCATATTCCAAATGTCCCTGCCGTGTCAGCATAAAGGCCCCCGCCTTAGACGCACAATACGCCGACCACGGCTCGACAGGACCATGCGCGGCACCCGATGAGATGGTGATAATGGTGCCCTGGCCACGCGCCACCATATCCGGCAGCACAGCCCGCATGCCGTAATAGACACCCTTTAGATTGACATCGATGGTTTGGCCCCATGCAACCGGATCGGTTTCCGCAAGCGGCATCATCGGCTCGATCATCCCGGCATTGCCAATGAACACATCAATAGGACCAAAGTCGACTTTCACCGCCTCGACCGCAGAAACAAGGCTTTCAAAGCTCGACACATCACACGAAATCGCAATCGCCCCATTTCCAAGCTCATCTGCAATCGCGGAAATCGCCGCAGTGCTGCGGGCAAGCAGGGCAACTTTCGCACCTTGTGCATGGAACTCCCGTGCTGCTGCTTCGCCGATACCACGGCTTGCACCCGTGATAACCACAACCTTTCCGGTCATATTCATGTTGCAATGCTCCACTCTAGATGATCTGCACAAGTAACCGCCGATTTGGCCAAGTCTAGTATTCCTAACCTTGACCTATCGAGTTCGGAACCCGACCTTAAGTCATATGTTAAGAGATGAGGAATACTCTATGTTTATTCAGCGCGCCCTGAAAGGCGGTGTTTGCCTAACCGCTATGCTGACCGCGTCAACCGCGATGGCAAATATTACTGCACAACAGGCACTTGATGCATGGCAGGATCAGATGGCCCGTTCAAACGGGATCACCCTAACGTATGACAACGCTATCTCGTCGGGCAACACCCTGACCGTGACCGGCATCGGTGTAGAGCTTGACGATGCCCAGATGGAGGGCGTGGAATACGAAATTTCGCTGGATAGCCTTGTCTTTATCGAAAACGGTGATGGCACGGTCACGAACAAGGTCAGCAGCCCACTTAACGTCCGGTTCAGCGAAAACGGTGACTACGCCTCCAATGGCGCATCTGTGTCGGTGGATCTTAGCAACGGCGAGTCGGTGTTTTCCGGCACCCCAGAGGATCTGACGGTCGTCGGGACATATC
This sequence comes from Marivivens sp., assembly GCA_965215785.1. Taxonomy (GTDB): domain Bacteria; phylum Pseudomonadota; class Alphaproteobacteria; order Rhodobacterales; family Rhodobacteraceae; genus Marivivens. The sequence continues at coordinate 1,096,689 of OZ244120.1, read as the reverse complement.
CGACCATCACCCTGTCGGTCGATAGCGTGACCGAGTTCGGACAAGAGATCCCGATGGAGCTGATCGTAACGCTCAATGGCGTGTCGACCAGCAACCGTGAAATCAAATCCGGCGATCAGGTTATCGGTGAACAATCCGGTTCTATCGCCACAACAGACATGTTGGTTAGCTATGAGGATGGCAGCGAAGGCCTGAATCTGAGCGGCAAGATCATTGGCATGTCCTATAGTGGCAACAGTGTCATGCCAGCGGACATGTCGGATGTTGATCCAGCTGACTTTATGTCGATGGGCATCGTCGGCGAGGCAGTTTTCACCACCGAAAGCGCGCAGATCCTCGCAATGATCGAGGATTTCTCGGGCGTTACGAACGTGTCGTACACACACAACGGTGGCGAAACGACCATGACCTTTGACGAGGCTGGCGTTGGTTTCAAAACAGCGGCGAACGACATGGCGATCCAGATGGCGGGTGGCGCGGTTCCCCTGCCAATTGATGTCACACTTGGGCAGCTTGGCATGGACATGTTGATGCCATTGGCCGCAAGCGACGAACCTGTCGATTTCGGCCTTGGGTTTGACGTGATTGACCTTGGTGTAAACGAAATGATCTGGTCGATGATCGACCCGACCGGCGTGCTGCCGCATGATCCAATTACCGTCCAGCTGGGCCTGAATGGATCGGGCAAGCTGTTCTTTGACCTGACCGACCCAGACCAGGCGGACGCGATGGCAATGGGCGCCGTGCCTGGCGAAATTTACTCGGCCGGCATCGACCGTCTGAAAATTGCGCTGGCAGGCGCGATGATCACAGGCGCCGGTGATTTCACCTTTGACAACAGCGACATGATGACCATCCCAGGGATGCCACGTCCCGAAGGCAGCCTGACCCTAACCGGCGAAGGCATCAACGGCCTGCTGGACAAGGTTTCGCAAATGGGTCTGCCCGTTGGCGAACAGATCATGGGCGCCCGCATGATGTTGGGCATGTTCACGACCGTAACGGGCGACGATCAAATCGAGTCCACCGTCGAAGTAAACGACCAAGGACATGTCTTGGTAAACGGCCAACGTATGCGCTAGGCTGATTTGGTCCGCCGCAGAGTCGCGGCGGACCAACCTTTTGCGGAGGAGCCTATGTCAGCAAAAATCGTATTGAGTTCGGGGACGATTGCCCTTTGTTTTTCGGTAACACCTTTGTTGGCAAATGTATCAGCCGAGGATTATTGGGCGGCCATTGCGGCTGTCGCTGAGGCGTCAGGCGCGACCATCAACTCACAGGTCAGTGTTGATGGCAATGTCACGACCTACGGTAACATCTCGTTGCAGTACGAATTGCCAATGGATGTTGGCAGCTTTGGTTTCTACGTCGGCTCGATGTATGTGACTGAAAACCGCAATGGAACGCTGTCTGTTACGTACCCAGACACCATCCCTTTGCAAATTAACGGACGCATCGAGGACGCGGCATTCTACGCACGCTTTTCGTTCGACCTTGATGGATCAACGCTTGTTGTGTCCGGAAATCCTGATGATCTGGAACTTGCATCCAGTACCGACAGCATTCGCATCACACTCGACGATTTCCGTTTCAAAGATAGATGGGACACCGTTTCACTTGCTGACCTCGAAAGCGGTTACCTAGTCGGTACATTTACCGACCTTGAAGAGGTCATGCGAATTAGCTTCGATGACCTGATCAGGATTGAGGCTGAGACGTCGTCAGGTGAATTTGCGCTCGACTACGACTTCGGCGTTGATGGCGGAACTGCATCGGGTTCTGAATACCTTGGTGGCAGCGAAGGTTACTATTCCATTTCGCTGATCCCGGGCGGTTTCAACCTGCTCGAACTCAATAATGCTATTCAAAATGGCCTTGCCTTTGAATTTGGATCGAGCAGCTTCGACAGTCGGTCGATCCAGAACATTGCTTCACCCTATGCCGGTAGTAGCGCGACACAGTACTCTGTCGAAGCGCAGACCGGCGAATTGCGCTTTGACAAGAATGGTGTGCTTCTTTCCGGTGACGCAGAAGGCATTTCAATCGACGTTGAAGAAGACACAATGGGCTTTGGCGTCGGGGCAAAAATCGATAGCGTCGGCGTCGGTTTGCAAATGCCAATTATGGCATCAAGCGCACCACAAACCACGTCCCTTAGAACCAACCTGACCGGTTTCAGGCTGGACGAAAGCGCCGTCGGAATGTTCCAGATGATGGCCACGCTTACGGCAGGTGAATCCATTCCACCCGCTTTACTGCAATATATCGATGACCCGATTAGCCTTGAATACGATCTGAGTGCCGACGTTCTGCTGGGTTTCGATCTATTGGACTTCGAGGGTTATGACACCTTCAACAGCTATGACCCGCCCATCGATGTCGAAAACATTACCATCAATCGGCTGTATTTTGACTTCGCCGAAATGCAGCTGGATGCCGACGGCGCATTCGAGGTTGATTTGGATGACTTCGACACATACGGCGACTTCCCCAAAATGGTTGGCGGCGCATCGGCAAAGCTGACGGGCTTGAACGCAATCCTCGACACGCTGATTGACACGGGCCTTATTTCACCAGACGAATTGATGCCGGTGCGCATGGGCATTGGCATGTTCACAACCGTGTCTGGCGATGACGAACTGACATCGACGGTTGAACTGACCGAAGAAGGTCAAGTTTTCGTCAACGGTCAACGGATGAAGTAAGCAAAGCTTGCGATGCGGCGTCTGGCGGACTACCTGATAGTCTGAAAAGGACGCCGCATGACACATACACTCTCTGATCTTTCCGCCCAACTTCTTGATGCTGCACGACAGGCAGGCGCCGATGCGGCAGATGCTGTTGTGATTGACGGCACTTCGGTCGCTATTGATGTTCGCAATGGCGCATTGGAAAACGCCGAACGGTCCGAAGGCATTGATCTGGGTCTGCGTGTGTTTGTGGGCCAACGTCAGGCCTGCGTCTCGGCCACTGATGCGAATGCGGCCTCGATTGCGACTGTGGCGGAACGTGCGGTCGCCATGGCCCGTGTCGCGCCCGAAGACCCCTATGCTGGGCTGGCCAATGCCGCAGACTTGGCCAGTGATACCGACAGTTCGCGGTTGGAATTGTTCGACCCGACGGCGGAACCCTCGCCTGAGGCGTTGCTAAACGACGCCGCCCGTGCCGAAGCCGCCGCCCTATCGGTTGAGGGTGTTCAACAGGCAACGCAGGCCAGTGCGGGATATAGCCATCGCCGCATCCACCTTGCCACCTCGACAGGGTTTTCGGCTGGCTATGAACGGTCGGATCGCGGCATTTCAATCGGTGCGCTTGCCGGAACGGGCGACGGGATGGAACGCGACTACGACTATGACAGCCGTATCTTTCAATCCGATCTGCGCGATTCCGCAGATATTGGCCGGATCGCTGGCGAACGCGCCGTTTCCGCGCTCAACCCGCGCCGTCCCAAAACCGGCGCCTATCCCGTCATTTTTGACGAACGCATCTCAAGCTCGTTGATCGGTCATCTGGTTCAGGCCGTAAACGGTAGCATGATCGCGCGTGGGTCCAGCTGGGCCCGCGACCTATTGGGACAAGAGGTGTTGCCAAAGGCCCTGTCGCTGATCGAAGATCCACACCGCCCGCGCGCCTCGGCGTCCCGACTGTTCGACGCAGAGGGGCTTCAGACCCGCACACGCGCCATCGTTGAAAACGGTGTGCTGACTGGTTGGACGCTCGACCTTGCGAACGCGCGCAAACTCGGCCTTACCAGCACCGCCAGCGCCGCACGCGGGCCATCGGCACCACCATCGCCAACCGTCACGAACCTTGCGTTGACCCAAGGCCAAAAATCCAAACAGGGCTTGGCCAAGGAGGTTGGGACCGGTTTGCTTGTGACCTCGTTTATTGGCGCGACCATCAACCCGAACACTGGCGACTATTCGCGGGGCGCATCCGGTTTCTGGATCGAAAACGGTGAAATCGCCTATCCGGTGAACGAGGTGACGGTGGCTGGTAACCTGATCGATATGTTGAAAACGATCGTGCCAGCAAATGATGCGCAACCGCACCTAAGCCGAGTTGTTCCATCACTGTTGGTCGAGGGTCTGACACTTGCCGGCGACTGATCTTGATCTGTTGGTCCAAGCGACGCGAGACGCTGGCGACATCGCCCGCGGCTTTTTCGGCGCTGATCCAACGGTTTGGGACAAACCTGACGACGCTGGACCGGTGACCGAAGCCGATCTGGCGGTTGATACCCACCTCAAGTCGGTTTTCCTAAACGCTCGGCCCGACTATGGCTGGCTATCGGAAGAAACCGAAGACACCGACCACCGTTTGGGCACCGAGCGTCAGTTTATTTTGGACCCCATCGATGGCACCCGCGCCTTTATCAACGGTAACGAAGATTGGGGGGTATCGGTTGCTGTCGCTGAACGGGGGGAAATAACCGCCGCCGTCGTTTACATGCCAGCCAAGGACATGATGTTCGCCGCGGCCAAGGGTCAGGGGGCGACATTGAACGGAACGCCCATGGCGGTACAGACACCCGCGTCCCCCGCCAAGGTTTTGACCCATAAGGTCACGTTTGATCATCACAATTGGAAAGACGGCCAGACGCCAAACATCGAACGGCATTTCCGGTCGTCATTGGCCTATCGACTTTGCCTTGTTGCGATGGGGCGGTTTGACGGGATGATAACCCTACGCCCAAGCTGGGAATGGGATATCGCCGCCGGGACGCTGATCGTGAACGAAGCAGGCGGCAAGGTGTCTGATCGGACAGGCAGGCCGCTGGCCTACAATAACCCGCACCCCAAACAGAACGGTGTTGTGGCAGGTCACGACGACCTGCACAGCGAAATTCTACGGCATCTCGCCTAGCGGAATTCCTGTTCATCAGCATACACCGCCGCCAGCATATCGGCCAAGATCGTCGGGTCAGCGGCGTTCACGCGGCTCCAATTCGCGATAAAGGGCGTTTCCATCGGGTTTTCGAGGAAAACACTACCAGCCTGCATAATGTTGGACGCGAACAATTCGACCGCTGTTTCTTCGGCGTGGCGATCAACATGCAGGCCATTCATACGCGCGTCGTTGTAATAAGTCGCGATAAGGTCCAGCGCGATCCGATAATAGGTCGCTTTAAGCGAGCGGAAAATCTCTTCGCTGAAGACCGTGCCGTCCGCCGCCAATTTCCGATAGAGCGCTTTGCAAATATCCACCGACATCCGGCTGAGCCCCTGCGTCGCATCCTCGATCGATAGATCCTGATGCTTGTGGTCATACCGGTCGCTGATTTCGACCTGACAGACCGCATGGGGGGACAGGTTGCGCCATGCCTCGGACAGCAGTCCGATCTCTAGCCCCCAGTCAGACGGGATACGCATGTCTGGCAAAATCGGGGTTCGCATCGCAAATTCGCCCGCCAGCGGATATCGGAAGGACGACAGGAAATCCAAATAGTCCCGCGACCCCAACACCTTTTTCATCGCCAGCAGCAAAGGCGACACCAGAAGGCGGCTCACCCGTCCGTTCAGTTTTCCGTCCGCAACGCGGGGATAGAACCCTTTGGACATCTGATAGGGGAAACCGGGATTGGCGACCGGATAGACCAGTCGCGCCAGCATGTCCGCCGAATAGGTAACGACATCACAGTCATGGACGGCAACGACCGCCGCCTCGGCCTGTGCCAAGGTGTAGCCGATACAGTACCACACGTTCCGCCCCTTACCGGCCTCTGCTGGGGCAAGCTGAAGCTCTTGTAGGCGGGCATCAATCGCCGACAGCCGCGGCCCGTCGTTCCACAAAATGGTGTGATCCGGCTTTAACCGTTCAAAGAATTTGCGGGCGTAACGATATTGGTCCGCGTCGGCCCGATCCAAACCAATCACGATATGGTTCAGATAACTCACCTTGTTCAGTTCATCGATAATCAGAGGCAGCGCTTCGCCTTCTAGTTCAGAGAACAGACTGGGTAGGATCAGGTTGATTTTGCGTGATGCGCCAAACACCTCAAGCTCGCGGCTCATTGCCTCGGTTGTGGTTGTACGCAGGTTATGCAGCGTTGCGATGCTTCCGCTTTGATGAAAATCGGCCATCTAAGCCTCCTTCCCAGGTATGTAGTCGTCTAAAATCGTGTGAATGGCCGCGTTCCAGCCTGCTGGTCCGGCCAATGTGGTGCGGATCGTGTTTGTGTCGGATTCGCCCGCAAGGCGGGGCAAGGGCGCCCCGTGGGGATTGTGAATCACCACCGCAATATCCGCAGCGTTCAACATTTCCATGTCATTGGGCGCGTCGCCCAAGGCAATTGATGTCTGTACCGCAAGCTCGGCCAGCAGATGTCGCATTTGATCCGCCTTGGTTGCACCAAAGGACAGCGTCAAAAACCGCCCGCCGCGCCGACCGCTAACACCAAGTTCGGCCAATTCAGCAAGGAACAGCGCTAGATCATCATCTGTGCCGGACCAAAGACCAGGTTCCGAAAATTGCCGCGTTGCTGCGCCAATCGCCGCCGATTGATCGAGGCCAGTTTTTTCCATGATACCCGCAACACCCCAGTCCGAAAAACCGGAATAGAACGCACGCAATCGTGGCGAAATTTGACCCAATGCCGACAAAAGCCGGTGATAGTCTGTTGCCTCTTGCGCCGCTGCATCATTGGCAGCGACCAGACCAGCGCCATTTTCAACAATGGCCGGACACTGTTCGAAACCGATGGCGGCGCGGATCGGTACGATTTCCGCTGCGGTTTTCGAGCTGGCCAGAATAACGGGAATATGCGCAGCCTTAAGTCGTTCAAGCGCAGGCGCAGCCGCTGTCCATGAATACGTGTCATGATCCAGCAATGTACCATCCAGGTCGGTAAAAACGGCCAAGGGGGTCAAATTGCGTCCTTCAGTTAGTCGTTTTTAGACTTCGCTATCTGCACCCAGATAGCAACAGCCTATTCTGCAATGCAGCAGTGATCCCCCGGTTTTGCGACAAATCGGCGAAGTCTTGATGAATTTCGAGGCATTGGCCAGTTTCATTGCGCCCCACCCCCGTGTATTCAATGCCCAAACTTGGATGATAGGAGTTTCCATGACTCAACGTTTGCATTTGGTATTTGGCGGCGAACTGGTGGACCCGACAACGACCGTTTTCAAAGACATCAATGATGTTCACCTTGTCGGCCTGTTCCCTGACTATGAATCGGCCTACGACGCATGGAAGGCAAACGCCCAACGCACCGTCGACAACGCCCACACCCGCTATTTCATCGCTGATCTTCATGAACTGCGCGAGGATGCGCCAGAAGACGCAAAAGCCGACTAAGGCGATTATGTCAGAGCGGTCGCTCTCAATCAGGCTATATCTTTTGGGGCACGCCTTGTTTGGGCGCCGGTCCCGAAAATTGCACCCTAACCACACCCGTCCCAACGGGCGGGTGATATGGGTTCAATGCCGTGGCCCCATGGATATCGCGGGCGTCACGTCGGTCATTGGCCAGATGCTCGACCAACATGAACCGGCGACCTTTGTTCTAACAGGAACAGGTCAGGAACCGGGCATCGCAGCGGACGGGCTGGTTCTGCTTGAAACCGCGCCGCGTACTGCGGCCGAAACGCGTCGGTTTATCCGTTTCTGGAAACCCTCGGCGCTGGTGTGGCTGGGCGGCGAACTAAGCGCACCCGTTCTTGCGACCGCAGATGCGCTGGGTGTGCCACGGGTTTGGGCAGATGCCAGCAACGTGGACATTCGACCACCACACGAACGTTGGCTGGCTGGCATGCGCCGCGCGCTGCTTCGGCGGTTTGAAACTGTCCTGACGATCGACAGTGCGGCGATACGGTCCCTGACGCGATTGGGCGCGCCGGTGTCGGCCACGCTGGCAACCGGCCTTATCGAAGCCGAGCCACCATTGTTGCCATGCAACGAAAGCGAACGACTGGATATGGCGACCGTCTTGGGATCAAGGCCGGTTTGGTTGGCCGTAAACTGTTGCCCTGCGGAAATCTCTTTTATCGCTCAAGCCCACAAACAGGCGTCGCGCCGATCCCATCGTCTATTGTTGATCGTGGTGCCAAATGTAGTGTCACACGGACCGGCATTCAAAAAAATGCTCACCGACGCAGGAATGGAAACGGCGCTGAGGTCAGAGGACGAGCTGACCGACACAACACGCGCCTATGTCGCCGACCTAGAGGGCGAACTGGGCCTGTGGTATCGCCTGTCGCCAATCACATGGATGGGCGGCACAATCGAAGGCACGCCGCTGAACCCGCTTGAGCCAGCCGCGTTGGGATCGGTGGTCATCCGCGGCCCCAAAACGGCGCCCTACGCATCGGCGTTCCTGAAACTTAGTCGGGGCGAGGCGTCTATTTCGATCACCCACACCAGTGAACTTGCAACGACCGTTGAGGCCCTACTGGCGCCGGACAAGGTTGCGGTTTTGGCAAATAACGCCTGGATGGTAACAACCGAGGGCGCGGACGCCATCAACAGGCTAAGCGATGTCTTGGGCAACATTCTTGAAAGCGAGGCAGCGTAATGCCTGCACCTCTTTTCTGGTTCAACACACCCGATGCGCCGGGTTGGCAATCCAGATTGCTGGCCCCGCTTAGCGGTCTCTATGCTGCGGCAACCGCACGCCGTGTCCGCAAACCGGGGTATCGGGCGTCAGTGCCGGTTATCTGTATAGGCAATATCAACGTTGGTGGCACGGGCAAAACGCCAACGGCCATGGCGCTTGCGATGCGATTGATCGAAAAAGGCCGGACCCCGCACATCGTGTCACGTGGCTATGGTGGTTCGCTAGAGGGACCGGTTCAGGTCGATGAACGGTCCCATTCAGCGTCGCAGGTCGGCGACGAACCCCTGCTGCTATCGGCCTTTGCCCCCACATGGGTCGCCAAGGATCGCGCCGCTGGTGTGAAACAGGCAGAGGCCGCCGGTGCCGATGTGATTTTGCTGGATGACGGGTTTCAAAACCCATCGGTCCAAAAAGATATCTCCATCGTGGTCGTGGATGCGCATCGCGGTTTTGGCAACGAACGTGTTCTGCCTGCGGGCCCGCTTCGTGAACCGCTGAACGCTGGATTTGCCCGTGCCAATTTGATCCTGGCGATCGGAAACGACGAAGCGCAGGATCGCTTTGGTGCGGACTGGCCCCTAACGGTTGTGCACGGATCCCTTAATCCGCTGCCAACTGGCATGCCATGGGACGGCATGAAGGTTTTGGCCTTTGCCGGAATTGGCCATCCCGAGAAATTCTTCCGGACCCTACGCGATATGGGGTGTGAGGTTGTGCGCGGCGAGCCACTGGAAGACCATCAACCGCTGGCCGAGACATTGATGACACGACTGGCAACAGAGGCCAAGCTGACCGGCGCACAGTTGGTTACCACGGAAAAAGACGCTGTCAGATTGCCACAAAAATTCCGGTCACAGGTTCTAACTGTGCCGGTTCGTCTGAGTGTCGTTGACTGGTCGCCAGTTGACGCGCAACTGGCGACCGTCGGTATCTAATTATTCTCCAAGGGCTGCGTCGATCTCGGCTTTGAACGCTTCATAGGTCGACAGGCTGACCCGTTCACCATTGATGAAAACGGTTGGCGTGCCGGTCACATTGTCGGCCTCGGCCTCAGTCGTGCTTTTGTTCAGAATTGCTTCGGCCAGCGATGCATCGCTAAAGCACTGATCGAGCTGTTCATCATTAAAGCCGACGATTTTACCCATCTGACGCAGGTTGGCCGACATGGTCGCCGGATCGCCGCCAGCGGTCCATTCAGTTTGCTGTTCGAACAGCATGCCGCTGATGCCTTCGTAACGAATGCCATCGCCACAGCGGGCCAGCATCGACGCCCAAATGTCGAAACGGTTGCGCACCAGTTCACGGTACACAAAACGCACCTTGCCGGTATCAATGTATTCCACTTTCAAAGGCTTATAGAACGCCTGGTGGAATGTTGCGCAATGTGGGCAGGTGAACGACCCATATTCCAAGATTTCGACAGTCGCATCCGCGCTACCCAGCACCAGATCTTCGACAACCGGAGCGTCGGTCGATTCTGCGTCTTGGGCGAATGCCGATGTGAACATACCGCCAGTCATCAGTGCCGCTGCAGCAGTTGTCAGCAGAAAACGTCTATTCATGAATGCCTCTAATTCTTTTGTCTGCTTAGGACGTTGGTCGCCAGCGTTTCCAGCGCATGACGAAGGGTTGCGTCGCCTACATGGGACCCCATAGCGCGGGCCTCGGCAACGACGGTTGGGTCTGGCTGTTTTGGCTGGACCGGTTTTGAATGATCGAAGGCAACCTGGCCTTCCGAAAAACCAACGGGCGCGGTTTGGGTAATCCGAACACGTTGTATTGCGTTGTGGCCGTAACAGGCATTCACCTTGTTACGAATTTGTTCTTTCTGCATTTCCAGCATCGGCGCATTCGCACCGGTGGTCAGAACCGTCAGGGTCGCCCCCATCCCGCCGCGTCCATAGGACACGTCAACAGGTCGGCTAACCGCCGCAAGCGATGGGCCAACGACCTCGGGCCAATGGGTCAACACGCGAGACACCGCAAAACCACGTGACTCGCTTGCCTGCCGAATGCGTGACTGCATCAGGCTCGCTGCACGAGAAAATCCGCGCGTGGTTCCTTTGGTACGTGGCTCTTTCATCTTAGTGCCCTATTGTAAGGACCGGCAGGCGCAATGCCAGCGAAACACGACAACACGGGAGCTAAAGTTTGCGTGACCACCTGAGCGAAACCCTGCTTGCCTGGTATGACACCCATGCGCGCGCAATGCCGTGGCGTGTTGGACCACACGACAAACAGGCAGGCGTCCGTCCTGATCCCTATCGCGTGTGGATGTCGGAAATCATGCTACAGCAAACAACTGTTGCGGCCGTCAGGGATTACTTTGTCCGATTCACCAATCGCTGGCCAACGGTGTCCGACCTTGCCGCAGCCGATGACGCAGATGTCATGGCCGAGTGGGCGGGCCTTGGCTATTATGCGCGGGCCCGTAACCTATTGAAATGCGCGCGCGTTATCGCCGCAGACCATGATGGAACGTTCCCCGAAACCTATGATCAGTTGATCAAACTGCCAGGCATCGGCCCCTATACAGCAGGGGCGATTTCCTCGATCGCTTTTGATGAACCTTCGGTGGTGGTGGACGGCAATGTTGAACGGGTGATGTCGCGCCTCTTTGACATTCATACCCCCCTGCCAACGGCCAAGCCCGAACTTACGGAAAAGGCGCGCGATCTGACCCCAGAAAACCGGCCCGGCGACTATGCGCAGGCCGTCATGGACCTTGGCGCAACGATCTGCACGCCGCGCAACCCTGCCTGTGGCATTTGCCCGTGGCGTCCCGACTGTTTGGCATTTCCCGCCGGAACCATGACGGAATTGCCAAAAAAGCTGCCAAAGAAGGCAAAGCCGACTCGGTTCGGAACGGCCTATGTTGTTCAACGCGCCGATGGTGCCTTTTTGTTGGAAACCCGAGCGGACAGCGGGTTGCTGGGCGGCATGCTGGGATGGCCGACAACCGATTGGGGCGACGCACCAACCGCCCGACCACCGCTAGAGGCGGAATGGACAACCCTCAACACCCAAGCGAAACATACCTTTACACATTTTCACCTGATCCTGTCAGTCGCGGTCGCCCGCGTTCCAATGACAACGGTTCCGCCCGTTGGGTCATTTTATGGCCCCAACGATGTCAAACCCAGTGATCTGCCGACTGTGATGCGCAAGGTTCTGGAAATCGCCCAACGCCACGTCGACCAAAACAGTTATTGAACCGATTAGTTCAGTTCGACTAGGCTGTTGCCAGATCCGGCGGAGGCATCGCATGTACAAAACCTTAAACACGACACTTCTTGGGGCGTTGCCGTTCTGGATGTCGCTGCTGACCATTCCGCTGCCGATCATTGCGGCCCTCAACGGGGGTTGGTTCCTTGCGCTGCCTGTGGTGGTCACCTGGTACTTTGTCGCATTTCTGGACAATTTTACCGGATTGAACGAACAGAACCCCGATCCGGATACGCCGAACCAGCATCTGTTCTGGTATCGACTGATCACGATTGTTTGGCCCTTTGTTCAGGCCGCCTTGATCCTATGGATGCTGTGGTACGTCCCTCGTGCCGATCATCTGTCACTGGGTGAAAAATATGGCGCACTGGCCGGAATGGGCATCCTGTCCGGTACAATTGGCATCAACTACGCACATGAGCTGATGCATCAACGCCCAAAATTCGAACGCTGGTTGGGCGATATTTTGATGGCTATGGTCCAATACGGACATTTTCGCAGCGAACACCTGCTTGTGCACCACACATATGTGGGCACCCCGCGCGATCCCGTGACTGCGCGATATAACGAAGGGTTTCACCGCTATTTCGCACGGGTCATTACCACCTGCCCCGTGTCGGCATTCAGGGCCGAAAAGCGTCTGCTGTCGCGACGCGGGTCGCCTTGGTACGCGTTGCGCAATCCGTTTTGGCGCTATGCCCTGTTGCAGGGCCTGATGCTGGTCATCGCCTTTGCACTGGCCGGCTGGCTGGGACTTGGTCTGTACTTGATGCAAGCATTCATCGCGATCCTGTCGCTAGAGCTGACCAACTACATCGAACACTACGGATTGACCCGAGAACACCTTGGGGACGGTAAATACGAACACGTCAAACCCCATCATTCGTGGAACGCATCGCACAAGACCACGAACTGGCTCTTGATCAATTTGCAGCGTCATTCGGATCACCACTACAAACCGGACCGCCGTTTTCCATTGCTGCAGACCTATTCCGAAGACGATGCGCCCCAATTGCCGATGGGCTATCCATTCATGGGGATGATTGCGCTAGTGCCACCCGTTTGGCGACGCATGATGAACCCCAAGGTCCGTGCGTGGCGGCGTCGCTATTATCCGCATGTCACGGACTGGGCACCCTACAAAAACGGCACCAACCCACAGCCCCGCTAGAATCAAAAAGCCCCGCCGTTAGAAACGGCGGGGAAGTCGGTGCCTTCCTCGGCGACGGATGCCGGAGGCACTGGCGGTAAACTCATGCTTATTCGCGCATTTCGGCCCTGATCTGCTGACGCAGCAGATCGATCGGGACGTTTTGACCGTCACGTTTGAAATGCCAGTAGGTCCAGCCATTACAGCTTGGTGCGCCTTCGAGATGAGCGCCAACCTGATGGATCGATCCCTTCATATCGCCACCAACCAGCGTCCCATCGGCACGCACCTTGGCGCGATGACGACCATTCAGGCTGATTAGCTCTTCACCGGGACGCAACAGGCCACGTTCGACCAGAACGCCAAAGGCAACCCGTGGCTCAGCCCGTTTCGAGGTGGAAACCTGCAGGGCCTCTTGGTCAAATTTACGGATTTTGGCGATGCGATCCTTGGCCACCTTGCGATAAGCGGTTTCGCGTTCGATCCCGATGTATTCACGGCCCAGCATTTTGGCCACTGCACCGGTGGTGCCGGTGCCAAAGAACGGATCGAGCACCACGTCGCCCGGATTTGTCGTCGCCAAAAGCACACGATGCAACAGCGATTCCGGCTTTTGCGTCGGGTGCGCCTTGTCGCCATTTTCGTCCTTGAGACGTTCATGGCCCGTGCAAATCGGCAGAACCCAGTCGCTGCGCATCTGTACGCCCTCATTCAGGGCTTTGAGCGCTTCGTAGTTGAAGGTGTATTTTGCACCTTCCTGTTTTGAGGCCCAAATCAGTGTCTCATGGGCATTGGTCAAACGCTTGCCACGAAAATTCGGCATCGGGTTGGACTTACGCCAAACCACATCGTTCAAAATCCAAAAGCCTTGATTTTGCAGCTCGGCACCCATGCGGAACACGTTGTGATAGCTGCCGATGACCCAAATCGCGCCGTTTGGTTTCAACAGGCGTCGTGCTGCCGCCAACCATTCGCGCGTAAAGGTGTCATAGGCCGCGAACGACGAAAACTGATCCCAGTGATCATCAACCGCATCCACCTTGGAATTGTCGGGACGATGCAAATCCCCGCGCAATTGCAAGTTATACGGAGGGTCCGCAAAAATAAGATCTACACTGCCTTCAGGCAACGAATTCATCACGTCGATGCAATCGCCGCCCAAGACGCTATTCAACGGAAGCGGGGTTACCGCATCCTGCGACTTGCTAGTCATTACTACTCTGCCTCGTTTAACCGGCGGATTTTTCCGCTCTTTGGTTGACCCTAAGATGAGACAACGAGGCGCGAGTGTCAAAAGTTTTATTATATCAAAGTGTTCCGATTTACTCTTGATACAAGATGTTGTGAACCGGCTTAAACGAACGCCTATGATAAGGGGTCACGCCCAGTTCCAACAAGGCACGCTTGTGCGCGGGGCTTGGATACCCTGCGTTTTGTTCCCAGCCATAGCCGGGAAACTGTTGCGCCAAGGACTCCATTATCCCGTCCCGAGAAATTTTCGCAGCAATCGACGCGGCCGCAATCGACACCGAACGTGCATCGCCTTTGACAATAGCCTCGGCGGGAATGGTCAGGTCTTTGGGAATTTTGTTGCCATCAATCAGTGCGAAATCGGGCGGAACCGATAGCCCCTGAACCGCGCGCACCATCGCCAAATGCGACGCGTGGTAGATATTCAAATCGTCCACTTCCTCAACGCTGGCATGGGCAACAGACACCTCGGCCGTGGCCAACACCTGTTCTAGCAAAGCTAGGCGTTTCTTGGGCGACAGTTTCTTACTGTCGTTCAATCCATCAGGAATATTTTGCGGATCCAAAATGACCGCTGCGGCCGTCACGGGGCCTGCAATCGGACCTCGGCCCACCTCGTCCACACCAACAACACGCGAAAAACCGCGGTCATAGGCGGCCTGTTCAAAGCTGAAATCGGGATTGGCTGGGATCATCGGGCATCCTTTTTGCCCCACATAATGCGAGGCCGGGGAACATGTCCAATCCCCGGCCCCATTTGGCGACGCGTTATCGGGTTTTACGCGCCTCCTGCTCGATCAATTAAACGACCGAAACCCATTGAGTTCGAGGCAACGCGGATCATACCCCCGACGCGTTCCGCCCCACGCCCCATCAACAGTTGTCGCGCATTGCGAAGGCAAACGATCTGCAAATCGATATTCCTGCTGCAGGCACCGTGCACCGTAAATTTCAACAGGGCCCTGATGCGTTGGGACCCCCATCACGCATTGCGCGGGCAAGCGCGGCAACCGAACGGGGTGCGGTTCTGGTGTCGGGCGGGGGCTAACATGGTGGCGCGGGCCAGCGTTATTATTGTCGCTCAGGGCAAGGCCAAGAATGGTCAGCAACGCGACCCCGCCGATAATACGGCCCAATTCTTCGTCACGATTATTCGCCGAGGCCTGTGTCGCGCCGGCGGAAACAAGCGCGGCCACAGCGATTACTTTTGTGAACGTGGTGAACATCGGATGTCCTTTCGAATGACTGGTGATGGGTCAAACAGGCACCGATTGGCCAAAGTCAGACAATAACAGCGGCCGTGTCGGATTTGGTTATTGAATAGCAATGGCTGATTTGGTCATCTGAGCGAGCTATGAAATATGTATTCGCCCTTATGCTAACGCTTGCTGCGACATCGGCGCAGGCAGCCTGCTATGCCGACTATAAGGCCAAGCAGGATGACCCCTTGCGGTTACAATACGGCGTTGCCCGTATTGACGGACCGTGCAATGCCGATGATGCTGCAGATGAACTTGAACCCCGTTTGGAACAGGCGGGATGGGTTCTGTTGAATGTAGTCAGCGTCTTTGACGATGCTGGACTTGACGAAAGGCGCGAAAGTGCGGGCGAATTCTATCTCCGCTTCTGAAACCCGTCAGACGGGTAATGCGGTTGTCATCGCGGGAATTGTTGCGATTGTCCTTATTCTGGCAATTGCAGCCGTCGTTCTTTTTGCGAACCTGCCAGACGCGAATGCGTTTAATGCGCGTGTCGAAACACTGTTTGTGGAAAATGATGATCTGACTGCACAGGCCGAGCTAAAGCTGCTCGAAATCCTTGCGCAATCGGGCACGGCATTTTCCGAAACGCTGGACAGCTATCGGTTTGTGATCTTTGTCCTACTGGTGTTCGCCACCGCGATGTTGATCGCTGCGGTCGCTTTCTTGGTCATGTTGGTCACACTTAACCGCCGCATGGGTCAGATCGAACGCAAAGGCATTGAGGTCAACAGCCTGCTAATCAGCCGCGATCAGAAAACCGTCTATCTGAACAATTTCGAATTCAAACTGACCGAAGCCGCCATCGAAACGCTGTCCGTGCTGGCCGAGGCCCGCATGGATGACGAAGTTATGTCTGGGGCGCAGATCGAGGCGGTCATTTCCGGGCGCAACGAAACAGATTGCGAAGAGGCCGCTGGTGCAACGCGCATCAAACGCCTGCGCGATTCCTTGGGCAACCAGATGATCAGCGAACTGTTGGTGAAAAACATCGCCAAAAAGGGCTATATGTTGGCCATCGAAAAAGACGTCATTCGAATGGTCTAATCACCCGACATAGGGCGCAAGAAGATCGCCGATCGGCACCGTAGCCCTAAGCCGGTGACATAGCAAAAACGTCCCGCCCAATTTTCGTTGGATGAACATCGCGTCTGGTGGCGCTTGGTCCGGTGCATAACCCTGCCTCGCCAAATCCTCGCCCATGGCCTGCAATCGCCTAGGCAGGTCCGAGCGCCCGAATTCAAGGCCGCCGCTCCGCATCGCGTCGAACGCCAGATCAGCCATCTGCAGGATCATCTGCGTGTGTGCCGGATCAACGACGGCCCCACCCAGCGCGCCCAAGCCATGCAACGACGCTATCAACGCCTCTTGGTCCCCAGACAGGCCCGCCCTTAACGCTGCGCGATACGCATCAACTGTCGTATCCGACAATTCCCTCGACGCGCCAAAATCAAGCAAAACGACCTGATCGGTTTCGGCGTCATAAAGGTAGTTTGCGAAATTCGGGTCCGTTTGCATCCGCCCAAAGTCGAACATTTCCGCCAAGACCAGACGCACCAGACGGGTGACAACGCGGTCCCGAACTGACTGGGACGCATCGACCAAGGTATCAATGGGTAGACCCGTTTCAAACGTCATCGCCAGAACGCGATTGGTTGAAAAATCTTGTACAACGCGGGGCAGACGAAGGCCGTCAAATCCATCCAGCAACTTGGCAAACGCGACCAGTTCACCTGCCTCGCGGCGATAGTCCGTTTCTTCGTGCAGTTGCTGTCGTGCCTCTTCCAGAAACGGGGCAATATCAAATCCTTTGGGCAAAACACCCATCCGCCGGATCAGCGCGCTGACATTCGCCAAATCGCTATCGATGCTTTGGGCGACGCCGGGGTACTGCACTTTGACAGCCACCTCTTGTCCAGACGGCAGGGTAGCACGGTGGACCTGCCCGATAGATGCCGCAGCCATTGGCCGAACATCAAACTTTTTGAACCGCCGATACCAACCGCGCCCCCATTCGGCATCCAGCACATCGCGCAACTGTTGGGGTGGCAAAAAATGTGCATCCGCGCGCAGCCGTGACAATATTTCGGTGACCTCGGCAGGCAGGACGTCACCGGTATCCATCGACAGTAGCTGACCCACCTTCATTGCTGCGCCACGCATATTGGCCAATTCGTTGGCCATATGCCTCATCGGCGCGGGGCCCAGTGCCAAATCACGAAGCGATGGCCGCTGCCCCTGCATCAACTGACGCGCACCGGCCGAAACGATCGATCCCGCCATACGCGCGCCCATAATTCCCATCCGCCCCATTCGTGCGGATCGGTTCACAGGGATAGGCACACCGTTGTTGATATTCCCACGTCGCGACATACCCAAGCAGATGGCGCACATTCCCGAGCGGTCAACAAAAGCCATCAGAAAATGGCGACCCCGGCAGGATTCGAACCTGCAACCTGCCCCTTAGGAGGGGGCTGCTCTATCCAGTTGAGCCACGGGGCCGTTTTCAGACCAACGGGGCCATGTGCGCCCCTAGGTCTGGTTCAAAATATGACCGACTGTCAATTTGAACCTTTGCCCAACGAGGCGCAACACGAAATCAACGCCTAGTACACCTTGGCCATGTCGATCAAAGGTGTAGATATGCCGTTACTCGCGGGACATTTCCTTTAACCTCCCAATTTTGGGAAGAAGGAGATGTTCATGAACAAGGATCAACGCGAGATTCAACGTAAGTTGCGGATACTTCGATACGCCGATGAGATTGGCCATGTCGCCAAGACTTGTCGCTATTTTGGCATTGGCCGCTCCAGCTTTTACCGCTGGAGGCAAGCCTACGCTGAACGTGGTGAAGCTGGGCTGGTCAATGCCCCTCCGATACCCAAGTGGCATGCCAACAGGACGCCGCCCGAGCGTGAGGAAAAGGTTCTCTATCTTCGCCACAAATACCACCTCGGCCCAATGCGGATCGTTTGGTATTTAGAGCGCTACCACGACATCAAGATATCTGACGCAACGGTTTCGCGTATATTACGACGCAATGGGCTGAACCGTCTTCCGCGCGGAACCCGCACGCGGAAGGTTCATACCAAACGATATCAGAAACAGGTTCCTGGTCATCATATCCAGATGGACGTCAAGTTCCTGACTTTCAAAGGCAAAAGAGGTGAGAAGGTTCGCCGCTTTCAATTCACGGCCATTGATGACGCCACGCGTGTGCGAGCCCTGAAAGTCTATGAAAAGCACACCCAGGCCAACGCCATAGACTTCGTTAACCACATCATTGCCAAGTTTCCGTTCCGGATCCGCGAAATGAGAACGGAGTTGCCCATTGAGAGCGCCATTGGTTCAAGCCCAATGGGCGACGGCCATGAGTTCCAAGCTAAGTTTCACTGGCATGTTGAAGACCTCGGTATTCGCCACGCTTACATCCGTCGCGCAACGCCACAACTGAACGGAAAAGTCGAGCGATCACATCGATCGGATCAGCAGGAATTCTATCAGCTGCTTAGCTACAAAGGTGATGTCGATCTGGAAGAACGATTGGGCGAATGGGAACGCTTCTACAACTTCCACAGGCCACATGGTGCTCACAAAGGGAAAACGCCTTACGAAGCTCTCAGAGAAAAGCTATCGTCAAACTCTGAAATGTCCCGCGGGTAGCCGCAACTTACAGCGGCTCGATTGCGTCATTGCCCAAAATGCCGGTCATCTGGTGCGCAGCGCAGTGCGCAAGCTGAAAGCTATTTCAGACAACAGCCAAACGCATCGCCAGCAAGAACATATTCGCGTCGAAATACTGCTCAGCACCAATCTATAGCGATAGCAGACCTTACCGGCGGCTACTCTCACGACAACGCACCCTAATCTTTGGATGTCGATAGCGGCAACCATGCAGGCTTCTCTTGGACATCCACCAAAACTTAGCTTAACTAAAAGAAACAGTTTTTTAACAGGACGACTGCCGTGAGAACACCTTCGAAACGCCCGCTGACCCTGCGCGATGTATCCGAAGCATCAGGCGTCAGTGAAATGACGGTCAGTCGCGTCCTGCGCAACAAGGGTGATGTGTCCGAAGCGACGCGCCTTAAGGTGCAAGAGGCCGCCAAACGTTTGGGCTATGTTCCGAACAAAATCGCCGGCGCACTGGCATCGCAGCGCGTGAACCTTGTAGCGGTTATCATCCCGTCCTTGGGCAACATGGTCTTTCCCGAGGTGCTGTCGGGCATTTCCGAAACACTTGCCGATACCGAACTTCAGCCGGTGGTGGGCGTGACCGATTACCTGCCTGAACGCGAAGAAAAAGTTCTGTTTGAAATGCTGTCTTGGCGCCCATCTGGCGTCATCATCGCGGGCCTCGAACATTCCGAAGCGTCCCGCGCCATGCTAGCACAGGCCGGTTGCCCCGTGGTCGAGATTATGGATGTCGATGGCGAGCCAATCGACGCCTGCGTCGGGATCAGCCATCGCCGCGCTGGCCGCAAAATGGCCGAAGCGATCATCGAAAACGGCTACAGCAAAATCGGCTTTCTTGGCACCAAAATGCCGCTCGATCACCGTGCGCGGAAACGGTTTGAGGGCCTGACACGTACGTTGGCCAAAGCGGGCATCGAAATCACCGATCAAGAGTTTTATTCGGGCGGGTCCGCGCTGGCAAAAGGGCGCGAAATGACCGAAGCCCTTCTGTCGCGGCGTCCCGATCTGGATTTCCTGTACTATTCGAACGACATGATCGGCGCTGGCGGCCTGCTGTACCTGTTGGAAAAAGGGTACGACATCCCTGGTCAGATCGGCCTAGCTGGTTTCAACGGTGTTGAACTGCTTGATGGACTGCCCAAGCAACTTGCATCGATGGACGCCTGTCGCCGTGATGTTGGTCAACGCGCCGCGGAAATTATTCATCAACGCGTGACCGATCCTGACACGGTTGAGGGACAAATCGTCGAGCTCTCGCCGAAAATTCAGACCGGTCATACATTGATCCGCAAGTGATCTAACGTATCCAGGGTGCCTTGGTTTTCGCAAAGAAGGCTTCGACACCCTGTCGGGCCTCTTCTCCGTCCCACGTATCCGCAAGGCATTCAATGCTGTGGTCGATCACGGCATCATCAATCCTAGGTCCCAATTGCCGTGCCAGCCGTTTGGCAGCAGCAACCGCATTGGGGGCGGTGGACAAATAAGGTTCGATTTCGCGCGCGATACGGTCATCAATTGCATCCGCGTCCACAACATTAGCGACCAGATCCAGATCCTTAGCCTCATGGACATCGAACAACCGCGCGGACATGAACACGCGGCGCGCCTTACCCTCGCCCATACGCGCAAGGACATAGGGCCCAATGGTCGCTGGTATTAGGCCTAACCGCGTTTCGGTCAACCCGAACTGGGCATCACTGGTTGCGATTGCGACATCACACACACAGGCAATACCGACCCCACCGCCAAAGGCCCTTTTGTGGATGCGTCCAATCAATGGCAGTGGCATTTCGTTCAGGGCCCGCAGCATCAAGGCAAGTTTTCGGGCCTCGACCATTCTGGTTTCGCGATCGGCCTCGATCTGCTGTTTCATCCAGCCCAGATCACCCCCCGCGCAAAACACCTGGCCGCGCCCAGACATCACAACCACCCGCGCACCATCACGATCTTCGACCGTTTCGGCAAAGTGGGTCAGTTCAGAAATCATCTGCGCCGATAGTGCGTTACGTTTGTCAGGAAGGTTCAACTCAAGCGAAACGACCCCGCGCGCATCCTGCGATATGGCCAGTGTTTGATAGTTATCCATTGTTGGTCCTTAGGCTTTGCGCAAAGGTTGCCGCCGCTTGCAATGCCCCCAGATCGACACCTGTTTTCATTCCCTGCTGATGCAACCGCGCAATGACCGCTTCGGTTGCGACATTGCCTTGTGCCCCCGGTGCATAGGGGCATCCGCCCAGCCCACCGGCAGATGCATCAAAGCACCTGATCCCCGCCTCTAGCGCAACATCAATGTTGTCCAGCGCGCGACCGTTGGTGTTGTGAAAATGACCAGCAAGCATCTTTGCCCCGGCGACATCCAATACAGCCCCCAGCATCGCCTGTGTCGTCGTCGGCGTCGCTTGGCCGATGGTATCACCGAGAGAGATTTCAAAACACCCAATGTCGACAGGATCGGCAACAACACGCGCGACGGCACTGGGCGCTGTTGGTCCATCGTATGGGCAGTCGGTCACACAGGACACATAGCCACGCACCTTAAGCCCCGCGTCCTGAGCCGCCGCCATCAAGGGGCGAAACCGTTCGATGCTTTCGGCGATGTGTCTGACGTCAGCGCTTGTGGGACAGATTTGAGGATTTGAACAACGGAGGGTTTCTGGTTCATCGTAGCCTTTAAGGAGCGAAGATGAACAAGAAGCCCGGAACATCGAAAGACGCAGCTGACAAGCTTGTCAAAAGCATCCGCCGCAAGACCCGCCAGACCTACTCAGCGGAGGAGAAGATCCGCATTGTTTTGGCGGGCCTTCGTGGCGAAGAAAGCATCTCTGCGCTGTGTCGCCGCGAGGGGATCTCTGACAGCCTGTATTACAGTTGGTCGAAGGAATTCCTTGAGGCTGGAAAGCGTCGTCTTTCCGGCGACACAGCACGTCAGGCGAGCTCGCATGAGGTGAAAGATCTGCGGTCCGAGGCCATGGCTCTGAAAGAATGCGTGGCTGACCTCACCTTGGAAAACCGTCTGCTTAAAAAAGCATGACAGGAGCTGGGGAGTTCGAGGAATGAGGTATCCTGCAACCGAGAAGTTGGAGATCATTCGCACAGTTGAAGGGTCGCATCTGCCAATCAAGAAGACCCTTGATATGCTGGGCATCCCGCGCACCACATTTTACCGGTGGTATGACCGATATGTCGAAGGTGGCTTTGATGCCCTCGCGGATCGCGCGCCTCGGCCAAAATCGATCTGGAACCGCATTCCGCAGGATCGGCGGGATGATCTGATCGCGTTTGCGCTGGAACATGAGGCGCTGACCGCACGCGAGCTAGCCGTCAAATATACAGATGAGAAGCGGTATTTTGTCTCTGAATCATCGGCTTATCGCATCTTGAAAGCCGCTGATCTGATCACAGCACCAGACTATGTGGTGATCAAGGCTGCCGATGAGTTCACAGACAAGACCACCGCCATCAACCAGATGTGGCAGACCGACTTTACTTACTTCAAGATCATCGGGTGGGGTTGGTAGTATCTCAGCACCATCCTCGACGACTACAGCCGCTACATCATTGCCTGGAAACTCTGTACAAATATGCGTGCTGAGGATGTCACCAACACGATCGAGTTAGCCCTGACGGCATCAGGCTGCGACCAGGCCGTGGTCCGGCACAAACCTCGTCTGCTCAGCGACAACGGTTCCTGCTACATCTCTGGCGATCTGGCCAAATGGTTGGAGGGGCAGAACATGCACCATGTCCGCGCTGCGCCATTCCACCCGCAAACTCAGGGCAAGATCGAGCGCTGGCATCAGACCATGAAGAACCGAGTTCTGCTGGAAAATTACTACCTACCCGGTGATCTTGAGCGCCAGATTGGGGCCTTCGTCGAATATTACAACAACAAGCGATACCACGAGAGCTTGAACAACGTCACACCCGCCGACGCCTACTTCGACCGAGACAAAGTCATTCTGAGAGAAAGAGAAAAAATCAAGAAACAGACAATCCGACAACGCCGCTTGCAACATCAAAAACAAGCAGCATAATTAATCACACAACCGAACCAGAGCCTCCAATGATCAAGCCGCTCTGATGTCCCATTTTATATGACGACGGACACTCACCGCAAAACAACCCAGCCCGCGCCTAGTCTAGGTGCAGGCTTTTCGCACAAATGCAATGGACACACACTGTGGTGCGTTCATTTGCATTCTGTATTTTTGGTAAGTGGTGAGCCGTGCAGGATTCGAACCTGCGACCCACTGATTAAAAGTCAGTTGCTCTACCAACTGAGCTAACGGCCCACTGTGGGGGGCCTTCTAGAAATGTCGGGGGGTGGGGTCAACCCGAAAATTACGATCTCTGGATTTATTTTCACAAGGGGCATATATGGCCGCCATGCGCGCAGAAACAAACTCCGGCCTGCCGTTCATGAAAATGCATGGTTTAGGCAATGATTTCGTTGTTATTGATGAACGTAGCGGTGAATTTACCGTAGACGAAGCCACAGTTGTGGCTATCGCCGATCGCCATCGTGGGGTCGGGTTTGATCAGCTTGCAACCCTTCATCATGGTGGCGATTCGGATCTGCACCTGATTTTCTGGAACGCGGACGGGTCAAAATCGGCTGCCTGCGGAAATGCGACTCGGTGTATTGCGCGGTGGGAAATGGATCGGACGGGCAAATCTGACCTGACACTCACCACCGAACGCGGAACGCTATTTGCACTGGACGCTGGGAATGGCCTGACCTCCGTCAATATGGGGCACCCGCAGCTAAGCTGGGACGAGGTGCCGCTGGCGCGCGAAATGGACACCCTGCGCTTGCCGATCGAGGGTGAGCCGACCGCGACCGGCATGGGCAACCCGCACTGCACGTTCTTTGTCGACGATGCCGAAGCCGTTGATCTGGAAACGCTGGGCGCGCGCTACGAACATCACGACCTGTACCCACAGCGGACTAATGTTCAATTCGCGTCGGTTATCGGGCCCGATCACCTGCGGATGCGTGTATGGGAGCGAGGCGTGGGCACCACGCTGGCCTCTGGGTCGTCGTCCTGTGCAACAGCTGTTGCCGCGGCGCGACGCGGGCTGACAGGGCGCAAGGTGCGTATCGACCTTGATGGCGGCACTCTGCACCTCGACTGGCGGGATGACGGCGTTTGGATGACTGGTCCGACCGCCCACGTGTTCGACGGGGTCTGGCGCCGATGAAACCGCCTGTCTTTTCCACACTTGGCTGTCGGTTAAACGCCTATGAAACCGAAGCGATGAAAGACCTCGCCCAACAGGCGGGTGTCGAAAACGCCGTTGTTGTGAACACATGCGCCGTAACGGCCGAGGCCGTGCGCAAAGCTAAACAGGAAATTCGCAAACTGCGCCGTGAAAATCCCGATGCGACGTTGATCGTGACGGGCTGTGCCGCACAGGTTGAGCCGGAAACCTTTGCCACTATGCCTGAGGTGACCAAGGTCATCGGCAATACCGAAAAAATGCAGCCTGCTACGTGGCAGAACATGGCCCCCGACCTGATTGGCCAGACAGAGCCCGTGCAGGTCGACGACATCATGTCGGTCACCGAAACCGCAGGCCATTTGATCGACGGTTTCGGCACGCGCAGCCGCGCCTATGTTCAGGTGCAAAACGGCTGTGATCACCGCTGCACATTTTGCATCATTCCCTACGGCCGCGGAAATTCGCGGTCGGTGCCAGCGGGCGTTGTCGTTGATCAGATCAAGCGACTTGTCGACAAGGGATACAACGAGGTCGTGCTGACCGGTGTTGACCTGACATCATGGGGCGCTGACCTGCCCGCCCAGCCGAAATTGGGCGATCTGGTGATGCGCATCCTGAAATTGGTGCCGGATTTGCCGCGCCTGCGGATCAGTTCGATCGATTCGATCGAGGTGGATGAAAACCTGATGCAGGCCATCGCCACCGAATCGCGCCTGATGCCACACCTGCACCTCAGCCTTCAGCATGGCGATGACCTGATTCTGAAACGGATGAAACGCCGCCATCTGCGCGATGATGCGATCCGCTTTGCCGAGGACGCGATCAAACTGCGACCCGATATGACGTTCGGCGCCGACATCATTGCCGGCTTCCCCACGGAAACCGAGGCGCATTTTGAAAACTCGCTGAAACTGGTGGATGACTGCCACCTGACATGGCTACACGTTTTCCCCTATTCCGTCCGTCACGGAACGCCAGCAGCCAAGATGCCTCAGGTCAACGGTAAGGCCATTAAAGATCGCGCCGCACGCCTGCGGGCCAAGGGCGACGCTGCCGTCGCCAACCACTTGGCGGCGCAGTTGGGCCAGACACACAGCATTTTGATGGAAAACCCGCGCATGGGTCGCACCGAACAGTTTGCCGAAGTGGTGTTTGATAGCGATCAACCTGAATCGCAGATCGTGCGGGCCGCGATCACCGCGATTGATGGGACCCAACTCCGCGCCTAACCCGGTTCACGGCATTTTAACGTAATTGTCTCAATCCTCGGACCACGCTGTCGGAGGATACATGCAGGACACATACGCGATTGTTGGGGCAGGTTTTACCGGTGCGGTCCTCGCCCGCCAGCTGGCTGAGGCCGGGCACAAATCGGTGGTGTTCGACAAACGCCCCCATGTTGCAGGAAACTGCCACACGGAACGGGATCCCGATACCGGCATTATGGTCCATAAATACGGCCCACATATTTTTCACACCGATGATGGCGAGGTGTGGGATTTCATTCAGAAATTCGGAACCATGGTCCCCTATACGAACCGCGTTAAGGCGACCGTCAACGGCCAAGTGTTTTCCCTGCCCATCAATCTACACACAATTAATCAGTTCTTTGGCAGGGCCATGCGTCCAGACGAGGCACGGACATTCATAGGAGGGCAAACAAATCTTGAACCCGCTGATAACTTCGAAACCAGCGCGCGCAATGTGGTTGGCGATGACCTCTACCAAGCGTTCCTAGAAGGCTACACAGCCAAACAATGGGGACGTCCGCCGCGCGATATTCCTGCCTCGGTTGCAAAACGCCTGCCGGTCCGGTTCGACTATGATGACGACTATTTTCCTGACCGTTTTCAGGGGATGCCGCGCGACGGGTATACGTCGATTGTTGCGGCGCTTTTGGATCATCCCAACATCACCCTGCACCTGACATCCACGTTTGACGCATCCGAAACCAACGATTGGAAACATGTGTTCTGGACGGGGCGGATAGACGAATATTTCGCCTACTCAAACGGGCCACTGGGTTATCGCACCACGGATTTCGTGAAAACGCGGGAAAAGGGCGACTTTCAGGGATGCGCGGTCATGAATCACCCAGACAAGGATGTTCCCCACGTCCGCAGCACCGAGTTCAAGCATTTTACCCCGTGGGAAACCCACACTGACACAATCGTCTATCACGAATACCCCCGCGAATGCGGGGCCACGGATGAACCGATGTACCCCATCCGAACCGCGCAGGACAAAGAGCGGTTGGCGAAATACATTCAGCAGGCACAATCGACCGACAATGTGACGTTTGCAGGTCGGTTGGGCACTTATCGGTATCTGGATATGGACGACGCCATCCGCGAGGCGATGGACCTAGCGCAGCGTGTGACCACACACGCGACAGCGCCGCGATTTTCGGCTCACCCACTGTCATGACGATTGCGGCTGTCATCGTGACCCATAATCGGCTGGACCGCCTGCGAACCGGCCTAGCCCGCACATTTGCCGAACCGTTCGACCACATTGTCGTCGTAAATTGCGCATCCACAGATGGCACTCAGGCCTATCTAGAAACGCTCACCGATCAGCGCCTAGTGGTGATGCATACCGAAACGAACATTGGCGGCGCCGGCGGTTTCAATGTCGGCATGACCGCCGCCGCAAAAATCGCTGATTGGGTCGTGGTGTTTGACGATGACGCGTGGCCGATTTCCGGTGCATTGGACCAATTCAAACATGTCCGCCGCACCACCAATGTATCGGCCATCGCGGCCCGCGTCGAATTTCCCGACGGGCGGCTGTGCGAATTCAATCGCCCCGCCCGAAACCCGTTTTGGCGACTTCGATCGTTTGTCCGTACGCTGTTTCAGGGGCCCCGACCGGGAATGTACCTGACCGACGCCGAAATGCATCAAACGGCAGCGCCCACCGATATCGACTTTTCCAGCTTTGTCGGGCTGTTCGTCAAATCACAGGCCATAAACGATGTTGGTCCGCCCGACCCCGATCTGTTCATCTACGGCGATGATACATCCTTTTGCCTCAGGCTTCGCCGGGGCGGGCATGGGATCATCGCCGCACCGCAAATCCGGTTCATTCACGACTGTCCCAAATGGACCGAACACATGGTATTTTTACCGCTGTGGAAGGTGTACTACATCACTCGCAACAGCATTGGGTCGATCAAACTGGCCGCTGGTCCGGCATGGTTTATCCCAGCACTGATCTACAGCAGCACTCTTTGGATATGTCGCGCGCGGCTTTATCCACCTGCACACAGGCGCACCTACCTGCGGCTATTGTCCATCGGGTTGATGGACGGGCTTCGGGGGCGTCTGGGGCGCAAACCGGCGATCCATGACATGGCAGCACCTTCAATTGCGTTGACGGGCGCACGATCAAGTCGTCTTGTAGGTTCCGCACATAGTGGGGAACAGCATGCATCCGAACCCAATTTTTCGAGACGACGATCCGTCAAGGAACCTCGCCTTCGCGCGTTGGCGCGGGTTCGGCACACTGACGGTCAGCGCTGACCCCTATCCGCTGTTGTCGCACATTCCGTTTCGCATCGCCCGCGATGGCGGCTCTGTTGACCTACATTTGGTTCGTTCAAACCCCATAGCGCGTCTGACAGACGCCTCCGCTGCTGTTCTGAGCGTCACTGGTCCTGACAGCTACATCTCGCCTGATTGGTACGATTTGGCGGATCAGGTCCCGACATGGAACTATGTTGCCGTTCATATCAAAGGGTCGCTGGAACGTTTGCCAGACCAAGACCTCAGGCAGGTTATCGATGAAATCAGCGCAGAATTCGAAGCGCGGCTACTGCCCAAACCGGCTTGGAGCAGCCAGAAAATGGATCAAGAAGCCCTATCGCGGATGATGCGGGCCATTGTGCCGTTCAGGCTTCGTATCGACGACATCGACAGCACATGGAAGCTGAACCAAAACAAACCCACCAGCGCCAAAAGAGGCGCAATCAAAGGGGTCGCCGACCATGGCATCGGCAGCGACGTCGACCACCTGGCCCGCATCATGCAACAACACCTAGAGGACTAAATGAAACTGATCGCCTCTTTGACCTCACCCTATGTCCGCAAGGTTCGCGCCCTGATCATCGAGGCCGGGCGCCAGGATGAGCTGCCGCTTCATCTGGTCAAAACGACCCCTTTGGCGACGGCTGCTGAAATTCCGGCCGCAAATCCAATCGGCAAAATCCCTGCATTGGTGCGCGAGGATGGGCCAGCTTTGTACGACAGCCGCGTGATCACGCGATTCCTTGATGCCGAGTGGGACCTTGGCCTATATCCGCAGGCACGACTTTGGGATGTATTGACGCTAGAGGCCACGGCAGAGGGCATTTTGGATTCGGCTGTTTCGATTTCCTACGAACGCAAGCTACGCCCGATCGAACAACAATCCCCCGACTGGATCGAGGCACAATGGGGCAAAATCGCCAGCGCGCTTGATGCGGTCGAAGATCGTTGGATGGGGCTGTTGTCGGGTCCGCTCAACATGCCGCAAATCGCAATGGCCTGCGCGCTCGAATATCTGGATTTCCGACATGACGACCGCCAATGGCGCGACGGACGCCCAAACCTTGCGGCGTTTCAGGCGTCATTCGGCGCGCGCCCTTCGATGGAACTGACCAAGCCCGTCGAATAATCAGAAACGGCGAGTCACACCGAAGTTGAGAGCGTTGGTAATCAGGTCGGTCGACAGGTTGCCACCGTTCTCAAGCTCGACGTCATGGCTGCTGTATGTGAACTGATACTCGACCATCAGATCCCACTGACCCTTCAGGTCGTAAACTACGCCGCCGTACAAACGCGCCGCCGGTCCGGTGAGTTGATACCCGAATGTATGATCGCCACCGCCAGCCTGAATATCGGCATGCGGCAGGGCGATACCCACACCACCGCCCGCATATGGGGTCAGCTTGCCGTCCAGCCAGCCATCAGACCACCGATAAGTCGCGTTCGCCGTTAGGAAGTTCAGGCCATCGGTGAATTCCAGCCGGTCATATCCGTTGTCCGTCAGGGTCTGCGCATCGGCATAGACCTTGGCATGTGTGAATTCAGCCCCGAATCCCCATGCGCTATTGCGCCACCATGTTGCACGCACGCCGTAATAGGGCGGCATTTCGAACGATCGGCCTTCCCAACCGGCGGTGAAATCGACCGCGCCACCTGCATCGGGGTCAGTGCCGGTAATGATCGAATGCGGCGACGTCTGGATGCCGGTATAGACGCTGAGTTCAAAGCCGCGTTCATCAGCCGAAGCGAAAGTCGGCAACACAACGGCCAGCACAGATGCAATTTTACGGATCATGGTTTCCCCCGAACTAGACGCGCAAAAGGTACATCGGCGCCCTATGTCCGGCAAGGCGACAAACCATCACGTTTCAATAAACGTCCAGCTGTCACGCCCATCAAAAAACCGAGTCGGGATGTCTGCGGTATCTGCAGGGTCACACATCCGCATATTGGCGGCTCTGGCATTTGGGTTTTCAGGGTCGATACTGTGCCAGTGGGTCATGCAGCCAAAGGTGGGGCAGTGATGAAATTCCAACAAATGATCGCCGCGCGCATAGCCAATTGTCGGCGTTTCAGCGCTGATTTCGATCAATTCGACCGTCGAATGCCACCACAACGCCCCGTATCGTTGACACGCCGTGCAATTGCACGAAACGAGTCGCGTAGGTGCATCTTTCACGCTGATCTGCACGTTACCACATAGGCAGGAACCCGAAATCATAGCCAAACCCCCTGTTGCTATGACGAAACTGCGGTGCCTGCGTTCGTTTGTCCACTGGACTGAGACGCATTTGATAGCTAAACAGCGCCCGAATAGACGGCGGACTTCCGCCGTCGATCCTATTCGTATGAGCCAATTGGCTTCAAATTTCGGAGATGCACCCCGTGTCAAACCACGAAGAACACCAGGGCACCCGCCGCGACTTTATCTACTACGCCACCGCAGGGGCTGGTGCAGTGGTTACCGGCGCAGCAGTTTGGCCACTAGTCAACCAAATGAACCCATCGGCAGACGTTCAGGCGCAGGCCTCGAAACGTGTTGACGTAAGTTCCGTCGCACCAGGCACCCAGATGACCGTTCTGTGGCAGGGTAAGCCGGTCTTTATCCGCGCCCGTACCGAGGCAGAAATCGCCGAAGCGCGTGCCGTAGACGTCTCGACGCTGCCTGACCAAGGCGCTGAGAACCAGAACCTTCCAGCAGGCGCCGTCGCATCTGACGAAAACCGCGCCCTGTCGGAAGATGGTGTTTGGCTGGTGCAAATGGGCCTGTGTACCCACCTTGGCTGTGTGCCTTTGGGTGACGGTGCTGGCGAATTCAATGGCTGGTACTGCCCATGCCACGGTTCGCACTACGACACCTCGGGCCGTATCCGCAAAGGTCCGGCGCCACGTAACCTTGAGGTTCCGGTGGCACAGTTCATCGACGAAACCACCATTCAGCTCGGCTAAGGAGAGGCACGAATGTCCGGTATCCCGCACGATCACTACGAGCCGAAGTCGAATGCCGAAAAGTGGCTGCACAGCCGCATCGGTATCGTTGGCTTGATCTACGACACACTGATGATCCCCACTCCTAAAAACCTGAACTGGATGTGGATTTGGGGCATCGTTCTGGCCTTTACACTGGGCCTGCAGATTATCACCGGTATCGTTCTGGTGATGCACTACACCCCGCACGTTGACATGGCGTTCGCATCGATCGAACACATCATGCGCGACGTTCGCGGTGGTGACATGATCCGCTATTTCCACATGAACGGCGCATCGCTGTTCTTTGTTGCGGTCTATGCACACATGTTCCGCGGCCTGTACTATGGTTCGTACAAAGCCCCACGCGAAGTCACATGGATCATTGGTATGCTGATGTACCTGATCATGATGGGCACTGCGTTCATGGGCTATGTTCTGCCTTGGGGTCAGATGTCTTTCCACGGCACCGCGGTTATCACCGGCCTGTTCGGCGCTATCCCGTTCATCGGTGACGCGATCCAAACTTGGCTTTTGGGTGCATCGGCTGTTGGTCAGCCTGCGCTGAACCGCTTCTTCTCGCTGCACTACCTGCTGCCATTCATTCTGGCTGGCCTGACCATCGTGCACATCTGGGCGTTCCACTCGACCGGCAACAACAACCCAACCGGTGTTGAGGTTCGTCGCGGTTCGAAAGAAGAAGCCGAAAAAGATACCCTGCCATTCTGGCCATACTTTGTGATCAAAGATCTATTCGCGCTGGCCGTGATCCTGACCATCTTTGTTGCGATCGTTGGCTTTATGCCGAACTATCTGGGCCACCCAGACAACTACATCGAGGCAAACGCTCTGGCGACGCCAGCACACATCGTTCCTGAATGGTACTTCCTGCCGTTCTACGCGATCCTGCGCGCATTCACCGCCGATGTTTGGGCTGTTCAGTTCGTTCAGTTCATCACCTTTGGCATCGTAGACGCTAAATTCTTTGGTGTTCTGGCGATGTTTGGTGCGATCGCAGTTATGGCGCTGGCCCCTTGGCTGGACACATCCAAGGTACGTTCGGGCCGTTATCGCCCAATGTTCAAATGGTGGTTCGCTCTGCTGGTTGTCGACTTCATCGTTCTGATGTGGGTTGGCGCGCAATCGACCGAATTCCCGTTCGACTGGATTTCGCTGATCGCTTCGACCTATTGGTTCGCATACTTCCTGATCATCCTGCCGCTACTGGGCCTGATCGAGAAGCCACTGCCACAGCCATCGACCATCGAAGAAGACTTCAACGCCCACTACGGCACCCCGGCCGAGTGAGAAAGGAAATAAGAACTATGTTCCGCAAGATTGCCCTTTCCGCCGCAGTTGCGCTTGGCATGTCGTCGGGTGCAGTGCTCGCCGCTGGTGGCGCAGCCGAAGTAACGGACTTCGACTTTTCGTTCGAAGGCCCATTCGGCAGCTACGATCAAAACCAGCTGCAGCGCGGTCTGAAAATCTACACCGAAGTTTGCGCAGCATGCCACGGCCTACAATACGTACGCTTTGGCACGCTGGCTGACGAAGGTGGACCGCACTACACCATCGATCAGGTTTACGCATACGCCGCAAACTTTGAGGTTTGGGATCCAGAGCTGGCAGATGGCGAAGGCGACTTCCGCGCTGCTAACCCTGCTGACAAATACCCAGGCTCGTCGCTGTCGAATGCACCTGACCTGTCGCTGATGGCAAAAGCACGCGCTGGTTTCCACGGCCCATACGGCCTTGGTATCAATCAGATCGTCAAAGGTATGGGTGGCGCCGAATACATCGCGTCGCTGATGGTTGGCTATGTTGACCCGCCCTCCTGTGCGCCTGAGGACTTTGAAGGTTACTACAACAACGTGTTCACCGTTGGTGGTTACCCAGATGAGTGTAAAGACGAAGATGGCAACCATAAGTATCCAGGCAGCTGGATCGCTATGGCTCCACCTCTGTACGGTGAAGATGTCGACTTCGACGATGGCCACGCGAACGACCTGTATAGCGAAGCAGAAGACGTTGCAGCATTCCTGATGTGGACCGCTGAACCGAAACTGAACTCGCGCAAGCAGGCTGGTCTAACCGGCGTCATCTTCCTGACGGTCCTGTCGGTTCTGCTGTACCTGACCAACAAACGTCTGTGGGCACCGCACAAGGCAGCCGCAAAACGCAAAGACGAAGAGTAATTTACTCGGTCAGCACCAAATAAAAGGCCCGCCAATCTGGCGGGCCTTTTCATTTTCCCCAATAGGATGTCAGCGCATCTGGCGGCGCGGACAACACAGCTTGGGTCAACCGGGGCGGACTAATTTCGCCGTCCGTTACAATGATGATCTGATCCGCTTGTTCAGCGTCTTGCCGATCATGCGTGACAAACATGACGGAACGCCCATTCGCAACCAGCCGTTCCTGAACCAACGACAACATCTCTTGTCGCATGGCTGGTCCAAGCGCGGAAAAGGGTTCGTCCAATAGGACCAAGGGCTTGTCCTGTAACAGAACACGCGCCAAAGCAACGCGGCTTTGTTGTCCGCCTGACAGCTCGGCCGGTTTGCGATCCTCAAACCCTGACAGCCCAACCTTGGCCAACGCATCCAACACCGCTGGGGTCGGGCGTGTCCCCTTGCCCAATGCCAAGGCCACGTTCTGGGCTGCGGTCAGGTGCGGAAATAGGTTGTTATCCTGAAACAGAATCGCCATGGGCCGTTTGCCCGGCGGCAAGGCGGTGATGTCTTGGTCATCCCACCGGATGCGCCCTCCTGTCACCGGCACGAAGCCCGCGATTGCAGACAGCAAGGTCGATTTGCCTGCACCGGAGGGCCCCACGACTGCAACCAAGGAAGCGCGCGGGACGTCCAGAGTGCCACGCAAGCTAAATGCACCCAAATCAACGATCAGACTTTCAAGTGTCAGCACCACGCCGCCCCCAGAAATCAAAAACAGCAAATGCCACAAAGGCCAAACATAGCAGCACTAGCGCCGCGCCCCACGCAGCGTCGGTACGATAGCTACCCATCAACTGATACATCAACAGCGGCAGCGTTTGCTCTTTGCCCGTTGAAAACAGCGCAATGACACCAAGATCACCGACCGACATCGCAGCCGTCAGCCCCATGGCAAACCCCAAGGGCCGACGCGCC
This sequence comes from Marivivens sp., assembly GCA_965215785.1. Lineage (GTDB taxonomy): Bacteria > Pseudomonadota > Alphaproteobacteria > Rhodobacterales > Rhodobacteraceae > Marivivens. The sequence goes on along the minus strand of OZ244120.1, from coordinate 1,062,685 downwards.
AAAGGCAAGATAACCAGCCACAAAAACCGCCAGTTGCCGATGCCCAAACCTGCGGCCAGCCGACCGTAGTTTTGCACGCTGTCCTGTACCGCTGGCGCGATGATCCGAATCGCAAATGGCAAAGCAAGCAGCGCATTCATCCCTGCGGTCACCACCAGCGCCCAGCGGGTCGGATTGCCGAAATACTTCAACGCGATGAACAACCCTGTGCCAACCACCAACGCCGACGCCGCTATTGGCAGGGCTGAGGCCAGCGCAATCGCTCCCCCGCCCCTAAGTGCGACAAAGATCGCCATGATCGTGGTTAGGAACGTTGCGGCCCCCGCAACAAGGATGGAATACCAGATTGCAGGCCACAGGCTATCCGGCAAATCGGCCAACCCGCCAACACCGCGCCAGATGATCAAGGCCATTGGCAGCAACAGGAAAATCGCCAGCGCGCAGATGACGACCATATCCACAACCCTGCTGTGGCGTTCCCGCCCGTCGAATCGGTCAACGGGCCGCCCTAGGCCCGCCCCATGCGCACCAAAACCCGCCAAGCGCCAAGCAAACACAGCCGCCGCAAGCGATAAGGCACATTGAATCGACGCCAAAAGCGCCGCGCGATCCAAGGCAAATTCGAAACGAACCGCTTGATAAATTGCCAACTCAACCGTGGTCGCATTGGGGCCACCCCCAAGGATCAAGGCGACCGAAAACGAGGTCAGGCAAATCAGAAAAATCGCGGCAAAGGCGCTGGGTACGGTGCGCCGCAGCATGGGCCATTCGATAAGGGACCATGTTGATGCCCCCAAGGCGGCAGCCAACCGAAACCGTTCTGCCGGAACTGCCTGCCAGCCTAGCAAAATCATGCGGACAGCGAGTGGAAGGTTCAGAAACACATGGGCCAGCAAAATGCCAGACAACCCGTAGATCGACACCTTTTCCATGCCAAAGGTGACCAATACTTGGTTCAGAACCCCTTGCCGCCCGAACACCGCCAACAGCCCAAGCACAGCAACGATGACAGGCAAAATGAACGGTGCGCCAAGCAACGTAATCAACGCCTGCCGTCCGAAAAATGACCGCCGCGACAGCGCGCGCGCGACCGGAACAGCCAGAAAAACCGACAAAAGCGCAGATAGAAAGGCTTGGAAAACTGTGAACCGGATCGCGGCAATATCCGCCGCGCCCAATCCGGCCCTATGGTCCGCCCGCAGTGTAACCACCGCGAGCGTTCCGATCACCACCGTTAGCACCAGCGTCACAACCGCGACGCCGGGCCAACGTGGACCTGTTATTGCGCCAACGCTGCGCGCCATGTGTCGATGGCCGGACCAGCGATCGCCTGTGCCTCGGTTGCTGGCAGCAGAAGCGCCGTTTCAGGCTGGATCAGGGTCTCAAACCCAGTTGGCAGACCTGCCTCCGGCAGAACTGCGGGATACATCCAGTTGGTGGTTGGCAATACCGATTGCGCGGCGTCGGTTACCAGAAACTGCAGGAACGCATCCGCCAGTTCAGGGACATCGGTGCTTGCCAGCTTTGCGGCAACTTCGACCTGCATGTAGTGGCCTTCGTCAAAGGCCCAAGCGGTTTTCGATGCGTCCTCTTCCGCGATCAGGTGATAGGCGGGCGAGGTGGTATAGGACAGAACGGCATCTGCCTCACCTTCTAGGAACAGGCCGTACGCCTCGGACCAGCCGGGCGTGACGGTGACAATATTATCGGCCAGATCGCCCCACAGCGCACCGGCGTCATCGCCGTATACCGCAGCAACCCAAGTCACCAGACCAAGACCCGGCGTCGACGAACGTGGATCCTGAATAACGATTTTCAGGTCGCTATCGGCCAATTCACGGAAATTCGATGGTGCGGCAACATCAGTGCCCGCAACAAAGGCGAAATAGCCCCAGTCGAACGGAACAAAGGTTGCGTCATCCCAAGCGACCGGCAGGTCATAGTCTGCCTCGACGCTGGTGGCCGCGAACAGGCCGGTGTCGGCGGCAGCGCCCATCAGATTGGTATCAAGGCCCAGCACAACGTCTGCGTCGGTACCGGAACCCTCAAGCCGCAGGCGCGACAGAACAGCGGCCCCATCGCCCGCGCCAACGAATTGCAGGTCGCAGGCGCAGACCTCTTCGAAGGCGGCTTCGATCTGTGGGCCGGGGCCCCAGTCGGAATTAAAGCCGTCATATGTGAAGACAGACAGAACAGGGGTATCAGCCAAAGCGCCAGTGGCAATAAGGCTCAGTCCTGCTGCATAGGAAAGATGTTTGATCATTGGTCATCCTCTCATCAGCCGGACGGACGGGGGCTAGAGGATATCTCTGACCTTCCCTCCGCCGGTGTTAACCGGTTCAGGTTCAACGGGTCCGCTTGCGCATCTCAGCCCAGAAACTGGGCACCCCGAGGTACCGCGGAACATAGCGCGGGCATTTTCAGGTGCAAGGTGATTGTTTGCGGTTTGATCTTAGACGCGCTGCGCGATAGACCTCAGCCAAAGGAGAGCCGCATGTCGTTCAATACTTTTGGCCACATCTATCGAACCACCACTTGGGGCGAAAGCCACGGGCCCGCGCTCGGCTGTACCGTTGATGGGTGCCCCCCTGGTATCGAACTGGATCCCAGCATGATCCAACAGTGGCTGGACAAGCGGAAGCCGGGCCAGAACAAGAACACCACCCAGCGGAACGAACCGGATGAGGTGGAAATTCTGTCGGGTGTGTTCGACGGCAAAACCACCGGCACCTCGATCCAGTTGATGATCCGCAACACCGACCAGCGGTCCAAGGATTATGGCGAAATTGCCCAGACGTTCCGCCCCGGCCATGCGGATGTGACCTATCACCTGAAATACGGCCTGCGCGATTATCGCGGTGGCGGCCGGTCGTCTGCCCGCGAAACGGCGGCGCGGGTTGCATCGGGCGGTGTCGCGCGCGAGGCGCTTAAACAGGTGGCCCCCGGCATCGAGATCAAAGGTTATATGGTCCAGATGGGCGACAAAGCCATCGACCGCAGCCGGTTCGATTGGGACACAATTGACCAAAACGATTTCTGGTGCCCAGACGCACAAATGGCACAAGAGTGGGAAGACTACCTGCAATGGCTTCGCAAGGATGACCACAACAGTGTTGGCGCCGTGATCGAGGTCGTGGCCCGCAATGTCCCCGCAGGGATTGGCGCACCGGTCTATGGCAAGTTGGATACCGATCTTGCCGCTGCGATGATGTCGATCAATGCGGTCAAAGGTGTCGAAATCGGCGAAGGCATGGCCTCGGCCGCGCTAACGGGCCGCGACAACGCAGACGAAATTTTCTTTGAGAACGGTCAAGTCAAATTCGGCAGCAACCACGCTGGCGGCATCCTTGGCGGCATTTCGACCGGTCAGGACATTGTTGTGCGCTTTGCGGTCAAACCCACCAGTTCGATCCTAAGCCCGCGCGCCTCCATTCGTCTGGATGGATCCGCGACCGAGGTTGTCACCAAAGGCCGCCACGACCCTTGCGTCGGCATCCGCGCCGTTCCAGTGGGCGAAGCAATGGCCGCCTGTGTGATCCTCGATCATGTACTGCTGGATCGGGCCCAAACGGGCGGTGTACGCGGAACAATCGGCGAATGAGCGAAATCCTTGCCATTACATTTCCGATCTATGCGATCATCGGGATTGGGTTCCTGTGTGCATCCATCGGATTGTTTGGCAAACCAGACCTCGCGGTTCTAAGCAAATTCATTCAAAACGTGGCAATGCCCGCCGCAATGTTTTTCGGCGTTTCACAACGTCCGCTGGGCGAAACCCTGCGTTCCGACTATTTGGCGTTTTTTGCAATTGCAGGCTTGTTGACGATGGGCGCAACCTATTTGTGGTTCACCTTGTACCCCCAGGGCCCCGCACGCCGCGCCCTTGCCGCGATGGGATCATGCTGTCCGAACTCGATCTTTATCGGCTATCCGGTCCTGCTGTTTGCGCTGCCCGCTGTGGCAACACAGGCGCTTACTATGAACCTGTTGATCGAAAACACGTTGCTTGTACCGCTAGCGCTTGCCCTGCTGGACATGTCGCGACCTGAACAAAGCGCAGGGTTTTGGCGATCTGTCGGTACGGCCCTGTTGAACACAGCAAAACGGCCAATGATTATCGCGCTGATGCTTGGGTTCTTGGTCGCCCTTTTGGGTTTGCACATTCCTGCAGCGATCAGTCGCACGACCGAACTGCTCGGATCGGCAACGGCCAGTGTCGCGCTATTCTTTATGGGCGGGTCGCTTGCCGGCATCAAACTAAGCGGGAACCTGTCGATGGCCATCCGCGTGACATTTGCCAAACTGATCATGAACCCCGCCTTTGCAGTGCTATTGATTACGCTTGGCGCAACGATCGGAATGGACATGCCGCCCGAGATTATGGCGGCGCTGATATTGTCCTGCTCGATGCCGATGTTCCTGATCTTTGCCGTCTTTGCAGAAGAATACGGACACGAGGGCACGGCCTCGGTCGCGCTATTGGTGGCGACAGCCGGCGCATTCATTACGCTAAATGCGCTTCTGATCGTGCTGACCTAGGTTTGCTGTTTCGACAGCTGAACAGCCAGAATGCCAACCGCGATAATGGCCACGCCAACATAATCAAGCAGGCCCAGCCCCTCGCCCAACAGCATTGCCGCAATGGCGACGCCAAAGAATGGATTGAGGAAGTGGAACGTCGCCGCCTTGATCGCGCCGACACGTTGAACCAACAAAAACCAAACCAAGGTCGCGGTCAGACCCGGCACCAATGTCGTGTAGATAAATGCAACGACAAGCTGCCAGCTAAGCGTGACGGTCATATCCTCTAGCAAGGCAGCAGGAACCGCCAGAACGGCGGATCCAACCAGCATCTGAAGCCCAACAATCATCAGCACATTGCCGCCAGACGACGCACCGCGCACAGACATTGTTGCAACCGCAAGCGCAACAACGCCAATAGCGCAGAGCGCGATGCCAACAACATCAACCTGCCCGCTCAGACGCGCGCCCATGATCAGGGCAACACCCGCAACACCTGCAACAAGGCCAAACATGCCCAACGATCGGGGCCTGTCGCCTAGGGCCCACCCAAACAGCGCGACAAGCAACGGCATGGTTGCCGCAATGATCGCGGCCAATGATGCCTCGATGGTTTGCATGGCCACAAAGAACAGACCGAGGTACAGCGCATTCTGGCAAACGCCGAACACAATGGTCGATTTCCACTGCGCACGCGTAAGTTGTGCGCGTTGACCCAGCGCATAGGCAATGCCGATGCCAATCAGCCCCGAGACCAGAAACCGCAGCGACAACGACGCCATTGGCGGCGCGTATTGCACGATCACACGTGCCGATGTGAAGGCAGATGACCACATGAGGGCAAAGCTCATGCCCATCAAAATCGCACGTAAATCCATGTCAGCCCGAATGAAAAAAGGGTCGCCTGAGTAAGGCGACCCTTTCGTATTCATCAGTCGGGCACAAGCCCCAAATGACTTATCCGTTTACGCTGTCTTTCAGCGCTTTCGCGATGGTCATTTTCACCACTTTGTCAGCTGGCTTCTGCATGGTTTCGCCAGTTGCAGGGTTGCGCACGGTGCGCTCTGGGCGTTCACGGCAATAGATTTTGCCAACACCTGGAAGAGTAACTGCGCCGCCAGCTGCGACTTCTTTGGTGATGATAGCCAGCAGAGCTTCCAGGCCTGCTGCTGCACTCTTCTTGTCCGAACCTGCTTCTTCTGCGATCGCGGCGACAAGCTGAGCTTTGGTCATCGGTTTTGCCATTTTCATGGTCTCCCTAATTCTGCCCGAGTTATGGGGCCTCATAGCGCATTATTTAACGGTATGTTGTGACTCTCCACAACTAGTTGTGTGCATTTGCGAGCCAAAATACCCTTTTTTTCGCAAAAATCCTGTGGATTACAGGAACGCGGTCTCCTCAAAACTGCGCAATTTACGGCTATGGATGCGTTCCAGTGGCATCTCACGCAGTTTTTCCATCGCATGAATGCCGATCATCAAATGCCGCGCGACCTGCGTTTTATAGAAATCCGAGGCCATACCGGGCAATTTCAACTCACCGTGGAGAGGCTTGTCCGATACGCACAACAACGTCCCATAAGGCACGCGGAACCTATACCCGTTCGCGGCGATTGTCGCGCTTTCCATGTCTAGGGCGATAGCCCGCGATTGGCTAAGACGCTGGATCGGTCCCTGATGTTCGCGCAGTTCCCAGTTGCGGTTGTCATAGGTGGCAACCGTGCCGGTCCGCATAACGCGTTTTAGCTCATATCCGGACAGACCACTTTCCTGCGCAACGGCCTCTTCTAGGGCGACCTGAATTTCGGCCAGCGCCGGAATAGGAACCCAGACGGGCAGGTCATCATCCAGCACATGGTCTTCTCGCAGATAGGCATGGGCCAGAACAAAATCCCCAAGCCGCTGCGAATTTCGCAAACCGGCACAATGGCCAACCATCAACCACGCATGGGGCCGCAGCACAGCAATATGGTCGGTTGCGGTCTTGGCGTTTGACGGGCCGACACCGATGTTGACCAAGGTGATCCCGCTGCCGTCTTCGCGTTTAAGGTGATATGTTGGCATCTGCGGCATCTTGGCCGGACGATCCAAAACGTCGTCTGGCGATGTGATGACCTGATTGCCGGTCGCAACAAACGCAGTGTAGCCGCTGTTCGGATCGGCAAGCATTTTCCGCGCGTAGCCCTCGAACTCTTCTACATAGAACTGATAGTTCGTGAACAGTACGTGGTTCTGAAAATGGGCCGGATCGGTGGCGGTGTAATGCGACAACCGCGCCAGCGAATAATCGACCCGTTGCGCAGTGAATGGTGCCAGCGGCAGTGCACCGTCTGGGTAGGCAAAACCGGTTCCGTTCACAATATCATCGTGGGTGGTGTTCAGGTCCGGCACGTCAAAAACATCACGCAGCGTGAAATCCAGCGCGCCCTCTTGCGGGACGGTGATGTCAGAGGCGCTGGCCATCGCGAAATGCACGGGCATCGGCGTTTCGGATGCACCGATCGTGACGGGAACGCTGTGATTGGACAGCAGCAGGTCGATCTGTTGCCGCAGATAATTGGCAAACAAACGTGGCTGCGTAACGGTCGTGGCATAAACGCCGGGTTCGGCAACGTGACCAAACGACAGACGGCTGTCTGTATGCGCATAGGTCGTCGTGGTGATCCGGATTTCCGGATAAAAGGCACGGGCGCGACCATCGGGGCGACCATGTTGTACGGCCTTGCTAAAATGGGTCGCAAGGAATTCGGTCGCTTGATCATATAGCGCGATCAAACGGTCTACGGCGGCAGCGGCGTTTTCGAATTGTTCAGCTTCGGGTACGGCTGGGCACACGATGCCCAGTGCGGGATCGGATGACGTCATGTATTTTCCTACTGATGGGGAAGCCGCCTTTGGGGCGTTATCTTTCTTATTTTCCATTTCCAAATCTGACACGACTTTTGCAACGTCTGCAAGACGCTCTTAGCAGCCCCTTGCACTTGGATCGCGAAACACGACAAAAGGGTCGGAACGTTTGGGGGCGTGAAAATATGAAAAAGCTATTCAATCTGTTTCAGCGACCGGTCGGTCCGTCGGAAACATTGGACACTGGATATCGCTTTGGTCAGGGGGCGTCGCCTGTCCCGATTTTGGTATGTGACGGCAAAGATGCCCAGCATTATGTCCTGCAAGTTGCCGCAGATCGACAAACCACACCGATCATCCTTGGCCCCCGCCGTTCGGTCGAGTTGCTGTGCGAATCCAAATCCCGGTCCGCCGATCAGATTTTGACCGACGCAGCCGCCTTTGACTTTGACACTTGGTTTGACGAAGCCCGCGCAAATTGGGCCGAGCTGTCTCAGGAATTTGACGGTTTGGAAATACCGCCACGCGGGGCAAAAACCGGTCCAATCGACACACCTGACGCGATTGAAATCGCATCCTGGGATCCGGTGTTGGGGTCCCCTGTCCGAAACCTGCACATCGGTCTGTTTCCGACAGCAGATCCTACTGTTGTTCCGGCTGTTTTCGACTTTGGCGGGTGGAACGAATGCCCCCCGTCAGAGGTGCACGTCGCACTCCATCGAAGCTGGCGTGACCGATATGGCGCACGGTTGATCAACATGGGGTTCGACACGCTGACATTTCACGTCACGCGCCCGCCAATGACATTCGACGAAGCGCTTGATTTGGCGCGTGAACACTATGCCTATTGCAACGACACAATCGATCAGGGGTTTGAATCGCTTGATGCATTGGCAAGCGCGCTGGTGGCCGCACAAACATGGTGTTTTTGGTGGGACTAATGGTTGACCTAGGCACGTTCGAACACAGGTTTGCCCTATGAAAAAACTATTGTCATTCGGACACGGTTATTCGGCTCAGGCGCTGGTAAAACTATTGCCTGCGGATTGGACCGTAGTCGGTACAACGCGCAAGACAGAAAAATTTGACCTACTTGAAAGCCAAGGGGTCACCCCCGTCCAATGGCCGGGCAGCGATCTAAGCGATCACATCAACACCGCGACGCATGTTTTGATCTCGGCCGCGCCGGATGCCGACGGTGATCCTGTTTTGCGGGAATGGCGCGACCTGATCGCCGCACGGGCCGATCGGTTTGACTGGGTCGGGTATCTGTCGACAACCGGCGTCTACGGCGATCATAACGGCGACTGGGTGGACGAATCTGCACCTTTGACGCCCGCAACGAAACGTGGACAGATGCGCGTCTCAGCCGAGGCCGAGTGGCGGTCGCTTGGCCTGCCTTTGCAGATTTTTCGATTGGCTGGCATTTATGGACCGGGCCGCGGCCCGTTTTCCAAGGTGCGCAACGGCACCGCGCGCCGGATCATCAAATCAGGTCAGGTGTTCAGCCGCACCCATGTCGACGATATTGCGCGCGTGCTTTGGGCGTCGATCAATCGTCCGAACCCCGGCGCCGCCTATAATGTCTGTGACAACGATCCGGCGCCACCTCAGGACGTGATCGAATACGCCGCCGAATTGCTGGGCCTACCCATTCCACCCGCCGAAGATTTCGAAACGGCGGAAATGACCCCGATGGCGCGAAGTTTTTATGCCGAATCCAAAAAGGTCAAAAATGACCGCATCAAGGATGAACTCGGGGTAGAGTTGCTCTACCCCGATTATAAGTCCGGCCTTAAGGCATTGCTTGCCGCTGAAAACGGTTAATGACCCAGCTTACGGCGATAAAGATCGCTAGGAACACCACCGCCACGACAAAGTTTGTGACGTAGAAGTTTGATCGCCCACCGAAATCCATATTGTTCAGGAAACGGTATGGCAGGCCGCTTGTCACCTCGCCCACAGGGCTGTCGACAAGTGGCTGTAGGACCAGTTCCATCCACAGAACGAAGCTGGCGATGACCCCGAACATCCACCCAATAGCCGCCGCCCATTTGCGGAACGGTTTGTGGAAAAACAACGCCTCGATCCAGAGAAGAAGTGGCCCCACCCCATGTAAGAAATATTCCAGCCACCAATCACCCAAGGTGCCATCACTGGTCACGGACATCGGGTCGGCAAAGAACAGTCGCCAGTACAAGAACACCACCATCGCGCTGATGACACAGGACATTGCGACAAACCCGTCCCAGCGTTTCGTGCTGCGTTCGGATGCAAACAGTAGCGTCCGCGACAGCGCAAAGGTCGAAATGAACAGTGACCAGATTGTCAGGTATTTGAACGGGCCAGCAAACGCGTCCCAGTTCCCGAAAAAGATCATTCGCAGACAATACGCCACGAACACCGCGAATACCGCCGTGCGGTACATCATCGATTTTGACATTGCAGTCCTCCCTAGCGCGCTATCAGAGCGCCAGAGCGGCGATTTACAAAGCGGAACCTAGCGTCAAGCGCGCTGAGACATGGTCGAAATGCCCAAAACCGACAGGACCTTGGCCTCGATTTCGGCGGCGTTCAGACCTGCGGTTGCGTACATGTCCTTGGGACTCGCATGGTCGATAAAGGTATCTGGCAACACCATCGACCGGAATTTCAGACCGCCGTCGAACATTCCTTCGTCCGACAAAAGCTGGGCAACATGGCTACCAAAGCCGCCGGTTGCCCCCTCTTCGATCGTGATCAAAACATCGTGGTTCGCTGCCAGCTCAAGGATCAGCGCCTGATCCAACGGCTTGGCAAACCGCGCGTCAACGATTGTTGGTGTGATACCTTTCGCAGCCAGATTTTCGGCGGCCTCGGTCACCTCTTGCAGGCGGGTGCCCAGCGACAACAACGCAACGCCGGACCCTTGTTGGATTACTCGGCCCTTACCGATTTCCAATGGCTCGGCGTTTTCGGGAATTTCGACACCCACGCCTTCGCCACGTGGGAAACGGAACGCTATCGGGCCGTCATCGTGGCGCGCGGCGGTTACGACCATGCGCACCAACTCGGCCTCGTCGGCAGCGGCCATCACAACCATGCCCGGCAAATTCGCCAAGAATGCGATGTCAAAGCTGCCAGCGTGGGTCGCACCATCCGCGCCCACCAAGCCCGCGCGATCAATGGCGAAACGGACAGGTAACCGCTGAATCGCAACATCATGAACAATCTGATCATAGCCGCGCTGAAGGAACGTCGAATACAGGGCGCAGAACGGGCGCAACCCGCCTGCGGCCATACCTGCGCTGAACGTGACCGCGTGCTGTTCCGCGATACCGACATCGAAACACCGGCTGGCGTACCGTTCCATGAACTTGCTTAGTCCGGTGCCATCGGGCATCGCAGCCGTAACCGCGCAGATCTTGGGATCTTTTTCGGCCTCTTTGATCAAGGCGTTGGCAAAGACACTGGTGTAGCTGGGCGCGTTGGACGGCGCTTTGTGCTGTTTGCCGCTTGGTACGTCAAACTTAGCCGTTGCGTGCCCCTTGTCGCGCGCCGCTTCGGCGGGGGCGTAGCCTTTGCCCTTTTTGGTGATCGCATGGATCAGGATCGGGCCGGTTGCGCGGTCTTTGACGGTGCGCAAAACCGAAAGAAGCTGATCCATGTCATGCCCGTCAATCGGACCGATATAGCTAAAGCCCAGTTCCTCAAACATGGTGCCGCCAACGGTCATATGTTTGACCATCTCACGGGCGCGACGGGCACCTTCGCGGAATGGTTCGGGCAACAGGCTTACCGCGCCTTTGGCGGCCGCTTTCAATTCCTGAAATGGGGGCTCGGCATAAAGGCGGGACAAATAGGTCGATAGCGCGCCGACAGGTTCGGCAATCGACATTTCGTTGTCGTTCAGAATAACGATCAAGCGTTTACCCAAATGGCCCGCGTTGTTCATCGCCTCAAAGGCCATGCCAGCACTCATCGAGCCATCACCGATCACGGCAATCGCATCGCCAACGCCCTCGGGTGTGGCGCCGCCCAAATCGCGGGCAACGGCAAAGCCCAGCGCGGCGGAAATCGACGTCGAAGAATGCCCCGCACCAAAGGCGTCGTATGGGCTTTCGCTACGCTTGGCGAAACCGGATAGCCCGTTTTTGGTCCGCAGGGTGCGAATGCGGTCACGCCGACCGGTCAGAATTTTGTGCGGATAACATTGATGCGACACATCCCAGACGATTTTGTCCTTAGGTGCATCGAACACCGCATGAAGCGCCACGGTCAGTTCGACAACACCCAATCCGGCGCCCAAGTGCCCCCCCGTTTCAGAAACGGCGCTGATGGTCTCTGCCCTCAACTCGTCCGCGACCTGCCGCAACTGGGCGTCGCTAAGCGGCTTTAGGTCAGCCGGGCTTTGGACCTTGTCCAGCATCGGGGTGTTCGGGCGATCGGTCATAGTTACCTACTTTTCGCGTGCAACGACAAAACGTGCGGCTTCGCGTAGTGTTTCCGCGGCAGTTCCATAATCAGATAGCGCATCACAGGCCAGTTGCACCAGTGTTGCGGCGCGACTTTTGGCCTCGGGTAGGCCCAGCAGGGACACAAACGTCGCTTTGCCCGCATTGGCGTCTTTGCCAACCGCCTTGCCAACCGTTTCACTATCGCCCGTCACATCCAGCACATCGTCCCATATCTGAAACGCCAAACCTAGGTTTTCACCATAAGATTGAAGCGGTCTGATGTCGGATCCGGTCATGCGCGCGCCCGCCGTCGCGGACCATTCAATCAATGCGCCAGTCTTTCCCTTTTGCAGGGTAATGATCTGATCGAGTGTAAGCGGCTCTGACGCTGTTTCCGCCGCGATATCGAGCGCCTGCCCCCCAACCATGCCGCCAATCCCCGCCGCCTTAGCGAAGCTCAGCAACAGATCGCGGGGCGCATCTACCGTGGCCAACATTTCGAAAGCCAAGCTTTGCAGCGCATCCCCCGCCAAAACGGCAGTGGCCTCGTCCCACTTGCGATGGACCGTCGGCTGACCGCGCCGCATGTCATCGTCATCCATACACGGCAGATCATCATGTATCAGGCTATAGGCATGCAGCGCCTCGATCGCACCGGCGCAGGTCGCAGCAGCGTCAAGGTCTGCGCCGTGCAAACGCGCGCTTTCAATCACAAGAAACGCACGAAGCCCTTTTCCACCTTGAACCGCATAGCGCATCGCATCCGCGATCTGGCTATCGTGATTGGCCAAAGCCCCAAAAATCGCCTGCTGAGCCGCCGCCGATGCAGCTGGCAAAGCCTGAGCAAAACCTGTCATGCGATTAGCCAGCGTCGAGTGGTGCTGTTCCCGTCGGTGCGCCATCCGCACCAAGCGTGATTTTGGCGACTTTTTCCTCAGCCTCTTTCAACTTGGCCTCACAATGCTTTTTGAGCGCGTCGCCACGATTATAGAGGTTGATTGATTCCTCAAGCGGGACATCTCCGCGCTCTAGGCGGCCAACGACAGCCTCAAGCTCTTTCATGGCCTCTTCAAAACTCATCTCTGCAACGGGTGCTTCGGTCATCGGCCTCTTTCCTTCAATACCTGAACATGCGCAGCGGCGCTGGCTGCAAGTGCGCTTAGGTTATACCCACCTTCGAGGGCAGATACCACGCGTCCGCCACAATGTTTATCGGCCAAATCGCACAGACCATGCGTTACCCACGCAAAATCAGAGGTCGCTAGGTTCATCTGCGCCAAGGGATCATCAGCATGGGCATCAAAACCGGCTGAAATCAGGATCAGGTCGGGTTCAAACGCGTCGATCCGCGGGAAAATGTCCTGTGAATAGGTTTCGCGAAACAGATCAGAGCCCGTTTCAGGTGGGAAGGCGACGTTCATGACCGACCCGAAAGGCCCCGAATCCATTGGGTCCCCCGTTCCGGGCCAAAGGGGCATCTGTTGCGAGGTGACGACCAGTATACGCTCGTCCTCTTGGCAGAGGGCTTGGGTCCCGTTCCCGTGGTGAACATCAAAATCAACAACGGCCACGCGCGACAGGTCATGACGCTCTAACGCGTGTTTGGCCCCGATCGACACATTTCCGAACAGGCAAAACCCCATCGGGCGGGACTGTTCGGCGTGGTGGCCAGGTGGGCGGGTCGCAACGAATGCATTCGCAGCCTCACCGCCCAGCACCATGTCCACAGCCCGAATGACACCGCCAGCAGCCCGCAAGGCGGCAGACATGCTCCCCGGTGACATAAAGGTATCTTCGTCCAGCTGGTGCTGCCCTGCCTGCGGCGCAACTGACCGGAGTTCAGCCAGATAGCTGGCAGGGTGACACAGTACCAGATCCTCGATTGTGGCAAGCGGCGCCAGGGTTTGCGGCAGACCCAAAGGTTCAAGCGCAGCTAGCACGCTACTTAGACGCGCCACCTGTTCAGGGTGGCCTTCGGGGGTGACATGCCCCAGACAATCGGGGTGTGTGATCAGCGCGGTTGTCATAGCCACAGGGAACATTGTTCACCGCCACGGCGCAAGTGTTTAGTCGGGCTGCAACATGTAACCCGCACCGCGCACCGTCTGAAGGTAACGTGGCTGTTTCGGGTCTGCCTCTAGTTTGCGACGCAATCGCGTGATCTGAACATCGACGGCCCGTTCCTGTGTTTGACCACCCGAACGGCTCAGCTCTTCTACCAGTTTGCCGCGACTGATTGGCTCGCCCGGGACCTTGGTAAAAATCTTCATCAGCTGGCTTTCGGTTGCTGTCAGGCGCACAAGGTCCTGACCGCTCCAAAGCTCGCCACGTTCAACATCATACTGCAAATGCCCCAATGTCATTGTCTTGGGCAACACGACAGCTGGCGCAGCCTGCGGCACGCGGCGCAGAATCGCATTGATCCGCAGCAACAATTCTTTGGGTTCAAACGGTTTGGACAGATAATCATCCGCGCCCGCCTCTAGCCCCGAAATACGATCAGATGTTTCGCCTTTGGCCGTCAGCAACATAATCGGCGTTCCGATCTTTTTGCGAAGGTCGTTGCACAGGCTGATGCCGTCCTCGCCGGGCATCATCACATCCAAAACGATCAGATCGAATTCCAATCCGGACAACAGTCGCCGCGCATGGGCCGCATCACGCGCCGCACTTACAAGAAACCCGTTACGCACCAGAAATTTCTGCAACAGAACGCGAATACGTTCGTCATCGTCCACAATTAGGATGTGGGCGTCGTCCATGGTCATGCCGTTCTGTCCTTCAACGCCACATAGTGACGTCGCATTTCTTCGTCCATCATGGCCTCTAGCACCTGCCGAAAACCGGCAACCGCCTCTGGCCCTGCAGTTCGGAAAGCCATCCGCATTCGTTCCCTTTGCGCATTGGACAATTCGCGTTCCAGCGCCTCTCCCTTGTCGGTAAGGTACAGGTTTCGTTCGCGTTTGTCTTCTTCGCCAACTCTGCTGTCCACCAAGCCATCAGAAATCAGCGCGCGCAACACACGATTAAGGGATTGTTTTGTAACACCAAGGATGCCCAGCAGGTTGTTCACCGTGGTTCCCGGACTGCGGTTGATAAAGTGGATGGCGCGGTGATGCGCACGGCCATAGGCCAAGCCCTCTAGGATGCGATCCGGATCAGCGGTGAATCCCCTATACGCAAAGAACATTGCCTCGATCCCTTGTCGAAGCTGTTCGTCAGTCAAAAACAAAAGTGATTGGCTATTCTGTCCGGCTGGCGTTTGGCTCATTCTTTTTATCCCGATGCATATTCCGTAACGATATGTCAGCCTTGTTGACACTCCAAGGGGCAAAGGTTAGCAAACTTCGGAATAAAATATCCATGACAAAGAAGCTTGCGAAATTTTCGCAAATCGGAGGGGGCCAAATGGCGGGATACGACGATCGCGACGGCAAAATCTGGCTGGACGGTGAAATGGTGGATTGGCGCGAGGCCAACGTCCACATTCTAAGCCACGCCATGCATTATGCATCGTCCGTTTTTGAAGGCGAACGCGCCTACAACGGCAAAATTTTCAAAAGCGTTGAGCATTCCGAACGCCTGATCCGTTCAGGTGAAATGCTGGATATGCCAATCCCCTATTCGGTCGAAGAAATCGAAGCCGCCAAGAACGCGGTGCTAGAGGCCAACAACCTGACCGACGCTTATGTCCGCGCTGTCGCGTGGCGTGGCGCAGGCGAAGATATGGGCGTGGCATCCGCCAAGAACCCTGTGCGCATGGCGGTCGCTGCGTGGGAATGGGGCGCCTATTATGGTGACGCCAAATTCAAAGGCGCAAAGCTGGACATTGCCAAATGGAAACGTCCAAGCCCGGAAACCATTCCAACCGCTGCTAAGGCAGCAGGTCTTTATATGATCTGCACCATGTCCAAGCACGCCGCAGAGGCCAAAGGATGCTCGGACGCGTTGTTCCTCGATTATCGTGGCTATGTGGCCGAAGCGACCGGCGCGAATATCTTCTTTGTTCAAAACGGCGAAGTACACACCCCGATCCCTGATGCGATTCTGGATGGCATCACACGCCGTACCGTGATCGGCATGCTCAAGGACAAAGGCATCACCGTACACGAACGCCGCATCCAGCTAGAAGAGTTGGAAGATTTCGAACAGTGCTGGCTGACCGGTACCGCCGCCGAGGTAACCCCCGTCGGGCAAATCGGTGACTACACCTTTGAGGTGGGCGACATCACCCGCGATATCGCCGAAAGCTATGAGGCGCTGGTTCGCGCATAAACACGAAAGGCGGGCAGTGCCCGCCTTTTTTATGGGGTGTTCGCGCGGCGCTGTTTTGCGCGTTCAAGCCCAAGCTGACGTTCCCGCCAGATAATCAGAACACCCGCCGCGATGATGATCAGCGCGCCCCAGACCGTTGTCATTGTCGGGATTTCATCAAACGCGACATAGCCGATGATCAGCGCAAAAATCATCGATGCATATTCAAACGGCGCAACCAACGACGCATCGCCAAACCGATAGCCTGAGGTCAGCAGGATCTGACCAACACCGCCCAGCAACCCCGATCCAATCAGCAAGGCCGCTTCGGTCGGTGTTGGGACAACCCACCCCCAGTACAGCGTAATCAGCGACAGTAAACTGGCGGTGACGCTGAACCAAAAGACGATTGTCGATGTCGACTCGGACATGGTCAGTTTGCGAATGAACACCTGTGCCAGTGCAGCAAAAACTGCGCCTCCAAAGACGGCCATCGCGCCCAGCGCCATCGACGGATCAACGTCAACAATACCAACCGATAGCCGTGGGGACAGAACGATCATGATCCCAACCATACCCATCCCAACAGCGGTCAACCGGAACAAACGTACCTGTTCACCCAGAAACATCGCAGCGAAAATGACGATGAACAAAGGCGCGGCATATCCGATCGCGGTCACCTCGGGCAGCGGCAGCAGGCCAAGCCCTGTAAAATAGAGCCCCATCGCTGTCGTTCCGACCAAACCGCGCCAGAAATGGCCCATCGGGTTGTCGGTCTTAAATCCGGTTGCCAGCTCTTGGCGAAACCACAGCCAACCGACGATGACGGGTATCGCAAAGAACGATCTGAAAAACACAGCCTCGCCTGGGGGGACGGTGTCGGCGGTAACCTTGATCAACGACGCCATTCCAAGGAATGCGAGGATCGAACCAAGCTTGCACAAAATCGCAAAAAGAGGACGAGAAGTCATAGGTAGGGTCCTTTCGAACAGACCCTACGCCTGTCTTATCGGATTAGAAAGACGCGTTACTGACCGGACATCGCCTTGATGGCCCTAAGTGTCAGCACCTTGACCAAATGCGCCCGATAGGCGGCGTCACCATGCAGATCGGTGATCATTCCGTCACTGCCGACGGTCAGAGCATCGAGCGCGGACGTGTCAAAGCTTTTGGTAAGGGCCTGTTCAGCGTCGGCCCAACGGAATACGCCATCCTCGGACGCACCTGTCACCGCAACGCGGACGCCATCGGCAAACTTGGCAACAAAAACACCGACCAAGGCAAACCGCGATGCAGGCTGAATGAACTTTTGATAGCTGGCGGCCTGCGGGATCGGGAACCGCACCTCGGTGATCAGTTCGCCCTCGTCCAGATCGGTCGCGAACATCCCTTGGAAAAAGTCGTCCGCTTCAATCGTGCGGCGATCCGTAACGATTGTCGCGCCACTGGCCAGAACGGCCGACGGATAGCAGGCAGAGGGGTCATTATTGGCCAGCGATCCCCCAAGCGTCCCACGGTTCCGCACCGCTGGATCACCAATATTTCCGGCCAGATCGGCAAGCGCGGGATAGGCGCCGCCGTCCTTGGCAACGGCGGCATGTGTGGTGCCGCCGCCAACACACATCGCACCATCGTCGCCCATGCAGATACCCTTGATTTCCGGCACCGCAGACAAACTCACCAGCGTCGAGGGCATCGCCAAACGTGCCTTGAGCGTCGGGATCAAAGTTTGCCCACCGCCAAGCGCCTGCGCATCCTCTTGTGCCAAGGCATCAATCGCATCGGCGAGTGTTTGGGGACGTTGGAATTCAAATCCGTACATTTCTATTCCCCTATTCCGCTGCGATCGCGCTGACGTCTTGGCCACTGGCCGCCAAAACCGCCTTGATGATGTTGTGGTATCCAGTGCACCGACAGATGTTGCCCTCAAGATGGTGGCGCACCTCGGCCTCGGTCGGTTTAGGGTTTTCACGTAACAGCGCAGCAGCCGACATCACCATGCCGGGCGTGCAGAACCCGCATTGCAAACCATGATGTTCCTGAAACGCGGCCTGTATCGCCGATAGCGATCCGTCAGGTGCGGCCATGCCCTCGATCGTTGTGATATTCGCGCCATCCGCTTCGCCAATCAGCATCGTGCAGGCCTTGATCTGAACGCCATCTGCATGGACGGTACAGGCACCACATTGCGACGTATCACATCCAACGTGCGTTCCCGTTAGCCCCATATCTTCGCGCAAAAAGTCAACGAGCAGCGTGCGTTCGTCGACCTCGGCCGATTTTTCGATGCCATTAATGGTAAGGGAAACAGAAATCATTGGTCGTTGCTTTGCGGCCTTGCCGTTGGGATTGCGCATAGTTTAGCGCCAATTTCCGGCTTGGCCATAGGGGGTTACGTCAATTGGGCGACAGCCCAGACCGCTGCATCCGCCACAACCGGATCCGGATCATCAACAAGGTTTCGCGCGCAGGCCACCAGCGACGGATCATTCGAATTGCCGATTGCGTATAAAACGTTGCGCACAAACCGGTTGCGACCAATCCGTTTGATCGGACTGCCCGTAAATTTGGCGCGAAACGCCGTGTCATCCAACGCGGCAAGTTCGGCCAATCGCGGCGCGATCAAATCGTCGCGCGCCGCGTATTTGATGTCACGCGCCTCAACCGCGAACTTGTTCCAAGGGCATGCCGCCAGACAATCATCGCAACCATAAATGCGATTGCCCATTTTGGACCTCAGGTCGGTCGGCACCGGCCCTGCGTGTTCAATTGTGAGGTAGGAAATACATTTTCGCGCATCGAGCTGGTACGGCGCAGGAAATGCATCCGTCGGACAGGCCGTCAGGCAGGCCGTGCAGCTACCGCAATGCGATTCATCGGGCTCATCAATGGGCAGGTCGACGGTCGTAAAAATAGCGCCCAAGAAAAACCAATTCCCCAGATCGCGGCCCAACAAATTGGTGTGCTTGCCCTGCCAGCCCAGCCCAGCCGCCTGACCCAGCGGCTTTTCCATCACTGGGGCCGTATCGACGAAAACCTTGATCTGATGGTCGGGCGCTTGTTCCAACAACCATCTGCCGACCTTCTTGAGCCGCTTTTTGACCATGTCGTGATAATCACGGTTCTGGGCATAAACGCTGATCGCCGCGCGGTCGGGCAATCCGACCACGTCCATGGGATTGTGGGTCGGCGTATAGGGTTCGGCCAACATGATGACCGAATTCGCCTCGGGCCAGAGGGCGGCCGCGTTGCCGCGCCAATGCATACGCTCTTCCATCCAGCGCATGTCACCGTGATACCCGTTATCGACAAACTGCTGTAACCGCTCGGCGGTCTGTGGAACAGCGTCCGGACGGCAGATGCCCATCGCGGCAAACCCCGCCTGCTGTGCAAATTGCTCAAGCTCGGCGCGAAGCGTGTCCATTAGAAATCAAGGTTGGCGTATTGGGGTGGCGGCGGAAATCCCGGAACCTGATCCGCAAGAATCGACCGAAACGCCGGACGCGATTTAATCTTGGCGTACCAGTCTTTGACGCTCTCTGAGCGGTTCCAATCAACGTCCGAAATATAGTCCAGACATGACAGCTGGGCCGCCGCAGCAAAGTCGGCCAAGGTCAAATCATTGCCTGCCAGCCAGCGCCGTTTCTCCAGCAACAACGCCATGTAATCGAGGTGATACTTGATCGCTTTTGCGCCCGCTTTGACGTTCGAACTATCGGGATAGCCAGTGCCCATCACCTTGCGGAACACACGCTCCCCTAACAGCTTGGCGGTGACTTCGTGATAAAACTTGTCGTCGAACCAACCAATCAGCCGGCGCACCTCATAGCGCGCTTCGGCCGAGCGCGGCATAAGCGGTGGGGTCGGTTGTAGATCCTCAAGGTATTCGCAGATCGCGGTGCTATCAGCGAACAGCTTGTTCCCCATTTTCAGAACCGGAATTTTTCCCGCCGGATTGCGCCGACGGAATTCGGCATCCTGTTCCCAATATTTTTCTTCGATTAGTTCGACCTCGATCTTCTTTTCAGCAAGAACAAGGCGCACTTTGCGAGAAAACGGGGACAACGGGTAATGATACAGGCGGTTCATTCTCTGCTCCGGTTCGAGGCTTTATCTCTCTGCCCTAGGGCGAGGCGTTGTTCAATACATCTGATGGAATTGAACCGCCATGGTCAATTGATTGCCCATCAGTCCTGAAAACAATCCGCACGGCCATCTTTGTCGATTGTTGCCGCACCATCCATAATGCGGGCCGCTTGTGATCGAACAAAATCAGATGGATCCGAGGCTGACCGACCTTTGGGGTCCGGTAGAACCGCGGCAAGGCGCGCGGCTTGCACGGCGGTCAAATCAGCAGCATCTACGCCAAAATAGGCCTGCGCAGCGGCCTGAACGCCAAACACGCTTTGGTCGAATTCAGCCACGTTCAGATAGACCTCTAGGATCCGCTGTTTGCTCCAAACCAGTTCAACGGCGGGGGTTAGGACAGCCTCGACCGACTTTCTGAACCAGCTACGTCCATGCCAAAGATAAACATTCTTCACCGTTTGCTGACTAATCGTCGACGCGCCGCGCCCACCGCCGTCGGCCAATGCGGCCTCAATCGCAGTGAGATCGAGCCCCCAATGCAGGCAAAAATTTGCATCCTCTGCGGCAACGGCGGACCGTGCCATCACTGGTGCGATGTCATCAAATGACACCCATTCGCGATCAACGCCGCCCAAACGCAGCCGTTCGGACAGGATGTAGGGCGTCAGGGGTGGGTTGATAAATGAATAGGCCACAATCATCAGCACAACGAATGCCGTCAGCCCAGCGATCAGCCGCAAAATCCATTTGCGCACGAAACGAAACCATTCCTTCCACCATGGAAGACGTGCAGGTTTCTTGGTTTTCTTTGCTCGTTTTGCCATAGCCCAGCTATAGGCGCACCGGTCCAATCTGAAAACAGCGATTCTGTTAGATTAGGACGCTAGCGCCATGACCTCGTGCCCGCGAACGACAGGCAAGACAGTTGGACAGTTCCGCCAATGCTGTTCGATCCGCCCGGGGTAACGTCCCTCAAATTCGTGACGAATAATCGGATCATAAAGGGCGAAATCCCCACCGATATCAAAGCTCTCGGTCACAGCGCCTTCGGTGATCAACAGATGATGCCCATCCAGAATGACGTGGATGTATTCGACGGTGCGACCATATTCGACTGTCACGCCATTTAGCACATTCACCAAATGCTTGGCCGCAATCAGGACCTGATCCTCACCGAAATAGAGTTCGGCAACCCAACCGGTCAGCTGCACGCGATGTTGGGGGCTAACCAAAAGGTCGCGGCGATTGCCAATAACGCCCTTGGCAATACGGATTGGGGCAAAGGGTCCACTTGCGTCGCACACCCTGCGACAGACCATGCGCACCCGCTGAAGGCCAGCGTCGGCGGTGTGAACGATATCACCGTCCTGCAAATCTTCGATCGGACGCGCGCCTTTCGGCGTTTCAATCATCGTGCCGGGGGTAAAACACGCAGGCCCCAGCGTGGACACGTCCATTTGTGTGTTTGGGCTGACCCACGTGGTGCTCACCAAGACCGATCCGTTTTCCAAAACCGACCCATCACTTGGCGTGAACACCCGTTGTCCATTGGCCAAATAGAATGTCACGCCAACAATCGTTTGGGTGCCGCCACCCGGCAAACTAACGGTGACGGTGTCGCCGTTATAGGTACCGGTTACGTCGCTGCCATTGATCGTATCACCACCATCGGTTCCGACGTCATTGTCGTCATCGGCATCAACCATATTGAATACCGAGAAGTTCAGAGTCGTCCCTGCCGCGGGGGGCGAATAGGGATCAATGGAAAAGAACTGATCTGTATAGTTCGTAGGCATAAGTGCCACCCAATCTTCAACCAACTAATGAAAATTTTTGCGTGGCAAATCTGACTATTCTTTGAAGAAAACCCCGAGAACGGCGGCGTTCTCGGGGTTTAATTGTGGCAAAAACATAGTTTTTGATATGCTTTTTTGATTATTCCGCTGGAATTGCGGTTTCCTCATGCCAGAGCGGATGCGGAATATGGACCAGCATTTCTTTCGGGCAGACCTGAACGAAGTTGGCTTTCTCAACATCCCAGTTCTGTAGAATCTCACCAGCTTTTACACTGCCGGTTTCGTCTACATGACGCTGGATCAGATCGCGCAGTTGTTCTTCCCAATGGGCAACTGTGACTGGGCAGGTCACCAGAGTTTCCATGTTCATCATGTCCTCGGTGTCGCCCTCTGGGTCATAGAGGTACGCCATACCGCCGGTCATACCCGCACCGAAGTTCGGGCCGATCTGACCAAGGATGACAGCAACGCCGCCGGTCATGTATTCACATGCGTTGGAACCTGCACCTTCGACAACCACCTTAGCGCCCGAGTTACGAACCGCGAAACGTTCGCCTGCGCGGCCTGCCGCAAACAGGTAGCCATTGGTTGCACCATAAAGAACGGTGTTACCGATGATGGTGTTTTCCGCAGCAACCAAAGGCGAGCTCATGGTTGGACGGACAACGACGGTACCACCCGACAGGCCCTTGCCGACATAGTCGTTTGCATCGCCGGACACGACGATTTTCAAACCAGGCGCAGCAAAGGCACCAAGCGACTGACCAGCGGACCCTTTGAGTTTCACCGTCAGGTGATCGGGCTGCAGGTTGTTGCGCATACCAAAGTTGCGAACGATGTGGCTCGATGTGCGGGTACCGATGGTCCGCGAGGTGTTCTGAACCGCATACTCCAGCTGCATCTTTTCACCGTCATTGAGGAAGCGTGCAGCGTCCTTAACGATTTCAGCGTCCAGAGTGTCCGGCACAGGGTTGCGCGGCTTGTTCAGGTCGTACTTGATCTTGCTTGCGCCATCGACCGCAATCAAAAGCGGGTTCAGGTCAAGGTCATCAAGGTGTGCCGAACCACGGCTAACCTGCGTCAGAAGGTCGGCACGACCAATCACTTCGTCCAACGAACGCGCACCGATGCTGGCAAGAATTTCACGAACCTCGGTTGCGTAGAAGGTGATCAGGTTCACAACCTTGTCGGCGTTACCGGTGAACTTCTCACGCAGATCTTCGCGCTGGGTACAAACACCGACTGGGCAGGTGTTCGACTGACACTGACGCACCATGATACAGCCCATCGCAATCAGCGCAGCAGTACCGATACCGTATTCTTCGGCACCCATCATCGCAGCCATAACAATGTCACGACCGGTCCGCAGACCACCATCGGTCCGCAGGGTGATGCGTTCGCGCAGGTTGTTCATCGCCAGAACCTGATGCGCTTCGGTCAGACCCATTTCCCATGGCAGACCAGCGTATTTGATCGAGGTCGCAGGCGACGCACCGGTACCACCATTGTGGCCCGAGATCAGGATCGTATCGGCCTCGGCTTTGGCAACACCGGCAGCGATAGTGCCAACGCCCGAAGATGCCACCAGTTTCACGGTAACCTTCACGGTCGGGTTGATCTGCTTCAGGTCATAGATGAGCTGAGCCAGATCCTCGATCGAGTAGATGTCGTGGTGCGGTGGTGGCGAGATCAGGGTCACACCTTTGGTCGAGTGACGCAGACGCGCAATCAGGTCGGTGACCTTCATGCCTGGCAGCTGACCACCCTCGCCCGGTTTTGCACCCTGAGCGACCTTGATTTCCAGTTCTTCACAGGCGTTCAGGTATTCGGCTGTGACACCGAAACGGCCCGACGCAACCTGTTTGATCTTGGCACAAGGGTTGTCGCCATTCGGCAGCGGATGTGCGTGTGCCGGATCCTCGCCCCCCTCGCCAGAGTCGGACTTGGCACCAATCCGGTTCATCGCGATGTTCAGCGTCATGTGCGCCTCTGGCGACAGAGCGCCCAGCGACATGCCCGGTGTGACAAAGCGTTTGCGGATCGCGGTGATCGATTCCACCTCTTCGATCGGAACTGGGTTACCGATTGGCTTGATCGCCAAAAGGTCACGCAGATGGATCGGTGGGTTCGACTGCATCGCGTTCGAATACTGTTTCCACAGCTCATACGACGACCGATTACAGGCAGCCTGCATCAGGTGCATGGTTTGTGCTTCCCATGCGTGTTTCTCGCCCGAACGGCGGGCTTTGTAGAAACCGCCGATTGGCAGAACGTCCTGACCACCCTTCCAGCCTTTGGCATGGACCTCTTCCAGCTTGCGCTGAATACCGGTCAGACCGATGCCCGAAATACGGCTGTGCATACCAGGGAAGTATTCAGCACACATTGCGCGCGACAGACCAACGGCCTCAAAGTTCAGACCACCACGATAGGACGACAGAACCGAGATACCCATTTTCGACATGATCTTAAGCAGACCGCCATCAATCGACGCACGATAGCGGGCGACTGCCTCGGTCAACGAAACATCCAACAGGCCACGCTCGATACGATCGGCAAGGCTATCCTGTGCCAGATAGGCGTTCACGGTGGTCGCACCGCAGCCGATCAGAACCGCAAAGTAGTGTGGATCGATACACTCTGCCGAACGTACATTGACGCTGCAGAATGTCCGAAGACCTTTGCGGGTCAGCCACGAATGCACAGCCGAAGTCGCCAGAATCATTGGCATCGGCACTTTGCCTTCGCCTTGGTGTTCGTCGGTCAGAACGATGTGCGATGCGCCCGAACGAACCGCGTCCTCGGCTTCGATACGCACCTGTTCCAGACCCTTACGTAGCGCGTCAGCGTTGCCACCTGCAAAGGTACAATCAATGAACGCAACCGAATCGCCGAAGTGTTCGACCATCTTTTCGAACTCAGCGTTGCCAACGAATGGGCTATCCAGAACAAGGATTTCGGTCTGGCTGCTGCTTTCGTCCAGAACGTTTTTGAGGTTACCAAAACGGGTCTTGAGCGACATCACACGCGTTTCGCGCAGACTGTCGATTGGCGGGTTCGTGACCTGGCTAAAGTTCTGACGGAAGAAGTGCGACAGAGGGCGGTATTTTTCGGACAGAACCGCGGAAGGGGTGTCATCACCCATCGACGCAATCGCCTCTTTGCCATCCTCGGCCATAGGCGCAAGAATTTGCTCAAGCTCTTCCATGCTGTAGCCAGCAGCAATCTGACGCTTGCGCAGTTCAGCGCCCGAATAGGTCGCGGTTTCCTGCGTGCCGTCCATGATTTCGGACAGGTCGGTGACTTTTTCGATCCAGTCGCCGAATGGCTGGCTTGCTGCCAGTTTGTCTTTTATTTCAGCGTCATGGAACAGTTTGCCTTCGGCCATATCAACGGCAATCAACTGCCCAGGGCCAAGCGCGCCTTTTTCCACGCAGGTTGCTTCGTCGGTTGGAACCATGCCCACCTCAGAACCAGCGATCAGCATGCCGTCACCGGTCACAACATAGCGCAGTGGGCGCAGGCCGTTCCGGTCCAGACCGCCACAAACCCAACGACCATCGGTCATTGCCAGTGCGGCGGGGCCATCCCACGGTTCCATCACAGCGTTGCAATAGCTGTACATGTCCTGCCACGCTTTTGGCATCTCGCCGCTTTGCTTGGACCATGCCTCGGGTACCAGCATGGTTTTAGCCATTGGTGCGTTGCGGCCGGCACGGACCAGAACCTCAAACACCGAATCCAACGCTGCCGAGTCCGAGACACCTGCAGGAATGATTGGTTTGATGTCTTCTGCTTTGTCACCAAATGTCGACGAGGCCATGCGGATTTCATGGCTCTTCATCCAGTTGACGTTGCCTTTCAGCGTGTTGATCTCGCCGTTATGGGCAAGCATGCGGAACGGCTGGGCCAGACGCCATTCAGGGAATGTGTTGGTCGAATAACGCTGGTGATAGATCGCAAACGCCGACTCAAAGCGTTCGTCCATCAGGTCGGGATAGAATTCAGCGACCTGCTCGGCCAGCATCATACCTTTGTAGATGATCGAACGGCACGACAGCGAACAGCAGTACAGCGACGGGATTTGCGCATCCAAAGCCGCTTTTTCGATGCGGCGGCGGATGATGTACAACTCGCGCTCAAACTGTTCTTGATCGATATCTTTTTCACAGCGGATCAGGATCTGTTCGATTTCAGGACGGGTCGCATTCGCCTTTTCGCCCAGACACTCGGTGCTGACCGGTACGTGACGCCATCCATAGATGTAGTGACCCATGCGCAGAACTTCGGTTTCTACGATGGTCCGGCAACGTTCCTGTGCGCCAAAGTCGGTGCGCGGCAGGAACATCTGGCCAACAGCGATCAGTTTATCAGTCGCGGGCTCATGGCCGGTGCGACGAACCTGATCGTAGAAAAATTCGACAGGGATCTGAACGTGGATACCCGCACCGTCACCGGTTTTGCCGTCCGCGTCCACAGCACCGCGGTGCCAGATCGCTTTCAGTGCGTTGATGCCATTATCAACAACCTTACGCGACGGTTTACCATCGATCGACACAACAAGGCCAACACCACAGGACGCGTGTTCATCGTCCGTGCGGTACAGGCTGTTTTCGGCCATCCAATTGCGCTTTGCCTCATAGGCGGCAGCCCAGTTTTCATCATAGACGGTCATGTTCGTCTCCTTGCCTATCAGCGGTGCATCGTAGCGCCGCCAGTGAAATTCGGTTGGGGACCATCAGCTAGCGCTGGGTCTTTGATACAACTCCGCCGCAATCAAATTTTGCGGTGTCAGAAAGAAAGCCGGGATCGCCTGGGAAATGGAATTCGACGGGCGATCCGTCATAGGTGTTTTCAGTGTCATCAGTGACCCAAGTGCGGGTTCCGCTGATAAAGATGCGCCACTCGGGGTGAATGTATTCAGTGCCCGAAAACGACGAAACTTCACCCGCTTCTGTGATGAATTGCGCCTCGTAGTCCGTTTCAAGCAGATCAACACCGTCGATGGTCACGGTGCGCCCCGTCAGACGGTCACTGCCCACAAACCGCAGGATACCTTGGTTCGAATTTTCCAAACGGAAGTCATAGGAATCGAAACCGGTTTCCAACAATTCGGTGAACGATGCTGGATCGTTCGCGCCGGGCAGCAGCCGTTCGTATTCATCGAACTGCGGTGAATAGCTTTGAACCCACTGCGTTTCGTAATCAATCATGCTCAGATAGAGCATGGCCTGATTATCCAAATCCACACGGCGCTGATGGCCGTCTGGATCATTCGCGCAGGTAAAGTGATGGGTCACATTGCACTGACGACTTTGGACGGTGACATAGGCTTCGCATCCTGCCGGCAACGAATAGGTGCCAGCAGCCACAAATTGCGGAACAGTGGCGGTCATCACCGCCAGCGCCGCAAATGTGTGGATGCGAAATGCCATCTGGTTTTACTCCGCCGCGACGTTTGCCGACTGGTTCAGGTAATCAAGGATCGCAGCGGCGCTTTCGCGGCCGTCACGGATTGCCCAAACAACCAACGATGCACCGCGGACGATGTCACCTGCTGCGAAAACACCATCAAGGCTGGTCTGGCCTGTGCCAAATGCGGCTTTGATCGTGCCCCAACGGGTCACCTCAAGGCCATCAACACCCCACAGTTTCGGCAGCTCTTCTGGTTCAAAACCCAGCGCTTTGATGACCAGATCAGCCTGTTCGGTATAATCCGCGCCTTCGATGACCTCAGGGCTCTGACGGCCGGATGCGTCAGGTGCGCCAAGACGCATCTTTTGGACGCGCACACCGCTCACAGCGTCACCTTCGAAACCCATAGGGGCCGAGAGCCACACAAATTCAACGCCCTCCTCCTCGGCGTTTTGTGTTTCACGCTGCGAACCTGGCATGTTGGCGCGGTCGCGACGGTACAGACATTTGACCGAGGTCGCGCCCTGACGGATCGCGGTACGGACACAGTCCATCGCGGTATCGCCACCACCAATGACAACAACGTTTTTGCCCTCGGCGTTCAGTTCACCCGAGTCATATTCCGGCACGTCGTCGCCAAAGTTTTTGCGGTTCGACGCGGTCAAATAGTCCAGCGCACGCACAATGCCCGCTGCCTCAGAGCCTGGCGCCTTGAGGTCGCGCGACTTGTAAACACCGGTCGCAATCAGGACTGCGTCATGTTTGCCGCGAATTGCGTCAAAGCTCAGGTCTTCGCCGACGTTAGTATTCATGACAAATTCGACGCCCGCTTTTTCCAGCTGAGCGATGCGGTTCATCACAACGTCTTTTTCCAGCTTGAAGCCCGGAATGCCGTAGGTCAGCAGGCCGCCCGCACGGTCATAGCGGTCATAGACGGTGACCTGTACGCCCTGACGACGCAGCATATCCGCAGCAGCCAAGCCGCCCGGACCCGCACCAATGATGCCAACGCTATCGCTGCGCTCGGCGGT
This sequence comes from Marivivens sp., assembly GCA_965215785.1. GTDB lineage: Bacteria > Pseudomonadota > Alphaproteobacteria > Rhodobacterales > Rhodobacteraceae > Marivivens. Next base: position 1,034,296 of record OZ244120.1, on the reverse strand, counting down.
TGGGATGATCGGCTTGACCCAGCCTTCTTCCCACGCGGTGTCTGTGATGTATTTTTCGACCGAACCGATGGTGACGGTGCCGTGGCCCGACTGCTCGATAACACAGTTGCCTTCGCACAGGCGGTCCTGCGGGCAAATGCGGCCACAAATTTCAGGGAACGTGTTTGTTGCCTGAGAAATCTCATAAGCCTCTTGCAGACGACCTTCGGCAGTCATGCGAAGCCAGTCTGGGATATTGTTGTGCAACGGGCAGTGCGACTGGCAGTATGGAACACCACACTGGCTACAGCGACTTGCCTGTTCTTCCGCCTTCGCAGCAGCAAATTCTGCGTAGATCTCATTGAAGTCTTCACGGCGTGTATCGGCGGAACGCTTTTCAGGCATCTGCCGGTCAACCGAAATGAATTTGAGCATCTTTTGAGCAGCCACAGGCCATCCTCCGCTTTTGGTTCGGACCGCCTGAATAGTAGCACTTTGCCGGAATGAAAAGTCAATATTTATGACCTAATTCCCATTTCCGGCAGCTTTATGACAAAAAATTCTGTCTCAGGGTTGTTTTTTAGGTCAGCAAATCTGACTTACTGGCCTAAAAACCCATGGAAAGCGCAATAATTGCAACGCCTCCGACAATGATTCGCCACCACCCGAAAAGGGCGTAACCATTGCGACTCACATAACCGAGCAGCCACTTGACCACCAAAACGGCGGAAATGAAGGCCATCACAAATCCAATTGCGATTTCGCCCATCGCATTTGCGTCTAATGCATCCCGACTTTTGTAGAGGTCATAGGCAAAGGCGCCCGCCATGGTTGGCATCGACAAAAAGAACGAAAATTCGGCCGCTGCGCGTTTGCTTAGGCCAAGGCTAAGCGACCCCACGATTGTCGCGCCCGACCGACTGACACCGGGAATCATCGCAAGACACTGGATCACACCAATCGTCAGGGCCTTGCCCAACGGCACGCGCATCGCATCATCAATCTTGGGCGCAGGCGCAAGACGATCAACGAACAACAGAATGACACCACCGATCACGAGGTTCCATGCAATCAGCAGCGGCGTTTCAAACAAGACTGTCTTGATAAAATCATGCGCCAAGACACCAACCACCACCGCGGGCGCAAAGGCGATCAGGATGGAGAGTATAAACCGGCGCGCATCGGGATCATGCGGCGCATCAACGACAACCTTTAGCAGCTTTGCTGAATAGATCGTCAAAATCGCAAGGACAGCGCCAAGCTGAATAACGACTTCAAACACATTTTCGGCGCTTTCAAAGCCAAGGAAGTGACCGACCAGCAGCAGATGGCCGGTCGATGACACGGGAATAAATTCGGTGAGCCCCTCGATAAATCCAAGGAATGCGGCCACCAGCCAGGACTCTGACAATGTAGCCCCCCATGTGATCAAAATTATGCTTTCTTCAAATTCTTTGCAGAATCCTTGATCGCATCATACTGACCCGACGGACGGAAACGCCACAGATAATCCGGCAGAACCGCCTCTAGGTTTGTTGGTTCGATGCCAAATGCGGCAAAACCGGCACTATCCGCACCAACAACGTTATCTTTGCGCAGATTGATAACCTGATCTTTTGTGATCGGCGCCTTGACGATGCCCAACGACAGGAACTGAACAGCACCGGCGATTGGCGCGATGATGTTGGCAATGCCGAACGGAATGTTCAGGATCAAACGGCGGCGTTTGATAACCGTCAGCATGACCTGCATCATTTCGCGGAAGGTATAAACATCCGGTCCGCCAAGTTCGTAAACGCCTGCATCAACATCTTTGGTGATCGATGCGACCGCCGCCTGCGCCACGTCATCGACCCAAACCGGCTGAAACTGCGTATCGGCGCCCACGACCGGCAGAACTGGGCCAAAGCGGGTCATACCGGCAAAGCGGTTAAAGAAGCCGTCTTCGGTTCCGAAAATGATCGAGGGACGCAGGATGACCGCGCCAGGGAATGCAGCCACAACAGCGGCTTCGCCCTCGCCCTTGGTGCGGGAATATTCGCTTTCTGATTCTGTGTCAGCGCCAATAGCAGAGATCTGAACCAGTTTGGCAACGCCAGCTTCGGACGCGATGCGCGCGACACGCTCGGCACCGTCTGCCTGAACCGCATCGAAGGTGTTCTTGCCGGTTTCCGCCAGAATACCCACGCAGTTCACAACAGCGTCTGCGCCATTCATAACGGCCGCTACACTGGCATCGTCGCGAATATTGCAGAAAACAGGCTCAACCTGCCCCACAACGCCGTAGGGCTTTACGAACAATGCTTCGTTCGGGTTGCGGACGGCGACACGTACGCGCCAGCCCTCTTTCGCCATGCGGCGAGCGATGTAACGACCGACGAATCCGGAACCGCCGTAAATGGTGACAAGCTTGGACATGGCGCACCTCTTTGGAAAACTCGGCTCGGTTTACCGCTCTGTCCCTTATCAGACAAGGCGAATTCGCGGTTTTGCATTTTCTTAGAAAAATCGCATTGACACTACCCGCTAGTAAACTTAGAAGCCTGCCACACACCATCTGTGCCCAGATGGCGGAATTGGTAGACGCGCTAGCTTCAGGTGCTAGTGTCCGTATGGACGTGGAGGTTCGAGTCCTCTTCTGGGCACCATCTTTCCCCAACAGTAGAGTTACCGTGCGTACGCATCGAATGTGTGCGGTCCTGACGGCTTGTTATCGACCATCTCAAGCACGTGTTCTGGGATTTCTGGGCTATCACAGGGGAAAATACCGCATTTCCGCAGGGCCCCGTTCAACAGCATGCTGGACGGTGTTCGTTCCAAATAAACACGAACAGCACAGGGAATGTGGCGCTGATCGGCCGACACGCCCAGTTTGATTCCATGCAAACGCGTCCACCGCAGCGAATAGTCGGGATACAACACCGTTTGTGTCAGTTCGATTCCCGCGCTGTATTCATAATCGGACAGAAACACGCGATCACCCGTTAGCATCGCAACGCCCTGATACCGATAATGACGATCAACCGGACCGCTAGAGGGGCCCATACGTTCCAGCCGACGATAGAACATATGCCGGTCTTCCTGCTCGAACACGATCAGGGTTCTGATGATTTTGCCGCGATGTGACATCGAATAGTAGTATTCGAAAAACATCCCACTAAGGTTTTGAACACGGGGCTCGTTCAGCGCCATGACCTTATCGAAATGTTTGCGAAGCCTGCGCCCCGCCGCATCGTTATCCAACCCCCGCAGGCGGATAATCTGAGCGAACTCTTTGGCGGGCAGCATCAGCTCATGGACCTCGACCCCGAAATAGTCGCACAGCTTCCGCATCAAAGCAGCCCGAGGGGTGGATGTGCCGGCCAAATAGCGGTTGAGTTGACTGCGATTTATGTCCAAATCTCGGCTCACTTGCGAAATTGACGGACGATAACTGCAAAGCAATCGCAGGTTTTCAGCCAGCTCAGTCATGGGTGCCTCTAACTGTTGCACTAAATGCACTAATTTGCACCATGTTGATCTCTTATCGCGAATTGTCAACGGGCTGAAAAATGATGCATTTGCCCTCAGGCGGAGGACAAATGGCCAATAAAATAAAGACAATCGGGATAATTGCCGGTTCGGGGCCCGAAGCGGGCATCGACCTGTGGTCAAAAATCCTGTCGCACACGCAAAACCAGCTTGGCGACGCGTTTCGTGGTGACCTAGACGCCCCGAGGGTTGTGATTATATCGGAACCGCAACTTGGCCTGTCGATGGACCTGCGCGCCAACCAAGCTGACACATGGGCCGCGTTGGAAAAAACAGTCCGACAGCTGGTGCCACAGATCGATTATTTTGCGATTGCCTGCAACACGCTCAACTGGTTCGCCCCGCAAATCGACACGCTGTTGACCACCATCAAAGACGGCGGGACATTTGTGTCGTTCGTTGATGTCCTTTCCGAAACGCTGATCAATGCCGGTCGAACCCGGTTTGGGTTGATGGCGGCCGCACCGGTTTTGGCGCTGGACAACCATTCAGCTTATACCCCTTTGGCCCAGAATTTTGACGTCGAAACCCCGTCTAATCATCAGGCGATGCAGGATTTGATCTACGACGTGAAAAGGCTTGGAAGTGACACGCCAGCCCTATCCCAAAGGATGGCTGACTTTGCGTCACAAATGGAATCGGACACGCTTGTTCTTGCTTGTACGGAACTGCCGCTTATTTCGCAGAAAATCACCGGCAAGACTTTGATCGATGTGACCGATGCAGTGGCACAAAAACTGGCTCGGTTGGCGTTGGAATAGGAAAAATAATGAAAGTTCTGTTGATCCATACCGGCGGCACAATTGGCATGGCAAAAACCCGCAAAGGGCTTGCCCCGCGCGAAGGGCTGGTCGAAGCAGCAATGGATAGCCGATTACCGCAAGGCGTATCGCTGGTGACTCATGTGTTTTCGCCCCTTCTGGACAGTTCCGACATTGGCACAGCGCATTGGAACGAAATGCTTGGCGCGATCGAGGCTATTCCAGACGCGGCGGTCATCATCACACATGGCACCGACACGATGTCATTCACCGGCGCGGCCTTGTCTCAGGCACTGGCGGGCAGCGGCCGCCGTATTGTGCTGTGCGGATCGATGAAACCGCTGAACATGAAAGGCGACGCCGAAGCCAACATGGATTTGGCAATCGAATGCGCGCTCAAACCGGGCGAAGGCGTCTATTTGGCATTCGCGGGCAAGGTTATGCGGGCAGATGGGCTCGTCAAACACGAAAGCCACAAGGCCGATTCTTTCCGCAATGTCCCGCAAGACCCACTTTCGCCCGCACCCCGCCGTCGTTTCGCCCCGCAACGGTTGGCGATTCTGACGATGTCGCCCGGCATGCCTGCTGGCGTACTGCGCGCCGCGCTGAGCGAACTGGATGGGTGTGTACTACGCGTTTACGGATCGGGAACCGCGACGTCCGACGCGGCCGTTTTGCAAACGATCAAGGACGCCGTCAAATCAGGGAAACGCATCCGCGCGGTCAGCCAATGTGAAACCGGCGGACTAACCCCCGGAAGCTATGCAGCAGGCAGCGGCCTATGGGCGGCAGGGGTGGAAAATGGCGGCAAGGAAACGCCAGAGGCCGCTTTGATCCGCCTCTGGCTCAGCTGACTACTTCAGCATTTCGGCAATTTCTTCGGCGGTACCAAAGCCAAGCTTAACAGCTGTTTCGGTCACGCTCGAATTTTCCGCCAGCGCGGTTTTGGCAACCTTGGCGGCCTTGGAATATCCGATGTGCGGCACCAACATCGTTGCAAGGACGAGGCTGTTTTCAAGCGCGCCTTCACATTGTGCGGTGTTTGCTTCGATCCCTTTGACGCATTTTTCGGCCAAGGTATCCATCGCCTGCATCAGGATGCGCATCGACTGTAGCACGTTAAGAACGATCACAGGCTCAAACGCATTCAACTGCAACTGCCCTGCCTCAGCGGCCATTGTGACCGTCAGATCGTTGCCAATCACCTGAAATGCGACTTGGTTCACGACCTCAGGGATCACGGGGTTGATTTTGCCCGGCATGATCGAGCTTCCCGCTTGTACGGCTGGCAATTTGATTTCGTTAAAGCCCGACCGCGGTCCAGATGACAGCAGACGCAGGTCATTACAGATCTTGGACAGCTTTACGGAAATCCGTTTGAGCACACCGGAAAACGTAACATAGGCGCCCGTATCCGACGAAGCTTCGACCAGATCGCCCGCCAACCGAACATCAAGACCGGAAATAAGCGCCAGTTCGCTAACGGCCCGTTCGGCATAGCCGTCTGGCGTGTTCACGCGCGTCCCGATGGCCGTGCCGCCCAGGTTCACCTCAAGCAGTAGTCGGGACAAACGCCCGACGATTTCGATATCTTCTTGAATGGTGGCGGCAAAGCTTGCGAATTCCTGACCCAGTGTCATGGGAACCGCATCCTGCAACTGTGTCCGGCCAATTTTACGGATGTCCTTAAACGCCTTGGCCCTTTCGGCAAACGCGGACACCAATCGTTGTTGCGTATCGCGGAACGTGTCGCATTGGCTCACCATCGCCAGACGCATCGCCGTTGGATACACGTCGTTGGTCGACTGTGACCGGTTCACGTCGTCATTCGGGTGAAGATGCTGATATTCGCCGGGCTGATGGCCCATTTTGATCAGGGCTAGGTTCGTGATCACCTCATTGGCGTTCATGTTCGTAGAGGTGCCAGCACCCCCTTGGATCATGTCCACCCGGAAATGTTCATGATGTTTGCCGTCGATGATTTCATCACAAACCTTACCGATTACCTTGGCCTTTTCGGCAGTCAAAACGCCCAGCGACCGGTTCGCCTGCGCGGCGGCCTTTTTGACCATGGCAAGCGCACGGACAAATTCCGGAAACAGGCTCAGCGGAATTCCAGAAATTGGAAAGTTTTCGATCGCGCGGGCCGTATGAATGCCCCAAACGCAATCAGAGGGCAGTTCCATTTGCCCCAAGCTGTCTTCTTCGATGCGCACGGTGTTGTGCATCGCTCACTCCTTAAATGTACCGCCGTAGCGGAGAAAAAAGCCGCCCCAAAACGGGGCGGCTCGCTAGTTATTTCCAGGTCTTGGGATCCCAAGCATCCTGGTCAAGGTTCAGATCCGAGAACGTGGTCGGATCTAAGACAGGTCGTTCGACGCCTGCCTTGAGTTGCTTGCGGAAGTCATCGACCACACGCATAGCAACGGGGAACAACATCATGATCACCACAAGGTTCACGACAGCCAGCAAGCCCATCATCGGGTCTGCGAAGAAGAAGACCGACGTTGCATCAGGTGCCACCGCGCCCAGGAAAATGATCCCGAGGATCACGGCACGCAAACCAATGATCGCCACCTTGGACTTGGTCATCACAGCCAAGGCGTTTTCACCAAGGTAGTAGTTGTAGATGATCGACGAGAACGCAAAGAGGATGATCGCAACAGCCAAAATCGACTTGGACCAGTCGCCCAAGTGGCTTGCCAGCGATTGCTGGGTCAGCGCAACACCATCGACGCCAGCGGCACCCGCGACGTAGACATCACCAAGCAAGATCACCAACGCGGTACAAGTACAGATCACGATCGTGTCGATGAACACCGACAGCGACTGGGTGATACCTTGGCTAACAGGGTGACGAACCAACGCGGTCGCAGCAACGTTAGGCGCCGACCCGAGGCCCGCTTCGTTTGAGAACAAGCCGCGTTTCAAACCCTGAGCAATTGCCGCGCCCATGCCGCCGGCAACGGCCTCTTCCAATCCAAACGCCGAGCGAACAATTTGCACCAGCGCAGCAGGAACATCAGCGATGTTGATCGCAATGATGACAAGAGCCGTCGCAATGTACAGCAGCGCCATGAACGGAACGACGATATCAGCCGCTTTGGAAATGCGCTTGATGCCGCCAAAGATCACCAAACCGGCAACGATCGTAATGGCGACGCCAGTAATCATGCGCTCAATGCCAAAGGCCTCTTGCACAGCGCCGGCCATGGTGTTGCCCTGGAATGCATTGAACCCTAGGCCAAACGACGCAAGCAGACAGATTGCATAAACAATCGCCAGCCAATTGTAGCGCGCACCAAGGCCGCTGCGGATATAGTCGGCTGGACCGCCGCGGAATGTGCCGTCGCCTTGGCTTTTCTTATAAAGCTGGGCAAGCGTACATTCGATCAGGCTGGTCGCCATGCCGGCCAACGCAATTGCCCACATCCAGAAAACCGCGCCAGGTCCACCAAGGGTGATCGCAACCGCAACGCCCGCGATGTTACCACCGCCAACACGGCCACCGACCGAAACCAACAACGCTTCGCGCGCGGAAATCGCATTCGGATCCGAATTCTGGTTGCGGCCCGACAATACACGGAACATGCGTCCGAAAAATTCGATTTGGACAAAGCCCGACATGATTGTCAGGAACACGCCAAACACGACCAAGATCGGGATCAGCGCCCAGCCCCAGGTCAGATTGTTAATCACGTCAAAAAACGCTGTCAGAGTATCCATATCCCCTCCTTAGGCGGATCATTTCGATCCTTGTTTTTGATTGGTTGTTCTTAAGGTGGGTTGAGTGGTGGCCCTATTTCTCACTTGTGGGCAGTGTGGTGCTATTTGATGCACTTTAAAAATCAAAGCGCAGCAGCATTATCGCTAACAGAAAATTCGAAACGTAATTGCGTGCGAATCGCCCCGTTCGGGGGCCGCATCAGTTGCGCGAACAGGCGACTTTCACTATGCCCACCTAAGGAACATAGGAAAGCAGCGGCATGGCAAATTATCTTTACAAAAATGACCTTCCTGACGGTCTGGATCTTGGATCGATTGTCGCGATCGACTGTGAAACGATGGGGCTTAACCCACACCGTGATCGGCTCTGCCTCATCCAAATGTCCGGCGGCGACGGCAACTGTCACTTGGTGCAGGTTGAAAAGGGTCAAACCGAGGCACCGAACCTGTGCAAAATGCTGACCGACCCCAATGTGCTTAAGCTGTTCCACTTTGGTCGCTTCGACATCGCGGCGATGTATCATGCATTTGGCGCCTTGGCCGAACCAGTGTATTGCACCAAGATCGCATCGAAAATGGTGCGGACGTTCACGGACCGCCACGGTTTGAAAAACCTGCTTCAGGAATTGGTTGGCGTTGATATTTCCAAGCATCAACAGCAAAGCGACTGGGGCGCAGAGGTGCTCAGCGAAGGTCAGCTTGATTATGCGGCCTCGGATGTACTCTATCTGCATCAACTGAAAGAGGTTCTGGATCAACGGCTTGCGCGTGAGGGTCGCACCGAAATGGCACAGGCCTGTTTTGATTTCTTGCCAACACGGGCCAAGCTTGATCTGGCCGGATGGCCAGAGGTCGATATTTTCGCACACTGACCATGGGCGGATGGCCGCGTAGTCGGCCGTCTTTCGCTTGGTTTGTCTGGGCGGGATGCCTATCTTGGCCCCGAACCAAATGGATTGATCCACATTGTACGACAACGCCTATAGCCGCTTTGTAAGCTGGGCCAAAGTGCTCTTGCCATTGGCGGCGCTTGTGCTGTTGTCGACCCTTTTCCTGTTTTCGCAAAGCCGCGACAACGCGGATGATATTCCCTACGCCGAGATCGAAGAAATCGCACGGGAACAACGTCTGTCGAACCCCAGCTTTGCCGGAGTATCATCAGACGGTGCGGAATTTGTCGTGCGGGCCGACGTGGCCAAGCCGGACCCTGATGTATCGGGATTGATGACGGTTGAAAAAATCCAAATCAACCTGAACAATCAAACCGGTCAAACCGTCGAAATCTCTGGCGGGTTCGCCGAAGTTGATTTGAACACACAGACCGTTGTTCTGGACCAACTGGCACGGATCGCGACCAATACCGGCTATGTGATGGAAACGACCGGGCTGATCGCCACCCTGCGCAAAGGCCATGTGGTATCCACCGCACCCCTAGAGGTGCGCGCGCCTTACGGGCAACTGACAGCTGGGCGGTTGAATGTCCAAACATCACCCGATGGTGCGCAAATTGTTTTCAACCAAGGGGTCCGGCTGTTATATCAGCCCGAGTAACAAAGGAACCGCATTGTGAAACGTTTTCTGATTACCTTTGCCTTTGGATTGCTTGCCGCATCGGCAAGCGCACAAACAAGCATTTCACTTGGCGGTTTCCAACCCGATACCGAGGCGGCAATCGAAATCACTGCGGATGCCCTGAGCCTCGACCAAGATACCGGTCGCGCAGAATTTTCCGGAAACGTAGACGTCACCCAGGGGGCCAACAAAATTACGGCCGCCTTTATCGCTGTGACCTATGACGAAGACAGCGGCCAGATCGTTTTGCTTGAGGCGACGGGCGGCGTCACATTTGTCACAGCAACCGATGCCGCGGAATCCGAATCAGCCGTTTACGATCTGCGCAATGATACCCTTAGGATGAGTGGTGGCGTCCTGCTGACGCAAGGTGCCAGCGCAATCGGTGCCGACAGCATGGTTGTTGATCTCAAAACCGGCGCTGCCCAGCTTGATGGTCGTGTCCGCACCACATTGGTCCAGCAGAGTGGCCAATAAGATGAAAGACACCTCCACCCCAGTCGATACCGAAACAGGTTTGCGCATCGTCAACCTGCGCAAAAGCTATCGCAAAAAGGTGGTGATCCGCGACGTCAGTCTGACGTTGGACCGGGGCGAAGTTGTCGCCCTGCTCGGCCCTAACGGATGCGGCAAAACCACGACGTTTTATTCCATCGCCGGACTGGTAACGCCTGAGGGTGGAAACGTGATTGTCGATGGTCGGAACGTGACGACCTTGCCGATGTATCGCCGTGCGCATCTAGGAATCGGCTATCTGCCGCAGGAAATGTCGATTTTCCGCGGCCTCAACGTCGAACAAAACATCCTCTCGATCCTTGAGATGAACGAATCCGATCCGTTGAAGCGTCGTGAACGACTAGAAGATTTGCTAAGCGAGTTTTCTATCGAACACCTTCGCCGTGCCCCTGCACTTGCGCTTTCGGGTGGGGAACGCCGCCGCGTTGAAATCGCGCGCTGTTTGGCGGCGGGCCCTAAATATGTGCTGTTCGACGAACCATTCGCGGGCGTTGATCCAATCGCGGTTGGTGAAATTCGGCATCTTGTTGCCGACCTAAAGAATCGGGGAATCGGCGTGCTGATCACCGATCACAACGTACGCGAAACGCTCGAAATCGTGGATCGTGCCTATATTTTGCACGATGGCAAGGTTCTGATGTCCGGCACAACAGACGAAGTCGTCCGCGATGAAAACGTTAAACGTGTCTACCTTGGTGACTCGTTCCGCGTAAACTGAGTGCGCGCGCCTTTCCCTACAACAGACCATTGACAAACCACCGCTTGGTGTCGCCAAATGGTGGTGATGAGAGTACGTACAACTTTAGCTGAGCCAAGTTGGGTGAGACCCCCACGGTTCGTGCGCGACAAGTTGCAAACCTCATCCTCAACACGACACGGCGCCTAAAGCCCCGCGATTTTGCGGGCGTGGATACGTGCGCCGTGCGACAAACATGAAGGAGACGCCATGCGCTACCAAATCAGCGGTAAACAGATCGATATCGGTGAAGCTCTGCAAACACACGTCAAAGAAACTTTAGGTGCGACGGTGGAAAAATATGCAGGCCGCCCGACCGAGGCTTATGTCGTTTTCTCTAAATCCGGTCCGGAATATGTCTGCGAAACCGTTGTGCATCTGTCCACCGGTCTGACCTGTCAGGCCAAAGACCACGCCCATGAAATCTATGCTGCTTTTGACGGCTGCTGTGAAAAAATGGATAAACAATTGCGCCGTTACAAGCGCAGGCTGAAGGACCACCACAAGCAAAGGACAACTCCGGTTGAACTTCTGAACGGTTCCTCCTATATCCTCGCCTTGAGTGAAGAGTCGGAAGATAGCGAACCTGAGAGCCCAGCACCGATCATCATCGCCGAAGCGCCGACGGCTATACCGTCGCTGTCTGTTGGCGAAGCGGTGATGCAAATGGAATTGGCTCACAACAGTATGCAAGTCTTTCGCAATGAAAAGCACGGCGGGATTAACGTAGTTTACCGTCGAGACGATGGAAACATTGGTTGGGTTGATCCCGCGCAAGCAGGATGATCGCTCGGCCTACAAGGCGGAATAATGCAAATTTCTGATATTTTGACGGCCGACTCGGTCAAGACGCTTGCGTCTACGACCAGTAAGAAGCGGTTGTTTCAGCAGTTGGGCGATCAGGCCGAACAGGCATTCGGCTTTGACGCATCGACCGTGGTTGAGGCGCTGTTAGAGCGTGAAAACCTTGGTCCAACTGGTGTTGGCCACGGTATCGCGCTGCCTCATGCACGGATCGAAGCAGCTGAACGCGTTTGCGGCCTGTTTGTTCGCCTTGAAAAGCCGTTGGATTTTGATTCGGTCGACCGCCAGCCTGTTGATCTGGTGTTTGCCCTATTGGCCCCTGAGAGCGCGGGTGTAGAGCACCTAAAGGCGTTGGCGTTGGTTTCGCGTACAATGCGTGATCAGTCGATTTGCGCGAAACTGCGTGCAAATACGGATGTCGCAACGCTTCATACCATTTTGACCGAGGCACAGGCGACCCAAGCCGCCTAACGCCAGCTGGAAAACCCAAATGCAAGAAAGTCGCGCTGGTATGCATCCCGCGCGGCTTTTTCTATGTCCTTGTCATAGATCGCCATCAGCCGGTCTTGGTACGGGTCGGTTTCGGCGTCAAAGTCAGGCGCATCTGTGCGGCCAATCGAATATGCCAGATAGGCCAGGTCAGCCGCCAACCGCTCTTCCCGGATCACGATGTCAGGCGTACCGAATTGCGCGAACCCTTGAACCACATTCGACTGTGATGCCCAGGATGCGTCCACGCGCACCGAGGTCTGACCAGACAGGTTCGCCTTGAGAAATTCCAGAAACTTCAAGAACGCGGCGCGATGCGCGCGGTCGTCATAGCTAGGATTATTCGGATCCTGAGGCGTATCCACCTTAAACACCTGTTTCAGTGTTTGACGGATTTCCCCGAAACGGACCTCACCCATGCCGAGGATGTGTTCACAAAACGCCCAGTGGGCGCGTTGAACAGGATGGCGCACAACGGTGAACGCACGATGACCTGAATTCTGACGCTTCCACTGCCTGAGTGTTTTTTGCGTAAATCCGTCCCGCAAGTCCGCACCGCCGTCGATCGCTGTCAGCCAATCCCGCACTGCTTTTTCGGGACCGCCCTTAATCGGCATGAACAACAGCGGGCTTTGTCCCGCCGCACAGTAGTTCGGGATCATCGGCCCGCGGCGCGGTTCAAAGTTCGGCGTCCGAGACAGGTTGAACCGATCAAGCCGCGCAAGAACCGCATCCATTTCGTCGAAGTTTTCAACCTTGCTGGAAAGCGGCGCAGGGTTTTGTTTCTTTAGCTTTTTGTCCAGCTCATCCAAACGCCCCCGCACGCCCAAGAACGCAGCAAGCCCGTTCATAACGCCCACATCCTGTAGGTCTTCGTAGTCGACATAGAATGCGGTTTGACCAGTGGTTTGAAGGGCGTTCATCAAACGAATTTGGAACGATTGCAGCGCGGCCAGATGGGCCTCAAACTCGGCCGCATCAAACCGAATAACCCCGCTTTTGGCGTTTTTGACATTCGTCAGTTTCCATTGGCCGGTCGCCTGCGCGATTTTCCAGCTGACATAGCTTTCGGCCGGGTTGCGGGTCAGGACAATCTTGGCACAACGTGGATCAGGGACAGCAATGTCAAACACCCGTGGATCGTGATCGTTGAAGTAACGAAACCCACCAAGAGCGCCCGGTTCGTTCTTGATCCGATTAATCAGGGTCTCGGGCTTCGCCTCGCGGTCCGCTTTGGTGATACCAAGGATATTGTCGCTGTTCGGATAGCCGATGAAATGGGGATTGAAAGCTTCGCCATGGCAAATACAGCCATCCATCGCATTCAGGTTGGATTCGAGGAAATTCGAACCGGTTCGCATTTCAGCAAACATCACGAAATAATCGAATGAACCCATCGTCTATCGTACCAAATAAGGTTTGCGCGGTTTGCGCTGGGATTGGTCAACATTCGCCTCGACCGGAAAGTCGCCCATCAGGTACGGGTGCATGCCTTGGTTTTTGAGGTTCTGCAAAAACTGACCAAAGCCGGTCAAATCGACCATGCGTGGTGCCTCGGCTAGACGGCGCATATTCTTGCCGGTGATCTCGTCCACAACCGTTTGAAGCGCTTCCATAGGGGAATCGACAAAATCGGCCATAGTCCAGATGCGGACCCGCCCCTTGGCATAGATCGACCTAAGATCGTCGAGGTGCTGGCTTTCGATCCTTTGGAGCAACGCAGCCTCATCCCGCAATTCGCCAAAGTTTCTATTCGCCTGAAACAGCGGCACCGCCCAAGCACCGGAAATCACATTGATTTGCGCGTTAGGATCGCGGGAAATATCCCAACTGACGTCTTGGTTATCCCGTGGGCCGAACTGAAAACATTGGTATTCACCGCGCGTATTCCAGATCAGGTTCCGCAAGAAGCTTCGCGGATTGTAATCGCGCAGCTGGGGGCTGGATGAAAGGGCACCGGTAAAAGTGCTTTGCCGCCCATCAAATTCGACCATGTCCGGCGCAAAAAGATGGCCGTGAACGCGCGCACCCGTTGCCTTGATCAACCATGGCTCAAAGTCTTGGAAAATTTCGGAAAAGCCTTCGAAGACAGAATATTTTCCGCATGTCACACCGTTTTCCCAATCCTGATTGGGAAAGCGGCTTTGCATATAAAGACCGGGGCGACCCCGTGTCCTGCGTTCAACTGCGCGGGCAAAAATCCGGTCAATCTTGCCTGGGTTTGGCTCGGCCGCTTTAAACCCAGCAGCAGGGCCAAGGAATGCATCATAAAGACGGTTCGCATGCGGCCAGATTTTGCGCGCTACAAAACAGTCTGACCGGCGCAGCAACTGAAGGTGGTCATCGTAAAAAATATGCGGCTTGCCCTGAAAGTCGAACTTGGACAGCGTCAGGGAACGGCTTTCGATCCGCTGCGAATAGTGCCGCGCCAAGGTCTGAAAATAGCTTTCGTCGGGTATCCAAACCTTTTGAAAGTACCGGTCATACATTTCCCGATCTGGGTCTTGTAGGATCGCTGATAGTGTTTGGCGGGTCAGGCACCACCATTGCGACCCCATGTGCGGGACAAGGCCCTCGGGTATCCGACGGCGAAACTTAAACCTGCGCTGAAGGTCGACATAAATGTCGAACAGGCGGCGGTTCTTTTTCCACGAAAATGGAAACCGCATGGTAAAGCGTTCTTCGTCCAAACCGCCGACGGTCCAAGGAACGTCTGCGGTGGTCGCGCTTTCGATGAAATCTGTGCGTGGTCGTTCCTGTAGGTACGACTTCAATTCGGAAATAGGGCGCAGCGGCAGGCAAGACCCAGACGCAAGATAGACATGTGACACATCTGGGAACCGCGACAGCATCATTTCTGACGCGGTCTGGGTCGCAGCAACGATGCCCCATGTGCCCCATTCGCAGGTATGACGTTTTGAAAACCGGATTTCGGGCACGTCGGCCAATGCGGTCACAAAACGATCGTATGTGCGCTTTTCTACCTTTTTGTCGACGTGGATGATAACTGGGCACCCGCCCTTGACCCAATGGCGCGCGACCTGCTCAGCGCGGTCAAGCGCAGTGTGAACCAGCATGACAATACCGACCGTCATGCCCAGTTCCCTTTCGACATCAGGCCCAAAATCTCAAGCTGGCGCCAGTTGATGTATTTCTCAGACCACTTACACCACAAATCGGTGTCGTCCTTCATGCCTTCGGCATAAGCCTTATATTCGGCACTGGCGGCATAATGCTGGCTTCGGCTAAGCTCCTCTTGGGCTTTGGCAGCAAAGGTATCAAGGAACTTGGCGTGTAACAGAACGCCACTGGCCTTTTCCCCGCCCCATTCGTCGTAAACAAGGTTTAGGCCACGCGGCAAGAGCATGTGGGTGCTACTGACAAAGGTGTATTTTCGGTCCCACTTGACCAAAGGCACCTTATTGAGCGCCGGCGCACGAGACGGATTATCAGGGAAAAACACCCGCGCCCGCGGACCACCCTGAATCCACAGGTTCCCATAGCGACGGTTCCGTTCAATCGTGTAGTTTCCGCTGTCAAACCAGCAGGCGATTTCAATCGGATCCTGCCCCTTTTGATACGGAACCTGAGAAATTGGCCCTTTGGGATAAAGATCCAACAACATCGCCGAGAACGACTTGATCGATGACGCATCCAGCCAGTCGGTCAGTGCGCGCAGCGGGCGCGTATCACAGAACGGATAGACAAAGAATTCGTCAGGGTCGACCACGACACACCAATGGCCATGCGCGTATTTCCGAAGCAGCCAGTTCTGCCAATCCATGCCAAAACGGGACCGTTTATAGCTGCCGTTTGCACGCCAAACCGACACATCCGGCTGGTCCTTCAGATACTCAAGGCTGTCATCGTCGCTTTCATTGTCCACGAATAGGAAATGATTCACGCCCATATCGCGGTAGTATTTTAGGAAAAACGGCAGGCGGACAGACTCGTTCCGCATCGTGCAGAACAACAGAATATCATTTTGACGGATCGACGACGTGCGATCGGCAACAGGATTTAGCTGTCGCCGCTTGCGAAAAGCACGAATAAGCCAGCGTTTTCGCTGCAGCCGAAGCCTATATGATTGCCAAACGCCCAATTGCGCCCCTTTTGACCGTCTTGGTCACAGAACCTTTTCGAAGTGCGCCGACCATGGCATCGGGTCCATCTCGGCGGCTTTCGGTTTGTTGACGCTCAGATCTTTTATTGTTTCCGCCCAAGAATAGATATCTCCGACTTCGTGGTAAACCGGCGTTGAACCCAGTATTTCTCTAAAAACGGCAATATCTGAGCAAACGATAGGTGTTCCAAGAATTGCCGCCTCTACAGGAGGTATACCAAACCCCTCGGCAAACGAGGGGAAAAGAAGGCCGGAACACCCATGCATCAACGCCGCCACGGCACCGTCGGACAGATCTGGTACCTCAACAATGCCCTCGGGCTTGGCATCAAGCATGGCAAAAACGCCCTCATTCAACCACCCACGGCTGCCACAAATCACCAGGTTTGGCTTGGGCGACGGCAAGGTTTCCCACACTTCCAATAACAATTCATGGTTCTTGCGTGGCTCGATCGTGCCGATCACCACGAAATAGGTATTGGACAGGTCCAGATCGGTTGGGATTTCCGAATATTTCGGCACCGGCGCGGGCACACCCAAGTGCGCGACGACGATTTCGGGAATGCGGCCAACACGTTCCAAATGCGGCAACAGGCTCTGCTTAGAAGCCATCGAGATTGTGATGATCCGGTCGGCATGTTCGGCAACTGTCCTGACCAGGCGCGCGTGTTTTTCGACACTTTCAGGCCGCTGGACCTCGGGATAGTCCATCGGGATCGTGTCGTGGATCATCACGTTCAGCCGCACCTCGGCCACGACCTTAAGCTGATCGATGACTTTGTGACTAAAGTTGGAATGGCCGACGTTGAAATAGTCGAATTTGCGCGGCAAATGCTGCGCAACCATTTCGCCCAAATGCGAAAACGTCGAACGGGCAATTGCATGGCGACGCACCCACGTTTGGGCCCGTTTCTGTTCGGGGGTCAGGCCGCGCCGCACCCATGACAGAAAATCGGGTGGATCGCTGACGCCGACCTTTGCAATCTTAGCCAATTCACGCGCGCCGCTGCGATCAAGCAGCACAAATCCATAAGACGTTCGGCACAGGAAAAAACAGGGGTCATCACGGCCCACCAGCTCGACCAGATATGCAAGCTCAACCCGATCTATGCCGGTCAATGTTCGACCAAGCCGACTTACCAAACGGGTCACATCAAGGAGACGTGCCGACTGTTCCGACTGTGTACCGATCACGCACAACACCTGCTTTTTTCCACAGGTTAAACCAGCGAAACGATTTAAACTAGCTTTAGAACGAAAAAAGGCCGCGATATCGCGGCCTTACTCGTGTGTGATTACTGGGCCGCTTTGCGGACCGCCATCATTTCTTCTAGGTACTGAGAAAACTCAACGCTTAGATCATCACGCGCCAAACCAAACGCTACGGTCGCCTGCAAGAAGCCAGCTTTCGAACCGCAATCAAAACGCTGGCCGCGGAAACGGTAGCCATAGACGCCGTCACCATCGGTGATTTCGCGTGCAATCGCGTCAGTCAACTGAAGCTCGTTACCAGCGCCACGTTCGATTGTGCCGAGGCTGTTCATGACGTTTGGCGACAGGATATAGCGGCCAATAACAGCCAGGTTTGACGGCGCGGTACCTGCCGCGGGTTTTTCAACCATGCCCTTGACCGACACGGTCGAGCCCATGTCCTCTTGGACATCCAGAACACCATAGGACGAGGTGCGTTCTTCCGGAACTTCCATCGCGGCAACCATCGACCCACCGGTTTCAGCGTGCGCTTCGACCATTTGCTGCAAACACGGCTTTTCAGCTGCGATGACGTCATCGGGCAAAATAACCGCAAACGACTCATCCGGCGCTAGCAAACGGCGCGCGCACCACACAGCGTGTCCCAGACCCAACGGACGGTCCTGCCGAATATAAGCAATCGCACCGCTATCCATGTTGGTCTGTTTCAGCACTTCGGCCAGCTTGTCTTTGCCTTTTTGCTCAAGGCTGCGTTCCAATTCTGGCGAACGGTCAAAATAATCTTCGAGCGCGGATTTGCCGCGCGAGGTCACAAAAATAAAGTCCTCGATGCCAGCGGCGCGGCATTCATCAATTGCATATTGAATCAGCGGCCGGTCAACGAGAGTCATAATCTCTTTTGGCACCGACTTTGTGGCAGGCAAAAAACGCGTGCCTAGACCAGCAACCGGAAAAATGGCTTTGGTAATTGGTTTGGTCATATCAATCCTCTTTCAAGTCTGAATAATCCAGACGCCTTAAATGGTAACACGGTTATACAATCTAATGAAACGCAGCATACGGGGAACTTGTGACAGGATTGTCACTATGCGTGACATCAATGCCGATTTATTGGCGCCCTTTGTGACGGATTCCATCAAGCCGAGCAGACTCATGCGCAACTCGCCTAGATTTTGTCCAGAATTGAAACACCGGAGTCGCCCGAACCGACCGTCCAAATAATCCGCCCGTTTGAAGCCAAATTCCGTCATCTGTGAACGTGATGCGATGATACAGGGTGGTCAGGCTGAACTTATACAGGGTCACAATGTCCCCACGGGCCCGGGCGCTGCGGGCCGCAGCAAGGCGTTTAGAAAAATTGTACCACCGCGCCACGAATATGGTTCGCGTTGCGCCTTGTGTTGACGGGAAAACAAGGGGGTCTGGTGTGGACACATCTCGGGGCTCTACCGGCTTTAGCGTTTCGGTCAGACCCGCCTTGATACCCGCCTCAAGTGTCTTTTTGACCCGCGTTGCCATCCCTTCTGACAGGCGACCGCCAGACACATGTGATACCAGCCTGTCGGACTGCTCGTTCCTCAATTCGGTCAGCTGAGTTTCAATGTCCGCCCGCGAATTCCCGGCTTTCCTAAGAAACAGCACCGTACTGCGCCCCACATGGAACAAGTCCGTGGGGACACGGTTTGCCTTGCGGCGTTCGCTTTGAGCAAATCCATGGTGAACTTGGGCCTTGGGCACGATAGCGACAGGCAATTCCGCCTTTGCGAGGCGATAGTTCAAATCTGTTTCATCCATGTAGAACTGAAACTGTTCGTCAAATCCGCCCCGTTCCAGCAAGACGCGCCGACAGAAGGCCATGTTCGTGCCTTCTGTTTTAGCAAAGGGGACAATTTCGGTATCACTCAGATGCACATCCACATGCTGGCCCAGCGCATCAATCGCCCTACCCGCCCACTGAAGGCTGATTCCGTTGCGCCCGATCACAAAACCGCCCGCCCCGATAGACCGGCCTGATGTGATCGGCTCGATAAGGTTTTCCAGCCAAAGCGGCTCGGCCACGGCGTCATCATCGATAAACGCCACAATCTGGCCCGACGCGCGACGGACCCCTAGGTTTCGAGCGGCCGAGATATTGGGAACATCAAATTCCACAAGCTTGACTAGATCCACGAAGCTGGACGCCTCGACCGCCTTGCAGCCTGATGGATCCGCAATCACCACGATTTCCAATGGCGCATAATCCAGCTGGGCAAGCGACGACAAACACCGAAGCAAAAGGTCCACACGGCCACGCGATACGACAATCACACTGACCAGCTGATTGTTCACGACATGCCCATTCGCTTCAGCATCGCCTCGATCCGATCAACGTCTTCGGGATTGTTCAGTTCCCAAAACTCGCGGCCTCGTGCCTCTACCTCGACGCAAAGAACATGCACACCGCGTTCAAGAAATCTAAGCTGTTCAAGGGCTTCCAGCCGCTCCAGTGGCCCGACCTCCCATCGTGGATAGGCCGCCAAGGCCGATGGACGATAGGCATACACCCCGACGTGGTGAAACACTGGCGTAGGGGCATCGTTGTCATAATCCTCGACGGTGTAGGGTATGACCTCTTTCGAAAAATACAGGGCGTTTTTGTCGATCCCGAAAACCGCCGTAGTGCCGCCAACCCGCCCAGCGCGCCGGTCTTCGTGAAAACCGGACAGCGTTGCGCCATTTGCCCTGAGGACAGGCGTTGCAACCTCAGCGACCGGATTTGCCTTTAGGCCAGAAACGAGGTCCTCGATGAACCATGGCGGGGTCAACGGCGCGTCGCCCTGCAAATTGACAACAATATCATAGCCGCCGCCCAAACGATCGAGCACCTCAGCGCAGCGTTCGGTCCCGTTTTCACAGGTGTCCGATGTTATCACAACCTCGGCGCCGAACCCTTCGGCCACGGTGCGAATTCGGTCATCGTCGGTCGCGACCACAACACGATCCACGCCACCAACCAGACAGGCGGCATCCCAACTGCGTTGAATCAATGGTTTTGACTGGCCGTCAGCCCCCTTTAACTCGGCCAACGCCTTGCCCGGATAACGGGTCGAGGCGTAGCGCGCGGGGATGACGACCAGAGTCGGCATTAAGCCTCTTTCAGATCAACGCCCGGCGCATAGGCGATGAAGAACGGGTTTGCAAAAATTTCTTTGCCGTAGCGCAGCGGCTGGTGGTTGTCGAAACGTACAACATCACCGCCAGCGCCGACCAGAACGGCATGACCTGCGGCGGTGTCCCACTCCATCGTGCGGCCAACGCGTGGATAAATGTCGGCCTCGCCCGTCGCAACCAGGCAGAATTTAAGCGACGAACCCGCGCTTTTCATGTCGGCGACATTGTATTTGCCAATGTAATCATCAGTCGCCTGATCGCGGTGCGATTTCGAGGCAACAACCAACAGGGCGTCATTGTCCGGCTTGGAAACACGGATCGGTTTCAGTTCGCCAACGGTTTCTTTGTCAAATGGGCCCTGTTCCTCAACCGCATTGCCGCCCGCATCGGTATAGAACAGACGATCCCGCGCAGGTGCGTAAACAACGCCGCGAACAGGCACGCCATCCAGAACATAGGCGATGTTGACAGTGAAATCGCCGCGACGCTTCACAAACTCTTTGGTGCCATCCAGTGGATCAACGATCAAAAACGTCGAAACCGTTTGGTCGTGGCTATCGGCCTGTTCCTCGGTGACTAGGGCCAGATCTGGGAACTCTGCCCGCAGGCCTGCCGAAATCAGCGCATCTGCGGCTTCGTCGGCTTCGGTGACTGGGCTTTCGTCACTTTTGGTTTTCACTTCGAATTCTGGCGAATTGTAAATTTCCATGATCTTGTCACCAGCTTCCAAAGCCAAACGACGAAAGACCTGTGTTAGTTTTTCAAAATCCATTTTGTCCCCTACGGCACTAATATGCGCATCAAGATGTTTTACTCGCTGTAATACTTGGACTTATGGTAGACGTTTAGCAGATCAGCAAGAAAGTCATGCTAGCGCATGGCAAAAAACAACGGGCGTGACAATGGTCAACACTTTCAAAAACACTGGACCTGTCAGAACTGGCGGGTTGGTGACGTTGGAATTGATCTATCACACCACCGTCCGCGAAATCCGGAAATCGCACCGGAACGCGTTGATCGGCATTCTGCTGTCGATGTTTCAGGCCGCCATTTTCATCATGGCATTTTACTTGCTGTCATCCGTACTCGGCATGAGGCAGGCGCCCATCAGGGGCGATTTCATGCTGTATATGATGACGGGCGTCTTTCTGTTTTTGACCCATACCAAGTCGATGAGTGCGGTGTTTGGTGCTGAAAATTCGACGTCCGCAATGGTACGCCACGCCCCCCTGAACACAGCCATCATGATCTGCGCGGCCGCCTTGGGTGCGCTGTATATGCAGTCATTCGCGATGATGGGGATCTTGCTGGTGTATCACCTTGCTGTTGCGCCGGTGCATATCAATGACCCTATTAACTTTGCCGCAATGTTCCTGCTGGCATGGTATTCTGGGATTGGTGTCGGACTTGTGTTTGCCGCAATCAAGCCGTGGCTGCCCAGCTTTGCGACGATCGCACAAACGATCTATGCGCGCGCAAACATGATTGCGTCGGGCAAGATGTTCGTCGCAAACGCAACGCCCGGCTATATCCTCGCACTGTTTTCATGGAACCCTCTGTTCCACATCATCGATCAGGCGCGCGGATTTATGTTCATCAACTATTTCCCGCACCACTCAAATTTGACCTACCCGATCATTGTAAGTTCGGTCTTGATCGTCATTGGTCTGCTGGGTGAATTCTATACGCGTAAGAACGTCTCGATCAGTATGAGCGCCGGTCGCTAAGCCTTTCAGGTCAGACTCTTTATCCCGATTGCCGATATAGAGCCCTTTTCGATGCTTTTCCCTGCGTTGGGCGGCTTGCAGGGCTTATTTTCCGGCCCTATATACCACCCGAATGCGGTAAGGGGATCCTTACTGTTTATATCTATTGGGGCAGGATGCCGCGACGGGTCCGTGCCTCGTGACATCGCCTGAAGAGAAGGGATAAAAATGGGAAAAGTCATTGGTATTGACCTCGGGACCACGAACTCGTGCGTTGCTATCATGGATGGTTCGCAGCCACGCGTTATCGAAAATTCCGAAGGCGCGCGCACAACCCCATCGATTGTTGCGTTCACCGAAGACGAACGTCTGGTCGGTCAGCCTGCAAAACGTCAGGCCGTAACCAACCCCGAAAACACAATTTTTGGCGTCAAGCGTCTGATCGGTCGTCGTGTCGACGATGAACATCTGGCAAAAGACAAAAAGAACCTGCCGTACGAAGTCGTAAACGGCGGCAACGGTGATGCTTGGGTAGAAATCCGCGGCGAGAAATATTCGCCAGCGCAGATTTCGGCATTCACCCTGCAGAAAATGAAAGAAACCGCCGAGTCGTACCTTGGCGAAGAAGTCACTCAGGCTGTTATCACTGTGCCTGCGTACTTTAACGATGCTCAGCGACAGGCCACCAAAGACGCCGGTAAAATCGCCGGTCTTGAGGTTCTGCGGATCATCAACGAACCAACCGCTGCTGCGCTGGCCTATGGTCTGGACAAGCAGGAAACCAAAACCATCGCGGTTTATGACCTTGGTGGTGGTACCTTCGACGTGACCATTCTGGAAATCGACGAAGGCCTGTTCGAAGTTAAGTCGACCAACGGCGACACCTTCCTTGGTGGTGAAGACTTCGACATGCGCATCGTTAACTACCTTGCGGATGAATTCAAAAAAGAGCACTCGGTTGACCTGACCAAAGACAAGATGGCCCTGCAGCGTCTGAAAGAGGCAGCAGAGAAAGCCAAAATCGAACTGTCGTCGTCGCAGCAGACCGAAATCAACCAGCCGTTCATCTCGATGGGCTCGAACGGTCAGCCGCTGCACATGGTTATGAAACTGACCCGTGCCAAGCTGGAAAGCCTGGTTGGCGACCTGATCAAACAGTCGATCGCACCATGTAAGGCCGCTCTGAAAGACGCTGGCCTGTCGACCTCGGACATCGACGAAGTTGTTCTGGTTGGTGGTATGACCCGTATGCCACGCGTCATCGAAGAAGTGACCAAGTTCTTCGGCAAAGAACCCCACAAAGGCGTTAACCCTGATGAGGTTGTTGCCATGGGTGCGGCCATTCAGGCCGGTGTTCTGCAAGGTGACGTGAAAGACGTTGTTCTTCTGGACGTGACCCCGCTGTCGCTGGGTATCGAAACATTGGGCGGTGTGTTCACACGCCTGATCGATCGCAACACCACGATCCCAACCAAGAAGAGCCAGGTATTCTCGACCGCCGAAGATAACCAGAACGCAGTGACGATCCGGGTTTTCCAAGGTGAACGCGAAATGGCCGCTGACAACAAAATGTTGGGTCAGTTCAACCTCGAAGAAATCCCACCAGCACCACGCGGTATGCCTCAGATCGAAGTGACCTTCGACATCGACGCAAACGGCATCGTGTCGGTCGGCGCGAAAGACAAAGCGACCGGCAAAGAACAGACCATCACGATCCAAGCGTCGGGCGGTCTGTCGGATGACGATATCGAACGCATGGTACGCGAGGCGGAAGAAAACGCCGAGGCCGATAAAGAGCGCAAAGAGCTGGTCGAAGCGACCAACCAAGCTGAGAGCCTGATCCACTCGACCGAGAAGTCGATGGAAGAGCACAGTGACAAGGTTGACCCATCGACCATCGAAGCGATCGAACTGGCCATCGCAGCGCTGAAAGACGAACTGGAAAGCGGAAACGCTGGCAAAATCAAAGCCGGCATCCAGAATGTCACCGAAGCAGCGATGAAGCTGGGTGAAGCGATCTACAAAGCGCAGGCAGAAGAGTCGGGCGATGGCCCAACTCCTGCGGATCAAGAAGAAGACGCCGATGATGACATCCTCGACGCCGACTTCGAAGATCTGGGCGAAGACAAACGTAGCTAAGTCCGACTGACTTGGGTGCAGGACCGGCCGATGAGCCATTGGCCGGTCCATTACGTTCCCAAAGGGGAAATCAAAAATGGCAAAACGCGATTATTATGAAACACTTGGTGTCTCAAAGGGCGCCAGTGCGGACGAGCTCAAGAAAGCTTATCGCCGCAAAGCCAAAGAACTTCACCCTGACCGGAATTCCGACAATCCCGACGCCGAGGCGCAGTTTAAAGAAGTCAACGAAGCCTACGACGTTCTAAAAGACGCCGACAAGAAAGCCGCATACGATCGTTACGGCCACGCCGCATTCGAAGGCGGCATGGGCGGCGGCGGTCAACGCGGCTACGGCGGCCAAGGTGATTTTGCCTCGGCATTTTCGGATGTGTTCGACGATCTGTTCGGCGACATGATGGGTGGACGCGGCGGCGGTGGCCGGAATCGCGCGTCCCGCGGCAACGATCTGCGCTATAACCTGAATGTCACGCTAGAAGAGGCATTCAGTGGCCTGCAGAAAACCATCAACGTACCTGCGGCCACCACATGTGACGCATGTGATGGTTCGGGCGGCGAATCCGGTAGCGAACCCGTCACCTGTCCAACATGTTCGGGCATGGGCAAGGTCCGCGCGCAGCAAGGTTTCTTTACAGTCGAACGCAGCTGTCCAACCTGTAACGGTCTTGGCCAAATCATCAAGAACCCGTGCAAGGGTTGCCACGGCGCCGGACGCGTTGAAAAAGAAAAAAT
The DNA here is from genome assembly GCA_965215785.1 of Marivivens sp. Taxonomy (GTDB): domain Bacteria; phylum Pseudomonadota; class Alphaproteobacteria; order Rhodobacterales; family Rhodobacteraceae; genus Marivivens. The sequence goes on along the minus strand of OZ244120.1, from coordinate 1,009,120 downwards.
GCTGTCGGTTAACATCCCGGCGAGCGTTGAAACGGGAACACGCATTCGTTTGGCCGGAGAAGGCGAAGCTGGCATGCGTGGTGGGCCTTCGGGCGATCTGTATTTGTTCATCAACGTGGCCGAACATGAACTTTTCCAGCGCGACGGAACCACGTTGTTCTGCCGCGTACCGGTTTCGATGGTAGACGCCGCGTTGGGCGGTGATGTCGAAGTTCCGAACATTGACGGCGGCCGTAGCCGTGTTCGCATCCCAGAAGGCAGCCAATCCGGCCGCCAGATGCGTTTGCGTGGCAAAGGTATGCCGGCCCTGCGGGGTGGTGGCGTTGGCGATATGCTGATCGAACTGGCGGTGGAAACACCTGTTAAGCTGACCAGTAAGCAAAAAGAGCTGCTGAAGGAATTCCAAGACCTGAGCGCCGAAAATAACCCGCAATCATCGCGGTTCTTTTCTGCGGTCAAAGGGTTCTGGGACTCGATGAAAGGTTAAAAAGGGCGCTTCGGCGCCCTTTTCCTTTAACGCCGGATTAACCGATTCTGCGTGACGTTAACCATATGACACAACGCAATCATATGGCCGAAACGCAGGCTCAGTTTTTCGACGCTGACGAAGTTGAAATCGTTCCGGCGACCAGCAAACCGCAAAAGGTTCCTTCGTATCTGCGCGATCACCGCGCCAGATTGCGTGAAAGGTTCATGGTCGGTGGTTCCGACGCCATGCCTGACTATGAAATCCTCGAACTTGTTTTATTCCGCGCCATCCCGCGCCAAGACGTTAAACCATTGGCGCGCTCACTGATCGAAACCTTTGGTAGCTTTGGCGCTGCGATTGGCGCAACGCCAAAGCAGCTAGGCAAGGTGAAAGGGGTCGGCGACTCGGTCATTGCCGAACTAAAGATCATCGAGGCCGCTGCACAGCGGCTCGCCAAGTCCAAGGTTATGCAACAACACGTCGTCGCAAGCTGGAATGCGCTGATCGACTACTGTCACACCGTTATGGATCACCGAGAGGTCGAACAGTTCAGGATCCTGTTCCTTGATCGTAAAAACCGTCTTATCGCCGACGAAGAACAAGCACGCGGCACCGTGGACCATGTGCCTGTTTACCCACGTGAGGTTGTTAAACGGGCCCTAGAACTGAACGCGAGCGCCCTGATTTTGGTTCACAACCACCCATCGGGTGACCCGACCCCGTCCGAGTCGGACATATCGGTCACAAGACAAATCCAAAACGCATGCGATGTCATGGGCCTATCGGTGCACGACCACATCATTGTCGGTAAATCGAAAGAGGTCAGCTTTCGCGCCAAAGGCCTGCTTTAGTAAGCCGATGCCAGTTCGATGTTCGCGAACATGTTTCCAAGGATCAGCAGGTCACCCACCGCCTCACAGCCTGGCATCGTCATGACCAGATCAACGGCGTTAAGCTCACCATCTTCACCGATCTGCAGGCTCTGCGCCGCTAGATCCTGACCGCAGTTCGCAGGCGTGATCGCCGCCTCGACGTTTAGGCTGACGTTCCGGTCGGTTACCTTCGAACCAATTGGGAAAGTATACACCTGAGCGAGCCGCGGGCTAATCGACGTGGGATCGCCAAGTTCAATGAGCACGCCGTTCCCTAGATCCAAATCAGATACCTGACCCGGCTCACCGGACCAAACGTGCCCCTGTGAATGATATCCCGCACCATTTTCCAACGCATGCAGGTCCAAACCTCCGGCGCCTTCAAACTGCAAAACAGCGCGCTCATAAAGCGCGGCATCAGGCACTGTCAGGCTGGTCACAGCAGCGGGGCCGCTGTCGAATGCCACGATGAAAACTGCCATTTCCGCCAATGCTGGCACTGACAGGCTTGCCTCGCCCTCGATGTCGGTCGATTGGGTGAACATCATACCATTGTGGTGCAAGGTAAACCGCTCACCGGTGGCACAAGGGGCGTAAACGTCCAAGGCCACCATTGCATGCGCCTCGGCGCTCGCCGATACAAAGACCTCGCAACTGGATGACAAGGTCAGCAGCGCGTCATCCGCGCCAAAGGCATTGTCGGGCTCGACCGCAGCAACCAGAACTGGGGTGATGCTGTCGGCGGGGGACACATCGTCGAACACAGCCAAGACATCCACCTGCGTCTCGGTCGGGTTCGGTGCAACCATTGTCGGCCCGGCAGCGGCCAAGACCGGTGCAGGTTGGTCCAATGCCACCACAGGGTCCACACTCGGCGCACTAAACCGCGCGGCTAGGGCATCGCCGTATTGCATGACAAAACCAATCGCCAAAGCGGTCGAAAACGTACCGCCAGCCGTTAAGAGTTTCCGCACTTTGGACATTCACGCCTCCGAAAGGTCGATTGGTTCAATTGCGGACAAGATCACCGAAGACATGGGCGCGACGACGACCCGCATTTGGAAATCTTTGGGCTGAATTATGGCGAAACGCGAAAATATCGCCCGATCCAAACAAAAAGCCGGCCCTGAAACAAATCAGGACCGGCAAAATTGTGTCACTGCGGATTCGCGATTAAGCGAGTCGCCCGTGGCAGTGTTTGAACTTCTTCCCCGAACCGCATGGGCACAGGTCGTTCCGGCCAGGGTTACCCCAAGTGGCTGGATCGTTTTCGTCAAAACCTTCTTTTGGCTCGCCCTGTGGCGCTTCGGCGGCTGGCGCCTGCGCAGCGGCCTGCAACCGGCGCTGTTGTTCCAGCAACTGCTGAACCATCGCTTGCTGCTGTTCTTGCGTCATCGGCTGGATCTTGGACAGCTTTTCGGTCACATCAACGCGCAGCCCATCAAGCAAACCTTCGAATAGTTGGAAGGCTTCGGTTTTGTATTCGTTCAGCGGATCGCGCTGCGCATATCCACGGAAACCAACCACCGAACGCAGGTGTTCAAGACGCAGAAGGTGTTCGCGCCATTTTGTGTCGATGGTGTTCAGCAGGATCTGCTTTTCCACCTGACGCATGACATTTGGACCAAAGGCTTCGGCCTTTTCGGCCATCAACGCATCGCTGGCCTCGCACAGACGTTCGCGAATATCGGTGTCGTCGGCACCGTCCTCTTCGCACCATGCGATAACAGGTACATCGACGCCGATCTTTTCGATCGCACCCGCATAGAGCCCCTGCGCATCCCACTGATCGGCGTAGCTGCGCGCAGGAATATGTTGATCGACCAGCTCATCAATCGCTTCGTGGCGCATGTCGGTTACGATTTCCGACAGGTCCTCTGCCTCCATAATCTCGCGGCGTTGGCCAAAGATAACCTTACGCTGATCGTTCATCACGTCGTCAAACTTCAACAGCTGTTTACGGATATCAAAGTTACGACCTTCGACCTTGGCCTGCGCACGTTCGAGCGATTTGTTGACCCAAGGGTGAACAATGGCTTCGCCCTCTTTCATGCCAAGGCCCGACAGCACACGTTCCAGACGTTCGGAACCGAAAATGCGCATCAGGTCATCTTCGAGCGATAGGAAGAACACAGAACGGCCCGGGTCACCCTGACGGCCCGAACGACCACGCAGCTGGTTATCGATCCGGCGGCTTTCGTGACGTTCTGTCGCCAGAACAAACAAACCACCCGCCTGTTTCACGGCCTCTTCGTCTGCCTTATGGCTTTCTTCGATCCGTGCGCGAATTTCTTCTGGGTCGGCATCCGGTTCAGCGGCAATTGCCTCTAGAACCTTCATCTCAACATTGCCACCAAGTTTGATGTCGGTACCACGGCCAGCCATGTTGGTCGCAATGGTGACGGCGCCAATCTTACCGGCTTCTGCGACGATCTCGGCTTCTTGTTCGTGCTGACGCGCGTTCAGAACATTATGCTTAATGCCCTCTTTGGTCAGCAACTGAGACAGAAACTCGGACTTTTCGATAGAGGTTGTACCAACCAAAATAGGCTGGCCTGTCTCGTGGGCTTTCTTGATCTCGGCCGCGATGGCAAGGAACTTTTCCTGAGCGGTGCGATAAACCTGATCGTGCTCGTCGGCACGTTGAACCAGACGGTTGGTCGGAACTTCGACCACGCCCAGACCATAGATTTGGCCGAATTCCTCGGCTTCGGTCATGGCTGTACCGGTCATGCCGCCAAGTTTGTCGTAAAGACGGAAATAGTTCTGGAAGGTAACGCTGGCCAGCGTCACGTTTTCCGGCTGAATAGCACAGCCTTCCTTGGCTTCTAGCGCCTGATGCAGACCATCCGACAGACGGCGACCATGCATCATACGGCCGGTAAATTCGTCGATCAGAACAACATTGCCATCACGCACGATGTAGTCTTTGTCCTTCTGGAACATGATATGCGCACGCAGACCTTGGTTGACGTGGTGAACCAGTGTCGTGCTTTCAGGATCATAAAGCGAATGATCCGCAGGCATCAGTTCCATCTGTTTCAGGCGGTCCTCGACAAACTCGTTGCCGTCATCGGTAAGTGTGACCTGCTTGGTCTTTTCATCAACGGTATAATGTTCTTCGGCCAGCTCTGGGATCAGGGCGTCGATCGCCTTATACAGATCCGAACGGTCCTGCGCGGGGCCGGAAATGATCAGTGGCGTACGGGCCTCATCAATCAGGATCGAGTCGACCTCGTCCACGATCGCGAAATAGTGGTCCCGCTGGAACATCTGCGACAACTCGGACTTCATGTTGTCGCGCAGATAATCGAAACCCAATTCGTTGTTTGTCGAATAGGTCACGTCACAGGCGTAAGCCGCCTTCTTTTCGTCATCAGGCTGCTGAGGCACAACAACGCCCGTGGTCATACCCAGTACGGCGAATACCTTGCTCATCCATTCGGCGTCGCGGCGCGCCAGATAATCGTTCACGGTCACAACATGAACGCCGCGACCGGTCAGCGCGTTCAAGTACGCCGGGAACGTCGCCACAAGGGTTTTACCCTCACCGGTTTTCATTTCCGAGATATTGCCCTGATGTAGGAAAATACCGCCCATCAACTGAACGTCGAATGCCCGCAGACCCAAAGCGCGCTTGGCAGCCTCGCGGCAATTTGCAAACGCCTCTGGCAGTAGTTTATCCAGGTTTTCACCGTCAGCGACGCGTTTGCGGAACTCTTCGGTTTTTTCTTTCAGGTTTTCATCCGAAAGTTTTTCAAACTCTGGCTCTAGCGCGTTGATTTTTGCGATGATCGACCGAGTGGCCTTGATTTTCCGGTCATTCGCGGTGCCGAACACCTTTTTGGCCAGCGTTCCCAATCCGAGCATGTTATCTCCGCGCCCTGCCTCGGGCCCTAGTTTCGTTCATGTGATGAGGAGGTCCTTGTCGCCCCGACGGGCAGTCCCTAAACATAGGCACAAGATTGCCCCCTCGGAGCCTTGAACGGATGTAAGGGGCGTGCTTATCAGTGTCAACGCTACGCACCGAAGTGGCCTAACAGGGAACGAAAAAATGAAGAAATTTGCAACATTTGCCGCCGCGAGCGCGCTTGCCGTGTTCAGCAGCGCAGCGACAGCCCAAGACGTATCTCAGGACACCGTTGTTGCGACCGTGAACGGAACCGAGATCACACTCGGCCACATGATCATCGCGTACACCCAACTGCCCGCCCAGTATCAGCAACTTCCAGCTGAGGTCCTGTGGGACGGTTTGACCGATCAACTGGTCCAACAAACGCTGCTGGCTGATGCGCTGACAGAAATGACCAGCCGCGGTCAGAAAACAATCGACAATGAAATCCGCCAGATCCGCGCTGGTGAGCTTTTGGCGGCGATTGCTGATGAACAGATCAACGAAGCGGCAATTCAGGCCGCCTATGACGACCTATTCGCCGATGCCTCGCCCGAAGCCGAATACAATGCGTCCCACATCCTTGTTGCCAGCGAAGAAGAAGCGCTAGCTGTTCAGGCGCGCGCCGACGCGGGCGAGGATTTTGCTGCTCTGGCGCGTGAGTTGTCGACCGGTCCATCGGGTCCAAACGGTGGTGAACTGGGATGGTTCGGCGCCGGCATGATGGTGTCGGAATTTGAAACCGCAGTCATGAACATGGACGTCGGCACAGTATCGGCACCGGTTCAAACACAGTTCGGATGGCACGTTATCAAGCTGAACGACATGCGCGACAAACCACTTCCGACCCTTGATGAAATGCGGGACCAGCTGATCGGTCAACTGCAGGACACGCTGATCAATCAAAAGATCGAAGAACTGACCGCGGATGCGGTGATTGTCTCTGGCAATATCAGTGAAATTGATCCATCGATCCTGTCAAACGTCGAGATTCTGAAAGACTAAGCAATGACTGTTTCGCCCCTCGCACCTGCATCTTTTCCCGCGCTACCAGAAATTGATGGCGTTCGGTTTGCGACTGCCTCGGCAGGCGTCAAATACAAAGGGCGCACTGATGTGATGCTTGCTGAACTTTGCGACAACGCCACGGTTGCTGGCGTTTTCACACGGTCGTCGACCCGTTCGGCGAACGTGTTGGATTGTCAGGCAAAGAACGGCAAAGCAAGCGAGGGGCGTGCAGCGATCCTTGTGAATTCCGGCAACTCAAACGCCTTTACCGGCAGCCGCGGGGTCGAGGCGGTGACTGCCCTATCCGCGGGCGCAGCCGCGGCGCTGGGCATTGATCCGAACCGCGTTTTCACCTCTTCGACCGGGGTGATTGGCGAACCTTTGCCATATGATCGGATCACTGCCAAGCTTGATGAATTGGTGGGCCAGTTAAGCCCGACGGGCATAGAAGAGGCCGCCAAGGCGATTATGACCACCGACACCTTCCCCAAAGGTCACTCGGTCGAGATTGAGGTCGATGGCAAGCCTGTCAAAATCGCTGGTATCGCCAAGGGGTCAGGCATGATCGCACCGGATATGGCGACGATGCTTGTCTATATCTTTACCGATGCCCTTATTGGTCATGACCAGTTGCAATCGATCCTAAGCCGCCTGACGGACCGGACGTTTAATTGCATCACCGTCGATAGCGACACCTCGACATCCGATACGCTGCTGATCGGCGCAACCGGACGCTCGGGCGTGAATGTTGAGGGCGACGCAGCATTCGAAGCCGCGCTTGAGGCGGTCATGCTAGACCTCGCGCACCAAGTTGTCCGCGACGGCGAAGGCGCCACCAAGTTTGTCGAGGTACAAGTGACCGGCGCGGCAAATAACGCCGACGCGCATCGCGTCGCGTTAGCCATTGCCAATTCTCCGCTGGTGAAAACCGCAATCGCTGGCGAGGATGCCAATTGGGGACGCGTTGTGATGGCTGTGGGTAAATCCGGCGCCGAGGCAGACCGCGACCGCCTGACGATCCGTTTCGGCGATATCACTGTTGCAGAAAACGGATGGCGGGCACCGGATTATTCCGAGGATGAGGCCAGCGCCTATATGAAGAACCAAGAGCTGACCCTCGCCGTTGATCTGGGTCTAGCCGACGGAACGTCGACGGTTTGGACCTGTGACCTGACCCACGGCTACATCAGCATCAATGCGGATTATCGGTCATGACCAAGAAACTCGTTCTCGTATCTGCGGTTGCACTTATCGACATTGATGGACGGGTCCTGTTGGCACAGCGCCCCGAGGGCAAAGCGATGGCCGGCCTTTGGGAATTCCCAGGCGGCAAGGTCGAGGCTGGTGAAACACCAGAACAGGCGCTGATCCGCGAATTGCAAGAAGAGCTTGGGATCAACACATGGTCATCGTGCCTAGCGCCGCTGACCTTTGCATCCCACGCCTATGAGGATTTTCACCTGCTGATGCCGCTCTTTGCCTGCCGCCGATGGGAAGGCACACCGCAAGCAAAAGAAGGTCAAACACTCAAGTGGGTGCGCGGTAACGAGCTCCGAGATTATCCAATGCCAGAAGCGGATATCCCCCTCATTCCGATACTATCCCAATGGGTATAACCAAAATACATATGCCCACATGCATTCACCCCTGAGTTGCCTGTAATGTCATCAATACGATGAGAACGACAGCAGAATTAGAAAGGCAACGCTGGGGTAGAAACCTAAATACATCCGCAAGATGAATAGATGATTCGTCGAAATCGTCACTGACACATGGTGACCACTCACGGACGGCGATCAAAAATACACATCAGTGGATACCGCTCAGCTGAAATTTTCGTGTTCTGACAACCGCTTAGGCTTTGCGCGTCACGGGCCGATGTGGAAATGAGATATATGTCAAGTTTATGACGGTTTTTTCGGGTCTTTCATCCAAAGGATGATAGATTTTTAATCAGCGGAAACGCACTCGGGGGAAAAATGCTCAAAACTATCACTGTTGGTACCTGCGTATCGGTTCAGGGCCTCTTTGTACGTGAACTGGAAAACGGCCGCATTGTTGTTGAGGCCGACGGCAAAAAATACGCCGGCACACCAGTCGCCAAGTAATACCGACCACTCACGTCGAATAAAAAAGGGACGGCTTCTAGCCGTCCCTTTTTCAATTGTTTATCCGCGTCGAGCGGGGCCTTACAGGCTCCGCTCAATTTCTTCGCGCTCAAAGATCTCGATGACGTCGCCAGGGCGGATATCTTCGTAGTTCTCAAATGCCATACCGCATTCTTGACCCGAGATGACCTCTTTGACTTCGTCCTTAAAGCGCTTGAGCGTCTTAAGTGTGCCTTCGTGGATAACCACGTTGTCGCGTAGCAGACGTACACCGGCGCTGCGGCGTGCAACACCTTCGGTGACGATACAACCAGCCACGTTGCCAACGTTCGACACCTTGAAGACCTCTTTGATCTCGGCGTAGCCGATGAAGTTTTCACGGATCTCGGCCGATAGCAGACCAGAGGCCGCCTTCTTCACGTCATCGACAAGGTCATAAATGACCGAGTAGTAGCGGATTTCGATACCTTTTTGGTTCGCCGAGTTACGCGCAGGTGCGTTCGCACGGACGTTAAAGCCCATGACCGGTGCACCCGATGCCTCTGCCAGACCAATGTCGGTTTCGGTGATCGCACCAACACCCGAGTGAAGGACACGAACGCGAACTTCGTCGTTTCCGATCTTTTCCATCGCCTGAACGATGGCTTCGGTCGAACCCTGCACGTCGGCTTTGACAACAATCGGCAGCTCGGCAACGTTTTCGTCGGCTTTCGCTTTCGCAAGCAACTGTTCCAGTGTCGACGCACCGGCAGCGGCGCGTTTTTCTTTGGCCAGATCGCTACGATAGTCCGCAATCTCACGTGCTTGGGCTTCGGTATCGACAACGTTCAGCACGTCGCCCGCCTCTGGCGTACCGTTCAGGCCAAGAACCTCAACAGGGACCGAAGGACCGGCCTCTTCAACACGTTCGCCACGATCGTTGATCAACGCGCGGACCTTACCCCACTGTTCGCCAACAACGAAAATGTCGCCGCGCTTCAGTGTGCCGTGCTGAACCAGAACGGTTGCAACAGGACCGCGACCGACATCAAGCTGAGCCTCGATCACAGCACCTTGTGCAGCACGGTTCGGGTTCGCCTTGAGTTCGAGGATTTCCGCCTGAAGCGCGATCGCTTCGAGAAGGTTATCCAGACCTTTGCCGGTTTTTGCCGAAACTTCTACGTCCTGCACTTCGCCGCCCATACCTTCGACGACAACTTCGTGCATCAGAAGATCGGTACGAACCTTGTCTGCGTTCGCTTCTGGTTTATCGATTTTGTTGATCGCAACAATCATCGGAACCTGTGCGGCTTTCGCGTGGTTAATCGCCTCGATTGTCTGCGGCATGACTGCATCATCAGCAGCCACAACCAGAACAACGATGTCTGTAACCTGCGCACCACGTGCACGCATCGACGTAAACGCCGCGTGACCCGGTGTATCAAGGAACGACAAAACTGCACCGGATTCGGCAGTTACCTGATACGCACCAATGTGCTGGGTAATGCCACCTGCTTCGCCGGACACAACGTTTGCATTGCGAACAGCATCCAGAAGCGAGGTTTTACCGTGGTCAACGTGACCCATGATCGTGATCACAGGCGGACGCGATTCGAGGTCTTCTGCTTTGTCTTCAACCGCATCGATTGCCTGCTCAACGTCGGCATCGGAAACACGCTGAACGCGGTGACCGAATTCCTCGATGATCAATTCTGCGGTATCCGCATCAATCGTTTGGTTCTGGTTCGCCATGATACCGTTTGTCATCAAGGCTTTGACAACATCGGCAACACGTTCAGCCATACGGTTTGCAAGTTCAGCAACGGTAATGGTTTCCGGCAGCTGTACTTCGCGGATAACCTTTTCACGCTCAACCGAACCGCCCATTGCCTTTTGGCGGGCACGTTCCTGTTTACGGCGCATGGATGCCATCGAACGCTGACGACCATCACCACCGGACAGCGCATCATTCAGCGACAGCTTACCCGAACGACGGCCATCATTTGCGCCACCGCGGTTGCCACCCTTTTTGTTTTTGTCGTTGCGGTTATCACGCTCACGATCAGGTGCACGGCGGGTTCCGCCAGCAGGGCGCGCACCAGGCTGACGGTCATCAGCCGAATTTGGCGCTGCGGCCGCATCCGCAGGTTTTTTAGCACCAGCGCCACCGCGTGGATCGGCCTTTTTGGCACGAGCCGCCGCAGCCTTTTCTTCGGCTTCACGCTTGGCTTTTTCAGCCGCTTCCTTGCGCTGACGCTCTTCTTCTTCCTGCTTTGCGCGCAGGGCTTCTTCGCGTTCACGCTCTTCGCGTTCCTTGGCTTCTGCCTCGGCGCGGCGACGTTCGCGTTCTGCTTCGCGGGCCTTTTCTTCGGCTTCGCGCTTTGCGGCTTCTTCGGTTTCGCGTGCCTTGGCCAGAGCCAACGCTTTCATCCGACGTTCCAGTTCGGCATCCGAAATGCCTGCTGGACGACGCGATGGATCACCGCCTACCGGACCAGAACCGCCACCTTTCGAGGCACCAGGTTTTGGAACCACGACGCGCTTGCGCTTGGTTTCTACCACGACATTTTTGGTACGTCCGTGGCTGAAGCTCTGCTTTACGTTCCCCGAAGAGGAGCCACGCAGACCAAGGGGTTTCTTGCCGTCGTTTTCGCTCATCTAGCCTTTTCCTTTCCGGCGGCCACATTGCCACCGTCACTTGCGCGCAAGCCTCTCAGCTTTGTTGCTTCCTCTACAACACGGTCACTCAAACCGCCAGTCGCAAGCGCGCCATGAATTGCAGTTTCACGTCCGAATGCCAAGCCCAGCTCTTGGGCGGTGAGACAATCGAAGTATCGGGCCCCTTCAGGGGTCCAGAGTTTGGCCTTGCCACGGGCCGATCCGTCATTGGCCTGCAGCAGAACACGGACGTGTTCACCACCCGCAAGCCAACCTTTGACTTTTTCAAAGCCACAAACCGCCAATCCAGCCTTGCGGGCCATCGCGATCAAGTCGGTCACACGACGGGCGATTTGTCGTTCCACTTCGTCCGCCAGACCATCAGGTACACTCACCTGTGCTTTGGCGGACCGAGCAAACTGTCCCTTTCCGGCCTTTAGCAGGATCGACCGTTCCGCCGATACCCACATGCCGCGACCGGGCAGCTTTTCCAAAATGTCGGGCACGACTTGGCCATCAGGACCGACCACAAATCGGATCAGTCCTGTTTTTGGTTGAGCCTCGCCCGTGACAATGCACTTGCGTTCAGGATCAGCCGATCGTTCTTTATGTTGGCCACCACGTGCTATGTTTCAAGTCAGAGGATTAAACCTCTGCCTCCTCTTCGTTTTCAGGCTCTTCTTCGGAAATCAGTTCGTCAGGATCCACCCATCCCAGCATGACACGTGCGGTCATGATCATGTTCTGAGCTTCTTCCAGGCTGACTTCGAATTTTTCAAGGACACCATCATCCTTCACGCGCTCGCCGTTGACGGTTGTCCAGCCACCGGCCAGTTCCCAGTCCGCGCAAGTTGCGAAATCTTCCAGTGTTTTGATGTCGTCGTTGGCCAGTGCCTCGATCATTTGCGGTGTCAGACCGTCAAAGTCGATCAGGCTGTCTTCAACGCCCAGCGCACGCGCATTTTCAAGCGCCTTACGGTTCTGTGCATCAAGGAAGTCGCGGGCACGCGCCTGCAGTTCGTTGGCGGTGTCTTCGTCAACACCATCAATGACCAACAGCTCGTCGATATCAACGTATGCAACTTCTTCGAGGTTGGTAAAGCCTTCGGCCACCAGCAGCTGAGCAAAGAATTCGTCCAGATCCAGCGTTTCGACAAACAGTTTGGTCCGAAGTTCGAACTCGGCCTGACGGCGCTTGGATTCTTCTTCCTCAGTCATGATGTCGATGTCGAGCGCTGTCAGCTGCGATGCCAGACGCACGTTCTGACCACGGCGACCGATTGCCAACGACAGTTGCTCTTCTGGAACGACAACTTCGATCTTGCCGGCTTCTTCGTCCAGAACAACCTTGGAAACCTCGGCAGGCTGCAACGCATTCACAAGGAAGGTCGGCGTGTCTTCGTTCCAAGGGATGATGTCGATCTTTTCGCCCTGCAGTTCGTTTACAACGGCCTGAACACGACTACCGCGCATACCGACACAGGCACCAACCGGATCAATCGAACCGTCGCTCGACAGAACAGCGATTTTCGCGCGCGAACCTGGGTCACGGGCAACCGCCTTGATGGTGATAACGCCTTCGTAGATTTCAGGCACTTCCATTTTGAACAGCTCGGCCATGAATTCCGGCGCAGTCCGCGACAGGAAAATCTGAGGGCCACGTGGCTCGCGGCGTACGTCTTTGACATAGGCGCGGATACGGTCGCCGGGGCGATAGGCTTCGCGGCCAATCTTTTCGTTGCGGCGCAGTACAGCTTCGCCAGCGCCAACATCGACGATAACGTTGCCGTATTCTTCGCGCTTAACCGATGCGTTGATGATGGTGCCAACACGGTCGATGAATTCGTTGTACTGTTTGTCACGCTCGGCTTCGCGGACCTTCTGCAGGATAACCTGCTTAGCCGATTGTGCCGCGATGCGGCCCAGCTCTACTGGTGGGACTTCTTCGGAATAGACGTCGCCAACCGCTGGGTTTTCCAAGTACTGACGCGCCTGTTCGACGGTCATTTCAGCCTGATAGTTTTCAAGCTCTTCGTCTGCGACCACGGTGCGAACGCGGGTAAAGGTGGCTTTACCGGTTTTGCGATCGATCGACACGCGAATGTCCATTTCTGCGCCGTAGCGCGACTTGGCCGCACGTGCGAGCGATTCTTCCATCGCTTCTACGACCAGACCGGGGTCGATCATCTTTTCGCGGGCAACCGCTTCGGCGGTTTGCAGCAGTTCAAGCTGGTTGGCTGAGGTAATTGCCATGTCTCTTACTCCTCGTCGCCATCAATGATGGTTTCAACTTCGTCAAACTGGGCCTCATCGATTTGGCCCGCATCTTTGCGTCCGCGCAAAACTTCGCGGATCAACTCATCGGTCAGAACAAGCTTGGCATCCGACAACCAATCGAACTCAAGCCCGATGGTCACGTCTTCGCCGTGTTCCTGAATTGTGATCAGCACTTCACCATCTTGCGTCCCTGCAAGGGTGCCGCTGAAACGACGGCGACCGTCGATCAATTCAGTCGTTTCGATCTTGGCGGTATACCCCGACCATTGATCGAAATCCTTCATCCGTGTCAGCGGGCGATCAATACCCGGCGACGAAACCTCAAGGTTATAGGCATCGAGAATCGGATCCTCGACATCCAGAACCGCCGAGATCGCGGTGCTAATGGTTGCGCATTCATCAACCTCGATGGTGCCATCGGGTTTCTGCGCCATAACTTGAAGCGTTGATTCCTTGCCGCTCATCAAACGGATGCGTACGATCTCAAACCCCATATCTTCGACGACTGGGGTGATGATTTCGGCAATCCGGCGGTCAATCGCCGCTTTGGCAATTAGGTCGGTCATCGGTTATCCAAACACAAAAAAACGGGCGCGCGGCCCGTCGATCTTTCCCGGTGGAGCGTCTGGGATGACCCCGTCAGCGCCGCTGTTGAGGTGCGTATACGCCTGTTATTTCAAATGCGCAAGGTCTTTAGGCCCGCCACCAGCGTTCGGCCATTCGCCCGTTATCCATCGGCCAAAGATTGCCCACGACATCCGGCACACCAATGCGGGTATTTGCCGCCTGAACAAAGTTCATAAACGCGGGCACTACGACCCCGCCGTGGTCCCTCATGCGGTGCTGAACCTCGACATAAAGCGCGCGACGGACATCTGTATCCAGTTCGGAACGCGCCGCCCGCACCAGCAAATCAAATTCGCGATCTTCCCACTGGCTCGCGTTCAGCGGTGAACCGGCCTGATGGGCAGCAGTTAGCATCCAGTCCTCTGTCGCGCGGCCGTACCAACCGCCAACCGACACCGCATTCGCCGCCGCACCAAACGACAAATCAATGCCGGCATGGGCGGCTTGTGACGTATAGGCCTGTGACGCCAGATCAATCCGATCCACGGCGGTATCGATCACGTCCAGATTAACGGCGATCCGACCAACCCCTATCTGTGACAGGTGCCACTTGGCCCGTTCCGGATCATAGGCAAGCGGTGACAGCGTCGAATCAAAATAGGGGTTCGCCGGACCGATCGGGCTATCCGCCGCGATGCTGCCAAAACCCATCAAAACGTCGTCAACAACTGCCGCACGGTCGATGCCGTGTTTCAGGGCAGCCCGAACGTGTAGATCATCAAACGGTGCCGCCTTGGTCGGCATCGAAAATGACATGTGCTGGTTGCTGACAACGTTCATCAAACGCATGTCGTCCTGACCGGCAATCGATTGTGCCGCGCGCAGATCGACACGTTCCATCGCATCGACCCGTCCGGTCAAAAGCGCGTTCAGACGCTGACCATCATTTGGAACGGCGGTGAATTCGACACGATCAAACCAACCGGCACGGCCATCTTTGTAGTGTTCCGGCACACGCGTCCCGACGAACCGTTCGCCCGGCACGAAACTGGCTACCTGATAGAGCCCTGTGCCTATCGGTTCGCCCAAATGTTTCGCCGGATAGATAACCAAGTGATAATCAGACAGCAAATATGGGAAATCAGCATTCCCATCATGAAGCGTAAACTGCACTTGATGATCGGACAGCTTGTCCATTCTTTCGATCATCGACACGATCGGACGCGCACCAGAGATGACATCGTCGCTCATGTGCCACTGGATCGAGGCAAGCACGTCATCCGCAACCAACATCTGTCCATTGTGAAACGGCACACCCTGACGCAGGTCGATCGTCCACACCCGCGCGTCACTTGAGGCTTCCCAGTGAATGGCTAATTCACCGCTTAGGGTGCCATCCGCATTCACTTCGGTCAGGCAATCGAAAACAGCGCCCTGCCCCACTGCAATCATAAAGCTGTCGCGGAACAACCGCGCATCCCAGCCATCGGCGCCCTGCGCAACCATCGCTGCGGTCAACGTACCGCCGCGCGTCTGCGCACGCATCGGCATGCCTGTCGCGGTCAATACCGCGGCAGCAACACCGTATTGCAGCAATTTACGACGCTTATAGCTGAGCATAGCCCTGTCCATTCGGGCGCAAATTTACCCGTCGAAGCAGGACAGCACGACACAGCTAGCGTTGTCCAGAGCCATAATTGTCCATGATACGTACGAGTTCGCGCGAAATACCCGGTTCCGACAAGGCATGTCCGGCCATCGGCACCATCGTTAGCCGCGATGCAGGCCAGTTTTTATGAAGCTGATAAGCCGCTTTTGGCGGGCAAATCATGTCGAACCGTCCCTGCACAATAAAGCCCGGGATATGTGCGATTCGATCCATACGGTTCAGAATCTGTGTTTCGGCGGTCAGGAACCCATCATTATAAAAATAATGGTTTTCCAGTCGCGCAAAGGCGCGGGCATATTCACCAGGCGCTTCGCCTGTCCAACCATTGCTTTCGACCGAAGCCAGCGCATTTTCCCAATTTGCCCATGCTCTGGCGAATCTCACCTCGGTCATCATGTCGCCACTGAACAACCGGCGATGATAAGCAGCAATCAGATCGTATTGTTCCTCAGGCGGAATCTTGTTTTCAAACGATGCCCACAGATCCGGCCAGAATTGACCAGCACCGCCACCATAGAACCAATCAAGTTCGGGCTTGGTCATCAAAAATACACCGCGCAAAACAAGCGCGCGGGCCCGATCCGGATGAGATTGCGCATAAATCAGGGCAAGTGTCGCGCCCCAGCTGCCGCCAAAGCAGATCCAGCTATCAATCGACAGTTTTTCGCGGATCAACTCGATATCGCGGACCAAATGCCACGTCGTGTTTGCCTCGACGCTGGCATGAGGACGCGACCGACCGCAGCCGCGTTGATCGAAAAGAATGATCCTGAATTTCCGAGGATCGAAATAACGTCGCATTGTGGGGCTACAGCCGCCACCCGGACCGCCGTGCAAAACCACAACCGGTATTCCATCCGGATTACCGCATTGTTCCACGTAGATGCGATGACCATCCCCAACATCCAGCAAAAACTGATCGAACGGATCAATCGGTGGATAAAGTTGGGTAACCGCGCGCTTTTGACCAGAGACCTTGTCCATTTCTCTCCTATATAGCAGGACAGACCCGCACACCATTCTTGCCGGAGGGACAAATGAACACAACAACCGTCGACCCAGCCGAAGTGGCGAAATTCGAGGCAATGGCCGCTGAATGGTGGGACTTAGAAGGCAAGTTCAAGCCGCTGCATATGATGAATCCGGTTCGCCTTGGATACATTACCGATCAAATCGCCGCAGAATTCGGGCGCGACCTGAACGATGACCAACCGTTCAAAGGTCTAAGAATTCTGGACATTGGCTGTGGTGGTGGCCTTTTGTGCGAACCGATGTGCCGTCTGGGTGCGGAAATTGTTGGTGTTGATGCCGCGGAACGGAATATCCCCGTCGCACAGGCCCACGCCCGTCAGTCAGGTCTGGATATCGACTATCGACACACGACGGCTGAGGCGATGGCCGCAGCGGGTGAACAATTTGATGTCGTCCTGAACATGGAGGTCGTCGAACATGTCGCTGATCCGCAGGCCTATCTGACCGCCTGTCAACAATTGCTGAAACCCGGCGGTTTGCACATCTGTTCAACGATCAACCGCAATCCCAAAAGCTTTGCCGTTGCCATTGTTGGCGCGGAATGGGTCATGCGCTGGCTGCCAAAAGGCACGCATGAATGGAACAAATTCATCACACCGGATGAGCTTTATGCGTTGATAAGCACCGCTGGCCTCACCCCCGTTGATCGTAAAGGGTTCGTATTCAACCCGATCCTATGGAGCTGGTCGATCAGCGATCGGGATTTGTCGGTGAACTACGTCACAGCGGCGACAAAACCCTAATAGCTGCCCTTCATCGCTGCCGTGATTGTCTCAAACGGCTGAAAGCCAACCTTGCGGTACAACAGGCGCGGGGTGTCATCGGCATCGGCAGCTATCAGGACCCTTGCATTCGGGCTTCGATCTTTGGCCCAGTCATGCGCCATTCTAAGCAGTGCCGAACAGACACCGCGTTTACGATGCGTGGCACGGGTTTGGACCGATTGATAGCGGGCCACACGATCATCGCAAAAGATGCCCAGATCACCCACCAATAGGTCACCATCAAATGCGCCGAACCACTGGCCGCGATCCCGCGCAATTTGGGACCGGCGCGCCTTCATCCGTTGCTCCAAATACGGGCGATGCTGAACCGGATCGCGGTTTTCAAGTTCGATATCAACAGCCAACTGCAAATCCACCGACTGATCCCAATCGGCATCCTGCAGGGCGCGGAACTCAAATTCACTTGGTGGCGGAGGCGTCACCATTTCGCCGTTCAGTGCAAGGAATTCGAATCGCTCGACCTTGAGCCCAGCAGCTTCGAAATCCGCGGCCATTGGACCAAGGTCGAAATCTGCGATGTCCCACTGGATACAGATATGTTCTGCACCATCGACGACCCGCTTGAACTTGGCAATCGTTTCGGCGGCCGATGTGGGCTTGGTGCGTTCGATCAGACAGTTACCAAACCAATAGTCCGGCTGTGACGGTGTCCGAACGACCGAATATCCATCAAAATGGCTGACAACTTGGGTGCCTTCGTCAACCAAAAGGTCCGATGCAATCCCGTCCGACCGGATCATTCGTCTTCGCTCAGTTGCAGGCGCAATTCACGCAGAACCGGCAGAACCGCCCGCACCTTTTCAGCGCCAATTTTGTCAACCAACCCAGCGATCAACGGTGTCATCGCGGCCAGACCAGCATCCCGTGCGGTCATTCCCGCAGGGCTAATCGACACCAGCTTGCGGCGCGCATCATCCCAGTCCGGACGAATGTGCACCCAACCCGACCATTCAAGTTTGCCCAAGGTGTTTGTCATCGCGCCACGCGTCACGTGAAAGGTTTTCGCCAACTGCGCAGGTGTCTTTTCACCGCCAGTATGCGCCAGATGGTTCAGCACCGAAAAATGCGACAACTCCATCCCTTTGGGCAAAACGCGGGCAACCCCTGCGCGGGCCAGCTGATCAACCGTCAGGATTTCGCTAAACAGCGTAACAGCAAGGTTATTCGTGGGGTTGTTCATTTGGGGTCAAAAACTTTCGGTCATGCAAAAGCGATGGTATGCGACCTCGGGTTTTTGCCACCTCTTCTGGTTCTAAATCAACAAAGATCGTGCAAACGTCGGTGCCCGCGTCTGCCAAAACGTCACCCCATGGCGAAATTACCATGGAATGCCCGTATGTTTCGCGTCGTTTTCCGCCGGAGGGGTGCAAACCCGTCTGCGCAGCGGCCAAAATGTACACTCCGTTTTCAATCGCCCTTGCCCGCAGTAACGGTTCCCAATGGGCGCGACCCGTCACAGGTGAAAACGCCGCTGGCACAGTTATGAATTGGGCACCGGATTGCGCCAGACTTCGGAACAAGCTGGGAAAGCGGACGTCGTAACACACCGTCAAACCGACCGTGCCAAAGTCAGTTTTGGCCAACACGGCACGATCACCGGGGCGGAAACCAGCGGATTCGCGATATGTCTCGGTCGGCGAAACCGCGACATCAAACATATGGATTTTGTCATAGCGCGCGACGATCTCGCCTGTCGGGTTGACCAGAAAGGATCTGTTGGCAAAGCGGCCGTCGGGATCATCCGTTTTGACCGCCAGCGACCCCAGCGACAGCCAAACACCGTTTTTCGCGGCCACGTTTCGCATCGCCGCCAGAAACGGATCATCTTGTTCCTGTGTCAGATGGGCCATTTGATGGCGCCGTGACAAGCTGACCATATTGGTCACTTCGGGGGTCAGCACCCACTGCGCACCATCCGCCGCTGCATCTGAAACCCTATTCGATACGTCGGCCAAATTGACGTCAGGATCATCCGAGGACGATAGCTGAAGCAGCGCCGCCCTCACGCCAGCATCGGATCCAGCTTACCAGCACGATCAAGCGCATAGAGGTCATCGCAACCACCCACATGCGTGCCATCAATGAAAATCTGCGGAACCGTGCGGCCGCCATTGGCGCGCTGCATCATTTCTGCGCGGCGGTCGGGATCGTCGAACAGGTCAATCTCGGTGTATTCGACACCCTTCTCAGCCAAAAGACGTTTGGCCATCTGGCAGTAGCCGCAGATCGGTGTGGTATAGATTTCAATCTTGGTCATGTCGGGCCTCTATAGCGTTGGCCACATAGTTAATGGTCTTTGACCGCGCGGGCTAGGGTAAGAACACGCACACGTGATGCGCCCGCCGCAAACGCAGCCTGGGTACACGCCGACAGGGTTGCACCGGTGGTCATCACGTCATCAACAAGCACAACAGATTTTCCAATCAATCCGCTTGGCCTTTTGGGGTTGGGCATAATGGCATCGGCCAGCATTGTTTGCCGTTCTGCAAATGATTTACCTTGGGTTGATGCGGTCTTTTTGACACGAACCAACGCGTCACAATCGGTCGCAATAGCCCCAAGACGCGCAACACCCAATGCCAGCTCTGCCGCTTGATTATAACGGCGCTTGAGCTGGCGGGACCAATGCAATGGAATAGGCACTAACACGGCGTTTTCGTCCCAAAACCCCTGCCCACGACGATACAGCATCGGTGCAAGCGTGGGTATCAGATCAAGCCGATCGCCATGTTTCAACGCCATGACCAGTTTTCGCCCAGCGCCGGAATACACGAATGCGGCACGCCCCTCGCCCCATGGTTTGGGCGCAACCAGACAGGCATCACAATGATCACCGTCAATCGCATCCCCCACCATCGGTGCGCCGCAACAATGGCAGGATGGACCAACGATAAATTGGGTTGCCGACCAACATTCAGGACACAAGGCACGATCAACGTCGGTCAAAGCGTCGCACAATCCACATTGAGTGGGCAGTAAGAAGCGAACCAGACTTTGCAACATCTGCCGTTTTCCCTAAATGATCCCTATGACAAACCCACCGCTTCTGACTGATCGTCCTGCTCTGCTGCGTAATCGTGGTCGGGCGTCCGAATTTTTTCTGCAACAGACCGTTGCCGATGAAATTCATGAAAGACTGTTCGAGGTTAACAGGTCGTTTACTGACAAGGCCGTTGTGACGGGTTTCGAACCCTTTTGGCGTGGTCAGTTCCCTGATGCGACGATCGCACAGGATCAGGATATCCTCGACCTGCCAGCAAACTCTTTTGACTTGGTCATTCATGCGATGTCGCTTCATTGGGCCAACGATCCTATTGGTCAAATGGTTCAATGCCGGCACGCATTGCGGCCAGATGGGCTTTTCTTTGGGGTGTTCTTTGGTGGGCAGACCCTACATGAACTGCGAACCGTTCTGGCCGAGGCCGAAAGCCGCGTGACCGGCGGCCTTTCCCCCAGAATTGCGCCGATGGGCGAGATACGTGACCTCGGCTCGCTGCTGCAACGCGCGGGCTTTGCTCTGCCGGTGGCGGATTCGATCCCGCTGAATGTCAGCTATCCGGATCCGTTTGCGCTGATGCGCGAACTGCGCGCTATGGGCGAAGGAAACGCACTTAACAGCCGCCTGAAAACGCCGACGAAAAAGGCCGTTTTTGCAGAGGCCGCGCGCCTGTACCAAGATCACTTTGGCGATGCTGACGGTCGTATCCCCGCCACGTTTGAGGTGATCGTGCTAACTGGCTGGTCGCCAGATGAAAGCCAGCAAAAACCGCTCCGCCCCGGATCAGCAAAACAAAGCCTTGCCGACGCGCTGGGCAGTACCGAATTCAAGCTGCCTAAAGACAATTGACCAAAATCGTTTATGACTTACCTGAACGAACAATCGCGAAACAACAGGACCCAGCCATGAGCCAAGAGGCCGTTTGCCCCGTTCACGCCCCTAAAGATCACCCAAAGGTCAAGCCAGCCAAAATCGGCGTGTTGCTCGCCAACCTTGGCACACCTGATTCCACCGACTACTGGCCGATGCGCCGGTACCTGAGCGAGTTTCTGTCAGACAAACGTGTGGTTGATTACCCTGCATGGCTTTGGCAACCGTTGCTGCAACTGGTTATCCTGTCTCGCCGTCCATTTAAGTCCGGCGAAGCCTATAGGTCGATCTGGAACAACGAGGCCAACGAAAGCCCATTGCTGACCATCACCAAGCAGCAAACAAACGCTATTCGGGCTGAAATAGAGTCTGCTTTTGGCACCGAGGTGATCGTCGATTTCTGTATGCGCTATGGCAATCCAACCACGGAATCCAAAGTCCGTGAAATGGTCGAGGCTGGATGTGACAAGATCCTGTTCTTCCCGCTGTACCCGCACTATGCAGGCCCGACATCGGCGACGGCGAACGATCAGTTCTTCCGCGCATTGATGAAGGAAACCTGGCAGCCGGTCGTTCGGATCGTGCCACCCTATTTCGAAGACGCGGCATATGTTGACGCATTGGCCCAGTCGGTGACCACAGGCTATAGCAAGCTCGACTTTGAGCCGCAGAAACTGGTTTGTTCCTATCACGGCCTGCCCAAACGCTATCTGATGGAGGGTGATCCCTATCACTGTCAGTGCGCCAAGACGACGCGCTTGCTCAAAGAGGCGCTCAAATGGGATGACGACAAAATCACGACGACCTTCCAGTCCAAATTCGGTCCGGAAGAGTGGCTAAAGCCATACACCGTCGAAGAAGTCGCACGGCTAGCCGAAGACGGTGTGAAAAACATCGCCGTTATTGCGCCCGCCTTCTCGGCCGATTGCATCGAGACACTCGAAGAGATCAACGAAGAAATCCGCGATAGCTTTATCGAAGCAGGCGGCGAAAACTTTGCCTACATTCCATGCCTTAACGACGACGCAGCGCATATCGCCGCGCTGACCGGCGTCATCAAACAAAACCTTAGCGGCTGGATCTAAAGAAAACGCGGCGAAAATCGCCGCGTTATCTCTGTCAGAATCTGTTGTTGAGGACGATCCTGACCCAAGGTGAGACACCTCGGGGTCAGGCTATACCCGCCAAACCGTCAGATCAACAATACCTGCGTGCCGACCTTGGTCAGCTCGTACAATTCGGCAATATGCTCGTTATATAGGCCGATACAGCCATTCGATGACCGACGACCAATTTTGCGCGTGTCGTGGGTGCCGTGGATTCGATAGTAGGTCCACGACAGATAGAGCGCATGCGTCCCCAATGGATTGTCAGGACCAGGGCCGATAAAATCTGGCCAATCGGGGTTACGTTCTTTCATCGACGGTGTGGGCGCCCACGATGGACCAACCACCTGACGAATGATGCGTGTACGGCCAAGACGCGTCAGATCCTCGGTCAGCGGAACCGACGTCGGATAAAGTTTGTAGATGCTTTCGTCTTCGGACCAGAAATGCAAAGCGCGGCTTTGGATATCAACGAGCACAGCACCGTTGTTCAAATTGTCAAAGTACGGCTGCCAATCCAACGAACGGAA
Organism: Marivivens sp.; assembly: GCA_965215785.1. Taxonomy (GTDB): domain Bacteria; phylum Pseudomonadota; class Alphaproteobacteria; order Rhodobacterales; family Rhodobacteraceae; genus Marivivens. The sequence goes on along the minus strand of OZ244120.1, from coordinate 986,300 downwards.
GCTGGAAATATTGCGCTGAACAGACTGAGAGATATCGCTCTCAATCTCGGTCGAGTTTTCGGTTTGGGCTGTTGCGCCGGTGCCGATTGTCGCTGCAGCAGCTGCGATAAATGTCCGGCGATCTAACTTAGGCGTTGTCATAACATTCTCCGTTGCGAAAACCCGCATTGGCTAAAACAAATAGCCACAGAGCTGTGTCACTTCAATTCACACCCTCGCGAAATCGGCAATGCTGCGCCTATGTGGGTTTGAAACGTAACAGTCAAACGGCTATGCACGACCCAATGACTTGGAGTTTGACATGAAACGTCGTGCTTTCTTTGCCTTTTTGGCAACTGCTGCTGTCGCAGCCTGTGCAACACCTTCGGTACGAATCGGCCCAGACGGGCTCCCTCTGCCGCAGGTTTATCAAATGCCCGACGACGCTGTTGTGCTCTATAATATGTTGGACGCCCTTAACGCCGTTAGGGGCAATGCCGGCGTAGCCTCTGTTCGTCTGAATGCACAACTGAATGCGGCGGCGGCCACCCATTCGCGTGACATGGCGCTTCAGAACCGCCCTTGGCACTTTGGCTCGGACGGGTCATCGCCTTTGGATCGCGCGCGCCGTGTTGGATACGAAGGTCGCATTCTTGGGGAAACCATCTCGGAAACCTACGAAACCGAGATTGAAACCCTTGGTGCATGGCTGAGTCAGCCAGACACACGCGCGGTTTTGCTTGATGGTGACGTGGACGAAATGGGCTTTGCTTGGCTTCAGGAATCCAACGGCAAAATCTGGTGGACCTTGGTCCTTGGTCAATCGGCCCCGCAGTTTGTGGTCCCGCTGGTCACTGAAAACTAGGGCATTATGAAGATTGGCGTTCCGACCGAAACGAGCGACCAGATTTCTTCCATTTCGGCATTTGTGACCGCGATACACCCCGCGGTCCAATCATCTTCGCCCAATTGATCACGCGGCGTTCCGTGAATGAAAATATCGCCTCCGGGCAGCCGCCCTTGCGATTGCGCATAGGCATAATCAGCGCGGTTCGGATACGAAATCCCTAGAGACAGATGGAATTGGCTATTCGGGTTTCGACGGTCGATATAATAAACACCCTCGGGCGTTTTTCCGTCACCTTCGAATTGTTTGTGACCCTCGGGCGCAAATCCCATTTCAAAGTCGTACGACTTTACGATTTCATTGCCGTTCAAAAGCAGCAACTGTCGCTGAGATTTGAGGACATAAACACTCGTCACTGTTGGCAGATCAGGCTGCGCAACACGACCACACGCTGACAAACCAATTGCCGCCAGCACCAAGAAAACCACTGCCCGGAACACGTTTTTTACCTGCTCATGTTTTTTCGGAACATTACCGAAAAATTACCCATCCGAAAACCGATATACGCGTCGAAAATCTCACGTACGCGTGAAGAGTGCCACCAATTCAACGTGTGCAGACCATCGAAACTGATCAACGACCGTCAACGGCCCAATTTCAAACCCTGCATCGATCAAAATCCGAGCGTCTCTTGCAAAGGTGACCGGATTACAGGACACCATGCAGACCGTTTTCAGCTTGGACGATGCAAGTTCACCGATCTGAGCCAGCGCACCAGCCCGTGGTGGGTCGATGATCGCCGCATCAAATTCGTTCAATTCATCCGGCAACAAAGGGCGCTTGAACAAATCGCGCGTCTCGGTGGTGACTTGTTTTAGCCCACTCGATTTCCGCCACGCCGCATTCAGCGCGTCCATCATGTCCCGCAACCCTTCGACCGCGTGCACCTCGGAAGTTGCGGCCATAGGCAATGAAAACGTGCCGGAACCGGCAAACAGATCAACCACTTTGGACACTGCACCGATGCGGTTTTGAACTGCGGTTTGCAGAACCTGTTCGCCGTGCTTGGTGGCCTGCAAAAACGCGCCAGCAGGCGGTACGACCTCAACCCCTGCGAACTTTTGAACAGGGGGGTTGATCATGACAATCGGCTCATCCGCCCAAACCAAACGTGCCACACCGTTTTCGTTTGCCCAACCGGCCAGCGACAGTCGCAGGTCTTCGGTGATTTCGCGATCGGTATCGATGTGAACATCCGGCCCGTTCAGCGTTTCGGTGACCGTCAAGCCGATCTCGGCCTTTCTACTGGCCGACATGACCGTTAGCTCACGCAAGGCAGGCAAAAACGCAAGCAGCCCGGGCGTCAACAACGTGCAGTTTGGGATTTCGACGATTGTGTCAGATGCGCGGGCGTGAAAGCCGACAAGAGCGCCTTTCTTGGTGCGCTTACCCGAAAACTTGGCCCGACGCCGTGACGATGCCGGTGAGGTAAGAACAGCCTCGATATCGACACTGATATTCTGTGCGGACAAGGCGCGACGCACGATGTCAGCTTTCCAATCTGCAACAAATTGGTCCGACGCATGTTGCATCGAACACCCACCACATGCCTTGTAATGGCTACACATAGGGCGAACGCGATCCGGCGACGGTGTCAGAACCCGAGCGCCATCGTCGGTCAGTTCGATAACTTCGTCTGGCAAAACGCGTGGAACGAGCGTGCCGTCTTCGGCACGCCCCATGGCAAGATGTGTGAGGCTTTCGATTTTCATGCGCCGTACATAGCGGCTTGCACCAGATCAAGCCAGACCGCTATTCAGCCGCCTCGGCCCCAATAAAGCCGCCCGACTGACGCTGCCAGAATTTGGCATAGACGCCGCCCCGATCAAGCAAATCAGAATGCGTGCCGTCTTCGACGATCTGACCCTGATCCAGAACAATGATCCGGTCCATGCTGGCCAGCGTCGACAAACGGTGGGCAATTGCCAGCACCGTTTTGCCCGCCATTGCCGTATCCAGTGACGCCTGAATCAATGCTTCAACCTCGGAATCGAGCGCTGAAGTCGCCTCATCCAAAACAAGGATTGGCGCATCTTTCAGAATGGCGCGCGCCAACGCAATCCGCTGACGCTGACCACCGGACAAACGCACGCCTCGTTCGCCAAGAAACGTTTCATAGCCTGAACGCCCTTTGGCATCCTTTAGCGTTGCAATGAATTCATCCGCCTCGGCCTGTTTTGCGGCTTGGATGACTTCTTCGTCTGTCGCGTCTGGTCGCCCATAGCGGATGTTATCCATCGCCGATCGGTTAAACATCGATGTATCCTGTGTGACCATCGCGATGTTCCGACGCAAACTGGTTTGCGTGACCTCGGTGATATCCTGACCATCAATCCGGATCGATCCACTTTCGGCGTCGTAAAGACGCAGCAACAACGACACCAATGTCGACTTACCCGCGCCGGACGCGCCGACAATGCCGACACGTTGTCCCGCCTCGATTCTGAGCGTTACATCGTCGATGCCGCCCAACTTGCGTCCATATGCAAAGCTGACCGAGTCAAAGGTGACCGCACCGTTTGACACGATTAGGTCGCGCGCGCCGTCGGCATCTGTCAGGTCATGCGGCGGCGTCAGGGTTTTCATCCCGTCCTCGATCTCGCCCAAATGGGAATACATGCCCATCAACGTAAAGCTGACCCAGCCGGTCATCTGCCCCAAACGGATCGCGATTGACCCAGCAGCCACAATATCACCTTGGGTCGCTGTTCCTTGGGTCCAGAACAGCAGTGTCAAACCCACCATCAAAACGGGGATAATTCCGGCAACAACCATAAGGCAGAAACGGAACAACGCCGCGAGCTTGCCAAAACTAAGCGACGTTTCCCGCACCTCTTGCATCGCGGCGAGCGCTTCGCGATCTTCGTAATCGTCATGCGCAAAAAGCTTCACGGTCCGCACATTCGTGATCGTATCAACGATCTGACCTGTGACAACGGTGCTAGAGTTTGCACGAAGTTTCGCGCGATGCCGGATACGCGGGATAAACCAGTTGATCATCGCAAAATAGATGACCAGCCAGAATACCAGCGAAATTGCGACCCAAAAGTTGATGGTCATGGCCAAAACGACAGACCCAATCACAGTCGCCAAAGCGAAACAGATCGTATTGATCGCTTCGGTCGTTAGTTCCGTAACCCCTGTTGCGACTTGCAGCTGTTTTTGTGTGATCCTTCCTGCGAAATCTTCGTCAAAGTATTTGACCGAATGCCCCATCGTCCAACGATAGAGACGGCTCAGCACCATTGGCCGCAGGTTTGGATTGACGACATAGGTATTCATGAGCGCCGTCACACCGAAAGCCAACGGCCTTGCCAACAAAAAGAAGACGCCGAAAATCGCAACGGTTAGCCAGTGTTGCGACAAGAAACCATCAGAGGATCCGACAGCCGCATCAACCACGATACCAAGCATATAGGCCGTCATCGTCTCTAGGCTGCCAGCCACAGCCGTGATCGCGACAGCCGCCAACAAGACGGGCCAATTTCCATCCAAACACCACCGCACAAAACGCCATAAGGTATCCGGCGGCGGGGTTTCGACCCGTTCAAAAGGTCGGATTAAGTCATACAATTTCATTTCTATTTTCCTAAAAATCCACCGGATTGCCTCTGCCAAAGGCCAGCGTAAATAGCGCCTTGATCCAGTAGTGTTTCGTGCGAACCGTCCTCAACGACACGGCCCTGATCCATCACAATAATTCGGTCCATCTGGGCGATGGTTGACAGGCGGTGCGCAATCGCAACCACCGTTTTGCCCTGCATCAACCCGTAAAGGGTTTGTTGAATTGACGCCTCGGACTCGGAATCGAGTGCCGATGTCGCCTCATCCAGCAACAAAATAGGCGCATCTTTCAGCATAACCCGCGCAATCGCGATACGTTGCCGTTGCCCACCAGACAGTTTGACACCCCGTTCACCAACGCGTGCGTCATACCCTGTCCGACCGTCCTTATCCTCAAGCGACAAGATGAACTCATGCGCTTCGGCCTGTTTGGCGGCGGCAATCATGTCTGCCTCGGTCGCCTGTGGGCGGCCGTAGATGATATTGTCCCGAACCGAACGATGTAAAAGAGAGCTGTCCTGCTGGACCATTCCGATCTGGCTACGCAGCGACCCTTGTTCGATGTGGGCGATATCCTGACCGTCGATCAAAATCTGCCCACTTTCTACATCGTAGAACCGTAGCAACAGTTTGACCAGCGTCGACTTGCCCGCACCGGACCGACCAACCAGCCCCACCTTTTCGCCAGGACGAATAGTCAGCGAAACGTTATCAAGCCCACCCGATTTCCGGCCATAGTGATGGGACAGGTTTTTGACCTCGATCTTGCCGGATGAGAATACAAGCGGCTTGGCCTCTGGCGCATCGACCAGTTCAACAGGCTGCGCGATGGTTTCCATGCCCTCTTGCACGATGCCAAGTTCGCGAAAAAAGGACGACACCGCCCACATGATCCACCCCGACATCGCACTAAGGCGCAGCGCCAGCGCCGTAGCACTAGCCACGACACCAACCGACGCAAGTGACCCGAACCAAAGCCAAACCGCATAGCCCACAACGCCGACGATCAGAATTCCGTTCATGAATGTCAGGGCAACATCCATGATCGTGAAAAGGCGCATTTCGTATTTGAACTTTTCCCGCGCGTTTTCGATGACTTCGGTCGCATAGTCGATCTCGGCATCTGTGTGATCGAACATCTTTACGGAATGGACGTTGGTGTAGCTGTCCACAATCCGCGCGGTCACTTCGCTTCGGGCTTCGGACGACGCTTTGGACGCCGGACCGATCTTAACAACCACCCACCAGAGCAGAAGCCCGTAAGGCACCAGCCATAGCAACAGCGGCAAGATCAGCCGCGGATCAGCATCACCAAGCAGGATCATGCCGCCGATCACATAGGCAATCGCAAACGCCATCGCGTCGAAAATCTGAAAAACAACCTCCCCCGCCGCCGGAGGCGTTTGCATCATGCGGTTCGCAATCCGCCCCGCAAAGTCATTTTCGAACCAACCAATCGACTGATTCAACACGTGCCGATGCGCGCGATACCGGATCAGCGTTGGAAAATTCGGTAGGATCGTATTGTTCAGCAAAACCACCTGCGCCCCATAGACCAAAGGGCGCAATGTCAGGATCAGAACAGCCACCAGAACAAATTCAACACCATGTTCCGCCCAAACATTCGTGGGGGGACCAACCAATAAATCAACCAACCGTCCCATGTAGGACAGCAACAAAATCTCGGACGCGGCGATGACAACGGTCAACAGACCAGCGATCAAGAAGATGCGGTCAAACGGCCGGGCATAGTTGCGCAAAAACGGATACAGCCGCCGCGACGGGGTCTCGTTCTTATCATAGTCGATATAGGGATCGACGAGGCCCTCAAAGAATTTGAACATCGGGTCGCCTCATAGATGTATGAGGACCCAACATAGCCAGACAAATGTATCAGGCAATTGTCGAAAGCAGTTGTTCTTTGGACAATGTAAAATCTGAGACAATCCAGCGGTCTTCTAGTGTGCGCAGCATCGCGCCCAGCGCCGGACCGGAATAGTCAGGCATCAGATCATTGGCTTTGACGGGGAAAACCTGATGTTTGCCGCGCTCGATCGCATCAAAATCAGCCGGATCAATCGACGTAGCCATTTTTGCCGAGCGGATCAGATGAACATCTTCGGCTACATCGGGAAATCTATAGCCAAGTTCGGCAAGCCCTAGGTCACCCTCGCCCGCCTCTGTTATGCGATCCAGCATACGTTTTTCAGAATTGGAAAGCCTGAGCGCCTTGGCAACATCCTCGCCGCCTAGGCAGGCAAGCCGGCGGATTGGATCAACAGGGCGGTCACCCTCTAGGTGCACCAAAACAGCCAAGGCGCCATGGTCGGCGCTCGGCAGAACCTGAGCCAGCCCGCCAATGGACGCAAAGCTCGCCACTGCTGGTGATGGATCCGGCGCTGACAAAAGTTTCTTGATCTCGGTCCCGATCCGTTCGGCCGATAGGGCTCCCAGCCCTTCGATATGCATGGCACATGCCGCCAAACCATCGGCATCAATCCCGTTCATGGGGTGTCCGTACCAAGCATGAAACCTGAAAAACCGCAGAATGCGAAGATAGTCCTCTTTTATCCGATCTTCGGCATTGCCGATAAACCGGAACATTCGCCGTTCCAGATCATCAAGACCACCAACGGGGTCAATAATGTTGCCCTGAATATCGGCATAAAGCGCGTTCATCGTGAAATCACGGCGCTGGGCATCCTCATGCAAGCTATCGGCAAACGCAACAACGGCACGCCGCCCATCGGTTTCGACATCGCGCCGGAAGGTGGTGATTTCAAAGGGCTGACCTTCGCAGATCACGGTCACGGTGCCATGATCAATACCGGTCGGTATCACGTTCAAACCGGCCTTTTTAGCCAGTGTCATGACCTGATCTGGGTGTGCGTTGGTCGAGATATCAAGATCGGAAACCGGTGCACCCAACAGCGCGTTGCGCACACACCCACCGACAAACCACGCTTGAAATCCTGACTGGGTCAGAACATCACTGACACAAATCGCGGCACTGGAATTTAGCCAATCAGCATGTACCTTCATTGTAGTCGATCCGCCAAGCCGCGCAGAATTCGCGCCGTGGCGCCCCAAATATAATAGGGCCCATAAGGGACCGTATAAAAATACCTAAGCCGCCCCTGCCAGCGCCGCGACTCAATCCGGAAATTCGCCGGATCGGCATAATGTTCGAAAGGAACGCGAAACACCTCTTCGACCTCGCCAATTTCAGGAACGGGTCGGAACGGTTCGCTCACGCGAGCCACAATCGGGGTGACCACAAACGACGTGACGGTTTCGTGGGTCGGCAGCGTGCCGATCACATCCACCAATTCAAACGGAAGGCCGATTTCTTCGTTCGCTTCACGCTTGGCGGTGATTTCCAAAGAGCCGTCGCTCTCATCCATTTTTCCACCGGGGAATGCGATCTGACCGGGATGGTGTTTCAAGTGCGACGCACGTTTGGTCAGGATCAAATCGCCAGTAGGCAAAATCCCAACCAAAACCGCCGCCTGTCGCAGGGTTCGGCCCTCAGGCAATCGCACGTTTGGGTTCAAATCAAAGTCAGACGAAGAGCCGCCTCGCTTCTGCAAGGCGGCTTCGATCTGTATAAGGGGATTAGGCCTGATCACCTTTTCCCTCGGCCTCGAAGCCCAATGATTTGGGGTCGAGGTTGTAGTGGGCGCCACAGAACTGACAATCGGCCGTGACGCGCCCGTCGTCGGTTGTCATGTGTTCGATGTCCTTTGCGGAATAAATCGACAGGCTTTGACGCACGCGATCTTCGGAACACGAACAGCCAAATTTGACCGATTGCGCATCATAGACGCGTGGCTGTTCCTCATGGAACAGACGCATCAATAGGTCGGTCGGCGTGATCGAAGGCCCGATCAGTTCAAGCTGTTCAACCGTGTCCAACAGAACATTCGCACGGGTCCAGTTTTCACCTTCTTCGGCATCCAACAGATCGGTAGCATTCAACAGACCATCATCGCCCGATCCACCTTCGCCAGTCACATGAGGCGAGGCTTTGGGCATCTGTTGAAGCATCACGCCACCCGCACGCCAGGTTTCTGCCTGACCCGGCAATGTCGATTTGCCAAAGGCCAGCGAAAACCGCGTTGGCAGCTGTTCGGACTGTGCAAAATAGGCTTCGGCACAGGCGGACAGGCTACCGCCAGCGATGGGTGTGATCCCTTGGTACGGCTTGGTGCCTTCGCCTTGGTCGATCAGGATTGCAAAATAGCCCTTACCGATTTCGGTAAACGGATCGACGCCAGCGATCAGGCTATCCTTATCAAACGAGGCATAGGCACGAATGCGGCCAATCTCGCCCTCTTTTTCGGGGGCGTAGTAATCGGTTGCGATCAAGCGTGCCGGACCATCGCCGCGAACTTGCAAAGACAGCTTCCAGCGGAGTTTGATGGTTTGACCGATCAGGGCCGTTAGCAACGCCATTTCAGCCACCAACGCCTCGATCTGAGGCGGGTAGTTATGTTGGCTCAGGACTTGGTCCAATACACCATCAAGACGTGCAACGCGGCCGCGCACATCGGAACGATCCAATTGGAATGGGAGAACAGTGTCATCCCAAGCGATTTGACTGCCTAGGTTCATGGGCTTTCCTTACATGTCGGAAATTGGCATACCGCGTCCATATAGGTGCATCAAGCGCAGGTCCAAGGGGGCATGACAATGCTAAGACGATTTGGCGAGGCCGTCCGCAGCGATAAACACTACCAACAACGGCCCGGTGTGTATGCGATCCTGCCGCGAGGGGAAAGCCTTCTTCTGACTCATCAGGGGGCGCCGCATGATGAAATCCAGTTGCCCGGCGGCGGCATTGATCCCGGCGAAAACCCGATCGCCGCATTGCACCGCGAAGTTTATGAGGAAACCGGCTGGACCATTTCAAACCCGCGCAAGATCGGCGCGTACCGCCGGTTCTGTTATATGCCTGAATACGACAAATGGGCCGAAAAGATTTGTCATATCTATATCGCGCAGCCTGTGAAAAAGCGCAGTGAACCACTTGAACCGGGTCACACTGCGCTCTGGCTTAGTTGGATTGATGCGGTCAACATGGTCGCCAGCGAAGGCGACCGCGCCTTTTTGCTGAACCTTAGGTAAGGTCGCGGCCTTCGACCAAATGGCCGTATAGCGTGGTCAGAATGCTGATCCCCAGCATCATCACGACCCAATTCACGACCAAGTCCAGCGCGATGGCGATAATCGGCAAAACACCATAGATCGGCGTCAGGATGAGGCCGGAAACAAAACTAATCGCCATCAATATCAGTGCGATACCGATGATCTGGGTGTCAACGGGTTTGCTGGCTGACCATGCCTCGCGCAGGGTCATTGTGTTGCCAACCGCAACACCGGGCAGACAAATCGCCAGACGAAGCCAGACATAGCTGAGCAACACGGCAACGCCAAAAGACACAATCGATCCGACAAATTCACCGCCAAAACTGGCAATGATCCCACCGATCAACAGCGCAACCAGGGCCAGCGCGATGGCAACCAGCGCGATGCCAAACGATTTACCGAAATATTCCAGAATTGGTCGATCACGGAATTGCGGCAAATTTTGCGGATACTCTTCGAGTAGGACAAACCGATGCCAAGCCACGGCGATCCACGCGAAAAAGATCATCAGCACCAACATCAATACAAACACAATCAACGAAAAGCTGACCGCGGCCTCGGCAGATGCACCGCCGGTGGTTGTCGGGTTTAGCGGATCTTGGACCTAACCCTGCATAATCCACATCAGTTCCTGGAAACTTGGACCAAACATTGCGAACGCAGCGACCGCAATCAGACAGAAGATCAACGAGGGTCCGATCGAAACCTTTAGCGCATCAACAATGTTGCCAAAAATCGTGTTGAATGCGTGCATCACAATCTGAAATGCCATTTTTCCGCTCCGAAGTGAAAATTTGCAGACAAGACACACGCCAAAGCCGCTGCGGTCAATGGGCTTCTCTTGCTTGCGGTGCAAAAACCCGTTATCGCGCCTGCGATACAGAATTAGGAGCGCCAGATGTCTGCACCAAAGAAAGTTGTTCTGGCCTATTCCGGTGGCCTTGATACTTCGATCATTCTCAAGTGGCTGCAGACGGAATACGGCTGCGAGGTTGTCACCTTTACCGCTGACCTTGGTCAGGGCGAAGAACTAGAGCCGGCACGTGCCAAGGCCGAGATGCTGGGCATCGCACCCGAGAACATTTACATCGAAGACATCCGCGAAGAATTCGTTCGCGATTTCGTCTTCCCGATGTTCCGTGCAAATGCCGTCTACGAAGGTCTGTACCTGCTGGGTACCTCGATCGCGCGCCCACTGATTTCCAAGCGTCTGGTTGAGATTGCACATGAAACCGGTGCCGATGCTGTCGCACACGGCGCAACCGGCAAAGGCAACGATCAGGTTCGTTTCGAACTATCCGCCTATGCGCTGGACCCGAACATCAAGGTCATCGCCCCTTGGCGCGAATGGGACCTGACCAGCCGGACCAAGCTGCTTGAGTTCGCAGAAGCCAACCAGATTCCAATTGCCAAAGACAAACGCGGCGAAGCCCCGTTCAGTGTTGACGCAAACCTGCTACACACTTCGTCCGAAGGTAAGGTTCTGGAAGATCCAGCAGAGATCGCGCCAGATTACGTGTACCAGCGTTCGGTGAACCCAGAAGATGCGCCAAACGAAGCCGAAATCATTGAGATCGGCTTCGAAAAAGGTGACGCGGTTTCGATCAACGGCGTTGCTATGTCGCCTGCAACGATCCTGACCCAACTGAACGAATATGGCCGCAAACATGGCATCGGTCGTTTGGATTTTGTTGAAAACCGCTTCGTCGGTATGAAATCGCGCGGCATCTATGAGACGCCAGGCGGTACCATTCTGCTTGAGGCCCATCGCGGTATCGAACAAATCACGCTGGATTCGGGTGCTGGTCACCTGAAAGACAGCCTGATGCCACGCTACGCCGAGCTGATCTATAACGGTTTCTGGTATTCGCCAGAGCGTGAGATGCTGCAAGCCGCCATCGACAAGAGCCAGGAACACGTGACCGGCACGGTTAAGGTTCGCCTGTACAAAGGTGCAGCATTCACTGTTGCACGCGAATCTGAATTCTCGCTCTATTCCGAGGCGCACGTCACATTCGAAGACGACGCCGGTGCATACGATCAAAAAGACGCGGCAGGCTTTATTCAGCTCAACGCGCTGCGTCTGAAACTTCTGGCTGCACGGAACAACCGGATCAAGTAATCTCGGGCTATGCTCGAGTTTAAGCCAGTCACACGACAAAACCTTAAGGCGCTCATCCGCCTTAAGGTCCGCCCAGATCAGGAAAACCTGGTCGCGCCCAACGTATATACCCTCGCAGAACAAGCCTATGAGCCGAATTCGGCGGTCTTTGGACTGTGGAACGGTGACGAAGCCGTTGGGTTGTTGGCAATGATCGACCTTGAACGACATCCCGACCCACTTCTTGAGGGGGATGTTCCGCAAAGCGCCTATCTTTGGCGGCTTTTGATCGACGCGAAACACCAAGGAAAAGGCTACGGTCGCGCCGCGATCGAATATGCCAAATCGGTTACCCGCGAATGGGGATATTCGAAACTGTCCTGTTCCGTGGTCGATGCCGAAAACTCGAACCTCAAATTCTATGAAACCGTTGGTTTTCGCCTGACCGGCGACAAGGTTGAGGACGAATTAGTCATCGTCATGGATGTCTAGCCCCTGACGCTGCGTTTTCATTGCGCCCATGGCTTTGGGCTCCTAACGCTGGGGACGACACGCAAAGGGGCCTGCAATGACATTCACTGAAATCACCGAACTGCTTAACAAAGGCGCATCCAAACTGTCTTTGAAAGAGGTTTTGAAATTCGACTGCGGCAATGACGGTGTTATCACCCTTGGCCCCAACGGCGTTGGCACCGACCCGATTGACGCGGACTGCACCATCAAAATCACCACCGAAAACCTGGGCAAACTGCTCAAGGGCAAATTGAACCCGATGACCGGCGTGATGATGGGCAAACTGAAGGTTTCCGGAAATCCGGCCGTCGCAATGCAACTGAGCAAGCTGCTCGGGTAAAGATGGCGTGATCTGACCGGCAGTTTACTGGACCCGACCGAAACAATTCGTCAGGGTCCGGTCATGATCGGAGGTCACATGAAGAATCACATAGCGGCTATTTCACTAGTTTTAGGGTCTATTTTTGCGACACCCGCACTGCCCCAAGACATTCAAACACTGACGGTTGCTGGCGGTTGTTTCTGGTGTGTTGAATCCGACTTTGAATCCGTCGAAGGCGTCATAGGGGCCGTTTCCGGTTTTGCGGGCGGCACCACCGTCAACCCTACGTACAAGCAGGTAACAGGCGGTGGCACCGGTCATTATGAAGCCGTAGAAATCACATATGACGCCGAAATAGTGTCTGTTGATCAGCTTTTGCACGCATTCCTTAGGTCGATTGATCCAACAGACGCGGGCGGGCAATTCTGTGATCGCGGCGCGACCTATCGCACAGCGGTTTTTGTAGCGGACGAAACAGAGCAACGCGCGGCGCAGGGGGCGATCGACATGGCGCAGGCTGAGTTGGGCCAGCCGATTGTGACCGAAGTTCTATCGGCAGATACCTTTTATCCGGCAGAAGCGTATCATCAGGACTATTACAAAAGCCGCAGCATCGTCGTGACCCGCCGTGGCCCGATGACCAAAGCCAACGCCTATAAGTTCTATCGTGATGCCTGTGGCCGCGATGATCGTGTACGCGCACTTTGGGGTGATGACGCGCCATTCCTGCCTTAGGGGCGGAATTCCTCCACGTCTAGCAGATCGGGGATAACATCAGCGGTCCCTTTGCGCGTAACCATAAGCGCCGAAGCCTTAATCGCGAGCTGAACCGCTTGTTCGACGGGTAATCCACGATCCAAACCGGCCAAAACATAGCCGGTGAACGTATCGCCAGCGCCGGTTGTATCGACCGGCGTGACAGGCAAGGCATCAAAATGGCTCATCTCGCCATTTCGATACAGATCGGCACCATCCGCACCTTTGGTCACAATCACAGTTTCGATGCCAAGCTCGCTGGCGGATTTCCCCAAGGCGTCGCTCAACTGAGCCATCTCGATTTCGTTGAGGATCAGAAAGTCCAACAGCGACAGAACACTTTCCACTGCTTCCGCCGAAAATGGGGCGGCGGCATAGGCAACCCGAAGGCCCATTTCTTTGCCCAGCGCCAAGGCGGTGTGCTGAGCGTTGGTTTCGTTCTGGGTCACGACCCAGTCTCCCACCTCTGCCTCGGTTAGGGATTGTTTTACGTGGTCTTCGGGGATCGCGCCATTTGCGCCGGTGTGCAACAGAATGGCGTTTTCGCCATCCTCAGCCACGGAAATGATCGCCTGAGCCGGATCAGCATCAATTTCGATCACCGACCTAGTATCGATGCCATATTCCAGCAAACGATCCCGTGTCCATTTCGACTCAGGCGCGATGGCGCCGATATGACGGACATGGGCACCTGCACGGGCCGCGGCGACAGACATATTCGCCCCCTTCCCGCCTAGAAAAACGCTTCGCCCTGTTGAGCTTAGGGTTTCACCCGGCGCCGGAATATGCGGCACCGAGTAGATGATATCAGTATTGATCGAACCGAGGTTCCAGATTGTCATATTAGCCCACGTTACAGGCGGCCAAGACCGCCATGTTCAGAATGTCGTTCACAGTCGACACAGTGGAACAAATCTGGATCGGCTTATCAACACCCGCAAGGATCGGACCAATAACAGTCGCACCGCCCATTTCCTGCATCAACTTGACCGAAATAGAGGCTGAGTGACGTGCAGGCACAACAAGAACGTTGGCCGGACCGGTTAGGCGGCTGAACGGATAGGCATCTGCCGATTTGGGGTTCAACGCGACATCGACGGTCATTTCGCCTTCGTATTCGAAATCCGCGCCGCGCTGATCCAACACTTTGGGTGCAACATTCATTTTTGTCGCCCGTTCCGAGATCGGATAGCCGAAGGTCGAGAACGAAACAAACGCCACACGTGGATCAAGACCAAGGTCGCGCGCGACCGCTGCACCACGTTCAGCGATGTCGGCCAAATCCTCTTCGTCCGGCCATTCATGCACCAAGGTATCCGCCATCAAAACGATGCGGCCCTTGTTCAACACAGCCGAAACGCCAACTGCACCCGATTTCGGGGTCGCATCAAAGACATGGTTGATCAGTTCAAGAACATGCGCCGATTTGCGTGTGGCGCCGGTAACCAGTCCGTCACCATGTCCATGTGCCAACATAAGCGCGCCAAACACATGCCGATCCCGCGCCGCGAGGCGATGAATGTCGTGACGGTCAAAACCTTTGCGCTGCAAACGATCATAGAGGAAGTCTTTGTATTCGCTCAGGTAAGATGTGTTTTTGGCGTTTACGACTTCGATCTCTTCGACAGCGTCAGCCAGACCTTCGGTCGTCAGCATCTGAGCGACCTCGGATTCACGACCGATAACCAGCGCCTTGCCCAAACCGCTGCGCTGATATTGAACGGCAGCCCGCAACACACGCGGATCGTCACCTTCGGCGAAAATGATTGTGGCCTGCGCCGAACGCGCACGGGCATTCAGGCTCCGCAGGATGCTAGCAGTCGGATCCATCCGCGCCTTAAGCGAGCTTTCATAGGCGT
Source organism: Marivivens sp. (assembly GCA_965215785.1). GTDB lineage: Bacteria > Pseudomonadota > Alphaproteobacteria > Rhodobacterales > Rhodobacteraceae > Marivivens. The sequence continues at coordinate 971,151 of OZ244120.1, read as the reverse complement.
CCATATCAACGATTGGACGGCGCGCAACACCGGTTTCCATGCCCGCTTTGGCAACAGCCGGCGGGATACGATAGATCAAACGAGGGTCAAACGGTGTTGGAATGATATAATCGCGGCCAAAGTTCAGCTTTTTGCCATAGGCCATGGCGACCTCATCCGGCACGTCTTCGCGGGCCAGTTCAGCCAATGCCTCGGCGCAGGCGATTTTCATCTGGTCGTTGATAGCACGGGCATTGATGTCCAGCGCACCACGGAACAAGTAGGGGAAACCAAGGACGTTGTTCACCTGATTTGGATAATCAGAGCGGCCTGTCGCAACGATCGCGTCTTCGCGGACGGCGTGGGCCTCTTCCGGGGTAATCTCGGGATCAGGGTTGGCCATCGCAAAGATCACCGGATTGGGTGCCATGCTTTCGACCATCGCTTGGGTCACCGCGCCCTTGGCCGAAACACCAAGGAAAACATCGGCATCCTTCATCGCATCCTCAAGCGAACGCGCATCCGTCACAGCAGCATGCGCCGATTTCCATTGGTTCATACCTTCGACGCGGCCCTGATAGATCACGCCCTTGGTATCGCACATGATGCAGTTGTCGTGCTTGGCGCCCATTGCCTTGACCAGTTCAAGGCACGCGATCCCTGCAGCACCAGCACCGTTGAGGACGATTTTACAGTCTTCGATCTTTTTGCCTGAGATATGCAGCGCGTTGATCAAACCAGCCGCACAGATAACAGCGGTGCCATGTTGATCATCATGGAACACCGGAATGTCCATTTCCTCTTTCAGGCGCTGTTCGATGATAAAGCACTCTGGCGCTTTGATATCTTCGAGGTTGATCCCGCCAAATGTCGGCCCCATCAAGCGCACTGCGCGGCAGAACTCATCCGGATCTTCTGTATCAAGTTCGATGTCGATGGAATTCACGTCAGCAAACCGTTTGAAAAGGACGGATTTGCCCTCCATCACGGGTTTGGACGCAAGCGCGCCAAGGTTACCCAGACCTAGGACCGCGGTACCGTTTGAAATCACCGCAACAAGGTTACCTTTGTTCGTGTAATCGTAGGCGGTTTCAGGTTGTTCGGCGATTTCTTCGCATGGCATGGCAACGCCGGGCGAATAGGCCAACGAAAGATCCCGCTGGGTCGTCATCGGAACAGTCGCGTTCACTTCCCACTTACCGGGTGTGGGTTCCATGTGAAACGCAAGTGCGTCTTCGCGGGTCACACGTGCCTTGGTCATTCTTTTATTCCTCCGTAAGCGCTCAACCGACTTACCTTTCTCGGGGGTGTTGGGGCAACGGGCTATCTTTCGACTTTCGTCGCTAACATTGGGTCGCTAGGTATTAGATTGACCGAAAAGGGGGATTTCATGGCGAACGTTACGCCGATGATGGCGCAATATCTGGAAATTAAGGCGGCCAACCCAGGCGCTTTGCTTTTTTATCGGATGGGCGATTTCTATGAAATGTTCTTTGAAGACGCCGTGAATGCGGCTCAGGCGCTGGATATTGCGCTGACAAAGCGTGGCAAACACGATGGGAAAGACATCCCAATGTGCGGTGTCCCCGTTCATGCCGCCGAGGGATATTTGCTAACCCTGATCCGCAAGGGATTTCGGGTCGGCGTTTGTGAACAGCTAGAAGACCCCGCCGAGGCCAAAAAGCGCGGCTCGAAGGCCGTCGTTAAACGCGATGTCGTTCGACTGGTCACGCCGGGCACATTGACCGAAGACTCGCTCCTTGATGCGCGTCGTCATAATTTCCTAGCTGCGTTTGCAACCGTTCGGGACGAAAGCGCGCTTGCGTGGGTCGATATCTCAACCGGCAACTTTTCGGTCATGGCCTGCGATCCAACCAAGCTGAGCCCAGAGCTGGCCCGCCTCGCCCCGCGTGAGGTTCTGATCACGGACGAAAGCGAATTTTACGATATCATCGAAGAATCCGGTGCCGCCGCAACTGAGCTAGGGCGCGCATCATTTGACAGCACTCAGGGTGAAAAACGCCTATGTAGTCTCTATTCTGTGGCATCGCTTGATTCATTCGGTTCCTTCACCCGTGCGCAAATTTCTGCCATGGCCGCGATTGTCGATTACCTTGAGGTAACGCAGCGCGGTAACCTGCCGCTATTGCGCAACCCTGTGATCGAAGGCCAAGCGGCGAATATGCAGATTGACGCCGCCACGCGTCGTTCGCTTGAGCTTACACGCGCTATGAATGGTGGTCGTGCCGGTTCACTTATCGGTGCGATCGATAGAACTGTCAGTGCTGCGGGTGCCCGTTTGCTTGAGCGGCGACTATCATCACCGTCGTGCCACCTCGGCACCGTTCAATCGCGACAGGACTGTGTCAGTTATTTTGTTGAAAACAGCCGCCTGCGGTCAGACATCCGGTCACCTTTGAAATCAGTGCATGACATTGACCGCGCCTTGTCGCGTCTCGCTCTAGATCGGGCCGGACCGCGGGATATGGCGGCGATCCGAAACTCCCTGACGCAAGCGGAAAGGCTTGCATCATCCCTACCGACCGATATGCCCGCAATTCTAACCGAAGCAGCACAGAGCCTTGTCGGACATGAGGACCTTCTTGAACTGCTGGACCAAGCACTGGTGGCCGATCCACCGCTGTTGGCACGGGACGGCGGGTTTATTGCGCCGGGCTATAATGAGGAATTGGACGAGGTGCGCAAACTGCGCGACGAAGGCCGATCCGTGATCGCGGCGATGCAAGCGGAATTTATCGAGATGACCGGCATCGCCAGCCTTAAGATCAAACACAACAACGTCCTTGGCTATTTCATCGAAACGACCGCGACCCACGCCGACAAAATGATGGCCGCACCGTTGAATGAAACCTTCATTCACCGACAGACAACTGCGAACCAAGTCCGCTTTACCACGGTTGAACTCAGTGAAATCGAGACCAAAATCCTGAATGCAGGTGGACGTGCGCTTGAGATCGAAAAACGTCTCTATTCCAACCTAAAACAGGCAATTCTGGGCGTCGCACCACAATTGTCCGCGCTTGCACGCGCCTTGGCCGAATTGGATCTAAGCGCAGGCTTGGCCGAGCTGGCGGTAGATGAAAACTGGTCCCGTCCCGTCCTAACCGGCGACAAGGCGTTTGACATCCAAGGGGGCCGCCACCCCGTTGTGGAACAAGCCCTGAAAAAGACCGGCGACCCCTTTGTCGCAAACGATTGCGACCTAAGCGATCAGTCGATCTGGCTGCTGACGGGTCCGAACATGGCGGGTAAATCGACTTTCCTGAGGCAAAATGCCCTAATTGCCGTTCTGGCCCAAATGGGTGCATGGGTTCCCGCCAACCAAGCAAAGATTGGCATTGTCAGCCAGATCTTCAGCCGCGTTGGGGCTTCGGATGATCTGGCACGTGGCCGGTCAACATTCATGGTTGAGATGGTCGAGACCGCGGCGATCCTAAATCAAGCCGACGATCGCGCCTTGGTTATTCTAGATGAAATTGGCCGCGGAACTGCGACCTATGACGGTTTGTCGATTGCATGGGCAACGCTTGAGCATTTGCACGATGTGAACCGGTGCCGCGCGCTGTTCGCGACCCACTATCATGAAATGACACAACTGGCGGATAAGCTCGATAACGCTGACAATGCGACAGTTGCCGTCAAGGAATGGGAAGGCGACGTCATATTCCTGCATGAGGTACGCAAAGGCGCAGCCGACCGGAGCTATGGTGTACAAGTTGCGCGATTGGCTGGCCTGCCATCAGCCGTTATTGATCGTGCGCGGGTCGTGCTAGAGGCGCTTGAAAAAGGGGAACGCGAAGGCGGCGCAACCCAGAAAGCGTTGATTGACGATCTACCGCTGTTTGCCGCCTCGCCGGCACTAGTTGCAGCGATGCCAGCCGCCACATCGCCCGCATTGGAAAAACTCAACGATATTCTGCCCGACGACCTGTCGCCAAAAGAGGCGCTGAACCTGCTGTATGAACTAAAAGAGCTGGCGCAGAATTAACTGCGCCAGCTCCAACAACGTTGTTTTGCCAGTCTTTAGCTTGCAGGCATCGACGACACGCCGACCTGTGCCGGACGCAGCAATCGGTCGTGAAGCATGAAGCCGCTTGCCGAGACTTGAATAATGTCGCCAGCTTTGGTTCCCGGCAGCGGTGCTTCGAACATCGCTTCGTGCATTTGAGGATCAAAGCGGTCGCCAACCTCAGGCGCGATCACGGTAATGCCGTGTTTCTGGAAAACGTTCAGCAATTCCCGCTTGGTTAGCTCGATGCCTTCGATCAGGCTTGCTTGTGCTTCGCGTTGATCCTCGGCAATCGCACCCAAGGCGCGCTCCATGTTGTCGTAAACAGGCAATAGATCGCGTGCCAGCTTGGACCCGCCGTATTGTTCAGCCTCGCGGCGATCGCGTTCCGCACGCTTGCGGACGTTTTCGGCATCAGCCAGAGCGCGCATAAAACGGTCGCGGAATTCGTCACGCTCAGCGGTCAGCGCCGCAATCGTTTCTGCATTCGCTTCATCAGCCGCCGCTTCGATTTCGTCAGCTTCTGCTGCCAGTTCATCCAAGCTTTTTGGCTCTTCGTTCTGCTCGGTCATTTCCATTCCCTTTAGCTCTTGCCGGACAAAATGCGCCCGACCAGTTGAGCGGTGTAGTCAACAATTGGAACGATACGGCCATAGTTCAGCCGCGTCGGCCCGATGACGCCCACGGCGCCAACAATCTTTCGGTCGGCGTTCATATAAGGGGAAACCACCAAAGATGAACCCGAAAGTGAAAACAACTTGTTCTCTGACCCAATAAAAATGCGAACTCCGTCGCCTTCCTCGGCCAAACTCAGGAAATTTGCGATGTCCTGCTTGCGCTCTAGGTCGTCGAACAACACCTTGATGCGTTCCAGATCCTCGGCGGTTTCGTTTTCGGCGATCAGATTACTACGCCCACGAACGATCAGTCGTTCGGTTGATTCGCCCGGATTTTCCCAGATAGCAGTACCATTTTCGACCAATTGGGCCGCAAGGCTATCGATTTCCTGTCGTCTGGTTTTCACCTGAGACTGCATATACGCGCCAAGGTCAGACAGGGTGCGGCCCTCGACAAACGAATTGATGAAATTCGCAGCCTCGCGCATGGATGACGGGGTTTGGCCCGCCGGCGGCGTGAACAACCGGTTTTCCACATGTCCATCCGCAAACACCAAAACGACCAAGGCTTTTTCGACGCTGAGCGAGACAAAATCGATGTGTTTTACGGGCGCTTCGTGTTTGGGCGTTAGAACGAGCGATGCACCTTTGGTCACACCGGATAGGGCCGCGCCAACACCATCCAAAAACGCCTGAACATCCCCAGATTTATCGCCAACGGTTTCGTCAATTTTCTGCTGATCTTCGCCACTTAGGCTGACCTCAAGCAATCCATCGACAAACATCCGCAACCCCGCTTGGGTCGGAATACGACCGGCGGATACATGCGGGCTCCCCAAAAGCCCCATAAACTCTAGATCTTGCATCACATTGCGGATTGTGGCGGGGCTCACCTGTTCGGTCAGCGACCGCGACAACGTACGCGACCCAACAGGTGCGCCCGTTTCCAAATAACCTTCGACCACCCGGCGAAACACTTCGCGGGATCGATCGTTCAAATCTAGGGGCGGTGACTGACGAACTGACATGGCTCTCTTTTCTCGGCGAGACAATTAAAACGTTGGCGCTGTGAACGTCAATCGCACTTGGTTTTCCGGCAGCGAAGGCGTATCCCATCCACAACCTAGATAGGAGAGATGTATGCGCCCCTCTGGTCGTCAACTAGATGAACTTCGCCCCGTTTCCATTGACATCGACGTGACCAAACACGCCGAAGGATCATGTATGATCAAAATGGGTGATACACATGTTCTTTGCACCGCAACCTTGGAAGAGCGCGTGCCACCATTCCTGAAAAATTCGGGTCTTGGTTGGGTGACGGCCGAATACGGCATGCTGCCACGTTCCACATCCAGCCGCATGCGCCGCGAGGCAGCATCCGGCAAACAAGGTGGCCGCACCGTAGAAATCCAGCGCCTTATCGGGCGCTCGCTTCGGGCCGGTGTTGATCGCGTTGCACTGGGCGAACGTCAGATCACCGTCGATTGCGACGTTATTCAGGCAGATGGCGGAACACGCTGCGCATCGATCACAGGTGGCTGGGTCGCCTTGCGTCTGGCTGTGAACAAATTGATGAAAACCGGCGCCATCGTGACCGATCCGTTGATCGATCCGGTTGCTGCGGTTTCGTGCGGTATCTACGCGGGCCAACCCGTGCTGGACCTTGATTATCCAGAGGATTCCGAGGCGGGCGTTGATGGCAACTTTATCATGAACGGCGATCGTCTGGTCGAAGTTCAAATGAGCGCTGAGGGCGCGACATTCACCCGCGCCCAAATGGATCAGCTGCTTGATCTAGCCGAAAAGGGTATTTCTGAGCTGAAAGCCCTGCAGCTCGAGGTCACAAAATGAGCCGCCGCTTTGACGGCACCGAACTGCTTGTCGCGACGCACAATCGCGGCAAGCTAGAGGAAATGGAACGCCTGTTGGCGCCATTCGGTATCACGGTCAGCTGCGCAGCGGACCACGGTTTGGACGAACCAGATGAAACCGAAGATACATTTATCGGCAACGCCCGCATCAAGGCCCACCACGCCGCTAAGAAAACAGGCCTGCCTGCCCTCGCGGACGACTCTGGCATCGTTATTGATGGCCTAAACGGCGCACCAGGCGTGTACACAGCCGACTGGGCAGAAACACCTAATGGTCGTGATTTCAAAATGGCGATGGAACGGACTTGGCGTGAATTAGAGACTGTTTCTGCGCCAGAACCAAGAACAGCCCGATTTTGTTCAACACTGGTTTTGGCATGGCCTGATGGTCATGACGAAGTGTTCGAAGGCAAAATTGAAGGGCGAATTGTTTGGCCAATGCGCGGTGCGGAAGGCCACGGTTATGACCCTATTTTTCAACCTGATGGCTACGACATTACATTCGGTGAAATGGATTTCGACGAAAAGAACAAGATCAGCCACCGCGCAGACGCGTTCGCGAAACTGGTAAAGGGCTGCTTTGCCTGACGATTGGGAAAGTGGGGGCTTTGGGCTCTATATTCATTGGCCGTTTTGTCAGGCCAAATGCCCCTATTGCGACTTCAACAGCCATGTTTCGGCCAGCATCGACCAAAATCGCTGGGCCGACGCCTATGTCGCCGAACTAGAGCGATACCGCGGACCAACTGGCGACCGCATTCTGGGCAGCGTCTTCTTCGGTGGCGGCACACCCAGCCTTATGGATCCAGAAACAGTCCACCGAATTCTCGACAAAGTCCGGGAAATTTGGCGCACAACGAATAACCCTGAAATCACGCTAGAGGCCAATCCGACATCGGTCGAAGCTGGACGTTTTGTCGGCTATCGCGATGCGGGCGTAAATCGCGTTTCCATGGGAATTCAGGCACTAAATAACCACGATTTGCGAAAATTGGGGCGTCTGCATTCTGTGGAAGAGGCGCTCTCGGCCTTTGATATTGCACGGAATGCCTTTGATCGCGTCAGTTTCGATCTGATCTATGCACGACAGGATCAGACCCTTGAGGGTTGGAAAAACGAGCTGGAACTTGCCCTTGGTTTAGCTGTTGATCATTTATCGATGTATCAACTGACAATCGAAGACGGGACAGCGTTCGGTGACCGCTATGCCGCTGGAAAACTTCGCGGCCTGCCAGATGATGATCGGGCAGCGGACATGTATGACCTAACGCAAGAGATTTGCAACAAGTTCGGATTTCCCGCCTACGAAGTATCAAATCACGCCAAACCGGATGCAGAAAGCATCCACAATAAAATCTACTGGCAATATGGTGACTACATCGGGATTGGGCCGGGCGCCCATGGCCGCCTAACCCAAAATGGCCATAGATTTGCAACAGAAGCCCACCGAAACCCCAATATGTGGTTAAATCTGGTCGAAACCCATGGATCCGGCCAGACAAATTTTGACCAACTGTCACCCGAGGATGAGCTGACAGAATTCCTGTTGATGGGTATGCGTTTGTCCGAAGGCGTAGATATCGACCGGCTCAACAATCTGGGCGGTGACGAGGTTTTATCAAAAACGAACGACCTGCTGGATCAACAGTTGCTCACGATTGAACACAATCGTCTGCGCGTCACGTCAACCGGCCGGCCCATCCTGAACGCAGTATTGCGGGCACTTTTGGCAGATTAGCTTGACGACAAAATCCGCAGCAGATCATCCAACTGATCAAGCGACTTGTACTGGACGCTGATTTTGCCAGCCTCACCGCCCGCTTCATGATCAATGGCGACCTTCATCCCAAGTGTCGCTGAGATTTCTTGCTCGATTTGGACTGTATCGGGGTCTTTTTTGCCGCCAGACACACGGTTTGTACTGTTCCGCGGAGACTTTGCAGTGTCGCCCTTGACCAGCTTTTCGGTTTCGCGCACCGACAATTCCTGTTGGATGATCTTACGGGCAAGCTCATTCGCATTTTCATGACCGACAAGCGCCCGGGCGTGACCCGCGCTTAGGAGCCCCTCAATCACATAGGTTTGGACGTCATCTGGCAAATTCAACAAACGCATCAGGTTTGCGATGTGGCTCCGGCTTTTTCCCAACGCCTGAGATAGCTGTTCCTGGGTATGGCCGAAGCGATCCATTAGCTGACGATAACCCGCTGCTTCGTCAATCGCATTCAGATCTGCCCGCTGAATGTTTTCGATAATCGCGACTTCGAGAACCTCGGTATCGCTGAAATCACGCACAATAACAGGCAATTCGTGCAGCTGCGCCATCTGTGACGCACGCCAACGACGCTCACCGGCGACAATTTCATACAAATCACCGCCCTTAGGCGACTTTCTGACGATCAGAGGCTGAATGACGCCCTTTTCTTTGATTGACGACGACAGCTCTTGCAGTGCTTCTTCGCTGAAATAGCGGCGTGGCTGATTTGGGTTTGGCTCAACCTTATCGATGGCAACCATCATATCAGGCGCCCGCGGCTCTACTGCACCTGCCGGCGCATCAGGCGTATTCACATCCGCCATCAAAGCGGAAAGACCGCGCCCAAGACCCCGATTACGACCTGATTTGTCTGCCATCTCTACCGCCTAAATTAGTTTTCTCGTTCAATAAGCTCGATCGCGAGGTTGCGATACGCCTGTCCACCCCGAGAGTTTGGATCATACTCAAAAATCGTCTGCGCAAAAGAGGGTGCCTCACTCAAGCGGACATTGCGCGGAATAACGGTTTTGAACACCAAATCCTGCAGATTTTCGCGCGCATCATCCTCGACCTGCTGCGACAGGTTGTTGCGTGCGTCGTACATCGTCAGCAAAACACCCTCAATACGTAGACCGCTGTTGGCGCTCGCACGGACCTCTCGGACGGTCAACATCAGTTGGGACAAACCTTCGAGGGCGAAAAACTCACTCTGCAGCGGTACAACGACGGAATTTGACGCCACAAGCGCGTTAATCGTCAGCAGGTTCAGGCTGGGTGGACAGTCGATGAGCACGTAATCCAACGCAAATGCATCCATTGCGGGCTGACGCAGCGCGTCATGGAGCAAAAAGCTCCGCTTTTCGTTGGAAATTAGCTCAATATCTGCAGAACTTAGATCGGTCGTCGCCGGAATGATCATCAACCCCTTTAGCGAGGTTTCCCTAACCGCATCGAACAACGACTCTTCGCCGACAAGGATGTCATAGGTGGTGATATCGCGATCCTCGGGATCAATTCCCAGACCGGTCGATGCGTTGCCCTGCGGGTCAAGGTCGATCAACAACACCCGCCGCCCTTGTTCGACCAATGCAGCAGCCAAATTGATCGCTGTCGTGGTTTTACCAACCCCACCCTTTTGGTTCGCTACGGCAATAATTTTTGGATCTGTGGTCCGGCTTAGATCAGACACGCTGAAAGTCCTTAATTTCAATCAATGTAGACAACGGATCGGTGATACTTGGGTGCAAAACGTAGTCAAAGCGCCAATGTTCCTTAGCCTCTAGAATTTCCTGTTCTGCGGTTTTTCCCTTTTGAAACAGGCAAATTGTGTTGCGATTCCGATGCATCTCAGAAAATTCCAAGAGCTTGTCCAATGATGCAAGCGCACGCGCCGAAATCACATCAGCCTCAAAAGGTGCCGCCGCCTCGATCCGCTGTGCGCGAACCGTTGCATTCAGGCCCAGCTCTCGAATCGCTGTTCGTAGAAATGCGCACTTCCTTTGGTCGCTCTCGACCAATTCAACTACTGCTGCTGGTCGAAACTCAGCGGCGATGATCGACATCAGGATTGCCGGAAAGCCGCCCCCGCTGCCGAAATCCACCCACTTCGACCAATCTTCCGGTGCAAACCGCCAAACCTGCACCGAGTCGACGATGTGGCGTTCCCAAAGTTCAGGAATGGTGCCTTTTGCGATCAGATTGATTTTTGGCGTCCATTTCTGAACGAGCGCCTCAAATCCCTTTAGACGCTCAAATGTTTCACGTGAAACATCGACGCCCCCAACACTCTCCATCATGCCGATTTCAATTCCTGAGATTTCTTGATTTTGGCAACCAAAAGAACCAGCGCAGCGGGTGTCATCCCCTCAATCCGAGACGCCTGTCCTATCGACTGAGGTTGTGCATGTGTCAGCTTATTCCGCAGTTCGTTCGACAAACCTGAAATGTCCGCGTAGGAAAAATCGGCCGGAATCTGCAATTCCTCATCCCGCGCCAACAACTCGATATCGCGCTCTTGTCGCTTTAGGTAGTGTTCGTACAACGCGTCGCGCTTTAACTGAACACGGATCTCAGCGTCGATATCCTTGGCCTCTGGCACCAACGTCAGCAGATGCTCGTCTTCAAATTCTGCCAAAGATAAGGCAGACAAGGCCGTTCGGCTGTCGCCATCAGGGTTCAATTTAATCCCAAGCCCCGCGATTTTGCGCGCCGTATGCTTTTCTGCCGACAAAAACTCACGTGCGTTATTCAGCATCGACAGCTTTGTATCAAAGGCCTGCCAGCGCTGATCTGATACCAGGCCAATATCCCGACCCAACGGTGTCAGGCGCTGATCCGCATTGTCAGCGCGCAAAGACAGACGGAATTCAGCACGTGACGTAAACATCCGATAGGGTTCGGACACACCGCGCGTTGTCAGATCGTCGATCATAACGCCGATATAGCTCTGAGTGCGGCTGAATTGGACAGGATCCCGACCAAGTGCGGCATTTGCTGCGTTCAAACCAGCGACCAAGCCTTGTGCCGCGGCCTCTTCATAGCCGGTGGTCCCATTGATCTGGCCGGCCAAATACAAACCCTTAGTTTCCCTTAGCTCTAGCGTCATCGACAGCGCCCGGGGATCGACATAATCGTATTCGATCGCATAACCCGGCTGCAATATCTCAACAGCCTCAAGCCCTTTGATCGAACGAACGTAGGCTTCCTGCACATCTTGGGGCAGCGACGTCGAAATGCCGTTTGGGTAGATAGTCGGATCATCTACCCCCTCAGGCTCAAGAAAAACCTGATGAGAGGTCTTATCGGCAAAGCGGACGACCTTATCTTCGATTGAGGGGCAGTAACGAGGCCCTACGCCCTCGATATGACCGCCGTACATCGCAGAGCGCGCCAGATTTTCGCGGATGAGGTCATGCGTCTTTTCATTTGTGTGCGTGATCCCACAGGAAATCTGCTTGGCGGTGACGCCTTTGGACATGAATGAAAATAGCGCCGGATCATCATCACCGGGCTGCATCGCCAAATCGGACCAGTCGATTGTCCGACCATCAAGGCGCGGCGGCGTTCCGGTTTTCAAACGGCCCATCGGCAGACCATATCCATCCAACCGCTCAGCCAAGGCAACGGATGGTTTATCCCCCATACGGCCGCCGGGCCGTGATACATCACCGATATGGATGACACCGCGCAGGAATGTCCCAGTTGTCAGAACGACAGAACGCGCGGCGATCTGGCTACCATCACCTAGGATAACGCCCGCTACCTTATCAGCCGTCTCAATCAGATCCGTCACCTCGCCCTCAATCACATCAAGGTTCGGCTGTTGATCCGTCAGCTGCTGCATCGCCTTTTTGTAGAGCGCGCGATCTGCCTGAGCGCGCGGCCCCTGCACCGCTGGCCCTTTTCTGCGATTCAGAAGACGGAACTGAATGCCCGCAATGTCAGCAGCCACCCCCATAACGCCATCAAGCGCATCGATTTCACGGACGAGGTGCCCTTTACCAAGCCCACCGATTGCCGGATTGCAGGACATAACGCCTATTGCATCGCTTTTTAAGGTCACCAGCGCCGTTTTAGCACCCGCACGGGCCGAAGCATGAGCAGCCTCGGTTCCGGCATGTCCACCACCGATAACAACTACGTCGTAATCATAATGTTTCACGTGAAACACTCCTACTTACCGATGCAAAAACTAGAGAAGATCACGTCTAGCAAATCTTCTACATCAACACGGCCAACAAGGGATTCGACAGCGCGCACCGCAGTCCGAATCTCTTCGGCAATTAAGTCAGCCAATTCCGTATTTGTATCAATCAACGCCATCGCAGTTTCAAGCGACTCGTTGGCCTTGATCAGTGCCAGCCGGTGACGTTCACGCATCGCAACTCCGGCGCGAGCTGACTTCTGCTGCAACTCATGCTCGATCTTGGTGATCAGGGCATCAATCCCCTCACCCGTCAGACCGGAAACCGCATTTGGTTGGTCGCCGTTTATGTCCGACTTGGCAATAACATGGATAACGGTTTCCCCAAGGTCACTGGGTACCGTTTCCCCGGGCAAGCCCAGAAAAACAACCACATCAGATGACTGAGCACGCTGGATCGCCCGCTCGATCCCCAAGCCTTCGACCGCGTCATCTGTTTCGCGCAGACCCGCGGTATCCAGCATCGTAACAGGCAAACCACCAAGGTCCATCCGCACCTCGATCACATCGCGGGTCGTTCCAGCGATATCGGATGTAATCGCAGCGTCCCGACCTGCAAGCCGATTGAGAAGCGTCGACTTGCCCACATTGGGCGCACCGACAATTGCGACCTCAAAACCATCTCGAATGCGTTCCGCAATCCGGACGCCATCGGCCTCACGCTTCATTTCCGCCATGACTGGCGACAACAGTCCGATAACTTCGGGGAATACATTTTCGGGGATTTCTTCGTCCGCGAAATCAATTGTCGCTTCGACCAAAGCTGCCGCCCGCACGAGCGATGCGCGCCAGCCATCGGTCTTTTTACCTAGGTCGCCCGAAAAGACGCGCAATGCTTGGCGGCGCTGTGCCTCAGTCTCGGCATCAATGAGATCAGCCAATCCTTCAACCTGAGCAAGGTCAAGGCAACCGTTTTCCAGAGCACGCCGCGTGAATTCACCCGCCTCAGCGCTTCGCAGCCCCTTGATCGTACCGAGTTCCGTCAAAACCGCCCGCGTAATCGCAGGACTACCGTGAAGCTGAAGCTCAACAACATCTTCACCGGTAAAGCTATGGCCCTGCACAAAGGACAATACCAAAGCCTCGTCTATCAAAGCACCGTCTGCACCGACAATCTGCCGTAACCCGCGGCCCTTTTTTGGAAGAGGACCAGCTAGTTTTTCAGCTGCCTGAAATGCAAGTGGCCCGGAAATCCGGACCACAGCAACGCCTGCTTTACCTGGCGCTGTTGCAAGCGCAAAAATGGTATCCATTTAACCCTCCACGGGTCAGGTGTTCATTGAATCGAAGAACTCGCCGTTTGTCTTGGTTTGCTTCAATTTCGAAATCAGGAACTCGATCGCGTCTGTTGTACCCATCGGGTTCAGGATACGGCGCAGAACATAAGTCTTTTGCAGATCAGCTTTGTTGACCAACAAGTCTTCTTTGCGGGTGCCAGACTTAAGAATGTCCATCGCAGGGAAGACGCGTTTATCCGCAACCTTGCGATCCAGAACAATCTCAGAGTTACCAGTACCTTTGAATTCTTCAAAGATGACCTCATCCATCCGGCTACCTGTGTCGATCAGTGCAGTTGCGATGATGGTCAGCGAACCGCCCTCTTCGATGTTACGCGCAGCACCAAAGAAACGTTTCGGACGTTGCAACGCATTCGCATCCACACCACCGGTCAGAACCTTACCCGAAGATGGAACCGTTGTGTTGAACGCACGGCCCAGACGCGTGATCGAGTCGAGCAAGATCACAACATCGCGTTTATGCTCAACAAGGCGCTTGGCCTTTTCAATGACCATCTCAGACACAGCAACGTGGCGCGACGCAGGTTCATCAAAGGTCGAGGATACAACCTCGCCTTTCACGCTGCGCTGCATGTCCGTCACCTCTTCTGGACGTTCATCGATCAGCAGAACAATCAGATAGCACTCTGGGTGGTTCTTTTCGATGCTGTGAGCGATGTTTTGCAGCAGAACGGTTTTACCCGTCCGCGGTGGCGCAACGATAAGCGAACGCTGACCCTTACCAATCGGCGCAACAAGATCAATGATCCGCGCCGAGCGGTCCTTGACCGTTGGGTCATCGATTTCCATCTTCAGACGCTCGTCCGGGTACAGCGGTGTCAAGTTATCAAACGCAACCTTATGCTTGGCGCGTTCAGGATCTTCGAAGTTGATTTTTTCAACGCTTGTCAGCGCAAAATAGCGTTCGTTGTCGTTTGGTTCCTTGATGACACCTTCAACGGTGTCACCGGTCCGCAGGCTGTACTGACGGATCATGTCTGGCGACACATAGATGTCATCTGGACCCGGCAGATAGTTTGCCTCAGGCGAACGCAAGAAGCCAAAACCGTCCTGAAGTACCTCAAGAACACCATCACCACCGATGATCCATTCTTCGTCGGCACGTTCGCGCAAGATTGCGAACATCATGTCGCCTTTGCGCATAGTCGACGCGTTCTCGATCTCGAGCTCTTCTGCCATCGACAACAGGTCTTTGGGGCTTTTTGCCTTTAGATCGGCAAGGTTCAAACGGTGTTGCGACATGGCATACCTCAGGGCGACACAATCGGCGCCAGCACTATCAGAATTTTATAGGTAAACGATTCCCCGGACGGGGTTCGCAGCTATCTATCCTTGAGCAGAAGAAAAAGTCAATCAGACTAAAACTTCACGACGACCGACAGAACAATCAGGATCATCAGCACGGTCGGTACTTCGTTCAACAAACGATAGTTTCGGCCAGTCAGCTTGTTTTCACCCGCCGCAAACCGTTTCCGTGTTGCGCCAAGAAAATCGTGGAAACCTGACATCGCCACAATTCCAAGCAGCTTGGTCCAAGGCCAAACCATCGACCAATCGATCACACCGGGTGTGAGGGCAAGCAGAATACCAAACAGCCAAGTCGCACCGCGCGCAGGTTCCATGATTGCTTTCAAAAGCAAACGTTCCTGACGTTGAAACAAGAGGTCCATATCACTACCGGGTACGACCCCTTTTTTTTCGTAACCCTCAACGTGGTACACGAAAAGACGTGGCAGATAGAACAAACCAGCCATCCAAGCGATCACTGACATGATGTGCAGGGATTTGATCCAAGGATACGCATTTCCAAGAAAGTTAAAGAACATATCGGTCATGCGTGATCAGGCCTTCTATCAAATAATATTATTTTAAAAGATATGATGATGTTTGTTGTAACGTGGATAACTTGTTCATTCGGTGATCTCCACAAAGTTATCCAGATTTGAGCGACTTTTCCACAGCATCAGAAAATCTGTGAGTTACATAATTAATGTATATAAAACAGTGGTTTAGACGAAAAGAAGAGACCTTGACCAAAATTTTGATCTGAGTCCGTCTGCGATTTCAGCTGAGTCTTTCACAAGATAGATTTTATCCTATGCTCAGGTGGATTTGTTGTTCATCGAATGGGTGCGACTCAGGTGGTTGTTTACACCCCACCCCGTCAAGTCATAAGAAACCCCCAAGTCACCCACTGGTCATCCCCAGTTAATACCAGAGTTTTCCACATGGCTGATCGCATCATCCTTGCATCCGGTTCCGAAATCAGAGCCACCTTGTTGACCAACGCAGGTGTGAGCTTTGAGACAATCAAACCCAACGTTGATGAAGATTTGATGAAAGCCAGCCTTATCGCAGAAGGCGCATCAACCCGCGATATCGTTGATGCCCTGGCGGAAATGAAATCCTTGCGGGTCAGTTCCAAACAGCCCGATGCATATGTGATTGGATGTGATCAGGTTCTGGATCATCAGGGCGCGCTTTTGTCCAAACCCACATCACAGCAAGAGGCGATCGATCAACTCAGATCGCTTCGTGGTTCGACGCACAAATTGCTGTCGGCCGCTGTGATCTATTGGGGTGGCGAACCTCAGTGGCGTCATGTCAGTGTTGCGCGTCTTTCGATGCGTGATTTCTCGGACACATATCTGGATGACTATGTTTCACGGAATTGGGAAAGTATTCGCCATTCCGTCGGAGCCTATAAGTTAGAAGAAGAAGGCGTCCGGCTATTCCATCGCGTTGACGGTGATTATTTCACCGTGTTGGGAATGCCCTTGCTAGAGTTGTTGTCGTACTTTTCCCTGCGCGGAGTTTTGCCAGCATGACCGATCAAAAAATACCTTTGGCCGGTGTAATCGGGTCTCCGATTGCTCACTCAAAATCGCCGGCAGTGCATGGTTACTGGCTGTCGAAGTATGGGATATCCGGTCACTATATCCCTTTGCATGTTGAACCGGATGATTTGGCTAGCGTTTTAGGAACGATGGCAAAGATAGGCTTTGTCGGCTGTAACGTGACAATCCCACACAAGGTTCGGGCCCTTGAGCTTGCGGACAGTATTACCGATCGCGCGTCATTGATTGGTGCGGCCAACACGCTGACATTCGGTAATGATGGTAAAATTCATGCGGACAACACTGACGGCTATGGTTTTCTGGCGTCTTTAAAACAGGGCGCCCCGAACTGGCAGGGATCGGCTGGTCCTGCATTGGTTTTCGGTGCTGGCGGCGCATCGCGCGCGATTATCACGTCTTTGTTGGACGCAGGCGCGTCAGAGATTTTGTTGACGAACCGCACGCGCTCAAATGCCGAAGCGTTGCGTGGTGATTTTGGTGCCAAAGTCAAAGTTGTCGAATGGGTACAGGCGGGCAATGTCGTCGAAGAGGCCGCAACAATTGTGAACACGACATCACTTGGAATGACTGGTGGGGAAGAGTTCCGCGTGCCTTTGGACGGGCTACGCGCCGAAACAGTTGTGACCGACATTGTGTACAACCCGCTTCGAACAACCCTTTTGAATGCAGCCGAACAAGCAGGATGTACCACCGTCGATGGGCTTGGCATGTTGTTGCATCAGGCTGTCCCCGGTTTTGAGCGTTGGTTTGGCCAACGACCCGAAGTTGACGACGACCTGCGTCGGATGGTTCTGGCCTGATGTATAAACTGGGCTTAACCGGCTCGATCGGTATGGGAAAATCCACAACGCTCGAATTTTTCAGGGCGTTGGGCTGCCCCGTTTGGGATGCAGATGCAGCTGTTCATCGTCTGTATTCCAAAGGCGGGCCGGCCGTGCCTGCGATTCAGGAAATTGCACCCTCAGCCATCGTTGACCAATCTGTCGACCGTGTGCGGCTTAAATCCCTTCTACATTCTGGCGACCTTAGTTTGACGGATCTAGAGAGGATCGTTCATCCCCTCATCGCCGCAGATCGCGAACAATTCGCTGCGGATTGCACAGCACCCATTTGCGTCTTCGACATTCCGTTGCTGTATGAAATCGGTGCGCAAGACTGGTTTGACGGCGTTGCTGTGGTTTCAGTAGATGCAGAAACTCAGCGCGCCCGGGTATTGGAACGACCTGGGATGACAGTCGAACAGCTTGACCTTATTCTCAGCCGACAAATGCCGGACAGCGAAAAGAGGTCGAGCGCCGATTTTGTGATCGAAACAAAAACGCGCGATGCGGCGGCGGAACAGGTGAAACAGATCGTTCAAGAAATACAAAGGGCCCAAGATCATGCGTGAAATTGTGCTTGATACCGAAACTACAGGGTTTGAACCTGACTCGGGCGACCGGATCGTCGAAATCGGCGCGGTCGAGCTGATTGGTCACATGCCGACTGGCCGCACCTATCACCAGTACATCAATCCTGAACGATCGATGCCTGAAGATGCCTTTAAGGTTCATGGTCTTGGCGACGAATTTCTGGCGGATAAGCCCGTTTTTGCGCAGATCGTTGATGAATTCCTTGAATTTGTGGGTGACGCGACGATGGTCATTCACAATGCAAGCTTTGATATGAAGTTTATCAACGCCGAACTTGGTTGGGTTGGAAAGCCGGCCCTGCCAATGTCACAGGCGCTCGATACGCTTGCGATTGCTCGGCGGAAATTCCCCGGATCGCCCGCATCCTTGGACGCGCTGTGTCGTAGGTTCGGTATCGACAACTCGTCGCGAACCCTGCATGGCGCGTTGCTCGATAGTGAAATTTTGGCAGATGTTTATCTGGAATTGATTGGCGGTCGTCAGCCAGACTTTGGTTTGTCGGCGGCTGCCCCTAGCACGACGACCAGTTCCGCGATGACCGCTGACGATTGGCGTCCGCAGCCGCGGCCAAATCCACTATCGTCTCGGATCACAGCCGAAGAAGCCGCCGCCCATACCGCCTTTGTTGACAAAATGGGCGACGGTGCGCTTTGGAAAAAGCTTAGTTCGTAGTCGCTGGTGCAGCGGCTTGCTGCTGCTGAACGCGGCGTGCCAGTTCGTTACGGTACAGCGCCATAAAGTCGATGTTGTCCAGCGCAACAGGTGGGAAACCACCGTCGCGGGTCACATCCGAAACGATGCGGCGAACAAACGGGAATGTCAGGCGTGGGCATTCGATCATCAGATACGGGTGCATCTGTTCTTCGGCGATGCCGGTGATGTGGAAAACACCTGCATATTCCAGTTCCAGCAGGAACAGAGGCTCGCCCGATTCCTTGGTGTTTGCAGTAACGGTCAGTTTGGTGATGACTTCATACTGTTCTTCGGCGCGTTTGCGTGCGTCCAGGCTGACTTTAACCTGCATGTCAGGTGTCGTGCCGCTCTTTACGCCTTTTTGCGCAAAGATATTTTCGAACGACATGTCGCGAATGTACTGAGCGACAATGCGATTGCTCACCTGCTGTTGCTGCGGCTGTTGTGCAGCTTGATTATCGGTTTCGGCCATTGATCATTTTCCTAAAAATAAAGGTCGAAGCCTGTCTAACAGGGTGTACCCCGCGCCTCAACTCTTAGTGTTTGGTCCATCCGGAGTTGTGGGTAGGCTTTTGATCATCACTGATGTTTTGAAAATCAACGTCGATCGGATCATCGTGCGACGGCTGGGGGCCGCCCATATCGAAATGTTGGACGGTGATCCGCTTGCGGACCTCGGCGAATACAAATTCGCGGACTTTTGGAACCAACAAGGCAAAACCAACGGCATCTGTGAAAAACCCGGGGGTTAACAGCAATGCACCCGAAAACAGGATCATCGCGCCGTGCGCCAAAGGTTCAGACGGATCCGAGAGGGCCGAAAATGATTGGCGTAGCCGGTTCATTTCGCGTGCGCCCTGGCTTCTGACCAGATTTGCGCCCAAAACGGCGGTCAAAACGACGATCAACAATGTTGGCCACAGACCGATTAATCCGCCGACCTGAATGAACAGGGCGATCTCGATCAGGGGAACAGCAAGAAAAGCGGCAAACAACCACATGAATGTTATCCTTTTTGGGCGTTGGTGGACTTGACCCTATCTGTGCCTTACATAAGTGCTTGAGGTAAGAATTTAAGCCCCGAACCCCAAAGAGGATTCAGATGAACTCATCGCTTTTCCAACTGTTGGTCCTTGCTGGCGTTGCGATTTTCCTAATTTTGCGCCTTCGTAGTGTGTTGGGAACACGCGAGGGGTTTGAAAAACCCGCGCTTCCGGTGGAACAGACGCGCCGTACCCCTGCACTTGAGGTGATCGAGGGCGGTCCGGATCCCGATATTGTGGATCATGTCCCCGAACATAGCGATGCGGCCCAGGCGTTTTCGTCGATGAAGCGTTTGGATGATAACTTCCGCGTGTCTGATTTCCTTCAGGGCGCTCGCGGTGCCTATGAAATGATCCTGATGGCATTCGAACGCGGCGAGCTGGAAGAAATCCGTCCTTACATCTCGCCAGATATTTATGAGGTGTTCGCTGAGTTCGTTGAGGACCGTAAGTCCAAGGGTTTGACGGTCGAGGCCACATTCATCGGTGTGTCCGAATTGGCCGTGCATGATGCGACATTTGACAGTGCAACGAACGAGGCCGAAATCTCGCTGCGGATCACTGGTGAATATAGCTACACGGTTTATGACAAGGGTGGCGACATCGTTGAAGGTGGCGGCACGACATCCAAACGTCAGCGGGATGTTTGGACATTCGCACGGACGATGGGAACCGACGATCCAAATTGGATGTTGGTTGCAACTGACGCCTGATCGTGCGAACCGCAACATACGAAAACCTATCGTTTTCTGACTTAAAGGGCTGGGCCGTGGATAACCACGATCTGGCCCTTTCTGTTTATGCTGGCTCTGTTCCGCACGGATGGCCCACCCCCGAATGGCCGGCAAAGGCGTTTTTCGAACGCTACTTTTGTCCAACGCGCGTTTCAAACGGAACCGTTGGTCATTTGACCGGATATTATGAACCGGTGATCAGCGCTGCGCGCAGCCAATCACCGCAATATTGTTGGCCGCTGTATCCGCAGCCGGATGAAACAGAAAACCGACACCCCCCGGCGCGGCAGCAAATCGACCAAGGCGCCTTGTCTTATTTGCCGCCGATTGCGTGGTTGGCGTCCAAGGTTGATGCCTATGTCCTGCACGTTCAGGGATCTGGCCGTCTGGTATTTCCCGATGGTCAAATGTGCCGTGTTGGGTTTGCTGGAAAAAACGGTCACCCTTACGTGTCGATTGGCAAGATCCTCGTAAATTCCGGCGAAGTGCCAGTTTCAGAAATTTCATTGGACGCCATTCGGAATTGGTGTGCCCAAAACCCCGATCGTGTTGATTGGCTGTTTTGGCAAAACCCAAGCTACATCTTTTTCAAAGAAACAGAGACAAACATGCCCCAAAACGGTCCAATTGGGTCGGCGGGCGTACCGCTTACGCCGGATCGTAGTCTGGCTGTCGATCAGGACTATTATGAAATGGGCTGTCCGATTTGGATGTCGGGCGCTGCTAAGCAGCAATTGATGGTGGCACAAGATACAGGTTCCGCGATAAAGGGCTCGCAACGGGCAGATTTATTTGTCGGAACTGGTAACACTGCAGGAATGATAGCAGGCAGTCTAAATCAGGCTGTGGATTTGATTGCTTTGTTGCCGTCAAAGTTCGCAAGGCGGGATGTGTAGTATGAGGCGCGGTAAACGTCGATTGACGGCAGAGGAAAAGGCCCTTTGGGACCTTGTTGCCGCACGGACCAAGCGCATCAAACCCGAAGCAAAGATCGACGAACCAGAAATTGACGCCCCTGCCCCCAAAATACAGCCCGACATTCAACCAGCGCAAATTGAGCCGTTTTTGGTTGGGTCCAAGTCGAAGGTAAAACCAAAAAACAACCTGGCGCCATCTATCGCCGATGGCCTGAACCGTGCGCCGCTGGTTATGGATGCAAAACGGCACCGCAAAATGATGTCTGGCAAGCTTCAGCCAGAAGCCCGCATTGATCTGCATGGTATGACCGTCGCAGAGGCGCATAACGAACTTATCGGGTTTGTGCTGCATTCACATGAAATGCAAAGACGCCTGATCCTTGTCATCACCGGCAAAGGCAAAGATCGCGATGACGGCGGACCCATTCCAACACGAAAGGGTGTGTTGCGTCATCAGGTTCCACAATGGCTGCGGCTGCCGCCGCTGGGAAATGTGGTGATGCAGGTCACGCCGGCCCACATCCGTCACGGTGGGCACGGCGCATATTACGTGTATCTTCGCCGCGCGGGTTAAAGGACGTAGCGGCTCATGTCGGCGGAACGGTATAGTTCGCCGATGTATTCCTCGACAAATGCCGCGTTCACGACCACGGTTTCGCCCGACCGGTCGGGTGCCGTGAACGACAGTTCCTCAAACACACGTTCCATCACGGTATAAAGGCGCCGTGCACCGATATTTTCGACCGATCTGTTTACCTCGGCGGCAATCGCTGCGAGCGCGGAAATACCGTCATCGGTGAACTCGACGACAACCTCTTCGGTTCCCATAAGGGCCGTGTACTGACGGGTCAGCGCGTTGTCGGTTTCGGTTAGGATCCTGACAAAGTCAGCCTCGGTCAGTGCACGCAGTTCAACGCGAATAGGCAAACGACCCTGAAGCTCGGGCAACAGGTCCGATGGTTTGGCCACGTGAAACGCGCCCGATGCAATAAACAGGATATGATCTGTCTTGATCGGTCCATGTTTGGTGGAAACAGTGGTGCCTTCGATCAATGGTAGCAGATCGCGCTGCACACCTTCGCGGCTGACATCGGCACCACGCGCATCTGCACGGGCGCAGACCTTGTCGATTTCATCAAGAAAGACGATGCCATTTTGTTCAACCGCTTCGATTGCCTCACGCTTGATCGCCTCGTCATCCAATAGCTTGTCTGCTTCCTCAGAAATCAGGATGTCATAGCTTTCTGAGACTTTGACCTTTTTCTTGACCGTTCGCTGGAACGCTTTGCCGAATAGATCACCAAGGTTCATCATCCCGCCCATTTGCGGCTGGCCAGGAATTTCCATCGCACCCATCGGGTTTGAGGTGTCCTGAACCTCTAGCTCAATGACGGTATCGTCCAATTCGCCACTGCGCAGTTTGCGGCGGAACGCTTCGCGGGTGCCATCACGTGCGTCTGTTCCCGCAATTGCGGTGATTACCCGATCTTCTGCGGCTTTGTGTGCGTTTGCCTTGACGTCTTCGCGCATGAATTCGCGGGTCTGGTTGATTGCAACGTCGACAAGATCACGTACGATCTGTTCAACATCGCGACCAACATAGCCGACTTCGGTGAATTTCGTGGCCTCAACTTTGATGAACGGCGCACGGGCGAGTTTCGCCAAGCGACGCGAAATTTCGGTTTTGCCGACACCGGTTGGCCCGATCATCAAAATGTTTTTTGGGTACACTTCGTCGCGCAAGTCTTCGCCAAGTTGTTTGCGGCGCCAACGATTGCGCAACGCCACAGCAACGGCGCGCTTGGCGTCCTTTTGGCCGATGATAAAACGGTCCAGTTCGGAAACGATTTCACGCGGGGTAAGATCTGTCATGGGTACTCCTGTCTACGGGGATGACTTATGCATCCCGCGTAGAATTGCCAACCTTAGTATGGTGGAAGACGGTGTTTGCCGGGGAAGTCCGGCAAAAAGCGTAAAACAGCACCTCGGGCTTGGGTCCAGTATGCACCGATCAATGTCACGAACCCGCCGAGCAAGATGAACATCCAAGCATACTGACCAAAGTCGAAGAAATAGCTGTCGCCGCGCACAAAAAGGCTCAGCAAAAAGCCGAAATAGGCGATGCCCGCGGTTAGAAAACTACGGCGGTCAATGATCAGCGCAAGCAGCGAAACAACGATCAGTGTCAGCAGCAAAAAGAAATAGCCAAGCCCCGGCCCCATCTCGACAAAGGTCATTGCGATTGTGTTCACCAATGCCGGTGCCGCCAATAAATGCAGCCAAAACGCCGATGCGGAATAACGGCCCAGACGATGAGGGTCGCGCATGTCAAACAGCATCGCCACAACAAAGGCCAAAATGCCGAAAACCAAGGTCCCATAAGCGAGCCCCGATCCGCCAGCCAAATTGAAAATATCCGTAAATTCCGACCAGTCTGCTGTGGGGCTAACCGTATTTGTCAGCGTCAAAATGACGGTCAATGCGGATGTCCCAATCAGGAACATGGTGAACGGGATTTTGAATCGATAATACCAAGCGACAAGTGCAATGATCGCCACAGCGCCGGCAACCGCAAGGCCGATTTGTTCGCTGTTGGTTGGCCAGACTTCTGCGAAAAGGGCAAAGATTGCGATCGTAAACGCAATCGTCAGCACAATCGAAGGAAGGGCCATGCGCCGTTTAAGTGTGAAATAGTTGGCAAAGACAAAGGTCAGGATCAGCGTCACGATGGCCGCAATGATGCCGCCGCCCGAAAACCCAGCGATAGATCCAAGGCCGATCATCAAGATCACCAGACCGACCGATATGAAAATTTCGCTGAACCCGCGGAATAGTTCGAACTGTTCTTCGTCCGCTGGCATGGCATCACGCAAACCGGCACGTGATTGGGCCAATGTCATCAGACGCGCGGCCTGTTCTTCGGTTACAATTCCCGCCGCAACACCGGCGCGCAGATCATCCTGTTCCATGGTCATGGCATCAGTCTCCGGCTAGTGTTTCTACGGTGAGGTTGCCGTTGGTGTAGACACAGATATCTGCGGCAATCGCCATGGCTTTGCGTGCGACGGTTTCGGCGTCGTGATCGCTGTCAATCAGGGCACGCGCGGCGGCCAAGGCATAGTTGCCGCCCGACCCAATCGCAGCAACGTTATGTTCCGGCTCCAGAACATCACCGGCGCCGGTGATAACGAACAGATCGGTCCCATCTGACACGATCAACATCGCTTCAAGTTTTTGTAGGTATTTGTCCGTGCGCCAGTCCTTGGCCAACTCAACACTCGCCCTAAGCAACTGGCCGGGGGTTGCCTCAAGCTTCTTTTCCAAACGCTCAAGCAGGGTAAAGGCATCAGCTGTTGATCCAGCAAAACCGGCAATCACGTCACGGCCGCCTGGTGTCAATTTGCGCACCTTGCGGGCGGTGCCTTTGATGACTGTTTGACCTAGGCTGACCTGTCCATCACCAGCGATAACGACTTTTCCGCCCTTTCGGACGCCGATGATTGTTGTGCCGTGCCAGCCTGGGAATTCGTTATCAGCCATGGATGCCTCCTGTTTCTTGGAAACCTATATGGCGCTGGGCGGTTCGCAGAACAACCCGCAACGAAAAAGGGCGCCACATTGGGCGCCCTTCGAAATTCTGTTTCAACGACTTAGATCGAGGCTTCGATCCAGTTCTGAAGCGCAGCTTTTGGTGCAGCGCCTGCTTTGTTGGCAACCACTTCGCCACCTTTGAAAACGAACAGGGCTGGGATACCACGAACGCCCATTTGCGCAGGCGAGTTCGGGTTTTCGTCAACGTTGACTTTGACGATTTTGACCTTGCCGGCCATTTCGTCCGACAGCTCTTCCAGAGCTGGGCCGATCATCTTACATGGGCCACACCATTCGGCCCAAAAATCGACGACAACAGGAATGTCGGACTGACGCACTTCGGCGTCAAAGTTTGCATCGGTTACAGCTACAGTGGCCATTTCTCTCTCCTAGAGGTGTCGGAACAGGAAGGTAAGGATGGCCTTCGTCCCGGTCAAGGTGATGACGTATTTTGCAAAGCAGATATGACAAGATCACGCGGCAAGTCCATCAGATATCCCGTTTGGGTCCACAATATCTGGGGAAAAACTTTGTGATCGGGGTATATTTGCTCAAGCGCTTCGACGTATGCCCCCATTTGACGCAAAAGACCCTCGGGGGTTTCGGCGGGCGAATGGGGAACAGTTTTGTTGGTTTTAAAGTCGATGCAATAAATTGCACCCTCTTCAACAATTAACCGGTCAATGCTGCCATGGATTCGCTGACCATCAAGCGTGGAAAGGTTCGCGGTGATATCCACCTCGGCCAAGGCATCTGGTCCAAACAAACGGGATAGACTGTCGTTTTCCAATAGCGCAATCGTTGACCGGACAATGTCTTCGGTGCCGGAAATGATCATGGCGTCACGATCCGATCCGACAATTTTCTGTGCGACGCTGCGCCATTGGTCAGCGGGATAAAGCGGCAGATGTTCCAGCAATTTGTGGATCAATCGACCACGGGCAAGCGCGGTTTCCTGGTCGTCGCCTGCATCGCCACCAATCGCTTTGGCGCCACCAAGGTCGGATGGTGATAGCGTCTGTTGCCGCTTTGGATATTCTGGCGCCACAGCAAATTTGGGGGCATCAACGGACACAATCGGCGGGGCGGTCCGCGCCACCACGTCGCCTTGATCCCAATCAAAGATTTGATAGCGCTTGATCTGAATATCACCGATCGACTGTTCATAGGCACCGGCGTGATCCATCGCCTGACCGATAACGTCGTGCCATGCCTCTTTGTCGTCGGTCTCTTTGCCTGCGCCACAAACAATCAGCCATTTTTCCGCGCGGGTCATCGCCACATACAACAAGCGACGGCGTTCGCGGATGACATCCTGACGTTTTGCTTCGATTAATTGCTGTTGGCGGTCCGGCATTTCCTTGCTGGACATTTTCCACAACGGAACATCATCGGCCGCAAGGATTGTGTCGTTGATCCGAATATCTCTGGCGGTCGTTTCGGGTAGAATAACAATAGGCGCTTCCAGACCCTTAGAGCCGTGAACGGTCATAACCCTGATTTGATCACCGGCCGAGTCGATTTGGCGTTTGACTTTGACATCCTCGCTTTCGATCCAGTGCAGAAAACCCGTAAGCCCCGGCGTTGCGCTTTGTTCATATGACAATGCCTGTGCAAGCAACGCATCCAGCGCATCATCCGCTTCTGCGCCGAGCCGTTCCACTAACCGTTTCCGCATGTCGTGACGGACAAGAATTCGTTGAATCAGGTCATAGGGCCGCAAGAAATCTGCCTGACGACGCAGGTCGTTTAATACGGCAAGCGTTTTTGGGTGATCTTGCCGGTTCCTCAGGGCGGTCCAAAGGTAGGATCCTTTGTCGCGTGGGTGAGCGACCGAAAATAGATCCTGTTCCGACCATTCAAACATGGGCGACCGAAGTGCCGCCGCCAGCGACAAGTCATCCTCGGGCAGAGCCAGGAACCGAAGCAGCGCGACGATATCCCTGACCGCCAGTTGTTCCTGAAGCTTCAAAACATCCGCACCGGCAATCGCCAAACCTTCGTTTTTGCAGGCGCGAATGATTTCAGAGAACAGGGTTTTTCGTTGTTGGACAAGGATAAGAAAATCGCCCGGTGTGATGGCGCGGCGAACCTGTTTTCCATCAGATTCCGCTGGAATAGTCTCTTTTCCGATCATCCTCTTGATCTGTCGTGCGATCAGCTGCGCCAGCTGAACATCCGCTTTTTCTTCGGTCACAACATCAAAGGGATCGTACCATGGCCGTGGCTCTATCGCCTCGGCGTCGGGAATGATTGGCCACAAATCGACACGGCCCGGCAACGAGGATTTGAACGCATGGTGCTGAACGTTCGGTTCAAGCCCCTCGGCCAGATCGCGAGTAAAGGTTTGATCAACCAGAGACAAAATTGCGGCGGATGACCGGAATGAATACTGCAGCTCAGTGGCAAAAAGGGGTGTATCTGTTTCCGCGAGGGACTTGGAAAAATAATCCCGCATTCGGTCGAATTCTTCGGGGTCGGCCCCTTGGAAGGAATAGATCGACTGTTTCTTGTCGCCCACAACAAAAATCGTTCGTTTTGCATCCGACCGCGCGCCCTGCCCCGACGTGAATTCACGGGTCAACGCCTCAATCACGGCCCATTGTGTTGGACTGGTATCTTGGGCCTCATCCACCAAAACATGGTCGATCCCACCATCAAGTTTGAACAGTACCCATTCAGCGACCAAAGGATCCGTCAAAAGCAGACGCGCCTTGTCGATCAGATCGTCGAAATCTAACAGGCCGCTTCTAAGTTTCCGGTTTTCGTATGCCGGCAAATAAGCGTTGGCAAACCGGACCAGCAGTCGCGCCCTATCTCGTGCATCGCACGCGAGTTGAAATTGATGGGCCGCCGCTGTGCGATCCATCCAATCGTGTAAATCGTTGATGATGGGTTCAAAAGCTTCGACCGCTGCTTTGTGATTGGACTGAGGAAAATTTACCGATTTTGATCGGCCCTCTTTGTCCCCTGATCCGTAGAGAAACTGTTTCTTAACCACCTCAAAATCATCAACAGATGGGTTGGAAAGGTTAAGCGCCTTAAGCGTTTTGGCAAATTTTTGATAAGTTGCACTTAGATTTGCACAGATCTGGGCGATCTCTTCTACCAGACCATCCTCGCCCCCAGCAAAGGCGATTTTGATGGCATCTGATTTATCCGCATCGGTCGGCACACCCAAGAAATCCGCGATTTCTTTGGTCGAAACCTGAGGACCGAACATAGCGCGGCTTTTCACGATGTCGGCTGTCAGACGTGCCAGAGCGTCGTCGGTAACAACCTGGGCGATTTCGGTGATCAGAGGGGCATTTTCACCCTCGGCCATTTGATCAAGCACCTCTGACCGCAACAATTCGGCCTCGCGATCTTCCATCTCGCGGAATTGTGGGCTGACCCCAGCCTCAAGAGGAAAGCGGCGCAGAATTGCCGAACAAAAACTGTGGATGGTTTGAATTCTTAGGCCGCCTGGCGTCTCGATCGCGCGGGCAAACAGCGTGCGGGCGTGTGAAAGTGATGCCGAATCTAGCGGACCGGCGATACCCATGCGTTGCAAGTCTTGGCGCAGACCATCATCTGGCATCATGGCCCAGCTGCCCAACCGTTTGAAAAGACGGTTCTGCATCTCGGATGCTGCGGCCTTGGTATAGGTCAGGCACAGGATGTTTTTCGGATCGACCTTTTCAAACAGCAACCGTGCAACCCGATCGGTCAAAACCCGTGTTTTCCCCGATCCAGCATTAGCTGACACCCAAGTCGAACTGTTTGGATTGGCGGCGTCGATTTGTTTTTGCGTGGCGTCGTCAAAAATCATTTTAGCACCTCCGTCGTTGGCTCGACGGACAAATCCCATTCGCCATACCGTGACAAATGGTCAAAATCGCTCGGTCGTTGGGTCGAGTCTGCGGCCATTCGGGCCGAAAATCCACGCTTGGGGTCCTGCCAGTGAATGATCAGCTCGCGGAAATGCGCCCACTCTTGTTCTGGGTCGGATTTGTCAAACGGGGCCTTCTCGATTTTTTGGGCACCGATCCCAATGAACTCGGCGGATAGGGCTGGTTTGGCGCCGGTCGCCTTAAACGCTCCTTGCGCCACCATGGCGGCCTCAAGCAGCAACTGCTTGTCAAAGTGAAGCTGCTGTTTTTTTGTGGGCGGTGAACCAGATTTGTAGTCGTACAAAATCGCCTGACCGTCAGGCGTCGTATCAATACGGTCTGCTTTGCCCCCGATTGTGAAATTCAGCCCTTCTAGCTCTAATTCACCCCAAGCCTCAAATGCGACTGGCGACCCTTGCTGCCTGCGATCAACCTCGGTTTGCAGGAACCAATCCGCTGCCCGTTCAATGCGGGCACGCCAAAGTTGGCGGGTCGTCGGCCACGGGCACTGTAGCGTCAGTTCTTCGTCGGTGATTGCCAGTAATCTGAGCTTCGCATCGTCGCTGCTTGGGTCGATATCCTCTTTGATAAATCGTTCGAGGATTTTGTGGATGATTTCACCACGCAGTGGGGCGTCCGCGCCGGGCACAATTGGGTCCAACGCCTTTAGCCCAAGCACCTTACGCGCATAAATTTCGTAGGGATTCCGGATCAGGGTTTGGACCTGCGTCACAGAAATCGAAGTCGGCCTCGCGTTTTTGGGCGGTGCGGGCGATGGACGTGGCGCGGCAGGCTTGGTTTCACCAATCTCATTCAGTTTCTGCGCTTTTCTGATCCATGTTGCGCCGCGTTCCCGCATATCGCGCAGCGCTTGTTCGCCATTTTGTGCTGGCAGCCCTTCTAGCAGGTTCAGCAAGCGATTGATCCAGCGCGACGGCACTGTTTCAGCCTCGCTTGATCGGATTGCGCGCGTGATCCAGACCTCGGGCGCGGCTACCGCCTGTTGATAGTCATGCGCAGACAGCCCAATTCGACGTTCAGGCATCAGTAGTCCGGCCTCTTTCCGCATTTGTCGATTGAGCCATGGGTCAGGCGCGGGCGCTTCGGGCCAACTGCCCTCGTTCATTCCGGCTAGGATAACCAGATCGGCGCTTTGTACGCGGGCCTCTAGCGTGCCCCAGAACAACACATTCGGATGGCCGCTATCAGGATTGCGGACTTCTCCGCCTCTTAGGATGGCGCCAACCATCATCTGATAGTCCAGCGGTGACATCTCACCGCCAGCATCAGAGTGCAGTTGAAGCTCTTTCATAACTGAAAGCGCTTCTCTGCCTGCCGCCTCTTTCCAAAGCTCGCTAGTTCCATCGTTGTTGGGGCCCGCTGCGAACCCCTCTGCGATCTTGATGTGCGCATCGACAAAATGTGGCAAGCCGGCAGTGGAACAGTCTCTAATACGGCTCAACTGTGCTAAGATTTCAGCGATCCAAGCGGCCCATTCTTTCCGGCCATCATCGGCATTGGCCCAGCCGATTAGGTCGTCACCCGTTGGAAAGGCAGGTCCGTTGCGCCTGATCGAAAGTTCGAGTTCGCGCGTCCAGCGCAGATGTGATCCACGCTCTGATCCGCTAGCGGTTAGTGGATGCTTCAATAGCGAAAGGAGTGTTTCGCCATTTGGCTTTGTCGCCATCAGTTCGGCAACTTGACGCAAAAACCGTCCCGGAGGTGACAGGTGTAACGGCTGACCCGCGCTGTCATCTGGCTGAATGTGCCAACGGTCCAAAGCGGCCGCAACCTGACGGGACAAAACCCGATCTGGGGTGATCAATGCGGCGGTTTTGTTGTCTTCCACCGCGGCTCGTAGCCTCAGGGCAATTGTCTCGGCCTCTTCGCGTGGCGATCCGGCCTCAACAAGCGTCAGACCAGTCACCGCATCAGGGAGATTTCCCAAACTTGGACCGTCTGCAAGCCATTGGTTCGTGACTGGCGCAGGACGAAGTGACAGGGACACAACAGCGTTTCGTTGAGCCGAGGGTGGCGACACTTGTGCCCACGACTGAACATCCTGATGCGTGATGTCCAGATCATCAAAAAGCTTTTTGAACCGGTATTGCGGGTGGTCCTCATAGATCAGCGGATCGACCATCCCCGTCCAGATTTCCGACGGCATATTTTCGTCAAAACCCGGTAGGACAATTGCACCTTGGGGCAAATTTGACACTGTTTTGATGAATAACGCTGTCGCCCCACGACTACCTGTCGAACCTGCGATGATAATCGGGTGCTGGGGTGGATTATGTTCCCAATCCGCCGCCAAACGTTCGATAATCAATCGCTGTCGTGCTTCGGCATCGGGCGTGGTTTGGTCTTTTAGGTAACGTCTGACAATGTCGACAAACGCCTGCGTTCTGGCCCAGTGCCCAGAGCTGTCTGAAACGTCCAAGCTTGAAATTGCATCGGGGTCCACACCTTCGCCCTGCATTTCATCGAGCAAGGCCGCAAGACTGGTCGATAAATCGAAAACCGCTGATTTCGGCGCAATATCCGGCTGTGATTCAATGAGTGAGGCAACCAGTTGGGATATTTCCAGCCGCCGCCGCAAGCTAGGCACGGGTTGTGGGATGTCAGCGGTTAACGGATCCTGCGCCAAATCGGTAATCAGGCGCACCTTGGGCAGCAAACGCGCCGGACCACTGTCAAACACCTCGCGAATCCGCCGCTGCATTCTGCGGGTGTTTACGTAGATCTCGACCTTCGCGAACTCATGGGGCAGGAGCCCTTGGCTGCGCTCGACAATTCCTTGTACCAATGCGCTGGCAAAGTCGCAGCCCGGAGGCATTCCAAACACGCGTGGTTTGTCGGATTTTTCAAACATCATTTAACAAATCTTCGGCCAGAGAAATCGATGCGGGTGTACCAACGTCACACCAAGCGCCGGAATATTCCAGTCCGAAAAACCTGCCCTTTTCGGCGATCTTGTCCCAATAGAGGTTCAGCGAAAAGGCGGATTGGTGAATTTCGGTCAGGTGTCCGGTGTTGATGATCTGGCAGCCTGTGTAGATATGTGAAATTCCGCGCGATATAGACCCTGTTTCGGCCAAATCGAAGTCACCTTTGCCGCTGTGACCCAACGCGCGTTCATGCGGCACCACCAACAGCAACGCGTCCATTTTGTCGGGATTCCAATGGGCGCGCAGGGCCCGAAATGGGTTGTCCCCCTGCCAGACCGCGTCCGTATTCATCGTGAAAACGGTATCGCTGGTTAGCAGCGGTAATGCCGCTTTTAGCCCGCCGCCCGTATCCAGCAATCCGCCCCGTTCATCAGAAACACGCACCCCTTGAGGGACATGGTTTTCGACCATGTCGGCCAAGTAGTGAACGTTGACAACGGCATTCGTAAGGCCAGCATCCTGTCCAAGCTGCATCGCATGGTCGATCAGCGGTTTGCCCGCCACGTTGACCAATGGCTTGGGGCAATTGGCGGTTAGGGGCTGCATCCGTGTGCCCAGTCCTGCCGCAAAATACATGACCGAGTTGGGCTTCATGGCAGGACCGGCCCCACAATTTTCGCCAATTCAGCAAGATCAGGGTGCATGATATCCCGACGAATATGGTTAGAAACACGCCCAACGAAGTCGCGGTATTTCGGCTTTTTCTGACTGTGAATTAGGTCATGGAAAACGCCCAAGATTCTAAGGTTCCGTTGGACCGAATAGACCGAAAAACTGGCATCAATATCGATGTTTGGTTGGCTGAGCTTTGCTTTTACATGGGTGACGGTCTGTTCCGAAATATCCCGCCGTGCATCCCTGAGGATCGAGACGTAATCGTAAATAGGGTGAGACAGCAAAGCGTCCTGAAAATCCAAGACGCCAATCTTTGCCAGATTGGTTTCGTCCGTTCGCCAGATCAGGTTTTCCACGTGAAAATCGCGAAAGCAAAAAACAGGCTCTACCGTGTGAATTTTGTTCAAAGCGGCGGCCAAAATGCCTGAGCCCTCTTGGATCAGATCAGGGGCGTAATGGGTCCAGAACGGCAGGGTCAGGTCTGCCGCCGCATTCGGTGTTAATGTGGTCAGGTCAAGCTTGGCCTCGTGACTTTGCGCAACTGAAATAACCTGCGAAGCCTCGGAAATGAGCTTTCGCTCATCATCTGGCCTCTGATTTATCCAATCCGCAAAGCTGGTTTCACCGAGGTCCTCTAGTAACAGCAGGCCATGTGTCAGATCAGCGGCGAAAATATCCGGTGACGAAAGGCCAATGTCGCGAAGGTGATTGGCAACTTTCACAAACTGTTGGGACGATCCGTAGATGTTCGGATCAGCATCCATCAAAATCGCGCTACGATTGCCTTTGCGCAGACGTGTGTAACGCCGGGCTGAGGCGTCGCTGGGGATTTCGACGTGCTGCCACCCGTCCCCCAGATTATCCTGAACGAATTTCTGAATTTGTTCTCGCCGAACGTCAGAGCACATGGGACAACCGTTGTTCCCAATCATCGTACATCGATACCGTCAATCGGTGATGGTCCACCTCTGCAGCCATGTGAATTTCCAAAGCCCCTACCGGCCGTAAATCACCAAGTCGATCTGGCCATTCGATCAGGCAGATCGCCTCTTCAAAGGCCTCATCAAGCCCTAGTTCGATCGCCTCGTCCGGATTGGTCAACCGATAGAGATCGCAGTGCCAGTATTCTTGATCGCCATTTTCGTAGGTTTGCACAATGGTGAACGTGGGCGAGGGAACCTCTAGCTCGGCACCAAAGACGCTGCGCAAAACGGCGCGACAGAAAAAGCTTTTGCCCGCGCCGATATCACCGGACAGCAGGACGGTGTCGCCTTTGGTCAAGATCTTTGCAAATTTGCCCGCAAGTGCGGCGGTCTCATTTTCAGAGGTGAGGATGATCGAATGTTCGCGTGCCATGCGCCCAAATTAAGGATCAGCGCCCCTGTCGCAAGGCAAATCAACTCAGGGCGACAACGCGATTTTCTGGTGGTTGCAATGACCAGTTTTGGTCATGAATGGCGCAGAACCTGATCATCGTTGCATTATTTGGAAGCGAAGAAACATGACAGCCAATGGTCCGACCATCTGCTAGGCGGGCCTCGGACTTCCAACTCGATTTGTTGTCAGAATCCGAAATTTGTTCGTGGATTTTTATCCAAAGCGGCGTTGGCGCCGTGGTTTTCTGCCAAATTCGGCTTTCTTCCAAGTAACTGGACCCGACGATGGTGTTGATGGGCTGTGCATGCCACAGCGCCGAATACGCACGGTTGGAAAGGATAAGCGTGCCAGCCTGTGAAAAGACCGCAATTGCATCATCGACACTGTCCAGCGCCGCCTGATTGGTATCGATGACATGCCGATATCGGCGGGTGGCGGTCATCTCGTCGCTAATGTCCTCGAACAGCAATGCGACGGCGCCATTGGGATGTGGGCGCCCCGTAACCCGAAATGTTTGTCCTGTGGGCAGGTCCCATCGTTCGCAGTAGGTTCCCGTCGACGCGGCGGTTTCCAGTTCGGCAATATGTTCCCGCCACCCGCCAAAGTTCTTGGGCTCTGGGGTCATACGATGGTCATGCAGCCGATTAAGGAAATCGTGAATAACAGGTCGGTTGCTGAGAAAGTCGACCGGCAGCCCCGTCAGATCCATCAATGCAGGATTAAAGACGATGAGCTGTCGATTTACATCGAAGACGGCCAATCCTGTGGACAGTTGCGCAAAGGTTTTGACGAGCGTGTTTACATAGCTTCGCTGCGTTTCCTCGGCGCGCGCGACGGCGGTCACATCGACAGCAAAGTGAAGGATTTCCGAACCTCGTAGCAGGCTGGTGACATCAAAATGTTTGGTCTGTCCGTCGAGATCAATGGTTTGACGACTGGTATGAGGCGCACCGTTTTCTGCAAATGAGATTTCGTCAAACAACTTGGACGGCGGCCATTTGTTTTGGCGATCCGCGTCAATATTTTGGGCGGCGGTCAGATACGCCTTGTTCACCCACGTGATTGTGCGGGAATCGTCCTCTTTCCACATCAAAAGTGGCGCGTCTTCTGCCAGTCCGCGCAGGGTTTCCAATTCGTCATCTGTCGAAAGTCGCTTGGCACGCTCGATCGAGTTTTTTGCGTCTGCACCATTTTCGACATAAGCAATCCGCGCCAGCCCTTGCCAATATTCCGCGATCAGGCGGATTTCTGGATGGTCGGGTGAAATCAGTTCCTTGGACCCATCGGTGGCCAAGGTCGAAAGATGGCGGCGTAATTGTGGAAAGTAGGGCGCAAAGAACGCAAGGAACCGGTCCCAATCGGTCATGTCGCCCTTGGCATTCCGCAGCATAGATTTGGCCGGTTTGCTGGCATCGATCAGGGTTTGCTCATCAAACAGGAATACGATTTCTTCTTCTGCTTCTTTTAACAGCGCCCGCGCAGTTCGTTTGGGTTGTTCAAAATAGCGCAACGTGACCGCAATAAATATGCCCGCAGCCAGCAGTGCGGTAACGGTCGTAAATACAAGAACGAAGGCAGCATTTTCCAACATGGTGCGATTCCCTGTCTGTGTCAGGAAAACACTGGTCCATGTTGGTTAATAGCCTGTTAATAAAAGACTATCCCTTGATCTGGGCGTTTTCCCCCAATCGGCTTTGTGGGTTCATGGCCTCGATCATTTCGCGCGGCCATTCGACAATGACGATTGCACCGCTCATTTCGACACCGCCGTTGGAAAACGTCAGCCGCGCGCCGGACCGTTCCAAAAGTGTTTTGGCAATGAACAAACCCAGCCCCATGCCTTCGTAACCGGGGCGATTTGTTGTGCGCCCCTGTTCGGATGCACGGCGGCGCATAAATGGATCGCCAATCCGCCCGATAACATTCTGTGGAAATCCGGGACCATCATCGGCAATTCGTATCGTGATCGACTTTTCGTTCCAGCTACTTTCGACCTCGACCAAGCTTTCGGCGAAATCGACTGCGTTTTGGATCAGATTGCGAAGCCCGTGAATTGCCTCGGGGTTCCGGGTGATCACGGGTTGTCGTTTGGGGTGATCAATTTCATCCGAGACAAAGAAATCGATTTCCTTACCTCGGTTCATATGGGGCTCGGCCGCTTCGCGCAAAACGGCCTCTAGAGGTGCAAATCGCATGTGCAGGTCGTCTTTCCCTGCCCGTCCCATTGACCGCAGAATATCGCGGCACCTGTCAGCCTGCTTGTTGATTAGATCGACGTCCTCTTTCAGGTCGGCGCGATCGTCCAGCTCATCACTCAGTTCACTGGAAACCAGCTTGATCGTCGCCAATGGCGTGCCAAGCTCATGGGCCGCCGCTGCAACCACGCCGCCAAGGTCGGTCAACTTTTGTTCGCGGGCCAGCGCCATCTGTGTTGCAAGCAGGGCGTCGGCCATATTGTGCATTTCACCCGTGATTTGCCGCGCATATGAGCCAAGGAACACAATACTGATCATCAGAGAGATCCAGAAACCGAACCGGAACAGTTCAGGTAGCGCCAGTTGCAATCCATCCGGACCAAGCAGTGGCAAGAACCAAAAGTTCAGGCAGGTGATGATCCCCAGCGCAATCAGGCCCAGAAAGACCGTGCTGCGCAAACTTAGAAAAGTCGATGCGATCGTGACAGGCGCAAGAACCAGTATCGCAAATGGGTTGTTCAGACCGCCAGTCAGATAGAGCAACAAGCCAAGCTGAAGTAGATCGAATAGCAGCATGACAAAGGCTTCGAATTCGGACAGCCGTTTGTTTCCTGGATACACGAACGATGAAAACAGGTTTGCGACAACAGATGACCCAACGGCCATCACCGCAACGCCAATAGGTAACGACAGGCCGAACACTTTGCTGCCGACGAACAGCGCAACCGATTGACCCACAATCGCAATCCATCTGAGGATAACCAGCGTTCTTAGGCGGACCCAATTGCTCCGTTCACGATCTTGGAATGCCTCTGTCGAAGATTTGATCATGGCGATGTCCTACTGCGTCATGGTGGACTATTGTTATTTCCGGCGGCAGCGGCAATCAATGCCACGGATTAGGAGTGGTCGATGGAAAAGAAAATCGCAATCGGTGCGGCGGCAGTGGCTGCACTGTTTATTGGTGGCACAATCGTTGTCGCAAATCTGAACGCTGGTGATCCGGATCTGGCAGCTTGCGGTGCCTCTGCGGTTGCAGGCAGTGGAATTGGCGGTCCGTTTGAGTTGGTGAACAGCAAAGGTGAAACTGTCACCGATGCCGATGTGATCACCCAGCCGTCGTTGATCTATTTCGGTTACACGTTCTGTCCTGACGTTTGCCCCCTTGATACAGCGCGGAATGCGCAGGCGGTTCAGATCCTTGAGGATCAGGGCATCGAGGTCACCCCTGTTTTCATTTCAATCGATCCGAAACGAGACACGCCAGATGTTGTTGGCGAATACGCGTTTAATTTCCATGATCGTATGGTTGGTCTGACTGGCACCCCTGAACAGGTCGATGCAGCGTCCAAGGCGTATCGCACCTATTACAAGGCTCACGATGATGGGACCGAAATTTATCTGGTCGACCATTCGGTTCAGTCCTACTTCAATATTCCGGGGATGGGTGTGGTCGACTTCTTTGGTCGCGCCGAGTCGCCCGAACTGGTTGCAGAGCGCATGGCCTGCGTCATCGACAAAACCGGTTAATTTGACTGTTTAACCTAAGCGCCTATAGGTTGTTCCAAAGAGGAAGTGCCGATGGATAATGATCTGATCGAATTGGGTGCAGACCCGTCGCTGTTGTTGGTTGATGATGACGAAGCGTTTCTAAAACGACTGGCCAAGGCGATGGAAAAACGTGGTTTTTCGGTCGAGGCCGCCAGCAGCGTCGCCGCAGGTAAGGCGATCGCCACGGCCCGTCCGCCGGCCTATGCGGTTGTTGACCTCAGGCTTGAGGATGGGAACGGGCTGGCAGTCGTTGAAACCTTGCGGGAACGGCGCCCTGAATGTCGGGTTGTTGTTCTGACGGGCTATGGTGCGATTGCGACCGCCGTCGCGGCCGTGAAAATTGGTGCAATCGACTATCTGTCGAAACCTGCTGATGCAAATGACGTGACCAACGCGCTTCTGCAAAAAGGTGATGAGCTACCCCCACCGCCTGAAAACCCGATGAGTGCGGATCGCGTACGTTGGGAACATATTCAGCGTGTGTATGAGCTCTGCGATCGTAACGTGTCTGAAACTGCGCGGCGCCTGAATATGCACCGCCGCACGTTGCAGCGTATCTTGGCCAAGCGAAGCCCTAAGTAGTCAAAGAACGAACTTTTTGCGGATACGATCAATGCGGCGACCATCAGAAAGCTCGATCGCGATCAGCCGGTCGTAGTCCACAAAGCCGATTTTTGAATAGTAACCCAACCCCGGAATGTTATCCGCGCGGATTTTTGCATCAATGGCCACTGCGCCAGCGGACCTAGCTAGATGTTTGGTCGCCTCAAATAATTGATGACCAATCCCCTTGCCCGCGCTGGTGTCCGAAACAAAGCTGGTGATATACGCCCAACCGTCTGGCATTGGATCGTTCACCGGATCATTGGCCCACATTAAGGCCTGAAATCCGAGGATGGTTTCACCCTCACTGGCCACATGGCACGACAACAGGTTCTCGGGCTGAATGTAATGGTTTGTGATCCGTTCAACGGTGAATGGGGTCTGGTGGGCCGTGGTGTCACCGCGCTTGATAAGGGGATTGATGACATCAACCATCCCCTGCGCATCTCTTGGGCCTGCCAAACGAACAAGCATATGATTTTGTTCCTAAATTTTTGACTTAAGCCAGCGAATAAAATGTGTTTGCCGTTCGGAAACTGCATTCCGACGACCGACAATATAGTACCCTAGGCTGCCAACGTGCTTGCTGGCTAGGCCCATCAGGGTGCCGGTCGCAAGTTCATGCTCAATCAATTCTGGGATCAGAACCGCGACCCCTGCCCCACTGGCCACGGCAACCCTTAGGCTGCCCATGGTCGGGACACGGTTCAGGTTCTGATCTGACGTTAAATATCCGGCGTCACGTGCCCATACTTCGGCCTCGGTGTGGGAATCGGACATGATCCACGGCACACCATCGTATTTCCCCGCGGCAAGCTGTGGATAGCGCGCGATCAAAGATGGCGCTGCGCAAATTTGATAGGTTGCCTTGGTCAGCAGTTGGACATCAAGTCCGCGCCAGTTGCCATTCCCGTACCGGATGGCCAGATCGATTGGATCCCTATCAAGGTCAACCAATGCATCGGTTGTTGTTATTGTGACCGGAATTTCGGGGTGCTTTGTCCAAAAATCTGGGAGCCGCTGCATCAACCAATTTTCTGCGAAATTCGACGTTGTGCTAACAACAAGCGGACGACGATCTTGATCGTCTTGAAACATGCGGATGGCGGTCACGACCTTTCCAATCCATGATGTAAGTAGAGCTTACATATAAGAAGTTTTCAAGACTCGGCTGATCTGACTTTCCCACCGTATAGATACCCTACGTTCTAAGGAGGCGAAAATGATCGGAATTATGAATAGCGTCCTACGTGAGGCGACGCGCACCCAAGAAAACAAGACCCCAAACAGCGAGTTTGCTCGGTCACTGCATCGTATAGATCAGGCATCTGGTCTAGGGATGGATGACCGGGTCCGGCTGCGTCACGATCTATTCTGGTCAGTGACGCGATAGTCACCAAAACTTACATCAGTTTCAGCAGTTCGGCATGCCTGTTGGTGTAGTCTGTGCGCGCCTCAACAGGGGGCCGCAACCTAAGCTCAAGCGTGGCGACCAATTTGCGGTCGGCGCGCCCAAACAGTTTGTCGGCCTCGGCTTCGGTAAAGCCTGCGATCTGCGTCGCCTCCATCCATGCGCTGACCAGATCGGCTTTTTTGATCTGTTTTTTGATGGTCGCCGGAATTTTGGACGGCAGCCCAAAGCGAAGGTGAATGGCGGTCGTTAGACGGTCATCAAGTTCGCGGTAATCCGGCCCGACAGCGGCTTTTACCGGGCTGATCATATCCCCAATTACGTATTCCGGCGCATCGTGCAGCAGGGCGGCCAATTGCCATTTGGTTGGGGCCTTAGGATTCTGAAGGGTGAAAATCTGTTCAACCAACAGCGAATGTTCGGCGACGGAATAGGGCCAATCACCCTTGGTTTGCCCGTTCCAACGCGCAACAAACGCCAGGCCATGGGCGATATCCTCGATCTCGATATCCATCGGGGTTGGGTCCAGCAGGTCGAGCCGCCGTCCAGATAACATCCGTTGCCAAGCGCGTTGTGGTTTCATGTCCGCCCCCTTTGAAAAAGGGTTGTAGGGTTCTGCCCCCACCATTGTCGAGAGGGGGGAGCGGTGCTAAGTGCACATCCAACAGATTAGGAGTGGCCAAATGGCAAAAGACTACATCGTTAAGGATATTGATCTTGCGGCGTTCGGCCGGAAAGAGCTCGACATCGCGGAAACTGAAATGCCGGGCCTGATGGCTCTGCGCGCCGAATATGGCGAAAGCAAACCTCTGGCAGGTGCACGGATTGTTGGTTCGCTGCACATGACCATCCAGACGGCGGTTTTGATCGAAACACTGGTCGCGCTGGGCGCGGACGTTCGTTGGGCATCGTGCAACATTTTCTCGACCCAAGACCACGCAGCCGCCGCGATCGCCGAAGCCGGTATTCCGGTTTTCGCAATCAAAGGTCAGAGCCTCGAAGAGCACTGGGACTACCTTGATAAGTCGTTCCAGTTTGCCGAAGGCGCAAACATGATCTTGGACGATGGTGGCGATGCAACCCTTTACGTTCTGCTCGGCGCACGCGCCGAAGCCGGCGAAGAAATCATCCCTGTTCCTGCCTCGGAAGAGGAAGAGGTGATCAAGGCCCAGATCCACAAGCGCATGAAGGAAACGCCAGGTTGGTTCACCAAGACCAAAGAGGCGATCCAAGGCGTGTCCGAAGAAACCACCACTGGTGTTCACCGCCTCTATGATCTGCACAAGAACGGCCGACTGCCGTTCCCTGCGATCAACGTAAACGACAGCGTAACCAAGTCGAAATTCGACAACAAATACGGCTGTAAGGAATCGCTGGTTGACGGCATCCGCCGTGCGACCGACGTGATGATGGCGGGTAAAACCGCTGTTGTCTGTGGCTATGGCGACGTTGGCAAAGGTTCGGCCGCATCGCTTCGCGGTGCAGGTGCCCGTGTACAGGTGACCGAAGCTGACCCGATCTGCGCACTGCAGGCGGCCATGGACGGTTTTGAGGTTGTTCTGCTCGAAGACGTTGTTGCGAAGGCTGACATCTTCATCACCACCACAGGCAACAAAGACGTTATCCGCATCGAGCACATGCGCGAGATGAAGGACATGGCGATCGTTGGAAACATCGGTCACTTTGACAACGAAATTCAGGTCGCAAGCCTGCGGAACCACAAATGGACGAACATCAAAGATCAGGTGGATATGATCGAAATGCCGTCCGGCAGCCGCATCATTTTGCTGTCTGAAGGTCGTCTATTGAACCTTGGTAACGCAACGGGCCATCCATCGTTTGTGATGTCTGCCTCGTTCACGAACCAGGTACTGGCTCAGATCGAACTATGGACCAAAGGCGACGAATATGAACCGGGCGTTTATATTCTGCCTAAGCACCTTGATGAAAAAGTGGCCCGTCTGCACCTCGAACGTATCGGTGTGAAGCTGACAACACTTTCTCAGGATCAGGCCGAATACATCGGCGTCACGCCAGAGGGTCCGTTCAAGCCGGAACATTATCGCTACTAA
This sequence comes from Marivivens sp., assembly GCA_965215785.1. GTDB lineage: Bacteria > Pseudomonadota > Alphaproteobacteria > Rhodobacterales > Rhodobacteraceae > Marivivens. The sequence continues at coordinate 929,504 of OZ244120.1, read as the reverse complement.
GCGATGCAGTCAGGAAAATCTGACTATTCAGATTTTCCAATTTGCTGAAATTTTAAACCGAGCCCTAAATCAGGGTTCGGTTTTTTTGAGTGATTGATATGGATGATGCAATGAAACCGGAAATATTTGGTGCCGAAATAGCGGTTACACCAAATGCCCCGCCCCCACAGGAAACCGAATTTGCAATGACGGCCATGGGCGTGCCGCGTACCCTTCCGATAAACTGGAATGCCTACGCGCCCGGCCAAAATTATTGTGCGCAGGTCGCTTTGGTTACGGTTATGGCTGCGCGCGGGCTTCTCAAAGGACAGTCGCCTGAACAGGTGTTTTCGCAATTGATGCGCGATTTTCCACTTGATCTTGTATGGGGCAAGGCCGGAACGCACCCTGACCAACTGGTCCGTGCCGCCTTTGGTCTTGGTTTGAACTGTTATCACAAGAGCGTCTCAAATTGGTATCCGGGCGGATTTTCCAACCCCGCCATGAACAATCAATTCTGGGAACCACACCGCGATCACGTTTTTGATCTGATTGCCAAGGGAAACCCAGCGATTTGCCTGGTCGACGCGGGCATGATGATCGGCGGTCAGTCGAACCCCTTCACACTTCACTATGTGGTTGCGCATAGTTATCACAACGGAACGATCAGCATCTGCAACGACATTGTTGGCGGCGCTTATTCGGATAGTCGCATGTCGTTTTCCGATTTTGCACAAGCATGGGAATGCCGAATTTTGCCAACTGGCGCCCCCAAGTTTTTTGCGGCGTTCCCCTATTAATTGTGACTGGGGAAATCCTCAAAAGTTTTCCTTTTGACGGATTACAGCCAGCGGCTAGGCTTTGCGAAGTGACCATTGGTTGGCCGGACAATTGGGGAGAGAACGGTGGGCAAGCGTGATGAACTGATTGCGAAATATGCCGACGATCTGAAAAACAAATGCGGCATGGAGCCGGATATGGATCTGCTGACCAAGGTCACAATTGGCTGTGGTCCGGCAATCTATAACGCCGATGCCTCGACCGTCGCAGGCGGGCAGGAATCCGAACTGGAAACTGTTAAAAACAATTTCCTGATCAAAAAATTGGGCCTGTCGGATGGGCCGGAACTGATGGATGCCATCAATTCGGTGATCGAAGTCTATGGTAAATCCGAGCGCAACAAATATCGCGCTGTTGTTTACTACATGCTGACCAAGAAATTCGGCAAAGAGTCGATCTACGGCTAAGGCCTAAGGATTTTGACTAGAAATGTTGGGGCTTTTCCTTTGAGGAAGAGCCCCATTTTTGTTTAGGTCAAACCCAGTCAACAAGGTTTGGACGCGTGGTGGGCACGCGGGGGCGGGGTTCGGCGTGCTCAGCGCTGAACCCCGATAACCTTAGAAAAGTGTCAAGACGACACCGATAACGCCACAGCCAAAAACGGCATAACCACTATCGATCAGTGTCAGCTTGAATGGCCGCCCGCCATAGGCGTTGTTGATCATGATCCATGGCGAAATAAAGAACAGTCCAATTCCCAGGCCAGAGACTAAACCCTTGCTGACGGTTGTGATCGCCCCCATGCCGAAAACGTGACGCATCATGCCTGCGACAAGGATCATGGCAATGCCGGACAACACGAATGGCAGCTTGCTGCTATCAACGGGCCGCCCGTTTTCATCACATTCGATATTGGCCGCTTCGACCCATGGCTTTGACAAAACCATGTACCAGATCGCTCCAAATGCGAAACCCGCCGCTGCCGCGACCAGAACATTCAAAAACTCCATCAGCCCCTCCGCTGTTTGTTGTGTAGGGGAATGATGCATAATGTCGCAGGGTCAGGCTATTCTTTTCCACCCATTTCGCAGATCAGTGTCCACTCTGCGTCAGTAACGGGCTGAACGGAAAGGCGCGAATTTTTGACCAAAACCATGTCCGCAAGGGCAGGGGTCGCCTTGATTGCATCGAGTGATACGGGGGTTGGCAGAGCTTCGATTGCACGAATATCGACACAATCCCACCGCGGATCATCTGTTGTGCTGTCGGGGTGCGATGTCGCGCAAACCTCGACGATGCCAACAATCTCAAGCCCGCTGCGGGAGTGATAGAAAAAACCTTTGTCGCCAATTTCCATCAGCCGCATGTTGTTGCGCGCCTGATAGTTCCGGACCCCATTCCATTCTTCACCCGCGTCACCCTTGGCGATTTGCTGGTCCCAACCCCAGACATCCGGTTCGGACTTGAACAACCAATAGGCCATTAACCGATAACCTTGTTCCAAGCTTCGATGCGGACTTTCTCAAACAGTCCGGCCTTGGCGTAGGGGTCATTTTCGGCCCAAGCGCGCGCCGCGTCATAGTCGGCTACATCAATGACAATCAGGCTGCCGTGCATCTGGCCGTCTTCGTTCAGGAAGGGGCCTGCCATTTCCACAACGCCTGTGTCCTTGAGATAGGCGATGTGATCTGGACGTGTATCCAGACGTACCTGCAGCGCGCCATCTTTATCTTTGGTGATGATTGCAAAACGCATTTATTCCTCCTTAAGCGGACGGGATAACAACAGCGATAGCGCGGTCTTCGCGGTGACTGTTCCGTCGACAAGTTTGGCGACAACCTGACTGATAGGCGTGTCGATATCCAGTGCATTTGCAACCTGTACCACCGCTTTTGCCGTGGCGGCGCCTTCGACAGTGATCGAGCCGTCAAAATTGCGACCCTGACCCAAGGCCAAACCGTACTGATAATTGCGGCTGAGATCCGAATTGCACGTTAATGACAGGTCGCCCAAGCCAGAAAGGCCCATAAGCGTTTCAGGTTTAGCGCCATGGGCACCAGCGAACCTTTGGATTTCGGCGAACCCCCGTGTCATCAGGGCGGCGCGGGCACTTTCACCCAATCCGAGACCGATACAGGCACCACAGGCAATCGCCATCACGTTTTTCAGTGCCCCGCCAAGCTCGGCACCGATCACATCCGTGGTGCGGTAAAGCCTTAGGGACTGTGTGCTGAGACGGCGTTGTAGGGCGCGGCCGACATCATCGTCAGAACAGGCAAGCGCAAGCGCGGTTGGTAGCCCTCTTGCGATATCGGCGGCAAAGCTGGGTCCGGTCAGAACGGCAACGGCCTCTTGCCCAAGGGCGTCCGCTACGGTTTGGCCTGCACCCTTCATCGTGGCGAGGTTGATGCCCTTGGCGCAGCAAACAATCGATTTGTTTTTCAGGGTCTCACGATGTGTTTGGACAAAGTCACCAATTGTCTGGGCCGGAATGGCCAATAGAACGACATCAGCGCCAGAAACAGTGTCTAAATCGCCCGAAAACGCAATGTTTTCTGGGAGTAGGACATCGCCAAGCCTTGGGTTGCGCCGTGTTTCCTGCATCGTCGCCATGTCTGCTGCGTTGCGACCCCAGACGATAATATCCTCATTTGCCGAGAGGCTGACCGCCAAAGCGGTTCCGAATGCACCGGCCCCAATGACTGCGATGGTCATGCTTTTGCGCCCTTTTTTCCTGATCCCAGCAATGCGGGTGCGGATTTGTCCAGTGGCCAACGCGGCCGCGCAGACAGCGATAGATCGTCAGATTGCCCCATGATGAAGCGAGTGCCACCCGCATAGGCAATCATTGCTGCGTTGTCGGTGCATAGCGACAGGGGAGGCGCGACAAAATCAGTCTCTAATTCGGCGCAAATGCTCAAAAGTGCGCTTCTGATTACTTGGTTCGCTGCGACCCCGCCAGCGACGGCCAGCGTTGGTTGTGACGGCATAAGGGCGAGGTATTGGCCAAGCGCGCGACGCGATTTTTCAACCAATATGTCGGACACCGCCGCCTGAAAACTGGCGCAAAGATCCGCGCGGTCAGTTTCCGTCATGCCACCTTTTTCCGACACGAAGCCATCGCGTGTGCGCAGCAGGGCGGTCTTGAGGCCAGAGAACGACATATCGCAGCCCTCTCGATCCAGTAGAGGTCGCGGCAAACGGAACCGAGCGGGATCACCGTTTCGGGCGGCTCGCTCGACGTTTGGGCCGCCGGGTTGCGCCAGCCCCAACAGGCGCGCCGTTTTGTCGAACGCTTCGCCCGGCGCATCATCAATGGTGCCGCCAACCCGCTGAAATTCATCGGGTCCTTTGACGATCAGAAACTGACAGTGACCACCGGACACAAGCAGCATCAGGTATGGATAGGGGATCGCATCGGTCAGTCGGGGCGTGAGCGCATGACCAGCAAGGTGGTTTACACCGATCAGCGGAATGCCCGTCGCCATCGATAGCCCCTTGGCCGCCATGACACCCGACAAAACGCCACCGATCAGGCCCGGTCCGGCGGTTACTGCGATGGCATCAATGTCGGACAGTGTCACATTGGCATCGTTCAGCGCGGCATCGATACCAATATCGACGCGTTCTGCGTGGGCGCGTGCGGCGATCTCTGGCACCACACCGCCAAAGTCAGCATGCAGATCAGTTTGGCCCACGACATGGTTTGACAAAACTTCGGCTGATTGTGCGTCCATACGAACGACGGCGGCGCCTGTGTCGTCGCAGCTGCTTTCGATACCTAGGATTGTGACTGTGCGTGACATGGACTTCGGTTGCGTGTTGTTCATTGGCAGGTAACACTGACTGACGTGCGGAACAATCCTGACGGACCAAAGAATGCCAACACTCCTTGTCACACGGCCAATTGAGGCGTCAGAGCGTTTTGTGAATGCAATCCGCGCTGAATTACCGGATGTGCAGATAGTCATATCGCCTGTGATCCGATTACAGGCGGTAGAGTGTGATGCGTCAAACACGGGTCAGTCACTCATCCTTACCTCGGCGCAGGCAGCAAAACGCGCCGTCGCATTGGGGTTTCAGGGGGCGACCGCCTATTGCGTAGGTGCGCAGACAACCAAAATCGCGCAAGAGGCCGGCCTACAAGCAACATGCCTTGGTGACGACGTCGTGGAACTGGTGGATCAACTGGTGTCTGACCCACCGAACGAACCATTGCTGTATTTACGCGGGCGTCATGTTGCGTCTGAATTGGTGGCTGAGCTGTCGAAGAGCGGGATGAACATCGCTGAGGTCATTGTTTACGACCAAATCGCACAACCCTTAACCGCCGAGGCGCAAAACGCCCTGTCGGGGAAGGAACCTGTGGTTCTTCCCCTTTTCTCGCCTCGTTCGGCACGGCTTATTCAGGGCGCGGTATCGGCACCTGTGTCGATTGTCGCCATGAGTCAAAATGTGGCCGATGCTGCAGGTCATTTGGATGCAACGGATGTGTGCGTTGCGCCTGAACCAACGGCAAAGGCGATGGTTGCGGCGACATGTCGTGCTTTGAAGGCAATTTCAGGCTGTTAGCTTGCTTGAGCCTGCCTGCAGGCCCATCTAGGTTTTGAGCGTGATTGATTTGAATAATTTGGGGATTCGGCTGTGTCGAACGAAAACGAACCCGATAGAAAACTGCAAACTGATGCGGAACAGCCTGACATTCCAGAGAAAATTGAAGCGTCAATAGACGAACCAGAGGTTCTAGAGGAACCTCAGGACGTCGTCAAAGATGCTGAAATCATCGAAGATGAACCGACCGCTGAGGTCGAAGAGTCGCCCGTCGAAAAAGAAACTGAAGCGACCCCACCACCCGCGCCGCAAATCGAAAAACGCAAAGGCGGATTTCTGCCTGCTGTCTTGGGCGGCATAGTTGCGGGCGGGATCGGTTATGGTGTTGCGTGGTATCAGTTCGATTATTTGCCTGATGAGACAAGCGGCCAGATCGTCGAGCTACAATCCCAGATCGATGATCTGGTGGAAAAAGCTGCGAACCGCGTTGATCCTCAATCCCTTGTGGAAACAGCAATTGGATCGGAAATCAGTGGTCTGCGATCCGAGTTAGAGTTGCAGATCGCAGGTTTGACAGACCGCCTATCCGAAATTGAGGTCGCACCACGTACCGACGGCACGGTCGCGACAGCAACCTTCGACGAATATCGCGATGAAATGATTGCGTTGCGGGCAGATGTCGCCGCCCAAGAACAACGCATTCAGGAATTGGCGGAACAAGCCGCCGCCGAGCTGGAAACAGCGCGCACTCAAGCGATCCAGGAAAGTGAACAGGCACGTGAAACTGTGGCCGAGGCCGCAAGGCGTGTGGCGATTGCTCAGGTTCAAACTGCGCTAGAGGCTGGCTTGCCGTTTGGTGATCTGTTGCCAGAGTTAGAGCAGGCGACTGGCGCCGAAATTCCGAACGCCCTGTCGAATGCGGCCAACGGGGTCGCAACCCTTGCCGAGCTACAGGAATCCTTTGCCCCCATCGCACGTGAAACACTGGCTGTTTCCCGTGCCGAGGGCGTCGCCGGCGAAGATGGCGGTTCCTTTGGCGGGTTCCTGCGCAACATGTTTGATGTTCGTTCCGTCGAGCCGCGCGAAGGCGACGATGTCGACGCCATTCTTTCGCGCGCAGAAAACGCCGTTCGTACGGGACGTATTTCCGACGCTTTGGCCGAAATTGATGCCCTGCCGGATTTGGCGCAGTCAACGATGATCACCTGGACACGTCAGGCCAAGAAACGCATGGCGGCCGTGAATGCGTTAAACGAACTTTCATTGAATACCGCTGAGTGAGGACGATTATGCTTTGGTCGCTAATTAAGATTTTGGCCTTTGTGCTGGGCGTCACTGCTCTGACGTATGGGGCTATGGAGCTTAGCCAGATTTCTGGCGAGGTTTTGCTCACCTTTGGTGGTTTGGAAATGCGACTTGGCCCGCTAGAGGTCGCCTTTGCGCTGGTCGGGTTTGTTGTTCTGGTCTGGATCGGGTTCAAGCTGTTCGGACTGCTCATCGCGTTCCTGAAATTCCTGAACGGTGATGAAACGGCGGTGTCACGCTATTTTACACGCAACCGGATCGAGCGCGGCTATCAAGCGATGTCCGAGGGTATGATGGCGATTGCATCGGGCGAGGGGCATTTGGCCTTGGCCAAAGCCGCCAAGGCGGAAAAGTTTCTGGATAAACCCGAGTTGACCACACTTCTCACGGCGCAGGCTGCGGAGCTTGCTGGGGACCGCAAAAAAGCAGAAGCCGCCTATAAGAAATTGGTCACTGATGACCGGACGCGGTTTGTTGGTGTGCGCGGTTTGATGCTGCAAAAGCTACAGGATGGCGACACGGATACTGCGATGAAGCTGGCTGAAAAGGCATTTGCGCTAAAGCCCAAGCATTCGGAAACACAGGATCAGCTGCTTAAGTTGCAGGCCGACAAAGGTGACTGGGCAGGCGCGCGTGCAACGCTGGCTGCCAAGGCAAAGGCCGGTTATCTGCCGCGTGATGTTCACCGCCGCCGTGATGCGGTTCTGGCCCTGTCCGAAGCCAAGACGCTTTTGGATTATGAAGCGGGAATTGAGGTGCAAGAGGCCGCAATTGCAGCCAACAAGCTATCGCCGGATTTGATCCCTGCGGCTGTGCTGGCGGCACGCGCGCACATTGCCAAAGGGTCGCCGCGTAATGCATCGCGGGTTCTGACCAAAGCATGGGGTGCGCAACCTCATCCGGATCTGGCGGCGACATTTGCGGAAATCGCACCAGAGGAAACAGCCGCTGACCGGTTGAAACGCTTCAAGACCCTAACCAAAGTCAGCCCGGATCATCCGGAAACGAAAATGTTGCTGGCCGAGCTTTACATCGCAGCCGAAGATTTTGTCGAAGCGCGCAAGGCCGTTGCCGAACTTGCGGAAACCGATCCAACCGCGCGGTCCCTGACCTTGATGGCGGCGATTGAGCGCGGCATGGGCGCACAAGAACAGATCGTTCGTGGATGGTTGGCCAAGGCTGTTTCTGCGCCGCGGGGCCCGCAGTGGATTTGCGACAGTTGCCAGAACATTCATTCCGAATGGGCACCCGTTTGCGACAATTGTGGATCGTTTGACACCCTGTCCTGGCGGTCAGCACCCAAGTCAGAGATTGCATCACCAACCGGCGCCGAGATGTTGCCGTTGATCATTGGACCAGAGGTTCAAGAGGTTGAAGCAGAGGTGATTGATGACCTTCCTGCTGTTGTGGTTGAGGACGAAAAATAGACTTTTACACGCGGCGCTTGAATGCTAAGAGCCGCGTCAACGCCGGTGTAGCTCAGCTGGTAGAGCACGTCATTCGTAATGATGGGGTCGTAGGTTCGAGTCCTATCACCGGCACCATTTCCGCACATACAAACTGATCCGATTTCGGTTTCTCACGTACAAAGTGTAGTGTTGGCATATTGAGCCGCACACGCAATTTGGCGGGAAATTAATATGAATATGACGCTTAGAAATGTTTGGTTTGTCAGTGTTGGTTTAGCGTGTTTGGCTTCGCTTGGGATACTCAGTATCCAACCGTGGATCTCTGGGATCGAGTTTGCGCCTGACGAAGGCTTTAACTGGTATTTCTGGAAACGGCCCGATGCTGATATCTGGTCACGCGCAACCGCGTGGGTGTTTTACCTTTCGCACCAAGTGTTTATCTGGGGCGTAATATTCTGGGCAACGCGGCATCGTGATCAACTGCGTGACCGAAACAAGCTCCACCCTATCAACTATATCGCTCTTGGCGGCACAGCGTTTTTTGTCGTGCTGCACTATGTGCAGACCGCGATTTGGTATGACGGCCTAAGTCAGGATCTACCTGTCATTACCTCGCAGATGTCCGTCATAATTTTGCTCGTGATTGTCTTGTTGATGGAGGCGCCGCGCCGCGGGCTCTTCTTTGGTGCGGGCAAGGGGTGGTTTGCTGGCGCACGCGCCGTGCTGATCCGCTATCACGGCTACTATTTCGCATGGGCTATTACGTTCACCTACTGGTACCACCCGATGGAAACCAGCGCGGGCCACGTCACGGGGTTCCTCTACACGTTCCTATTGTTCCTGCAGGCAGCGTTCATTTTCACCCGCGTCCACTCAAACCGTATTTGGACCCTTATCCTTGAGGTGTCGGTGCTGGTTCATGGCGTTGTGGTTGCCGTTGTCGCAGGTCAGGAGTTCTGGCCTATGTTCGCCTTTGGGTTCTTGTTCATGTTCGTTGTGACCCAAATGCATGGTGTTGGTCTGTCAAAGCTGGCGCGCTGGGTGATTGCGATCATTGCGATCGCTGCGATGCTCTATGTGTATTCCGGCCGTGGGTGGGGCAATATGAATGAGGTCATCCGGATCCCGGTCATTGATTACGTGCTGGTTGCGATCCTTGGCGGTTTGATCTTGCTTGGAAAATGGGTTGCGGGCCGTTTTGGGCCGCGTCGTGCCTAGGCATTTGGGGAAATTGATATGGCTGTAACATTGACAATCAACGGTGCCGAATACACCTGTACGTCTGCGCCAGAAACCCCGCTTTTGTGGGTGCTGAGGGATGAACTTGGCCTCACCGGAACCAAGTTTGGGTGCGGTGTTGCCGCGTGCGGTGCCTGCACCGTTCATCTGGACGGGATCGCCTATCGGTCGTGTCAGCTTGCGCTTGGGGATGTTGATGGCCCCGTCACAACCATCGAAGGTTTGGGTCAACCTGATGCATTGTCGGTGCTTCAGCAGGCATGGATCGACCATCAGGTTGCGCAATGCGGCTATTGCCAATCTGGTCAGTTGATGCAGGCGGCCAGCCTGCTTGCTGATACGCCCGACCCAACAGATGACGACATTGATATCGCGATGTCCGGTAACCTGTGCCGCTGTGGTACCTATCCACGTATTCGTGCAGCTATTCATGATGCCGCAGCCAAGATGAAACAGGGGTAAGATATGGGACGTCTGGGAACAATTGGTCGCCGCACATTTCTGATCGGGTCTGTTGCCGTGGCGGGCGGCGTGGCGTTTGGCCTCTATAATTTTGTCAAAGGCGCACCCAATCCGCTGATCTCTGACGATGATATGATCAGCCTGAATGCTTTTGTGGTCATCACGCAGGATGGCGTGACTCTTGTGTCACCCAAGGCAGAGATGGGGCAGGGCGTTCATACCACTTGGGCGGCCTTGATCGCCGAAGAATTGGATGTGGCATGGGAAGACATCACCGTCATCCACGGTCCACCCGCACAGGCCTATTACAATTCCGCCCTTTTCGGGATGGCGCTGCCGTTCAAAGACTACAAGGTGAATGGGTTCCAACAGGCGCTGCGTGATTTTGCGGGCAACGGTGCAAAGTTGCTGAGCATTCAGATGACTGGCGGGTCGACGTCGATGCGGGATGCATATACCCGAATGCGGATGGCTGGTGCCACCGTACGGGAAACGCTGAAACTGGCAGCTGCCAAAAAGCTGGGCGTTCGTGCGTCTAACCTTAGTACTGACAACGGTGTGGTAACCGCGCCGGATGGTCAGTCACTCACGTATTGGGAACTGGCGTCCGATGCCGCCCAGATCGAACCGCCGCATGTGGAATTGCGGAACAAGGCCGACTGGAAATTTTTGGGCAAAACGATGCCGCGCGTTGATATGGCCGAAAAGGTCACAGGAACCGCGCAATATGGGGTCGATGTCCGCCTGCCGGGTATGAAATTCGCGGCCCTAAGGATGAGCCCCAAAAGGCAAGGCATGGTTCGGTTCGATCCCGCCGCCGCCCTGAGTATGCCGGGTGTCGAGGGCGTATTTGATATGGGCGAAGGGATCGCTGTTGTTGCGGCAAATACGTGGCTCGCCAACCGCGCGGCCGAGGCTGTCGATATCGAATGGCAGGATGCACTTTATCCAGCAGACAACGATGACATCCTATCGGAAATCAGCGCCGCCTTTGACAGTGACACAAGCACCGTTGGTCGTGACGACGGCGATGTCGAGGCAGAGGTTTCTGGCACTGAAATCTCGGTTGAATACGGTGTCCCTTTCCTTGCCCACACGATGATGGAACCGATGAATGCCACCGCGGTGTTCAACGATGGCCAGTTAGAGGTTTGGGTGGGCAATCAGGCCCCGATCGGCGTTCAGAATGCCTGCGCTGATGAGGTCGGCGTTGATCCGGAAAATGTCACCTTGCACACCCTGATCATGGGTGGCGGGTCGGGTCGCCGTGCGGAAAACGACACCGCAGTTTTGGCGGCGCGGCTGGCCAAACAAATGCCGGGCGTTCCCGTCAAGTTGATCTGGTCGAGGGAAGAGGACATGCGGCGTGATTTCTATCGCCCAGCCGCCTTTGCCCGAATGCGCGGGGTCGTTGAGGATGGTCAGGCCGTGGTTGCGGATGTGACCTATGCCGCACCATCCGTTCTGAACCAAACCCGCGCCCGCGATGGCGTTGCGCCAATGACGCCTGAACAGGCAAAGGTTGGCGGTAGCGACAGCGAGGCCCTGTCTGGTGCCTATGACCAACCATATGGCATTCCGAACTACCGTGTGCGCGGCCATGTGGCCAATTCCGCTGTGCCTATCGGCTATTGGCGGTCTGTTGGCGCGTCCTATGGCGGTTTCTTCTTTGACAGTTTTGTCGATGAAATGGCGCATGCGGCGGATCGCGATCCGCTTGAGTTCCGGCTTGAGCTTGCACGGCGCGAACACGCGCCCAGCGCGACCGTTTTGCAGACGGTCGGTGAGATGTCCAATTGGGGGCAGGGGGATCGCGCGCTGGGCGTCGCCTTCACCTACTCGTTCGGGTCGCCTGTGGCGCAGGTGATCGAGGTGGTAGAAGACAATGGCTGGATTCGTTTGAAAAATGTGTGGATCGCTGCCGATGTTGGCGTTGCCCTTGATCCGGGCAATATCGAGGCGCAGCTGGTGGGCGGCTGTATCTTTGGCCTGTCCGCCGCCGTGACAGGCAAAATTACGTTTGCGGATGGTGAGGTCGAACAGACTAACTTCCTTGACTATGATGCCTTGCGCATGGGATCATCCCCTGCATTCGACGTGCGGATTCTGCAGAATGCCGACTATATTGGCGGCGTCGGTGAAATCGGCACTCCGCCTGCGGCTTCGGCCCTTGGGAATGCGCTGTTTGCGCTGACCGGTAAACGGGTTCGACAGCTGCCGTTTGATCAAGAGTTTGACTTCTACTAGATCAGTGTTTCGGTCAATTAATGGGCAAATGCCAGTCTATTGCCCATTGATACAGCGAACTGGACGCAAGGTGTTGCCTAGTAAATAGGCGCACCTTGTCATTTCCTGTGCGACGGTCGAAGCCGACCCTATGTCCGGACTGCTTACAATTGTTGTCGTTGAACAAGATAAAGATCGCGCATCTGCGATCCGCCAAGCGCTGCTTGATACCGGTGACTATGATGTCCGGATCATCGGTGAGGTAACGGGACTGACCCGAAAGATTGCTGCGCATACGCCGGACGTGGTGCTGATTGATGTCGACAACCCGACCCGCGATGTGCTTGAGGAATTGACCCTCGCCTCCGGTCCACTTGATCGTCCGGTTGCAATGTTTGTTTCGGGTGGTTCTGGCGGATTGGCGCGTACCGCGGTTGAGGCAGGCATTTCCGCCTATGTGGTTGATGGGTTGCAGCCGAACAGGCTCCAACCGATCCTTGATGCGGCGATCGCAAGGTTTCAGGTCATGCGTCAAATGCGCAATGAACTGGCCGAAACGCGTCGCGCCCTTGAGGAACGCAAGCTGATTGATCGCGCAAAAGGCATGATCATGAAGGCAAAAGGTGTCGGCGAGGAAGAGGCATATGCCCTCTTGCGTAAGGCCGCGATGGACCAAGGGCGCAGGGTTGCCGATGTCGCCGAGGCCTTGGTGACAGCGTCAGGGCTGTTGTCATGAATTTGGTTAGTGTTCCCGTCGCCTATATGCCGCTCGTGGATGCGGCCCCCCTGATTGCAGCGCATGAAATGGGTTTCGCTCAGGCCGAGGGCGTCAGCCTTGACCTGATTGCCGCGCCGTCGTGGTCGTCCGTGCGTGATATGTTAGCGTTTGGTCGTGTGGATGCGGCGCACCTGCTGTCACCTGTACCGATTGCGATGGCCCTTGGGTTGGGTGGGGTTTCGACGGCTGTTTCTGCTGTGTCGGTCCTGTCTGTGAATGGCAATGTGATTGGCGTCGGTCAGGAGATTGAAGCCCGATTGCGGGCAAGCGGTTTTGCCTTTGATTTTACCAATGCCCATGCGGCTGGCGCAGCACTGGCCGAGGTTATTCCAGACGGAATGACCGTAGGTGTGCCGTTTCCGTTTTCGCTACACGCCGAGCTATTGAAATATTGGATCGCCGGTACGCCCTTGGCGTCAAAAAAGATCGACATTCGCACGGTGCCGCCGCCCTTGATGGCGCGGGCGTTGGCCGAAGGTGAAATCGATGCGTTCTGCGTTGGGGAACCGTGGGGGTCGGTTGCGGTTGAACAGGGCACTGGTTCATTACTGCTGCCATGCAGTGCGATTTGGGCGTCATCACCGGAAAAGGTGCTGGCCGTCCGGACCGACTGGGCCGAAACCGAACCGGACCTTCTTGGGCGGTTAATGCGTGCGGTTTGGCGTGCGTGTAAATGGCTAGCTCTACCGGAAAGCAGGCCCGCTGCAGCTGCGCTTTTGTCGCGGTCCGAATACCTTGATGTATCGTCCGAACTGATTGACCGGGCGCTGACGGGTCACATAACGATTTCCAATGCTGGCGAAACACGGCAGGTCCCCCATTTCCTAGAATTCCATCACGGTGTGGCCAATTTCCCTTGGCGCAGTCAGGCCAAATGGATCGGTAGCCGCCTTGCGCAGACCTATGGGCTGGATTTGGCGACGGCGCAGTCGACTGCGGCATCGGTATTTCGAAGCGACCTGTTCCGTGACGTGCTGGGCGGATTGGGTGCGGATATGCCCGGCGCTTCGGAAAAGATCGAAGGATCATTAGTTCATCCAACAGCGATTGCATCCGCCGATGGCCATACGATTCTGCCGCCGGATCAGTTTTTTGACGGCAAAATTTTTGACCCAATCCGGAACTGATGCCGATTTTTTGTGCAATGCAGCGAAAAAATTGCGGCACCGCAGCAAAGCCAACGGATGATTCAGGTCTATTGGCTTGCCGCTGTGTCGGCCCGATGGCAATCATAGCGCAACGAAGGCAATGGGGTCTTCGTCACCCAATTTTTTCCCAGCGAACGGGATTTGAGAGCAAAGCCGCTCGACCCTTCACCAGCAGGTGAGGTGCGTCGTCGGCTTTTTTTGTTTTTCCGGTCTGACCATCGATCGGGATGTAATGTAGGAGACTGAATCGAATGCAACGCCTGATCGCAGCCCTCGCAGTGACCACCGCACTGACCGGGCCGGCAATGGCCGAGATGCTCGAGCTTGAAAAAGACGAGCTGACCTTTGGCTTTATCAAACTGACTGACATGGCCCCTTTGGCAGTCGCATATGAACAAGGTTACTTCCTTGACGAAGGTCTGTTCGTAACACTCGAAGCACAAGCAAACTGGAAGGTGCTGCTGGATGGTGTGATCGACGGTCAGCTTGATGGCGCGCATATGTTGGCGGGTCAGCCACTGGCCGCAACCATCGGTTTCGGTACCGAAGCCCACATCATCACCCCATTCTCGATGGACCTGAACGGTAACGGCATCACCGTTTCCAACGAAGTTTGGGATCTGATGAAACCGCACATCCCAACAATGGATGATGGTCGTCCGCAACACCCGATCAGCGCCGAGGCACTGGCCCCTGTTGTTGATCAGTTCCGTGAAGAAGGTAAGCCCTTCAACATGGGCATGGTATTCCCTGTTTCGACCCACAACTACGAACTGCGTTACTGGTTGGCGGCTGGCGGTTTGCACCCAGGCTTCTACAGCCCTGACGATGTGACCGGTCAAATTGGCGCTGATGTCTTCCTCAGCGTGACGCCTCCGCCACAAATGCCAGCAACCCTCGAAGCGGGGACCATCTATGGTTACTGCGTGGGCGAGCCTTGGAACCAGCAGGCTGTTTTCAAAGGCATCGGCGTTCCTGTCATCACTGACTACGAACTGTGGAAGAACAACCCAGAGAAAGTATTCGGCATCAACGCAGAGTTTGCCGAACAGTATCCAAACACCACTCTGGCTGTGACCAAGGCGCTGATCCGTGCCGCCATGTGGCTGGATGAAAACGACAACGCCAACCGTATGGAAGCCGTGGAGATCTTGGCACGTCCTGAGTACGTTGGTGCAGACGCCGAAGTGATCGCGAACTCGATGACCGGTACCTTTGAATATGAAAAAGGTGACGTTCGTGAGGTTCCAGACTTCAACGTGTTCTTCCGCTACAACGCGACCTATCCGTTCTATTCGGATGCAATCTGGTACCTGACCCAGATGCGTCGTTGGGGCCAAATCCCAGAGGCGAAATCGGACGAATGGTACCATGAGGTAGCAGCCGACGTTTATCGCCCAGACATCTACCTGGAAGCTGCACGCTTGTTGGTTGACGAAGGATTGGCGAACGAGGCTGACTTCCCTTGGGATAGCGATGGCTACAAAGCGCCAACACCTGCGGCCGATATCATCGATGGCATTCCATACGATGGCCGTTCGCCGAACGCTTACCTCGAAAGCCTGCCGATCGGCCTGAAAGGCGAGCAAATCGTCGTCGGTAGCGAAGTCGAAGGCTAACCCTCCCTTGCACTGGTCCTGCGCCATTCGGCGCGGGGCCACCCTATGGATCAAAGGACAAATCCCATGACCGCCGTAGACCCGACCCAAGTGTCGTCCGAAGCCAAAGCCCAGCGTCGCGAAAAGCTGTTCACCCGAATTAACGCCATGGACAAATGGCTTCAGGTGCTTGGCCTCGCTTGGATCACGCCAGTTCTGAAAGCTGTCGCCGGTGACAACCCGCGTTCCCAGATGAAAGAAATCTGGCAGCTACTATTCGTTCCCTTGCTGGCGATCATTGGATTTCTTCTGCTTTGGGGCACCCTAGCGCCCAAGGTTCAAACATCACTTGGCGCGGTGCCTGGTCCCGCACAGGTTTGGACCGAAGCGGTCAAGCTGCACGAAGACGCCGCCGACAAAGCCGCAAAAGAGGCGCGGTTTTATGAAATGGTGGATCAACGCAATCAACGTTTGATCGACGCAGGCCGCGCAGACGAGGTGAAAACCGTCGCCTACACCGGTGCGCCCAGCTATTACGACCAGATCAAAACCTCGATCGTGACGGTGTTCTTCGGGTTCCTGATTGCGACCGTGGTTGCGGTGCCAATGGGGATCGCCGCCGGTCTGTCGAAAACGGCAAATGCAGCTCTAAACCCGCTGATTCAGATTTTTAAACCGGTCTCGCCGCTGGCGTGGTTGCCGATTGTGACGATGATCGTTTCGGCGGTTTACACCACCAACGACGGCTTCTTTGCCAAATCGTTCCTGATCTCGGCGATCACTGTGACCTTGTGTTCGCTCTGGCCGACGCTGATCAATACTGCGCTGGGTGTGGCATCGATCGACAAGGATCTGGTGAACGTGTCCAAGGTTCTGAAAATGGGCACATGGACCAAAATCCGCAAACTGGTGCTGCCTTCGGCGCTGCCACTGATCTTTACCGGTCTGCGTCTGTCACTGGGTGTGGGTTGGATGGTTCTTATTGCGGCGGAAATGCTGGCTCAGAACCCCGGCCTTGGCAAATTCGTGTGGGATGAATTCCAGAACGGGTCTAGCCAATCGCTCGCCAAGATCATGGTCGCTGTGTTCACCATCGGCATCATCGGCTTCCTGCTTGATCGCCTGATGTTCACGATCCAGTCGCTGTTCACCTTCAGCAACAACCGTTGAGGCGCGCCATGACGACTGTTCTTGAATTCAAAGACGTCACCAAAAGCTTTGGTGAAGGGACCGCGAAAACGGATGTTCTGAAGAACATCAACCTCGAGGTTGCAGATGGTGAGTTTCTGGTTCTGCTCGGATTTTCGGGCACTGGCAAAACGACACTGATCAACCTGATGGCGGGCATTGAGATGCCCACCAAAGGCAGCGTGACCTACAAAGGTAAACCGATCACCGAACCGTCGCCGGAACGCGGTGTTATCTTTCAGAACTATTCGCTGATGCCGTGGCTAACGGTGACCAGCAACGTCGCCCTTGCTGTGGACACCATGTTCCCGTCGATGCCCAAGGCAGAGCGCGCCGAACGTGTGGCCCACTATGTCAAAATGGTTGGACTGTCGCATGCGGCATCGCGCCGTCCTGCGGAATTGTCGGGCGGTATGCGCCAGCGGGTAAACGTTGCCCGTGCACTGGCCATGGATCCTGACATGCTGTTGCTGGATGAACCTTTGTCGGCGCTTGATGCGCTGACACGGGCGAACCTAGCGGACGAGATTGAAAACATCTGGTCCACCAACAAAAAGACCTGCGTGCTGATCACCAATGACGTGGACGAGGCGATCCTGCTTGCGGATCGGATCATTCCGCTGAACCCAGATGGCACCTTGGGTGAAGAGATCAAGGTCAACATTCCGCGTCCGCGCGACCGGACCGAGATGAACAACGACGAAACGTTCAAGGCATTGCGCGGCAAGGTCACCAACTATCTGATGGATGTTGGCATTGAGGCGCGTGTCGAAGGATCGCGTATCCTGCCGGATGTGACACCAATCCACGGGGTTCCTGCCGCTGTGGCCAAGGCCCAAGAGGGCATGATTGACAACCGTTTCCTCGACTTTTCGCAGCTTCACAAAATCTATCCAACGCCCAAGGGCCCACTGACCGTGGTTGAGGATTTCGACCTCAAGATCAATCGCGGCGAATTCATTAGCCTGATTGGCCACTCTGGCTGTGGCAAATCAACGGTTTTGACAATGGCCGCCGGTTTGAACGACATTTCTAAGGGGGCGATCAAGCTTGACGGTCGTCACGTCGAGGGCGCTGATCCGGAACGGGCCGTTGTGTTCCAATCGCCGTCCTTGTTCCCTTGGCTGTCGGCGCGGGAAAACTGTGCGATCGGCGTGGATAAGGTCTATCCCAAGGCGTCGCAGGCGGAACGTCAGGACGTAGTGGAATACTATCTGGAACGCGTTGGGCTGGCCGATGCTATGGATAAGCCCGCCGTCGATCTGTCCAACGGCATGAAGCAACGTGTTGGTATTGCCCGTGCGTTCGCACTCTCGCCCAAATTGCTGTTGCTGGATGAACCATTTGGGATGCTGGACAGTTTGACCCGTTGGGAACTCCAAGAGGTTCTGATGGAGGTCTGGTCACGGACCAAAGTGACCGCAATCTGCGTCACCCACGATGTGGACGAGGCGATCCTGCTTGCTGACCGTGTGGTCATGATGACCAACGGTCCACAGGCCACCATCGGTAAAATCACCGAAGTTGACCTGCCGCGTCCCCGTACGCGTAAGGCACTGCTCGAACACCCAGACTACTACGCCTACCGCCAGGAAGTGCTCGATTTCCTAGAGGAATATGAACACGGCAAACAGGGCAAATCGACCGCGCCCAAGAAAGCCATCGCTGCGGAGTAAGCACAATGAACGACACCCAGATCGAATCGATCCAGGCAAGTTTCGCCAAAGCGGTCCCGATCAAAGAGGCAGCAGCCGAAATTTTCTATGCTGACCTGTTTGAAACAGCGCCACACGTGGTGCCCTATTTTTCGAAAACCGATTTGAAAGAACAGGGCGCGAAATTGATGGCGACACTTGGTGTCGTTGTGAATGGGCTGCGTGACTTGGACAAGATCGTGCCGGTCGCTCAGGACCTTGCCGTTCGTCATGTCGATTATGGCGTCAAATCCGAGGACTACGACTTTGTCGGCGCGTCGCTTTTGCGGACGCTGGAAAAAGGTCTGGGTGATGACTTTACCGCCGATGTTCAGGCCGCTTGGGCCGAAGCCTACGGCGTTCTCTCATCTGTAATGAAGCAAGCGGCCTACGAGGACGCAGCTTAACTAACTGAAAGAAATGATAATGCGTCAGCGACTTATCATCATTGGGGCCGGCATGGCATCCGGTCGGATGCTAGAGCATCTGACTGATGCGGCTCCGGATCAATTTGACATCACATTGTTCAATGCCGAACCGCGAGGGAACTATAACCGGATTATGCTGTCGCCTGTTCTGGCGGGGGACAAAACGTATCAGGAAATCGTCACCCACGATGACGCATGGTATGCCGAACGTGGTGTGACATGCCGGTTTGGTGAAAAAGTCGCTGAGATTGATCGCGATGCGAAAACTGTCACGGCCGCGAACGGCGACGTGCTGGCCTATGACAAGCTGATTTTCGGGACCGGATCCAATCCTTTCATCATCCCGTTGCCCGGTCATGACCTAGACGGTGTGATTGCCTACCGCGATCTGGAAGACACCGAAAAAATGATGGCCATGGGCCCTGACAACAAGGTTGTTGTTATTGGTGGTGGTTTGTTGGGCCTTGAGGCCGCAGCAGGTATGGCTGCGCGCGGTGCAGACGTAACCGTTGTGCACATTATGGGTCACCTGATGGAGCGGCAGTTGGACGAGGCTGCGGGCTATCTGCTCAAGAAATCACTAGAGGAAAAAGGCATTACCGTTCGGCTGCAAGCAAACTCGAAAGAGATTGTCGGCAAAGACGGTAAAGTGCGCGCCTTGATGTTGGACGACGGCACAGAATTGCCCTGTGATCTGTTGGTCATGGCGGTTGGTATTCGTCCGAATATTGATCTGGCAAAACAGATCGGTCTGGCGACCGGTCGCGGCATTCATGTCGATGACCAGATGCTGACATCGGACGCAAATGTCTTTGCTGTTGGTGAATGTGTCGAACATGACGGCGCAATCTTCGGGCTTGTCGCGCCGCTCTATGATCAGGCCAAAGTCGCCGCCAAAACCATTTTGGGCGAAGAGGCGTCTTTTGTTCAGAAAACCCTGTCGACCAAGCTGAAGGTAACCGGCTGCGATTTGTTCAGTGCCGGTGACTTTGCCGAAGGCGAAGGCCGCGAGGACATTGTTTTCCGTGATCCGGCCCGTGGGGTTTATAAACGTCTGGTGATCGAAGGCGACAAACTGGTTGGCGCTGTGATGTACGGCGATACGGCGGACGGCAACTGGTTCTTTGGTCTGATTAAGGACGAAACGTCCATCGACGATATGCGCGATACGCTGATTTTCGGACCAGCCTATCAGGGGGGTGCCGCGTCGGACCCGCTCTCAGCCGTTGCAGCTTTGCCGCTTGATGCAGAGATTTGCGGCTGCAACGGCGTATGTAAGGGACAAATTGTCGATGCGATCAATGCGGGCGCGACCGATCTGGCGGCGGTAAAGACCACAACCAAGGCCAGCGCGTCGTGTGGTACCTGCACCGGTCTTGTTGAACAAGTGCTGCAGGTCACTCTTGGTGATGACTTTGTCATGCCAACGACCCAATCGATTTGCGGCTGTACTGACCTTAGCCACGAAGATGTGCGCCGGCTTATCAAATCCTCGCCACTGAAATCACAAGAGGCTGTTTGGCAAGAGCTTGGCTGGAAAACGCGGAACGGTTGCCATGTGTGCCGCCCTGCGATCAATTTCTATCTCTTGGCGGATTGGCCGATTGAATATCAGGACGATCCACAATCGCGGTTCGTCAACGAACGCAAACACGCCAATATCCAAAAGGACGGCACATTTAGTGTCGTGCCGCGGATGTGGGGCGGGATCACCAACCCGGCTGAATTACGGGCCATCGCCGATGTGGCGGACAAGTTTGCAATTCCGACCGTTAAGGTCACAGGTGGACAGCGGATCGACCTGCTTGGCGTTAAAGGTGAGGATCTACCCGCCGTTTGGGCCGACCTGAATAAGGCCGGATTAGTGTCTGGTCACGCCTATTCCAAGGGTCTGCGCACGGTCAAAACCTGTGTCGGCACGGATCATTGTCGGTTCGGTACGCAAGACTCGACCGGTCTGGGGATCAAGCTGGAAAAGGTGCTGTGGGGGTCTTGGACGCCGCATAAGCTCAAGCTGGCGGTGTCAGGCTGCCCGCGCAACTGTGCCGAAGCCACCTGTAAGGACATCGGCGTCGTGTGCGTCGATAGCGGATATCAGGTGTCTATTGGCGGCGCGGCGGGCATGGACGTCAAGGAAACCGAACTGCTGGTCCAGCTTCCAACCGAAGAAGAAGCGATCGAGGTCGTCATGGCCGTCACCCAAGCTTATCGCGAAGGCGGCAAGTACCTCGACCGTATCTATAAATGGTTGGCCAAGGTTGGCATGGATTGGGTCAAGGAAACCGTGGTCGAAGACCTCGAAAACCGCCGCGCTTTGGTCGAACGGTTCGAACTGAGCCAGACGATCTATCGCAAAGACCCTTGGGCCGAACACGTCGAAAAACAGGCACAAAGCTATCAGCCATTGGCCGATCTAACACTGGAGGCAGCAGAATGAGCTGGGTCGATATCGGAGCTATAGACGACATTCCGGTTCGGGGCGCACGCGTGCTGAAATCGCCAGCGGGCTGCATCGCGATTTTCAGAACCGCCGAAGCCGAGGTCTTTGCCGTTGCGGACAAATGTCCACACAAAGGCGGCCCCTTGTCCGAAGGCATCGTACATGAAAACAAGGTGACCTGCCCACTGCATAATTGGGTCTTTGACCTGAACTCTGGCGAAGCACAGGGCGCCGACGAAGGCCGCATCGATACCTATGCGGTACGCACCGAAAACGGGCGTATTTTGTTTGATACAGAGTCTATTATGGCTCGGAATGCAGCCTAATGACCGAAGACGGTTTCGTACGATCAACCTGCCCTTATTGCGGTGTTGGATGCGGGGTTCTGCTCCGCAAGGACAACAAAGGCGGGCTTGAGGTCAAAGGCGATCCGGAACATCCGGCAAACTATGGTCGACTGTGTTCGAAAGGGTCCGCTCTTGGTGAAACCGTTGGTCTGGAGGATCGTCTGCTAGAGCCGCAGGTCGATGGTAAACCGGCCAAGTGGGACGATGCCCTTCAGCTTGTGGCGGATAAGTTCACCGCCTCAATCCGCGAACATGGACCAGAGTCTGTCGCGCTGTATGTTTCGGGGCAATTGCTGACCGAAGATTACTATGTCGCGAACAAATTCATGAAAGGGTTGGTCGGTTCGGCCAATATCGACACGAATTCGCGTCTATGCATGGCGTCGACCGTTGCGGGCCACAAGCGGGCGTTTGGGACAGATACTGTTCCGGGAAACTATGAAGACCTGGAACGGGCTGATCTGATCGTTCTGGTCGGTTCTAATCTGGCGTGGTGCCATCCGGTTTTGTACCAGCGCATCCTCGCTGCTCGTCAGACACGCAACACCAAGATTGTCGTGATTGACCCGCGACGAACGGCCAGCTGTGACGGTGCCGACATGCATCTGGCGGTCAAGCCGGGTGCGGACGTTGCCATTTTTAACCGGCTGCTAGCGGAAATCGCTGATCAAGGTGCGGTCGACGACGATTTCCTGAAAAATACCAACGGGTTCGATCAGGCGCTGGCCGCTGCACAAGCCGATGAATTTGACTCGGGCCTAACCGAGGCCGAACTGAAAGAGTTCTGCGACCTTTGGATCCGTACGGAACGCGTTGTCACGATCTTTAGTCAAGGCGTTAATCAATCCACGTCGGGCAGCGATAAGGTCAATGCGATCTTGAATTGTCACCTTGCAACGGGACGCATTGGTAAGGTCGGCATGGGGCCGTTTTCGGTCACTGGCCAGCCGAATGCGATGGGCGGACGTGAGGTCGGTGGGCTGGCCAATATGTTGGCCTGTCATCTGGATATCGAAAACCCTGAGCATCGCGATGCTGTACAGTGTTTTTGGAAATCACCTCATATTCCGCTGAAACAGGGTCTAAAAGCGGTCGACATGTTCGATGCCGTTGCCGATGGAAAGATTAAGGCGCTCTGGATCATTCATACGAACCCAGCGGTCACGATGCCCAAGGCAGACAAGGTTCGTGATGCGATCGCAAACTGTGACTTTGTAGTGGTGTCGGATATCACCGATCAGACCGATACAGCGCGCTTGGCTGATGTTGTTTTGCCTGCTTCTGCGTGGGCCGAGAAGAGCGGAACCGTCACCAATTCTGACCGGACGATCAGCCGCCAGCGCAAAATCCTTGATGCGCCAGGCCAAAGTCGGGCGGATTGGGATATCCTGTCCGAGGTTGGCCGCCGGATGGGTTGGAACGACGGATTTGATTATGAACAGCCATCCGAGATTTTCGCCGAATACGCCAAGATGTCTGCGATCTCGGGTGAATTCGGCAAAGATTTTGACATCAGCCTACTGGGCGACGTTGATATCGCCGCATATGACGCGCTGGTCCCCCAGCAATGGCCGCTGACTCAGCATCGTCAGGGTGGCCGTTTCTTTGCAGATGGGAAATTCTTTCACGCGGATAGCAAGGCCAAGTTTGTAGCCGTTTCGACCTGCGCACCGGCCAAGGTGCCGCAATCACCGAAACAGTTTCAGCTGAACACTGGTCGGGTGCGCGACCATTGGCACACGATGACCCGCACTGGCCTGTCGTCAAAATTGTCATCCCACGCCGCCGAACCTTATCTAGAGGTGAACCCAGCCGACGCGTTGCGTTTGGGGTTGGGGTATGCGGATCTGGCAAAAGTTTCGGGACCAGAGGGGGCATCCGTACTCCGTGTCCGTGTGACAGATGCGGTGCAAGTGGGACAGGTTTTTGCGCCAATCCACTGGACGGGCGAAACCGCACCGACAGGACGCATCGATGCCGCGGTTGAGGCAAATATAGACCCTATTTCAGGCCAACCCGAGAGCAAAGCCAGCGTCGTTACAGTCGAAAAGTACCGCGCAAACTGGTACGGGTTCGCCGTGTCTCGATCGAAATTGACGCTTGAGTGTGACTATTGGGCGGTTGCGAAAACCCCGTCTGGTTACCGCGCAGAGATTGCGGGCCTCAATACGGTAGAGGACTGGGAAAAAGCCGCCAAAACGCTGTTTGGAATTGATGATGCGCAGGTGACCTCGATTGTGGATACGCAGCGGGGTACGGCGCGGTTGGCCTTTGAACAGGATGGCCAAGTGATTGCCGCGCTGTTTGTATCGCGGTCGCCCGTTGCCGTTATGCGCGACTATATCGCCAAGTTTCCGGAACAGATTTTGCTGGGCCGAACGCCCGCTGATGTGCCGGATCCCGGTCCAACACTGTGTTCCTGTTTTGGCGTTGGGATCAATACGATCATCGATGCCATCGAAACCGGCGGTTTGATGACCGTCGATGCGATTGGCGCGTCATTGGATGCCGGAACAAACTGCGGGTCCTGCCGTCCGGAAATCGCGGCCCTGATTGCAAAACGTAGCATGGTGGAGGCCGCTGAATGAGTCTGGCCCCCTATGTCGCGACACTTGGCCGTGGACCGGGACGTTCACGTTCGTTGACCTACGAAGAATCTTTTGAGGCGATGACCATCATGCTTGGTGGGCAGGCCGCACCAGAGGCCGTCGGCGCGCTGTTGATGCTGCTTCGGATGAAGGGCGAAACAGCGGACGAAATCGCAGGTTTAGCGGCGGCGGCACGATCCGCGCTTGGGCATGTCCCGTCCCGTGATCTTGATTGGCCGGCTTATGCGGCCGGTCGTAGCCGTGGCCAGCCGTGGTTCCTTTTATCAGCCAAGCTTGTCGCGTCGGCTGGGTACAGTGTGATGCTGCACGGCTGGAATAGCCGCGACGCCTCGGTTCGTGACGGCGTCAATGCGCTGGCGATCCCTGAATACCGACCGGATCAGGACCAAAAAATCTGCTACGCGCCGTTAGAGGGGCTTCATCCCGCGCTTTTCGATTTGTTGAAGTTGCGCGATGTCCTTGGGCTGAGGTCCTGTATCAACACGGTCTGCCGGATGCTGAACCCATCGCATGCCAGTGCAAGCGTTCAGGGCGTTTTCCATCCGTCTTATCGTTTGCTTCAGGCTGACGCAGCGCAAATGCTTGGCCTCGCAAACCTGTCGGTCATCAAAGGTGGCGGAGGTGAGTTCGAACGACATCCGTCCAAATCGACGGCCATTTTCGGAATTCGCGCAGGCGATCCATTTGACACGGTTGTTGCGCCTTTGTCGGACATTGTAGTGCGCCTGCAAGACGGTCCCAAACCAGACACGCTCCCGGCTGGTTTATGGTCTGGCGCCCAACATGACGACTTTGCCAAGTCGGTTGTGTTGGGCACCGCTATTTTGGCGCTTGAAACGCTTGGGCATACCGACGCCGCCAATGTGGTCAACGGCCTTTGGGACAATCGCGATACAACCGATATCGCGCCAGAATGCGAGGTTGCCTGATGAAAAGTTTCCCAATGTTCATTCGCACCACGAACAGGCGCGTTGTTGTGGTCGGCGGCGGCGAACAGGCCGCGCAAAAGACACGGCTCATCCTGAAAAGTGATGCGAAGATCGAGATCGTTTGGCCCGAACTAGACCCTGAATTGGCCGAAGTCGTTCAGGATGGATTGGCGACCCACAACCCGTCGACAGACTTGCGCTCCATTTTTGACGGTGCGGCCATGGCCTTTATTGCAACTGGCTGTCGCGGTGTTGATGCCGCGCTGCAACGCCTTGCCGTTGGTGCCAATTGTCCAGTGAACGTGGTGGATCAGCCAGAGCTTTGCACGATTGTCACGCCATCAATTGTCGACCGCGACCCTGTTGTGATTGCCATCGGAACCGAAGGTACAGCCCCTGTTCTGGCTCGAAAATTAAAGACGGATCTTGAACGCCAACTGCCTGTGACGCTGGGTGGGCTGGCGGTCTTGGCCGGTCGCCTGCGCGGCAGTGTCGCCAGATCCATTCCAAGGGCGCGGCGACGGGCATTTTGGGAATGGGTGTTTGGTGGCCCGCCGCTGGCGGCTTGGTCCACAGGCGCCGAACGAGAGGCCGCGCGGCAAATCAAAGAGGCGATCGCCAATGGTGGGCGTCAACATGGTGAGGCAGGACTGGTTTCGATTGTGCCAATTGGATCGCTTAGCAGTGATTTGATGACACTACGCGCGGTCACGCGACTGCAACAGGCGGACGCAATCGTATATGACGAAGATATCGATATGTCCGTCTTGGAATTGGCCCGCCGCGATGCGGAACGGGTTCGCATTCCAATAGGTCAAACAGTGGATATCGGCACGAATGCCATCTTGTCTGCGCCAGTTGTTGCCGCAGCGAAAGAGGGTGAACAGGTCGTCCGATTGTTGGGGCGGTCTGGGGCGCACGCGGCCCATGTGCCAGCCGGTGGGCACGATGGGTTTGTGGTTGAGCTTGTTCCGCTGCCAGCGTCCGAGACAGGCACCTACACCGACCGCCACGCCCTTCAAAAGTAATTTAGCATGGCCGCGCCAACTGGCCTTGCCATGAGCGATACAGCTTTTCACTGATCATCAGTTTTGAGGCCTAAACGTAAAGCGCCTCAATCTGGTTGGCATAGGTCTTGGCGACTGCGGCCCGCCGAACCTTCATCGTGGCGGTGACCTCGCCGTCATCGTGGTCGAGTTCCTTTGTCAGCAGGGATACCTTCTTGACCTGTTCTACACGGGCCAACTCCCCATTTTGGCGCTCGACCTCGACATTGATCAGGTTAACAACCTCGTCTGTTTCAGCCAAAGACCGGAAAGTGGTGTAGGTGATGCCCTGTGCTTCAGCCCAGACACGGACGGTTTCAAAATCAATCTGGATAAGCGCGGTCACATAGGGGCGTTTGTCGCCAATGACGATGCATTCCTTAATGAAAGGCGATGCCTTCATCGTGTTTTCGATATGAGACGGCGACAGGTTCTTGCCCGCAGCGTTGATGATGATGTCCTTTTTGCGGTCAACGATCGAAATTGACCCATCAGGCGCTGTTTCGGCAACATCACCGGTGTGAAGCCATCCATCCACGATCGTTTCCGCCGTGGCGGCCGGATTGCCGTAGTATCCTTTGAAAACCACGTCGCCCTTGACCAATAGCTCGCCATCATCTGCGATTTTCCAGTTGATGTGATCAGGGAACTGACCCACGCGACCTTGGCTATCACCCCAGTCCGGTTGCGCCGTGACGGCGCCGGTTGTTTCCGACATGCCCCACACCTCGCGGATGTTGACGCCAATGCCGCGGAAAAAATACAGCAACTCAACCGAAATTGGGGCGGCGGCAGACAGCGCGATTTGGCAACGGCCCAGGCCAAGATAGCTGCGGATATGGCGATACACCAACAGATCCCAGAATTGATGTTGTGCCATTTGGCCGGCTGACCAACGGTTCAGCGGTGTTCGATTACGCGTTTCGGCGGATTTCAGGCCTTTTTCGATCAGCCAACGCCGGATAGGTCCCGCTGTTTTGGTCTGAACCTCGACGCCTGCGCGCATCTTTTCCCAAATGCGTGGAACGCCAAAAAAGATTTCCGGTGCGACATCGCGAAGGTCGATGGTGATCGTTCGTAGGCTTTCACCAAAGTTCATGGTCCGCCGACTGGCCAGCGAATTGATGACGGTCATTTCCTGTTCGGCGATGTGGTTGAGCGGCAGATAGCTCAGCACATTTGCATCGGCAGGAATGTCCGAAAACAGCCAATTCACCAGCGAACTGGCGGCAAAATAGTTGCCATGCGTGATTTCGGCGGCCTTGGGCAGGCCGGTAGAGCCTGAGGTAAACACCATCAGCGCTGTATCATCAGCTTTGGTTTCGTTGATACGTGATTGAACCTCGGTGTCCTTGGGCGCGGTGGCACCTTGGGCGACGAAATCATCAAAGCTTTGCAGGTCGAGATGGGTTTCTTTGGTCAGGCCTTTGGGTTCAAAAACTACCAGCTTGCGCAGACGTGGGATCTTGCCATCCAGCTCGAGGATTTTGTCGAACTGTTCCTGATCCTCAATGAACAGAACTTCGCAGTCAGACGCGGTGACAAAGTGTTCGATCTCTACTGCGGGACTTGTCGCATACATGCCCGCCACGACGCCGCCCGCGGCCTGAATACCCAGCTGGGCCAAAACCCATTCGCGGCGGTTTTCAGACAAAATCCCAATTTTAGTGTCTGGTTTAACGCCAAGTCCGATCAGGGCCGACCCGATATTGATTGCGATGTTTTGCACATCGGACCATGTGTATTCCTGCCAGATCCCGTACCGTTTTTGCCGCATCGCGATAGCGTCGGGTGCATCAGCGACATGCGCTTCGATCATTTTCAGTGCAGGTTTAAACGTCATGACAGATCTCTAGCTGAGCCACCGTTTGCGGCGCTTGTAGTGTTTGATGTCCCGGAAATTCTGGCGTGTCGCGTCCTCGGCGACGCCAAGGTAGTAGCTGCGCACATCGGCATCATCGCGTAGCTTGTCGACCGAACCTTCCATCACGATTTGCCCGTGTTCCATGATGTAGGCGTATTCCGCCACCGAGAAGGCGACATTGGCATTCTGTTCGACCAACAAAATCGAAATGCCATCTTCTGCATTCAGGCGCCGGACGGTGTCGAAGATTTCAGTGACGATCTTCGGGGCCAGACCCAAAGATGGCTCATCAAGCAAAATCATGGATGGTTTCGCGATCATTGCGCGCCCAAAGGCCAGCATCTGTTGTTCGCCACCGGACAGGTAACCGGCGATTTGTTTGCGACGTTCCTGAAGGCGCGGGAAAAAGTCGAACACACGATCAAAGTCCGCCTTTAGTCCGCGCTTTTCCAGGGCGTAGGACGCAGCGACCAGATTTTGCTCAACAGTCAGTTCACCGAAAATCCGGCGGCCTTCGCGCACGTGGAACAGTCCTTGTTGCACCAGACGATCAGGCTCTATTCCGGCGATATTGGCACCTTTGAACGTGATCTGACCGTCGCCAACGCGCCCATTTTCGAGGCCAAGCAGGTTCGTCGCGGCCTTAAGCGTCGTTGTCTTGCCCGCGCCGTTCGACCCAAGCAGAGCAACGATTTTTCCCTCGGGCACCTCAAGTGATAGCCCCCTTAGGGCCTGAACGGTGTGGTGATAGGTAACTTCGATATTTTGGATGCTAAGCACTTTGACCCCGTGTCGTGGTGCGCCCGGCTACGAAACCGGGCGCAGTGTGTTTAGACGGTGAACCAATCAGAAATCGGCGAGAACTTGGTTTCCGCGGCCGAATATTGGTACACGCGACCGGTGCCGATTTTGTGCGATGCGGGCGAAATAGGTCCGCCAAAGAACCCGCCCATATCCCAGTTGTCGATGGCATGCAGCGCTTCGACCAGGTTATCAGGTGTCAGTTCTTTGCCGGCCTCTGCGGTGTCACGCATGCAGCGCACAACGATTTCCAAACCGCAAAGCGCCTGAATGCCCCACGTCGGCATATAGTTTTCAAGCGGTGTTCCGGTGAAGTTGGCCGACATAAACGCGGCGTATTCATCATAGCGCGGCGCATTTTCCCGATCATAGAAATAGCGGAACGGCATGACGCCCTGATAACCCTCTAGGAATGGGCCTGCTTCGGCGGTGACACGGTCCGCGATGAAGTTTTCCATGCCCCAGAATGTGCCCATAAACTTGGTCGGCAGACCGAATTGACGGGCACCCCCGATCAATTGTGGCCAGACCCCGGTCACATAGCCCTGAAGGATCGCGTATTCTGCACCTGATTGCGCCAGTTTGGTAACGTGGGTCGGGATGTCAGCACCGTCTGCTTTGGTGACTTCCTCAAGTACCAAATTCAGGCCCAACTCTTCGGCCTGTTCACGGCCATGGGCAATCGGATCTGATCCAAACTCTGTGTTTGAATAAACAAATGCGACGCTCGAACCGCCCTGATCCTTGATGCTCTGTAGCAGAATATCAAACTGGTCCTCATAGCTTGGACCTGGCAGGAACTGATACGGGTTGTTTGCCGGATCAGCCAATTCTGATGCAAAGGATGTCGATGTCATGAAGCGGGCATTGGCGCCTGTTAGCTCGGGTGCGACCAACTTCATAAAGCCTGTCGAGTCCCCGAAATACGCCACCAGACTTGACCCTTCGGTGGCCAACGCACGCTGATAATTGGCCAGCGCGTTCTGTGGGATGTAGCCACTGTCTTCAGATGTGACCCTGATTGGCGTTCCGGCAATGCCACCGGATGCGTTCACCATTTCCTGCAACATAGTCAGGACAGGTGCGATCAGTTTGCCCGCTGTTGCAAACGGACCCGTCAGCGGGAGCGACGCCCCGATAACATATTCAGTCGGTTGAGCCTTGAGCAGAGTCGGTGCTGCAAGACCGGCCGTTGCTGCGCCTGTGGCTGCGATGAAAGTACGGCGGTTCAGTTTCATAGTCTCCTCCCTTTTAAACTCTTGCACTTAACCGCGGGCAAACGGCCAACGGTTAAGCATACGAAACAGTCGATCCATTATCTGGGCGATGCCCAAGGGCTCGAACATGATGAACCCGATGATGAGCAGACCGAAAATGATCTCTTGCAATGGTGCGCGGAACTGAGCGGCCTCGGCGCTGGTGCCTGCAATGGCACTAAAGACGAGCTTTAGCAGTTCAGGCGACAGAACGATTACAAGCACACCAAACACTGGCCCCATGGTCCGCCCCATGCCGCCAACTACCAGTGCAGCAACCAACTGAAGCGACAGTAACAGTGCGAACTGTTCAGGCAGAACACGCGCGTAGAAATAGGCGAACATCGCACCGGCCAGCCCGCAACAGGCCGCCGAAATTGCAAAGCTAAGCAGTTTGTAGCGGAACAGTGAAATTCCTAGGATTTCGGCGGAATAGTCTCTTTCTCGGATCGCGATAAAGGCACGCCCGACGCGCGTCCGGAATAGGTTCTGGATCAGCAATATAGATACAAAGGCCATAAACCCGATCAGTGCGCAAACCTCGCGCTGGGTATCGATCACCCAACCGAAAAGGTTCGGGTCAACCGTCGTTAGACCTGTGCGCCCGCCTGTCCACGGCGCCAAGGCATCCAGTTCAATCAGGAACAAGATGATAAAGTTCGCACTCAGTGTTGCGACCGCAAGGTAAACCCCTTTGACCCTTAGTGATGGCAGCCCAACGACAAATCCAATTGCAGCCGAAACTGCCATTGCACCGGGAATGGCGATAAGAGGCTGGAGTCCAGCGGGAACGCCAAGAAAGTTGAGCCACACGTGGATCAGCGTCACGGCATAGGCGCCAAGCGCAACAAATCCCCCATGCCCGAGTGACAAAAGGCCGGTGTAACCGATGACAACGTTCACGCCGACAACAGCGATCAGCATGATACCGATCTGGGCGGCGACCAGGACGACATAGTCGTTCGCAAATAGCGGGATCGCCGCAATAACGATCGCCGATAGCCAGACAAACAGCTGTTTGTACCGATTGTTCAGTACACGTTCATCGGCGCCATAGGTGGATTTCAGGTTTCCGTTGATCATAGGCGCTCCACCTCTTTTTGGCCGAACAGCCCATGGGGGCGGATCAAAATGACGATAAGGACGGCAATGTAGGGTGAAACAGCCGCCCATTCCCCGCCGAGCTTCCACTGAACCATGGCCTCTAGCACACCAACGCAAAGGGCTGCGATCAGTACGCCGACAAAGCTATCTAGTCCGCCCATTAGAACGATGGCCAAGACCGAAAATCCAAACAGACCAATCGATGGTGATATCCCGCTGCGCGTTGCAATGATTGATCCCGCGATTGCACCTGTTCCGGCCGCAAGGATCCAAGCGCGGCCAAATACCTTGGGCACTGAGATACCCATTGAATATGCTGTGGATTGATCCTCGGCGGTGGCCTGAATGGCGATGCCCGCCTTGGAAAAGCGGACCCACAAGGTGATGACACCAAACAGGATCAACGCAATCGCCATATTCGCTAGATCAGCGCCGAAAATGAAAATCGGTGTTCCAAAGGCGCTAAAGCGGATTGGCACATTCGGAACCAGATGGGGCACGGACGCAGCATCCGCAGTCCAGATCATACCGTTCAAACCAGCCAGCACAGATACAAGCCCGACGGTGATCATAATCATCGAAAATTGTGACTGACCCAACAGTGGGCGCATCAACGTCCGCTCGATGATTGTTCCAAGCACCGCACAGCCCAGAATAGACCCTAACAAACCAAAAATGATGCGCGGGATGTTTTCTAGCCACCCGTAGAAAGCCGCAGCAGGCGAAAACATCGGGGCGTCGGCCTTGGCTGCGACGATCCATTCGGGTGACCATGCCTGAAGCCAGTCAGGCGCCCAAGGTGCGGCGGGGAACAGAACCGCAAACTGATAGTAAAGGTACGCCCCCATCATGATGAGGTACCCATGCGCAAAGTTTACAACCCGCGTTGCCTTGTAGACGGCGACGATACCGATTGCGATCAGCGCATAGATCGAACCAGCCATCAGGCCGTTTATCGCAAATTGCAAAAACTGACCCATTACGCGGCCTCCGAACTGCCGAGGTAGGCCTCGATCACGTCAGGGTGGGATGCGATTTCCGAAGGTGTGCCGGCTGCAATCTGCTGACCAAAGTTCAGCACAACGATCCGCGAACAAATGTCCATGACCATGTGCATGTCATGTTCTACCAACAGAATGGTCGTTCCGTATTTTTCCTGAACATCCAGAATAAAGCGGGCCATGTCGCCGGTTTCCTCGCGGTTCATGCCCGCAACCGGTTCGTCCAGCAACAGCACCTTGGGCCGCATAGCGAGGGCGCGCCCCAGTTCGACACGCTTTTGCAGACCGTAGGACAGCGCGGTAATCGGCGCCTTGCGGATGTGATCAATTTCAAGAAAATCGATCACGTCCTCTTCGATTTCACGCCTCAGTTCGAGCTCTTCTTTTCGGGCAGAGCCAAAGTAGCGCAGCGCCGACCAGACGTTGGTTTGCAAACGTGAATGCGCGCCAAGTTTAATATTGTCTAAGACAGTCATACCGCGAAACAGGGCGATATTCTGAAATGTCCGTGCAATTCCGTGAGAGGCACGATGATCCGCGCTCTGGCCCGTTATGTCCTGACCGTCAAAGGAAACTTGCCCCCGTTGCGGTGTGTAGAACCCCGAAATCGCGTTGAACAATGACGTTTTTCCAGCACCGTTAGGCCCGATCACACCTGTGATCTGTCCTTTCTCGGCTTTGAAATTCACGCCTTGAAGCGCTTTCAGCCCTCCAAACGACAAATGTATATCGTTGACTTCGAGCAAGCTGTCTCCTCCCCAGAAAGAATGCTCTGAACGTCCGAGCGCCCCGTTTAGGCGCTAGTTTTTGTTATCTTCCCCGAACGGTAGGTCAGGCTTTGGCCTCAAGTCAAAATAATATGGCCACTAAATACGTGTGCTACGCAACGTCATCGTCATCCTATGGGTGAGTTTTGCCATCAGCTATATTCGATCCCAAGTGTTGATAGGATCGTTGGGATCTTTTTCTTTACCTTAAAAAAACCGGCGGTCGCATGTGGCCAGACTGCGCGATCGTAGTCACGGGCGATGTAGTCGATTTTGGCGTCAAGTCGCCCCAAAGCTGTTCTGATCGGACCGACCGGTGGCAACGAGGTTGCTACCGTTTTGCCGGACGCCCAAGCCGGAATATCGTCCGCAGGTCCGACGACCAGCTCGCAATCAAAATGACGCGCGGCGGCCTCGGCCGCATTTAGGACGGCTGTAGTTCGAAACCCTTGGACAAGGGGGGATCGTCCCGGCTCTCGATGTTGCAGCGCAAAGATGGATTTTGGTCTGGTGTCCCCAGCCAATGAAAACAGATCACAGTCCTCTTCTGTGATGATCCAGCTGTCGGCGTTCTTGTGTGTTTCAGGCAAAGTTAGAGACTGTTTTTCGTATTCCTTAGGCTCTTCAATGGGCAGTGCGCCGTTGTTCAATTCCGTGGGTACGGTAAACCGTCCGTCTGTGTATCGCTGAATGTTGTCGGGCAGCGCGAGGTAGTGTTTTCCTTTGGTGTGAAGGCCCGCAACCCATCGCCACGACAGGGTATTTGATGCGGGATCACCATCAAGCAAATGTCGCAGAAAGAAATCGGCCCCAAGTTGCCAAGGCAGGTTCAGCGTGAAGATCCAGATGCTGGCAAACCACATACGGGCATGGTTATGAAGGTAACCAGTTTCCTGTAATTCTTGTGCCCAATGATCAAAGCACTCGATGCCGGTTTTGCCTTCGGTTGCTGTTGCAATATCGACGTGAGTCAGGGTTTGAACGCTGTTTAGATAGTCGCCCCAAACCTGCGGGCGATGTTCTAGCCAACCTTTGAAATATCCGCGCCACAATACCTCTTGCACGAACTTTTCGCTCGCCCCTAGGTTGTGTCGTGACAAAACGGCGCTAAGGATTTCAGTTTCGGTAATCAGCCGTGTGCGTATCCACGGCGAAAGGATCGAAACATTTTTCCGGTTGTCGGGTCCAAAGTCGAAATTTCTGCTCGATGCATAGCGCTTTGCGGTCCGCGGTAGAAAGTGGTGCAGCTGATTTAAAGCCGCATGCCGTGTTGGTTGCCAAATCGTGTCGGTTACGTCGAAAAGGTTTGCCTGCTGTTGCATCAGTTTTCCGGAAAAAATGAGAGTTGCGCGCTGGGTGCTTTGCGTTTTGGTCGGTTTTGGCGGCTAGCGTGTTTGGTAACGATTTTCTGCGCAGCTTTCTTAAAGCTCGCGTCTTTGCGTAGGGACCAGACTTTGTCCCGTGCTGATTTGGCTGCTGATAGATGGTCAACAATTGGCAATGGATAGCTGCGATCCAGAACCTTGCCAGCTTGGTCAGACTTCCACGGGGTATGCACCATAGCCCCTGGTATTGTTCCTAGTTCTGGGATCCATCTTCTGACGAAATCGCCGGTCGGGTCTTGATCCAGGCCTTGTTTAATAGGGTTATAGATGCGCACGGTATTTATGCCGGTTGTTCCCGACTGCATCTGGATTTGTGACCAATGAATGCCGGGTTCATAGTCTGTGAACATCCGCGCCAAGTGAAGGCCGGGCGCACGCCAATCCAGCCATAGATGGTAGGCCGCAACTGATGCGACCATGGCGCGCATTCGGAAATTCAACCAACCTGTCGCTGCGAGATAACGCATACAGGCATCAACAAATGGCAATCCGGTTTCGCCGTTTCGCCACGCGTCAAGCCGCGCCTGATCTGGTTGGCTGGGCCTAAGGCCGTCATAGGCCGGATGTAGGTTTTGCCATTCCAGCCGCGGTTCGTCCTCAAGCTTTTGTATGAAATGGCAGTGCCAATGAAGCCGGCCGGAAAACGAACTTAGCGATCCCTTCCACTTGCCCGTGGCTGACCTTTGCGCATGCCACGTCGCTTGCGCGGCTTCTTTCATCGACACTGTACCCCATGCTAGGTGAGGCGACAGTCGTGAACATGCGTATTCGCCTTCGATGGGGTTCGACATTGCCGGTCGATACGTTTCGCCACGCGTGGTCAAAAACGACGACAACAGGTTCAACCCTTCGGCTCTGCCACCGGTTTGTTCCAGACCTTGGTCTAATGAAAAGTAGCAGCTTTTGGGTGAAATAGGCACTGATTTTGGCTCTATCGTCACCGGCCTCAGCATGGGCGCGGTCAGTTGCGCGCGCGACATTGTTTTGTCCCATCGCGCGGCCCAGCCATTGCGGGATCGTAACCGCCGGACCACACCGTTCTGGGGCACTTCACGCCATGGGATACCGTTGGTTTTGCACCAGTGCCCAACCAATTTGTCCCGTTGAAACGTCCAATCGTTACCGGTTTCTTCGTGCGACCAGATCCCGTGAATATCAAATTCCGATGCTAGGTCGGCCAGGACTTCGGTGACACTTCCCTCTCGTATGATCAGCGGTTGACCTAATTCGGCCAACGCGGTGTTCAGCTCGATCAACGAGCCGCGCACAAATCGCCAATGTCGTGCCGAGCTGTCGCTGAGCGACCAGTAGTCTGGCTCAATCACATAAAGCGGCAGAACCGGTCCAACCTCTGCGGCTGCGCACAAAGCCGCGTTGTCGTGTACCCGAAGGTCACGTTTAAACCAAACGATCTGCACCGGCGTTTTTTGCATAGGGCAGAGCTAGGTCTGCCATGATCTAAGGCAAGGTTGTTAGAACCGCGCGATGATATGATTGTCCCAGCTCACCGAATGACGTTGAACAGTCTGGATGCCGGACAATGCTAACTGCGAAATGTTGCCATTTCCATCCGTGGTCACAAACCCGAAGTCATCACGCGAAAGGCCGCAAACATCGGTTTGAATATGGCTGCCGACAAAGGTTCCTGTATCGTCGAAAACATTTATGCGACCGCGAATGGGCGAGGTGACCGCGATGTTCTGACCGTCGCCGGAAAAGGACACACTGCCCCCGTACCCCTGCATGTCGATTTCTGCGCCCAATTCGGCGTTCAGTAATTTGAGCGGTTCGCCAAATCGGTGAAGTCCGACCACCGGGGGGGCCGCAGCAATGTCGCCCTGCCACTGCATTGCAACGGCCACCAGCCCGTCATCCCTAACCGCCAAATGACGGATCGAGTTTTGTGTAAATCAGGGTCTAATGTGACCTTATCAATCAGGCCAGCATCCAATCCGATGTATGACAGATTGGGTGCCATAGTTTCGATGTTCAGCTTTGCCCGCGTGTTTGGGTCTGTTTGTATGCCGCCATTTGCCACCGCGATGGTGATCTGATCGGGCATAAGCAGAATTTCGTGCGGCCCGATGCCGTGGGTCTGAACGGCGCCGATCCTTGTGAAGTTGCTGGTCACATCCCATAGGCCCAGCTGACCGGCGCTGGTTTCACTGTCCTGTTCCGAAGTAACGAGCAGGTCGCCATCAAACATGAACACCCCATGCCCGTTAAAGTGCACGCCGGATGGTGGGGTCAGGCGTTGGTTTATGTGTCCACTACTGCAATCGATCACCAACGCAAAATCACCCGGACGCCGTGCAAAGGCCACGACAATAGGTTGGGCAGGGTGGGCCGCGCCTGCGTGTCCTCGGGCGGGTAATGGTACCCGAAAGGTCGCAGCAAAGTTTTGGTCCAAGCCGAATAGCGCAAATTCGGTCTGGTCTTTGGCTGCCGCCAGATAGCGTGGATTACCTACATCAGCCCAGCCGATTTTTGGCGCACCGAAGGACGCGACAAGGCCAGCCAGAAATGCGCGCCGAGACGTCATTAGTCACCATCCCCTGCATTAAACCCTGCCGACAGACCCATTGCGGCACCGATCTCTTGCTCGATCATTGCATGAATGTTGCCCACGCGCTCGCCAAGGATTTGCAACCGAAGCCAAGCCGACAAATCAGTGTCTATTTCGGCAAAAATCGGGTCATTTATGCGATCACTGGCATTTTGGAAGGTTTGCACAGCGGCATCGAGTCCGGGCGTCGCCCCGTCATAGAGATGTCTGGCGGACGACACGGCGGCCTGTGTTGCCGTTTGGATATTCGACAGTGACATCGAAGAGCGCCATGCCTCTGCGCGAATGGGGCGAGGGCGTTCCAACGTGCCCAAGGGTCTGCCAATTCTATGGTCGGCTGTGAATTCCAATGAGGTCAGAATTTGAGCGTAGAGCGCTGACTCGGCCTCTCGCATCGATCGGAACTCAGGATTGTCGGTGGTCCCTGCGGTCAGAAGGATTGTCGAATACTCGGTCCAGCCTGTCCTAAGGGTTTCAGCGATGTTCGACAGATCGGTCGCAATCGCCTGAATAAGCTGACACTCATAGCTGGTCGCCTGAACTGTCAAAAAGCGGTCGTCGAAGATCAACATTTCAAGCGCAAATAGCCCGCGTCCGGCAATGGATATTTCTGCAAAATCGGCGGTGTCTTCGATCACCGGATCCTTATCTGTAATCAATTTGGACAGGGTGCTGGGAATGAAGCCGCGACTGTCGGGCCAAAACGCGACCTCGTGGTATAAATCTTGTGACGGGCCAATGTGCCAATGTTGAACCTGCATCCACGCCGTCATGACCGCGGGATAGGCCGTGGCGAGCGCAGCGCGATCACAGGAATTGTTAGCGACGTCAGTAAATTCCGAGGTCGACTGGGCGAAGGTCGCAAAGCCGGGGATGATGTCGTGTTCAAACACGTCTTTGACGCCCGCATGTGCGGGACCACAAAACAAGGACAGGATGATGGCCAGGTGTTTCATTACAGGCTTTCCAAATAGGTGATCAAAGCGGCACGGTCGTTGGGTGATAGATCCACTACTGCATCGCGCTGGGCTTGCGCTTCGCCGCCGTGCCAGAGGATGGCCTCTAGCAAATTACGCGCGCGCCCATCATGGAGGAAATACGTATGCCCGCTGACCTGTTTGGTCAGGCCAATGCCCCAAAGCGGCGCGGTTCGCCATTCGGTGCCTGTCGCGCGGGCCTCGGGGCGGTTGTCGGCCAAACCTTCGCCCATGTCATGCAGCAAAAAGTCCGAGTAGGGCCAGATGAGTTGAAAGCTCTGCTCGGGTTGGTCGGTCAGCCTATGGGTGACGAACTTCGGTGTGTGGCAGGACGTGCAGCCCAATTCATAAAACACCTGTTTGCCCTGCAATACGATTGGGTCGTCGACATCACGGCGGGCCGGAACCGCAAGGTTGCGCGAATAAAACGTCACCAAATCGAGGCCGAGGTCATCAACCTCGAACCCGTCGCGGGCGTCGTCGCCACCATGGGGCGCAGATTGGCAAAGGTCTTGAGCGGTCGTGCATTCGCCGTACACGGCAGGGAAAAGCGGTGTGGATAGACCAAGGTCGCCCGAAAACGCGCCTGCCGATTGTTGGCGAACCGTTGGCGATCCGGCCTTTAGTCCAAAGCGACCCAGCATCGGCTGTTCAAACTCGACCGACCAGACAATGTTGGGCCTGCCAGAAATGCCGTCGCCGTCACGGTCCGTTTCATCAGCTAGTGCTAAAATGTCTTCGGCGGGGATCGCCTCGATCAGTCCAAGGCCGATCATTTGCGGCGTAACCCGAGGTGACAACATCGCGTCTGGGTGCAGCGGGCCGTATCCCAGATCGGTTGCCACGTAGGTTGGTGACCTAAGGCGGGCAATCTCACCGCCGTTTAGCGGGACCTCGATCTCTTCATAGGTGATTTGCAGCTTATACTCGGCGTGATGACCCGCAACGGCAAAGTCCTGAAGCTGTTCGCCGTAGGTCGGTTCCGGCAGAGTTGCGATGTAGTCAGATATTTCCGCAATGCCGTCGTTTGTATCACCCGGGATCGAGACCCGCAGAAACATTGAAACGGCGGTGTCCTCGGTGGTTTCGGGGGGATGACCGCGCCCGTCCTTGATGTGGCAATTCTGGCAACCGCGCGCGTTATACAGCGGCCCCAATCCGTCTGATGCAAGCGTCGAGGATGGCGATGATACCCATAGCTTCCGGAACAACCCGTTTCCGACCTTGAAATCCAATTCGCGGTCAAAATTGATGTTCGCTGACGGCTGTGAAAATGCGTCTGCATTCGCGCGTACACGGACCGTCGCGGCGCCTGCTGGCATCTCTTCGTACGGTTCTGCGGTTTCAAAGCTTTGTGTTTGCGCGGTGATCGCGGTGATGCGATCCACCTCGGCCGATGTGCGGTCTATGACGTCAAGGTGTAGATCGGCGAGTTCATCGTAGCGGATCGTTTCAGCACCAAGCGATGGCGCTGACAGTGAGATGATGGCGATTGCGGCGCAGCGGTATCGCATAGGTTTGGCCTTTGAGCTGGCTGAACTGAACGCGTTCTAGCTTTGGTTTGTCCGCCCGAATGTGACAACGAAACGGGCGGACATCTGAAACACTTATTGGAAAACCGCCGAAGGGTTATCGAGGCTATCGGACCCCTCAAATGCGATTTGATCCAGGTCCAGTGCGGTGACAATGCGTTCGATCGTCCGTGTTTGGTCAATCAACCCGTTCACACCCGCCATAATCAATGCTTCGCCGCGTTCATTGCCGCGTTCTAGCATCTGGTCATAAGCGAAACCGTTTTCAGCCGCCGCCACGATGTCTGCGAGGGCCAGCATCGTCGTTTCCAGCTTGGTGGTCATTTCGGCGTCAAGCTCGGGGTTCTGGTCGGCGACCAGATCGCTAAGCGACGGGCCGGATACCACGGTGCCATCGATGCGTTCGTAGGCCCCCAGATAGACGTTTTGAACGCCTTTTCCGTCGTAATAGTGACTGTTATGCGTATTGTCCGAAAAACAATCGTGCTCTTCTTCGGGATCGTTCAGCATCAATCCCAGACGCATGCGTTCGCCTGCTTGTTCACCGTAAGATAGCGATCCCATGCCAGTCAGAATTGCGACGATTCCGGCATCTACGTCAGCGGTCAGTTCGCTACGCACTGCACCGTTTGCGGACCATTGATCCGTGATCCAAGCAAGGTCCTGAACCAGCAGTTCCGTCGCGGACGAAAGGTAATCCGCGCGGCGATCACAATTTCCGTTGGTACAGCCATCGCCAACGACATAGTCGGTGTATGGACGGTCGCCAGCGCCGGGGTTAGTGCCGTTCAGGTCCTGCCCCCAGAGCAGGAATTCAATCGCATGATATCCGCGTGCGACATTGGTTTCGACGCCATCGGCCTCGTTCAGGGTATTCGCGATCAAGGCGGGCGTAATCTGGGACGCGTCGACATCCAATCCGGCGACGGTGAACGAGGCGTTTGCGATGACATTTAGCGCGGCAAATTCATTTTCGTCCGTTGCACCGCCATATGATGCATCAACGTAGTCGATCAGCCCCTCGTCGAGTGGCCAAGCATTCACCAGACCCTCCCAATCATCGACAATTGCGTTCCCGAACCGGAAAACTTCGGTTTGTTGATAGGGCACACGTGCATCCAGCCATGCCTGACGGGCCGCAGCCAGCGTGTCGTCCGACGGATTGGCGATCAGAGCATTGACAGCAGTTTGCAGTGCTTGCGCCGTGGTAAGGCTGTCTTCGTACTTGGCGAATGCGATGTTTGCATAGGTGTCGAGGACGTCAGCCTTGTCAGCAGCCATAGCAATATTTGTCACCGCAACGAGTGCGGTGCTGGTCAGGATCATTCGATACATTTTTATCTCTTAATGAAGGGTGGTGTCTTTGGGTGTGACCTCAGGGGCGGCATCAATCAGCCGCTGGAAGGCAATGGCGACCTGTTGTGCGAGATCGGCAAGGGGCAGCGCCAAATCGGGACGTACGATCAGTGACGCCATAAGCGCGGCGTCCTCGCGTGCGCCTTCGCCGGCCGCGCCGATCAGGTTGGCAAAACAGCTTTCGTCAGCGCCAAGGCAATTGCATCGCAACTGATGCCGCATGAGCGGGCGCCGACCATAGATCGTGCAGTTCTGGCAAAGGCTTTCAAAGGCCCAAAAGGCGGTCTGCCCATCGCTGGTGCCCAGACTTGTTGTGAAGTCATGCTCGATCTGACGGATGCCGTTTTCACCTTCGCCCCACATCCGCAGATACAGGACCGATGCAGCCTCTACCGGCGTCAGATCGGCAAGTTGACCGACGGTCGCGCCGCCGCGTCGGGAATGATTGTGGTTTGTCAGGTCGCGCATAGGATACCTCGAAGGCTCGGTAGCTAATTTTTGAGTGAATTTGTCAGGAATGTCAATTCGATTATTTTGATCAGGATTAATTGTGACAATCCCTCAATTATCTGTCATGTCGATTGCGTGAACGAACCGGATTGGGCAATTGTGGCGCATCACAAGGGGTGAACCATGTTCGACACGCGCGCACGACAAATCATTGATCCGCCGCTGAATTCTCTGGGTCAGCAGATTGCGTCGTTTGGTGTGTCTGCAAATTTGGTGACGTTGGTTGGTCTGGGGTTCGGCATTGTCGCCGCCGTCGCCATCGCGTTTGGGGCAACCTACCTTGCGCTGATCCCTTTGTTGCTAAGTCGTTTGGCCGATGGTCTGGATGGCGCAGTGGCCCGTGCGACCGGCAAAACAGATTTCGGCGGTTACTTGGATATCGTCTGCGATTTCCTGTTCTACGGATTGGTTCCAATGGCCTTTGTCTGGATGGAGCCCCAGAACGCCGCATCGGGCGCGTTCCTGCTGGCCTCGTTCTATTTTAACGGTGCCAGCTTTCTGGGCTATGCGATCTTGGCCGAAAAACACGGGCTTGAAACAAAGGCGCAGGGGATCAAGTCGCTGTATTATTCCAACGGGCTGTTGGAAGGCACGGAAACCATCGTGTTTTTCGTCCTCCTATGCCTGTTCCCGTCCGCATTTCCTGTGCTTGCATGGATATTTGGCGGGCTGTGCTTTGTGACGGCAACCCTGAGGATTTGGGGTGCCAGTCGACTATTTTCGAACTGAAAGGATAATCAATGAAACTACTGGGCTATGCCTTGGCGTTGGCGCTGCCGACTACGGTTTTTGCCGACCCAGACCCAAAAAACTGGGAGGCGGTCCTCGAAGAGGCACGCGGTCAAACTGTTTACTGGAACGCATGGGGCGGTTCGACAACGACCAACGATTTTATCGCGTGGGTTGGCGAACGTGTGTCCGATGAATACGGCGTCACACTTGAACACGTAAAGCTTACTGATACCGCCGATGCGGTGTCGCGTGTCGTCGCTGAAAAACAGGCCGGTCAAGACGATGACGGTGCGGTCGATATGATTTGGATCAACGGCGCCAATTTCGCCTCGATGAAAGAGGCGGACCTGCTCTTTGGTCCTTTTGCCGAAGAACTGCCAAATTGGGCGGTTGTCGATGTCGACGGTAAAACAGTGCAAACCGACTTTACCGTACCGGTTGAAGGCTACGAGAGCCCATGGGCCATGGCTCAGGTTGTTTTCATGTACGACACTGCGGACACCGGACCGGTTGGCGATATGAATGCGTTGCTGGATTGGGCCGCGAATAATCCGGGCCGTTTCACCTATCCTCAGCCACCTGATTTCCTCGGCACCACTTTCCTAAAGCAGGCGCTTGTCGATTTGACCGTTGATCCTGGCGTGCTGGCGGCACCTGTTTCTGATGAAACCTACGATCAGGTTGCAGAACCCCTGTGGGCATGGCTGGATGAGTTGACGCCTCATTTGTGGCGCGAAGGTCGCGTTTATCCGGCAACCGGACCTGCACAGCTGCAGCTGATCGCCGATGGCGAGGTTGATATGGCGATTTCCTTTAGCCCAAGCGAAGCGTCAACAGCGATCGCCAATGGCCAGTTGCCTGACACTGTCCGCACGTTTGTCTTGGACAAGGGCACAATCGGCAACGCGTCGTTTGTGGCCGTTCCATACAATTCAGGGTCTAAGGCTGGCGCGATGGTCGTCGCAGATTTCCTGCTGTCGCCTGAGGCACAGTTGCGGGCACAGGATCCAAATATCCTCGGATACGGCACGGTCCTGAATATGGACGCGCTGAGCGAAGAGGATCGCTCGGCTTTTGATGCGCTTGATTTGGGGATCGCGACATTGTCGCCCGCAGAGCTGGGTTCCGTTCAGGACGAACCCCATCCAAGCTGGATGACCCGCATCGCAGCTGATTGGGAAACCCGATACGGCGTGGCGCAGTAATTGGCCCGCCTTTTGGTAGGATTGATGCTAGGCATCCCGGTCGTGGCCGGGATGTTTGGCGTTTTATTGCCTGCCTTTGGCTATTTCCCGATCGTTGGTCGTTTCGAACTAGGTTGGGACGTCTTTGAGGCACTTGTTGATCATCCCGCCGTACCCCGCGCCGCATGGTTGTCGTTTAAGGTTGGTCTATGCGCAACGCTGATTTCGGTGTTTGTGACGGTGTGGCTAACGTCAACATTATCGGGTGGACGAGTCTGGCGCATCATGACCGGATTGCTGGGGCCGTTTTTGGCGTTGCCTCATGCCGCGGCGGCGTTCGGGATCGCGTTTCTGATCGCCCCGTCGGGATTGCTGATGCGGTTGATGTCCCCTTGGGTGACCGGATTTGACCGACCTCCCGATTGGTTGATAATTCAGGACCCGGCAGGCTGGTCGATGGTCGCTGCTCTTGTTTTGAAAGAGGTCCCATTTCTTCTGTTGCTAACGCTTGCCGCGCTTCCTTCGCTACGGGCCGACCGGATTTTACCTGTTGCGGTTTCGATGGGATACACACGTTCCAGCGCATTTGTCCTGACCATTTGGCCGCGTCTTTATCCTCAGATCAGGTTGGGGGTTTATCTGGTTCTGGCCTATTCGATGTCTGTTGTGGATGTCGCACAGATCATTGGCCCAACGACACCGCCGACGCTATCGGCTCTGGTCGTCAAATGGATGAACGATCCAGACCTGACAAAACGTATGTTGGGTGCCGCTGGTGCGGTATTTCAGTTGGGTTTGGTTGGCGCGGCGATGGTTCTGTGGTGGTGCGGCGAAAAGCTAACAGCCGCCATCTATCGTATCGTTATCCAACGCGGGTTTCGCATGCCCTTCGTTTCAGGAACCAAGGCACCCGCGGCAACAGCAGCAGTCGTGCTGATTTCGGCACTGTTGGGGGGGATCGCGGTGATCGTGATCTGGTCGTTTGCCGGTTTCTGGGGGTTCCCTGATGCGTTGCCTG
The DNA here is from genome assembly GCA_965215785.1 of Marivivens sp. Taxonomy (GTDB): domain Bacteria; phylum Pseudomonadota; class Alphaproteobacteria; order Rhodobacterales; family Rhodobacteraceae; genus Marivivens. The sequence continues at coordinate 885,295 of OZ244120.1, read as the reverse complement.
ACGCCATGACGTTCCGCAATTGGGAACGGCATTTAGACGGTGTGCTAACGGCAAGCGTGACAACAGCCGTGATTGGCATAATCAGTGTCTGTTTCGCCCTAATTTTAACAATTTGGATGTTTGAAACTGGCTCAGTTGTGCCAAAATGGCTGCTATATATGCCACTTATTGTCCCGCAGATATCGTTCCTGCCGGGTATCCAAATCCTGGCACTGCAAACGGGTCTAACTCAGGGATACATGCCGGTATTGCTGGCACATCTGGTGTTCGTGCTGCCCTACTTTGTTCTGACCCTTAGCGGGGCCTATACCGCTTGGGATCGGGGGTATGCCCATACTGCCGGTGCGCTGGGTGCGCCGGGCCTAAGGACGTTGTTTGTTGTAAAGCTGCCGATGTTGATCGGTCCGATTTTGATTGCGGCTGCGATCGCAATCGCGGTGTCCGTGGGGCAGTATCTGCCGACCCTGTTGCTGGGTGGGGGGCGAATAGAGACACTGACCACCGAGGCTGTGACACTGGCGTCCGGCGGGGACAGGCGCGCGATTGGCGTCTTTGCCGTTGCGCAGGTTTTTGCATCCATAGTCCCATATCTGCTAGCGATCTGCGTGCCGCTCGTTTTGTGGCGAAATAGAAAGGGCATGATCGGTGCCTAACGAACTACACCTGAAAAATGTCGTCATCTCAAAGGACGGGAATGACCTGTTGAACGTCTGTGCCTCAATCGGCGCGGGCGAGGTTCTGACACTCATGGGGCCGTCGGGGTCAGGCAAGTCGTCATTGCTGGCATACATCAGCGGTTTCCTCTCGGCGGACCTTTCCGCCAAAGGGGTGGTCGAGCTGAATGGACAGGATGTCACCCAAATCCCGCCATATGAGCGTAAGATCGGCATTTTGTTTCAGGATAGCCTTTTGTTTCCGCATATGTCGGTCGGTCAAAACCTGAAATTCGCCATTCCGCGCGCGTACAAAGGCGGCGAACGTCACGCCATGATGCAGCGCGGCCTATCGAGCGTTGACCTGGATGGGTTCGAGGACCGTGATCCCGCGACCTTGTCAGGTGGACAGAAGGCACGGGTCGCCTTGGTCCGGACCCTGCTGGCCCAACCCCATGCGCTGTTGCTGGATGAACCGTTTTCGAAATTGGATACCGACCTTCGGCAGCAGGTAAGAACGCTTGTTTTTCAGCATGCCAAGGACAATGGGCTACCGACGATCCTTGTGACCCATGACCCGGACGATGCCGCTGCGGCTGGGGGGCGGATCATCCACCTCAAAGACGGTTTAGGATGATCTCTTGCACCTTGGCTGCGGCTGGTGTCGGGTCGGTATTGCGGCGGGTCAACAGGCTAAAGCCACCGGCGTCAATCCCAAGTTCCAGCGGCAAGACGGCAAAGTCGCCATGCCCAAACATGTCACATAACGAATTGGCCAGCGGTGCAATTGCATCGCTGGATTTCACATGCGCGAGCGTCAGAGGTATTGCTGACGTCGATATCCGAACCGTTAGCTCTGACAGGCCTAATTCGCTCAGTCGCGCCTCGACCGCACGCCGCAAGACAGAGCCCTTTGCGGGCAACACCCAGTCAAAATCTACGACGCTTTCAGCCGAAATAGAGCCTGATTTCATAATAGGGTGACCTTTGCGCACGATCAGTGACATTGGCTCTGTTGCTATCACGCGTTGATCAAGTTGCGCGGCATCGGTGACCTCCGTCACGCGGGCGATTGCCAGGTCAATCTCGCCGGATACAAGCATGTCGCAGATGATATCGGACGGGCCGACCTCAACGTCAAACGTGACATTTGGCATATCACCGAGGGCGACGTGCAGAGCGGGCAGCACCCACTCGACTGCGGGGCCAGTCACCGATCCGATCCGAACATGGCCAGCCGAGCCAGATGTGAGTTCCGAAAGTTCCTGTTCCGTGTCATCCAGTTCCAACAAGACGCGTTCCGCGCGTTTGGCCAAAGCGACACCAAGTTCGGTCAACATCACGCCGCGACCGTCCTTGACCCGAACGGCGGCCCCAACAATTTGTTCGACCTCTGACAAAAGCCGTGAGGCTGCGGATTGTGTGATGTTTAGTCGGGCTGCGGTAACGCCCACTTGGCCGGATTTGCTGAGTTCGGCGATCAGGCGCAAGTGTGACAGTTTAAGGCCACGGGAAATCAGAGACATAATCATACCATTTTTGTTATGATAAGATAAATTATCATGATTTGTTTGGTATAGAAACCTTGGCTAATCTGTCGGCAAATTACATTTGTCAAAGTGGTGGAATATGACGTTTAAGCCCGCAAAATGGCCCCGCAAGCTTCGCAGTCAGGAATGGTTTGGTGGTACGGGACGTGACCAGATCTATCACCGTGGATGGATGAAGAACCAAGGTCTGCCGCATCACCTATTCGACGGGCGGCCCGTGATCGGGATCATGAACACTTGGTCCGAGTTGACCCCATGCAACGGTCACCTCCGTGATCTGGCAGAAAGCGTTAAGCACGGCATCTATGAGGCGGGCGGTTTCCCAGTCGAAGTTCCAGCTTTCAGCGCCAGTGAAAGTGCATTCCGCCCCACAGCGATGATGTTCCGCAATCTTGCCGCCATGTCGGTCGAAGAACAAATGCGCGGCCAGCCGATTGATGGCTGCGTGTTGATGGTTGGCTGTGACAAGACAACGCCATCGTTGCTGATGGCGGCAGCCTCGACCGATTTGCCATCTGTCGTGGTGACTGGCGGGCCGATGCTCAATGGGTACTATCGCAACGAACGTGTTGGCAGCGGCACACACATCTGGAAATTCTCAGAGGCAGTGAAGGCTGGCGAGATGACCCAGGATGAATTCGCCGAGGCAGAAACCAGCATGTCACGCAGCCCCGGCACCTGTAACACTATGGGCACCGCCAGCACGATGGCAAGCATGGCCGAAGCGCTGGGCATGGCCCTATCCGGCAACGCCGCAATTCCGGCTGTCGATAGCCGCCGCCGCGTCATGGCGCATATGACTGGCCGCCGTATCGTTGAAATGGTCAAGGATGACCTGAAACCGTCCGACATCATGACCAAAGCGGCGTTTGAAAACGCGATCCGAACCAATGCCGCGATTGGTGGGTCTACCAACGCTGTTATCCACCTGTTGGCGATTGCTGGCCGCCTTGGTGTCGACATTTCGCTGGACGACTGGGACCGCTGTGGCCGTGACGTGCCAACGATCGTGAATCTGATGCCATCGGGCAAATACCTGATGGAGGAATTTTTCTACGCTGGCGGCCTTCCCGTAGTGCTGAAACGACTGGGTGAGGCGGGCTTGCTGAACAAGGACGCCCTGACCGCTGCCGGAGAAAGCATTTGGGATCAGGTGAAGGATGTGGTGAACCACAACGAAGACGTCATTCTGCCCGCTGACAAGGCGTTGACCCAATCGGGCGGTATCGTTGTCGTCAAAGGCAATCTGGCACCGAACGGTGCTGTATTGAAACCCTCGGCCGCAAGCGAACACCTGATGTCCCACCGCGGCCGTGCCGTCGTGTTTGAGGACATCGACGACTACAAAGCCAAGATCAACGACGATGATCTAGACATCGATGAAACCTGCATCATGGTTTTGAAAAACTGTGGTCCCAAGGGATATCCGGGCATGGCCGAGGTCGGAAACATGGGTCTGCCGCCCAAGATCCTAAAAAAGGGGATTACCGATATGGTGCGTATTTCGGATGCGCGTATGTCGGGCACGGCTTATGGCACGGTTGTTCTTCATACCTCGCCCGAGGCTGCGGCTGGTGGCCCGTTGGCTGTGGTGCGGGATGGCGACATGATTGAACTGGATGTCCCAAACCGCCGTCTGCATCTGGATATCTCTGACGAAGAGCTTGCCGCGCGTCTGGCCGAATGGAAACCGGCCCATGAACAGCCCGAAAGCGGCTATGCATGGCTTCACCAACAGCATGTCGAAGGGGCCGATACCGGCGCTGACCTTGATTTCCTCAAGGGGTGTCGCGGCGCACCTGTCGGGAGGGACTCGCATTGATCAAAGTCGCTCTCGTCGGCATTGGCAAGATTGCCGTTGATCAACATGTACCTGCGCTTGCGGCCAGTGATGACTGGTCGCTTGCTGCAACGGTTAGCCGTCAGGGGCGCGTGGATGGCGTGCCAGCCTATAGTGATATGGCTCAGATGCTGGCAGAAAATCCGGACATCGGTATGGTGTCGCTCTGCCTGCCGCCGGCGCCCCGCTATGAATATGCGCGATTGGCGTTGGCCGCAGGGCGTCATGTCATGCTGGAAAAACCACCTGGCGCGACGCTGGCTGAGGTGCATGCCCTTGAACAGTTGGCCGCCCAAAATGGCGTGAGCCTTTTTGCGACATGGCATAGCCGCATGGCCGAGGGCGTTGCCGCTGCCAAGGACTGGTTGGCCGACAAAACCGTAACGGCAGGTCATATCACATGGCGCGAAGATGTCCGCCGTTGGCACCCCGGTCAGGACTGGATTTTTGAACCGGCTGGCATGGGTGTGTTCGATCCGGGCATCAACGCCCTGTCAATTTTGACGGATATCCTGCCGGAACCGGTTTTTGTGCGGGCCGCGGACCTAGAGGTGCCGTCGAATTGCCAAACCCCAATCGGCGCCAAGCTGACATTTTCGGGCAATGTGACGGCCGATTTTGATTGGCGGCAAGAGGGCCCTCAAACATGGGACATCCGGATCGCCACAACCGAGGGCGAGCTGTTGCTTAGCAATGGGGGCAATACATTGGCCATCGCAGGTGAAACCGTCGAGGGCCGCACCGATATCATGGGCGAGTATCCGGCGCTTTATGCCCGCATGGCCGAGTTGGTTAAATCCGGTCAAAGCGATGTCGATCTGGCGCCGATGATCCACGTATCAGACGCCATGACATTGGGTCGCCGAACGCTGGTCGATCCGTTCCATTTTTGACCAACGAATCAATTTTCTGACCGCTGAATAGTGGTTTTTGTCCGGCGCCACATTCCATGGCGTCGGATTTTTTTGGTGCGCCAGCGCAATGTAAGCACATTCCCAATTCAATGAATAACGAAGATCGATTTTCAAACTTTTGTTCATTTTTAACGATTTACCGGAAGTCAGAGCGTGATTTAAATGCTCGACGCGATGAGCCGAGTGTTCACAAACTGCCTAAAATTTACCGTTTGATAAAAAAACGACCTGTGTCATGCTTTCTCAAAACAAAGGCACACACAGGGAGCCACCATGAACACCCCACGCACAACCGGTATCGCAGCCGGTCGACTTGCATCGGAGGAGTTGGCAGCAAACTTTGATGATCTTCATGCGCCCTTTGCGCCGCATGAGGCATCGGTCGCAGCGGATCGCTGCTATTTCTGCCACGACGCGCCATGCATGACGGCCTGTCCAACCAGCATCGATATTCCGCTGTTCATCCGTCAGATTTCGACCGGTACGTCAGAAGCCGCCGCAAAAACGATTTTTGACCAGAATATTCTGGGTGGCATGTGCGCCCGTGTCTGTCCGACAGAAACGCTCTGCGAAGAGGTTTGTGTCCGAGAGGTTGCCGAGGGCAAACCGGTCGAGATTGGCCGACTTCAGCGTTATGCGACCGATACCTTGATGGCCAAGAACGCCCACCCCTTTGATCGCGCCGCTGCGACGGGCAAAAAGGTGGCTGTTGTCGGTGCTGGTCCGGCGGGATTGGCCTGTGCGCACCGTTTGGCGATGAAGGGACATGATGTCGAACTGTTCGACGCGAAATCCAAGGCGGGTGGTCTGAACGAATTCGGGATCGCAGCCTATAAATCGACAAATGATTTTGCGGCTAAAGAAGTTGATTGGTTGCTACAAATCGGCGGGATCACCCTAACAACAGGCAAGGCGCTTGATCGTGATTTTGGCTTGAATGACCTATCGGATCAGTTTGACGCCGTGTTCCTATCCGTTGGTTTGGGCGGTGTGAATGCCATGCGCACTGAAGGCGAAGATTTGGCCACCGATGCCGTCAAGTTCATCGCCGAATTGCGTCAGGCCGATGATCTAACCACGTTACCGGTTGGCCGCAATGTCGTGGTGATTGGCGGCGGTATGACAGCTGTTGACGCGGCGGTGCAGTCGAAACTGCTCGGCGCGGAAAACGTGACCATTACCTATCGCCGTGACCGCGCGTCCATGCCAGCAAGCCGCTATGAACAGGATCTGGCCGCCTCGAAGGGCGTGAAAATCTTGTTCAACGTGATGCCCAAGGCGGTTGGGACCGACAGCATTACGCTTGAATATACCAACGTTGAAAATGGACGCGTCGTCGGCACCGGCGAAGAGGTGTCGTTGTCGGCTGATCAGGTGTTCAAGGCGATTGGACAGACCCTGACCACTGATGCCGGCCTCGACCTAGATGGCGGTAAAATCAAGGTGTCGGACACTGGCCGCACATCGGTTGCCGGTGTTTGGGCTGGCGGCGACTGCGCAAGCGGTGGCGATGACCTGACCGTTACCGCGGTGGCCGAAGGTCGTGACGCCGCCGAAGACATCCACAGCTATCTTTCGGAGTGAGCCATGGCTGATCTAACCACAGAATTTCTTGGAATTAAGTCGCCTAATCCTTTTTGGCTCGCGTCTGCGCCGCCAACTGACAAGGAATACAATGTCCGCCGCGCCTATGAGGCCGGATGGGGCGGCGTCGTTTGGAAAACCCTAGGGTCCGAAGGTCCGCCCGTCGTCAACGTCAATGGCCCGCGGTATGGCGCAATTTATGGCGCGGACCGCCGCCTGTTGGGGCTGAACAACATCGAGCTGATCACTGATCGGCCGCTGCAAACCAACCTCGAGGAAATCACACGGGTCAAGAAAGACTATCCTGACCGTGCCCTGATCGTGTCGATCATGGTGCCATGTGAGGAACAGGCGTGGAAAGATATCCTGCCGCTCGTCGAAGAAACCGGTGCCGACGGGATCGAGTTGAACTTTGGTTGCCCACATGGAATGGCCGAGCGGGGCATGGGGTCTGCTGTTGGACAGGTGCCCGAATACATCCAGATGGTCACGGAATGGTGCAAGAAATACTATTCCAAGCCGGTTATCGTGAAACTGACCCCCAATATCACCGATGTCCGTTTCCCTGCGCGGGCGGCGAATGCTGGCGGGGCTGATGCGGTCAGCCTGATTAACACGATCAATTCGATTACCTCGGTCGACCTGGACATGATGGCGCCACAGCCAACGATTGGCGGCAAAGGCACCCACGGCGGGTATTGTGGGCCAGCGGTCAAGCCCATTGCGATGAACATGGTTGCCGAAATTGCCCGTGATCCCGAAACCCGTGGTTTGCCGATCTCTGGTATCGGCGGGGTCACAACGTGGCGCGATGCGGCTGAGTTCATGGCCTTGGGTGCAGGCAACGTACAGGTTTGTACCGCCGCTATGACTTATGGCTTCAAGGTCGTTCAAGAAATGATCAGCGGTCTGTCACAGTGGATGGACGAAAAGGGCTATCAGTCGACCGCAGATTTCATCGGTTCGGCCGTGCCGAATGTCACCGACTGGCAGTATCTGGACCTGAACTACGTCACCAAGGCCAAGATTGATCAGGATGCCTGCATCAAATGTGGCCGTTGTTATATCGCCTGCGAAGACACGAGTCACCAAGCTATCCTGATGAAGGAAGGCCGCGTGTTCGAAGTGGACGACAGCGAATGTGTTGCCTGCAACCTGTGTGTTGATGTCTGTCCGGTTGAGGATTGCATCACGATGGTTGAGTTGCAGCCAGGCCAGATCGACGAACGCACGGGCGAAGCGGTCTCAGGCGATTATGGCAACTGGACCACGCACCCCAATAACCCGGCCGCAACCGCGGCGGAGTAGTTCCTCCTGAGTGCCTCGGGCGGTGAAAATCGCCCGGGGTCAGGGAGTTAGCAGTTTGGTGAACAATTGGTTCAGATAGGCTTCGGCACCGGGGAACGGATCATCGTTCGCTAGAACCGTCCGGACCTGAACATCAAAATCCGCATAATGCTGGGTCATGGCCCAGATTGAGAAAATCAAATGATACGGATCAACATCAGCGATTTTTCCGGCTGCGCTCCATTCACGAATGACTTTGGCCTTTTCATCGACAAGGGGCTTAAGGCCATTTTCCAAATCACCTGAAATACGAGGCGCGCCTTGCAGAATTTCATTCGCAAACAAACGACTTTCACGTGGAAATTCGCGCGCCATTTCCAATTTGCGATTCACATAGGCCTTAATTTCCGAAATTGCGTCGCCGTTTGGATTCATCGCACGCAATGGGTCGAGCCAAGTGTCCAGCAAACTTTCCAAAAGTTCGACGTGAATCGCCTCTTTCGAAGGGAAATAGTACAGCAGATTGGGCTTGGACAAACCGGCGGTTTCGGCGATTTGATCAAGCGTCGATCCCCGAAAACCAAACTGGGAAAAGACGTCCAAACCGGCATCAAGTATCGCATTTCGATTTTTGACTTGGATACGAGTTGTCGGTCCGTTTTTGCCCATAATTCACGTTCCATTACTGCTGTTTCATGCATCATTTAGATGCTTTTAGTGTCAAACACCATGCAGAGAATTTGAAAGGTTGATTAGTTTCTATCCTCTGATAGCGTTTGTTTGACCGAATGGTAAAACAAAAAGCGACTGCCCAAAAGCAGTGCATTTTTTGAATAGGGAGCCAGCGCCATGACAAATACGCGCGCGCCAGCGGAGAACATCAAAATTGACGGTACCCGTCTTTGGGACAGTTTGATGGAGATGGCCAAAATTGGACCCGGCATTGCAGGCGGCAACAATCGCCAGACACTCACGGACGAAGACAGCGAGGGCCGTCACCTGTTTCAAAAATGGTGTGATGCCGCCGGTTTGACCATGGGCGTGGACACAATGGGAAATATGTTCGCGACCCGCGCTGGTACAGACCCTGATGCGTTACCTGTTTACATGGGCAGTCACCTAGATACCCAGCCAACTGGTGGGAAATATGATGGTGTCTTGGGCGTTCTGGGCGGATTAGAAGCGATCCGCACGATGAATGACCTTGGGATCAAGACCAAACACCCGATTGTTTTGACGAACTGGACCAACGAAGAGGGCACGCGCTTTGCCCCAGCGATGTTGGCATCCGGTGTCTTTACGGGCCGCCACACTCAGGATTGGGCCTATGACCGGATTGATGCCGAGGGAAAACGCTTTGGCGACGAATTGGCCCGTATCGGTTGGGTCGGTGACGAAGAGGTCGGCGCGCGCAAAATGCACGCAATGTTCGAGCTGCATATCGAACAAGGCCCGATCCTAGAGGCCGAGGGCAAAGACATCGGTGTCGTCACGCACGGTCAGGGTCTGCGCTGGATCGAATGCACCGTAACGGGCAAAGAAAGCCATACGGGATCAACCCCTATGCCGATGCGTGTGAACGCAGGTCGCGGGATGGCACGGATCACTGAACTGGTCCACGAAATTGCGATGAAGCATCAGCCGAATGCCGTCGGCGCCATTGGTCACTGCGACGTTTATCCAAATTCACGCAACATCATCCCAGGCAAGGTGGTCTTCACCGTCGATTTCCGATCCCACCTGCCTGATGTGATCGACGCGATGCTGGATGAGTTTTATGAAAAGGCCCCCAAGCTTTGCGCAGAGATCGGTGTCACCTTCGAAAGCGAGGTTGTCGGCCAGTTTAACCCGCCAGCCTTTGACGAAACCTGTGTTGCCGCGGTGCGCAACGCGGCCGAACGGCTGGGTTATAGTCATCGTGACATTGTGTCGGGTGCCGGACACGACGCCTGTTGGGTCAATGACGTGGCCCCGACAGCTATGATTATGTGTCCGTGTGTGGACGGGCTTTCACACAACGAAGCCGAAGAAATCAGTCCCGAATGGGCCGCTGCAGGCACTGATGTGTTGCTGCATGCCGTTCTGGAAACCGCCCAAATCGTGGAGTGAGGGAAACAGTCATGAGCACAGTTATCAAAAACGGTACCGTCGTCACCGCCGACCTCACCTATGAGGCGGATGTTTTGATTGAAAACGGTGTGATCACCGAGATTGGCAAGGGTTTGACGGGTAACGAAGTCCTTGATGCCACCGGCTGTTATATCATGCCGGGCGGGATTGACCCGCATGTGCACCTAGAAATGCCGTTCATGGGCACCTATTCCAGCGACGATTTCGAAAGCGGCACGCGCGCCGGACTTGCCGGTGGTACAACGATGGTCGTTGATTTCTGTTTGCCGAACCAAGGCGAAAGCCTGATGGACGCGATCAAACGGTGGGACAACAAATCCACGCGCGCAAATTGTGACTATTCGTTCCACATGGCGGTCACATGGTGGGGCGAACAGGTTTTCAACGACATGAAAACCGTCATCGAACAGCGCGGTATCAACACGTTCAAACACTTCCTTGCCTATAAGGGCGCGTTGATGGTGAACGATGACGAATTGTTCGCATCGTTCAACCGTCTGTCCGAACTTGGCGGTATTGCGATGGTGCATGCCGAAAACGGTGATGTTGTCGCCGAAATGACCGCCAAGCTTTTGGCCGAGGGGAACACAGGACCCGAAGGTCATGCCTATTCCCGCCCGACCCAAGTCGAAGGCGAGGCGACCAACCGCGCGATTATGATCGCCGACATGGCGGGTGTGCCGCTGTATGTCGTTCATACCTCCTGCGAAGAAGCGCACGAGGCCATCCGCCGCGCCCGCATGCAGGGCAAGCGGGTTTGGGGCGAGCCGTTGATCCAGCACCTGACGCTGGACGAAAGCGAATATTTCAATCCCGATTGGGACCACGCCGCGCGCCGTGTCATGTCGCCGCCGTTCCGGAACAAACAGCATCAAGATAGCCTTTGGGCCGGATTGCAGTCTGGTTCGTTGTCCGTTGTCGCCACCGATCACTGTGCCTTTACCACCGAACAAAAACGTTATGGTGTTGGCGACTTTTCTAAGATTCCGAACGGGACCGGCGGGCTTGAAGATCGGATGCCAATGCTTTGGACACATGGCGTTGCAACAGGCCGCCTGACAATGAATGAATTTGTGGCCGTGACATCGACGAATATCGCCAAAATCCTGAACTGCTATCCGAAAAAGGGTGCCGTTCTGGTGGGTGCGGATGCTGACCTTGTGGTGTGGGATCCTGAAAAATCTAAAACTATCACCGCCGGATCACAGCAATCTGCCATCGATTACAATGTGTTCGAAGGGCAAGAGGTAAAGGGCCTGCCACGCTATACCCTGACCCGCGGTCAGGTCGCCGTGAAAGATGGCGAAATCAACACCCAAGAAGGCCACGGCAAATTCGTTGCCCGCGAAGCAAACGCGCCCGTCAACCGTGCCTTGTCCACTTGGAAAGAGCTGACCTCGCCGCGGCCAGTTGAGCGCAGCGGCATTCCGGCGACGGGGGTCTAGACCTGAATGAATGCGCCACAAACAGTGATCGACGCCAAGTCTGTCGATCTCACATTTCAAACCGTTGACGGCCCTGTCCATGCACTTAAGGGCGTGGACCTTACGATAAACAAAGGGGATTTCGTTTCCTTTATCGGCCCTTCGGGCTGCGGAAAAACCACGTTTTTGCGGTGTATTGCCGCGCTTGAAACACCAACGGGCGGGACGCTGTCGGTCAATGGCATGACGCCCGACGAGGCGCGTCGCGCTCGGGCCTATGGCTATGTGTTTCAGGCGGCGGGTTTGTACCCGTGGCGGACGATCGGCGGGAACATTCGGCTGCCGCTTGAAATCATGGGGTTTGACAAGACCGAGCAGGCCGAGAGGGTGGCCAAGGTCTTGGACCTTGTTGAGTTGTCAGGCTTTGAAAAGAAATTCCCGTGGCAGCTATCAGGGGGCATGCAGCAGCGCGCCTCGATTGCCCGCGCGCTGGCCTTTGATGCCGATATCTTGTTGATGGATGAACCCTTTGGTGCGCTTGACGAAATTGTGCGGGATCGTCTGAACGAAGAATTGCTTAAGCTTTGGGGACGTACTGGCAAAACCATCGGCTTTGTCACCCATTCCATTCCCGAGGCGGTCTATCTGTCCACCAAGATCGTTGTAATGTCCCCGCGGCCGGGTCGGATCACCGATGTGATCGATAGCCCCCTTCCGAAAGAGCGGCCGCTGGATATTCGCGACAGTGCCGAATTCATTGAAATTGCGCACCGCGTCCGCGAAGGGCTGCGCGCCGGACACGCCGAGGACTGATGATGACGCGTATCCTGCCAGTCCTGACCGTCGTCGCAACCATCCTGGCAGTTTGGTATATCGCCTGCGTTCCGATGAACGTTCGCGAAACGCTGACCAACGCAGAACGAAGCGGCGCGGTTCTAACGCCAGAAACCCAAAGAGAACGCGCCGAGGTTGGTCGGTTCGCGCTTGTGTTCACGAATGCAGGCCATCTTGGTCAAAGTTGGTCTGTTGATCGCGCGCGACTGCCTGCGCCCCATCAAATTTTGACCGAACTATATGCAAGCACTATCGACGAAGAGCTGAATGGACGTCGCGGTATTGTGCGGTCTGGAACCCTCTCCAACCGTTCGTTGATCTATCACGGCCTACAAACGGTCACCGCGACTCTGGTGGGCTTTGTTCTGGGATCAGGGTTTGGCGTGCTGTTGGCGGTTGGAATTGTCTATAGCCGCACAATGGACATGAGCGTGATGCCTTGGGCTATCGTTAGTCAGACAATCCCGATCCTTGCCTTGGCCCCGATGATTATCGTGGTGTTGAATTCGGTCGGGTTGACGGGCCTGATGCCCAAATCGATCATATCCGCCTATCTAAGTTTCTTTCCCGTTGTCGTTGGCATGGTCAAAGGTCTGCGCAGTCCGGACGCCATGCAAACCGATCTGCTGCGAACCTATAATGCCTCGGGGTCACAAGGGTTTTGGAAATTAAGGCTGCCGTCGTCGATGCCTTATCTGTTTGCGTCGCTCAAGGTTGGCATCGCAGCGAGCCTTGTGGGCGCAATTGTTGGTGAACTGCCTGTTCAACGCGGCGGCCTTGGGGCGCGGATGCTTGGCGGGTCCTACTATGGCCAAACAGAACAAATCTGGGCCGCTCTGTTTGTGGCTGCGTTCCTTGCGGCGGGGCTGGTTGCCATTATTGGCTGGATAGAGCGTCGAACACTTTCGCGGATGGGGTTGGCGTAACATGACACTTGTAGTCCTAGCTCTCATTATCTGGATCGCAGCATGGGTGCTGAACCGCTGGCTTGCCCATAGCGGCATGGCACAGGCACGTATTTTGGTGCCCGTCATTTTTGGTGTGACTGTTTTGGTCATGTGGGAATTGATCGTGCGCGGATTGGGGATTAGCGCGGTTTTGTTACCAACGCCGACCCTGATCGCCCAAACCTTTGGTCAGAACCTCGGCCTGTTATGGGTCGATTTTCAGCAGACGTTCCTAAAGGGTGCGCTGGGTGGATATGTGATTGGATGCGCCGCGGCGTTTCTGGCGGCCTTGGCGGTTGATCAGAACGATTTTCTGAAACGCGGTCTGTTACCGGTTGGCAATTTTCTGGCCGCTATGCCGATCGTCGGAACCGCGCCAATCCTTGTGATGTGGTTCGGGTTCGATTGGCATTCCAAGGCCGCGGTTGTGGTATTGATGGTATTCTTTCCGGTTCTAGTAAACACGGTTGCGGGCCTGTCGGACACCACATCGATGCAGCGCGATCTTATGCGGACCTATGCGTCGGGATATTGGTCGACATTGATCCGCCTGCGCCTGCCGGCAGCGATGCCCTTTATCTTTAATGGACTAAAGATCGCAACGACACTTGCCATGATTGGCGCCATCGTTGCCGAATTTTTCGGCTCACCCGTTGTTGGGATGGGCTTCCGGATTTCCACATCGGTCGGCCAGCTGGCGCTGGACATGGTTTGGGCCGAGATCGTGGTCGCCGCATTAGCGGGCAGTGCGTTTTACGGCGCTGTCGCGTTGATAGAGCGACGGGTGACCTTTTGGCACCCATCGCAAAGAAAATAGACCCTAAAAGGGGCTAAAACGACTTGGAGGTCGAAGATGAAACGTTACCTAGCTGGGGCCAGTTTGGCCCTGATGACCGCATCGGGCGCGTTTGCCGATGACGTCACACTTCAATTGAAATGGGTCACTCAGGCCCAGTTCGCAGGATACTATGTCGCGCTGGAACAGGGGTTCTATGAGGACGCGGGCCTGAATGTCACCATCCTGCCGGGCGGTCCAGACATCGCGCCGGGTCAGGTGCTGGCTGGTGGCGCTGCGGATGTCATGATCGACTGGTTGCCGTCTGCGCTTGCTGCGCGGGAAAAAGGTCTGCCGATCGTCAACATCGCGCAGCCGTTCAAATCCTCGGGCCTGATGCTGACCTGTTGGAAGGATACCGGCATCACAGGTCCGGCTGATTTTGCCGGTAAGACGATTGGCGTCTGGTTCTTTGGCAACGAATACCCATTCCTGTCGTGGATGAGCCAGGAAGGTATTTCGACCGATGGCGGCGAAGACGGCATCACCGTTCTGAAGCAGGGTTTTAACGTCGATCCGCTGCTGCAGCGTCAGGCGGACTGTATTTCGACGATGACCTATAACGAATATTATCAGGTGCTGTCGGCTGGCGTCAGCGAAGATGAACTCGTTACCTTTAAGTACGAAGACGCGGGCGTCGCAACGCTAGAAGATGGTCTGTACGTGCTTGAGGAAAACCTTGCAGACCCTGCCTTTGCGGATCGCATGGTGAAGTTTGTTGCTGCATCCATGGAAGGTTGGAAATGGGCGGAAGCGAACCCAGAAGAAGCCGCGATGATCGTGCTGGATTATGATGAAACCGGTGCTCAAACCGAGGATCATCAGGTCTATATGATGGGCGAAATTGCCAAGCTTACCGCCGGATCGAACGGTGCGCTTGATATCGCTGATTACGAACGTACGGTCGCCACGCTGCTGGCCGGTGGGTCGGATCCTGTCATTACCGCCGAACCTGTCGGCGCGTGGACATTGGCGATCACCGACGAAGCGCTGCAATAACAGTGGCTTAAACTTACGGTGCCCAAAAAACACTTTGGGCACCCATTTCCTGCGTAGACAGGCACCAGACATCTGGCTAACGATTCCTCAAAACAGCGCCCAAAGCGCTTTGGAAGGAGGAATCAATGACCATTCGTGCTGTCGTCTGGGGCGAAAACGTGCATGAACAGACCAACAAAATTGTGTCTGATCTGTACCCGAAGGGTATGCACGGCTGTATCGCCGACGCCCTGAATGCCGACCCAGAAATTTCTGCAACGACCGCGATTCTGCAGCAGCCACAACATGGCCTGCCAGCCGAACGTCTTGCTGAAACGGATGTCCTGCTTTGGTGGGGGCACGCGGCACATGGCGATGTCGCCGACGAGGTTGTTGAACGTGTTGTTGAGCATGTTTGGGCGGGTATGGGCCTGATCGTTTTGCACTCGGGTCACTTTGCCAAGGTGTTCAAACGGTTGATGGGAACGCCATGCAATTTGACATGGCGTGAGGCCGGCGAACGTGAACGCCTGTGGCTGACCAGCCGGAACCATCCGATTGCAGCTGGCTTGCCCGATCATTTTGAGTTGGAAAACGAAGAGATGTACGGCGAACCGTTTGGTATCCCCGAACCGATGGAAACAGTGTTCCTATCTTGGTTCCAAGGGGGCGAGGTATTCCGTTCGGGCGTGACCTACAAAAAGGGTGCGGGCAATGTGTTCTATTTCCGGCCCGGGCACGAAACCTATCCCACCTACCACGACACCAACGTTCAGACCGTTTTGCGAAACGCGGTCAAATGGGCGCATAACCCAGCGCCGCGCGTTTTGGACGTGAACGCCGCACCAAACGTACCTGTTGAAAGCGCACTAGAGCCGATCGAAGAACGCGGCCCACGTTTGCATCAGGATGGCGAGGAAGGTTACCGATGAGCAAAGTCCGCCTGTTGATCATCGGCACTGGGGCGATGGCCAAAGCACATGCCGAAGCCTTTGTTCCGAACCCGGAATGCGAGGTTGTCGCGGCCGTAGACACCAACGCCGAGCGTTTGGCCGAGTTTTGCAAAGAACACGGCATTCCCAATCAATTTGCATCGCTGGATGATGCCTTGGCATGGGGGGAATTCGACGCGGCCACAAATGTGACGCCTGACCCTGTCCACTACCGAACCACAATGCCCCTGATCGCCGCGGGGAAACACGTCTTGTGTGAAAAACCGCTTGCCGTAAATGCGCAGGATGCGACCGAAATGGCGGATGCCGCGGAAAAGGCTGGCATCGTGAACATGGTTAACCTGACCTATCGCAATGGCGCCGGCCTGACCTACGCCGCCGACATGGTGGCACAGGGCCTGATCGGCGAGGTTCGTCATTTCGAAGCGGCCTATCTGCAAAGTTGGCTAACGCAGGCTGCATGGGGTGACTGGCGGACCGAAGAAACATGGCTGTGGCGGTTGTCGACCGAACACGGATCCAAGGGCGTTCTGGGGGATATCGGTGTCCATATCGTTGACTTTGCAACGTTTGTTGCGGGGTCCAACGTCAGCGATTTGTCCTGCCGTCTGACAACCTTCCACAAGGCCGAAAACGACCAGATAGGTGAGTACAAACTGGACGCCAATGATAGCTTTAACATGCATGTTTCGCTGGAAAACGGCGCAACAGGTGTGATCCACGCATCCCGATTTGCCAGCGGTCATTTGAACGATCTGAGCCTGCGAATATATGGCACCAAAGGCGCGATTGCGGTCCAAGATATCGACCTGCATAGTTCCATCCGCGTGTCCATCGGGGATGATATGCCAAAGGCTGTTTGGCGGGATGTCGATCTTGAGGATAATCCTTCGAACTTTGATCGCTTTATCGCGGCTGTTCAGGCCAAATCGCAGGTTCAACCGGATTTCCGTCATGGTGCGACGCTGCAGAAGGTTCTGGACCGTGCTGAAGAGTCAAACGCACAGCGAAGTTGTGTGATGTCTGTCTGATCTTGTTTAAGGCAGTGTTCCTGCTTAGGGTTCGATCAATCTAGTCGAGCCCTAAGTGACCAATGTGACCCAAAATCCGGCGATCTATTTCCATCCCGACGCGGTCGAGTCCAAGGGTGCTAAGCTGGTCGGCCGACGGTCCGCCGGACAGTCCATTCTGAACGGGTTCTTGCGCCAAGTCAGTCAGGACACAGTTCGCGTTCTTGCCGACAACAAAAAAGCGATAGCAAAGTTCGAAAAGCTGGTTCGCCAAAACGGTGACGCGCGATCAATTGACGCTGAAACCTTGTCGCGTGGCGGTGATTTTACGCGCTTTGGGACCGTGTTTTTTCCTGTGCCTGGATTTACATCGGCTGCTTGGCGGCGGCTGCGATATGGCGGGGAAAAATGTTCGCTGGTCGGGATCACGCACACAGTTTCGACGCAGAAAGTGACTGAACAGCTTCATGGATTGATGTCACAACCGGTCGAGCCATGGGATGCGATCATCTGTACATCGCGTGCGGTCAGGTCCGTCGTCGCCCGTCAGTTCGAACTAGAGGCGGACTATTTCCGGCGGCGATTTGGGGCAACGCGTATGCCCATGCCTCAGTTGCCGATAATCCCGCTTGGTATCGACACCGCTGCGTTTGAACGATCTGACGACTTTCGGGCCGAGGCGCGCGCCAAGTACGGCGCGCCAGACAATGCGATTGTTGTCATGACAATTGGCCGATGGACGGTGGTCGAAAAGGCAAACCCTGTCCCTTTGTATCAGGTTCTGGAAAAACTGGCGCAAAGGTTACATCGGCCTTTGCACCTTTGGCAGGTTGGCTGGGCATCCCGCGATGAAGAGGAACAGTTACATCGCGACGGACCCAAAGAATTTTGTCCAAGCGTGACCACCCAAATGATTGATGGGCGTGACCCGTGGGTCCGCCGTGCCATTTGGTCCGGCGCGGACATATTCACCCTGCCGGTCGACAATATTCAGGAAACATTTGGCATTGTCCCGATCGAGGCGATGGCCGCAGGGCTGCCCGTTGTTATGCCGGATTGGGACGGATTTCGGGATACGGTTGTTGACGGCGAAACAGGGTTCTTGGTGCCCACCCGTATGGCGCGTTCCGGCGCGGGCGGACCTATTGCGCGCCGTTTTGCCGATGGCACAGACGGGTACCTGCATTACCTGAGCCTGACATCTCAGAGTGTGCAGATAGATCAGGATGCCTATCTAGAAACGCTGGACCGGCTGGCGACAGATCACGACCTGCGACAACGAATGGGACAGGCCGGCGTGGCCCATGTCAAAGCGAACTATGATGTTGCGCCGGTTATGCGCCAATACGTGGCCTTATCGGAAAAACTGGCCGACGACCGTCAGGCGGCGCAGCCATCGACAACGCGTCTATCGAACGCGGCGATCAGCCCGATAGAGGTCGACCCGTTTGACCTTTATTCGCGGTACCCAACTGCCCAGATGGGCATGGACCTGACTGTTACCTCGATCCGCAAAATGACGCCGTCGGCGCTAAAACAGCTGGATGATTTCAACGGGCGGTCTGTTTATCAGCGCCGCATAACCAGTGACGCGATCGTTCTGGCGGTGTCCGATTTGATCCACCGAAATGGGTCGATGCTGATATCTGAAATCAGTAGCGCGACCAAACAGTCAAATTTTCAGTCCGAAGCGGCGGTGCTTTTTCTGGCCAAATATGGTTTCGTCCGTTTGCCCAGACCCGGCAAATTGGATCGCGCACTTTCGCAATGACCTGATATGCTGCGCAGATAGAAAAAACGAGGCGAGCGATGGAATTATCGATAAAATTCGACAACACAGCAGGTTTGCCGGAAAACAAAGGTCCGGTGACCGTGGGCTGGTTCCTGAACACCCAAAAGGGTGGCGTCATCTATTATCCGCCTGAACGGTTTCGGGGCGCGGAAAAGAACAGGGATCATGCGAAGTCGGCCTCGCGGTGCCCAGCGGTCATCAATATGGAAAGCCGCTATTTCGTCGTTCGCAGTCCGGTTGACCTGCATATCGGCTTTGGTCGTGACAAAGATGGGAAACCCGCCCTACGGAACCTAGCCGGTGACACAAGCGGCATTCGCGCGAACAAGCTGGGGCAAATGCTTCACTTAGCGGCGGAAAAGGAATGGCGCTATCCCGGAGTGCCGACGCTGCAGCTTCAGCTGCCGTATGTTTTTATCGCTGACGAACCGGTTTACGTGACCCAGATGCCGCCATTCATGCATCATCTGAAAACGCCTTGGCCCGGTACCCTATTCGGCGGGCGTTTTCCTATCAATGTCTGGCCGCGCCCGTTGATGTGGGCGTTTGAATGGCACGACACCGATCAACCGTTGAAGATCAACCGCGGTGATCCGCTATTTTACCTACAGTTTGAAACACTGCCCCAAGATCGCAGTGTCATCCTGACCGAAACCGAAGTCACGCCAGAGCTAAACGACTATGTCGAGTTTATCTCGGGCGCTGTGAACTATGTAAACCAGACGTTTAGTTTGTTTGAGCGTGCCGAAGAAATGAGGCCCCGAACGCTTATCAAGCCTATCAAGCGGAAACGAGAAGACTGATATGTCGGCAGTGCCGAACCCAAGGGATGCCGCAATCGACGCACATCGGGCGGGCGATCATAAAACGGCGATCCCACTCTATAGCCAATGGCTCGCACAAAATCCTGATGACGCCTCTATGTGGTCGAACTATGGTGCTTCGCTGCGTTCAGCAAAACAGTTTCAGTTGGCCGAACAGGCCCATCGACGGGCCTTGGCGCTTGAACCGACAGGGCAGGGTATTCGCGCAAACCTTGCGAATGTTCTGTCTGACTTGGGCAAGATGGACGAATCCATCGCGCTGCGGCGGTCATTGCTGGACGAGAACCCAAATTTGCCCGAACAGGTATCATTGATCGGTCGCTGCCTGCGCGGTTCCGGCCGATACGATGAGGCGATTGAATGGTTGTCGCCTGCCGTGGACCAGTTTCCGGACTATGCCGACATCCGGATGCAGCTTGCCTTGGCGCAAATGGCGGCTGGCGACTATGATCGGGGGTTCGAAAATTATCGTGTTCGTTGGTACACAGACGAAGTCAGGCGGCCCAAGATAACTTTGCCTGAGTGGGATGGTGAGCCGCTCGAAGGTAAAACAGTGCTTGTTCTGCCCGAACAGGGATTTGGCGACGCGGTGCTGATGGCGCGCCATTTGCCCGACCTGAAGGCAATGGGCGCCAAGGTGATCCTGATCGCGGAAAAACCATTGCTGCGCCTGTTTTCAAAGCTGCCCGGTGCGGATGTTGTGTCGACTGGCATTCCTGCGCAGACCAAGATCGATTTTTATATTTCGATGATGGATCTACCGCGGCTAGCGGTCAGTACCGACGACGATATCAGGCCGCCAACTGAATTGACGGTCCCCGACACCAGCAAAGATCGAGCGGCCAAGATCGTCGCGCCGTATCGCGACGTATTTAAGATCGGTGTCGTTTGGTCCGGTTCCGCGACCTATCGCGGCAATGCGTTTCGGTCCTTTACTCATCGGGAATTTTGGCCGCTGTTGGATATCGAAAACACTCAGTTGTTTTCCTTGTACAAAGGCCCGTACCTCGATGCGTTTCAACAGGACGGATCAAGCGCATTGATCGTCGATGCCGCCAGCACGGACCGTGATTTCGCAGACTGTGCAGCGACAATGTTGGAAATGGATTTGATCATCACCTCGGATACCGCCACGGCCCATATCGCGGGTTCGCTAGGGTTGCCGACATGGGTCATTCTGCACACCGATGCATTTTGGGTGTATCGGCACCAAGGCGAGACAACGCCTTGGTACCCAACAATGCGATTGTTCCGTCAAGAACAGGCACTAGAGTGGGCGCCGGTCATCAACACCATCAAGCAAGAAGTTATCACATGGAGAAATCACAACCTGTCCTGCTGAATATTCCTGTTTCGGCCGGAGAATTGCTGGACCGCTTGTCGATCCTACGCCTCAAGACCGAGCGGATTTCGGATCCGGTCAAGCTTGTGAATGTGCAAAGGGAGCACGACGAATTGGATGGAGTTCGTGCCCGTGAATTGACGATGACCGACGCGGCGCAGGACCTCTATTCTGAACTGCGCGATGTGAACGCCAAGCTTTGGGACATCGAAGATGATATTCGTCGGTGTGAGGCCAAAAAAGATTTCGGAGAAGAGTTTATCCGGTTGGCGCGAGCGGTCTATATAACCAACGACCGACGGGCCGAGCTGAAACGCGAAATCAGTGTTCAACTTGGGTCGCTGATCGTCGATGAAAAATCATATGTTGGGCAATAATCCATGGCTGTACTTGAGCATTTGAAATCCGCGAAATCATCGTTGGTGGCGGCACGCCGTGAATTGATGACCCAGCTGAACAAGGAAAAGGGACGTCGTCGCGGTGCGCTGGTACGCCAACTGCACGAAGTCGACCGTATGCTGGACAGCCGGTATGCGTTTGCCTCTCAGGCGGGACAGGACCGTGTTGTGGACAAATTGCTGAACCACAAACGGGGCGGAGTGTTTGTTGATGTTGGCGGCTATGACGGGCTGACAGGGTCAAACAGCCTGTTCTTTGAACAATACCGCGGCTGGACCGGTGTTCTGGCCGAACCGATGCCAGACCAGTTTGAACAGGCCCAAGCGCAGCGTCGCTGCGTCTGTGAACCTGTGGCGGTGTCCGATAAGGATGGCACGGCAGAGTTTATTGCCGTGACCAAAGGGTACACCCAAATGAGCGGGCTGACCGATCATTACGACAAAACGCTGCTGGTTAAGGTCCGCGCGAACCCAGCCCACAAAGAAGAAACCATTTCCGTTCAAACCAAGTCGCTGGCCACTTTGCTGTCCGATGCCAATTTGACCGAGGTTGATTTTCTATCGCTCGACATCGAAGGCGGCGAACTTGCGGCGCTTGAGGCGTTTCCGTTTAAGGATTTCCAAGTTCGCACTTGGGCAATCGAAAACAACACGGGGTCGAACGCTGTCCACAAGCTAATGTCGTCGAACGGTTTCACGCTCGTTGAATTCTGCGGTCCAGACGAAATTTACAGCCTCGCAGACTGAGCATCCTGTGACTGATGTGTCACCGCCTCTAATACAATGGTGCGGACCAGTTCCGCATCATGTGCGTTGATTGCATCAACGATTTGACCAAGTGTTTGGGGAAGGTCGAGATCGGATTTCTGTTCGACGGTAATATTGATCTTGGGATGAATGGTGGCCCTTAGGTCCGCGCTGGGCATGGTCAGGCATTCGTCCAGACGCTCGCCTTGTCTTTGTCCTGTCACGCGAATTGGTGTTTCGGGGGCGTTGCACGCTTTGATCAATCGTTTGGCCAGATCGACAATCCGAACCTGTTGGCCAGCATCAAGGACAAACAATTCGCCCCCGTCGCTTAATGCCGTCGCAGTCAGGATGAGCCGCGCGGCCTCGGGGATGGTGGTAAAGAACCTTTGCATCCGTGCATCGGTAATCGTGAGCGGCCCGCCGCTCGAAATCTGTTCTAGAAACCTTGGTAGGACAGAGCCTGACGATCCAAGCATATTTCCAAAACGGACAGTGCAGAACTTGGTCGTTGTGGCGGTGCGCGCCATGTCTTCGACGATCAATTCGGCCAAGCGTTTGCTGGCCCCCATGATCGAGTTGGGCAAAACCGCCTTATCCGTTGAAACCAGGACGAACCGGTCCACCTGCAATCGCCGCGCCGCGTCGCCGAGTATTTTGGTCCCCAACACATTGTTCCAAACGCCCGCGATCGGGTTTCGTTCGATCATCGGCACATGTTTGTAGGCGGCAGCATGCAGGATGATCGAAACACCCTCGGCCTGGATACAATTTTCAACAGCCTTCTGGTTGGTGACCGATGCCAGATAATCACACAGCTCTACCCCCGCCTCTTGGGCTTTGGGCGATAGCGAAGTCAGCAGTTGATAGAGGTTGAATTCACTCACATCAAACAGAACCAATCGACCCACACCAAGGTCGATCAACTGTTCACACAGCTCGGTCCCGACGGACCCACCCGCACCGGTCACCATCACGACCTGATCGGAAAACGGATTGGTGCCGACCACCTGCTCCACTGGCGCTGAGGGGCGTTCATCTAACAATTCCGACGCAAGGCGATCAATCGCATGCCGTGTAATCGCATGCGGTTTGAACAGGGCGCCATGCGCTGTGAATGCGTTGGGGTCGGTCACCGAAAACCTCGAATAATTTGCTTAAATATTATGGCACTAAACACGTTAGGCCAGTCAATTTTCGCTATTCGTATATTTGAGCGTTTAGGCGCTGTTAAGGGCTCGTTTCTAACTTGTTCCATGGGTGAACAAGGTGAGTGAAATGAGCGTGCAATCAAACGCCCCAATTATCATTAAACGCAAAAAGGTGATCTCTGGCGGCGGCCATCACGGCGGCGCATGGAAGGTCGCATATGCGGACTTTGTCACCGCGATGATGGCGTTCTTTATGTTGATGTGGCTGCTGAACGCGACCACGGAACAACAGCGCAAAGGTTTGGCCGACTATTTCGCGCCGACGGTCCCGTTGAACCGTGTGTCCGGTGGCGGCGACGGTATGTTTGGTGGGCAAGATATTTTTTCGCAAGCGTTGCTGCCCGAAACGGGTACAGGCGGCGTGATGAAACTCGACGGTATGGCCGAACATGAGGCCGTTGAGGTGGCTCAGCTGCGCGAGTTGGAAGAGGTGCTTGTCGGCCGTGGTGGCGAGGCGCTTTTGTCCGAGGTTGCGCGACGGCACGTTGTCACCCGCGTCACCGACGAGGGGCTGGTGATTGAACTGTTTGACCTCGACGATACCCCCCTGTTTCAGCGTGACGGCACAGAGCCCAGACAGGTCACGCTCGAAATTCTGGCTGTGATCGCGCGTGTTTCGGGATTGGTGAAAAACGGCCTGTCCATTGATGGCCACATCGCAACCCCGCCGATTGTGGCGACTGGGCCTGATGGTTGGGAACTGTCATCGGGGCGGGCGGATTCGGTTCGACAGGCTTTGATGGAATTTGGCGTCGATCCGGACAGGTTTCTGCGTCTGTCGGGGCACGCGGATCAAGATCCCGCTGTGCCGTTGGAAACCTCGATCAGGAACAACCGTATCGAAGTGATCTTTTTGCGAAGTGAAAACCGTTAGGTCCTCGTTAAACCTGTTGCCTTAGGCCTGTTGTGGACAACAGCATCGCAAAGGGCCGATTATGACGATTTCTTCTTCGCTGAACGCATCCGTTGCAGGGCTTGCCGCGAATTCAAGCCGCCTTGCCTCGATCTCGGATAACATCGCGAACTCGGCGACCTATGGGTACAAGCGGGTCGAAACCGATTTCCATTCGATGGTGATTGGAAATAGCGGCGGCAGTTATGCAGCTGGCGGTGTTCGTACCACCAATACGCGGCTTATCGACCAACAGGGGTCTCTGGTCTCGACGTCTAATTCGACCGATTTGGCTGTGCGTGGTCGCGGCATGCTACCCGTGACGACCGCGTCATCCGTCAGTGTCGACAATCGCGACAATCCATTGTTGCTGACCACGACTGGATCGTTTCGTGCGGATGACAATGGTTATCTAACAACCACCAGTGGCCTTGTGCTGATGGGATGGCCTGCGTCGAACGACGGCTCTATCCCTGCGTTTGCCCGCGATACGATTGATGGGCTGGAACCCGTCCAGATTAACGCAAACCAGTATGGTGGCGAGGCGACGACCCAAATCAACCTTGCGCTCAACTTGCCAGCGACATCGACCGAGGCAGGCGCGGCAGGTGATCCAGAAAACCTATCCATCGAGTATTTCGACAACTTGGGTAAATCCGAAAACCTGTCGGTTGAATTTGTGCCGACCGTTCCGGGGGCGGGTGCCTCTAACGAATGGACGATGGTTCTGCGCGATAGCGCGTCCGGCAATGCGATTGTTGGTGAATATACCCTGACATTCGATGATACGCGCGGCACTGGCGGCACGTTGCTGTCGGTGGGAACGACCTCGGGCGGCGCCTATGATCCGGCGACCGGTCTGGTGTCTGTGTCCGTCGACGGCGGTCCGATCGACATAAGCTTGGGAATGATTGGCGAGTCTGGCGGGCTGACTCAGCTATCAAATGCGTTCCGACCTGTGTCGATCGAAAAGAATGGCACACCGGTTGGCAACCTGACGTCGGTCGAGGTGGACGCAAACGGCTATATGCATGCGTCTTTTGATATCGGGCTCACACGTGTCTTGTATCAAATCCCGCTTGTTGATGTTCCGAATATGAACGGGCTAGAGTCATTGGATCAACAGACCTATCGCCCGACAGGGTCCAGCGGTGATTTCTATCTGTGGGATGCGGGTGATGGCCCCGTCGGCGAAATTCAAGGCAACGCGCTAGAGGAATCGACCACCGACGTTGCTGGTGAATTGACCGACCTGATCAAAACCCAGCGCGCCTATTCATCCAATGCCAAGGTCATCCAGACGGTAGATGAAATGCTGCAAGAGACCACCAACATCAAACGGTGATAGAACATGAGCCTTACGCAATCGCTTAATAACGCTGTCAGCGGTCTAAACGCGTCGTCGCGGATGGCCGAAATCGTATCTGCGAACCTCGCGAACGCCCAGACCGAGGGCTATGGAAAACGAACGCTCGCGTTATCGGCATCGTCAATCGGCGGCTATGGCGCAGGCGTTTCAATCGATGGCGTTCATCGCCATGTGAACGATATGTTGATTTCCGACCGTCGCATGGCCGGTGCAAGCACGGCTCACGCTCAGGTCGCGGCCGATGCGCTCAACCGACTTGAGGGTCAGCTTGGGGCGATCGACAGCAGCGATGCCCTTGCTGCGTTTGTGGCCAATCTTGAAAATTCACTGATCGTCGCCGGATCGGATCCATCGTCTGATCTGCGGTTGAATGATGTGCTGGGGTCGCTCGATGCATTGGTTCAAAAACTGAACGTTTCGACGGCGTCTGTTCAAAGCCTAAGACAGGACGTGGACGCAGCAATCGCTGGGCAAGTGAGCCAGCTGAACAGCAACCTGCAACGCGTCCAGACATTGAACACGGACATTCAGACAGCTTTGTCACACGGATTGGATGCTGCTGCACTGATGGATCAACGCCAACAGGTCGTCGACGGGATATCCGAACTTGTCCCTATTCGGGTCCTAGGTCGAAGCGGCGGACAAATCGCCATCATGTCCGCAGCGGGGACAATGTTGCTGGACGGTAAGGCGGCGGAAATCGGATTTTCACCGCAGCACACGATCACCGCAGAAACGACAATGACAAGCGGTGGTTTGTCTGGGCTGACGGTCAACAACGTCGATACGCCGGTTGAAAAGCTGGCTGGCGGTGCGCTGAGCGCGAATTTTGAGCTGCGGGATGAAACACTACCGGCGGTTCAGGCCGATTTGGATGCCTTTGCGGCGGATATGATCGTACGATTTGAGCTGGCCGGTGTCGATCCAACTGTGGCATCCGGTCAGCCAAGCTTGCTGACCGACGCGGGATCGGTGCTGAACATGGCGGATACCGTCGGCTTGGCGGGGCGTATTTCACTTAACGCTTCGATTGATCCAGAGGCCGGTGGTCAGGTTTGGCGACTACGTGATGGCGTCGGGGCCGCCGCAATGGGCGCAACTGGTGACAACGCTCAAATCAATCGATGGCTGACTGCACTGGAAGCGGACCTTGGCGACGGAAACGCGGCCAGTCGTGCGGCAGATGTCACTTCTGCAATCGGATCTAGGCGTGTCGCTGCCGAAGACACATTGGCCCAGACGTCCGCAAGGCTGAGTGGTTTGCTCGAGGCCGAGTTGTCGACAGGTGTTGATACTGACGCCGAACTGCAAACGCTTTTGATGGTTGAACAAAACTACGCTGCGAATGCCCGCCTCATCCAAGCGGTCGAAGAAATGATGCGCCATTTGATGGAGATTTAAGATGACGATGAACTCGATCGGGGACATGGCGCAGCTGTTGGTAAGCCGCCAAAATACCAATCTGTTGAAGTCAAACCTGAACACGCTGACCAATGAGCTGTCAGCTGGGCGCGTGTCGGATGTCGCTGCCCATTTGGGCGCGAGCCAAAACCGGCTATCCATGATCGATTCCACGCTAACGCGGCTGAACGCCTTTGATCTTGCGGCGTCAGAGATGGAGCAGGCTTTGGATGTCGTTCAGATTTCGTTGTCCGATATTCAGACCCAATCCTCTGACGTGGCCCAAAAGTTCCTGCTAATGGACAGTGCGGCCAATGACGCGCAGCTTAAATTAGGGTCTGATCAGGCTCAGCAGGCTCTGGACACGGTGATCTCTCGGTTGAATGCGGCGGTCGCGGGGCGCCCTGTTTTCGGCGGCACGGCCGTGCACGGCCCAGTGGTTGTTGCGGCCGAGGATTTGCTCGCTCAGGTCCGGGCGCATCTCGCTACGACAGGCGCAACATCAGCGTCCGATATCGTTTCGGACGTCACTGATTGGTTCAACGATCCCACAGGCTATGCCGCGACGGCCTATGGCGGTGAGGTGACCAACCGGTCCCAATTCGTGGCCGACGGTCAATTGGCCGAGGTTAACGTTCGTGCCGATGGGGTTGAGATTAAGCAGTTGCTGGTCGGTCTGGTCCTTGGCGCACTTGCCGATGATACGGGCATCTCCGCCACAGATGCGCGCGCTTTGATTGGTGCATCCGCCGATACGTTGCTGTCCGCGAACGGGTCACTTGCCACACGGCAGGGGATTGTTGGGAACAGTCAGGAACGTGTCGAGGATGCGCAGGTTGCCAATTCGGCGCTGCGGACGGCGTGGAACATGCAGCGCAATGACCTTGTTTCGGTCGATCAGTTCGAAACTGCATCAAAACTGCAGGATGCACAAACCCAGCTGGAACTGCATTACGCAGTGACCGCACGCCTGTCTTCACTAAGTCTTGCGGGATATCTGCGATGAGCTTTCGCTATGTTGTGGCAGCGGTGTTTCTGTCAGGATCCTTGGCCGAAGCTGCGCCGGTCCGGCTCAAGGATTTGGTGGAATTTGACGGGGTGCGCACTAATGACCTCGTGGGGTATGGCCTTGTTGTTGGCTTAAACGGGACGGGCGATGGTCTGCGCAATTCGCCCTTCACCGAGGATATCATGTCCAATGTGCTGGAACGGCTGGGGGTGAATGTCACCGGTGAACAGTTTCGCCCCCGCAATGTTGCCGCCGTGTTGGTGACCGGAACCTTGCCGCCATTTGCACGTGCAGGTAGCCCGATGGACGTCACCGTATCTGCCATTGGCGATGCCAAGAGTTTGATGGGCGGCACATTGATCATGACACCCCTGAATGCTGCCGATGGGGATATCTATGCCGTTGCGCAGGGTACCATCATCGAGGGCGGTGTTACGGCCGCTGGTGAAGGGGCCACGGTCACCCAAGGTGTCCCAACCGCCGGCGTGATCCCAGGGGGCGCCAAGGTTGAGCGCGAGGTTGATTTCGACTTTACGACCTTGTCGTCCATCCGCCTTGCCCTGCGTACACCGGATTTCACGACTGCGGGCCGGATTGAGGCGGCGATCAATGCCGAATTCGGCGGTGGCGTTGCCTTTATGACCGATCCAGGAACGGTCGAGGTTAATATTCTTGCGACAAATATGGTGTCCCCAGCGCACGCGGTTGGACGCATTGAAAACATCATGGTCGAACCAGAACAGCGGGCCCGCGTTGTCGTTGACCAACGTTCGGGCACCATTGTGATGGGCGAAGACGTACGTATCAGCCGAGTTGCGGTTAGCCAAGGCAACCTGACCCTGCGCATTCAAGAAACACCAGTCGTCAGTCAGCCCAATCCCTTTGCGCGCGGCGAAACTGTGTCTGCGCCGCTGACGCAGGCGACAATTGAAATGGACCCCGGCACCGGCTTGGCCGAAGTCAACGGTGAAGCAAGCCTGTCTGAGGTTGTGCAGGGGCTAAACGCCTTGGGTGTCGCGCCCCATGACATGATCGATATCTTGAAGAGCATCAAAGCGGCGGGCGCATTGCATGCCGAGTTTATCGTAAACTAAGGCGTAGCTAGAAATAGCTGCGCACCAGCCCACCAGCGATAAGTGCCCAACCATCTGCCACCACAAAAAACGCAAGTTTGAACGGGAGTGACACAATGGCAGGCGGAACCATCATCATCCCCATCGACATCAGCACGGCCGAGACAACAAGGTCGATGATGAGAAATGGCAAAAAGACCAGAAAGCCGACCTGAAAGGCGCGCGCTACCTCGCTCAGCATAAAGGATGGAACCACAACGGACAGAGGCGCCTGCCCGACCTCGGTTCCGACATCCTCGCGGAGCGATGCCAGTTCCATGAATGTGTCCGCATCAATGCGTGAAATCATAAAGGTGCGAAATGGGTCCAAGGCCGCCTGAAATGCGGGCTCAAGCTCTAGCGTGCCGGCCATATAAGGATCCACGCCAGCGGACCATGCTGCGATGAATACCGGCTCCATTACAAAATAGGTGATGAAGATTGCTAGGCTCACAATCAGCATATTCGGCGGTGATTGCTGCAATCCAATTGCTTGTCGCAAAATCGCCAGCACAGTGACCACAAACGGAAAACAGGTCACCATCATTAAAATGCCGGGTGCCATACTGAGGACGGTCAGCAAAATCAAAAGCTGAACAGAACGCCCGCCAACGGTTGGTTCGGTGAACAGTGCGTTTATATCTTGTGCTTGTGCAGGGGCCGAAATCATCGCGGCCAGCGCGCAAAAAACAGCAAGCCGTACCATCATCTGGTTGGGGCTGTCTGACTGGGCACTTCGGTCAGGCGAATGGCCAATTGACCAGGTTCGCCGCCCTCGAGTTGCTGCAGTTCACCGCGCGCAATCAACTTGTCCCCCACATATAGATCGACAGGGTCATCAATCTTTTTGTCGAGTGGCAGCACATCGCTTGGTGCGAGCGACATCATCTCTTTCAGCGTTGGGCGCGCGCGGCCGACCGAAACGGTCACCTCTAACGGAACCGAATTAAGCGGATGATCGACACCTGTGATTTCAGTCATTTATCGCCTCATTTGTGTGGATATCGGTAAGCGCGCCAAGCGCGTTTTGGATGCGTTTGATCAGATCGGCGGGATCAAAAACAGTTTCCGAACTGCCGTTTCCGACGACAGTCGTACCAACCTGTACGGTCGCATCAGCAACGATCGTAACGTTGGGAATTTGCCCTGTTAGGTCCGAGCCAAGAGTTTCGGCATCCTGCGGATTCATCAGAATTGTGATCTGCCCGTCCAGGGCACCCGCAGCCACAGTTTCAAGCGTTTCGATAAGGTGGTGCGCCAGTGTTCCCTTCAAAACAGCTGGGACAATCTGATCGGATATTGCGGTGAATATGGGCCTGAGGGTTTGCGCAAAACTGCTTCGCGCTTCGTGATAGCCGAAGGTCAAATCCGACAGCGACGCAACCAACTCTGATCGCAACTGATCTTGCTGTTTTTCGGCAATGGCATGAGCGGCCGCAGCGCCGTCTTCGAACCCTTTCACATAGTCATCCGATGGTCCGGATTTGGCCGTTTCGACCAAGGGTTCGTCAAAGGAAACCAGCTTTAACGCGAGGGACATCAGGCATTTCCTTTCTCGGTCTCATCGATCCATGTCTTTAAAACGGCCAAGCTTTCTTGGCGTCGGTCGCCGATCATCTGTTTCAATCGATCGGCTGGTCGTTGTTCCTGTTCAACGTCCAACGCCGTTGCCTCGATTGTGATGGGTTCGGGCGCGGCAATTTCTGCAGGGGCGGCCAGTTCGGGCAGGGGCGTGTTTCGGTTGCTTAGGATCGGGCGCACGACAAAAAGCCCAAGAACGATCGCAACCAATGCAAAGGCCGCTGTTTGGATCAGTCGCATCACGTCCAAAGGTGTGGACGCGATTGCAGCCGCTGGCGAGCCGAGTTCGCCCGCCTCATCAAACGGCAGCGCCCGAAGCGTCAGCACATCACCGCGTTCCGGATCAAGGCCAACCGCAGAAGCCACAAGTTCGGTTAAGTCATCCAGCTCTGCTTGTGAGCGGGGCTCTGCAACCGAGTCATTCACCAAAACCGCCACCGTTAGACGGCGTACAGCGCCGGGCCCGATGACAACCTCACGCGTGGTTTCCGAGATTTCGTAGTTGGTCAGCGTGCGGGTTTCGTTGTTTTCATTTGATGACCCACCCGTCGATGCATCACCGGTCGGCAGGTTCGACGCAACACCGACGGCCGCATTCGCATCCTGAGCCGAGCTAATGGTTTCCGAAACATCGCTACTGATGGCGACGCGGCTACTTGGATCCACGGAACGTTCCAAGATAGATTCGGTCTGGGTGACGCGTTCGACCGATACCTCGACAACTGCATTTCCGTACCCGACCCGCGCCTCAAGAATACGTTCGACACGATGCTTCAGGTCGTCTGATCCCGAATCGATATCCTGACTCGTGTTCGCGTTCTCAGACAGAAGCCCCTGTGCGCTATCGATGATCGACACATTGTCGGGTGTCAGACCGGTTACGGCTGCGGCGACCAGATAGCGCAGCGCACTTACTTGACTGTTTGGCAGACCTGCGGCGTTGGTGGATACCGTCACCGCCGCCGAAACATTTTGATCGCGTGCAAACGGGCGCGACCCACCGGCGGAAATATGGACGCGCGCAGCACGAATATTCGGGCTGGATAGGATCGTTCGGGCCAGTTCGCCCTCTTTCGCGCGCCAATATGCGGCGTCGAACATCTGAGACGTAGTTCCAAAACCGTTCAACGAATCAAGAAGCTCGTATCCCTGTGTCGTGTTGGCAGGCAAACCTTCGCCCGCCAAACGCATTCTAAGCGCGTCTCGGGTCGCGGCCTCGACAAAAATGGCGGTCCCGCGAACCTCATAATTGGCCCCTTGAGCGTCGAGCGAGGTAATGACCTCGCCCGCGGCGGCGCTGTCTAGTCCGGCATAGAGCAAGGCCATGTCTTTTCCGGTCATCCCGCGCGCCAGCAGAGTCATCGCCAAAAAAACGAGTCCCGCAGCGGCCACAGCGATCCATTTGCTGTGTTGGCGCAGAAAAGCAGTTGCATCAGACATTCTGTCCACCGGATTCTCCGTTGTTGACTTGTCACTGTTTTGGAACGTGAGCCTTAACAATCGGTTAGTGAGTGCGCTGCTAAGACATGAATATCCGCAGAAGAGGATTGATCATGACCGACGCCGTCGCAGACCCGCCCAAACCCAAATCATCTAAACTGCCGCTTCTGGTTGGCTTGCTGCTCGCGCTTGTGGGTGGCGGAGCCGGGTTTGTCTTTATGAGCCAGCCTCAAGCGCCCGAAGTCACAGAAGAAAAAACCGTCACCAACGTTCAGATGGACGCCAGCGTGAAGGGTGTCGAATTTGTGCCGCTAGAACCGCTCTTGATCACTCCGCCAGCAATCGGCGGCAAAATCCTGCGGTTTACTGCTCAGCTCGAGGTGAAGCCGGAATATCGGGGCGAGGTTGAGCAACTAACGCCTAGAATCGTGGATGTCTTCAACACCTATCTTAGGGCGATCGAGCCGTCAGATTTTGAAAAGCCTGAGGTTTTGATCCTGCTACGCGGTCATCTCCTCCGTCGGATTGCTCTTGTCGTAGGCGAGGGCAAGGTGACGGATGTTTTGATTATGGAATTCGTATTGAACTGAGGGCCAGATGGAACTTATCGCTGATTTTCTTTTGATTGCAGGTGCCGCAAGTGCCGCGTTTTATTGTTTTGTTTTGTCCCGCAGGTTGCGGAAATTTACCGACCTCGAAACGGGTGTCGGCGGTGCAGTCGCGAGTTTGGCCCTTCAGGTCGAGGACCTGACGAAAGCTGTCGAAACGGCCCAGAACTCTGCGGGATTTTCTACTGAAAAACTGGCTCAGGACACGGCAAAGGCGGAACAAATCGCCAAGCGGCTCGAACTTCTGCTGGCGTCGATGCACGATCTGCCAGAGCCAAAGCAAACCCACCAGGAGCCGGTCAATCCGTTCTACGCACGACGCGGAGGGGCGAGTTGATGGCAAAGGCGGGCGTTTTGATGACGGTCAGCGGGCTATTGATGGCGTCTGTCGCCGTCAGAGTGAGTGATGACAGTTTTATCCCTGCGGCTTGGGCGGCTGTGACCGATCCCGGTATTCAGGCCATTGAAACCACCGAACTGGCCCAGTGCCCGCCCGCCCAAGAGGCCGAGGCGGTGTTGGCTGCATTTTCGGATCGAGAGGCCGATCTATCATCCCGCGAGGCGTATCTGGCGCAGCGGCAAGCTGATCTTGTCCAAGCCGAGGCTGAATTGACCGCGCGACTGACCGAATTGGCGGCCGCCGAGGCATCGCTGCAAGAAACGTTGTCCTTGGCCGAGCGCGCCGCCGAAACCGATGTTGCACGGTTAACGACAGTCTATGAAAACATGAAGCCGCGCGATGCGGCCGATCTGTTTTCGACTATGGCACCTGAATTCGCCGCAGGTTTCATCGGCCGCATGAATCCGGAAAGTGCGGCAGCGATTTTGACGGGTCTTGAGCCTGATGTCGCTTATGCGATCAGCGTGGTCCTGGCTGGTAGAAACGCGGATGTCCCAACAGAATAGCGACTCATAACCCTGTCTTAACCCACCGCGCGCATGATCGGTGCAAAGGGAAATACACAGGGAACGATTCTATGATCGGCTTCGTCGGGATCATCATTATTTTTGTCATGGTTTTCGGCGGCTACATGCTCGCTGGCGGAAAAATGGGCATCATTATGAAGGCTTTACCGTTCGAGATGATCATGATCGGCGGCGCTGCGCTTGGGGCGTTTGTGCTTTCCAACGACATGTCGTCGATCAAGCACACCCTGAAAGACATCGGAAAGGTTTTTAAGGGAACCAAGTGGAAGCATCAGGACTATCACGACCTTTTATGCCTGTTGTTTGAATTGATCCGCGTCGCAAAAAGCAGCCCCGTCGCGCTGGAAGAGCATGTCGAAAACCCGGACGATTCCGCGATCTTTTCCAAATATCCGAAAATTCAGAAAGATGGCGAAGCGGTCTCGTTGATCTGTGACACACTTCGATCCGCCTCGATGAACTACGACGACCCGCATCAGGTAGAAGAGATTTTGGACAAGCGGATGGAGGCCACGCAACATCACGCGATGCATTCGACGCATGCCTTGCAAACAGTTGCCGATGGTTTGCCCGCGTTGGGCATCGTTGCGGCGGTTTTGGGCGTGATCAAAACCATGGGGTCTATCGATCAACCACCTGAAATATTGGGTAAAATGATTGGTGGCGCGCTTGTCGGTACGTTCCTTGGCGTCTTTCTGGCCTACGGTTTGGTTGGCCCATTTGCGGCCAAACTCAAGGCCGTCATCGAAGAGGATGCGCATTTCTACCAGTTGATCCGCGAAGTTCTGGTCGCGAACCTGCATAACCATCCCGCAAACATCTGTATCGAGGTGGGCCGGCAAAACACGCCCGGTCATTGCCGTCCGTCATTTAATGATCTTGAGGCGTCTCTCAAGGAACTTAAGCAGAGTGCGGCATGAGGTACTTGTGTTTCTTTCTTTGGATGCTGGCCTCGCCGCTGATGGCGCAGACAGCGCAAGTGACGAGTGGCGAACATGAAGGGTTCACGAGGTTGGTCCTGCGTCTAGCGCCCGAGGCTGATTGGTCACTGACGCCCGACGCTTCGGGGTTTCGTCTGACGCTTGCTCCAACTTGGGTCTATGACCTGACCACCGCTTTCGACCGCATTCCACGCACCCGTGTCGCAGCGCTGACAGCCCTTGGCGACGGACGGTTGCAATTGGACTTGGCCTGCCACTGTGCGGCCGATCCGTTTTTCTGGAATAACAGGTATCTGGTGATTGATATCAAAGAGGCAGAGCGCACTCGCCCTGCGTTGTTGCCGGTTGTTTTTAACGAACCTGACCCCGAGCTTGTGGTTCCATGGCCCGCGACCGATGCCCAAGATACCAGCGTATCGAACATCGAGGCGGAGCTGGCCAATTCCTTGGCCCAAGCCGCGGGTTTGGGCGTCCTTGATCCCGTTCTAGATCCCGCGCCCCTGCCCGAAATATCCAGTGACATTTTGGCGGGCGATAGTCCTATCGGCCTTGCGACCCACAACGAACTTGCCCTTGCTTTGCTAGGGCAGAGCCGTGAAGTCGAATTGGACAAACAGCACTGTTTGCCTGCGACATTCTTTGCGCTCGATAGTTGGGCAGAGGCGGCCGGTGATGACCGGGGGCAGTATCGCGCTTTGGTTGGTGAATTTGATCGGGTTGATCAATTTGCACTGCGTGATCTGGTACGATCGTATTTGGTCCACGGTCTGGCAGTCGAAGCCGCTGCGGCGCTTCACTTGCTAGAAGACGGGCAAGAAAAAGAGGCCTTTGTTGCACTGACTTCGACGCTTGATGAGGAAATACATGGTCAAAGCTTCCTACGCGGGCAGCAGCACTGCGAAAATGGCGCGAGTGTTTGGGCGGTTGCCAGTGGCGCGAGTGACCTTCCCATAGATTTTGACCGGTTCGAGCGGGAATTTCGGCTGTTGCCATTACCCGTCCGGGATCTTTTGTTTCGGCCTGTAGCTGAACAACTATTTGCTTGGCTCGAGGCCGAACGGGTAGAGGCTCTGTCCGGTCGTGTGTCGCGCGACCACCCTGATCTGGAATGGGCCAAGGGCCAAATCGCGCTGAGCCGTGGTGAACCGATTCAGGCGTATCGCAACATGCTCACGAATATCCGCTCGGGCAGCTTGTCGCTGGTATCTGCGCAGAACCTGATGACGACTGCTGTTCAGTATGACCTTGCGGTTCCGCCAGATGTTTTCGACACGGTTCAGACTGTAGGTTTCCTCTGGCGTGGCCATCCAGACACCGAGCGCCTAGCGCTTGATTTGGCCGAAGTGCATGCCCGCAACGGAGAGTTTCGAGAGGCCTTCATGCTGCTTGCAAGGTCCAAAGAGGTTCCGATCATCGCCAACAGCCGCGTGACCGAATTGCTGGTGTCAAATGCCACGGATGCTGAGTTTCTGCGTCTTGCGCTGACAGAGTTGCCTGACCAACTCACCAACGATGCGCGGGGCGCTGTTGCGGCGCGTTTGAATGGTATGGGGTTCGAACAGCAAGCCCTCCAATTCGATCAGGGTTTTCAGGATGAGCCGACCGTGGATGTCCCGACAAATGACATCGCGGCCCTAGACCTGACGGGCGGCGTCACGCTGGCGCTGACCAGTGATCTTTTGCGCAATTCCGCAGAAAGCAGGGACCGAATAGCACTTCTTTTGTCGTCAGGTGGGACCGAAAATTAGCACTTTCTAAATCCGCCGTTCGTAGCATGTGACGAGCTAAAGAATTGGCCGGATTAATGTATAGAATTGTACGCTATTCTCTCTTTCTAATGATACAGGCCGTGCCGGTGTTGGGTGATCCATCGGATCTTTGCCTGACGGCTGCGCGGCAAACTGCGAACGAATTTGGTGTTCCACCCCAAATCCTGATCTCGCTGACCCTGACCGAAACGGGTCGAACCTCAAACGGTGATTTGCGTCCTTGGCCATGGGCGATAAATCATGCGGGCACCGGTCATTGGTTCGATACCAAAGATCAGGCCATCACGTTTGCGCAGGACCTTGTGCAACGTGGACAGCGTAATTTCGACATGGGGTGTTTTCAGGTCAACTATCGTTGGCACGGAGATCAGTTTCCATCGCTTGAGGCCGCGTTTTCGCCAGACCTCAACGCCCGGTACGCGGCGGGCTATCTGCGCTCGCTTTATCAAGACGCCGGAAATTGGGTGCTTGCCGCGGCTTATTATCATTCTCGAACACCTGAATACCGCGACCGTTATCGTGCGCGGTTTGAAACCATTTTGGCAACCATTCAGGACGCTCCACAGCCAATGAAACCAGTCAGCTGGTTCGCATCAACAGGCGCAACTCGGTTGGGGTCCCTGGTTGTTTTAGGGGGGCACGACTGATGCCGCGACTATCCGTCCAAGGGGTATTTAACCCAACAATCCTGCTGGCTCTGGCGCTAATGACCATCATCGTGATGATGATTTTGCCGATGCCGGCGTTCGTCCTTGATATCGGATTGGCGGCGTCATTCGCCCTCGCCATTCTGATCTTTACGATCACGCTATTTATCGAACGGCCTCTGGATTTTTCGGCGTTTCCTACAGTTTTGCTCGCCTCACTGATGTTGCGGCTGTCGCTCAATGTGTCTTCGACAAAGCTGATCATCGGACAGGGGCACACCGGCACGGATGCTGCGGGTGGCGTGATCGAGGGCTTTGCTAACTTTGTTATGGGCGGTTCAATTCTGTTGGGCCTTGTAGTGTTTGGGGTTCTGTTGATCGTCAATTTTGTTGTGATCAACAAGGGCGCAACCCGCATGGCCGAGGTCGGCGCGCGGTTCGCGCTTGATGGGATGCCCGGCAAACAAATGGCCATCGATAGCGATGTGAATGCGGGTGCAATTACCCATGATCAGGCGCGTGAGCGTCGCGAACAGGAACAAGCAGAAACAACGTTTTTTGGATCGCTGGACGGTGCATCAAAATTTGTCAAAGGTGACGCGGTTGCGGGGCTATTGATCACGGGCTTGAACCTCGTGATGGGGCTGATCATCGGGATTGCGGTCCATGGAATGCCCGCGTCACAAGCCTTTGAAACCTATGCCATTTTGACTGTCGGCGATGGGCTGGTCAGTCAAATTCCTGCGGTCATTATTTCGATTGCATCTGCGCTTTTGCTTGCCCGTGGCGGGGCCAGCGGGGCGACGGATCTAGCGGTTTTTGGGCAACTGGGAAAACATCCATCGGCACTATTGACCGTTGCGGTTCTTATGGCCCTTTTCGCTTTGGTGCCGGGACTACCGTTTATCCCGTTCATCCTTGGTGCTTTGGCGCTGGGGGGCACCGCCTATTGGATCAAGTCACGCCCAGAGCCGGAAAGTGTTGAGCCGGAAGCACCGGCTGAGGCGACCCCGAAAAGCGCGGCAATTGGGGATGTTCTGGACCTTGACGACATCCATGTCGAATTCGCGCCGGATCTGGTTGAGATGGTTCTGGATCCTGCTACTGGTCTGGATGCCCGCATCACCAATATGCGCCAGCACGTGGCCGAAAACTTTGGGGTTTTGCTGCCGGAAATTCGGCTGACCGACAATGCGGCACTGGTCGCGGGCACCTACGTCATTCGGGTTCAGGGGGTTGAGCAGGTCCGTGATACCCTGCGGCCTGGGCGTGTGCTGGCGCTGTTGTCCGGTCCCAGTTCAGAAACGCTTGTTGGCGAGGATGTGCAGGAACCCGTTTATGGCGCGCCCGCCCGTTGGATCGACAGCTCGCAACAGCAAGACGCAGCGGTGGACGGGCTCACGACCGTGCTACCGACCGAGGTTGTGGCGACGCATTTGCTTGAGGTCATCAAGCGCAACTTCCCAAGGATTATGACGCTTCGCGCCCTTCGGCGATTGCTGGATGCGATGGTCCGATTGACGGACCAATCGCGCAGTGAGGCCAACCGCAAAATGTTGGATGAATTGATACCCGATAAGGTGCCGGTTGATCTATTGCTGAGTGTTCTGCGACTTTTGCTGGATGAACGTGTCTCAATCCGCAATTTGCCCGTCATTCTCGAGGCTATATCCGAGGCCCGCGCCGCGAACGCGACGCCGGATTTGATCGCCGACCATGTGCGACAACGGCTGGGATTCCAAATTGTTTCGGGATTGAAACGGCAAGATGGGACCATTCCATTGGTACAGCTGTCGCCAGAGTGGGAAGACCGATTTACCGAGTTTCAAATTCTCGGTGATCGCGGCGTCGGTGAGGTCGCATTACCGCCTGACCTCTTTAATCAACTCGCCAACGCGATGAGCGAAAAACTGGCGTCCGTTGCCGAAACGGGGACGGTTGCTGCGGTCGTTACGACTCAACGCCGCCGTCGGTTTTTACGGTCTGTCTTGGCGTCCAAAGGGATCGAAAACCAGGTGCTCAGTTTCGAAGAACTCGGCCTTGATGCGCGACCTGCATTGGTTGGTTTGGTGGCAGCATGACGGATTTGGCCGTGGTTCTCGATGCCGTCGATACATGGTTAATGGCGGCAATATTTGTGTTCATGCGCGTTGCTGCGGCTGTCGCGATGTTGCCGGCCTTCGGCGAAATGGTGGTCCCTGCGCGGGTCAAGCTGGGATTGGCGTTGGCGTTCACCGTAGTTCTTGCGCCCCTCGTTCTCAACTCTCTGACACCACAATCCCCGTTCGAGCTATTTGCGCTCGCTGGTTCCGAAATCGCAAATGGTCTGTTCTGGGGCCTTTTGCTGCGGTGTTTCATCTTTGCTTTGGAAACCGCAGGTGCGATTGCCGCTCAGTCGATGTCATTGTCACAGCTGTTTGGCGGTGTATCTGCCGATCCATTGCCCGCATTCGGAAAACTGTGGGTGATGGGGGGTCTGGCATTTGCGACAATCATGGGGCTGCATACCCAGTTTGCAGCCTATCTGCTTGCCTCTTATGACATCGTGCCGGTGGGGCGGCTGGCGGCGGCCGAAGACGTATTAACCTTGGGCCTCGAACAAATCGGCCGTTGCTTTGCGCTCGCGTTTTCGCTCGCGGCGCCGATGATGGTTGCGTCGCTGCTGTATAACCTCACACTTGGGTTTATTAACCGGGCGATGCCCCAGTTGATGGTGTCCTTTGTGGGCGCACCTGCAATCACGGCAGGTGGATTGTTGTTGCTGTTGCTCACCACGCCCATGGTTTTTGGCCTGTGGTTTGACCACATCCTTGGGTTCCTAGAGGCCGCAAGATGAGCGACCAATCCGCCGAAAAAGAGTTTGAGGCCACCGAGTCCAAACTGCAGGAGGCACGCCGAAAAGGCGATATTCCCAGATCAACCGAGGTCACAACATTTGCTGTTTACTTGGGGTTTTTGTGCGGTTTGATCCTGTTTGGTGGCGCATTTCTGTTGCGCCTTGGCGATGACTTGGCCGGTTTATTGGCGGCTGCCCCTCAGATCGCGCCGGGTGCCGTTATCACCCAAACGACCAAGTCAGCCTTTACGTTCCTGCTCGTCCTGATTGGGGTTCCGTTTACGACCGTGTTTCTGGCATTGGCTGCGCAGCGTGGGATCGTGTTTTCGACCGATAAATTGGTTCCCAAACTCAGCCGGCTGTCCCCGATCCAAAACGCGAAAAATAAGTACGGCTCTAGCGGTCTGTTCGAGTTTTTGAAAAGCGCCTTCAAACTGATTATTTTTGCTATTGCCCTGGCTATCTATCTGTCCACGCATCGGGGCGCGGTGATGACGTCGCTATGGTTAGAACCGGCTCAAATCAGTGCTTTGATTGCTGATCATATCGTCGGGCTTTTGGCGGTTGCGGTGGCGATCGCCGCGGGCATTGGGTTGGTCGACTTTATGTGGCAACGGGCGCATTTCCGGAAACGGATGATGATGACGCGTCAGGATTTGAAAGACGACATGAAGCAGACCGAGGGCGATCCGCAGGTCAAGCAACAGCGTCGTCAGCGGGCGATGGAAATCGCGATGAACAGCATGATGGTCGACGCGGCCGAAGCCGACGTGATTGTGGTCAATCCAACCCACTACGCGATTGCACTCAAATGGGACCGAGAGAGCCTGAAAGCGCCGATTTGTGTGGCAAAGGGCGTCGACGAGATCGCAGCGCGCATTCGGCAAATTGCGAATGAAAACGCGATCCCTATCAAGTCCGATCCACCAACCGCCCGTGCCCTTCATGCAACCGTAGATATCGGGGATGAGATCGGAAAAGAGCATTATCAGGCGGTCGCCGCCGCCATCCGGTTTGCTGAAGCGATCAGACAAAAGGCCCGATCATGAAGCGTGCGCAACTGAATGACCTACGGCGTCTCGTTCAGGCGAAATCTGACGCGGATCAGGCCAATTTGTCTAAGTTGCAGCGCCAAGAAGCGCAGCTACAAGACAGCATTTCCAACCTGACGTCGCAGCAGTCGCACCGCGCATTAGCGCGGAGTCAGGACGTGGATATGGCGGCCGTATCAGGTGTCGATATGCGCTGGGAGATCTGGGCGGAACAGCGAAAGAAGAACCTAAACCAGCAACTGGCGCGTCTTCGTGTGGACATTGAACAGGCACGGTTCGTGGCCCAAAAGAGTTTTGCGCAGTCTCAAGCTGCACAAGAACTCTGGCAAACGGTCAAACGTCCTGACGGGCGATATCAAGGATAAGAACATCGCTGATCATCGGCCCCACCGCCATTTGCGAGGCATCAAACAGAGCCTCTCGGAGAGAGCGCATATTTGCGCTGCTGGTGAAGTTACCGTCAAATCCACCGATGTTCGCATGCTCGATCAAGGCAGAAAAGAAAGCGTCACGCAGTCTAGGCTCCACCTCAAAAACCGCCGCTTTTTCCCCCGTCGGAACCTCGACGCTCAGGGTCATGATGACCAATGACTTCATCCGGCCGTCTTCGACAACGGGAACAACGAACTGATTGCTCAGCTTGGCGTATTCGACGTTTTTATTTTCCTCTTCGACCGGGGCCGGAGCGACCTCGGTATAGGTTGGTTCGGCGTCGGGCGTCTCATCGGGCATTGCGACGGGTTCGTCGGCAGGGCGCAGGAAATAGCCTGCAGCGGATCCCGCAGCTGTGCCTATGGTCGCCAATAAAACGGGTAGGATAATTTTTTTCATATCAGCGTCCTAAAAAGGTGTGATGGCATCCAGAACCTGCTGTCCATAGCGAGGCTGTTGCATGTCGGTGATCTGACCTTGCCCGCCGTACGAAATGCGCGCCGAGGCAATTTTGTCGTAGGTAATTTCGTTCTGACGGGAAATATCCTCGGGGCGGACGTATCCGCTCACCAAAAGTTCGCGCATTTCAAAATTCACGCGGACCTCTTGGTTGCCGCCAATCGACAAAACGCCGTTGGGCAGTACATCCAGAACCGTTGCGGCGACGCGTAGCGTTAGTTTTTCACGTCTGGAAACCGATCCATCGCCAGAGGCGGTCGAGCTGCTGCTGACATCCACCGCAGAATCGAGCGAGGCCCCGTCAGGCAAAGTTGGGTTCACCCGTTGCGGCATGCCAAAAAGGTTGGGAATGCCAAGGCTTTGCGATGCGCTGCGCGAACGATCTGAGGAGTTTGATATCTGTGCACTGTCGTCGATTTCGATCACCACCGTTAAGATATCGCCACGCTGTAACGCCCTCCGATCCCCCAAAAGTGATCCGCGATCCCCCGTCCAAAGTGATGCGCGGTCAGACCCAAACGCGACCGGTGTGCGCGCTTCGTCAGAAATCGCCGACATCATCGCCGCATGTTCCGGGTTGCTTGCTGGTTCGGACAATTCTGGTGGCCTGCCAATCGGCGAACATGCGGCCAGCAACAGGAACAGCGTCAAAGTTTTACTGCGTAACATGGGCGGCTCCATCTATACCGATCTTGGCGACCACGGTGTTTCGGGACGCCAAATTCATCACCCGAATGACATCACCCGGTCCCGCACGGTCCAGTGCGCGGCCTTCGGTGGCGATGTGCAGGCTACCGGTTTGATAAATCAGGGGAATAATCTGGTTCCTGTCGACGATTGCAGGGAACCGCAGATTTGACAGCGCGATAGGACGGCCGGCGTAAAGGGCGACCTTTGCCTCCATCCCGATGGCCATATCCAGCCGATCAACGGCACCCGGAACATCAATGCCTTGTAGGATGACATCGCCGGGCCCGATCAAGGTTGTCGCTGGCAGGGTACGCGTCGCCACAACCGTGTCGGCGCTGGCAGTCCC
The DNA here is from genome assembly GCA_965215785.1 of Marivivens sp. Classification (GTDB taxonomy): domain Bacteria; phylum Pseudomonadota; class Alphaproteobacteria; order Rhodobacterales; family Rhodobacteraceae; genus Marivivens. The sequence continues at coordinate 842,531 of OZ244120.1, read as the reverse complement.
GACCATGAATATTAGGGCGAGGAAACGGATCACCGGACTTGCACCATGGCCGACAGCATTTGATCCGCTGCCGTGATGACCTTGGAATTCAGTTCATAACCGCGCTGGGCCTGAATAAGGTCTGTCACCTCTTTGACGGCGTCGACGCTGCTATCCTCAAGATAGCCTTGCCTAAGGTATCCAAGCCCGTCCTGTCCCGGCGTCGAGGTGAGCGCCGGACCAGATGCGTTGGTTTCTGCGAACAGGTTTGAGCCTAGCGCCTCAAGCCCCTTGGGGTTGGCGAAATTCGCCATGCTGAATTGGCCAAGGAATTCCGGTTCCACACGGTCCATGAAGTAGGCGTAGACCTCGCCCTCTCCGTTGATGCTAATGGAATTGGCATCGTTCGGAATGGTGATATTTGGCGCCAGCGGGTAGCCGTCCGAGGTGACGATCAGGCCATCGCCTGTCCGCTTTAGGCCGCCATCACGGGTAAAGGCAGCGGTGCCATTTGGCAGGGTCACCTCTAGATAGCCTTTGCCTTCGATCGCGACGTCCAGATCACCACCGGTGGCCGACAGGGACCCTTGCGACAGCATCACAGTGACCGAAACCGGCCGCACGCCAAGTCCGAGCTGCACACCTGTCGGCAGCACCGTTCCATCGGCCGCATTGATCGTGCCAGGACGGGACAGTTGTTGATAATGAAGGTCGGCAAATTCGGCGCGACGGGCGTTGTAGCCGGTCGTGCTCATGTTGGCGAGGTTGTTCGAGATAACCTCGACCCGTGTTTGCTGTGCCGACATTCCTGCCGCGGCTATTTCGAGTGCTCGCATTTGAAACTCCTATTGTCCGAGGGCTTGAACGACGGCGCGCACGCGTTCGTCTTCTTTGTCGAGAAAGCTTTGGCCAAGTTCATATGCGCGCTGAACTTCGACCATTCGGGCCACTTGCAGGATTGGATCGACGTTTGACTCTTCTACGAACCCTTGCAGGATCTGAGGGGTCTCGACGGGCAGAACATCGCTGCTTGAAAAGCGCACACCGTCTTCGCGCCGCAAAGAGGTCATGTCGTCCGGTAGAAACACGCCAATTTGGCCGACGGGCTGACCATCCGCTGAAATGGTGCCATCTGGCGCCATCGCGATATCGCCAAGCCCGAGCGGAACAAAGACAGGCGCCCCACCTTGGTCCAGCACTGCAAAGCCGTCATGGGTGACAAGATCACCGTTTTGGTTCGGGGTGAACGATCCATTGCGGGTCAGGCGTTCGCCGTCGGGGGTTTGGATCAGGAAAAACCCATCCCCCTCAATCGCTAGGTCAAACGTCCCGCCGGTCTTGGATAGACCGCCCTGCGTAAAAACCGTTTCCCGCGCTTCGGCCGTGGCCAGCGATAGCGCGGTTTCGCCCTGACCCTTGTGAACGTGTTCTGCAAAGATAACATTTTCGGCGCGGTATCCGGTTGTGTTCGCATTGGCGATGTTGTTCGCAATGGTCCGCATTTCGGCCAATAGCCCGCTTTGGCGAGTAATGGATGTATAGGCGGCGTTATCCATGTGTCAGGCTCCTGCGATGAGGGGGGCAATTGTGCCTTTGAAAAGACTGATGAGGGTTTCCGACATCAAGTTCATGGTCACCCAGAACACAGCGACGATGCAGATCAGTTTCGGGACAAAGGTTAGCGTGGCCTCTTGGATCGAGGTCAGCGCCTGAAACAGACCGACAATCAGACCCGAAATCAGCGCGACCGCCAAAATCGGCGTCGAAATGATCAGTGCAACCCAAAGACCCGCGCGCATGACATCGTAGAATTCGGCCTCGGACATCATACCGGCATCCGCAGAATTTCCTGATAAGCCTCGACCACCTTGTTGCGCACGGTGACGGCGGTTTCGACGGCCAGCTCGGTTTGTGCCATCGCTTGCACCAATGTGTGCGGGTCGCCCCCTTCGGTCATGGAGGACATCGCGGCGGTTTCGCTATTGGCGAGGGTTTGTGAGAAGTTGGATACAAGGTTGGCAAAAGCGTTGCCGCCATTGGGATCAGGCGTCGTTGCAGGGCGGTTTGCTAAATACCCTTGGCTGGCGGGAATAGCGGTGATTGTCATGGGCTTATTTCCTCAGGAGTTCCATTAGCGACGACGACATCTGGCGAACTTGGTCGAACATCTTCAGGTTTGCTTCGTAGCTGCGCTGCGCCTCTCTTGCGTCCGCGATTTCCACCAACAGATCGACGTTCGAACCCGCATAATTCCCTGTCTCATCCGCAAGCGGATGTGAGGGATCATAGATTTGGGATAGCTCGGACTGATCCAGCTGCATGCGCCCCGTTTCAACCAGTCCCAAACCGTTTTCGGCGGTCATCGCCTCTTGGAACGTGATGGTCTTTCGGCGGTAGCCAGGCGTGTCCGTGTTGGCGATATTTTCTGATACGTGACGCAGGCGCGTGGACTGGGCCCGCATGCCTGAGGCGGCCACCTCAAGCGCATTACTGAAGTCTGTCATGCCTATCTCCGTCCAAGCGATGTGCGCAAAATATCGAGCCCGTGTTTGTAGATCGTCAGTGCGCGTTGGTGTTGTCGTTGGCTTTCAATCGACTCGACCATTTCCAGTTCAAGCGACACAGAGTTTCCATTGGGCGAGATGCCGGTTGTCGTTTCCGAAACCGCGGCTGTGCTTGGCGATAGCGACATGTGACCTGCGCGCGTCTGCCGTTGAATGCGGCCGTCAACTTCGGCGGTAAACGCGCTTAGGCGTTTTGCCTGAAATCCGGGTGTATCCGAATTTGCGATGTTGGTTGCGGTGATCGCCTGACGTTGGCTCGCATATTTCGATAGCGCGCCAGATGTCTGAAAAAGCGTAATATTTTCGTACATTTTCGGGCTCCGACCATTCGTTTCAATGAAGGCTTAACCCTGATTCCTTTAGAAACAGTTTGCATCGAACTGGAGGAATACAAATTGGATACAAATTCTCTGGAAATCGCGCTGCAGTCGATCCGAGGCGCCCGCAAAACGTTTCCGGTTGGGCGGGTGACGTCGATCGGACAGGGCGTTGTTTCACTTGTCGGGCTGGGGCCGGATGCGTGTGTTGGCGATCAGATTCGATTTTCTGAAACGACCGTCGGTTATGTGATCACCGTGGCCAGTGACGGGGTCATTGCGACGGTCGATCGTGCGCTAAATCAGTTGTCTGTTGGGGCCAAGGCGCAGCATATCGGTAAGGTGCCGATCATGCCGCATGTTGGCTGGATTGGACGGGTCATCGACCCAACGGGGGTTGCCTTGGATGGTCGTCCGCTTTTGCCTGGGGGCACGGTGGTTGCCTCTCAGGCGCCTGATCCGTATCTGCGCCGCGGCCTCGGGGGACGGCTTAGAACCGGTTATGCGGTGCTGGATACCATTTTGCCGTTGGTGCGCGGGCAAAGGATTGGTCTTTTTGCCGGTTCTGGGGTTGGAAAGTCTACCTTGCTGGCGGGACTGGCACGACAGGTCGACGCGGATGTGATTGTGCTCGCCCTTGTTGGCGAACGTGGACGAGAGGTACGCGATTTCGTTGCGGACACCCTCGGACCCGAAGGGATGAAGCGGTCGGTTGTGATCGCCGCTACCTCGGATTCGCCGGCGCAACACCGTAAAAAATGCGCCGAAACCGCGATGCAGGTCGCCGAATATTTTCGTGACCAAGGGCAAGAGGTTTTGCTGCTGGTTGACTCGGTCACCCGCTTTGCCGAGGCGCATCGCGAACTAAGTGCAGCAAGCGGCGAGGATGCCAATTTGCGGGGCTATCCCCCGTCGACCGCATCGCAAATCGCCCAGCTCTGCGAACGTGCCGGGCCGGGGCAGGGCGAGCAGGGAAACATTACGTCGGTCTTTAGTGTTCTTGTGGCTGGTTCTGATATGGATGAACCCGTTGCCGACATGTTGCGCGGCGTCCTCGATGGTCACATCGTCATGAGCCGTGATATCGCCGAGGCAGGACGCTTTCCCGCGATTGATGTCCTGCGTTCGGTGTCGCGGTCATTGCCCAAGGCCGCAACAGAGGTGGAAAACCAATTGATCGCAGAAGCGCGAGAGGTGCTTGGCACCTTTGCCAAGTCCGAATTGATGGTTCGGTCGGGGTTATACGCAAACGGGGCCGATGCGAACTTGGACCGCGCGATCAAACTACAGCCCGATCTGGAACGGTTTCTGGCGCGATCTTCGGACAATCCGAATTCCGCATTTGCCGATTTGAGGCAGATCCTGAGAAAGCGTTAGGATTGTAGCAGGCTAAGAGCGACCGCGCCGCTGGTCGTCGGATCGATCTGTCCGATTGAGGCACGGATCAGATAGGTTCGAATAAGCTGTTCCTGCAGGTCCGGATCGGCAAAATCCGCTACAGTATCCGTTCCGAAAACACGTTCAGACCGATCGAGGTATGTCTCAAGCTGTTTGTCGATATCAAGCGATCCAAAACTATCCGGCAGCCCGAGCGCACCGTCAAAAACAGCGCGCACAGCGGTGTTCCCCATGACGCCAAACCATTGCGCCCGGTTGCTAGATGCGTTGTCCGTAATTTCGGTCAGCGCGTCACTCAGGTTCAAAGCCAGCCGCATGTCATTGTCGACATTTCCAACGGCCACTTCAAAACTTCGATCGACAAATTTTTCCAGAACCTCGTCGGCAAAGTAGGATAACTGGGTTCTGGGTGTATCAAAATCCCCGAACCCAAATGCCTTGGAAAGTGCGGCATAGCGTTTGTCTGACAGCTTGTTGGACAGCGCGGATGTATCCAGCGTTCCATCGTCCAGAACCTTTTGGATAAAGGCCTTGGCGTTGATGTCTTCGCTTAGGCCAAAAGCATCAAGAGCGACGCTAAGCAGTTGCCGGTCATTGACCAAATCTTCGGCCGATTTGATCGAACCAATGTTGTCACGAAAATAGTCCATTTGCCGTTGAATAGAGCCTGATTCAGCAAAGGTCTCTTTCTGGGCTTCGATCGTGCGGTTTAGGAAACGCCACCCGCCATAGCCTGACAATGGAACAACAGGCTGAAAGGTCACGACATTGCCCCGGTAGACGCCAGAATGCGATTTTCCCGAGGCAAAAGCGCCCTTAGGTGTTTGAGGGTCCGGTAAAAGTCAGCGTCGATGACGGATGACGTCGCAGCGTCGAGCAGTTGGCGGCTGTCATAGTCGCAAAATACCTGACTGAGTTGTTCGATCCCCGAAAGGATCTGAGGACGAGCTTCGGTTTCTTCGACGTCACCGGACAGGACAAGCTGGGCGATATAGCACACACGGCGGACGGGCGTGTTGGCCTCATTCGGGCGTATGGCATCGCGCAGCCTCAGGATATTCGCGTTTGGGGTCAGGATGGATAGTTTCGAGCGTTTGTCGCCGTTTTCCACCACAGCGCCATTCACCAAAACACGCTCGCCTGGACCAAGTTTCAGAACCAAACCTGTCATTGTACCGCTCCTGTCGGGGCGAGCCCGCCCAAAATGGCATCATTGATGTCGATCAGGGTATCAGGATCGGCTTGGCGTCTCAGAACCTTGCTGGTGTGTTGTTGGGTAAACTCGGCCAGATAGAAAATCTGGGCGCGCAGCGGTTCGGGCAGGCCGTTGTCATTGTCGGCAACATCAACAGCCAAAGTGGTCCAGAGTTTGCGGTTATCGTGCAGCGCGCGCACCAGGTCAGCGTGGTTTTTTGCGTGGCGCAAACGGGCTGTAATTTGTGTGAATAACTGATGTTCAGACGACCGTGGTGTGCGGACAGCCGAAATCGTTGGCGCGTACGCGCGCTGGGCAAGTTCTATTGCGTTCACTGGGTGGTCCTTTCGGGACGAAATTCAAAATCGCGCGGTTTTACCGCCGAGGTCAGTGGGCGCTGTCGCGCCCACTGGGGATCACTAGCGGAACAGCGACATGATCGATTGTGGGGCTTGGTTCGCAATCGACAGCGATTGTACACCAAGCTGCTGTTGAACCTGCAGCGCCTGCAGTCGTGCCGAGGTTTCTTCCATGTCGGCGTCAACAAGGCTGCCGATACCGGTTTTCAGCGCAGTCGTCATTTTGCTGATAAATTCGGACTGGGTTTCAAGCTGATTTTGGGCCGAACCAAAGGACGCAGCAGCATCAATCGACGTATCGATCAGTGTTTCAACAGTCGCCAGTGCAGCCGAGGCACCAGCAGCGGTCGAAACGTCAATTGTTGACAGCGCACCAAGGCCGCCTGAGCCTGCGTTCGTGAATTGGCCACTTACGCTCAGGTCAGTTGTTCCCGCGTTGGTGAAATCCAAAGTTCCTGGTGTGCCGCTGTCGTAATCGACAGTCAGACCGGCAATGCCCAGTTCGTCAATTTTGGATTTCAGAGCGACGGCGACGATGTCAGCGGTTGTTGTCGACGCGGCATCGTCTGACGTTACCGTGTAAGAAACGGTGTCTTGGCCAATGTTCAGGGTAACCTTATCACCAGCGGCGAATGCTGCACCGTTTTCGGCGATTTCGACCTGTTCGTTGCCGCCGCCCGAATCCAGTGCGAACGCAACGGTATCACCATTGGTCGACGAACCGGTCGAACTGCCCGAGAAGATGTCGTTTGCGACATAGCCACCGATCGACAAATCCTGCGCAGAAACGGTGATCGAGGATGCGGTAACGTTGCCTGTCGCGTCGCGGTCAAGGGACGACAGGACGCTTGCGCTTGCGGTTGAACCGTCAACCAGGTTCAGGCCGTTAAACTGGGCCGCGCCGACAACCGATGCAATCTGTTCTTTCAGGGCTGTTACGTCGGTGTTTAGCTTGTCGCGGTCAACGTTGTCTTCTTGCGCCGCTACGATCTTGCTCTTCATTTCGGTCAGCAGGTCGGTGATCGTTTCCGATGCTTGTGCCGCAACCGAAACGGTCGATTCACCAAGCGACAAGCTGTCCGAGATTGCTTCGAAACCGGTCACATCTGATTCCATGACCTTCGAAATCGCCCAAACCGCGGAATTGTCCTTGGCGCTGGCGATATCCTTACCGGTCGAAATGGCGGACTGGGTGTCGGCCAGATCCATGTTGATCGATTTCAGGGTTTGCAGCGCGACCATTGCGCTGTTGTTTGTCAGAATGCTCGACATAAGTCTGAGTCCTTTGTGTTTGGCGCTTTTGCGCCGTCGTTTGAGTCTGCCAATAAAGGCGGCTTTTCCGTCATTCTGACGATTCCCGATCCATCGTCGGGCACCCGTTTCGGATAACTGGACTGTGGCCTAAGCAGTTCTAACGAATGCCTAACCATCCACCGAAATTACATTCAAATTGAACTATTTAGCTTCGATGGGGCGCGATTGTTCATGACCGCGCGGGTTCCGTCGCGACCGTAGCTGCCGAAATCGTCGGCGGTCTTACGACTGGTCCTTAGCCGCGTGACGACAGTGTCCAACGCGGTTTTTGCCACAAGTGTTAAGCGGTGATTTCGACGCAATGCCGCATCAATATTTTCGATCGCGGCTGTGTCTGGGCCAAGCGATTTCATCAGTGTGGATTTTTTATCCGCCAGTGCGGCCAACGCCTGATAATCGCCGGACAAAAGCGCCAGCTTTTCGTCCTGCAAAACAGCGAGGAGTTTTCGTTCAGACCGTGTCATTTTTGGACCCCGCCATTGATTCGAAGATGGCTTGGGCAAGGCCGATACCGCCTGCTTTGACCATTTCCTGTGCTTGTGCCTCGCGATAAAAGGATCCGAATTGATTTGCGCCCTCGCCGCCAGAGAAGGCTCCCTTTTCCTCGCCAACTCCGCTGAATTTTAGCATTTCCGCCAGGAAAGCGGCCTCTAGGTCATTTGCCGCTTTGCGCATCGCGACCGTGTTTTGCGCGCCGTGACTTTGTATCGCTTCGATCATTTGCGTTCCTTTCCAATTGAATTGGAGTTTTCACGAAGCTGGTAAAGATTGAGTAAGTTTGCTTGTTTATTCGTTCCGTCATCGCACTGACTGACGGAGGTCGGAATGTTTCAAATTTTGCTGACGGATATTTTGCAGGCTGGCGCATTTGTCCCAAATGCGACCGACGCACCAGTTTCGGATGCCGAGGTTGAGGTGACATTTGGTGAGCTGGTGGAGCAATTGGGTGATCCCGCACCAGCAAGCACCGAGATGATTACGGTTGAGGCTGAAGCGCTGCCTGAGGGCGAACCTCAGGATACGCCGGAGCGTGCCAGCGTCGATCCGGAACAGCCCGAAACGAATGACGAGCCGCCAGAACCGATCGTCGAACCGCAACAAGCAATTCCAGCGCAAACACCTTCGCCTAAACAGGCCGAACCGGTGGTCATCGACATCGATGTCGACATCAAAGAGGCCGCACCCCAGAGGCAAACCGTGTCCCCGGCCGAGGTACATGTCCGCAGTCAGTTGCAGACGCCCACTATTCCGCAGACAGTCCCAGATTTCACCAAGCCCCAAGCGGTTCCGTTAATATTGGACGTTCAAACCGCTGGCGTGATCGAGGTGGACGGTGTTGTTGCAGTTGGCGAGGTTTCCATGGTCGATGAGGTAGCTAAAAATAGACCTCAGGCGATTGTTTTGCAGGCCCCTGTTGCCGCAGAGCATGCACCAAAGGTGGTTCAACAGCTCGCGGTGACGATGGTTCAGCACAAAGACCAACTGACCGAGATTGCGCTTGATCCGCCGGAGTTGGGCAAAGTTAAGATGCAGTTCTCGATCACAGACGGCGTTGCGCAGGTCGTCCTTGCCGTAGAGCGCCCGGAAACCAACGATCTTATCCGCCGACATCTTGACCAGCTTGCGAACGAGCTCGGCGCGCTGGGGTATCGCGACATCACTTTTGAGTTTTCGGATTCGAATTTTGGTGGCCAACATTCCGGCAGCGGGGATGGGACGACACACGACGATCCCGACATTGCCGAGACACCGCAACCTAAAACGATCGCTGTCACCAGCGGCCTTGATATTCGACTATAGGAGCATCCATGGACGTTACAGCGACAAACCTAACCAGCGCGGCAACCACCCAGAGCACGACAAATTCCGCGCTGAGCGCCGATTTTGAGACATTTTTGACGATGTTGACGGTCCAGATGGAAAATCAGGACCCCCTTAATCCGGTGGACTCGTCCGACTATGCGGTTCAGCTGGCGACATTTTCTGGTGTCGAACAGCAGGTCCAAACGAATGACCTATTGGCCGAAATCCGGTCGATGTTCGGGACGTCAGGCCTTGTTCAATTGGCGGATTGGGTCGGCAAAGAGGTGCGCGTAACAGCCAGCGGCCATTATTACGGTGCCCCCATCAATGGCGCCTATTCGATCCCGACGATTGCGGACAGTGCCGAGTTGGTGGTGCAAGACGAAAATGGGCAGGAGGTCGACAGACAACATTTGGCGCTTGGAACGCAAGACTTCGTTTGGGACGGCGGTGCAAACGGGCAGCCAACGGGGCACTATACCTTTTTCGTTGTTAGCTCATCGGCTGGTGACGTGATCGAAACTGAACAGGCGCAGGTCTATTCAACCGTGACCGAGGTGCAGACGCAGGACGGAAGCAACGTCCTGATCCTAGCAGGTGGGCAAACGGTGGCGGCAACGGCGGTCACGGCCGTGCGGAACTAGGTTAGCCCGACAACGACCATGACTGTACCGGCAATCGCGGCGCCCAGCGCAATCCAACCCAACGGTGCCAAGACCGAGGACGATTGGCTGGCTTGCGTTGGTTGTTCCGATTGCCGGATCAGCGCGGCCTCGGCCAGTTGCGGCAATCGCGGCCCAAAACGGGCCAACACGGCCGCAGTTTTTTTCAGGTCGGACAGCAACGCCTTGGGGCCGATGCTATCTTTGATATAGGCCTCGATCACAGGGCGGCTGACTTCCCACATGTTGAAGTTGGCGTCCAACGAACGGGACACGCCTTCGACCACAACCATTGTCCGTTGAAGCAAGATCAGCTCGGTGCGTGTTTCCATGCCAAACCGTTCGGTGACCTCGAACAAATAGGCCAACAATCCGCCCATCGAAATGCGGCTCGCCTCCATTCCGAAGATCGGCTCGCCAACGGCGCGAAGGGCGCGGGCGAATTCATCAACGTTCTGATCTGCCGGAACATAGCCTGCCTCGAAATGAACCTCTGCCACGCGTCGGTAATCGCGATTGATGAACCCAAACAGGATTTCGGCATAAACGCGGCGGGTGTATTCGTCGATATGGCCCATGATCCCGAAGTCATAGGCAACGATGTCGCCGTTGGATGCGACTTTCAGGTTCCCCTGATGCATGTCCCCATGGAACAGGCCATCGCGCAGCGCTTGGTTCAGGAACATCTGCATCACACGCGCGGACAAAGCGGATCGATCATGACCGTATGCGTCCAGCGCAGCGTTGTCGCCGATGCTGATCCCTTCCATCCAGTCCATAGTCATCACGCGTCTGGATGACAGTTCCCACTTGATCTTGGGGATTACAAATCCACTGTCGTTCTGCGTGTTGTGGGCAAATTCCGAGGCGGACGCGCTTTCGAGGCGCAAATCCAGCTCACCTTTCACCACACTGTCAAAGTGTTCCACGACCTCAAGCGGGCGCAGGCGGCGCGAGGCGGGCGACAAAAACTCGATCAGCTTTGCAGCGAAATAGTAGGCATCAACGTCGCGCTTGAACGCACGCTCTACATTCGGGCGCAGGATTTTCACAGCAACGGTTTGTCCGCTATCCGCAAGGATCGCTTTGTGGACCTGCGCGATAGAGGCCGCGGCGACCGGCTCGGAGAAATCTGTGAAAACCTCGTCGATCTTTACCCCCAGTTCGCGTTCCACCTCGGCCATGGCGACCTCTTTGGAAAACGGGGGCAATTGGTCCTGAAGAACACGCAGTTCATTGGCCATTTCGACGCCTACGACGTCCGGACGTGTCGACAGGATTTGGCCGAATTTGATGTAGGCAGGGCCCAGCGCCGTTAGCGCGCGGCTGGCTGGCGGCAACGATGGATCGCCCTTGTAGCCAAGCCACTTAAGCGGCCAGCCGATTGCGCGGGCAACGGCCCGCACCAAGGGGCCCGCTTCCATCGCGTTCAGGACGACCGCCATCGCACCGGCCCGTTCCAATGTCGCGCCGGTTCGGATCAATCGCCAAATGTGAATGGGCGCACGCAGCATCAGATTTTCCACCCCGAGTGCAGGCAGGCGATCCCCATGGACAAGTTGCGGTATTTCGCATTTTCGAATCCGGCCTGACGAACCATGCCCAGGAACGTTTCCTGATCGGGGAAGTTGCGAATGGATTCGACAAGATACTGATAGCTGTCCGCGTCATTCGCGATCAGCTTGCCCATCTTGGGAATGACATTGAATGAATAAAGGTCGTAGGCCTTTTGCATCATGTCATTTGGAATGCGGTTGAACTCTAGCACCATAAGGCGGCCACCGGGTTTCAGAACGCGATAGGCTTCGTTCAGCGCTTCTTGCGGACGGGTCACGTTCCGGATGCCAAAGCTGATGGTATAGACATCGAATGTGTTGTCAGGAAACGGCAGCCCCATCGCGTCGCCGGTCACCCAAGACAGGCTTTCGCTTAGGTCCGCGGCTTCGGCGCGTTTGCGGCCCTCAACAAGCATCGATTCGGTTAGATCCAGAACGGTTGCATGACCCGATCCGGCGCGGTCTAGGAAGCGGAATGAAATGTCGCCCGTACCGCCCGCAACATCCAAAAGCCGTTGACCGGGGCGCGGGGCAAGCCAGTCCATCATCGCGTCTTTCCAGATGCGATGGATGCCAACGCTCATGACGTCATTCATGATGTCGTATTTTGATGCAACCGAGGTAAATACCCCCTGTACCTTGCCCGCCTTGTCGGCTTCGGCAACGGTTTCAAAACCAAAATGGGTTGTGTTTTCGGTCTGTTCGCTCATGGGTCTTGTCGTCCTCGGTCGGGATCACAACTATAGGGCCAATCGGGGGCATACACCCTTGCCCCCCTTATAGGAAGTGCACGATGCCCGAATTGCCAGAGGTCGAGACAGTCCGTCGCGGACTATTACCCGTTATGGAAGGTGAAATAATCACGCGGGCAACGGTCAATCGGCCGGACCTCAGGTGGCCATTTCCTGAAAATATGGCCGATCGTCTGACGGGCAAGCGTATCAATGCGCTCCGTCGGCGCAGCAAATACATTCTGGCGGACCTCGATAGCGGTGAGAGTTTGCTCATCCACCTTGGTATGTCTGGGCGCATGACGATCTCGGGGCACACGGTAGGTGAATTTCATCATCCGCATCCCGTGCCGGAAAAACACGACCATGTTGTCTTTGACATGGAAAACGGTGCGCGGATTACGTTCAACGACGCACGCCGGTTTGGGGCGATGGACCTGATGTCGACCGCGACAGCAGGCGCCCATTGGCTGCTTAAGGACATCGGGCCCGAGCCCTTGGGGAACGATTTTAACGAAGCTTACCTGCTGGATCGGTTAAAGGGGCGCAAGACACCAATCAAAACCGCCCTGCTTGATCAAAGAATCGTTGCCGGACTAGGAAATATTTATGTGTGCGAGGTGCTGTTTCGGGCGGGTATCCACCCCAAACGACAGGCGGGCGCTATTTCCGAACGCCGCGTCGCAGCGTTAGTTCCCATTATTCGCGAGGTTCTGTCCGAGGCCATCGAAGCAGGCGGTTCCAGTCTGAAAGATTATCGGCAGGCAGACGGAGAACTTGGTTATTTTCAACACGTTTTCCGCGTTTACGGTCGCGAAGGGGCCCCCTGTGTCACGCCAGATTGTGACGCGGAGGTAAGTCGATTCGTGCAATCTGGAAGATCAACTTTCTACTGCACGCAATGCCAAAGATAACTTGATCGTGTGAACAGCTTTGTTAAGCAGTGGTGTCTGTGACAACGGCATCAAAGGCTTCAAATGGCATATGAGACCATCATTGTGGACGTACAGAGCTCAGTCGCTCTGATTACTCTAAATCGTCCAGAGGCTCTGAACGCACTGAACACCCAGTTGCTTGGCGAACTCTGTGACGCGCTAGAAGCTGCGGATGCAAACGACAAGGTTCGGGCAATCGTGATCATCGGCTGTGAAAAGGCATTCGCCGCAGGTGCCGATATCACCGAAATGGCGGAAAAGAGCTTTGTCGAAATGGTCAACGCAAAATTCTTTGCGACCGAAAGCCAGCGTTTCAACAACACCCGCAAACCTATCATCGCCGCTGTTTCCGGTTATGCACTGGGTGGCGGTTGTGAGCTTGCGATGATGTGCGATTTCATCATCGCCGCAGAGAACGCCAAGTTCGGCCAGCCCGAGATTAACCTTGGTGTCATTGCAGGCATGGGCGGCACACAGCGTCTGACCCGTTATGTTGGCAAAGCCAAGTCGATGGATATGCACCTCACAGGTCGTTTCATGGATGCAGCCGAGGCTGAGCGGTCCGGTCTGGTGTCCCGTGTGGTGCCAGCAAAGAAACTGAAGGAAGAGGCGCTGGGCGCTGCGGCCAAGATCGCTGAAAAATCGCAGTTGGCGGCCGTTGCGGCCAAGGCCTGCGTCAATCAGGCGTTTGAGACACCGCTTGAGGTGGGACTAGAGCTGGAACGCCAGCGGTTCTACAGCTTGTTCTCGACCGAAGATCAGAAAGAAGGCATGGCGGCCTTCGTTGAAAAACGCGAACCGCAATTCCGCGACCGCTAGGTCTTTTCTTTTCGGGCGGTTTGATGTAAACGCTGCCTGATATATGCGCGTGAGGCCCGCTCTGGCCAGAATCAGCCGGTTCAGAAAACCCGGTCGGGCCCTTTGCGCTAACGAATTTCAATTTGGCCCGATAAAGGGGAACCGACATGGCAAACACTGCACAGTCCAAGAAACGCGCACGTCAGTCCGAGCGCCGTTATGCAATCAACAAAATGCGCCGTTCGCGCATCCGCACCTACCTGCGTAAAGTCGAAGAAGCGATCGCTTCGGGCGACAAAGACGCAGCATCGGCAGCTCTGCGTGAAGTTCAGCCTGAACTGATGCGCGGCGTTACCAAAGGTGTGATGCACAAGAACACCGTAGCACGCAAAATGTCGCGTCTGTCGGCACGCGTCAAAGCGCTGGGCTAATCCTCGATTCTATACTTTTGGCCGATGCGGCCAAAGGTACACTTACGTAAAGCGCGTCCAATTTGGGCGCGCTTTTCTATTTCGAACTTTCGTCCCATTTGAGATTTTCCAAGCGTTTCAAAGGGGCGTGAGATTCTTTTGACCGAAAGTCCGAGTCAAGTTCGTTGTTCAGTTGATGAGCGCCGTTTCTAATTGTTAACGTCTTTAGGCGATTCACATCGTTCCTGGGGGGACTTGGTGATCACAGAAAAAATGTTGCTACAACCGGCGCGTGCGCTGTGGGTATGGTTGTGCCAACAACTCTGTGACCCTTGTTCAGCTCGCTAACAGGCCACTTGGCACGTCGGTGAGAGTCAGGGCGGATTAGGCAGATCCGGCTTTGACCATAGGGGGGTTCTATCGTTCGAGCGAACGTTGGAATGCCATTACAGACAGAGATGAAATGGCTTGCCGCCTTCGGTGACACGGGCGGTGATACAGATGTTTTTGTCTTGGCGATTGTGATGGGGAGGGACCCCCAAATTCGCTGACTAAAATATGACGACGACGGGACAGGCGTGTAATGAACAACAAAATGTGGGCAGAGGTTTGCGAAGCACTCAAGCAGACCATCGGCGCGGGCAACTTTAACAACTGGATCGCTCCACTGGAGTTTTTGCACCTGACCGATGGTGTGGCTCATTTCAGCGCCCCGACTCCATATTTTGGAAACTACGTAAATCAGAATTACGCCGACCAGATTCTGTATCTGGTATCGCGCTATGGTCAGCGGGCCGAACGGCTTGCCTTTGCTGTTGAACAGGCGCACGTCGCGCCGGCACGCAAACCGACGCCCAGCCCGCAGCGCGCCGCGACGCTCGTGCGGACGCCCACCGACGATATGGACATGCCGCAGGCCCAGCTTGATGCGCGGTTCACCTTTGATAATTTCGTTGTAGGTAAGCCAAATGAGCTTGCTCATGCGGCTGCGCGCCGCGTGGCCGAGGGCGGCCCAGTGACCTTCAACCCGCTGTTCCTATACGGTGGTGTCGGACTGGGTAAGACCCACCTGATGCACGCGGTTGCCCACGAAATCCGTCGCCGAGACCCGTCGCTTTCGGTTGTTTATCTGTCCGCTGAACAGTTCATGTACAAGTTCATCTCGGCCCTAAAGGACCGCAAGATGATCGACTTCAAACAGATGTTCCGTTCGGTTGACGTGCTGATGGTTGACGATGTTCAGTTTATCGCCGGCAAAGACAGCACACAGGAAGAATTCTTCCATACCTTCAACGCGCTGGTCGAGGCGCGTAAGCAGATTATCATCTCGGCGGACCGCGCACCTGGCGAAATCAAAGATCTGGAAGAGCGGATTAAGTCCCGCCTTCAGTGTGGCCTGATCGTAGATCTGCACCCGACCGACTTTGAGCTGCGGGTCGGTATCCTTCAGACCAAAGCCGCGATGTATCTGGAACAATATCCAGAAGTCGAAATTGCGGATGGCGTTCTAGAGTTTCTGGCGCATCGCATCACCAACAACGTGCGTGTCCTTGAAGGCGCATTGACACGTTTGTTTGCCTTTGCGTCGCTGGTCGGTCGCCCGATCACGCTCGATCTATTGCATGACTGTTTGGCGGACCTGCTAAAGTCATCCGAACGCAAAGTCACGATTGATGAAATTCAACGTAAAGTGGCAGAGCATTTCAACATCCGCCTGTCGGATTTGATCGGGCCCAAGCGTCTGCGCGCCTATGCGCGCCCGCGTCAGGTGGCGATGTGGTTGGCCAAGCAAATGACCAGCCGCAGCCTGCCGGAAATCGGTCGCAAGTTCGGCGGTCGTGACCATACAACAGTGATGCATGGCGTGCGCCGGATCGAGGAATTGCGCTCGGCTGATAGCCAACTGTCTGATGAATTAGAAATGCTTCGCCGTACGCTGGAAGCTTGACGCTGACACCGCGTTATTCGACAGTAATAAAAAGACCTTGAGCCGGGACGGGAAACCGCTAGTTTTCACGTCCCGGACCTATGAGGCTCGACAAGAATCGGAGCGAGGGTAATGAAATTCAGTATTGAACGCGCAGTATTGCTCAAAGCTGTGGCGCAGGCACAGTCGGTCGTTGAGCGGCGCAACACCATTCCGATCTTGGCGAACGTCCTGATCGAAGCCGAAGGCGCGAACGTTTCGTTCCGCGCGACAGACCTTGATATCGAGGTCGTCGACAAGGCACCAGCGATGGTCGAACGGGCAGGCGCCACAACGGTATCGGCTGTCACATTGAACGAAATCGTTCGCAAACTGCCGGACGGTGCGATGGTCACTTTGACCGAAGACACCGCCAAGGGTCGTTTGTCGATCGAGGCTGGCCGCTCGAACTTCAACCTTGCGACCCTGCCGAAAGAAGATTTCCCGGTCATGGCCAGCTCGGACTATCAGACCAACTTCTCGGCATCGGCACCGGTCCTGCGGCGTTTGTTTGACAAGTCGAAGTTTGCGATCTCGACCGAGGAAACCCGTTACTATCTGAACGGCGTTTATATGCATGTGTCCGACAGTGATGGTGGCAAAGTGCTTCGCTGTGTGGCCACCGACGGTCACCGTCTGGCGCGCATTGACGCCGATCTGCCAGAGGGTGCAGGCGACATGCCGGGCGTGATCGTACCGCGCAAAACCGTCGGTGAATTGCGCAAGCTGTTGGATGACGATGATATGCAGATCGCTGTCAGCGTGTCCGAAACCAAAATCCGCTTTGCGACACCTGACATTACACTGACCTCAAAGGTCATTGATGGCACCTTCCCCGATTACACACGCGTGATCCCGTCGGGCAATACCCGTCGCCTTGAAGTGGACGCCAGCGAATTTGCCAAGGCCGTCGATCGCGTGGCGACAGTTTCGTCCGAACGCAGCCGCGCGGTGAAACTGAACCTCGACGAAGACCGTCTGGTACTGTCGGTGAACGCACCCGATAGCGGCGCAGCTGAAGAAGAGCTGGCCGTAAGCTATGGTGACGAACGTTTGGAAATCGGTTTCAACGCGAAATACCTGTTGGAAATCGCAAGCCAGGTTGATCGAGAAAACGCTGTTTTCATGTTCAATTCGTCGGGCGATCCAACCTTGATGCGTGAAGGCAACGATACGACCGCTGTTTATGTCGTCATGCCAATGCGTGTCTGATGGATGCCGCACCACTCAGTTTGAATGAAACCAGAGGCCGCAAATGAGCGGCCTTTGTGTTGAATCGCTGACGCTTTCGCATTTCCGGTCGCACAAGCGGGCGGTGATGGAATTCGATGGTCGCCCTGTAGCGATCTATGGGCCGAATGGTGCGGGCAAAACCAATGTCCTAGAGGCGATATCGCTTTTGTCGCCCGGTCGCGGCCTTCGGCGCGGTGCAGCCGAAGAAATGGTGCGTCGACCCGAGGCGATTGGTTGGAAAATCGCCGCTCTTCTGCAATCGCCGACGCAATCCTATGAAATTGAGACCCTGTTCGAGATTGAAAAGGGTCGCCAACTTAGGATCGATGGCAAATCCGTGCCGCAAATCACCCTTGGCAAAGTGGCCAAGGTTTTGTGGCTCGTGCCGTCGATGGATCGTTTGTGGATAGAGGGCGCCGAGGGACGCCGCAGGTTCCTTGATCGGGCGACGCTCAGCTTTGTTCCGTCACATGCCGAAGCGGTGCTGAGCTATGAAAAGGCGATGCGCGAACGCAACCGCCTGTTAAAGGACATGGTGCGCGATCCCCATTGGTACAGTGCGCTTGAACAGCAGATGGCGCAGGCCGGCGCGCAGATCATAGCAAACCGGCAAATGGCGATTGCGCGTCTGTCGGCGGCGCAGACCGCCGCGGAAACAGCGTTTCCTGTTGCGGATTTGACGTTGGTGGATGCAGATGCATGCCCTGCAACTGAGGCGGAGTTGATTGAGGCATTTGCGGCTGCTCGCGCCCGCGACATGGCCGCCGGTCGTGCGCTAATCGGTCCGCATCGCAGTGACCTTGGCGCGGTGTTCGCGGCCAAAAACGTGCCTGCATCTGACTGTTCAACTGGCGAACAAAAGGCGCTGTTGATTTCGTTGATTTTGGCGAACTGTCGCGCGCTTGAGGCCGATTTTGGCGCGGCCCCAATTCTGTTGTTGGATGAGGTCGCAGCACACCTTGACGCGCGTCGTCGCGCAGCACTTTATGATGAAATCTGCGCAATTGGTGCGCAGGCATTTATGACCGGCACAGGTCCGGAGTTGTTTAGTGAATTACAGTCGCGATCCCAATACCTTGAAGTGACCGAAGATCAGGGAACTTCTGCGGTCGCGCAAAAGGAAAAAGCATGACACCACAACGCGTTACGCTGATCACCCTTGGGGTGGCCGACCTTGAGCGATCCAAGGCGTTCTATGGGGCATTGGGTTGGCAAGTGACCCGTGAAATTCCGGGGCAGGTTGTGTTCTACCAGATCAACGGTATGGCCTTTGGGTTCTATGGCCTTGAGGGTTTAGCCAAAGAACAAAACCGTCCCGTATCCGAGTTAAAAACCGGCGCGATGACACTGGCTATCAATATGCCAACCGCCGCTGGGGTTGATGCCGCCTTTGCCCAAGCGATTGATGCGGGGGCGACTGCGTTGTCGGAACCGACCGAAATGCATTGGGGTGGATATTCCAGCTATTACGCAGATCCGGAAGGCCATGTTTGGGAAATCGCCTACAACCCATTTTGGGAACTGAATGCTGACGGGTCTTTGACGCTTCCGGTCGAGCCATGACCCTAGGGCTGAACGACCTGCTTTTGTATGCAGTTGCGCTTTTTGTATTGTTTATGACACCGGGCCCTGTGTGGGTGGCGCTGATCGCCCGCACAATGGCGGGTGGGTTTCAGGGGGCTTGGCCGCTTGCGCTTGGGGTGGTGATCGGTGATGTCCTTTGGGCTGTGCTGGCTATTCTGGGCGTCACATGGATCGCGTCGCAGTTTGATGGCTTTATGACCATCTTGACGTGGGTCGCCTGCGTCACGTTTCTGTTCATGGGCTATCTGGTGCTAAAAAACGCCAATGCTGGCATCACCGAAAATAGTCGCCTGACGCGGCCAGGGGTCTGGGCCGGTTTCATTGCCGGATTGGCGGTCATCCTTGGGAACCCCAAGGCGATCCTGTTCTATATGGGGATGCTGCCAGGGTTCTTTGATCTGCCATCTCTGACAGTTGCCGACATTGTCGCGATTGGTGCGTTATCGGCAGTGGTACCATTCGCTGGCAACATGATGATGGCAGTGTCTATCGGTCGGGTGCGGCGATTGCTCAAATCGCCAAGAGCGCTCCGAAACATGAACGTTACAGCGGGCCTGTTGCTCATCGCGGTGGGTTTGGCTATCCCGTTCATCTGACACAAAATATGGGGCCAATGACGTGACAATCGTCGTGAAACCCTCTATATTTTGCCGACTATAAACGGGGAAACACCGAATGTCCGAGCAAGAGCAGCAGACAGCCGAATACGGCGCCGATTCTATTAAGGTTCTCAAAGGGTTGGACGCCGTTAGAAAGCGTCCCGGCATGTATATCGGCGACACCGATGACGGCTCGGGTTTGCACCACATGGTCTATGAGGCCGTGGACAACGGCATTGACGAAGCTTTGGCCGGTCACGCCGACTTTGTGTCCGTCAAAATCCATGCCGACAGCTCGGTTTCGATCATGGACAATGGCCGTGGAATTCCGGTCGATATGCACCCTGAAGAGGGCATTTCCGCCGCCGAGGTCATCATGACCCAGCTGCACGCTGGTGGTAAGTTCGACCAGAACTCGTACAAGGTGTCTGGTGGTCTACATGGCGTGGGTATTTCGGTTGTGAATGCGCTGTCCGATTGGCTCGAACTGCGCATCTGGCGCAACGACAAAGAACACTATGTCCGCTTTGAAAAAGGCGTGTCCGTCGCCCCGCTTGAGGTGGTTGGCGACGCCAATGGCCGCAAAGGCACCGAGGTGCGTTTCCTTGCGTCCTCGCGGACAACGGACCCGACCGGCACCTTCCTGAACCTCGAATATAGCTACGAAACGCTGGAAAAGCGTTTGCGCGAACTAGCGTTTCTGAATTCGGGTGTTCGGATCATTCTGTCGGATGAACGCCCTGCTGAACCGTTGTCGAACGAACTGTTCTACGATGGCGGCGTAAAGGAATTCGTTAAATACCTTGATCGGTCGAAACATCCACTGATGCCGGAACCTGTCTATGTGACGGGTGAAAAGGATGGCATCGGGGTTGAGGTCGCGATGTGGTGGAACGACAGTTACCACGAAAACGTCCTGCCGTTTACCAACAACATCCCGCAGCGGGACGGTGGAACGCACATGGCGGGTTTCCGTGCCGCGCTGACACGGACGCTAACGAAATACGCGCAGGAACATGGCATCGGCAAAAAGGAAAAAGTGTCCTTTACAGGCGATGACGCACGCGAAGGTTTGACCTGTGTTCTGTCGGTCAAAGTGCCTGATCCGAAATTCAGCAGCCAGACCAAGGACAAGCTGGTCAGTTCCGAGGTTCGCCCAGCCGTCGAAAACCTGATGAACGAAAAGCTGGCGGAATGGTTCGAGGAAAACCCGAACATCGCCAAAAGCATCGTGTCGAAAATCATCGAGGCCGCCATGGCCCGCGAAGCCGCCCGCAAAGCGCGCGAGCTGACACGCCGCAAAACGGCAATGGATGTGAATTTCCTTGCCGGTAAGCTCAAGGATTGTTCCGAAAAGGATCCTTCCAAAACCGAAGTTTTCCTTGTCGAGGGTGACTCGGCTGGTGGATCGGCACAAACGGGCCGTGATCGCGGCACACAGGCCATTTTGCCGTTGCGCGGTAAGATTCTGAACGTTGAACGCGCGCGTTTTGACCGGATGCTGTCCAGTCAGGAAATCGGCAACCTTGTGATGGCGTTGGGCACCGGCATTGGTCGGGATGAATTCAACCTGTCCAAGCTGCGCTACCACAAGATCGTCATTATGACCGACGCGGACGTTGACGGCGCGCACATTCGGACGCTGTTGCTGACGTTCTTCTTCCGTCAGATGCCGGAACTGATCGAAGCGGGGCACCTCTATATCGCGCAGCCGCCGCTCTATAAGGCGTCGCGTGGCAAGTCCGAGGTCTATCTAAAAGATCAGGCCGCCATGGATGACTATCTGATCGAACAAGGCGTTGATGGTGCGCTGCTGCGTCTGGGCGACGGTTCCGAAATTGCCGGCGCCGACCTCAAGCGGGTGGTCGAAGACGCACGCAGCCTGAAGCGTGTCCTTGATGCCTTCCCGACGCATTACCCACGCCACATCCTTGAACAGGCGGCTGTGGCCGGTGCGTTCGTTCCTGGTGCGGTGGATGCCGACCTGCAAGGTGTCGCCGATAAGGTCGCGGCCCGTCTGGACCTGATTGCGCTGGAATATGAACGCGGTTGGACCGGCCGTATCACTCAGGATCACGGTATCCGCCTTGCACGTATCCTGCGCGGCGTGGAAGAGGTCCGTACCTTGGATGGCCCGATGCTGCGGTCGGGCGAAGCGCGCAAAACCGGCAGCTTCACCGAGGCCCTGCAAGAGGTCTACAACACGCCATCGACATTGGTGCGTAAGGACCGCTCTCAGGTGATCTATGGCCCTCTGGGACTGCTGCAAGCGATCCTTGATGAGGGCGAGAAGGGCCTGTCCATCCAGCGCTACAAAGGTCTGGGCGAAATGAACCCGGATCAGCTTTGGGAAACGACGTTGGATCCGGACGCACGGACACTGTTGCAGGTAAAGATTGAGGATCTGGCCGCGGCAGATGACATCTTTACCAAATTGATGGGCGATGAGGTCGAGCCGCGTCGCGACTTTATCCAGTCTAACGCGCTGAGCGTTGAGAACCTCGATTTCTAAGCAAACTCAGATGGGGCATATCTATGTTGATATGCCCTGTCACTAAGTGTCCGTAGACACCCAGATTACTGAATCAAAACGGCATTTCGTCGGGCTGATGTAGGTGTCGGCAACGGTAAATCCCCGCTCTTCCCCGCATGTTTTGACCGTCTCAACAAGCTGGTCGTGAACATCGACCAGCTTCTTTCGAACGGGGACAAACGACTGCGGACAGGCGCGTGGCTTTTGGATGTTTTCAAAGATGAGCTTCCCGCTGCTGAGCATCTGGGGATAAGCGTTCTGCGCTGCGTCAAAGGCATCCCTAATCGCATCAGGATCACAGTTTTCTAGCTGAAAATCCGAAAAAACAACCTGATCGACAGCGGATTTTCGTGCGTCGATTTGAAGGAATGGGGAACGGGACGAATTCGGCACCAGTTGCCAAAACCGGTCATCCGAGCTGACTGAGAAATCTTTGTACATTTGACCCAAGGAAACAATTACACACAAAAAAAGGATGCCCTTGATGCGATACGTGTCAAAGGAAACACCTTTGCGGCGATGCGGCGATAATCGACATTGTTCGAAATTTCAGCATTCAACCGAGGATAGGCATCACTTTGCCGATGAAAAAGTCGCAAATTGCCTGATGTCCGGCATTTGGCTAGCGTCGCGGCAGGGGGCCAAAAGCATGAATAGACGTTTCTTTTTGATCGGTGCGATTGCGCTTGCGGGCTGTGGCCGAGCCTCAAGTCATCCTGCCTATGATCCCGTCCTGTTTCCGGGTGAAACACTCGAAATGCGGATGTTGATCAACAAGTGGGCCGATCACTACAACACCCCGCGCAGCTTGTTTCACAAAGTCATTCAGCGTGAAAGCGATTATCGTGCGGGCGCACGTAATGGGCCATACTACGGCTTGATGCAGATCCTGCCGGAAACCGCCCGCACGATGGGACATCGCGGCCCAGCGAGCGAATTGTTGGATCCCGAGGTTAACTTGACCTACGCCGGAAAATACTTGCGGGGGGCTTGGCTGGTGTCAGGCGGAAACGAAGACGACGCCGTGATGTGGTACGCCCGAGGATATTACTACGAGGCCAAACGTCTGGGGCTGTTGGTCGAAACAGGCCTACGACCGGAGTGAACGTAGCAGCCGGAAGGCCAAGGGTGCCATCGCAATAATCAGCAGAATGCGGGCGATGTGCATGACGGACACAAACGCCACCTCTAGCCCCATGGTCACTGCCAGCAGCGACATTTCGGTCACGCCGCCGGGACTGTAGGCCAGAAACACCGCTTCGATTTCCGTGCCCGTGATCCGCGATGTGAACAGTGCAAAGCCAACCGCGACGACCAAAATCGCAAAACACGCCACGGTGCTTAGGCCGATGTCCTTGGTGAATTGTTTGACCTCGACCCCGACAAAGCGACAGCCGATTGTGACACCCATCACGATCTGGGCAATGATCACCAACAGCGTCGGCGGTGCAATTTCCACCACATGGACGAAGTGGGTGACGGCACTCAGGATCATTGGCCCAAGCAAAATCGCAGCCGGTAGGCGAAGGAGTTTTCCCAAGGGAACGCCCAACACGGCACAGGCACCCAAAATAATCCAGTCACGCAATTCTGGTTCAGCCATGCTGATCCAATTTGCGGCCCCGTCGCCGCGTTTGACGCCCAGCACCAGACCGTAGACCAGCGCAATCAGTGAAATTGCAACGAGGATACGGATCGCATGGGCCAGCGCAATCTTACGGCCATCGCCGCCGTTTTCTTCGCCCATCAGGATCATATCGGTCAGCCCGCCGGGCATCGCCGAAAAATAGGCGGTGACGCTGTCGTATTTGCCGAACTTGGTAAAGATGACAAACGCCGCGCCTGCGGCAACAGCTAGGAACGGCACCATTATGACCAAGGTGACCGCCCATGCCCCCAGCTGATCAACGATATCTGGGGTGACATTGGCCCCCAGCATGACGCCCAGCACCGGAAATACAAAGGGACGCAGCCGCAGCGGCGGAACAAACGGAATGCCTAGGACCGATCCGACCGTCGTTGCGATCATCGGCCCCAACATCCACGGCAGGGGCAAGTCGACCAAAAACGCTACATATCCTGCAATAACCCCCACAAAGAGGGCAAGAACCTGACCTGTAAGCTGTGGGGTCAAGCTTTGTCCCCAAGGTGATTTTCACCGCGCTTCTTGGCCAGTGCGATTTGTTTTTGACGCTCGCGGAACCTTGCCTTGTCCTCGTCCGAGGTTTCAGAGGCGCATTGATGACAGGATACACCTTCCTCAAAGTCGGGATGGTTGCGATCCTCTGGCACCAGTGGCTTGCGGCAAGCATAGCAGAGCACATGGGGCCCTTCGACAAGGCCATGTCCAACAGACACACGCCCGTCAAAGACAAAGCATTCGCCCTGCCATTTGCTGTCTTCCTGCGGCACCTCTTCGAGGTATTTCAAAATGCCGCCCTTTAGGTGGAATACGTCTTCGACACCTTGCTGTATCAGATAGTTCGTCGACTTTTCACAGCGGATACCGCCAGTGCAGAACATGGCGATGCGTTTGTTGTGAAACCGATCTTTGTTTTCTTCCCACCATTGTGGAAATTCACCAAAGCTTTTGGTCAGGGGATCAATCGCACCGTCAAACGTACCGATCGCAACTTCGTAGTCGTTGCGCGTATCGATGACCGCAACGTCCGGTGCGCTGATCAAATCGTTCCAGTCCTTAGGATCGACGTAGTGACCAACGGCGGCACGCGGATCGACATCAGGCTGGCCCATCGTGACGATCTCTTTTTTCAGTCGTACCTTCATCCGGCCAAAGGGCTGTTCGGCTGCGGTGCTTTCCTTCCACTCGAAATCGGCACAGCCCGGCAGGTTGCGAATGTGGTTCAATACCGCGTCGATACCTGTCCGGCTGCCTGCAATCGTCCCGTTAATGCCTTCGCGTGCCAATAGCAGCGAACCGGTCACGCCATGGGATTTTGCCAAGTCGTAAAGCGGCTGTTTTAGCGCCGCGTGATCGTCGAACGGGGTGAAATGATATAGTGCAGCAACGATAAACATGGGTTTTCCATACGCCTATCAATAAGGCTCAACAAGGGGTCACATTTGGCCAGCGGTTATTGCCAGACCATCAACAACAGCCGTAAAGACCTCTGACGTTTCCAGTTTTGCATCCGGTAGCAACGCGGCAATTCGGTTTTGAATAACGCCAAGCAAACTAGAGCCGCCGACGAACACAACGCGGTCGATGTCTTCGGGG
The DNA here is from genome assembly GCA_965215785.1 of Marivivens sp. GTDB lineage: Bacteria > Pseudomonadota > Alphaproteobacteria > Rhodobacterales > Rhodobacteraceae > Marivivens. The sequence continues at coordinate 817,357 of OZ244120.1, read as the reverse complement.
CGGCATCCTGCTTTGGCGATTGTTTCGGTTGCGCAATCCGCAATCTTGTTTGCGGCATCGATCAGTTGCATCTGCAAAACATGATTGGGCAAGGCGGCCCTAAGCCCTTTTTCAACAACGCCAAGGTCGATGGTCCCCTCGACTGACCCGTTTGCGGCGATTTTGCCGGCCTCGACGGCATAGGCGATATCGTGGCCAAGGTGCATTTCCAGAACTTCGCCCAAACGGGCAAACAGTGCTGGGTCCTTGGCCAGCCGTTCCCATCGGCCGACCTCACGTACAACGGACGGCCCATAGACAAAGGCGATTTTTTCCCAAGTCGCCAGATCATGAAACAGCGACCGTGGGGCGGTATGACTACCAGGGCCCATTTCGTTCCCGATCTCGGCCTCGTATCCCAACAATGGCATCACATGCGCAACACTCAGATCTTTGTCGAAATTCGTGCCGCCCAGACGAATACCCTCTGACGCGAGAATTCTGGTCTCACCGTCCACACGGTCACAAACAGTAAAGTCAGACGTCCCGCCGCCGATGTCGACAATCAGAATGCGGCCTTCGCCACCGACGGCAACTGCGGCTGCTTCGGGTTCAGGTAGGAAATCAACGTTGTCAAAGCCCGCCAAATGGTATGCCTCGGTCAGATCGACCAAAGCCTGCGCATTGCGTTCCTCGGATTTCGAATGAAACCGCACTGGCCGTCCCGACAGGGCCTTGCGAAACGTCTGACCGGTATCCCGTTCCGCACGTTCGCGGATTTCGTTCAAAAATCGTGCGATCACCTCGATCAGGGTTAGCCGTTCGTTCAGAAACTGGCGCTTTTCCCGTGCGAGCGTGGTGCCAAGTATCGACTTGAGCGATCGCATAAAGCGGCCATCCTGACCATCGATCATCGCGCGCGCTGCGGCCCGACCGTAAAGTGTTTTACGCTCGGCAAAATCCAAAAACACCGCCGTTGGCAGCGTGTCCTTGCCATCCTCCAGCATCAGGATCTTTGCCTGTCCATCAGCCAGCACACCCGCCGCTGTGTTAGAGGTTCCGAAGTCAATTCCGATTGTTGCCATGGTTCCCTCCTGCAAAGCACAGGTCGCTAGTCCCTCGCGTCCTGAGTCGCAAGGTTTTATAAGCGATTGACGCTATTTCAGATGTGACTAGGCTGCGAACAAAAGGGGAAAGCGATGCACGCACTGCTGGTAATTGATGTTCAGAACGATTTTTGTCCGGGCGGTGCATTGGCCGTGGCTGGCGGTGATGAAATTGTGGATGGCATCAATGCGCTGATGACCGATTTTGACGCTGTTGTCCTGACGCAAGATTGGCACCCCGCTGGTCATAGCTCATTCGCATCCAGCCATCAGGCCGAACCCTTTTCGCTGACCGACATGCCCTACGGCCCTCAGGTTCTGTGGCCTGATCATTGCGTACAGGGGACGGGCGGCGCCGCGTTTCACAATGATTTGCGTACAGATGCCGATCTGATCATTCGCAAGGGCTATAACCCTGACATCGACAGCTACTCTGCCTTCTTTGAGAATGACAAAACCACTCCTACCGGACTGGATGGATATCTGAAAACCCGTGGTGTGACGGCGGTGACATTGGTTGGACTGGCGACGGATTATTGTGTCGCGTATTCGGCGCTGGATGCGGCCAAGCTGGGTTTTGACGTGACCGTGCGCCTTGATCTGTGCCGTGCCATTGACATGGATGGGTCGCTGGCAACTGCGCTGGATCAGATGCGCGCCGCGGGCGTGTCCTTGATCGACTAACGCCAAACCACTCTTGTGCCGTAAGATGGGGCACACGCTGACTATCAGGAGGCTGTAATGGTCGACATCGCCACCCGCGTCTGGAACCACAAGTGGAAAATTGATCCCGTCGTCCGGTCGCTGATCGATACGGATTTTTACAAGCTATTGATGTGTCAGTCCGTGTTCCGCAACAAGCCAGACACGACGGTGACCTTTAGCCTGATCAACCGCGCCCAGCACATCCCGCTGGCCAATATGATCGACGAAGGCGAACTGCGTGAACAGCTAGATCACGTCCGCTCGTTGTCTCTGTCGCGCGGGGAATCTACTTGGTTGCGCGGCAACACGTTCTACGGCAAACGTCAGATGTTCCGCCCCGACTTTATGGAATGGTTCGAAAACCTGCGCCTGCCTTCCTATCACCTTGAAAAGCGTGGCGATCAATACGAACTGACCTTCGAAGGCACATGGCCCGAGGTCATGCTTTGGGAAATTCCGGCGCTTGCAATTTTGATGGAACTGCGGTCCCGCGCGGTGACCGGCAGCATGGGCAAGTTCGAGCTTCAGGTCCTCTATGCCCGCGCGATGACCAAGGTTTGGGAAAAGGTCGAAAGCCTGCGCACCATCCCCGACCTGCGGTTGGCCGATTTCGGCACGCGGCGGCGGCACGGCTACCTCTGGCAGGATTGGTGCGTTCAGGCCCTGATGGAGGGGCTGGGCGACAAATTCGTCGGGACCTCCAATTGCCTGATTGCCATGAAACGCGATATCGAGGCGATCGGCACCAACGCCCACGAGCTGCCCATGGTTTATGCCGCGCTGTCCGAGGATGACGCCCAATTGCGCCGCGCACCCTATGACGTGCTGGCCGATTGGCATGAAGAGCACGACGGCAACCTGCGCATCATCCTGCCCGACACCTATGGGACGGCGGGTTTCCTCGCCAATGCGCCCGACTGGCTGGCGGGCTGGACCGGTATCCGCATCGACAGCGGCGATCCGGCCGCAGGGGCCGAGGCGGCGATCACATGGTGGCGCGACAGGGGCGAGGACCCGACGCAAAAGCTTATCATCTTTTCCGATGGGCTGGACGTTCAGAAAATCCATGAACTAAGCGCGCAATTCCGTGGCCGTGTGCGCACGTCATTCGGCTGGGGCACCATGCTGACCAACGATTTTATCGGCCTGACCGACGGCGACACCCTCGCGCCCTTTAGCCTTGTGTGCAAAGCCGTCCGCGCCAACGGCCAACCAACCGTGAAACTGAGCGACAACCCCAACAAAGCCATGGGCCCAACCGAGGAAGTCGCGCGGTATAAACGCGTGTTCGGAGTCGGCGCGCAGGAGGCGGTGGAGGTTAGGGTTTAGGATCGATCTGCAACTCTCATGATTTCTAAGGCTAGGAAGACTGAGGGATGGCGGTCGGGTATTTCAATTAAGATTTCGTGTTCGATCAACTTGTCTATCGTATTGCGTGCAGCTCGGTAAGTAACGCCAAAATGGTCTTGAACGTTCCTGACACTTACCAGTGGCTGCTCAAACAGTAAGTCAACAAGTGCTACAGCGTTTGATGTGCGAGAAACCTGCGATATTTCAGTGCGATACTGTTCTTGTAGCGTTAGTAGCTTGTCGATTACTCCAATTGAATTTCGGGCGCTCTCAGCAACGATATTCAGGAAGAAGTTTATCCAGTTTTCCCATTTCCCATTTTTCGAAACTTCGAGCATGAGATCGATATACTCGTCTTTCCGGCCCTCCAGTTCAGGACTGATATATAGAAGAGGCAAGTCAAACAACTCGCGCTCTACCGCCATAAGCGAAATAAGCATTCGGCCTACTCGACCGTTTCCATCAGCAAAAGGGTGAATGGTTTCAAATTGATAGTGGACAAGTGCAAGGTCTATTAAAGAGTCAATTGGGGAGCGGTCATTGCGATTGATATACCTCTCTAAGTCATCCATGCATTGAAGTGCTTCAGCGGGTGGTGGTGGCACAAAACGCGCGTACTCAATGCCTCGACGCTGACCGCCGATTGCATTTTGATCTCGTTTATACTCACCAGCATCGCGGTTGGCGCCGCGATGGCTACCAACGCCTTGCAGTAGTACGCCATGTGCGGTTCGAATAACCTTGTGGCAAATCGGCAAACCCGAACTTAATTGCTCCAGTGCGCCTTTTAGAGCTTTTAGGTAGTTACTGACTTCAATGGCTGCTTGATCTTGTCGTTCATCAATACCAGCATCAGCAATCAAGAGATTATCTGCTGTAGTAAAAGTGCCTTCCATTGCTGAGGACGTCAGGGCCTCACGCCGTTGTAGTGGTCTGACTAGAATGTAAGGATTGTTAAGGCGTCTGCTTGCACCACGAAGTTCGCTAATGGCTCCATTAGCGTTAACTACAGCTTCCATGACTGCGCTTAGGTCCACTTTGGGTGGTAGTGGGTTGGGTATGAAGGCGTGGACATTGTAAGGTGTTGAAACTAAACGCCCGGTACTGTTTTGACCAAATCCAGTCAGATCCATGTGTTCACTCTGCGTATAACTTGTGTCCGCGAATTGTACTTTGGCGCACGATAAGTACAACTTGCTCGATGAAGTTGTACTTAGAGTCAAGACTAAAAAACATCATTTTGTGCATGAAATGTACATTCGACCCATATTTAGATGCAGAGAAACAAAGTTTCTCACTCTACCCTCCCCCTCAACGCCTTAACCTCCCCTCGCTTCTTCTTCTCATCCAGCCGCCGCCGCACTGACCCTTTGGTCGGTTTCGTCGGGATGCGGCGTTTGGGGGTGACGAGCGCTTTGCGGATCATTTCGGCCAGTCGTTCGCGAGCGATGTCGCGGTTGGTGGCTTGGGAACGGGTGTCTTGGACAAAGATCACAATCGCGCCCTCTGTTGTCCATTTGCTGCCCGCAATGCTACGCAGACGGCGTTTGACAGGGTCGGTCAGGGATGGGCTCCGCTCGGCCTCAAACCGCAGTTCGACCGCCGTGGACACCTTGTTCACGTTCTGCCCACCGGGGCCGGACGCGCGCACGAACTGTTCCGTCAGTTCCCAGTCTTGAATGCTGATGTGGTCGGTGATCTGCAACATGGCGCTACATTACGTGCAGAAATGGAAAAGGGCCATCAAGACGAATTGATGGCCCTTCGAAAGTTCAGGAGGTGGGTCGGTTAGACTTGGCCCACCTGGGTTGGTTCGTCAGCCAAGGGCTGCCCTAGCTGCGCACCTCCCAAGCTGTCCCGACGCCTTTCTCCAATACCTTTCTTGACACTGGATCACCTCCTTTCAATATGTTTCGCCTAATGAAAGGGTGCCATACATATCGTGTATGTCAAAACAAAATCCGCAAAGGATGGTAAATTCTTTAGGATGGGCTGTGATCAGCCAAAAGCCGCCCGACGATCAGGCGGAAGGGTACCAAAGCGATCAAAGCGATAGCAATTTTCACACCCCAGTCCGCGATGGCAAGGCTAACCCATAGTGGTGCATCGCCACCGATCAGCAGCAAGGGCGAGGTATCCCAAGCCCAGCTTACCTCGGCGTCGGAGTCTGCGCCAAAGCGGATGCTGGCGGAAAACGCGATGGTGAAAAAGATGATGGTGTCGATTGTTGACGACACCAGCGACGACACGACCGGCGCCCGCCACCAGTTGCCGTCACGCAGGCGGTTAAAGATCGCGATGTCGAGCAATTGCGCCACGAGGAACGCACAGGCCGACGCCACGCCAACGCGTAGCGCAACGGCGGGATAGGTAAATCCGTCGCCTTGCAGGTCGATCTGGCTGCCGATGAGCGAACAGAAAATACCAGTGACCAAACCGGCCAGCACGACCCTGCGTGCCTGTGCGGGGCCGTAGAGCCGGTTCATGATATCCGTCACGAGGAAGGCAAAGGGGTAGGTGAAGGCGCCCCATGTAAGCAGCCCGTCCAGCAGCAGGAACTGAACAAGGATATTCGAGGCAAGCACGATGCCTGCCATTGCTACTATGCCCCAAAAGACCCGCGTCATGATAATCCCCTATTGCGATGGGCCGACCCTAACGAGTTTTGTCACGTGTGGCTATTGCCCAAGCCGATATTCTACCAGTTTCCCGCGGACGAACGGGGACTCGTTATTGTCTGATACCATGGTCGCCCGTAGCGCGCCCGCGTCATCCCGCCAGACCGAGATACCTTCCAGATTTCCATGCGTCCCAGTGGGTGTCTGTAGGATCACTTCGTATCCACCGTCAGCATTGATACGTGTGATGCGCGTTGCGAACGATATGCCAGTGAACCGCCTCTCAAGGATGTATAACTGCCCATCGGGACCATAGTCGGCGCCCGTTACGTGAAATCCCTCCGGAACCGGCAGATAGCCGGCGATCCGCCAATCATTGCTATATTCGTAGATCGGGACAGGGCCGTCGTTATGTTCGGGGATCGCGATCAGGTTTCCCGATGGTGACAACGCCATTGCCTCAAGTCCGGCATTGTTGGGTAGCGTTTCAAAATCCTGCGCCCGTCGATAAATGATCGGTGGCTGGTCGGGGCGATCGTAGGCCCAAATACGGTGGTTGCGTTCAAAGCTGATGAATATCCGGCCATCGGCACGGATCGCGATGCCTTCGCTATCCTTTTGACGTGGGCGCAGGTCGCCACCGTTAGGGCCGCGCAGTTCGACCGTTTCGAAAATCGCAAAACCGGAAATTACGTCGCCGTCGCGCAGGATGGTTCCACGGATATAGTTGGCATTATCGGATAGGGCCGTAAACTCGGTACCGTCCGAACTGACCGCAATTGCCGACAGCCCGCCAATCCCAGCCGGTTCAAAAATGATCTCGGATAGGCGTTCGGGCTCGGCTTTGGATGCTGTGGCAACCAAGGTTAAGACAAGTGTAAGCCACCTCAATCTAGGACTACCCCACCACATTGAAGCGGCAACTGGGCCATCGTAATTGGCCCACGCGGCGGAGCAGGGTTTGGATCGGGCGGTGGCGGATTGAGGATGCGATCTACCCATGCCTCAGCGTCGGCGCATCCATCACCCGGTGGTGGCGGAGCCTGATCGACGCAATCGGGATCACTGTCAGGACAATGCAGGCGCACGTGAAAATGATAGTGATGCCCCCACCACGGTCTGATCTTATTGAGCCAGTCACGATCCCCTGTTGCATTCCGGCACATTTCCACTTTGGCGCCGGGGAAAACGAATATGCGGGCCACGCGGGGATCTTCGGCGGCTGCACGCAGGATCGCTTCGTGCTGTCGGGACCAGCTGTCATTGACATAGGCGCCATAGGCACGGCGCATCGAGATAGAAGAAAGCGTTTCCCGTTCCGCCGCAGTCAGGTTGAGCCGTGACGGTGGCAGCATCCAGATATCGGCGTCCAGCCCGGTTTGATGGCTGGCATGTCCGGTAAGCATTGGGCCGCCGCGCGGTTGGCTGAGGTCGCCGATATACAGCCCCTCCCATCCGGTTTGGGTGGCGGCAAATGCCGAAAGATCCTGTAAGAAATCGATGGTGACGGGCTGTGCCCAGTTCCGGTTGCGGCTGAGGCGCATCGCCTGCCATGTTGGCCCCGTTTCGGCCAGCTGGACCGCACCCGACTGACAACCGAGCGCGTAGGACCCGATTGCCTCGGGGCGATGGTCTGATCCGTCGGGCAAATACCCGAACACCTGCTTCGCGATGCGCACGTCACCCGAAGACGAAACACTGGTGGGTCTTGGGCCTGTCTCGGTTTGACAGGCCGCAAGAAGGATCAGGAAACTGGCAACTAGGCTTGCGCGACCCATGCGCTACGATCTCCTTCTGGTTTAACCCAGCGTAGCATCAATAGCCCAAGAAGGAAGAGCAGGATAATTGGCGTAAGCCCAAGACGGGTATTTCCGGTCCAAAGGGTGGCACCGGTAATCAGCATGGGGGCCAAGAACGCTGTGGCGCGTCCTGACAATGCATATAGGCCAAAGCCTTCGGTCGGGCGTGCCGGATTGATGTGGCGCACCATCATCGATCGCGACGACGCCTGAAGTGTACCACCAGCACCGCCAATCACGGCGCCACAGATGTACATTAGGATGTCGGGCAGGTTGCTGCCTTCGGCCAGCGCAATTGGTCCGATTTGTTCGCGGGTCATCAGGATTAGTGTCAGACACACGCCGCTGAGGATCAAAATAGTGACGCTGATCACAGGTTTGGGGCCGAATGCGCGATCCGATAGGCCACCGATCCAAGTAAAGACGGCAGCCGTGATCGCAGCGACGATACCGAAAATGCCGATTTGCATGGTTTCCCATCCAAGCACGAACGTGGCGTAGACCCCGCCAAATGCATACAGCGCATTCAGGCCGTCACGGTAGAACATCGACCCGACAAGGAATGATGTCAGGCTATCGCTTTTGCGGACTTGTTTGACCGACCCCCAAAGGTCGGCGATGGCTTCCCTAAGCTTGGCCGATGTTTTGGTGACAATTTGATCGTCCTTAACCCACAAGAAGAACGGGATCATAAACACGGCATACCAAATCGCGATGACCGGTCCGACAGCGCGTGTGCCTTCGCGTTTTTCCGGATCAAGGCCGAGGATTGGGTCAATGCCGATATATGTCTTGCCTGAGCTATCCTCGAATAGCGTCAGCATGATGATCAACGATATAACCCCGCCCCAATAGCCCACGGCCATTGCCTTGCCAGAAATTGCGCCGATTTCTCGGTCGTTGCCCAGCGATGGCAAAATCGAGTTGGTGAAGTTCAGGCCATATTCCGCTGCAACGATGCCGACATTGAACAGGATCAGCGCGATATAAATCCCTTGGCCCTCTGGCATCAGGCCCCAAAGCGACCACGCGCATAGGAAATAGACGATGGAAAAGCCGGCAATCCAGTTCATTTTTCGGCCTGTGCGTTCGGCCCAAGCCCCAAGGATCGGCGCGCTGATCGCGATGAACAGGCCGCTCACTGTCTGACCAGCAGACCAGAGCGATTGCGCGTGCGCCTTGGCGGTTTCAGGGTCCGCGCCACTGGTTTCAAAATAGTTCTGGGCCACGCCTGCAAAGTACGGGCCGAAAATGAACGTTAAGCCGAGCGTAAAGATGGGCTGTTGCGCCCAATCGAACATCATCCAGCCACGGATTCTTTTTGTCAGCGCGGTAGCCATTCCCATCCCTCGGCGTATTTTTTTTCCAACTGTTAGACCGTGGAAATGACGTTCGCGCAAGAAAAGAACAAATAGAACTATTCTAATCTTGCATCGGGGGCCATGGTCGTTGCTCTTCTGCCGCGATCCAGGCTTGCACCCATTCAGGAAGTGGCTTGCTGTTTCGGTCAAAGTCGAGCGCAGCTGATACTTCGTCTGATCGCACGATGCCTTGGCGGCTTGTGATAGCGCCACGGATCAGGACGTGACCGGCGCATTCGCCATTCGGTCGCCACATGCTCTGTTCGATGTACAGAAATTTATCGTCCATACCGACCGCGCGGGACTTCATATGGATTTTATCAAACATTCTGATGCGCTTACGATAACGCGGGCATGAACCGGCAACCGCCATTCCCCAACCTTTGGCCCTAAGAACATCGTGCAAACCGGTTCGCAGGCCAAGTGGGATACGCCCCAAATCAAAGAGCGTCAGCGTCCGCCCGTTGTTCAATTCCCACCAGATATCTAGATCCCACGGCATACAAATGTGGGTGCTTTCATGTGTGTCAAAGAACCCCAATTTCGGGTCATTGCGATGTTTGAACATCTGCCAGAACATGCGGACAATCGGATACATGGGTGCCTCATTGGTTGACGTTGGGATATCCGAATTGACGCGAACGTCAACATTTACCCGAGGGCAGGGGATTGTCTGAATCCCCTTTGGCTATTACCTGTTCCGCAACGAAAAGGAATTACCATGTCTTCGATCTTTGAAATCCTGCTACTGCTGATCGGCGTTGCGCGAACAGTGATCTTTATCCACTTCATCATGAGTTGGTTGATCAGCTTTAATGTTTTGAATGCACGCCAGCCATTTGTTCAAAACGTTTGGTACGGCCTAGAGCGTATCCTGCAGCCGGTTTATCAACCGATCCGCCGTGTCCTGCCAAATTTGGGTGGTCTGGATTTGTCCCCCATCGTTGCGCTGATCGGGCTTGAGATCATCCGGATCATTTTGATCAACAACGCTGGTATCTTCTACTAAGCGGCTGAATTCCTGCGGGGGCGGACTTGCCCCCGTGGCTTGCTTGTGATTCTTTGTCGGCAATCAGAGCAGACAAAGAATAATAGGCGAAATGACCGCAGAAACGCTTCTTCGCGATGTATTTGGCTTTGACGGGTTTCGGCCTGGTCAGCAGGAAATCGTGGATGCGGTTGTGCAGGGGCAAAACACCCTTGCGATCATGCCTACGGGTGGCGGCAAATCCCTATGTTTTCAATTGCCTGCCTTGGTTCGCGATGGCGTGACAATCGTCATTTCCCCTTTGATTGCGCTGATGCGGGATCAGGTGCGCGGGCTGCGCGAATTGGGCATTTGCGCGGGTGCCTTAACATCCGGAAACACCCAAGAGGAAACCGATGAGGTTTGGCAGGCGCTGGAAGAGCGGCGACTGAAACTGCTGTATATGGCGCCTGAACGCCTTGCTGCCGGTGGCGTGTCGCAAATGCTTAAACGGATCGGCGTGACCATGATCGCCGTGGACGAGGCACATTGCGTCAGCCAATGGGGCCATGATTTCCGCCCTGATTACCTGCGTATTGGTCAGTTGCGCCGCGAATTGGGCGTTCCTCTTGCGGCGTTCACAGCGACCGCAGATGCGGAAACACGGGCCGAGATCGTTGAAAAGCTGTTCGACGGTCAGGCGCCGGTCACGTTTCTGCGCGGGTTTGACCGCCCCAACATCCATCTGGCTTTCGCCGTCAAAGACAGCCCACGACAACAAATCCTGAACTTTGCCGCCGCCCGCAAAGGCCAGTCCGGCATCGTTTATTGTGGCACGCGGGCCAAAACCGAAACCCTGTCCAAGGCGCTCAACGAGGCGGGGCACACCGCCTGCCACTATCACGGCGGAATGGAAGCCGATGATCGCCGCATCGTCGAAAGCCGGTTTCAGCGCGAGGATGGTTTGATCGTCGTCGCCACGGTCGCCTTTGGCATGGGGATCGATAAGCCCGACATCCGCTGGGTCGCCCATGCGGATTTGTCCAAGTCAATCGAAGCCTACTATCAGGAAATCGGTCGCGCTGGGCGCGATGGTGGGCCGGCTGAAACGCTGACACTGTTCGGGCCGGATGATATCCGCTACCGCCGCCAGCAAATCGATGAAAGCCTTGCCCCCCCAGAACGGCGCGCTGCGGATCATGCGCGAATGAATGCACTGCTTGGTTTGGCCGAGGCGTTGGAATGCCGCCGCCAGACCCTGTTGGGATATTTTGGCGAGGATAGCGAACCCTGCGGACATTGTGATCTGTGCGACAAACCGGCCGAGGTGTTCGACGGCACCACGCCTGTTCGTATGGCCCTATCGGCGGCGCTGCGCACCGGCGAAAGCTATGGCGCGGGTCACCTGATCGAAATCCTGCTGGGCGCCATGAATGACCGCATTCGCGAACGCGGGCACGATGCCTTGCCGACCTTTGGTGTGGGCAAGGAATACAACCGCCGCCAATGGCAGGCAATTTTCCGGCAGATGATGGGCCATGACCTGCTGCGTCCCGATCCAGAACGCCACGGCGGGCTGCGGATGACCGACAAGGCCAGACCGATCCTGCGCGGCGAGGATACCATCCGCCTGCGCCGCGATAGCATCAAAGCCGCGAAAACCGGCAACAAGATCAAGACGTTGGTTAGCGAAGAGGACGCTCCGCTGCTATCCGCGCTTAAGGCGAAACGCCGTGCGTTGGCCGAAACCGCCGGTGTGCCGCCCTATATCATTTTCAACGATGCGGCCCTGATCGAAATGGCGCAAAAACGGCCCAAGACGCTGGATGACTTTGCGGCGATCAACGGTGTTGGGGCCAAAAAGCTGGCGAATTACGGGGATGCCTTTCTAGAGGTGATCGCCGGTGCCGCGCCCGAGGTGCATCCGCGCCGTCGCAAGCTTGCCGGTCGGTCCGAAGGGTCCATTTACGACCGGCTTTTGGCTGCTCAGGCTGATCTAAGCCGTGGGCCGTGTGGCACCGATAAACCGATGTCCTGCACCGCGTCCCAGTTGGCCCGCGTCGCCCAAACCAAACCCAAGGATATTGGCGGGCTGACCCGCCTTATTGGGGATCGCTATGCCGAACGGTTCGGCCAAGCCTTTCTGGATGTGCTGCAAGAGGCATCCTGACGCTTGCCACGCCGACAAACCCCGCTATGTCGCCGACAAAGGAGAGATCATGCTAACCGTTATTTCACCGGCCAAGTCGCTTAACTTTGACGCCGTCGACATCACCCCGACCGAACCAGAATTTCAGGCCGATGCCATTCGCCTGGCGAAAACCGCGCGGAACCTGACGTTGACGCAACTAAAGGGTCTGATGGACATTTCGGATGATCTGGCCCGTTTGAATCGCGACCGTTTCAAGGCGTTTGAGGCCGAGCCGTCAGCGGAACGGGTCAAGCCTGCGGTGCTGGCCTTTGATGGTGACACCTACAAAGGGCTAGAGGCGAAAACACTGGACCCTGATGACCTGAACTGGGCACAGGATCACCTGCGCATCCTGTCGGGTCTGTATGGTCTGTTGCGGCCACTTGATGCGCTTCAGCCATATCGTTTGGAAATGGGCAGCCGTCTGAAAACGCGGCGCGGTAAATCTTTGTACGATTATTGGGGTGATCAGATCGCCAAGGCGCTGAACGCCCAAGCGCAAACCGTCGAAACCGACACTTTGGTGAATTGTGCAAGTCAGGAATATTTTGGTGCGGCGGACCGTAAGTCACTGAAACTAAACGTAATTACGCCGCATTTTTATGAGCTGAAATCCGGCAAGCCCAAAATTGTCAGCTTTTTCGCCAAACGCGCACGGGGCGCGATGGCGCGCTACATTATCGAAAATCGTTTGACCGATCCTGCGGCGATCAAGGATTTCACCGCAGGTGGCTATGCCTACGACCCGGACATGAGCAACGATAACACCTTCGCCTTTGTCCGGGCCGAACCGGCCTAGATACGTTCGATTGCCAGCGCGATACCCTGACCGCCGCCGATGCACATCGTGATCAAGGCGCGGCGGCCTTGGGTGCGGTCCAACTCGTACATTGCCTTGACCGTGATGATCGCGCCCGTTGCGCCCACAGGGTGGCCCAACGCAATCGCGCCGCCGTTCGGGTTTACCTTGGCCGGATCCATGCCCAGCTCTTTGCTCACTGCAAGCGCCTGCGCGGCGAATGCCTCGTTCGATTCAATGACATCGAAATCGCCGAGCGACAGGCCAGTGCGGGTCAGCAGGTTTTGAACCGCCGGAACAGGGCCGATGCCCATAACCTCGGGTCGGACGCCTGCATGGGCATAGCTAAGAACGCGGAATTTTGGGGTCAAACCGGCGGCGGCGGCGGCCTCTGACGTGGCCATGACAACCGCAGCAGCACCATCATTTAGGCCGCTTGCGTTGCCGGCCGTAACGGTGCCGTCCTTTTTGAACGCTGGGCGCAAACCTGCCAGAACTTCGGCGGTGCTGGCTTTGGGGTGTTCATCGCGGGCAAAGGCCACCATTTCGCGTTTCTTGCGGACCTCAACGGGGACAATCTGTTCGTCAAAATAGCCTGCCTCGATCGCTTTTGCGGCGCGGTCTTGGCTAAGTAGGGCAAACGCATCCTGATCTTCGCGGGTGACGGCGTGTTCTGCGGCCACGTTTTCCGCGGTAATGCCCATATGGCCCGTGCCAAACGGGCAATTCAGCGCACCGAGCATCATGTCGAGTGTTTTGACATCGCCCATTTTGGCGCCCCACCGCTGATCCTGCAGGATATAGGGCGAACGGCTCATGTTTTCTGCGCCACCGGCGACAGCAAATTGCGCGTCACCAAGCATAAGCGACTGGATGCCGGGCACGATGGCCTGAACCCCTGATCCACAAAGGCGGTTCACGTTCATGGCCGGTGTGGTGTTTGGAATACCCGCCTCAACCGCCGCAACGCGTGACAAGTACATGTCGCGTGGTTCGGTGTTGATGACGTGGCCAAAGACCACATTGTCGATTTGTTCGGGGCTGACGCTTGCGCGGTCAAGCGCGGCTTTGGTCACTGTTGTGGCCAAATCAATTGGCGGTGTGCCTGCGAGCGATCCACCAAATGTGCCGATGGCCGTACGCGCACCGGACAGAATAACGATATCGGACATGTGTCCCTCCTCTGACTTGGTTCCAAGGTACCAAGTCTGAAAGGTGGGAACAGTGAAACGTCCCGTCACATTCGCCCCCCTGCGCCCATGTTGGCGCAAAGGGTGCCGAAAACTATTGTACGGAACGATTGGCGACGGTTAGATCTCTTAGCTGTTCACCATCGGTCAGTAGAGTCCAGATGCGAAACATAGCGCCAGCGTCGCTATGCGTTCCGATTTCGTCGGCATGAGTTTCTTTCAGTTTCAGAACGGTCAGTTTGTCATTTTGGTTTTGCATGTCGTTTTCCTTGGCGTGTTTCGCCCCCACGAAAACAAAATGACCCCGCCTCACTGACCAAAGCCTTAATGGGCCTCTGCGATAAAGGTTGGATTTGAATTGGACTTTGGTCAATTCGTCCCGTTGCAGTCCACGTTTGGCCCGCTAAGTTATCCCACAAACGACGGAGAACGGTATGCTGAACGTGATTGATCTGCACAAATCCTATGATGTGGCGGGTCAGAAGGTCGACATACTCAAAGGTGTTTCATTTGCGCTGGCTGCTGGTGAAACGCTGGCGCTGACCGGTGAATCCGGTAGCGGAAAAAGCACGCTGTTGCATTTGGTTGGCGGGTTGGATCAGGCCAGCAGCGGTCGTATTCTTTTGGGCGATCAAGACATTCTTGCACTGAATGACACGGATCGTGCCCAGGTGCGCCGGACCAAAATCGGTGTCATTTTTCAACAGTTCAACCTGATCCCGTCGCTATCGGTTTTGGATAATATCGCGTTTCAGGCGCGGCTGGCAGGGCGATACGATGAACGGCTTTGCCGTGAACTGGCCGCGCGGATCGGTTTGGCCGATCATTTGACGAAATATCCTGAACAGCTGTCCGGCGGTCAGCAACAGCGCGTTGCCATTGCCCGCGCGATTGCGATGCAGCCCGATCTGATCCTTGCGGATGAACCAACAGGCAATTTGGACGAAGCGACCTCTGACGAAGTGATGCGCATACTGCTTGAACTGGTCTCCAACAGCGGGGCTGGCATGCTGATGGTGACCCATTCGACGATGGCCGCCGATAGTCTGGATCGCCAGTTGCATCTGTCCGCGGGACGTCTGGCATGATGCTGCGGACCGTCTTTGGCGCACTTTGGGGGCATTGGCGTCGCAATCTGCTGCAGCTATTCACGCTGATCGCTGGGCTGGCTTTGGCGACGGCGCTGTGGTCAGGGGTGCAGGCCATCAACAGCGAAGCACGAGCAAGTTATCAGGCTGCCGCCGATACCTTGGGCGAAGGCAGCTATGCCCAGATATTGGCGCCCGAAGGGGTCAAACTGACAATCGAGGATTTTGTCGCGCTCAGGCGGGCAGGGTGGCTGGTCACGCCGGTGATCGAGGGTCGGTACAACGGCGTGCGCCTAATTGGTGTTGATCCATTAACCTCGCCCAGTGGCTTGGGCGGCGGTGATGTGTCGGTTGATGTGGGTGATTTCGATCCCCAGGTGATCTGGGCCAACCCTGACGCGGTCGACCAATTGCAGGATCTAAATCCGATGTCATCAGCCGACATCGCCCCGAACACGGCGGTTGGGGATATCGGGCGCGTTTCGGCGATCTTGGACCAAACACATTTGTCACGGCTGATCGTGTTGCCCAATCAGCCGGATGGCATTCCTGATCTTGCTTCGATCCGGTCTGATCTGCTGATACGGCAACCGCAAGGTGGTAGCGACATTGCTCGACTAACGGACAGCTTTCACCTGAACCTGACGGCCTTTGGGTTTTTGTCGTTTGCGGTAGGTATTTTCATTGTGCATGGGGCGGTCGGGCTCGCCTTTGAACAAAGGCGGCCTTTGGTGCGCACATTGCGCGTGCTGGGTGTGCCTCTTGCCGCGCTGCTGCGATTGATGGCGTTGGAAATGGTGGTGTTTGCGACGATTGCGGGCGCTGTTGGGGTGGCGCTTGGTTATGTCGTTGCCAGCCTTCTGTTGCCCGATGTTGCGGCGACCTTGCGCGGTCTTTACGGCGCCGACGTTGCAGGCAGCCTAAGCTTGCGGCCCGCGTGGTGGGCCACCGGTCTGGGTATCGCGCTGGTTGGTGCCTTTGCGGCTTCGGCGGGGGTGTTTTTTCAATTGTCGCGCCTGCAACCACTGGACAGCGGCAAGGCGCGGGCGTGGTCAATGATGGCCCAACACCGGCAATCCCGATTGGGCCTGATCGGAGTGGCGTTGCTGATCACAGCGGCATTTATGTCGCGGAATGCGGACGGATTGGTGATCGGTTTTGCGCTGCTTGGGGCCTTGTTGCTTGGGGGTGCGTTGCTGTTGCCATGGGTGTTGGGGGTGGTTCTGCGGGTTGGTCAGATGTTCGCCCACTCGGCCATGTCTCAGTGGTTCTGGGCCGACACGCGCCAACAACTGCCCGGTCTGTCGCTTGCGCTTATGGCGTTGTTGCTGGCCATGTCGGCCAACATCGGCGTTAGCACCATGGTGTCATCGTTCCGGCTGACGTTTATCGGATTTCTAGATCAGCGGTTGGCCTCTGAATTGTATTTCGACGCCAGTTCTGCCGAACAGGCCGTCGCGTTTGAGGCTTTCGCTACCAGCCAATCGGTGGACCTGTTGCCGATTGAACAGGTTGCAGTGCAAGTGGCTGGTGTTCCGGCCGAGCTTTATGGCCCTGTGGACCATCCGACCTACGAAGAAAACTGGCGCTTTGTTGCCTCTGTTCCGGAACCATGGACGCTGGTCCACAGTGGGCGCGGCGTTGTGATCAACGAACAATTGTTTTACCGCGCGGAACTGGCATTGGGGGGCCAAATTGCGGTGGCGGATGTCACGTTGCCGATTGTTGGCATTTACGGGGACTATGGGAACCCCGTCGGGCAGGTCATTGTTGGACGTGACCATTTTGTTGCCGCCTATCCCGATATTCAGGCGACCAGCTATGGCATTCGGATCGGGTCACAGGACGTCCCCGAATTTATTGAACGCGCAGCGACCGAAATGGGGATCGAGTCCAGTCAGTTTATCAACCAAGAACAGGTCAAAGCATTTTCGCTAGATGTCTTTGAACGCACCTTTTCTGTCACGGGGGCTTTGAACGTTTTGACATTGGCCGTTGCTGGCTTCGCAATCTTGATGAGCTTGCTGACCTTGAGCGCGCTGAGGTTGCCACAACTGGCGCCGGTTTGGGCCCTAGGGCAAACGCGGCGCAGCCTCGCGTGGCGCGAGGTCCTGCGCGCTGTCCTGCTTGCTGCACTGACGGTGGTATTCGCAATCCCGCTGGGGATTGTGTTGGCCTATGTTCTGCTGGACGTCATAAATGTCGCCGCCTTCGGGTGGCGATTGCCGATGTACCTGACCCCGCAGAATTATGGCGTTTTGGTCATGCAGGCCTTGATCGCGGCGGTATTGGCCGCGGCGTGGCCCGCATGGCGTTTGGCCCGTATTCCGCCAACGGAACTGCTAAAGGTATTTGCCAATGAACGTTAGGCTGTTTCTGATCATACTTCTTTGGCCAATGTCGGTTTGGGGGCAGGGGTTTGCTGGGCTTGGAACGGACGCAGATGGTTTTGCGGTGCCTCAGGCGGGATATGTTTTTGATTTCCCTGCTGATCACGGCCCTCATCCGGAATACCGGATTGAATGGTGGTATCTGACGGCCAACCTTATGGGCGACGACGGTCAGCGGTACGGTGTTCAATGGACGTTGTTTCGCAACGCTTTGGCCCCGAACGAGGCGCAGGGGTTTGCCAGCCCGCAGATCTGGATGGGCCACGCGGCGCTGACCTCGGCGACGGACCATTTCGCGACCGAGCGGTTTGCGCGCGGTGGAACAGGTCAGGCAGGCGCGAGTGTCACCGAACTGAATGCTTGGATCGATGACTGGGAACTATCCGAAACGACGTTAACAGCGCGGGGCGACACGTGGTCCTATAATCTGGCCGTTCAGAACCAAGGTCCGTCTGTGTTTCATGGGGACAACGGGTATTCGGTCAAATCCGAAGCGGGCCAAGCATCTTATTATTATTCGCAACCGTATTTGCAGGTCGATGGTGTCCTAAATTTTCCGGATAGGCAGGTGTCCGTCACGGGGTCTGCATGGCTGGACCGCGAATGGTCATCACAACCGCTCGCGGCGGATCAAAAAGGGTGGGACTGGTTTTCACTTTCGTTTGACAACGGGGAAAAACTGATGGCTTTCCGCTTGCGCGATGCTGACGGGTCCTATTTCACTTCTGGTACTTGGATTGAAACAGATGGGATGACCACACGGTTGGGAAATGGCGAAATAGACTTTGCGCCACTTGTTCTCCACGAGGTTGAGGGCAGGACTTTGCCTGTATCGTGGAAGCTGAGCTTGCCCCTTCGGAGTGTTGATGTCACTGTGGAGCCATTGAATGCGGATTCTTGGATGTCCGTGACAATACCGTATTGGGAAGGGCCGATTATTTTTGACGGCGAAAACACGGGTCACGGCTATCTCGAGATGACGGGATATTGAAATTGTTTCGGCTTTGCCGTGATGTGAGTTTTGAATGGATCAACCTTATCCATTGACCAGAGATCTTGTTCTGGTTGGCGGAGGCCACACTCATGCCCTGTTTTTACGAATGTGGGCAATGCGTCCTCTGCCGGGTGTGCGTGTAACTGTAATTAACCCCAAGCCTGCTGCAGCCTATTCAGGGATGTTGCCCGGCTTTGTTGCAGGTCATTATGCCCGCGATGAGCTGGACATAGACCTTGTACGCTTGGCACGCGCCGCGAATGCGCGGCTGGTGCTTGGTGCGGCGACGTCCATAGATCGTGAAAACAAGCTGGTTCACGTCAATGGTCGTGTGCCACTGGCTTATGACGTTGCCTCGATCGATGTGGGCATCACGTCAAAAATGAATGAATTGCCCGGCTTTGCGGCGCATGGCACCCCCGCCAAACCGCTAGAGGCCTTTGCCGACCGCTGGGCGGTTGTTTGCGAACAGCCAAAAGACCGCAAAATTGCGGTGATCGGCGGTGGGATCGCCGGTGTTGAATTGGCGCTGGCGATGCAGCATCGGTTGCGGGACAGTTCGCCCCAAGTGACCATTTTTGACCGCAGCGACGCGTTGTCCGCTCAGACGTCCAAAGGGAGCCGTATCACACGCAAGGCGCTGGCCGCGGCCAATATTACCCTGATCGAAAATGCGGACATAGCTAAGGTCGCATCGGATCGGATCATCCTGTCTGATGGCACCGAACACTGTGCGGATTTTGTCGTGGGGGCGGCAGGCGCGACGCCGCATCCATGGTTATCGGATATTGGTGTTGATCACCAAGAAGGCTTCCTGTCGATATCCCGCACCCTACAAACCAGCGACCCCGATATCTTTGCGGTAGGCGACTGTAACTACATGCCCTTCGCCCCGCGTCCCAAGGCGGGCGTCTATGCCGTTCGGCAGGCCCCTGTTTTGCATGACAATGTGCGCGCTGCCTTAACCGGTGGTGCGATGCGGGCCTTTCATCCGCAAAAAGACTACCTCAAGCTGGTTTCGCTGGGCGACAAAATCGCGCTTGCGGAAAAGTTTGGAACGGCCTTTGTTGGTCCATCGCTGTGGTCGATGAAGGATAGCATCGATACCAAGTTTATGCGGCAGTTCGATCAGGTCGCCGACATGCCCAGTCCGCCCATTGCGACGACCGTGGCGCTTGGCGTACGTGAAATGCTGTCACAAGAGCCGCTCTGCGGTGGTTGCGGGGCCAAGGTTGGCCGTGCTGTGTTGAATGAGGTCATACAGACCGGCGCAGGCGCGAAATTGCCCGAGGTCACCAGCATCAAGGGCGATGACGCCGCGATGATCGAGGTCGGCGGTGTCGGAACCGTTATGACGACTGATCATCTGCGTGCCTTTGCAAATGATCCCCACCTGATGACACGCATCGCAGTAAACCACGCGCTGGGCGATGTGTGGGCTATGGGTGGCAAACCCAAATACGTGACGATGTCACTAACCCTGCCACGGTCGAACCGCGAAATTTATCAGCGGACCCTGCATGAGGTGAACCATGCTGCTTCTGTTGGTTTGGCGCAGGCCGGTGCCGCACTGGTTGGTGGGCATACCTCGATCGGATCGGAGTTTAGCATCGGGTTTACCGTGACCGGCGTGTTGGATGGCGATCCCGTCACACTTGCCGGCGCAAAACCCGGTGATTGTCTTGTGCTGACCAAGCCTATCGGCTCGGGCGTTATCCTTGCCGCTGAAATGCGCCAATTGGCGCGAGGTGTCGATGTCGCTTCTTGTTACCGTCAAATGCTACAAGGCCAGGGCGTTGCAGCCAAAATCCTTGCGCCAGATGCACATGCGATGACGGATGTGACCGGTTTTGGTCTGGCGGGACATTTGGCCAATATCAACGATGCCTCAGGCACGGGTACGGTTTTGTTCGGCGACGCAATGCCGTTGATGACCGGTGCCAAAGCCCTGTTCGCGATGGGCGTGCGGTCGTCTCTCTGGCTCGACAACCGTCAAGGTTCGGGTGAAGTGTTCGGCGAAGACCACGTCAATTTCGCCCTTCTGTTCGATCCTCAGACGGCTGGCGGGTTGCTCGCGTCGGTTGACGGGCAAAAGGCGGATGATCTGGTCAAAAAGCTATGGGTGAGCGGCTATCCCGCCGCTGTCATTGGTCAGGTCACTGACGAAACTGGCGTTCTGCGATTGACGTGATGGCCTGATCAACCCTGTCGGCGGCACGCAGCAGATCGGCTTGGGACAGGGACGTCATTTCGATGGTTTCGGTGACCACTGACTTAATCTGTGACTTGCTATAGGCTGGGTCATAGTGATTGGTCACGATTGACTCTGCAAAGGCCGCCAGATCCCCCTGTTGGAGCCATTGCGTCCACTGATCAACAAGGTCATGGCCGCGAAACTGTCTAAGTGGTTGCAACCGCGCCAACAGTTCGTCGCGATCTGAGATGGCGTCTTGGTAGGTTTTCACTAGGTATTCGACCCGCGCCGACAGCGGCGCGCGCAACGTGATTGCGGGCGCAGACAGCATTGGTTTCCAGATGGCCGGCGGAATGTTCAGTTTGCCGATCTTACTGCTTTCCGCCTCGACCAACACCGGAATATCGGGATCGAACCCTGCCAATTGTCCGGCAAGACGGCTTTCAAACGCTTTCTGGCTGGGTTGGTTTCCGGCGTAACCGCCCAGCATGCTACCATGATGATTGGCCGCGCCTTCTAGGTCGAGTGTTTGCACACCCCGTTCGGCAAGGTGATGCAGGATCTCGGTCTTGGCCGTGCCGGTGTAGCCGTCCAGCAGAATAAACCGGTATCCGGATGTCTGATTGTACATCGCATCGTGGATAAGTCGCCGATAGCTTTGATACCCGCCTTCGACAGTTTCGGCACGCCAGCCAATTTGCCGCAGAATAATGGCGACCGATCCTGACCGCTGACCGCCGCGCCAACAATAGACCAACGGACGCCAATCGCCGGATTTGCCGGCCAGCGGTCCCTCTAGATGGTTTGCGACGTTGCGCGAAACGATTGCAGCGCCCAGTTTGCGGGCTTTGAACGGGCTGTCTTGTGTGTAGATCGTACCAATTTGGGCGCGTTCATCATTGCTCATCGCGGGCAGATTGATTGCCCCCGGTAAATGGTCCTCTGCGAATTCGGCAGGCGACCGGACGTCGATGACGGTGTCAAAACCGTGGTTCAGCAAGGCGCTAAGTGTGTCAAACCTAAGCGGCACCTTACCTCTCTTTCGGAACGGGTTGAGTGTGCATTTCGACACGGCCTTCTGCGGTCAACATCCAACAGTCGGTTCCATCGAATACGACCGGTATCAAGGGGCGTCCGTAACCGGCGCCGCTGTCCAGATCGACACGGTTCGAATAGCGGGTAGGTTCGTCCATCGCGGTGTGACCATGGACGATCAGTTTGTCGTGTTGCCCTTCGAAATCCAGAAACCCATCTCTGATCCAGATCAGGTCGTCTTCGTCTTGTTCGTTGATCGGTTTGCCCGGCAAAATGCCTGCGTGGACAAACAGTTTGTCCTCGGTTTCGAACCACAAAGGACGGGATTCAAGGAACGCTAGATGTTCCGGCGGCACAGCCGCCTGAGCCCGCGCCAACAGGTTGTCACCCTCGACCTCAACGCCATAGGACGCAAGCGTGGTCGGACCGCCCAAGGCCGGATGGAGCCATCCCTTGCCTGACAGGATGCGTTCGTCGTGTTCGGTGCCATCGGCCAAATAACGACAGAACATACGATCATGGTTGCCGCGCAAAATGGTCCAGTTGCGACCGGCATTCATGCCATCGATCAACGCGTCAATGACGCCTTTGCTATCGGGGCCACGGTCGGTGTAGTCGCCGACAAAAACGATATGCGCGTCGGGTCCGCCGTCGGCCTCGATTAACTCAAGAGCCGTGTGAAGCATTTCTAGCTGACCATGAATGTCGCCAATCGCATAAATCATCGTGATCCTCGCATCGGTTGCAGGTTCGGGTATCATGCAGCCCGCCAAAAGAAAACGGGCGCTGAGAGGTTCCCAGCGCCCGTTGTTTATTCTGTCACAGCCTGATTAGGCGACGTCGAACGTCAGCGGTTTGACCTGCTTGAACTTGCCTGTGTCGCGCAGCGCGGTAAGCGCGTCTGTGCTCAGAGCGTCATCGACATACAGCAGCGCGATGGCTTCGCCGCCACGATCCGCACGGCCAAGGGTAAAGTTCGCGATGTTCACACCGTTTGCGCCAAGCGTCGCGCCCAGCGTACCGATGATGCCCGGTACGTCGTCATTGGTGGTGTAGAGCATGTTTGCGCCGATTTCTGCGTCAACGTTGATGCCCTTGATCTGGATAAAGCGTGGCTTGCCATCCGAGAATACGGTGCCTGCGACCGAACGCTCTTTGAGGTCGGTAACTACGGTGACCTTGATATAGCCTTCGAACGCACCTGCCTGATCTTGGGTCGTGGCCGAGATTTTGACACCGCGTTCTTTTGCGATGACAGGGGCCGACACCATGTTCACGTCAGGGTTAGCTTTCTTCATGATGCCTGCAACAACACCGCATTCCAGTGCGCGCAGGTTCATTTCCGATGCGACACCATCATACAGGATGTTGATCGCCTTGATCGGTTCGTCGGCCATCTGACCGATGAAGTTACCAAGGTGACCGGCCAACTTCAGCCATGGACCCATAACTTTGGCTTCTTCTGCGGTGACGGATGGCATGTTCAGCGCGTTGGTCACGGCGCCAGTCAACAGATAGTCCGAAATCTGTTCTGCGACCTGCAAGGCAACGTTTTCCTGTGCCTCGGTGGTTGCGGCACCCAAGTGAGGGGTACAAACAACGTTTGGCAGGTTGAACAGCGGGTTTTCCTTGGCTGGTTCTTCGCTGAATACGTCAAACGCAGCACCTGCTACGTGACCCGATTTAAGCAGGTCAGCCAGCGCAACTTCGTCAACCAGACCACCACGGGCACAGTTGATGATACGGACGCCTTTTTTGGTTTTCGCAAGGTTCTCAGCCGACAGGATGTTACGTGTGCCATCGGTCAGCGGAACGTGCAGCGTGATGAAATCAGCGCGCGCCAGCAGGTCGTCCAGCTCTACTTTTTCGACGCCCATTTTGTTGGCTTTTTCTTCCGACAGGAATGGATCGAACGCGATAACCTTCATCTTCAGGCCAAGCGCGCGATCACAGACGATGCCGCCGATGTTGCCTGCGCCGATAACGCCAAGTGTTTTGCCGGTCAGCTCGACACCCATGAACTTCGACTTTTCCCATTTGCCCGCATGGGTCGAGGCGGATGCCTCTGGGATTTGACGTGCAACCGCAAACATCATCGCAATCGCATGTTCGGCGGTTGTGATCATGTTGCCGAATGGCGTGTTCATGACGATCACACCTTTTTTCGACGCGGCCTCTTTGTCGATGTTGTCGGTGCCGATGCCAGCGCGACCAATGACCTTGAGGTTGTCGGCAGCAGCGATGATTTTTTCGGTCGCTTTGGTGGCCGAACGAATGGCCAGACCATCGTATTGGCCGATGACCTTTTCCAGCGCGTCTTTGTCTTTGCCCAGGTCAGGCTGGAAATCTACGTCAATGCCGCGGTCTTTGAAGATTTGAACGGCAGCGGGCGACAGTTTGTCGGAAATCAGAACTTTGGGGGCCATGGTGGGCTCCTTTGTTGTCGTAATTTGGGGGGATGGTGCGCCGACGCGGGCGCACCTGAATCACTTAGGCTTGAGCGGCGATTTCGGCCTCAAAGGCCCATTCCAGCCACGGCAGCAATGCCTCGATATCGGCGGTTTCAACCGTCGCACCACACCAGATACGCAGACCCGCAGGGGCGTCGCGATACGCGCCGATGTCCAGTGCTACGCCCTCTTTTTCAAGGCGTTTTGCAACTGCCTTGGCAAAGGTGGCGCCGTCCTGAATACGGTCGTCGGTGAACTTCAGGCAAACCGAGGTGTTCGAGCGGGTCGTCGCATCAACAGCCAGATTGTCGATCCAGTCGCGGGTTTCGCAGAAATCGAAAATCGCTTGGGCGTTGGCGTCGGCGCGGGCGAACAGCGCCTGTAGGCCGCCGATTTCCTTGGCCCAGTCCAGTGCGACCAGATAATCCTCAACCGCCAGCATCGAAGGCGTGTTGATGGTGGCGCCGGTAAAGATGCCATCGATCAGCTTGCCGCCTTTGGTCAGGCGGAAGATTTTCGGCAGTGGCCAGGCAGGTGTATAGCTTTCCAGACGCTCGACAGCGCGTGGCGACAGGATCAGCATGCCGTGCGCCGCTTCGCCGCCCATGACCTTCTGCCAAGAGAAGGTCACAACATCCAGTTTGTCCCATGCCAGATCCTGTGCAAATGCGGCCGAGGTCGCATCACAGATGGTCAGGCCAGCGCGGTCCGCCGGGATGAAGTCGCCGTTCGGGACGCGCACACCCGAGGTGGTGCCGTTCCAAGTAAAGACAACATCATTGTCAAAGTTCACTTTGTCGAAATCGACAATCTCGCCGTACTCGGCGGTGTGAACGTTGGCTTCGATTTTCAGCTGCTTAACAACGTCGCTGACCCAGCCAGCGCCGAACGATTCCCAAGCAACCATTTCAGCAGGGCGTTCACCAAGCAGCGACCACATAGCCATTTCAACCGCACCGGTGTCGGATGCGGGAACGATGCCAATTTTGTAGTCTGCGGGAATGCCCAGAATATCACGGGTGTTTTCGATGGCAGCTTTCAGCTTGTCCTTGCCAACGGCGGCACGGTGCGACCGGCCCAAAGGCGCGTCGGCAAGCTTATCCAGCGAAAAGGTGGGGATTTTGGCACAAGGGCCAGAAGAAAAACGCGGGTTTGCCGGCCGCGTGACCGGAGCATTGGTAGCCATAGGTGTTACCCTCTCAGATATGCGCCCTTCGTTGGGGAAGGGTGTCCCACCGCCGCAGATAGGCGGGCCTGAGAGGGAGTACAATAGCTTTTTGATCGCCTAGCGGCACATTGGCATCAAATTGCGACGTGAGTGGAGCCTATCGGAAACTTGCCCTATCGAGCCGACGCATAAGCAGCCCGAAGTTCGGCCATGCCGACCTCTGTTGCGGGGCCGGATGTGCTGAACAGGACCTCGCCGTTTTGCCGAACGACCAATACGCGGATGTCATTGCGGCCCGAGAACCCAAGAGGATCATTCACGACGCTTGGGTTTTCATAGATCGTAATTGTGCGTTCCCGCATCATTGTGTCGGTGATGCCCGACCGCATGCCATTGTCGATCACGCCGCGCATCAAAACGGCACCTCGGCCAACAACAGGTAGTTCGACAAATTCCGGTCCCGTATATGGATCGAGACCCAATCCATAGACCCAAGTGTTCACGTCATCCTGTTGACGTTGTTTGTACGCGATGAACACGATCGTCGGATCGCCCGGCAACCCCGACGGCAGCGTATGCGTTGCGCCGTTCAGGTCCTCGGACGTCAATGTTGGGAAAACACCGTCGGCCGCCGCCGACTTTCCGGCCAGTGCAAGGATTAGGGCAAGTGCAAATCGCATGATAATCTCCTTTGTATGTTATACGCGCCGCGGTCAGGGGTGGATCAAATGCCACTGCCATGCGATAGGGCAAGCATACGGAAATTATGGAATACCAAATGTTCGTCGTAACGCTTTTGTCTTCGCCCGCTCAGCCTGCCCTAAATAGTGTGTTGGTTGAAAACCTTAGAAATGCTTGGGGCGGCTTGGACGCGATATGGCTGGCCCGCGACGAAGCCGCCGAGTTTTCCGTATCGGCCAAGCCGGACAATTTTTGGCAAGTGTGGGACAGCCTGCAGTCAGAAGGCATCGACGTCATTTTGCAGCCTGCCGAGGGCCGCAAGAAAAAGATGGTTCTGGCCGACATGGACAGCACCATGATCCAACAGGAATGCATTGATGAGCTGGCCGACGAAGCGGGCGTTGGCGAACGGGTGAAGGACATCACCGCCCGCGCCATGAACGGCGAGTTGGATTTTGAGGGCGCATTGGACGAACGTGTTGCGCTGCTGGCTGGTCTTGATGAAACCGTCATCCAGCAGGTTCTGGATACCCGCATCACATTTATGCCTGGCGGCAAAACCCTGCTTGCGACGATGAAGGTCAATGGTGCCTATGCCGCGCTGGTTTCTGGCGGGTTCACGGCCTTTACCGCCAAGGTGGCCGAGGCGCTGGGATTTGACGAAAACCGCGCCAACACGCTTTTGGCGGAAAACGGTAAACTGACGGGCAAGGTTGCACGCCCGATCCTTGGCCGCGAAGCCAAGGTTGAGGCGCTAGAGCAGATCACCGCGCGCCTTGGCATCGCCGAGGCGGATGTGATTGCCGTTGGTGATGGTGCCAATGACCTTGGCATGTTGGGCCGCGCTGGTGCGGGCGTTGCATTGCACGCAAAACCAAGCGTTCAGGCGGAATGCGACATCCGTATCAACCACGGTGATCTGACCGCCCTGCTGTACATTCAAGGCTACAGAAAAGACGAGTTCGCCGCGTGAGCTTT
Source organism: Marivivens sp. (assembly GCA_965215785.1). Classification (GTDB taxonomy): domain Bacteria; phylum Pseudomonadota; class Alphaproteobacteria; order Rhodobacterales; family Rhodobacteraceae; genus Marivivens. The sequence goes on along the minus strand of OZ244120.1, from coordinate 790,314 downwards.
GATGTCGCAGCCGATATCCTTGTTTTGCTGATGCTTGCGGCATTTGTGGCGGGGTTTATCGACTCGATCGCTGGCGGTGGTGGCCTGATCACGGTGCCTGCTTTGATGATCGCGGGGGTGCCGCCCGTGGCGGCATTGGCAACAAACAAGGTGCAGGGCCTGTTCGGCGCTGGCATGGCGGCGATCACCTATGCGCGTGCCGGTCATGTCGATTTGCGGCGTCAGCTTGTTCCGGCGCTGATCTCATTCACAGGTGCCGTTCTTGGTGCCGTTTGTGCGACCTACCTGCCGGTCGAGCTGATCAAGCTGGGGTTGCCGATCTTGCTGATCGCGGTCGCCCTGTTCTTTGCGTTAAAGCCCGGATTGGATGACGTGGATAAGGTCCAGCGCATGTCACCAGTGTTCTTTATGGCGACCTTTGTGCCGGTCATCGGTTTTTACGATGGGATATTGGGGCCCGGCACGGGGGCGTTCTTTATGCTCGGGTTTGTTGCGATGGCGGGTTACGGCATCCTCAAGGCGACAGCCCATACCAAGCTATTGAATTTTGCGTCCAACGTGGGCGGCATGGTGGCGTTTGCCGTTGTGGCCAAACCACTGTGGATGACCGGCCTTGCTATGGGGGCCGCACAAATGGCGGGGGCCTATGTTGGGTCCAAACTGGCCATGCGGGTCGGGGCCCGCGTGATCAAGCCGGTCTTGGTTGTGTCGGCCAGCGCGATGGCACTCAAACTCATCTACGACGCGCTTTAACGTAGCACATCTGTTGCCCGAAGTTCTGCTGCGGCGATGCCATTCCAATTCCGCATCGGCGCATCCAGACGTTTCGCTGTGGCCGGATGATGTGCATCCAGCACGCCCAGCTTCACCAGAATGGCGGCGATGGCACATTCGCTTGCCCGTGTTGCGCCATCGGAAATTTTCAGCGCAACGCCCAGACGTTTTTCGGGGATGATCGCCACAAAACAGGCCTCGGCACCGGTTTTGATCGCGACACGCCCGTCCATCGCGCGCATCAATTCGGTGCAAGCCCGCGTTTCCCCAGCGACAAGTTCGGGAAACGCCCGCATTGCATCGGTCAAACGGGCTGCCGCTTGGCTGCGTGTGTCGGACCGATCATGGGCCGTTGCAAAAAACGCCATCGCCCGTGCAAGCCCGTGGACCGTCGTGGCAAAGTTGGGGGCCGAGCATCCGTCTGTGCCCCATGTCGGGCTGGTTTGCTGGGTCACCTCTTCAAACGCAGCTTTGGCCGCTTGTTGAACGGGGTGGTCGATCACATGGTAATCCGGGCCGCCACCAAGGTGTTGGTTCAATGTCAGGAACCCACAGTGTTTGCCGGAACAGTTATTGTGGATTTGGCAGGGGCTTTGATCGGATATTATCAGATCAAATTTCGCCTCTTTGTCGGACGGCGCCTGCGCCCCACAGCGCAAGTCAGCCTCGCCCAGACCTAGGTCAGACAGCCAACGGGAAACCCGATCCGTGTGGATATAAGCACCCTGATGCGATGCACACGACAGGGCGAGCTGTTCCGTCGTCAGGCCAAAGCGGTCGGCCGCACCACTTTCGATCAAGGGCAACGCCTGAAGCATTTTGCAGGACGAACGCGGAAAGATCACTTGGTCCGGATTGCCCCACGCCTGCACGATGTCACCGTTTTCGTCGCAGATAACCGCGTGGCCCATGTGGGTGCATTCAACAATACCGCCGCGCCATACTTCGGCCAGTGCTACAGGTTCGGTCATCGCAAACTCCTTATTAACGGCGGCTTTTCGCGCAGGATTGGTGACCAAGAGGGGTTTCATCAAGAGATATTTTATTGGTAAAGTCCCCGACATCGGGTGAAATCGGTTTTTGGATCAACAAGGCGTCACAGAATACGCGGGGTTCAAGGATCAAAGAGGCAACTGCAGCTGGAGGCTGTGAGATGAAGACACTTATTTCTCATGCACTTTCGTTGAGCGTGGTTTTCGGTATGGCTGGTGTGGCAATGGCGCAGGACGAGTCAACGAACCGCGTTGCGGCGAACACCGACTGGAACGTTTTTGTCGAAGATAACCCCCAAGAATGTTGGGCTGTGTCCGCGCCGACCGAAACCGTCAATACGCGTGACGGCAACGTGGTCGCGGTGCGTCGGGGCGATATTCTGCTGATGGTGTTCTACCGTCCGGATTCGGGCGCCAATGGTCAGGTGGCCTTTACCGGCGGTTACCCGTTTGCCGATGGGTCAAGCGTCACCATGGAAATCGGCACCAACACCTATGAGCTGTTCACTGACGGTGAATGGGCATGGGCGACAAACAACGAAATGGACGCAGCGATCGTAGCCGCGATGAAGCGCGGCGCTGATGCTGTGCTGACGGCCCGTTCGTCGCGCGGCACGGTGACGAAAGACACGTTTTCGTTGCTGGGCTTCACCGCGTCTGTCGACGATGCGGCAGCGCGTTGTAACTAATTTCTAGGGCAGTTTGCCCGACAAAATGCTACTATCAGAATTAATGGGGTGGAATTCTTTGAATTTCGCCCCGAATCCTGTATCAGCGCCCATCTAGTTTTTGACCGAGGCCAAAATGACCGCGACTGCACCGATTACCCAGGACGTCATGACCATCCCGCGCAAATTGCCCGAGGGACCGATGAACATCATCGGTTTGCCACGCGAAGCGTTGCGCGATGCCCTGATCGCTGCGGGAACGCCGGAAAAACAGGTCAAAATGCGCCTCAATCAGGTCTGGCAGTGGGTGTACCACTGGGGTGTGCGTGACTTTGCAGAGATGACCAATCTGTCCAAAGACTATCGCAAGCTTTTGGCCGAACATTTCGTGATTGAACTGCCCGAGGTTGTGACCAAACAGGTCAGCGAAGATGGCACACGCAAATACCTTGTTCGGATCGCAGGCGGTCACGAGGTCGAGATTGTCTACATCCCCGAAGAGGACCGCGGCACCTTGTGCGTGTCGTCGCAGGTGGGCTGTACCCTGACCTGTTCGTTCTGTCATACGGGCACCCAGAAATTGGTCCGCAACCTAACCGCTGCCGAGATCATCGGTCAGGTCATGTTGGCTCGGGACGATTTGGATGAATGGCCAGTGCCTGGTGCACCAAAGGACGAAACACGACTGCTGTCGAACATCGTTTTGATGGGTATGGGCGAGCCGCTGTACAACTTTGAAAACGTGCGCGACGCAATGAAGATTGCGATGGATGGCGAAGGCATTGCGCTGGGCCGCCGCCGCATCACGTTGTCGACGTCGGGTGTTGTGCCGGAAATTGCGCGCACGGCGACCGAAATTGGCTGTTTGTTGGCTGTGTCGTTCCATGCGACCACCGATGAAACCCGCGACAAGCTGGTCCCGATCAACAAACGCTGGAATATCGAAGAACTGCTGGCTGCCTTGCGCGAATACCCCAAAGCAACCAACAGCGAACGGATCACGTTCGAATATGTGATGCTGGACGGTGTGAATGACACGGACGAAGACGCGCACCGCTTGGTCAAGCTGTTGGATGGCATTCCGGCCAAGGTGAACCTGATCCCGTTCAACGAATGGCCGGGTGCGCCGTACAAGCGGTCGTCGAACAACCGCATCCGTGCCTTTGCGACGATCCTGATGCAGGCCGGCTATGCCAGCCCGATCAGAACGCCGCGCGGCGAAGACATCATGGCCGCATGTGGCCAGTTGAAGTCCGCAACAGAGCGCGCGCGGAAATCCCGCGCGCAGATCGAGGCCGAGGCCGGCCTCTGATCCTATTTTAGACCATGAGTGCTTTGGCCTGCTCTGGCGACAATGCGTCAGGGCGGTCACAGGTTGTTGTCATATCAACCCAAGACCGCGTTTCCCCAGCGCGCAGGATCGAGGTCATGACGTCGACTGCGTGAACCGCCAGATCGAGGTTGCACCGGTAGTCACGCCCTTCGTCAATGGCGGCTGCCATGTCCGCTAGACCGGCGCAGCGATAATTTGCACGCTTTTGGTCGCCGTGATCGTCCATGTTCGGAACAGAATAGGGGTGCCCTTGATGGTCCAACGTGGTCGCCTCACCTGCAGCGTTGGTCAGCGTGACATCCCCGCCAAAGAAGTTTGGATCCGGCACATAAAGCGATCCGGTTTCGCCATACAGTTCCATGTTCGGGTGCTGATGGGCCCAGACGTCCCAGCTCCCGCTGAGGGTGATCAGCGCGCCGCTGTGGAACTCTAGCAAAGCATGTATATTGGTTGGTGTATCAACCGGTACGGTTTCGCCGGTCCGTGGACCGGACCCGATTGTCCGCGACGCAAAGGTTGCAGCGGCCATAGCCGACACCGACCGAACAGGCCCAAGCAGCTGAACCAGATTGGTGACATAGTAGGGACCCAGATCAAGGATCGGACCGCCGCCCGGCTGAAAGAAAAAGTCGGGGTTCGGGTGCCATGCTTCCATCCCGTGGCTCATGAAATGACAGGTGCCACCAATGATGCGCCCGACATCCCCCGCATCGATTGCGGCGCGGGCTGTTTGGTGCGATCCGCCCAAGAACGTATCAGGCGCCGATCCGACCCTGAGCCCCTTTGCAGCCGCCAAATCGCGGAGCGCCTTGCCCTCGTCCAGTGTCAGCACCAGCGGCTTTTCCGAATAGGCATGTTTGCCCGCGTTCAGAATTTGCCTGGTGATTTCATAGTGCACAGCAGGGATGGTCAGGTTCACGACGACATCAATGTCGGTTGCCGCCAATAGATCGTCGACCGTTTCTGCACGGACGTTGTATTCAGCCGCCCGCGCCTCGGCGGCGGCCATGTTGATGTCGGCGACGGCCTTCACCTCTAGTGACTTGAAAAGAGGTGCATATTTCAGATACGTGGTTGAGATATTGCCGCATCCGATGATGCCAATGCCAAGTTTGCTCATGCTAACCCCTTAGAACGATTGGACGCTTGCCAAGGACCGCGACGCAAAGCGTTCGTGATCACTTGGTTTATCGTGTTCGATGACAAAGCGCGTGACACCGGCCGCAGACAGCGCCGCGACGATCGGTTGCCAGTCGACAACGCCGTGGCCAACATCGGCCCATCCGTCTTCGTCTACGCATTCACCCTCGGCGGCGATATCCTTGACATGTACCGCGATCAGGCGGTCGGCGTATTTGTTGATCCAGTCGACGGGGTTGTGCCCCGCGATCATGACCCAGCCCAGATCAAGTTCGAGGCTGATGTCGTCTGAGGCATCCATGATGACCTCTAGCGGCGTTTGACCGTTTTCAAGCGGTGCGAACTCGAATTCGTGATTGTGCCATCCGAATTTTTTGCCCGCAGCAACGATTGGCCCCGCTGCGGCGGCAAGCCGTGCGCCGAACGCCTGCCAGCCCGCCAAATCGGTGGGGCGTTGATCGGGTGCGATAAAGGGAACGATGATGTTATCGACACCAAGCGCGTTTGCGATCTCTAGGACGCCGCTCGTGTCTTCGACAGCATCAATGCTGAAGTGGCCGGTCGGCATGGTTAGACCGTTTTCGACCATAAGGCTGCGTGTTGCGTCGGCATCGGAATAAAGGGGGCCATAACCCTCGATTGCCTTGTACCCCATGCCCGCCAGCATCGACATTGTCTGTGCAATGTCGTGATCCCGCGAACAGTACATCTGATAAGAAATATCGGCCATGATAGCGTCCTGTTGGTAAGGGCGAGGCATAACAATCTGATGCCCCAGCCACGTTAGACTGAAGGTGCCGGTTAACCCGACGTGTGCCGTCAGGGGCGCACCCCTGACGAAGGTTTTGTGTTAGATCCGGTTTTCGGATCCTTTGTCGAACAGCGACGCGCGGCTGGGGTCGATCCCAATTTTTAGCGTCTCGCCCGGCTTTACCTTTGCCTGACCGTCCATGCGGATCCGGAAAGGTTCGCCGCCCAGTTGGGCCCAAACCAGTGTGTCCGATCCCATAGGTTCGACCAGATCAATGGTGACTTCGGTTTTTACGGGCGCTTCTTCGATCAGAGCGCCGGTCAGTACGTGTTCGGGCCGGATACCAATGATGGCTGCGCCATCAACGGCCCCACCGCCGAATTCATACCCTGTCATGGGAATGGACAATGCGTCTGTCGCAAAGGTTTCACCGGTCAGAGTGCCTTCGATAAAGTTCATCGATGGGCTGCCGATAAAGCCAGCAACGTATTTGTTGATCGGCCGGTTATAGATTTCGTCCGGCGATCCCAGCTGCATGATCTGGCCGCCCCGCATGATCGCGATCCGATCCGCGAGGGTCATCGCCTCGACCTGATCGTGGGTCACATAGATCATGGTGTTTTTCAGCTGGTTGTGCAGCCGCTTAAGCTCGACCCGCAGATCAGCGCGTAGTTTGGCATCAAGGTTCGATAGGGGTTCGTCAAAGAGGAAAACATCAACATCCCGCACCAGCGCACGACCGATGGCGACACGCTGACGCTGACCACCCGACAGAGCCCCCGGTTTGCGATCAAGCAGGTTTGTGATCTGCAAAATCTCGGCGGCGCGATTGACGCGTTGTTCTATTTCAGCCTTGGGAACCCGTGCGTTTTTCAGGCCAAACGACAGGTTGCCGCGCACGGACATCTGCGGATAGAGCGCGTAGGACTGAAACACCATGCCGATCCCACGATCTGATGGCTCTTTCCATGTGACGTTCTGATCCTTGATGTAAATTTGACCGCCGGTGACCTCTAGCAGCCCTGCGATACAGTTTAGCAGCGTGGATTTACCACAGCCCGACGATCCCAGCAGAACAAGGAATTCGCCTTCGTTGATGTCGAGGTTGAGACCCTGCAGCACGGACACCGTGCCAAAGCTTAGGTCGAGTTGATTGATACGAACAGAGAAGTGTTGTGTCATTGTTTAGCCCTTCACGGCCCCAGCGGCGATCCCGCGGACAAAGAGTTTTCCAGAGATGAAGTAGACAGTCAGCGGAACCAGACCGGTCAACAGCGTTGCCGCCATGTTGACGTTGTATTCCTTAACGCCCTGAACCGAGTTCACGATGTTATTGAGCTGAACCGTCATCGGATAGATGTCAGGCTTGGTGTAGATCACCCCAAACAGGAAGTCGTTCCAGATACCTGTGACCTGCAAGATCATCGACACCACAAAGATCGGTAGCGACATGGGCAACATGATCTGGAAGAAAATCTGCCAGAACCCAGCGCCATCAACCCGTGCTGCCTTGAACAGTTCCTCGGGCAAGCCGGCGAAATAGTTGCGGAACAGCAGTGTGTTGATCGGCATCCCGAAAATCGTGTGAACGACGACCAGACCGGCCAGCGATCCCATCAGGCCCAGTTCCCTAAGCAGGATAACAATCGGATAGATCATGACCTGATACGGAATGAACGCACCCAACATCAGGATCGTAAAGAAGACCTCGGATCCTTTGAATTTCCAAAGCGACATTGCATAGCCGGATACGGATGCGACAACCATGGAAACGATGACCGACGGGATCAGAATACGGACCGAGTTCCAGAAACCACGGCTAAGGCCGTCGCAATTGATACCGGTACAGGCCTCTGCCCATGCCTTGACCCAAGGCTCGAATGTGACCTCAACAGGCGGGGCAAAGATGTTGCCCATCCGGATTTCAGGCATGCCCTTTAGCGATGTGACAATCATCACGTAGAGCGGCAGCAGATAGTAGATCGAAACGACAATCAGCGTTCCATAGAGGAAGATATTGCGGCGTGTGAACCGGCGTTTCGGTTTGGGGCCATTTGGTCCATCAAAGGCGCCCGTGTGTGTGTTGACGGAATTAGCCACGGTCACGTCCTCCGGACTGAAGGTAGAAATAAGGGATCAGGATGATAACGACGCTGACAAGCATCATGGTCGAAGCCGCGAACCCAAGACCAAGGTTCTGAGCGCCGAACATCTTATCCATGACGTATTTCGCCGGAACCTCAGACGCGATGCCTGGGCCGCCACTGGTTTGTGCGACCACAAGGTCATACAAACGCACAAGCCCGGACGTGATCAGCACCAGCGACGTGATAAACACAGGTCTCAGCATCGGGATCACAACGAAAATGTATGTTTTCCAGACGGGGATACCGTCCACGCGGGTGGCTTTCCAAATCTCTTCGTCGACGCCGCGTAGGCCGGCCAACATGATGCACATGATGAGGCCAGTTCCCTGCCACATGCCCGCGATCAACAGACCGTAGAGCACAACATCGGCGTTATATAGCGGATCAAAATTGAAGTTCTCGAAACCAAGGCTGCGCACGACATTCTGGATGCCAAAATTCGGATCAAGGATCCACTGCCACACCAGACCTGTCACAATGAACGACAGTGCGAAGGGGTAGAGGAAAATGGTCCGAAACGTATTTTCAAACCTGATCTTGCGATCCAGCAGCGCAGCCAGCGTAAACCCGATTATAAAGCTGAGCGTCAGCGCGAAAAAACCATAAATAGCAAGGTTTTCGATCGATACGATCCAGCGGCGCTCGCTCCAAAGGCGTTCATAGTTCGCTAGGCCGACAAAGTATTTTTCGTTGAAACCGACCGGGATATTGATGCCCAGAAATTCGGTGGTTTCGATGATCTTTTTCGGCAGAAGTTTCGAGTTGGTAAATGAATAAAGGATGGTCCACGCCGTACAGCCCAGAAAGACGACTACGGCTGTGAGGATCATCGGAATCGAGGCGATTTTCGACGCGATATTTCGGAAGAGTGCGTTGGGTCGTTTGTGCCCAACATCTGCGTCCATTGTCATTGTCCCGCTCCAGTCAAAGGTGTGAGAAGTGCGGCTAGACAGCTAACGCTATCTAGCCGACTCGCGATGTTTGGACCCGGTCGGCGAACCAACCGGATCTCTGGGAGTGACTGGATTAGTCAGCCTGTGCGATGATCGCTGCGTAACGCGCTTGTGCGTCAGCCGCAGTAACCGAGTCATCTGACCAGAATTCGACCATCAGATCTTCGATCTGGCTGGCTGTGTCTGGCGACAGGGTTTGGGTACCATCAGGCAGAACATTGCCCGATGCGAGGATTTCAAGACCTTTGCGCATACAGTCGTTAGCGGCCTCGAGGTTGACGTCACCACGAACTGGCAGCGAACCTTTGGCAAGGTTGAACGAAACCTGAACTTCTGGGCTCAGCAACAGCGCAGCAAGGCGTTTCTGAGCGGCTTCAACCTCTGGATCGTCCTGAACTGGGAAGTAGAACGCGTCACCACCGGTCGAGATGATTTCGTTGACGCCCAGACCTGGCAGACAGGTGTAGTCTTCGCCCGCAACCTGTTCAGCAACCTGGAATTCGCCCTGCGCCCAGTCACCCATGATCTGACCGCCCGCTTGGCCGGTGATCACAAGGTTGGTTGCCTGGTTCCAGTCCTGAACGTTCGAATTTGCGGCCATTGCACGTGCGGCGGCTGCGGCTTCAAAAACTTTTGCGTACTCAGGGCCCGCTGCGATATCAGCGTTCTTATCCTGGTTCACTGCCAGCCATGCCTCTGGACCTGCGATCGCAACGGTCATCACGCCAAATGCGCCCGACGACTGCCATGCTTGCTGACCCATAGCGAGTGGGATTTTGCCAGCGGCCTCAAGTGCAGGTGCGGCAGCAACGAATTCGTCCCAGTTTGCTGGAACATCAACACCGGCGTCTGCGAACGCTTGGTTCGACAGCCACAGCCACTGCCACGAGTGGATGTTTACAGGTGCACAGTAAATGCGACCGTCCAATGTGCAGCTATCCAGCAGCGACGATGGGTAAACGATGTCTTTCCAGCCTTCAGCCTCGGCAACATCGGTCAGGTCCAGCATCAGGCCAGCTTCGATCAGTTCCTCAGCCTGACGACCGTGGTTTAGCTGGGTTGCGCCCATTGGATCGCCGCCAAGGATACGGCTGACGATGATTGGACGTGCTGTGCCGCCCGAACCCGCGATCGCACCATCGACCCAAGTATCGCCGCTTGCGTCGAAGGCTTCTGCGAACTTCGCAACAGCCGCAGCTTCGCCGCCCGAGGTCCACCAGTGGGTCACTTCCAGCTCGGTTGCGCCAACGCTGGTTGCGCTAACAATGGCCGTTGCGGTCAGTAGTTTTTTTGTCAAGTTCACGATTCTCTCCTCCCTAGACTAAATCGTTGTAGAAATTCCTATATCGTTTTAGACTTAGCTGGCAAGATTTTTTCGATCAGCAAAAGAAAGTCGTTTTGGAGTGGGCTGAATGCTTAGAAATTCACCATTTTGTTTAGTTGGTGATTTGGGCTAATTAGCGATCCCAATAAGCTTGGCATGCATCGAAGGTGGAAGGAAAAGACGCGTATGGAAACAAAGACTAAAGGATATGCGTCGCAACTCCGTGCGGGTGAGAAACCGACGCTCAAGACGATTTCCCGGATCAGCGGGCTCGCGGTCCCGACTGTGTCGCGTGCGCTCAGCGATGCGCCCGACATCAAGCAAGACACCAAGGTTCTGATTCGGCAGATCGCCAAAGAAATTGGCTATGTTCCGAATCGCGCAGGGGTACGCCTGCGGACCGGTCGGACGAATGTCATTAGCCTTGTTCTGTCGACCGAGAACGATGCGATGAACCACACGGCCAAGCTTATCTCATCGCTGTCGGATGCACTGTCGGACACGCCGCTTCATCTGATTGTCACGACGTATCAGCCGGACGAAGACCCGATGAACCCGATCCGTTATCTGGTCGAAACCAAGTCTGCGGACGCTGTGATTTTGAACCAAACCACACCGGATGATCCGCGGATTACCTATCTTCAGAAAAACAAAATGCCCTTCGCCTGTCATGGGCGGAGCGATCATGCACCGGCTTATCCTTACTTTGACTTCGATAACGAAGGCTTCGGGTATCTGGGTATTGAAAAGCTGCATACGCTGGGTCGGACCGAGATAGTTATGTTGGCCCCTCCCAAAGAGCACAGCTACGCCATGCACATGACAAGAGGTGCATTGCGGGCCGCTGAAAAATTCGGGGTGTCTTTGACCATCTTTGACGACATCAGCAGCGATGACGGAACCGTCGCCGTGCGTGAAAAGCTTGCGGCGAAATTGTCCGGCGGTCTGTCGTTTGACGGCATCATGTGTGGTTCCACCTCGTCTGCGATCGGCGCTGTCGTTGCTTTGGAAGACCACGGAAAAGTCGTTGGAACGGATTTTGACGTGATCGGCAAAGAGGCGATGCCGTTCCTGACCCTGTTCCGCCGCGAAATTATCGCCATGCAAGAGGACGTCGGCGAAGCCGGTGCATTCCTTGCCAAAGCCGCATTGGCCGCCATCCGCGAGCCAGATGCGCCACCACTTCAAAAGCTGGATGTTCCGACCCGGGAGGGGATCGGTCTATAAGAGGAGGAGGCAGAAATGCCATCACAGATCAAAGGGCCAGCGCTATTTCTGGCCCAGTTTGCTGGCGACGATGCGCCATATAATTCACTGGCGGATATCACCAAATGGGCCGCTGGACTTGGTTATAAGGGGGTTCAGATCCCCACATTCGACAGTCGGCTATTTGATCTGGAAAAAGCGGCCACAAGTGACACCTATTGTGACGAGGTCAAAGGCATTTGTGCCGATGCCGGTGTAGAGATCACCGAGTTGTCGACACACCTGCAGGGGCAACTGGTTGCAGTTAATCCGGCCTATGACGAGGCGTTTGACGCCTTCGCACCAGACGCTGTCAAAGGTAACCCGAAGGCGCGCACCGAATGGGCAATCAGTCAGGTCAAAATGGCGGCAGATGCGTCACGGCGGCTTGGACTTGATCACACGGTTAGTTTCACTGGCAGCCTTGCCTTTCCCTATCTCTATCCGTGGCCACAGCGCCCTGCGGGTCTGATCGAAGAGGCGTTTGCCGAATTGGCCCGCCGCTGGGTGCCCATTCTGGACCACTACAAATCGCTTGGCGTTGACATCGGCTACGAAGTGCACCCCGGCGAGGATGTTTTTGACGGCGCAACCTTTGAGATGTTCGTTGATGCCTGTGGCGGTCACGAGGCTGCGATGATCAACTATGATCCATCCCATTTCGTCCTGCAGCAGCTGGATTATCTGGCGTTCATTGATCTGTATCACGACCGGATCAACGCATTCCACGTGAAGGATGCAGAGTTTAATCCCGACGGGCGGCAGGGGGTTTATTCAGGGTATCAGCCTTGGACCCAACGCGCCGGTCGGTTCCGCAGCTTGGGTGACGGTCAGGTCGATTTTGGGGCGATCTTTAGCAAACTCACACAATACGGCTATGATAGCTGGGCCGTGCTTGAGTGGGAATGTTGCATCAAATCGCCGGAACAAGGCGCAGCAGAAGGCGCGCCATTCATTGCCGCACATTTGATCGAAGTGACCGACAAAGCGTTTGACGATTTTGCAGGGGCTGAGCGTGATGATGCGCAACTGAAAAGGATGCTTGGACTATGACAAAAGTCAGATTGGGAATGGTCGGAGGTGGCCAAGGCGCTTTTATCGGCGCCATCCACCGGATTGCAGCGCGTATTGATGGTAAATTCGATCTGGTCGCCGGCGCGCTGAGTTCCAACCCAGACCGCGCCGTCGCAAGTGCCGCCGAGTTGGGCATCCAACGATCCTATAGCAGCTACGAAGAGATGGCCGTCGCCGAAGCCGCGCGCGAGGATGGCATTCAGGCGGTCGCCATTGTGACCCCTAACCATATGCATGCAGGACCGGCCATCGCGTTTCTGAATGCTGGTATCACCGTCATATGCGACAAGCCCCTTGCCGCGACATCCGAACAGGCCGCACAAATGAGCGAAGCCGTGGAAAAGTCGGATGCCAAATTCATCCTGACCCACAACTACACCGGCTACCCCTTGATGCGTCATGCACGGCAACTGGTCGCGGACGGTGCGTTGGGCAAAATCCGGATCGTTCAGGCAGAGTATGTTCAAGACTGGCTAAGCGAACCTGCCGATCCCGAAAACAAGCAAGCAGAATGGCGCACAGATCCATCCAAGGCTGGCGGCGGCGCGATTGGTGATATCGGCACCCATGCCTTTAACCTGTTGTCCTTTGTCACGGGGTTGAAAACCCAAAGCCTGTTGGCCGAACTGCACAGCATGGTGGATGGCCGCATGGTCGACGACAACGCACATATCATGCTTAGGCTAGAAAATGGCGCGCGGGGCATGGTCTGGGCGTCGCAGGTTGCTGTTGGTCGTGAAAATGGTCTGGCGCTTAGGATCTATGGCGACAAAGGCAGCATCGAATGGGCGCAGGAAAACCCCAACCAGATGATCTTTAGCCGGTTTGGGGAACCTCGGCAGATTATCACACGCGGCGGTGCGGGGCTTGGAACCGGTGCCGGTGACTGGACGCGGACACCACCGGGTCATCCCGAAGGATATCTGGAAGGGTTCGCCAACATCTATAGCGACGCTGCGGACCTGATCCTTGGCGCAGGTGACGGGTCGCTTTTGCCGGGTATTCAGGATGGATTGGACGGGATGTGGTTCATATCTGCCTGCCAACAAAGCCATGCGGGCGGCAACGTCTGGATCGACAAATAGGTTAAGATTGCCCCGCGGAATGCGGGGCAACTTCGTTTAGGTCGCGTTTTTGCGGGCCAGTTCGATCATGGCCGCCTCCAAATCATCTTGGGTCCAATCGTCGCGAATGGCTTCGGTCAAATAGGCGGCTTGGGTCTTGGGGGCCAAACCACCAATTGGGGGATTGCGATCCAGATTTGTCGGGAATGGATAGCCTTCGGCCGTTGCGGCGATGACATTCGCCATGTTGATCTGTCCTTGCAGGGTTTTCAGGACTGGAAACATAGCGACCGACATGCGCGTTCTGTCCACGCTTTCCATCGCGCGACCAAAGGCGCTTGAGACCTGAAACAGGTTCACAAGCCGGAACCGATCGGTCGTCACATTCGACCCCGCGCCATGCATAAGGGCCGGATTGAAGAAGACGGCGTCCCCTTTTTCCAAGGGTAGTTGGACATAGTTCTGGGCAAAGTAGTCCTGAAATTCCGGACGGCTGAACGCCAAATACCCCTCAAAGAACTGCTGCGAAAACGGCAGCAGCATCGTCGGCCCCGTTTCGACCGGCATATCACAATGGGCCAGTGCACCTTGCAGCGTTAACAACGGTGAAACGCCATGGATGTGGCTGGGATATTCGGTCATCCGGTCGTTTGACATAAACCCCAGGTGATAGTCGCGGTGCGCGGTTTGCGCCGTACCACCGGGGTTCACGCGGTTGACCTGCGCGGTCATCTGATAGGCTGGCCCCAACCACGCCAGCGAGGCGAGCGCGAAGCTTTGACAGCTATAGTAGCGCGCGAAATTCTCTGGATCCTTGAGGCAGTGTTTTTCCAGCGAATTCCAAATCCGGTCATTTGCGCCAGGTTTGGCAAAATGATCCCCGCCGCCGACGGCCTGTTGTTTTTCGTCGTCGATGATGTGTTCGAAAACCGCACTGGCGGCGTCGATGACGTCATGGTTCTGCATCGCCTGTTTGATGACGATGACGCCGGCACCATTGCGAAAAACATTGGCCCATTCCGCCATGATTTCGCGTGCGGCTGTTTCATCCGCGGCGTCGATCTGGGGACCGTCATAGATCGGGATATTCTCTACAATCTCCACCGCGTATGGCACGTCATCGGCCAGTGTTGTCCGCGCGACTTGCGCCTTAAACGTTTCAAAGTCGCCGCTGTCGGCTGAAATCCAGATTTGATCGTGCTGCATGATTGCCTCCCTTACTAGGGGCAAATTGATGCGGAAAAGGGGCGCCCGATAGTTGCTTTTCGCATCAAAAATACATCAAAATTGCCTATGGAGCGAAAATTCACCGTCAAAGAAATCGCCTTTCAGGCCGGTTTGGGAACCGCGACTGTCGACCGCGTGCTGCACGGTCGTGAAAATGTCAGGCAGGTCACACGGGATCGTGTCGTTGCGGCGATTGAGGAACTGGACCGGCAGCACGCCGCGGCCCAGTCCGCAGGGCGACGCATGACAATTGACGTGGTGGTTCAGGCCCCCAATCGGTTCACAGCGGCTGTGCGGGATGCCATTGAGGCTGAACTGCCAACGGTGCGCCCTGCCGCATTTCGCGCCCGATTTCACATGGCCGAAATGATGGAGGAGAAGGAAATCATCAGCCGCCTTTATGGCATCGCCCGGCGCGGCACGCACGGCATCATCCTAAAGGTTCCAGCGACCAGCGCTATTCAGGCCTGCATTGCCGATCTGGCCGATCGCCGCGTGCCCGTCGTCACCTATGTGACCGACATCGCGCCGGAACACCGATTGGCCTATGTCGGGATGCAGAATATGCGGGCGGGCGCGACGGCGGCGTATCTGCTGCATCGCATGATGGGTGCGGGGCAGGGCGACATTCTGATCACCCAGTCCAGCCAAATGTTTTTGGGCGAAGAAGAAAGACGCATCGGGTTCGTTGATTACCTTGCCGCGCATGCACCGCATTTGAACACCGTTACGGTGTCAGAAGGGTTGGGGCGCAACCGGACGACGGGGCAATTGGTGGACGCCGCGCTGGAACAAAACAAACAGCTAAATTGCGTCTACTCTATCGGGGGCGGCAATCGGGCCATCCTCGATGCGTTTGCCCGTGCTGGTCGCAAGATTGATGTTTTTGCTGCACATGACCTAGATCGCACCAATCGCAATCTGCTGGACCGCGGCGCGCTTAGTTTTGTGATCCATCACAATTTACGCCAAGACGCGCGTCGGATTGCCCAGTATTTTGGAAAATTCCACCGCTTGATCCCGGCGGATGTCGTGATTGAAGAGACCGACATAAATATAGCCTGCCCAGTGGGCAGGCTATGACCTGATGGTAGAGGAGGATATCAGGCGTTCAATGTGAATGCAGCGCGGAACGCTTCAAGGGCGGCTTCGGCATCGCCTTTGGCGAATGCCTCCATCCCCACTGGGCCGCGATAGCCCATGTCATAAAGGCCTTGTGCCACACCAGCGTAGTTGATTTCGCCGGTTCCCGGTTCGCAACGGCCCGGGTTGTCCGCAACCTGCACCTCGCCAATCCAAGGCAGGCATTTTTCGCACCAACGGATCAGGTCACCTTCGCCGATCTGGGTGTGATAGAGGTCTAGGTTAATCTTTAGCTGCGGACGATTGATCGACGACACCAGCGTCAGAACATCGCTTGTCGACCCGAACGGACAGCCGGGGTGATCCAGCAGGTTCAGGTTTTCCAAGGTAAAGACAACGCCTTCTTCTTCGGCCATGTCACAAATACGGTTCAGCGTGTCACGCGCCTTTAGCCACATCGCGCCGCTGACAACTTCATGTTGCCAGATCGGAATGCCACCGTCGCCAAGGCCGGTCCCGTGCAGGTTCAATCGGTCGACGCCCAGACGCTTGCCCACCTGCGCAGTTCCGCGCGCCGACGCGATCAGCATGTCGGCACCTTCGTCATCTGCAAGACGGCCTTCGAGATAGCCGTTCATGATGGTGTAGTTGGCACCAACCTTTTCCAATTTGTCCAGATCATGGTCCGGCCAGTTCCAAAGGCCAACGCCGAACCCCATCTCGGTCAGTTTTGCGGCACGCCAGTCGATTGGCTGATCCTGCCAAAGCATTTCGGCACATGCGGCCAGCGCAAAAGAAAAGGACATCTTGTGCTCTCTGATAATGTCGTCTCGGTAATTTCACCTGCCTGAAATGAAAATTGGAAGGGGCAGGTGAAACCCCTTCCGACAAGGTGCTACTTTGGGAGGTAGCAAAGTCAGCAGGTCCTAGGGAGACCCACTGGTTCGGATCACACGGTACCCCCGAGCGATCCTTCCAAGGTGGCCAGTTCCTGACCGCCGGCCATCAAGTCTTGTAGTTCGTTGGCATCAATTTCGCCGCGAACCGCAGTTCCAAGTGTTTGACCACGGTTCAGCACGGTGAAACGGTCACCCACGGCCAGTGCGTGGCGAACGTTGTGCGAAATGAACACGACACCAACACCTTGCGAACGTACCTTGTTGATTGTGGCCAGAACGTTCGACGTCTGACGCACACCCAATGCCGAGGTAGGTTCATCAAGGATGAGCACCTTTGCGCCAAAGTGAACAGCACGGGCAATCGCAACAGTCTGACGTTCACCGCCCGACAGCGTACCAACAGCCTGATCCGGTCCACGTAGGTTGATGCCCATTTTGCGCATCTCTTCCATGGTGGTTTTGTTCGCATGTTCAACGTCCATGCGTTTGAACGGACCGAAACCTTTGGTTGGCTCACGCCCCATGAAGAAGTTACGGGTCACGCTCATCAGTGGGATCATCGCAAGATCCTGGAACACTGTTGCGATACCGGCTTCCATAGCGTCGCGCGGGCTCGAGAAGGACAAAGGCTTGCCTTCAAAGGTGATGGTCCCGCTGGTTGGTTTGTGAACGCCCGACATCGTTTTGATGAAGGTCGACTTACCAGCGCCGTTGTCGCCAAGCAGGCAGTGGCATTCACCGGGACGTACATCAAAGGTAACACCGTTGAGTGCGATCACATTACCAAAGTGTTTGGTGATGTTTTCGAGGCGGATAATAGGATCACTCATCTTAACGTTCCCCCGTTACGCGCTTGCGAATGATGTTGTTGAACACAACAGCCAAGAGCAGCATGCCGCCTAGGAACACTTGGAACCAGTCTTGGTCGATGTTTGTGTAGGTAAGGCCGATAACAACCATGCCAAAGATGATCGAACCGAAGAACGCACCAATCGCAGAGCCATAACCACCGGTCAGCAGACAGCCACCGATAACGGCCGCGATGATCGCTTCGAATTCTTTCATAAAGCCACGGCGCGCGTCGGTCGAACCAGCGTCCATCACCTGAATGATAGCCAGCAGGGCCGCACAAGCCGCAGTGAACATGAACAACGCGATCTTCACGTTCCTAACTGGCACACCAGAGTTTGCAGCAGCGTTTTTGTCGCCACCAGACGCAAAGATCCAGTTGCCAATAGGTGTCCGGAGGAGGACCCAAGTCGCGCCCAAAGCAAGGGCAATGAACCAGAAAATTTCGATCGGGATACCCGCCACTTTCGGTGCACCCGAGCGGAAGGTTTCAATCATGCCGTTTTCAGCCAACCAGCGGAAGAAGAAGCCCAGAACCTCGCCCGAGAAAAGGGGCGCCAGCCAGTCGTTTTCTACAACGTCGCGCACACCGCGCAGCTGTGTCGAACCACCGGTCAGGAATTTCAAACCAACGAGTGTCAGACCGCGCAATACGAACAGGAACGCCAGCGTTACGATGAACGAGGGCAGACCGGTACGGATTGTCAGGACACCGTTGATGCTGCCAACCATGGCAGAGAAAACAATCGTCAGCGGAATAGCAACGATCAGAGGCAGCGAAAGGTTCACGACCAACGCGCCAAAGATCATGCCGGCGAATGCCACCATCGAACCGATCGACAGGTCAAACTCACCGCCGATCATAAGCATTGCGGCCGCAATCGCGAGGATCCCTAGCTGTGCCGCTGGTGTCAGAAAGTTCAGAACGCCCGAAAGCGTGAACATTGACGAGTCTGCAGTGAACAAGAAGAAAACAGTAACCAGGATCAATCCCGCAATTGAGCCAAGTTCCGGTCTTTTGAGTAGTTTTGTGATGAAGCTTTCCTCGCGGATACGCTCATCCACCGCTACAGCAGTGTCTGTCGACATGTCGACCTCCCAAGATTTTAGTGAAACGGGGCCTGAAGGCCCCGTTTCGTGTTTCAACCCAAATTCAAGTAATTAGCGGATGCCTTGAGCCGACAGCTCAACAACCTGGCCTGCTTTGTCAGCAGTGATCAGGTTTGGACCCGATGGTACGTTACCGCCTGGCATCAGGCCGTATTTTGCGTGCAGTGCCAGGAAGTTAACCGACAGGTAGCCCTGCAGGAACTGCTGCTGGTCGATTGCGAAGGCTGCGTCGCCTGCGATCACCGATTCCAGGAACGATGCCGACAGGTCGAACGATGCAACGTTAACTTCGCCCGACAGACCCAGCGACTTAACTGCAGCTACCGATGGCTCACCAGCGGTCGAAGCACCCAGTGCCATGATGGTGTCGATGTCGCCATCCGAATCCAGAGCAGCGCGAACTTTTGCTTCGATCTCGGTTGGATCGTTGGTGGTTGGCAGAACGGTTACGTTACCACCGAAGCCGTCAGCAAAACCTTGGCAGCGCAGGTCGAGTGCAACGTTACCAACCTCTTGGTTGACGCAGAGGCCTTTCGAACCGCCCAGATTAGCCAGCAGCTCGCCAGCAGCCAGACCAGCGTCATATTCGTCCTGACCAACGTGCAGCAGAGCGCCCAGGCCCTTCGAAACGTCGGAACCCGAGTTGATCGAGATCACAGGGATGCCAGCAGCAACTGCGCGTTCGATTGATGGCCCAAGCGCATCTGCGTCAGGAATCGAAACAACCAGACCGTCTGGCTCTTGGTTAACAGCAGCGTCGATCAGCTGCGACATTGCAACCATGTCGAAGGTTTCTGGCGAACGGTACTCAACGTTGATACCGGTGTCGCGAGCAGCTTCATCTACGCCGTTCTTAACAACCGACCAGAACGGGTCGTTTGCCTGACCGTGTGCAACAACAACGATGTCCTGCGACATTGCCGAAGTGGCAGCTACCATCGCGGTTGCGGCCAGCAGGCCTCCAAGAACTTTCTTCATTTTTCTCCTCCCAGAGATATGTTGTGGTCTTTCGACCGTTTGACTGTATCAGCCCTTCCACGCGCTGATGCAGATTTTACGGTGCCCGCCCGTGCAAGCACCGTATTCCGAGTCGCTGTTCAGTAAACCTCGTCCAATGCGACTGGACGACCCTCACTAAGCGAAAGAGTAGCGGCCTCTGCCATTGCTAGCGCAAGTACACCGTCTTCAAGCGTAACTGGCAGTTCCGATTTTCCTGCGAGTGCATCCACGAACGCACCCCACTCGGCCGCGTAGGCCGGCATGTAGCGTTCAAGGAAGAAATAAGTCGGCTTCGCGCCAGTAACGCCAGCGGTGGTCGACTTAACAACCGTGTTTTCAAGCATATTCTGAGCCTGCAGCAGGCCCTCAGAGCCCAGCAGTTCAACGCGCTGATCATAGCCGTAAACAGCGCGACGCGAGTTTTTGATGACAGCGATGCGGCCATCTTCGTAGGTCAGCGTCACAACGGCGGTATCAACGTCACCTGCTTTGCCAATTTCCGGATCAACGATCGACGAACCGGTCGCGGACACGGTTTTTGGCGCAGCACCCATCAGGAAGTTTGCCATGTCGAAATCGTGGATCATCATGTCACGGAACAGACCGCCGGACACTTCGATATACGAAACAGGCGGTGGGGCCGGATCGAACGAGGTGATCGACAGCAGTTCAGCTTTGCCAACCTCACCAGCGTCCAGCGCTGTTTTGACAGCACCGAAGTTAGGATCGAAGCGGCGGTTGAAGCCAATCATGACCGGCTTGTCAGTCGCAGCAGCGTTTTTCAGGCATTCCTGAGCGCGCGCCAGCGAAAGGTCGACAGGCTTTTCACAAAGCACAGCTTTGCCTGCGGCGGTCGCACGTTCAATCAGGTCCGAGTGGGTGTCGGTCGATGTCGCAATAAGAACAGCGTCAATTTCTGGATCGGCAAGGATCGCGTCGGTGTCGCGCACCTCACATCCATATTCATCGGCAAGTTTTTGGGCTGCCTCGGTGAATTTGTCCGAAACTGCAACCAATGTGCTGCCAGGGTTTGTAGTGATCGCAGTCGCATGCACACCAGCAATACGACCTGCGCCCAGCAGGCCAACTTTGAGACTCATGTCCCCTCCCGAATCTATCGTCTTGTCCTAACGTGAACTTTCTTGCTCACGCGTGCAACTATTTTTTGCTCACGCGTGCAAAATAGTATATGTTGCCTTCTATTGGGTTTGCCGGATAGTTACGGTGGCCCATCGGAGGAGACTACATGACGACCATTTCGCCCAAGCAAACGGCGACCGCAGATGATGTGGCTGCGCTTGCGGGTGTTTCTCGATGGACCGTGACGCGGGCCTTTAAAAGGGATGCGTCCATTTCAGAGAAAAGCCGTGCCAAAGTAATGGAGGCCGCCGAAAAATTGGGTTATGCGCCTGATTTGCAAGCGTCCAGCCTTGCGTCCGACCGGTCAAATTTGGTCGCGGTTCTGGTCGATGATTTCACCAATCCACACAAGTTGGTTATGCTTGAACGCCTGACCCGTATTCTGCGCAAGGCGGGGTTCGACAGCTTGCTGGTGAACACCATCGACAGGGGGGACGCCGAAAGCGCCCTGTTGAATGCAAGCCAACGTCGTGTAGATTCGGCTATTTTGCTGGGAACCAGCTTTGACGACAGTGTGTTGCAGACGGCTTTGGGCGCGCGGCGCGTCAAAAAGCTGATTATCTTTGCGCGCCGGTCCCAGCATCCGAATACGATCTCGATCTGCGTAGACGATGCACAGGCGATGGTTCAATTGACCGACTATGTCTATGAAAAAGGGTATCGCAAACCCATGTTCATGGCCGGTCCCAACACCTATTCCGCCCATCTTATGCGCCAAGATACTTTTGTACGCCGTTGGATCGAATTGACAGGTGAAGAGCCAGAAGTGACCGAGGTTGGCTTCTACGATTCGAACAAGGCGTACTACGTCACCGACGAAATTCTCAGATCCCGCGGCAAAGAGGATCGTCCAGACGTGTTTGTCTGTGAAAACGATGCCATTGCGATCGGCACACTGGATTGCGTGCGGCACGGCCATAAAATTGCTGTACCCGAGGAAATCGCCGTCACCGGCTTTGATGACGTGGAACTGGCGTCAAACCCCAACTACGATTTGACCACCTTCCGCCAGCCGATCAGCGAAATGGCCGAAGCATTGGTCGACATTTTGCAATCGACCGAAGATAAATCGGATCTTGAAAAGTTTGGCGGTTATCTGGTGGTGCGTTCAAGCGCCTAGGTCGGCAAGTTCATCCAGTATGGTCTTTACGATCTGATCCGCACTATCCGCGATCCCGACGCTGAGCGCCCGCTCGTCTGATGTTGGGGGTTCCAACGCCTCAAACTGGCTGTCCAACAACGTTTGGGGCATGAAATGGGCTCGGCGCTTGGTCAGGCGCGCGGCGATCTGATCGTAGGACCCGTCCAAATAGACAAACAGAAGATCGGGGACATCTCCCCGCATTTGGTCTCGGTAAGTTCGTTTGAGCGCTGAGCATGCCAATACAGTTGGCTCTGCCGCCAAAGCATCGCCACAAACTGTTAGCCAAGGGCGGCGCATTTCATCGGTCAAAGGATGACCGGCTTTCATATGCGTAATATTTTCAGCGGGGTGCAGATCATCCGCGTCGACAAACCTGCCGCCGAGTTTGGCGGCAAGTTTTTGACCGATGGTGGACTTGCCCGATCCGGACACGCCCATGACAACGATAGACCGTCGCATCATCGCCCCGGAACAGCGCCGCGCTTGCCGTCCATGTTCCAGTTTTCGATTACGTCGATGGCTTCTTGTGCGGTGTCCACGAATTTGAAAAGCGTCAGATCTTGGTCAGAGATTGTGCCCGCATCCGCCAATGCATCCCAGTTGATGATCTTTTCCCAGAATGCCCGACCAAAGAGCACGAATGGCACCCGCTCCATTCGACCGGTCTGGATCAGGGTCAGTGCCTCGAACAATTCGTCCAATGTTCCAAACCCGCCGGGGAAAACGCAGATGGCGTTTGCGCGCATCAGGAAATGCATTTTGCGGATCGCAAAGTAGTGGAAGTTAAAGCACAACTCTGGCGAAACGTATTCGTTGGGCGCCTGTTCGAACGGCAGAACAATGTTCAGACCAATCGATTTGCCGCCCGCATCAACCGCGCCGCGGTTGCCTGCCTCCATCACGCCGGGGCCGCCGCCGGTGACGATGACGTTTTCGCGGCCATTGCTGTGTTCCATCGACCGTTCGGTCATAATGCGGGCAAAGGTCTGGGCCTCGGTATAATAGTCCGCCAGATCAGCGAGTGTTTGTGTCCGCGCTTGTTCGCGATGTTCTGGGTCAGGGATACGCGCGCCGCCGAACATCACAATCGTTGAATCAATGCCGTATTCGTTCATCAACAGTTCCGGCTTGAGCAGCTCTAGCTGCAAACGCACGGGACGCAAATCTTCGCGGCACAAGAAATCGTTGTCATTAAACGCCAGCCGATAGCTGGGCGCGCGGGTCTGGGCGGTATCTGGCGCCACCTCAGCGGCCTTGCGGTCTTCGCGGCTGTCTCTCAGCGGGTGGCGGCGGTGGTCTTCTGTCATTGGTGTAACCTGTCGATTTCAGTCTTTTGTCCAAGCTAGACGCCGGTCCGTTCCGGCGAAAGGTGAAATCACGCAGCTTTGACGCAGATATGATGCCGTCGTCGCAATTGCGCGGCGGGGCAGCAAGGGCTATAGCCCTTGCGACATTACGAACCGGAGACTGACCATGTCGAACGCTCAGCTAGAAGCTGCCATCGAAGCCGCGTGGGACGCACGCGATACCATCACGCCGGCAACAACCGGTGAAACACGCGAAGCCATCGAAGATACGCTGAACGCGCTTGACATTGGCACGCTGCGCGTTGCCGAACGTCAGGACAATGGCGATTGGCATGTAAACCAGTGGGCGAAAAAGGCTGTTCTGCTTGGTTTCCGCATCAAAGACATGGAACTTCAGTCCGGCGGGCCACAGGACCACAACTGGTGGGACAAGGTCGACAGCAAGTTCAAAGGCTGGGGCGACAATCAATTCCGCGCCGCAGGTTTCCGCGCCGTGCCGAACGCTGTTGTACGCAAATCGGCCTTTATCGCACCTGGCGTTGTTCTGATGCCATCGTTTGTAAACCTAGGCGCCTATGTCGACGAAGGCACCATGGTCGATACATGGGCAACCGTAGGGTCCTGTGCGCAGATCGGTAAAAACGTTCACCTATCGGGCGGCGTTGGCATCGGCGGCGTTCTGGAACCAATGCAGGCAGGCCCAACCATCATTGAGGACAACTGTTTCATCGGTGCTCGTTCTGAAGTTGTCGAGGGTTGTATCGTACGTGAAGGTTCGGTTCTGGGCATGGGCGTGTTTATCGGCCAATCGACCAAGATCGTTGATCGCGAAACCGGCGAAGTCATGTACGGCGAAGTGCCGCCATATTCGGTTGTGGTTTCGGGCTCGATGCCATCCAAGAATGGCGTCAACCTCTACTGCGCGGTGATCGTTAAGCGCGTTGACGAAAAGACCCGTTCGAAAACCGGTATCAACGAATTGCTGCGCGACTAAGCCACGCGTGTCAGTATCAAACGGGAAAGGGCGCAATTTGCGCCCTTTTTTACAAGAAAAAAGCCCCGCAGGGGTCTGCGGAGCAATATAGTTAACGACGCCGATGAGACGGAGATCCATCCGCGACGAAAAAAGACTGAAGCGACTAGCCCGAAGCGTTGATCCGGACGCTTGAATGGAGGGCGGGTCACGTCACCCCCACTGTCCAAGAATATTCACTCAATTGCGAGTGTGCGAACGAAGTGTTTTGCTGAACAAAAGCATAGGTTCGCGCGGTTTGGATTAAACAAATTCTGAAATCGCCGTCCCTTCGTAGCCTTTGGCCGTTGGCAAGGCACATTCGCCGTATCCAAGTGAGTTTAGCTCAGGGAACAGCTCGAACAGTTCGGCTTGGGTTTCCGCGTTGAAACCATGCATCGTTTCAGGTCCGGGATAGTAACTCTCGCTTGCGAGCCCGTTTACGACAACGATCTGATGGCTGCTGAAAAGCAAATGGACATAGCAGACCAAACTGCCGTCATTTTGCACACTAACGGTATCGTTGTTCACCAGATGCTTGGCTGTGACCAATGTATCGGGGTGCCCGGTAATCAGTTCAGCCCAAGCATTGGACACAACAACGCGGTGTTGAGGGGACACATCGATGGCGTCATGGCATCCCAATGCGTTGGCAGAAAACCGGATCGGTGCATGGCGCCCTTTGGCAATGCGATATGTTTTGCCGACCCACAGAACGGTATCGGCGTTGCCGCCCCATGTTGAAACGCGGTCACCTGGGACGATGTCCTCTATCAGCTTTGGTCCATCAGGTGTCTCGATAAGGGATCCAGCGGTGAAACAGGGCGTGGTTAGCGTGACAAAGCCGGTATCAGAGTCACCCGCGTTGTTCATAATCGAGTAGCTGAAAACGGTTTGTGTGTTCCAGCTGTGGCCCGAAATGGTGACGGTCATATCCGCGTTTAGCTTCAGAACCTCACCAGTATTGAATGTGATGCTGTCACCCGGTTGAACGGCTTGGCCGTTGATATGGGTGATCGTAAGGCTTGCGCCGGACGGCGTGTCGTTGGCCAATAGATCAAAAACGCCAGTATTGCCCTGACCGATTGTGATTGAATCGTCATTTGCGATCGGGGTGGTGGTGATACTGTTGCCAAGGATCAAAAGGTTTGAATCGTATATCGCATCACCCGCATCGGCGATGCCGATCTTGATCGTATTCGACTGATTGGGAACCACCGGCGCCTTGATGGTCAAGGTTACGGTCATACCGTCCATTTCGGTGTTATAATTGTTCCCGCCAGCAGGGTTGTCGATATAAAGGTTCGAGTTCGATGTGATGTTGATGTTATTGTTATTGTTCCCGCCAGCAGGGTTGTCGATATAAAGGTTCGAGTTCGATGTGGTGTTGATGTTGTCGATTGAAACCGCGCCAGTGCCAATCGTCATTTCGGCCAGTTGACCGTTAATCCATACGCCAACAACATCGTTGTAACCGGAACCCACGTATTCCAAATATTCCTCGGACGAAAAGACGAACTGCATCGTCAACATATCGCCTTGAGGAATGAACTCGGCCTGAAGAACTGCGGCGTCATAGGTCGTAAAACCTGCCAGTTGGGTTAACTGGCTATCGCCAGCCGAACTTTGAGTGGTGGATGTGCTAGCAGATTGGTTGGTGTTCCCAGTGCTGTTCGTGATGTCCGTCGCTTTGCCGGTCGACAATATCACGCCGCCGTCTGTTCGCAGGATGCCGGGCATGACCGTGGTGCCGGACGAAAATATCCCGCTTGCGGTGGCCGCACCTGTATAGCTTGCACTAACGAGTGTGACGTCCGAGCTGAAAATCTCAGACATCATTTGTGTCGCTGTTGCGCTAGTATCTATTGGCAGTTCCGCGGTCGCCGCCATCGGTCCACCTCTTTTTCTCTATCCCAGCTATTGAAACGGCTAATCGAAATGGTGTTTTAGGTAGGGTCGGAAAAGGATGGCGCGCATGGCTAAGGAAAAATCGAAACAAAAGGTGTTCACGCTTTTGGTCCAAGTCGGCCGTAAATCGGACGATGGGCTGCCCGAGGGCAGCACAGGCGCGGCCTTGATGTGTTATGCGAGCGGCGTGGATGAGGCCGAGGCCGTCCGCGAAACTGTCGCCATTCTAAAACAGGCTGACCTGAACCCGCTTGACGTGTCGGGCTATGGCACCCTGTCCGAGAGAGAGGACATGGGCCACGATATTTCCGACGAAGAACGTGACCTGATGCAGCGGGCACTGGATGAAAACAGCGTCATCGTTGCACAGATGACGCCATTCTTTGACGAGCCCGAAAATTAACGAACCGTCGCGCCGAACCAATTGCGGTAAAGCGTGTCGTAGGTTCCGTTTTTACGCAGGCGCAGCAGCGCGCGGTCGACTTCTTCGGTCAATGCGCTGTTCGACGGAAAGGCAATGCCGTAGTTTTCCGGCAAGAACACACTGCCCGCCAGCTCGGCTTTGCCGTTTGACTGGGCGTGCGTGTAGTAAGCAAGGATCGGCGCGTCAAAAACCACGGCTTCGCTTTGGCCTTGTTCGAACGACAGGATCATTTCGTCGAGGCTCGCATAGCGGATAGGGGCAAAGCCGTTATTGGTCAGAAATGAATCTGCTGTCGAGTTTTCGATGGTTGCGACCCGCCTGCCATAAAGATCGCTAACGCCCTCGACGTTTGAACGGATCGCATCAACGGTCATTACAGCGGTGATTTTCGAAACAAATATCGACACCAAAAACAGAGATGCAAAAAACAGAGTGGTTCCAAAAATGCGGCCCGCGATTGTGCGCGGCATGCGTTCTTCGAACCCGCCGTTTACAACAAGGTTCAACGCCCACCAAAACGCTGGAAATGCCGCCTCGCGGGCAGTGCCCTGAAAATAGGGCTGAGCATGGCGTTCAAACCGCCACATCAACAATCCGCCACCGAACAAAAGCCCAGCCGCAAGCAGCACCGCGATCAACAGGTCCCGCGACCACAGGGCATTGAACAAAGAGGCCTGACCATCCGCGCGCGGCACCATGATTTGCAGACCCGCCGCAAACATGGGTTGGCTAAAGTCCATGGTTTCTTCGCGTGCGGCGGTAATCGAAATATTCGCGATCGCGGCATCCACCTCACCGGTTGCCACAAGGTCGAGCATTTCGCCAAATGTGTCCGTGCGAACAAATTCGGTTTCAGCCCCGATTTCCTGCGCAAGCGCATTCCAAAGATCGACCGAAAAGCCCGCATCGGTTTAGTTTTGAACGAATGAAAACGGTGTGCGCGACACCGTAGCTACGCGCAGGGTTTCGGCCACAACGCTTGATGAAATCAACAGTACGAGAGCTGCCGCCAATCGCATGAATTTCATATCTTTATCCCCTAACCGCCTGATAAAGGGATTACGCGATCATACGCAAGTCACACATTTTCACAGACAAACGTTGATCGCCTCAAACTCTCGCAAGAGTGGCGATGACAGCACAGATGCCTTGGGCAATAGCGCTTTGGGAATATTCCTGAGAATTGATTTTTGCAAAGTGTCCGGATCGTTCAGCAATACAGATGGATCGTAGCTGGTCATGCGAACACCGGAAATGTTCAGAACCGCCTGAGTATCAAGCAAAATATCGTAATACAGCACGAGCGGTTGCGGCGCACATTGCAAAATGCCCTTACCGTCCACGATGTGGCCGACCTGTGCAAATACATGCTCCTGCCCGATCAGGTATTCAACTTTTGACCCGCCAAGCTCGATCAATTGTGTGGGCGCGGTGACCACATCCTCGGATGCGCCGAAGAATGGTGACCTTACGGCAAGCGGGCCAAACTGACCCCTCGCAGGCAACACCTGCCACCCGACCCAGCGGACTTGGGTGATGTCATCGTCGGCTGTCAGAACCAAATCACCAGGTTTGATCGCCGAAATTGGGACCAATCCCTTGGGTGTTTCGATTTTGGTGTTCCGCCCCATACGGGCCCATGGGCCAATCGGTTCCACACGATCGGAAATCGCGTGGAACGACACACCGTATCCGACTTCGGTTTGGGTGGGGTGGGTGCAAATTCGGTCGGCATCCCGCACCGACATGGGCTGCGGCGACGGAATGTCGGCCTGAAAGATCACCTGATCTGCGGTTTGCAGGGCGAGCGTGCCGACGCGCGCTGGCGCGTCCCATGTGTACCACAACGTTGCCGCACATTCGAAGTATTGCAGGTTCGTGGGGAGGGTGTGGTGCAGGGTTTGGCTGCCTTGCGCCGTCATCAAATGTAAGGACCCATCAGGATCAATCGAGATCCGTAAACTGCTGTGCCACGGTTCACGGGTCGCAAAGCGGATCAGATTGCGCCGCGTGTCACTTGGTTCGTTCAGAAATTCAAGAACCAGCGTCCCTGTCGGCAAAAAGTCGTCGGGCCCATGCGCCGGAGCGCTTGGACCAATCAGGCCACTGGCATCGAACAGCATGCTGCCCGAATTATCCCGCAGCCCAAGCCACGTCATGCAGCGGTGCCCAACAGTGTTTTGGCCTCATGCCGCTTGAGCGACAAGCGTGCCGCGGGGCTGTATCCCTCGCCGGTTTCGACCTCGAGTTCGGGAAAAATCTCGGTCAGTTCGTCTTTGACCTCTTGATCGAACATCTCGCTGCTTTGGGGGCCGGGCAGGAAACTTTCGCTCGCTAGACCTTCCGAGAACACAACTTGATGCTCTTCGAACATGATGTGGAAATATTCGACCTCGTCGCTTTCGACGGTGCGAATACCGCGGCCATTGATCAGGTCTTTGGCTTTGATCAGCACCTCGGATTGCCCGAACAGCAATTCCGCCAATGAATCGCGTACCAAAATCCGGTGTTGCGGCGACACCATCAACGACCCATGTGACCCAAAGGTGCCCGCAGCGATGCGGATCGGGGCAAGCTTGCCGCGGCCAGAAACGGCGCGATTGCCGATCCAGCGCACTGCCTGCGGCCCATTGTCAAAGGTTTCGACCATATCGCCGACTGACAGGTCTTCGACCGCGATCATGCCATCGGGCGTTTGAATCCGTGTGCCACGCACGAAACACGGGATGGTTTCCAACGTAACCATCGCCGTGTCGGACTGGACGATAATACCGGCCGGATTTTCGACGCCAGAGGTATAGGTAAAACTGACCGTGTCTTCGTCATTGTCCGTCGAAATCGTCAGCGTTCCATCGGCATTCACAATGATGGTTTGGCCAGTTGGCAGGATCACGGTGCTGCCGGTCGTCACCGGATCGCCGTTGATATGCGTGATCACCAATGTCCCGGGGATGCTGGTCACATCGTTTGACAGAACGTCGAACGTGTTTGTGCTGCCGACATAGGTTGTCAGGCTGTCTTCGACAGCGACATAGCCCGTCTGAACAGAGTCGGCTGCGATCAATAGGTTCGAGTCGTAAGACGAATCCGACACATCCGCGATACCGATGCGGATCGTGTTTTCTTCGCCATCGTTTACTGGGATCGTAAGCGACATGGTGACGGTAAACCCGTCCATCTCGGTGTTGTATTCGTCGTTTGTGTTTGAAACATAAAGGTTCGAGTTGTCGTTTTGGTTTACGCTACCGACGGCCGCTGGCCCTGATGCGACCGACAACGGGACGTGTACCCCATTGATCCAGACGCCCACGACGTCGTTGTAAACCGATCCAGCGTATTCGGGATATTCATCCGACGCGAACACGAACTGCATCGTCATAAAATCGCCGTCAGGAATGAACGTCACATCCAGCCAACTGGCGTCATAGGTTCGCGCGCCCGCGATCGTGTTAAAATCGCTGTTGTTGTTTACGCCGCTGTTGTTGGTCGAGGTGCTGTTCGACTGGTTCGCGTCGCCATTGCTGTTCGTAAACCTGTCTGCCCGCCCCGTCGAAAGGATGACGCCGGTGTCTGATGGCGCGACGCCAAGCGTGTCGTCACCGTCGGTGTAAATCGCCGACGCGCGGTTGTCGCCTGTGAACGAGGCGTCCGTGATCTGAACGCCTTCGCCGAAAATTGTTTCCGCCATCTGCGTAGCAGTGGCATTGGTCTGATATCCGATCTCGTTTGCCGAAACCATTTTGCGTGCCTCAGTATCTACCGAGCACAGGACATGATGCCGCTTAGATTCGCGGTCTAACCAATATGTTGTGGCTGTTACTGCTCGCCACTGACCATGTTGTGGTCTGTCCTGCCTCTGGACTTATTATTGGGCCCACTAACTCACACTACGCGAATTTTCGCAAAGCAATTCTAACGAGACGCATTTATATACTTTAGTTTGTTTCCGGCTTGCCACATGGATAGGCGCTGCTTTGATTGCATCTGACCGCTGCTGACGATAGGGCTGATCGAAAGGAGATTTCGATGAATACGCCTATTGATCCGGTTGATCTAACTGCCCGCTTGGTTCGTTGCCCGTCTGTGACACCAGAAGAGGGCGGTGCGCTTATCCTGTTGGAAGGTGAACTGACCGCAGCGGGGTTCGAATGCACCCGTGTGGATCGTGAGGGTATTCCGAACCTATTTGCCCGTTGGGGCCGACAGGGCGCGAACCGCAGCTTTGGCTTCAATGGCCATACAGATGTTGTGCCCATCGGCAATCCGGATGATTGGACCGTTGACCCCTTTGGCGCCGAGATCAAAGACGGCTTTCTTTGGGGGCGCGGCGCAACAGACATGAAATCGGGTGTTGCAGCCTTTGTTGCAGCCGCCATTGATTTTGTGCAGGACACCCCGCCCGATGGTGCGATCATCATCGCGATCACCGGCGACGAAGAGGGCGACGCGCTTCACGGCACGACCGCGCTGCTGGACTGGATGAACGCGAATGGCGAGGCGATGACCCATTGCATCGTTGGCGAACCCACCAGCCCGTCTGAAATGGGCGAAGCGATCAAGATCGGCCGTCGCGGGTCACTGACGGCGTTTTTCACCGTCACGGGTGTACAGGGGCATTCGGCCTATCCGCATCGGGCGAAAAACCCGCTGCCACCGATTGCGCGGCTGATGGATCGTTTGGCTTCGCACGAGCTTGATCAGGGGTCCGACCACTTTGACCCGTCATCCTTGGCCGTTGTGACCATCGATACGGGCAATCCGGCGACCAACGTTATTCCCGCCCAATCGCGTGCAACTGTAAATATCCGTTTCAACGACCTGCACACCTCGCAGTCCATCATCGATTGGATGCAATCCGAGGTGAACGCCGTCGCTGCCGATTTTGACGTGCGCATCGAAATGCAGGTCAAGGTGTCGGGTGAAAGCTTTATCACGCCGCCAGGGGAACTGTCTGATCTGGTTGCCACCGCGGTCGAGGCCGAAACAGGGCGTAAGCCAGAGTTGTCGACCTCGGGCGGAACATCGGACGCACGGTTCGTGAAACATCATTGCCCCGTTGTCGAGGTTGGTCTGGTTGGCAAAACCATGCATCAGGTCGATGAACGTGTTGCGGTTGACCAGATTGGTCAGCTCAAATCCATTTATTCCCGTATCTTGCGGGATTACTTTAGCGAGTAACCCAGCCAAATGGCCCAGATCCCAACCAAACAAGAGGTCCTTCAGTGGATTTCGGACAACCCGACACTGACGGCCAAGCGCGATATCGCCAAGGCATTCGGGATCAAGGGCGCGCAACGGATCGAGTTGAAACGCATTCTCAAAGAGATGGAGGATGAAGGGTCACTCAGAAAACGCCGGTCGTCGTATCGTGATGCCGACAAGTTGCCACCAGTGGCCGTTCTTCAGATCATTGGACCCGATGCAGATGGGGATGTCTGGGCCCGCGCCGTCGAATGGGACAGCAAGGGCAAACCGCCGCGTATCTTGATGATGACCAAATCCTCGGAACCGACGCTGGGCAAGGGCGACCGCGTTTTGGCCCGCCTGACCGAGGTGCGCGATCTTGACTATGACTACGTCGCGCGCGTCATTCGCCAGATTGGTGAAAACCCTCAGCGTATCCTTGGGATTTTCCGTCAGGGCCACGAAGGCGGGCGGATTGTTCCCATCGACAAAGGTCAGGACAAACAATGGATCGTGCCGGCAGGTGCCGTGAACGATGCCAAAGACGGTGAATTGGTTGAGGCCGAGCAATCCGGCCCCAAAGGGCGGCTTGGCCTGCCCAAAGCGCGGATTGTCGAACGTCTTGGCGATCCAACCGCGCCCAAGGCCGTTAGCCTGATTGCCATTCATCAGCACGGTATTCCGGATCATTTCCCCGATGACGTGATCGCCGAAGCGGACCGCGCTAAACCGGCTGGCCTAAAGGGACGGACCGATCTGCGCGACATACCGCTCTTGACCATCGACCCGGCTGATGCCCGCGACCGCGACGACGCGGTTCTGGCCATTCCGGATGATGACCCCAACAATCAGGGTGGGTTCCGGCTCTGGGTCGCGATTGCGGATGTGGCCCACTATGTCCGGCCTGGTTCGCCGCTAGATCGCGAGGCGCGCAAGCGCGGGAATTCGTCGTACTTTCCCGACCGCGTTGTGCCGATGCTGCCGGATCGGTTGTCGGGTGATTTGTGTTCCTTGCACGAAGGTGTCCCGCGCGCCTGTATGGCCGTCGAGATGCGTATTGATGCCAACGGCAATAAAATCGGTCACCGCTTTGTCCGCGGCCTGATGAAGTCTGTGGCCTCCCTCGCGTATGAAGAGGTGCAGGCTGCAATTGATGGCGCGCCAAACGAACGCACCGCGCCCTTGGTCGAAGATGTGCTCAAGCCGCTTTATGCGGCCTATGAGGCCCTGAAACGTGCCCGCGCAGCCCGCCAACCGCTAGAGCTGGACCTGCCAGAACGGCAAATTGTTCTGGATGATGCCGGACACGTAACATCGGTCGATTTCAAGGAACGGATGGACGCCCACCGCCTGATCGAAGAGTTCATGGTCTTGGCCAACGTCGCTGCAGCAGAAGAGCTGATCAAGAAAAAGCAGCCGCTTTTGTTCCGTGTCCACGAAGAACCATCGCAAGACAAATTAGAAAGCTTGCGGGATGTGGCGCAGTCTGCGGGACTGGTGCTGGCCAAGGGGCAGGTTCTGCAAACCCGCCACCTCAATCAACTTCTTAATCAGGCGCAGGGGACAGATCATTCCGAACTCATCAACCTGTCCACATTGCGGTCGATGACACAGGCCTATTATTTCCCTGAAAACTTCGGGCACTTCGGCTTGGCTCTGCGCAACTATGCGCATTTTACCTCGCCCATTCGGCGTTATTCCGACCTGATCGTCCATCGCGCATTGATCAAGGCGCATGGCTGGGGGGATGATGGTCTAACCGATTGGGACATCGAGCATCTGGAAGACACCGCCAAAAAGATTAGCGACACTGAACGTCGGTCGATGCTGGCTGAACGTGACACAACGGATCGCTATCTGGCGGCCTTTATGTCTGATCGTGTCGGATCAACGATGACAGGCCGCATCAGCGGCATCGCCAAGTTCGGCGTTTTCGTCAAATTGGATGATGCGGGTGCGGATGTCCTGATTCCGATCCGGTCGCTGGGCGCCGAGTATTTCCATTATGACGCAGAAGCGATGCAATTGATCGGTGAACGGAGCCGGAACGTCATCGGCCTTGGGCAGCGGGCGTTGATCAAGCTGACCGAGGCCGCCCCTGTGACGGGCGGTTTGGTCGGTGAATTGGTCGAACTGGATGATCGCGCAATGCCGCGCGGGCCGGTCCGACGTCGCGGCAAGGGGGCCAAGCCCGCCAAGCGCAAGGTCACCACAACCAAGCGCCAAGCGGCCAAGACACAAAGAAAAGTCAAGCGGACCCGTTAACCGTCGCTTGGAACGAATTCGGGAACATCGGGGCAGTTGCCTGCTGCACAGGCCTCGATGTCGCGGATCATGTCCTCGGTCACCTCTTGGAAGGCTTGCCCGCCACAGGGGGCGGGTTCAACCATGAGCCCGCCGGTGTCCAGCCGTGCGGCAAACGCCAGCGTTTCGACACCCGTCGCCATGTTGCCGCACCATGGCCCAAGGCACGTTGGCTTCAGCGCAACCTGAAACGGCGGATAGTCGACAAACCCTTCTTGCGTCAGAACCTTACC
The DNA here is from genome assembly GCA_965215785.1 of Marivivens sp. Taxonomy (GTDB): domain Bacteria; phylum Pseudomonadota; class Alphaproteobacteria; order Rhodobacterales; family Rhodobacteraceae; genus Marivivens. Next base: position 756,026 of record OZ244120.1, on the reverse strand, counting down.
TTCAAACTGGGATATCAAAATCGTTGGTTGATAGTCGGGGGCGTTGCGTTCCTCAATCGTTGGGAACGGCTTGGGCTCAAAGGTGAAGGTGCCGTGCAGAATGAAATAGCTTAGCTCTGAATTTGCGGCCTGCTCAAAGCTGGTGACGTGGTGCACCGGAAAACAGGACAACGCAGACGCCTGTGTGGCGATGGTCGCCAACACGGCGGAAATTGCTAGGATTTTCATAGCTTGGATCTAAGCTCCCCAATCACTTGTTCATAAACACCGCGTTTAAACGGCACGATGTTTTTCAGCAGATCATCCGCTGACATCCAAACCCATTCGCTGAATTCAGGATGATCTGTGGCGATCTGAATTTGATCGTCGTTTCCGAGGAAACGGAACAAATACCACATCTGTTTCTGGCCGCGGTATTTGCCTTTCCATCGGGTGGGCACGACATCATGCGGCAGGTCGTATTTGACCCAGTCCGCTGTGGCCGCCTCAAGCGTCACCAAATCTGCGGTGACGCCGGTTTCTTCCCAAAGCTCCCTAAGCGCGGCGTCTTGCGGCTCTTCGCCTTTGTCCACGCCGCCTTGCGGCATCTGCCACGCAGGTTCGGTGCTATCGGCGCGCTGACCCGCAAAGATCAGCCCATCTTTGTTTGCAAGCATCACCCCCACACACGGCCGGTAGGGCAATTGTTCAATCTGTTCTGGCGTCATCTTAGCGGTCCGCCAGTACCTTTAGGCCCTTAAGCAGGTCGATTGCATAGGCCAGCTGATAGTCTTCTTCACGCAGGGCGGCGGTTGCCTCGGCGCGGGCCGCATCCTCTTCGATTTGACGGATTTCGTCTTCGGTCAGGCTATCGTTATCCAACGCACCACGCAGATCTGCCTCGGACCTGAACTGGAAACCTTCGTCGGCCTCTTCCTCGTCGTTGCTTGGCAGTGGTTGTTCCACGATGATGTCTGGCTGAATGCCAAGCGACTGAATGGACCGGCCCGATGGGGTGTAATAGCGCGCCGTGGTCAGGCGCATCGCGCCGTCACTCCGCAATGGCATCACGGTTTGCACTGACCCTTTGCCGAACGATTTGGTGCCAACAACGATCGCGCGTTGATGATCCTGAAGGGCGCCCGCGACGATTTCAGACGCCGAAGCCGAACCGCCGTTGATCAGAACAACAATCGGCAGGCCTTCGGAAAGATCACCGGGTTCCGCGTTAAAGCGTTCCCCATCACCTGCGGTGCGTCCGCGTGTCGATACGATTTCGCCGGCATCAAGGAACGCATCGGCGACGAAGATCGCTTGGTTCAGCAGGCCACCAGGGTTGTTGCGCAAATCAAGGATGACGCCATCCACATTTTCGATGCCGCCTGCCTCGGCCACTTGTTCAGCAAGGCCGGTCGACAGGTTGTCATAGGTCTGGTCGCTAAAGGTCGCGATCCGCAGCACCACGGCCTGTCCTTCGGTGCGGGCGCGCACGGCGGTCAGCTTGATGGTGTCACGAATGATCGACACGTCGAACGGTTCCTGTTCGCCTTCGCGGGCGACAGTGATGATGATTTCTGACCCGACCGGTCCGCGCATAAGCTCGACCGCTTCGTCCAGCGTCAGCCCCAGCAGGCTTTCACCGTTCACATGTGTGATGAAGTCGCCGGACAGGATGCCGGCCGCATCGGCGGGGGTGCCATCAATGGGCGACACAACTTTGACCCAGCCCTCTTCTTGGGTGACCTCGATCCCCAAGCCGCCAAATTCGCCCGAGGTCTGCACACGCATATCGGCGGCGTCATCTGGCGACAAATAGCTGGAATGTGGGTCAAGCGACGTCAGCATGCCGTCGATGGCGGCCTCGATCAGCGCCTTTTCGTCGACCTCTTCGACGTATTGGGCGCGGATGCGTTCAAAAATATCACCGAACAAATCCAGCTGTTCATAGACATTTGTGTTCCGCTCGGCCTCTTGTGCGATCAATGGGCCCGCCACTTGGGTGGTTACCAATAGACCAAGCACAGAGCCGGTCACGGCGGCGATGGCAAATTTCTTCATCTTGTACCTCATTCGATCGCGAACCAAGTCGCTGGGTCTACCGTAGTTTGCCCCTCTCGGACCTCAAGATAGAGACTCTCGGTCGCTCGGAAACCACTTCCTTGGGAAACTTCGGTCAAAATCTCGTCAACCAGCGGATCATCGCCGCCCATCAAACCAATGGGCGACCCTTCTGGCAAGACTTCGCCGACTTCGCCGAAAACTTCGGCCAGTCCGGCGTAAACGAACAATACGTCGGCTGCCGGTTCGACAATCACAACGTTGCCGTAGTCAAGCAGTGGCCCCTTGAACCGGATGGTTGCCGCCACTGGCACAGTTATCAATGTGCGGGGCCCTACCGCAAATAAGGTGCCGGGCCGAACAACGCCCGCCAGATCCTCTTGGTTATAGCTGCGCAACACGCGCCCCTGTACCGGCGACGGCAGGCTGCCCTTTAGCGCGGACGCGTCGGGGGCGGGGACCGCCAAGTCACCGTCCATCGACAGAAGGTTCCCCGCAAGCGCATCAAGTGTCTCGGCTGACGCGATCAACAGCGTCGTCTGGATCGGGTCGTCCGCAAACCTGCGCGGCAGGTCGGTTCGTTCGGAAATAGCGGCGCTTAGACGGGACCGTGCGGCCTGTGCGCCATCCAATCCACGTTGCAATGTGTCGGCGGCGTTTTCCTGAAGCGTCCGCAAAAGCGTCACTTCTTCTAGCTGGACTTTCAGCTCTTCGGCCTGTGCCTGTAGGGCAGGCGTCACATCAGCCAAGATCATGCCGCTACGGGCGGTGCCAGTCGGGCCCGTGGGATGTAACAGTAGAACCGGTGCCGGCGCCTGTCCCATGCTTTGCAGCACACCCAGCAACTGAGCGATCTCTTCGCTTTTGGCATCCAGTTCCGCCTCGAGCGCGCTTTGCCGAATGGCGGCACGCCGCAGGCCATCGCGCAAGGCGATCAACCCTGCCTCATAGGCATGAACCGTTTCCGTAAGCGCGGTGACACGGTCCCGCGCAGAGGATGCATCTGACAGCTGGATGCTGGCATCCTCAAGCCTAAGCGCCGCGTTCAAAGCCGCCTGTGCCGGATCGGAGTCAGCATGTGCCGAACCCGCCCATACAGCACAGAGAAAGGCAACCGTGCGGATCATTCAACAATCAGGCTCTTGCCGGTCATCTCAGGCGGTAATTCCAGACCCATCAGGTCCAGTACCGTTGGCGCCAGGTCGGCCAAACGCCCATTGCGTAGTGTCGCACCATCGGGCCCGCCAACGACGGCCACGTGAACAGGGTTCAGCGTATGGGCGGTATGCGGCCCCTTGGTCTCGGGATCATACATCATTTCGCAGTTGCCATGATCCGCGGTGATCACCATCGCGCCGCCCGCTTTTTCAAGTGCGGCCATAACTCGTGCCAGCCCTTGGTCAACGGCCTCACATGCTTTGATGGCGGCGTTCAGATCACCGGTGTGACCGACCATATCAGGGTTGGCATAGTTGGTGACGATCAGGTCATAGCCCTTTTCGATGGCTTCGACGAACTTATCGGTCACTTCAGCCGACGACATTTCTGGTTGCAGGTCGTAGGTCGCCACATTGGGCGATTTGGGCATGAACCGGTCTTCGCCTTCTTCTGGCGCTTCTTTGCCGCCGTTGAGGAAGAAGGTGACATGCGGATACTTTTCCGTTTCAGCAAGGCGGAATTGGGTCAAACCATGTTTCGCGACCCATGCGCCAAGGGTATTTTCAATCGCGCGTTTTGGGAAAACAGTTTCGAACCAGTCATTGTGATTGACCGAATATTCAACCATGCCCAAACGGGCGGCAAAGGCGGGTAGGTCGCCACGATCAAACCCGTCAAAGTTTGGATCGCCGATAGCCGCTAGGATTTCCCGCGCGCGGTCGGCACGGAAATTCAGACAGAACAAACCGTCGCCTTCGGCAACGCCGTCATATCCCTGCAAGACAGTCGCCGGAATGAATTCATCGGTCACGTCATCCGCATATGCGGCCTCGATGACTTGCACGGCATTTTCAGCTGTCGGGCCAGTGCCGTTGATCATGGCGTTAAAGGCGGTCGACACCCGTTCCCAGCGGTTGTCACGGTCCATCGCATAATAGCGGCCCGTCACGGTGGCGATTGTCACGCCTTTTGGCAGCGCCGCGATCAGGTCGGCCATAAAGGTATCTGCGGACTTTGGCGCGACATCGCGGCCATCGGTGATCGCATGCAGCACCACAGGTACGCCTGCATCGTGAATGGCGTTTACGGCTGCGATGATGTGCGCGATGTGACCATGAACGCCACCATCCGAAACGACGCCCATGATGTGGGCGCGTCCGCCGGTTTCCTTAAGCTTGGCAATAAAGGCGACCAGCGCATCGGTTTTGGCAAAGCTGCCGTCCTCGATCGACAGGTCGATCTGTCCCAGATCCATCGCAACCACGCGTCCAGCGCCGATATTGGTATGACCAACCTCAGAGTTGCCCATTTGGCCACTTGGCAAACCAACATCCGGACCATGTGTCCAAAGCTCGCCCGATGGGCAATTCGCAAGGATCGCGTCAAATGTCGGTGTGTTTGCCAGTGCGGGGGCGTTTGCGTCTGTTTCGGCGCGTTTGCCCCAGCCATCCAGAATGCACAGAACTACGGGTTTGGGTCGGCTCATGGTCTGCTCCTGTTGCTTGGCATTGTCATACCCGTGCGCTCACTCAAGGAACAGCCCCGAGACGTTAAAGTTCTGTGATAAAGCGGCAATTATCCCCCGCCAATCAGAACGCCTGCTGCGAAAACCAGCGCGCCGCCGAAAACAACCTGCAATGTGGCCCGCCAGAACGGGGTGTCCATATAGCGGTTTTGGATCCATGCAATGGCCCAGAGTTCGATGAACACCACGATGATTGCCGTGATTGTTGCGGTCCAGAAATCGGTGATCAGATAGGGCAGAGCGTGCCCAAGGCCGCCCACCGTGGTCATGATGCCTGATGCAAACCCGCGTTTCCACGGCGATCCTCGTCCCGAGATTTGGCCATCATCGCTGGCCGCTTCGGTAAAGCCCATGGAAATGCCAGCGCCGACCGAAGCCGCCAATCCCACAAGGAACGTCGTCCATGTGTCTTGCGTCGCAAAGGCCGTCGCAAATATCGGTGCCAAGGTCGACACGGAACCGTCCATTAGGCCCGCCAAACCAGGCTGTACCCAGGTTAGAACGAACCTGCGATGCGCCGATTCTTGTTCGCTATCACGGGCAGACGCATCTAGGTTTTCGTCTTCAAGCTCATTTGCGCGGGCGGTATGGCCGGCCTCGGCGGCTGCAAGCGAACCAAGCAGTGACCGCGTGTCGGCATCCTTGGTTCGGGCGGCTGCGGCCAAATAGAACCGTTCTGCGTCCTGTTCCATCGCGCTCGCCTCTTGGCGGATGCGATCAATCCCAAGGTTTTCGATCAACCAGACAGGGCGGCGGGCGTAGAACCCCGATACATGTTCCCGCCTGATCAGCGGGATCGTGTTGCCAAACCGTTTTTTGTGTAACGAAATCAGATGCTCACGGTGTTCGTCTTCTTCCTGCGCCATACCGTCGAAAATTGCCGCTGTTGCGGGAAATTCTTCGCGCAGACGGTCTGCATACATCCGATAAATGCGACCGTCGTCCTCTTCGGAAGAGATAGCAAGCGCGATAATTTCCTGATCGCTCAGATCGGAAAAACGGCGACGTTGTCCAAAGCCAGGTATCATTTTCCGGCCCCCTTTCGGTACAAATCTATACCCGTCAAAGGCTGGTGCAACCCGTAATCCAAACAGAAAATTGGGGGCTGCCCCCGCGGCAAACTTGTGAACTTGTTAGTTTAGTTGTTAAATTGACCCCCTAGTCAGGAGTAGTCATGCCAGACGGCGAACAGGAAATTAAACGCGGCCGAAAGTTTGAGCAGGTGCTGGCCGGCGCCCGCGAAATTTTTCTACGTGACGGTTTTGATGGCGCAAGCGTCGACGATATCGCACGGGCCGCTGGGGTGTCCAAGGCAACGCTGTATAGCTATTTCAACGATAAGCGGCTGTTGTTCATGGAGGTCTGCCGACAGGAATGTCTGCGGCAGGCCAGCTCGGCCATGGCGCAGGTGAATGACTATAAAACCATCCGCGACAAGGTCGAATTCGCGGCGCGTACCTTGGTTTCGGTGATAATGGAGCCGTTCAACGTGGCCATTTTCCGTGTCTGCGTTGCCGAAGCTGAAAGGTTTCCTGAAATCGGCGAACAGTTTTACAACTACGGACCGGGATTTGGCGTCGCACGTATCGCCGAGTTTATCGAAATCGCGGTTAAGGATGGCGAACTGATTTGTGATGACCCGCATTTGGCGGCGTCTCAGCTTCAGAACCTGTGCCGGTCCGAAATGTTTGATCGCGTCTTGTTCTTGAACAAGGCCACGTTTTCGCAAGATCAGATTGATCGCGTTGTGAAAGGCGCGGTCGAAATGTTTATGGCCCGCTACGCGCCATAAAGGTGCCCCGCCGAAGCGGGGCAGCCAGATTAATAAACAACAACAGCGCGGATCGACTCGCCCTTGTGCATGAGGTCGAAGCCTTTGTTGATGTCTTCGAGCGGCATGGTGTGTGTGATCATCGGATCGATCTCGATCTTGCCGTCCATATACCAATCAACGATCTTGGGCACGTCAGTGCGGCCGCGCGCCCCGCCAAATGCGGTGCCCCGCCAGCTACGGCCAGTAACCAATTGGAATGGACGGGTGCTGATTTCAGCGCCAGCAGGGGCCACGCCGATGATGATGGACTCGCCCCAGCCTTTGTGGGCTGATTCAAGTGCGGTCCGCATCACATTCACATTGCCTGTTGCGTCAAAGGTGTAATCTGCACCACCGCCGGTCAGTTCAACCAGATGGGCCACCATGTCGCCGGTCACGTCATTGGGGTTCACAAAATCGGTCATGCCAAATCGTTTGGCCATTTCGACCTTGGACGGGTTCAGATCAACACCAACGATCTGATCTGCACCAGCAAGACGCAGGCCCTGAATGACATTCAGGCCAATGCCGCCCAGACCGAAAACAATCGCGCGGCTGCCAATCTCCACCTTGGCGGTGTTGATTACCGCTCCGATGCCAGTGGTCACGCCGCAACCGATATAACAAATTTTGTCAAACGGGGCGTCTGGGCGCACCTTTGCCAGCGCGATTTCTGGCAGAACGGTGTGATTGGCAAATGTTGAGCAGCCCATGTAGTGCTTGATGGGGGTGCCATCCAGCATCGAAAAGCGGCTGGTTCCATCGGGCATGAGGCCCTGACCTTGGGTCGATCGGATCGACTGACACAGGTTGGTTTTCGGGTTCAAACAATATTCGCATTCGCGACATTCCGGGGTGTAAAGCGGGATGACATGATCACCGGGCTTTAGGCTTTTGACGCCGGGACCTACCTCAAGAACGACACCCGCCCCTTCGTGACCAAGGATCGCAGGAAAAATACCTTCGGGGTCCGCACCTGAACGGGTGAATTCGTCCGTGTGGCAGATGCCAGTGGCCTTAACTTCGATCAGAACCTCACCCTCTTTCGGGCCTTCAAGGTTCACCTCCATCACTTCAAGCGGTTTGCCGGCCTCTAGGGCAACTGCGGCACGGGTACGCATGACCAATCCTCCTTGCGTTATTGTGTTCACGCTGACTGAGTCGTAGCGTCAAGACAACCTTTCGTTTCATAAGGTTTCTCTATGACCCGCTCAGTTATGTTTATGATTGCCAATCTTTCTGCCGCGATTTTGGTGGGCTGCGGGACGATTGGCACGCCGCAATCCTTTGTGGTCGACAGCGCGCAATTGGCCCAATGTGAGGCAGATCGCTATCAGTACCTGATCGGCGAAAAGGCGGATGTTTTGGAACGGACGCTGATCATGCGCTATCTGCGGATCATTCCGTTTGGGGCGCCTGTAACCAAAGACTATCGACTGGACCGCCTAAACATCTGGCTGAGTGTCGATGGCTATGTCGAACGTGTTGATTGCGGCTGATAAACCAAGTCCTGAGCCCAACAGTCTGGGTGGGGGCTTGTACTGCTGCCGGGCCCAGGCCTTAGTTCTGTCCCTTTGTTGCGTCGAACTGGGGCAAAATTTTGATCGGTCTGTGGCTAGCCAAAGGTGAGTTGGCGACGACACCATGGCCACTTGATTTGTTCTTAAATTACGGCGACGCTGGGGGCATGACTATGCAAACAGTTACGCATTTCCCAAGCGGAGATGACAGGGTCGCCTTCCACAGAACAGAACTTGCCGTGATATTGGGGCTGTACGGTCGTATGGTCGCCGCCGGCGAGTGGCGAGATTACGGGATTTCCGCGCTCAAGGATGTCGCCGTGTTTTCGGTTTTCCGGCGCACGGCCGAACATCCGCTGTATCGGATCGAAAAACGGCCCAAACTGCGCGGTAAGCAGGGGCAATATTGCGTGATCGGTATGGAAGGTCAGATCCTGAAACGCGGAAACGATTTGAAACAGGTTCTGACCGTTCTTGAACGGAAACTGATCCGTATTGTCGACTAAAGGCGCATTATTCGCGTCGGTGATCCATCGCCCTGTGCCGAAATGCGCTTGATCGCTGCGTTGATCGGTTCATATGCGACCGCCATGTGGTGTGCGTTGGCATGGATAAGCGTTTGATCATCAACCGCCATGGCAACATGACCGTCCCAAAACACCAGATCGCCGCGCGCAATGTCGGCCCGCGCGATATCGGTGCCAATCAATTCGGCGCATTGCATGTCACTGTCACCGGGGCAGGGGATATCGCAGGCCGTCAACGCCGCCTGCACAAGGCCGGAACAATCAATACCTAACGTCGTGTTGCCGCCCCACAGATAGGGCACGCCAAAATGTAGCTGCGCGATTGTTGCGGGGTCCGAAAATGGCCGACCCAAGGGGCGTAAATGGCGTTTGGGAACAAAACCAATGTTTGTTTCAAAGAATGTTTTGCGTTCATCCAAAACGGATAGCTGCGCGCCAAACCGCAGGGACATGACATCCGGCGATTTCATGTCTGGTTCCAGATAGGCGTGGGTTGCGAAACTGCCGACGCGGTGGGTCGGCTGGGCATAGGGTTTCAGTGCATCGACGGGCACATAGCCGACATATCCATCTGCATGCGCCCGCACAAACGACCAGCCTTGGTGATCTTCGAACACCTGAACAACTGCACCGAGCTGCAGTTGACGATCCCGATTGCCACGAGCGGATTGGCGTAGGTCGACAACAGGGTCGCCGACGCACATCGTCCAACCGTCTGTGTATTCGGCGCTGGGCACGGCCCCCCGCAATTCTGATGCGGCAATCCGGTCGTTAGCGGGGGTGCGCCGACGATCCATTATTTTGCCAGCAACGTCGGCAAGGCATCCAGCAAGGCACGGGTTCCCTGCCCAATGCCACCTTTTGGCAATGCAGGCGCTGGGCTGCGGTTCCAGCCGTAACAGTCAAAGTGGATGTAGGGCTTGTCCACGAACCTGCGCAGGAACAATGCGGCGGTGATGGCCCCAGCAAATCCGCCACCCGGCGCGTTGTCCAGATCGGCGATACCCGGTTCGATGTCGTTTTCATAAGGGTCGTGGAATGGCATGCGCCAGACCGGATCAAACAACGCCTTGCCACCTTGACTGATTGCCTGCGCCGCTTGGTCCGAGTCGCAGAAAAATGGCGCAAGATCGCCGCCAACCGCGACCCGCGCAGCACCGGTCAGTGTCGCCATCGAGATAACGAGATCGGTATCTTCTTCGCAGGCGTAGGTCAGCGCATCGGCCAACACCAAACGCCCCTCGGCATCTGTGTTGTTTATTTCGACGGTGAGTCCTTGGCGGCTGGTTAGGATGTCCTGTGGCCTAAACGCATTGCCCGAGACCGAATTTTCAACGGCGGGGATCAAAACGCGAAGCTGGATATCCATACCCAGCGCCATGATCATCCGCGACAGCCCCAATACCATCGCAGAACCGCCCATGTCCTTTTTCATAAGCGACATTGACGCGCCGGGTTTGAGGTTGAGCCCGCCGGTATCAAAGCACACGCCCTTACCAACCAAGGTTAGTTTTGGGCCTGTGCTACCCCATCGCATGTCGATCAGACGGGGGCGGCGTGTCGACGCGCGTCCAACCGTGTGGATCATCGGGAAATTCTGATCCAGCAGCTCTTGGTCGTGGATCACTTCGATGTTTGCACCAAATTCTGACGCGAGGCTTTTGGCTGCGGCCTCAAGCTCGTCCGGTCCCATATCGGACGACGGGGTGTTGATCAGGTCGCGGGTCAGGAATTCGCCCTGTGCGATGGCCTCTAGCCGGCTGGTGTCGATCCCTGTGGGCGCGATCAGTTGCGCAGAACGGGGCGGTTGGGCGCGGTAACGGTCGTACCGATATCCATCCAGCAACCAGCCAAGTGCAAATTCCTCTAGCAGGGTGGAATCGACCGTGTTTGCCACCTCAAACGTGGCGGCGGGCAATTTTGCGAAACCGGCGGCACTGGCAAAGCGACGGCGCTTGCGGACGGTGTCGGTTCCAAGCCCGATCAGGGCCGATTTGACGCTGCCCTCTGATCCGGCAAAGGCGACCACCTGACCAGCGCCACCCGTAAAACCGTTTACATCTGCCCAAGTTGCGTCGGCTGGCGGCAGGGTTGCTTTGATCTGATCCCAGTTTTCGGCTGGCACCAATGTAAGCGGAATGGCGTTTGGGGTGGCGGCTGCGAAAGGCAAATCAGGCTCCGTCGTTTGTTTCGACGAAGCCTATCTCAGCCATCGGCAGCTGCAAGCCCTAGGCGGTGGCGACTGTCCACAAGTCGTCTGCCGCGCGTGAACACAGGCGTTTGATCCGGCTGACAATGGCCGCTAGCGCCATAAAATCGTCGGATCGGGCGCAGCTAAGCAAGTGTTCAGCGGCAAGTGACAATTCGGTCAGGCCTAAATCGTCTGCGGATTTGATCAGGCAAAGCGCATAGGCGGGCAGCAGTTCAAACTCGCTTGCACGAAAGCTCTGCGCGATTGAGTGGGTAAGGTCAGTGACCGAGTCAATCGCCTCGGCCAACAAAGCTTCGGCTTGATCTGGCTCATAGGCGTCGAGGATGGTTTGAACCACCTGCGGGTCAAGCGCCCCGGTATCACGTGGGGACAACTGAACGACGTGGATCATGTTCGGTACTGGCTCTAGGCGATATGTGTTTTGGTCTTGCATACTGCCACCTAATGCAAGCTCTGTTCCCAACTGGTTTCCAGTGGGCAAAGAAATGTTTCGAAATCCCAGAAAATTTAGGTAAGACACAATAAAATACACAAAGGGACAGTTATGAAAATTGCATCACCTCTGCCAGAATACCTGGCGCGTCGGTACCATGGTTGGCGCGCGACATCCCATGCAGAAAACGCCGCATGGTTCCGTCGCCTCGCAGAAGAGGGGCAGCGTCCCCGCACTATGGTCATCTCTTGCTGTGATAGCCGCGTAAATATTACACACATCTTTGGTGCGGATCAGGGCGAATTTTTCATGCACCGTAACATTGCCAACCTCGTTCCGCCGTATAATCCAGACGGCGACCATCACGGCACCTCGGCGGCAATTGAATATGGGGTTACCGCCTTGAATGTTGCCAACCTGATTGTGGTTGGTCATTCGCAGTGTGGCGGCGTTGCTGGCTGTGATGCGATGTGCAACGGACACGCGCCCGAGCTTGAGTCGAAGGCCTCTTTTGTTGGGACGTGGCTAAACATGCTGCGTCCGGGTCATGAGCGGGTCAAAGACCTGCCCGATGAAGAGCGTCTGACAGCGCTGGAAAAAGAAGGGGTGATCGTCAGCTTGGAAAACCTTGCGACATTCCCGTTCATTTCCGAACGGATCGCCGACGGACGTTTGGCCCTGCATGGTCTATGGAAAAATATCGCGGACGGAACCATCGAAGGTTACGACCCTGAAAAAGGCGCATTCGCGCCGCTGTAACGGAAAAAAGGGTGGCAATGCCACCCTTTCACCACAACACACACCATTTAAACAACCTGGATACTCGTTCACAACACAGGGTATCGGCGGGGGCCGATCTGGGGGCGACACTGTATCAGTGACCGCTTTGTTCTTGTCGAAGAGCTGCGCGCCGTTTGTATAACTCTTCAGAAAACAAACTCGCTATTTCAGCGCGCGTAACACGCTCTTCATTGTCGTAGTCGCCGACCATTCGCTGGCGCCAAAAGCGCACGGATAGAAGCCTGTCTTTGATGGTCATTGGGTTGTCCGTGTCAAAGAACCTTCTGCAACGATTTCCGCCTAAGTTGGGGTCCGGCAGAGCCGTGGATTGGGGGACACGGCTCCACCGGATGAGGAAGGTTGGTCGAGCGAAACGGTAAAGGCGATTGGGAACCTCTACCGCACATACAAAAACTAGCTCAGTACAGTTTGATTCTGCGCAGATGCGAAGGAATGAATTTGTGATCTATGGGGGTGTTGGCGATATACTTTGGTATATTGTCTAGCCAATCGCGCCTTTTGGGCGACTGTTTACAGCGGAAAAACGTGACCCATTGCCAGTTTCCGAGTCGCAGGTCCCGCCTAAACGGAACCTGCCATAATTCGGCGATTAGCCTTTTTTCAGGCAACGCTGGCCGAGGACCTCGGCAATCTGAACCGCGTTCAACGCAGCGCCCTTGCGCAGGTTGTCGGAAACGCACCAAAGGTTGATGCCGTTTTCGATAGTGCTGTCCTGGCGGATACGGCTGATAAAGGTCGCAAAGTCGCCAACGCATTCAACAGGTGTCACATAGCCACCGTCTTCGCGTTTATCGACAACCATGATGCCTGGCGCTTCGCGCAGGATGTCGCGGGCTTCGTCTTCGTCAAGGAATTCTTCAAACTCGATGTTGATCGATTCCGAGTGGCCAACAAACACAGGAACACGGACACATGTCGCGGTAACCTTGATCGACGGGTCGACGATCTTTTTGGTTTCTGCAACCATTTTCCATTCTTCTTTGGTCGAACCGTCATCCAAGAAAACGTCGATATGCGGAATGACGTTAAAAGCGATCTGTTTGGTATAGACCGTCGGATCAACCTCTTGGCCCGGGACATACATGCCCTTGGTCTGGTTCCAAAGTTCGTCGATTGCCTCTTTGCCCGAACCCGACACCGATTGGTATGTCGACACAACAACACGTTTGATTTTCGCGCGGTCGTGCAGCGGTTTTAGGGCAACCACCATTTGTGCGGTCGAACAGTTCGGGTTCGCGATGATGTTTTTCTTGGTGTAGTTCACCACTTCATCCGCGTTCACCTCTGGTACGATCAGTGGCACGTCTGGGTCATAACGGTACAGCGATGAGTTATCGATGACCACGCAGCCCTGTTTGGCGGCGATGGGGGCGTACTTCTTGGTCGCTTCGGAACCAACGGCGAACAGGGCAATATCCCAACCGGTGAAATCGAACGTATCGAGATCTTCGGTCTTCAATGTCGTTTCACCAAAGCTCACTTCTGTTCCTAGCGAGCGACGGCTTGCCAGTACTGCGATCTTTTCGATCGGGAACTCGCGTTCAGCGAGGATGTTGAGCATTTCGCGACCCACGTTACCCGTGGCGCCAACGACAACGACATTATAGCCCATTGGCTTCTCCTTGGTTTAAACGCGCGTTCTATAGTCTGACCTTGGGCCAAGGTGAAGGGGGAACCGGACGAGAGCCCTAATTTCTTTGCTCTTTGGACCACAGATAGGGGATCAGACCCATCAAAAGAAGCGCGGCAAACACCCAAATCAACAGTGAATAGGCCTCGGGCAGGGGGGCGTTGCGGGAAAATTCACTGAACATAGGGCGGGTCGAGAACTGAATGATTCCGACCGATCCGATAGAACTCAGGTTCATCATTGTGACCCCGCGACCGGTCAAGTGGGCCGGAATGAACTGTCGTCCATGCGCCATCAGCAACGGGAAGGTCGCGCCAAAGAATCCGATCCATGCGAGCAGGATCGTTGCGGTCCAGAAACCGGATGTCACCCATAGGGCCAGCGCCGCGCAGCCCAACATGCCCAATGCGTTTGCACCCCATGCCACCCATTTCACCGACCCGAATGCACGCGCTGCCGGACCATAGGCAAAGTTGCCTACAATCATTGCCACGGCCATCACCAGTGTTGCGGTACCAATTGCGGCACTGTCGCTGCCAAATACATCGGCCAGATATGGTCCCGCCCAAAGCCCCCGCAGCGATGCCGAGGGGATATAGTTCACGGCGAGCAGGGCAAAAATCGGCCAGAGCGCGCGAATACGCAGCACATCCCAAATCGACCCGCCGTCCGAGTTGTCGGCCTTGGGGGGATCCGTGACCAGCCACAAAATCAAACCGGCAATGCCAAGCGTCACGACGCCTGTGATAAGTGTCGCGGTCCGCCATCCAAGTTCATCCGCCGCCCAAGCAAGCGGGGCCGAGCTGGCGATGTTGCCCAATGATCCAAAGCCGATGGTCATGCCTGCGAGTGTTGCAAACATTGCGACCGGAAAACTGCGTGCAAAAATGAAATACGACGCCATCAATACCGGCGAACAGCCGATACCGATCATGCCCATCGCCAATGTGATATGCCACGGTGCCTGTGCTGCGGCAAAGATCATTGCGCCACCACCGGCGCCAACGGAAAACAGAACGGCCGTCGTCAGGCGCGGGCCAAATTTATCCAGCGAAATCCCGACCGGAAACTGCATGGCCGCGAAGGTCAGGAACCAGACGCCGGATGCGGTGGCCAGAATATCCGGCGTTGCACCTATGTCTGTTTCCAGAACAGGGGCCAGAACAGCCAGAAACGCGCGATAGAATTGGCTCAGCCCATAGGCTGCGATCAATACGACGATGCCGATTTTCATTGTGTTTCCTCCGCACGCCACAATGCACGGCGTGGGGGCGTGCGCAATATGTAAAACCGTCTGTTATTCGTCAGAAAACACCGACTTGTGCATCTCGCGCAATTGGGCCTTTTGCACTTTGCCCATTGTGTTTCTAGGCAGGCTTTCAGCGATCACATAGTGCCGCGGGCGTTTGAACCGCGCGAGGTTATTGGCCAAGGCCCAGTCGATGTCGCCGGTTTCCAGTTGGGCGCCATCCTTGGGCACGACGATCGCAACGGGGGCTTCGCCCAAATCGGCGTGCGGCGCTGAAATAACAGCGCTTTCCAGAACGCCGGGCTGGGCATCAATCAGTTCTTCGACTTCTCGTGGATAGATGTTGAACCCGCCCGAGATAATCAGGTCTTTGCCGCGCCCGACGATGGTGACATAGCCATCCGCCGACTTTGAGGCCAAATCGCCCGTGATGAAAAATCCGTTCGGTCGCAGTTCCTGCTGGGTCTTTTCCGGCATTTGCCAATAGCCCTGAAAAACATTGTCGCCGCGCACCTCAAGGATGCCGATCTCACCGTGGGGCAACTCAACGCCTTCGTCGTCACAAACACGCGCCTCAATCCCAGCGAGAGGTTGGCCAACCGTCCCCGCACGACGGTCAACGTCGTACGGGTTCGACGTCGTCATGTTGGTTTCGGTCATCCCATAGCGTTCCAGAATGCGGTGACCTGTACGCTCTTCAAACTCTTTGTGGGTTTCGGCCAATAGTGGCGCGGACCCCGACACAAACAGCCGCATTCCAGCGGTCAGTTTGCGATCAAGCCGGACGTCGTTCAGAAGGCGTGTATAGAATGTAGGGACACCCATCATCGTGGTTGCCTTTGGCATCCATTTGATCAGTTGGTCGATGTCCAATTTGGGCAGAAACACCATACTTCCACCGGCGATCAGTGTGATGTTCGTCGCAACAAACAGCCCATGTGTATGGAAGATTGGCAAGGCATGCAGCAATATGTCCTGATCGGTAAACCGCCAATGATCTGTCAGCACCTGCGCATTGGATAGCAGGTTGTTTTGGCTGAGCATCGCGCCTTTGCTGCGGCCGGTGGTGCCAGATGTGTACAAGATCGCCGCCAGATCGTTCAAACTGCGGGCGACAGGCGCGAAAGACGTGCTTGCTTGATCCGCCAATTCAGCAAGGCTACCGGTCTGATCTGCACCAAGCGTTTCAAGACGGCACCCGGCCTGATCGGCGATGGTGGCCAGTGCATGGGCGTTATGCGGGGCGCAGACCAGAACGGTCGCACCTGAATCGTTGACGAAATATTCGACCTCTGGCGGCGTATAGGCCGTGTTCAACGGCAGAAAAACCGCGCCGCTTTGAACGCAAGCGGCATAAATGGCCAGATTATCGGGGCACTTTTCGACTTGGACGACAACACGATCCCCTGTTTTCACGCCCAACTTTGACAACGCATTCGCAAATTGGCTGGCGCGTTTGAGAAAGGCATCATAGCTGACCGTCTGGCCGTCAGCCTGATACAAGAACGTTTTGTGATTGTTGTCGTGACGACCAAACAGGCCGTCGAAAAGTGGATTGACCATGTACCCCCCTATTCAAACGCGGCCCAGTTCAGCTTGGCCGCGCTTGTCAGGGTACAATAGTCTCAGGAATTGAAAATGCATGCTCTTTTTGCGTGTGCCCTAGTGGTTCAGCAGCATAGGCAGATCACAATTCGCGATCATATCGCGCGTGACACCACCGAGCAGCCGTTCTTTGAGCGGACTATGACCATAGCATCCCATAACCACCATCTGAGAGCCGGATTCATCCGAAAAACGCAGTATCTGTTCGGCGACGGTGGGCAAGGTCTGCGGGATAAGATGCACCTCTGCGGCGATGTCATGACGTGCCAGCATGGATGACAGTGTTAAACCTGGATCGGTCCGGCTGCTGCTATGTTGTTTGGGGTCAATCATGACCACCTCGACCTGTTCACATTTTTGCAGCAGCGGAATGGATGCTTTGACCGCGTTCAGCGCCTGATCGCTCTCATCCCATGCAATCGTGACCCGCTTTAGCTTGGACAGATCGAGTGGCGACTTACTTATCAACAGGACTGGCTGTTGCCCCGCTGTGGTCAGGGCGTCGAAAACAATTTCTGATGGCGACGACCCGTCCTTGGGGCGTGCGGCGACCACGATATCGGAATAGCGGGTTAACCGCCCAACCATATGTTTGAGACCCGAGTCGGCAGCGATCAAGGGGCTGACCGAAACGCGTGAATAGTCACGCGTCATCGCAGACGCCCAGTGTTGTAGAGCCTCGGCCGCTTCATGCGTTTCCTGAAGCGAATATGCCGGCAGACCGCCCGCGACGGCGCCAAACACTTCGACCGGCGCGGTAGTGATTGCGATACAGATGACCTCTAGATGAGCGTTGACCTGACGCGCAAAATCAAGCGCTGCCGACAGGGCGACCCCATCTTCATTTTCGTCCGAGACGATAGTCGTAACAGTTCCAAACATAGCGCGACCTCTCTGGGTATCTGTTCATGTTCATAACGTATCGGGCCTGTTCAATACCGACCTTGATCTGCGTCAAATTTCGAATTTTCCCAAAAATTAAAGGGCTTTAGCGGCAAGGGTCGCGACTTTGCCCAAGTTCAGCCGCCGATTCGCTGAGTCGTTTTCGAACACTCAGACCCGTGGGAAAATGGGGGTCGGAATGTTTGAATTTACATTCCAACAGTATGTGCAGTGGCCGGATGCCAGTGATGTGTCGAACATCACCGATATCGCAATTGTATCGGCCAATGGGACGCATCAGGTTTTTGCCACAACCCAATTTGATGGCGCTTTGACCAGCTGGGATTTGATCTCTGCAAACCTGACATTTGAAGGGGCTTATCAGTATTCCCAATCCGATGTCGCGGGGTTCACGCCGGACCTAGGGGTACTGGAATTTGGCGGGGCGCAGTATATTGCGCTGGGCGGTGGTGCGACAAATCCGGGTCAGATATTCGCCACCGGATCCCCCGTCAGTGCACCGATTGATACCTATGCCACGGGCTTTGGCGCTGATCTTACTCAGATCGTCGGCGTTAGTTTGGGAAATGGCAATCAGGCGCTGGTGGGTGGCCTTGCCGATCACGGTGGTCTGGGGGTGGTTCGGTTCGATGCTGATAGCGGCGAGGTTCTGGGCGAACGATACGTCCCTGACTATGCCGATACCTTCGCTGAACCGGTGACCGCGATCAGCAGTGTTGAAGTCGACGGCGCTACTTATGTGCTGACCACAGGGCAAGAGGCCGATGGCCTGACCGCATGGGGCGTGGCCTCAAACGGGTTTGTGTTCAACGCCGACGGGCTGGATACGAACGACGGACTATGGGTATCAGCGCCCAGCGTGATTGAAACGGTTTCCGCATGGGGACAGGCCTATGCCATCGTCGGCGCAGCGGGATCGAGTTCGCTGTCGGTGGTGCAGGTTGGGGCGGATGGGACGCTGACCGTTACGGATCATGTGATTGATGATCGGGACCATCGGTTTCAGGGCGTGACCGATATTGCCGTTCAGGTGGTCGATGATGTGCCCTTTATCGTTGCGGGCGGGGCCGATGATGGCCTGACGCTACTGTGTTTGCTGCCGGATGGACGCCTACACGCCCTTGCCACGATTGAGGATACCACCGCGATGGGGTTGGCGAACCTGTCGTCTGTTGCCTTGGTTCAGGACGGAAATTCCTTGGTCATCGTCGCGGGGTCATCGTCCGAAACCGGATTGACCAGCCTGACGGTCGACTTGACCGAAATTGGCGAGGTTATTCAGACCGCTAGCGCCACCGGTACTGGATCTGCGCTAAATGATCTTTTGCTGGATGTGGTGGGCGACACAACGTTGACCGGTGGCGACGGCGCCGATGTTTTTGTGATGGCATGGGACGCGGATCAGGACCTGATCACCGATTTCGACATCGACGAGGATCGGCTGGACCTGTCCGCATGGGCGATGCTGAGGTACAAAAGCCAACTCGACATCACCGAGGCAGCGGATGGGTGTATTATTTCGTACGGTGACAAAAGCGTTGCTATCAAATCCGCTACAGGGACTCCGATTTCCGCCAACAGCCTTAGTCAATCGCAGCTGATCGGGCTCATCCATTATGCCCCCACGGCTGTTAGCGGACCAGGGTCCGACCCCATTGGCATGAACACACCGCCCTCGGGGTTTGTGCCAGATGACGCAAACTCTGTGACCGGTACATTTGGTGATGACACCATCGACCTAGGCGCGGGTGACGATTGGGCAAGCCTATCTGGTGGGGCCGACACAGTGATGGGCGGCACGGGGAATGACATCGTTTTTGGCGGTGCAGGCGCGGACACGCTACAGGGTGGACGTGACGACGATAGCGTATTTGGCGGTGGTGGGTCCGACGCAATCGTCGGCGGCGACGGCAGTGATTTTCTGGACGGCGGACAGGACGCAGACCGGATCTGGGGCGGTAGCGCGAATGACACCCTTTATGGCGGTGACGGCTCTGACAGCCTTTGGGGCGATGACGGCGATGATGTCATTCTTGGCGGCGACGGCGATGACATCCTGCGGGGTGGCGACGATGCAGACATAATCACCGCCGAAGGTGGACACGATCACATCAATGCAGGCGCAGGGCATGACAGCATCAGCGGCGGGTACGGCGACGACTATCTCGCTGGGGGGGATGGCAACGACAATTTGGCCGGTGATCAGGGCGATGATGTCGTGCGAGGGCGGACGGGGAACGACACCCTTTATGGCGGCGATGGGATGGATCACCTCGCCGGTGGGGTGGGGCATGATGTTTTGTACGGTGGTGACGGTGATGACCGGATCAAGGGAAAATCTGGGAACGACACGCTTTATGGCGGGAATGGCGACGACAAACTGTTCGGCGGTGCCGGAGCAGATGTTTTTGTGTTCGATGACGGCTTTGACGTGATCAAGGATTTTGAGGCCACGGTGGATACCGTTCTTATTGATCGCAGCGCGCTGAACCTGAGTGTGTCCGGATATCAGTCAGCCTTGAACAATGCCGTCGTCAAAAACGGTCACATCTTTGTCGACTTTGGCGATGGTCATCAGATCAAGATCAATGACTTTACTGACCTGTCGGCTCTGTCGGATGTATTTGATTACCTTTAGCAAATTCACGGTCCCAGTAGTCGACTGTCGTATAACGGCGATATCCGCCCAAGTGATCGTTTCGCACGCTGTTAAACACAAACAACCATCGCAAAGTTGTCAGGGCCAAACGGACACCAACCTTTAGTGCCGTCCATTTGCTATGCCTCACAACATAAGAGGATTCCCCATTAGGCGCGAATACTTCGGCGGACTGGGCCATCGCATAGGGCCAAAGTGCGCTGCGGTTTTGCGTAGCGACCAAGGCGCGACGCCCGAAGTATCGAAAGGCAGGCAACAACAAACCATTCAGGGACAGAACTGACAGGATCCGGCGATGTTTGGGGTTGGTTTGCGGCGTGTTGTTTTCCGTGGTGGTGTGAAAACGGCTGGTCGTATCAATGGCCGCAATTTGTTCACGCCGCCGCATCGTATTGTCGTTATCGGCAAAAAATGCAGCACCCTTCATTACATCCTGCCACGCCCAAATCTGTGCGGTCGCACAGGCATAGTGCATTCGGAAAATCGACTTGGCCACAAATCCGATTGCGATGGTCGCGATCTGTAGCCGACCGATTGCAATCGCATCGTGAACGAGGTGCTGATGCAAATGATTCCGCAGGTCGAGGTACAATGAAAACGCCGTTTCCTTGGCTATGAAATCCGGCTGAACCGCGAAAACACCGGCTATGGTTTCGAACGCAAACGGATTGGACAGCGAAAATGAAATGTCATCCCCCCGAACAAAATAGGGGAACGGCAGTGTTGTGACGGCTGACAGCGGAAACCCAAACAACCACCACCCCCCGTAGTAATTTGCCGGTTTTGCGGCCGACTGACGCCCCAACATGCCATACAGCGCCCCAAAGTTTGACAGCCTGAGCCGATGGGAACGAGGGCGGCAGCGTTTGTTAAACGTCGCCCCGTTTTCCCAGATCTCGTCTGGTCTAAGGTCCGAGACCATCGCACCGACGACGGCGGTATTTCGATTGTTGGCGTACCGTAGCAGGCTCAGCATCCGCCTGATCGCTTCGGGCGAACATGTGGCGTCGTCATCCATGAAAATAGCATGCGTCGCATCCAGATTTTTCGCCTCAATGATCGCGCGGGCAAAACCGCCTGACCCGCCTAGGTTCCTATTCGGAAGAATGGTGACGCCCTCAAGGTTGGGCAGCGTGCGACTGTTGTCGATCACGATCCGCGGCACCGCTAGTTCGGCCAGCGATTCCATGTTTTGCGCGACTGCGGCCTCTTGTTTGTAGTGTGTGACGCAAATCACAGGCCGAATTGGATTGGGCGGTCGGTCGGTCAGCCACCGTACATCCGTGATTTCAGCATCGTCCACGGCAACCAAAGTGAGCGACAGTTGGCCACTTTGCGGCAGGTCGATCCATAAAACCTCGTCCGTGTGACGATCGGTTGTGACAATGTCATAGGACGTGGCGTGGTCGTGGGCGCGGCAACTGATCCGAAACTGGCCAGAACCCTGCACCTGAACAGCGACGTATCTAAGGCTGGTACATCGCCGCCACTGAACGGCATCAAAACAATTCATGTAACCGCCAAGGTGCAGGCTATCGCCGCTGGCCAGCGTGATCCTATCGCGATTGATTGTGCCACCACGGATAAAACAACCATCTGGCACGCCTAGGCAGGGCCAGTGCAAATTCTGGATCGGGAAAAGGGTCATCGTAACAGGGACAATCGTGAAAACAGGGACTTAGGTTTCAAATGGCGGACAAACTGCCGCCGCACGGGCCGTGATCTGCGGAATTCTTCCTCTCTTGCGGCCCAGGCAAAGTGAGAGGGATCAGACTGGATCAGCCGCGTGGTCAACCGAGCATAAGCGCGGGCCACTTGCAGCGTATCGAGGGAAAAATGATCCTCGGGCCGTAGGGATTGCGTTTCGGCGGAACCGGTTTGCCGCAACAATTCGGATGCAAAGACAGACCCGCCAAGAATGCCGTCCACATTCGCGGCGTCCGTGCGGCAGCGTGTTTTCAGTCGTTCGACAACTGTTTCGGGCAAGGTGAGGGGCTGTGGGTTCGTTGTTTCCAACTCGGCCAGTATCTTGCCAAAGTTCCAGCCAAACGCGCGGCCACCATCCCGCGCAATGTCCGGCAGGGCCATTTCGGCGTGCATGTACCGCAACAGGACAACCTGTTGCAAAGACAGGCTCTGATTTTCGCGGGAGGTGTCGGTTGGGGCAACAGCATCCGTTCCGAATAGTTCAGTCAGAAAGGTGGCGCGGACATCGCGGTTCGGAAAATGATCAGGGACATAGGCCCGTGTTTTAATGGCCGTGCCAAAGGCCGTATGCCATCTGGCCAATCGCGGCGCATAATCCAGCAAACCTTCGTCAAGGATACCGGCACAGGCGGTTTCGATATCGTCAAGGCAACCACCTTTCTTGCAGCGTTCGATAAATGTCGCGCGAAACCGATCAATATGCGGCCGCACAAACTGGATCAGGCGAATATTCCCCGACCAATCTGCCAACGGCCCCTCAACCAGCCGCAACAAAACCTCGGGGTCGCAAAACTCAAAATGTTCGGCAGAAATGACACCGATATCGGCATCACTCGCGCGGAAATCCTCTGCGATTTTTTCACCTTCTTTGCGGGCAAGCTCACCGCCTTGTCGCAGTTTCGATGCAATAGGATTGTGGTTCAAACGCGCCGAATAAAACACCGTTTTCGGGGCTGCGGTCCACGCCCGACGCGCCAACATCGTCTGAATGGATGTGGTGCCGGTTTTGCAATCCCCGATATGAAAAACGATGTCTTTGACCATGGCCTATGTGACCGCGATTCTGGCTAAGAATTCGTTTCAAATTCAAAGGACCTTAGGAAATCGGCCATGACCTTTTCCCGCATTAGGCCCGACATGGGGGCTAGCATCCGCAGGGCCCATTTGGTCGCTAGTCGCTGCGGAATAGGGCGACAGATGCCGATCTGATCAAGGTCGGGGAAAAATGTCTGGCGGATTTGTTGGTCAAGGTATCGCGCCTGAGGCTGAAATTCGCGAAACAGCCGCTCTCTTGCTTGGGGACCCCAAAACTCGATCTTGTTTGCGCAAAGACCTGGCATCAGGGCGCTCGCCCCCCTCAGAACTCGGACACACCGCTGGGCATCGTCGGGCGGTAGATCGTACTGAGCCCTTCTGGCGATTTCGACAAAGGCGGGATGCAGGCTTGGATTGCGCTTGGGTTCGCGCCCGTTGGGAATTGCGTGCGTCAAACCGGCGGCGGTTAAAAACTGGGTCAGGCTTTTGCCTTTTTGGTACCTGAGTAGGTACAGCTCATCGGCAACCTCGGCCCACGGATAGATTAGGCGCCGATAATCGAAATGTATCCCGCCTAAATAGTGGTCCAGCAGATCGGCAACTGGCGGCAACTTATGCCCAAAGCGGATTCTTTGCCCGTGCCAAGACACAAGGTATTCATCAATCCGGCGAAATAGCCCAATCGCTTGGACTTTGTCCGTTGGGGTCGCGCCCACACCTGCCAACAATTGATGGATCATAGCAGGGTTAATCATGCTAAAGTTTGCGAAAACTTCGGACACAAGGATCAGGGTATGCGGCATCAGGGCCTGTACCTGCCGCCTGATCGTCGCAAACATATCGGGGGTTGGGGCGAGCCCTTGGCAGAAAATGGGCCTCGGGCCACCGTTTTCATCCGCGATCATGGCAAAGGCTAGCGCGTTATGCGCCTCGCGTACGATCAGGGGATTCGATTGAACCGTACGTCCGTCGCTGACGTGCTGTAACAAGCGATCGGCATCTGTATCGCGCACCGCCGGGTACAGGATACCTTGCGCTGCCAGTTGGGGCGCATACCGACCCAAGTGATCTTGGATCGAACTAGACCCAACCTTGTGATGACCGAAAAAAACAATGACGCGCACCTGCATCCCCTTTCAACAGGGACCCTAAGGTGCGCGCCTTAACGGTTTCTGAAATTAGGCCGCCTGACGTTCGGCGACCACTTCGCTAAATTTGGCAAAGAAGTTACCGGACAGCTTTTTGGCCGTTCCTGCAATCAGGCGGCTTCCAAGCTGCGCGATCTTGCCGCCTACATCTGCCTTGGCGGTATAGGCCAAAATGGTTTCGCCGCCGTCTTCGGTTAGGGTCACATCTGCCCCGCCTTTGGCAAAACCGGCGGCGCCGCCCTTGCCTTCGCCCATCAGGGAAAACGCCTCTGGTGCGTTGGACTGATCCAACGTCACTTCGCCCGCGAATTTCGCTTTGACCGGTCCGATCTTTAGCACGACCTTGGCCTCTAGTTCGGTAGGCGAATGCTGGATCAATTCCTCACATCCGGGAATGCACTGCCGTAGCACCTCTGGGTCGTTCAGCGCGGCATACACAACGTCGCGTGGCGCAGCGATACGGATTTCGTCGCTTAGTTCCATGTTTGGCTTCCTCTTATTAGCAACATCTCGGGAACACTCGAAGCGCCTCTTCGGCGGCTTCTTTGTCACTCAATTCAGGCCTGCGACCAAGCTTGACCTTTAACATGCTAAGCCATCTTTTCATCTGCAACCTCCTGAGTTGATATTTCGGTGATTTCGGACCGCCACAATGTGATCTCGGCGAGGATCGACACCGCGATGCCATGGGGATCAATAGCCTTAATATCCAGCCCCGCCGGTGCCTTTAGGCGGTCGATTTTGACCTGCGGTATATCCTTATCGGCCAGCTTGGCGGTGAGGGCGGCCGCCTTTCTGCGGCTGGCAACCATCGACACTCGGCCCGCGTCACTTGCCAAGGCGCGCGCCAAATAGACCGAGTCGTTGCGACCTTGTGATGCCACGACAACAAAATCGCGGTCAGTCAGATCATCCAGCGCGGCCTCATCCGTGTGGCATCTGATGTCGGTCAGGGATGCATGGGCCAACAATGCCTCGGCGATCAGGCTATCGCCCAAAATCACCAGCCTTGGCGCATTGCGATAGGGTTCAATCAGCAGATCAACGGTGCCCCCCGAGGGGCAGCCGCTTTTGAAGGTTTCATATCCATCAGGATCGAGAAGCGTAACAACCTTATCCGCTGGTTTGACACGGATCATGCGCGGTTGACCGCTCTCCAATGCGGCCTCGGCGGCGGCACGAACGGCCCGCTGAACACAGGCCCCCCCGAGGTGGCCAACGATTTCGCCGTTTGTGGACACCGCCGCCTTGGCGCCGGCTTTGGCCGAAGTGACATCGGCGGTCCTAAGAACGGTCGCAACGCAGAATTCCTGCCCTTTTGCGCGCAGGTTGGCGATTGTGTCGAAGATGTCGAAATGGGTCATGGCCATCCTCATAATTGGGCAAATTGCGGTTCAAGCGCCGCCAGATCTGCCAGTGTGTTTGCGGGTAAATGGGCGTCGATGTGGGGGCGTGCGGCGCGGATCGCCGCGGCGACGGGTTCGTAGCTGTCCCAGCCCGCCAGCGGGTTCAGCCAGACGATCCTGCGAGTTTTGCGCTTAAGCTTGGCCAATGCATCGCCAAGTGCGGCCGCATCGGTGGTGCAATAGCCGTCAGACAGGATCACAACGATGGTGCGCCCGTTCAGCGCCCGCGCACCATAGCCGTTCAGGAACTGGTTCAGGCTACCGGCGATGTCGGTCCCGCCGCCAAAACCCTCGGCCATCAGCGACAACCGCGCGGCGGCACGCAGCGTGTCATTGTCGGTGAGCGCGTCAGTCACGCGGATCAGGCGGGTATGAAACAGATAAGCATCTGTTTTTGTGTGGCTGGCGACCATCCCCTTAAGAAAGGCAAGGAACACGCGGGCATAAACGGTCATCGAACCACTGACATCGCAGAGCGCGACAACCTGCATTGGACGGGGCGGTCGATTGCGGCGGAACAGCCGCACGGGGTCGCCACCGGTCTGCATGCTGGCCCGTTGAATGCGGCGCAGGTCAAGTGCGCTGCCACGCTGGGCCATTTTACGGCGGCGGGACCGGTGATCACGGATTGCGTTGCCGATACGCTGGGCCACTTTTTCGGCCTCGGCCAAGGTGGCTTCGTCCATCAATTCGCGCAGGTCGCGGCGTGTCAGGGCCCGCGTTTTGGTCGCGATCAACTTGCCATCAGTGCCCTCGGCCTCTCCATCGCCGGATTTCGTTGGTGCCTGTTCGCCATCGTCGATGCCATCCTCGGTTTCTTGACCCAAGTGTGATTTCCATAGCGGCGAATGGATCGATTGCACCCGTACATTGCTGTTCTGTTGGCCTGTTTTCTGTTTGCCGACATTGAACCAGAAGGCATCAAATAGACCGTCAAATTTGCCGTATTCATCCGCGTCCGAGGCTAGAACTGCGGCCAGTGCCTCGCGCGCTACATCCGCATCGGTGGCGTCGACATGGCTCAGCGCCGACAGCGCTTGACCGGTGTCATTCGGCCCCACACGCAACCCGTTCATCCGCAAATGCGCGATGAAATCCGCCATGCGATCGGCGGGGCCAGCGGCGCGAGCGGGGAAACGGGTGACACGCATCAGGCCACCTTTCCGATCAGGCGGTCCATGACCTCGCGCGGGGCGGCGTCATAGTCATCAGCGGTTTTGAGCAGGCAAATCAGCGTCGCCTGAACCGTGTCTGGCGCTTGTGACAGATCGTTTACGCCAAGCCCCGATAGCGCCGCCGCCCAATCAAGCATTTCGGCAATGCCGGGTACTTTGGTTAGGTCCTCTTTGCGCAGAGCCTGAACAACGCCCACGATCTGCGCGGCCAGTTTGGGTTCGATATCGGGATAACGCGCCCGCAGGATCGACAATTCGGTGTCGCGGTCGGGATAGTCCAGATAGGCATAGAGGCACCGCCGCCGCAGGGCATCCGACAGGTCGCGGGTGCCATTCGCCGTCAGGATAACCGTCGGGCGGGTCTTGGCGGTGATTGTGCCAATCTCGGGGATGGTCACCTGAAAATCGGACAGGATTTCCAGCAGATATGCCTCGAATTCTTCGTCGGCGCGGTCCACTTCGTCGATCAAAAGGACCGGCGCGTTGTCTTGGGTGATCGCCTCTAGCAGGGGGCGTTTCATCAGGTAGGTTTCGCTAAACAGCGTCTCGTCGCTCAACGCGCCATCGGTTTCCGATGCACGGATCGCAAGCAGCTGTCGCTGATAATTCCATTCGTAGATCGCGTGATTGGCATCCAGCCCTTCGTAGCATTGAAGCCGGATCAGCGCGGTGTCCATGGCGGTTGCAATCGCCTTGGCGACCTCGGTTTTGCCAACGCCTGCGGGGCCCTCGATCAACAGCGGGCGGTCCAACTGATTGGCCAGATGGAGCGCCATCGCCAGCTTGTCTGACGCGACATAGCCAGTGGCGGCGAGGCGGGATTTGATATCGTTCAGGATCATCGGTGTGTCAGGTGGCCGCCGAGGCGGCCACCCTTGTCCTTAGCCGTGCAGGCCCAGATCATTTGCGGTTTTCCAAATCCGCCAATGATCATGTGGCATGTGCGACTGGGTGAGGCCGAACGCGCGGAACGCGTCATGCACTGCATTGGAAAATGCTGGCACGCCGCCGACATTCGGGCTTTCGCCGACGCCCTTGGCACCGATGGGGTGATGCGGGCTTGGCGTGACCGTGTGGTCGGTGGTGTAGTTCGGCGTTTCCCACGACGTCGGGATAAAGAAATCCATCAACGTTCCGGTTTTGACGTTGCCCATATCATCATAGGCAATTTCCTGACCCATCGCGATGGCCAGCGCTTCGGTCAGGCCGCCGTGGACCTGTCCTTCGATGATCATCGGGTTGATGCGGGTACCGCAGTCATCCAACGCATAGAACTGACGGATGGAATGTTCGCCGGTGTCGACGTCGATTTCCATAACGCAGATATAGGCGCCGAAGGGGTAGGTCATATTGGGCGGGTCATAGTAGCTGACGGCCTCTAGGCCGGGCTCTAGCCCTGGGATCGCTTGGTTATAGGCGGCAAAGGCGATTTCCTTCATCGTCTTGAACCGTTCCGGCGCGCCCTTGACGGCAAACCGGTCGATATCCCATTCCACGTCGTCGTCATGCACTTCAAGCAGGTAAGCCGCGATCATCTGCGCCTTGGCGCGGATTTTGCGGGCGGCCATGGCCGTTGCGGCACCGGCGACAGGTGTCGACCGCGAACCATAGGTCCCTAGACCATAGGGCGCGGTATCGGTGTCGCCCTCTTCCAGCGTGATGTCATCCGCAGGCAACCCGATCTCCGAGGCGATGATCTGGGCAAAGGTCGTGGCATGGCCCTGACCCTGACTGATCGTGCCCAGACGGGCGATCGCCGATCCGGTTGGGTGGATACGGATTTCACAGCTGTCGAACATGCCAAGACCAAGGATGTCACAGTTCTTGACCGGACCGGCACCCACGATTTCGGTAAAGTGCGTCAAACCGATCCCGAGCAGCTTGCGGGTTTCGCCGCGCTTGAACGCCTCGACCCGTTCGGCCTGTTCCTTGCGCAGCCCCTCATAGTCAACGGCGGCCAGCGCTTTGTCCCATGCGGTGTGATAGTCGCCGCTGTCATATTCCCATCCAAGGGCCGACTGATACGGGAACTGATCCGCGCGGATAAAGTTGATCTTGCGCAGTTCGGCCGCGTCCATGTCCAGCTTGATCGCAAGGATTTCGATCATGCGTTCGATGAAATAGGCCGCCTCGGTCACGCGGAACGAACAGCGATAGGCAACGCCACCCGGTGCCTTGTTGGTATAGACACCGTCAACAGCCAGATAGGCGGTCGGGATGTCATAGGACCCCGTGCAGATGTTCATAAAGCCAGCGGGGAACTTGGTTGGGTCCGCGCAGGCGTCAAAACCGCCATGGTCCGCGGTGGTGTGGCACCACAGGCCGGTGATCTTGCCCTCTTTCGTGGCGGCGATTTTACCGTGCATCCAATAATCGCGGGCAAACGCCGTGGTCATCAGATTTTCCATCCGATCCTCGACCCACTTGACCGGTTTGCCTGTTACGATCGATGCCACGACCGAACACACATAGCCGGGGTAAGCGCCCACTTTGTTGCCAAAGCCACCGCCGATGTCGGGGCTAATGACGCGGATATTATGTTCGGCTAGGCCGGAAATCAGCGCGACAACGGTCCGGATCGCATGCGGCGCCTGAAATGTACCCCAGAGCGTTAGTTTGCCGGTCACTTTGTCCATGCTGGCCACACAGCCGCAGGTTTCCAGCGGGCAAGGATGGGTGCGGTGATAGTACACCATTTCCTCGGCCACGACATCGGCGCCAGCCAGAACAGCTTCGGTCGCGTCCTTGTCACCCTGTTCCCACGTAAAGATGTGGTTGTGGTGTTTGCGCGGGCCATGTGCGCCCTCGGTCTGACCGGCAAGGTCTTCGCGCAGGACGACATCGGATTTTAGCGCCTCAAACGGGTCAACGATGACGGGCAGCTCTTCGTACTCGACATCGACCAGTTCAGCAGCGTCCGACGCGGCATAGCGGTCCTCGGCGATGACGTAGGCGACTTCTTGGCCTTGGAAAAGGACCTTACCGTCGGCCAGAACCATCTGTTTGTCGCCCGCAAGGGTCGGCATCCAGTGCAGCCCCAGTGGCTCTAGATCCTTGGCGGTCAGAACCGCCACGACGCCGGGCACTTTCATCGCTTCGTCAGTGTTGATGCTGACGATCCGCGCATGGGCATAGGGCGAACGAACGAAATCGCCGAACAGCATCCCGTCTAGTTTGATGTCATCGACATAGTTGCCGCGACCTTGGGTGAACCGCACGTCCTCGACCCGTTTGCGGGACGAACCCATGCCTTTTAGGTTGGCGGCGCGATCTGCGGGGGAAAGGGCTTCGTCCTTCATTCTGCGGCCTCCTTCTGAGCGTTAAGCGTATCGGCCGAGGCAAGGATCGCCTTGACGATGTTTTGGTAGCCGGTGCAGCGGCACAGGTTACCGGCCATGCCAAATCGGACCTCTTCTTCGGTCGGCGTCGGGTTTTCCTGCAGCAGGCGATGGGCGCGGGTGATCATACCCGGCGTGCAATAGCCGCACTGAAGCCCGTGGTGTTCGCGGAACATTTCCTGAATGACACCCAGCGAACCGTCTGCGTTGACCAGACCTTCGACGGTGGTCACATCCGCGCCGTTGGTCTGGGCGACGAACACGGTGCAAGATTTCACCGACTTGCCGTCAATATCGACGGTACAGGCGCCGCAATGGCTTGTTTCGCAACCGATGTGCGGGCCGGTGATGTTCAGGTTTTCCCGAAGGAAATGGATCAATAGGGTCCGTGGTTCGGCAAGGCCTTCGACCTCGCGGCCATTCACGGTCATTTTGACGTGCATTTTTGACATTGTGCGCTCCTTACTTGGCGCGATCGACGGCGCGGTCGATGGCTCGGCGCAGGATCACACCCGCGACATGTTTCTTGAAATCAACGGGGCCGCGGTTGTCTGCGACCGGATCAATGGCATCAATCGCAGCGGCAACGGCCGCCTTGCGTGCGTCATCGTTCAGGTCTGTGCCAACCAATGCAGCGCCTGCTGCCTCGGCGTAGACTGGTGTTTCGGACAGGTTGGTCATGGCGATGGACGCCTCGACGCAGGTGCCACCCTCAACACGGATCAGAACGCCCGAAGCGGCGGTGGCGTAGTCGCCGATTTTCCGTTTCTGTTTTTCGTATGCATAGCCCGTGCCCGCGGCGGGGACGGGGATATGAATGCGTGTCAGAATTTCATCGTCATCACGTGCGGTGAAATATGCCGCTTCATAGAAATCCCGCGCGGCAACGGTACGAGTGCCGTCAGGACCGCTGAGTTCGTATGTGGCGTTCAGGCATTGCATCAGGCCCGGCATGTCATTGCCCGGGTCCCCGTTCGCGACGTTGCCGCCGACGGTGCCGCAATACCGCACCTGCGGATCGGCAATCTGAAGCGCCGCTTCGCGCAGGATCGGCAGCGTAGATCCCAGATCGTCATTGGTGATCAATTCGTGCTGGGTCACCATCGCGCCGATGTTCGCGGCGCCACCGCTGACTGTGACGCCCTTCATGTCTTCGATAGACTGAAGATCAACGAGATGGCCCATTTCGGCCATGCGCAGTTTCATCATCGGGATAAGGCTGTGTCCGCCTGCGATGACGCGCGCTTCGTCTCCGTGTTCGGTTAATAGCTGGACGGCCGACTCAACGTCGGTCGGCCGGTGGTATTCAAAACCGGCTGGTATCATTCTGGCTCCTCCCTGAGTCCGCAATGCATTGCGATGGAGGAAGTAGGCCGTAACCCGCCCCGCTGACCTAGCGTTCAGGAACGGTTAACATGGTGAATTTCACGAAATGCGCATACTCCGCACGAATTGCGCTAGACGCCAAGGGCATCCCTAACCGCATTCAGTCGCGATCTGCTGACCGGAACCTTGGTCAGGGCGGCAACCTCGTCGAAATAA
Source organism: Marivivens sp. (assembly GCA_965215785.1). Lineage (GTDB taxonomy): Bacteria > Pseudomonadota > Alphaproteobacteria > Rhodobacterales > Rhodobacteraceae > Marivivens. The sequence goes on along the minus strand of OZ244120.1, from coordinate 724,603 downwards.
CATGTGCCGTTGTCCTTGTTCCGTTCAAATCCGCTCACGTGCGACGGGTTGATCAAATAGCTGCGGTGGACCCGAATGAACCCGTCGGGCAACAGCCGCTTTTCCGCCTCTGTGATGGACCAAGGGCAAAACAGTTTGTCGTCACCCATATACAAAATGGCATAGTGCCCTTCGGCCCTGAGGGCCGCGATGTTTTCGGGTAACGCGAAATGCGTTTGGCCTTCGCGTTCATAGGGCACACCGGCGGCGTTGGGGCGCGGTGTGACATCATTTGCGATCGGTAACTTTTGCTCTGCCTCTGGTGCGGCGGGCTCTATAAACGTGATCCCCGTTAGCAAAAATGCGCCGCAGATCATGAACACCGAAACCGTAACACCAAGGGCGAGTATATGGTTGTCCATCGCGGGGCCTGCGGCAGCCGTGCCCTCGACAGCGCTAAAGCTGGTGAGCGAAATCGCGACAAAGTGCATCGAAAAGACAGCCAGCCCGAAACAGACCGTTCCCAGAACGATATTGCGATGCGTACGGGTGTCATAGGCGACCCAGATTGCCAGAACCGACAAAACCAACGAGGCGATGGTCGACAATATAATATCGAGAAAGCTGTTGACCGGTTTGCACAACTGCATGCCCGCCATCCCGATATAATGCATCGCAACAATACCCATACCGACGATCAGGCCCGCAGTGACGACCATTTGCGGCGTGCGCGGACGGAAATGCAGCAACAGCAACGCCAACCCGACCATCAAGATCGCGACCAGCGCTGAGCTGAGCGTAATCAGCGTATCGTAGTAAAACAGGATAGGGAGCTGCAGGCCAAGCATGGCCACGAAATGCATCGACCAGATGCCACCACCAAGGATGATGGCCGCAGAAACAACAACAAATTTCCGCCGTTGTACCGGCAGGGCGTTTGCGCCACGCGTCAAACCCAGACCGGTAAAACCGGCCATGATTGCAACAGCCAATGACGCGGCGACCAGCCACGCGTCGTGCGTAAAGTCAAGCACAGCCCAGTTTCCTCCCTTACTAGGCGCACTGTGAGTATGTGTCGCACTTCGATAAAATATCGAGTCTTTTTCGACAAAATCTCATCAACCGTCGCCAGCGATGAAATCGCCGACCGGCAGACTGATGATGAACTGTTATTTCGACAGTCTGGGATGCAACACACGATAGAGCAGCGATGGACGCGGCGAGGTCACCGTTTCAGTCCGCATCCGCGTGCGTAGAACAGGTGTGGTTTCGGACGCACCGGTCTGACCTTCGCGGATCACAATGTATACGCCCGACATAATGATGATCAGCGTTCCAACGATGGTCCAGATATCCAGATGTTCATCAAACAACAAATAGCCATAGATCGAGGCCCAGATGATCTGGCTATATTGCATCGGCGCGACGACCGCGGCTTCGCCAATGCGATAGGCTTGGATGACGAAGTAACTGGCAATCAGGCCGAAGAGGGCGATGACCAACAGGCCACCGACATGTTCGACCTCTGGCGGTTCGTACACGAACGGTATCGCGGCCCCCATCAGGATAAAGTTGCCCATGATCGGATAGAGGATCATCACGACCGAGCGTTCCTCTTTGCCGATCTTGCGCACGATCACAGCCGCCAGCGCACCACAGAATGCGGCCACCAGCGCCGCAAGATGGCCCAGCGAAAACTCGGTTGCGCCGGGGCGCAGAACCACCAGAACACCGCACAGACCTACAATGACCGCAGCCCAGCGGCGGAAACCGACGTTTTCGCCCAATAGCGGGATTGCAAGGATCGTGATGATCAACGGGGTCGCAAACAAAATCGCATAGGTCTGCGCAAGGGGCAGTACGGAAAAGGCATAGAATGCCGCCAAACCCGTCGCGGATGTCATCAGCGTCCGCACCACCATCCAGACCGGATGTTTGGGGCGTAGGCTACCTTCTTTCGCGTCACCAAGCAGGATGAGCGATACCAGCGGGAAACTGAAGAGCGACGCGAAAAAGATGGTTTGGAATGCCGAAAAGCCGGCCTCGCCCAGCCATTTTACGACCACATCATGTGTCGCGAAAATGCCCATTGCGATAAGGGCGAAAAAGGCACCTTTTGCGTTCTGTGTCATCTTACACTCCGTGTTAGCGCTCGCAATGTTGTGCGCCATGCTTGTGTCATGATCAATCCTAATGGCCGCAAACATCACCATAGTGCGACCGTCGCTCGAAGTCCTGCTTGGCGATCTGCGCCATCTTGGCCTGTGGGCGAAAAAAAAGGGCGGGAAAATCCCGCCCTTTCGTCAACCAGATTTGGTTTGAACATTACAGGCTGGCGTTCAGCGCCTCGACGATCTTGTCGCCCATTTCGGTGGTCGAAACAGGTGTCACACCCTCTTCGCCAAGCAGGTCCGCGGTGCGAACGCCGTCGGCCAGTACCTTTTCTACAGCGCCTTCCAGGCGGTCGGCTTCGGCGCCAAGGTCGAACGAATAGCGCAGCGCCATTGCAAACGACAGGATACAGGCGATTGGGTTTGCCTTGTTCTGGCCAGCGATGTCAGGTGCTGAACCGTGCACCGGTTCATAGAGCGCCTTTGGGCGGCCGTTTGCCATTGGCAGACCGAGCGACGCCGACGGCAGCATGCCCAGCGAACCGGTCAGCATCGCCGCCGCATCCGACAGCAGGTCGCCAAACAGGTTGTCAGTCACGATCACGTCAAACTGTTTGGGCCAGCGGCACAGCTGCATTGCACCCGCGTCGGCGTACATGTGGCTCAGCTCAACGTCTGGGTATTCTTCGTCATGCACCTTCTGAACGACTTCGCGCCACAGGATGCCCGATTCCATCACGTTTGCTTTTTCCATCGAGCAAACTTTGTTGCCACGACGCTTGGCCAACTCAAAGGCCGACCGTGCAACACGTGCGATTTCGCTTTCGGTGTAGCGCTGGGTGTTGATGCCAACACGTTCGTTGCCTTCGGTAAAGATGCCGCGCGGCTCACCGAAATACACGCCCGATGTCAGTTCGCGCACAATCATGATGTCCAGACCGGCAACAACGTCTTTTTTCAGCGACGAGAAATCGGCCAGTGCGTCAAAACACTGAGCTGGGCGCAGGTTCGAGAACAGGTCCATCTCCTTGCGCAGGCGCAGCAGGCCGCGTTCAGGTTTTACACTGAAATCAAGGTTGTCGTATTTTGGGCCGCCAACGGCGCCCAGCAGAACGGCGTCTACCTCTTGCGCTTTGGCCATGGTGTCGTCGTGCAGCGGAACACCGTGCGCGTCATATGCAGCGCCACCAACGAGGTCTTCGCTTACGTCAAAAGCCAAGCCGCGCTTGTCGCCAAACCAGCCAATAATCTTTTTGACCTCACCCATAACTTCCGGGCCAATGCCGTCGCCGGGCAGGATGAGGATCGAAGGGTTGGTCATAATTGCTTTCCTTGTCTGAACGGGTCGCATTCGCCTAGCTCTTTGCGGCCCAATGGTCAAGAAAGCAGGGGCTTTAGACCCTCGACCAACAGGTCCCAAACCCGTTTTACACGCGGTGTGTGTCGGATCGCTTCGTGCGCGGTCAACCACACGGGCAAGGTCGGTAGCGGGAAACCAAGGTTCAGTTCGATAATATCGGGGTCTTTGCGCGCAACGCTTTTCTGCGCAAAGCCGATTCCGCATCCGGTTTGCACCATGCGCCAATAGGCCACCGGGTCATCGCACCGAACGCTGAACCAGTCCCGTTTGGCATCGAGGCCGAACTTGCGCATGTTGTCGATAATCAGGGTTTGTTCGTTCAACCCGATAAAATCGTGATTCTGCAGGTCATCCAGCGACCTTAGGGGCCCGCGCCGCGCAACATAGTCCTTTGATGCAAACACCCCTAGGGCCAAATCCCCCAGATGGCGGGCGATGAGATCAAGTTGGTTGGGCTGAAACATGCGGATCGCGATGTCGGCTTCTCGGTAGAGCAGATTGCGACTGTCGTCGGTGGCTATGACCTCGATCTGGATCTGAGGTTCGCGTTGACGGATGTCGGCTATGATTTCGGGTAAATGGTAGACGCTGACCATTTCGCTGGCGGTGATACAGACGGTGCCTGACAGGTCGGTGTCTTGTCCCGCCGTGGCCAGCATCAGATCGCGATAGGCCGCATTCATCGCTTGCGCTGCGGGCAATAGTTTCATGCCCGACGCGGTCAGATTAAATCCGTTCGCCGATCTGTGGAACAGGTCGGCACCAAGTTGTGTTTCGATCGATTTGATTTGTCTGCCCACTGTGGGCTGGCTGCTGCCCAGTTGTCGTGCCGCTGCCGAAAGGCTGCCTTGTTCGGCTACGGCCACAAATGTCTCAATCAATGACCAGTCGAGTTTGTTCAGATCCGTCATTCATAAATGAATAGCAGAGGTGCGCATTTGGTCAATTTGATTTTGAATTTGAATGGGTAGCTTGGTGGTACCTCAAGCAGGAGATGACAGATGACCAAAACAGTATTGATCCTAGGCGCCTCGGGCAAAATCGGATTGCACAGCGTCCAGGCCTTTTCGCGTGCGGGGTGGACCGTGCGGACATACAAACGCGGAACCGACATGACCGCCGCCGCGATGGGGGCGGACGTGATTGTGAACGGGTTGAACCCGCCTAACTATCACGATTGGGACACGATCATTCCGCAGATCACCCAACAGGTGATTGCAGCGGCCAAGGCTTCTGGCGCGACGGTTATCATCCCAGGAAACGTCTATAACTTTGGCGTTCAGGCGGGGCCTTGGACGGAAAAGACGGCGCAGGTTCCTGTCTGCCGCAAGGGTGAAATTCGCAAAGTTATGGAGGAAACATACCGTCGCTCAGGCGTTCAGACGATTGTCCTACGGGCCGGTACCTTTATTGATCCGGATGGAAACGGCGATGTGCTGAAGACGGTTCACATGAAGTCCGCGAAACAGGGCAAGATCACCGCCCTTGGCCGACCCAACGCGCAGCATGCATGGACCTTTGTTCCCGATTGGGCGCGGGCTGCGGTTGCCCTGTCTGAAAAACGTTCCGCGCTTGATCAGTATGAGGATATTCCGATGCCGGATTTCGCAATGTCGATCGAGGAACTGGCCAATTTGATTGCGCAGGTCTCTGGCAAACCGATGAAGGTTGTCGCGTTCCCGTGGTGGATCATGCGGATCACCGCGCCAGTGTGGGAACTGGCCAGAGAGTTGGTCGAGATGCGGCACCTTTGGAACCACGATCATGCCCTCGGTGGAACGCGTTTGGCGAATGTGCTGCCCGATTTTCAATCAACGCCGCCCGCATCAATCGCTCGGACCTTGGCCGATCTCTATTTCCACCCAGACAAGTCGATGCGGGCCGCTATCGCCTAGCCATTCCGCATTGGGCCAAAAAACACCGCTTGCGGTTACTGTCAGGTCGGATGAGGGCAGGACATAGGATACCCGCAGGTTTCCTGCGCTTGCCTCATCCCAATCCGCTGTATCCAGCGCGGGATCACCAATTTGGGACGGATCGGTGATGTTGCCACCCTCGCTACGCGGCTGCGGATCAATCCATCGCGGGTCATTGAGAAAGGCGCGCATAAACCCGCCGTCCCCTTCGCCATCAAAGGGGTCAATGTTTGCAAGTCCGGCAATCACAAAGCTATCAGGCGGTTCACCAAAGTGCCCGTCCAAGACCAACGACCAAAGCCGCGTTTCATCCAGCGCCCGTTTGCCATTGCGATCCTCTGGCCCGTCAAACACAGGCGGGGTGGCGGCATAGGCCAAAATGGTCGGCCCGCCTTGTATCGGCACGATCCAATGTGCCGTGCTCGATAGGCGCTGAACCGCGCGCACCTCTTCGGCCATTGGTGGTAGGTCGGTGTCAGGCAGATCGGCCCAGCGTATGTGGCTGAGGTCCGTTACAGTTTCAGGGTCGATGGGAAGGCGGGACAGGATCGCCAGTCCGCCGTCCCCTGCAAACCGGCCATACCCCATAGCGTCGCGCGGTTCGCCAATCCGGCCGTTGGCATCAAGGTCAAACCCAGTCGCAAGCCCCGAATTCGGCCGCAGGGCAAAGCGATAGGGATAATCGAGCGGTAACGCGTTCAATGCAGCATGCCCATGGTCGTAATCCATGTCCGTCAAAACAAGGATATCGGGCGACACCGTTTCGATCACCCGCAGGGCCGCCAATATCTGGGGGTCTTCTGCCTTTTGGATGTCCCTAAGCAACAGCCCCGGCCCGTCGCGGGACAAAGGCGCGGCATATGTTGCTATTCTAAGGGTATCTGCGGCGGCGGACGCAGCGGTCAGGCACGCGAATACGCATGCTCCAAGTCGTGTTCGCCAACGTTGCGCTTGCGCTTTTCTTCGACCATTCGTGCCACGCGCCCCATCGCGATACCGCGCATAAGCAGCGAAGAGGGTAGAAACGCCCATGCCGTCACCGTCCAAATCAACGTATGCGGTTCGGCCAGAGTGATCGGATCAAACAGAGCCGACATCAGTTTGACGACCGCCGGGATCAAGAAGGGCAGCAAAAACCCTAAAACAAGGTTAATTTGCGCATCGCGTTGCAAGCGGTCGACAACGTCGCCGCCCGCGGTCGGGTCGAATGTTGGCAGGTTGGTCCAAACGTTGAACCCGCGCTGCGGCGATGGCCATTGGTTGGTGCGCAGGATCAGAACAAAAATCGATAGCGACAGGATCGAAATCAGATAGCTGACACCGGCTGCGGTGCGAACGGCCTCGACCACCTCAACCGAAGCGCCCTCTGGTAGCATGACCACCATCAACCGCACTGGCGAGTAAGGGAAATCCAGCAGCTCGGACAGGCGGCGGCCAACAACGTGAATGAATTCGGTTAGCGTGGACGGGTCCGCATTGCCGCGCGCAATGATCGACAGGGCAAACACTGACAGAAACAACGCACCAAAACGTACCCGATTGAACGGCGGTGCATCGCGGAATTCTACAAGGCTGGGATAGGCACTATTGTATTCGACGAACGTAAAGACCGCGCCCACCAACGCGAGCAACGAAACGATCTGTGTCGTATCAAAATGTGTCCCCGGTACGATCAGCGATGGCGTTGAAATCAACACCACGACAAATGCCGCACGTAACAGGGCGCCCGCAAATCGCGAAAACACTGCTCTATTCCTCAATAGGACGGAAACGGTACTTTGCCGGTCCCTTGTTCCTTTTGATCCCGCACGTGGAATGCGGGCTGCCTCATCTTTGACACAATCTTGCCCAGTTTTCCGCGTTGCTGCAACTAAAGTATGTGTTTTGGATAGCCTTATGGATAGTTTTTGAGAATCCAGTGGTGCGGCAATGCAACCATTTCAATGGATTAGCGGTGTCTGCACAAATTTCGCACAATATATAGTGGTCGGCTTCGGCTCAGCCATTGCAACAAAAAAGGCCACACAGATGTGCGGCCTTTCTCGTGTTCATCCCAAAGATGTAATTACATCCAAGGGAATTGTTCTTTTGCACGCGATTCGTAGGTGTCGATGCTGTCTGCCTTTTCCATGGTCAGGCCGATGTCGTCCAAGCCATTGAGCAAGCAGTGTTTTTTGAAGGCATCTACTTCGAATGCAAAGGTGTCGCCGTCCGATGTGGTGATGGTCTGTTCTTCCAGATCCACTTCCATACGGGCATTGGCGCCTTTTTCCGCATCCGCCATCAGGACATCAACGGTTTCCTGCGGCAGAACGATTGGCAGGATGCCGTTCTTGAAGCAGTTGTTAAAGAAGATGTCCGCAAACGATGTCGACACGATGCATTTGATGCCAAAATCCGCGATCGCCCAAGGGGCGTGTTCGCGCGACGATCCACAGCCAAAGTTGTCACCGGCGATCAGGATTTGCGCGTCGCGATATTGTGGCTTGTTCAGAACGAAATCTTCAATCTCGGTGCCGTCGCGGTTGTAGCGCATTTCATCAAACAGGTTTTTGCCAAAGCCGGTCCGCTGGATCGACTTCAGGAATACCTTAGGGATGATCATGTCGGTGTCGATGTTCACAAGCGGCATAGGCGCTGCGATACCAGACAGTTTTTCAAACTTTTCCATCGCTGGCTCTCCTTACATCAACTCGCGAACGTCGGTCAGCTTGCCGGTCAGCGCAGCGGCTGCGGCCATGGCTGGCGACACTAGGTGGGTACGGCCCTTATAGCCCTGACGGCCTTCGAAGTTACGGTTCGACGTCGAAGCGCAACGCTCGTTTTCGGCCAACTGGTCAGGGTTCATCGCAAGGCACATCGAACATCCGGCCATGCGCCATTCGAAACCGGCCTCTTTAAAGATGTCGGCGATGCCTTCTTCTTCGGCTTGCGCACGTACCAGACCCGAACCCGGCACGACCATGGCACGCAGGCCATCCTTGATCTTTTTGCCTTTCAGGATTTCGGCAGCGGCGCGCAGATCTTCGATGCGGCCGTTGGTGCACGAACCGATGAACACTGTGTCGATCTCGATGTCGGTCAGTTTCTGACCAGCGGTCAGACCCATGTATTCGATCGAGCGGCGTGCCGCGTCAACCTTACCGCCTTTGAACGATTCAGGTGCAGGGACAACCGCCGAAATCGGCAGAACGTCCTCGGGCGAGGTGCCCCAGGTGACCACTGGCTCGATCTCTTCGCCTTTGAGGGTCACGACCTTATCAAAGTGTGCGCCTTCGTCGGTGAACAGGGTTTTCCAATATGCCAGCGCCGCATCCCATGCCGCACCTTTTGGTGCGTGTGGGCGGCCTTTGACGTATTCAAAGGTGGTTTCGTCCGGTGCGATCAGGCCAGCGCGGGCACCGCCCTCGATCGCCATGTTGCAGACGGTCATACGGCCTTCCATCGACAGATCGCGGATCGCTTCGCCGCAATATTCGATAACATAGCCTGTGCCGCCAGCGGTGCCGGTTGCGCCGATAACGGCCAGTGTGATGTCCTTAGCGGTCACGCCCGGCTTCAGTTTGCCGGTGATTTCGACCTTCATGTTTTTGGACTTTTTCTGGATCAGCGTCTGGGTGGCCAGGACGTGTTCCACTTCGGATGTGCCGATGCCGTGTGCCAGCGCACCAAAGGCACCGTGGGTCGCTGTGTGGCTGTCGCCGCACACAACGGTCATGCCGGGCAGGGTCCAGCCCTGTTCAGGGCCAACGATGTGCACGATGCCCTGACGCACGTCGGACACTGGGTAATAGTGAACACCGAATTCCTTGGCGTTTTTGTCCAGTGCCTCGACCTGAATACGGCTTTCTTCGGTCATAGTGGCCGGGTTCGCGCGGTCCAGCGTGGTGGGCACGTTGTGGTCAGGTACAGCGATGGTTTTTTCCGGCGCGCGTACCTTGCGGCCAGTCATGCGCAGACCTTCAAAGGCCTGAGGCGAAGTCACCTCGTGGACAAGGTGGCGGTCGATATAGAGCAGACAAGTGCCGTCTTCGGCTTCTTGGGCAACGTGTGCGTCCCAGATTTTGTCATAGAGCGTTTTGGGGGACATGGTCCTCTCCCGATATGGCTAATGATGTTAGGGTGTACGGAATGGGTCGCGCCAATTGGGCGCGTCGATCATAGTCGAGCGAGAATGGTGAATGTCGCGCCGTAAAACCGCCAGGGCAAACGGGACCGATCGTCCATGTTGAAAACCTTATCCATAACAGCGCAGATACACCTTGGCCCTGAGTCTATCAAGGCCAAGGCTTAAATTGCTGTCATTATCCGGTCAGGCCGTCCAACGTCTCTCTGACGAACAGGTTGGTGTTTGCTTCTTGGGTGTCGGTGACAACGACCTTGAATGCGTCGGTGTCGACATCGGATTGGGCGACGCCGACCAAAATGAACGGTGTCATCGCGTAGAACCCTGTCGAACCTGTGCCGGTCAAATCGACGGTTGGTGTGACGGTGGTCTGCACCACGCCATCTACGGTCTGTTCGGTCAGTGTGTAGGTTACATCATCAACCGAGAAATTGGCCGGAGCGGTGTCACCAACCCCGCTTGGGATATAGGTGGCCTCGACGACCATGATGTCTTCTGTGCTATCGAACCCAAGGATGGTCGCGGCCGTATCGGTATCAAGGTTATCCAGCCAGATCGCGTCAGCGTCCTGTCCACCGGAAATCGTGATGTCCGAGTATTCGGTGTAAATGCGGTCTTCGTCCTTGTTGCCTTCGACCGTTGTTTCGCTGGTCAGTTCGCCGCGGACGTGGATGGTATCGTCACCCAAGCCGCCAAAGATCGCATCGCCGCTACCGCCATAGATAATATCGCGGCCGTCTTCGCCATTGATGGTGTCGTTGCCTTCGTTGCCAAGAATGTAATCGTCACCCTCGCCACCTTCGATGGTGTCGTTGTTTTGGCCGCCGATGATTTCGTCATCGCCACCCAAACCGTCGATCGAGTCATTGCCCAATCCACCGGTGATCGTGTTTTCGAGGGCATCGCCAACAAGTACATCATCAGCATCGGTACCGGTGATGGTCTGACGCTCTGCTAATGTCTGGATCGAGGTTCTGGCCTGATTGTTATTGCCCGAGGCCGTTTGGTTCTGCGCCGATTCCTCTAGCAGGCTATAGAAACCCGGTGCATCTGCGGATGTTGTCGCCGGTACGATGTAGAACGGCGATGTATCCAGATCAGCGGCTGCAACACCAAGAATAGTGACCGAGCCAGCGCCAACATCTTGGCCATTCGGGCCGGTTAGATCAACGCGCGTGCCGGTGCCCTCATCGGTTGTCACATCGGTCAGAGCAAAGTTGAACAGGCCAGGCTGAAGCCCAAGCTGGGTAAAGAAGGCAATGACATCTTCGGCTGGGTCATAATCGGTGATGATCGTGTCATCAGCCGAGTCTGTAATTTCTGTACCAAGCGTCCAGAATTTGTCGGCCCCTTCGCCACCCGTCAGGATCGTTCCCGCACCCGTCGCGACCAGAACGTCATCGCCAGCGTCACCAGACATTGAACCTTGGCCAAGGTCATCCTTCATCACCAACAGGTCATTTCCCGTGCCACCAAACAGGGTGTCGTCGCCGCTGCCAAACAGGTTGTCGTCGCCGTTATTGCCAAAGAGCGTGTCCTGACCGTCGCCGCCATACAGCTTGTCGTTGCCGAAATAGCCTTGGATAAAATCATCGCCGGTTCCGCCGCCAACGACATCTTTGCCTGACCCACCCTGAAGTTGGTCATCTCCGTCGCCGCCAAAGATCGAGTCATCGCCGCGGAAACCGTGGATGTTGTCATCCCCATCGAACCCGAGAATTGTGTTTTCCGCGTTGTTCCCGCTGATGCTGTCGTCAACGTCGGTCCCGTTGAAGTCGTCTTGCGGTTCGCTGTTCGACCCAAAAACGTCAAAAAGTCCACTGAGAAGGAAGGCCGACATCAGCGTCGGAAGCAGGATAGCGACAAGCATAATTGGTGCCAGATGTATAACTTATATATCCTTTAGTATCATTTTGGTCTGAGGTGCGGCAACTTGTACAAAAAATTAACTCTTTTTCAGAACGAGTTTTCCCGAATTGGTCGGATTGTTTCCAGGAGGCGGGATAATTGGACGCAAAAACGGTGCAGAGTCAGAATCATCGGCGCCATCGCTGGACATCCGGAGGCAGGTCCACCATATAGCCAGCTTGGAACAAAAAGGCGCTTTTCATTGAACAATGCGGCCTTGATTGTTAGCATTCATCATGCCTCGCGCCCAGGCTTGGCGGGCGCTCAACCTCGGAGGACAATGAGCTGTCTTTCAATATTTCGGCAGACGACTCTGCCAAGGCGGGACCGGACATGACAGGTAAAACCGCCAAATCCACCAGCGACCAAGTTCTGGAACTTGTCGCGCATACCCTTGATCAGGAAAAAGCCGAAGACATCGTTCAGATTTCGCTGAGCGGTCGTTCTGAAATGGCTGACCATATGGTCATCGCCTCTGGCCGTTCGACGCGCCAGGTTGTTTCGGTATCCGAAAAGTTGGCTGAGAAGCTGAAGGCCGAGATGGGTATCCTGTGCAAAGTCGAAGGCGCAGACACTGGCGACTGGGTTCTGATCGACGCAGGCGACGTTATCGTTCACGTTTTCCGCCCCGAGGTCCGCGACTTCTATCAGTTGGAAAAAATGTGGATGTCGCCAAGTGCGGCTGACGCCAAACCCTGATGCGCGTCCATTTGGTGACCGTTGGTCGCCTGAGGGCGGGGCCAGAGCTTGAGCTCATCAAGGACTACTGCCAGCGGTTCGACCGGACAGGCCGACCACTGGCGCTTGGTCCGTTGAAAATCATCGAAGTCGAAGACAAGAAAAATGCCGGAATGGCCGCCGAGGCCGTTCTGATCGAAAAGGCGATCCCTAGCGGTTCGTTTGTCTGCATTCTGGATGAACGCGGCAAGGTTATGACCTCGCCCGACTTCGCGGGGCGTTTGGCCGACTGGCGCGATCAGGGGCGACAGGATGTGACCTTTGTCATCGGCGGTGCCGATGGCATTGATCCGTCCCTTCGTACCAAGGCGGATGCCGCGTTGTCCTTTGGCAAAATGGTCTGGCCGCATATGTTGGTGCGGGTCATGATTACCGAACAGCTATACCGCGCTGCGTCGATTTTGGCCGGTTCTCCCTATCATCGCGCTTAACTGTTTGCGCAAGCGCCGCAGCGTGCTAGCCCTTGGCCAACACTTCTGACGGGGGCGATCCATGGAAACGATTTCTGAAAACAAGTGCTTTGGTGGTGTGCAGGGTGTTTATAAACACGCCTCATTCACAACCGGTACTGACATGACCTTTGGGCTGTTCCTACCGCAAGAGGCGCAGGATGGGCCGGTTCCGGTGCTGTGGTTCCTGTCGGGTCTGACCTGCACCCACGAAAACGCAATGATCAAGGCCGGCGCCCAGTGTTGGGCGGCAGAGCAGGGCATCGCATTGGTGTTTCCCGACACGTCGCCGCGCGGCGATGGTGTGCCGGACCACGAAGATTATGACCTTGGTCAAGGCGCGGGCTTCTATATCAACGCAACACAAGAACCGTGGTCCCAGCATTTTAAGATGTGGGATTATGTTGCAAAAGAACTGCCCGATCTGCTGGCGGAACATTTTGCAATTGATCCAAACCGTCAGTCCATCACGGGCCATTCCATGGGCGGCCATGGTGCCCTGACCATGGCGCTGGCGTTGCCGGGCCGGTTCCGGTCGGTGTCGGCCTTTGCGCCAATTTTGAACCCGACCAATTCGGATTGGGGCCGGAAACAATTCGCCGCCTATTGGGGGGATGAGGCCAACTGGGGCCCGCATGATGCCACCATGCTGATCAAGGGCACGGCGTTTGACGGACCGATGTTGATCGACACGGGCGCCGACGATCAGTTTTTTGACCTGCTTGGAACATCCGCGTTTGCAGCTGCCTTTGCTGATCAACGCCAGCAGGGCGCGATCCGGTTGCAGCCGGGATATGACCACAGCTATTTCTTTGTGTCCTCCTTCATCGAGGAACACATCACATTCCACGCGGCAGAACTCTGGGCATGATCTACGTCGATGCGGACGCCTGTCCGGTCAAAGCCGAGGTCGAGCGGGTCGCCACACGTCACGGAACTAAGGTGTTTATCGTGTCAAACGGTGGCCTAAGGCCGTCACAGAACCCTTTGATCGAAACCGTCATCGTGCCCGAGGGGCCGGATGTGGCCGACCAGTGGATTGCGGACCGCGCGGTTGCGGGTGACATTGTCATCACAGGCGACATTCCTTTGGCGGCGAAATGCGTGGCCGCAGGTGCGCGCGTCATAAAACACAATGGCGAGGCGCTGACCGAAGCCAACGTGGGCAACGCCCTTGCGATGCGTGACCTTATGGCGGATTTGCGGTCGGCAGATCCGTTCCGGCAAGGCGGCGGAAAACCGTTTTCCAAGGCAGATCGTTCATATTTTCTTAATGCATTAGAGCGCGAAATTCAGCGTTTAAAGCGAGGGGGCTAACGTGATTCAAGCCGTTGTTTTTGATATTGGAAACGTGCTTATCGAATGGCAGCCAGAGCGGCTCTATGATCAAGTCATTGGGCAAGAACGCCGTGAGGCGATGTTTGCCGAGGTTGATTTGCACGCCATGAATGATCAGGTGGATCGCGGCAAAAACTGGCTGGAACAGGTGACGGCCTGCGCCGAAAAATATCCCCACTGGCGGGATGAGATCATGATGTGGCACGACCGTTGGCTTGAAATGGCGTCGCCGACCATTGACCATTCGGTCCGCTTGTTACGTGCGTTGCGCGCGGCCGAAGTTCCGGTTTTCGCGCTTAGCAATTTTGGTATCCAGACCTTTGAATTTGCTGAACCGCATTATCCATTTTTGCAGGAGTTCGACCGGCGGTACGTGTCTGGCTACTTGGGCGAAGTGAAGCCCGAACCGCAGATTTACGAAATCGTCGAACAGGATAGCGGCGTCGCGCCCGAGGCGCTGTTGTTTGTTGATGATCGGACTGACAATATCGAGGCCGCCGCCGCCCGCGGCTGGCAAACCCACGTGTTCACCACACCGCAGCGCTGGGCCGACCGTTTGGTCGCCGAAGGTTTGCTAACAACAGACCAGGCGGCCTAGGCGGCGGCAGTCTTGGGGCGGTTTTCGCGGATTGGCAGATGCACAATCGCCGAGAATGCCCCAACCGCCACGCCAACCCACCAAACGTAGGTGTAGCTGCCGTAAATGTCATAGAGCTTGCCGCCGAGCCAGACGCCCAAGAAGCTACCAAGTTGGTGGCTAAAGAACACGATCCCATAGAGCGTGCCCATGTAGCGTAGGCCGTACAAATGCGCCACGAGCCCCGAGGTCAGCGGCACGGTGGCCAGCCACAGTGAACCCATCACGACCGAGAAAACGATGACAGTTGCCGGTGTCATTGGCGTCAGGATGAACCACGCTGCAACAAGGGTCCGGCCCAGATAGATGCCAGCCAGCAGGTATTTCTTGCTATAGCGTTTACCCAGCCAGCCCGCGTAGAGCGTCCCGCCAATGTTGGCCAATCCAATCAGCGAAATTGACACAGCCCCCAGCGCCGAGGTCGTCGTAATGCCCAGCCCATGCAGCAAACCGCCGCTCATAATCGGGCCACACATTTCGGTCACGAAGGCGGGAAAATGCGCTGTGACAAAGGCGAGCTGATACCCGCACGAGAAAAAGCCAAGGAAAATCATCGTATAGGATGGGTCGCGAAACGCCTTGGCTAGGATCTGCCCCATGCTTTCCTGCAGCTCTGCCTTAGTGGCCGCGGGGGTTGGGCTGCGCATAAAGGGCAGCAAGAGCAGCGACGCAAGGATCAGCGCCGCAAAGACAAGGAAAACCGACTGCCACGCCATAATCCCCAGCAGCGCCTCGGCCAAAGGGGCGCCCACAACCTGACCTGCCGATCCGGCGGCTGTTGCGATGGCCAAGGACATCGACCGGTTTTCATCCGAACTGGCGCGGCCAACAACCGCCAGAACAACGCCGAAACCTGTGCCCGCAACACCAAAGCCGACCAGAACCTCATAGATTTGATGCTGGATCGGTAGCGTCGCACCGGCGGACAGGATCATGCCCGCCGCATAGGCAGTGGCACCGAGAATGATGGCTTTTCTGTCCCCGATTTTTTCGGCAATCGCCCCAAAGATCGGCTGACCAATTCCCCACGCTAGGTTCTGAATTGCGATGGCAAGGCTAAACTCTGCCCGCGCCCAGTCGAATTCCTCTGCAATGGGGATTTGAAACACCCCGAACGATGCACGGATCGCAAAACCGATCAGAACGATGATAGAGCCGACGATAAGAACGGGTGTGAAAAGTGGGGTGCGCTGTGTCATGGGCACAAGGTTCATGCACTCGCCGTTTCGGTCAATAGGCCTTGTCGTCTAGGACATGACATTTTGTGATAGGTCACATAACAGAACGAAACACCGATCATTCGGAAACGCGGCTTTCCAAGCATTCAACAGCAGAGTATCTCGACCCAATGCAGACTGTACATGACGCCTATGCCGCCGGAATTTCACAAGGCACCATCAAAGAAGATCCCGCCCAATTGGCGGTGATGGATGCGCTGGAACGTGTGCGCGCCGAACTGGCCAAGCCGGTCAAAAAGGGCCTGTTCCGCAAGGCGCCACCGCCGGTGAAGGGCCTGTATTTGTGGGGCGGCGTTGGGCGCGGCAAATCCATGTTGATGGATTTGGTCTATGACCTGATCGACGTGCCAAAACAGCGCAGCCATTTCCACGCCTTTATGCAGTGGGTTCATTCCGAAATCGCCAAGGCCCGCGCCGAAGGTGTCGAGGATGCGATAGCGCCGGTGGCCAAGGATTTGTCATCGCGGGTTAGGTTTCTGGCCTTTGACGAAATGCAGATCACGGACATCACGGATGCGATGATCGTTGGGCGATTGTTTGAACAACTCTTCGCGGCGGGCGTGACGGTGATCACCACATCTAACCGCGTGCCAGATGATCTTTATAAGAACGGCCTTAACCGTCAGCTTTTCCTGCCGTTCATCGAATTGATCAAAGACCGGATGGAGGTGCGCGAACTGATCAGCGATCAGGACCATCGTCAGGGGCGACTGGCTGGTGCCAAGACCTATTTTTCGCCCGACAATCACGACGCGCGGATGGCCCTGCGTGAAATCTGGCAGGATTTTTCACAAGGCAAAAGCGAACCGCTTATCCTTCGGGTCAAAGGGCGTGACGTTGAATTGCCGGGCTATTTCAACGGAGTTGCGCGCGCCAGCTTCTTTGATCTGTGTGGGCGGATGCTTGGGCCGGGAGACTATCTGGCGATTGCCGACGCCGTCCGCGTTCTGATTATCGAAGGCATCCCACAACTTGGCCGCACCAATTTTAACGAGGCAAAGCGGTTTGTGACGCTGATTGACGCCCTCTATGAGGCGAAGGTCCGCGTGATTTGTTCGGCGGCTGCCGAACCAGAATACCTCTACCTAGAAGGCGAAGGTGTGTTTGAATTTGAACGCACCGCCAGCCGACTGCGCGAAATGCAGGGCGCGGATTGGGGCAAGGATAGCGCATGAAAAAGGGCGGGAAACCCGCCCTTAAATCCGATCGCTTGTTAGCTATGGTTAGCCAAGGTTCGGAATAACCAAACGCTGCCCTGCTTGGATCCGGTCTGGGCTAGACAGTTTGGCGCGGTTCGCTTCGAAAATTTCTGGGTAGTAGCCGACCGAGCCATAGAACTTCACCGCGATCGACCCAAGGCTGTCGCCCGGATTGACGGTATAGAACCGGTACTGTTCCGTCCCTGTCGCACGTTGAACAACGCGAACCTCGACGCCTTCGCTGCTGCCGAGTGGAACATCGGGAATTTCCGGTGCTGCGCCGCCTGTTGCGATGCGGGCCTCTGCCACGATCGACGCAAGCAGTGTCGACGTGTCAACGCGGCCATCCGATGTGACCAGCATACGAGGTACTGAAACGTCACCCGTTGCCGCCGCTTCGTTTACCAGTTGATCGATCAAGGCGTCCGACTGTCCTTCGCGCAGGGCCGATGCAACCAGTTCCTGCAAGGCGGTCGAGGATGCAGCCGGGCTTGCGATTTCGCGTCCGGTCGTTGCCCGAATGCTGGCCAGCGCGCCGGCTGTCATGTTCAGCATTTCTTCGTCCTGTGCGGCAACAGGCGCAACGGTTTCAAGGCCAAGCGCCGCCAGAACGCCCGCCGTTGTGTCCTGGATCGACGAGTTATCGATCGAAACGCCGCGGGCCGGTGCCTGAGGATGCGTCGCTGCCAAAACGCGGGACGCGGTGTTCGCCATTTCGGGTAGGGCAACGGTCGTTTTGACCACCGGCGTCACCTGTGGTGCCAGCAACTCGGACACTGGATCGACCTCGGCGCGGGTCACTTCGACGATGTTGTCGGTTGTGTCAGTGCTGTTTGTGTTCATCGTGCCGAAAACGATAAACGCGCAAATAGCGACCGCCGCGACAAAGAAACCGATTACAGTACGGATCATGTGTAAACTCCTTGGTCCGCTTTAGCCGTTATTTTCCGTGTTAAACCCGAGGATTAGCCAATCTTGCATCCCGCCACGGTAGTAGTTGATCAATTCAGGTGGGTAGCCCGCATCCAACAGCGTTTGAATGGCAATCGGGGCCTGTTGGCACCATGGGCCGTTGCAATAGACGGTCAGGCTCAGGGCATTTGTGAAATCCAGCGTGCCGCCGATATCAACAGCGCCTAGCGCCTTGAGAATGTCGTCCCGATAGGGGTTGTCAGCGTTCAGCGTGGTGAACGGGACATTGACCGCGCCAGGGATCCAGCCTTGGCTGTAAAATTCGGGGACGCGTGCGTCGATAAGAAGGCCCGTTCCCGCCGAAACCTGTGTCTGCAAAAACTCGAGCAGTTCAAGTTCGCCAATGGTGCTGACGCCTCGGGCGATCCGCATAGGCTGAACACAAAAGGGCGGGCATTGGCGCGAGGTCCGGGCAAATTCACCGGTAAGCGTGGCGCTTGTGTCCTGATTGCGGGTGATGACGAATTCCCGACCGTTCATAGCGAACCGTGCTTCGGTCAGAGTGTCGGTAATCCCCACAGATTGGGCCAACGATGCCCCTGCGCCCGCAGCAAACAGAACTGCCGCCAAAAGTGCGTTCACTCGCAACATATTTTATCCCCCAATCTACGAACCACACAATGTTGGTGGTTCCGCTAGCGGGCGGTTGTGTGGTCGATGATCTGTCCACTTTTAGTAGAGTCAGTGATTCGAAGTCAAACACCGAGTTAAGAAAACGATTCGCTGATCAAACTGAATTGGGCGGGAATGTTGAGAAAATGAGCAGCTCAGCGCGCCTAAAAAGAAAGACGAGCCTAGTTTGGCCCGTCCCTCCGCTCTGCCTGCCCGTTCGTCCCAACGACTTAGCTTTGTTGGCTACTTGCAACGACCGTAGGCTCAAGCTGATTCGCGGTCAAGAGATGTGATTCGCTAATTCGGATAGTTTACGCGTGATCCCGTAGGATGACGCCCGCCAGATAGAGCGATCCACAGATCAGAACCCGCGCATTGGGATCCCGCGCTAAGATCGCGGCAAGTGCGTCTTTGGTGCTGTCAGCTGTCGTAACCTCGGCAAAACCGGCGGATTTTGCCGCCGCTGCTGTTTCGTCCGCCGATAGCGTGTTCGCCTCACCGGGAATGGACACACCCGTCAGACTATCCGCAACTTTTGCAAGCGGGGACATGTATCCTGTTGCGTCCTTGGTATTAAGCATCCCGCAAATCAAATGGGTCGGGCGTGATGGCTGGGCCGCTAGCGTTTTTGCAATGGCTGCGCCGCCGGCTGCATTGTGCCCGCCATCCAGCCAAAGTTCCGCGCCATCTGCCAACTCGACCAAGGGGCCCGTTTTCAGGCGTTGCATCCGTGCGGGCCATTCCGCGCTGGTTACGGCACCTTCAAAGGCGGTGTCGCCCAGTTTCAGGTGGCGCAAGGCAGCCAAGGCGGCGCCTGCGTTCTGGATTTGGTGATCGCCAAGCAGGTTCGGCAACGGCAGATCCAACAGGCCGCTTTCGTCTTGGAACACCAAACGACCGTGTTCCTCATAGACGTGCCAATGTTGCCCATAGGCAATCACCGGCGCGCCAAGGCGGGCGGCCGTTTCCTCGATCACGTCCATTGCGTCGTCATGCTGGGGGCCAACGATGCAGGGCACGCCACGCTTGATGATGCCCGCCTTTTCGGCGGCAATTTTGGCGATCGTATTGCCCAAGAACTGTTCATGGTCGATCGAGACGGGCGTGATGATCGTAAGTTCGGGGGCGGGGATGACGTTCGTCGCATCAAGACGGCCACCCAATCCGACCTCTAACAAGGTATAGTCCGCCTTCACCCGCGACATGGCCAACATGCCAGCACAGGTTGTCACCTCGAAGAAGGTGATGTTTTCGCCGTTGTTGATCTCATAGCATTCATCAAGAACGGCGCTTAGGGCGTCCTCGGTGATCAGTTCGCCCGCCAGCCGGATGCGTTCGTGAAATCGCGCTAGATGTGGCGACGTGTAGGCATGAACGCTGTGGCCCGACGCCTCAAGCCCTGCGCGGATCATGGCCTGAGTTGAGCCTTTTCCGTTTGTACCGGCAATATGGATGACAGGCGGCAGGGCGGACTGTGGATTGCCCAACTTGTCCAGCAAACGCCACATGCGGTCCAAGGTCAGATCAATGACCTTGGGGTGCAGGCTCATTAGTTTTTCAAGGATTGCGTCCGAATGCATCTCGGGCCGCTCAGCTATCGCTTTTTTCCCCATCGGTTGCGTCTGACGCTGCTGCGTCATCAGCTTGGTCCGATTGGTCTGCGACGACAGTCACTGGTTCTTGAATGAACTCTTCCATGCCGATCATCATGCGGATGATCGATGTCAGTTCGGTCTTTAGCTCGCCACGTGGGGTCACGCGGTCCAGCATCCCGTGGTCCAACAGGTATTCCGCACGTTGGAACCCTTCGGGCAGTTTTTCACGGATCGTTTGTTCGATAACGCGCGGTCCAGCAAAGCAGATCAGCGCGTTTGGTTCCGCAATATGCACGTCGCCCAGCATCGCATAGGACGCGGTCACGCCGCCCGTCGTCGGGTGGGTCAGAACCACAATGTATGGCAGGCCTGCCTCTTTTAGCATGTCGACGGCGATGGTTGTGCGCGGCATCTGCATCAGGGACAGGATGCCCTCTTGCATACGTGCACCGCCAGCAGCCGAAAACAGAACCAGTGGGCGCTGCAATTCGATGGCGCGCTCGGCGGCTGCGATAATGGCATTGCCGACATACATCGACATTGAACCGCCCATAAAGCTGAAGTCCTGAGCCGCCGCCACAATCGGGGTCTGGTTCATTTCGCCTTCGGCAACCAGCATCGCTTCTGCTTCGCCGGTTTTCTTTTGGGCGCCCTTCATACGATCAGTATATTTTTTCTGATCGCGGAATTTCAGCGGGTCTTCGATTGGTTTGGGAACCGTGACTTCGGTGAACTTGCCATCGTCAAACAATGCGCTGAAACGTTCACGTGGCGTGATCGTCATGTGATGACCGCAGTTCGAACAGACGTTCAGGTTGTCGCTCAGTTCGCGGTGGAACAACATCGTTCCACAGCTGTCACATTTGGTCCACAGATTTTCCGGCACCTCGCGGCGGGAAAAAAGCGAATTGATCGTCGGGCGGACGTAGTTTGTGATCCAGTTCATTCAAAGCCCCAATAGCTAATGGGCACCAGATAGTCGCAGATGCCTAAGAATGCAATCGACCCCTACGTCACTTGTGCCAGAATTCCACGATTTGTCGGGTTCTTGAACTGGCGGGTTGTTCGGTGGGTGCGTCTGTTCTAATCCCATGTGGCACGATGGGGAGTATGAAATGGGCAGCACAATTCGCCGAACCGCACAGGGGCTAGTCATGTGTATGGGGCTGGCGGCGTGTGAATTTACTGCGCCGGTTCAGGGGTTTTCGCTGTTTTCGCCCGATGCTGTGCGCCGTGTTTCGGTTCTGGATGGCTGGGGGCAGGTGCGTGCCCCGCGTGGGTATTGCGTATCGCCGCAGGCCAGCAAGCCTGAAGATGGGTTTGTGACCCTTGCGCCTTGCACCGTTGTTGCGGGCACCGGAAACCCACCAACACTAGAAGGCCTTATCACGATTCAGGTTGGCCACCCCGCCAGCGCGATTGTCACAGGGCGCGAAGACGCCATGCTGGCCTATCTTCAAACCGACGAGGGCCTAGAAGTGATCGCGGATCGTTCGGGGCTAAGCGCCATTGGCGGTCAGGTGAACGACAACGTGGTTGAGGTTCTGCTGGAACAGGGGCTTAGCACCAACATTTCGGGTGTGAACGATCACGAGTGGCGTGCGTTCTTTGATCGGCAGGATCGTTTGGTGACAATCGCGGTGCGCCCATTCGCCAATCGACCGATTTCAGATAGCGAGGCTTTGGAATTGCTGCGGACTGCGATTTCGAGGGTGCAGGGCTGAACTATCGGGCATTCGATCCAGTTGATGGGTTGACTGTCGGGGTGGTCGGGGCGAATTTCCAATAAATCCAATAGGGGACAAAGGCGCTTTTGATGGCAAGGCAATCTGTCTCGTTTCTAGAGAAGATCATGCACAGGCGGACCATGCGCCGCTTGCGTCGCTACGTGCGGTCGGCGGATGTAACCTCACTTGGGCTGTTACGACAGCAGCGCAACTTGGCACGTGAAATGCGGGTTCAGATTGACGAACTAAGCTATATCGCCGGTGAACGGCTTGCCCTGCCCGTTGCGGGCAGCAATTCGCTGGTGACACCGCGGGGCACCGATTGGGCATGGCGGCCGGATATCTGGCGCGGTCCCGTTGCCGAACGCGGCATTGTCGCGATCCAAAGCAAAAGCCAGATCGGCAACCGCGTCACGCTGTATCACGACTGTAAAATCAGCGAAATGACGATGCGCCAGGTGCGCAACACACGCGAACGCGATTTGGCGCCCTATGGTCTGCGCTTGGACGTGTTCCGGTTCGACGGCTCGTTCCTCAGCCTTGCGATTGACCTGCCCCCTGAGGCGTGCCACGGGTTGCGGATGAAACATCTGGTGCGCGTGGACGCGATCATCGAGGTCGAAAAGCCGATTGAGATTTTTGCGCGTCTGAACATCAAGCACGGCCCCAACATCGAACAAATCGTCCGCGAAATTCCGATGTCGGGCGGCGAACAGATGGTGGAATTCGATTTGGGCTACGTCAAACTCAACGAAAAGCGGATCGAGAAAATGTGGCTCGATATGATTTTCGAAGGGCCAGAGATGAACCAGGTGACTGTGCGCGACATTACGATTTGCCGTCATCCACGTGCGGAACTGTGATCGGGAACATAAAATGACAGAAGCGACATTGACCAAAACCCGTTTGATCGAAGGCGTCTGGGAAGGCGTGCTGACCGGTTTGTCGTCCGATAGTTCGCCGACGATCGCAGTTGAACACTTGGGCAAATCGCTGGACGGGGTCGAGGTTATGGGCACCGACAACAGCTGGGGTGTTCGTGTTCCGATCCCGGTCGAGTTGATTTCGGATGGCGTTCAATCGTTCGTCGTTCTGGACAAATCGACGGGCCAAAAACTGGGTAGTTTTTCGATCCTCGCGGGGGATGCGCTGGCCGATGATATCCGCGCAGAGGTTGATCTGTTGCGGGCGGAACTGGACATGTTGAAAAAGGCCTTCCGCCGTCATTGTGTCGAAACCATGTGACGTGAACGTCAAGGTGACGCCGCGTCTATATCGACGAGGCGGTTTTGACTGGTAAGACTGCTTCAAAAGGGAGGCAGCCATGACCGCATATTCGCACCTACTAGCCCCGCTCGACCTTGGGTTCACAACGTTGAAGAACCGCGTGTTGATGGGATCCATGCACACAGGTTTGGAAGAAACCAAAGACTGGAACCGCGTCGCCGAATTTTACGCCGCCCGCGCACGCGGCGGTGTCGGGCTTATGGTGACCGGCGGTATGGCCCCAAACCGAGAGGGCGGCGTATTTCCCGGTGCTGCCGGTTTGTTCACCGATCAGGACATCGAAAACCATCGCATTGTGACCGACCGTGTGCACGAAGGCGGCGGTAAGATTGCGATGCAGATTCTGCACGCTGGTCGCTATGCATATGGCAAAGATTGTGTCGCACCCTCGGCGATTAAATCGCCAATCTCACCGTTTGTGCCGACCGAATTGGACGAAGAGGGCATCGAAAAACAAATCTGCGACATCGTGACCGCGGCGGCGCGCGCGCAGCAAGCGGGCTATGATGGGGTCGAGGTGATGGGATCCGAAGGGTATTTCATCAACCAGTTCTTGGTCACCCACACCAACAAACGGACGGATCGCTGGGGCGGATCGTATGAAAATCGCATGCGCCTGCCGGTCGAGGTCGTGCGCCGTGTGCGTGAGGCCGTTGGCCCCGAGTTCATTATTATCTATCGCCTTTCGATGATCGACCTTGTGCCCAACGGATCGACCTACGACGAGGTCGTGACCTTGGCCAAAGCGATCGAGGCGGCGGGCGCAACCATTATCAATACTGGTATCGGCTGGCACGAGGCCCGTATTCCCACCATTGCGACCTCGGTTCCGCGCCGTGCGTTTGCGTGGGTGACGAAAAAGCTGATGGGGCAGGTGTCGATCCCGATCATCACCTCGAACCGGATCAACACCCCTGAGGTTGGCGAAGAGGTTCTGGCCGAAGGCTGCGCGGATATGATCAGCATGGCGCGTCCGTTCCTTGCGGATGCGGATTTTGTCAAAAAGGCGATTGAGGGCAAGGCTGACCTTATTGCCCCATGTATCGCCTGTAATCAGGCCTGCCTTGATCACACCTTTAGCGGCAAGCTGACCTCTTGCCTTGTGAACCCGCGCGCGTGTCACGAGACCGAGTTGGTGATCGAACCGGCCGGCGTTGCAAAATCGGTGGCTGTTGTCGGCGCTGGTCCCGCTGGCCTGGCTGCTGCGCTGACGGCGTCGGATCGCGGACACAAGGTGACGTTGATTGATCGCGCCAGCGAAATTGGCGGCCAGCTGAATTTGGCCAAACAGGTGCCCGGCAAAGAAGAGTTCTGGGGGCTGGTCGACTATTTCCGCCGCTGCGTCGAAGAAAGTGACATCACGCTCAAGTTGGAAACAGAAGCGACCGCCGATGTTCTTGGCGACTTTGACGAGGTGATTATTGCCACCGGCGTCATTCCACGCGATCCGGGCATCCTCGGACAGGATGGTGGTAATGTCCTGTCATATATCGATGTCCTGAAGGGCGCCGAGGTTGGCAAAAAGGTTGCCGTGATCGGTGCTGGCGGCATCGGCTTTGATGTGTCCGAATTCTTGGTGACCGGTGACAGCCCAACCACAAACCTGCCGGAATGGATGCAGGAATGGGGCGTAACCGACCCCGAAGCGGCCCGCGGCGGCCTGTCCGAAAACGGCCCGCAGCCCGAGGCCCCGATCCGCGAGGTAACGCTGTTGCAGCGTAAGCGCGAAAAATTGGGTCGTCGTTTGGGCAAAACAACAGGCTGGATTCACCGTGCCGGTCTTCAGATGAAGAATGTGCAGATGGTGGGCGGCGTGAATTACGAACGCATCACCGAGGAAGGTCTGCACGTTAGCTATGGCGAAGCCCGCGAAAACCCCGAATTGATCGCAGCCGATACGATTGTTCTGTGTGCCGGACAATTGTCCGAACGCACATTGGCCGACGCCCTGACCGAGGCGGGGAAAAATGTGCATGTCATCGGCGGCGCGGATGTGGCGGCCGAACTGGACGCCAAGCGCGCGATCGACCAAGGCACCCGACTGGCTGCCGCACTCTAAGTGTACAAAATATTACGCCTGCCGCCGTTTTGGCGGTGGGCGTCAAAATTCCTATTCCAAAGGATAGGAAACGTTTCCATGCCTTCACCAGTGCAAGACAAAACCGCGATATTGTCAGCGGTTAGTCTAACTTGTGCCCAGATTCGTGCCGATAAGGTTCTACAGCGTTTGAAGAACGAGGACCGAGTATGGATCGCCTGACCGAAATGGAAGCGTTTGCCACTGTCGTGGATCAAGGCGGGTTTACGGATGCCGCGAAAAAGATGGGCATTTCGAAATCTGCGGTGTCGAAACATGTTTCGGCGCTTGAGGCACGACTGGGTGCTCGGCTGCTTAATCGAACAACACGTCGTGTCAGCCCAACCGAAATCGGTCTTGCCTATTATGACCGCGCACGGCGGGTTCTGAACGACGCAGGCGAGGCCGATGCGCTGGTCACATCCATGCAATCTGCGCCATCTGGTTTGCTACGTATTTCGGTTGCGACCGACTTTGGCGTGAACCATCTTTCGCCTGTTCTGAGCGACTTCTTACAGGAATTTCCGGACATCACCGTCAACATGGTTCTGAACAACCGGTATGTTGAGCTGATCTCTGAAGGTTTTGACATGGCGATCCGCATTGGTGAGTTGGAAGACTCGACCCTGCGCGCCCGCAAGCTGACCGAAACAACACGTCGTATGATCGCCGCGCCATCCTATTTTGAGGAATACGGCCGCCCCGAAAAGATCGACGATCTGAATGAACACAAGCTGCTGCATTATTCCAATCAGGCCAATAGCGCCGTTTGGAAAATCACCGCACCAAGTGGCGAAAAGCGGCAGGTTCGCACCGCTGGCTGGTTGACCGTGAATGATGGTCAGTCGCTCTTGAACGCCTGCATCAGCGGTCTGGGCATCGCCTATCTGCCATCATTCCTTTATGCGGATGCGCTGCGTGATGGTCTGGTAGAAGAGGCTATGCCAGAACTGCCGGTCGAGCTTCAGGGGATTTATGCCGTTTATCCGCCGGGCCGCTTTACCCAGCCTAAGGTGCGGGCATTCATCGATTTCCTTGTTCACGCTTTCGCGGAAAAAGGCCCTGAAAACTGGTGATCATTCGGTTGAGGTGATGATTGCCTCAACCCGCCGATTTGTTTCCCGCCCCAACTCCGTAAGGTTTGGGGCGATTGGCGATAGATAGCCCATGCCTTCGGCCTCTAGCTGATCGGGGTTCACGCCATAGTCGCTGACCAAGCGATCCAAAACAGCCGTGGCACGGCGTTTGGACAGGGCGATATTCGCCTCAAGCGAGCCAGAACTGTCCGTATGCCCAACCAGCGCAATGGTCAGGTCTGGATTGTCCCCTAGGAAATCAGCAAGGTCATTCAGGCTTTCAAACGGGCGATCATCTAGGGACGATGCACCAGTATCGAACGATAGGTCATCCAAAACGACACGGCCGCTGTTGTTTAGCTGGACAATCAACGGCAAGCGGGCGGTGGTTGCGGCCGCATTTGACGGTGTCGTCAATGTCGCACGGGGCTCTGCGGGCGTGCCGATGGTGATGACCTGAATAAACTGGGCGCTGCGGGTGCCGCTGACAAACAACAGCACCCAGTCGTCACCGTTCTGGGCGGTCAAAGACCGAAAATCGCCCAGATTGATCAGCATGTCAGGCGCGCCAATCAGATCGACAGCAAACCGGAAATCGAAACCGCCACAGCCGTTGGTGCGGCATTCATAGGTGATGTCATATCCCTGTTCGATCAGTTGCTGCCGTTGCTCGGCCAGAATTTCAAGCGTCGACAGGCTGGTATCTGGTAGACGCCAGACAGACTTGGATAGGGTGCCTTCGACGGTTTGGGTCGCAATGTCGCCGTTCCGCCATGGGCCAACAGGGAAATCAAAGGAATCCTGAGCGGTTTCAACCGCCATGCGCAAATCTGCCTGCGACGGCAGGGACAGTGGAAATGCCTGAGCCGCCAAAGGCGACAGAAGCAATATCAATCCACCAATTATTCGCACCAACCCAACCCCTTTGTGCAATCCGTTATTCAGGCAGTATCCGATAGTGATAGTGCCCGACAACTGACATGCCCATTGATTGATAAAGTGCATTCGCACCGTGGTTTGCGCGTGTCACTACCAGTGACAAATAGTCTGCGTCATTTTTCAGCGCCCAGAACGCAATCGCGCGGATCATTTGGCGGCCAAGTCCCTTGCGACGGAAATCCGGGTCGGTTTCCAAGGCGTGCAGCATCGCGGTGCCATTGTGAATGCCGACATAGGCGGTCCCTGCGGGGTGTTCACCAATGCGCCCGCAAATGGATGTCTTGGAACATAGGGCCCGATCCATGACATCAAGCCGCGCTGGCCCGATCCCGCCTTTTTCCCAGACCTCTTTTTGCACCGCTAATGGCGGCCAGACCTCAAAACTCATGGCGGTTTCGGGGCGGTCTGTCGCCAGCTGTTCGGTTTTCGCACAATAAAGGGTGACCGGATCTTTGACGATATAGCCGCGCTCGGCCAGTTGGGCATCCAGCGCATCGTCATCGTCACGGATCATGAACAAACAGGGCTGACCCAGCGCGCGCATTTCGGTTTCGGCGATATCCACATCGCCAAAACCGGTCGTTGCGCTGACCCGACTACCGCCGCCTGCCCCTTGTCTGATTGTCCAGCCATCTATTGGTTTGGTCGATTTTGCGGGCCATGTGTGGTCGATGACGTCGTATAAATCGTGGCTGGTCGGAAGGGTCATTCGGGAAATATTTCTCTTAGTCGTGCCATGGCGGCGTTTACGCGGTCTGCATCGGTGCCTCGGATGACGATATTCGAACCGTACACACCATTACGGGTAAATGGATAGGACCCGATCGACAGATCATCGAAGTCCTGAGCCAGATTTGCAAGAGGCCCCGCAATATCGCCTTCGCCCCGATTGATGCGCTGTGTTTCGCTAATCAGCGGGGCACCGCCCGTCAGCGTTGGCAATACGCTGGCCACCATCGCCTGAAACACCGATGGTACCCCCGCCATGACGTGGACGTTACCGATTTTGAAACCGGGCGCGGTGCTGACCGGATTGTCGATAAGGTCGGCACCGTCCGGAATGCGGGCCATGCGCAGGCGGGCTTCGTTCAAATCCTGACCGTTGCGATCATAGTGCGCCTGCAACAGGGCGCGGGCGTCGTCACGCACATCGATGTGCACGCCGAATGCTGCCGCCACGCAATCGGCCGTGATGTCATCGTGGGTCGGCCCAATGCCGCCCGAGGTAAAAACATAGTCAACCCGCTGGCGTAAGTCGTTGATTGTGCTGACGATCGTGTCCTTATCGTCGGCAATCATGCGCGCCTCTTTTAGATCAATGCCGGCGTCCGTTAGTTGGATCGCAAGATAGTTCATGTTGCTGTCACGGGTGCGACCCGACAGAATTTCATCACCAATCACGATCATAGCGGCAGTTGGGTTGGGCATGGTCTTCTCCTGATGCTTCTAGGTGGGTATAGGTCGGGGCCATGACCTTTTCCACTCCGCTCATCCCCGCACGTCTGATTAAACGCTATAAACGGTTCTTGGCCGATTGCAGGCTTGCCGACGGAACCGAAGTCACCGCCCACTGCGCCAATCCCGGTAGCATGATGGGGCTGGCCGAGCCGGGGACCAAAGTTTGGCTGGAACCGAATGACGATCCCAAAAAGAAGCTGAGGTTCGGCTGGCGTTTGGTGGACCATGAAAACGGGCATTTTACCGGCGTCGATACCTCGGTGCCGAACCGCGCGCTGAAGACCGCATTGATCGCAGGGCAGATCGCGGAATTTAAATCGTATAAAACTGTACGGCCCGAGGTGAAGTATGGCGACAATTCACGCGTTGATTTTCTGTTGCAGGGGGATGGCCTGCCGGATGCATGGGTTGAGGTAAAGTCGGTGACCTTGTCCCGACAAACCGGACTGGCGGAATTTCCCGACAGCGTCACGGCCCGCGGGGCCAAGCACATGCACGAACTGGCCCAGATGGCGCGGGCAGGGGATCGTGCCGTGCTGCTATTCCTTGTGCAGCGCACCGATTGCAGGTCCGTGTCGATTGCCGACGACATTGATCCCAAATATGCGGCTGCGGCTGCTGACGCCAGCGCTGCCGGTGTCGAGGTGATGGCAATTGGCACGGAAATATCGCCACAAGGCATCCAGATTGGTGCGCCGTTGCGCTTTGTTGGCTAACCACTGGCCCTTTGGGTGCAAAGTGACTAGATAGGGGCAAACCAAATGCCGGAGGCGAAAGTGAACGAGGATCTACGAGGCCGATTGACCCGTGATGGTATCCGTATCTACGAAGATGCGGATTTTGCAGGTATGCACGCCGCTGGTGCTGTTGCGGCCAAGATCCTTGATGACATCGCTGAACACGTGTTCCCGGGGCAAACGACCGGTGAAATCGACCGCCTGATCACCGAAATGGTGGATGCGTCCGGTTCGACATCGGCGACAATCGGTTACAAAGGTTATCAGCACGCAAGCTGTATCAGCGTGAACCACGTGGTTTGTCACGGCATTCCAGGCGACAAGAAATTAAAGGATGGTGACATTCTGAACATCGACGTCACTGTGATTGTCGATGGATGGTTTGGCGACACCAGCCGGATGTATGTCGCCGGTAAACTGAGCCGTAAGGCCGAGCGATTGATTCAGGTCACGCATGACTCGTTGATGCTGGGCATTGAGGCGGCCAGACCGGGCAACAGATTTGGCGATATCGGTCATGCGATTCAGTCCTACGCCGAAAGCCAGCGTATGTCGGTTGTGCGCGATTTCTGTGGGCACGGATTGGGGCGGGTATTCCACGCTCCGCCGAACGTTCTACACTATGGCCGTCCCGGGACTGGTCCGCTGCTAGAAGAAGGCATGTTCTTTACCATCGAGCCGATGATCAACTTGGGGCGCCCCGAGACTAAGGTATTGGCCGACGACTGGACCGCTGTGACACGTGACAAATCCTTGTCCGCGCAGTTCGAACATTCGATCGGTATTACGGCCGATGGGGCAGACATCTTTACGCTGTCGCCGGGCGGAATGTTCCACCCGACCTACACACAAAGCTAAAGCTGGCCCAGCTCACGCTTGAGGTCCGCCATTGAATGAACGAGGGCAGCGCCCTCGTTTTTCATTTTTGCGGCATTGCCATGTTCAACGTACCCAAAAAACCGCATCCCCGCATCACGCGCGGCCCATGCGTCAACGGGACTATCGTCAACCATCACGGCCCTGTCTGGTGACACGCCAGCGTCAGCTGCCGCTTTGAGCAAAAGACCGAGTTCCGGTTTTGATGTGCCGTGGTCGTGCGCTGAATAGATGCGACCGGACAGACGCTCAAAAAGGCCAGAGGGCCCAAGCGAACATTCCATTTTCCCAATTGGCCCGTTTGAGGCAACTGCGACCTTTTTGCCCGCAGCCTCTAGCCAATCCAGCATGTCGTGAACGCCATCCGTCACAGGAACACCTGCAGCCATGCGGTCGAAAATGGCATTGTACATGTGGTCGACCCAGCTTTCGGGCAAATCTGCACCCGCTGCCACCAATCGCTTTCGGATGTCCGGCATGATGCCGCCAACAAACCGATCATGGAAATCTTGGGGGGTGATGTCGAACCCGCGGCTGCGCAGGTCATCGGTAACCACTTCGCCCAATGGGCCCTCGCTATCGACGAGAACGCCGTCTCAGTCAAAAATGACCAAATCGATTGTTTTCAAAGCGCTGTTTCCAAAAATGTAATGTGAGTGTCGCCGTAGCGGCGATGTTCGATCAATTCAAAACCTTCGGGTGCCAGTTGCGGCGACTTTTCTTCCCAAACGATCAATGCGTCTGATGCGATCCAGCCACGTGCCGTCGCGGTCGCCAATGCTTTGCCACCTAGATCAAGGCCGTAAGGCGGGTCCATGAAAACCAGTGTTGCCGGCGCTGATGCCGGTGGCAGGTTGCCGGTATCGGCCGCGATAATCGTACAGTCCGATTGGCGGCGTACTTTCGCAATGTTTTCGCGGATCAGGCGCTGGGCGACGCGCCCGCTGTCCACAAATGTGACGCTCTGCGCCCCACGGCTGAGCGCCTCTAGCCCCAAGGCACCGGTGCCTGCGAATAGGTCCAGCACGATGGCATCCGTGATCGGGTCGTCATACCGGCCACCGCCAAGCACATTAAATAGGCTTTCACGAACACGGTCTGTTGTCGGGCGCAGATGCGCGCCCGCGTCGCCTTTGCCAACAGAGGCCAGCGCCGTTCCGCGATGGGATCCGCCGATGATCCTCATGCGCGCAACAGGGCCTTTAGGTCACCATCAGGATCGGTCAGCAGGCTTGGCGACGGCGATTTGCCCGCCTCAATAAGCCGTTTACCGACCATATAGTCACGCGGCGCGTTCATCGCGTCCACGGCAATCAACTGATCCCCTGCAAAATACCAATGGACCCGAAAATCTGGATTGGACGGATCGGATTTGACGTGCACGGCGTCATAGCCCGTATTTAGGCCCGCGATCTGTAGTTTGGTGTCGTATTGGTCGGACCAAAACCACGGCTTTGGCTGATAGGAAACATCCGCGCCAAGCATATTGCGCGCGACAACCTCGGCTTGGTCAATGGCGTTGCCAACACTTTCCAGCCGAATCCGCTCGTCCTTGAACATCAGGTTTGCACAGTCCCCTGCGGCCCAGATGTGCGGAACGGTCGTGTGGCCGTTGGCATCGGTGTCGATCCCGTTGCTACAGGTTGCACCCGCCATTTCCGCTAGTGCGATTTCCGGCACAATCCCGACGCCCACAATAACAAAATCAACGTCGATATTTTGTCCGTTTGAAAGCTCGGCACCGCGCACGCGGTCGTCGCCGTTCAGCTGGGACAATCCTATGTTTTCCAGAATAGTGACCCCATTGGCCCTATGCAGATCGCGGAAGTAATCCGATGTTTCGGGGCAGGCGACCCGCTGCAGAATGCGGGGGGCCATTTCGATCAATGTGACCTCGACCCCTTTTTTGGCGGCGACGGCTGCCGCCTCTAGGCCGATGTAGCCCCCGCCAACCACCAACAACCGGCGGCCCGCGACAAATTCCGGGGCCATTGCATCGGCGTCAGACAAATCCCGAACGGTATAAACCCCATCAAGGTCGCCACCGATATTGGCGGGCAACCGGCGCGGCGCCGAGCCGGTACAGAACGCCAGTTCATCATAGTTCAGGATCTTGTCGCCTGCTGTGATCGTCTGCGCCGCAGGATCAATCGCGGTCACAGCCGTATTCAACAAAAGGGTCACGTTGTTATCAGCGTACCAGCCCTCGCCGCGCAGCAACAAACGTTCGAGTGGCATCTCGCCAAGCAGGTATGCTTTGGACAGCGGGGGGCGTTGGTATGGGGCGACAGGTTCGGCGCCAACAAGGGTGATGTCACCGTCAAATCCTTCAGCGCGCAGCTTGGACACCAGCGCGACACCGGCCTGACCCGCGCCAATTACGACAAAGTGTGCCATCGCCTTCCCTTTCAAGTGGTCATTGAACGGTCGGACCCTATAACTTCAAGCGAGAGATTCAATTGGGAATGAGAAAATTATGACAATTGCAGTTGGTGATACACTGCCGAATGCCACGTTGTTGGTCATGGGCCCAGAAGGCCCGACATCGGTAGAACTGAGCGACTATATCAAAGGCAAAAAGGTCGCGTTGTTCGGCCTGCCTGGCGCTTTTACCGGCACATGCACCACCGCGCATGTTCCAAGCTTTATCCGCACCAAGGGCGATTTTGACGCCAAGGGTGTGGACCACGTGATCTGTGTGTCGGTGAACGACCCGTTCGTCATGAAAACATGGTCGGAAACCACCGGTGCGGGCGAGGCGGGTATCCTGTTCCTAGGTGACGCATCTGCCGAATTCACCAAGGCGATCGGCATGAACTTTACCGCGCCGCCTGTTGGGTTCTATGACCGTTGCCAGCGGTTCTCGCTTTATGCCGAGGACGGCGTGATCAAGGTGCTGAACGTTGAACCGGGCCCCGGCCAATGCGAAATTTCGGCCGGGGAAACCCTGCTGGCGGCGATCTGATTAATCGCCTGAATTGATGACGGTGCGGGTAGGGAACGGAATGTCGATCCCAGCCGCATCAAACTCTTCTTTCACTTTGCGTTTGATGTCGGCCTGATACTGGAAAAAGTCGTCTGTCCCGACCCAAGCACGCACCAGAAAATCCACCGAAAAATCGCCAAGGTTATTCACCTGAATAAAGGGTTCAGGGGTGTTCAATGTGCGGTGATCGTCGGCCAGCACTTTGCGCAACACCTCTTCGGCCTGTTTCAGGTTGACGCCATAGCCAACCCCGAACACCCATTCGGCGCGGCGTGTTTTGTAGGTCGAATAGTTGGTGATCGTGTTGCCCCAGACATTCGCGTTCGGAACGATGATCTGAATATTCGCCAGCGACGCCAGCTCGGTGTAATTTAGCGAAATGCTTTTGACCGTGCCTTGCTGGCCGTTCACTTCGACAAATTCGCCCAGCTTAAAGGGCCGAAAGACGATGATCATCACGCCCGCGGCCACGTTGGACAGCGTGCCCTGCAACGCCAAACCAATTGCTAGACCGGCGGCACCGATAACGGCAACAATGGATGTGGTCTGAATGCCAAATGTGTTCATGACAAACAGCGCCGTAAATCCAAGGATCACATAGCGCGAGATGTTCCCGACAAAGGTGAAAAGGGTGTCATCCAGATGTGGCTGAGACAGGCCCAAGTTGATGATCCTGCGTTTCAGCCAACCTGACAGCCAAAAGCCGATGATCGAAATAATGATCACGCCCAGCAAATCACCGGCAAAGCCCAATACAAAATCAGTCGTCAAAAAGTCGCTGAGTGGTTTCCCATCCCAGACGGTAATATTCAGTAGTTCGTCCATCAGACTCTCGAAATTTCATCCATTTTATGCGCCAGTTTAACGTCTTTTTCCGTCAAGCCGCCATCGTCATGTGTCGTGAGCGTTACGGAAACCGTTTTATAGACGTTGGACCATTCTGGGTGGTGGTTCCATTTTTCGGCCCAAATGGCGGCTTGGGTCATGAAGCCAAAGGCCTCGACAAAGTTTTTGAAGACAAAGGTTTTCTGAAGTGCGGTCTGGTTATCGGTCAAAGACCAGCCGGTTTGTTCGAGGTCGGTCACATCGGGTCGCATTAGTCCTGTTCCTCTTGTTCAGTGCGTTTAAAGGGGCCATAGGCCGTCAGTATTTCGATCTCTTCGTCGATCGCAGCGCGTTCTTGGTCTAGAAAATCGGCGACGGCCTGACGGAAGCTGGGATTGCCGATCCAATGCAGCGAATGGGTTTCGGCGGGCAGATATCCCCGCGCCAATTTGTGTTCGCCCTGCGCGCCCGCCTCGACCCTCAGGCCATGTTCAATCGCAAAATCGATTGCCTGATAGTAACATAGTTCGAAATGCAGACAGGGGTGATGTTCGATGCACCCCCAATAGCGCCCGAACAGTGTTTCCTGACCGATAAAGTTCAGCGCCCCCGCAACAAAGCGACCATCGCGTTCAGCCATGACCAGCAACATATCACTGGCCATCGTCTGACCCACGATGTCAAAGAATTCGCGGGTTAGATAAGGTGTCCCCCATTTTCGGCTGCCTGTGTCCTGATAGAACCGCCAAAAGTTGTCCCAGTGTTCGGGCTGAATGTCGGCGCCGGTAAAGCTTTGGATTTTGCCGCCAAAGGATTGGGCCTGTTTGCGCTCTTTGCGGATGGTTTTTCGCTTGCGGCTGGAAAGCGCGGATAGAAAATCGTCAAAGCTGTCGTACCCGCTATTTTCCCAGTGGAACTGCTGACTGGTCCGGTACATCAGCCCCATTTCGGCCCCGGCGATCGCCTCGGCCTCGGTGCAAAATGTGATGTGGATTGACGACACATTGTTGTCTGCCGCGATCTGGACCGCCCCCTGCACCAAGGCCGCCATGCCGACGGCTTCTTTTCCGGTACGGGTCAGGAAACGCCGACCTGTGGCCGGTGTAAACGGGGCCGCAATTTGCAGTTTAGGGTAATATGACCCGCCCGCATTTTCATAGGCATGCGCCCATGAATGATCAAAGATGTATTCCCCTTGGCTGTGCGACTTGGCGAACATCGGGGCGCAGGCAATCACCTCGCCGTTTTGACGCGCAGCAAGGTAGTGAGGCTGCCAACCGGTGCCGCGCCCGACAGACCCGCTATCCTCGAGAGCGGACAAAAACGCGTATGTCGTAAACGGGTCGGGCGCGCGTCCCCCTGTCGGATTGGCGCAGGCATCCCAGTTCGCTTGGCCAATGTCAGAAATCTTGGCGTGCGAGGTTAGTTCAATAGCTTCACTCATGTGTCAGAAGGTGGCCGCGTCGGGGCCCTCGTCAAGCGAGGTACCCCTCAAAAGTCACGTTTTCCGCGATCTCGCGTGCGACCGCTTCTTCTTCGGGCGATTTGATCGTCCAACACAGCACCCGCGCCCCTTTTTGTTTTAGGGCAGCAATCCGATCCGATCTAAGGTCGGTATGTTCGTGACTGACAAAGCAGGCCCCAACGCGGTCGTAGTCCTCTAGGGGGCGCAACGCATCAAGGATGCGGGCCGGAATATGTGGCCAGTGTTCGGCGCGCCAGCTGCAGGTGGTTAATCCGCGCGCAGTGTCAGGCAGCAATTCGGCCAGCGCGGCGACGGAATTGGGGTTGAACGACATAAGCGCAACGGGCCCGCCATAACCGGCAAGGTCCGCGGCGATTGCCGTTTCCAATGGACCGACATTCGGCCCCATTTGCCCATCCTGATCTTTCACTTCGATCAAAAGCGGCACCCGCCCATCGACCAGTTCCAGCACCTCGGACAAGGTTGGGATACCTTCGTCATTGCCCTTCAGGCGCAGTTGGCCCAATTCGGCTGCGGTTCGTGTCGCGATCGGGCCGGTTGCATCGGCCAAACGGTCCAGCGTGTAATCGTGGAACACCATCGCGACGCCGTCCGAAGACCGCTGAATGTCAATTTCGATCCCGTAGCCCGCGAGGATCGCATCCTCTATCGCCGCGCGCGAATTTTCAGGTCGGCCAGCGTTGACATCGTGAAGGGCCCGATGCGCAATCGGTTGAGCCAGAAAATCCTGATGAAGCATTTATGCGATCTCGAAAATGGCCTCGATTTCCACAGCGACACCAAGCGGCAGGCTGGCTGCGCTGACGGCTGAACGGGAGTGGCGACCGGCGTCGCCCATCACCTCAACCATAAAATCGGATGCGCCATTGATGACCTTTGGTTGGTCGGTGAAATCGGGTGTCGAATTTACAAAGCCGACCAGCTTTACCAGTCGCTTGATCCGACCAAGATCACCACCACAGGCAGCCTTGGCCTGAGCCAGCAGGCTGATCGCGCAGGTTTTTGCGGCTTCGGCCCCCTGTTCAACCGACAGCCCGTCACCCAGCTTGCCGGTGATGAGGCCCGCGTCGTTCTGGCTGATCTGCCCCGAAATATAGACCGTGTTTCCGGTGATGACGAACGGCACATAGTTGGCAGCAGGTGCCGGTGCATCCGGCAGCGTGATACCCAGTTCTTGTAGCTTTGATTCAATTGCAGACATAGGCGCCTCCTTTTGCGGGCACGCTAGCCTTGCGCCTGACAATGATCAATCACGACTCGCGAAATGCGCGTGCAAAAAAGTCGGTCAGGGGTTGGGTCAAAAATTCGATAGGTGTCCGGTCGTCCGTACGGATAAGCGCCTCGACCGGCATGCCCGGGATCAACTGGGCGCCCTCGGGCAGTTTCGACTGTTCACCTTCGCTCAGCACGATTTCCGTACGATAATAAGAGGCGC
Source organism: Marivivens sp. (assembly GCA_965215785.1). Classification (GTDB taxonomy): domain Bacteria; phylum Pseudomonadota; class Alphaproteobacteria; order Rhodobacterales; family Rhodobacteraceae; genus Marivivens. Next base: position 687,516 of record OZ244120.1, on the reverse strand, counting down.
CAGTTTGCTGGTCCTGAAAGGCATCAGCGGAAAAGTTGGTGACATAGCCGGTCAACTCGGGTGTGCGGCGTTGGTCAAAGGCGGAAAACCTGAGGGTCACCGGCTGCCCCTGTGATATCTGGTCGATATCCCGCGGATTGACCTGAGCGGTGATGATCAAGGGTCGGTCCTGCGGAACGATGTACATGATCGGTTCGGCCTGACGGATCACAGCGGCGTTCGAAAAGAATTGAAGCGCATAGACAACGCCGGACACGGGGGCCTTGACCTCAAGCGCATCCAGCCGGTTGGCCAGTGTTTCACTGCGTTCGGTCAGTTCAAGGATTTGCGGTTCCAGATCTCGCAGTTGGGTGATCGCCTCTTCGCGGCGGCGGGTATCAATGGCAAGGATCGACAGATCAATTTCGGTGCGGCGGCCCTCGGCCTGTGCGGCCGAGGCGGTCAGTTCACCAATGCGGCCAGATAGGCTGGCTTGTTCACGCTGAAGTGCAAGAACGCGGGATGCCTGTGCCAATCCGCGATCCAAAAGGCTTTGTTGGTCGGCCAATTCCTGTTCAATCAACGCGAGTTGCCGACGGATCGAGGCCTGTTGGGCCTGAATGCCAGCGATCTGATCGGCAATCTGGCTTTTACGGCGTTCAAACTGGGCCTTTTCATTGGCGTCGCTGGCCAAGCGCGCCTGAAATAGCCGCTCTTGCCCCTCGATTGCATCGGTTGCACCCAGCGTTGGGTCGATCTCAATTGCCGACAGACCATCACGTTCAGCGATCAACCTGCTGCGGCGGGCGATCAGCTCTGACAATTGCGATTTTGTCACCGCAAGCTCCGAGGTCAATTCAACCGGATCCAATGTAATCAGAACCTGACCTTGGGTGACGGTTTGGCCCTCAGTCACCAAGATTTGGCCAACCTGCCCACCAAAGGGGTGCTGGATCACTTGCCTGTTTTGATCGACCTCAATTTGCCCATTGGCAAGGATTGCACCACCAATTTGCGCAAGGCTGGCCCAAGCGGCAAAGCCGGCAACCAACACCAAGCTAACAGTCAAACCCAGCCACATATAGGGCGCAGTGCGCCATGTCTTGGTCGTCATGACACGCCTCCTTGCTGGGGGTGGGCCTGTTGGATGGCGCTGTGATTTTTCACAAGCGATTTAAGAACCTCGTCCCGTGGACCAAAGGCGCGACGTGTGCCGTTGTATAACACCAACAACATGTCACACTCTTGGATCGCGGCGGGCCTGTGCGCCATGATCAGCACACTGCTGCCGGCGGCCTTGGCGGCGCGGATCGCTGAATTGAGGGCCTGCGACCCTTCGTTGTCGAGATTGGAGTTAGGCTCATCCAGTACCAGCAGAACAGGATCCCCAAACATCGCGCGGGCCAGTCCGATCCGCTGAACCTGACCACCTGATAGCCTGCCGCCGTCTGTGGTGACCTCTGTGTCATATCCATTCGGCAGCTTGAGGATCATCTCATGTGCGCCCGCCTTGCGTGCTGCGTCTATGACGGCATCGTCGGGTTCGTCAGGACGAAACCGCGCGATGTTCTGGCGAATTGTGCCGGGCAAGAGCCGCACGGCCTGTGGTAAATAGCCGATGTATTGCCCAAGCGTATCAGGATCATATTGATCTAGCGCCGCACCATCCAACCTCAGCGACCCACCCGCAGGTCGCCACAAACCGGTGACAGCCTTGGCCACTGTCGATTTACCCGCGCCGGATGGCCCGATAACGCCGATTGCCCGTCCCGGTTCGATCTTGAACGACACAGATTTTAGCGACGCCAACGCCTCGCCCGGGGGGACGACGGTAACAGACTGCGCATCGAAAATCGCGCGGGGCCGTGGCAATTCAGTTTTCGGATCAGTGTCCGGCACCGCTTTCAGCAACGTGTTAAGGTGTAGCCAGCCAGCGCGCGCCCGCTGTAGAAGCGGCCACGTCCCAATCAGCTGTTCGACCGGCGCAAGGGCCCGCCCCATCAGGATAGATCCGGCAATCATCGCGCCGCCGGTCAACTGACGTTCCAGAACCAGATAGGCCCCAAGCCCAAGCATCGCGGACTGCAAAAACAAACGGAACCCACGGGTCGCAGCCGAAAAACCGCCATTGCGGTCAGCGGCGCGAATATTCGCGGCCAATGCCGCGTTTCTTAGATTCTGCCAGTGACGGAAAACAGCACCGCGCATGCCCAGCGACTGAATGGTGTCGGCGCTTTCTTGAATGGTCGTGCTCATCGCTTCGGATTTGTAGGAGGCCACATTCGCGTCCATCAATGGTGACGACGTAGCGGCCTGATTGAGCAGCGTCAGAAAAATCAAAATCACCGCACCGATAACGGCAAGCATGCCCAGCCACGGGTGAAACAGAAAAATCCCAAAGAAAAAGACCGGCATATACGGCAGGTCGAACAAGGACATGGTCCCCGGCGCGACAAAGCTGCGTTGAATCGCCTCAAGGTCCTTGAGCGCGGTTGCCGCCTCTTTGGGGGCGATGTTCAGGGTTTTGGCGCGCATGCTGGCCGAAAACACACGTTCGTCTAGGTCGCTTTGGAACCGGGCGCCGACACGTGCCATCAACCGCCCTCGCACGAAATCGAGCACCGTCATACATAGATAGAGGTACGCGACGATCAGGGTCAAAGACACCAGTGTTTCAACCGATCCCGACCCCAGCACACGGTCATAGACATTCATCATGTATAGCGGACCGGTGAGCATCAACGTGTTCACCAGCAGGCTAAAGACCGCGACGCCCCAGAACACAATCCTGTTTCTGCGCCGTATCTGGCCGAGCTCTGACGTGGACTGTTGCTGCAAGATAGGCGCCTTTCCGCTGCGTCGATTTTCAAGCTAAATGCCTATGTGACACAGTGTGGTTAATGGTTCTGTTTCAATTTCGCCACTTTTTTCGCAATCTTGGGTATATACCCCTGTGCTTCCTGAACGGCATACTATTTGAAGCAGAACGATACATAGTGACCAAGGCGTAGAGTGTTGAAACAAGGGTCCCTGATACGAATTGCGGTCGGCGTGCTGGCGCTGGGTTTGGCTGCGTGCAGCCAGCCGGACGGCCTGAGCGAGTTTCACGACCCGTTCGAGGCGCACAATCGGCAGGTGCATGAATTCAACAAGAACTTGGACCGTATGTTCGTGCGACCGGTGGGTGAGGTGGCAAATGAATTGCCCGACGAAATCACGATCCCTGTTAGCAATTTTGCCGACAACGTGGGTCTGCCGAATGCCGTGGTGAACAATGTGCTGCAGGGCGATCTAGGCGGTGCGATCACCAATACGGTGCGCTTTGGTTTGAACACCACCTTGGGTATTGGTGGTTTCTTTGATCCTGCCTCGGCGTTTGGCATTTATGAACAAGAGGCCGATTTTGGCCAAACCCTGGCGGTTTGGGGCGTGGGCGAAGGTGCCTATCTGGAAATCGTGGGTCTTGGTCCAACGACCGAACGCGATGCGTTTGGCACGCTTGTTGATTTGATCATGGACCCCATTGGTCAGGTTGGGACCAAGGCGCAGGTGACATATGCCCTGCCGTCTGAAGTTGCTGGTCTGGCCATTTCTCGGGGTCAGTTCTCGGGCACAGTCGACAGCGTTCTATATGAAAGTGCCGACAGTTATGCGCAGTCACGTTTGCTTTATCTGCAAAATCGCCGGTTCCAACTGGGCGTTGAAGCAGATGATACCTATTTAGATCCTTATAGCGATCCATATTTTGATCCCTATTCCGACCCGTATGAGGAATAAGATGACTATTAAACGTCGTACATTTATCGCCGCTGCCCTCGCGACCGGCTTGATGCCGGTGCGGGCCTTTGCGCTGACGACGGGCCAAGCCCGCAGTCTGGTGGACCAGATCGTCGGTGACATTAATTCTGTCATTGGTTCAGGCGCATCTGAAACCGCCATGATCCGTCAATTTGAACAGATTTTTGCAGACTACGCAGATGTGCCGATCATTGCGCGGTCCGCGTTGGGGAACCCTTGGCGGTCGGCGAGCGATGCGCAGCGCCGCGCATACGTCGGGGCGTTTCAGTCATACATGGCCCAAAAATATGGCCGCCGTTTTCGGGAATTCATTGGTGGCCGGATCGAGATCACAGACGCCAAGACCGTCCCGAATGGTATTGAGGTGCATGCCAATGCGCTTTTGCAGGGGCAGGCGCCTTACAACGTTAGCTTTGTGATTTCGGATGGCTCTGGCGCACCCAAGTTCATCAATATGTTCATCGAAGGGATCAGCATGATCCTGTCGGAACGTACCGAAATCGGTGCAATGCTGGATCGGCGGCGGGGCGATATCAACGGATTGATCGCTGATCTAGAGGCGTTCTAATGCTGAAACACACCCCCATCATCGCGGCCGTTATGGCCATTCCGGCAATCGCCGCGGCAACGCCCTATGATGGTGTGTATCGCCAGACCGCAAATGCCGAGTGCGGGTTGGTCGGTGCAGATGGCGCTGCGCTGGAAATCCGCGATGGGATCTTTTTCGGCGTCGAAATGCAGTGTCGCATGACCAATCCCGTGAATGTCATCGACATGGATGCCACGCTCTACAATATGCAATGTTCGGGCGAAGGTCAGTATTGGGATGAACGCGCCATGATGATGAAGGCCCGTGATAGCACGGACCTTATCATGATTTGGGACGGCTATGCCTTTCGGTATTCGCGCTGCCCTGACAGCTGATCACTGACCACCGCCAAGCAGACCACGCAACAGGTTGTCGATGATGCCGCCGCCCTGCTGCTGACCAGTGTTCACTGTCACAGGCTGTTCGACAGGGGCAGGAACAATCATTGGCAAGGGTGTTGGCGATTTGTCGGCCAGCACGCGTACCATGGTTTCATGCCAGATCGTCGCCGGCAGCCCGCCACCCGTCACACCGGTTAGCGGCGTGTTATTGTCATAGCCCATCCAGACGGCGGTCACGTAATCGCCGGTAAACCCGATGAACCACGCATCCCGTGCGCCTTGGGTCGTGCCTGACTTGCCAGCGATTTCCCAGCCGTCGATACGTGCCCGCATCCCGCTGCCTGCTTCAACAACTTGATGCATCATCCAGACCAGTTGTTGGGCGCTTTCTTCGCGGATGATCCGTTCGCCAATGCCGCCGCCGCTGCCCATAAGGGATGTATCGTCGCCAAGCAGCCGCAGTTCCACCAACCCATAGGGCACCACGCTAGAGCCGCCGTTCAGGATGCCTGCGTAGGCGCCGGCCATTTCGACCAATGTCGATTCCGTCACGCCAAGCGCGATCGCGGGGCCATCGGCCAGTTCGCCGGTCATACCAAAACCGCGCGCGACGGTTTGGACAGCCTCACGGCCGACGTCTTCGGACAACAGAACGGCAGGGACGTTGCGACTATTGGCAAGCGCATCGGTCAGCGTGATGGGGCCCTTAAATTCGCGGTCATAGTTTTGTGGACACCATTCACCCGAACCAGGGACGTTCAAACATAGCGGTTCGTCGACGATCAATTCTAATGGGCTGTGGCCCAATTCCAGTGCCGCGGCATAGATGAATGGTTTGAACAGGGATCCCGTCTGGCGCAGCGCCTGTGTCGCGCGGTTAAACACACCTGCGACCTTGGTTTCGCGTCCGCCCACCATGGCCCGCACAGCGCCGTCTGCCGACATGACGACGATGGCGGCCTGTGCCTCTGATCCTTCGCGGACCTTGTTTTCAAATACCCAAGCCAGCGCCTCTTCCGCCGCTGATTGGATGTCCTGATCCAAGGTCGTGCGGATGATGACATCTTCGGTGGTTGTCTCTGTGAAATAGCTTGGGCCCGTATCCATAACCCAATCGGCAAAGTATCCACCCGCGCGCGCCTCGGCGGCCTCGGACAGCTGTGCGGGGTTTGTGCGGGCCTCAGCGGTCTGTGCGGCGGTCAGGTATCCCTGATCCTCCATCAGTGTCAGTACAACATTCGCGCGGTCCCAGCTGCGTTGCAGGTTCGCGGTTGGCGCATAGGTGCTGGGTGCTTTCAAAAGTCCGGCAAGGATTGCGGCTTGTGATGGGTTCACCTCGGCGGCAGAGATGCCGAAATATCGCTGTGCAGCGGCCTCAAAGCCGCGGGTGCCGGCCCCCAGATACGCACGGTTCAGATACAGCGTCAGGATTTCATCCTTGGTGTATCGCAACTCCATAGCCATCGCGTAGACGGCCTCGGTCGCTTTGCGCCAAATCGTTGTGCGGCGACAATCTTCTTCGTATGCGGCCTCAGAGTCCCAGATCGTCGCGTCAAAGGGCTGTCCCTGACACAACAGCTTGGCCGTTTGCTGAGTGATCGTAGAACCGCCGTTGCCGGACAGAGCGCCGCGCCCCGCCTGAAGGTTGATGCGCACCGCGCTGGCGATGCCGCGCGGGCTAACGCCGATGTGCCAATAGAAACGCTTGTCTTCGGTTGCGACGACAGCATTCCGCAGATGGGGTGATACCATATCAGCGGTGATCATTCCGCCGAATTGATCGCCGCGCCACGCAAATGGTGCGCCGGTTGCGTCGAGCAAGGTGACCGACCCCCGCGCACGGCCATCAATCAGGTCGTCGACAGGCGGCAGTGTTGTTGCGGTATAGACGACGGCCCCGGCGACGATCAGGCAGGCAACGACCCCTATCGACCAAAACAGCCGGAACAACAGGCGCACGACCCAGCGAATGCCCCGACCGATCCAGCCAAGGGGGCCGGTGGGCCGTTTGCGGACCGGTTTACGTTTAGCCCGCGATTTGGGCGCTGATGTCTTCGCGGCTGGTTTGGTGCCAGTATAGCGATTCTCAGCGACCAATTTGGGCGTTTTGCGACCTGATTGGCTCATCTACTGCTCGTTATTTAGACGTTTCGGCGGATTCTATCGCGAATTTGACTCAAAGTTGAGGCACCAAAATAGGGAATTAATGCTTCGCGAAGTGCGTACTTTTTGTGCGTTTCGATTAATTTGTATAATTTTTGGGCAATTTTACATTAGGTTCACCATTATCATGGGCCCCAAATCGTTGTGATCAAGCCCCCCTAAGCGCTTTCTGTCGGCAGCGGTCCGCTTATGGCCGTCAGAGATAAACTCGCAAGGGGAAGAACGTGAAACTCATTATCGCTACCATTAAGCCGTTCAAGCTGGAGGAGGTTCGCGAAGCTGTAACCGCCGCTGGCGTTCGCGGTATGATGGTGACCGAGATCAAGGGCTTTGGCTCGCAATCCGGTCACACCGAGATCTACCGTGGTGCAGAATACGCCGTGAATTTTGTTCCAAAGGTCAAACTCGAAGTCGTCGTGCAAGACTCGATGGTCGACGAAATCGTATCGGCAATCGCAACCACCGCTAAAACCGACAAGATCGGCGACGGCAAGATCTTTGTACTGGATGTCGAGAGCGCCCTTCGCGTGCGCACCGGCGAAACCAATGACGACGCGCTGTAAGGCGCGACCGCAAGGGAAACACACCATGAAACTAACGAAACTTCTTCCTGCTGCTGCGCTTATGGCGCTTCCGGCTGCGGGCTTTGCTCAGGATGCTGTGCCTGGCGTTGACGCGTCCAGCGACAGCTACTTCATTTTCAACTCGCTGCTGTTCTTGATCGGCGGCTTCCTGGTATTCTGGATGGCAGCTGGTTTTGCCATGCTTGAAGCTGGTCTGGTTCGCGGCAAAAACGTGACCATGCAGCTGACCAAAAACGTTGCGCTGTTCTCGCTGGCAGCCATCTTCTACTACCTGATCGGCTACAACCTGATGTACCCACTGGGCACATGGGCGATCGAAGGCGTTCTGTCGGGCGTTTGGGGCCCTGGCGTTCTGGAAGCTGTTGGTGTTGGTCGTGACGCTGTTGACGACTATGGCTATGCATCGACCGGTTCGGACTTCTTCTTCCAGCTGATGTTCTGTGCGGCAACCGCATCGATCGTTTCGGGTACTTTGGCTGAGCGTATCAAGCTGTGGCCATTCCTGATCTTCACCATCATCCTGACCGCAATCATCTATCCGTTCACCGCGTCGTGGACTTGGGGTGGCGGCTTTGTTGGCGAAGCAGGCTTCTCGGACTTCGCTGGTTCGACCATCGTACACTCGGTCGGCGGCTGGGCTGCTCTAACCGGTGCGCTGATCCTTGGACCACGTATCGGCAAGTACAAAGACGGCAAAACCATCCCAATGCCAGGTTCGAACCTGCCACTCGCAACACTGGGTACATTCATCCTGTGGCTGGGTTGGTTCGGCTTCAACGGTGGTTCGCAGCTGGCGATGGGTACCGTAGGTGACGTTGCAGACATCAGCCGCGTGTTCTCGAACACCAACGCTGCTGCAGCTGGTGGCGCTGTTGCTGCCCTGATCCTGACCCAACTGCTGTACGGCAAAGTTGACCTGACCATGGTCCTGAACGGCGCACTGGCCGGTCTGGTATCGATCACCGCAGAACCTCTGACCCCAACTCTGGGCGCAGCTACTCTGATCGGTATGGTTGGCGGCGTGATCGTAGTCTTCGCTGTTCCATTCCTGGACAAGCTGAAAATCGACGACGTTGTTGGCGCAATCCCTGTTCACCTGTTCGCAGGTATCTGGGGCACCATCGCAGTTATCTTCACCAACGATGGCGCAGCACTGGGCACCCAGCTGTACGGTATCATCGTGATCGGTGGCGCAACTGTCGTAATGTCGGGTGTTGTTTGGTTCATCCTGAAAGCAGTCATGGGTCTGCGTGTCAGCGAAGAAGACGAGATCAACGGCCTGGATATGGCGGAACTGGGTATGGAAGCTTACCCTGAGTTCTCGAAAGGCTAATCACCCTTCCGATTAGTTTTTCTATCACTGCCCGGGCGTTCGCGCCCGGGTTTTTTGTTTGTCCAACCAAGGACTAGGCGTAGGGGAATTGGCTCGTTATCCTTGGACCCAAGGTAAACGGAGGACGACATATGAAGATGATCATTGCGGCTATTAAGCCATTTAAACTCGACGAAGTTCGAGAGGCCCTGACCGCGATTGGCGTGCGTGGTATGATGGTAACCGAAATCAAAGGGTTCGGATCGCAATCGGGTCACACTGAAATTTACCGCGGCGCGGAATATGCCGTTCACTATGTTCCCAAAGTAAAGCTAGAGATTGTTGTCACGGATGACATGGTCGATCAGACGGTTCAGGCCATCGTAGGGGCCGCGAAAACCGACACCATCGGGGACGGCAAGATTTTCGTTGTGGATGTGGAATCCGCGCTGCGTGTTCGCACCGGCGAAGTGAACGAAACGGCTCTTTAATCCGTTCGGTCGGGGAAAACAAAAAAGGCGGGGATCGACCCCGCCTTTTTTGTGCGTGTCGCGGCGCCTGTTAGGCGCCCGACTCGACGATCGCTTTGGCCAACAGCGGCACGGTTTCGGTGTTCAGGCCCGCAATGTTGATGCGGCTGTCGCCCACCATGTAGATGCCGTTCTTTTCGCGCATGATGTCGACCTTGTCGGACGAAATACCAAGACGCGAGAACATGCCACGGTGTTCGGCAATAAAGTCAAACCTATCACTGTTTGTCAGGCGGCGCAGTTCATCGGCAAGCTGCTGACGCAGGGCAAGCATCGACAGGCGGACCTCTTCTAGTTCGGCTTCCCAATCTGCGCGCAGTTCGGGATCGTTCAGAATGGTGGTCACAACCCGTGCGCCGTGGTCGGGCGGGAAGGAATAGTTCTGACGGTTCAGGAACGCGAGGTTGGCCTGAGCCAGCTTGGCCTGTTCCGCGTTTTCGGCAACGGCCATAAGGATGCCGGTCCGTTCGCGGTAGATACCAAAGTTTTTCGAGCAGGACGCTGCGATCAGGCACTGTTTGACGCCTGCGGCAACTTTGCGGGTTGCGTCGCCATCGGTTGCCAGACCATCGCCAAAGCCCTGATACGCAATGTCGACCATCGCCATCGCGCCTTTGTCATTGATCAGCGCAATAACGTCATCCCATTGGTCGGCGGCCAAATTCGCGCCGGTTGGGTTGTGGCAGCATCCGTGAAGCAGGATCACGTCGCCGGCCTGAACATTGGCCAGATCGGCCATCATGCCGTCGAAATCGACCGAACGGGTCGCTTCGTCAAAATAGGTAAAGGCCTTGGATGGCATATCCAGATAATTCAGGATCGAAACATGGTTCGGCCATGTTGGATTTGTGTACCAAACGGTTGCTTCCGGTGCGGTCCGCTTGATCAGCTCAAAGGCCTGACGGATAGCGCCGGTGCCACCAGGTGTCGCAACGGCCGCAATGTTTTCGCGCGGCGCAGCACCGTCAAGGACGAGGCCGATCATCGCATCAAGGTAGGCGGTGTCGCCAGCCAAGGACACATAGGCCTTGGTGTTCTGTTCTTCCAAAATCTTTTGCTCGGCCTTTTTGACCGCGCGCATGACAGGTGTCAGACCCGTCGCGTCCTTATAAACGCCAACACCAAGGTCGATTTTGTCTGTGCGGGGATCCTCGCGGTATGCTGCCATCAGGGCAAGGATCTTGTCAGCGGGCTGCGCTTTGAGATGCTCAAGCATCAGTTGTCTCCGGTTGAAATTGGAAGATCGGCGTACATGCCCCATTCGGACCATGAGCCGTCGTAAAGCGAGTGATCTGTCTTGCCCATATGCTCCATTGCAAGACAGAGGATCGCGGCGGTAACCCCCGAACCACAGGTCGTGATCGCGGGTTTATCCAGATCAACGCCAGCCTGTTCAAACACTCGGCGTAGATCATCTGGATTTCTGAGTGTTCCATTCGCCTGAAGCAGCGAACCGAACGGTACATTCTTGGACCCCGGAATATGACCGGCACGCAGGCCGAGGCGGGGTTCGGGCACATCACCGCGGAACCGTTCCGCACCGCGTGCATCGATGATTTCGTGGTCTTTTAGCTTGGCTGCGCGCGCAACCTCGGTCACGTCGCGGACCATTTGATTTTGGCGCTGAACCGTCATGTGACGATCGCGGATCACAGGTGGTTCGTTTGTTGTGCGGCGACCTTCGGCTTTCCACTTGGGCAAGCCGCCGTCCAAAACCGCAACATCAAATTGCCCCATAAGCCGGAACAGCCACCAAACCCGCGCGGCAGAGAAAAGCCCGTGGCTATCGTAGATGATGACCTTGTGCCCATCGCCCACGCCCATCGCCCGAATGCGGCTCATGAACTTTTCGACTGGCGGGACCGTGTGGGGCAGTTCAGACCTTAGATCCGAAATTTCGTCGATATCAAAAAACCGCGCATTGGGTATATGTTCGGCTTCGAACTCGGCCTTGGCATCTCGGTCCGATCCGGGCATGTGCCACGAGGCATCCAAGATGCGCAGATCAGGATCAGCGATATGTTCCGCCAGCCAAGCCGTGGAAACAACGGTCGAAGTGTCACGTGCGTGCGAAGATGTCATCTGAGTCCTCCCAGAGCTTGTCCGGTCGGGTTTGCCTAACGCTGCTGTCTCAATGAGGCAAGGGTCGGAAAAGGAAAAGGGGCGTCAAAAACGCCCCTAAACGCTAACAGCCCCGCAAATCGCAGTTTATGCGATCTTGTTGCGGATAAATCCGACGATGGCCAAGACGACGCCACCACCAACGCCGCCCCCCGCAACGTCGGTCAGAACCGACCCTATGCCACCTGCGCCAGCAACCGCTTTGCCGACATTTGGGTCACCCAAGAGCAGGCCCAGTATCTGACCGCCAAGACCGCCGCCAACGATACCGGCAATCGAATTGCCCAAAGTGCCAAGCGACATGTTTTTCATGACGGCCCCTGCCGCGTTGCCGCCGACAGCGCCTGCCACCAGTTGAATGATTAGGCTTTCCATTTGATAATCCCTCCTCGCCCGATGCGAATTGCATCGCGCAAACCCTAGGAAGGTGCGTAAAAACGCTCACGGGGAAAAAAGCGGGCCAACGCCCCGTTATTCGCCGTGACGCAACAGGCGCTGTTTCTGGCGGTTCCAGTCACGCTTGGCTTCGGTCGCCCGTTTGTCGTGGTTTTTCTTACCCTTCGCGGTGCCGATCTTCAGCTTTACCAGACCTTTGTCATTGAAATACATGACTAGCGGCACGATCGTCATGCCTTCGCGCTGGGTCGCATTCCAAAGGCGGGCAACCTCGCGCTTGGAGGCAAGCAGTTTGCGGCGACGCTTTTCTTCGTGGCCAAAGGTGCGGCCAGCCTCATAGGGGGCAATGTAGGAATTCACGAGCCACAGTTCGCCGTCTTTTACCTCGGCATAGCTTTCGGCAATATTCGACTGGCCAACCCGAAGCGATTTCACTTCGGATCCCATCAAGACAATGCCGACCTCTAGGTCCGCCTCGATCGCGTAATCAAAACGCGCCCGACGGTTTTCTGAGATCACCTTGTAGTTCGTATTTTCTTTTTTCTTGGCCATGGTCACGCACAGATAGGGATTTGCCCCAAAAGGGGCAAGCCGATCATTGTGTCATCTTTGTCGGTTGATGCCCAAAAGCCCGCTGATCACCACGATAATGCTGCCAATGATGGTGGGCATGTCGATGGTTTCGTTGAACATGATCAGCACAAGCGCGGCGCCAAAGATCAGGCGCGTGTATCGCCACGGCGTGACCGCGCCCACGCTGCCGCGGCGCATCGCGACCGTCAGGGCGAAATACCCCAGAATGCCGCCAGCACCGGCAATCAGTGTCAGGACAATCGCCATTGGCGGCATCGGTGCGATCCGGCCCTGCGCGCCCCAGATGATACAGCCCGCGACAAAGAACATGGCATAGCCGATGAACCCGAGCTGCGCGTTGCTAAGCACCGCAGGCGAGGCGCGTGTTGCCAGATCGCGACCGGCAAATCCGATCATGCCCAGCACGGCGAGGATGGCAAACACGTCAAACGATGCCCCCCAAGGGCGCAGGATCAGCATGACCCCACCAAACCCGATCACAACCGCAAGCCATTGACGCAAAGACGTTTTTTCGCCCAGAAAAATCGCGGCGCCCGCCACCACAACCAGCGGCGTGGCCTGCAGGATCGCCGTGGCGGTAATAAGCGGCGCAAGTATGAAGGCTAGGGTATAGGCGAGGCGTCCAGACACCTCAAAAACGCCGCGCAGTAATAGCGGGCGGGACAGATAGGCCTCAGACCAGAGCGGTTGACCAGCTAACCGAGCGGCGATGCCAAACACGGCCATGCCGACAATCGTTAGCAAAACAACAGTTTGACCCGATGGAATGTCGCCAAAGGTATCAGCCGCGTATTTTAGGAACGAATCCTCGATGGCGAACCCCGCCATCGAGATAATCATAAATAGGCTGCCGATCAGGTTGTCCCGACCGGTTTGCGCTATTTGCGTCACTTCAAAAGACCGGCGTGAACCATAGCGTCGCGGATCTGCGCTTTGGTGCCGTCGCTAAGCGGCGTCAAAGGCAGACGGACCTCATCCGAACACAGGTCCAGCAGGGACATCGCGTATTTCGCGCCCACCAGTCCGGGTTCCGCAAAGATGGCAATGTGCAGCGGCATCAGTTTGTCCAGCAACGTCAGCGCAGCTGCATAGTCACCTGCCAGCGTCGCAGCTTGGAAATCCGAACACAGTTTTGGTGCCACGTTTGCGGTCACCGAAATGCAGCCAACGCCGCCGTGCGCATTGAACCCCAGCGCGGTCGCGTCTTCGCCCGACAGCTGGGTAAAGTCCGTCCCACATGTGATCCGCGTTTGAGGAACACGCGACAGATCGCCAGTCGCGTCTTTCACGCCGATGATCATTGGATGTTTTGCCAATTGGCCCATCGTGTCGGGTGTCATGTCGACAATCGAACGGCCTGGAATGTTGTAGATAACAATCGGCAGGCCAACTTCGGCACATGCCTCGAAATGGGCAATAAGGCCGCGCTGGGTCGGTTTGTTATAATATGGCGTCACAACAAGCGCGGCATCGGCACCAGCGTTCTTTGCTGCGGTCACCAGTCGAACGGCTTCGGCGGTGCTGTTTGACCCCGCACCGGCAACAACAGGAACGCGCCCTGCGGCCTGTTTGATCACGGTTTCAACGACCAGATCGTGTTCGGCGTGGCTAAGCGTCGGGCTTTCGCCAGTGGTGCCAACAGGGACCAGACCGTTGCTGCCCTGTTCGATGTGCCAGTCGACAAGCTTTTTAAGGGTGTCCAGATCCACTTGGCCGTCTTTGAACGGCGTGACCAGTGCTGGCATTGACCCTCGTAGCATGTCGTATTCCTTCGTTGTGAAAAGGCTGAGTCGCCCGTATTGAAAACGCGCGGAAACTAGACGGGTTTCCGCCGCTTGCCAAGTTTGTGTGTTGAGGAATCAACGGCGATTGGTAACGTCGCTGCAAGGAGCGGTTGTTTAATGTATTTTCGTTCGACCATTTTAGGTATCGGCGCCAGCATATTTTGTGTTTCACCCAGTTTGGGCGAAACTGACCTGACTGCAGCATTGCAGGCGGGCGCGAACGATCAATGGACCGAAGCCTATACATTGGTTGCCGGTGATATGTTGAAATGGGATTTGGTGACGTGGTCGCGGCTTCGCGATGGTGATGCCGAATTTCAGGACTATGTCGAATTCGTCGAACAATACCCTGATTGGCCCGGAATGGCCCGTTTGCGCAGGTTCGGCGAAGCGTCGATCGCGCGTACTGACAACCCCGCCGATATTATCGCTTGGTTTAGTTCAGAACCGCCCCTGACCGGCGAAGGTGTTCTGCACTATGCCAATGCCCTCGCGCAAAGTGGAAACGCCACGGCCGCCGCACGTGTGCTTGGTGAGGCTTGGTTGAACCTTGGGATGTCCGAGGACGCCCAGAACCAGATTATTGCGATCTATGGGCCGGTTTTACAGTCGCTGCATATGCTGCGCGCCACCAACATGATCTGGCAGGGCAACCTCGGCGATGCCGAACGTATGATCCCGCTGCTGCCGCAGGCGGACGCTGACCTGATCGCCGCCAACCTAATGCTGGCGCGGGCGCAAACCGGTGCGCGCGTAGCGCTGAATGACCTGCCACGCGAACAAAAGCTTTTGCCGGTGTCGCGGTATGCGCTGTTTACCTGGTTGATGCGCCGCAATGAATTTACGGACGCGGTAAAGGTTTTGACGCGCGAAACCGGCAGCGCCGCATCCCTTCAAAATCCGATCAACTGGGCCGATGGGCGCCGAATTCTTGCGCGCTGGGAAATGCGACAAGGTCGGATCGAGAGCGCCTACACATTGGCCAGTCGCCACTATTTGTCACCCGACGACGGGTTTGTTTTCCATGATCTGGAATGGCTGTCGGGCTATCTGAGCCTGACCTATCTGGATGATGCAGAACAGGCATTGGCCCATTTTGAACGCGCAGCCATGGCGGCTGAGACACCTATTGCCACTGCGCGTATCGGGTATTGGATTGGCCGAACCCAAGAGGTGCTGGGTAACGCAACAGCTGCGGCCGATGCGTATGCGACCGCTGCGGATATACAGACCGCATTTTATGGTTTGCTTGCCGCCGAAAAAATTGGCCGGTCTTTCGATCCGGCGCTGCTCGGGCGTGGATCGTATCCGGACCTAAGCGATCTGGACTTCGCTGATGATCCTCGTGTCCGGTCTGCCCTTGCGCTTGCTGAGGCGGGGGACCGCAACGGGGCGTTCTTGTTCACGACCATCGTTTCAGACGCGCTATCACCGCAAGAGTTTGGCGCGCTGGGCAACGAGTTTTTGCGCCGCAATCAGCCGTACTATGCGTTGCTGTTGGGCAAGAATGCCGCCGAGCGCGGCATCATCCTGCCGGACATCTATTTCCCGATGCATGAAATGGCCGCCATGGAGCTGCCGGTTGAGACCGAACTCGCGCTTGCCATTGCGCGACGGGAAAGCGAATTTGTAGTAACCGCAGCCAGCCCCGTCGGGGCCTTGGGCCTGATGCAGTTGATGCCCGCCACCGCAGAAGAGGTGTCGAACGATCTGGGGCTGGAATTTGCCACCAGCCGTCTGACCACTGACTGGGAATATAATGTCACGCTGGGGTCCCAATATCTTGCTAACCTGCAAGAACAGTTCGGGAATTCGCCAGTGATGATTGCCGCAGGGTATAATGCCGGTCCGTCGCGCCCAGAAAGCTGGATGGATGAACGCGGCGATCCGCGTTTGGGCGAAATGGACATCGTTGATTGGATTGAACACATCCCATTCCGCGAAACCCGGAACTATGTGCAGCGCGTCACTGAGGCGATCCCTGTTTACCGTGCCCAGCTGACAGGCCGTGCCGATCCGGTGCCGTTTTCCCAACGCCTGACCGGACAGAAACCGATCATCCGGCCACAGATGCGCCCGTTTGACCTGCCGTCTCCGACGTTCGAACCGGAACTAACACCGGTCGAACCACAGCGTCCGCCAACCCCCGAGGCGGAAACGATTGATGAGGTTCACGCGCCGCAAACAGTCGGGCCAGCGCCGGCGACGACCATTTCGGCGGCACCTGTGGCACCAGTGCTGGAACCCTTGGTGGAACCACAACCAACCGTGACGCCGGAACAGTTCGTTGTCGCGGAAACCTTCCCCGGGGATGCGGCCTTGGCAATCATTGATTTCAGCTTTGATAGCGCAATTGCGCCGGTCGAAATAACGCCAAGCTATGACGTCATTCCAAGCTTTACCGGCACAGTCTGGACCAGCCCACGCCCTGTCACACGTCCTGACCGCTAGTCTTGGTTTTGCGTTCGCGAAACAGCGTGAACAAACCCGCCCCGATGACAATCGCAGCGCCAACGGCGACGTTGGTCGTTAGTGTGTCGCCAAAAATCGCCATGCCCATCGCCGACGCAAAGACCAGTTGTAAATAGGCAAAGGGCTGTACCGCGCTG
The DNA here is from genome assembly GCA_965215785.1 of Marivivens sp. Taxonomy (GTDB): domain Bacteria; phylum Pseudomonadota; class Alphaproteobacteria; order Rhodobacterales; family Rhodobacteraceae; genus Marivivens. The sequence continues at coordinate 670,716 of OZ244120.1, read as the reverse complement.
GCTTCGGCGACCTCGTAGACTTTGATCAGCATGAAATGGGCAAGGCAGCCGATGATGCACAGGATGATCATCCAGACCCAATCGATTGCGATCATGGGTTCCCAGTACCAAATTCCGATGGCCGTCAAAACGACTGCGCCTGTGGTCCCTGTCCAAAAGAAAGAGGTGGCGGTGCTATCTTTTCGCGCAGCATAACGCGTCACCAATCCATAAACCGCGAACATCAAGGCCGACCCAACCGCCCAAAGCGCATCAGGTGAAAATACCTTAAACCCGGGCTGCAAGATGACCAGAATGCCGCAGAATCCGATTCCAATTGCAACCCAGCGGCGCCACCCCACACGTTCCCCCAGAACGGGACCAGACAGCGCCGCGATTAAAAGTGGATAGCTGGCGAACAGTGCGTGACTTTCCACCAGCCCCAGTCGGACAAACGCGGTCACCATTACGCATATTTCGAGCGCAAGCAGAACCCCCCGAAAGATCTGTACCAATGGCTGGCTGGTTCTGGCGGCCTCCCTGATGGACCCTGATTGACGTTTGGCGATCGCAATCACAAAGGCGGCAAAGAACCAGAATCGGATCATCACGATCATCAGAACATGGTATTCCGTGGCCAAATGGCGGGACAACACATCCTGCACCGCGAACACAAACGTGGTTGCGATCATCAGGATAATGCCAAGGCGTGTGTTGTCCTGTGTCATTGTTTGACGCCCCGTGTCATGTGACGCTTTCGACCAAAGCCTGGTGTGCGAGTCACCTCAAATCCGGCGTCTGCCAGCCCCCGACGAACAAATCCCGCCGCTGTGTAGGTCGCAGCAGTGCCGCCTGACTTGGTGTGCAGTCCAACCTGTTTCATCACCTCAGGTTCCCACATTTCGGGGTTCTTGGCGGGTGAAAACCCGTCTAGGAACCAAGCGTCGGCTGATAGGTCAGTGTTTGGCAGGGTCTCCCGTACATCGCCTGAAATCACGTTGAGAAAGATTCTTTCAAATTGGTAAGTATTGCCACCTTTACCAAGCTCATCCAAAAACGCCGGAATAAGGTGATCCAATTGCGGCCAAGCCGCCAGCGCAACAGCGGTATCCGTAACGGACATAGGGAAGGCTTCGAACGTGGTAAAGGTCAGCGTTCCCTTGGTGCCGGACCGAAGCCATGCGTCCCAAGCAACCAGAAAATTCAGCCCCGTACCAAAGCCCAGTTCGCCAATCTGGAAACCATCGTGGAAACGGGCGGGCAAATCATTGCCTGCCAGAAACACATGCTGTGTTTCCGCCAGTCCGTTTTCGAGCGAAAAATACGGGTCATCGAATTTCTTGGAAATCGGAATGCGCCCATCGCGCCAGTCCAAATCAGCTTGGGGGTGGTTGTTCATTTTTGATTGCCTTAGGTTCGCGGAAACTTTGATCAAAGGGCGTGGAAATGGCAACGGCAGATGTCACTGTTTTGGGTGCGGGCGCGTTTGGGCTGTCGGTGGCATATTGCTGTGCAAAGGCGGGGGCAAAGGTCCGTGTCATTGATCCAAACGGTGTGGCCGCTGGCGCATCGGGTGGCGTTGTGGGGGCCTTGGCGCCGCATGTGCCCGAAAATTGGAACGCTAAAAAGGCGTTCCAATTTGATAGTTTGATCATGGCGGAACCGTTTTGGTCCGAGGTTGAACAGATCGGCGGGCAAAGTGCCGGCTATCTGCGATCGGGACGGCTACAGCCGATCAATGATAAACGCACGCTTGACCTTGCACATCGGCGGCACGCAACGGCCCAAGACCTGTGGCAAGGACGGGCCGAGTGGTCTGTGGTGCCGGCTGATCATCACGCAGGTTGGTCCCCGCAAAGTGCGACGGGCTATCTGATCCACGACACGCTGACCGCCCGCATTCACCCACGTCAGGCCACCCTTGCGCTGGCAAAGGCCATTACGGCGCTCGGCGGTGATATTGTGACCCAAGGCCCCATGGAGGGCGCAGTGGTTCATGCAACGGGCTGGCAAGGTTTGCAGGCGCTGTCACAGGAATTGAACAAACCCGTCGGGAATGGGGTAAAGGGGCAGGCGGCCGTCCTCAGGTTCGATGCCGCCTCGCAGCCTCAGCTGTTCGCGGATGCGCTGCACATCGTGCCGCACGCCGACGGCACAGTGGCCATAGGGTCGACCAGCGAACGTGAATTTGATGCCCCAGACACCACAGATCCTCAATTGGATGACGTGCTACAGCGCGCGTATCAGGCATTTCCGATGCTGATCGGCGCCGAGGTGGTCGAACGGTGGGCTGGCGTTCGTCCCCGCGCCAAAAGCCGTGCGCCGATGTTGGGCGCGTACCCCGAAAAATCCGGTGTCTTTATCGCCAATGGTGGGTTCAAAATCGGATTTGGAATGGCGCCTAAGGTCGGTCAGGTCATGGCCGACCTTATTTTGAACGGCCATGACGATATTCCAGATGATTTTCGGGTCGAGGCTAGTCTTTAGGCGGGGATCAGCGCCTTTAGCGCCGCGATGTTTGCCTCTAGCGCCTTGATTGCGCGCTCGCCGCTAAGTCGTCCGTCTTCAGCAAATTCAGCCGACGCATTACCGATCAAAACCTCTCGACCGGTTAGGAGTCGGGGGGCAAATGGCGACAAGGCAAGCCGCAGCGCGTATTGTGATCTTTCGCCGCCAGCGCGACCGGCCGCTGCTGATATGATCGAAACAGGTTTGTCCTGCCATGGGCGGCCATCCAGCCGGCTTACCCAATCCAAGGCGTTCTTTAGGCCGCCGGGGATGGATTTGTTATATTCGGGTGTCGCGATGATAACCGCGTCTGCCTCTGCGATTTGAGTGGCGAGACGTCTGGCCGCAATCGGCGCCCCCTCAAGATCTTCGAGGTCACCATCATAGAGCGGCATTCTAATTGAGCCAATCTCATAGTCGCCGCCGAACACGTCGAGCGCATGATGCAAGAGTTTTAGATTAAAAGACTCGGCGCGAAGCGACCCGCAGATGCCCAATACTTTTGTCATTGTCTTACCATTCGACCCCTTGTTGCGCCTTAATGCCACCGCGGAACGGATGCTTGATCAACTCCATCTCGGTCACCAGATCAGCGATTTCGATCAAATCGTCGTGCGCATTCCGCCCTGTCAAAACGACATGGGTCATTGGCGGTTTTTCGGTTGTCAGGAATTCAACGACCTCGGCAATGCTGACATAGTCGTAGCGGATGGCGATGTTGATTTCATCCAGCAACACCATGCTGTTCGACGGGTCGCGGATCAACTCTTTGGCCTTCGCCCATGCTGCTTGGGCCATTTCGGTGTCGCGTGTCTTATCTTGGGTTTCCCAGGTAAATCCTTCGCCCATCGTGTAGAATTCGCACAGATCAGAGAACCTCGACAGAATAAGGTCGCGTTCACCCGTGCTCATCCCGCCTTTGATGAACTGAACAACAGCGGATTTCATCCCGTGCGCGATGTGGCGAAAGATCATGCCGAAGGCAGCGGTAGATTTGCCTTTGCCCTTGCCGGTATTGACAATGATCAGCCCTTTTTCACCGGTTTTGGTGGCCATGATCTTGTCTCGGGCCGCTTTCTTTTTGGCCATTTTACTGGCGTGACGGTCGGTTTCTTCTGTCATTGTGGTCCCCTGTTTGTGGGTTATACGGCGCGGCGATAGGTGATTGCAGTATGACGGTCAAAGCCCGGATGGCATTCGCGTTCAAACTCAACAAACCCCATTTTTTCAAAGGCCCGCTGATTGTTGGTGAGTTCAATTCTGGTGCCCAGTTCGACGCCTGTCAGGCTCAATGATTTTGCACGTACGCAGGCATGTTCTATCAAAACACGGGCAAGCCCCTTGCTCCGCTCGCTATCTGCAACGGCGAGTTTGCCAAGATAGAGCATGTCATCTTTGGGCGTTAGAACCATACATCCGACAATTGGCGTGCCCAACGTCCAAACCTCAGCGGTTTCCGCACTTTTTTGTAGGCTTGCGACGGACATCAGATGGACGGTCGAGGCCGGTTCGACGATGCCGTCCATGTAGGCGAACGCATGCCGCACCAGATCAAGGATGACCGGAAAGTCGTCGGAATTGGGTGCGTGTCGTTTCAGGCTATACATCGTCAGGTATCATGATCGGCGGAACCGAATTCTGCAAGGCGCGCACGGGCAGAATTGGACCGAGGTGTCCAGAGGCCGCGATCAATCGCCTCTTGCAAGCGATCCGCGATTTCGCGCAAGGCAGCAGGGTTCGCATCGGCAATGAATTCGCGTGTGGCGTCATCCTCGAGAAAGGCGGTTTCGACCATATCAAAGTGATGGTTTTTCACCGCCCCTGTGGTGGCCGCAAAGGCGAACAAATAGTCGACCGTTGCTGCAATCTCAAATGCGCCTTTGTAGCCGTGCCGCTTGACCCCGTCGATCCACTTGGGGTTCACCACCCGACTACGCACGACGCGACCGATTTCGTCATCTAGGGTGCGAATGACCGGACGTTCGGGACGGGAATGATCGTTGTGGAAAATTGGGCGGTCTTGCCCCTGCAGGGTCGCAATAGCGGCGGCAGCGCCCCCTTCGAATTGATAGTAGTCATCGGAATCGAGGATATCGTGTTCGCGATTGTCTTGGTTCTGGATGATTGCGTCCGTTTGCGACAACCGTTCGCGCAGCCCGTCGTGGTCAGCCGCGCCATCCTGATTGGCGCCATAGGCATATCCGCCCCATTCGATATAGGCCGCCCCGAAATCGGCGCGGTCGTTCCACACACGTTCATCGATTAGCGCCTGAAGACCGGCACCATAGGCGCCGGGTTTTGACCCATAGACGCGCGATGTGGCCTGCCCTTGGCGAGCTCGCGACGCGGCAGGGTTTTCGGCATCGGGTTCATCCAAGGCCTGCACCGCGCGGGCCGCGCTGTCGACGAGGGCGATCAACTGGGGAAATGCATCGCGGAAGAAACCGGACACCCGCAGGGTGACATCGACCCGGGGGCGACCCAGTACCGACAACGGCAGGATGTCAAAGCCCGTGACGCGACGATTGGCGCTGTCCCATTTGGGTTTGACGCCCATCAGTGCAAGCGCCTGAGCGATATCGTCCCCCCCCGTCCGCATGTTCGCCGTACCCCACGCAGTCACAAGCATTGTCCGGGGCCAGTCGCCGTGATCCTGTAGATAGCGTTCGATCAACAGGTTCGCGGATTTCCAGCCAAGCTGCCATGCGGTGGGCGTTGGAACCGCGCGGCTGTCCACGCTGAAGAAGTTTTTGCCGGTGGGCAAAACGTCCAGTCGCCCGCGAGTCGGTGCGCCTGAGGGGCCGGGCGCAACAGCCTGTCCGTTCAGGGCGGTCAAAAGGGCAGCGCCCTCTGCGGGGCCGCAGTTCGACACAATAGGCCGGATGGTGTTCAGAATTTCGTCGATGACCGTAGCAGAGTTTGGGCCGGGGGGTGACGCTCGCAGAGCAGGCTCTGCATCGCCCCACCCGCCGTCCCGCAAGAGGTTTTGCGACAGGATTTCAAGGCGTTCGACCGTATCACCGGCGGTGCGCCAAGGGGTGTCATTGGCCAAAATGTCGGGCTTGGGCCCTGACCATGGCGCGCCCAGTTCGGCGCTGAGGGGATCAAACCCAAGTTCAAGGTCATCGGCCAGCGCGCGCAGCAGTGATGCGTTTGCGCCGGTGCCGTCTTTGCGCGGCACGCGCGCAAGGGCGATTGCCAGATCAAGCGCCTGTTGCCCTGTCGGAGACTGGCCAAAGATATGCAGGCCATTGCGAATTTGTGCCTCTTTCAATTCGCACAGATAGGCGTCCAGTTTGGCGAGGTCGCCATCCTGATCGCCGGTCATGCCGACATCCGCCGCCAGCCCGGTGACGTCGGACAGCGACAGGATTTCACGGCGAAGCGTATCGAGCCTACGGGGATCGACGCCTGCCGCTTCGTAGTATTCATCAACCAGCGCTTCGAGATCGCGGAGCGGGCCATAGCTCTCGGCGCGGGTGAGGGGCGGCGTTAGGTGGTCGATAATCACCGCTTGGGCACGGCGTTTTGCCTGTGTCCCTTCGCCCGGATCATTGACGATGAACGGATACATGTGCGGTGAGGGCCCGAACACCGCCTCGGGCAGGCAGGTTTCAGACAACGCGACGGATTTCCCTGGCAGCCATTCCAGATTGCCATGTTTGCCCATGTGAACGATTGCGTCTGCGTCGAACGCATGCCTCAGCCAGAAATAGAAGGCCAGATAGTTGTGTGGCGGGACCAGATCGGGCGAATGGTAGGTTTCTGTCGGGTCGATGTTATAGCCGCGCGCGGGTTGCACCCCGACAACCACGTTGCCGAACGTGTGAACAGACAGGGCAAAGCCATCGTCGGCGACAAAAGGGTCATCCTCTGGTGGGCCCCACCGATCAAGGATCGGCTGTTTCACATCATAGGGCAACGCCTCGAACGCGGTGCGATAATCATACAGCGACAGCCGGACACCGCCTGTTTTCGATGACCTGTCGGTCAGCCAGTTTGTCGGACCGGCCATGATGCGATCCATCAGGTCACGCGAGGACGGGGTTTGGGTGTGATACCCCGCCTCGGCCATCAGTGACAAAACGTGGGCTGTGCCCGCTGGCGTGTCTAGCCCCACACCATTGGCAAGCCGCCCATCCTTGTTCGGATAGTTGGCGAGGATCAGCGCGACCTTCTTGTCGGCGCTCGCCGTGCGACGTAGTCGAACCCAACGCTGAGCCAGTTGAGTCACGAAATCGATCCGATCGCCGCGGGATTGATAACTGGCAATCGGGCATTCAGTGGCGTCGTCGAAATAGGCCTGCCCTTTGAAACTAATCGCGCGTGACAGAATGCGACCGTCGACCTCGGGCAGGGCGACGTTCATTGCGATGTCGCGTGCGGACAGCCCCGTTAGACCGTCGTTCCAGGCTTCTTCCGAACTGCCGGACAGCACAACCTGTAAAACGGGGGCATTGTTTGCAAAGGGCGCCGCAAGCGGGTTGGTGTTTTGCGCGTCATCATGGGGCGACCCGACGGCAAATGATGTGCAGTTCAGGATGACCTCTGGCTGCGTGTCGGCGAACAGTGTTTCGAGCGTCGCGACCGACACCGGATCCTTGAGCGAGGCAACAAAAACGGGCAGAGGGTTCAAACCCGCGCGGAGCAAAGACTTGGTCAACCGGTTGATCGGGTTCAATCCTGCGCCTTGCACCAGTGCCCTGTAAAAGATGATCGGAACCGTAGCAGCGCCCTGTGACCACGATTCTTTCATATCGGTAAGTTTGGCCTGACCCGCACCGGGCCAGTAGATGCCCGCCCGCAGCAAAGGCGCAGCGGCGGGCGGTTTTTCCGTCCCGTTGAGCATGGCCGCGACATAGGCAAGGAAATTGGTGGCGTTCTCTGGACCGCCCTCAACCAAATAGGACCAAAGGGCGTCGTAGTCTGCGCCTTTGATTGAGGATGCTGCACGCAGTTCTTCGTCTGGTTTGTCGTCACCAGGTAGCGCGATAAAATGAACGCCCGCCTCATGCAATCGTGCAGAAAACTGTTCTAATCCGTACTGCCAATAGCCTTTGCCGCCCAAAACCCGCGCGATCACGATGCGTGATTTCGTTGCGCAATCGTCCAGATGCAGGTCAACTGACATCGGGTGCAGCAGGTTCATTAAGCTGGCCAAACGTAGCGTTGGCGGCGTTTCCATTTCTGCACGCGCTTGCGACAAGGCGGCAAGTTCTGTATCCGCAGCGGAAATGACGACGATGTCAGCAGGCGTTTGGCCCAGATCAACGGGTTCCTTGCCATCATCAATATTGCCAGGCGTCGCAGCCAATAGGTGCATTGTGTTACCTTAGGTCTGTGGCATCTCAGCCGGAGTTAGAAATGGATTATAGCAAACAAGGCCAGTCAAACGCGCATCGCGGGTTTCCACGCCATAACGAACATAACGCCAAGGGGACCAAGAAAAACCCCTACAACGGGCAATCGGACAAGGCGACCTTGCTTGAGCGTATGAAGAAAGCAGCGGAAAAAAAAGCCAACGAATAGTCGGCCTTTTGCTTATGCAACCAACTGTGCCTCGATCGCAGCGCGGTCCAGTCCAGCCTGACCAATAACCACCAAACGTGTTTCGCGTTTTCCGGTGAACGGCTGGTCAAAGTAGGTATCGGTCCGCGGGCCCACGGCCTGAAGCGTGAGGCGCATAGGTTTTCCCGCCACAGCGATAAAGCCCTTTAGTCGCAGGATGTCATGCGCGTTAATCACATCGACCACCTTGGCGGTAAAGGCTTTGGGGTCGTCGACCTCACCCAGCGTTACAACAAAGCTTTCGAAATCATCGTGGTCGTGATCATGGTGGTGGTGATGATGGTCGTCGTCATGATCATCGTCGTGGTGATGATGATGGTGAACCTCATGACGGGCGGCCATATCGGTTTCCGCACCGATGCCCTGACCCAGCAAAACATCCACTGGCAAGGCGCCCATCGATGTTTTGACAACCTGAACGCCACCGCGCGCGTCGTGCTTTAGTTTGGCGGTTAGCGCGGTCACTTCGTCATCCGACAAAAGGTCGGTTTTGTTGACAACGATCATATCCGCACAGGCGATCTGATCCTCGAACAATTCCGACAGTGGCGTTTCATGATCCAGATTTTCATCCAGTTTACGCTGGGCATCCACGGCGGCGACGTTGTGGGCGAAACGACCCTCGGTCACGGCTTTGCCGTCGACCACAGTGACAACGCCGTCGACGGTCACCTTGGTCGAAATTCCGGGCCAGTTAAAGGCGCGGACCAACGGTTGCGGCAGCGCAAGGCCGGAGGTTTCGATAACGATGTGATCTGGCTTGTCCTCACGTTCCAGCAGCTTTTCCATTGTGGGGATGAAATCGTCTGCGACCGTGCAGCAGATGCAGCCGTTCGACAGCTCCATCACGTCCTCTTCGCGGCAGGTTTCATCGCCGCATCCCTTAAGGATGTCGCCATCTACGCCAAGGTCGCCAAATTCGTTGATAATCAATGCGATACGCTTGCCATTCGCGTTTTGTAGCATGTGACGGATCAGGGTCGTTTTCCCCGCGCCAAGAAAGCCGGTCACGACGGTTGCAGGAATTTTTGCAGGCATTTTCTGTGTCCTTAAACGGAAAAACGGCCCCCGAAGAGGCCGCAATTCACGTGTTCGTTGCGGCTTAGCCTGCGTTATGCAGACGGCTGGTAAACAGTGGGCCTTTGGTCAGGTCACGTGCCGATTTGGCACCGGCCAAAACCATCAGATCAACCAGCGGCTCGATGACGATAACCAGCATGTATGCTGCGCCAAAGCTGAACACGCTTGCCATGGTTTCGGCACCAAAGCCCGAACCGTAGAAGGCCCAGAAACCCACCCAAGCAACCACACCAGCCTGGAAGGTGGTCGACAGCGCCAGCGCCTGACCATAGCTGATGTCGACATAGGCGGTGTTGGGGGCGATCACACGCTTGGCCAGCGCGGAAACGGCGATCAATGGAACCAGCAGGGTGGTCATGTTCATGCCGTACTGCGGCAGGTCAAAGGGCGCAAAGAATAGGCCCTGTGCCAGCAAGCCCAGTGCAAGGCCAAAGGCCGCAGGGGCCGCGCCGAATAGCAGGAACAGTGTCGAACCAAGGATGAAGTGAACTTCGGAAACGCCAACAGGGTAGTGCGGCAGAACCTGGAAGAACATGAATACGGCGAGGGTTGCGGCAACGGTACGTGCCGCGAATGCGACGATGCCGCGATCACGCAGCGACTCATAGGCCAGTTTCAGGGAATAGACGCCAGCACCGGCTGCGGTTGCGTAGCTCAGGACAATTTTTGCACCGTTCACGATGCCTGGTTCGATATGCATTTCGCTCTCCTTTTCCGTCACACCCGACGGGATGGTTATGTCATGCCTGGTCGGTCTCCTGGCTTGCGGGTCGATGTGCGGTCCCTGCCTTCCCGGTTTCCCAGTGGCGTGTTGGGGGCACTCTCCGCTTACAGTCGCGGGGGCGGCTTCGGCATTGGGCCTCCTAATTGGATCGGCCCGCACCGTATTCCCGTTTCATCCCCGTGCGCTTTGCGCGTTCGGGGAACCTTGCATCCTCGTATCTGCGCTGACGAATCCGGCATCGTCAAGCAATATTGTTGCTGACACGCGTGTTTCGCTGTGTCGCCGATTTTTGAAGTGGCGGTTCGACTATCAAATGGTCCAATATGTTGTGGATAACCCCGCCATTCAGGCCACATAATGGGGGCATGCGTTGACTCGTTGATCCCAAGGGCGTCACAATCGTTTTAAGAATCATGAGGTGACGTTTGCGTTTTTCCAAGCTGCGATTGAATGGCTTCAAAAGCTTTGTTGACCCGACCGAACTGGTTATTGCCGATGGGCTGACCGGTGTTGTTGGGCCAAACGGCTGCGGAAAATCCAATCTGCTAGAGGCCTTGCGCTGGGTTATGGGCGAAAACCGCCCCAAGGCGATGCGTGGCGGCGGAATGGAAGATGTGATCTTTGCCGGTGCTGCGACCCGTCCCGCCCGAAACTTCGCCGAGGTCGCCCTTCTGATCGATAACGCCGAACGTCTGGCCCCTGCCTCGTTCAATGACGAGGATAACCTTGAAATCGTCCGGCGGATCACGCGCGATGTCGGTAGCGCCTATAAGGTTGGCACCAAAGAGGTGCGCGCACGCGACGTGCAAATGTTGTTTGCTGACGCATCCACAGGTGCCCATTCGCCCGCGCTGGTGCGGCAAGGTCAGATTTCGGAATTGATCAACGCCAAACCCAAGGCGCGCCGCCGCATTCTGGAAGAGGCGGCTGGTATCTCGGGTCTGTACCAGCGGCGACATGAGGCCGAACTCAAGCTCAAGGGCGCAGAGCAGAATTTGTTGCGCGTCGACGATGTGTTGGAACAGTTGTCGGCGCAATTGGGCCAGCTGGCCCGTCAGGCACGTCAAGCTGCCCGTTATCGTGAAATCGGGGAAAAGCTGCGCAAGGCCGAAGGGTTGTTGCTCTATCGCCGTTGGAAAGAGGCAGAGGAAGCGCGGCTTGAGGCCGTCGCGCAGTTGCGCGAGCGTACCGTTGCGGCCAGTCAGGCCGAAGGCGAGGCGCGCGCATCGGCTAAGGCGCGTCAAAACGCCGAGGACGGTCTGCCGTCGTTGCGAGAAGAAGAGGCAATCGCCGCCGCCGTTCTTCAGCGGTTGATCGTGCAACGCGACACGTTGAAGGAACAAGAAAGCCGCGCGATGGAAACCATCGCCACCCTGCGCAACCGTATCGAACAGTTGGCGCGTGATATCGAACGAGAAGCCGGTCTGAACAAAGACGCGGGCGAAACCATCGAACGGCTAGAGTGGGAAGCGCGCGAACTTGAGAAAGCTGGCGCCGGTCACGAAGACAAGCTCGACGCTGCGCAGGCCGCCGCGCGTGAGGCAGCGTCGATGCTGCAAGAACGCGAAACCATGTTGTCCGAACAGACCGAAGATGTGGCCCGACTGGCGGCGCGGCATCAGTCGGCGCAGCGCCTGATCGAAGATTCGCGCAAGCTTTTGGCCAAGGCCGAGGCCGATGCGCAAACCGCCCGCAGCGCCGTTGCAGATGCCGAGGCCGCGGTTGATCGCGCCCAGTCGGATTTTGATGCCGCCGCCGAGGCAGAGGCGATCGCTCGCGCCACCGCTGAACATGCCGAGGAAACCCTGATCGAGGCGGAAACCGCGCGTTCAGATGCGCAGGCCCGCGAAGTCGATGCCCGCGCATTGCGGTCAGCCGCCGAGGGCGAGGCTAACGCCTTGCGCGCCGAGGTTTCGGCGCTTGCGAAGCTGGTAGATCGCGAAACCAAGGAACACGGTCAGGTTCTTGATCTATTGCGGGTCAAGTCGGGCTATGAAAAGGCGCTTGGTGCCGCCTTGGCAGATGATTTGAAAAGCCCAGTCGTCGGGGCCGATGCGGCGTCTGGCTGGGCGCAACTGCCGGATTATGATGGGGCGCAAGCCCTGCCAACAGGGGCGACACCGCTGACCGATGTGGTGACAATTCCCGATGTTTTGAAACGGCGGATGTCCCAGATTGGTCTGGTGGACGCCGCTGCCGCACCCGCGATGCAGGCCAATCTAAAACCCGGTCAGCGTCTGGTCAGCATCGACGGCGATTTGTGGCGTTGGGATGGTTTCCGCGCCGGCGCCGAGGATGCGCCATCGGCTGCTGCGCTTCGCTTGCAGCAATTAAACCGTTTGGAACAGTTGCGCGACGATCTAGAGGTTGCCGAAGAGCGCGCCGCAGAAACCGCCGAGGCGCATGATGCGCTGACAAAGCGTTTGGCGGATTTGACGATGGCGGATCAGGCCGCCCGCAACGCCCGCCGCGCAGCGGATCAGCAGGTCGCTGACGCCAACCGTGCGCTGAGCCGTGCCGAGGCGGACCGCAACCTTGCCGAGGGTAAGCGCGAAAACTCGGCATTGGCGCTGGGCCGCCATGAAGAAGAGGCGATGCGCCTGCGGTCCGAACTGAGTACTGCGGAAAAATCGTTGTCGGATCTGCCGGACCTGTCCGATGCGCGCGCCAGCGTTGAAGACATCAAAATGACGGTCGAGGCCGCGCGCATCACCATGATGTCAAAGCGGTCGGTGTTCGACGAGGTGCGCCGCGAGGGCGAGGCCCGCCTGCGTCGCAGCCAAGAAATCACCAAAGAGGTGAGCGGCTGGCGTCACCGCCTTGAAACGGCAGAACGGCGTTCTAGCGAGCTGGCCGATCGTAAAGCCGAAAGCGAAGAAGAGCTCTACGAAGCGACCGCCGCACCAGAAGAAATCGCCGCAAAACGCGAAGAGCTGGCCGATGCGATCGGCGAGGCCGAGGCGCGCCGTCAGGGTGCCGCCGACAAACTGGCCGAGGCGGAAACGCAACTGCGCGAGGCACAATTGGCCGAACGCGACGCCGAACGACTAGCCTCAGAAGCACGCGAGGCCCGCGCGCGTGCCGATGCCCGCAACGAAGCGGCCCGCGAAACCGTCGCCTACGCTGCTGAACGTATCCGCGAGGCGCAAGACGTATCGCCGGATCAGCTGCTTGAAACCTTGGATACCAACCCCGAGGATATGCCGCCCGCGGAACAGATCGAAACCGAGGTTAACACCTACAAGCGGCAACGCGATGCACTGGGCGCCGTGAACCTACGGGCCGAGGAAGACGCCAAAGAGGTACAAGAAGAGTTCGACACACTCTCAAGCGAAAAGACCGACCTAGAAGAGGCGATCAAAGCCCTTCGCCACGGAATTTTCGGTTTGAACAAAGAGGGACGCGAACGTCTGTTGACCGCCTTTGAACAGGTGAACGCGAACTTCTCGACATTGTTCACCCACCTGTTTGGTGGTGGCGAGGCGAAATTGGTGCTGGTCGAAAGCGACGACCCGCTAGAGGCCGGACTTGAGATCATGTGCCAGCCACCGGGCAAAAAGCTGTCGACGCTGTCGCTTCTGTCGGGTGGGGAACAGACCTTGACCGCGCTTGCGCTTATTTTTGCTGTGTTCTTGGCAAACCCCGCGCCGATCTGTGTGCTGGATGAGGTGGACGCGCCGCTGGACGATGCCAACGTGACCCGTTTCTGTGATCTGTTGGATGAAATGACGCGCCGCACCAACACGCGGTTCCTGATCATTACGCACCACGCTGTCACCATGGCGCGTATGGATCGCCTGTTCGGCGTCACAATGGCCGAACAGGGTGTCAGTCAGCTTGTGTCGGTTGACCTGAAAAAGGCCGAGGCGATGGTCGCCTAGGCCTTCTTTACGATGCGGTCGGTGGCCGCGATGGTGCCGGCTTCGACAATTTCGCACAGCAGGCCGCGCAACTTCAGTTCAGGATGCATCACGATCCAGTCCTTTGCGTCACTGCTGTAGCGGGTTTTCCATTTTACGCACCCGTCGTTGAACGCATCGCTGACCCGCAAAACCGCCGATCCGATTTGAAGAAGCTGACCAGCGGGCATGTTTGCCTCGCTGGTGTCCAGATCGGCAATAATCGTGTCGCCCGGATGCAGGCGGCCCTGAACAACCCTGTCGAACACGCGTTTCGACAAAATCGACACCTGAATGCGTGGGTCGCCTGATCCGTCCGGCAGCCGCATCCATGGGTGTTTTGCCCAGCGTTCGCCAACGATGCCGTCTTGGGGCGTTACCTTGATGCTATCGGGATAACTGCGATCGCCAAATCCGGTCCGAAAGCACAGGATTTCAATTGGAACGTCGTCTTTTGGCGCCTCAGCGATAAATGGCAGGGCGGCGTTCAGGGTGTCTAGGTTCGGGTTTTGATCAGAGTGCATTGAGGAGTTGTCTCGTTGGCCAAGCGTCAGCAGGCAGTCCTAAACGTTCTTGTTCCGATTGAACAGCGGCACGTGTTTTTGCCCCAAGGATACCATCCACGCCGCCGACATCGTAACCGCGCGCTTCAAGCCGTTGTTGCAGCAATTTGATCTGTTCGCCAGATAGGCCTTCGCTTGGGTTGCCAGCGTCATAAACCGGTGCGCCCATGATCCGCGTCCCGAAATAGGCCGCTGTGGTGACGTAGACCATCGACTGGTTCCATTCGAAATACACATGGAAATTCGGATAGGCCAAAAAAGCGGGCCCATCACGGCCAACGGGCAACAGGACAGAGGCCTCAAGGTTGCCGTTGCCCAGATTGCCGGATCGGGCCGTTACGCCAAGGCGTTCCCATTCCCGCACGGTTAGCGTTTTGTCCAAGCCGGTTTTCGACCAGTCCAGATTGCCGGGCACAACAATTTCCTGCAGCCAAGGTTCACCGGCCCGCCATCCCAGATGTGACAGCATCGCCGCCCCTGATACCAGCGCATCGGGCGACGATCCTTTCAGATCGACCCGCCCGTCGCCGTCCCCGTCGCGACCGTTTTCGATGATATCGGCAGGTAGCATCTGAACCTGACCAATTTCACCTGCCCACGCACCGGTGGTGGTGTACGGGTCAAATTCGCCACGACGATACAGCTCGATAGCTGCGAAAATTTGGGGGCGGAATAGTTCCGGCCGGCGGCAATCGTGGGCCAATGTGACCAACGCGTCGCGGGTGTTTGTGTCACCCTGCACCTGACCGAAGTCGGTTTCAAACGCCCAAAAAGCCAATAGAACGCCACGTGGAATGCCATAGTCACGTTCGATACGGTCAAAAACCGCGTCGTAGCGGCGGCTATAGAACGCGGCATTGTCGATACGGTTCTGGGAAATCAGACGACGCGAAAAGGTGACAAAGTCCATCTGGAACACGCTTTGTGACCGATCCGCGCGAAGGACGCTTTGATCCTGTTCGGCGCCCGCGAAAAAATCGTCCAATAGGGCGTTGCTATAGCCCATCTCGGCGGCTTCGACCTTTAGGCCGGTTACGAAACGGTTGAATGATCCGCCACAGGCCTGCGCGGTGGTCGCCGTCGCAAGGAAAACGGCGGCAATGGATGCGAAACGGTGCATGGCTCCTCCTGACTTTGGTCGGAGCCTATCTGAGATCACGGGTATCGCAAACCTAGAGGTAGGCAATCAGCGTCACGACGCCGAGCGCGATAACCCAAGCTTGCCACAAAATGCCCGTTGATGCCCGAATGTCCAAGGCGGTCGCATCAGTACGCCCCGAAGCGTTGACCCACGGAAAATCTTTGAGCGTGCCGTGGTAGGCGCGCGGGCCAGCAAGCGCGACGCCCAGCAAACGCGACATCGCTGCCTCGGGCCAACCGGCGTTGGGGCTACGGTGCAGGGCGGCATCGCGTTTGATGGACGGCAGATCGATATTGCGCGGGTTCAAGCACCAGAACAGACCGGCAGTCAAACGGGCAGGGGCCCAGTTCAGGACATCGTCAAATCGTGCTGCGGCCCAGCCGAATTCCTGATGGCGGCTGGTCCGGTACCCGATCATGCTATCGGCAGTGTTCGTGATTTTATAGATCAGCAGGCCAGGCAGCCCCAAGATCACAAACCAGAACACCGGTGCGATGATTCCGTCACTGAAATTTTCTGCTGCGCTTTCGATTGCGGCGCGGGAAACGGCGGGTTCGTCCATTTCGCTGGTATCGCGGCCAACGATCATCGACACCGCCTTGCGCCCCTCAGCCACCGAACGGCCTAGCGCATCCGCGACGGCGTTCACATGATCAATCAGGGATTTATGCGCAATCAGAATGGCCCCGATGATGATTTCGGGAATATTCGTCGGCAGCATTGTGATCAAAACACCCAGCAAGCCGAACGCGATGACGAGGCCACCAAACGCCAGTATCCCCTTGGCCTTTTTGAAGTTGCCTCGATTGAACTCTTCGTCGATCAGATCAACGCATTTGCCCATCAGAACAGCGGGGTGTGGAACGCGATTCCAGAGCGCCTTGGGTTCACCAAAAATGGCATCCAGCAGCATAGCAAAAACGATTGTCATAAGGCCTCCTGCAGGTGTGCCCATTGATCCGGCGCCGGTAGACCCAATCGGATCCACCGATCCGAATAGGGGAAAATTCGTGACCAGACATGTGCCGACGCCAGTCGATTTTGCCAGTCTGTTGCGCTATCAACCTCATACAAACGAAACAGGTCGGTTCCGCCGACCAATTTGGCATCGGCGTTGCCCATCAGCTGATCAAGTCTGAGCGCATCTTGGGCAAGGCGCGCACGGGTTTCATCGGCCCAAGCCGTGTCCCGCAGCGCCCGCGCCCCGATTTCTAGCGCGGGACCATTGACCGACCATGGTTCCTGCTGAGCTTTCATCTGTGCAATCAAATCCGGCGCGGCGATCAAGAACCCAAGCCGCAGGCCCGCAAGGCCCCAAAACTTGCCAAAACTTTTTAGCACAACGCAGGTGTCCGGCATGTCGGCCCCAAGGTGGCTTTGCTCGGGTATGACGTCGCAAAAGCTTTCGTCAATGATAACGGTTTTGGTTGCTGGGATGTCCCTAGGCTTGGTCAGGCGCCCATCGGGGTTGTTGGGATGTACATAAACATGCACGTCTGCCTCTGGCCCACCAGACGGCACGCCAGCCGCATCAAATGCAGCCGCATGTTCGTTATAGGTGGGCGTCGGAATATAGACCGATGACTGTCCGGTTATCTGCGGCATACGCGCAATCAGGGCCGAAGCCCCATTCGCGGCTAAAATGTCTAGATGATCGGGCACCTGCCAAAAGGCGCGGGCGCTGTCCAATAGCCGTTCCATCGCGCCACTGTCCGGCAGGCCGTTCCATGCGGCGTCCGACACGGTGCCCACTGGGTATGGAACCGGATTGATACCTGTTGAAAGGTCGAGCCAGTCACCGCGCGTACCACCCCAGCGCGCCACAGCAGCATCAAGGCCGCCACCGTGATCCCGCTGGCTCATTCGTCCGCAGGCAACGGCAGTTGCCGACTGACAAAATGTCCTTTGACGCCCGCTGGCCATTCACGAAACGGAACTTGGCCGGTTTCGCTGTTCTGGTGCATCAGGGCATAGTCGACAATGGCGCGCGCCTTTTCAGGGTCGGCGGCAAATTTGCCGAGCGAATACCCGATTTTGTTGGGTCCTTGCACGATCACATTGCAGGCTCGTTCGCAGCCCATTGTACAGGACACACGGCGCGTTTTGATGCCGTCTTTGGTGGCTTCTGCCTCGATCAGATCGGCAAATACCGCGCCGTCTGATTGTTCCTGTCCGCGCTCGGCCCAGTCAGGCTGTTTGCATCCTTCGCAGATGGTGATCCAAGTGCCCATAAACGTCCCCAGTGGAATTTTCCGAGCACTTGAACCTTATTTTCTGTCGTCTGACAAGATTTTCACATGTCGCCGCGACGGTGTGGCTCATCCCAGTCCAGTTTTGGACCGGTTGGCAGGATGCGGTAGGGGTTAATCGTGTCGTGGCTATAGTGATAGTGGCGCACGATATGGTCCGTCCGCAGTGTTTCGGCCACGCCCGCGATTTGGTAAAGCTCGCGGGTGTAGGACCACAGGTTCGGGTAATCGATCAGCCGGCGACGGTTACATTTGAAATGCCCGTGATAGACATCGTCAAAACGGGCCAGTGTTGTCCACAGACGCCAATCTGCTTCGGTCAGACGGTCACCGGTGAGGTACCGATTTTCGGACAACATACCCTCGAGCCAATCGAGCGAGTCAAACAATGGTCCGACGGCTTCGTCATAGGCCTCTTGCGAGGTGGCAAAGCCGGATTTGTACACGCCGTTGTTGACGGTGTCATAGATGCGGGTGTTCAGCGTTTCGATATCGTCCCGCAGATCGGCAGGCCAGAAATCCAGATCGTTGCCGGTGATGCCGTCAAAGGCGCTGTTCAGCATCCGAATGATTTCGGACGATTCGTTGGACACGATCGTGTTGCGCTTTTTGTCCCACAGAATCGGCACCGTCACGCGACCGGAAATTTTCGGATCGGCGGTCGTGTAGATGTCACGCAGGAACGGTTTCCCGAACAGCGTATCACCCGTCGCGCCGTCGAAATCGTCTTCGAATGTCCACCCCTCGCCTAGCATGTCGGGATGCACGACAGACACGGTGATATGGTCGTTCAACCCCTTGAGGGCGCGGAAAATCAACGTGCGGTGCGCCCAAGGGCAGGCATAAGACACATACAGGTGATAGCGTCCGCTTTCCGCCTCGAAACCGCCTTCGCCGCTTGGCCCCGCAGAGCCGTCAGCGGTGATCCAGTTGCGGAACTTGGCGGTTGTGCGCACAAATTTACCGCCTGTCGATTTGGTATCGTACCATTGGTCTTTCCAGACACCTTCGTCGAGGTAGCCCATTGTTTGCTCCTTTATTCGGTTGGCTGATACTTAGCCTGTTGGCGTACCCGAACAATGAATGCTTGCGCACAGGGTCACTGTGGCAGCGCACAGGTCGGAATCGTTACGTCGTGCGACGTTTAAGCGTTTGCGCCAAGCGGTGGCAAAGGATACTAACGCCACCAGACGAAGCCCATTGGGCCAGAGAGGTTGGTGAAAGAGGATTGACCCAAATCGGGGATCGCTCGTCACATCGTCAAATCCCGCACATCCTGCGGGCCTCTGGCTGTTTATTAACGGAGGCCACGCCATGCGTAGCGCACTGATTTTTGTTCTTTGTATTTTCGGCAGTCAGGCTGCCGCCCACCCCGGTCATTTGGGTGAGCTGGCTGGTCACGATCACTGGGTCGCGGGCGCCGCGATCGGCTTGGCCATTTTGCTTGGCCTGCGCGAGGCGCTGAAAGGTCGTAAGGACAAGTCAGAAGAGGTCGAGGACGAGGCCGAAGTCGAAGAGGTGCCCGCATGAAGACCGGCGTTATGATTTGCGGGCATGGGTCCCGTAGCCAATCTGCCGTCGATGAATTCAAGGTGCTCGCTGAAAAGCTGCCTGCGTATCTGCCGGACGATTGGATGGTGGACTATGGCTATCTGGAATTTGCCAACCCCGTGATCCGCGATGGTTTGGACAACCTGCGCAATGCAGGATGCGAAAAGATTTTGGCTGTTCCGGGCATGTTGTTTGCCGCGATGCACGCCAAGAACGACATTCCAACGGTGCTGAATACCTATGCGACCAAGCATGATATCGAGGTCAGCTACGGGCGCGAACTGGGTGTCGATCCCAAAATGATCGATGCCGCCGCCGCCCGCATTCAAGAGGCGCTGGATGCTGCGGGTGGGGACGTTCCGCTGCATGAAACCTGCTTGGTAGTGATCGGGCGCGGTGCGTCAGACCCTGACGCAAATGGCAACGTAGCGAAAATCGCGCGTTTGCTGTGGGAAGGCATGGGATTTGGCTGGTGTGAAATCGGCTATTCGGGCGTGACTTTCCCGCTTGTTGAGCCGTGTCTGCAACATGTTGCCAAGCTGCCGTACAAACGCGTTGTGGTGTTCCCCTATTTCTTGTTCTCGGGAATTCTGATCGACCGGATTTACGGGTTCACCGACCAAGTGGCCGCCGAGTATCCGGATATTGAATTCATCAAAGCGCCTTACCTTGGTGACCATCCCAAAGTGATGGAAACCTTTGCCGAGCGCGTGTTGGAGCAAAACGGCCCAGCTCCGATTCCAAACTGTGGCACCTGTGGCTATCGCACTCAGGTACTCGCGCTGGATGCGGGCGAGACACGTCAGATTACTCCGGCCGAACGGCTGGCCGAACTGCGCGAGGCGGGCAAAGATCACCCGGCATTTGCCGACGTACCGCCGCCCACATGTGTTCTGTGTAAATACCGCACCCAGATCTTGGGATTTGAGGGCGAGGTTGGCGCCGTTCAGGAAAGCCACCACCACCACGTCGAGGGGCAGGGTGCCAGCGCACCGGGGTCCAATGTCGCAGACTGTACCTTGTGCGACACCTTCTGCACGGGCGTGTGCCGGCTTCAGGCTGATCACGATCACCACCATCATCACCATGATCACGGCCATGGTCATCACCATCACCACCATCATGACCACGATCATGACCACCACCATCACGCCCCGTATCCACAGGCCAATCATCCACTTGGCCCGCGTAGCGCGCTGAAATCGAAAGCGTAAGGTCATGCGGCCTTACGAAAAAGACCCCAAGGCGATCTATGCCGAAAGCTTTGCCACTGTGCGCAAAGAGGCGCGGTTGGATCGTTTTCCGCAGGATATTCAGCCGTTGATGACGCGGTTGATCCACGCGTGCGGAATGATCGAAATCGCTGATCGCCTTGCCTATTCGACGGATGTTGTTGGACAGGCGCATATGGCGCTGTTGGCGGGCAAGCCGGTTCTGTGTGACTGCGAAATGGTTGGGGCGGGTATCATCCGTCGCTATCTGCCCAAGCGGAACGACGTCATTGTGACGCTGAATGACCCGCGCACCCCAGATTTGGCCGCCAAGATCGGCAACACGCGCAGCGCCGCAGCGGTCGAGCTGTGGGAACCACATATCGAGGGCGCTGTTGTGGCAATCGGAAACGCGCCGACTGCGTTGTTCCATTTGCTAGAGCTAATCGACCAAGGTTTCCCAAAACCTGCTGCGATCCTCGGGTTTCCGGTTGGGTTTGTTGGGGCCGCAGAATCCAAGGCTGAATTGGCGGCAAACCCGCGCGGCTGCGATTTTGTCGCTCTGCGCGGACGGCGTGGCGGTTCGGCCATCGCATCGGCGGCGGTCAATGCGGTCGCCGCGGGATTGCCCGAGGAACGCGGATGACACGGTGGCTCAATATCGTTGGGATCGGCGAAGAGGGGCTAGATGGTCTATTGCCCACCGCGCGCGCGGCTGTCGAACAGGCAGATGTGATCGTGGGTGGCGACCGACATCATGACCTGTCCGCAAGCGTTCAGGCCGAACGCCTGTCGTGGCCATCCCCGTTTGATGCGCTGATTGATCAACTGCGTGCGCTACGCGGCAAAAACGTGGTTGTTTTGGCGACCGGCGATCCCCTGTGGTATTCTGTCGGGGCGCGCATTGGTCGGGCCATCCCTGCAGAGGAAATTCAGTTTCATCCGCAACTGTCGGCGTTTCAGCATTTGGCCTGTCGCATGGGGTGGAGCCTTGCTGACGTTGAAACCCTGACGGTACACGGGCGGCCGGTCGAACAGATCATCCCGTTCTTTGCGCCGTGTGCCAAGATGCTTTTACTTACCACTGGGTCAGAAACGCCATGGCAGGTGGCTGCGCTACTACGGGACCACGGATATAGCCGGTCGCGTTTAAAAGTCTGTGCCGCAATGGGCGGACCGAACGAGGCCCGTTTTGACGGCACTGCCGCCGACTGGTCGCATGATGTTCCGGCGTTTAATTCAATGGCAGTCGAATGCATCGCCGATGATGATGCCGTGATCGCCCCGTTGTCGGGTCTGCCGGACGAATGTTTTGACTCTGACGGTACAATGACCAAGCAAGAGGTGCGCGCGATCACGCTGGCCAAATTGATGCCTAAACGCGGTGCTCTTTTGTGGGATGTTGGGACCGGTTCGGGCTCGGTTGGCATTGAATGGATGCGCAGTGCGCGTGATGCAACCGCCATAGGTATCGAACCCAAGGCCGAGCGACGCGCCTTGGCGACCCGCAATGCGATTGCGCTGGGCGCGCCGCGGTTCAAGGTAATCGACGGGTCAGCCCCAACTGCGCTCAGCGGTTTGGATGCGCCCGATGCGGTTTTCGTTGGTGGCGGTCTTTCGGCCGAAGTTTTTGAAACCTGTTGGCAGGCGCTCAGGCCCTTTGGCCGGTTCGTTGCAAATGCCGTGACGTTAGAAAGCGAAGCGGTGCTGCGCGACCTATACGCCCAGCACGGTGGTCAGCTAATCCGCCTGTCGGTAGAGCGTGCCGCACCCGTCGGGCGTCTGACCGGATGGCGACCGGCAATGACCGTGACGCAGTGGAGCTTGGTTAAGCGATGAACGGAAAACTATACGGTGTTGGATTGGGGCCAGGCGCACCTGATCTGCTAACCCTGCGTGCTGCGCGCCTGATCGAGGGCGCCAAGGTGGTAGCCTATCCGGCGCTTGTGGGCGGCGATAGCTTTGCCCGTTCGATTGCTGCCGATCTTATTTCCGATGATGCTGATGAAATCGTGATGGAGGTCCCAATGACCACCGCACGTGAACCGGCTCAGGCGGCATATGATACCGGCGCTACACAGATCGCAAAATACCTTGAGGCGGGGCAGGATGTTGTCTGCCTGTGCGAAGGTGACCCGTTTTTTTATGGGTCGTTCATGTATTTGTTTGCGCGATTGTCCGACCGGTTCGACGTTGAGATCGTGCCGGGAGTGACATCGGTGACAGCCTGTTCGGCTGTTGCGCAGCGCCCGCTGGTTGCTAGAAACGAACGGCTGACTGTTCTGCCAGGCCCCATGGACGAGGCAGAGCTGACCGCGCGGATCCGCGATGCCGAAAGTGTTGCGATCATGAAGGTTGGGCGCCATCTGCCAAAACTGCGTAGCGTTCTGGACGCGCTGAACCTGACGGATGCGGCGGTCTATGTCGAACGCGCCAGCCTGCCAAATCAGGTGGTTCTGCCATTGGCGGACGCGCCTGAAACCGCCCCTTATTTTTCAATGATACTTGTGACGAAAGGCGCCGACCCATGGCTGTAGCCCCAGTAGTAATGGCCCTATCCCGTTCGGGCGAACCGGTCGCCCACCGCGTTGCCAAGGCGCTGGGCTGTCAGGTCCATGGCCGCACGGACCGCGTTGATCAGGCGGATGCCTTTTTTGAAAACGCGTTGGATCACGCGCGCGACCTCTTTGCGGCAGGTACGCCCATCATTGGCGTCTGCGCCTCGGGTATTTTGATCCGTGGTGTCGCGCCATTGTTGGCGGACAAAACGACCGAGCCGCCTGTGGTGTCTGTCGCCGATGACGGGAGCGTCGTCGTTCCCCTGTTGGGCGGGCATCGCGGCGCGAACCGTTTGGCCGCACAGATTGCCGAGGCGCTTGGCGCGACCGCCGCTGTGACGACAGCAGGCGATGTTGCGATGAATGTCGCGCTGGATGAGCCACCCGCTGGCTATCGTTTGGCCAATCCAGAGGATGCCAAAACCGCAATGGCCGCGATGCTGGCCGGTGAAGGTGTCACTGTCACTGGTGACAACATCTTTGATATCGATGCGACCGGCGGGGCCGTCGAACTGATTGTAACCGATGCACCCGCGGAAGCAGGCGCGAAACGGCTTGTCTATCATCCGCAGAACCACGTTCTAGGGGTGGGCTGTGCGCGGAATGCAGATCCAGCGGAACTATGGCAATCGGTCAAGGCGACGCTAGATGGCGCTGGCATCGCAGAAGGCGCGATTGCCTGTGTCGCAACGATCGACCTGAAGGCCGATGAACCCGCTATGAACCAATTAGCGGCGCGTCTGGGTGTGCCGCTGCGTCTGTTTACGGCTGCCGAGTTGGAGGCCCAGCACGTGCCGAACCCGTCTGACGTGGTGTTTGCAGAGGTTGGGTGCCACGGCGTGTCCGAGGGCGCGGCCCTTGCGGTTGCCGGTGGCCAGATTGTTGTCGAAAAAACAAAGACCGCCAACACGACCTGCGCGGTTGCCAAGGTGGGCGCACCTGTGACCGAATTGGATGGTCGGCCCCGTGGACGTTTGTCGATTGTAGGCATCGGACCCGGTCAGGCCAGCTGGCGGTCGCCCGAGGTGTCCCGACTGGTTGCCGAGGCTGAGGAACTGGTTGGCTATGGGCTTTATATCGATCTGTTAGGGTCATTGGCCGTCGGCAAGGCGCGGAGCGATTTCCCACTGGGCGGAGAAGAGGCGCGTTGCCGCTATGCGCTGGAACGTGCGGGCGAAGGCTATAACGTGGCGCTGGTTTGTTCGGGCGATGCGGGAATCTATGCCATGGGTGCGCTGGTGTTCGAGCTGTTGGATCGGGGGCCAGAGGAACATGGGGTGTCGGACGCGGCGCGGCGTGCGGATATCGTGTGTTCGCCGGGTATTTCGGCACTGCAGGGCGCAGCGGCCCGCGCAGGCGCGCCACTGGGACATGATTTCTGTACGATCTCTTTGTCTGACCTACTGACACCTCGTGACGATATCATTCGGCGGTTGCATGCGGCGGCAGAGGGCGATTTCGTAATTGCGTTCTATAACCCTGTATCCAAAACGCGCCGGACACTTCTGGCCGAGGCCCGCGATATCCTGTTGAAGCACCGGCCAGCGGATACGCCGGTTATGCTGGCATCCAGCCTTGGCCGTCCTGAAGAGAATGTTCGGTATAGGCGTCTGGATCAGTTGGATGTGGACGAAGTGGACATGTTGACGGTCGTGTTAATCGGGTCGTCGAACAGTCGGCTGGCGCAATTGGGTGAAGGGCCGCGGATGTTCACGCCGCGTGGCTATGCCCGCAAAATTGACGGCGATTTGTCGGAACAGAAATAAGCGACGGGGGCGACGCTGTTTGCCTTTGGCAAAGGCGCCCCGCCCACCGTCCCGTTGGGAAAAGAACGATGAAAGTATATTTTATTGGTGCGGGTCCGGGAGATCCTGAATTGCTGACACTCAAAGCGCAGCGGTTGATTTCTGAGTGTCCTGTCTGTCTCTATGCTGGTTCGTTGGTGCCTGAGCAGGTTGTTGCCTGCGCCCCTGCCGATGCGCTGGTGATGGATACCGCGCCGATGACACTTGATGAAACGCATGCGCAAATCCTTGCGGCGCGCGAAAGAGATCAGAATGTGGCCCGTGTTCATTCAGGTGATCCGTCGCTTTATGGCGCAATCGCCGAGCAAATCCGGCGCTTGAAAGCGGACGGGATTGACTATGAAATCATCCCCGGCGTGCCAGCCTATGCCGCAGCAGCAGCGGCATTGGGGCAGGAATTGACGATTCCAGAGGTTGCGCAGTCGATCATTCTGACCCGCATGTCGATGAAATCGACGTCTATGCCATCGGGCGAAACCCTAGAAAATTTTGGCCGGACCGGCGCCACATTGGCAATCCACCTTGGCGTACGCGCACTTCGTGAAATCGAACGTCAGTTGACGCCGCACTATGGTGCGGACTGTCCGGTTGCGGTTGTGTATCGCGTCGGGTGGCCTGATCAGATGATCTTGCGTGGTACATTGTCGGATATTCATGCGCAGGTGCGCGAGGCCAAGTTGACGCGGACCGCCTTGATTCTGGTGGGGCCTGCATTGGGCAATGAGCATGGGTTCCCAGACTCGGCCCTTTATGATGCGGCAAAACCTCATGTTCTCAGGCCGAAAGTCAAAGCCTAGAAGGGCTTTGGTAGGAAGTCGCCGAATACCCTTATGGGTGAATTGACTTTCTGATGGGTTGATCCATCCTATTTATCAAGGAGGTGCGCCATGAGTAACATGTTGCCAGAGGCAGTTTTGAAAGGTCTAGAAGAGGCCCGCAAAGCAGCGCAGCGTAAGTCGAACCGTTTGTGTGTTCATGCCGGAGAGGATGTCTATCGCATCCATCGCCTGTGGGATAACGGTTTTGCCATGAACGCCGAGGACGCACCAAAACTGCGTGGCCACGTTCAGATTTATGATGGATCTCGGCACCTCTATCAGGCGCTGGTCGTCACCTCGCGCGAAGAGCAGGGTGAGCGAGTGTTTGAATTCAAATGGAGTCAGGCCGCTGCGAGCGGTCCAGCCGCAGACTATGTCCGGGCCAAGGATGGTCCGGCGGGTTTGCTCACCCACCGAACCTAATGATTACTGAAGGTCGCCGAAGGCGGCCTTCATGCGTTCTACGGCATCCTCAACCACGGAACGCTGTGTTGCGATGTTAAAGCGCAAGAAATCTTCGCCGCCGGACCCAAAGGTCGGTCCGGCATTCACCGCTATTTTTGCCTGTTTTGCGACGCGGTCGGTGAATTGCTGCCGCGACATGCCTGTCCCGGAAAAATCGACCCACGCCAGATAGGTCGACTCAAGCTCCATCGACTTTAGGCCGGGTATTGCGTTGATGCCTTCATCGAAAATCTTGCGGTTCTCGTTGATATAGTCCCTTAGGGCATCGAGCCACTCGGCGCCCTCTGGGCTATACGCCGCGGTGGCCATGAATAGACCGAAAGAGTTCGGCGAAATCCCCAGTGCCTGCATTCTGGCGGTGAACTTGGACCTAAGCGACGCATCGGGAATGATCACATTTCCGGAATGCGTGCCGGCGATGTTAAAGGTCTTGGTCGTGGCGGTCATCATGATCAGCCGGTCTTCGATCCCGTCGATCAGTGTCATCGGAATGTGTTTCTGACCCGGCATTGTTAGGTCGTGGTGGATTTCGTCCGATACGATGATCAGGTCGTGCCGCTTGGCAAAGTCAGCGACCTGTTCAAGTTCGGCCTTGGTCCAGACGCGGCCAGACGGGTTGTGCGGCGAACAGAGGATGACCATTTTTTCATTGCCGGTCATCTGTGCGTCATAGGCGCCAAAATCCAGTTCATACCGGCCATTGTTGTTGACCATCTGGCATTCGACCAAGTCACGGTCGGCGGCACGGATAACGCGGTGGAACGCGTGATAGACGGGTGTGAATACGATCACGCCATCGCCCGGCTGGGTGTATGTGTCGATACAAAGCGCGGTTCCGTTGACCAGTCCATGAACGGTGAAAATCGCGTTCGGATCTACCGTCCATCCATGGCGATTTTCCATCCACCAGCAAATCGCGGCGCGATATTCGGATTCGTCGCCAAAATACCCATAGATCCCGTGATCGCGTTGTGCCTGAACCGCATCCTGAATGACGGGTGCCGCTGGGAAATCCATGTCCGCAACCCACATCGCAATACCGTCATCCGGGGAAACGCCGAACAGCGGCTCCATCGTGTCCCATTTCGAACAATGCGTGCCGCGGCGGTCGATTTTCGTGTCAAAATTCATAGTATTCGCCCTTTCTGGGTTCTTTGTTATAGTTATTGACCATATTTGAAAATATAATTCCAATCAGTCGTAAATATTTGGGAAAATTTTCTAATCGGATTGGCTTTGGTGGAAATTTTCCCATGCAAATGTGTCGATAGGCGCAACTGACAGAATGTTTGCCCAAATTCGTACAGCCGTCCAGCGGTCATGGGATGCTTGCGACATCTTTGTTGAAACGCTACATCGCCAACATGACAGTACGACCGATTTTGATACACCCCGATCCCAGACTGAAAAAAGTCGCGGATCCGATCGCTGATGTTAATAGCGACATTCGCAAGCAAGCGGACGATATGCTTGAAACCATGTACGACGCGCCGGGCATTGGTCTGGCAGCGCCACAGGTGGGTATTCTGAACCGGTTGATCGTCATGGATGCGCAGCGCGATCCTGAGGCAAAGCCAAATCCAATGGTTTTGATTAACCCCGAGGTGATCTGGGAATCGGAAGAGCGCAACGTCTATGAGGAAGGCTGTTTGTCGATCCCCGATCAATACGCCGAGGTCGAGCGCCCCAAACTGGTGCGTGTGCGTTGGCTGGATGTTGACGGAAAAACGGTCGAAGAAGAATTTGATGAGCTTTGGGCGACCTGCGTTCAGCATGAAATCGATCACCTGAACGGCAAGCTGTTCATCGATTACCTAAAACCGCTGAAACGTCAGATGATCACCCGCAAAATGCAAAAGCTCAAACGCGAACGGGCGCGCGCCTAAGATGCCGCATCGCCCATTTGTTATGTGGCCGCACAAAGCGCTGCGGACCCCTGCCGAGCCGGTTACAGAAATCACCGATGATATTCGGGCCATCTGGGCCGAGATGGTGACGGCAATGGACGAAATGCCGGGGGTGGGCCTGGCGGCGGTGCAGTTGGGAATCTCGCTGCGTTTGGCGGTCGTTGATGCGTCCGAAGCCCGTGGTCAGGCCGTTTTGATGGCAAACCCCGAAGTTGTGCATGCCAGCGTCCAGCCGCGCGATCACGAAGAGGCCAGCCCGAATTTGCCGGGCGTGTCGGCCAAAATCACGCGCCCTCGGGCCGTTACAGTTCGGTTTTTGAATCAGAGCGGCGAGATGGAAGAGCGGGATTTTGTCGGTCTTTGGGCAACAAGCGTTCAGCATCAGATCGATCACCTGAATGGCAAGATGTATTTCGACAATCTGTCCAAGGTAAAGCGGGACATGTTGGTTCGTAAGGCCAAGAAACTAAGGGGCTGATATGCGCGTTGTTTTCATGGGTACGCCCGAATTTTCGGTGCCGGTTCTGGATGCGCTGGTTACCGCGGGGCACGATGTCGTCTGCGTCTATTCGCAACCCCCGCGCCCTGCTGGTCGCGGCAAGAAAGAGCGCCCAAGCCCTGTTCATACGCGGGCAAACGAACTCGGCATCGAGGTGCGGCACCCGCTTAATTTCAAACAAGCCGATGATGTTGCGGATTTTGCCGACCTAAACGCGGATATCGCTGTTGTGGTGGCATATGGTCTGATCCTGCCGCAGGCTTTGCTGGATGCGCCGAAACATGGTTGCCTGAACATTCACGCCTCGTTGCTGCCGCGCTGGCGCGGCGCTGCGCCCATCCATCGTGCCATTATGGCCGGTGATGCCGAAACCGGCGTTTGCATCATGCAGATGGAGGCTGGGCTTGATACCGGTCCCGTGCTGATGCGCCAGACGACCTCCATCGGTGCCGAAGAAACGACAGGGCAGTTGCATGACTGGCTGTCCGAAATGGGCGCAAAGCTGATTGTCGAGGCGCTGCGCCGTTTGCCGGAATTGACACCTGAGGTGCAGCCGGATGAGGGCGTGACCTACGCTGAGAAAATCGACAAGTCCGAAGCGCGGATCGATTGGTCCGCACCCGCCGCCGAGGTTGATCGCAAAATCCGTGGTTTGTCGCCATTCCCGGGCGCATGGTGCGAAATCAATGGCGAGCGGATCAAGCTGCTTGGGTCGAAACTCGCCGATGGTGCGGGCGACGCAGGTCAGGTGCTGGACGGTTTCGTGATTGCATGCGCAGATGGTGCTGTCGAAATCACCCGTCTGCAGCGCGCCGGTAAGAAACCGGTAAGCGCAGAGGACGCGCTAAGAGGCGTGACCCTGCCCGAGAGGATCTGATGTTTTTGCTGACGCTCCCACGAATGGCACTACGTTTTGTCATGTGGTTCTTGCTTTGGCTTTTCACCCGACCCGGCGGATGGTTGTTTGCCTGCATTGCTGCGGTTTTGCTTGTCAAAGCGATCCCGCCTGAATTCCTGCCGGGGCAGAATTAGGTTTTGGGCGGTTCGTGGCGATAGCCGGGTAGCGACCAGCCAAACAGCAGGCTGCCCGCCCTAAGCGCAAAGGTCGCGACCGCACAGGCGAGCAGCGCCACCGGCTCGGATGCGTCCATCGTCAACGCGACCAAGGCCGCAAGGCCGCCAAAGAACGCCGCCGACACATAGAGTTCGCCCTTTTTGAGGACCAGCGGCACCTCGTTGCAAACAACATCCCGCATCAAACCGCCGAAGGTGCCGGTTGCGATGCCCATGATCAGAACAATGGGCCATGACTGGCCCTCTTCTAGGGCGACGCCGATCCCCGCAGGCACAGCGACCGAAAGGGCGATCGCATCTAGCCATGTCAGTGTCTTTAGCCGGCTTTCAAGCAGATGCGCCGTGAAAAAGGTCAAGACGGCAGCGACAAAAACAGCGCCAAGCACCTCTGGCCGTTCAATCCAGAACAATGGGTTTCGATCCAGCAGCAGATCGCGAACCGTACCCCCGCCAACGGCCGTTAGGGCAGAGACAAAGATAAAGCCGATAGGATCCAACTGCGCGCGGCTGGCAACCAATGCGCCGGTCAGTGCGAACACAAAAACGGCGGCAATGTCCAAAAATCCAAGCGCTGTCATGGTGTCCTCCTAATGGAACTATGGCATCAGGATTTGAAAGGCGCCATCCCGCGACGGGCCAATTCATCCGCCCGTTCATTTTCTGGGTGACCTGCGTGACCTTTCACCCATTGCCATGTAACAGCATGTCGCGCGGCGGCCTGATCAAGCCGTTTCCAGAGGTCTTCGTTCTTGACCGGCTTGTTGGATGCAGTTTTCCAGCCCTTCCGCTTCCAGCCGTGCATCCATTCCGTGATGCCACCTTTGACATAGGCGCTATCGGTGACAACGGTCAGTGTCGAAGCGCGATCCAAAGCCTCTAGCGCGTTGATCGCGGCCAGCAATTCCATCCGGTTGTTGGTCGTCTCCGGTTCGCCGCCGCTTAGTTCCCGTTCTTTTACAACGGTTTCACCATCCTTGGCCTGAAGCAGCGCACCCCAGCCACCAGGGCCGGGATTGCCAGAGCAAGCACCGTCGGTAAATGCAAAGAGTTGAACCATCAGATAAGCAGCCCCAATAGGCACAGCACGACAACCGTCGTTAACAAGACGCGCAGCTTCATCCACCAGCGCGGTGTCAAACCCCAGACTGAGAACTGGTAGTCCAACATCAACAGCCCGAGGAAGCCCGTGACCTTGTAAATCACCGCGCTGAACATGCTGTCGCCTGTCATGAAAAAGGCCCAAAGCGCGGGCAGTACAGACAGGCTATAGCCGATCGCGGCCTGCCTGCCGTCGGTACGTGTGGCGAACCCCCACAGCACACCGGACATAAAACTAAGGATGACGGTGCCATAGGTCAGCGTCATGATCGGGCCGCCAAGGCCAAACACAGCCGGTAGCCAACCTAGCGTAGTCAGGGTGCCAAAGACGAACGGGATAAGCCCGGCCAGCCCCAATGACAGCGGCGCAGCAGGAATGCGGTTCATGCCGGAACCCTCAGGACGCGGGGCACCTTGAACTCGACGTTTTCTTCGGCGGTGACGACCTTTTCGACGGTCACGTCAAAGCGGTCACCAAAGGCATCGATCACTTCGTTGATCAGCACCTCAGGGGCCGATGCACCAGCGGTGATGCCCAGTGTTTTGATACCCTCAAGGGCACGCCAATCAATGTCGGTCGCACGCCGGACCAACTGGGCATAGGAGCAGCCGTTTTTTGACGCGACCTCAACCAGCCGTTTGGAATTCGACGAATTTGGCGCGCCAACGACCAATAGCGCATCGCAATCCGGTGCGATCGCCTTGACCGCCTCTTGGCGGTTGGTTGTGGCGTAACAGATGTCTTCTTTGTGTGGGCCGACGATTGCCGGAAACCGATCTTTCAGTGCGGCAACAATATCGGCCGTATCATCAACCGACAAAGTGGTCTGAGTGACATAGGCCAATCTGGCAGGGTCGCGCACCTCAACCGTCGCAACATCGTCAACGGTTTCCACCAGCAAAACCTCACCCTCGGGCAGTTGCCCCATGGTGCCAACCGTTTCCGGGTGACCCTTGTGGCCGATCATAATCATTTGCAGGCCATCATCATGATGGCGGGCGGCCTCGATATGTACCTTTGACACCAGCGGACAGGTCGCGTCGA
This sequence comes from Marivivens sp., assembly GCA_965215785.1. Lineage (GTDB taxonomy): Bacteria > Pseudomonadota > Alphaproteobacteria > Rhodobacterales > Rhodobacteraceae > Marivivens. The sequence goes on along the minus strand of OZ244120.1, from coordinate 638,974 downwards.
CATAGACCATTTCGCGGCGGGAGGCCTCGGACGGGACGGTTTTCGGCACGCCGTGCGCGGAAAAGATCACCGGACGATCATCGGGGCATTCATCCAGTTCCTCGACAAACACCGCGCCTTTTTCGCGCAGTCCATCCACCACAAATTTGTTGTGTACGATTTCATGGCGCACATAGACGGGGGCACCCCATTTTTCGATCGCCATCTCAACGATTTTGATCGCGCGATCGACGCCCGCGCAGAACCCGCGAGGGGCCGCCAAGTATATGGTCAAAGCTTGCTTTTGCATGCGTCAGAAGTAGTCCGTCAGATGTTGAGTGTCCAGCGAAGGAACGACATCGCGGGGCGCTATTCCTGCGGCAAGATTGATTTGTACGGTTGTTGTGAAGGTCTGGCGCTGACCAAGGTCGCGTGACGCGCTTTGGTTCAGGCGGCAGAAACAAAAAATGGCCAGAAACTCTGGCCATTTGGTTATTCGGATTGTGGCGCCTCAAGCGGGTTTTCGCGTGGTGGGCGGCCCACAACATCGCGCAGTTCCTCTAGCTCGATAAAGTTATCGGCCTGACGGCGCAGTTCATCTGCGATCATGGGTGGCTGGCTGCGGATGGTGGACACAACCGACACACGCACGCCCTTGCGCTGAAGTGCAGCAACCAGCGGGCGGAAATCGCCGTCGCCCGAGAAAAGCACGATATGGTCAACATGCGGCGCAAGCTCCATCGCGTCGACGGTCAGCTCGATGTCCATGTTCCCTTTGACCTTACGGCGGCCCATGCTGTCGGTGTATTCCTTGGCCGGCTTGGTCACCATGTTAAAGCCGTTGTAGTTCAACCAATCCACCAGTGGGCGAATTGGCGAGTATTCGTCATTGTCGAGCAAGGCGGTGTAGTAGAACGCGCGGAGCAATTTACCGCGGCGCATAAATTCGTTTCTTAACAGCTTATAATCGATGTCGAACCCAAGTGCCTTGGCGGCAGCGTACAGGTTTGAACCGTCGATAAAGAGCGCCAAGCGCTCATCACGGTAAAACATAAATTTTCCCTTCAAATACTTTTCGCCGCGAAATGAGAGTGGTCAAATGGGCCGCGGCTATATTTCTTTGAATTTAATGTTATGAGCTAATATCGCAAGCAATCAAGTGTCGCAGCAGCATGCAAATAGCCGTAATCGCTCTCGGATCGAACGCAACGTCAACTTTTGAAGAGGTGGTATCTCTACTTTGTGATGCTTTGGGTGCACTTTTTGAGAATAGCCTCTCAGTCGAAAAGGTGAGTCGCATTTATCGCACCCCGTGTTTTCCCAAAGGCGCTGGGCCGGATTTTGCGAATGCTGCGATTCGTGTTGCAACAAATCTGACGGCTGATGAGCTGTTGGCGCTACTGCATAAGGTAGAAAACGACTTTGGCCGTCAGCGGACGGTTCGTTGGGGGCAGCGGACGCTTGACCTCGACCTTGTGTTCTATGGCGATGCGGTGATGCCAGACGAGGGGACGCTGCGCACGTGGATGGATCTGCCGCTGGCCGATCAAATGTCACGGGCACCAGAGGAATTGTTGCTGCCGCACCCACGGCTTCAGGATCGCGCATTTGTGTTGGTGCCGGTGGCCGATATCGCGGCTGATTGGCGACATCCGATTTTGGATAAGACGGTCACGCAGCTCTTGGCCGCGTTGCCGCCCGAGGAAGTTTCCGAGGTGGTGCCGGTCGACCTCGCCGAATCTGCTTGTAAATCCGGTGATACGCCACTATGTCAGTGGCTTCCTAGGACCACATCGTAATAGTGGAGTGCGCTCATGGCCCGCGTAACTGTCGAAGACTGCGTAGACAAAGTACCGAACCGTTTTGAACTGGTAATGCTTGCTGCACATCGTGCACGCGAAGTATCGGCAGGTTCGGCGATCACTGTTGACCGCGACAACGACAAGAACCCTGTTGTTGCGCTGCGCGAAATCGCAGAAGAAACCCAGCTGGCTGATGACCTGCGCGAACGCATGATCGAGTCGCACCAGACCCAGATCGAAGTCGACGAACCAGAAGACGATGCAATGGCATTGCTGATGGGCGCCGAGGCGGACAAGCCGGCGGTTGACGACATGTCAGAAGAAAAACTGCTCCGCGCTCTGATGGAGGCACAGGGCCAGCGCTAAGCGCTGGTTCTATCAATGGATTAGGACCCCATGACAACTGTTGACGATCTTGTTGCTAAGGTCCGGTCTTATAACCCCCGTACAAATGAAAAAATGCTGCGCGATGCTTATGACTTCGCGCAGGATATGCACGAGGGTCAGTTTCGCCACTCTGGTGAACCCTATTTTACGCATCCCGTCGCCGTTACAATGATCCTTGCGGATCAGCAGATGGATGATGCGACGCTAATTACAGCACTGCTGCACGACACAATCGAAGACACAAAAGCCAGCTTTGCCGAGGTTTCGGACCGTTTTGGTCGCGAGATTGCCGAGCTGGTCGATGGCGTCACCAAGCTGACCAACCTGCAGCTTAATTCGACCCAAACCAAGCAGGCCGAAAACTTCCGCAAGCTGTTTATGGCGATGTCGCGCGATCTGCGCGTTATTCTGGTCAAGCTGGCGGACCGTCTGCATAACATGCGGACAATCGCGTCGATGCGCCCTGAAAAACAGGCGCAGAAGGCCCGTGAAACCATGGAGATCTTCGCACCCCTTGCTGGCCGGATGGGTATGCAGTGGATGCGCGAAGAGCTTGAGGATCTTGCGTTCGAGGTTCTGAACCCAGAGCCGCGACAGTCCATCAGTCGGCGTTTCCAACTGCTTCAGAGCGAAACCGGCGACATCATTGAAAAGATCACCGCCGATATGCGGATCGAATTGGACAAGGCGCAAGTTCAGGCCGAGGTCACCGGCCGCGCCAAAAAGCCGTATTCGATTTGGCGCAAGATGCACGAAAAAGAGCAGGGGTTCAGCCGCCTGTCGGACATCTACGGTTTCCGCGTCATCACCGGAACCGAGGCAGATTGCTATCGCGCGCTTGGCGCTATCCACCAACGGTGGCGTGCGGTCCCTGGCCGGTTCAAGGACTATATAAGTCAGCCAAAATCCAACGGGTATCGTTCGATCCACACGACTGTTTCGGGTCGCGATGGCAAACGGGTCGAGGTTCAGATCCGCACCCGCGAGATGCACGAGGTTGCCGAAACCGGTGTCGCGGCGCATTGGTCATATAAAAATGGTGAGCGTGTCGAAAACCGCTTTGCTGTCGATCCGTTTATGTGGATTTCACAGCTGACCGAACGGCTGGATGACGAACACGATCATGATGAGTTTCTCGAAGCGGTTAAGCTTGAGATGTATCAGGACCAAGTGTTCTGTTTCACGCCCAAAGGTGACGTGATCAAGTTGCCGCGTGGCGCAACGCCGATTGATTTTGCCTATGCGATCCACACACGGATCGGTTCGGCCTGTGTCGGGGCCAAGATTGACGGACTGCGGGTGCCACTGTGGTCGCGTCTGAAAAATGGACAGTCGGTCGACATCATCACCGCCGAGGGGCAGAAACCCGAAGCGACATGGATCGACATCGTGGTCACGGGCCGCGCGAAATCGGCCATTCGCCGTGCGCTCCGCGAAGAGGATCGCGAACGCTATATCAAGTTGGGCCGCGAACTGGCTCGGGTGGCGTTTGAAAACATCGGCAAGAAAGCAACCGACAAGGCGCTTCAAACCGCGTCCAAGCATTTGGCCTTGGAAAATGTCGATGAACTTTTGGCGCGGCTAGGCAGTGCGGAACTGACCAGTCGCGATGTCGTGCGTGTGATCTATCCTGACCTTGCCGAGGATCATGGCGACAAGATCGAGGAATCGCGGGCTGTTATCGGCCTGACCGCCGATCAACACTATCGCCGCGCAAATTGTTGTCAGCCGGTGCCGGGCGAACGGATCGTTGGCATCACATTCCGCGGTCATGGCGTTGTGCTGCATACCATTGATTGTCAGGCACTGGTCGAGTTTGAGGATCAGCCAGATCGCTGGGTCGATCTGCACTGGCAGGATGGTCAGCATTCGGCGACGCATACTGTGACGCTGGATGTGACGATCAGCAACGATGCAGGTGTCCTTGGCCGGATATGTACCTTGATCGGGGAACAAAACGCCAATATCTCGGACCTGCAATTTATTGATCGCAAACCAGATTTTTACCGAATTTATGTTGATGTCGACGTGAGCGACATTGAACACCTTCATCGTGTCATGACAGCGCTAGAAGCGGACAATGATGTTTCGTCCATTTCGCGGCTGCAGGATGTGAAACGAGCGGGCAAGCACTAAAGGGACGTTTATGGTCTTTAAACGCCGAGACCCTAGGACGATTTTACAAGTCTTGGCTGAATCCTTCTGGCCGCGCGGCGGCTGGGGGCGGGCGTTTGAGTATCTGAAGCACCGAATTCGCAGGTTGCCGGACACACCCGAAAAAATCGGCCGTGGGTTGTCGGCGGGGGTTTTGGTGTCATTCACGCCGTTTTTCGGCCTGCATTTTATCCTTGCTTGGCTCGTCGCGCGATCGGTCAAGGGCAATGTCTTGGCGGCCATTCTGGGTACCTTTTTCGGCAACCCCCTGACCTTTCCGCCGATTGCGTTGGTGTCGATGAAATTCGGTCACTTCCTTTTGGGATCGCGGGTTCAAAAAGGGGTCGAACATTCCTTGTTCGAACTGTTCTGGGGTGCAGGGCTTGATCTGATTGATAATCTAGAGGCCCTGTTCACATCGGATCATGCGCATTGGCACCGGTCATATGAGTTCTATAGCGAAGTTTTCCTGCCTTATCTGATCGGCGGCTTCGTGCCCGGTTTGGCCGCTGCGACGGCTGTTTATTTGGTGACCGTCCCGTTGATTGCCGCGTATCAAAACGCCCGCAAAAAACGGCTGCGTGCCAAGTTGGCGCAGCTTCGACATTCGCCAACGAAAGACACTGACGAAGGCCCTAATTCAGGTTAGGGTCCGCTGAAATCGACTCGACGGAGGGTAAGATGGCGACCGGAAAACTGCGCCTAGGTGTCAATATTGATCACGTTGCCACGGTTCGTAATGCGCGCGGCAGCGCCTATCCCGATCCTGTTCGCGCGGCTAAAATCGCGGAAGAGGCCGGTGCAGACGGGATCACCGCGCATTTGCGTGAGGATCGTCGGCATATTTCCGATGCGGATATCGATGGGTTGATGGCCGCGCTAAGCAAGCCGCTTAACTTTGAAATGGCCGCGACCGAGGAAATGCAGCAGATCGCGCTGCGTCATCGGCCCCACGCGGTGTGTATCGTGCCCGAAAGAAGAGAAGAGCGGACGACCGAAGGCGGGCTAGAAGTCGCGCGCGAAGAAAACCGGCTGGCCCACTATATCGCACCCCTGCGCGACGCAGGGTGTCGCGTGTCGATCTTTATCGCGGCTGACCAGAAACAGATCGAAGCGGCGCATCGCATCGGGGCCGAGGTTATCGAACTGCACACCGGCGCCTATTGCGATTTCCACGCCGAAGGCGAGTTTGGCAAGCGTGACGACGAATTGGCACGTTTGACCGACATGGCCAGCTTTGCACATAGTCTTGGGCTTGAGGTGCATGCTGGTCACGGCTTGACGTATGATACCGTCAAACCGATTGCTGCCCTGCCAGAAATCATGGAGCTGAACATCGGACACTTCTTAATTGGCGAGTCGATTTTCCGTGGGCTTGCACCGGCAATTACGGAAATGCGCCGATTGATGGACGAGGCGCGGGCATGAACGCCGGCCGCATGACACTGAAAGGGAAATCATGAATCCGAAACGATATGGCCTATGGGCGGCAGGGACTGTGATTTTCTTGCAGGCGCTGTCGATGATTGCGTTGGCAGCGTTTGATTTTGATATTTCCAATGCAGGCATGATTATTATCCCGCCAATGGTTGCCTCGATGATCGAGGGCCAAAAATGGGTCCGTGAAAACAAAACAATGCCCGAGACCAAGGACATGTGGCGCTGGTCGCGCATGGGCGGCGTGATTATTTTGGGCGTCTATATGATTGCCTTTGTTATCCTTGCGTTCTTGATGCCTGAATTCCGCAATGTGATGGCGCAGCCTGCGCTAACAGGGTGGCTGTTGTTGATGCTGTTCGCGATTTCCGGTTTTTCGATTCTGGTCAACCGTTGGTTCTTGGGCATTGCGGCGCGGTCCGAATTTGCGCGTTTGAACAAATAACCGGTTGCTCTGATGATCATTCACACTGTTCTTTGCCACCTTACCGACGGCTACGATCCTGCTGAGTTGCAGGATGTCATGGCGGGGCTGGGCGCATTGCAGGTTGATGGGTTTTTGTGGTTCAAACACGGGATCAACGTCGACGCCGAGGGTAAGACGCCGCAATACGGCTATGGCTTCGTGTGTGCGTTCGCCGACCGGCCGGCGCTGGATCGGTACGCGATGGACGATGGGCATCGTGCGCTTGGCGCTAGGTTGGTTGCGCTGTGTCACGGCGGTGCAGACGGTATTCTGGTGTCAGACATCCAAACGGGGGATGGCGCATGATCCTCGGGATTGGGACCGATCTGGCGAATATTGAACGGATCGAAAACACGCTTGAACGGTTCGGGGACCGGTTTCGCAATCGGGTTTTCACCGAACGCGAACAGCGCAAGGCCGCCAGCCGGCCCCGTTTGGTCGCGGCGACCTATGCCAAACGCTGGGCCGCGAAAGAGGCCTGTTCCAAAGCGCTCGGCACGGGATTGCGGATGGGCATCGCGTGGAAAGATATGGCTGTTTCAAATCTGGAAACTGGCCAACCTGTAATGGAATTGACAGGTTGGGCTAAGGATCGTCTGGATAAAATGACACCAGAAGGGCACAGCGCGATTGTTCATGTCACGTTGACCGATGACCACCCTTGGGCGCAGGCCTTTGTCGTTATAGAGGCAAGACCTGAGCCGACCACTTGACTAACTTGCGGATGATGCGCAGGTAACGCGAAAGATTTCACAGGATACAGCATGACCGAAGAAAACGGCGCTTGGGCCACTATCAAGGAGACAGTGAAAACTGTCGTATACGCCTTTTTGATCGCAGGCCTTTTCCGGACGCTGTTGTTTCAGCCATTCTGGATCCCGTCAGGGTCGATGAAAAGCACGCTTTTGATCGGTGACTTTCTGTTCGTGAACAAAATGGCCTATGGCTATTCCTATGCGTCTTGCCCATCGATCCCGGGCACCAGCATTGATGCAGAATCTTTCTGTGGCGTGTTCAAAGGCAAGGGCCGCCTATTCGGTTCCGAACCAGAGCGCGGCGATGTTGTTGTGTTCCGTCACCCTGTGACGGGCGAGGATTACATCAAGCGTCTGATCGGCCTGCCCGGTGATACGGTCGAAATGCGCGATGGTCGTCTGATCCTGAACGGCACCCCTGTAGAGGTCGAGGCGGATGGCTTCTTTATCGAAGACTTTGCACTGCAGGGCCCTCAGCGGCGTCAGCCTGCCTGTTCGACCGTTGAAAACGGACAATGCATCAAAGAACAATTCATCGAAACGCTGCCAAACGGCGTGTCACACGCGACATTGAACGTGCGTGATGGCGCCGGCGCAGATTCGACCTCCGTTTTTGTTGTCGAACCGGGGCACTATTTCTTTATGGGTGACAACCGCGACAATTCGATCGACAGCCGGTATTCGCAAACCGGTCTGACCATTGGTGTTGGACAGGTTCCGGCCGAAAACCTGATTGGTCGCGCGGATCGTGTGATCTTTTCGTCCGCGGGGAACTCGATGCTCGCATTCTGGACTTGGCGCGGTGATCGGTTCCTGAAAGCAATCGACTAGAGGTCGCATGGCGCATCAGTACAACCCGATAACGCTGTTCTTCAAAGGATTTGATTGGTCGGGTCGCACGTCGCGTGGTCAGCTGCTGCTTGTTTTGATTGCGGTTTGGCTGCCCGGTGTCGCTTTGGTGTTTCTGGACCTGTTCGAAGGGTGGGAACGTCTTGCCGAGGTTTTGTGCTGGGTCGTTCTGGCGATCCTGACGGTCCCGCTATTCGGCCACATTGTCCGGCGTCTGAACGATGTCGATTGGCCCGCAGGGCTGGTGCTGCTGTTATTGATCCCAGGTGTGTCGCTGGCTTTGCAGGTTGTCCTGTTGATCAAGGGGCGCGCCTATGGCCGTCTTTATGACATCACACCACTGCGGATGGCCGGTTTTGTCATGTCATTCTTTGTGGCCGCGCTTGTGCTGTCACGTGTGCTGTGGTCGCCATTCATTCCGGTCAGTGGATCGATGAAACCGGGGCTTTTGCCGGGGGATGTGGTTATCGCCGAACGGCTGGGCATGACGCCGTCCGTTGGGGATGTCATTGCATTGGAACATCCTTTGACAGGCGAGCCGTATATGAAGCGGATCGTCGCACAAGAAGGCGACACGGTGCGGATGGTGAACGGAACGCTTGTGGTAAACGGCCAACCCGCCACGGTCGTTCAGATCGCAGACTGGACCGAGGCGATGACCCCGCAAGGCCCCAATCGGTTCCTGCCACGCTGCGCAAATGGCGCCGTTGGCCAAGGGGCGAATTGCCACAAACGACAGTTTCAAGAAACGCTGATTGATGCCGGACCGTGGCCCATTTTGGACATTCGGCCCAATACCCCGCTTGATAACACACGTGAATGGCAGGTTCCTGAGGGCCATTTCTTTGTTTTGGGCGATAATCGGGATAATTCTTTGGATAGTCGGGTCGCTGCGGCGGCGGGTGGGGTTGGCATGGTACCCCAATCCGCTGTAATCGGACGGGCACTGCGCGTGCTGTATTCCTATGACGGGGCGGCGGCATGGCAGTTATGGAATTGGCGCACTGATCGGATACTGAGGGCGATTGAATGAAACTATCGGCGGAGCTTGCAGCGTTCAGCAAGCGACTTGGTCACGAGTTTGGGCAAGTCGAGCTGTTGGTGCGCGCGTTGACCCACCCGTCGATTTCATCCCCGAACCGGTCCAACAACCAACGACTGGAATTTCTAGGTGATCGCGTTCTTGGCCTTGTAATGGCCGAGGCGTTGTTCAGCAAAGACAAAACAGCGGCCGAAGGCGTGCTGGCGCCGCGGTATAATGCGCTGGTGCGGAAAGAAACCTGTGCCGAGGTTGCCAAAGCGATTGATCTGGGCGAGGTCCTGAAACTTGGCCGCTCTGAACAGAAATCCGGCGGACGTCGCAAAGAGGCATTGCTTGCCGATGCGCTTGAGGCGGTGATTGCTGCGGTCTATCTGGATGCTGGTTTTGAACCCGCGCGTGAGGTCGTACTGCGGCTTTGGGGATCGCGAATTGATCAGGTCGAAGACGACGCGCGGGATGCCAAAACATCGTTGCAGGAATGGGCGCAGGCCCGCGGCCAGAAACCACCCGTATACACCGAAGTAGGTCGCGATGGTCCTGACCATCAACCCACATTCACAATCCAGGTTGCGCTGGCGTCGGGCGAAACCGCGCAAGCAACCGCTGGTTCCAAGCGCTTGGCCGAGCAGGCGGCCGCCAAGACGCTGCTGACGAAAGTAAACACATGACTGATGTAAACACCCGCGCCGGTTTCGTGGCGCTGATTGGCGAACCGAACGCCGGTAAATCGACCCTTTTGAACTGGATGGTGGGGGCCAAGGTGTCGATCGTGACACACAAGGTTCAAACCACCCGCGCCCGTATTCGCGGCGTTGCGATGGAAGGCGATAATCAGATCGTTTTCGTCGACACGCCTGGCCTGTTCCGCCCGCGCCGTCGGCTGGACCGCGCGATGGTTGCGGCCGCGTGGGGTGGTGCAGCGGATGCCGATATCATTGTTCTGATGATTGAGGCGCATCGCGGCCTGACGGCGGGTGCACAGGCGATCCTTGAGTCGTTGAAGGAACGTGTGGGTCAGGTGCGCGTGGCGCTGGCGATCAACAAGATCGACCGTGTCAAGGCCGAGGTTTTGTTGGAGCTGACCCAAAAACTGAACGAAGCGTTCGAGTTTGAAAAGACGTTCCTGATTAGCGCGGAAAAGGGCCATGGCTGCGAGGATCTGAAATCGTGGCTCGGGTCGCAAATGCCTGAGGGCCCTTTGCTTTATCCAGAGGATCAGATCGCGGATTTGCCGCTGCGCATGATCGCGGCTGAAATTACCCGTGAAAAGCTGACACTGCGGCTTCATCAGGAATTGCCCTATCAGCTGACCGTCGAAACCGAGAGCTGGGAAGAACGCAAAGACGGATCGGCCAAGATCGATCAGGTCGTGTATGTTAGCCGCGATGGCCACAAAGGGATTATCCTCGGCCGCAAAGGCGAAACCGCCAAGGCGGTGTCCAAGGCCGCACGCGAAGAATTGCAGGAATTCCTTGGTCGCCGCGTTCACCTGTTCCTTCAGGTCAAGGTGCGTCCAAACTGGCTGGAAGACTCGGAACGGTATTCCGAGATGGGTTTGGACTTTAAGGACGGCAATTAATGCGACTGGCCAGCGGCGTTTGGGTGTCGGCATATCTGACCCGTCTAAGGGTCGAAGATGTGCCGGCCTTTATCGTGCGCCGCGGTGATGACACAGCAGGCGCTGTGTTGGTCAAGCTCAATACACTTGATGGAAACGCGCAACTGTTCCAGCGGTCTTTCGATTTGATGACTGGGGATCGCAAATGGGTCACGCTGGCCGATGGGCCTGAGGCGGACGTCGACGCATCCGTGACCAAGCAATGCAGTTTCGACAGTGACCTTTGGGTGATCGAGGTCGAAAGCCGCGCGGGACGTCACATGTTGGATGAACCAGGGCTGGAGTAATCCGCGCTGGTCTGTATCGTGACCCCATGATCGAATGGCGTGACACCGGAATTTTGCTAACCAGCCGTGTGCATGGCGAAAACGCCGTGATCATCGAGGTGCTGACCCAATCCAATGGTAAGCAGGCCGGTGTCGTTCGCGGCGGAACCAGCCGCAAAATGTCACCAATCCTGCAACCGGGCGCACAGTTGGATGTGACGTGGAAAGCGCGGCTTGAGGAACACCTTGGCAGTTTCACCGTCGAACCCTTGCGCAGTCGTAGCGTGGCCGCCATGGGGGATCGCCTGTCGCTGGCTGGAATGAATGCTGTTTGCACGCTGTTGGCGCGGGTGTTACCGGACCGCGAACCGCATAAGCCGCTGTTCCATAGGACCGAGGCGTTGCTCGATCTGCTGGGGCAATCCGATGTCTGGCCGCTGGCTTATCTTCAGTGGGAAATGGCCCTGCTAGAAGAGTTGGGCTTTGCGCTGGATCTGTCCAGTTGCGCGGTCAGTGGCGGCACGGATGACCTGATCTATATCTCGCCCAAATCCGGTCGGGCGGTCAGTCGCAGCGGAGCAGGCGAGTGGGCGGACAGAATGCTGACCCTATGGCCCGTTATGCGCGGCGAGGGGGACGCAACGGGTGCCGAGATTGCCAACGCATTGGCAACGACAGGCTATTTCATCGAACATAAGCTGTTCAAATCGCTGGGGGACGGATCGCCTCCGGCCGCGAGGGACCGATTGATCGAGGCGATCCGCAAGTTCGGTTAGGCCGTCGCCTTGGTCAGTGCCTGATCCAGATCGGCGATGATATCCTTGGCGTCTTCGATGCCGATCGACACACGGACCACGTTAGGCGATGCGCCTGCGGCCTCTTGCTGTTCCGGTGTCAGCTGACGGTGGGTCGTTGATGCCGAATGGATGATGAGCGACCGCGTATCGCCCAAGTTGGCCACGTGGCTGAACAGCTCGAGGCTATCGACCAGCTTAACGCAGGCGTCGTACCCGCCCTTAACGGCAAAGGTGAACAACCCGCCAGCGCCTTTGGGACAGATTTTGGCGACGCGATCTTTATACGGGGACGAATCCAAACCTGCGTAGGTCACGTATTCAATGCGCGGATCGTTTTCGAGCCATTCCGCCACCTTCTGCGCGTTTTCGACGTGGCGATCCATACGCAGCGACAGGGTTTCGATACCCATCAGCGTATAGTGTGCCGCCTGCGGGTTCATCGTCATACCCAGATCGCGCAGACCAACAGCGATGCTGTGGAACGTAAAGGCCATCGGGCCAAGCGCCTCGTGAAACTTCAGCCCGTGATAGGCTGGCTCTTCTGCCGAAAGTGATGGGAATTTGTCGCTGGCGGACCAGTCGAATTTGCCCGAGTCGACTACGCAGCCGCCGGTCACAGTGCCGTTGCCGGTCAGGTATTTTGTGGTCGAATGGACGACCAGCGTGGCGCCATGTTCGATCGGGCGGCACAAATAAGGGGTCGCCGTGGTGTTATCCACAATGAGCGGAATGCCCGCCGCGTCCGAAATTGCCGAAATCGCATCCAGATCGGTGATATAGCCGCCTGGGTTTGCAATCGCTTCGCAGAACACCGCGCGGGTATCATCGTTGATGGCCGCCTTAACGGCATCCAGATCGTCGAAATCCACAAAGGTCGCGGACCAGCCAAAGCGTTTGATGGTCTGGCTGAACTGGGTGATCGTGCCGCCGTACAGGCGCGACGATGCGACGATGTTTTTACCCGGCCCCATCAGTGGGAACAGCGCCATAATCTGGGCGGCGTGACCGGACGAACAGCAGACAGCGCCCGCGCCGCCCTCTAGGTGGGCGATGCGTTCTTGCAGCGCGGCAACCGTCGGGTTGGTTAGGCGCGAATAGATATAGCCAACCTCAGCAAGGTTGAACAACGCCGCGGCGTGATCCGCGTCACGGAACACATAGGCGGTTGTCTGGTAAATTGGTGTCTGGCGCGCGCCTGTTGCTGGATCTGGTGCTGCGCCTGCGTGAATTTGAAGCGTATCAAATCCATAGTTCTTGTCGGACATCGGTTCCCTCCTCGGTATCACGTTCGCTGCTTACCGTAGGGGGAGCCGATGATCGGCGCAACGGCCTATCCTAGTAGGCGGCGTGCGATCACCTGTGCCTGAATTTCGGCAGCGCCCTCAAAGATATTCAGAATACGCGCGTCACACAGGATACGGCTGATCTGATATTCTAGGGCAAAGCCATTGCCGCCATGGATTTGCAGCCCGTTGTCCGCCGCGGCCCATGCCACACGCGCACCCAGCAGCTTGGCCATACCCGCCTCTAAGTCGCAGCGGCGGTCGGCATCCTTTTCACGCGCGCTGAAATAGGTGAGCTGGCGTGCGACCATAATCTCGACTGCCATCATCGCCAGTTTGCCTGCAACGCGTGGGAAATCGATCAGCGACTTGCCGAATTGTTTGCGATCAATCGCGTATTGCATCGACACATCCAGCGCGGATTGCGCCACGCCAATGGCGCGGGCTGCGGTCTGGATGCGCGCGCTTTCGAAGGTTTGCATTAGCTGTTTAAAGCCTTTGCCCTCTTCGCCACCCAGCAGGTTGTCGCCTTTGACGTGGAAATTATCAAAGCCGAGTTCATATTCCTTCATCCCGCGATAGCCCAGCACCTCAATTTCGCCGCCGGTCATGCCTTCGGTCGGGAATGGGGCCTCGTCTGTGCCGGGTGTCTTTTCGGCAAGGAACATCGACAGGCCGCGATAGTCGGTGGTGGTCGGGTCAGTCCGCGCCAAAAGGGTCATCACATGGGTTCGTGCGGCGTGGGTGATCCATGTCTTGTTGCCAGTCACCTTATAGTCGCCAGTGTCATCCTTGACCGCGCGGGTCCGCAGCGATCCAAGATCGGAACCGGTGTTGGGTTCGGTAAAGACCGCCGTTGGCAGGATTTCACCCGACGACAGACCGGGCAGCCATTTTTCCTTTTGTTCCTGTGTGCCGCCACAAAGGATCAGCTCGGCCGCGATTTCCGAACGGGTGCCAAGCGACCCGACGCCAATATAGCCGCGCGACAGTTCCTCGGACACGACGACCATCGATGCCTTGGATAGGCCGAAACCACCAAACTCTTCGGGGATGGTTAGGCCGAACACACCCATTTCGGCCAGCTCTTCGATGATTTCCATCGGGATCAGTTCGTCTTTGAGGTGCCATTCATGTGCGTTTGGCGCAACGCGGTCCACGGCATAGCGGCGGAACTGTTCGCGGATCATCTCTAGCTCTTCATCAAGGCCAGATGCGCCGACCGTGATATTCGCCGACTGTTCCTGCATCAGCTCAACCAGACGGGTCCGCGCGCCTTGCGTATTGGCCGATTGCGTCAGCGTCATGACCTCTGGCGTCATCATGGCCCGCATGTCGTCATGGCCAAGGCCCAAATCCTGAAGGCGAACGATTTCGCCCTGGTTCATCTGAATGCCGCCGCAGATCTGCCAAAGGTATTCGCCGAATGCGATCTGGTGGATCAGTTGCTCGACCTCTCCGAACTTGCCTTCGGCGCTCAACGCCTCGGCCCACGCCTGCATCTGGCGCAGCGATTCAACATAGGTTGCCAACCACGCCAACCCATGTGCTGCGGTCTGGTTTTCCTCGACCAGTCGCGATGACACGCGATCCCCGCTGGTCACCATGGCCCGCACGCTGGATGTCGCAAGCTCCAACAGCTTTTCGACCGGCGCAACGCTTTGCGCGGTCAGGTCAAGCAATCCGTCCAGAATGATTGCGTTTGTTGGTACCGGTTGTCCGTCATGCGGCATGGTGAACTCCTCCCATTTTGCAGGTGCAGAGATAAACACTTTGCATTCGCAGCGCAATTAAATTTCGAAAAATTGCGCATTTGTGTATCTAAATGTCGCAACGGAATTTGGCTCGCGCATCGGTATGGGCAAGTGTACACCTAACGCATGGCTATGTTTCTTGACCTGTTCCCTATCGAAATTCTTGTTTTTGCTGTGACGGTTACGCTGATCGCAGGGGTGGTAAAGGGTGCCATCGGCTTTGCGATGCCCCTGATTATGATTTCCGGAATGGGGATCGTGCTAGAGCCGCGCTACGTCGTGGCGGGAATCATCCTGCCAATTGTTTTGTCGAATCTGATGCAGGTTCTTAAGGCCGGATTGGGCGAGGCCAAACAAGCTGTCAAGGAATACGCGATCTATATCGTGATCGTCTGCGCCATGATCCTTGTCACCGCACAGTTTTTGACGGTGATCCCGACATCCACCATGTTCTTGGTTCTGGGCATACCTGTGACGATCCTGTCAGCCATTCAATTGGCCGGACTGCGGGTCGTCATTCCACCGGAAAAGCGCAAGTTGGGATCGGTTATTGCGGGATTTGTGTCCGGTTCCTTGGGCGGGCTGGCTGGCACATGGGGCCCAACAACGGTGCTGTACCTTGTTGCCGTGGAAACGCCCAAAGCCAAGCAAATCGTGGTTCAAGGCGTCGTCTATGGTTTGGGCGCCGTGATGCTTTTGGCGGGGCACCTGAATTCGGGCGTTTTGAACAAAGATACAGCGCCGTTTTCCGCGCTTTTGCTGGTGCCGGCCTTTGTCGGGATGTGGATCGGGTTCCGCATTCAGGACCGGATTGACCAAGATATGTTCCGCAAGGCGACGTTGTTTGTCTTGTTCCTTGCTGGTTTGAACCTGATACGCCGCGGATTGTTTTAACTCAGCAGATCTTCGCCCGAACACAGCGATTCCAGCGTCATTCCTTCGGGCGGGGGCACCACGTCAAATTCCACATAGGAATAGGTCACCCCGTCACGCTGTAGCTGCATGGTCCAGCGTCCAAGCAAAAGTTCGTAGTCAAAGTCGAACCGATACATGTTTGCCGCCCAGTCCTGATCGCTCAGGTCATCTGGCCAAAACTGCTCGGTGACGCCCTGTTCGCCCATGGGCGGGTGGGTTGTCACGGCAACGGTGCCGGGCAATGTCGCCCCGTCCTCAAGGCGCAATTGTACGCCAAACGCCAGCCCCGGAATGGCCGGTACAACTTGGGTCAACGCAAAGGCCCGCACCTCACCAGCGACCTGATCGACGAGCCCGATTTCTGTATCGGGCGCAATGGTTGAGCTGACGACCTCATACGGACAATGAAGCCCGATTTCGCCGATCAATACGGGCGATTTGGATCGCGCATCCAGCGCAAGTGCCGCAGAAGGAGCGGCGACAATACATGCAATAATCAATTTTTTCATGCCCGAAAGGATGAATGTTCGACCGGACATGTCAATGAAATTGGCCGGCCACACAGGTGACCGGCCAAATCTTACTTAGGAAAATGATCGCTTAGCCGATAGCGACGGCTTTCACGTCCTCGTCGATGAACGGGACATATTTTTCAAAGTTGTCTGCGAACATTTCAACCAGCTTGGCCGCTTGTGCGTCGTAGGCAGTTTTGTCGTCCCATGTCGAACGTGGATCAAGCAGCTTGGCATCGACGCCATCGACGGTCACAGGCACTTCAAAGCCAAAGTTCGGGTCTTTGCGAAATGTGCCTTCGGCCAGTGTTCCATCCAGCGCGGCGGCCAGCAGGGCGCGGGTTGCCTTGATCGGCATCCGGCTTCCGGTACCGTAGGCACCACCAGTCCAACCGGTGTTCACCAACCAGCAGGTTGCGCCATGGCTTGCGATCTTTTTGCGCAACAGGTCACCGTAGACCTCAGGACGACGTGGCATGAACGGTGCGCCAAAGCAGGTGCTGAAGGTTGGCTCGGGCTCGGTCACGCCGCGTTCAGTGCCAGCAACCTTGGACGTGAAGCCCGACAGGAAGTGGTACATTGCCTGTGCAGGTGTCAGGCGCGCGATCGGAGGCAGAACACCAAATGCGTCGCAGGTCAGCATGATGATGTTTTTCGGGTGACCACCCAGTGCTGTAACTGACGCGTTCGAAATGTAATCGAGCGGGTAAGCGCAGCGCATGTTGGCGGTCAGGCTATCGTCCTCGAAATCGAGTTCCTTGGTGTCGGCGTCAAACACCATGTTTTCGATGACGGTGCCGAATTTCTGCGTGGTCGCGTAAATCTCTGGTTCCGCTTCGGCAGATAGGTTGATCGTCTTGGCGTAGCAGCCGCCTTCGAAGTTGAAGGTGCCGCGATCCGACCAGCCGTGTTCGTCATCGCCGATCAGAACACGCGATGGGTCAGCCGATAGTGTGGTTTTACCAGTGCCCGACAGGCCAAAGAAAACGGCTGTGTCGACAGGGTTGCCCGGCGCGTGGTTCGCTGAACAGTGCATCGGCATGATGCCTTTTTCCGGCAGAAGGTAGTTCAGCAGTGTGAAGACCGATTTCTTGTTTTCGCCAGCGTATTCAGTGCCGCCGATCAGGATGGTCTTTTTCTCAAAGTTCAGCGCGATCACGGTCTCGCTGCGGCAGCCGTGCTTGGCTGGGTCCGCTTTGAACGATGGGCAATTGATGATGGTCCACTCGGGCGTGAAGCTATCCAGCTCGGCGCGTTCCGGGCGACGCAGCAGGTGACGGATGAACAGGCCATGCCATGCCAGTTCGGTCACGACGCGCACATCCAGACGGTGCGCCGGATCGGCCCCGCCGAACAGGTCCTGAACGTAATAGGTACCGCCCTTCATGTGTTCGAGCATGTCGGCATGCAAAACATCGAACTTATCCGCATCCATGGGCGGGTTGTTTTCCCACCAGATCGTGTCGGTCACTTCGGGTGTTTTGACGACGAATTTGTCCTTGGGCGACCGGCCTGTGTGTTTGCCGGTGGACACCAACAGCGTGCCGCCCTGGCCCAATGTCGCCTCGTTCGCTTTCAGCGATGCTTCGACCAAATCCGGCTCGATCAGGTTATAATAGACATAACCCAGTCCAGTGATGCCTTGGTTTTCAAGCTTCATGGCGGGGTTGACCTTGCCTTGGTCCATTGTCTCTCTCCTGAGTTGTTGCCGAAATTTTGGCAAAGAATGAGACCACTTAGCATTATGATTTTGCTCGCGAAAACCCTGCGAAACGCAAGTTAGCGCAACCATTTTCGTGTTAGCGCAACCTGTTATCGCCAACACAACCACCATAGGAAACCGTTAGGCGCTAACAGGAAAAACCCGAGTCCTAATGTTTCCGCAAACAGTGGGATTCACAGTTTGTGATTGATTCGCCTGCATAAAAAATGTGAAAATGCCCGAAAAAGACTGGGCAGTAACAATAACAGGCTAAGGGGATACCATCCCATGCAAAAAATCGCGTTGGTCGACGACGACCGCAATATTCTGACTTCGGTTGCTATGACGCTAGAGGCCGAAGGTTTCGAGGTCGAAACATATAATGACGGTCAAGCCGCGCTTGATGCGTTTAACAAGAAGCTGCCGGACATGGCTGTGCTGGACATTAAGATGCCTCGCATGGATGGCATGGACCTGCTTCAGCGTCTTCGTCAGAAAACATCAATGCCAGTGATTTTCCTGACATCGAAAGACGACGAAATTGACGAAATTCTGGGCCTGCGTATGGGCGCGGACGACTACGTCAAGAAACCATTCAGTCAGCGGCTGTTGGTGGAACGGATCCGGTCCTTGTTGCGGCGTCAGGATGCCATTTCGGGCGAAGACATTCCCGAAACAGAAGAGGCGAAGGTCATCGAACGTGGCGATCTGGTCATGGACCCGCTTCGCCACTCGGTGTCGTGGAAGGGCAAAGACGTATCCCTGACCGTGACCGAATTCCTGTTGTTGCAGGCCTTGGCACAGCGCCCCGGTTTCGTGAAGTCGCGCGATCAGTTGATGGACGTTGCCTATGACGATCAGGTCTATGTTGATGACCGCACGATCGACAGCCACATCAAGCGTTTGCGGAAAAAGATGCGTCAGGTCGATGAAGAGTTTAACGCCATCGAAACGCTGTATGGCATCGGCTATCGCTACAACGAAGACTAAGCCATGACAGCAACACCCGAAATCGACGTTCGTGATTTGCGGTCGGTCCGACGGGCCGCCGGTGAATCCCAAGTCGTGCTGGGGGATGAATATGTGTCGCCGGATACGACGATGGACCGTGAACTGGTCGATCGTCGTCGAAAGCGCGGCGTGTTTTCGATCAAGCGGTCACCTCTGGCCCGCAAGATCGTCACCTTCAACCTGCTGGCTATTCTGATCATTGTCTGTGGTGTTCTGTTTCTGAACCCATCGCGCGACAATCTGGGCTTTCAACGTGCCTCTGGCATGGTGAACGAGGTCGAGTTGATCGCGGATGTGTTCGAGGCACAATTGCCCGCAGGGGCGCCGATTAACCTTATGGCGGGTGATGGCATCAACGTCGTCGATACGCTCAGCGGTCTTGATCTGCGCAGCGGTGTCGAAGTGTTTGTGTTCGATCCGAGTGCAACCTTGGTTGCTGGTCGCCGCGCAAGCGCCGACAAACAGGTTGCGGGGCTTGAACAGGATACCAATCGCACGTTCCTGACCGATTTCTTGAATACAGCGTGGGAAGGTCTGGCATCGTTATTTGCGCGTCGCGCAGTCGAGCCGACCACAGCCGATGCGGTATTCCGTGCGCAGGCGGCGGTTGATGGTACACTTAGCCTTGGAACAAATGTCACCTCGGAATTTGATGCGCAGGGACAGGAACTGTTCCGCGTGGCCACACCGCTGAAACAGGGCGAACGCACTGTCGGTGTTGTTGTCATGCTCAGCGCGGCAGGCGAATTGGATGGGTATGTCCGCCAAGAACGCGAACAGGTTTTGCAGCTGTTCGTGTTGGGGGTCATCGTTTCCGTTGCGATGTCGTTGCTGTTGGCGTCGACCATTGCAAACCCGCTGTCTGATCTGGCTGCGGCGGCGGAACTGGGGCGGGACAAGAACGCGCGCAAAATGGCGCCAACCCGTTTTCGTATTCCTGATCTGACGGCGCGGCCCGATGAAATCGGCCGCTTGTCCGGCGCACTGCGCGGCATGGTTTCGGCGCTTTATGATCGGATCGAAGCGAACGAACAGTTTGCTGCAGATGTCGCACATGAAATCAAGAACCCGCTGGCGTCACTGCGGTCCGCGGTGGGCACAATGCGCGTCGCCAAGCGGGATGATCAGCGTGAAAAACTGCTTGAGGTCATCGAGCACGATGTTCGCCGGTTGGATCGCTTGGTCAGTGACATTTCGAACGCGTCCCGTTTGGACAGCGAATTGGTCAAAGAGGACGAAGAAGAGTTCGACCTGATCAAGATGCTGAACAATCTGGGTGAGTTCCTAGGCCAGCAGGCGCAGGAAAAAGGTGTCGATTTCCTGACTGATTTCCCGAACGAGCCGATTGTTGTTTCGGGCCTAGAAGGGCGTTTGGCGCAGGTGTTCGTGAACCTGATTAGCAACGCGACGAGTTTCTGCGAAGAAGGCGATGCAATCCGTTTGTGGGTGCGTCGGCGTGATAACCGCGTTCTGGTCGTTGTCGAGGATACAGGTCCAGGCATCCCAGAGGGGGCGCTGACCAAAGTGTTCAAGCGGTTCTATTCCGAACGGCCCGAGGGTCAGTTTGGCAATAACTCGGGGCTAGGTCTGGCGATTTCGAAACAGATCGTCGAGGCACATGGCGGCGTGATCTGGGCCGAAAACATTCGCCCCACCGAAGCTGACCTTACCTCTGACCCGCTGGGCGCACGGTTCGTTGTCGGTCTGCCGGTCTAAGCGATGCCGTCACCAATGGTCATTCATGCAACAGCCGTGTCCTTTCGGGGGCGCGGCGTTTTAATAACGGGCGAGGCGGGATCGGGTAAATCCACGCTCGGCCTTCAGTTGTTGCAGCTGGGTTGTGATCTGGTGGCAGACGACCGTGTGAATTTGACTCAGTTCGGTGATCAGATCATCGCAAGCAGTCCTGAAACGATTGCCGGTCTGATCGAGGCGCGCGGTGTTGGCATCCTAAAGGCGTCATCAACTCCCGGCGCCAGTATTGTTCTGGCCATCGATTTGGACCGAACCGAGGCGGACCGGTTGCCACCTGATAGGGCGCTTAGGCTTTTTGATGTGAATATTCCCCTTTTGAGAAAGGTGGAGGGCGTTCACTTTCCTTATGCGGTCATGCAGTATCTGCGTGAGGGCAAAGCTGAGGTGTAGCGTGGCCGACGGTTCCAACAGACAAAAACTGATCCTTGTGACGGGGCCGTCCGGCGCTGGCCGATCGACGGCTATTCGCGCGCTTGAGGATGGCGGGTTTGAGGTGATCGACAATCTGCCACTGTCGTTGCTGTCGCGTTTGCTTGATGGGCCACCGTTGGAAACACCACTTGCGCTGGGTTTGGATGTGCGTAACCGCGACTTTACCGTGGATCGCGTCATTCAGACGATCGACACTTTGCGTCAGGATGACCGGCTGGACCTGCAGGTTCTGTTTATGGATTGCGCCGAGGATGTCCTTGTCCGTCGGTATTCGGAAACGCGGCGACGACACCCTTTGGCCGGTGACGCGGCCCCCGAAGAAGGGATCAAACGCGAACGTGAAATGCTAACGCCTGTGCGGGCACGGGCGGATGTCTTGGTCGACACCAGCGAAATGACACCACACGACGCCCGCGCCGAGGTGCAAGGTTGGTTCATCGGGTCGGACGACGGGGCAATGGCTGTGACGGTTCAGTCGTTTTCCTACAAACGGGGTATCCCACTGGGCGCAGATCTGGTCTTCGATTGCCGATTCTTGCGCAACCCGCACTGGGAACCCACATTACGACGCAAGGACGGACGCGATAGTGCCGTCGCTGACTATGTTAGAACAGACAAGCGCTTTGAAAGATTTTATAATTCAATTATCGAGATGACTGATTTTCTCTTGCCTGGGTATGTAGAAGAGGGAAAAACACATCTTTCGATTGCGTTTGGATGTACAGGCGGACAACACAGGTCGGTTGCCTTAACGGAAATGGTAACCAAAGCCCTTGCAGAAAGGGGCTGGCCGGTGTCAATACGCCACAGGGAAATTGAGCGACGCGCCGATAAGGGCGCTGGAAACTGAGGTCGGACGCGTGATCGGTATAGTGATCGTAGCGCATGGTGGTTTAGCACGCGAATATCTTGCCGCGATGGAGCATGTCGTGGGCAAGCAAACCGGCGTGCGCGCTATTGCGACATTGCCGGAAGATGATCGCGCAGCGAAGCAAAACGAAATCTGCGATGCCGCCGATCAGGTCGACACCGGTGATGGTGTGGTGATCGTGACCGATATCTTTGGTGGATCGCCGTCGAACCTGTCTTTGCGTGCATGTAGTCCTCAGAATCGCCGAATTTTGTACGGAATGAACCTTCCGATGCTAATAAAGCTTGCCAAAAGCCGCAGAGGGACCGTACCGGATGCTGTCGATGCCGCACTCATGGCGGGACGCAAGTATATCGATAGCCATCAAGTGAATCAGGACTAAGACCAGACTATGTCAGTGAGCCGACGACTCGAGATCGTAAATATCAAAGGACTCCATGCGCGTGCATCGGCCAAATTGGTCGAAACTGTCGAACAATTCGATGCGTCTGCCGAAGTCTCCAAAGACGGAATGAGCGCGAGCGGCGATAGCATTATGGGCCTGTTGATGTTAGCAGCATCGAAAGGCAGCCACATCGACGTGGAAACCAGTGGTCCGCAGGCAGAAGAGCTTGCCAACGCCATCGAAGCCTTGGTTGCCGACAAGTTCGGCGAAGGAAACTAAGAGGCATCTGACGTGGTCGCCATGGATAATAAGCCGAACAATGACGCGCCTAAGATCTATGACCGGCGCAGTCTAACCTACGCGAATACCTTTGACAGTGGTTTTAAGCGGGCCACCATCCGTGCGATCGAATGGTTGACCGGCAAGATCACCATCATCCGCCGCATTCGCGCGTTCGAGCGTCGCGGCGCGCCGATGGGGCGGGCCTTTTGGTCGGCCACGATGGAGGCGATGGGCATTGACCTGCTGACGCCGGATCATGAACTTCAAAACATTCCCGAAACGGGCCCTGTGATTTTCGTGGCCAACCATCCTCATGGGTTGGTCGACGGGATGATCCTTGCGGATTTGATTGGTCGCCGGCGTGACGATTTCCGCATTCTGACACGTTCGATCCTGACCGGCATCGATGAATCCGCCGCCAGCTATATGATCCCTGTTCCGTTCCCTCACGAAGAGGATGCACAGCGGAAAATGCTGGAAATGCGGAACGTCGCGATGGAGCATTTGGCCAAAGATGGCCTGATCGCGTTGTTCCCGTCTGGTGTTGTTGCCGCGTCAGAAACCGCCTTTGGTCCGGCAGTCGAGGCCGAGTGGAACGTGTTTACCGCGAAAATGATCCGCAAGTCTGGCGCGACGGTGGTGCCTTGCTATTTCCCAGGTTCGAATTCGCGTTGGTATCAGATTGCCAATTCTATTTCGCCAACCTTGCGCCAAAGCATGTTGATCCATGAGGTCGTGCATGCCTTTGACAAGCCGCAGAAGCCGGTCATTGGCAAACCGATTTCACCCGAGGAATGCCGCGAACGTGGAAAAGATCCACGGGCCTTTATGGCATGGCTGCGCCAGCACACGCTTGACCTAAAGCAAGACTGACTAGCGGGTCGGAACCGGCGTTTCGCCGCGATAGTCATAGAAACCGCGGTCTGTTTTTCGGCCTAGCCATCCTGCTTCGACGTATTTGGTCAACAGCGGGCAAGGGCGGTATTTGGTATCGGCCAAGCCGTCGTGCAACACATTCATAATCGCCAGACATGTGTCCAAGCCAATAAAGTCCGCCAGTTCCAGCGGGCCCATTGGGTGGTTTGCGCCCAGTTTAAGCGAGGTGTCGATCGATGAAACGCTGCCGACACCTTCATAAAGGGCGTAAACGGCCTCGTTGATCATAGGCATCAGAATGCGGTTCACGATGAACGCGGGGAAGTCCTCGGACGTTGCGGATGTTTTTCCAAGGTTCGCCACGACCTCTTGGCAGGCCTCAAAGGTGACATCGTCGGTTGCAATGCCGCGGATTAGCTCGACCAGCTGCATCACCGGCACCGGGTTCATAAAGTGGAAGCCGATGAACTTTTCCGGCCGATCCGTGCGGCTGGCAAGGCGCGTGATCGAAATGGACGAGGTATTCGAGGCCAGAATGGTTTCTGGTTTCAGGTGCGGGACCAGATCCTCAAAGATAGCGGTTTTGATGGTTTCCCGTTCGGTAGCCGCCTCGATGATCAGGTCACAGCGCCCCAGATCCGCCAGAGTTTGGGTCGTTTTGATGTGACCCATAGCGGTGTCCTTTTCCGCCTCGCTGATCGCCCCGCGGGATACCTGGCGGCCCAGATTGCGTTCGATCAGGCTAAGCGCAGCAGACAAGGCCTCGGCACTGATGTCGTTCATCAGAACGTCATATCCGGCAAGTGCAAAAACATGGGCGATGCCATTGCCCATTTGACCTGCGCCAACGACGCCTACCGATTCAATTGCCATACCTTGGTCCTCTCATGCTCTTGGGCACATTAGGCCGAAGACGGGCAACCCTCAAGGCGCGGAAGTCCCGAAAATTTGAGTCGGATTCCACGTTTAGCCACTTGGAAATCTTTGTGATCGAATCTGGGCAGGTGAGTGAAGTTAACTGGGTGGAAAGATGAAATTTCAATCGCTTTATACAAATAACCAAATCAGCCAATGTCGTTATGGCATGTCCCGATTGTCTTTTCGTGGACCGGCAAAATCTTTGGCGCAGCCCTACGTGTCGTTTCTGGGCGGCACCCAGACCTTTGGCAAAGGAATCTCGATTCCGTTCAGCGAGCGTGTTGAAAAACGGCTTGGGCAAACCTGTGTAAATTTTGGTGTGGCGAACGCGTCGGTCGATGCATTCGTCAATGACCCCAGTATCCTTAACCTTGCCCGCGATGGCGCGATCTCGGTGGTCGAGGTGACGGGCGCGCAGAACCTGAGCAATCGGTTCTATCGGGTGCATCCCCGCCGTAACGATAGGTTCTTGCAGGCATCAACCGTGCTGCGGGCGCTGTATCCAGATGTCGACTTTACCGAGTTCGACTTTACCGGCCACATGTTGCGAACACTGCGGGATCGTTCGAGGGATCGGTTCGAAATCGTCGTGACCGAGCTGCAAGAAGCGTGGACAGCCCGCATGAAAACGATCCTCGATCATTTGGGGCAGAATGTCGTTCTACTGTGGTTGCGGGATGAACAACTGAATGACGATGTTCATTGCATCACCAAACCGATGGTCACGCGATTGGCCGATCATTGCATCGATGTGGTCGAGCATAAGGATGAATATGGCGGGGGCGGCTTGCTCAGTACGGACCAGCATCGTGATGTCGGCGACAGCCTTGCCGCTGTTCTACGGCCATTGCTGAAATGAAAACGGCCCGCAAAATTGCGGGCCGCTTTGAAATTCTTGTGGCTCAGATCAGAACTTTTCGCTGAGTTCTGGAACTGCAGTGAAGAGGTCAGCAACCAGACCGAAATCGGCAACCTGGAAGATCGGTGCTTCTTCGTCTTTGTTGATCGCGACGATGATCTTGGAGTCTTTCATACCAGCGAGGTGCTGAATGGCGCCCGAGATACCAACAGCAATGTAAAGCTCTGGTGCAACCACTTTGCCGGTTTGGCCAACCTGCCAGTCATTCGGGGCATAGCCCGAGTCGACAGCGGCGCGCGACGCGCCAACAGCCGCGCCCAGTTTGTCAGCCAGACCTTCGATCAGGGCAAAGTCCTTTTCGGAACCAACACCGCGACCACCGGAGACAACCACCTTGGCCGAGGTAAGCTCTGGACGGTCGCTCTCTTCAACTTTGTCTTCAACCCACGACGACAGCGCAGGATCAGCTGCGGCGCCGATGGTTTCAACAGCTGCCGAACCGCCGGTTGCAGCAGCGTCAAAGGTCGATGTCCGAACGGTCAGAACCTTGGTGGCGTCCGACGATTTGACAGTCTGGATCGCGTTGCCCGCATAGATCGGGCGTTCGAAGGTGTCAGCGTCCACAACGCCGGTCACATCCGACAGAACCATAACGTCCAGCAACGCAGCAACGCGCGGCAGGATGTTTTTGGCGTCCGAGGTCGAGGGCGCAACGATGTGGCTATAGTCGCCAGCGATCGAAACGATCAGATCTGCGGTTGGTTCAGCAAGACGCTTGGCATAAAGCGCATCTTCGGCAACCAGTACTTTGGCAACACCGTCGATGGTCGCAGCTTCGGCCGCTGCATCCGCAGCTTTGGCGCCAACGGCCAGAACGGTAACGTCACCCAGTGCCTTGGCCGCAGTCGCAGCTTTGGCGGTTGCGTCCATTGCCAGAACGCCATCGTTGATTTCAGCAAGTAGCAGTACAGCCATTAGATCGCTCCCGCTTCTTTGAGTTTCGTGACAAGTTCGTCGACCGACTCAACCTTGATGCCCGCTTCGCGGACGGCTGGTTCGGATGTCTTGACGATCTCAAGGCGAGGCGCAACATCGACGCCATAGTCAGCAGCTGTCTTTTCTTCCAGCGGCTTTTTCTTGGCCTTCATGATGTTCGGCAGCGACGCATAGCGTGGCTCGTTCAGGCGCAGGTCGACAGAAACGATTGCTGGCAGGTTCACCTTGATCGTTTGCAGGCCGCCGTCGACTTCGCGGGTCACAACGGCAGCATCGCCATCAATGTTCACTTCGGATGCAAAGGTTGCTTGGCTCCAGCCGAGCAGGGCCGACAGCATCTGGCCAGTGGCGTTCATGTCGTTGTCGATTGCCTGCTTGCCGCACAGAACCATCTGTGGCTGCTCGTCTTCGACGACCTTGGCCAACAGTTTTGCAACGGCCAGCGGTTCGATGTCCTGATGTACGTCATCTGCGGCGACGATCAGGATCGCACGGTCGGCGCCCATTGCCAGACCGGTGCGCAGGCTTTCCTGAGCTTGCTTGACGCCAATCGATACGACAACAACTTCGTCAGCTTTGCCGGCTTCTTTCAGACGGATCGCTTCTTCGACAGCGATTTCGTCGAATGGGTTCATCGACATTTTTACGTTTGCAAGATCGACACCGGTGCCGTCCGCTTTCACACGAACCTTCACGTTGTAGTCGATCACACGCTTGACAGGCACAAGTACCTTCATTGGCGTTCGTCTCCTCAAGTTATGTGCCGGGGCACGTTGCCAGAGTTGTTAGCAACTGCAGCACGGGGAAAACAGTGCAAAATCGACGCGCTGGTTGTCGCGGACGTCACGTTTCGATTGCAGCAAGCGTCAAAACGTTGCGTCTAAACGGATGTTAACGCTCACGTGAAAAATGGACGCACAAACAAGTGCGTCCATTAATTCTTCTGAAATCGGCCAGAATCAGCGGTTGGCGCCTGGCACCCACAGAACATCATCTTTGCCATCGTTGTTCGCGATGCGCGCCGCAACAAAGCACCAGTCAGACAGACGGTTCAGATACTTGATGGCGTGTTGGTTGATATCTTCGACAGACGCCAACTCAACAGCCAGTCGTTCCGCGCGGCGCGAAACAGTCCGGCAAAGGTGCAATTGCGCGGCCAAGGCGCTGCCACCCGGCAAGATAAAGCTGCGCAGTGGTTCAAGCGAGGCGTTCATTGCGTCGATTTCGGCCTCTAGGCGGGTCACCTGACTGTCCTGCATACGCAGCACGGGGTAGGGCGATTCTGCATCCTTGGCCATGTCGGGGCGGCACATATCCGCACCAAGGTCGAACAGGTCGTTCTGGATCGCGGCAAGCCGTTCATCCATTTCGCCGGTTGCATGCAGCCGCGCCAGACCAACGGTCGCGTTGGTTTCATCGACGGTGCCATAGGCGTTCACCCGCAGCGAATGCTTGGCAACCCGGCTACCGTTGCCAAGAGCGGTTTCGCCCGCGTCGCCGGTTTTGGTGTAAATCTTATTTAGAACGACCACTTAGTTTCCCCCTTTGAGCCAAACAAGCAGAACGACCAAAATCACCGCGATCCCCTGACCGATGATCCGCAGGCGCATCAATTTGTTCGATGTCAGTTTGCCAATCGGTTTGCCGCGCCCAAACGCGCCAAGCCCAAATGTCAGGGCGACGACCGTCGCGATCATCGCGGTTATCAGCAAAATCAGCACTGTGTTGGACACGGCTTGTTCCTTTGTTCTGTTTGGCCTGATGTAGGTGGCACACGAGGGATGAAAACCCCTAACCTTTGGCGATCAACCAATCGAGTGTGCGCCCCGGAAGCAGGCGCTTTAAACCTGCCATCAGATAGGTTGGCGTTGTGACATAGTAGCGCGGCTTGGGATTGGTGACGGTCAACGCCCTGAGGATTTTTGCGGTCACAGCAGAGGCAGGCAACTCGAACTTGTCAGGGCCGGTGGATTCATACAGCCGTTTTGCAAGCGCGGGGTATTGGTCCCGCCGCGCGGAATTTTCGGTGTCGATCCACCGTTCGTAATGGGGGATCGCCTTGACCCGTATATCCGAGGTGATAGGGCCGGGCTCGATCAGAATGACCTTGATGTCAGTGTCGCGCATTTCCAGACGAAGAACATCGGTCAGGCCTTCTAGCGCGTGTTTGGTGGCAACATATGCCCCGCGCCAACGTATCGGGACGAGCCCAAGCACCGATGAACAGTTAATGATCCGGCCATGGCCTTGTTTGCGCATGATCCTGATCACTTCGCAGGTCAGGTCATGCGTGCCAAAAACGTTGGTTTCAAAAATGTCCCTGAGTGCGGCGACGGGCAAATCCTCGACTGCGCCGGGGCAGGCAAATGCGCCGTTGTTATACAGCGCATCCAGCGTTCCACCAGTCGCGTCTAAAACGGAATTCAGCCCGTTTCGGATGCTATCGCTGTCGGCGAGGTCAATTTGAGGCGATTCAAAGCCGAGCTCGATCAGTCGCTCGCAGTCTTCTGTCTTGCGGCAGGACGCAAAAACGCGCCAGCCAGCGTCGCGCAGACCATGGGCCGCGTCAAAGCCGATGCCCGACGAACAGCCGGTGATAAGAATGGATTTCTGTGTCATGCCGCATCTTTTGCTGATGCGACAACAACGCTCAAGGGCTTAGAGTTCGGATACGCTCAGAAAACGTGTCGCCATCCAGCCAACGCGACCGGTTTCGACGACCTTCAGGCGGGTCCAGCCATTGCTATCCTCAAGCGCAACGACCTCGGTGCCACCGGTCAGGGTGCTGACCTTGTTATAACCGGTGCCTGGCCCAAGCCGCATGTTCACTGCGCTGCCGACGACCACCCGAATGTCCAGCGAGGGATCTGGCTCGGGCAGGGGGATATTAACTTCGGCAGCAGGTGTGACTTGGGGCGCAGGCACCGGTGCCAAGGTCGTTTCGGGCGTTACCGTTTCCAGCGAGGCCAAAACAACACCTGATTGATGTGCAACTTGTTCCGTGGTGGGGGGTGTAATAATACCATCCACTGATAAACCAGGTACAGGATCAATAGGCGTAACTTCTACAACGGGTGCAGCTACCGCTGTTCTTGCACGTTCAACTGGTTCAAAGTCTGCACCACCAGACAACTGATAAAACGCCAGACCAAGTCCGACAAACGTGACGATTACAACATTCTTCATAACGATCCCCCCAAACCAGGAACGCCCCAAGGCCTAAGTGGATTCGTTTCGTGAAAAGAGGGGAATTCTGACGGATTTGACGCATGAACCAAATCCCGACGACTGGCGAAATCCGCTGGAATTGTGTGTGTGCTGGGGCTAGACACAACATATGACCGATTTGATTGACGATGACGCCGACGCCGGCGTTCCAGATTTTTCGGAACCTTTACGCCGCGCAATCGGTGAAAGGTATCTGACCTACGCTCTGTCGACGATTATGCACCGCGCTCTGCCGGATGCGCGGGATGGCCTGAAACCTGTGCATCGTCGCATTCTGTTTGCGATGCGCGAATTGCGTTTGGCGTCCAATGGCGGGTTCCGGAAGTCGGCGAAAATTTCGGGTGACGTGATGGGGAACTATCACCCCCACGGTGACGCGGCGATTTACGACGCGATGGCCCGTCTGGCACAGGATTTCAACGTCCGATACCCGCTGGTCGATGGTCAGGGCAATTTCGGGAACATCGACGGCGATAACCCTGCAGCTAGCCGATACACCGAAGCGCGGATGACCGCCGCGGCCGAGGCGCTGCTAGAAGGGTTGAACGAAAACGCCATTGATTATCGGGCGAACTATGACGGCACGCTCGAAGAGCCCGTGGTTCTGCCGGCTGCGTTTCCTAACCTGCTCGCCAATGGCGCAAGCGGTATCGCGGTGGGTATGGCAACCAACATTCCGCCGCATAACCTGCATGAATTGATTGATGCCTGTTTGCATTTGATCAAGGCGCCGGATGCCCGCGACGAAACACTGTTGAACTATGTGCCGGGCCCCGATTTCCCGACCGGCGGCGTTTTGGTCGAGCCCAAGGAAAACATCGCCGAGGCCTATCGCACCGGACGTGGGAGTTTCCGGCTGCGGGCCAAATGGGAAAAAGAAGAGCTTGGGCGTGGTCAGTGGCAAATCGTTGTCACCGAAATCCCGTATCAGGTGCAAAAGTCCAAGCTGATCGAAAAGCTGGCTGAGGTTATTCAGACCAAAAAGGTGCCCCTACTAGCAGATGTTCGCGACGAATCCGCGGATGATGTGCGCATCATTTTGGAACCTCGTTCTAAAACTGTCGATCCGGATATGATGATGGGCATGTTGTACCGCAATTCCGATCTGGAAATTCGGTTCAGCCTGAACATGAACACGTTGATCGATGGCGTGACGCCTAAGGTCTGTTCGCTAAAAGAGGTGCTGCGCGCGTTTCTGGATCACCGCCGCGAGGTGCTTCAACGGCGTAGCCAGCACCGCATGGACAAGATTGATCACCGTCTAGAGGTCCTAGAGGGTCTGATCATCGCGTTCCTGAACCTTGATCGCGTTATTGATATCATTCGCTACGACGATGATCCCAAAAAGGCGTTGATGTTCGAGGATTGGGGCAAAGATCACCCCAAAGCCATGGATGAGGCATCCTATGTCTCGCCGATGACCGGTGTGATCGCCGAGGTGCCAAGTCTGACGGATGTTCAGGCCGAGGCGATTTTGAACATGCGCCTGCGCAGTTTGCGCCGCCTTGAGGAAATGGAACTGGTCAACGAACGCAACGCCTTGCAGGAAGAGCGCGCTGGGCTTGTCGCATTGCTATCTGACGAAGCTCTGCAATGGCAGTCGATCGCAGAACAACTGCGCGACACGCGGAAACAGTTCGGCAATAGCTCGCCCGGTGGCGCGCGGCGCACGACCTTTGCTGTTGCAGGCGAGGTCGAAGAGGTGCCGCTTGAAGCCATGATCGAGCGTGAGCCAATCACCGTCATTTGTTCCAAAATGGGGTGGGTGCGCGCCATGAAGGGGCATCAGGCTCTGGATGCCGAGGTCAAATTCAAAGATGGCGACGAACGGCGGTTCATGTTCCACGCAGAAACCACCGATCGTTTGATCGTGGTTGGTTCAAACGGTCGTTTCTACACGATCCAGGCCAGCAACTTGCCCGGCGGTCGCGGGATGGGCGAACCGGTCAGGTTGATGGTCGATCTGCCGAACGAGGCCGAGATCGTGGACATTCTGGTTTACGCAAAAGGGCGCAAGCTGTTGATCGCCTCAAGCGAAGGCGACGGGTTCGTCGTGAACGAAGACGATGTGATCGCCCAGACCCGCACCGGTAAGCAGGTGTTGAACGTTAAGGGCAACACCAAAACTCAGGTCGTTAAACCTGTTGATGGCGACCACGTCGCTGTCGTCGGTGAGAATCGGAAGGTTCTGATCTTCCCGCTGTCTGAATTGCCCGAAATGGGGCGTGGCAAAGGTGTTCGTTTGCAGAAGTACAAGGACGGAGGATTGTCTGATGCACGGACATTTACGCTCGCCGATGGTCTGTCGTGGCTCGATCCGGCTGGACGCACCAGAACTGAAACCGAACTTGCAGAATGGTTGGGAAAACGTGCCGGCACGGGCCGAATGGCGCCACGAGGCTTCCCGCGGGACAACAAGTTCAACTAAAACAAATACTTAACCAAATGGTTAGTAATTAGCGGACGCGCCCTTGATGGGCGCGTCTGTTTCGTTTGGGCGAACAGGGTATGGCAGATGCGCATTTGTTCGCGCGGAATTAGACAACTGATGCTTGATTTCTGCGACTTTTACCAATACATCGCCCGCGATGTTGAACTCGGGCCTGACGGACAGGCCCCCTAACTCACGAGGCGCCAGCGAGATGGCTAAGGAAAAGTTTGAACGTACGAAACCGCACGTTAACATTGGTACCGTTGGTCACGTTGACCACGGCAAGACGACACTGACCGCAGCGATCACCAAGTACTTTGGTGACTTCAAAGCGTACGACCAGATTGACGGCGCACCAGAAGAGAAAGCTCGCGGCATCACCATCTCGACTGCACACGTTGAGTACGAGACCGAGAACCGCCACTACGCACACGTCGACTGCCCAGGCCACGCTGACTATGTTAAGAACATGATCACTGGTGCTGCTCAGATGGACGGCGGCATTCTGGTTGTTAACGCGGCTGACGGCCCTATGCCACAGACCCGTGAACACATCCTGCTGGCACGTCAGGTTGGCGTTCCTGCGCTGGTTGTTTTCATGAACAAAGTTGACCAGGTTGACGACGAAGAGCTTCTGGAACTGGTTGAGATGGAAATCCGCGAACTGCTGAGCTCGTACGAGTTCCCAGGCGACGATATTCCAATCATCGCAGGTTCGGCTCTGGCTGCTAT
The DNA here is from genome assembly GCA_965215785.1 of Marivivens sp. Lineage (GTDB taxonomy): Bacteria > Pseudomonadota > Alphaproteobacteria > Rhodobacterales > Rhodobacteraceae > Marivivens. The sequence goes on along the minus strand of OZ244120.1, from coordinate 606,480 downwards.
GGAAGGCCGTGACCCAGAGATCGGTGAAAACAAGATCAAAGAACTGATGGCTGCGGTTGACGACTACATCCCAACCCCAGAGCGCGCTGTTGACCAGCCGTTCCTGATGCCAATCGAAGACGTGTTCTCGATCTCGGGCCGTGGTACTGTTGTGACCGGCCGTGTTGAGCGTGGCGTTATCAACGTCGGCGACGAGATTGAAATCGTTGGTATCCGCGACACCTCGAAAACCACCTGTACCGGTGTTGAGATGTTCCGCAAGCTGCTGGACTCGGGCGAAGCAGGCGACAACATCGGCGCGCTGCTGCGTGGTGTTGACCGTGAGGGCGTTGAGCGTGGCCAGGTTCTGTGTAAGCCAGGTTCGGTTACCCCACACACCAAGTTCGAAGCTGAGGCCTACATCCTCACCAAAGAAGAAGGTGGTCGTCACACCCCATTCTTCGCGAACTACCGTCCACAGTTCTACTTCCGTACGACTGACGTGACCGGCACCGTTACCCTGCCAGAGGGTACCGAGATGGTTATGCCAGGCGACAACCTGAAGTTCGGCGTTGAACTGATCGCACCAATCGCGATGGAAGACGGTCTGCGCTTCGCGATCCGCGAAGGCGGCCGCACCGTTGGCGCTGGCGTTGTCTCGAAAATCATCGAGTAATCGCTCGCATAGCTCACGCAAGTGAGCGATCGAATAGAAAGGGCGTCCCTAGGGACGCCCTTTTTGTTTGGCGGTAAGCGTGGGTATAAAGCATGCCTTAGATCAATTTAAATGAACAGGTTGTGTGTGCCCTTTTAGCTAGCCATCTTTGAATGGTGAGGGGCTTTTGAATTTGCGAGGTGGTCCATGGATGACAATAATTCCCGCGACGATAGAGGGCTTAAGGTTCTTCTTGATATGTGGAACAACGACGATCCACGTTGGTTTAGCACAAATGAATTCGACGACTTGCTCGCGAACCTACATGCGCTTGACGCGATGCTTGAGGCGAGCGCAAGGAAACCCGTGCTGTGGAAATGGGTTATCATTGCTACGCACACCACACTTCAAAGTTTGGCCGTTTGTAAATTAACGCGAACCGATGGGTTTGGCGCGAAAGACGACGCGACCGAAAAGCAGATGGCAGCGTTCTATGAAGCAAGAAAAAATACTCTGGATGACTACGAAGAGTTTTCAAAGCTGGCCGCGGACGAGAGGATAGCGAATTTTCCGGTATTGATGCGGCGGCTGGGATATGACGTTCCAAAGTCCCTTAACGATGCAGATGAAAATGACATTCAAAGTTTGGCGCTCTTTTTCTTACACGCCTATCGATCGACCTATGCTCACTACCCGCCTGGCCGGATGACGCTCGATGCCAAGGTGGTGCGCAACATCGTCAAAATCGCGGTCGGGATTATTTCGGTCGAAATCCATAAGGATGATTGGAAACGACGTCCTTTCATAGCACTCGAAAACGTCACGCCTATTTTGGAAAGTATCATAAGCAATTTGAGGAAAATCGTATAAGATTGAGCCTGCAAATGCTGAGTGGTGGTGATCCTGATAACTCGACCAAACGGCAAGCGTGCGGCATACCACAGCCAATGACATCCATTGCTTCATTGGGCGGCCAAGCCAGCTATTATTGGTAGCTAAATTGGCTTCGCGAGGTTGCCGGATCAATAACCGCCTTGGCGCATGCGTTTTCCGCTTGCAAACCGTGTGGGGCTTTCGTATCTCACAGCACGGCCTATAGGGGTATAGCTCAGTTGGTAGAGCGACGGTCTCCAAAACCGTAGGTCCCGGGTTCGAGCCCTGGTGCCCCTGCCATTTAACCGCCGGTCCGAAGTGTACGTGAGGGACCAAATGAACAAAGACATTCAGCTGTCCGTTCATCTTGGCGCGCATAAAACGGCCACGACCCATCTACAGCGTTCTATTGATGACAGCGCCGAAGCCGCGATTGATGCGGGTGTTCGGTGCTATGGGCCGCAGTATTTGCGGCATGGTGGCCGAGCCATTCAGAACCTGTTCGGGCTAAAACCATGGTGCGGAAACGCAAAGCCGCGGCGCACACCTGAATCGCAGTTGGAGTTTCTGTCCAAAGGCAGCAAGCGGGTTTTCCTGTCCGACGAAAACTTCCTAGGGCCTTTGCATCAAGGGGATGGCAATCTGGTCTTGCCGGTATACGCGGACGCCCCTGAACGGGTTGCTGCGCTGGCTGCAGCCTTGCCGGATGCCCGCATCAAACTCTACCTCGCGATCCGAAGCCCAGACACGTTTATAGAGTCGTCTTACAGTCAGACGCTTTTCTCAGGGCATTTTTTGGCGCCGGAAGAGTTTAAGGCAAAGCATCCGCTAAACAGTGTGGACTGGGTGCCATTGGTGCGTGGATTGGCCAATGCGCCGGGGATCGAGTCGTTGATGGTCTGGCGGTATGAGGATTACGGCCAGATCTTTAACTATCTGATGCGCCGCATGCTGCGCTGGAAACTGGGCACAGTGATTGAGCCGTTTCACAGCCCGCTGCATCCCGGGCTGTCGGTTGCTGCCGTTCAGCAAATCATCGACTGGCGGGAACAGGGGCGCGGCGGTCCGCTGGCCTCTATGGCGCGGCGTGATTTACCGGTGAACGCGGACAATCCACGTTTTGCCCTGTTCCAAGAGGATGAGAAGGCCGCCGCTCAGCGCAGCTATGACGCCCAAATTCAGGAAATCTGCGGCATCGAGAAATGCGAATTTGTCGACGTCGAGGAACTGCCGTCCGATCTAAGGTGAGGCAAGGCTTGAAAACAGCGGCATATGTGCGTATGTGGCCATCTGATTAGCCTGAGGTAGCACTATGTCGCGGATCAATCCCGTTCAGTTTATTCAACAAACTCGTGCCGAGATCGCCAAAGTTGTTTGGCCAAGCCGTCGCGAAGTCGTTTTGACCACTGTCATGGTGTTCTTGATGACGGTCTTGTTGGCGACTTTCTTTTCGTTGACTGACCTGCTGATCCGTTTCGGGCTCTATGATCTGCTGCTGCAGCGCTAAGATTTAATCACCCGGTAATTGAGCTTACCCCCTTGTAATCAATGGGTTCTGGGGGTAATAGCCACACACTCCGGGATGGCGTGCGGCGAATCGTGTTGCGCGCCGATTTATTTTTTGTCTCGGTCAGTTGGCGCAAGCCGCTGAAATTATTTGGAATTCGCCCCGATGTGGGCACTGCGACGAGGTGTCGGGAAACATGGCTAAACGGTGGTATTCGGTAAGCGTCCTCTCGAACTTCGAGAAAAAGATCGCCGAGCAAATCCGCACCAAGGTTGCCGAACAAGAGTTGGAAGACCAGATCGACGAGGTTCTGGTTCCGACCGAGGAAGTGATCGAGGTTCGTCGCGGTAAGAAAGTGCCAACAGAGCGCCGGTTCATGCCGGGCTATGTTTTGGTGCACATGGAAATGTCGGATGAAGGGTATCACCTGATCAACTCGATCAACCGGGTGACAGGTTTCCTTGGTCCACAGGGTCGTCCTATGCCGATGCGCGATGCAGAGGTTCAGCAGATCCTTGGTCGCGTCGAAGAAGGTCAAGAGGCGCCACGCGTCGAGATCAGCTTTGAGATCGGCGAGCAGGTCAAAGTTGCGGATGGTCCGTTCGAAGATTTCGACGGTCTGGTCGAGGAAGTGGACGAAGAGAACCAGCGCCTGAAGGTGACTGTGTCGATCTTTGGCCGCGCGACCCCGGTCGAATTGGAGTATACTCAAGTCTCGAAGATGGCCTGAGTTTAGCCGTGGGAGGCAGAGCGGGCGCGCCCGAAATGCCGAACCACACAACACTGTTCCTGATGCACGCGTGACATCAGGAGTTGGAAAAGGAGAAGGCCAATGGCCAAGAAAGTTGTGGGCCAGCTGAAGCTGCAAGTCCCTGCTGGTGATGCGAAGCCAGCACCACCCGTAGGTCCTGCGCTGGGTCAGCGCGGTATCAACATCATGGAATTCTGTAAGGCGTTCAACGCCAAGACTGCAGACATGGACAAGGGTGCACCTTGCCCAACCGTGATCACCTACTACCAGGACAAGTCGTTTAGCTTCGACATCAAAACCCCACCTGCGTCGTACTACCTGAAGAAAGCAGCCAAGCTGCAGTCGGGTGCAAACAACCCAGGTAAAGAAGTTGCCGGCTCGGTCACCGTTGCCCAGGTTAAAGAAATCGCAGAAGCGAAAATGAAAGACCTGAACGCGACTTCGGTTGAGGGCGCAATGCAAATCATCTTGGGCTCGGCCCGTTCGATGGGTATTGAGGTAAAGTAAGATGGCAAAAGCTGGTAAGCGTATGACTGCAGCTCGCGCTGCATTTGAGGGCAAAGAAGGTCTGTCGGTAGCAGAAGCTGTTGCTCTGGTAAAAGAAAACGCAAAGTCGAAATTCGACGAAACCGTTGAAATCGCGATGAACCTGGGCGTTGACCCACGTCACGCAGACCAAATGGTTCGCGGCACCGTCAACCTGCCAAACGGCACCGGTAAAGCTGTTCGCGTTGCTGTTTTCGCACGTGGCGACAAGGCTGACGAAGCTAAAGCAGCTGGTGCAGACATCGTCGGTGCAGAAGACCTGATGGAAACCATCCAGTCGGGCAAAATCGAATTTGAACGTTGCATTGCAACCCCTGACATGATGCCAATCGTTGGTCGTCTGGGTAAAGTTCTGGGCCCACGTAACCTGATGCCAAACCCAAAAGTTGGCACTGTTACCATGGACGTTACCGAAGCAGTGAAAGCTGCAAAAGGCGGTCAGGTTCAGTTCAAAGCTGAAAAAGCTGGCGTTGTTCACGCTGGTATCGGCAAAGCTTCGTTCGACGCAAAAGCACTGGAAGAAAACCTGCTGGCGTTTGTTGACGCGGTCAATAAAGCAAAGCCATCGGGTGCCAAAGGCGCTTACATGAAAAAAGTATCGATCAGCTCGACCATGGGTCCAGGTGTATCGATCGACGTCGCAGCAGCGACCGGCAACTAAGCCGAAGAATTTCCGTCGCTTCGGTGGCGGAATGGCGGGGTCAACTGGCCCCGTCCTGTCCGAGACGGAGGGTGGGGCGCAAGTCCACTAAATCCTTCCTGAGATGGGAGACCGAGACAGATTTCCGTTTGGCCGCTTAGGCGACCGCACGGGCGATCACGGCTCGGGATCCTGAAACGGACCCGAACGGCCCTTGAGTGATTGAGGGTCAAATTGAGCCGGGGGAAACCCCAAACTTGGAGTGAAACTGTGGATAGAGCACAAAAAGAGAAAGTGGTCGAGGAACTCGGCCAAATCTTTGACAGCTCTGGCGTTGTAGTGGTTGCCCGCTACGAAGGCATGACAGTTGCTGAAATGCAGGACCTGCGCGCTCAGATGCGTGAAGCGGGCGGTTCCGTACGCGTTGCCAAGAACAAGCTCGCCAAGATCGCCCTTCAAGGTAAACCAGCCGAGTCGATCGGCGAATACCTCACGGGCATGACTGTTCTTTCCTATTCCGAGGACCCTGTCGCCGCGGCGAAGGTCATGGATAAGTACGCCAAAGACAACGAAAAGCTCGTTATCCTTGGTGGTGCAATGGGTGAGACAGCACTGGACCTGGCTGGTGTCAAAGCCGTCGCACAAATGCCATCGCGCGAGGAGCTTATTGCTTCGATCGTTGGTTGCATTGGTGCACCTGCTTCGAACATCGCTGGTGCCATTGGCGCGCCTGCTTCGAACATCGCAAGCATTCTTTCGACCATCGAAGAGAAAGCTGCATAAGCAACTTGAATGTCCTCGTAGGGATTTACCCCTTCACGTTGGAACACACTTTAGACAAACGGAAAGCATAAAATGGCTGATCTGAAAAAACTGGCTGAAGAGATCGTCGGTCTGACCCTTCTCGAAGCACAAGAACTGAAAACCATCCTGAAAGACGAGTACGGCATCGAGCCTGCTGCAGGCGGCGCTGTAATGGTTGCTGGCGCAGCTGGTGGCGACGCTGGTGCGGCTGCTGAAGAAAAGACCGAATTTGACGTCGTTCTGAAAGACGCTGGCGCACAGAAAATCAACGTCATCAAAGAAGTACGCGGCATCACCGGTCTTGGCCTGAAAGAAGCCAAAGAGCTGGTCGAAGCTGGCGGCAAAGTAAAAGAAGGCGCTGCAAAAGCAGAAGCCGAAGAAATCAAAGCCAAGCTGGAAGCAGCTGGCGCCACCGTAGAACTGGCTTAATTGATTTTCTTCGGGTCGGTATCGACCTGATTATTAATGGCTGGTCCCGCATTTTGTGGGGCCAGCCGAACCTGTCTTAGAAGGCAGCAACGCGCTTGCTGTCTTTTTGGGTAGGTTCAAAGGTCGGGAGGCCCCCATTGGGACGGGGGCCAGGAATAGACCGAATTACTCATTCTCAATGGGAGACTGTCGCGGCCCCGGCGGCATGATCCTGCAGAGATCGAAAGGTGACGACGCACATGGCTCAGACCTTCCTTGGCCAGAAACGCTTGCGCAAATACTACGGCAAGATTCGCGAAGTACTGGAAATGCCGAACCTCATCGAGGTTCAGAAATCCTCTTATGACCTGTTCCTGCGGTCGGGTGATGCCGACATGCCATTGGACGGCGAAGGGATCAAAGGCGTATTCCAGTCTGTATTCCCAATCAAAGACTTCAACGAGACTGCGGTTCTCGAGTTCGTAAAATACGAGCTGGAAAAGCCGAAGTTTGACGTCGAAGAATGTATGCAGCGCGATCTGACATATAGCGCACCACTGAAAGTGACGCTGCGCTTGATCGTGTTTGATGTCGACGAAGATACAGGCGCAAAGTCGGTCAAAGACATCAAAGAACAAGACGTGTTCATGGGCGATATGCCTTTGATGACGCCGAACGGTACCTTTATCGTCAACGGCACCGAGCGTGTGATCGTATCCCAGATGCACCGTTCGCCAGGCGTGTTCTTTGATCACGACAAGGGCAAGACCCATTCGTCGGGCAAGTTGCTGTTTGCATGCCGCATCATTCCATACCGTGGTTCGTGGCTGGATTTCGAATTCGACGCGAAAGATCTGGTATTTGCTCGTATCGACCGTCGTCGTAAGCTGCCTGTCACCACGCTGCTTTATGCGCTGGGTCTGGACCAAGAAGGCATCATGGATGCCTACTTTGAAACTGTTGACTATTCGCTGGACAAAAAAGCGCACGGCTGGGTGACCAAGTTCTTCCCAGAGCGTGTTCGCGGAACACGTCCTGCGTATGACCTTGTTGACGCGGCAACCGGCGAAGTCATTGCCAAAGCTGGCGACAAAGTTACACCACGTACCGTCAAGAAACTGATCGACGAAGGCGAAGTACAGAACCTGCTGGTTCCGTTCGACAACATCGTTGGTAAGTTTGTTGCCAAGGACATCATCAACGAAGAAAACGGCGCCATCTATGTAGAGGCCGGTGACGAGCTGACGCTTGAAATCGACCGCGATGGGGAAATCATTGGCGGCACCGTGAAAGAACTGATCGATGCAGGCATCACCGATATTCCGGTGCTGGACATCGACAACGTCAACGTTGGTCCATACATCCGCAACACCCTTGCTTCCGATAAGAACATGAACCGCGAAACCGCGCTCATGGATATCTATCGCGTTATGCGTCCGGGTGAGCCACCGACCGTCGAAGCGGCGTCGGCCCTGTTCGACACGCTGTTCTTTGACAGCGAACGCTATGACCTTTCGGCTGTTGGTCGCGTTAAGATGAACATGCGTCTGGCACTTGATGCCGAAGACACTCAGCGTACCCTGCGCCGTGAAGACATCGTTGCCTGTATCAAGGCACTGGTCGAACTGCGTGACGGTAAGGGCGATATCGACGATATCGACCACCTTGGTAACCGCCGTGTTCGTTCGGTTGGCGAGCTGATGGAAAACCAGTACCGCGTCGGTCTGCTTCGTATGGAGCGCGCGATCAAAGAGCGTATGTCGTCGGTCGAAATCGACACCGTCATGCCTCAGGATCTGATCAACGCGAAACCTGCGGCTGCAGCCGTGCGCGAATTCTTTGGTTCGTCGCAGCTGTCGCAGTTTATGGACCAAACCAACCCACTGTCCGAAGTGACGCACAAGCGTCGTCTTTCGGCGCTTGGACCAGGTGGTCTGACCCGCGAGCGTGCAGGCTTTGAGGTGCGCGACGTTCACCCGACCCACTATGGCCGTATGTGTCCGATTGAGACACCGGAAGGTCCGACCATTGGTCTGATCAACAGCCTTGCGACGTTCGCACGCGTGAACAAGTACGGCTTTATCGAAACACCTTATCGCAAGGTTGAAGACGGCAAAGTAACCGACGAAGTCAGCTACATGTCGGCGACCGAAGAAATGCGCCACACCGTTGCGCAGGCAAACGCGTCGCTGGATGCTGATGGCAAGTTCAACAACGAATTTGTTTCGACACGTCAGTCGGGCGAATACACGCTGGCACCACGTGAAAGCGTCGATCTGATCGACGTTTCGCCGAAACAGCTGGTATCGGTCGCAGCATCGCTGATCCCGTTCCTTGAAAACGACGACGCTAACCGCGCTCTGATGGGCTCGAACATGCAGCGTCAGGCGGTTCCACTGCTTCAGGCAGAGGCACCACTGGTTGGTACAGGCATCGAAGAAGTTGTCGCACGCGACTCGGGTGCGGCGATCATGGCGAAACGCGCAGGCGTTATCGACCAGATCGATGCTACCCGTATCGTTATCCGTGCAACCGCAGACCTAGAGGTCGGTGACCCGGGCGTAGACATCTATCGTCTGCGCAAGTTCCAGCGCTCGAACCAGAACACCTGCATCAACCAGCGTCCGCTGGTGGTTGTTGGTCAGCAGGTTCAGAAAGGCGAGGTTATCGCCGACGGTCCTTCGACCGATATGGGCGAACTGGCACTTGGTAAGAACGTGATCGTCGCGTTCATGCCTTGGAACGGTTACAACTACGAAGACTCGATCCTGATTTCCGAGCGTATCGTGAAAGACGACGTATTCACTTCGGTTCATATCGAAGAATTCGAAGTCGCCGCACGTGACACCAAGCTTGGGCCAGAAGAAATCACTCGCGACATTCCGAACGTCGGTGAAGAAGCGCTGCGCAACCTCGATGAGGCTGGCATCGTGTACATCGGCGCCGAGGTCGGACCGGGCGACATTCTGGTTGGTAAGATCACACCAAAGGGCGAAAGCCCGATGACACCAGAAGAAAAACTTCTGCGTGCGATCTTTGGTGAAAAAGCGTCGGATGTCCGTGACACCTCGCTGCGTTTGCCACCAGGTGACTATGGTACCGTTGTAGAAGTACGTGTTTTCAACCGCCACGGCGTTGAAAAAGACGAACGTGCGCTGCAGATCGAGCGTGAAGAAGTCGAACGCCTGTCGCGTGACCGTGACGACGAACTCGGCATTCTGGATCGCAACATCTATGCCCGTCTGAAAGACATGATCCTTGGCAAAGAAGTCGCCAAAGGACCAAAAGGCATCAAAGCCGGCACCATCATCACCGACGAAGTTCTGAACGAACTGAGCCGTGGTCAGTGGTGGCAACTGGCGCTGAAGGATGAAGACGACGCGAAAATCGTCGAAGCTCTGAACGAGCAGTACGAAATCCAGAAGCGTTCGCTTGATGCACGTTTTGACGACAAGGTCGAAAAAGTACGCCGCGGCGACGATCTGCCACCAGGCGTGATGAAAATGGTCAAAGTCTTTATCGCGGTGAAGCGTAAGCTTCAGCCTGGCGATAAGATGGCCGGTCGTCACGGCAACAAAGGTGTTATCTCGCGCGTTGTTCCAGTCGAAGACATGCCATTCCTTGGCGACGGTACCCCCGTTGACTTCGTACTGAACCCACTGGGTGTGCCTTCGCGTATGAACGTTGGTCAGATCCTTGAAACCCACATGGGTTGGGCGTCGCGTGGTCTGGGTATCCAGATCGACGAAGCGCTTCAGGAATACCGTCGTTCGGGTGACATGACACCTGTGCGCGATGCCCTGAAGCTGACCTATGGCGACGATGTGTACGCCGAAGGTTTCGCGGACATGGACGAAAACGATCTGATCGATGCGGCAAGCAATGCGACCCGCGGTGTTCCGATCGCAACGCCAGTCTTCGACGGCGCGAAAGAGGCGGACGTAAACGACGCACTGGTCCGTGCCGGTTTCTCGGAATCGGGGCAATCGGACCTGTACGATGGCCGCACCGGCGAGCAGTTCGCACGCCGCGTGACCGTCGGTGTCAAATACCTGCTTAAGCTGCACCACCTGGTCGACGACAAGATCCACGCACGTTCGACCGGACCATACTCGCTTGTGACCCAGCAGCCGCTGGGTGGTAAAGCGCAGTTCGGTGGTCAGCGCTTTGGTGAGATGGAGGTCTGGGCTCTGGAAGCTTATGGCGCTGCATACACCCTGCAGGAAATGCTGACCGTGAAGTCGGACGACGTTGCCGGACGTACCAAAGTGTACGAAAGCATCGTCAAAGGCGAAGACAACTTCGAAGCTGGTGTACCAGAATCGTTCAACGTTCTCGTCAAAGAAGTCCGTGGCCTCGGCCTGAATATGGAACTCCTGGATGCGGAGGACGAAGAGTGAGGCGTTCGCGCCTCACCCAAGTCTCCCACTGATATGTAAGGACATCCGATGAACCAGGAACTGACAAACAACCCGTTCAACCCGCTGACACCAGCGAAAACCTTTGACGAAATCAAGGTTTCGCTTGCGTCGCCTGAACGCATTCTGTCGTGGTCGTTCGGCGAAATCAAAAAGCCGGAAACCATCAACTACCGTACGTTCAAACCAGAACGTGACGGTCTTTTCTGCGCACGTATCTTTGGCCCGATCAAAGATTACGAATGCCTTTGCGGCAAATATAAGCGCATGAAGTATCGCGGCGTCGTCTGCGAAAAATGCGGCGTCGAAGTAACCCTGCAGAAAGTGCGCCGCGAGCGTATGGGTCACATCGAGCTGGCCGCGCCTGTTGCACACATCTGGTTCCTAAAGTCGCTGCCAAGCCGCATCGGTCTGATGCTGGACATGACGCTGCGCGATCTGGAACGCATTCTGTACTTTGAAAACTATGTGGTGATCGAGCCGGGTCTGACCGACCTGACATACGGCCAGCTGATGAGCGAAGAGGAATTCCTCGACGCTCAGGACACCTATGGCATGGACGCGTTCCAAGCGAACATTGGTGCCGAAGCGATCCGTGAAATGCTGTCGATGATCGACCTCGAAGCAACTGCCGAGCAGCTGCGCGAAGAGTTGAAAGAAGCCACAGGTGAACTGAAGCCCAAGAAGATCATCAAACGTCTGAAGATCGTCGAAAGCTTCTTGGAATCGGGCAACCGTCCTGAGTGGATGATCCTGACCGTTGTTCCGGTCATCCCACCAGAACTGCGCCCACTGGTTCCACTGGATGGTGGCCGTTTTGCGACCTCGGATTTGAACGATCTGTATCGCCGCGTTATCAACCGGAACAACCGTCTGAAGCGTCTGATCGAACTGCGTGCGCCGGACATCATCGTCCGCAACGAAAAGCGTATGCTGCAGGAATCGGTTGACGCTCTGTTCGACAATGGTCGTCGTGGCCGCGTGATCACCGGCGCCAACAAGCGTCCGCTGAAATCGCTGTCGGACATGCTGAAGGGTAAGCAGGGTCGCTTCCGTCAGAACCTTTTGGGTAAGCGCGTCGATTTCTCGGGTCGTTCGGTTATTGTGACCGGTCCGGAATTGAAGCTGCACCAGTGTGGTCTGCCGAAGAAGATGGCGCTCGAACTGTTCAAGCCGTTCATCTATTCGCGCCTCGAAGCCAAAGGCCTGTCGTCGACTGTTAAACAGGCGAAGAAACTGGTCGAAAAAGAGCGTCCAGAGGTTTGGGATATCCTTGATGAGGTTATCCGCGAACACCCTGTTCTGCTGAACCGTGCGCCTACGTTGCACCGTTTGGGCATTCAGGCGTTCGAACCCACGCTGATCGAAGGCAAAGCCATTCAGCTGCACCCGCTGGTATGTTCGGCGTTTAACGCTGACTTCGACGGTGACCAGATGGCGGTTCACGTTCCACTGAGCCTTGAGGCCCAGTTGGAAGCACGTGTTCTGATGATGTCGACAAACAACGTTCTGTCGCCGGCAAACGGTGCGCCGATCATCGTTCCGTCGCAGGATATGATCTTGGGTCTGTACTACACCACCATCCAACGTGATGGTCAGAAGGGCGAGGGCATGTCGTTTGCCAACCTCGAAGAGGTTGAGCACGCACTGGCCGCCGGTGAAGTTCACCTGCACTCGAAGATCACTGCGCGGATCAAGCAGATCGACGACGAAGGCAACGAATACCTGAAGCGCGTGGAAACCACGCCGGGTCGTCTGCGCCTTGGTAACCTGCTGCCTTTGAATGCCAAAGCGCCGTTTGACCTGGTCAACCGTCTGCTGCGTAAGAAAGAAGTTCAGCAGGTCATCGACACCGTCTACCGCTATTGTGGTCAGAAAGAGTCGGTCATCTTCTGTGACCAGATCATGTCGATGGGCTTCCGCGAAGCGTTCAAGGCTGGCATTTCGTTCGGTAAGGACGACATGGTTATCCCTGATGCCAAGTGGGAACTGGTCGAGGAAACTCGTGATCAGGTGAAAGACTTTGAACAACAGTACATGGACGGTCTGATCACTCAGGGCGAAAAGTACAACAAAGTTGTCGATGCTTGGTCGAAGTGTAACGACAAAGTCACCGAAGCCATGATGTCGACCATTTCGGCCGACAAGCATGACGAAGCGGGCGCGGTTCTGGAACCGAACTCGGTTTACATGATGGCTCACTCCGGTGCGCGTGGTTCGGTTACTCAGATGAAGCAGCTGGGCGGTATGCGCGGCCTGATGGCGAAACCTTCGGGCGAGATTATCGAAACGCCGATTATCTCCAACTTTAAAGAAGGTCTGACCGTTCTTGAGTACTTCAACTCGACCCACGGTGCCCGTAAGGGTCTGTCGGATACGGCGTTGAAAACTGCGAACTCGGGTTACCTGACCCGTCGTCTGGTTGACGTTGCACAAGACTGCATCATCCGTGAGCATGACTGTGGAACCGATGTCGCGATCACTGCAGAAGCAGCGGTCAACGACGGTGAAGTTGTCGCGTCGCTTGGCGAACGTGTTCTGGGTCGTGTATCGGCTGACGACGTCATCCGCCCTGGCACAGACGAAATCCTCGTCAAACAAGGCGAAATGATCGACGAGCGCAAAGCTGATCTGATCGAAACATCTGGCGTTCAGAAAATGCGCATCCGCAGCCCACTGACTTGTGAGGCCGAAGATGGCGTATGTGCAATGTGCTATGGTCGTGACCTTGCACGCGGCACCATGGTTAACCAAGGCGAAGCTGTCGGTATCATCGCGGCCCAGTCCATTGGTGAACCTGGAACCCAGCTGACCATGCGTACGTTCCACATTGGTGGTGTTGCGCAGGGTGGCCAGCAGTCCTTCCTTGAGGCTTCGGTCAACGGTAAGGTCGAGTTCCGCAATGCACAGATCCTGTTGAACGCTGCGGGCGAGCAAATCGTTGTTGGTCGTAACATGGTTCTGGCAATCATGGGCGAAGACGGCGAAGAGCGCGCACAGCACAAGGTCGGCTACGGTTCGAAAGTCTTCTTGAAAGACGGTGCTGACGTTGCACGTGGCGACAAGATGTTTGAATGGGACCCATTCACATTGCCAATCATCGCCGAGAAAGACGGTAAGGTTAAGTTTGTTGACCTGATCTCGGGTATCTCGGTGCGTGATGAAACCGACGATGCAACTGGTATGACCCAGAAGATCGTTTCGGACTGGCGTTCGGTGCCACGTGGCGGCGACCTCAAACCAGAGGTTTTCGTACTTGGTGCAGACGGCGAACCTGTTCGCAACGAAGCTGGTAACCCAGTTGTTTACACCATGTCGGTTGACGCAATTCTGTCGGTCGAAGACGGTCAGGACATCGCAGCTGGTGACGTTGTTGCCCGTATTCCGCGTGAAGGGGCCAAGACCAAGGACATCACCGGTGGTCTGCCTCGCGTTGCGGAACTGTTCGAAGCCCGTCGTCCGAAGGACCACGCGATCATCGCCGAGATTGATGGCTACGTCCGCTTCGGCAAGGACTATAAGAACAAGCGTCGTATCGCGATCGAGAGCTCGGACGATCCGGATATCAAAGTCGAATACATGGTACCAAAAGGGAAACACATCCCGGTCCAAGAAGGCGACTTTGTTCAGAAGGGCGACTACATCATGGACGGCAACCCAGCGCCGCATGACATCCTTGCGATTATGGGTGTCGAGGCACTGGCTGACTACATGATCAACGAAGTTCAGGACGTTTACCGCCTGCAGGGTGTTAAGATTAACGATAAACACATCGAGGTTATCGTTCGTCAGATGCTGCAGAAGTGGGAGATTTCGGACAGCGGTGACACCACCTTGCTGAAAGGCGAAACCGTGGATAAAGTCGAATACGACGAAGCAAACGCCAAGGCGGTTGCGCGTGGTGGACGCCCTGCACAGGGTGAGCCGATCCTGCTTGGTATCACCAAAGCGTCGTTGCAGACCCGTTCGTTCATCTCGGCTGCGTCGTTCCAGGAAACCACCCGCGTTCTGACCGAAGCATCGGTTCAGGGTAAGCGCGATAAACTGGTTGGCCTGAAAGAGAACGTCATTGTTGGTCGTCTGATCCCAGCCGGTACCGGTGGCGCGACCAGCAAGGTACGCCGCATCGCGACCGAGCGTGACAACGCTGTTCTGGAAACCCGCCGCGAAGAGGCCCAAGAGGCCGTCGCACTGGCAGCGCCAGCGGACGTTCCAGAGAGCCGCGACGAATAATCATCGTTGTGACGAAAAACAAAAAAGCCCCCGGTTAACGGGGGCTTTTCTTTTTTGGCGGTAGAGAATTGGCAGGCTCTTTGCTAGGGCTGTGGTACATCAAGCTAACCGATCGCTGTTATGAACATCCAATTCATCGGACTTTGCAGATTTTCCTATCCATCCGATCCCAAGGCGTTTCGGCATGGGCAGGATACCGTCGAAGGGGTGCGTGCCGCCCTTTACGCTAGCGACCGGCTTGAGCAACGGTTTTTCTATTTCGAACAGGTCTGTCTGCCGGCCTTGCGGAACCAAACCGCCAAGGGGTTTGAGGTTCTGGTGCTCGCAGGTGAAAACTTGCCGGACACCTACAAACGCCGCTTGGGCAATTGCACCGCCGACATACCGCAGATCCGGACGGTGTTTATCGAAGAGGGTTTGCTCCACGCCGACGTCTGCCACGAAGCCATGATGGCGATGCGTGACCCCGGTGCCGATATGGTGGCCGAATTCCGTATGGATGACGACGACGCGATCGCCATCGATTTCATCGAAATTGCCGAGGAAAATTTGCAGAACCTTGGCGCGCTTTTTCAACAACGCGACCGCCTTTGTCTTGATTTTTCCCGTGGGTATCTGATGGCATTTGGGGATGAGGGGCTGCAAGCGGCGCTGATGCAACAACGGATGTGGACACCGGCCCAGATTTTCTGCCGCCGGCCAGCTGATCCGCAAAGCCTGCTGAGTGCAAACCACCTGTCGGCGTGGCAGCACATGCCGACGATCACACACCCAACCGACATCATGTATGTCCGAAGCGCGCATACGACCAACGACAGTGATCTGTTGTCACGCAAAGGATACCGCGACCAACTGCACCCGCTGGATGACCGCGCCAAGCGGCGGTTACGTGCGCGGTTTGGCATCGATGGCGATCAGATCGCTGCTGTTTGGGGCGCATTAAACGCCTAGTTACCCCGCAGCGGTTGACAGCTGAGGCGACTCCCCATATACGCCGCGCATCTGGGTCACGGGGGGCTTCCCTCTGTCGCCCAAAAATCAGAGCTGAAGTGGACACGAACCGGGCTAATGCTGCCTTGTTCCTCTGTAACTTTAACCGCGGCGGACCTCCGGTAAGGGTTCGGATGCGGGCTTTTTGTGCTGGAGCGAACAAGCCAGCCATTTGTTTTAACCGCGGACCTACGGGGCCGCTCATGTAGGATAGGGGACAACACCCAATGCCAACGATCCAGCAGCTGATCCGCAAACCGCGTCAGCCTAAAATCGTAAAATCCAAGTCGCAGCACCTTGAGCGCTGCCCTCAGAAACGTGGTGTTTGCACCCGCGTTTACACAACCACTCCGAAGAAGCCGAACTCGGCTATGCGTAAGGTCGCGAAGGTGCGCCTGACCAACGGATTCGAGGTTATCTCGTACATCCCAGGTGAGAGCCACAACCTTCAGGAACACTCGGTTGTTCTGATCCGCGGCGGTCGTGTGAAAGACCTTCCGGGTGTCCGTTACCACATCCTGCGTGGTGTTCTGGATACCCAAGGCGTCAAAGACCGTAAGCAACGTCGTTCGAAATACGGCGCCAAGCGTCCTAAGTAAGGAGATCAGAACATGTCGCGTCGTCACGCTGCTGAAAAACGTGAAGTCCTGCCTGACGCCAAATATGGCGATCGCGTTGTGACCAAATTCATGAACAACCTGATGATCGATGGTAAGAAATCGGTCGCAGAAAAAATCGTTTACAACGCATTCGACCGCGTTGAAGCGAAACTGAAAAAAGAACCAGTAGAGATCTTCCACGAAGCTCTCGACAACGTGAAACCTGCGTTGGAAGTTCGTTCGCGCCGCGTTGGTGGTGCAACCTACCAGGTTCCAGTAGAAGTTCGTCCTGAGCGCCGTGAAGCGCTGGCGATCCGCTGGGTCATTGCTGCAGCAAAAGCACGCAATGAAAATACCATGGAAGAACGCCTTGCTGGTGAATTGCTAGACGCTGTAAATGGCCGCGGTTCCGCTGTCAAAAAGCGGGAAGACACCCATAAAATGGCCGACGCCAACAAAGCGTTCAGCCATTATCGCTGGTAACTTAAGCCTAGGACCCGAACACCAATGGCACGCGAATATCCTCTCGACCTATACCGTAACTTCGGTATCATGGCGCACATCGACGCAGGTAAAACCACCTGTTCCGAGCGCATCCTGTACTACACTGGCAAATCCCACAACATCGGTGAGGTGCACGATGGTGCAGCCACCATGGACTGGATGGAACAGGAACAGGAACGCGGTATCACCATCACTTCGGCTGCGACCACCACTTTCTGGGAACGCACCGAGGATGGCCAAACCGCTGACACTCCTAAGCACCGCCTGAACATCATCGACACCCCAGGTCACGTTGACTTCACCATCGAAGTTGAACGTTCGCTGGCGGTTCTCGACGGTGCTGTTTGCGTTCTTGACGCAAACGCTGGCGTTGAGCCTCAGACTGAAACCGTTTGGCGTCAGGCTGACCGCTACAAAGTTCCACGTATCGTGTTCGTTAACAAAATGGACAAGATCGGCGCGGACTTCTTCAACTGCGTTAACATGATCGAAGACCGTACCGGTGCACGCGCTGTACCAGTTGGTATTCCGATCGGTGCTGAATCCGAGCTGGAAGGTCTGGTTGACCTCGTGACCATGCAAGAGTGGGTCTACGCCGGTGAAGACCTTGGTGCGACTTGGGAAAAACGCCCAATCCGTGCCGAGCTTCAGGACATGGCTGAAGAATGGCGCGGTAAGATGATCGAAGCGGCCGTCGAACAAGACGACGACGCGATGATGGAATACCTGGAAGGCAACGAGCCTGACGTTCCAACCCTGCGCAAACTGCTGCGTAAGGGCACACTGGCTCTGGAATTCGTTCCAGTACTGGGTGGTTCGGCATTCAAAAACAAAGGTGTTCAGCCTCTGTTGAACGCTGTTCTTGACTACCTGCCATCGCCGCTGGACGTTGTTGACTACATGGGCTTCAAACCAGGCGACGAAGACGAAGTACGTGACATCGCACGTCGTGCGGACGATGACATGGCCTTCTCGGGTCTGGCGTTCAAAATCATGAACGACCCATTCGTTGGCTCGCTGACCTTCACCCGTATCTACTCGGGCGTTCTGAACAAAGGTGACAGCATCCAGAACTCGACCAAAGGCAAAAAAGAACGCGTTGGTCGTATGATGATGATGCACTCGAACAACCGCGAGGAAATCGAGGAAGCGTTTGCAGGCGACATCATCGCGCTGGCGGGTCTGAAAGACACCACCACCGGTGACACCCTCTGTGATCCGAAAGATCCAGTGGTTCTGGAAACAATGACCTTCCCAGATCCAGTGATCGAGATCGCAGTTGAGCCTAAGACCAAAGGCGACCAAGAGAAAATGTCGGCTGGTCTGGCACGTCTGGCTGCAGAAGACCCATCGTTCCGTGTTGAGACTGATCTTGAATCGGGTCAGACCATCATGAAAGGCATGGGCGAACTTCACTTGGACATCCTGGTTGACCGTCTGAAGCGTGAGTTCAAGGTTGAGGCGAACATCGGTGCCCCTCAGGTTGCCTATCGCGAAACCATCTCGCACGCCGTCGAGCACACCTACACCCACAAGAAACAGTCGGGTGGTTCGGGTCAGTACGGTGAGGTTAAGCTGGAGATCACTCCAACCGAGCCAGGCGAAGGTTACTCGTTCGAAAGCCGCATCGTCGGTGGTGCTGTTCCTAAGGAATACATCCCAGGCGTTGAAAAAGGCATCCAGTCGGTTATGGATAGCGGCCCTCTGGCTGGCTTCCCTGTTATCGACTTCAAGGTTGCCCTGGTTGACGGTAAATACCACGATGTTGACTCGAGCGTTCTGGCGTTCGAAATCGCATCGCGTATGTGTATGCGTGAAGGCATGAAAAAGGCCGGCGCTAAGCTGCTGGAACCAATCATGAAGGTCGAGGTTATCACCCCTGATGAATACACCGGTGGCATCATCGGCGACCTGACATCGCGTCGTGGTCAAGTTCAGGGTCAGGATACCCGTGGTAACGCGATTGCCATCGATGCGTACGTACCGCTGGCGAACATGTTTGGCTACATCAACACCCTGCGTTCGATGTCGTCGGGTCGTGCCCAGTTCTCGATGCAGTTCGATCACTACGAAGCTGTTCCACAGAACATCTCGGACGAGATCCAAGCGAAATACGCCTAATGGCGCACGGCAAGGGGCACTGTCCCTTGCCTTCTCATTGTGATGGCAGCGCAGCTGCCGACAAAAGACTAAGGAGGCCATCATGGCTAAGGAAAAGTTTGAACGTACGAAACCGCACGTTAACATTGGTACCGTTGGTCACGTTGACCACGGCAAGACGACACTGACCGCAGCGATCACCAAGTACTTTGGTGACTTCAAAGCGTACGACCAGATTGACGGCGCACCAGAAGAGAAAGCTCGCGGCATCACCATCTCGACTGCACACGTTGAGTACGAGACCGAGAACCGCCACTACGCACACGTCGACTGCCCAGGCCACGCTGACTATGTTAAGAACATGATCACTGGTGCTGCTCAGATGGACGGCGGCATTCTGGTTGTTAACGCGGCTGACGGCCCTATGCCACAGACCCGTGAACACATCCTGCTGGCACGTCAGGTTGGCGTTCCTGCGCTGGTTGTTTTCATGAACAAAGTTGACCAGGTTGACGACGAAGAGCTTCTGGAACTGGTTGAGATGGAAATCCGCGAACTGCTGAGCTCGTACGAGTTCCCAGGCGACGATATTCCAATCATCGCAGGTTCGGCTCTGGCTGCTATGGAAGGCCGTGACCCAGAGATCGGTGAAAACAAGATCAAAGAACTGATGGCTGCGGTTGACGACTACATCCCAACCCCAGAGCGCGCTGTTGACCAGCCGTTCCTGATGCCAATCGAAGACGTGTTCTCGATCTCGGGCCGTGGTACTGTTGTGACCGGCCGTGTTGAGCGTGGCGTTATCAACGTCGGCGACGAGATTGAAATCGTTGGTATCCGCGACACCTCGAAAACCACCTGTACCGGTGTTGAGATGTTCCGCAAGCTGCTGGACTCGGGCGAAGCAGGCGACAACATCGGCGCGCTGCTGCGTGGTGTTGACCGTGAGGGCGTTGAGCGTGGCCAGGTTCTGTGTAAGCCAGGTTCGGTTACCCCACACACCAAGTTCGAAGCTGAGGCCTACATCCTCACCAAAGAAGAAGGTGGTCGTCACACCCCATTCTTCGCGAACTACCGTCCACAGTTCTACTTCCGTACGACTGACGTGACCGGCACCGTTACCCTGCCAGAGGGTACCGAGATGGTTATGCCAGGCGACAACCTGAAGTTCGGCGTTGAACTGATCGCACCTATCGCGATGGAAGATGGTCTGCGCTTCGCGATCCGCGAAGGCGGCCGCACCGTTGGCGCTGGCGTTGTCTCGAAAATCATCGAGTAATCTGATCTAACAATCAGACTACTGAAAGGGTCGCCGAAAGGCGGCCCTTTTGCTTTGCGGGCGGGATAACTATCCCGAAAATATTGGTTCTATACGTGGTGGGCTAGCGCAGCGCGAAATCTGTCGTTAGCCTTTTGACCTGAGCCCCTGAATCTCCTCCAGTTTTGTGTAGAGTCCGCCCAACTGAAGGACGGACAAATGAAGACGAGATTCACTGGCCGAAGCCAGATCAACACTGGAAGAATGGCAGGAGGACTATAACACCCACAGACCACACTCGGCGCTCGGAAATCTGACGCCCAGAGAATTCGCTGAGAAAAGAACGATGGACAAAATGGCCGCGTAAGGCCATCAAATCAAACCAAACCCAAGGACTCTCCGCGAGGTGGAGGAAACTTGGGGCTCAGGTCACTTTTGTTAAAGGTAACGCATGGAGGTCCAAAATTGAATTCAATAGGAAAAGTCTTAGTAGCCGGGTTGATCTTTGCATCAAGTGCGGCAACAGCGGAGGGATACTGGAGCTTATCTGCGGACATTGGCGCAGTCGAAAGCGTGTCCGAGTTTGGTCCCGATTCTGCGTCCGAAGCCACCGTCGTTGGGCTAACCGGCGCGGTTGGGCGAAAGATGCGGAATGGTGACATGTTTTGGGGATACGAAATTAGTGCTACGTTGAATGGTGGGGCTGATTTCGAGTGGCAAGGCCAAACCTGCACCGATGGGGCTGACGGACCATATATGTGTTCTCAAACAGCATCTTTGCGGTCCACCCTGATGGTTGGGCGTACATACAATGACTATGACATCTATGGTAAAGTCGGAATTGGCGCCGCCTTTGGTGATTTTGCGGTCGATTCCTTCGAACAGGAATCTGGGTCTATTAGCGGTGCTACCTTCGCTATTGGCGCGTCGCGGTCGACGACTGAAACTCGGTCACTTTTTGCGGAAATCTACGTTGATAATTTTAGAAATGCGTCCAATCAGCCCCAAGATTACACCAGCGAATACAGCGGAAATGGTATCCGTTTCGGTATAATCCAGTCGTTCTGACACGCAGACGGCAGATTCACACGATCGTCTTTAATTTGTTGTTGATTAGTGACCCGCGCACGTGTAGTTGGCGCGGGTTCGCTATTGGCGAACGACGGATGAGGGATTCGTTCCTTGTCTAGGTTCGATGTGGGGGCGCAATGGTGCGGTCTCGACCTCTCAACCTTAATAAGCCGCGAAAGGCAAATGACATGGCAGCTCAAAGCCAAAACATTCGCATTCGGCTCAAGGCTTTCGATTACCGCGTTCTGGATGCCAGCACGCAGGAAATCGTAAGCACTGCGAAACGCACCGGCGCCTCTGTGCGCGGTCCGATTCCACTGCCGAACAAAATCGAAAAATTCACCGTTCTACGTGGTCCACACGTCGACAAAAAGTCGCGTGACCAGTTCGAGATCCGTACGCACAAGCGTCTGCTCGACATCGTAGACCCGACCCCCCAGACCGTTGACGCGCTGATGAAGCTCGACCTCGCTGCTGGTGTGGACGTCGAGATCAAGGTGTAAGGGGGTCATAACATGCGTTCTGGCGTTATTGCTAAGAAAGTCGGCATGACCCGCCTGTTCATGGAAGACGGTAAGCAGATCCCTGTAACCGTACTCCAGTTGGACAACCTGCAGGTCGTCGCACAGCGTACTGTCGAAAAAGACGGTTACACCGCTGTTCAACTTGGTGCTGGCACAGCCAAAGCTAAGCGTACTTCGAAAGCCATGCGCGGTCATTTTGCCGCTGCAAAGGTTGAACCGAAGCGCAAGGTTGCGGAATTCCGTGTTGCACCTGAAAACATCCTGCCAGTCGGTGCCGAAATCATCGCTGGTCACTATGTCGAAGGCCAATACGTAGACGTATCGGGCACCTCGATCGGTAAAGGTTTTGCTGGTGCGATGAAGCGCCACAACTTTGGCGGTCTGCGCGCGACGCACGGTGTTTCGATTTCGCACCGTTCGCACGGTTCGGTTGGTCAGTGTCAGGATCCAGGCCGCATCTTCAAAGGTAAAAAGATGGCTGGTCACATGGGTGCTGCCCGCGTAACCACTCAGAACCTTCAGGTTGTTCGCACCGACGAAGACCGTGGTCTGATCATGGTTAAGGGCGCTGTTCCTGGTTCGAAAGGTGGCTGGGTCACTATTAAGGACGCTGTCAAAAAAGCAGCTCCTGAAAACCTGGTACTGCCTGCTGCTCTGAAGTCGGACGCTGCTCCGGCCGAGGCTGCTGTAGAAGGAGGCGAAAACAATGAAGGCTGAAGCTATCAAACTTGATGGCGCCGCTGCAGGTTCCGTCGATCTGAACGACGCAATCTTCGGTCTGGAGCCACGCGCCGACATTCTGCACCGTGTGGTCCGCTGGCAGCGTGCGAAAGCACAAGCAGGCACCCACAAGGTTCTGACCAAGTCGGAAGTGTCGTACTCGACCAAGAAGATCTATCGCCAAAAAGGTACCGGTGGCGCACGTCACGGTTCGAAGAAGGCGCCGATCTTCCGTCACGGTGGTGTTTACAAAGGCCCGGTCGTGCGTTCGCACGCACACGAGCTGACCAAAAAGTTCCGCAAACTGGGCCTGCGCCACGCGCTGTCGGCCAAGGTTAAAGCGGGCGAACTGGTTGTTCTGGACGCTGCTGAAACCGCTGACGTAAAAACGTCGGCACTGGCTAAGCAAGTTGCAAATCTGGGCTGGAAACGTGCTCTGATCATCGACGGTGCAGAGGTGAACGAAGGTTTCGCCCGCGCAGCGCGCAACCTGCAAAACGTGGACATTCTGCCGACCCAAGGTGCGAACGTCTATGACATCCTGCGCAGCGACACCCTTGTCGTGACCAAAGCAGGTGTCGAAGCTCTGGAGGCCCGTCTGAAATGAGCGCGAAGGCAGAACACTACGACGTGATCCGTAAGCCGATCATCACCGAAAAATCGACCATGGCATCGGAAAACGGTGCGGTTGTTTTCGAAGTATCGATCGACTCGAACAAGCCACAGATCAAAGAGGCCGTTGAGGCTCTGTTTGGTGTGAAGGTGAAAGCGGTTAACACTGTTGTCACCAAAGGTAAGGTCAAGCGTTTCCGCGGTACCCTTGGTAAGCGCGCAGACGTTAAGAAAGCTTACGTAACCCTGGAAGAGGGTAACACCATCGACGTGACCACTGGTCTCTAAGGTGATGTAAAGCGATTTAAGGGGCCCCTCGCGAAAGCGGGGGGCCTTTTTATTTCGGGGCGGTGCCCCCAGAATTTTGGATTGAACCATTGCTATGACCGATACATTGCCACCCTGTCCGAACTGTGCCTCGGGATTTACCTATGAAATGGATGCTTTGTTGGTGTGTCCTGAGTGCGGTCACGAATGGTCGGCGGCGGAGGCTGAGGATGCCGCGCCCGTTGTGCGTGACAGTGTAGGCAACGTCCTAGTCGATGGCGATGATGTGACAGTGATCAAGGACCTTAAGGTCAAAGGCTCGTCCACTGTTGTGAAGGTCGGCACCAAGGTGCGGGGCATCCGGATCGTCGACGGGGATCATGATATTGATTGCAAGGTGCCGGGCATTGGCAAAATGGGACTGAAGTCCCAATTCGTCAAAAAGGTCTGATTGAAGCCCTGTTCGCCTTTCTATGCTTGACGATCTGGGGGCATCCCCCTAATAGGGCACATCCGCAGCCGCCCCGGATTCGTCCGGGGCTTTCGCTTTGTGCGTTTGCGGTGTCGGAATCGGGGACCTTCGGGGCCCTATAACAGCAGGGACTAACCTCCCTCAAAGCAACGGAAGACAGAGAACATGGCACTCAAGTCGTATAAACCGACGACGCCGGGCCAGCGTGGACTGGTACTGATCGACCGTTCGGAGCTTTGGAAAGGTCGCCCAGTCAAGGCCCTCACAGAGGGTCTGACAGGTAAGGGTGGCCGGAACAACACCGGACGGATCACTGCGCGTCGTCGTGGTGGTGGTGTAAAACGCCTCTACCGTGTGGTCGATTTCAAACGGAACAAATTCGACGTAGCAGCAGTAGTTGTTCGTATCGAATACGACCCGAACCGCACCGCATTCATCGCTCTGATCCAGTACGAAGATGGCGAGCAGGCATATATCCTGGCTCCTCAGCGTCTGGCAGTTGGCGACAAAGTCATTGCTTCGGCAAAGGCTGACATCAAACCAGGTAACGCTATGCCTTTCTCGGGCATGCCTATCGGTACGATTGTTCACAACATCGAAATGAAGCCAGGTAAGGGCGGTCAGATCGCTCGTGCTGCTGGTACCTACGCACAATTCGTTGGCCGCGACGGTGGCTACGCTCAGATCCGTCTGAGCTCGGGCGAACTGCGTCTGGTCCGTCAGGAATGCATGGCAACCATCGGTGCTGTTTCGAACCCAGACAACTCGAACCAGAACTTCGGTAAAGCTGGTCGTATGCGTCACAAGGGCATCCGCCCAGCCGTACGTGGTGTTGCAATGAACCCGATTGACCACCCACACGGTGGTGGTGAGGGTCGTACCTCGGGTGGTCGTCACCCAGTGACCCCATGGGGTAAGCCAACCAAAGGCGCCCGTACCCGCAACAACAAAAAAGCGTCGTCGAAGCTTATCCTGCGTTCGCGTCACGCTAAGAAGAAAGGGCGCTAAGACATGTCTCGCTCTGTATGGAAAGGTCCTTTCGTTGACGCTTATGTGCTTAAGAAAGCCGAAGCTGCTCGCGAATCGGGACGCAATGAAGTGATCAAGATCTGGTCGCGTCGCTCGACTATCCTGCCCCAGTTCGTGGGCCTGACATTCGGCGTCTACAACGGCCAGAAGCACATCCCAGTGCTGGTATCTGAAGACATGATCGGTCAGAAGTTCGGTGAATATTCGCCGACCCGTACTTACTACGGGCACGCTGCCGACAAGAAAGCGAAGCGGAAGTAAGTCATGGGCAAGGCACAAAACCCCCGCCGCGTGGCAGACAACGAAGCAATGGCAAAACTGCGCATGCTTCGCACCAGCCCGCAGAAACTGAACCTGGTCGCCGCAATGATCCGTGGCAAGAAAGTCGACAAAGCTCTGGCTGATTTGACTTTCTCGAAAAAACGGGTCGCTCAGGACGTGAAGAAATGCCTTCAGTCCGCAATTGCGAACGCCGAAAACAACCATAACCTGGACGTTGATGAGTTGATCGTCGCCGAGGCTTATGTTGGCAAAAACCTGGTCATGAAGCGTGGTCGCCCACGTGCTCGTGGTCGTTTTGGCCGCATCATGAAGCCATTTTCGGAGTTGACCATCACGGTGCGTCAGATTGAGGAGCAAGCCTAATGGGTAACAAAGTAAATCCCGTCGGTATGCGCCTGCAGGTCAACCGCACCTGGGACAGCCGCTGGTACGCCGACTCCAAAGACTATGGTGATCTGCTGCTCGAAGACCTGAAGATCAAGGACTTCGTTCGCAAAGAGTGCAAGCAGGCCGGCATCAGCCGCGTGATCATCGAACGTCCACACAAGAAATGCCGCGTAACTATCCACGCTGCACGTCCTGGTGTGATCATCGGTAAAAAAGGTGCTGACATCGAACAGCTTCGCAAAAAGCTTGCGAACCTGACTGAGAGCGAACTGCACCTGAACATCGTAGAAGTTCGTAAGCCTGAGCTGGACGCTCAGCTGGTCGGCGAAAGCATCGGTCAGCAGCTGGAACGTCGTGTTTCGTTCCGTCGCGCTATGAAGCGTGCGGTTCAGAACGCAATGCGCATGGGGGCCCAAGGTATCCGCGTAAACGTTGCTGGCCGTGTGGGTGGCGCTGAAATCGCACGTACCGAATGGTACCGCGAAGGCCGCGTTCCTCTGCACACACTGCGCGCAGACATCGATTATGCTCTTTACGAAGCCATGACGCCATACGGCATCATCGGCATCAAGGTCTGGATCTTCAAAGGTGAGATCATGGAGCATGACCCATCGGCGCGTGAACGTCGTCAAGCCGAGCTGCAAGACGGGCCTTCGCCCCGTGGCGGCCGTCGCTAAGGAGGAAATGAAATGCTTCAGCCTAAGCGCACAAAATTCCGCAAGATGCACAAAGGTCGTATCCACGGCCAAGCAAAAGGCGGCAGCGATCTGAACTTTGGTACATACGGCCTGAAGGCTGTTCAGCCAGAGCGCGTCACCGCACGCCAGATCGAAGCAGCACGTCGTGCCATGACGCGTCACATGAAACGTCAAGGCCGCGTATGGATCCGTATCTTCCCGGACCTGCCTGTCACTGCGAAACCAATCGAGGTTCGTATGGGTAAAGGTAAAGGTTCGGTGGACCGCTGGACTTGTAAAGTTAAGCCAGGTCGCATCATGTTCGAAATCGACGGTGTATCCGAAGATATCGCACGCGAAGCCCTGCGCCTTGCAGCTATGAAGCTGCCAATCAAGACCCGCACCGTGGTTCGCGACGACTGGTAAGCGCTGCTTATTGTAGAAATTGGGCCCCTCGTTGTTCTGCGGCGGGGGGTCTTTCTTTTGTGCGGTGAAATGTTTCGGATTTACTTGCGTCGACTTGGATGACTTTTCATATAGGGAAGAGTTTTCAGGGGATGACTATGCGCGCAAAGATTTCTGAACTTCTGGATCGTCAGGTGACACGCAATGTGATCATGGGTGTGATCCTGTTCAATGCTGTCATCCTCGGGCTTGAGACGTCGGATCAGATCATGGCGCAAATGGGCGGCTTGATCAGTGCGCTCGATCAGATTTGTTTGGCAATCTTCGTGATCGAGTTGGCGCTGAAACTGTTTGCTCAGGGGCCACGGTTTTTCCGCGATGGATGGAACCTGTTTGATTTCGCGATTGTCGGCATTTCGCTATCGCCAGCGGGGGCAGGGCTGTCGGTCTTGCGGGCACTGCGTATCCTGCGTTTGTTGCGGGTCGTGTCGGTGGTGCCGTCTTTGCGCCGCGTGGTCGAGGCCTTTATTATGGCCTTGCCGGGCATGGGCTCGGTGTTCTTGTTGACCGGCATTATTTTCTACATCGGCGGGGTTATCGCGACCAAGCTGTATGGCGAAACGTTCCCCGATTGGTTCGGGACTTTGGGCGGATCGCTTTATTCGCTCTTCCAGATCATGACGCTAGAGAGCTGGTCCATGGGCATCGTCCGCCCCGTGATGGAACAGCATCCGATGTCATGGTTGTTCTTTATCCCGTTCATCTTAATCACCGCGTTTGCAGTGATGAACCTTGTCGTGGGTTTGATCGTCAGCACCATGCAAGACGCCCATTCCGAGGAACAGACTGCCGCCACCGACACCTATCGTGACGATGTAGTTGCGCGGCTTGAGCGTATCGAAAAGGCGCTGAAAGAGCGGGGATAACCCCGCTTATTCCCATTTGTAGTTAAAGCTGACCGACACGCGATCGAATTCTGACGTGTTGGCGGGAACCTCATGGCGAAGCCAGCTTTCCCAAAGCAGGACATCCCCGATCTCGGGCTTGAAATAGATGAAATTCTTCAGCTCGCGCCGCGCGTCTTTCATCCGCGGTGGTGCCGCCATCATCATCGCGTGACGCGGATCTTCGATCTTTAGCGCCGATGTGCCTTCGGGCATGGATACGTAGGTCGTACCGGAAATGACCGAGTGGGGGTGAATGTGTGATCCATGGTTCCCACCCTCGGGCAGGATGTTGATCCACAGATCCTCTAGCACCAGCTTGCGATCATCAAGATTGAACTCAAGATCCTTGGCGAAGGCAGCGACATGTTTGTCCAAGGCGTCCTTTACCGCCTGAAAGATCGGGAACCGCCATGGCAAATCAGTGAGCGAGGCATAGCTGGTGTAACCGGGATAGCCGTTCTGCTCGCACCACTCCATGCCAGCGTCATCGTCTTCCATGATCGCATAACAACTGTCGTGCAGTTCTTCTTCGCTGATGGTGTCGCCGAACTCGGTCAGGCGAGCTTGGTAGAAACGAGTGACGAAAAGGGATTCGATATCGGCCATTGCGCCGGCCTCCGATGTTGATGTCGTATTCGGTTATGCGTTTATCATAGCCGTTGATGGGCGCATCCAGAATTATCGAATAATCCCTAGTAAACGCTTGCCCTATGGGGGCGACTCCCTTATACGGCGGCATCTCGCGGATTCCCGGCAACGGGATTCGTGTGTTTTGTATTGCTCACCAGGCAAAAAGGTTACCCACGACCAAACGCGTGGCGCCTTCTGGTGAAAGGAAAGGACAAGGCTATGAACGCCACTGAACTTCGCGCTAAGTCACCGGAAGAGCTCCGGGATGATCTGGTCGCCCTGAAGAAAGAGCAGTTCAACCTGCGCTTCCAACAGGCAACTGGCCAGCTGGAAAATACCGCGCGTATGCGCCAGGTCAAACGCGACGCTGCTCGTGTTCTGACTGTTCTGAATGAAAAAGCTGCTGCGGAGGCCTAAGACATGCCCAAACGTATTCTTCAGGGTGTTGTCACCTCGAACCAGAACGAACAGACCGTAACCGTTTCGGTCGAGCGTCGCTTTAAGCACCCGCTGCTGCAAAAAACCGTTCGTAAGTCGAAGAAATATCGCGCTCACGACGAAAACAACCAATTCAACGTCGGTGACACCGTCCGTATCCAGGAATGTGCACCGAAGTCGAAGACCAAACGCTGGGAAGTCATCGCTAACTAAGCGATCCCAGTTTAATCGAAACCCTGGGGACAAGGGCAAACTGCACGCCCCCCCAAAGGTCGGGAGAAACCCATGATCCAGATGCAGACCAATCTGGATGTTGCTGATAACTCTGGCGCACGCCGAGTTCAGTGCATCAAGGTCCTCGGCGGTTCGCACCGCCGTTATGCGTCGGTTGGTGACATCATCGTTGTTTCGGTGAAAGAAGCCATCCCACGTGGCCGTGTGAAAAAAGGCGACGTCCGTAAGGCCGTAGTTGTGCGCACCGCCAAAGAAGTTCGCCGTGAAGACGGCACTGCGATCCGCTTTGACCGCAACGCAGCTGTTATCCTGAACAACAACGGCGAGCCTGTTGGCACCCGTATCTTCGGGCCAGTTGTTCGCGAGCTGCGCGCAAAGAACTTCATGAAGATCATTTCGCTTGCTCCGGAGGTGCTCTAATGGCTGCTAAACTCCGTAAAGGTGACACTGTCATCGTGCTGACTGGTAAAGACAAAGGCAAAACCGGCGAGATCACTTCGGTTGATCCAAAAGCTGGCAAAGCTATCGTCGAGGGCGTGAACATCGCGATCCGTCACACCAAGCAGAGCCAAGCAAACCAGGGCGGCCGCCTGCCAAAGGCAATGCCAATCCAGCTGTCGAACCTGGCAATCGTTGACGCAAACGGCAAAGCAACCCGCGTTGGCTTCCGTGAGGAAGACGGCAAGAAGGTCCGCTTCGCCAAGACAACTGGGGACGTGATCTAATGCTGGATACTGCGAACTACACCCCGCGTCTGAAGGCTGAATACGCCAACAAGATCCGCGCTGCTCTGAAAGAAGAGTTCGGTTACAAGAACGAGATGATGATCCCTAAGCTGGACAAAATCGTTCTGAACATCGGTTGTGGTGCTGAAGCTGTCCGTGACAGCAAGAAAGCAAAATCGGCTGTCGAAGATCTGACCACTATCGCAGGTCAGAAGGCTGTCACCACGAAAGCAAAGAAATCCATCGCTGGTTTCCGCGTTCGTGAAGACATGCCAATGGGCGCCAAAGTCACCCTGCGTGGCGACCGCATGTACGAATTCCTTGATCGTCTGATCACCGTTGCAATGCCACGTATCCGCGACTTCCGCGGCGTTTCTGGCACTTCGTTCGACGGTCGTGGCAACTACGCCACCGGCATCAAAGAGCACATCGTCTTCCCTGAAATCGACTTTGATAAAGTTGACGAAGTTTGGGGCATGGACATCGTTATTGCCACCACCGCGAAAACCGACGCGGAAGCGAAGGCGCTGTTGAAGCATTTCAACATGCCGTTCAACAGCTAAGCGCGGGGAGAGAGAATTATGGCTAAAAAATCCATGATCGAACGCGAAAAGAAGCGTGAGCGTCTGGTAGCGAAATACGCTGCTAAACGTGCCGCGTTGAAAGAAATCGCGAACGACGAATCGAAATCGATGGAAGAGCGCTTCAAGGCTCGCCTGAAGCTGGCTGAACTGCCACGCAACAGCTCGCCCACTCGTCTTCACAACCGCTGCCAGCTGACCGGCCGTCCTCACGCTTACTACCGTAAGCTTAAGGTTAGCCGTATCGCACTGCGCGAACTTGGTTCGAACGGTGAGATCCCTGGCCTGGTTAAGTCCAGCTGGTAAGGAGGGTTAGATAATGAATGATCCTATTGGTGATATGCTGACCCGTATCCGCAACGCTCAGATGCGCGGCAAGTCGACTGTTTCGACACCTGCATCGAAGCTGCGCGCTTGGGTTCTGGATGTACTGGCTGACGAAGGTTACATCCGCGGCTATGAAAAAGCTGCTGATGACCGTGGTCACCCAACTCTGGAAATCAGCCTGAAATACTTCGAAGGCACCCCAGTCATTCGCGAATTGAAGCGGGTTTCGAAACCTGGTCGTCGCGTTTACATGGGCGTCAAAGACATCCCATCGGTCCGTCAGGGTCTGGGTGTGTCGATTGTCTCCACCCCTAAGGGTGTGATGTCGGATGCTAACGCACGCGCTGCCAACACTGGCGGTGAAGTGCTGTGCACCGTCTTCTAAGGAGGGCCTGATGTCTCGTATTGGTAAAAAACCGGTATCGCTGCCTGGTGGTGTTTCCGCCACTGTTTCGGGCCAGACCATTGAGGTCAAAGGTCCAAAAGGTACGCGTTCCTTTACTGCAACTGACGATGTTACCATCACTGTTGAAGACAACGCTGTGTCCGTAACCCCACGTGGTTCGAACAAGCGCGCTCGTCAGCAGTGGGGCATGTCCCGCTCGATGATCGAGAATCTGGTAACTGGTGTGACCGACGGCTTCAAAAAAGAGCTGGAGATCACTGGTGTTGGTTATCGTGCACAAGTTCAGGGCAACGTTCTGAAACTGGCACTTGGCTACAGCCACGATGTGGATTTCGAAATCCCAGCAGGCGTAACCGTAACTGCACCAAAGCAGACCGAAATCGTTGTGGAAGGTATCGACCAACAGCTTGTTGGCCAGGTCGCGGCAAACATCCGCGAATGGCGTAAACCTGAGCCTTACAAAGGCAAGGGCATCAAGTACAAAGGCGAATACATCTTCCGCAAAGAAGGTAAGAAGAAGTAAGGAACGCAATAATGGCAAACAGCAAACGTACACTGTTTCTGAAACGCCGCTTGCGCGTTCGGAACAAACTTCGCGCTGTGAACGCTGGCCGTGTACGCCTGTCGGTTCACCGCTCGAACAAAAACATCAGCGTCCAGCTGATCGACGACGAGCAGGGCACAACCCTCGCAGCAGCTTCGACCCTCGAAAAGGATCTGGGCTTCGTTGGCAAAAACAACATCGAAGCCGCAACCAAAGTTGGTCAGGTTATCGCAGAGCGTGCCAAGGCCGCTGGCGTAACCGAAGCTTACTTCGACCGCGGTGGTTTCCTGTTCCACGGCAAAGTGAAGGCTCTGGCCGACGCTGCGCGTGAAGCTGGTCTGAAGATCTAAGGAGACGAAAGAATGGCAGAACGTGAAAACCGCCGGGACCGCCGCGAGCGCGACGAAGCACCGGAATTCGCCGATCGTCTCGTAGCGATCAACCGCGTATCGAAAACTGTTAAGGGTGGTAAGCGCTTTGGCTTCGCTGCTCTGGTTGTTGTCGGTGACCAAAAGGGCCGTGTCGGATTTGGCAAAGGTAAAGCCAAAGAAGTACCCGAAGCGATCCGTAAGGCGACTGAACAAGCTAAGCGTAACATGATCCGTGTTCCGCTGCGCGACGGCCGCACCCTGCACCACGATATCGAAGGTCGTCATGGCGCCGGTAAAGTGGTTATGCGTACCGCACCAGAAGGTACCGGTATCATTGCAGGTGGTCCAATGCGTGCTGTTTTCGAAATGCTGGGCGTCAAAGACGTTGTTTCGAAATCGCTGGGCTCGCAGAACCCTTACAACATGATCCGCGCAACTCTGGACGGCCTGAAGCAAGAGGCATCGCCTCGTTCGGTCGCTCAGCGTCGTGGCAAGAAAGTTGCTGACATCCTGCGTAAGGACGAAGCACCTGCTGCTGCACCTGCAGAAGCTGCAGAAGCGTAAGGAGAGCGGACAATGGCAAAAACCATCGTTGTAAAGCAGATCGGCTCGCCGATCCGTCGTCCGGCTAAACAGCGCGCTACGCTGGTCGGTCTGGGCCTGAACAAAATGCACAAGACCCGTGAACTAGAAGATACCCCTTCGGTTCGTGGCATGGTCGAAAGCATCCCGCACCTCGTCGAGATCATCGAAGAGCGCGGCTAAGGCTTAGCGAACATAAGATTAAAGAACCCCGCAGGTTTCTGCGGGGTTTTTTCGTTTAAGGCGTCGAGGTCGTGATCAGGTTTGCCGCTAGGTTGCGAGCATTTCGCAATACGCAAATGACCTATGCATTTTGTGTTCAAGCCATTCACTTTGTGCATGGCCGAGCTTCCGAACTGTCGATTGTTAGCGCCAAACAGTGGGCCTATATCGTTTCTCGTAAACAACAGAAACAAAACAAGGAACCGAGGCAACTCGGCCTCGAGTAAAAGGAAACACACAATGGCTACTGTAAACGCTATCGCCCGCCCAGCATTCAACTTCGGTCTGTCGAACATCATCGCTGACGTAAAAGCTGCTTTCGCACGTCGCGCTGAATTCAACCGCGTTGTCCGCGAACTGGACGGCCTGTCGGATCGTGAACTGGCTGATCTGGGCATCGCACGCTCGATGATCACCCAGATCGCACGCGAGCACGCAGCTCAATAAGAATTTGACCGCAAGGTCCGCTGGAACTCCTCCTCCCTCATCCAGCGTAAAGGAAACCCCGGCTCCTCCCGCCGGGGTTTTTCTTTTGCAGGGCTTGATGAAAGGGCTCGGTGGGACTATACGCGCCCAGTGGCCCTCATTGGGTCCAGAATCATTAATCAAGAAAAGCCGTGTTTGACCCGCTTACGCTTCAGGGGTCAGTTCCGGCAAGGAGAAGCGATATGAAACTGCACGAACTTCGTGATAATCCCGGCGCAACCAAAAAACGCACCCGCGTAGGCCGTGGCCCTGGCTCGGGCAAAGGTAAAATGGGTGGCCGTGGTATCAAAGGTCAGAAATCCCGCTCGGGTGTAGCTATCAATGGCTACGAAGGCGGCCAAATGCCCCTCTACCAGCGTCTGCCTAAGCGCGGCTTCAACAAGCCAAACGCTAAGAAATACGCTGTTGTTAACCTGGGCCTGATCCAGAAATTCATCGACGCTGGCAAACTGGGCGCAGAGATCACCGAAGATACTCTGGTCGAGTCGGGTCTGGTTCGTCGTAAACTGGACGGTGTTCGCGTTCTGGCAAAAGGTGAATTCACCGCCAAAGCGACCATCACTGTCACCGGCGCATCGAAAAGCGCTGTTGAAGCTGTCGAAAAGGCAGGCGGCAAACTGACCGTCACAACCGCGGCAGTAGCGGAATAAGGGTTGTTAGCGCCCCTCGGGGCGCTTACTTATCCCTACAATGTTTCCTTACGCCGCCGCCGGGGAACCGGTAGGCGGCGTTTTCGATAAAAAGAGATATCTATGGCTTCTGCAGCAGAACAAATGGCCGCGAACCTGGATTGGTCTACCTTCGGGAAGGCCAAAGAGCTTCGCCAGCGCATCCTGTTCACCATCGGATTGTTGATCGTTTATCGTCTAGGTACCTATATTCCGGTTCCGGGCATCGACGTCGAAGCACTTCGTTCCTTTATGGATGATGCCCAGTCGGGCATTGGTGGCATCCTGTCGATGTTTACCGGTGGTGCGTTGACCCGTATGGGCATCTTTGCACTTGGCATTATGCCATATATTTCGGCTTCGATTATCGTTCAGCTTTTGGGTTCTATGTACGAACCTTGGAAGCAGCTGAAAAAAGAAGGCGAACAAGGCCGCAAGAAGCTTAACCAATACACGCGCTATGGCACCGTTCTGTTGGCGCTGTTCCAAGCTTATGGTCTGGCTGTCAGCCTCGAAAGTGGCGATTTGGCCCATGATCCGGGCCTGTTCTTCCGTGCGACGACCGTTATCACGCTGGTCGGCGGTACCATGTTCCTGATGTGGCTGGGTGAGCAGATCACCGCGCGCGGCATCGGTAACGGTATCTCGTTGATCATCTTCGTCGGCATCGTGGCCGAACTTCCTGCGGCTGCTGCTCAGTTCCTGACCACCGCACAGCAGAGCAACAACTGGGCTCTGGTTGTTGGCGTCATAGTGATGGTCGCTGCTGTTTTGGCATTTGTTGTGTTCATGGAACGCAGCCTGCGTAAGATCCACATCCAATACCCCCGCCAACAGCGCGGCATGAAGGTATATGATGGCGGTTCGTCGCACCTGCCGATCAAAGTGAACCCAGCCGGCGTTATCCCTGCGATCTTTGCCTCGGCGCTGCTGTTGCTGCCGACAACTATTGCGACCTTTACAGAGCAGACCACGAACCCTGTTCTGTCTTGGATTCTTGCCTACTTTGGCCCTGGTCAGCCGCTGTACCTGTTGTTCTTTACGTCGATGATCGTGTTCTTCTGCTACTTCTACACCAAAGAAGTTGCGTTCAAGACAGACGACGTCGCAGACAACCTAAAGAACCAGAACGGCTTTGTTCCGGGTATCCGCCCAGGCAAGCGCACTGCTGAATACCTCGACTATGTTGTGACCCGAATTCTTGTTTTGGGGTCTGGTTACCTTGCGTTAGTTTGTCTCATGCCTGAGATTTTGCGTTCGCAATTGTCGATTCCGTTTTATTTCGGGGGCACCTCGGTGTTGATCATCGTGTCTGTTGGTATGGATACCATCCAGCAGATCCAGTCGCACCTATTGGCGCATCAGTACGAAGGACTGATCGAAAAATCACAGCTGCGTGGTAAGCGCGGATCGAAAAAACGGAGCAAGGGACCGTCACGTCGATGAACATTATTTTGCTAGGACCGCCCGGAGCGGGGAAGGGCACGCAGGCGCGTGTTCTTGTGGAGGAACGGAACATGGTGCAGCTGTCCACGGGTGACATGCTGCGCGAGGCTCGCACGAGCGGTACGGAAATGGGCAAAAAGGTTGCGGCCGTCATGGACGCCGGCAACTTGGTCACCGACGAGATTGTCATCGGGCTGATCCGTGAAAAGCTTGAGCAGGGCGCTGAGGGCGGCTTTATCTTTGACGGCTTCCCACGCACATTGAAACAGGCGGACGCGCTTGCTGACCTTCTGGAGGAGATGGGTCAGTCGCTTGACGCCGTTGTCGAGCTGCAAGTTGATGACGAAGTACTGGTTGGCCGCATTGTTGGTCGCGCTGCAGAAGCGGCCGCCGCGGGCGAACCTGTGCGCGCTGATGACAACGAAGACGCGCTGCGTGTTCGTCTTGCTGCCTACTACAAGCAGACCAGCCCGTTGATCGGCTATTACCATGCAAAAGGTCAGCTTCAATCGGTTGATGGCCTTGCCAGCATGCAAGACGTTTCCGCATCCATCGCGGCAATCCTGAACTAAACTTTGGGATGAAAATTTGGCGCGGGGCTCTATCAGGGCCCCGTTGCTTATTTGGGGCTTGACCGATTTAAATATGGCAAATACACAGCCCCATCCCGAAATGGGAATCATCGAGGCCGAGTCGGGTCGCAACCGGCTTAGCTGACTACCTCAAATGACTGTGGCCCGAAGCGATCTTCGGGCTTCCGTTGTGAAAAAAGGGTCTGGCATAACGGACCCGCAACGAAAAGGAAGATACAACGTGGCACGTATTGCCGGCGTGAACATCCCGACTGCAAAGCGGGTTCCGATCGCCCTGACATATATCACCGGTATTGGCCCTGCGACCGCAAAAGAAATTTGCGCAGCAACCAACATCGAAGCTACCCGTCGTGTAAATGAATTGTCGGACGCAGAAGTTCTGTCGATCCGCGAATACATCGACGCGAACCTGACCGTAGAAGGCGACCTTCGCCGTGAAGTTCAGATGAACATCAAACGTTTGATGGATCTGGGCTGCTACCGTGGTCTTCGTCACCGCCGTTCGCTGCCAGTTCGTGGCCAGCGTACCCACACCAACGCTCGTACTCGCAAAGGCCCTGCAAAGGCCATCGCTGGTAAGAAGAAGTAAGGGAGGGCATAGACAATGGCTCGTGATACCCGTCGTGGTGGCAAGAAAAAGGTTTCCAAGAACATCGCTGCTGGCGTTGCTCATGTGAACTCCACCTTCAACAACACCAAAATCCTGATCTCGGACGTTCAGGGCAACGCGATCTCGTGGTCGTCGGCAGGCACCATGGGTTTCCGTGGTTCGCGTAAGTCGACCCCATACGCTGCCCAGATGGCTGCTGAGGACGCTGGCCGTAAGGCACAAGAGCACGGCGTGAAAACGCTTGAAGTCGAAGTACAGGGCCCAGGTTCGGGTCGTGAATCGGCTCTGCGCGCTTTGGCTGCTGTGGGTTTCAACATCACATCGATCCGTGACGTTACCCCACTGGCGCACAACGGCTGCCGCCCACCAAAGCGTCGCCGCGTCTAATCAGAATTATCTCTTCTGGGGCTGTGGTTTTCCACGGCCCCAGTTCGTCATTTTGAAACCTCGGGCGTTTGCCTTTTAGGACATGGTAGGCAGACAAGAATGGAGGGACGCATGATCCACAAAAACTGGGCAGAGCTGATCAAGCCGACACAGCTCGAAGTAAAACCAGGCAATGACCCTCAGCGTAAAGCAACCGTTGTTGCAGAACCGCTTGAGCGTGGCTTTGGTCTGACCCTTGGCAACGCGCTGCGTCGCGTTCTGTTGTCGTCGCTGCAAGGCGCTGCGATCACTGCTGTTCATATTGACAACGTGCTGCACGAGTTCTCTTCGGTTGCGGGCGTCCGTGAAGACGTCACCGACATCGTTCTGAACCTCAAAGGCATTTCCGTTCGTATGGAAGTCGAAGGTCCAAAGCGTTTGACCGTTCAGGCTAAAGGTCCTGGCGTTGTTACCGGCGCTGACATTTCGGAATCGGCTGGCATCGAGATCCTGAACAAGGATCACGTGATCTGTCACCTCGATGACGGCGCTGACCTGTACATGGAGCTGACCGTTAACACCGGTAAGGGCTATGTCTCGGCAGACAAGAACAAACCAGAAGACGCTCCAATCGGCTTGATCGCAATCGACGCGATCTATTCCCCGGTTAAGAAAGTGTCGTATGATGTTCAGCCAACTCGTGAAGGTCAGGTTCTGGACTATGACAAGCTGACCATGAAGGTCGAAACCGATGGTTCGATCACACCTGATGATGCTGTTGCCTACGCTGCACGCATCCTGCAGGATCAGCTGTCGATCTTCGTCAACTTCGACGAACCAGAGGCTGCTTCGGCTGGTGCAGACGACGACGGTCTAGAGTTCAACCCGCTTCTGCTGAAGAAAGTGGACGAGCTGGAACTGTCGGTCCGTTCGGCAAACTGCCTGAAGAACGACAACATCGTTTACATCGGCGATCTGATTCAGAAGACCGAAGCAGAAATGCTGCGCACGCCAAACTTTGGCCGCAAGTCGCTGAACGAGATCAAAGAAGTATTGTCGGGCATGGGCCTGCACCTCGGTATGGACGTCGAGGACTGGCCACCGGACAACATCGAAGATCTGGCCAAGAAATTCGAAGACCAGTTCTAATTAATTTGCGGCGCGGGGAAACTCGCGTCGCACGGGCATCCCGCCCCAAGGTGAGGGTTAGACACGCATCTGGCCCCGGACAAAGCATAAAGACTTAGGAGAAATCAAATGCGTCACGCTCGCGGATACCGCCGCCTAAACCGTACTCATGAACACCGTAAAGCCCTGTTGTCGAACATGGCTGGTTCGTTGATCGAGCACGAGCAAATCAAAACCACCCTGCCTAAAGCAAAAGAACTGAAGCGCGTCATCGACAAGCTGATCACTCTGGGCAAACGTGGTGACCTGCACGCACGTCGTCAGGCAGCTGCACAGCTGAAAGAAGACAAAGACGTTGCGAAACTGTTCGAAGTACTGGGCCCACGCTACGCAGAGCGCAACGGTGGTTACTGCCGCGTACTGAAAGCTGGCTTCCGTTATGGCGACATGGCTCCGATGGCGATCATCGAGCTGGTTGACCGTGACCCAGCTGCAAAAGGCGCTGCTGACAAAGCACGCGTTGCAGCAGAAGAAGTCGACGTCGACGAAGAATAAGATTTACAAACGCTTTTTGGCGTTTTGGCCCCGCTCGTTCGCGAGCGGGGCTTTTTTGTTTACCAATTTTCAACTTAATTCGCATCAAATTCAATTTAAAGTTGACGATGTCGCCCTGACTATCAGAAGCTAAAACAGTTCTGGGTTGTTTTTGTGATTCGAGAATCTTGGATTTGGGGATTTCTGGGATTTTATCGTTGTGTTGGGCCAGCCCTGTTATGGGCGGAAACAATCTGGAAATTCGAAAAGGATAATAAAATCAGATATGTATGGGGGACTAGCTTGCGTTTTCATATCTCGGGTCGGTTAGTTTCAATCCGCAACCATTGATATAATTTGCTCTGATGGGTGTGCCGAGCTGTCGATTAATGGTCGTTGAAATTAGATCTGAATGCTGTGACGCCAGCGGTTAAATATCGCAATGCACTGCACCACACTTTCCTTCGCCAATATGCACAATTACGGCGAACTTTTTGCAAACATCCTTCGGGCAAGACGGGAATCGTTCATTATCAAGCGGTCGTGGGATTTGCCCGAAACGATGGGCATGGAATACGATCAATACGACACACCGCAATCGCGATATGTCGCTGTCCATGATGATACTGGGCGTGTCCTCGCAGGCGCGCGGCTAACGCCAACCACGGCAACCTGCGGCATCTATAGCTATATGATTAAGGATGCTCAAAACGGTCTTTTGGCTACGATCCCACAGGACCTTTTGTACGATGACGCACCAATTTCACCAGACGTCTGGGAGGTGACCCGCGGTTTTATCGGACACGATATCCCGACGAATATCCGACTGAGGGTTCGGCTGCTGTTGACCGGTGAAATTGTTAAGGCCGGTCGCGCCTTGAATGCTGGACGCATGTTGGCCCTTTTGCCCTCGAACTGGAGCCGTTGGTCAGCGCGCGCCAAGCTAGATATTTCGCCCGCGGGACGCGTGATGGATATGGGCGGGATCGAGTATCAGGCGGTTTGGTTCAACCTTGCGGACAAAATGCACTGATAAGGGGCGCAAGCCAGCGACTTACCCATCATCCTGTCGCTGGTTTTGCGAACCCTTTTCAAAGGTCGGGCTGGGCCATAGTGTGCGCACATGCCCGACCTTTTCGATACATCCAGCCCGACTGCCCAAACAAACGGACCGCGTCCGCTGGCCGATCGTTTGCGCCCTCAGGTTCTGACGGACGTTATTGGGCAAGACCATGTGCTTGGACCGGACGGGCCACTTAGGGCGATGCTGGATGGCGGGACGCTGGGATCACTTGTTTTTTGGGGGCCACCCGGCGTCGGGAAAACGACGATTGCGCGGTTGCTGGCCCATGAAACCGATCTGCATTTTGTTCAGATCAGCGCGATCTTCACTGGGGTTCCCGACCTGCGCAAAGTCTTCGATGCCGCAAAGCTGCGACATCAAAACGGTCGCGGTACACTTTTGTTCGTTGACGAGATTCACCGTTTCAATAAGGCGCAGCAAGACGGGTTTTTGCCTCATATGGAGGATGGAACCATCTTGCTGGTGGGGGCGACGACCGAAAACCCGTCCTTTGAGCTTAACTCGGCGCTGCTTAGCCGGTCACAGGTGATTGTTCTGGAACGCTTGTCGCATGACGAGCTGGACCAACTGATTGCCCGCGCCGAGGACGAGCTTGGGGCGCCGCTGCCGTTGCAAGGCGCCGCACGGCAGGCGCTGATCGAAATGGCGGACGGCGATGGCCGTACCTTGCTAAACCTTGTCGAACAAGTTGCCGCTTGGCGCGTTCAGGCGCCTTTAGACGTCGAGACGCTGTCATCGCGTCTGATGCGGCGGGCATCGAAATACGACAAGTCTGGGGAAGAGCATTACAATCTGATTTCGGCTCTGCATAAATCCGTGCGCGGGTCCGATCCGGACGCGGCGTTGTACTGGTTCTGCCGTATGCTAGAGGGCGGCGAAGACCCACGATACCTTGCCCGTCGGTTGGTGCGCATGTCGGTCGAAGACATCGCTTTGGCCGATCCTCAGGCGCTTGCCTATTGCCGTGACGCTTGGGACACCTATGAACGATTGGGCAGCCCCGAGGGCGAATTGGCCTTGGCGCAAGCGGTCATATATCTAGCTTTGGCCCCCAAAACGAACGCCGGCTATGCGGCCTATAAGGCGGCCCGACGGCTTGCGAAATCGTCTGGATCGGTGCCCCCGCCGAAACATATCCTCAACGCGCCCACCTCAATGATGAAGGAACAGGGGTATGGCGAGGGATACGCATATGACCACGATGCCGAAGATGGCTTTAGCGGGCAGAACTATTTCCCTGATGGGATGGCACGTCCGAAATTTTATGACCCTGTTGATCGCGGGTTCGAGCGGGAACTGAAAAAGCGGGTCACTTATTTTGAGGGCCTGCGCGTCAAGCGGCAAAGCCAGCGTTGACTCTCGTCCCGTAAACCGACAAGGAGCGCCGATGATCTGGACAACTCTCTTCGTGGCCTTGGGCGGTGCGATCGGTGCAGCGCTCAGGTACTTGACCAATGTGGGGGCGACGCGCCTGTTTGGTTTCGGGTTTCCCTATGGGACGCTGGCCGTGAATATCATCGGGTCTGCCGCCATGGGAGTATTGGTCGTGGTGCTGGCGCATAAGGGCGGAACACGCTTTGCGCCGTTCCTGATGACAGGGGTGCTGGGTGGGTTCACGACGTTTTCGGCGTTTTCGCTGGATGCCGTGACCATCTATCAACGCGGTGAAGTGTTTGCCGCTGCTGGCTATGTTCTGATCTCGGTTTTGGCTGCAATAGCGGCTTTGGTGATTGGCATGCTAATTGGACGTGCGGTGATAACATGAGCGGTGTTCAAATCCTGAACATTTCAGAAGACGATGCAGAACAGCGCGTGGACCGCTGGTTGCGGAAAAAGTTCCCCCACCTGACACAGGGGCGCATCGAAAAGATGTGCCGCAAGGGCGAGCTAAGGGTGAATGGCGGACGGGTCAAAACGGCCACGCGTCTGGCCTATGGCGATAAGGTGCGCGTGCCGCCCCTAACGGACTCTGACAGTCAGCCTGCACCCAAGGCGATCCGCAAAATCACGCGGTCTGATTCCGAAATGATCCAGTCGTGTGTTCTGTGGAAAGATGAACACATTATCGCGCTGAACAAACCGTCAGGTTTGCCAAGCCAAGGCGGATCAGGGCAGGGCGATCGCCATGTGGATGGTTTGGCCGAAGCGCTGAAATTCGGATACAAAGATAAACCCAAACTGGTTCACCGTTTGGACAAAGATACCTCGGGTCTTTTGCTACTGGCGCGCACCGACCGTGTCGCGCGGCGTCTTGGCGAGGCCCTGCGCCACCGCAATGTCCGCAAATTGTATTGGGCTGCCGTTGCGGGCGTGCCATCGCCGCGTGCGGGATCAATCAAGTATGGATTGGTCAAAGCACTTGGTCGCGGTCGTGGCGGTGAGGGCGAAAAAATGCAGTGCATCCACCCACGCGAAGTGGCGAATGTTGAAGGCGCCAAGCGGGCCCATTCCGATTTCGCCGTTCAGGATACCGCCGGCATGCGAATGAGCTGGGTCGCGCTGGTGCCGATCACGGGACGGACGCACCAGCTTAGGGCGCATATGGCCGAAATGGGTCATCCGATTATTGGTGACGGTAAATACGGCGGATCGGTTGCGGACAACCCCGGTGATGGCTGGGGCGCAGGTATCGGTGGCGAAGTAAGTCGCAAGCTGCACTTGCACGCGCGGACCCTGATTATCGAACACCCGATCACCAAAGAAATCATCACGCTGCAGGCGCCACTGCCGGAACACATGCAGCAGACATGGGATTTCGTGAACTGGAACGTCGATCACGCTCCGCTTGATCCGTTCAACATGCCGGATGGCTGATCGATTAAGGCTGATCCTGTTCGACGTTGACGGGACGTTGGTTGATAGTCAGGGGCTGATCTATGCCTCGATGCGGACGGCGTTTGCAGCCTGTGGTCTGACGCCACCCGAACGGCACTGGGTTGTTGGACGTATTGGGTTGTCACTGGATCAGATTGTGGCGGAACACGCACCTACCGAATTGGTGCCTCGCGTTGTCGAGGGCTACAAAGCCGCCTATTTCGAAGGACGCGAACGACTTGGGACTGTCGCGACCAGCCCGCTTTTCGACGGAATCCGCAACGTCCTGGAGACCCTGAGGTCGCAGGATTGGACCTTGCTTGGGGTTGCGACCGGAAAATCCAAACGCGGTTTGGATAAGCTGATCGAGGGGCATGGCCTGAACAGCTATTTCGTGACCCAGCAAGTTGCAGATTTCCACCCAAGCAAGCCGCACCCGTCAATGGTGCTGACGGCGCTGTCCGATACCGGCGTTGATCCAGACGACGCAGTGATAATCGGTGACACTGCGTTCGATATCGAAATGGGGCGGGCCGCGGGTATTCGTACGATTGGCGTAAATTGGGGCTATCACAGTGCCGATCGCTTGGCTGCGGCGCATCGAACGGTTGACCATCCGACCGAATTATTGGAAGCCATCGATCAAACCTTAGGAGCATGAAGATGAGCGGTTGGGCAGCAAAACGGTTTTGGAAGGAAACAACGGTTGAGGCCGTTGCAGACGGATATCAAATCCTATTGGACGGTCGTCAGGTCAAATCACCAGCCAAGACCGCGCTCGTTGTTCCGACTCAAGCCCTCGCCGAGGTCATTCGGACCGAATGGGATTCGCAAGAAGGCGAGATTGATCCCCTTTCGATGCCCGCGACACGCATGGCCAACGCCGCGTTGGACAAGGTGCTGACCCAAAAAGACGAAGTAGCGAGTATGCTTGCTGCCTACGGAAGCAGCGATTTGCTATGTTATCGCGCAGATGCGCCGGAAGAGTTAATTGCTCGACAATCTCAGCTTTGGGATCCGCTCTTGGAGTGGCTCCGTGACGCTTTGGATGTGCGTTTGAACACCGGTTCTGGCGTCATGCCGGTCGCGCAATCGCCCGAAAATGAGGCCAAGTTGCTGGCCAAAGTCAGGGAGCTTTCGCACTTTGAATTGGCTGCATTCCATGACCTTGTGGGCCTTTCAGGCTCTTTGGTCATTGGGTTAGCCGTTTCCGAAGGACACCTAACAGCAGAAGACGCTTGGCCACTTTCTCGTGTTGATGAGAATTGGCAAGAAGAGCAATGGGGCGCCGATGACGAGGCGACCGAAATTTCGACCCGGAAGCAGGGCGAATTTTTTGCTGCTGCTCGGCATCTTGGATTGGTGCGCCGTGCAAACTGACAGGACATTGTCCTGCACTCTGGGCGGTCTGCAGGCCATTTGGTCTGGCAAGGGGTGACAGTTTCGGCACAGTAACACTTGACGGTTTGCCTGATTTTCGAACACTGTGGGTGTATTGCGACGTACTATTCGCGTTGTAGTGCCAACCACCGTGAACAAACGGAAACGCCAGCTCTAAAGCTGGGAACTCAGGAAGAGGTTTAAATGAAAAAAAACGTTATTCTTGGCGCACTGACCGTAGCCGGTCTGGCCGCCTCCGCTGCATCGGCAGCAACTCTCGACGACGTAAAAGCTCGTGGTGTTCTGAACTGTGGTGTTTCGACCGGTCTGACCGGCTTCGCTGCACCTGACGCAAACGGCGTTTGGCAGGGCTTTGACGTTGGCGTATGCCGCGCTGTAGCTGCCGCTGTTCTGGGCGATCCAACTGCTGTTGAGTTCGTAACCACCACTGGTCAAACTCGCTTCACCGCTCTGGCTTCGGGTCAGATCGACATGCTGGCACGTAACACCACATGGACCTTCTCGCGTGACGTAGACCTTAAGTTCACCTTCTTGGGTGTTAACTACTACGACGGTCAGGGCTTCATGGTTCCACGTGACCTGGGTGTGACTTCGGCAAAAGATCTGGACGGTGCGACCGTTTGTATCCAAACCGGTACCACCACCGAGCTGAACCTTGCTGACTTCTTCGACGAAAACGGCATCAGCTACGAGCCAGTTCCAATCGAAACCAACGCAGA
Source organism: Marivivens sp. (assembly GCA_965215785.1). Classification (GTDB taxonomy): domain Bacteria; phylum Pseudomonadota; class Alphaproteobacteria; order Rhodobacterales; family Rhodobacteraceae; genus Marivivens. The sequence goes on along the minus strand of OZ244120.1, from coordinate 561,913 downwards.
AGCTCAGCAGCAGTACCTGGCTGGCGCATGTGACGTTTACACCACCGACGCGTCGGGTCTGGCTGCGACACGTGCAACCTTCGAAGATCCATCGGCACACGTCGTTCTGCCAGAGATCATCTCGAAAGAGCCTCTGGGCCCATTGGTCCGTCACGGCGATGACGAGTGGGGCGACGTTGTTCGCTGGACTCTGAACGCTCTGATCTCGGCAGAAGAGCTGGGCATCACCTCGGCAAACATCGCTGAGCTGGCTGCTGCACCTGTTCTGAACAAAGAAATCAACCGTCTGCTGGGCACCGAAGGCGAACTGGGCGCAATGCTTGGTCTGGACGCTGACTGGGCTGTCAAAGCTATCTCGGCTGGTGGTAACTACGGCGAACTGTTCGAAAAGAACATCGGCGAAAACACCCCAATCGGTCTGGCACGCGGTCTGAACGCTCAGTACCTGGACGGTGGTCTGATCTACTCGCCACCTTTCCGCTAAGATCCTAATCACGAAAAGGGCGCGGTTGATCCGCGCCCTTTTCCCATACGCGCACACACCTTCCCACGACAATCCAAGCAACCGGATTAACCGGTCAAACTCCTGTCGTGTTGGGAGCCGGGGAGAACATTAATGACAACCTTTACGGATCCGCCGAAAGAAAGCTTTCGGCTTAGTCAGCTTATTTACGATACGCGGTATCGTTCGCTGACGATCCAGGTAATCGCAGCCATTCTGATTGTGTTGTCGCTGTCCTGGTTGGTCAGCAATACCATTGAAAACCTGCGAATCCTGGGGAAAGACTTTAACTTCGGGTTTCTATTTAGCCGCGCCGGTTACGACATTAACCAGCGCATTATCGAATACAGCGCAGACTCCACCCACGGTCGCGCCGCCCTCGTTGGTATTCTGAATACCTTGGCGGTCGCTGTGCTTGGCTGCGTACTTGCAACGGTGATCGGTGTCGTCATGGGCGTTCTGCGTCTGTCGAACAACTGGATCGTCGCACGGCTTTCGGCTGTTTATGTCGAAGGTTTCCGGAACGTACCGTTGCTGCTTTGGATCATCGCGATCTTTGCAGTTCTCAGTGAATCACTGCCTCAGCCGCGTGATTTCCGCGGGGATGATGGCGCGTCCATGCTGTTCGCTGATAGCGTGGCGGTCACGGGTCGCGGAACCTACATTCCGGCTCCGGTGTTCGGCGATGGCGCGCTTGCGCTTATCGCTGTTTTCATCGTTGCCGTTGGTGGTGCCATTTTCCTGCGTCGTCAATCCATTGCAAAACAAGAGGAAACAGGCCGTGAACCCCTGTCGGTTCTCGCAGTCTTTGGCATTGTCATTGGCGTGACTGGACTGTTCTATTGTCTGCAGGGCGGGTTGATCATTACCTTGTTCACTCTGGTCAAGCTGGCGGTTCTGGCTGCGATCGGTGCGGTCGCATGGGCGTTCCAAGCACGTGTCGTCAAAGATTTGCCGATTCCGACCGTCGCGCAGACAGCTGCGGGTGTCGGTTTTGTCATCGCTGTTCTGGGTGTCTGGATGTTCTGGCTCGCGCCGACTGTCTGGACAGGTGTCCAATCAGCTCTGGGTCTTTCGACCGAATTTGCGCCGTCGTTGACTTTTGAAAAGCCATACCTGAAAGGCTTCAACTTCGCTGACGGTATCTTCTTGCGTAACTCGCTGCTGGCTTTGTGGATCGCACTGTCGCTCTATACCGGCGCATTCATCGCCGAGATCGTTCGCGCGGGCATCCTGTCGGTGTCCAAGGGACAGTCAGAGGCATCGTTTGCGCTAGGCCTTAGCCCGAACCGCACAATGAACCTTGTCATTCTGCCTCAGGCGCTGCGCGTGATCATTCCACCATTGATTTCGCAGTTCTTGAACCTGACCAAAAACTCGTCTCTGGCGATTGCGGTTGGCTATATGGACGTGCGTTCGACCCTTGGCGGTATCACTGTGAACCAAACCGGACGCGAGCTGGAAGGCTTGCTGTTGGTGGGTGTATTCTACCTCGTGACCAGCTTGCTGATCGCTGCGGTTATGAACGTGTACAACAACTCTGTTAAGCTGAAGGAGCGCTAAGATGTCTGAATCAAACGCAAAAGACCTCAGCTATGTTCGCACCGAAATGTTGCCTCAGGCCGAACCGCCTGCGGCTGAAATTGGCGCGGCGAAATGGGTTCGTGAAAACCTGTTTTCGAGTTGGACAAACACAATTCTGACGCTGCTGTCGCTGTATGTTGTTTACGCCGTTCTTAGCGGTCTGGTGCCGTGGCTGTTCAACAGCGTCTGGGTCGCAGGTTCGCTGAACGAATGTCGTGAAATCCTTGCGGCAACCACCCACAACACCGATGGCCACAGTGCCGGCGGATGTTTTGCGGTGATCACCAACCGTTGGCTTCAGTTGATCTTCGGCTTCTATCCGGTCGAATTCTACTGGCGTCCGATTTCGGCTTTTGTGCTGTTGTTTGTCGCTTTGGCGCCGATCCTGTTCTCGGATCGTGTTCCGCGCCAGTTGGTCTGGTTCTCGGCGCTCTATCCATTCCTTGCAACGTGGTTGCTGTGGGGCGGTTCGTTCTGGGTTCCGATCCTTGTTATCATCGGCTTTGTCATCGGTGCCGTCGTGTTCCGTTTCGCATCGAACATCATCGGCGTTGCCGCTGGTTTTGGTGCGGCTGTCGTTGTTGCGTTCGTCTGGTGGGCGTCCCTGATGCCGATCGTGAATGACGGATTGCATCGCATGGTCGCCAATAGCCGTATGGACTCGGCTCTTGCGACTGCGACTGAACAGCTGGAAACACTACCGGTTCAGATTGCCGAACTTGAGGCAAGCCGTGACGCTTTGACCGCCGAAATCGCTACGATCGAGGCGGCAAAGAATGAAACCGTTGCACAGGTCGAAGCCCTGCGCGAAGCCGGAGAAGAGGTTCCACGTGATCTGGCACGTCAGCTGAAATCGCAGATTTCTGCGATGGAAGATGTCCGCGCGGATCGTTCCGACATCTCTGTGTTAATTGGTCAGCTACAGGGCCAAAATTCGAGTGCGCGTACTTTGGCCTCAAACATTGAGAACCTGCCGGTTTGGCTCGCTGAACTGCCAGAGCGGGAAGCGGCCGCAAAAGAGCTGCGGGATGCGCTTCCTGATCACCTGCGCAATGCAACGGTCATTTTTGTTCGCGATGATGAATCCGATCCAAATGACGTGGCATTGGTTCAGCCGGTCCTAGATGCCGAAAGCGCGGTCACATCGACCGAAATCGCAATCAGCGGTGCCTATAACCGTATCGGTCTGACCGGGCTTGAGCCTGTCAGCAGCCGTGAATTCGGTGGCTTCATGCTTGCGATTATCATCGGTGTGGCCTCGATCGGTCTATCGCTACCGCTTGGTGTGATGCTGGCGCTTGGTCGTCAGTCGGATATGATGATCGTTAAATGGTGCTCGGTCGCCTTTATCGAAATTATCCGCGGCGTCCCACTGATCGTGTGGCTGTTTACGGCTTCGCTTCTTTTGACGTACTTCCTGCCTCCAGGCACCAACTTTGACCTCATTCTACGAGTGATCATTATGGTGACCCTGTTCTCGGCCGCGTACATCGCCGAGGTTATCCGTGGTGGTTTGGCTGCCCTTGAAAAAGGTCAGTACGAAGCCGCCGACGCGCTTGGCCTCGACTATTGGAAATCCATGCGGTTGATCATCCTGCCGCAAGCGTTGAAGATTTCGATCCCTGGAATCGTGAACACCTTCATCGGCTTGTTCAAGGATACGACGCTGGTCGGCATCATCGGCCTGCTTGATCCACTTGCACTTTCCAACGCGATCCGTGCGACGACCGAATGGAACGGCGTCTACTGGGAGCTCTTCATCTTCTGCTACAGCATGGGCCGCTACTCAATGTCCCTGGAGAAGAAACTCCAGCGTGGCCATCGTTAAGGAGACTGACATGTCTAACCTTGCTATCGAACGTGATATCGACCGCAGCCAAATGCAGGTCTCGGACGAAATTGCGATCCAGATCACCAACATGAACAAGTGGTACGGTCAGTTCCACGTGCTTCGTGACATTAACCTGACCGTCAACCGCGGCGAGCGGATCGTGATTGCCGGCCCTTCGGGGTCGGGTAAATCGACCATGATCCGCTGCATCAACCGACTTGAGGAACATCAGGCTGGCCAGATCATCGTGGATGGGACCGAACTAACGTCTGATCTGAAAAACATCGACAAGATCCGGTCAGAGGTTGGCATGTGCTTCCAGCACTTCAACCTGTTCCCGCACCTGACCATTCTGGAAAACTGCACATTGGCGCCGATTTGGGTTCGTAAAATGCCCAAGCGCGAAGCCGAAGAAATCGCGATGCACTTCCTTGAAAAGGTGAAAATTCCTGATCAGGCGTTGAAGTATCCTGGCCAGCTTTCCGGTGGTCAGCAGCAGCGTGTGGCGATCGCGCGTTCGCTGTGCATGAAGCCGCGCATCATGCTGTTTGATGAACCGACCTCAGCATTGGACCCAGAGATGATCAAAGAGGTGCTCGACACCATGATCGAACTGGCTGAGGAAGGTATGACCATGCTGTGTGTGACTCACGAAATGGGCTTTGCTCAGGCCGTGGCAAACCGCGTCATCTTTATGGACCAAGGTCAGATTGTTGAACAAAACGAACCCAAAGAGTTCTTCAACAATCCAAAATCTGAACGCACCAAGCTGTTCCTGTCGCAGATCCTTGGCCACTAAGCCAACTCGGCAACAAATCCAAAGGGGCGCATTTCGCGCCCCTTTTTTATTGCAGTTCGCGTGGAATGGCGAAGCCGTCAACTGTGCCCATGGATGGGCGCACATCTGACCAAGTGGCTGCCTCGAATGACAAAATAGTCGTTGCGCAGGTTGGGTAGTTGTAAAAGCTGGGGTGTTCCGGTGCTGTGGATGCCATTTCAGATGCAAACATTGCGATCCCCGGATTATGCCCGATCAGTGCGATAGTCTTGGCTGTTTGTGCCCGCAGGACGGCCAATAGTGTCGACGGGTCCGCAAGATAGAGCCGTGGTTCGAGCTTGGTCACCACTGGGCTGTCCCATTCGGACATCAGCAGGGACATCGTTTGGCGTGTCCGCGTTGCATCGGACGACACAACAAGATCAGGAACCGCATCCTGAGCTATGATCCATCGGCCGATCCGCGGCGCTGCGGCTTGTCCACGGTCATTCAAGGGGCGTTGGCGGTCCGACATTGATGGGTCGCCCCAGCTTGATTTTGCGTGGCGGATCAAAAGAAGTTTGAGGGTCATTTCAAAAACTCTGTCATAAAATATGCGGACATATCGGTCGGCCTAAGCGCGGCGCCAACAGGGCAGGCCCGCCGCGCGCGACATCCGTTTTTCATGCAATCCTGCCCATCGGGCTGGCGTAAATAGGTTTTGCACCGATCTACATCGTAAACACCGGTTGCAAATGCATCGACGGGGCAGGCCGTTTTGCATGGTGCGGCACAGGTGCGGCAGGGGGATGTCTGCGGTGCTGCGAGGTGTTGTTCCGGAACGGCGATGGCACCGCGATAGGACACGAACAATCCGGTTTCATCATGGCACAGCAGGTTGATCGGTGACGTCGTCGCACGACCGCTGCGTACCGCCCAATCGTAAAAGGGATAGAACGGCGGCCCCTGAAACGGAAAAATCGCTTGTCCGTCAATCTGATCCGCAATTTGCGATATGATGCGTTGCGACCATCGATCAACCGGATCGGAATGATTGTCTGCAAATTCGGGACTAGCTTGAAAAATACGCCAGAACGCGCCATCGATCGGCGAAATAAGCAAGAGGCTGCCCCATTCGGGCAGCCCATCGTTCGCTTCTATTGGGACAATGCTGGACACCTTCAGCCCGTATTCGGACAAAAGTGGCGCGAGCACTGAATGGTCCATTAACGCTGCCGTGGTTTTACACGCGGTTCTGTGGATCGGATCATCGATCCTGCGCCGTGTTCGGTGAACAGCTCAAGCAAACAGGCGTTTGGAACACGGCCATCCAGAATGACAACCGCGCGCACGCCGTCTTCTACGGCTTTCAGCGCAGTTTCGGTTTTCGGGATCATTCCGCCAGCAATGGTTCCGTCCGCGATCATTTCACGGACATCGGATGGCGTCATTTGGGTGATAACCTCGCCGGTTTTGTTTTTGACGCCGGATACGTCGGTCAACAAAAGCAGGCGGTCGGCCTTTAGCGCGCCGGCGATTGCGCCCGCAGCGGTATCGCCGTTCACATTGAAGGTTTCGTTGTCATTGGTGCCGGTCGCAACAGGTGCGATGACAGGGATGATGCCAGCGGCGAACAGGTCATGCAGAACCTGCACATTCATTTCGACAGGGGTTCCGACAAAACCCAATTCTGGATCGTCCGCCTCGCATACCATCAGGTCGTCGTCTTTACCTGACAGACCAACCGCGCGGCCGCCTTCGTCCATAATTGCCTGAACAATCCGCTTGTTGACCATACCGGTCAGGACCATCTCAACAACCTCAACGGTTGCCTTATCGGTCACACGCTTACCACGGACAAAGCTGGATTCGATGCCCAAGCGATTGAGCATGTCATTGATCATCGGTCCGCCGCCATGCACGACGACAGGGTTTAGGCCAACCTGACGCATGAGGACAACGTCCCGCGCAAAATTTGCCATTTCTTCGTCGTTGCCCATCGCGTTACCACCGAATTTGACAACAACGATCGCGCCCGAATAGCGCTGCAAATAGGGCAGGGCCTCGGACAGGGTCCGCGCGGTGGCAATCCAGTCACTGTTCATATTCTGTTTCCTCACGTGGATCCCTCTTGGTCGGGGTTAAACGATGCCAGCGATGATAGCGCGAAGCGTCCCGATACCATCGCCTTTTTCCGACGATGTCAGGACAATTTCGGGAAACGCGGCAGGATGGCGTTGGAGCGCGGCCTTGGTCAAATCAATCGATTTTTCCAAGTCCTTCTTTGAAACCTTGTCCGCCTTGGTCATGACGACCTGAAACGTCACCGCGGACTTATCCAACAACGACATGATCTCTTCGTCGACTTTCTTTGCGCCATGGCGCGAGTCGATCAGAACGAAAACGCGACGCAGTGTCTGGCGTCCGGACAGATATTTTTTCAGCAGCGCCTGCCACTTTTCGACGACGGCCAGTGGCGCGTTTGCGAAACCGTACCCTGGAAGGTCGACCAGATAATGTTCCTCACCCACGGTGAAGAAGTTGATTTCCTGTGTCCGACCTGGGGTATTTGACGCACGGGCAAGCGATTTGCGGTTTGTCAGGGCATTGATCAGGCTTGATTTGCCGACGTTGGACCGGCCTGCAAAACACACTTCGATCCGGTCTGCAGGTGGCAGACCATTCATTGCAACAACGCCCTTCAAAAACTCGATAGGGCGCGTGAACAGTTTGCGCCCTTTTTCGAACGATGCGTCGTCCGGTGTTTCTGCAAATGTAAAATTGATATCCATCACGGGCCCCATTGCGGGAGCTGCCCCGCAACGGGGGCAGCCACTTGGTTACTTTTTGGCGTCCGCTTTGGCGCGACGCAAGCCACCAAACATATTCCCGACCAGATCAGGACGGTGACCATGGCTGCGCATGATCGCGTACTGCTGGATAAAGGTGATGGTGTTGTTGGTGATCCAGTACAGAACCAGACCCGATGCAAATGTGCCCAGCATGAACATGAAAATCCATGGCATCCACGCAAAGATGATCTTTTGCGACGGATCTGTGGGCGCCGGGTTCAGTTTTTGCTGCAGCCACATCGAAACACCCAGCAGGATCGGCAGAATACCAAGCGACGCGAGCGCAAAGATGCTGTCAGCTGCCGGAACGCCCCAAGGCATCAGACCAAACAGGTTCAGGATCGACGATGGATCGCCTACGGAAAGGTCCTTGATCCAACCGATCCATGGCGCCTGACGCAGTTCGATCGTGTTGAAAATCACCTTATAGAGCGAGAAGAAGATTGGGATCTGGATCAAGATCGGCAAACAGCCAGAGGCCGGGTTTACCTTGTTGTCCTTGTACAGCTTCATCATGCCCTGCTGAAGTTTCTGACGGTCATCGCCCGCCGATTCCTTCAGCTTTTCCATTTCTGGCTGGAGCTCTTTCATCTTGGCCATCGACACATACGATTTGTATGCCAGCGGCAGCACGATGATTTTGATCACAACCGTCAGCGCGACAATCGACCAGCCCATGTTGTTGATCACAAGGTTGAGGTTGTGCAACAGGATAAAGATCGGTTTCGTCAGGAAGAAGAACCAGCCCCAGTCGATTGCATCAGAGAAGCGTTCGACAGGCTCGATGTTGGGATCAACCTGAGCGCCAAAGAGGCGTGCAAACAGACCAGGATTGTTCTGATAGTGGGCGATGGCATCCCATTCTTTGGCGCCAACAAACAGACGTGTCGTTGTTTCGCCTGCGTCACCAGCGGCGATCGTTTCGATCGGCAGAACAGCGTCCAGCTGATACACATCTAGTGTTTCGACATATTTGGAGACCGAACGGAAACCGCCGTCGGGGATCAGCGTCGCCATCCAATAGCGGCTTGCATAGCCCAACCAACCGCTTTCAGCGACTTCAACGCGTTCCGCTTGGGTGCGTTCCTGATCGTTGAAATCGTAGTTACGGATGTCTTTGAACGAATCCTGTCCAAGCGTGCCGTCCGAAATGCGAACCAGACCTTCGTGAACAACAAACGCGTTGGTCAGCTCATCCGGTTCAGTGTGGCGGCGTAGGATGCTGTAGGGGCGCAGTTCGACAACCTCGCCTGATGCGTTTTCCACACGTTGGGTGACAGCGAACATGAATTCTTCGTCGACACTATAGGTGAGGAAGAAAGTCAGACCAGCGCCGTTGTCCCAGCTAAGGGTAACAGGGGTCGCGGGCGTCAGGTCGGTGCCGTCTGCCAGTGTCCAAACGGTGTTTTCGGTTGGCAGCGCGTCTGATGAGACGCCTGTCAGGCCAATCCAGCCGAAACCGGCGTAGAAGGCATCGATTTCACCCTGAGGACGAAGAATGCTTACCTCGGCCGATGTCGGATCAAGGGTTTCGCGATATTGCGTCAGATTAATCTGGTCGATCCGGCCGCCTTTTAGCGAAATCGAACCGTCAATTTGAGGGGTCGAAATGGCGACGCGAGGCGCCTCTTGCTCGGCGGCGTCGGCCTGCAACGTGACCGAAGTGGTTCCGTTCACCTGATCGGTGGGGGCAAGCACCTCGGATTGGGTTGCTGCGGTTTGCTCTGCCTCAATCTGGGTCACTTCCTCTGGTGGAAAGAGGAAAAACCACACCATGAGAACAGCAAAGCTGAGCGCGGTTGCCAAAATGAGGTTCTTGTTCTGATCGTCCATCTGAACTGCCTATATCGTCAAAAAACGTCAGGCAGGTTCAACAGGTCATGCGCCCAAAGGTCAAGCGGTTTTCGGCGCTTTTGCCTTTGTGAGCGACCTTTCGGCGCGATCCGGTTAGCCATGCCGCCGTCGGAAAGTCGCCTGTCCCGTTGGTTCGGCCTGATAGTTGGTTAGCCAACTGTCAACCTCATGTGGGGGCAGGGGGCGCGCAATGCCATAGCCCTGAACGTGACCACAGCCCATTTTGGCCAATAGCATACGCTCACTTTTGGTTTCGACCCCTTCGGCCAGCGTATCCAATCCTAGTCGCTCGGCCATGGTCAGAATCGCTTCGACCATTCGGCGTTGTTCGATGTCATCATCGATACGGGTGATAAAGGAGCGGTCGATCTTGATCCGTTCGACTGAATACTTTCGGATCGATGTGATCGAGGCGTGACCAGTGCCAAAATCATCAAGGTCCAAGCGACAGCCCAGCTGGGCCAGCGCCGACAAGTTTCTAAGCACCATATCATCGGCGTGATCTGCAACGACCGTTTCAAGAACCTCGATCGACAGGCGCTCGGGGGCAAGGTCATGGCGTTCCAGCTCAAACGCGAGGCGTGTCACCAAATCAGGGTCGCTGAGTTCATCGCCCGAAAAGTTCACGCCGACCCGAGGGACATAGAAACCTTGTCGTTCCCAACGGCACATGGCCGCCAACGCATCGCTGATCATGACGTCGCCAAGTCGCGTCATCAGACCTGCCTGACTAAGGGCGGGCAAAAATTCGGCCGGTGGAATGAGGCCGCGTTTCGGGTGCTGCCAACGTGCCAGAGTTTCGAACCCTGTGATCGCCCCGCTGATCGCCGAAACCTGCGGCTGGAAAAAGGCACCGATTTCACCGCGTTCAATGGCCAGCGTCACCTCTTTGGTCAAAGAGTTCTGGTTTTCGATCCGGTCGCGCATTGCGGGCGAATAGCTGCGGATTGCGGCTGGCGCATGGCGCTGCGCCTCGATCAAGGCGTTCGTCGCCGTTTGCAACATGCCGTCGCCATCTGCAATTTCACTGCGGTTCGACAGCGAAAAGCCAACCGAGGCGGTTAAGTAGACGTTTACGCCGTCTAAAACGATGCTTTCGGCGATGGCCTGCTGAATGCGGGCGGACAGTTGAATAGCTGATTCAAGGTTCAAGCGAGGCGACGCGCCGAGGGCGATACCGAAGGTCGGCCCCTCTAGGCGGGTGGCGGTATCCCCGAACCTAAGGTTTGCCGACAGCCGGTCAGCGATGACCTTTAGCAGGAATTCGACCTCATGCCGGTTATGGCGTTCCTCAATCAGTTTGAAACGATCAATTTCGATCAGGATCGCACCAGAAACCAGTTCCGGATTTTGGGTCAGTTCCAATTCCTGCCCCAAACGCGCGACCAATGTCTGGCGTTGTTGCAAACCCGTCACCGGATCCGTCCCGAATGTGTCGCGTGACTGCAGCCAGTTCCATGGGCTGACAAAGGCCAGCATGACCGCACACGAGCCGAAGATGAGCAAAGGATGTTCGCCGACGTAAATCGACACGCTGACCAACAGCGTCAGCAAAGCCGAAGCAATCATCAACCGGCGATTTCTTGCGATATGCCTGAGCGGACCAAACATCTGACTTTCCTTCCTGCATGCAGCGCAAATTGCGCGCCTGTCAGGAAGCTAGTCAGTGAGTGCTGAGTCGAATCTTAACGCAGGTTCGGAATTTCCGAAGAATTTTCAGATTTCTCGTTCGAGGTTTCCAAACCTTTGAAATCGAAAATAGCAGGGTCCAACAAGTGAGACGGGCGCGTGTTCATCAGTGCGCGGAACATTTTTTGCCGGCGTCCCGGTGCGTTCTTTTCCCAACCATCGAGGATCGCCTTAACCTGTTGCCGCTGAAGCCCGTCTTGGCTGCCGCAGAGGTCACAAGGGATGATCGGATAGTTCATGCCCTTGGCAAATTTTTCACAGTCCGCTTCGGCGACATGTGCCAATGGCCGATACACAAAAAGGTCGCCCTCTTCGTTCACCAGTTTCGGGGGCATTGTGGCAAGCCGCGATCCGTGGAACAGGTTCATAAAGAAGGTTTCCAAGATATCATCGCGATGATGGCCCAGAACAACTGCGCTACAGCCCTCTTCGCGGGCGATACGATACAGGTTGCCACGGCGCAGGCGCGAACACAGGGCGCAATAGGTGCGGCCGGCAGGGACCTTTTCTTTTACGATGGAATAGGTGTCCTGATACTCGATCCGGTGTGGGACGCCCATATCCTCTAGGAACTTCGGCAGAACCGTTGCGGGAAAATTGGGCTGGCCCTGATCTAGGTTGCACGCCAACAGATCGACCGGCAATAGGCCGCGCCATTTCAGTTCGTACAGGATTGCCAGCATTGTATAGCTGTCTTTGCCGCCAGACAGGCAAACCAACCAGCGCGCGTCGCGTTCGATCATGCCATATTGTTCGATGGCTTCGCGAACGTTCTGAACGATACGTTTCCGCAGCTTTTTGAACTCGGTGCTTTTGGGGGCACCGTGAAAGAGTGGGTGGATATCGTCGGCGTCGTCTAGCATGGCGGTTCCTTTCAGCGCTCGGATAGGCCTATTCGGGGACGTTGTCGATGCCTGACCCGCCCCACGGGTGGCACCGCATAATACGACGGACCGTTAGATAGGTGCCTTTTACACCGCCGTGTTTTGTCAACGCTTCCATCGCGTATGCAGAACAGGTTGGGTGATATCGGCAGCCGTGGCCGACCCATGGCGAAAACACCAATCGGTAAAACCGGATAGGGAGCGATACGATCCAAGCCAGCGGGGTCATTTGTGCACCTTTCTTAGGGCCCAAATAAGATCGCGTTGCATGTGTTCAAAGTCGTGGCTGGCGGTTTTATCTGCCCGTCCAATCAGCACATAGTCCCAACCGGCCAAGGCGTGTTCGTGCATCACCAGACGCGCAATTTCACGCAAGCGGCGTTTGGCGCGATTTCGGGCAACGGCGTTTCCAACCTTTTTCGAACAGGTATAGCCAACACGAAACGGCGCATCGTCACCGCGCGGACGCGCCTGAAGGTGAAAACCGGTGGTACCCTGACGGCGCGCCTTGGCCGCGCGTAGGAAATCGGCCCGTTTTTTGATGATGTCCGGACGAACGAAAACCGCCGTAGGCGATGCCTCGGCGGTTTCGGTGTTCTTATGAACCTGCGTGGTCATACGACCGCGCGAACAGCTTACGCGCTCAGCGACTTGCGGCCGCGTGCACGACGTGCGTTCAGGATTTTGCGGCCTGCCTTGGTCGCCATACGGGCGCGGAAGCCGTGACGGTTCTTGCGAACCCGGTTCGAGGGCTGGAACGTGCGCTTCATCGCGTTCTCTCCGTTTCTATATGGCCGACCAATTTAATGGATTCGAGGCCGTGATCATTCGAAGCCATGCCAATAGTCCCGCTCTGCAGTCCTGTCAACGTGGTAGCGGACATGTTTTTGCAACAAATCCACCTGTGACGGCATATGGCTGTAACATATTCGGCTGATTTGCCGGTTTTGGCCTCGGTTTGCAACCAAATCATCAACCCAATGTGAGCCCCCTGTTCGTCAGGTGCATGTTGAACCATGTAAGACACAAGATAATGAAGGCATGCACGATGACCCAAACCGACACACCCGCGAACTCTACGCTGCGATTCGTACCTATTGCGATCATATTGATTGGCGCGATTCTCGGGATCTATTTCCTGCGCGACTATCTTAGCTTCGAAGCCCTGCGTGATCATCGCGCGACCCTGTTAGAGTTCAGGGACGCAAACTATGTGCTGGCGGTCGTCATATTCGTCGCAGCATACATCGCGATCACCGCGTTTTCGTTGCCTGGCGCAACTGTGGCGACGCTAACGGGCGGGTTTTTGTTCGGGACCTTCCCGGGTGTTTTTTACAATGTGACCGGTGCAACTGTTGGCGCGTCGCTTTTGTTTATTGCGGCGCAATGGGGGTTCGGTGACAGGTTGGCCGCAAAAATGGACGCATCCGAAGGTGCGATTAAGTCCATCAAACAGGGCATCAACGAAAATCAGTGGTCCATGCTGTTCCTGATGCGTCTGGTTCCTGCGGTTCCGTTTTTTGTCGCGAACCTGATTCCTGCCTTAGTCGGGGTTCCGCTGCGTCGTTTCTTTATCTCAACCTTTGTGGGGATTTTGCCGGGGGCACTGGTGTACACCTCTGCCGGGGCTGGTCTGGGCGCTGTGTTCGATCGCGGCGAGACGCCGGACTTGGGGTTGATCTTTGAACCTCAGTTCCTGCTCCCGATCATTGGATTGTGTGCCCTTGCCGCGTTGCCGGTCGTTCTAAAAGCCTTCCGTAAGAAAGACATCTGATCATGGAAAATATCAAAGTTGACGTGTGTATCATTGGCGCAGGATCGGGCGGGCTATCGGTGGCGGCTGGTGCGGCCCAGATGGGGGCGTCGGTTGTCCTGCTGGAAGCCCATGAAATGGGCGGCGATTGCCTGAACTTTGGCTGTGTCCCGTCCAAGGCGCTTTTGTCCGCCGGGGCCTCTGGTGTCGCATTCGACGCTGGCAAGGATCATGTCCGGTCGGTCATTGATGCGATTGCACCCCACGATAGCCAAGAACGTTTTGAGGGTCTGGGCGTCCGCGTCATCCGCGAGTATGGCCGCTTTATAGATGCCAAAACCGTCGAGGCGGGATCGCACCGTATTACGGCGCGACGGTTTGTTGTCGCGACAGGCTCTGGCCCTGTGGTGCCACCAATCCCCGGCATCGAAACCGTGACGGCCCATACGAACGAAACAATATTCGAATTGCGGGACAAGCCCGAGCACCTGATCATTATCGGCGGCGGGCCAATCGGCATGGAAATGGCGCAGGCCCATCGTCGCTTTGGCTGTGATGTGACCGTTGTCGAAGGGGCCAAGGCGCTGGGCCGTGATGATCCAGATGCTGCGGCTATCGTTGTTCAAACCCTCAGAGATCAGGGTGTCACCATCCTTGAGGATACGAAAGTCGACTCCATTACCGCCGACAATGGCGTGACCGTGAAAACCAGTGGCGGTGATATTGTTGGGACCCATCTGCTTGTTGCGGCGGGGCGCAAGGTCAACATCGACAAGCTGAACCTAGAGGCCGCTGGCGTCGATCATGAGAGGCGTGGCGTCAAGGTTGACGACGGGCTGCGCAGTGTCAGCAATCGGAAGGTCTACGCCATTGGCGATGCCGCGGGCGGCATGCAATTCACACATTTGGCGGGCTACCACGCCGGTGTGATTGTACGGTCCATGTTGTTTGGTCTGCCCGCCAAGGCCAAGACCAATCATATTCCCCGCGTCACATATACCTCGCCTGAGTTGGCCCAAATAGGACTAACCGAGGCCGAAGCCAAAGCTGAACACGGTGATGCCGTTTCGGTTCACCGGGTCGAGTTTGCAGGCAACGATCGCGGATTGGCCATGTCCGACACAGTCGGGTTTACCAAGATTATGGTGGTTAAGGGGCGCCCGGTTGGCGTGACCATGGTTGGGTCCGGTGCGGGTGAATTGATCGCTATGTGGGCGATGGCGATGGCCAATAACCTCAAGCTTTCGGCAATTTCAAACACGGTTTTGCCCTATCCGACACGAAGCGAGATTAACAAACGCGCCGCAAGCGCCTATTTTGCCCCCAAGCTTTTCGAAAGCCCGACTGTAAAACGGGTTGTGGGTCTGGTGCAGCGCTGGATTCCATAATCCAGCGGAGGCGCAATGTTTAAATCGCTCTCGGGGCGTTTTCTGATCCTGACGGTGATCTTTGTCATGCTGGCAGAGGTCTTTATTTTCGTGCCGTCCGTGGCGCGTTTCCGTCAGGATTATCTTCAGGCGCGGTTAGAGCGGGCGCAGATCGCGTCGTTGGCACTAGAGGCTGATGACATGATTAGCCTCGATCTGGAACAGGAACTGCTACGCAATGCGGGCGTTTTCAACGTGGTTTTGCGACGCGATGAAATGCGCCAACTTGCGCTGTCCTCGCCTATACCGGCACCGATTGAGGCAACATATGATTTGCGCGATGCAACAGCGTGGAGCCTGATCCGCGACGGCATGGTGACGCTCGTTGATACGACCGATCCTGTGATCCGCGTCATAGGTGAGCCGGTGCGCGACGGTGGTCTACAAATTGAGGTCACGATCGAACAGGGACCTCTACGGCTCGCTATGCGGGACTATGGACTGAACATTCTACTGTTGTCGCTTGTGATCTCGGTCATCACGGCCGCCCTTTTGTTTTTTGCGGTGCGGCGGTTTTTGGTCAAACCGATCATGGGTGTTGTCGAGTCGATGAAAACCTATGCCGCTGCGCCCGAAGACGCGCGGGCGGTTATTACCCCCTCGGCGGGGGTGAGCGAATTGCGAGACGCGGAAGAGGCGCTTCAATCGCTACAAACCCAGCTAAGCAGTGCCCTCAAGCAACGTGAGCGACTGGCGCAGCTTGGATCAGGCGTGTCCAAGGTCAGTCATGATTTGCGCAACATCCTGACAACTGCACAATTGTTTACCGACCGTATTGAGGTGTCACAGGATCCTTCGGTTCAGCGTATGGCACCGAAATTGGTGAACTCGATTTCGCGGGCGGTCAATTTGTGCGAAAGCACACTTGCCTTTGGTCGTGCTGAAGAGGCGCCACCGCGGCTTGAACGGGTCAATCTTGCGTTAATCGTCGGCGAGGTAATGGAAGGCGAGCGTCTTGCCGCGGGTGATGCGGATATTTCGTTTGCCGAAGATGTGCCCGCGACGCTGACGATCTCGGCTGATGCTGAACAGATGTACCGCATCCTTGGCAACTTGGTTCGCAACGCGCGCCAAGCGATCACCGCAACAGGCAAAGCGGGTGAAATCAGTATTCAGGCCAGCGAGTCAGATACCGCCTGGCAGGTTATCGTCAGTGACACTGGTCCCGGCCTGCCCCCAAAAGCGCGGGAACATTTGTTCCAAGCGTTTCAGGGCGGCGCACGCAAGGGCGGCAGCGGGCTTGGTTTGGTGATTGCGCAAGAACTGGTGCGCGGTCACGGGGGGCGGCTAACACTTGGGGGCAGCGACGAAACAGGCACGACATTCGTCATAACGATCCCGAAAGCAGAAATTTCGTTGGATCAGGCCGCCGAGTGAAAAAAAGTTACATTTCGCTCTTGCATACCCCGACGGCTGGCGATACATCGCCCTCACTCTACAGCGGACTGGTAGCTCAGTTGGATAGAGTACTTGACTACGAATCAAGGGGTCGGGGGTTCGAATCCTCCCCAGTCCGCCAAAAATTTTCCCAAAATTCAATAAAAACAATGGCTTAGCTTTGTGGTTTTGGCGGGCGTCTGTTTTTGTCACTCATTCTGTCACACATATGTCGCAGCGCTCGTTAGTCTTGCACGGCGAGATAACGGGGATTCGTCTTGTAAAGGCGTTTGCCTGGTTGCCCGCGTACCTATCTCAGGGTTGAGAAGAGTGGTCGTTGGGCACAAAGAGTGAAGTGCGGGTAAGTAACTGTAGACCCTCCCCCTTTTTCAAACAAACTATGCTGCCAGCAACTTGAGGCAGAAAAGGAGTTTCCAGTGAGCCGGTTGTATGAATATCTCTTAAGCGTTGATCATCATGCGAACGAAAAGGTTTCCGCCGAATGGAGAATGTTTGAGCTGTCGGGAAGGGAAGGATTTCTTGCAGCATACAATTCCGAGCGAAGTGTTCGCTTGCTGGCAGGTATACTAATAAGGGTCGACAAAATCGACCTGACACTAGAGCGAATAGCTATATCCCTGAAACTCCTATCTTACTGTGCTTTTATCGGTCTGTTGTTGGCTGCGATAAGTATCTGGCCTGATAGCTGACATTGCAAACCTTGGGTCGCAAGCATACTTTGGAAGCGCGATGACTTAGTGAGTGTCAGGCGAACCCTCTCTCAAGTAACTAAGTGCCTGCTTCTGTCGAATTGAACTGGAGCGATGTTTGCCAACCAGTTTAGGTAGTGCAACGGTCTCTAGACTATGTTTTGCGGCACTGATACGCGGAGCTGATGACTGCTCAGCACGGCGCGGCGCGTGGCCTCGAAATCCAGCGAGAACCGCTTTGCGGGAGTGTGACAGGGAATATCGACAAGCAGGATGTAGAGAGCGACGGGGCTTTGTTGCACAAATGGTGTGAAGGTCGAGCTTCCCCTTTCCCCGGACGGACTTATTCTACGGGGTCAGTGACGGGTCTGCCAAGAGCTGTGTAGCGGTTGAGCACCGCGATCCTGATCTGGAGCTCTGCGACCTGTCGGTCGAAATCTCGGGCCATGAGACCTTGGCCAAGGAGTTTGACGCAGTGCATTTTTGTTTCTGCGCGGCTGCGGCGGTGGTAGCCGGTCAACTTTCGCCAAAGCGCGCGTCCGAGGTATTTGCAGGCCCTTACGGCTTCGTTTCTCGCCACAGCACCTGCAGTGCTTGGCTTCCAAAGTTGGGCATTTTTACGCGGTGGAATGATGGCGGCATCCCCCGAGCGGCAATCACGTTGTGACATCCGCGCGTGTCATAGGCCCCGTCAGCGGTGAGCGTTGCAATCTCTTGGTCGTGTGGGATTTGCTCCAACAGGTCGGGCAACACAGGGGCGTCACCAACGTTGCTTGTCGTGACGCCGACCGCGCGGATCTCCAGTGTTTCCTCGTCCATATCAAGATGGAGCTTGCGCCACAGGCGCTTCTTTGGGCCGCCATGCTTGCGGGCGTTCCACTCACCTTCGCCCTCGGCCTTGATCCCGGTCGCGTCGATCAACAGGTGGAGAGGTCCTGAGCCGCCACGGTACGGAATGGCGACGTTCGGTGTCTTCTGACGGCGGCAAAGGGTGCTGAAGTCCGGCACTTTCCAGTCGAGCCCAGCGAGCCGAAGCAAGCTTTCAACGAACCCGGTCGTCTGGCGAAGGGGCATGCCGAACAACACCTTCATCGTCAGGCAAATCTGGATCGCCGCATCGCTGAATGCTGGCTGACGCCCCCGCTTGCCAGTCGGCGGCGCATACCACGACATTTCAGGATCAAACCAGATTGCGAGAGAACCGCGCTGCTTCAGCGCTGTGTTGTACGAAGGCCAGTTCCCGGTCTTGTCCTTCGTAGGGGACCAACTGCTCATGCTCCGTTGCTACATCACTGGATTCAAACAGTGAATCCCTCACAGGATTTGTGCAACAAAGCCCCGTCACGCCCGAAATTGACCATCAAGGGCCGCTGACCATTGGAATTCGCCCCGAGGATGTCACGCTTGATCCAGCAGGGGTGATTACCTTTCAGGCCGATATTGTCGAGGAGCTTGGCGCCCAACGCTTACTATATGGTAAGATTTGAGGTCAGCCGTTCTCGGTCGCCGTAAACAAGGATGTTGAGGCGAATGTAGGGACCCTCCGATTGGGGCTTAGGCCTGAGGCGATCCACTTGTTCGATCCAGAAACGGGTGCACGCCTGTGGCCCCAGTTGTTTCGGCTCTGCCCGTTCTGACGCATCAGGAACGGGATCATCTAGCGACCAAAGCAAAAACCAAGGCCGTCCATTCGGCCTTGATGTCGGAATTGGCGTGTATGACCCAGCTAGAGGTGTCGGGGGATGTCCCAAGTTCGCGCCTACCTGCCGAATTTTCCGTGGCAGCATGGAACCTCGAACGGTGCCTGTTCCCCAAGGCGAGCGCCGAACACCTTGCGGCCTATAGTCCCAGTGTTGTCCTGTTGTCGGAAATGGACTGTGGCATGTCCCGATCTGGGCAACGGCACACAACGCAGGACGTCGCAGCCGCATTGAATATGCAATATGTCTATGGCGTTGAATTCCTTGAATTGTCGTTGGGTGGGCCGACAGAGCGCAGTTTCTGCCAAGACGAACAGAATGCCTGCGGGTTTCATGGAAACGCCATTTTGTCGTCTGTTCCATTTGAGCGCGTTGGAATGGTGCGGTTGGACACAGGAGGTCATTGGTTCACCGAAGGTGCAGCCGATCCCGACCAGCCGCGAATTGGCGGGCGGAATGCCATTCTAGATGTTATTCCAACTGTTTCGGGGCACGTTTGCTTTGCCTCGACCCATCTGGAAAGCAATGCTCAGGCCGACCTCAGAGACGCGCAGTTTCGAAAGCTTTTGGCAGCGATTGATGACTTTGCGCCTGATATGCCGGTTGTGACTGGTGGCGACCTGAACACCGGCAACCACCTGCCGCCAAACTATGACTGGCGCGAAGAGACCCTGTTCGAAACCGCCGTCGGGCAGGGGTATTCTTGGGATCTGACCGTAGATGGCATGACAACGCGACCGAGCCTGATCACGCCGCATCCGGACAGGAAAATGAAATTGGACTGGTTTTGTACGCGCGGGATCGGCGGTGGGGCCAAGGCGGTCGTTTCATCCGTTGCGCCCGACGGCACCCCTTTGTCAGACCACGACTTTGTCTGGACCGAACTGCGGCTGTAGTATTTTCCTGCCGCGACGGTCATAGTCGTTCAGGGAGGTCACCAATGTCATATGTTTTCGAACCCGCCGAACGGCCTTTTGTGCCTGTTGTTGGAACCGATGCCCGTTTTCCGGTGCGGCGCATTTACTGTGTTGGTCGAAACTATGCGGATCATGCACGCGAGATGGGGCATGATCCCGACGCCGAGCCGCCGTTCTTTTTTGACAAACCTGCGGATGTTTTGGCCTTGGCGGATGGAAACTTGCCCTATCCACCGATGACCGCGGATCTGCACTATGAGGGTGAGTTAGTCGTCGGATTGGCCTGCGGCGGTGTTGACCTGACCCCAGATCAGTCAGCAGCGGCCATTTTCGGTTATGCGGTTGGCAATGATTTCACGCGGCGCGATCTACAGGCGGACGCCAAAGAACTGCGTCGCCCATGGGATTTGTCCAAGGGATTTGAAGGCGCCGCCGTGATCGGCCCGATGACCCCCGTCGAACACTGCGCACATATCGATGCCGCGACGATCCGCAGCTTGGTAAACGGCGAGGTCAGGCAAGCCGCTGACCTAAGTCACATGATCTGGCCTGTTGCATCTCTAATTGCGACATTGTCCCAATATGTGACCCTAGCCGCCGGAGATTTGATTTTCACCGGCACGCCTGCGGGTGTGGGGTCGGTCAAAAAGGGCGACGTTGTCCGCGTGGAAATCGACGGGTTAGAGCCGATTGAGACCAAAATCGTGTGAGTGAGGTCATCGGACAGCTTGCAAAGCCCCCAAAGCAGGCCAATTGTAGACCCATGTTCTATCGCGCAACAGCATTTATGGTGTTTCTCGCCGCCACAGGGGCCGCACATGCGCAGGACGTAACGGTGTTTGCGGCGGCCAGCCTGCAAGACGGGTTAGAGGCGGCGGCGGACGACTTTGAAGCGCTGACCGGCACGACCGTGGTTTTGTCGTTCGCCGGGTCATCCACGATCGCACGGCAAATCGAATATGGCGCGCCCGCTGATGTTTTCCTGTCGGCTAATGTGGCGTGGGTTGATCATCTGAAGGCAACCGGCGTTGTCGCGGACCAAGATGTCATTCCGTATCTTGGCAATGAGTTGGTGGTTGTTTCCGGTGATCCTGATTTGCGATGGCCCGCAGATGTTTTGAAGGGGGCCGATTTGGTATCGATGGCCTTGGTCGATGCGGTGCCTGCGGGCATATACGGCCGACAAGCGTTGATGGATGCGCAGCTTTGGGCGGACCTTTCTACCCGTGTTGTTCAGGCCGATAACGTACGCGCCGCGCTGCGATTTGTTGAACGGGGTGAGACGTCGGTTGGCATCGTCTATGCAACGGACGCGATAGCTAGTGACGTCAGCATTGTCCATCGTTTTGCCCCAGACGCCCATGATCCGATTGTGTACCCGCTTGTTCAACTAAACGACCGGCCCGAAACTGTCGCTTTCACCGAATATCTTTTGTCAGAGCAGGGGCTGCGTGTCTTTGTCGACTTTGGTTTTACGCCCTTGGTGAATGAGGTCGCACAATGACACCCGAGGTATGGCAGGCGGTTTTCTTGTCCTTGAAGGTATCGGCCTGGTCGATGGTGTTTGCTGTCCCATTGGCGGTGCTTTTTGCTTATGTGCTGGCTCGGTATGAATTTTGGGGCAAGTCTGTGATCAATGGGCTGGTTCATTTGCCACTGATCCTGCCGCCCGTTGTCACCGGATATTTATTGTTGATCGTGTTCGGTCGTAACGGGGCCTTGGGCGGGCCCTTGGCCGAGATTGGCATTGTCTTTGCCTTTCGCTGGAGCGGCGCCGCGCTCGCCGCCGGAATTATGGCGTTCCCTTTGATCGTGCGTGCCGTTCGGCTGTCGATTGAAGCGGTTGATCCGAAACTGGAACAGGCGGCGCTGACGCTGGGCGCGAACCGGATAGCCATTTTTGCGACTGTCACCCTGCCCTTGATCATGCCGGGCATTTTGGCCGGCACCGTTTTGGGGTTTGCCAAGGCAATGGGGGAATTTGGGGCAACGATTACCTTCGTTTCGAATATCCCCGGCAGAACACAGACGATCCCATCGGCGATTTATGCGTTCTTACAGGCCCCAGGACGCGAAGCCGCAGCCGTTTGGTTGGTTTGCATTTCGATCGCCATTGCGTTCGGCGCACTGATCCTATCGGAAATAGTGGCAAAGCGTGTTGCGGACCGTGTCGGGGGCGTAAAATGATCCGTTTTGAATGTTCGCATGATTTTGGCCCATCGTCCTTAAACGCAGCGTTTGAGGTCGAAAATGGGATCACGGTTCTGTTTGGCCGTTCGGGTGCCGGTAAGACCACAATTATCAACGTTATCGCAGGATTGCTAAGGCCCGACAAAGCCAAGGTGTCTATGGGCGAGCGTACGTTGATCGACACAGAAGCCGGATTGTGGGTTCCTGCGCACAAGCGACGGATCGGCTATATCTTTCAAGAAGGACGGTTGTTCCCGCATTTATCTGTCCGCGGAAACCTGAGCTATGGCGCGAGGTTTCGTCGGCAGGCGGATGGTATCGTCGACTTTGACAAAACCATTGGCGTTTTGGGGCTGGGCGATCTGTTGGATCGTCGGCCATTTCATCTAAGTGGGGGTGAAAAACAGCGGGTCGCCATCGGTCGTGCGCTGCTGTCTCAGCCTGAAATTTTGTTGGCGGATGAACCCCTTGCCGCGCTCGACCAAGAGCGCAAGAGCCAGTTGTTGCCAGTTTTTGAGCGCCTAAGAGACGAATTCAACATCCCAATCGTCTATGTCAGCCACTCTGCTAATGAGGTCGCCCGTTTGGCCGATACCGTCATTGCGATGCAGGATGGCAGGGTGTTGCGGCAAGGGCCAGCCGCGGATGTGCTTGGGGATCTGAACGTTCTGCCGCTTGGCCCCCGTGAGGCGGGTGCGGTGCTAATCGCTAAGGTGAAACAGCACGCAGATGATGGTCTGACCGAGCTTAGCTTGGGGGAAACATCACTGCATGTTCCGCAGGTTTCAGCGCGGATTGGCGCATCGGTCAGGGTCCGGATCGAGGCGCAGGATGTGATGCTAGCCACGGAAAAGCTGATCGGGATTTCGGCCCTGAATGTCATGCCGGCCCTTGTCACAGGTGTTCGAATGGGTGGCGGACCCGGCGGATTGGTTCAGGTGTCCGTAGATGGTCAAACCCTGCTGTCGCGGGTGACCAAACGGTCGATTGCCGCGCTGGGCCTAGCGGTCGGTCAGCAGGTTTTCGTGGTCGCCAAATCGGTTTCGGTTGACCGCAATCACCTGTCTTATTAAGCGCTGGAAAACATTTCCAAGTAAAAATACAACCATTGACCCATATTGGTTCAAGGGTATGATGTTGGGGATTAGGCGTTCTGCTTGCCTATATATTGTTGCCGACTGGGGGAAAGATGCTGCGCTTTCGACACGTTGCCGTAATGGCGGCCGCATTGGTGGTTGCGGGCTGTTCTGTGCCCCGTGGCGCCGGTTTTGAAGCGGAAGTTTTAGCCGCCGCCTCAGGTGAAAAAGCAGAAACCGCCAATTTCCAAGTTGTCCGTGTCGGTCCCGAAACCAGTGCCATGATTGGCAGCTGGCCGCAGTTGGGATCGCAAGCTCACAACTGGATCGGCCGCGTTCAACAGCCCGCGTCCTATCTGTTGGCGCCGGGCGATATTGTGAACGTCTCGGTTTGGGATACGGATGATAACGGCCTGCTGACAGGCGTTGGTGGTCGGATCGCACAGTTGCAGGGTGCGAAAATCGCGACCGACGGGACAATCTTCCTACCGTTTGTTGGTGATGTGCGGGTGACCGGCATGTCCGAAAGCCGCGTTCGAGAACGGATCGAGGAGTTGTACTCGGACACGATCCCGTCGGCACAGGTTCAGATCACGGTCGAACCGGGCCGCGTGAACACGGTGAATTTTGTATCCGGTGTTGGCGCGCCAGGAATTTACCCGCTGTCAGACCGCGATGTTTCGCTGTTGACCGCCGTTTCCGTGGCTGGCGGAATTAGCCCATCGTTTGAGAACCCACGGATCAAATTGTTCCGCGGGTCGCACGTTTACACAACCACGGTGGATGCACTGTTTGATAACCCGCGCCTTGATACGACGTTGGTTGGCGGGGATCGGATCATCGTAGAAGATGACGACCGACAGTTCCTGTCGCTTGGCGCCGCTGGTGCAGAGGCGATCCATCCGTTCACACAAGACGAGATTTCCGCGCTTGAGGCTTTGTCGATCATCGGCGGTGTCGAAGATGGCCGTGCAAACCCCAAGGGCATTCTGGTCCTGCGCGAATATCCAAGCTCGGCCTTGCGTGCCGATGCAAGCGGCCCGAATAAGTCGGATGTGGTATTTGCATTGGACCTGACCACAGCCGATGGGCTGTTCAGCGCGCGCAACTTCCAACTGGCTGATGGCGATTTGGTCTATGTCACCGAAAGCCCGGTCACCACGGCGCAAACGGTTCTGGGTCTGTTGGGTTCTGTGGTCGGTTTGTCGAACAACCTACAATAAGTATGCGGGCACCGTGCGGTGCCTTTGGAAGACTTTTAGCTTTGCCAAGGACTTTGGCCGCAAGCTCGGTTTTCCAAAGGTGCCCCAATGTCCAACAGTTCTGCCAACTTGAACCTGCCATACATTCAGCCTGCGCAGGCGCAAAAACATGTAACCCACAACGAAGCAATCGAAGTGCTGGACGTTGTTGTCCAACTCTTTGTTCAGTCCTTCGATGCGACGGTTCCGCCGGTCGGCGCGACAGATGGTCAGGCCTATGCGCTTGGTGCGACGGTCACCGGCGATTGGGTGGGGCAGGCGGGTCAAGTCGCGCTGTTCCTGAATGGTGGTTGGGATTTCGTTTCACCCAAAGAGGGTTGGATCGCCGCTGGCCCGAATGCAGATCTACGACAGTACACCGGCGGCGCTTGGGTTGATTTGCGCAGCGCGGCGGCAGTGTCAAACCTGCCTGCTTTGGGGATCGGCGCAGCGGCAGATGGGTTCAACGTGCTGACAGTCACGGGTGATGCGTCTTTGTTCAATAATGCTGGTGGCAGTCACCAGATCAAACTGAACAAAGCCGCCGCCTCGGACACCGCAAGTTTTCTGTATCAATCGAACTGGTCGGGCAGGGCGGAAATGGGTCTTGCTGGAAATGATGACTTTGCCGTCAAGGTCAGTGCGGATGGTGCAAGCTGGACAACGGCATTGACGGTCGAGGGGGCAAGCGGGGCAGTCACGCTGGCCGATGCGTTGACGCTGACCCCCTCGGCCGAACCAGCGGGGGTTGCGGGCCGCATTTATTTCGATTCGACGACGAACAAACTGCGATGTTTCGATGGCGCGCAGTGGCATGATTTATATTGAGAAAGGCGCCTTCGGGCGTTTTTTTTTGAACGTTTAGTCAGGAAATCATGGGAAAAACCGCCATTTTTTCCCGATTGGAAACCCCTGACACCAACCTTACGTGATTTTGGCGGCTTTTGGTGCGTCAGGGCTTGGCTTGCAGTTGCAAGTGTAACAGCAGCGTGAAACAAGCACCCCCACCAGAATATGTCGTGACGAAGGATTTGGGGGACATTCGCCATGTTTGATATTCCTGCAATGCGCAAAACACTGTCTGAAACCTATGACCTCGCGCCGAACCCGCGGCTCGCGTCGGACATGTCCGATCTCTATAGCCAGATGGATCGCGTCGTGACGCCAGCCGATTGGGCCATTCATGCGCCCTATGTCGCCGAGATCAATCGTCTCAAGAAAGAAAAGAACGCGGTTATTCTGGCGCACAACTATATGACGCCTGACATCTATCACGGTGTGGCCGATGTGGTTGGCGATAGTTTGCAACTGGCCATCAAAGCGACCGAAGTCGAAGCTGATGTGATCGTTCAGTGCGGCGTTCACTTTATGGCCGAAACGTCAAAGATCCTGAACCCATCCAAAACCGTCCTGATCCCCGACATGGAAGCCGGATGTTCGCTGGCCGAGAGTGTCACCGCCGAAGGCATTGAGGAAATGCGCCGCCGCTATCCGGGCGCGCCGGTCGTAAGCTATGTGAACACCACAGCCGAGGTTAAGGCCGCGTCGGACATCTGCTGCACCTCGTCGAATGCGGCGCAGATTGTTGGAGCGATGGACAGCGACACGGTCATCATGACACCGGATCAGTACCTCGCGCAGAATGTTGCACGGGACGTGCCCCATAAAAACGTCGTTTGGTGGGAAGGATCCTGCATCGTTCACGAACAATATACCGCCAAGGACATCCAAGAGTTCCGCGAGTGGAACCCAGGAACACGCATTATCGCGCATCCGGAATGCCCGCCGTCTGTTGTCGATGCGTCCGATTTTTCCGGTTCGACCAGCGGCATCATTGACTATGTAACCCGCGAACGTCCGGAAAAAGCGATGCTCGTGACCGAATGTTCGATGGCATCCAACATTGCTGATGCGCTGCCGGACGTCGATTTTGTGGGGCCATGCAACATGTGCCCATACATGAAGAAAATCACGCTCGAAAAAATCCTGTACAGCCTGCACACACTTTCCCAGCCTGTTGAGGTCGATCCGGCCGTTGCTGACAAGGCACGCGTTGCGGTCGAGCGGATGATTGATCTGAGCCGAAAGTTGGGCGTCTAAGTGATCTCGCCCGATCGAATTGTCATTGTGGGCGCTGGTTTGGGCGCGCTCTATGCTGCGCTTGATCTGGCACCGCATCCTGTCCTTATGATCTCGCCCGAGCCATTGGGTTTCGGTGCAAGCTCGGCTTGGGCTCAGGGCGGTGTCGCCGCGGCAATGAGCAATGGCGATAGTCCGGATGCCCATGCCCGCGACACAGTTGTTGCAGGTGCCGGTACGGTTGATCCGGCCGTGGCGCAGATGGTGACGAACGATGCGCGGGAACACATTCTAGATCTGACGGCGCTTGGCACGCCATTTGATCGGGACCAAGACGGCGGATACGTCATGAGCCGCGAGGCGGCCCACTCCGCCGCGCGGGTTGTTCGGGTCAAGGGCGATCAAGCTGGCAAGCAGATCATGGAAGCATTGATCGGAACCGTGCGGCAAACGCCGTCTATTCAGGTTCTTGAGGATACTCTGGCGATCGAACTGGCCGTCGAGGATGGGCGCGTGTCCGGTGTTTGGTTGGAACGCGCCAGCGCTCCGTCCGAGCCTGTTTTTATTGCGGCATCTAAGGTGTTGCTGGCTGGTGGCGGATCAGGCGGGCTGTATGCTCATACAACAAACCCGAAACGTATTCGGGGTCAGGTCATTGGAATGGCGGCCCGTGCTGGCGCGGTCATTTCTGATCCGGAGTTTGTTCAGTTTCACCCAACCGCCTTCGACATTGGTGAAGATCCTGCGCCTTTGGCAACCGAGGCCCTGCGGGGTGAGGGCGCAATACTTATCAATCGCCACGGCGAACGGTTTATGTTGGCTGTTCATCCTGATGCTGAACTTGCCCCGCGTGATATCGTGGCGCGGGCCATCTTTGCGGAAACCGAAGCGGGCAACCGCCCCATGCTCGATACACGTCAGGCGCTGGGCGCTGAGGTGCTGACGGCATTCCCATCGGTTGCCGAAACCTGTGCGCGCGCTGGTATTGATCCGGTCGCCGAACCGATTCCCGTTGCTGTGGCGGCCCATTATCATATGGGCGGTATCAATGCTGACCAGAACGGACGCACCAGCATCGAAAACCTTTGGGTCTGTGGCGAGGCATCATCGACAGGTTTGCATGGTGCAAACCGGTTGGCATCCAACGGATTGCTTGAAGCGCTGGTATTCGCACGAAACGCCGCCGAAGATATCTCGAATGGCTTGCAGGTACAGTTCGCATCCGAGGTCGACGTAGACTTCAAAGATGGTGGTCAGGTGGTAGACGAGGCGCTCGTCACCAAACTTCGCCAAGCGATGACATCTTTGGTGGGTGTCCGCCGCCACGCCGATGGCCTGAAACAGGCTTTGACCGTGATTGCGGAATGCGAAGCGGCGCAACCGGATAATCCTACGGTTAAGAATATGACGGCTACCGCGACATTGATTGCGGCGGCCGCGCTTGAGCGTCGCGAAAGCCGCGGTGGACATTTTCGTGACGATTTTCCCGACCAGAACGAACAATTGGCTGCGCGTACCTTTATGACGCTGACGCAGGCGATGACCATTCGCGACTCTGTTTGATACGAGGACACCATGACCCAATTCTCGACGCTACCTGATCTGATCCTTGAACCAATGATCCGCCATGCGTTGATGGAGGACCTTGGTCAGAACGGTGATGTCACCACCCGCGCTGTTATTCCGGCCGATACCATTTATGACGCGCGGATCAATGCGCGCGAATACGGTGTTGTGTCGGGAATGCAGGTCGCGGAAATCGCGTTCCGTTTGGTCGATGCGTCACTAGCTGTTGAAACCCTGATTGCGGACGGTCAGCCATGCCAACCCGGTGATACGCTGATGACAATTCGCGGGCGGGCTGCATCGATCCTGTCAGGTGAACGGATCGCGTTGAACTTTGCGGGGCGGATGTCTGGCATTGCGACGAAAACCGCTGGCTTTGTGGCCAAAACCGCAGGGACATCGACCCGCATCACATGTACACGGAAAACAACACCGGGCCTTCGTATTGTTGAAAAGCAAGCGGTGCTGCACGGGGGCGGGTTTAACCACCGCTTTGGTTTGTCGGATGCAATTCTAATCAAGGACAATCACATTGCAGCCGCGGGCGGCGTCGCCGAGGTACTAGAGGCCGCGAAAGCACACGCCAGCCACATGATGAAGGTCGAGATCGAGGTTGATACGCTCGAACAGTTGGCCGATGTCTTGGCCGTTGGTGGTGCTGATGTTGTTCTATTGGACAATATGGATACGCCGACCCTGACCCGCGCTGTCGAAATGATCGACGGTACGCTGGTAAGTGAAGCGTCGGGTAACATGAAACTCGACAGAATCGCCGAAGTTGCCGCGACTGGTGTGAATTACATCTCATCTGGTGCCCTCACCCATTCAGTAAGCACTTTGGACCTTGGCCTCGATTTCTAAGGTGTCTCGCTGCGGTGGTGGGTTTCGACGGTTTCCACCACCCATCGTGGCTAAGGGCCACAACTTTCGGCGTATTACCGTCAATTCGGCGTCGTAACCATATCCCAGTCGCTACGGCAGAGTTGACAGCCGAGCTATCGATACACAGATCATAAGAGTGACGGACTTTTATCGGTTTTTGGTTGCGAGTGGCCGCCGTCAGGGCGCCGCCGATTCTTTCCCCATCTATTGAGTCGGCGGCGATTCCCGTCAGATTCGGCTAAATCACTGAAAACCCTGTGGATAAGTTGCCCAATTTAATGGCTATGGCCGTGGCTGCCCTCAAAGCATGAGCTGAACGTTAGCGTTTTTCAGGAAAAATCAGAAAAAATGGCGGTCACTGCAAATTTTCTGATTTTTGCTCTTGCGGCTGTCAGCGGTAACCTCTAGATACCCCTTCACCGGCGGCGCTGAGGCGCGGTTGGGGCGCTAGACGGGGCGGCGACTGAGGTTGTTGTTGAGTTTAGCGGGAAGATTTTGAGGTAAGATTTGGGCGGGCGCGCCGTTAATTTAGGGCGCACTGG
>OZ244120.1:0-530000 GCA_965215785.1 Marivivens sp. | reverse complement strand
AAGTTTGATATTGTTACCTTTTGGTGATCAATATCTTGCTTAACCAAGTACTTAATACCTGAATACATAGGGTTTTAAGAGCAAACCCGGGGAACTGAAACATCTAAGTACCCGGAGGAAAGGACATCAATAGAGACTTCGTTAGTAGCGGCGAGCGAACGCGAACCAGCCGAGCATGATAAGTGACTAGAACCATCTGGAAAGTTGGGCCATAGCGGGTGACAGCCCCGTATAGGAAGCTTTGATTGACGTATTAAGTAGGGCGGGACACGTGAAATCCTGTCTGAAGATCGGAGGACCACCTCCGAAGGCTAAGTACTCCTTACTGACCGATAGCGAACCAGTACCGTGAGGGAAAGGTGAAAAGCACCCCGACGAGGGGAGTGAAACAGTACCTGAAACCGAACGCCTACAAGCAGTCGGAGGGGCCTTGAGCCCTGACGGCGTACCTTTTGTATAATGGGTCATCGACTTGGTCTCACAAGCAAGCTTAAGCCGTTAGGTGTAGGCGCAGCGAAAGCGAGTCTTAATAGGGCGTTGAGTTTGTGGGATCAGACCCGAAACCGAGTGATCTAGCCATGGCCAGGTTGAAGGTAAGGTAACACTTACTGGAGGACCGAACCCACACCTGTTGAAAAAGGTCGGGATGAGCTGTGGCTAGGGGTGAAAGGCCAATCAAACTCGGAGATAGCTGGTTCTCTGCGAAATCTATTTAGGTAGAGCGTCATCCGAATACCCTCGGGGGTAGAGCACTGGATGGGTAATGGGGCCCCACAGGCTTACTGATCCTAACCAAACTCCGAATACCGAGGAGTACTAGATGGCAGACACACGGCGGGTGCTAACGTCCGTCGTGGAGAGGGAAACAACCCTGACCTACAGCTAAGGCCCCCAATTCATGGCTAAGTGGGAAAGCAGGTGGGACGACCAAAACAACCAGGAGGTTGGCTTAGAAGCAGCCATCCTTTAAAGATAGCGTAACAGCTCACTGGTCTAAATAAGTTGTCCTGCGGCGAAGATGTAACGGGGCTCAAGCCATGAGCCGAAGCTTAGGACTGCGTAAGCAGTGGTAGCAGAGCGTAGTGTGATATAGTTCCATGCGTCCTTAGTTCCTTCGGGATCCTTGGACGCAAGGAGCTTTCTGTGAAGCCGGGCTGTAAGGCATCCGGTGGAGAGATCACTAGTGAGAATGATGACATGAGTAGCGACAAAGAGGGTGAGAGACCCTCTCGCCGAAAGTCCAAGGGTTCCTGCTTAAAGCTAATCTGAGCAGGGTAAGCCGGCCCCTAAGGCGAGGCCGAAAGGCGTAGCCGATGGGAACCAGGTTAATATTCCTGGGCCAGGAGGATGTGACGGATCTCGAAGGTAGTTCAATCTTATCGGATTGATTGGGCTGCTCAGAGGTTCCTGGAAATAGCCCTCCATGAGACCGTACCCTAAACCGACACAGGTGGACTGGTAGAGAATACCAAGGCGCTTGAGAGAACGACGTTGAAGGAACTCGGCAAAATACCTCCGTAAGTTCGCGAGAAGGAGGCCCGATTGGCAGGCAACTGTTGGTCGGGGGCACAAACCAGGGGGTGGCGACTGTTTACTTAAAACACAGGGCTCTGCGAAGTCGTAAGACGACGTATAGGGTCTGACGCCTGCCCGGTGCCGGAAGGTTAAAAGGAGGAGTGCAAGCTCCGAATTGAAGCCCCGGTAAACGGCGGCCGTAACTATAACGGTCCTAAGGTAGCGAAATTCCTTGTCGGGTAAGTTCCGACCTGCACGAATGGCGTAACGACCTCCCCGCTGTCTCCAACGTCGACTCAGCGAAATTGAATTGCCTGTCAAGATGCAGGCTACCCGCGGTTAGACGGAAAGACCCCGTGCACCTTTACTATAGCTTCGCACTGGCATCAGGTACAACATGTGCAGGATAGGTGGTAGGCTTTGAAGCAGGGACGCTAGTCCCTGTGGAGCCTCCCTTGAGATACCACCCTTGTTCTGCTTGATGTCTAACCGCGGCCCGTTATCCGGGTCCGGGACCATGCGTGGTGGGTAGTTTGACTGGGGCGGTCGCCTCCCAAACAGTAACGGAGGCGCGCGAAGGTTGGCTCAGAGCGGTCGGAAATCGCTCGTTGAGTGCAATGGCAGAAGCCAGCCTGACTGCAAGACTGACAAGTCGAGCAGAGACGAAAGTCGGCCATAGTGATCCGGTGGTCCCGAGTGGAAGGGCCATCGCTCAACGGATAAAAGGTACGCCGGGGATAACAGGCTGATGATGCCCAAGAGTCCATATCGACGGCATCGTTTGGCACCTCGATGTCGGCTCATCTCATCCTGGGGCTGGAGCAGGTCCCAAGGGTATGGCTGTTCGCCATTTAAAGAGGTACGTGAGCTGGGTTTAGAACGTCGTGAGACAGTTCGGTCCCTATCTTCCGTGGGTGTAGGATACTTGAGAGGAGTTGCCCCTAGTACGAGAGGACCGGGGTGAACGATCCACTGGTGGACCTGTTGTTGCGCCAGCAGCAGTGCAGGGTAGCTATGATCGGAAAGGATAACCGCTGAAGGCATCTAAGCGGGAAGCCCCCCTCAAAACAAGGTATCCCTGAGGACCGTGGTAGACCACCACGTCAATAGGCCGGAGATGTAAGCATGGTAACATGTTCAGTTGACCGGTACTAATCGTCCGATAGGCTTGATTTGATCCAGTAAAAACAACACTCAAAAAACATACTACTTAAGTGTAAATACTGACTTGGACTTTGTTACTTCCTCGGTCTGGTGGTCATAGCAAGAGCAAAACACCTGGTCCCTTTCCGAACCCAGAAGTTAAGTGCCTAAGCGCTGATGGTACTGCGGCTTAAGTCGTGGGAGAGTAAGTCACCGCCAGACCTAGAAAGTAACAATACTCTATAAACTATATCTGAGAAATATCTAAGCCGCCTGAGTGTACACTCTGGTGGCTTTTTGTTTGTCCGTTTTCTTGCCAACAAGCGGTGCCGGTGCTTGATTGGGCGCGGGCGAAAATAGTTTGAGACTTCAAAGTTCAACTTTGGAGTGATCATGAGCCAAAAGAAATTTCTAGCAATTACATTGGGCTGCCTGATGCTGGCCGGTTGTAACTACGCACCTATAGAAACAGATCCCGTTCTTCCCGTTTACAACACCGGTTTCGATACAAGCCGTGTTGTCAGTAACCAAAACCTTACGGTCCGCACATTCGTTCGCGATGCCGATGACAAGCGGGTAGAGGTTGCCGGCGCAAGCTGTCGCGCTACGTCGCGTGAAATGAGCGCCGAGTTTATTTCGCCGTCGATCCTTGTGGTGCCAGAGATCAAAAG
Source organism: Marivivens sp. (assembly GCA_965215785.1). Taxonomy (GTDB): domain Bacteria; phylum Pseudomonadota; class Alphaproteobacteria; order Rhodobacterales; family Rhodobacteraceae; genus Marivivens. The sequence continues at coordinate 526,671 of OZ244120.1, read as the reverse complement.
TGCGCCTTCTAATCTGATTATTCAATGCACTGACGGGACGCGTTTGGCACAACAGACAGTCGTACCTAGCCTGATTGATGACACTTATGCGTATACTGGAAATTTGGCGGCTGACCTGTTCGTGAGCGTGGTGTCGGCGTCGATCCAAGCCGCTGCAGATAATTGGAGCTATGTGCATTCAGGCAGCTTGGTAAATCTTGATCTACAATAGTCCATAAGGGGCCGCGTTAGGGCGGCCTTTTCCGTTTCGCTCAAAGAAGGCCATCAAAAACTTTGGCTGTGATCGCTGGTATTTTGTGCCAGTATTTACCCGACAACGAACAATGCAAATCGGGTTGAGCGCCATATGACCTTCCCAATGAAATCAAAATTCGAACTGCCTGAAGGTGTCATTTACCTGAACGGCAATTCGCTTGGCCCCTTGCCGGCAGCGGCACAACAACGCGCCGCCACTGTAATTTCAGAAGAGTGGGGCGGGGAACTGATCCGTGCGTGGAACACGCGTGGATGGATGGCCTTGCCAACTGTGGTTGGGGACCGAATTGCCGGATTGATTGGTGCCCAAGTCGGGACGGTCACAACGGGTGACACTCTGTCCATTAAAGTGTTTCAGGCGCTGGCGGCGGCGCTTCGTTTGAACCCAGACCGCCGTGTCATCCTATCTGACAGCGGGAACTTTCCGACAGACCTATACATGGCGGATGGCCTTAACAAACTGTTGGGGTCGACCCATAAAATCAATGTGGTTGAACCGACCGAGGTGATCGAAAATATCACAGATGAGGTTGCTGTCGTGATGCTAACCGAAGTCGATTACCGGACGGGGCGTTTGCATGACATGGCTGCAATCACAAAGTTGGCCCATGAAAAGGGCGCAGTTGTGATTTGGGATTTGGCGCATAGTGCAGGGGCGATCCCAATTGATCTGGACGCCTGTCGGGCCGAGTTTGCTATTGGCTGTACCTATAAATATTTGAACGGCGGCCCCGGTGCGCCTGCGTTTATCTATGTACGGCCCGACTTGATTGAACATGTTCGACCTGCTTTGTCTGGATGGCTTGGGCACGACGCGCCTTTCGCGATGGAACTGGGCTATCGGCCCGCGATCTCGATCGAACGGTTGCGGGTCGGCACACCCTCGATCGTGCAGTTGTCGATTTTGGATACCGCGCTCGATCTGTGGGACGGTCTGGATATGCAAGACATTCGTCGAGCATCAATCGAACTGAGTGAACACTTTATCCAACAGGTCGAAGCGACCTGTCCGCAATTGCGATTGGTGTCACCGCGTGATCCGGCCAAGCGGGGTTCACAAGTCAGCTTTGCCTTTGAATTTGCTTATCCGGCTATGCAGGCACTGATCGCGCGGGGTGTGATCGGTGATTTTCGCAGTCCGGACATCATGCGGTTCGGGTTCACGCCACTGTTTCTGGACGGGACCGATGTGGATCAGGCGGTGTCCCATCTGACCGAAGTTATGACGAAAGAGGAATGGCGCGATCCGGCCTATCAGACCAAATCGCGCGTGACCTGATCAGCGTTTCTTCATCGCATCCAACAATGCCGCACCCAGTGCGCCGGTGTCGGACCCGCCTTTGGGCCGCGCCGACGTGTTACCGCGATGTGGGGTCGGTTTCTTTTGTCCGTGATTGTCCTTTTGCGGGCGGTCGGTGCCGCCGCTTTTGCGCATGCTTAGGCCAATCCGTTTGCGCGGAATATCTACTTCGGTCACGCGGACCTTAACGATGTCGCCGGTCTTGACCACTTCGTGCGGGTCTTTGACGAACTTATCAGCCAGCTGGCTCACGTGGACCAAGCCATCCTGATGGACGCCAACGTCCACAAATGCACCAAAGGCAGCGACGTTTGTGACCGTGCCCTCTAGCTGCATCCCGACCTTCAGATCTTTGATGTCCTCCACCCCATCGGTGAAGGTGGCTGTCTTGAACTCTGGTCGGGGGTCGCGTCCGGGCTTTTCAAGCTCGGACAGGATATCGCGCACGGTTGGTAGACCGAATTGTTCGGTCACATAATCGGCCGCATTCAGGCGTTTGAGTGAGGCCGGATCCTTCATAAGCGACCGAAGATCACGCCCGCAGTCCGCCACGATTTTCCGTGCAACATCATAGGCCTCTGGGTGAACAGCTGAACCATCAAGAGGTTCTGACCCGTCACTGATCCGCAAGAAACCCGCACATTGTTCAAAGGCACGCGGCCCAAGGCGGGCAACAGCCAATAGGTCGGCACGGCTAGTGAAGGCACCGTTTGAATTGCGGTGCGCGACAATCGCTTCGGCCAAGCCCGGCCCGAGACCGGAAATATAGGATAGCAACGCCGCCGAGGCCGTGTTCAGGTCAACGCCAACCGCGTTCACTGCATCCTCGACCACCGCCTGTAGGGCGCGGGACAGTTGGAACTGATCAACGTCGTGTTGATATTGGCCGACACCAATCGACTTGGGCTCGATCTTAACCAGTTCGGCCAACGGGTCTTGTAAACGGCGGGCGATCGAAACGGCACCGCGCAACGACACATCAAGATCAGGGAATTCCTGCGCAGCCAATTCCGAGGCCGAATAGACCGACGCGCCTGCTTCGCTTACCACCACGACGGTGGGTTTCTTGACGCTTGCTGGCATCATCTTAAGCGTTTCATGCACAAACCGTTCTGTTTCGCGGCTGGCTGTGCCGTTGCCGACGGCGATCAGCTCGACATCGTGTTTCTGCACCAAGGCTAAGATCGACGCGCGTGCGCCGTTCACGTCATTCTTGGGCTGGAACGGGTAGAGCGTGTCTGTCGACAGAAGCTTGCCAGTGTGGTCCACCACGGCCGCCTTAACGCCGGTTCGGATACCTGGGTCCAGCCCCAAGGTTGCGCGTTGGCCCGCAGGTGCGGCCAGCAGCAGATCCTTCAGGTTTCGCGCAAATACATCAATCGCTTCTTTCTGCGCGCGGCCCCGCAGGTCGCTCATTAGATCAAGCATCATCGACATGCTAAGTTTGACGCGCCACGTCCAGCCCGCAACCTTGCGCAGCCACATATCTGCTGCGGTGGTGCCTTCGATGCCAATATGGGCCTCGATCATCTGTTCCGCGCGGCCCTCGCCAGTTTCGGGATTTGGGACGATATCAAGGGTCACAATACCTTCGTTGCTGGCGCGCAGCATGGCCAATGCGCGGTGCGATGGCACCGTGGCCCAAGGTTCCTTGTGATCGAAATAGTCACTGAACTTCGCGCCTTTGGTTTCCTGGCCGGCGACCAAGGTTGACACCAACAGGGCCTCGCTCTGCATAAAGTCGCGCAGGCGGCCCAACAGGACAGCATCCTCGGCCAGTTGTTCAACAAGAATGTCCCGCGCACCGTTCAGGGCGTCCTTTGGGGTCGGGACCGCATCGGTGACATAGGTTTCTGCGGTCACCTCGGGATCAAGAGTGCGGTCTGACAGGATCGCATTTGCCAGCGGCTCTAGCCCATTTTCGCGTGCAATCATTGCCTTGGTGCGGCGTTTGGGTTTGTACGGCAGATAGATATCTTCCAGCGCGGCCTTGGTGTCGGCCTGCGTAATCGCAAGTGTCAGCTCATCGGTCAGCTTGTCCTGCGATTTGATCGATGCAACGATTGCCTTTCGACGGTCCTCTAGCTCGCGAAGATAGGTCAGCCGCTCGGACAGTTTCCGCAACTGCGTATCATCGAGCCCGCCTGTCACCTCTTTGCGGTAGCGGGCGACAAACGGCACGGTGGCGCCTTCGTCCAACAACGTCACCGCGGCGGTGACTTGGTTGGGCTGTGCGTTGATTTCTTGCGCAATTGTGCGGGCAATTCGGGTGACAGTTTCCAAGGTGGTCTCCGATTGATTGGACGCCCTTTTTATCCATCCAAACTACCCGCGCCAAGGGGCAAGTCGTCAACCTTACATATGACAACTTGACAAGTTGTATGATGATTTGTCATACGACTTTATGCCTCGTGTCTGAACAGTTGTCGGCTAGGCTGCTTTCATTCCGAAACCAAGAAAACGAGAGACTATGAAACGGCTTTTAATCACCGGCGCAGCAGGCAATCTAGGACAATTAGTGCGAAAGCGATTGGCCGATTTGGCTGATGATATTCGCTTGTCCGATGTCGTGATGATTGAGGATTTAGCCGAAAACGAAGAGTTCACCCAATGCGATTTGTCTGATGAATCGCAGGTCGCTGCGATTGTGGCGGGCTGTGATGGCATCGTTCACTTGGGCGGCGTGTCGATGGAACGCACGTATGACCAGATTGATGCCAGCAATATCAGGGGCGTTTACAATCTCTAAGAGGCGGCCCGAACCAATGGCAATCCGCGCATCTTCTTTGCCAGCTCGAACCACGCGGTTGGCTACTATCGCCAAACCGAACATCTGACCGCCGATATGCCGCTGCGGCCAGACTCGCTCTATGGCGAGGCAATGGCAAAACTGTATTTCGAAAAGTTCGGCATCGAGACCGCGATTGTTCGGATCGGGTCCTGCGTGGAAAAGCCGGACAACCGGCGCGCCCTGTCCACTTGGCTGAGCTTTGACGATTTCACATCGCTTGTTCGACAGGTCTTTGACGTTCCGGTCCTGGGCTGCCCCATCATCTGGGGTGTGTCGAACAATGCCGCGTCGTTCTGGGACAATTCGGCGATCGCCTATATCGGCTGGTCGCCCAAAGACAATGCCGAAGATTTCAGGGCCGAGGTCGAGGCTGTCGATCCGGGTGACCCCAACGATCCGCTCAATATTTATCAGGGCGGCTACTTGACCGCCGAACCGATCTACAAATAGCAAATAAGGGTTTCCGATGACGTTCGAACCGTATGGCAAACACTTGATCGCTGGCGACTGGGTCGCCGGAGACATGACATTTCAATCATCACCTGCCCACGGCACGGCGCATAGCTTTTCCGTCGGCACGCCTGAGATGGTGGATGATGCGGTCAAAGCGGCCGAAGCTGCGTTTTGGACCTACGGGTATTCGACACGTCAGGAACGTGCGGACTTTCTCAATGCGATTGCCGACGAAATAGAGGCCCGCGCCGAGGCGATTACACAAATCGGCAGCGAGGAAACCGGCTTGCCTGTGGCGCGTTTGCAGGGCGAACGCGGCCGGACAACCGGTCAGCTACGCCTGTTTGCGCAACATATTTTGGACGGCGCGTATCTGGATCGCCGCCATGATCAGGCCCTGCCGGATCGGGCCCCACTGCCGCGTCCGGATCTGCGGTTGATGCAGCGCCCGATCGGCCCAGTGGCGGTTTTCGGTGCGTCGAACTTCCCACTCGCGTTTTCGGTTGCGGGCGGCGACACGGCGTCGGCGCTTGCTGCTGGTTGCCCTGTCGTCGTGAAAGGTCACAGCGCGCATCCCGGCACAGGGGAAATCGTGGCCGAGGCGATCCATGCCGCCGTGCAAAAATGTAATCTGCACCCGGGTGTTTTTAGCCTGATCCAAGGCGGCAAGCGTGACGTAGGAACCGCCCTTGTCGCTCCAACGCTTCCAGCGGCTGTAGAGCGTCTTGTGCGGGCCATAGGCCGAAGGGGCATCGCGCCACCTTAAGCCATTGCGATTAATGAAGATAATACCGCTCAACACACGTCGATCATCGTCACCACCAACCTGGCCTTCGGCGAATGGCCAAGCGTGTTCGGCGATGCAAAGATGATAACCGCGCTCCTCGACAGGCTCACCCACCATTGCGAGATCGTCGAGACCGGCAACGAAAGCTGGCGCTTCAAAAACCGCGCATAGCGCAAATCCGAAACCCTGCAGGCCCCCCGCCGCTGCGTTATATGAAGACTACGCTGCGCCGGGCCTGCTCAGCACAAAGGGGGGCAATATTGGATGCCGATAAGGGGTCAAACTTCAATGCCGATTGACATCCAGAGCCGCTTAAAACATTGCAGTTATCAGCAGCGCCATTGCATTTTAACTGTCCAAATAATGTACTTTCTACGCGCTGCTTGTCAAAATTACTATGCAGATGATCGCAGTAGTAACGCGTCACATAGGGAGCGTTTGAAGCCATTCGCCCTTCATGCAGCCTTCCTTGAGGAACCCGCGTAGCGCAAAAATATTTACAAGTCATTTCATGCATCCACTTTTAACGGCGCTCACTAAATCAGCACTACTCGCGAAACAAAAAATGCTCATCCAAGTCAATGGGCAGCGGCAGAAGCTTGGTGTAATCTACAAATACAGCACGAACGTCATCTAGCACTTCTTCACCTATCAGCTCAAAAATGTGTATTTCCTCATTAAATCGCTGCACCTCTAAAAGCTCAAGCATTGGATAATCATGCTTTCTTAGGGCCTCAATATTTTCAGATGTCAGCCTAAAAGATGCAGGAAAGACAAAGTTGGAAAAGATAAGCAGCGACGCAAGTTCAATTGGCTTAAACGACATTACGCCAACTCCACGCTCATCAACGCAATCAAAAAAACTACCTTTAAAATTCTGGCTCACATTAAGATCTGTTACATCAAATTGTCTTAAGACGGTGCGAAACATCAATGCCATCATACGCTGAGGCAAAGACGAAAATTCAAGTGTTACCTGCTGATCAACAATTCCAGTAGAGGTGACTTCTGCTTCAAATCCAAATCTTTCAGAAAAACTTCCAATTTCAGCCGCATCAAATAGCTCAACAGACGTTGTCTTTGCTACAGCGAGCGCACTTTTAGTGTAACCACCCGTTCCAATGACAGCGGCGGCGTTGGCATTGATGTTTTTGGCCCCAGTATAAACCTCTTGGACTGCTTTATTTCCAACAGGTTGAGTATAGCGCTTGCATTGAACCGCAACAATAAAGTCACCCCACCTAGCTTCTATATCAACGCCTTGATCTCCACTAGCTTGACTAACGATGGTTTTCCACCCTTGCTCTTCAAGTTTGGCGGCACACCAGTGCTCAAAGTCAATACCGTCATCTGGGAGAACAGCAGTATCCACAAATCCTGCCTCAAACCACTTATCGAGATAGTTTGCGGTCTCCATAAGAGGCTTGACAGTGTAGTAAAATTGCAATTCTCCCTCAGGGAAGAAGTAATCAAAGAAATCGTTGATTTCCTGAAAGTACTTGGCGAAGTCCGTTTCGCCATATTTATTTTTACCGCTTGAAAGCGCACGAGAAAGTAGGGGCTTGAGCGCATCCTTACGCTCCTCTAACTTTGAAAATATTTTATCAAGGTCGCTACGCTTATACTCAACCGCCTTCGATAACGCGTAGTCACCAACATTTTGATCCGAATTCGACCAAAGCGACTTAATGCTTTTACCGCGCAATGCTGCTCGCAGCGCCTCTATTTCCCTGTAGCCGTCTTTCCCGCCATTGTATTCAGTAGGGCTAAAAAAGAAGTGCTCCCAATAATCGCTCTTAATGGAAAAGTCCAATTCATTTTCGATCCATGACTTGGCCGCATCAACAGCTGCGCCCTTTAGAGAGTGATGATTGACGCGAAGGCAATCTAAAAAAGTACTTATGTCGCTATAGTCAATCACCTCTCCGCTATAACCTGCTGCTTTCGCATACAGAAGCGACGGCTTGGCATTATTTGCCAGATAGATATCAATAGCCTTCTTGATTTCAGGTGTAAAATCTGCAGATTGTATTATATTTTGCGCTTCATCTCTCACTGAACCTTGAGCACTTTCTTTCTTACCTTTGCCAGTCAGCCAGCCAAACATCTACGCCCTCCTTTGTCGTGTTTCTTTAACGATAAGTTGCTTCTATTTATCCGTCGTCAGAGTTTTTGGACCCACTGGGAGCCTAATCTAAGAGAGAGTTCAGCTCATCTGATTGGTTTCATTATGCGGCGCGTTTTCTGTGATGCAAGCGTCGCGTTTCGAGTGTCTTTCGTTTGATCTTTTCTCTTTTTTGTAGAATGGCCTTGTCCCGTCCGAAGTAGACGTCTGCGGGTGTGACGTTGTTGATGCTCTCGTGATAGCGCTGGTGGTTGTAGTGTGTGACAAAGGCTTCGATCTGGGCCTCGAGGTCACCCGGTTGGATGAATTCCATATCGGTATAGTCGATGTTGTCGCCCGCCATGGCCCAGATAAAGGTATAGCTGCCGATGCCCGCGCCCGAGTGGATCGACCAAGGCGGCGAAATCGCACCTTCTTCGTTTGCGATGAACAGGTGGCGTGTTTCGGTCGGCTCGCCCATGAGGTGCAGAACACGGCTTTCATCGTCCATGCCCCAATACAAATAGGCTTCCATCCGGCGGTCATGGATGCGTGCTGGCATCGTGTTCCAAACCGATCCATCCTCTAGCGTTGTATAACCAAGGATCAGCTGACAGCTTGGAATAACCAATGGGTGGATGAACTGATTGATGGTGCGTTTGTTCGATGTTTCGGTCGCGCCCAGTTTGACCTCGGCACTGTCGGCAATAGTCACCAGCTTGGACGGGAATTTCTGATGGGCAGGGGCCGAGGTGATGTAGAAACGACCATTGCCCGCAAAGGTCACCGCGCCGGACCCCATGCCAAGATACAGCACATCGCCTTTTTCTAGGGTGTGGGTTTCGCCTTCGGCCGAAACGGTTCCGGTTTCACCGATGTTGACGATGCCCATCTCGCGACGATCTAGGAACGACGGTGTCTTTGTCTCTTCGACTTTGTCGAGCGTCAGTTCGCCACCGTTTGGCACCGCGCCCCCCATGACGAAACGATCATAGTGTGTGTAGACCAAACGGATTTCACCATCCGCGAACATTCCTTGCGTCAAGAAGTGCTGACGCAAGGGCATCTGTGTCCATGGTTTTTGCGTGATCCTGATGGATAGCGTGACGTGTTTCGACGGTGAGCATGGCAATCCTTTAACAAAGCCTTCGAAAATGTCCGAAAAATAGGTCAAATTCGGTTTGGGGCACGGACGTCATCAGACGACCACGTCGCAAGTTATCATACATGTTCTATTTGTCGTATGACTTTGCCTGAGTCAAGCCATGGCCTAGCGATTTGCGGTGCCCAGATCCCGCAAAATAGCGCGATACCGCGTCTGGCTGCCTTTTAGGTGCTGGCGCATGGCCTGTCGTGCGGCGGCTTCGTCGCTGTTCAGGATCGCCGTCACCAAGGCGTCATGTTCCAACCGGATCTTTTCTTTGTAATCTTCGGGCATTTTCCCGCTGTCGCCGGGCATTAGGGCATGGCGGGGGATAACGCTGTGGCCGATCATTTTCATAAACTCGGCAAAGCGCGGATTGTTTGTTGCCTCGGCGATGGCAAGGTGCAGTTCAAAATCGGCCTCAGAGGTCGGAACCGTGTCTGTGCCCGGCAACCCGGCACGCTGAAACGCTTGCAAAATTCGCTCTTCTTGCATTGGCGAACGGCGCTGGGCGGCAAGGCCTGCCGCCTCGACCTCGACCGCGGCACGCAGTTCCAACAGCTCGATCATCGATGATAGGCGCGCGGTATCGATGTTTTTGAACGGCGCGGACACGTCAGGCTGCGGTTCGGTCACATAAACGCCCGATCCCTGACGCGGTTCCACCAACCCGTCCGCCCGCAGTGCGGCAATGGCTTCGCGGACGACGGTACGGCTGACGTCGTGATCCTGTGTCAGCTTGGCTTCGCTCGGCAAACGATCCCCGACCTTATACGCCCCCGAAGAAATCTCGGCGCGAAGTGTATCGCGCAATTTAGCGACGAGTGTCTGGCTTTTGGTCGATGTTGCTGACATTTGGGCGCTCCTGAAGTTTCAGGGATGCTACTTAAACAATCGCTGTGTATCAATCTGTATGATCTATTTTCGGGGTTACAGCGCCTCTTGAACGAGGGCACCGCGAAACTGGATCACCTTCGCGGCCAATGCGGCGCCTGCTTGGGCGCTTGCCGCCGTGCTTTGCCCATTCAGGTATGCCGCCAGAAAACCGGCGTTGAAGCTGTCGCCTGCTGCGGTCGTGTCGACGATGCGGTCTACGGTGTGTGGTGAAACCTCTTGGGTCGCTGTGTCATCGGCCGTCAACATGGGACCGCCACCGTTTTTCACAACAATAGTTGTGCACCCGGCGGCCTGATATCGCTGTGCAGCGTCGGCAAGCGATGCATCGCCAAACCAGTCGGCTTCGTCTTCATAGGATGGCAATGCGATGTCGCTGACTGCGGCGGCATCCATAATAGCGGCGCACATTTCGTCGCCGCTGTGCCATAGCTTGGGCCTCAGGTTCGGGTCGAAAACAATGGTCTTGCCCTGTTCCCGCAGGGTTCGAAGGACACTTAGTAGGTTTTGTCGCCCTTCCTCGGGCAGGATCGCAACCGCGATGCCTGAGAAAAATATGACGTCTGTAGAACCGAGCGCTTGGCTCAGGGCAGGGGCATCGTCGGCCAGCGTTTTGGCCGCACTTTGGCCGCGCCAATATGAAAACGATCGTTCGCCATTCGTCAGCTCGATCATATACAGGCCAACGGTCCGCTGCGCGTCACGCCAAATCCGATCCGTGCCGAGCCCAGCCGACCCCAGAAAATTGACCATCTTATCCGACGTGGCGTCGGTGCCGACCACAGTGACATAGTCGACCACCCAATCCGGATCGGCGATTTTGCGCAAATACCACGCTGTGTTCAGCGTATCGCCCGCAAATCCCATTTTGAATGTGGCATTGTCCTGTGTCGGGGCCATTTCGACCATGCATTCGCCGACGGCGGCAATCGTATTGGTCATGTCATATCCTCAACAAACCAGTCCTGATTTTTGGCGCGTAGCCGGACGACGATCCCGTCGATCCGGTCAAGGTGGGTCCGCACAATCGATCGGGCGCGCCGTGCGTCGCGCAGACGTAGGGCATCCACGATATTTACGTGGTCGTCGAATGTGGTTTGCGACGCAAAGGCGTGGGACAGAAACCGCGCCCGATCCATGTGTGCCTTTACTTCGCGAATTGCGTGCCACGCGTAAGGGCGGTCGATCATGTTGCAGATCGATTGATGAAAGATGTCATCAAGATTGTGGAACCTTGTCTGATCGCCGGTCTCTTGTGCTTCGCGCTGGGCGTCAAGTTGAGCGGTCAGGCGTCGCAGGTTCGCTTCGGACAGATCTTCGCACGCGATGGTGATGACCTCTAGTTCCAATGAGGTCCGGATGAACCGCGCGCGTTCAATGGCAGATCGCGAAATTTGGGTCACTTTGGTGGCGCGTTGCGGCTGAACATTCAGGAACCCGAACTGTGCCAGCCGGTAAAATGCGTCGCGCACAGGCTGTCGCGAAACACCAAGCTGTTTGGCGATGTCGGCCTCTGACATTTTCGTGCCCGGGGGCAAGTCCACGGACAGTATCCGCTGGTACAAAAGGTCATAGACTTCATCAGTCACCGAACGCCTTTCGATTTGTCCCAAATTGGGGGATTCTGTCGTCATTTCGCCTCCAAATTGTCGATCTAACATACTAGCCGATTAAATTTTGGTGCGCCAGACCACTGACATATTTGATTTGAGTGCCTGAAATCTGCCCGATGCCTATACTTTAGGCTGATAAAAATGACCGAAATGAGAAGGAGTTTGCCGCTTCGTCTACCAATTTTCGGCGATTCACGCCCGAAACGGGTAACTGCGCGTTAGTGTTCTACTGAATGCTTGCTTTCTGACTTTCTGATCAAAAAGATCGTCACATGGTCGCGCAAAGCGGCTGACCTACGGAAATTACCGTTAGACAGGGAGCAAAATATGAAGATTAAAAATGTTCTAATGACCTCGACAGCAGCGGCACTGCTGCTTTCGGGCGCAACCGCTATGGCGGCGGTGCATCCTGTGACTGGCGAAGAGCTGGCTGCAGATCAAACATTCACCTACTCGGTTATTGATGAGTCCCCTTCGATCGACCCAGGTCTGGTTGAAGACGTTTCGGGCAGCGCGGTTGCACGCGACCTTTTCGAAGGTCTGCTGAACCAAGACGCTCAGGGTAACACTGTTCCTGGCGTTGCGACCGGCTTCACCGTGTCGGACGACAACATGACCTACACCTTCACCCTGCGTGAAGATGCTAAATGGTCGGACGGCACCCCAGTGACCGCTGGCGATTTCGTTTACGCATGGCAGCGTGCCGCTGATCCAGCAACCGCATCGCCATACGCGTGGTACATCGAACTGATGTCGATCGAGAATGGTTCGGATGTTGTTGCAGGCGAAGCTGACCCAACCACACTGGGTATTTCGGCACCTGACGACTACACCGTTGTTGTTCAGCTGACCCAGCCGCTGCCGTACTTCAGCCAGATGGTTACCCACGCAACCACGTTTCCTGTCCCACGCTGGGCGATCGAAGAGCATGGTTCGGAATGGACCCGTCCTGAAAACATCGTCACCAACGGTGCCTACATCCTGACCGAGCACGTTCCACAAGAGCGCATGGTTCGTTCGAAGTCGGACACATACTGGGACGCTGAAAACGTCATCATCGAACAGACCGTATCGCTGGTGATCAACGATGAATCGCAGGCGCTGACCGCATGGGAATCGGGCGTTGCCGATCAGGTTCCAATGCCAACCGGCCAGTACCCTGAGCTGAAGGTTGAATACCCAGACGAAGCCATCGTGTTCCCACGTCTGTGTTCGTATTACTATAACTTCAACATGCGCGACGATGCCCCAGAGTGGCAGAAAGACGAACGTGTTCGTCAGGCTCTGAGCCTTGCGGTTGATCGTGAAACCATCACCGAGTTCGTGACCGCTTCGGGTCAGTTCCCTGCATACACCTTTACACCAGGTGCGACCGCTGGCTTCGAAGTGCCAGAGGTTCCAGCAGCGACCATGACGCAAGAAGAGCGTAACGCGATGGCGCAGGCTCTGATGGCTGATGCTGGTTACGGTCCAGACAACCCGATCGAGCTGGAAATCCTGTACAACACATCCGAAGGCCACAAGTCGATCGCGATCGCGATCAGCCAGATGTGGAAACAGACCCTTGGCGTTGAAACCACTCTGGCCAACATGGAATGGCAGACCTTCCTGGTTGAGCGTGGCAACGGCAACTTCGACGTATCGCGCGCCGGCTGGTGTGGTGACTACAACGAAGCGTCGACCTTCCTTGACCTGATGGACAGTGGTTCGGGCTACAACGATGCTGGCTACAGCAGCGAAACTGTTGACGCTCTGCTGGCAGAAGCGAAAACCGTTGCTGATGCGACCTCGATCTACACCCAGATCGAACAGATCATCGCAGAAGAAGTGCCAATCATCCCAATCTACCACTACACCTCGGCATTCATGCTGAGCAGCGACCTGAAAGGTTGGCCGGTAGATAACGTTGAGCAGAACTGGTACTCGCGTCAGCTGTACAAAGTCGCTGAATAATAGCGATTAGCCTAATAGCCGCGCTCCCGTCCCGGGGGCGCGGTCTTTGGCATTTGGGCAATCCGGGACGGGAATTCTGAAATGCTATCGTTCATTGTGCGACGCATCGCCGTTGCCATACCAACGCTTCTTATTCTGATCATCATTTCCTATGCGCTGATGTTCGCGGCCCCAGGTGGCCCGTTCAACACCGAGCGTCCGCTGCCGCCTGCGGTTCTTGCGAACCTCGAGGCGAAATACGGGCTCGATCAGCCGTATTGGAAACAGGTGGTCAACTATGTCTACAACATCGTCTTCCACTTTGATTTTGGTGCGTCGTTCAAATTCAAGGATCGCACAGTTACCGATTTCATCGCGCAGGGTTTCCCTGTCACTTTGACCTATGGCGCGTGGTCCTTTGCCATTGCCACGTTGGTCGGTGTGTCATTGGGTGTCGCCGCCGCCGTTCGTCAGAACACGTGGCTTGATTACTTTGCGGTTGGTGTTTCCATCGGTGCGCAGGCGCTGCCTAACTTTGTGATGGGGCCGCTGTTGGTGATCGTGTTCACCCTGTGGCTGGGATGGTTGCCAAACGTTGGTTGGAACGGTGGTCAGTGGCAGTATGTGATCATGCCCGTGATCGCCCTGTCGACATCGTACATGGCCTCAATCGCTCGGATCACGCGTTCCTCGATGCTTGAGGTATTGAACACCGGCTTTATCCGCACGGCCAAGGCCAAGGGCCTGCCGATGCGCCGCATCATCATGCGTCATGCGCTCAAGCCCGCTATGCTGCCGGTTCTATCTTATCTTGGACCAGCCTTTGTGGGTATGATCACAGGCTCTGTTGTGATCGACGCCTATTTTTCGACCGGTGGCATGGGCACAATTTTTGTGAACGCTGCGTTCAACCGTGACTATTCGCTGATGATGGGCGTGACCATTTTGGTCGGCGCGTTGACCATCACCTTCAACCTTCTCGTCGACCTGCTTTACGCGTGGATCGATCCGAAAATCCGTTACTAAGGGGCCGATATGCTTGTTTCGAAAAAGACGGGCGATGACCTGCTTGAGGCCGCTGCGCTGGCCGATGCCAAGGGGCGCTCGATCTGGCAGGACGCCATGTCCCGCTTTCGTAAAAACCGCGCGGCGGTCATTTCGATGTGGACGCTGTTCGCCATTGTTCTGTTCGCCCTGTTCGGCGGCTTTCTAAGCCCGCATGAGCCGGACTTCATCGACTTTGCGCTGCGCCGTAACATCAAAGAACTGGGTGTTCCGTCTTTTGAAAACGGTCACTACTTCGGCCTCGAAAAAGAGGGGCGCGACCTGTTTACCCGTGTGGTGCAAGGAACGCGGATTTCCATCCTTGTCGGTGTGATTGGTAGCCTTGTTGCCGTCGTCGTCGGCACGCTCTATGGGGCGATCGCTGGCTACTTTGGCGGACGAGTGGATGGTATCATGATGCGTATCGTCGACATCCTGCTGGCGATCCCGTTCATGTTCGTGATCATCCTGTTGCTGGTTGTCTTTGGCCGGTCGGTTGTGATGCTGTTCGTCGGGATCGGTCTGATTTCTTGGCTGGATATGGCGCGTATCGCACGTGGTCAGACATTGACCATCAAGAACAAAGAGTTCGTCGAGGCCGCGATTGCCACCGGTGTTAAGCCGTTGACGATCATCCTGCGGCACATTGTGCCCAACCTTGCGGGTATCGTGATTGTCTATGCGACGTTGCTGATCCCCGGTCTGATCATCACCGAAAGCTTCATCAGCTTCCTTGGTCTGGGTGTTCAGGAACCGATGACATCGCTTGGCGCATTGATTTCGGATGGTGCGGGTGAAATCACCAAAGGCACACCATGGATGCTGATTTTCCCGCTCTTTTTCTTCCTTGTGACGCTCTATGCCTTCTTCTTTGTCGGGGATGGCCTGCGTGACGCACTTGATCCGAAGGACCGCTAATTATGAGCCTTCTTGATATTCAGGACCTTAAGGTCACGTTCCAAACCAATGATGGGCCGGTCACGGCTGTCAACGGCGTCAATTTCCGCATTGATGAAGGTGAAACGCTGGCAATCGTTGGCGAAAGCGGATCCGGCAAGAGCCAAACCGCCTTTGCCACGATGGGCCTACTGGCCAAAAACGGGCAGGCTGGTGGTCGGGCGCTCTATCGGGGGCAAAACCTGCTGACGATGTCAGAGAGCGAAATCAATCAGGTTCGCGCTCAGGAAATCTCGATGATTTTCCAGGACCCGATGACCTCGCTGAACCCGTATATTCGTATCTCGGACCAAATGGCCGAGGTTCTGCAGCTCCACAAAGGGATGTCGAAACGCGATGCGGTGGCCGAAGCGGTGCGCATGCTCGATGCGGTGCGCATTCCGGATGCCAAGGCGCGGATCACCATGTACCCGCACGAATTTTCGGGCGGTATGCGTCAGCGGATCATGATCGCGATGTCGCTGTTATGCCGGCCCAAGCTTTTGATCGCTGATGAACCGACCACTGCACTTGATGTGACGGTACAGGCGCAGATCATGGACCTGTTCAACGAAATCCGCCGCGATTTCGGGACTGCGATCATTCTGATCACACACGACCTTGGTGTTGTGGCCGGTTTCTGTGATCGCACGCTGGTTATGTACGGCGGTCAGATCATGGAAGAATGCGATACGCTGCCATTGTTTGAACGCCCTCTGCATCCTTATACCCAAGGTCTGCTTCAGGCGGTGCCGCGCCTTGATCGTGGCGACGACCGTCTGGAAACCATCGCTGGCGAACCGCCGGATATGTCGCGTTTGCCTGCTGGCTGTCCTTTCTCGCCGCGATGCGCACAAAAGGTCGAAGGCTGCGCAGAAAATCGCCCTGAACTATTGTCACTGGGTGACCGCCGCCGTGCGTGCCACCTGCCCGTATTGGAGGCAGCACAATGAGCACACCACTTTTGACAGTGAACGATCTACGCGTCACCTTCCCTATCCGCAAAGCGGGCAGCTGGCCATGGACCCCTGCAACCCCGTTGCATGCTGTCGGTGGTGTCAGCTTTCAGCTGAACGCTGGCGAATGCCTTGGCGTGGTAGGGGAAAGCGGTTCTGGCAAATCGACGGTGGCCCGCGCGATCATGGGGTTGGCCCCCATTTCCGGCGGCGAGGTGTTTTTCGAAGGGCAGGACCTTGCGACCATGTCACCTGCGCAGCGCCGCCAGTTGGCCCGAAATGCACAGATGGTGTTTCAGGACCCATTAGCCGCATTGAACCCACGTATGACCGTTGGGGAAATCATTGCCGAACCCCTGATCACCCATGAACCCGACCTGCCCAAAGCCGAGGTGCGCCAGCGCGTCGCCGAAATGATGGAACGGGTTGGATTGTTGCCGAACCTTCGCAACCGCTATCCGCACGAATTTTCGGGTGGACAATGTCAGCGTATCGGGATCGCGCGCGCCTTGATCCTAAAACCCAAGTTGCTGATCTGCGATGAGCCTGTGTCTGCATTGGACGTGTCTGTTCAGGCGCAGGTGGTCAACCTGTTGATGGATCTGCAACGCGAAATGGGTCTGTCGATGATTTTCATCGCCCACGACCTCAGCATTGTTAAGCATATCTCGGACCGTATCATGGTGATGTATCTGGGCCGGACCATGGAAACGGCGGGCGCAGACCCGCTGACTATGGATCCCAAACATCCCTATACCCGCGCGCTGATTTCGGCTGTTCCGGTTCCCGACCCAGAATTGGAAAAGTCGCGCCCGCGTGTTGTGCTTGAGGGCGAGCTGCCGTCGCCATTGGCGCCGCCGTCGGGATGTGTGTTCCGGACCCGATGCCCGATCGCCCGCAAAGAATGCGGCAACGATGTGCCAGAGGGACTAGCCGTTGATGAAGGGCATATCGTCGCCTGCCCATTCCATGAGCAGTCCCTGCTCAATGGTGCGGTTGCCTAACGGGCGCCTGCAATCGCGGTTTGCTTCACCGTTCTTTCCTGATAAAGCCAGCCAAGACGTATACCAGTCTTGGCTGGTTAGGATTGGAGACTTGAATGACCGCTCGTATCGACGCCTGTTTTGCCAAAGCCCGTGCAGAAAACCGTCCTGTTCTGGTGACCTACACAATGGCGGGTGACCCAGACGCCGCAACGTCGCTGGACATTCTTAAACAGGTCGCAACCTCTGGCGCCGATATCGTGGAATTTGGCCTGCCTTTCACCGATCCGGTTGCAGACGGCCCCGCCATTCAGGTGTCGGGTCTGCGCGCCTTGGACGGCGGACAAACGACCAAAGGTACGCTCGATCTGGTGCGTGAGTTCCGCAAGGATTTCCCAGATACGCCGGTCATCCTGATGGGCTATTACAACCCGATCTATAGCTATGGTCCGGAAACGTTTGTGGCCGATGCCAAGGACGCAGGCGTCGACGGGATGATCATCGTTGATCTGCCCGCCGAAGAAGACGATGAACTGTGCCTGCCTGCGATGAAAGCTGGCCTTGCCTTTATTCGTCTGGTGCCGCCAACCGCGGATGATGACCGCCTGCCGGTGATCCTGAAAAATTCGAGCGGTTTCGTCTATCACGTGTCCATCAACGGTATCACCGGTGCGGTGACGCCTGATTATGGCACCGTTGGCACCGCCATTGAGCGTATTCGCAAATATACCGACCTGCCGATTGTGGTCGGCTTTGGTGTTAAGACCGGCGAACATGCCGCTGCGCTGGGCGCGCACGCCGACGGCGTCGTGGTTGGCACCGCGCTGATCAACCAGATCACCGGAACCTATGACGCAAATGAAAAGGCGACCGAGGCCACCATCCCTGGTGTCGGCGCCTTGGTCGAAGAACTTGCTGCAGGCGTTCGCCGCGCTGCCAAGGGCTAAGACTGCGTCCTCTATCTGCAACTGCGCACAGACAGCCGCTTTAACGGGGCGTCTGTGCAACCTATATTGGCCTGCAGAGAAGGGGGCGTTACGCCATGACAGCAATTGTTCAGGTCAAAGACCTGCAGAAGTCCTATGACAACGGTTTCACAGCCCTAAAGGGTGTGAACCTTGATATCGAAGAGGGCGAAATCCTTGCCCTGCTGGGTCCGAACGGGGCCGGTAAGACAACATTGATTTCGTCGATCTGCGGTATCTCTCAGCCAACCAGCGGCACAATTCACGTTGGTGGGCATGACGTGGTCAAAGACTACCGAGAGGCCCGACGGCTGATCGGTCTTGTTCCACAGGAACTAAACCTCGAGATTTTCGAAAAGGTCCGGCACACCGTCCGGTTTTCGCGCGGTTTGTTTGGAAAACCTCGGGATGACGCATTTGTCGATAAAATTCTGGCGCACGTTGGTCTGGCCGACAAAGCCGACAACAAGATTGTCGAATTGTCGGGCGGGATGAAACGCCGCGTCCTGATCGCCAAGGCGTTGGCGCATGAACCGCGGGTTCTGTTTCTGGATGAACCCACCGCCGGTGTGGACGTCGAATTGCGCAAAGAAATGTGGGAGGTCGTCGACACCCTGCGCAAAAGCGGCGTGACCGTGATTTTGACCACCCACTACATCGAAGAGGCCGAGGCCATGGCCGACCGTGTGGCGGTGATCGACAAAGGTCAGATCATGCTGGTGGAAAAGAAAGAGGACCTGATGCAGAAAATGGGCCGCAAAACCCTGACCGTGCATCTGGCCGAGCCTGTAACCGCCATTCCCGCCGCGCTTGCCGATTTTGATCTGGAACTGGCGGGCGAGGGTACCAAGGTGAATTATACCTACGACACCCGCGCGGACCGCACCGGCATTACCAAACTGTTGGCTGAAATGTCTGCCGCTGGTCTGCAATTGGCCGATCTGGAAACCAAGCAAAGCTCGCTCGAAGAGATCTTTGTCGGACTCGTAAAGGAAAAGGCATGAACCTCGAAGCCATTCGCGCCATCTATATCTATGAAATGGCGCGCTTTACCCGCACCTATCGCCAGAGCCTGCTTGCGCCGGTTATTTCCACCGCTCTGTACTTTGTCGTCTTTGGTGCCGCCATCGGTGGCCGCATCCAAGAGGTCGAAGGCGTGGCCTACGGGTCGTTCATCGTGCCCGGCCTGATCATGCTGTCGGTGATGACCCAATCGACCACCAACGGATCGTTTGGGATATATTTCCCCAAATTTTCAGGCTCGATATTTGAATTGCTGTCAGCGCCGGTGAACTTCTTTGAGGCGACAATCGGTTATGTGGGCGCGGCGGCGACCAAGTCGCTGATCATCGGCCTTATCATCCTTGCGACCTCGTTCCTGTTTGTCGAGGTGACGATCCTGCACCCATGGGCGATGCTGGCATTCCTGATCCTCACCTGTCTGTCATTCTCGCTTTTGGGGTTCATCATCGGCATCTGGGCGGCCAGCTTTGAGCAGCTGAACATCATCCCGATGCTGGTCATCACACCGCTGGTGTTCCTTGGCGGTAGTTTCTATTCGACCTCGATGTTGCCGCCGTTCTGGCAGACGGTGACCCTGCTGAATCCTGTGCATTATCTGATCTCGGGGTTCCGCTGGGCGTTCTTTGAACAGGCGGATGTGCCTGTTGGTGTCAGCCTGATTGCCATCGCGGCCTTTACCGGTGCCTGCCTTGCCTTCATCGCTTGGATTTTCCGCACCGGTTGGCGTCTGCGGTCATAAAACCAAGGTCACTCCTGTGCTGCACCGTTGCGGCGCAGGGGTGGTTCTTGAACGTTGCGTTTTAGTCGTGTGTCTGTTGACACGTATAGGTGGTTCACGCCAAGTTTGGCCCCTGATTTCGGGGATGGATTTTGCGCACTGAAATCGACACTATGCTGATCCCCGCGAAAAGGCATCGCGCCGTGGATTGACATAAAAAGAGGCCATCGTGACGCTCTCGCCCGCACACAATCAGGGACATGTGCCCAAGCGTGGAACTCGCATCACTTGGCGAACAATACCCTATGTCTTCCTGCCTTTTATCTGCCTGACGCTCGGCGGGGTCGGGATCTATAATGCGTTGCAGGAATTACAAGAACGATCCTACGTTTCGGTAGAGGGCGTCAGCCTTGGCGCTGAAATCCTGTTGGTGCGCGAACGGACGCGCGACACGACCGCCCGCAGCGGTTCGGGCGATCGGTGGCTGCTTGAGGTGACGTACCGCTATGAGGTGGACGGCAAAAGCTATGAAAGCAGCCGCTATGGGCTGAAAGATATTTTTGTGCCCGCCGAGGATATGAACCCGCCCGCATCGATAAAAGACCTTGCCGCTTAGTACGCGGCCGGACAGGCGATTGATGTCTGGGTCTCGCCGAACGTTCCGGCAAAGAATCCAGCGCTGGTTCGCACCCAAGGGACGTGGATTGCGCCCATTTCGATCGCACTTGTCAGTCTTGCGGCCTTGTTGGCCATTTGGCGAAGCGGGCGCAAAGCGCGGGTTTGATCAATCAGCCCCGCGCGGCGTCATAGGCGGCAACGATCTGTTTGGCGCGGGTGGTGATTTCGGTGATCGACAGGCCCGGCGTGTATAGCGCGGTGCCGATGCCGAAACCGTCCGCGCTTGCTGCGATCCAGTCCTTGAAGTTATCCGGCCCTGCACCGCCAACAGCATAGACCTGTGTGCCCTTGGGCAGAACAGCGCGGATCGCCTTGATCCCCGATGGGCCGAGCAGCGAAGCAGGGAAAATCTTCAGGCCATCGGCCCCTGCCTTCAGCGCGCCAAAGCATTCAGTCGGCGTCATGACGCCTGGCCAGCTTTGCATGCCTTTGGCCTTGGTGGCGGTAATCACCTCGGCGTCGAAATTCGGCGATACGATCAACGCGCCGCCTGCGTTTTGAACGTTGGTCACATCCTCGACCGTCAGAACAGTGCCCGCACCGATCAACGCGTCCTTGCTGTGGGCGGTACACATGCGTTCAATGCTGTCGAACGGATCGGGCGAGTTCAAAGGCACCTCGATTTTCGTGATACCTGCCTCGATCAATGCGCCGCAGGCATCTGCGGCCTCGTCCGGCGTGATGCCGCGAAGAATTGCGATGATATTGCGTGTCATGTTCAGTCCCCGAGAGAATAAAAGGCGGTCGTCAATCCGCGCAATGTACAGGTGTCATTGTCAGTCTGAATGACGGTTTTGCCGATCCGAGACAACGCCTGATCATAAAGGTCGGCAACTGGCCCGTCGCCGATCAACGCAACAGTGTCACCCTCGATAAGGTCGGTCACGCCGACAAGTTCTGCGCCGATTAGCATTCCTGACAGCCGTGCGCGTGACGCCTCAGTGCTGTCACCCGACAAAAGGTTCCGCGCACGGATCGAAAACAAACCAGCCAATAGTGTTTGCGGCCGCTCATATCCAAGGTCTATGCCATCGACAAAGGCGACGTTGTCCCACCCCTTGGTCGCGGTTGAATGCTGCAAAACCGTGGCCGAGGTCATGGCCGCGAACACGTCGCCCGTCATAGATGTTCGGAAGGATGTGACCTGTCCGTTCTGGATCAGCGCCCACTTTGTATGTGTTCCCGGCAGGCAAAGCGCACCTGTCCATTCTGGCCTATCCGCCAAGAAACCCGCGATCTGGGTTTCTTCGCCGCGCATGACGTCATCTGGGTCACGCTGGCACAGGCCGCCGATCACATGGACGGGTATCTGTCCTTCGGCGACGACAAAACCATTGCTCAGAGGCGGGCAAGGCACCTGACTGTATTTTGCCTCGACCCAGCCCTGACGAGATCCGACCATCCCGCAGGCAACGGCGGTATCGGCCAGATCGGTCCAGTCACCGGCCAAGTCGTCAAAGGTTTCGCGGAATTGAGGTCCAGACACCGACGACATGCCGCGGTCGGAACACCGTTTTTCTATCGCGGTGTCCCCATCCATCAACCACATCCGCAGATTGGTTGTTCCCCAATCTACAGCAATCCAGTGGTTTTTCGCGGCATTCGTGTTCATGTGGTTTCATTATTTGAAACTAAGTATTATTATTTAAAACTAAATTGTCCAAAGGGGACAAGTCAACGCGCCTTCCGGCTATTGCGATGCGCAAATACGATAGGCCGTTCGAAATTGATCGGCTGGTCGATATAAAGTTTGGCCATCACTTGTTGCGGGGATGGTTGGGTCTTATTTCCATGAGTATGAAAATTAGCATTCCGTTTTTTAAGAAACGCCCGCATGTCGCCGTGGTTCGACTGCAGGGCGCGATTGCCAATGGTGGACGCGGTCTGGACGATCGCGGCCTTGCCCCTGTCCTTGAAAAGGCATTTCGCGGCAAACCGGCCGCTGTGGCGATCGAACTGAATTCGCCGGGCGGATCACCGGTACAGTCATCGCTCATTGCCAGCCGCATCCGCAGGCTCGCCGAGGAAAACCAGGTGCCGGTCATCGCCTTTGTCGAAGATGTCGCTGCCTCGGGCGGGTATTGGTTGGCCTGCGCCGCTGACGAAATTTTTGTGGACCGCGGGTCGATTGTCGGGTCGATCGGCGTGATCTCGGCCGGTTTCGGCTTTCAGGAATTTATGGCGCAAAACGGGATCGAACGTCGCGTCTATACGGCGGGTAAGTCCAAAAGCCAGCTTGATCCGTTCAAGGCCGAAAGCCCCGCAGACGTAAAGCGGCTCAAGGGCTTGCTTGGCGAGTTGCATGACTACTTTATCGACTTGGTAAAGACCCGTCGCGGAACGCGCCTGAATACAGACATCGATCTATTCACCGGCGAGGTCTGGTTAGGCGACAAGGCCATCGAACACGGTTTGGTGGATGGCATCGGCCATTTGGTACCTGTCATTAAGGACCGATTTGGCGACAAAATCCGGTTCCGCCGCTACGGACAACGCAGATCACTGGCTCAACGCTTTGGTGCTCGTGTAGTTGATGATGCGATTGCCGGGATCGAAGAACGTGCGACGTATGCAAGGTTCGGACTATAATGTTACTCAAAGTCGTCTCGTTGTTTCTGGTTGGAATGGGTGTCTTGGCGATGTTCGGCAAGCTGCGCTATCCCGGTCAAAAGCGGATCGAGGCGGCAAAGTGTTCGTCTTGCGGACGGTTTAAATTTGGCAAGGGCCCCTGCGCCTGCGAAAAAGGGTAATTCATGGATTGGCTTTTGACGGGCATTGGCCTGCTTCTGTTGCTTGGGGCAGGGGATGCATTGGTGCGGGGCGCGGTGAACACATCACTTCGCCTTGGGGTGCCAGCGTTAATCGTGTCATTGACCATTGTCGCCTTCGGCACCTCAGCGCCCGAGCTGTTGATATCGGTGCAGGCGATCCTTGACGGGGTTCCGGAACTTGCCCTTGGCAACGTGGTTGGATCCAATACGGCCAATGTTCTGTTGGTTCTGGGTGTGCCTGCGATCATCGCCGCGATGCATACAAGCGAACACGACACCCGAAACAGCTATGTCCAAATGCTGCTGGCGACCTGTTTGTTCATTGGCTTGGCGTTCACTGGCGTTCTGGTGTGGTGGTCGGGCCTGTTGTTGTTGGCTGCGCTTGCCGCGATGCTAACCCACGCAGCCCTTTCCGCCCGTAAACACAAGGCCGCCGCCTGTGACGACGAGGATGACATCGAAGGCGCGGACCCGAATTTGTCGTGGACCAAGATCATTGCCTTTTTGATTGCTGGTCTGATCGGTTTGCCCCTTGGTGCCGCTCTTTTGGTCGAGGGGGCAACGAATATCGCGCGGGCCTATGACGTGCCCGAGGCGGTGATCGGTCTAACACTGGTTGCGATCGGGACATCGTTGCCGGAACTGGCAACCACGGTCGTTGCCACGATCCGCCGTCAGGCTGATGTTGCGCTGGGCAATGTCATCGGGTCCAACATGTTTAACCTGCTTGGCATTTTGGGCGTCGCAAGCTTGGTCGGGCCCATTCCGGTTGCCGAAGAATTCCTTGAGTTCGACATCTGGGTCATGGCCGGTGCGTCGTTGCTGTTGATCCCGTTTGTGTTCTTGCGTCAGAATTTGACACGAATTTGGGGTGTTATCTTGACCATCCTATACGCGGGCTATCTGGTCTTCCTACTATAGGAGGCAGTCATGAAACGAGCGTTGGTAACGGGTGCAGGCGGACGCATAGGACGCGAAATCGGCATCTACCTAGCCAGCCGCGGCTACGACATTGCCGTCCACTATGCATCGTCCGAGGCGGGCGCTTTGGAAACGGTCGACCTGATCAAGGCCCAAGGCGGTCACGCCGTTTTGGTGCAGGCAGACCTGCTTGACGAGGCACAGTCCCAACAGCTTGTAGCGCGGTCGGTTGACGGATTGGGTGGCAATTTGACCTGCTTGGTCAACAACGCCTCTATTTTTGAGAACGACAGCATTGCAACCGGAACAAGAAGTAGTTGGGACCGTCATATCGAGTCCAATCTGCGCGCGCCCTATGTGCTGATCCAAAATTTTGCAGCGCAAGCACCCAAAGCGACGACTGATGCAAACGGTGAACCTGTCGCCCAGTGTTCTGTCATCAATATGATTGACCAACGGGTGCGCAAACTGACACCCCAGTTTTCAAGCTATACGATTGCCAAGATGGGGTTGTGGGCGCTGACTAGAACGGCGTCTCAGGAATTGGCGCCGAATATTCGCGTTAACGCCATTGGGCCGGGTCCGACGCTACAGGGCGCCCATCAAAGCGACGACAGCTTCGCGGCGCAACGCGCGGCGACGGTGCTGCAACGGGGATCAGATCCGGCTGATATCTGCGCGGCGGTTGGATATTTGCTCGATGCGCGGGCTGTAACGGGCCAATTGCTGTGCGTAGATGGCGGTCAGCACCTTGGATGGGAAACTCCTGATATCGACCTATAGTAGACCGAATACCGCTTACCCTTAGGTGAGTTGTGCACCGTGTCAATAAACTGACACCTATATGTTAAGAATGGTAGAGTTTTCAGGCGTTTGTGAGAGGCTTGAAAAAAATAATGTTTAAAAACAACGCCTTAAATTGTTGCTTAAAAAATGTGCAAACAGCAAAATTGACCGAAAAATAAGGGTTTTTTCGTGTTCCCCAGAATTTCCTCACAGTCTTATCCACAGAAACAGTGGATGCCTTTGGACTTGCTTTGGGCGCGGCAACATTGCAGCAAGGTCAAGAATCACAGAGGTGTGAAGTGACAGAGCAGCATTCCGACAATCTGACTGGCTACGAAAGAATAGCGGCCTATCTGAAAACGTTAGATGGATCGCCGGGCGTATATCGAATGCTCGATGCCGAAAGTCGGGTGCTCTATGTCGGTAAAGCGCGAAACCTGAAAAACAGGGTGTCGAACTATAGTCGTCCCGGAAATCATTCGGCGCGGATTGCGCGGATGATTTTGGAAACACATTCTATGATGTTCCTGACGACGCGGACCGAAACCGAGGCACTGCTGCTTGAGCAGAATTTGATCAAGCAGCTCAAGCCGCGTTACAACGTGCTACTGCGGGATGACAAATCGTTTCCGAACGTGCTGGTCTCGGCCCATGACTTTCCGATGATCAAAAAACATCGCGGCGCAAAAAAAGAGAAAGGTAAATATTTTGGACCTTTCGCAAGCGCAGGCGCGGTCAACCGGACGCTAAGTCAACTGCAACGTGTTTTTTTGCTGCGCAACTGTACAGACAGTCAGTTCGATAGCCGTACCCGTCCGTGTTTGCAGTATCAGATCAAACGCTGCAGCGCCCCATGTGTGGGTCTGATCAGCAAAGCCGACTATGCCAAATCGGTTGATGATGCGGCTGACTTCCTGTCAGGGCGCACAACCCGCATCCAAGAAAGTCTTGCAGAACAAATGCAGGCAGCCTCGGCTGAAATGGAATTTGAACGGGCCGCAGCCCTGCGCGATCGGATCAAGGCGCTAACGCAGGTGCAAACCGCCCAAGGCATCAATCCCAAAACAGTGGCCGAAGGCGATGTCATCGCGCTTCATACTGAAAACGGGCAGGCCTGTGTGCAGGTGTTTTTCATCCGCGCCAATCAGAACTGGGGCAACCACGACTATTACCCACGGATCAGCGGAGACGAAGACCTGTCCGAGGTGATGGAAGCCTTTGTCGGGCAGTTTTATTCTGACCGCGAACCGCCCAAGATGGTGATCTTGTCACATGGGCTCGATAACACGGACCTGATGGCCGAGGCGCTTGCCGAAAAAGCAAGCCGCAAGGTCGAGGTCATTGTCCCGCAACGCGGTGAAAAGGCCGAGCTGGTTGCCCACGCCGCCCGCAATGCCAAGGAATCGCTGGCCAGAAAGATGTCGGAAACAGCGACGCAGGCCAAATTGTTGCGTGAGCTGGCCGAGGCCTTTGAACTGGATGCACCGCCACAGCGGATTGAGGTCTACGACAACAGCCATATTCAAGGGACAAACGCGGTAGGCGGTATGATCGTCGCCGGACCAGAGGGGTTTATCAAAAGTCAGTACCGGAAATTCAACATCAAGGGCGATGACCTTACACCGGGCGACGATTTTGGCATGATGAAAGAGGTTCTGACACGTCGTTTCCAACGACTGTTGAAAGAAGACCCCGAGAGGACATCGGGAACTTGGCCTGATTTGCTTTTGATTGACGGCGGTGCGGGGCAGGTCAGCGCGGTTCAAGAAATTCTTGATGAACTTGGCGTTGATGATGTTGCGATGGTCGGCGTGGCCAAGGGCGTGGACCGCGATCATGGCAAAGAGGAATTCTATCGCACAGGCGAACGCCCTTTTGCGCTGCGGCGGAATGATCCAGTTCTGTATTTTATTCAGCGGATGCGGGATGAGGCGCACCGGTTTGCGATCGGTACCCACCGCGCAAAACGCGCCAAGGCGGTGGGCGTAACGCCGCTGGATGATGTACCGGGCGTCGGCGCGACCCGAAAACGCGCCCTCTTGGCCCATTTCGGTAGCGCCAAGGCCGTATCACGCGCCAATCTGGCCGACCTCAAGGCGGTGGATGGCATATCGGATGCCCTTGCCGAAACGATTTATGCCTATTTTCATGAAAACGGATAGGCACACGTCGCTGTGGCGCTTTGATCCGGAACGCGATAAGCAAAAGACATGATTTGGACCATCCCTAATATCCTGACGATCTTTCGTCTGATCGCCGCGCCGGGCGTCGCACTGGCCTATGTGTTCTTACTGCGGCCCTATGCCGATTTGCTGGCCTTGGGTTTGTTTATTCTGGCGTCGCTGACCGATTACCTTGACGGCTACCTTGCGCGTAAATGGAACCAGACAACCAAGCTGGGCACCATGCTTGACCCGATTGCGGACAAGGCGATGGTCGTCATCGCGCTGGTTGTCATTGTCGGCGTGGGCGGAATGGATCCGCTGATTGTCCTGCCCACCGCGATCATCATGTTCCGCGAAGTGTTCGTGTCCGGTCTGCGCGAATTCCTTGGCGATACCGCCGGCACGCTCAAGGTCACCAAACTGGCCAAGTGGAAAACGACCGTTCAGATGGTTGCCATTGCTGCGCTCTTTGCCTTTGCCCTGTTTCAGAGTCTGACAGGTATGGCGATGGATGGCATGGATCCGGCCTTTGCGGGTCAAATTCTGGCAGGTGTCGAACCTGACCTTGGCGGGCTCAAGCTGCGCCATGATCTGATGGTTTGGTGCTTGCGGGGTGGCGTTGTTCTATTGTGGATCGCGGCTGTTTTAACGGCGATCACGGGCTATGATTATTTCCGCAAGGCGCTGCCATACCTTAGGGAACCTGCATGATCGACGTGATGTACTTTGCTTGGGTCCGTGAACGGATCGGTGAACCCAAAGAACGCATCGAAACCGATGCGGCCACGGTCATGGATCTGGTCGAAGAATTGCGCGCACGCGGTGAACGCTATGCCGCGGCATTTGCGGATGTCTCGGCCTTGCGGGTTGCGATTGATCAGGAACTGACGGAATTCGATGCGCCGCTGGCTGGCGCGCGCGAAGTTGCGTTTTTTCCACCGATGACGGGTGGCTGATGACGGTCCGTGTTCAATCCGAAACCTTTGATCCCGGCGCCGAGTTGAATGCCTTTACAGCGGCCGTAGACGGGGCAGGGGCGGTTGTTAGCTTTACCGGGGTCGTGCGTGACGTTTCGGGCGGTTTGACAGCGATGGAAATCGAACACTATCCCGGCATGACCCAATCCGCTTTGGCCAAAATCGTGGACGAGGCAACGGCCCGTTGGGATTTGGCGGGGGCCTTGGTCATCCATCGCTACGGCGTTTTGACGGCGTCGGAAAACATCATGATGGTCGCGACAGCTTCGCGCCATCGCGTTGATGCGTTTCAAGCGGCCGAGTTTTTGATGGACTATCTAAAGTCTCGCGCGCCGTTTTGGAAAAAGGAACTGACCCGCCAAGGCGAAGCATGGGTCGCCGCCCGCGACGAAGACGAAGACGCGCTCAAGCGTTGGTAAAATCCGGACAATTTGGTGACAATTGCGTTCCTTTACCATTCGTTAGGGGGGACTCGCTGAACTAATTGCAACGATAGGATTGTTGTAATGTTCAGCGCTTCAGAAGCTCAGAATCCCTTGGATTATGCGGTGTCCGCCCGAGATGGCGACATCAAGGCTATGGTCCAACGCGCCCTTGATGCGGGCAACGCGCAATTGGCGTTTCAGCCCGTCGTCGCCGCGCAGGCGGTCGATCAGATTGCATTTTATGAGGGCCTCATCCGTGTGCGTGATGACAATGGTCGCATCATTCCGGCCTATCAATTCATGTCCGATATTGAGGAAACTCAGCTTGGGCGCGAAATCGACTGTGCCTCTTTATCATTGGGGTTGGATACCTTGCGCCGCCATCCGCATATGCGGGTGTCGATCAATATGTCCGCGCGGTCGATGGCCGATGGAAAATGGCGCCGCATTTTGGATCAGGGGTTACACCGCAATCCCAAGCTTGCGGAACGGCTGATCCTCGAAATCAGCGAAAACTCGGCCATGCTACTTCATGAGGTGTTGATCCGTTTCATGGCCGAAATGCAGCCCTTGGGCGTATCGTTCGCCCTAGACGATTTCGGGGCCGGCATGACCGCGTTCAGTCACCTTAAGGACTTTTTCTTTGATCTGGTGAAGATTGATAAGTGTTTTATCCGCAACATCCATCAGGCACCCGACAATCAGGTTATGGCCGAGGCACTGATCAATGTCGCCCAACAGTTTGAGATGTTTGCCGTAGCGGAAGGCGTTGAAACTGCTGAGGAAGCTGCGCTTTTGCAACGTCTTGGGGTGGACTGCCTGCAGGGCTACCACTTTGGGGTGCCCAAGCTTGGATTTTGATTTCCTAATGTTTGCTTTTTTGCGCTGCAGCGAAATATTGTTGCTGTCGCAGAAAACTCTGCGTAAACAGAGCGTAGCTGCGGGTGGGGCCCGTTGTGCCTTACTTGCGGTTCAGGACCGACAAGGAGAGGAGTCCCATGACCAACGTTGTAATCGCATCTGCTGCCCGTACCGCTGTTGGCAGCTTTGGCGGATCATTCGCTAATGTTCCTGCACATGATCTTGGCGCTGCCGTGCTTGAGGCGCTGGTCGCCCGTGCTGGCATCGAGAAAGCTGACGTAAGCGAAACAATCCTTGGTCAAGTGCTGACCGCCGGTCAGGGCCAAAACCCTGCACGTCAGGCGCACATCAATGCCGGATTGCCAATCGAATCCGCTGCTTGGGGCATTAACCAAGTGTGTGGTTCCGGCCTGCGCGCTGTTGCGCTAGCTGCGCAGCATATCCAGCTGGGCGATGCATCAATTGTGGCGGCTGGTGGCCAAGAAAACATGACATTGTCGCCCCATGTCGCGCATCTGCGCGCCGGTCACAAAATGGGCGATGTCAAATACATCGACTCGATGATCCGTGACGGTCTGTGGGATGCGTTCAACGGCTATCACATGGGCCAGACCGCCGAAAACGTCGCTGAAAAATGGCAGATCAGCCGCGATCAGCAGGACGAATTCGCGCTGGCATCGCAGAACAAGGCAGAAGCCGCGCAGAAGGCTGGCAAGTTTGACGATGAGGTCATCGCCTACACCGTCAAACACCGTAAGGGCGATATCATCGTCGACAAAGATGAATACATCCGCCATGGGGCAACGATCGAAGGTATGCAAAAACTTCGCCCTGCCTTTATCAAGGATGGCACAGTGACAGCCGCAAACGCGTCGGGTCTGAACGACGGTGCTGCAGGTGCATTGTTGATGACCGCAGACGAGGCTGAAAAGCGCGGCATCGAACCACTGGCACGCATCGCCTCTTATGCGACGGCGGGCCTTGATCCATCGATCATGGGTGTAGGTCCGATCCACGCATCCCGCAAGGCGCTGGAAAAGGCCGGCTGGTCGGCAGAAGAGCTGGATCTGGTCGAAGCAAACGAAGCCTTTGCGGCGCAGGCCTGTGCCGTCAACAAGGACATGGGTTGGGACCCAGCTGTGGTGAACGTCAACGGTGGCGCAATCGCGATTGGTCACCCCATCGGTGCCTCGGGTGCGCGTATCCTGAACACTCTGCTGTTCGAGATGAAACGCCGTGACGCCAAAAAAGGTCTGGCAACATTGTGCATCGGCGGCGGCATGGGCGTTGCCATGTGCCTAGAGCGTCCGTGATGATTGTCAGGTCGGTGTCATGTTTCATCGATAGATAGATAAAAGGGGGCGCATGACGGTGCGTCCCCTTATTTTTGCCAAATTTCGCACAGCAATAATATTGCGTATTTTGGTGATAGTTTGTAGCAAAGTTTCGACTGGGATTGAAGGAGACTATTATGGCCCGTGTTGCATTGGTTACTGGTGGATCGCGCGGAATTGGCGCAGCCATTTCAAAGGCACTCAAGGCGGAAGGCTATGAGGTTGCGGCGACGTTCGCTGGCAACGAAGAAAAAGCAGCCGCTTTTACCGCTGAAACCGGAATCAAAACCTACAAGTGGAATGTCGCGGACTATGAAGCCTCAAAGGCCGGTATTGCGCAGGTCGAGGCCGATCTTGGCCCGATTGACGTGGTCGTCGCAAACGCGGGCATCACGCGTGACGCACCGTTCCACAAAATGTCGCCAGAGCAGTGGCAAGAAGTTATCGACACCAACTTGACCGGCGTGTTCAACACCGTTCACCCTGTCTGGCCCGGCATGCGCGAACGCGGCTTTGGCCGGATTGTCGTCATCAGCTCGATTAACGGTCAAAAAGGACAGTTCGGTCAGGTGAACTATGCCGCGACCAAAGCGGGTGATCTGGGCATCGTCAAATCGCTGGCACAAGAGGGCGCAGCGAAAGGCATCACCGCCAACGCGATCTGCCCAGGCTATATCGCAACCGAAATGGTTATGGCCGTGCCTGAAAAGGTCCGTGACATGATCATCGGTCAAATCCCGACCGGCCGTCTGGGCGAACCAGAGGAAATCGCGCGGTGCGTGACGTTCCTGGCGTCCGATGATGCGGCCTTTATCAACGGGTCGACCATCACGGCAAATGGCGGTCAGTTCTTCGTCTGATCTTGCGTTTGCAATGAAATCTGCGACGGTGGGCCGGTTACACTAACCGGCCCTTTCTATGTCTAAAAACACCGCAACACTTGTCGGATTTGTCGCCGTCCTTCTCTGGGCTTTGCTGGCCCTGTTCACAGTCGGCACATCGCCTGTTCCCGCACTTCAGTTGAATGCCGTTACGTTCGCAATTGGCGGCGCAATCGGATTGGTTTGGTTAGGCTCAACTGGGGGTTTTGCAGACCTGCGGGTGGTTCCAATGCGGGTTTACCTGTTCGGAACAGCGGGGCTTTTTGGCTATCACTTCCTCTACTTTTCTGCGCTCAGGTTGGCGCCGCCGGCCGAGGCGGGGTTGATTGCCTATCTTTGGCCGCTGTTGATCGTATTGTTTTCTGGGCTGCTCCCGGGGGAAGTTCTGCGCAGGGGGCACGTCCTTGGCGGTTTGATCGGGTTTGCGGGGGCGGCACTGATCGTCGCAAACGGCTTTGGTGGTTTTGATGTTGGTGCCTTGCCTGGATATGGTCTGGCGCTGCTGTGTGCGCTGACGTGGTCAGGATACTCGGTGCTGTCGCGGCGACTGGGCGCGGTGCCAACGGCGTCGGTCGTGGTGTTCTGTTTGGCGACCTCGGCGTTGTCCGCCGTGGCACATCTGTTCCTTGAACAAACGGTTTGGCCGACCAGCGCCACAGGATGGCTGTCGATCATCGGTCTTGGCGTTGGGCCCGTTGGAATTGCGTTCTTTGTCTGGGATGTGGGCGTCAAAAAAGGCGACCTCCAGCTACTTGGGGTCGCCTCTTACGCTGCTCCGGTGCTGTCTACATTTGCGTTGATCGCAGCGGGTCTTGCTCAGCCTTCGGTCACGTTGCTGGCTGCAACGGCGCTTATCACGGGCGGCGCAATGCTTGCAGCCCGCGCAAGCACACGGACCTAGTGAATACTGAGTCGCTCGATTTCTTGCTTGAGGACGAGTTTTTCTTTTTTCAGTTTCGTGAGCGCGAGAGCGTCAAAAGCCGGAAGGCGTTGTGCGTTTTCAACCGCTTCTGAGAGGTTTTGATGCTTTTTCTTGAGTTCTGCGATATGCGAATTCAGGCTCATTCGTCGTCTCCTCTGATCACTATGTACCTCAGAATTTGAGCATAGAATTAACAATCTGTCACTAAATTCGCATGAAATTGTTACATTTGGACAATTTCTGCGCATAGAGCGTAATTTTATTCAGTTGCCTAGCCTCAATTCTACGCCGTCTCGCAAAATAGAACGCAATTGCACTGTGTAGCTTTCGCCGTCGTGTGTATGTTCTGCGCCCTGATGCATGATCAATGGTGCCAATAGCCGGAAATCCGCGCGGCCGCCTTTGCGGGCTTGCAATATAAACAGGCTTGCCGCGCGCCCGTCGCGGGCGGCGAGGGGCAGAACGCTGATCGACCCCAAGGTGCAATGCGCCAACACCTCGGGTAGGCGTTCGATCCGTTGGATCAAGCTTAGCGTCCCCTTGGGTGCTAGCCGTTTGGCCGCAGTGGTCAGCCAGTCGGACAAGGGCGTTTCGCCACCAAAGGCAATGTCTTTGCCTGCATTGCGGGACTGTGTGCTGGCCTGACGATCAAAATAGGGTGGGTTCATGATCACGTGATCGAACTGACGTTGATGCAGTTCATCGGGTAGCGACGTCAAATCGGCGTCAAAGACCTCAAGCTCGATCTGATTGCGGGCGCTGTTTCGGCGGGCCAGATCCGCGTAGGCGGGCTGAAGCTCGACCCCGGTCAGGTGCAGATCACGAACCCGTGCCCCTAGGCACAAGGCCGCCGCACCGGCCCCGCAGCCCAACTCAAGCACGGATTGACCGGCCTGCGCAGGGACGCTTGCGGCCAGCAGAACCGGATCGACACCGGCGCGGTACCCATCCTTGGGTTGTAACAGGTTGATTTTGCCGCCTAAAAAGTCGTTCGCGGTCAGGGCGTCATCCGGAAACGTCAATTTCATTATCCCGCAAAACCGCTGACGCCATGAAATGATCTTGGTCCCGAACCATAAGGCGACGCGGCAATATGCCAATGCTGCCATCGAGGACGCTCATATTTACGTCAAACTCAAAGCAGTCTATACCCTCGCCGTCTAAGAGGGCCTTGGCGAAGGCGATGACCGTTGGGTCGTTTGTGCGCAAAAGCTCTTTCATAGACCAAGACCTAAGGCCGATTGGGGCCGTTGCCAATACTTGGACCAAAGACATGAGCCTTGATGTGACCGCCACCAAACCACATGAACGACTGGCCGGCGTACTCGCCACCGAAATGGACGCGGTGAACACGATGATCCGTGACCGCATGGCATCTGAAAATGCGCCGCGTATCCCCGAGGTGACAGCCCATCTGATCGAGGCGGGCGGCAAACGTATCCGGCCCATGCTGACGTTGGCGGCGGCTAAGATGTGCGGTTATGATGGTCCGTTCCATATTCATTTGGCCGCCACGGTTGAATTCATTCATACCGCGACGCTGCTACATGATGATGTGGTCGATGAAAGCGAACAGCGCCGCGGTCGCCCCACTGCAAACCTGCTGTGGGATAATCAGTCCAGTGTCTTGGTCGGTGACTATCTGTTTGCACGGTCGTTCCAGTTGATGGTCGAAACCGGATCGCTGCGGGTGTTGGATATTTTGGCAAATGCCTCGGCCACCATTGCCGAGGGCGAGGTGCTGCAATTGTCCGCCGCGCAGGATCTGAAAACAACCGAAGCGACCTATCTGAAAATCGTACGCGGCAAAACCGCAGCCCTGTTTTCCGCCGCAACGCAGGTCGGCGGCGTTATCGCCGCAGTATCGACCGAGCAAGAGCAGGCGCTGTTCGATTACGGCGATGCCTTGGGGATTTCATTCCAGATGGTTGATGACCTTCTGGACTATGGCGGGACCGAGGCTATCGGCAAAAATATCGGTGATGATTTCCGTGAACGGAAACTCAGCCTGCCGCTGATCAAAGCCATCGCACAGGCCGATGAGGCCGAGTTGGAATTTTGGAAACGCACAATCGCCAAAGGTCGCCAAGAAGACAGTGACCTGCAAACGGCGATCGACATTATGAAAAAGCATGGTGCGCTAGAGGCCGTTCGGGACGAAGCCCTTGCATGGGCAGCCAAGGCCAAGGAACACCTAAAGGCGCTGCCGGATCACGAAATTCGCGGGATGCTGTCCGATCTGGCCGACTACGTCGTCGCGCGTATCAGCTAAGCAGCGGGGTCGGAACGACCCACCATCCTTGTTTGCGTATCTGCAGGGTGCGGGCCACTTGGCGCGCCGCGCCCATATCTTTGACAAGCCCGACGCATGTGGACCCAGACCCCGACATGCCCGCCCATTTGACCGAGGTTTGATGTCGTAGCAGGGTCAGAGCCTCGTTGATTTCGGGAGCAATCGCGGCGGCGGGCGCGGTTAGGTCATTGCGTTGACGGCTAAGCCATTCGGTAAACCCTTCAAACGATTCCGCATGCAATCCGCCGGTCATGGCGTCATTCGTCTTGTTTTCCAGACCCTGAAAAATCTGTGGTGTCGGCACGTGAATGCCGGGGTTCACAAGGATCAAACCGGCGTTTGGCAGCCGTTTTAGGGGGGTCAAAACCTCGCCGATGCCTTCCATGCGCATGGGCGCGGGCGCCTTGAGGCAGACAGGGACATCCGCCCCAAGTGCAAGCACCCGCGGATCATCCGCCGCCAAAGGTTCCACCCCCCAGAGTTGGGCCAACAGGTTGAGTGTGACGGCGGCATCTGCCGATCCACCTCCGATACCGGCCCCATGCGGCAGGTTCTTTTCAACGGTGATGCGTGCACCAATGGTCACGCCGCGCGCCTGCCTCAGGACCTCGGCAGCTTTCAAAACCAGATTGGACCCATCGGTCGGGACGCCCTGCGCAAATGGTCCGCGAACCGTTAGTTGCAGCTTGGGATCCGTGGTTGCGATCACCCGATCCCCAAGCGACGCAAAAACAACAAGGCTATCCAGCAGATGGTATCCGTCTAGCCGCTGCCCCGTGACGTGCAGCGTCAGATTGATCTTTGCGTATGCTGTTGCCTTAATTGTTGCCATTCGCGTCAGTGTCGGTTGGGGTAGCGTTTTCTTCTTCTAGGACAACATCCAACCCAACCTCTAGTTTGCGTCGGATGCGGTCGATTTCGGCGTCATCTGGGTCAAAGGATAGCGCACGTTGCCACTGAAAACGGGCTTCGGTTTTGCGGCCAACCATCCAGAACGCGTCACCAAGGTGATCGTTTATGATCGGGTCAATCGGTTCAAGCGCGGCGGCCCGTTCAAGAAGTGGCGCTGCTTCTTCGAACTGGCCAAGGCGGTAGTAGACCCAGCCAAGGCTATCAACAATTGCGCCATTGTCCGGTTGTAGGTCGACGGCTCGCTGGATCAATTCTAGCGCTTCGTCCAGTTTCTCGCGGCGTTCGACCAGCGAATATCCCAGATAGTTCAGAACAGATGCGCGGTTTGGCTCAAGTTCAAGTGCCTTGCGGAAATCGGCCTCGGCCTCGTCCCACTTGCCCTGACGTTCACGGGTAATCCCGCGTGTGTAGTAAAGGAACCATTCCGTCTGAAGCCCCTCAGGCACGACACTTAGGGCCGTGGTATAGGCCTGTTCGGCGCGTTCATACTGACCATCGCGGCGCAGGTAATCGCCCAGTGTTCCGTGTACAAAGGACACTTGGGTATAGGTGCGGCTAAGTTGCAGCATGACCTCGATTGCGGTTTCGTTTTTTCCGGCACGGTTGAGCGCCTCTGCACGGCCCAGTTCAGCGCCAAGGAAATTGGGATCGTCCGGTTTGACCAGCGCATAAACTTCGCCCGCCATTTCAAAGCGGCCGATTTGTTCCAGCAATGTTGCAGTACGCAAAATCGCGTCGCTGTTTGCAGGCGCTAGGCCCTGTGCAGCGCGGGCATAGACCAGCCCGTAGGTCGGGCTTGCTTCGTCCTCAAGTAGGATGCTGATCAGCAAAAATGCCTCGGCCGCGCCAGCGGCGGGATTGTTCACAAACGTGTAGGGCAGGCTGTCACCCGCCGCCAACGTTTCGCGCACATGGGCCAAGGCCAAATCTGTGCCAAGCGGGTCCAGCGCATCAATCACCGCAATGGCATCGTCGTTCCGGTCCAGCTGGCTAAGGATTTGCGCACGGGCGATGGCAGAGCGGACGTTGACCGGCGCACCTTCGGCATCCAGCGTAGCAAATAGCGCTTCTGCACCTTCGAAATCGCCAACAAAGGCCAGAGCGAGCGCTTTTTGATAGAGACCAAAACTGCGCAACGAGGCGTCGTCGATCATCGCGTCGAAATCTTCGAGTGCGGCCGTCATGTCGCCGGTCCCCAGCGCGGCCCATCCCTGAAGGGCGCTGTCAATGAACGGGTTGATGGTCAGGCCAGCCTCTAGACCGTTGATGATCTTGGTCCATTGGCCTTTGTTCGCGCGGCTGACCGTTGCGGCAATCAGCGCCAGTTCGGTTTCCTGTCCGATCTCGATCACGCTTTCTGCGATGACGCCGGCGGATACAAAATCGCCATCGGCCACCATCGCAACAAGGCTATTTTCCATCAGGGCGCGATTCGTCGGATCCGAAATCAGGGCGCGGCGGAAATAATCGGACGCTACATCATAGTCGCCACTTCCCATCGCCTGACGTGCCGCCAGATAGGCACCTACATCCGCATCCGCCATAGCCGGGGCGCTAAGAAATGAGGTGAGCAGGGTGGCGGCAACAAGGTTGCCGTAACGGCGAATGGTCACGATCAAAGGTCCACTTACTAGTATCAGTAGGTGAACCGTAATGAATGAACCCGCCGCCTGCAATCAGGCGACGGGTTCAATCGGCCACTTCTCGCGAAGTTGATCTTACATGTTTGGATAGTTCGGACCGTCGCCACCCTGTGGAACCGTCCAGTTGATGTTCTGGCTCGGATCTTTGATGTCACAGGTCTTGCAGTGAACACAGTTCTGGAAGTTGATCTGGAACTTGGGTCCATCATCGCCTTCCAACACTTCGTACACACCAGCGGGGCAATAGCGCTGGGCCGGTTCGTCATATGTCGGCAGGTTGACCGAAATCGGCGTCGCTGCATCCTTGAGGTGCAGGTGACACGGCTGGCTTTCTTCGTGGTTTGTCGCGCTGAAGCTGACGTTGGTCAGGCGGTCAAACGACAAAACGCCATCCGGTTTTGGATAGTCGATCGGTTTGTGCTTATCCGCAGGCTCGGTCGCTTCGGCGTCGGATTTCCCGTGCTTGAGCGTACCCAACAGCGAAAAGCCGCCAAACAGGGTCTGGAACCACATGTCAAAGCCGCCGATCGACAATCCGCCCAAGAGGCCAAACTTGCCGTTCAGTGGGGCCACGTTGCGCACCTTGGTCAGGTCTTTGCCAACTGGGCCATTGCGCAATGCGGTGCCATAGGTGTCCAGCGTATCGCCCGAACGACCATCCTTGATCGCGGCATAGGCCGCTTCGGCAGCGTCGATGCCCGAATGCATGGCGTTGTGGTTGCCCTTAATCCGCGGCAGGTTCACCAAACCAACCGAACAGCCCAGCAACGCACCGCCCGGGAAGGCTGGCTCCGGCATCGACTGAAGCCCGCCCTTGGTCACCGCCCGCGCGCCATAAGCCACGCGTTTGCCGCCTTTTAGCAGGTCCGCAACAACGGGGTGGTGTTTGAACCGCTGGAATTCCATGTAAGGGAACAGGTGCGGGTTTTTGTAGTTCAGGTCGACGATCATGCCGACGTACACTTGGTTATTGTCCAAGTGATAGATGAACGTGCCGCCGGTGTTCTTGGTGCCCAAAGGCCAGCCCATGGTGTGGGTCACGCTGCCTTCTTTGTGCTTTTCTGGGTCGATTTCCCAGATTTCTTTCATGCCAAGGCCGAATTTCTGCGGCTGGGCGTCCTTGTCCAGATCGTATTTCGCGATCACCTCTTTCGACAGGCTGCCGCGCACACCTTCGGACAGGAACACGTATTTGCCGTGCAGTTCCATGCCCGGCTCGGTGTTCGGGCCATAGCTACCGTCTGCCTCTAGGCCAAAGACACCAGCAACCACGCCTTTGACTTCGCCGTTTTCGCCATAAACCAATTCCGAACAGGACATGCCCGGGAAGATTTCGACGCCAAGTTCTTCGGCTTGTTCGGTCATCCAGCGGCAGACGTTGCCCATCGACACGATGTAGTTGCCGTGGTTGTTCATCAGCGGCGGCATCAGCGCATTTGGCAAGCGCAGCGATCCGGCTTCGCCCAGAACAAGGAATTTATCCTCGGTCACTGGTACATTCAGCGGGGCGCCTTTCGCCTTCCAATCGGGCATCAGGCGATCAAGGCCAGATGGGTCCAGAACCGCACCCGACAGGATGTGCGCGCCCACCTCGGATCCTTTTTCCAAGACGACGACATTCAAGTCGGCATCCAACTGTTTCAGACGGATCGCGGCGGACAGACCTGCAGGACCTGCGCCGACGATGACAACGTCGTATTCCATAGCTTCGCGTTCGATAGCGGACATAGCTTTTCCCCGTTCGCTGGCCCATAGTTGTCGGGCAATATTCTTCCGCACAGGCTTACACTATGCGGATATCGGGGGGCAATCGCGACACGGCGTTATATCTAAAACTTACGACCTTTTGGCGCAGGCATGTGGGGATTGTGCAGCCCCCGCCGTTCGGGGCAGTTGTAAAGTTTTTCGCCCTGACGTACTGCTATTGACTTGTGGGTGCCTATCTAAGGTATTCACGAACGAAAGAGCAGTATCTGGACGGAGAACCTAATGGAAAAGATCCCGCTGACACGGGCTGGTTTTGATAAAATTGATGCCGAGCTGAAACACCTGAAAACGGTGGAGCGCCCGACCATTATCCAAGCCATTGCCGAAGCACGTGCCTTGGGTGACCTGTCCGAAAACGCTGAATACCACTCGGCCAAAGAAAAGCAGTCCTTTATCGAGGGCCGCATCAAAGAGCTTGAGGGTGTTATTTCGCTGGCCGACATCATCGACACCTCGAAACTAAGCGGTTCGATCAAGTTTGGCGCGACTGTCGAGCTGGTTGACGAAGACACCGACGAAGAAAAAACCTATTTGATTGTTGGCGAATACGAAGCCGACATCGAAAATGGCAAACTGAACATCAAATCGCCTTTGGCACGTGCGCTGATTGGTAAAGACGAAGGCGACAGCGTCGAAGTTCGCACGCCCGGCGGCCAACGCAGCTACGAAGTCCTGAAGGTCACGTTTTCCTGATCGGGGACCAGCTGAATGCGCGACGATCTGACGAG
This sequence comes from Marivivens sp., assembly GCA_965215785.1. Taxonomy (GTDB): domain Bacteria; phylum Pseudomonadota; class Alphaproteobacteria; order Rhodobacterales; family Rhodobacteraceae; genus Marivivens. Next base: position 486,709 of record OZ244120.1, on the reverse strand, counting down.
TGACCGGTTACAAGACCAGAGCGCCCCATCCGCGGGCGCCTCTGGGGCCGAGGTCATCGGGATTGTCGCGGCTGTTTTGTGGCTGGCACTTGTCGGCGGCTATTTTATCGTCATGCCGCCCGAGGGCGGACTGCGCCCTGATAGCCTTCAGTTCATTCTGATCCTTGTCGCCGTCTTCATGCCATTGGCTGTGATTTGGGTTGCCGTTGCCGCGTCCCGTTCGGCCCGTATTTACCGCGAAGAAACAGCGCGTTTGCAAACCAGCATCGAGGCGATGCGCAATGCGTTCTTGGCCGAGCGTGAGGCCAAGATGAAAGGCATGGAGCCAACGGTCGAAAAAAAGCTGCATGAAATCGCAGCGTCGACCCAAAAAACCGAAAGCGCACTTGCTACGTTTGCATCATCACGTGACACCACCAAGCCCGCGTTGCGCAAAGTCGAACCGTTCGATGACCAGCCGGCGCTGGCGCTGGGCACCACAGCCGAAGATTTTCAGCAACCTTTGGCATCGCGCGACCTGATCCGCGCCTTGAATTTTCCTGACACCGAAGAGGACGAAGAGGGCTTCGCCGCGCTGCGGTTGGCCTTGCGGGATCGTCAGGCGCGTCTGTTGGTCCAAGCCAGTCAGGATATTCTGACGCTGCTGTCGCAAGACGGCATCTATATGGATGACATGCGCCCTGATCGGTCACGTCCAGAAATATGGCGTCGTTTTGCCAATGGCGAACGGGGGCGGACCGTCGCGGCACTGGGGGGCATTCGGGACCGTTCGTCCCTTGCCTTGACGGCTGGCCGCATGCGCGAAGACGCGATTTTTCGCGACGCGGCACATCATTTCCTGCGCCGCTTCGATATGCTGCTGGTTGCCTTTGAACCAACCGCCAGCGACGAAGAACTGGTTGCTTTGTCGGAAACGCGCACCGCGCGCGCCTTTATGTTGCTTGGCCGTGTGACAGGGGCATTCGACTAGGCCCTGAGGTCACGTACCATTGTCGTCGCTTTGCGGAACCCGAATATCCGGTGCAAAGGCCAGATCGAATAGGTTTTAACCTCGACAAATCCACGCCGTGCATAGAGCTGACGGGCGCGCGGGTTGTCGTCGATAACATCCAGCCGGACCTCATCATAACCGCGCAGTTTCGCCTCTTGGCAGATGGCCTCTAGCAATGCGGTTCCGACACCTTTGCCGCGAACAGACGGGTCAACGCATATCCCGTCCATCAAAAACCGCTTGTTGTCGGTGTCCCGACTAAGCAGTTCAAGGGTGATGCCCCGCCATAGACCGCCCCATACACCGTAAAATTCCATCAGGTCTTTGAGGCTCCCACCGACAAAAGATCCGTTGTGGCTTTTGAACCCTGCAACGCCCACCAGTTGGTCTTGGTCATAGGCTGCGATCACGTGATTCCGGTCAATGACAGCCGCGATAAAGGCGATCGCCGTGTCGGTCGGCGCCATGACTTTACCCAACTTCCCCCCGAAGGCCTGCCAATACAAGTTGGCCGCACTTTTTCTATCATTGGTTGTGATTCCAGTGGATATTTTCATTTTCTTCGGATCAAAGTCTGTTAACAAATGCGGGCGGGGCATCTGACAGATGGCCGCGCACTTAGGCGTAAGAGATATAGGCACGTCATGAGTCAAAAGTCAGGTCTAGACATCTTTTTTAAGGGGTGTCGGGACGGGTTGCCCTTCATGCTGGTTGTGGTGCCGTTTGGCCTGCTGTTCGGTGTCGTTGCCATCGACGCCGGCCTCAGTTTTGTCGAAGCAATGGCCATGACATCCCTGGTGATTGCAGGTGCATCACAATTCACGGCCGTTCATCTGTTATCAGACGGAACCGGCGTTGCCGTCGTTGTGGTCACCGCGCTGGCCGTGAACCTGCGGATGGCCATGTATTCGGCATCGCTTGTTCCTTATCTTGGGTCGGCACCTTTGTGGCAAAGGGCCTTGGTCGCCTATCTCAACTTTGACCAAACCTATGCGGTGTCCGTTGCCACATATGAGGAACGCGACGATTGGACCGTGTCTGAAAAGGTCATCTATTTCTTTGGTGTTGCGACCCCGATTGCGCCGATGTGGATCATCATGTCGGCAATTGGTGCCGCCGCTGGGCAGAGCATTCCGTATGAACTCGGTCTCGATTTCATTCTGCCGATTACGTTTATTTCGTTGTTTGCGCCAATGCTCAAAAGCCTGCCGCATGTCGTGGCGGCGCTGGTGTCGACCTTTGTCGCGCTTGGTCTTGTTTGGGTGCCGAACGGCTTGGGTCTGCTGATCGCAGCCGCCTGTGCGATGGTTGCCGGTGCGGTATGTGAGGCGCAGCTAGAAAAGCGGGGAATGGCCAAATGATTTCGAGCGCTGATGTCTGGACCGTGATCGCTATCCTTGGGGTTGGGACATTCCTGATCCGGTTTTCGTTTTTGGGCATCATCGGCGACCGCCCGTTGCCCGCATGGATTCTGCGCCTGCTGCGTTTTACGCCCGTGGCGGTGTTGCCGGGGCTGGTCGCACCACAGGTGGTCTGGCCAAGTGCAACCAATGGTCAGTTTGACCTGTTGCGGTTCTGTGTTGCGATTGTGGTTTTGTTGGTAGGCTACAAAACCCGTAAGGTCGTTCCGGCAATTGCCGCGGGTGCCGCGATCCTTATTGCTGGGATTGCACTGCAAGCCTGAGCTGTTCGTCCATCCGTATCAGGGCAAAGCTTTTGTCGTCTTCGTCGTCTTCGCGATGTTGACGGGTGACGACACCTGGCAATTCACCAAAATCTTTGAGCAACCGATCAGGGGTCATGGTCTGGCCGATCGTTTCGAAACCCGGCAGTCGGCGCAGAATTTTTGATGTGGCATTGGCGCAGAACAATTTGGGAACCGGACCATAGTTTTCCGCTTCGATCTTGGCCTGCGCCGCGACCTCTGCCGATACCTCGATTCGCTGGATCAGCGTGTAGTAGGTTTGGCGCGAATGATATGAGACATAAAGATCGAACACCCGCGGGCTAAAACCGTAAAGCACATCGTGCCGTTCAGGAATTGCAGGGTGGTGGAAAGATCCGGCAGGGTCCCACAGAACGCGTTCATCGGCGTTGATCAGCAACGCACTATGCGCACCGTGGTTTGACCCGACATTTAGCATGGAAACCAGCGTCAGCGCCGGTGGCCCGTCATGAACATAGCGCACACGCGCGAGGTCGGCATCGGGTGACCATACCTCTGGTGGCCCGCCACAGGCCGCCAGAGCCAAAGGTGCACCAATCAGGAAGCTACGTCGTTTCAATGTGGCCTCCTGTCGGTGGCGAATTAGCCGTTGATCAGCGTCAACAGAACCAGAGCAACCAAAATGCCAATGGTGACGCGGACAGAAAACTTGATGAAACCTTCGTAGGTTTTTTCCTGCACCGAAGTGTCCATGCTGCCGTGCTTGTGTTCAGCCATATCCGTGATCCTTCAAACTAGGTTTGCGCGCTTCATTAGACGATTCAGACAGGGCTGTCACGTCTTTGCGACCCGTCACGAAGTCGCAGTTTCGTTGTTTTCCAAATCCCGAGCGAGCTGAAACCCGATCCGGTTCGGTTCGGCCTGTTCTGGCGCCTTGGGCATGGCCGTCAACATGACGCTCAGCTGGCTAACATGCTGGATCAATTGGGCGCGCGTGCCCGCCTCGTTGGTGCCATAGAACGTCAGTACATCAGGATCGAAATAGCCCAGTCCCTCGATGCGCATGACACCTGCGTCCGAACCGGCAAAGCCCATGGCGACCTCTTGGTCCTGATCCAACTGTTTTTCAAAGTTTTGGATGTACAAAATGACCCGTTCATAGGCCCAGCGGGCCGCGCTTTTGCCGGCGCTGTCCTGTTTCATGGTCGCGGGCATGTCGCTCGTATCCGGCTGACGGATTTCAGGATTGATATGCACCTCATGGATCGTCGGAATAACCGAGTTTTCGATTATTTCGGCGGATGTATCGATGCTGTCTTGTGTGGATGTCATGTGCCCCCCTAGTTGCGTGTCACTATAGGCGACAGCAGCCGGAATGCTAGGCGATCTGTTGCCAGCGATAGGCACCGTCCTGCTCACGCCAGCGGCGGGCGCGGCCGGTTTGATGTAGGTGGTTCAGGTGCGCGATGGTTTCCACAAATGCCAACCCATATTCACCGTCACCGATGCTGCGTTTGAACAGGGCAGGGAAACACTCGCCCCCCTTTTTGGGCTCGGCGATAAAATCGTGCAAACGGTCCAGCGCACCGTGGTGGTTTTCAATCAACTGCTCAAGCCGTGTGACCAAACCATAAAACGGTAGTTTGTGCCCCCCAAGCACGAATTGTCCCTGATCCGCCAGCGCCAGAAACCGTTCACATGATGCCAGCCATTCCGCGACCGGGTCGGCTTCTGGTTCGGTGGCGTAGACGCCGATGTTCGGGCTAATTGAGGGCAACAACTGATCACCGCCAAGGACGAGGTTGTCATCCTTTGACCAGAACGTTGCGTGTTCGGCGGCATGGCCGTCACCGGTTTTGATGTCCCATGTTCGGCCGCCAAATGCGATGGTTTCGCCATCCTGAATGCGCGTATAGCCGATCGGGATCGGCGTGACGCAATCGCTAAAATTAAAAGGGCGTTCCGATTTGCGACGTTCCGCAACCTCGGGGTCCATACCGTTGAGCGTATAGAAGGTCAGCGTTTCGTCGCGATAGCTGTCCTGCGTATCCAGCGTCAACATTCGTCCCGTCAGATAGGTCGTACGGGTTGTTATCAGTTCCGCACCCTGTTCAACAAACCAACCTGCAAGGCCGATGTGGTCAGGGTGGAAATGGGTGATGATGACCCTGTTAATTGGCTTGCCGCCCAATGGCCCCGCAATCACATCGTTCCAGATGCCGCGGGTTTTGCGCGTGTCAAAGCCGGTATCAATGATGGTCCAGCCGTCACCATCATACAGCGCGTAGATGTTGACATGATCCAATGCCATCGGCAGCGGCAGACGGAACCACAAAACCCCGTCTGCGACCTCGATCACCTCACCGGTTTCAGGTGCGTTTTCAAAAGGATACCTGATACCGGGGGTGTCTAGTGTCATGTTTATGCCGCCAAATCGTCTGGGCTGATCGCCATCAAATCGTCGGCGCCGGTCATCACATGTGCAACCAGCGACGCGTGTTCGGGCAACATACGGCGGATATAGAAGGTCGCAAGCCGTTTGCGGGTTTCATCCCCTTTTAGGGCCGCCGCAAGGTGATAGTGTCCGCCCAGAACACGGGCAAAGGCCCGCAGGAACGGTACAGCAACCGCGCCGCGCACGGACATATCCTGTGTCACCATCCATTCAATGCATTCGCGCAGGGTTTCGGCGGATTGCCAGACGGCTTCGGCCAATTCGGGCAGGGTTGCCTTGGCATCATCTGCACCTGCTTCGATTTCATCTAGCAGGCGATGCATCGCTTCGCCGCCGTCCATCATTTTGCGTCCAACAAGGTCGAGCGCCTGAATGCCGTTGGTACCCTCATAGATCGAGGTCACGCGCACGTCGCGTGTCCATTGGGCGGCGCCGATTTCTTCGACAAATCCCATGCCGCCATGGACCTGAATGCCCAACTGTGCAACATCATTGCCGACGTCGGTGCCAAATGCTTTGGCGATCGGGGTTAGCAGAGCGGCTTGCGACACCCATTTGTCGTCATCGCTGGCGTGGCTCATGTCGATGGCGACACCACAGGCCAGCGCGATGGCGCGGCTGGCGAAGATATCTGCCTTCATCGTGGCCAGCATCCGGCGGACATCGGCATGTTCGACAATCGCGCCAGTGCCGCCAACGCGGCCCTGTTTGCGGTCCATCGCATAGGCCAGCGCCTGTTGGTACGCGCCTTCGGCCACGCCGATACCTTGGGTGCCGACACCCAGACGGGCGTTGTTCATCATGGTGAACATTGCCGCCATGCCGCCGTGTTCCTTACCAACAAGCCAACCCTTAGCGCCTTCATAGCTCATGACTGCGGTCGGCGAGCCGTGCAGGCCCAGTTTGTGCTCAAGGCTCACAACCCGCAGGCTGTTGCGTTCGCCCGGTTCGCCATACTCGGTCGGGATGAATTTCGGAACCATGAACAGGCTGATGCCTTTGGTGCCCGGAACACCGTCTGGCAGGCGTGCCAGAACAAGGTGACAGATGTTGCCAGCGAAATCGTTATCGCCCCACGTGATGTAGATTTTCTGACCGGTGATCGCATAGGTGCCATCGCCAAGGGGTTCGGCTTTGCTGGTCAGTGCGCCAACATCCGACCCAGCTTGGGGTTCGGTCAGGTTCATGGTGCCTGTCCATTCACCCGAAATCAGTTTCGGCAGGTAAAGCGCCTTCAGCTCGTCGCTTGCGTGGGCCTCAAGCGCCTCTATCTGGCCTTGGCTCATCAGCGGGTTGAGTTGTAGTGCCAGACAGCTGCTGGCCATCATATCGTTCACCGCGGTCGCCAAGGTCAACGGCAGGCCCATGCCGCCGTTGTCCGGATGTGCGTTGATCCCGATCCAACCACCATCCGCGATGGCCGCAAAACCATCGGCAAAACCGGGTGATGTGCGCACAACACCGTTCTCAAGTGTGGCCGGATGCAGATCGCCATTGCGCTGAAGCGGTGCCAGAACCTCGGAACAAAGCTTGCCCGCTTCGTCCAGAATCGCCCCGACCGTTTCGGTGTTCGCTTCGGCAAATTTTTCAGTCTCCGCGACGTTTTCATAGCCGACGATGTGTTCCAAAAGGAAGTTGAACTCATTTACGGGTGCTCGGAAGGGCATCATTTTAACCTTTGGTTAATACGACTTGGCAAGTCGGCAGGACGGGATTATCTCGGTTGAAAGCAAAAGTAACGAACCCCGAATGCACTGCAACTGGAACGCGGCGTCATGACTAAAACCGAAACACACCTACTTGGTGCCGATGATAGTGGCCTGAACCATGCAGCACGGATCCTGCAGGACGGTGGTTTGGTGTCGTTTCCGACCGAAACTGTGTACGGATTGGGCGCGGATGCGCGCAATGACACAGCCGTTGCCAAAATCTATGACGCAAAGGATCGCCCGAATTTCAATCCATTGATCGTGCACGTTCCCAGCCTTGCGGCCGCGCGGGAATATTGTGAATTCAATGACTGCGCAGAACAACTAGCCAATCGTTTCTGGCCGGGGCCGTTGACCTTGGTTTTGCCTTTGAAACAGCGATCCGGCATTTCGCGACTGGTGACTGCGGGGCTGCCGACATTGGCCATTCGTGTTCCCAATAGCCCCATCGCGCTAAAACTCTTGTCTATGGTAGAGGCGCCGATTGCCGCCCCGTCTGCAAATGTGTCGGGTGCGGTTAGCCCGACAACCGCCGCACATGTCATGTCGGGTTTGGGGGGGATGATTGACGCCGTGGTTGATGGCGGTCAATGCACGGTGGGATTGGAATCGACCATCATCGGATGCTCGGGGCGGCCGTCATTGTTACGCCCTGGTGGCGTTTCGGCTGAGGCGATTGAGGCTGTCCTTGGTGCGCCATTGGGCGCAGCGTCGTCGACGATCAACGCACCAGGGCAATTGCAATCGCACTACGCACCCAAGGGCGCTGTTCGGATCAATGTGCAGGTGCCAACGTCGGACGAAGTTTTCGTCGGCTTTGGCCCAACGGCTAACGCCGACATGAACCTATCGGTTAGTGGCGATTTGTCAGAAGCAGCCGTGAACCTGTTCGACACATTGCACAAGCTGAACGAAATGAGGGCCAAGCGGATCGCATTCGCACCGGTTCCGATGATCGGAATTGGCGCCGCAATTAACGACAGGCTGCGCCGCGCCGCCGCGCCGCGCCCGATCGAGTAACCCTAGTTAGTTGCCGCCCATATTCTTGCGTTCGATGTAGGCGCGCAGCTCTTCTGCCTCTTGGCGCGCATCCCGCAAACCGTCCATCGCAGCGCGCAGTTCCGCCTCGGTCTGTGCCAGCTGGTTGGTGATTTCCGCTTCGCGCTGCTGCAGGTATGTGATGGCTTGGTCGCGTGTCTCTTCTGCCTCGTGCAGGGCCTGCGCCATCCGGTCCAATTCGCCGACTTCGGCCTTGGTCACGCGGGTGAACCGGTTCACAAGCCAGCTTGAAAACCAACCCATTGAATAGGCCACGAAAAGAATGGCTGCGGTTTGTAGAATGAGTTCTGTACGGTTCATGTCCCTGTCGCCCTTTTATTGGCTGTCCGTCGCCTCGGTCTCGGCTTCTGTGGCCGTTTCCTGATCCGTGGCTGGCGTGTCTTCTGTTGGTGTTTCGTCTGTCGGGGCGGCGTCTGGCGTGACCAGTCGGAATTCGATTCGGCGGTTTGCTTCGCGGCCCTCTTCGGTTTCGTTGTCGGCAATCGGATCGGCCTCGCCATAGCCTTGCGCGACAAAGCTGCCTGTGGGCACGCGTCGCGCGAGCAACGCCTGAAGAACGGCCTCTGCGCGCTGTTGGCTAAGGTTCAGGTTCATCTCTTCGCGGCCTTGGCTGTCGGTGTAACCGGCAACCTCAATCTGCAAGTCGACGCAGTCGCGCAGAACCTCGGCGATGTCGTCCATAATGGTGCGGGCATCGGCGGTCAGCGTAGTTGAACCGGGATCGAACGTGATTTTTCGACCATCGGTGATCGTGTTTACATCGGCCACGCATTGTTCAGGCGACGGGCCGAGATCAACCTCAATGACCTTTTCGACATAGGTCACGTTCAGATCAAACGGTGTGTCCTGCCCAAGCTTTTCAACCAACATACCAGAGATATCACTGGCGGCTTGTTCTTCGCTTGTTTGGCCAAGGATCGTTAGCTCTGTCGGGGTGACGGTGACGCCGCCGTGATCTAGGTTCGACAATGCCTCAAGCGCGGCAAGCACGCGGACAGACCAGCCGTTGGGCATGCCGTCGGCCACGCGCGTTGCCATGACCAAATCTGCACCTGCAAATTTCGCATGGGCAAAGTTTTCGACCAAGGTGTTGGTCATGTCGTCTGGCACCTTACCCCGTAGCTGCAGGATACCCTCGGGGCTGAATGTCGCCGAAAACTCGGCAGGACCGCTGTCAGCCGCGGTGTCGATCACCGGCAGGGTTGCCTCTAGTGCGTAAACCTCGGGGAGTGCGTTTTCCAACCGGCCCACGATTTCGTCAAAGCGATCCTGCGGGGTGCCGATCGCGCCAACAAGGCTGATGTCGGTATCCGACAGGGTAACGGTGCCGCCGCCCAGTTCAGTCAGGCTTCGGATGGTCATCGCAACCGTGTCACCCCATGTACGCGACGGCACGCCAAGGGCGATGGTGCATGTGGTGACTTCGGACAGGCCAGCCTCGGTCGCGGCGGACAGAATGGTTTCGCGGGCGGTGTCTGTGTCTGCGGTACAGGCATCAAATGTGGCGCCTTCCTCGGACAGGCTAAACCGCGTGATGTAAGGCGACACAACAGGCCGTGGCGCAGTCACCATCAACGTCAGCTCAACGCCATCGGGGCGCCGCTGGCGCAGCATTTGTTCCAGACTGCGTTTTTGCTCGGCACTGTCAGAAATCGCGGTAATCGTCACCTGACCCGGCGCGACCGAGATTTTGGACCGTGGCAATTGTTCCAAGGCAGACAGTGCATAATTGAGCGACGACCGCCAGCCATCCGGCGTAGGATAGTCGCCTGTTTCCAGCAAGTCGGTGACATTGCTGCCGTCGGCGATGTCTTGGATCTGTTCGCTTAGCTGCGTGCGGTCGGTTGTCGCCGGGATCAGACCGATTAGCGAAACGCCCGCATCATTGCGCAGAATTTCGATGGCAAAGTCCGGTGCGGCGATTGTCTGGCTGGGTTTAACGCCGGCATTGTTGATCACGCGGCTGGCATCAACGACGCCGCCCGCAATGTTTACCGCCCGAAGACGCGCCATTTCTGTCGGCGCTTCGCCCTCGATGATGATTTGCAGGCCGTCACCGATCACGGTGGCCCAGTCCATTCCATTGTCTTCTAGGCCGTCTTGAACAGCCTGAACCGAGGTTTCCTCGATAAAGGTGACAGCGACACGCGCCCCAACAAGTGAAATGAGCGCTGCCGCGGCAAAGGTCACCACGCGAATGAAAACAGAGGAAAGTCGCATTGATCCGTTTTTTCTGATTTTTCAGTCTTGTCTATGGCCTAGCGGCTCTTGGTTCAATCATAGGAAAAAGGAACAAGCGAAAAACAGCACAGGGATCAGCCCTGCATCACGGTTAGATCGGAAAATTCGGATCAACATACCGTCATTTTCCGGATCGAATTTGGAAATTTGCCACAGCATGTGCCACCCCATCACCGGTGCACCACACAAAGCAATCACAAGCGACAAAAATCCGGTATCAATCGTTGCCAAAATCGCCGCAGCGCCGATCAGGGCAACGGTCACGATCAAGAAACGATGCAGCCACGCGCGCCCGTTGTCCTGAAACAGGCCAGCGGTGGATTTGACGCCGATCAGGGCGTCGTCTTCGATATCTTGGTAGGCATAGACCGTGTCATAGAACAGCGTCCATGCAATCCCCCCAAGATAGAGCAGAACGGCGGGCCAGCCGATATCGCCGCTGACAGCGGCCCATCCGACCAAAGCGCCCCAGTTGAACGCGATGCCCAAAAACATCTGCGGCCACCAAGTGAATCGTTTTGCAAACGGATAGATTGCGACCGGTCCCAGCGACAGAACACCCAGCAGGATGGCAAAAGGCGGGAAGGTTAACAGGATCGCAAGCCCGACAAGCGCCTGAGCCACCATCCAGACCACCGCGCCCCGCACAGTGACCTGACCGGACGGTAGCGGGCGTGACTGCGTGCGGGCTACGCCGGCGTCAATGTGTCTGTCTGTAATGTCATTCCACGTACAGCCAGCACCGCGCATGACAAATGCACCAATGGCGCACCCAATTGCGATCCACAGCTCATAGAGGCCGAACCGGCCAGTATGAATCGCCGCCAGCATCAGCGACCACCAACAGGGTAACAATAGCAACCACGTGCCGATGGGGCGGTCCGCACGGGACAGGCGCAAATAGGGGCGCGACCATGCAGGGGCAATCGTATCGACCCAGTTACCTTTCACGGCATCGGCGACTGTGCCCTCTGGCATTCCGTTGGTGCTGCTCATATGGTCCGCTCATGGCTTCGAAGGTTCGACTTTATGTAGACCAGCCCTTGGGCAAAGGGCAAACGGTTCCGGTGTCGCGGGACCATGCGCATTACCTTTTTGGTGTGATGCGCTTGGCTGTTGGCACGGTTTTGTCGGTCTTTAACGGGCGTGACGGGGAATGGGACGCCGAAATCACCGCCGCCTCAAAGAAAAGTGGCGAACTGACCTGTGTGGAACAGACCCGAGCGTTGCAGTTGCCGCCCGACCTGTGGCTTGTTTTTGCGCCGATCAAAAAGGATCGCACAGACTTTATCGTCGAAAAGGCAACCGAAATGGGCGCCGCGCGGATTGTGCCGATGCAGACCGAATTTACCAATTCGGGACGTATCAACCGCGACAGGTTACAGGCCCATGCGGTCGAGGCGGCGGAACAATGCGGCGGCACCTATGTGCCAGCGGTTGACGACCTGACGCGCTTTTCCAAACTACTCGATACTTGGCCCGCTGATCGCAAGATCATGTTTTGCGACGAGGCGCTGGTATTGGATGAGCGCACGTTTGAGGCGCAGGGCAACGGCCCTTGGGCGATATTCATTGGCCCAGAGGGTGGTTTTTCGGACGCAGAACGCAAACGCCTGCGTGATCATCCAAATGCCGTTTCCATCAGCCTTGGCCCGCGCATCTTGCGGGCGGATACGGCGGCGGTGGCGGCCATGACCGTGTGGCAACAGGCGCTTGGGGATTGGTCATGATCCAACGTGCTACCGATGCGGACTTGCCTGAAATTCAGGGATTTCTGTCGTCTCGGGCCCATCAATCGATGTTCCCGCTGTCGAACTTGCGGACTTATGGGCTGGACGGTGACGACGCGTTCGCGCCTTCTATGTGGTTTCGCCGCAACGGCGTGGCGATCTCGGACGTTTTGACCATCACGCGCAGCGGCATGGTGATGCCCCAATGCCCGACGGGCCCCATCCTTGACCCACTGGCGGATCGCGGGTTGATCGGTGTGATCGGCCCTGCCGATCAGGCTGGGGCGCTGCGGCGGGCGGCGGGTTTGATGGATGTGCCAGCCACGCTTGATCGGGTTGAGCCGCATTTCCTATTGAACCTAGCGGATATCAAGGTGCCGGATGTGGAGGGGGAAGTGATCCCCTTTGCCGACGCGCCCAAAGATATGATGATCGACTGGCAGATCCGTTATGATGTCGAAGCGCTGGGCGCGACATATGAGGATGCCAAAACGCGGGCCCTAGATGTCTATGACCGCCGCATCGCACAATCCAGCCACATGGTTTTGGTGCGGAATGGTGAATGCGTGTCCAAGGCTGGTTTGAACGCGCAACTGCCGAACATCGTTCAGGTTGGCGGCGTGTATACCCCGCCGGAATTGCGCGGGCAGGGGCTGGCTAAGCGTGTGGTCGCACTGACGCTTGAACAGGCGCGGTCGCGCGGGGTTGAACAGGCAACGCTTTTTGCGGCCAGCGATGTCGCGGCGCGTGCCTATATCGCGATTGGCTTCGAACGTGTTGGGGATTGGAACCTGACCTTATTTAAAGGGGAACAGTTTGCCCGTTTCTGATTTCATCCGCCCCGAGGCCCGTCGCGCCCTGATCCGTTATCAGCAACCGTTGATCGGGGGGCTGGTTGTCGCCCTTGGTGCCTGGTGGGCGACGGGGTTTGGATTGGTCAGGTGGCTGGGTTTTCTGCTGATCCTTGGCGGTAGCGTTTTTGTGATCGAGGGACTGCGTCGTGCGCGGTTGCTGCGTGGGGATGGTTTCGGCCCCGGCGTTGTAGACGTGGACGAACGGCAAATCGCATGGTTTGCGGCGGACGTAGGCGGGGTTGTATCCGTTGATGCGCTGTCTTGGGTCAGCATTCACAGCTACGCCGATAAGCCTGCAAATTGGGTGTTTCAGCAAAAAGACGGCCAACGTCTAAGCGTTCCAACCGATGCCGCTGGTGCGGATAAGATCATTGATGCCCTTGCGCCGTTGAATGGAATTGATCTGTCATTGGCGGCTGAGGCGCTGAACCATTCACAGGAAAAGAGCTTTGTGCTCTGGCGCGCAACCAATGTGCGGGATTTGAACAGCCTTTCGGATCCCTTGACTTAGCCCGCGTCTCGCTTCACCTGTGGAGACCAAACAAGACAAGCAACATCCGAGGCACCCATGTCTATTCCTCAGTCCGGCGGCGGTCCGATCGAACGTCACGAACAACTGGCAGAATATCTGGCAGATGGGTGCAAGCCAAAAGACGAATGGCGCATCGGGACCGAGCATGAAAAGTTCGGCTACTGCAAAGACTCGCTCAAACCGCTCCCATATGTGGGTGAACGGTCAGTGCAGGGCGTTCTGACCGCATTGAAAGACCGCTACGGCTGGGCGCCGGTCTATGAGGGCGACAATATCATTGGCCTGACCAAGGATGGCGCGAACGTTAGCTTGGAACCGGGCGGGCAGCTGGAATTGTCTGGCGCCCCTTTGGAAAGCATTCACCAAACCTGTGACGAGGTGAACACCCACCTGCGTGAGGTAAAGGGCGTTGCCGACGAAATCGGTGTGCGTTTCATCGGATTGGGCGCTGCTCCGATCTGGACATATGACGAAATGCCGGTCATGCCCAAAGGCCGCTATGCGTTGATGACCGACTATATGGACAAGGTCGGGACCAGCGGGAAACAAATGATGTACCGGACCTGCACCGTGCAGGTGAACCTCGACTTTGCGTCCGAGGCGGACATGGTCAAAAAGTTCCGGACGGCCCTAGCGCTTCAGCCTGTTGCGACGGCGCTGTTTGCGAATTCGCCCTTTTTTGAGGGCAAGGTGAATGGCCACAAAAGCTGGCGTAGCCGTGTGTGGCGTCATCTGGACGAGGCGCGCACAGGCATGCTGCCGTTCGTGTTTGAGGATGGCATGGGGTTTGAGCGGTATGTGGACTATGCGCTCGATGTGCCGATGTATTTTGTCTATCGCGACGGTAAATACATCAACGCGTTGGGCCAATCGTTCCGCGATTTCCTGAAAGGCGAGCTGCCAGCACTGCCAGGTGAAATGCCAACGCTGAGCGATTGGGCGGACCATCTGACCACCATTTTCCCAGAGGTGCGCATCAAGAAATTCATGGAAATGCGCGGTGCTGACGGCGGACCGTGGCGGCGTCTGTGTGCGCTGCCTGCCTATTGGGTCGGTCTGATGTACGACAGCGGTGCGCTTGATGCGGCATGGGATATCGCCAAGGACTGGGATGTTGAAACCCGCGAAGCGTTGCGCGTCGCGGCCTCGGAACAGGGGCTGGCGGCCGAGGTTAACGGCATCAAAATGATCGACCTCGCACGCGAAACGGTTTTGATCGCCGAACAAGGCCTGACCGCACGCGGCAAAGCCGGCGCCGGTGGTTTGATCCCGAACGAGACCCATTTCCTGAACGCGTTGAAGGAATCTGTCGCGACCGGAAACAGCCCAGCCGACGAGCTGCTTGAGCGGTTCTATGGCGACTGGAACGGCGATCTAAACAAGATTTATTCCGATTACAGCTATTAAGTCTGGCTAATTTACCCCGACTCGATACATTCTGAGGTTGTGTATTGAGTAATGCCGGAGGCGGACGTGGGTGATTGGTTCGTGAACGCATTTGAAAAACTTTTAGGTGTTTTCATTGCGTTATTTGTATGTGTCCTGTTTGGCGCTGCGCTTTTGACGCTGCCCAAAGGGGACCAAGGCATCGTGTTGTCGATGTCGGTTTTAATACTTGGCGGAATTGGAATTATTATTTTTGGCGGCATGGCCTATCTGGCCATCGGAATGTACCGCCGGACGGAGCGTATCGCGCAAATGATGCGCGATATGCAGGAAAAATAAGTCTACTTCTGTCCGATTTTGCTCTCGGTTCCAGCGCGGAGACGGCTAATATTTTCGCGGTGGCGCCAATAGATCAGCGCAGCCAGCAACATAGCGATCAACCCGTGGTCGCCGTAGTTTAGAAGCACGGCAAACACCGGTGATATCCCTGCAGCCAGCAACGCTGACAAAGACGAATACCGCGTCACGACCGCAACCAAAAGCCACGTCGCACACACGATCAACCCGATTGGCCACGCAAGCGCCAGCATGATGCCGATAAAGGTTGCGACACCTTTCCCACCCTTAAAGCCAAGCCAAACCGGATAACAATGCCCCAAAAACGCAGCCAACGCCGCGACTTGAGCGGCGGCTTCGCCGGAAAACTGTCGCGCTAGTAGAACCGCAACGGCCCCCTTGGCACCGTCAAACAACAGGGTCAGGGCGGCGGCTTTTTTGTTGCCGGTGCGCAAAACGTTCGTTGCGCCGATATTGCCCGAACCGATCTTGCGCAGATCGCCTAGGTTCATTGCCCGCGCCAGCAGTATACCAAACGGCACCGACCCCAGCAGGTAACCCAATACGGCCCAAATCAGACCCGTCAGCGGCTCAATCGCGAAAAATGACATAGCTCCCCCGGCTTATGCTGTGTGTACGCGGGCCCCTGCGACCCATGTTCCGCGCACTTTGCCCTGCATTCGTGCACCATCAAAGGGGGTATTTTTCGATTTCGACTTCAGGCTGAAACGATCAAGGATAAACGGCGCATCTGGATCAAACAGAACAAGGTCCGCCGGAGCACCGTCGATCAGGCGACCACAGTCCAGACCCAAGCGATTTGCCGGATTGAGGGACATCGCGCGGAACAGCCGTGGCAGCGTCAGATAACCGCCGTGAACCAACCGCATCGCAGCTGGCAACATGGTTTCCAGCCCGACCGCACCACTGGCTGCATCTTCGAACGGAAGGCGTTTGGATTCTTCGTCCTGTGGCGTGTGGAACGAACAGATGATGTCGATCAGGCCGGTGTTCACGGCCTCGATTACCTCGATACGATCCTCTTCGCTGCGCAGGGGCGGCGTGAACTTAAAGAACGTGCGGTAATCCGCGACGTCAAATTCATTCAGCGTCAGGTGATGAATGCTGACACCTGCCGTAATATCCAGCCCATTGCGTTTCGCGCGTTCCAGCGCGGGCAGGGCGCGGGCGGTAGTGATCTGATCGGCATGGTATTTCGCGCCGGTCATTTCCAGCATCGCAATATCACGATCAAGCCCCATGCGTTCAGCCAGCGGGCTGACATCCGGCAAGCCGCGCAGGGATGCAAATTTGCCTTTCGTGGCGACGCCGCCCTTGGACAGGCCCGGTTCCTGAACATGGCCAATCACCAATGCGCCGAGGCTGCGGGCGTAGGACAGGGCGCGGCCATAGACCTTGGTGTTTTCGACAACCCGCATGCCATCGCTAAAGGCGACGGCGCCAGCGTCTTGTAGGAAACCAATCTCGGTCATTTCCTTGCCCGAACGCCCCTTGGTCAGGGCGGCCATCGGCAGGACATTGATGGGCGTGTCATCTGCCGCGCGGCGCAACAGGAATTCGAGCGTTTCCGGCGTATCAATCGGTTGGGCGGTATCGGGTCGCGTCACGATGGTCGTCACGCCGCCTGCTGCTGCCGCCTGTCCTGCGGTGCGGAAACTTTCTTTGTGGCGTTCGCCCGGTTCCCCGATCCGTACCCCCATATCGACAATGCCAGGCGCAAGGCACTGACCGCCGCAATCGATGGTCTGGTCTGCCTCGGGGGCGTCATTTTCGCCGGTGGCCGTAATCACGCCATCGGTCACAGCCAGCCATCCGGTGTTTTCGGTCAGGGCGACAGGGTCAATCAGTCGGGCGTTTTTGAAAACAAGGTCCGTCATTGTGTGCCTTTCCTATGACCCGACAAAAATCATCATCACAACGACCAGCGCCATGACGATCAATGCGGCGGTTGCGATCATGCCGCTCATGCGGGCGTCGCTTTTCTTTTTCTTGTCGTCGCTCATACCATCACCGGTTTGTTGTCGGCGCGGCGTGCACGCAGGTTGCGGGCCAGCAAATCCATCGCAGCCATACGGACGGCGACACCCATTTCGACCTGTGTCTGGATGACACTGCGGTTGATGTCGTCGGCAATCGTGCCGTCAATTTCGACACCACGGTTCATCGGGCCGGGGTGCATCACAATCGCATCCGGTTTCGCATACGACAGCTTGTCCGCGTCCAAACCATAGCGGTGATAATATTCGCGTTCCGATGGGATAAACCCGCCGTCCATGCGTTCTTTCTGAATGCGGAGCATCATCACGACATCGACGTCTTTTAGACCTTCGCGCATGTCGTCAAACACCTCGACGCCGAACTCGGACACGCCAGCGGGCATCAATGTGGGCGGCGCGATCAGACGCACACGGTTTTCCATTTTGCCCAGCAGCATGATGTTCGAACGCGCCACGCGGCTGTGTAGGATGTCACCACAAATCGCGATCGACAGGCGATGCAAACGCCCTTTGGCGCGGCGGATTGTCAGCGCGTCCAGCAACGCTTGGGTCGGGTGTTCGTGACGGCCATCACCGGCGTTCAGCACAGCGCAGTTCACTTTCTGCGCCAGCAGATCAACCGCGCCGGACGATCCGTGACGGACGACCAGCAGGTCAGGGTGCATCGCGTTCAGTGTCAGGGCCGTATCAATCAGGGTTTCGCCCTTTTTGACACTGGATGTGGCCATCGACATATTCATCACATCCGCACCAAGCCGTTTGCCTGCCAATTCAAAACTGGCCTGCGTTCGGGTCGAATTTTCAAAGAACATGTTGATCTGGGTGAGGCCGGCCAAGACATCTTTGTGCCCACGGCCATCGCGGTTTTCGTTGGCATAACGATCCGCCAAATCAAGCAGCGTCTGAATCTCGGTGGGATGGAGGTGTTCGATGCCTAACAGGTGAGCGGCGTTGAAAGTCATGCTGTCCTCCGATGCGTTGCGCCGCTTATAGGCAGGTGTTCCATTGGCGGCAAGGTCAGCACGCAATGGGGCTGCACATTGCTGCGGCTTTTGCCTATGGTAAGCGCATGGATTCTGGTTTGGACTATTGGACCGCATACGAACTGCTGGACTGGCAGGTCGAACTTGGCGCGGACGAGGCGATTTTGGATGCGCCCGTCAACCGCTATGAATTGGTCGATGAGATTCGCAAACCCGCCGCCGCCAAACCCAAGGCCGCGCCGCCCCCCGTACCCGAAAAGCCCAAGGTCGATCAGGTGGCCGAAGCGCAGAAAGCCGCAGGCGCCGCAAAGGACATTGATGCGCTAAAGGCTGCGATCTTCGGATTTGAACATTGCGACCTGCGCAAGGGCGCGCGCAATTGCATCGTGTCCGCGGGAAATCCGGCCGCACGGGTGATGATCGTCACCGAACCACCCAGCCGCGATGATGATCGGGCGGGGACGTTGCTATCGGGGCAGGTCGGCGCATTCTTTGACAAAATGTTTGCAGCCATCGACCTGGGGCGATCCAGCGATATATCCGCCAACGGTCTGTATCTGGTTTCGGTCGTGCCGTGGTGCCCGCCCGCAACGTCCGGCGTTGAACCCGCCCAGTTGAAGATGATGACCCCGTTTTTGAAACGCCACATCGCATTGGCCGCGCCCGAGGTTGTCGTCGCAATGGGAAACACACCCTGTCGGGCGCTGCTGGGCAAGGACGGAATGACGCGGCTGCGCGGTCATTGGCATGACCTAGATGGCCGCCCTGTTTTGCCGATGGTCGAACCGCAACGCGTTTCGAACAACCCCAACGCCAAGCGGGATGCCTGGGCCGATCTGCTGTCGTTGAAAGCGAAACTGACCAAAGGATCCTAGAATGAGCCGGATCGATGAAACGCGCGACTTTGTACCGGTCCGCATTGCAATCCTGACTGTCAGCGATACGCGTGGATTGGATCAGGACAAATCCGGCGACACGCTGGTTCAGCGTTTGACCGATGCAGGTCACACATTGGCCGACCGCAAGATTTTGCCGGACGAGCGTGACCAGATCGCCGAACAACTGCGTGCGTGGTGCACTGATCCGAATGTGGATGTTGTGATTTCAACAGGCGGTACCGGTTTGACGGGGCGGGATGTCACCGTCGAGGCGCATCGCGATGTCTATGAAAAAGAGATCGACGCCTTTGGAACCGTATTCACGATTGTGTCGATGCAGAAAATCGGAACCAGCGCCATTCAGAGCCGCGCAACAGGCGGCGTTGCCAACGGCACCTACCTGTTCGCCCTACCGGGCAGCACTGGGGCGTGCAAAGACGCTTGGGATGAAATTTTGGTCAAACAGCTGGATTACCGGCATATGCCCTGCAATTTTGTCGAAATTTTTCCCAGATTGGACGAACATCTGCGACGGAAATAGCCGCGCCGCGCGTTTGCCCTAGATAAACATCCGAAACTAGCTTCGGCTGAGATTGATTTCGACTATCTGGGAGTAGCGATATGCGTTTTTTGCGGCGCAGTTTAGCAGGCATTTTTCTATTGGCATTGACGTTGTCGCTATTGGCGATGGCGGGCAACATGGTCCGTCAGGCCGTTGAGGCCAGATCGGGGGATCAGCGCGGTTTCTTTGGTCAGCGCGAACAGGTCCTGACCGTTGAGGCGGTGACGATCGAGGCAACCACCCTTCAGCCCGAATTGACCGTTTTCGGCGAATTGCGCAGCCGCCGGACGCTATCGCTCAGGTCGGCAACGGGCGGGACGGTGATTTACGCCGATCCAGCGCTGGCGGATGGCGGGGTCGTGTCTGAGGGGCAATTGATCCTAAAGGTCGATCCGACCGATGCCGAAACCGCGCTTGCCCGTGTCAAAGTTGACTTACAGGACGCGCAGGCGGAATTGAACGATGCGCAAAATGCGCTTGCGATATCGCGGGACACCCTGCTTGCCGCCGAGGCCCAGTCGGAATTGCGGGTTGCCGCGCTGGCACGGGCAGAAGATCTGGCCGAACGTGGTGTGGGAACGACGGCAGCGGTCGAAACTGCCGAGCTTGCCGTTGCTTCGGCCGAAAGTTCGGTTTTATCGAGCCGCAACCAACTCGCTCAGGCCGAGGCGCGCGTAAATTCCGCGTCAACCAGCCTTGAGCGCTTGCAACTCACCCTGGCCGAGGCCGAGCGGACGCTAGAAGACACGGTCGTCTATGCCGCATTCGACGGAACGCTTAGCGAAGTGACCGTGATCGAAGGCGGCCGCGTGACGGCGAACGAACTGCTCGCGCAGTTGATTGATCCCAGCGCACTAGAGGTGTCGTTCCGTGTCTCGACCGCGCAATATGCCCGTTTGCTTAATGAAGACGGGACGCTGCCACTGGCACCGGTTGAGGTGTCACTGGATGTTGGCGGGGTCAATCTAACGGCGACGGGCCGTATCACCCGCGAAAGCGCGGTTGTGGCCTCTGGCGAAACCGGTCGATTGTTATTTGCCAGTTTGGACAGCGCCGTTGGTTTCCGGCCAGGCGATTTTGCGACCGTTAAGGTGATCGAACCTGAACTCGACAACGTGGCCTTGGTGCCGTCCACCGCGGTTGGTTCGGACACCAGTGTTTTGGTTATCGGGGCCGAAAACCGGCTGGAACTGGCGCGCGTCGAAATCCTAAGGCGTCAGGGTGATGACGTTCTGATTGCGGCCGCCGATCTGGACGGTCGTCAAATCGTCGCCCAACGGTCGCCTTTGCTGGGGGCAGGTATTCGGGTCGAAATTGCGGGTGCCGAACCTGCGGCGCCTTCGGCTGGCGCTGAACGTTCCGGCGCGCCGGATACGGCCGATGCAACTGGGGACACGATCGAGCTTGACGATGAACGTCGCGCCAAATTGATCGCGTTTGTTCAATCTGGCCCAATGCCGGATGAGGTCAAGTCGAACCTTCTGGGACAATTGGAACAACCGGCGGTCCCTGTTCAGCTGGTTTCGCGCCTTGAAACGCGGATGGGGGGCTAAGCCATGGCTGTTGGTCGTGAACTGATCCAGAATACGGCAGGCGGTATCCTGTCATATTTCACCCGCCACCGGACGGCTGCCAATCTGCTGATGCTACTGCTGGTGATTGCAGGGGCCTTGGCCCTGCCGAAAATGCGGGCCCAGTATTTTCCCGATGTCATCATCGACTCGGTCACGGTGACCGTTCAATGGTCGGGCGCAGGGGCCGAAGACGTCGATAATGCCATCGTTCAGATCCTTGAACCGGCGCTGTTGGCCGTCGAAGGGGTCACCGGATCCAGCGCCCGTTCGTCCGAAGGGGCGGCGCGTGTGTCGCTGGAATTTGAAACCGACTGGGACATGACCCAGGCGGAAAAGGACGTGCAGGATGCGCTTGATGCAATCAGTACCCTACCGGACGACGCCGAGGACCCTGTCATCCGCCGATCCAATTGGTTCGATGGCGTCACGGATGTCGTGATCACCGGTCCTGTGGGTGTTGATCAGCTCAGCCGCTTTGCGGATGAAATGGTCAGCCGTCTGTTCAACGAAGGGGTCACCAGCACATCTATCAGCGGTGTCGTCGCGCCCGAAACCGTGGTCGAGGTCACGTCGATTTCGTTGATGCAATATGACGTCACCCTCAGCGAGATTGCCAATGCCATCGCGGCCGAGGTGAACGCCGACCCCGTTGGTGATGTGGCCGGCACTGCACGGGTTCGAACCGGTGTGGAAAAACGATCAGCCGAGGATTTGTCGAACATCGTGCTGCGGTCTGGTGCGGATTATTCCGAGCTGACGATTGGCGATGTCGCCACTGTCACAGTCGAAGGGATCGACAGGGACCGCGCCTATTACGTGGGTGAAAACCCTGCCGTTCAGATCAGCGTGACACGTAACGCCCGTGGCGATGCCATCGGCATTCAGGCCACCGTCGAGGAAATCGCCG
Source organism: Marivivens sp. (assembly GCA_965215785.1). Taxonomy (GTDB): domain Bacteria; phylum Pseudomonadota; class Alphaproteobacteria; order Rhodobacterales; family Rhodobacteraceae; genus Marivivens. Next base: position 464,828 of record OZ244120.1, on the reverse strand, counting down.
CCGAAATGGAGGCAACCCTGCCTCAGGGCGTGTCCATCGACCTGATCAACACACGGGCCGAACAAATCACGGGGCGTTTGAACCTGTTGATGGACAACGGCCTGATGGGGCTTGGGCTGGTGCTGTGCCTGCTGTTCTTGTTCCTGAACGCGCGCACGGCATTCTGGGTTGCGATGGGCATTCCGATTTCGATGCTGGCCGCCGTTGCGCTGATGTATCTGGCTGGCATTACCATCAATATGATTTCGCTCTTTGCCTTGATCATCACACTTGGGATTGTGGTCGATGATGCGATTGTGGTTGGCGAACACGCGGATTTCAGGGCCCGCCAACTGGGCGAGCCGGGCGTCGTGGCGGCGGAAAATGCGGCTAAGCGGATGTTCGGCCCCGTATTTTCGGCAACGATCACGACCAACATTGCGTTCTACGGTCTGACCATCATAAGTGGGCGCTTTGGTGAAATCATCTCGGTTATTCCGTTCACGGTGATCACCGTGCTGACGGCTAGTCTGATCGAATGCTTTATCGTTCTGCCGCATCACCTGTCGCATTCCGTCGGAAAATCGAAACAGGACCGTTGGTACGATTGGCCGTCCCGTCAGGTGAACCGCGGTTTCGGATGGGTGCGTGATCGCCTGTTCCGTCCGCTGATGCGGCTGGTTGTGGTCATGCGCTATCCGGTGATTGCGCTGGCTGTTGTTTTGCTGGCCTCGCAGATCGCATTGTTCATGCGGGGCGATGTGCAATGGCGGTTCTTTTCTGCGCCCGAACAGGGGCAGGTGAATGGCAACTTTGCCATGTTGCCGACCGCCACGCGCGAAGACAGTCTGGCCATGATGGGCGAGCTACAGCGCGCAACCGAGGCCGCCGCCGCTCAGTTCGAGGCCGACACAGGCGTGAACCCGTTGAAATACGTCGTCACGCAGATCGGTGGATCGTCTGGGCGGGGTCTATCGGGCACCGAAAACAAAGAAAGCTATCAACTTGGCGCGATTTCAATCGAGTTGATCGACGCTGACCTGCGGCCGTTTTCGTCGAATGAATTTGTCGCGGCGGTACAGACCGAGGTGCAAAATCATCCGTTGGCCGAAACCGTCAGCTTCCGCAGTTTTGGCGGCGGTCCGGGCGGGGATTCGCTTTCAATCGAACTCTATGGTGCGGATGCTGACACGCTCAAGGCAGCGGCCGAGGCCCTAAAGACAGAGTTGGCGCAATTCCCCGAGGTATCCGGCCTGCAGGACAGCCTATCCTATGACAAGGACGAATATGTTCTTGAACTGACACCTCAGGGTCAGGCGCTGGGCTTTTCAATCGATGCGTTGGGGTCGGTGCTGCGTCAACGACTGGGCGGTATCGAGGCGGCAAGTTATCCTGACGGAACGCGGTCGGCCACGATCCGGGTTCAGTTGCCGGACGAAGAGCTCACGGCGGACTTCCTTGATCGTTTGCAGATGCGAACGGCGTCGGGTGTTTATGTTCCACTGTCTGACATCGTGACCGTGACGACCGAAAGCGGGTTTAGCACGGTTCAGCGCGAAAACGGCATCATGTTGATCGCTGTCTCGGGTGATCTGGATGACGAAGACGCCGACCGCGCGACCGAAGTGAACACCATCATCGACGAAGAAATCCTGCCATCCATCCAAAGCCGGTATGGCATCGAAACCCAGCTTGGCGGGCTAAGCGAACAAGAAAATCAGTTCCTCAGCGATGCGATCAACGGTTTGGTGTTTATCCTTGTAGGGATTTACCTGACCCTTTGCTGGATTTTCGCAAGTTGGAGCCGGCCAATCGTTGTCATGGCCGTTATTCCATTTGCATTGGTTGGCACGATCTGGGGGCACTACGTATGGGGTGTGCCTATGTCGATGTTCACGGTCGTGGGTTTGCTGGGCATGGTTGGCATTGTGATCAACGACTCGATTGTATTGGTCACAACGATCGAGGAATACGCCCGCGAACGGGGCCGTGTCCCGGCGATCATTGATGGCACTGCCGACCGACTGCGGCCTGTGATGCTAACAACGGCAACCACTGTGATTGGTCTGACGCCACTGCTTTATGAAGGGTCGGCCCAAGCCGAGTTCCTGAAGCCGACGGTGATCACATTGGTCTACGGCCTTGGTTTCGGAATGTTCATGGTGCTGTTGATCGTGCCTGCGTTGCTGGCAATTCAGTTGGATTTCGCGCGGCTGTTCGGGTCGATGCGCATGGCGCTTGGCGCGCGGCGGCGGGCAATTTCATTGCCATCTACGCTGGCGGTGGTCCTAAGCGTCGGGTTGTTCGCCGTGCTGCTGTTGCCGCTTGTGGCGGGATTTGGTCCGCTGCTGCCAGCCTTGCCATCGGCGCTGATGTCCGCAATCGGGATGTATATCATCGCCGTGGTCGCCGGAATTGTCGTAATCTATATGGGAACGAGCGTGGTGCTTTGGCGTCGGCGGGCTTAACCGCCGACACATCCCAACATTTCGGCCGCTTGTCCCACCCCTAGCAGCGTCACTCGCACTTGCGAACGATCAAGGGCAAAGGGGCCTGCATCGGGCCCCAACATGTCGGAACGCGCCATAAGTGTTCCGTCCTCCTGCCACGTCACCGGATCGGACACCCAAATGCCGTCCTGTGCTTCGATGACCACATCTGCGTTTTGCGGGGCCGAAGGCGGCATCGTAAACGTCACCTGCAAACCGTCACTCAGCGGCGCGATTTTGCAAACGGGCTGATCGTTCAATGTGATCGGTTGATCCATCAAGGATGCAATGATCGCACCATCACGGGTGCCGCCGCTGGTCAGTTCGGCCTCAAAGCTGAGGACCGCAGGAATACAGATATCGTCGCACACGCCGATAAATGCCTCGCCTTTCAACAGCATGGTTTCGTCGCCGGTGAGTTCGATCGGGACGACCACACTGTCGTGGTAACCGACCGACCGCACGCCACTGGTTTCGAAAACCTCGGGCGTTGGCCAGTATGACTGCATGCTGCGGATACCTTCGGACGCGCTTAGGTCAATTTGTGGCGGAATGCCCGCATCGCCCGGCGCCCGCCAATAGGTTTTCCAACCCGGTGCTAGATCAATCCGCAAGGCGGCGACATGGGTTCCATCAGGCTGGCGCCATCCCGGCAAAATTTCAGCAGACACAATGGTGTCTAGATCAAGTGCGAAAGCAGGAGCCGCAACCAAGGTCGCGCATAGGCAAAGCAGTTTTTTCATATCGGCCACAATACGGGGATTTCGTGACACGTGAAATCACGTTGCGGCGATTTTGCCGGATATCAACCCTTGCAGTACCCGCAACGGGAACCCATCATGAAAATATGGACTTCGAAGACTCATCACTCGCCGGTAAGTTGCTGATTGCTATGCCCGGCATGGCAGATGATCGCTTTGACAAGGCGGTCATCTATATGTGTGCCCATTCGGATGAGGGGGCGATGGGGTTAATCGTCAACAAACCTTCGCCGGATATCCGGCTGTCTGACTTGTTGGAACAGCTGGACATCGATGACAAGGATTTGGTGTCGAACATGCGTGTTCACATCGGTGGACCGGTCGAAAAGGGGCGGGGGTTTGTTCTGCATAGCGCAGATTTCAAATCCGAAATCGGGTCGCTGACGGTGGACAATGATCACACAATGACGGCGACGCTGGATGTGCTGCGCGAAATTGCGGTGGGCGATGGGCCGGAAAACGCGATGCTTGCGTTGGGCTATGCCGGCTGGGGGCCGGGTCAGTTAGAGGGCGAAATCGCACAGAACGGTTGGCTGACATGCGATGCCAGCGACGAAATTGTGTTTGGCCGCGCAAATGAATTCAAATGGATCGCCGCCCTGAAAGCGCTGGGCATTGATCCCATACTGCTGTCGTCAGATTCAGGCCACGCCTAACCGTCGATCAGTGCGCTGATAACGGCGGTTGCCTCTTCGCTGGCCCAATCCGCATCACCGATAAAGCGGGCAATTTCATTTCCGTCCTGATCTAGGATCACGGTTGCGGGCAGGCCCAGAATGCCAAATTCGCGCGCCAGCTTTTGCCGCGGGTCTTTGTGCAGCGGCAGGTTGTCGACCCCTATATCCTCAAAGAACCTCACCATAGCCGCAGGGTTGTTGACACCTGTGGCGATCGTCACGACCTCAAAGGTGTCACCGCCCAATTCGGTCTGCAGGGCTGACAGCGAGGGCATTTCGACACGGCAGGGGCCGCACCATGTCGCCCAGAAATTCACAACGCGCAGTTTGCCGTTGCTGTCGGCCAATGTCATGTCGCCGCCGTCCTCGGCCTCAAACACCACCAAATCCACCGGTTTAGGGGCTGTGTGAACGATCAATCGGGCCATATCGCCAACCAAAAGGCCGTCTATATCGGTGGTTTCGGCCACTGCGCCATTTGCAACCAAGGCAAGGGCCGTATAAAGCATCAGCGATTTCAGTTTCCGCATGGGACCTCCGACATGACAAAATCCTCGAACCAGATGTGGGGCGGCCGTTTCAGCGCTGGCCCAGACGCGATCATGGAAGCAATCAACGCTTCGATCGGCTTTGACAAGCGTATGGCCGAACAGGACATCACCGGTTCGCGTGCCCATGCCGCCATGCTGGCCGCAACAGGCATCATTACCGATAAAGATGCCGAAGCGATCCGTGAAGGCCTGCTCACTATTTTGTCAGAAATCGAGAAGGGCGAATTTCAATTTTCTGCCGCTCTCGAAGATATTCACATGAACGTCGAAGCACGGCTTCGCGAAATGGTCGGCGATGCGGCTGGCCGTTTGCACACCGCCCGTAGCCGGAACGATCAGGTCGCGCTGGATTTCCGTATGTGGGTCCGTGATCAGTGCGATGCCGCGGTCGAGGCGATTGATGTCTTGATCAAGGCGCTGCTGGGGCAGGCCGAGGCGGGCGCCGATTGGGTCATGCCGGGCTTTACCCACCTGCAAACCGCCCAGCCGGTGACATGGGGCCATCACATGCTGGCCTATGTGGAAATGCTGGCCCGTGACAAATCGCGTTTTCAGGACGCCCGTAACCGCATGAACGAATGCCCGCTGGGTGGTGCCGCACTTGCCGGAACAGGTTTCCCGATTGACCGTCACATGACCGCCGAGGCGCTGGGCTTTGATCGCCCATCGGCCAACAGCCTTGATTCCACATCCGACCGTGATTTCGCGCTTGAATTCCTGTCGGCGTCGTCGATCTGTGCCATGCACCTGTCCCGTTTTGCCGAGGAATTGGTGATCTGGTCGTCAGCCCAGTTCCGATTTGTTGTGATGTCGGATCAGTGGTCGACCGGTTCGTCGATCATGCCGCAAAAGAAAAACCCCGACGCCGCAGAATTGATCCGCGCCAAAATCGGCCGGATCATGGGGGCGAACGTGGCTCTGATGACCGTGATGAAGGGTCTGCCGCTGACCTATTCCAAGGACATGCAAGAAGACAAAGAACAGGTGTTCGACGCCGCCGACAACCTGATGCTGGCGCTGGCTGCGATGACGGGGATGGTGGAAACCATGGCGCCACAGCGTGAAAACCTGCGTGCCTCGGCGGCAAGCGGATTTTCAACCGCGACGGACCTTGCCGATTGGCTGGTGCGGGAACTGGGCATGCCGTTCCGTGATGCGCACCACGTCACTGGCGCGCTTGTTGCCAAGGCAGAGGCGAAATCTTGCGACCTGCCGGACCTGACCCTAGACGAAATGAAAGAAGTGCACGAAGGTATTACCGACGGAGTCTTTGACGTTCTGACGGTTGAAAACTCGGTGGCTTCGCGTCTGAGCTATGGCGGCACCTCGCCTGTGCGTGTGCGTGAACAGATCGCCCGCTGGAAAGAGATCATGGGATGAAACGGATCGGATTTGTGCTGACGCTTTTGGTTTTGGCGGGCTGTGGTGCGGATGGCGCCCCCTTTGCGCCGCAGGGCCAGATCGGTGTCAGCGCAGGGTCCGGTGGTGTTTCTACCACGTGTTCGGTCGGCGGATCGAACGGCACAATCACCATTTCGGCCCGCTGCTAGCCATTGGCGGCAGATGGGCTAGTTTCCTACTGAGCTAAATCAGGAGGGATCAATGGCGGCATTGCGTTGGGTGTTTTTGGGGATGGCCGTTTGGGGTGCCATCCATCCAATGTACTATTTCATGTCCTATATGGCGGAAACAGGCACCGGATTATCGGGTCTGATTGACGCGTGGTACGTGAACGATTCGACCCATGGTTTGACATGGGATCTGACCATTGCCGCGCTGGTGCTGGCGCTGTGGGTGATCGCCGAGTCGATCCAGAAACGGGATTGGCTGCGTCTGATTGCGATTCCGGCCACGTTTTGCATCGGTGTCAGCTGTGGTTTGCCTCTCTATCTGTTTTTGCGGTCGCGTTAGGGGTTGGGGTTTTCGGCGAATTTGCTATGACGCCTGAAACAAGCCGGAGACCGACATGGATCACTTTTTGTACCGCGATGGCGTACTGCACGCCGAAGACGTTCCCCTGACCGATATCGCGGCAAAGGTGGGTACACCTTTCTATGTCTATTCCTCGGCGACGTTGCTGCGCCATTTCCGGCTGTTTGACGAAAGCCTGAGCGGTATGCCGCATCTTGTCTGCTATGCGATGAAGGCCTTGTCGAACGTCGCCGTTCTGAAGCTGATTGGCCAAGCGGGCGCTGGCATCGACGTTGTGTCGATCGGTGAATACCTGCGCGCCCGTGCCGCCGATATCCCCGGTGACCGGATCGTGTTTTCGGGCGTTGGCAAGACCCGCGAAGAAATGCGCGTCGCACTTGAGGGTGGCATCCGTCAGTTCAACGTCGAATCCGAACCAGAGATGGAAGCCCTGTCGCAGGTCGCCGTATCGCTGGGCAAGGTTGCGCCGATCACCGTGCGCGTGAATCCCGATGTCGACGCTAAAACCCATGCGAAAATCGCAACCGGCAAAAAAGAAAACAAATTCGGTATCCCGATTTCCCGCGCGCGAGAGGTCTATGCCCGCGCCGCTGAATTGCCGGGGCTGAAGGTTGTCGGGATCGACGTGCACATCGGTAGCCAGCTGACCGACCTTGATCCGTTCCGGTTGGCCTACCGTAAGGTGGCTGAGCTGACCGAGACCCTGCGCGCAGACGGGCATGAGATCACCCGCCTCGATCTGGGTGGTGGGCTCGGCATTCCCTACACCCGTTCTAACGACGCGCCGCCGCTGCCGACTGAACTGGGGCAGGTGATCCGCGAAGAGGTGGGGCACTTGGGCTGTGAGGTGGAAATCGAACCGGGCCGGTTGATTGCTGGCAATGCTGGCCTGCTTGTCAGCGAGGTGATTTACCTCAAAGAGGGTGAAGACCGGAAATTCCTAATTGTTGACGCGGCGATGAACGACCTGTTGCGCCCGTCGATGTATGACGCCCATCACGACATTGATCCGGTGATCGAGGCGGATGCAGGTGTCGAAAAGGAACCTTTCGATATCGTTGGTCCGATCTGCGAATCTGGCGACACTTTTGCCAAGGCGCGCGATCTTCCGCCGGTTTCGGCGGGTGATCTGATCGCGTTCCGGTCTGCGGGGGCTTATGGTGCGGTTATGGCCAGCGAATACAACTCGCGCCCCTTGATCCCCGAGGTTCTGGTCGACGGCGATAAATTTGCGGTTATCCGTCAGCGTCCTACCTATGAAGAAATGATCGAGCGCGATATCGTGCCAGAGTGGCTCTGACCAAATCGGGGCTGCCCAAGTTAGGAGAGTAGCCCTGTCAAAGTTGCCGAGTGTTCTGAAACCTATCCGCCTGTCTGTCGCACTGACTTGGGCCGGTTTGTTGCTGGAACGCGTATGGCGGGCGTTCTGGCCCGTTGGAACGATCGCATTGGTGTTTGCGGCGGCATGGCTGATGGGCTGGGCCACGTTTGGCGTTCGGGTTGCGAACTTTGCGGGCCTCTGTCTTTTCCTTAGTTTGCTATTTTTTTGGCGCGGGCTGCGCGGCTTTTCTGTGCCGTCACAACAGGATGCGCTGGACCGGATCGATGCCACACTTGTCGGGCGGCCTATCACTGCGCTGACGGATGAACAGGCGCTTGGCGGTGCTGATGCGGCGTCGCGCGCATTGTGGCAGGCCCATTTATCCCGAATGCAGGCGCGCCTGTCCGAGGCGCAGCCCGTCGCGCCGCGTGTGCGTCTGGCATCCGCCGATCCTTGGGGGCTGCGGTTTGTGGGCGTGGGTTTGTTTGCTGTCGCCGCACTCTTTTTCCGGCCAGAGGGGGCGGTTGTCGCACCTGTTGCACCACCCCAAACGGCCAGTGCGAAAGCCACATGGGAAGGCTGGATCACACCGCCGCGCCACACGGGACGGCCGGTTCTGTACCTTGCCGACCAAACAGGTGAATGGATCAATGTCCCAACCGGATCAGAGATTGCGATCCGGTTCTATGGAAATGATGGTCAGCTGACCCTTGATCAGACTGTGGCAGCGCAGGTCACTGGCCGCGCCGACAATCCACGGTTCGTAGCCATGCAGGAAGGGCGGGTTGAAATCTCGGGTCCGGACGGACGCGGCTGGGACATTCGGATCATGCCCGATGCCTTGCCCTATGTTGAACTGACCGGACCGATTTCGGCCGATGGTGACGGTCAAATGCAACAGCCGTTCCGCGCCGAAGACGATTTCGCCGTTGCGCGCGGCACCGCGGTGATCGAACTGAACCTGCCCGCTGTTGAACGGCGCTATGGGCTTGCGACGGAACCGGATCCGCAGCCGGTGATCGAGGTCGATCTGCCATTGCCGATCAGCCGTGATCGGTCCGCATTCGAAGAAGTGTTGATCGACGATTTTAGTGACCACCCGCTGGCCAATTTGCCTGTGACATTGCGCATGCAGGTCCAAGATGTCGTTGGCCAGCAAAGTGAACCGCGTTTTGACGAAGTGATCTTGCCGGGCAAACGGTTCTTTGAACCTGTTGCCAAGGCATTGATCGAACAGCGCCGTGATCTTTTGTGGGCGCGGGCCAACGCCCCTGACGTGGCGCTGCGTTTGCGCACGGTTGCCTATGAACCTGATGACATCATCACAAACGGTGAAAACGCCGCGATGCTGTCGTTTATCATCGCCGAACTTGAGAACGCGCTTGATGACGATCTGACCGCTGCAGAACGCGATCAGATTGCGGCGATGCTATGGGATTTGGCCCTGACGCTGGAAGAGGGGTCGCTTGACGATGCACGCGAACGATTGCAGCGGGCGCAGGAACGGCTTGCCGAGGCGATGCGCAATGGGGTGTCCGACGCAGAAATCCAACGTCTGATGGATGAACTGCGGGCGGCGACCGAAAATTATCTGGATTTGCTGGCGCAAGAGGCAGAACCACAAGAGCGAACAGATCAACCCGACAATGATCAGGAAACGACCAGCGTCACGGACGAAGAAATTCAGGCGCTGATGGACCGTATCCAAGAGCTGATGGAAGAAGGCCGCATGGCCGAAGCGGCCGAGCTGATGCAGCAGCTGAACGAGTTGCTGGAAAATCTGCAAATGTCCGAAGGCGAGGGCGGAGAAGGCCGTCGCAATCCGGGCGAACAATCGCTGGATGATATTGGGGAAACGCTCAGGGAACAACAGGATCTGGCGGATGATGCGTTCCGCGAATTGCAGGAACAATTCAATCCCGGTCAGGACTTGGGCCAGCAACAGCAGGGGCAACAGGGCCAGCAGGGTCAGATGGATGGCCAGCAGGGGCAGCAGCAAGGCATGACCGGCGACGGCGATGGATCGGAAAACCCTGACGGGCAAACCGGCGAACAAAGCCTTGCTGAACGTCAACAGGCCCTGCGCGAAATGCTTGAGGAACAGCAGCGCGCCTTGCCCGGCCTAACCGGTGAACAAGCCGAAAGTGCGCGCGAAGCGCTGGAACAGGCCGAGCGCGCGATGGAACAAGCCGAAGAGGCGCTTCGCGAGGGGAATTTGCGGTCCGCGATTGATCGGCAGGCACAGGCGCTGAACGCCTTGCGCGAAGGTCTGCGTGATCTGGGCGCGGCGCTGGCGGACAACAACACGGCTGACGATCTGGCAGGCGAAGGTGAAAACCAAGGCGAGGCGGCAGATCGATCTGCCCAACGCGATCCGCTAGGTCGCGAGCTGGGCAATGCCGGTCGAGGTGGATCAGAGGGCGATGTCCTTGGGGATCAGGATCTGGCCCAACGTGCCGAAGAACTGTTGGGTGAAATTCAGCGTCGCTCGTCCGAACTGGATCGTCCGGACCAAGAACTTGAATACCTGCGCCGCTTGCTGGATCTATTCTAGGCGTTGCTGTCCATTTCGGTCAGCAGCGCCTGAATTTTCAGATCCAGCCACAGTCGCAGCTCGTCCACCCATGCGACATAGGACGTCAGAGGTTCGACCAACTGCGGCACCTGTTGTCCAATCAGATCAGCATAGACATAGACACATGCCGCAATCGCGGCCAGCAGGATCACGCTAAAGAACCCAAGCCGGAACCCGCGGCGCACGGGCGGCGCGGTGTCGTTTGGAACCGGCGATGGTTCGCCGCGTTCTGATGTCGACCGCAGGCTTGAATTGATTTCCTCGATATCGGGCAACAATTCACGGCGGCGGGCGCTGCGGTCTTCGGCCATGGCAGCGGCAACGCTTGGCTCTTCGCCTTTCAGACGGCTGACGCGGCGGCGGGCCTCTTCGGCGCGCTGTTCTTCGACCGGCAAAGGTGACGGGTCCAAAGACAGTTCAGATTGCGACTGCATATCGCTGTTTGCTTCGGCCTGACGGCGCGATTTTTCGCGCTCGGCCTCTTCGCGCAGAATTTCGGCAACTTCTGGGTCGAGTGGCCTGCGGCGTACGGGGCGCGTCGGGCGCGATGGGGCTGGCGCCAGCTCTAGTTCGGCATCCGGAATATCCGGCTCCGCCTCTGGCTCTGGCTGGGCGGCGGGCATTTCAAAGTCCGCTACCTCGTCCTCAAGGTCATCCTCGACCGGTTCAGGGGCATCGTCCAGAACCGGTTCTGGTTCTGGTTCGGGTGCTATGATCGGATCGGGGTCAACGTCAATCGGCAGGACATCATCGTCAAATGCCGCGATTGCCGCATCTTCTGTATGGGGTTCGGGTTCGAATTCGGGCATCGTATCGAATTCGTCCGCTTCGGACTTACCCGGCTGCTCAAGCCACGTATGACCGCAATTCGAACATTGGACATCGCGTCCCTCTTCTGGGATTACATCGTCCGGAACTTCGTACTGGGCACCGCAATTTGGGCAGATTAGCCGCATTCCATCCTCTCCGCCGCACGGTTGGCCCGCGCAGGTTGTTGCTTTGAATTTGTGTATCTCTAGCAATCTGGAACGCATTGGAAAAGTAAAAGCAAGCGTGACAGACCTGAGGCCGATTGAATTCCCAACCTGTTTTCGGCAGAACACAGCATGTGTCGCGAAAGGAACACCATTTGATTGAGCTGGATCGAGTTGCCTACTCTTATGGCGGGGGAGAGTTGTTCTCAGACCTTTCCCTGACGCTGGCGCCCGGATCATTCCATTTTTTGACGGGGCCATCGGGGGCGGGGAAAACCACGCTGCTGAAACTGTGCTACGGCGAATTGTTCGCAACCGCGGGGCATGTGCGCCTGTTCGGACGGAACACCCGCGAACTGGCCCGTGATGATATTGCGCTGTGCCGCCGTAAAATCGGCGTGGTGCATCAGGATTGTCAGTTCCTTGATCATTTGTCGGTTGCTGAAAACATTGCCCTGCCGTTGACGGTATCGGGGCGGGTGTCCGAGGCGGCGGATAACCTTGAACAATTGCTGCATTGGGTGGGTCTTGCCAACCAAGCGGGTCAGTTGCCGCCCGAGCTTTCGGGGGGTGAACGCCAACGCGCGGCATTGGCGCGGGCCGTGATTATGTCGCCTGACGTGATCATTGCGGATGAACCGACCGGTAATATCGACTGGGAAATGTCTCAACGCCTGTTGACGCTATTGGTGCAACTAAACCGCATGGGCAAGACGGTGCTGATCGCAACCCATGACCTTCAACTGATCCGCACAGCCAAAAGCCAGGTGCAAACCCGTGTTCTGCGGCTTAAGGACCGGAAACTGTTGGCTGCGGGGGCGGATTTGTAATGGTCAAACGCTATTTCACAATGATGGCGGGCGATAAGCTGGCTGATCGTGCGGTGCCGCCAACGGGTTATACCGCGAACCTGACATTGTTCACCGCTGCGGCTATGGCGTTTCTGGCGGTTTTTGCCTTGGCGCTTGCTTTTGCGACAGGGCGGTTGGCGGATCGTTGGTCGGCGGAATTGGCCCGCACGTCGACATTGCGGATTTCGGCGCCTGCGGATCAACTGGATGCGCAGCAGGCCGCCGCACTAGAGGTGCTGCGCACGACACCCGGCATTGCCTCGGCCCGTGCGCTGAGCATTGAGGAACAAAAGGCGCTGCTTGAGCCTTGGTTCGGGCCAGATTTGCCGGTTGATACCCTGCCGATCCCACGCTTGGTCGAAATTGTCGAAGACGGCGACGGCTATGACGCGACGGGCCTGCGGGCGCGGTTGCAGGCCGAGGTTCCCGGCGCGGTTTTGGATGACCACACGCGGTGGCGCGAACCTTTGATCGCGGCGGCTGGTCGTCTGCGCCTGTTGTCGTTTGCATCGATTGCGCTGATTGCGGGCGCGACGGCGGCGATGATCACACTCGCGGCGCAGGCTGCCTTGGCCGCGAACGCACAAGTGATCAAGGTCATGCGACTTGTCGGGGCGCAGGACAACTATATCGCGGGGGCATTCGTGCGCCGCTTTACCCTGCGGGTTCTGACAGGTGCGGCCGTTGGTGGCGGGCTGGGCACGATTGCCATCTTGCTGTTGCCTGATACGGACGCAGCGGGTGGTTTCCTGACCGGCCTTGGTTTTCAGGGGCTGGGATGGCTGTCGCCGGTTGTGATCCCGCCGCTCGCTGCTATCGTTGCATTTTTCGCCACTCGCGCTGCGGCGCTTCGGACCCTGAGGGCTCAGTCATGATGAACGCACTGCAATGGCTTCGGTCTTTGATTTTCCTGATCGTGATCTACGCAATGATGGTTGTCATGGCGATTGCGTTTATGCCGTGGGCCCTGTTCAGCCGGAAAGGCGCGCTCACGGCGGTCCACTCATGGTGCGCCTTTGCGCTTTGGTCGGCCCGTTGGATGGTCGGAATGAAAACCGAAGTCCGTGGCACACCGCCCGAGGGCGAAGTGCTGGTCGTTGGCAAACATCAGTCGTTCCTTGATATCATCATGATCTATCACGCGGTCCCACGTGGGCGATTCATAATGAAGAAAGAGCTGCTCTGGACACCTATCGTCGGACAATACGGTCTGAAGATTGGCTGCATTCCGGTTGATCGCGGCAAAAAGGGTCAGGCCATTCGCAAAATGGTTGCCGATGTCGCGGCAGGGCGGGACGATCCCGGCCAGCTGATCATTTTCCCGCAGGGCACACGCGTCCCCCCGCGCGAGGAACGCCCCTATAAAATCGGGAGCGGTGTCCTGTACAGCGAATTTGCACAGCGCGCCGTGCCTGTTGCGGTGAATGTCGGTCTGTTCTGGCCCGGGCATGGGATCATGCGCAAACCGGGCACAGCCGTGATCGAGTTTTTGGAACCGATCGAGGCAGGTCTGCCCGCCAAGGATTTTATGAAGCTGTTGGAACAGCGCATCGAAACGGCCTCTGATACCCTGATGGATGAGGCAGAACAGGCAAGATGACCCGCTACATCAACGCGGTCGAGGATCTAGAGGCGCTGTACGGCAAGCCCGTCGAGGCGTCGCTGATCAAGGTCGCGGACCGCTTGACGGATGTCTATCGTGACTGGGTCATGGCGTCCAAGTTCTGTATCATCAGCACCGTGGGGCCAGAGGGCACAGATGCCAGCCCCCGCGGCGATGCAACGCCTGTTGTGCAGATGTACGATGAACAAACGCTTTTGTTGCCCGATTGGCGTGGAAACAATCGCATTGATACGCTGCGAAACATTGTTCGTGATCCACGCGTGAGCCTGATGTTCATGGTGCCCGGTTCAAACAATGTTGTGCGCATAAATGGCGAGGCACGGGTGACGGCCGATCCTGATATGTTGAACCGTTTCGATGATCGCGGTCAGTTGCCCCGCAGCGTGGCGGTCATACGCATCCGCGAGGTCTATTTCCAATGCGCTCGTGCATTGATGCGGTCGGGGTTGTGGTCAGGACATGATGAAAGCGCCGGTTTGCCGACGCCGGGCGAGATGCTGAAAGCCGCGAAATCCGATTTCGACGGTGTCACCTATGATGCCGAATGGGCGGCCCGCGCCGAGAAGACGCTCTGGTAGAATGAAGGCATAGGTTTTGTGTCCGAAATAGCGGCATATGCTGTATCTGGCAAAGTTATCCCCTGATAAATCAGACGAATTCGAAGTTTTCCCCAAGAAATTGCTTTACACAGACTCTGCTTTGGCTCCACCATATCTAGTATGGGCGGGCACAATCGCCACGGCCCATTGAAAAGGCACCTAGCGTTAGGGGCTCTGCCAAGCCCCAGTGCTACAGCGAATGAGGCCGAGCATATGGCAACAACAGAAGCCTTTATTGATCCCGGTGAAATCCATCCGATTGATCTGGTTGAACACATTGCAGAGCACCACGAATGGGAATTTGATCGCATTGCCGAAGATCAGATCGCCATGGCCGTAGTTGGCCAATGGCGGACCTATTCGGTCACCTTGGCGTGGTCTCCTTATGATCAGATGCTGCGACTGATCTGTACATTTGAAATGGAACCCCCAGAAAACCGCGAAACCCAGCTATATGAGGCGCTCAATTGTGCCAATGAAATGTGCTGGTCGGGGAACTTTACCTGGTGGTCCGAACAGAAAATGATGGTGTTCCGTTATGGTCTGTTGCTGGCTGATGATCAGCTGGTTAGCCCAGATCAGGTGAACACAATCATCGGCGCAGCGGTCGCAAGCTGTGAACGGTTCTATCCGGCGTTCCAGTTGGTAACATGGGCGGATCATTCGCCTGCGGATGCGATGAACATCGCGATGACCGAGGCCTACGGACGCGCCTAATACATCGCTTGCAGCCTCTGACGGCGGCGCCTAACAATGGCGCAAAGACTAGGAGGCTGCAAATGAACATGGATGACGTCGCCCAGCGGGGGCTTGTGCTTTTGGGCTGTGGTAAGATGGGGTCTGCGATGCTGGCTGGATGGCTGGCGTCTGGTCTGCCGTCGACGTCGGTTTGGGTCCTAGACCCCTATCCAAGCAAATGGTTGTCCGAACAAGGTGTGAACCTGAACACGGATTTGCCAGCCGATCCAGCCGTGGTTCTGGTCGCGGTCAAGCCGCAAATGATGGGCGAAGCCCTGCCAAAACTGCAGGCGCTGGGAAATGGCACTACATTGTTCGTGTCGGTCGCAGCAGGCACATCGATTGCCACCTATCAAGGCATACTGGGGGCAGATACGCCGATCGTGCGATCCATGCCGAACACACCCGCAGCCATCAGTCGGGGCATCACAGCCATCATCGGAAACGCCAAAGCCTCGGCAGATCACCTTGCACTGGCCGAGGCGCTGTTGTCCGCCGTCGGACAGGTTGTCCGGCTAGAGGACGAAGGCCAGATGGATGCCGTTACCGCCGTGTCCGGATCGGGCCCGGCTTATGTGTTCCATCTGATCGAAACGCTGGCTGCGGCTGGGGTCGCCCAAGGTTTGTCGCCCGACCTTGCCATGCAGTTGGCGAAGGCGACCGTTGGCGGTGCCGGTGCGCTTGCCGAAACGGCGGCTGAGGGGCCGGATCAGCTACGGATCAATGTGACATCGCCGGGCGGTACGACACAGGCCGCGCTGACTGTGCTGATGGATGAAAAGAACGGGTTCCCGGCGCTTTTGAACCGTGCGGTCACTGCGGCCGCTGACCGTTCCAAGGAGCTGGCCAATGGCTGAGATCAGTTTCGATGATTTCCTAAAGGTCGACATCCGCGTTGGCCAAATCCTACGCGCTGAACCCTATCCCGAGGCCCGCAAGCCCGCGATCAAGATGTGGATCGATTTTGGCCCGGAAATAGGCGAGCGGAAAACGTCGGCGCAGGTAACGGTCCACTATGATGTGGACAGCTTGGTCGGGAAACAGGTTATGGCCGTTGTCAATTTCCCGCCCCGCCAGATCGGGAAATTCATGTCAGAGGTGCTGGTCCTCGGGTTTCCTGATGACAATGGCGATATCGTGCTGGCGGGGCCTGACGGTCCTGTCCCGATCGGAGGTCGACTACATTGAAAACACTGTTGATTACACGCGCCATTGCGGAACCGGTTCTGGAACAGGCGCGCGCTGCCTTTGACGTGACATTGCGTGCTTCGGGCGGCGGCATGACCGTGGCCGAGGCGACTGCGGCATTAGAAAACTACGATGCGATTTTGCCCACATTGGGAGATGCGTTTCCCGCCGACGCCTTTGAGGCGGCGACAGATATCCGCTGTAAAATGCTCGGCAATTTTGGGGTAGGCTATAACCATATCGACGCCGAGGCAGCGGCCAAACACGGTGTGATCGTCTCAAACACGCCTGACGTTTTGACCGATGCCACGGCGGATATCGGATGGACACTGATCCTGGCCACGGCGCGTCGCGCTGGCGAAGGCGAACGCATGGTGCGTTCCGGCGAATGGGGCGGTTTTGGTCCCAAGGGACTGCTGGGGACGCATGTGACCGGCAAAACGCTTGGCGTGATTGGTATGGGCCGGATAGGGCAGGCGGTTGCACGTCGGGGCCATTTTGGGTTTGGCATGCCTGTCGTTTATTACAATCGGTCGCAAAAGGCGGTGGACTTCCCAGCCGAACAATTGGCGACGTTGCACGATGTTATGGCGGCTGCGGATTTTGTTGTCGTGACGGTGCCCGGCGGTGCCGAAACGACTAAATTGATCGACGCGGCGGCGCTTGCCGCGATGAAGCCGACTTCGATTTTCGTGAATATCGCGCGGGGCGAAGTCGTGGACGAACGCGCGCTGATCGACACCTTGGCGGCGGGTAAAATCGCGGGCGCTGGTTTGGATGTTTATGAAAACGAACCGCACGTCCCCGAAGATCTGAGGGCGCTCGATAACTGCGTTCTGCTGCCGCATCTTGGGTCGGCAACCGTTGAGACGCGGCTTGCGATGGCTCAGATGGCGTTCGACAACATCAAGGCATGGAGCGACGGCCAGCGACCGCCGCAGCAGGTCAACTAACCGGCGTATCACCGGTGGCTTCGCGCCAATGACGGCGGCATAGCGACACGTATCGTTCGTTGCCGCCGATCGATACCTGATCCCCATCGACCAGGGCCTTGCCGGTTTCATCGGTGCGGATCACCATCGTCGCTTTTTTGCCGCAATGACAGATCGTGCGCACTTCGCGCATTTCATCGGCCAGCGCCAGCAGGGCCGCCGAGCCGGGGAACAGTTTGCCCTGAAAATCCACACGAAGCCCGTAGCACATAACCGGCACCCGTAAATCGTCGACAACGCGTGCCAATTGCCAAACCTGTTCTGACGAAAGGAATTGCGATTCATCAACGAAAATGCAGGCGCAATCATTTTCCCTGAGATGGTTTTCTATTTTTGAAAACAAATTCTCATCTGTTGAATACGTATCGGCTTCGGCGCGAATTCCAATTCGGCTTGCAATTGTGCCGGTGCCTGCGCGGTTATCGAAATTCGCGGTCAACAGATACGTCGACATACCGCGTTCGATGTAGTTGTGGGATGCCTGCAGCAGGGCCGTCGACTTGCCCGCGTTCATCGTCGAATACTGAAAATAGAGCTTTGCCATATCGGGGTCGTAGACCGTCCGAAGGCCGATTTGCAAGATGAGTCGAAAAGGGTCAGAGGATGCGGGTCGTTAAAAAGGAAACCATGCACGACACGATGGGGATACAGCCTCTGACCCAAAATGGGGCATCAGCCAACCATTGAACTGATAAATTCACACAGTTTTGGATGCTAAATCCTTTTGCTGTGTAGGTTTTTTGTGACATTATCGACCGGAGACGATAATGGGAAACAACTGCAAAGTTTCCCCATGGGGAAGTTCAGACGGAAAAGGCGAGGCTGTGAACAGCTATCTCAAAAAAACATACCGAAGCGCTGGTTAAGGATGTGGGCATCGAGGCAGCGTGCCGATTGACTGGGAAATCCAAGGCGACCCTTGGCCGTTACTATTCTGACGCAGAGGAACATTCGGACCGTTACATGCCCGTTGATGCCGTCGCCGCGCTTGAGGCGGCTGCGTCGTACCCGCATGTGACATCAGCCTTGGCCGAGCTAAAAGGCATTGCGCTGTCGCATGACATATCAGGCCGGAATGCCGAAGGTGGCGTTAATTCGGACGTCATTGCATTAAGCCAACGCTTTGCAATGTTGATGGCCGAATACAATCAATCCATCGAAGATGGGGTGATTTCCATTAACGAGGCAAAACGCCTTTTGCGCAAAACTTCGGCGCTACAAAAAGTTCTGATTGAAATGAAGTTGCATCTCGAAAACGAGGCAATTTAACCGGTGGCGGCCTAGCGCCGCCGCACGATCACCGACCCAACCGAATATCCCGCACCGAACGAACAGATCAGGCCAACCTCACCCGTGGCAAGGTCGTCTGAGTATTTGTCGAACGCAATGATCGACCCTGCGGATGATGTGTTGGCATAGTCCTGCAGGATGTTTGGCTGCTCGCTCGGCTCTGGTGTGCGTCCCATGACCTTTTTGCCGATATAGTCGTTCATCGACTTGTTCGCCTGATGCAGCCACAGCCGTTTTAGGTCGCCAGCATTGATATCATCATCCGCCATATGCGCGGCGATGTGGCTGCTGACGATCGGCAGAACCTCTTTGAACACCTTGCGGCCGTTTTGCATGAACTGCATGTCACGGCGGTCTTCCATTGCGTTGCGTGTGCGACGCAGGAACCCGTTGTTATTGCGGATATTGTTGGAAAACTGGGTCGCACATTTGGTCGAGACAACTTCAAACCCGCCCGTGCTATCCTCGGCCCGTTCCAGCAGAACAGCGGTCGCCACGTCACCGAAGATGAAATGACAATCGCGGTCGCGCCATTCGAGGTGGCCTGATGTAACTTCGGGACTGATGACCAGCGCTTTGCGCACGCTGCCCGACCGGATCATATCGGCGGCAGTCTGGATGCCGAATGTGGCCGACGAACAGGCAACGTTCATGTCAAACGCCATGCCTGAAGTGCCCAATTCCTGTTGGATTTCCACGGCCATCGCTGGATAGGCGCGTTCCATGTTCGACGCCGCACACAGCAGCAGGTCCACGTCCGCCGCATCGACGCCTGCGCGTTCGAGGGCGATCAGGCCAGCGGCTGTGCCGACCTCGGCCATCAGGGATGGTTCGTCATCGCTGCGGTCGCGATAGATCGGATACATGCGCGCAGGGTCAAGGAGGCCGTCCTTGGACCAGACATAGCGGCTCTCGATGCCGGAGGCGGCAACGATAAACTCGGCTGAGGAATGCGGCACAGGTTCGCGGTCACCGGCGTCGATGGCTGCGGCGTGTTCAGCGTTTTGAAGGTCGGCATAGGCGTTGAACGCTTCGACCAGTTCATGGTTGGAAATGGCGTGCTCCGGGGTCAAAACGCCCGTCGCGGTGATGGCAACCTTGTGCATGCTGGCTCCTCCAAACGTTCATCTAAATTGGCGTAAGTCGGGGGGCATTGTCCAGCTTGACGCTAGTGCGCAAACAAAAACGCCGGACACTTGGTCCGGCGTTTTGGAATTTTGGTTCAGATCGGCTTAGCCTTGCAGGGCGCGGACACCGATTTCGCCGTCCTGACGTTCCTTCATGGCCAGCACAGCGGCGTGCGATGCAGCCGCGGTGGTGAAGTAAGGGATCTTGTCATAGAGCGCGACCGAGCGCATGCCGCGGCTGTCCTCAACGGCTTGTGCGCCTTCTGTTGTGTTGAACAACAGGGCAACTTCGCCGTCTTTCAACAGATCGATGATGGTGCGACCACCTTCGTAGACCTTGTTTACCTGTTCGACCTCGACACCGTTTTCTGCGTACCACGCAGCGGTGCCGCGTGTGGCAAGGATGCCAAAGCCCAGTTCGCGCAGCAAACGGCCAGCCTCAAGCATGTCGTCGGTTTTGTCGGCGTCACGGATCGAGATAAAGACCTTACCTTCGGTTGGCAGGTGTGTGCCTGCACCCAGCTGCGCCTTCAGGAACGCGCGGGCGAACGAACGGGCCCAGCCCATAACTTCGCCGGTCGAGCGCATTTCCGGCCCAAGGATCGTATCAACGCCAGGGAAGCGTGCGAACGGCATTACGGCCTCTTTCACGCTGAACCATGGGGTGATCGGGTCGGCCAGTGTGAACGGGTCGCCCAGTGGCATGACCTGCATCGGATCCTCGGCCTTGGCATAGTCAGGGCGCATCGGGAAGTTCGACAGCGGTTCACCCGCCATCAACCGTGCCGCGATCGACGCGATGGCGCTGTCGGTGGCTTTGGCAACAAACGGAACGGTCCGCGATGCACGTGGGTTCACCTCGATCAGGTAGACCTCGCCGTCTTTGACCGCGAACTGAACGTTCATCAGACCTTTGACCTCAAGCGCGAGGGCCAGTGCCTCAGTCTGACGGCGGATTTCGGCGATGATATCGGCCGGCAGGGTGTGCGGCGGCAGACAGCAGGCCGAGTCGCCCGAGTGAACGCCAGCCTCTTCGATGTGCTGCATGATGCCAGCAACGTGCACGTTTTTGCCGTCGCATAGCGCGTCAACGTCAACCTCGGTCGCGCCGGACAGGTAGCTATCCAGCAGAACAGGGCTGTCGCCGGACACGACCACCGCTTCGCTGATGTAGCGTTCCAGCTGTGCTTGATCGCGAACGATTTCCATAGCGCGACCACCCAGAACATAGGACGGGCGGATCACCAGCGGGAAACCAATGTCAGCGGCGATTTTGAACGCCTCTGTATCGGTCGATGCAATGCCGTTAATCGGCTGTTTCAGGCCAAGACGGTTGACCAAATCCTGGAAACGTTCGCGGTCTTCGGCCAAATCGATCGCGTCAGGCGAGGTACCTAGGATCGGGATGCCAGCCGCCTCGAGCGAGTTCGCCAGTTTCAGCGGTGTCTGACCGCCGAACTGAACGATCACGCCGTGCAAGGTGCCGTTTTCCTGTTCCACGCGCAGGATTTCCATCACGTGTTCAAAGGTCAGCGGTTCGAAATACAGACGGTCCGAGGTGTCATAGTCGGTCGACACCGTTTCGGGGTTGCAGTTGATCATGATGGTTTCATAGCCCTGATCGGTCAGAGCGAAACATGCATGACAGCAGCAATAGTCAAATTCGATACCCTGACCGATACGGTTCGGGCCACCACCCAAGATGACGACTTTCTTACGGTCGGTCGGGCGGCTTTCGCATTCGACGTCGCCCATCGCTGGGGCCTCATAGGTCGAATACATATACGGGGTCTGCGCCTCAAACTCGGCGGCGCAGGTGTCGATACGTTTGAACGAGGCAACCACGTTCAGGTTTTGACGTGCGCGGCGCACGTTGTCTTCGTCACGGCCGGTCAGTTTCGCCAGACGCGCATCGGTAAAGCCCATCATCTTGAGCTTGCGCAGGCCTTCTTCGGTGACGGGCAGGCCGTTTTTGCGAACTTCTTCTTCGGCTTCGATGATTTCGCGGATGCGGTTCAGGAACCAAGGATCGAACGAGGTGATCGCCTGAATTTCATCATTGGTGAACCCGTGGCGCATAGCCTGCGCGATGGTGCGCAGACGATCAGGGGTTGCCTTGGAAATGGCCGCAGCAACAGCCGCCTTTTCCGGCGCGCCCGGAATGTCGACTTCGTCAAAACCGGTCAGGCCAGTTTCCATCGAGGCCAGCGCCTTTTGCACCGACTCATGGAATGTGCGGCCAATGGACATAGCCTCGCCAACCGATTTCATCGCGGTGGTCAGGTTTGGTTCCGAGCCAGGGAATTTTTCAAAGGCGAAGCGCGGGATTTTGGTGACGACATAGTCGATGCTTGGCTCAAACGAGGCAGGCGTGACCTTGGTGATGTCGTTGTCCAATTCGTCCAGCGTATAGCCAACCGCCAGTTTCGCCGCGATTTTCGCAATCGGGAAACCAGTCGCCTTGGATGCCAGCGCCGACGAGCGCGACACGCGTGGGTTCATTTCGATCACGACCATACGGCCGTCTTTGGGGTTTACGGCCCACTGAACGTTCGAGCCACCCGTTTCAACGCCGATTTCGCGCAGAACCGCGATCGAGGCCGAGCGCATGATCTGATATTCTTTGTCAGTCAGCGTCAGGGCAGGGGCAACAGTGATCGAGTCGCCGGTGTGAACACCCATTGGGTCAACATTTTCGATCGAACAGACGATAATGGCGTTGTCGGCTTTGTCGCGGACAACCTCCATCTCGTATTCTTTCCAGCCGAGCAGCGATTCATCGACAAGGATCTGACCCACGGGCGATGCATCCATGCCCGAACGGCAGTAGTATTCGTATTCTTCTCGGTTATAGGCAACACCGCCGCCAGTACCGCCAAGGGTAAAGGCCGGACGGATAATCGCAGGCAGACCGATTTCTTCCAGCGCGTCCATTGCCAGAACCAGACCAGCCTTGAGGTCTTTCTTGCCGTTCTCGTCAACAGGGGCGGTTACAATGGTGGCCTTGGGGTTTTCGATGCCCAGACGGTCCATCGCTTCGCGGAACAATTTGCGGTCTTCTGCCATTTCGATGGCGTCGCGTTTCGCGCCGATCATCTCGACACCCAAACGGTCCAGAACGCCCATATCCGCCAGCGCCAGTGCGGTGTTCAGACCGGTCTGACCACCCATCGTCGGCAGGAGCGCGTCTGGACGCTCTTTCTCGATGATTTTGGCGACGATTTCCGGTGTGATCGGCTCGATATAGGTGGCGTCGGCCAGACCGGGGTCGGTCATGATCGTCGCAGGGTTCGAGTTAACCAGGATTACGCGGTAGCCTTCTTCGCGCAGCGCCTTACAGGCCTGTGCACCCGAATAGTCGAATTCGCAGGCTTGCCCGATAACAATTGGCCCCGCCCCGATAATCATGATTGATTTGATGTCGGTTCTTTTTGGCATGGGACCCTCATTTTTTGGCAGCAAGCATCAGAGCGCAACAGCACCCAAATTGTTGGGGGTTATAGGCATCGATTGGCGCTACGCAAGTGCCTTTCGCCGAGTCAGGCGTTTTTCGGCTTGGTTTCTGCAAAAGCCAAGGAAATAAAGGTCGCTGCCATCAACGCTATTCCGCAAGTTCCCACATAAAATAGCGCAAAGCGCGACTCGGTCGCGGAAAAAACCCATTCTTGGATGTTCATTGACAGGCATGCAAAGGAAAGCACCGCGAACCAGAGCGATTGTCGCGGTGCGTTGTGCCACAGGGCTGGCACCAAAATCGCCAAGGGTGTGAGGTAGTGATAGGACCAGCTAAGCGGGCCGAACAAACCAAGCAGAACCAAAAATGCGCCCCAAACCGCCAGCGCCGGACGGCCCGACCGCAGGGCAAGCGCGGCCCCAAGTGCGAGCGCGATAAGTAGACCCCGACTGATCCAAGACCAGACGCCAGTTTTTGCAATGGCCAACCACCCGCCGGTATCGCCAGACGCTGCCGCCGCTTGCAGGGCATCCCAATGGAATATTGCGGCCCAAACGCCGTCGCCTGTGTAGATCAGCGGCGACAATATGACGGTGCGACTCATGATCCCGATTTGGGTCAGAAATTCCTGATGCAAGGGCCAGCCGGTCAACCAGACAGAGGCCGCAGCCAGTAGCGCGCCAGCAATGACGAACCCTTTGACCGCTTGCCATCGCCGCATCACCAGCAGGATCACCAGAAAGAGTGCTGGGTAGAGCTTAATAGCGGCCGCTAGGGCCAGCATCGCGCCGGACAAGCCATCCTTGCGGCGATCGAGGCTGACCAATGCGGCGACGATCAGCATGGATACCAAAATCTGTGGCTGATTTTCCCGCAGGGCGATGTCGCCCACCCATGAGGTCAGCGCAAAGCCCATGCCGACCAAAACTGCCAAAATAAGGTCGCGTCCGGACAAGCGCGCAGCCACCCCGCCAAGCCAGAACAATGCCACCAGCAAGCCGCCGTTCACGAAACTTGCAATCGATTGAAACTGTGCCACATCCAAAAAACGGGTGATCGGCGCGACCACTGCGGCCCACAAAGGGGGATACACAAACGGAAACACATTGTCATCAAAGCCAAATGACCTGACCAGATCCTGCCAGTCTGATGGCGCCGTAACAGTATAAAGTGACGTGTCAGAGGGGTACACTAACTCAAGCTGACCCAGATCAAAGAAATATCCGGCGAGCCACGTGGCCATCAAATCACTGGAAAATGTCCCTGCCATACGAAAACTGTTGAACATGGCAAAGCCCAATAGCATCAGGATAAGGATTGCTGTCGTTTGTTGTCTTGACACCCACGCCCCGCTTCGATTTTTGCCACCTGATCGTATGTGACCCGCGTTTTCGCCCGTAGGTCCGCCAATTTCAAAGAATAAACGCCGCTGAATGCAGATTTTTTTCGATAAGGGACCGGATGGTGACGGTGCTGTGTTTGATCAGCCCCGTACGATGATCGAGGCGTGGGACATCGCTGAGGTTCCGGCCGCGCTGTCTGCGCTGGATGCAGCGCAGGGGTGGTTGGCCGGATATTGTTCCTATGAATTGGGATATGCGCTGGAACCAAAGCTGCAGCCGTTGATGCCGGAAAACCGTCGTCTGCCGCTGTTGCGGTTTGGCGTCTACGACGCACCATCTGTCGCAACGGTCTCGGGACTGGGGAATATCGGGCCGTTGGCGCCGCGATGGGATGCGGCGACCCACGCGAAAGCCATCAAAACGTTGCGCGACTATATCGCGGCGGGGGACATTTATCAGGCCAACCTGACCTTTCCGATTGATGTGGAAACCTCGGACGATGCGACCGCGCTTTATGCACATATGGCCGAACATCAGCCTGTCGGTCACGCGGCCTTGGTATTGCAAAATGATTTGCCGGATCTGCTCAGCCGGTCGCCCGAGTTGTTTTTCCGAACGAAAGGCCGCCGGATCGAAACAGCCCCGATGAAAGGTACGATGCCGCGCGGTAAAAATGCGGTTGAAGACGCCGCCAATCGCGCCTTTTTGGACAGTGACGAAAAGAACCGTGCCGAAAACCTGATGATTGTTGATCTGCTGCGGAATGATCTGTCGCGGGTGTCAAAGATCGGATCGGTCAAGGTGCCGAAACTGTTCGACGTCGAAACCTATGCTACGGTTCATCAAATGGTGTCGCGGATCGAGGCTGAACTGCTGCCGGATGTGGGGTTGGGGGGCATTCTGCGGGCACTCTATCCCTGTGGGTCGATCACAGGTGCGCCCAAGGTGCGGGCCATGGAGATTATTCGCGAACTAGAGCCATGGCCGCGCGAAGCCTATTGCGGGTCTATCGGTTGGTGGGCGCCGGATGGGCGGTCGGAATTCAACGTGGCCATTCGGACCTTGATGCACGACGGCAAAAGGGCCGTCATGAATGTGGGCGGCGGAATCGTATGGGACTCGACCGCCGCGTCCGAGTATGAAGAGGCGCTATGGAAAGCCCGGTTTGCCCAAATCCCAAACTGATCGAAACGCTGCGCTGGACACCGGACGCAGGGTTTGCCGCGCTTGATCTGCATCTGGCCCGACTGCTGCGCGGCGCGGCGACCTTGGGTTATTCAGCGGACATCGCCGCCATTAAGGCGGCGCTGACAGTGTTTGGGGACGGGCCGCAGCGGGTGCGCCTGACCCTTGACGCGGCAGGGCAGGTCGAGGTGACGCAGGCCCCCCTTGCGCCCAATCCAGATCGTTGGGTTGTGCAGGTTTCTGACCAACGATTGTCCTCTGATGATCCATGGCTGCGCATCAAAACCACCAACCGTGCGCTTTACGATGCTGAACGCGCCGCGCTGCCAAAAGGTGTCGATGAATGGGTGTTCCTGAATGAGGCGGGGCATGTCTGCGAAGGAACGATCACCAATATCTTTGTCACGCTGGCCAATGGGGACCGAGTCACGCCGCCGGTGACCTCTGGTGTTTTGCCCGGCATTTTGCGGCAGCAATTGGTGGCGCAAGGCTGGGCCGAACGCATTGTGACCCCCGATGATTTACGATCCGCACGCGAAATCATGATGGGAAACGCGCTGAGAGGGCTGATTAGGGCCGATATTGCGCCCATTGCTTGACATCGTCGCGCCAACCCTGTGTATCGGCCCAGAACCCCGTAAACCAAGGGAACCGAAATGCACGCCTATCGCACTCATAATTGTGCCGCTCTGACCAAAGAAAACGTTGGTGACACCGTCCGCCTGTCGGGTTGGGTTCACCGTGTCCGCGACCACGGCGGAATCCTGTTCATCGATTTGCGCGATACATATGGCGTAACTCAGGTTCTGTGTGACCCTGATAGCCCGGTCTTTGCCGAGGTGGAAAAGGTCCGCAGCGAATGGTGTATCCGTATCGATGGCACCGTTAAGGCGCGTGATCCTGAACTGGTGAACCCCAAACTGCCAACCGGCGAGGTTGAGGTATTCGTGCGCGACCTAGAGGTTCTGGGCTCGGCTCAGGAATTGCCGCTGATGGTCTTTGGCGATCAGGAATACCCTGAAGAAACCCGCCTGAAATACCGCTATCTGGACCTGCGCCGCGACGCGATGCAGGACAACATGAAGCTGCGCTCGGATGTTGTGCGTTCGATGCGTCAGCGCATGTGGGATCAGGATTTCCGCGAATTCCAGACGCCAATCATCACCGCATCGTCGCCAGAAGGCGCACGCGACTTCCTTGTTCCGTCGCGTTTGCACCCTGGCAAATTCTATGCGCTGCCACAGGCCCCTCAGCAGTTCAAACAGCTGATCATGGTGTCGGGCTATGATAAATATTTCCAGATCGCACCATGTTTCCGCGACGAAGACCCGCGCGCTGACCGTTCGCCAACCGATTTTTATCAGTTGGACATGGAAATGTCGTTCGTAACCCAGCAAGACGTGTTCGACACCATCGCGCCCGTTCTGGCCGGTGTGTTCGAAGAGTTCGGCGGCGACCGCAAAGTTGACGCCCCGAACGACTGGCCGCAGATCCCGTACAAAGAAGCTCTGTTGAAATACGGCAGCGACAAACCGGACCTGCGTAACCCGATCGAGATGCAGGTTGTGTCGGAACATTTTGCCGGTTCGGGTTTCGCTATCTTCGCAAAACTTCTGGAACAGGACGGCACCGAAATCCGCGCAATCCCAGCGCCAAAAGGTGGCAGCCGCAAATTCTGTGACCGCATGAATGCGTTCGCACAGAAAGAAGGCCTGCCGGGCATGGGCTATATCTTCTGGCGTGATCAGGGCAATGGCATGGAAGCCGCAGGCCCATTGGCGAAAAACATCGGGCCCGAGCGGACCGAGGCAATCCGTCAGCAATTGGGTCTGGGCGTTGGCGATGCGGCGTTCTTCTTGGGCGGCAAACCATCGTCGTTCCAAGCTGTCGCTGGCCGTGCCCGTAACGTCATCGGCGAAGAGCTGGGCCTGACCGACACCAACCGCTTTGCCTTTGCGTGGATCGTGGACTTCCCGATCTACGAAAAAGACGACGAAACCGGCGATATCGATTTCGAACACAACCCGTTCTCGATGCCGCAGGGCGGTATGGATGCGCTCAATGGTGATCCGCTGAACGTACTGGGCTATCAGTATGACCTTGCGTGTAACGGATACGAACTGGTGTCGGGTGCGATCCGGAACCACAAGCCTGAAATCATGCTCAAGGCCTTTGAGCTGGCAGGCTATGGCGCGGATGAGGTCAAGAACCGCTTTGGCGCGCTGTTCAACGCGTTTCACTATGGTGCGCCGCCCCACGGTGGCTGTGCTGCGGGCGTTGACCGCATCGTCATGCTGTTGGCCGACCAGCAGAACATTCGTGAGGTCATGATGTTCCCGATGAACCAGCGGGCAGAAGACCTGATGATGAACGCACCAAGCGATCCATCGAACGAACAACTGCGCGAATTGCACCTGCGGACCATTCCGGTCGAGGAATAAGGCGCATCCATCGGCAAAATTCTGCGGCGCGGGGGCAACCTCGCGCCGTTTTCTTTGCGATTTTCCGCCGCATGTCATCGCCGTTCTTGGGTGTTAGGGGCCAAGGCCCCATATTAGCGGCAGGCAATCATGGGCGGCATCGGTGTTTTCTCAAACTCTAGCAGATATTCGGTTCGGACTTGGGCGGTCGCCGCTGATCGCGCCCCCGCAAAACGTGGATGATATCCTGTCCAAGCTGGTTGGGTTTGACTATGACGGGGTTGATTTTCCGATCCCCATGTTCGCTGCGGCCTATCCATCGCTTTTCGATATTCAGAACGCCGGACGGTTGCGGACCAGTGCACAAAAGGCAGGGGATGAGGCGTTACTGGCGCAATACATCGCCGATCTTGACCGCTTGGGTGATGTGGCCGCCGATCTGGGCTGGCAAAATTGGCGGGCCAGTCATGCACGGAGTGTAAACGGGCGCGACGGGTTTCGCGAACGCCTGATGCGGTTTTGGTCGGATCATTTTACGGTTCGAGCCAATCAAGCAAACGTCCGGCATCTGATTGACCCCTACATGGAAGAGGCCATTCGCCCACATGTCGCCGGAAAATTTGTCGATATGCTTTGGGCGGCGGCGACCCATCCGGTGATGTTGTTGTATCTGGATCAATACAAATCCGTTGGGCCCAATAGCCATATCGGCAAAACGCAGAACCGCGGCCTGAACGAAAACCTAGCGCGCGAGTTGTTGGAACTGCACACTGTTGGCGTTGATGCCGCCTACACGCAAGATGACGTGCGCCAGTTGGCCGAGCTGCTGACGGGTCTGTTCTATCGTCCGAGCGAGGGGATGGTCTTTGTAGACCGAATGGCCGAACCGGGCGCTGAGACGGTTTTGGGCGTCACTTATGCTGCGGCCTCGGATCTAAGCGTTGTGCGCGATTTTATTGAGGATATCGCGGTTCATCCAAGCACAGCCCATCACATGGCAACCAAACTGGCCGTTCACTTTGTCTCGGATACGCCCGATCCTGATTTGGTTGCGGCGATGGAACAGCGGTTCAACGAAACGGGCGGTGATTTGCTGGCGGTGTATGAGGCGATGTTTGCCCATCCATCGGCGTGGGACCCGCAGTTACACAAGGTGAAAATCCCTTTTGGGTTCGTATGTTCGTCTTTTCGTGCGATGGGCGTGCCCACCGAATTCTTCATGGAAATGAGTGTCCGGAACATTCGCCAGAAATTTGAACGGCACCTGCGGGTCATGGGGCAGGACTATCGCGCGCCGGTTGGGCCCGACGGCATAGCAGAAGAGGCCGAGCGCTGGGCGACGCCGCAGGGCATGGCAGGGCGCATCAACTGGGCCATGCGTGTGCCGTCCCAATTGCTGGACAGCTTGCCCGACCCGCGCGACCTGGTTCATGCGGCGCTGGGGGAATATGCAACGGATGAAATCGTCTTTGCGGCAGGCGCCGCCGAAGACCGAGCGGTCGGCATCGGGGTCATCCTTGCCTCAGCGGCATTTCAGCGGAGGTAACGATGGATCGTCGGGCATTTCTTAGAAACGGATTGGCACTGGGGTGCAGCGCGGCGGCGTCGCCGCTGGTAGCGCCGGTCGCCTTTGCCTCGGCCCCATGGGACACCCGTGTCGTTGTGATTATTCTGCGCGGCGCGATGGACGGGATTGATGTGGTTCAGCCCTATGGCGATCCGCATTTTATGGCGTCCCGACCCAGCCTGATGGGCGGACCGGATCATGGTGGTTTTGATCTGGACGGTTATTTTGCCATGCACCCTGCCTTGTTCCGGCTTTGGCCATTGTGGCAAACGGGCGAACTGGGGTTTATCCATGCGGTGTCGACGCCCTATCGGGATAAACGGTCCCACTTTGACGGGCAGGACCTGTTAGAGGCGGGCGGCATGTCCCTTGATGACGGGACACGTGGCGGGTGGTTGAACCGGATGGTGGGCGCAATGCCGGACACCGAGGCCGAGATTGCCTATGCCATTGGCCGCGAAGAAATGCAGATTTTGTCGGGCGAAGCGCGGGTATCGCGATGGTCACCCGAGGCCGCGCTGGATCTAAGCCCAGCAGCAAGGCGACTCTTGGAGCTGGTGAACCAAGGTGATCCCTTGTTCGAACAGGCTAGCGCCGATGCAATCACCATTGCCGAAGGGCTTGATGACGGGGGCGGATCGTCCAAGGATCGCGACGTTGAAATTGACGGCGTCCGGATCAACCAAGGCCATGTCCGACTGGCGCGGTTTGCCGCCGACCGTTTGCGCGGCGATAGCCGGATCGCAAGCTTTTCAATGTCTGGCTGGGATACCCATTCGAAACAGCACACTGCCTTGCCTAAGGCGCTCAGAAATCTGAGTGAAGTGATCCTAACGCTGAAATCAGAGTTGGGCGGGGATGTCTGGGCGAAAACCGCCGTGATTGCGATGACTGAATTTGGTCGAACCGCGCGGGAAAATGGACATTTGGGAACAGACCACGGAACCGCAGGGGCCGCTGTCACCGCAGGTGGGGCCATTCGCGGTGGGCGCGTTGTGACCAATTGGCCGGGTCTGGACGAAGCCGACCTTTATGACCGGCGTGACCTGATGCCCACACAGGATTTGCGGGCCATGGCAGGGTGGATTTTGCGCGGGGCGACCGGCGTCAATACCGACCTGATCGAACAGGTCGTGTTCCCCGGTGTCGATCTGGGCGATGATCCGGGGTTTTACGGCTAATTACACCTCGGCCTGTGTGATGACCGGTACATTCATCTGGTCATTGGCAAGGGTTGCTGCGCTGGTGTCGATCACCGCGATCAGCGCGATGCCCAGCATCACAAGGCCAGCTGTCAGAACAAGCCAGTCGACAAGGTCACTGCCTGTGTCGCCATCCCAGATTTTGTCCAGAACCTTATCCATTCAACTTGTCCTCCTGACGCTTCGCTGTCGATGGGACTGTTTTGACAGGGCTCTGAGGCGTATTTGGGGCCGATCAGGCATGCTCAGCGCCCATTTCTGGGCATTTTTGGGGGCAAATGTGGCAGCGTTTCTGCAGTCGCAACAATCGCATTGATTGTTTCACTGCAGTGCCGATCGCGGAGAATGGCCAAGCCTTTGATCCACAATCAATGCAAGTTGGTCGACGTGTTGCTGGCCAGCGGTTCCGGCCGCGCATTCCCGTGCAAGGGCGGTCGCGGCCTGTCTGAGGTCGGTATCCTGTGCGCAATCGGCAATTCCGGCCAGAAACTGCGTAGCGTATTCCAGCGAATTTCGGGATCGATCCGTCGCCAGAAGATCGGCAATATGTTCAAGGTCATCAAGATAGGCCAACGCGTCGGGGGACACCTCATCCGAGGTTATGACCCGCGGCCCTTTCGGGTGATGGTTCGGTGGCAGATGTGTCAGTATCCGTGATTGAAAGGCCGCAATGTTGGTGATTGGTTTCGGGATGAAACCATCCGCGCCCGCAACGGTCGCCCTGATTTCACCGTCGATATCGCCACTTGTTCCTAAGATAACCTCGATCCGTGGGGATCGGCGTGTCAGGTCGGCAATCAGGGATTCACCGTCGCCATCCGGTAGACCAAGGTCGATGATCGCGACGCAGGGGCGATAGGTCCGCAGGTGCAGACGCGCATGGGCAATGCTGTCGGCCCGTCGCAATCGCGCACCCGACCGTTGGCACAACAGGCGCATGGCCTCACAGGCAAAACGGCTATCTTCGACCAGTAGGACGGTCAAACCGCGCAACGGTTGGTTTGCGGTTGGGCGACGTGTGGCGAGTTGGTCGTAGCTGTCCATTCAGAATCTCCAATCCAACAGTGGCGGTCCGATCAAAGCCAAAATTGGTTTACAGTTCGTTATCTGTGACGTTACGCCTCGGTTGCTGCAGGTGCGAAAACGGGCATTATCCGCAGAGGGAAAGAGGAGAAACAGATGATCGGTCGTTTGAACCACGTTGCAATCGCAGTGCCAGACCTAGAGGCCGCCGCCGCGCAATACCGCGATACACTGGGGGCGAATGTTGGGGCGCCTCAGGATGAGCCTGATCATGGCGTGACCGTGGTGTTCATCGAACTGCCGAACACCAAGATCGAACTGCTTTATCCTTTGGGTGACGACTCACCCATCAACGGGTTTCTGGAAAAGAACCCGTCGGGTGGTATCCACCATGTGTGCTATGAGGTGGATGACATCCTCGCGGCGCGGGACCAGCTCAAGGCGCAAGGGGCGCGTGTGCTGGGCACAGGAGAGCCCAAAATCGGCGCGCACGGAAAACCCGTGTTGTTCCTGCATCCCAAAGACTTCCAGGGTACGCTGGTCGAACTCGAACAGGTCTAAGCGTCAATTTGACCGACTTGCCATCGCGGGCAGGGCGGTTATCTAGGGCCTAGAGTTTATCCAGAGGATACCGCTATGGGCCCTACATCCGCCATCGTTCTGTTTGCCGTCGTTTGGTTCATGGTCTTTTTCGTGGTTCTGCCACTGCGCAATGAAACCCAAGGCGAAGCGGGCGAGATTGTTCCCGGCACGCATGCCTCTGCACCGGCGAATCTGAACCTGAAGCGTAAGGTTTGGATCACGACACTCTGGGCGGTCGGTATTTGGGCCGTGATCGCAGGCGTCATTCTGTCCGAGGTTATTTCGGTGCGCGATCTAGATTGGTTCGACCGCATGGCGCCGTCCCAGCAATCAACCCAGTGATTGTTCCGCCCAGACACGGTGGAAAAAATGCGTGAACGTGGCTGCGCCCAGTATCGGGATCAGAATATTTACCAGTGGTAGGAACAGTGGCAGGGTCATCAAACACCCTGCAAACCAGATCCGACCACGATAGGTTTTGAACATCTCGGCGGCCCCGTCGCGCCCGAGACGCCGCGTTGCGACCAGCTGAAAATACTCTCGTCCCAACAGATAGCCGTTGGTCCCAAAGAAAATGAACGGGCCGAAAAACGGCAGCATCAATGCGGCGATGAACGCCACAACATTGAACAACACCATAATACCAAAGAAGTTCACGGTGTCCGTCACGCCCTGCCAAAAGGCGACTTTGCTGACCTTGGGCAAAAGGGGGTAGTGCTTTTCCTCAACCGCAGCGGCCACATCATCCAAGAAGAACGAGGTGATGAGCGACGCAACAGGCACCATCAGGAAAAACGACAGCAGGACGATCAAAACAAACGAACCTAGCCCCACCAAAGGGACCGCACCCGCAATCTGTTGTTCGTTGAGGACGAAATCCAGACTAGGCAACAGGGCAATAAGCCCGAACACCAATATCACATACAGCGCGGCAAGCAGGCCGAGTGTCAGCCCGATCCCCAGCAGCAGGATACGCCGAAACTTGGGGTCAGGAAGCTGTCCAACGGCCTTGGCAAAATCCGTTAGGATCATGCGTCCCGCCACTCGGTGATCGTGGCGATGTCAGGCCGAGGACGCTGAG
Organism: Marivivens sp.; assembly: GCA_965215785.1. Classification (GTDB taxonomy): domain Bacteria; phylum Pseudomonadota; class Alphaproteobacteria; order Rhodobacterales; family Rhodobacteraceae; genus Marivivens. The sequence continues at coordinate 431,303 of OZ244120.1, read as the reverse complement.
GCGGCAGCATCGTTGCCGTGCCGATGTGAACAATGCCTGCCACCTTTTCATGACCAGCAATCCCCAGCTGTTCCGACAGGAACTGTGGATCATGGCTATGCCAGCCCGATACCCACGACGCGCCCCAGCCGCTGGCCAGCGCAGCGTTCACAACGCTTAGACAGACGGCACCGGCCGAATACAGCTGTTCGATCTCAGGCACTTTGGCAGCGGGTTTGGGCGAGGCGACGACCACCACCGCCAAGGGCGAGGCGCGATAGGTCATCACCGGCTTGTCGATGTTTGCCTGTTCAACGCCCAGACGTTCGCCCGCGGGCTGCAATGCATCTGCGTAGGTGTTCAGCGCCTCGTCGTTCAGTACGATAAAACGCCAAGGCACAAGTGCACCATGATCGGGCGTGCGTGCCGCCAAGGTCAGCAGGTCGGTCACTTCGTCCCGCGATGGCGCTGGTGCCGTAAGGATTTTCGCAGGGCGCGAACGGCGATTTCCAAGGAATTCCAGTACCGCATCATCACGGCGCAGCGGGGCGACAGGTGTATCCGACATAATGACCTTCTTTTTTATGTGACACAGATATTGCGGTTCGCCCGCATGTTTTCAATGGGACGAAGCGTGCATAGCCTGTTCAAATGAACAATTTTGCGGATTGGTCTAGCCGGATTTTAACCGGTAAACGCCCTCGGGCAGATCGAGGGCCGCCTCTAGGTCGCGCAGCTGGGTAAAGCTGAGTGTGATCTGAACGGTCTTATCCGTGCGCGGATCAACCTGTTGCAGGGTGATACAGTCTTCGAACGCGTTAATAATCACATCTTCGTTTAGCGGTTCTGCGCCCTCGTCAACGAGGGTCACGACCGTGGCGTCAAATTCGTGCTCAATGGTAAACATAACCCTACGCTAGCGCCGGAAACGGACCTTGGAAAGTCGATAAAAACGGCTAGGATCGGGGTCGAATTTTCAACCATGAGGTTATTTGTGAAAAACGTCATTCTTTCTGTTCTTGCGGGCGCGACGCTGGCGTCTTGTAGCGCCGCGCCGGGTGGATCAAGTTATTCCCGCCTGCCGACCGACGCGGATATGGTGGCGTTTTCTGCGGTTGTTGATCGGATCGAGCCCGTGGGCGAACGTTGGTGTCGCCGCATGGCGCGGGTCGCCAATTGCGACTTTCAGGTATTTATCGCGCCGGATGCGGGGCGCTATGCGAATGCCTTTCAAACCCTGAATGACGATGGCGCCCCCGAGGTGATCTTTACCCCCGGTATGGTCACATTGGCCCAGAACGCCGATGAACAGGCCTTTGTCCTGGCGCATGAAATGGCGCACCACATCCTGAACCACATCGGGCGCGCTGCTGCCGCCGCCGAGGAACAGGGCGACGATTATGCCAGCCGTGCGGGTCAAGGCGGGGTGCCGCAGGACGAACGGGTGGCGCGGTCCGTCGGCAAAATTCTGGCCGTGAATAGCTACGCCGAAGAGTTTGAACTTGAGGCGGATGTCCTTGGTGCCCAAATCGCCGAGGCTGCGGGTTTTGACGCGCTGATCGGTGCGCAATTCTTTAACCGGATTCCGGAACCCGGCGATGATTTCCTTGGGACACACCCGCCGAATGATCAGCGGTACGCCGCTGTCGTCGCGGTTGTGAATTAGATCGCTGTCAGAGAATTGACACCCCCGTTAAGGGGGCTAAAGCCGATTTTGCGGTGGTCGATAGTGTCGGAAAATTGACAATTCTTCAGGGCGGCTTCGTCCTGTTTTTCACTTAAAGTACTGTATTTATTATTAAATTTTTGTACAAAACTTGAGCAAATTAAAAAATGACGCCCCTATCCTAAAATTGGCACTTTTTTTGCCACCGAGACCTCAAATGGTCCGTTCGAGAACCGTTTACCTATCCAGAAGATACACGAGGGCACTGTGATGATGATGGCTGCGGTTAAACTTAAGTCGGTAGAAGAAGTCCCATTCGCACCCCAGCCGGTGCCACCCTGCGCTGCGGATGTTCTGCTGGCTCTGAGCCTTGACGAAATCGACATGACCGAGGCTGATTTGCTGCTGAGCCGCTGTCACGTCTGTGCCCGCCGGTATCAGCCACGCGGCTGGATCGACGCCGAGATGCCCGATGGCATGTGGCGTGGCTGCGCGCATACCGACAAACTGCGCGCTGCACTGGCGGTCTAGGGTTTCGCTTACCCGCCGCGGGCGGTAGCCTGCGGATCATGAAGATCATCGACAACGTTATTTCCGACCGCGGGTCGAAATACGCCGTGTCCGGCGCCCCCTGTGCGTCGGCGGCCGAGGCCAAGGCCTTTATCAAAACCCTCTGCAAAACCAAGAAATTCGCCAAGGCGACCCATAACACTTGGGCCGTTCTGCTGGACGAAGGCCCGTTGAAAAACGACGACGGCGAGGCAGGGGCAGGGATGGTGATCGTGCGGATGCTGGAACGCGAGGGCCTGCGCGGTCACATCATCTGCGTCACCCGCTGGTTCGGCGGCAAACACCTTGGCGGAGACAGGTTCCGCCACGTGCAGGACGCGGTGCGGATTTATCTAGACGATCTGAACTAACGTACCGCCCGTGGGAACCACGGGCAGCGCCCGCCCCGCCCCCAAGGCGGGCGCTTCGCACCCACCTCGTGACGGGCGCTGCCCTCAGTTCAAGACATCAAAGAGACTTATTGGAATTTCAGACCTAGGTGAAATACAGCTCCTGTGCTTTGCGATTGAAGCGTGTTCTTCTTTGGCGTGTATTGCTTTTGTGGGGTGACGTATTGGAGCTGTTTCGGGCATTCGTTGATTGGTTTGAGGCAAGGGCGAAGAACCCGATTCTTGGATATTTCCTTGTCGCTCAAATATTCCTGCACTGGCAGGACTATGCGCTACTGATTTGGTCAGAGGAACCATTTCAAAACCGTATGATTGCATTTCGTGCACAAAACGGTGTTTGGGAGTTGGTTGCTCAACCTGTCGCTATGGCTTTCTGTTTTGCGATGATTTTGCCGTTCATTGCTTTTGGTGTTTCTTTGGCTACTCAATGGGCCGTCTCTGAGCATAGGTCTCTTAAAGCCAAACAGTTATTTGAACCAAACAAAAGACGCCTTGACCACGAAACGGAGCTGCAAAAGCTGCAAGTTGAGAAACAAAAAGCGGTCGCAGAAGCAGTCAAGATCGCTCAGGATATCAGGGACAATTATGGCTCAGATGTTGTCGATTCAGTGACAGAGAGTTTAGGAAGCCCGACGAAAGAAGCTGACGAAAAGGAACCTTTGACGAATGCTCAAATTGCTTTGCTAAAAGTTCTTGAAGCGAATAATGGCGTAGTTGATTTTAGAGAATTAGAAACCGGTAACGTAGTTTTTACTGAGTTAGGGCACGAAGATTCAGCACGAACAATTATTGAATTGATAGACGCAGCGGCAGAACTGAAAAAACGAGGTATGGTGAGGATTAGCAATTTTGGCGAAGTTGCTACGATAACTGCAAATGGCTATGCTGCGTTGGACGATATTAGAACACACTAATGCTGCTCTTTAGCGCAACACACCCCACAAATCATACTCTCCTGCCTCGTCAACTTCAAGGTTAACGATGTCACCTACTGACAACTTTTCAGTGCCCTCGTCGATGAACAGGTTGCCGTCGATTTCGGGGGCGTCGGCCCATGTGCGGCAGGTGGCGATGCCGTCTTCGTCGATGTCGTCCACAATGACTTCAACCGTTTTGCCGACTTTGGCCTGTAACTTGGCCTCGGAAATGGCTTGGGCCTTTTCCATAAAGCGGTCCCAGCGGTCCTGTTTGACCTCGGCGGGGACGTGATCGGGTAGGTCGTTGGATCGCGCGCCCTCAACATTTTCGTATTGAAAACAGCCCACACGGTCCAGCTGCGCCTCGTCCAGCCAATCCAGCAGGGTTTGGAATTCGGCTTCGGTTTCACCGGGATAGCCGACGATAAAGGTGCTGCGCAGGGTTATATCGGGGCAGACATCGCGCCACGCCGCAATTTCATCGAGCGTTTTGGCCGCCGCCGCAGGGCGCGCCATCCGTTTGAGCGTATCGGGGTGCGCGTGCTGGAACGGGATATCCAGATAGGGCAGGATCAGCCGGTCCGCCATCAGCGGGATCAGGTCGCGCACATGCGGGTAGGGATAGACATAATGCAGTCGTACCCACGCCCCGAGCGACCCGAGGTCACGCGCCAGATCGGTGATATGCGCGCGGTGATCGCGTTCGGTTTTGTGTTTGATATCAACGCCATAGGCCGAAGTGTCCTGCGAAATCACCAACAGCTCTTTGACGCCCGCCGACACCAGTTTTTCCGCCTCGCGGATCACGGCGTGGGCAGGGCGGGACGCAAGGCGCCCGCGCATGTCGGGGATGATGCAGAATTTGCACTTGTGGTTACAGCCCTCGGAAATCTTGAGATAGCTGTAATGGCGCGGGGTCAATTTGACGCCCGACGCAGGCAGCAGATCGACAAAGGGGTCGGGGCTTGGCGGGACGGCGCCATGCACCGCGTCCAGCACCTGTTCGTATTGGTGCGGGCCTGTGACGGCCAGAATATTGGGGTGGTGTTCGCGGATATAGTCCGGCTCGGCCCCCAGACAGCCGGTCACGATCACCTTGCCGTTTTCCACCAACGCCTCGCCAATGGCATCAAGGCTCTCGGCCTTGGCGCTATCAAGGAACCCGCAGGTGTTCACGATCACCGCATCTGCGCCCGCATAGTCGGGGCTGATCTGATAGCCTTCGGCCCGCAGGCGGGTCAGGATACGTTCGCTATCCACCAACGCCTTGGGACAGCCAAGGGACACCATGCCGATGGTCGGCCGGCCGTCACGGCTGGCTTCGCTAAAAAGCGGTTTCGGTGCGATATCAGGGCGGAGGTTGGGCGGGTTCTGCGACATATCCGGCCTATACCGCCAATGATCGCGGCGGGGAAGGGGGCATACAAGCGGATAGTGGACGGATGGTTGCCACTATCGTATTGGTAAGAAATGGCAGAATACACCTATCGCACCCGATCCGCGGACTGTCCGTTCGAACTGGCCCTTGGGCTTGTGTCCAAAAAGTGGAAGCCCCGCGTGCTAGAGGTCTTGGCCGATGGCACCCTGCGGTACGGCGATCTAAAGGCCGAATTGCCGGGCGTGTCGGATAAGGTGCTAAGCGCCGCGCTGGATGATCTAACGCTGGATGGGTTGATCAGTCGCACAGCGTTTTCCGAAATTCCGCCGCGTGTCGAGTATTCCCTGTCGCCACAGGGGCTTGGGCTGTTGAACGCGATGGAGCCGCTGCGGCGCTGGATGGTGCAGGAAAGCGATCAGGGCGCAGAGTGACGAAAGACGAGGTCTTCGGGATCTTGCCGTGGCGCAGTTGGGTCCAGAACACCGCCCAGTTTGCGTGCCACGCTGGCGGACCGATGGTTGTCTGGGTCGACATAGCTGACAAGGGTGGCAAAGGCCCGATCCTGAAAGGCCCAGCGATGTAACTCGCGCGCAGCCTCAAGCGCGTAACCGTGGCCTTCGTGCCCATCGTACAGCATCCAGCCCAGTTCTTTTTCCGGAAACAACGGACCATGGTTGATCCCGACCTGACCAACGCAGGTCTGATCATCGGTTTCGATCATCAGGGACCCATGACCAAACAGCGACCATTGCGCATGATCCTGACAGAACGCGCCCCATGCCGCATCACGATCTAGCGGGCCGCCCATATAGGCGGACCTGTCGGTTGCCCACAGGGCCTGATACGCGGGCCAATCGTCAAACGTCATGGGCCGCAGGGTCAGGCGTTCGGTTCTAAGCGTGGGAATGTCCATGAAAAAACCCGCCTTGCGGCGGGTTCCCTATTAGCGGCGACGGTCGCGGCGTGCGCTCATTGGTTGGAAGGCCACGCCAACATGCGCTTCGCAATATGGCTTGCCCTGCTGCACGGGCAGACCGCAGAACCAGAATTCTGGCGTTGCGGGATCGCCGATAGGCCATTTGCAGGTGCGCTCGGTCAATTCCATCAACGAAATCTTCTTAGCGGTCTTTTCGACTTCGCTAACTTTAGCGAGCGCCTCTGGGCTGATTTCATTTGCCGATGGCTGCGGTGGCAGCGGCTGACCGGCAGGAATGATCTGACGGCGGGCAGGGCTCATTGGAATTGGCGATGGTGCCTTTTCCGCGGCTGGTGCAGCGTCGACCTTGGGCTCGGCCTTGGGCTTGGGTGCCTCTTTGGGGGCGGCCTTAGGCTTGGGCGCTGCGGCTTTCGCCTCTTTCGGGGCGGATTTTGCGGTGCCGCCGCTGGTCGCGCGGTTTGACAGTCCAAGGCGATGGACCTTGCCGATCACGGCGTTACGGGTCACACCACCAAGTTCCTTGGCAATCTGGCTGGCCGATTGGCCCTCGCCCCACATTTTTTTAAGCAGCTCGACGCGCTCGTCGGTCCAGGACATACGGTGTTCCTTAGGCTAAAGAGCGGCTACCCCAGCGCATCCGCCCTTGCATCATTGGTCAGCGTCCTATTCTAAGCACCATTGCGCGGGATACAAGCGTTCGAATCAGGAAAAGGGTGATCATGTGATGTCTGAACAGGTTTCGATGGGTGTTCGTCGTTTTGGTCGCGTCAATTGGCTGGGCCTTCAAACCCTGATCACGCGTGAAATCAAACGGTTCATGAATGTCTGGAGCCAAACCGTCATGGCGCCGCTGATCAACGCCGGTTTGTTTTTGCTGATTTTCACCATCGCCATCGGGTCGCGTCGCGGCGACGTGATGGGGGTTCCGTTCATGCAGTTTCTGGCACCCGGCATCCTGACCATGACGGTGATCCAGAATGCCTTCGCCAATTCGTCGTCGTCACTGACCTCGGCTAAGGTTCAGGGAAACATCGTCGATACCTTGATGCCGCCACTGTCGGCGTTTGAACTGGTCGCCGGATATGTGATTGGTGCGCTGGCGCGCGGTCTGCTGGTGGCGGTCGTCATCGCAACAGGCAGTTGGCTGTTTTTGGGCGTTGGGGTTGCGCACCCGCTTTGGGCTTTGGCCTTTGTTACGGTTGGGGCGGTCCTGATGGGCGGTCTGGGGATCATCGCGGCAATCATCGCCAAGAAATTCGATCAGCTATCGGCCATCTCGAACTTTATCGTGACGCCATTGTCGTTCTTGTCGGGGACATTCTATTCGATCGACGCGCTGCCGCCGGTCCTGCAAACCCTTAGTCACGCAAACCCGTTTTTTTATATCATCGACGGGGTGCGTTATGGGATGATCGGCGTGTCGGATAGCTCGCCATGGCTGGGCCTGTGTGTGGCGACATTGGCGGCCAGCGCCGTGCTGGTGCTGTGCTGGTATTGGTTCAAGATCGGCTTCCGCCTGAAGGCCTGATCAGAATCACTTTGCATTTTGGTTAAAATACCCTATGCGGTTGCCCATGATGACAACTGCACATATCGCTTTTGAACGACGCCGACGCTGAAAAGTGTCGATGCTTTGCTGCGGCTGCATCATTTTTTCCGAACCAACGTTGACTTGCCCAAATTGCTACGGCACCAATCGGGCTTCTTATTTTTAAGGCTACGCTATGATCCCGTCGATCCTGCCAACTTATGCGCGTGCACCACTGACTTTCGTTCAGGGCCAAGGCTCTTGGTTACAAGAGGCAGACGGCCGACGATTTCTGGATTTGGGCGCGGGGATTGCGGTGAATGTTCTGGGCCATGCTGCGCCGGAACTGGTGTCGGTCCTGACGGATCAGGCGCAAAACCTGTGGCATACGTCCAACCTCTATAACATTCCGGCCCAGCAAAAGCTGGCGGATTTGTTGGTGAAACACACCTTTGCGGACACGGCGTTCTTTACGAACTCGGGGACGGAATGCTGTGAGCTGGCTGTCAAAATGGCGCGCAAGTTCCACTACGAAAACGGCCAGCCTGAGCGGACCACCATCATCACCTTTGAGGGGTCATTCCACGGGCGGTCATCGGCCGGTATTGCCGCCGCCGGGTCCGAAAAAATGACCAAGGGATTTGGTCCTTTGTTGCCGGGCTTCCTGCATCTGCCTTGGGGCGATCACGAGGCACTGACCCAAGCTGCCGCGCAGGCGGATGTCGGTGCCATTCTGGTTGAACCCGTGCAGGGCGAAGGCGGCATTCGTCCGCTGCCGGATCAATGCCTAAAGGGTCTGCGCGATCTGTGTGACCAACACGGGTTGTTGTTGATCTTGGACGAGGTGCAATGCGGCGTCGGTCGGACGGGCAAGCTGTTTGCCCATGAATGGTCGGGCATTTCGCCAGACATCATGATGGTGGCCAAGGGCATTGGCGGTGGTTTCCCACTCGGCGCTGTTGTCGCAACAGAAAACGCAGCCAAGGGCATGACCGCTGGCACCCATGGGTCGACCTATGGCGGTAACCCGCTGGGCTGTGCGGTTGGCGCAAAAGTTATGGAGATTGTCAGCGATGACGCATTCCTGGCTGAGGTGCGCCGCAAGACAGGCAACTTGATGCAAAAACTGTCCGGCCTTGTCGACGAATACCCCGATGTATTTGAAAGCGTCCGTGGGTCTGGCCTTATGATCGGGCTCAAGTGCAAAGCGCCAAACGTGGCAATCGTCAGTGCCGGATATGACGCTGGCCTGTTATTGGTGCCTGCGGCCGACAACGTAGTGCGTCTGCTGCCTGCATTGAACATTAGCGACGATGATCTCAATGACGCTGTTGATTTGATCGGTAAGGCCGCCGCCGCCGTTCAGACATCGCAAAAAGAAACCGCCTGAAAACGAAAATCGCCGGTTCAGGCGAACGGAACATCCCTATGAAACATTTCCTTGATATTCACACCACAACGCCACAAGACCTCCGGTCGATGATCGACGCGGGCCGCGCGATCAAAGAGGCCCGGAATGGCCGCCCGAAAGGTGCACTGGATGATGATCAGCCGCTTGCCGGGCATATGGTTGCGTTGATTTTCGAAAAACCATCGACACGGACCCGCGTGTCGTTTGATGTCGGCGTGCGTCAAATGGGCGGGCAAACAATGGTGCTGTCCGGTCAGGACATGCAGCTGGGCCATGGTGAAACGATTGCCGACACCGCGCGCGTTCTCAGCCGCTATGTCGATATGATCATGATCCGTACGTTTGAGGAACAAACGCTGCTTGAAATGGCCGAATTTGCGACTGTGCCGGTGATCAATGGCCTGACAAACCGCACACACCCCTGCCAGATCATGGCCGATATTCTGACCTTCGAAGAACATCGCGGTCCGATCGCGGGCAAAAAGGTTGTCTGGTCCGGCGACGGCAACAACGTCTGCGCAAGCTTTATCCACGCTGCCGGTCAGTTCGGCTTTGACCTGACGTTCACTGGTCCGGAAACGCTCGACCCCGAGGCGGGATTCATCGCTGATGCGCGCGAAAAAGGCGTGTCGATTGAAATCGAACGCGACCCGCGCAAGGCGGTCGAGGGCGCTGATCTGGTGGTGACCGACACATGGGTGTCGATGCATGATCCTCAATCGGCGCGCGAACGCCGTCACAATCAGCTGCATCCTTATCAGGTGAACGAAGCATTGATGTCGCACGCCAAGCCTGATGCTTTGTTCATGCACTGTCTGCCTGCGCACCGCGAAGACGAAGCAACCAGCGCCGTGATGGATGGACCGAATTCGGTGATCTTTGACGAGGCGGAAAACCGTCTGCATGCTCAAAAGGCGATCATGCGGTGGTGCTTGGGCAAGTAATTAGAACGCAAGCCCAAACAGCAGATACACGCAACACGACACGGTTCCGGCCGCCGGAACCGTGACCACCCACGCAGCCAAGATCGTGAGCATATGACTGCGCCGTACTAGTTTGCGGCGTTTGTATTCTTCTTTGGCCACGCGGACGATTTCGGGGGCTTCGACGCGATACCCTTCGCGGCGCTTTGCCAGGAACCATTCCCGAAACAGACCGACACCGAATACAGCGCCAATCGCAATGTGGGTCGATGAGACGGGCATCCCCAGAACACTTGCCACCAAAACCGTTAGCGCGGTGGACAAGGCCACGCTGAACGCCCGCATGGCGTTGAGTTTTGTAATCTGGCGACCAACCATTCGGATCAGGCGCGGCCCGAACGTCAGTAGCCCCAAGGAAATGCCAAGCGCACCGACGCAGAGGATCCAGAACGGGACCGCTGCGGTTGGGGCAACGGCACCGGAATTTGCTGCGGCGATAATGCCCGCCAACGGCCCGACGGCATTGGCCACATCATTCGCCCCATGGGCAAAAGACAGTAGCGCGGCGGACAGAATCAGCGGCAGCCGGAACAATTGCTTGAGCGATTTGTTGCGGTTTTCCATGCCCTTGGATTGAACCGCGATGATCGGAACGGACAGGGCATAGGTCATCAAACCAACAATGACGCCGACCGTCATCGCCTGCCCGAGCGAGACCTGCAAAACGCGGTTAAGGCCCTTGATCAACAAAAAGGCGCTGAACGCACCGGCCATTATGCCCAAAAAGACCGGTAGCCACGTGCGGGCAGCGGCGATTTTGTCGTCGCGATAAATGATCAGCAGTTTGATCGCCGCCAGAACAATCGCTGCGATCACGCCGCCCATAACGGGCGAGATGACCCAAGACGCCGCAATGCGCCCCATCACGGGCCAGTTCACGGCATCAAGGCCAGCCGCGATGATACCGGCGCCAACAACCGCGCCGATCACCGAATGTGTTGTTGAAACGGGGGCCCGGATCGATGTGGCAAGGTTGACCCAAATGGCCGCCGCGACCGATGAACTGAGCATGACGCGCATGAAATCGGTGGAATTGGCGATCATGGCCGGATCAACGATGTTCGACGACACCGTGGCCGTCACCTTGCCCCCCGCAAGCACAGCGCCCGCAGCTTCGCATATCGCGGCGATACCTAGGGCAATGCCGACGCGCAGAACCTTGGCCCCAACGGCGGGGCCCATGTTGTTGGCAACATCATTGGCACCGATATTGAGCGCCATATACGCGGCAAAAATAGCACCGATTGTGATGATGATTGCGTTGCTGTCGAACCCGAAACGGGTCAGGCCAAAGGCCGCAACAATCACTAGAAAGGCTAGTGTCAGACCGATCGCGGCAATCGGTTTGCCGATGAACATCGTTACAATTTCGACCCGCGACAGTCGATCTAGGTCACGGTCAATAGTCTGCCAGTTGTTTGGGGCCATAGCGCCGCTTGTAACACGACAGTGTTAAGCGAAAGCAACAAAATAATTGGGCGGCTTGGCCGCCGCCAAAATTTAGCTGATTTGGCTACGCAGGAACGCCGCAAGGTTCTGATCGTTTACCATATCGGCAGCATCCGAAAGGCGGGCCCATTGCCGGTCGCGTTCGTCAACTTCGGGGTAATCATCGCTGAGGGTTGTCACCGGAATGGCATAGACGTGCGTCCGCGCATCGACCAAGACACCTTCCCACATCTCTTTTTGGCCATGGTATTTCCCCAAAAATGTAATCTCGGACCGGTCTGCGGTTACGCCTGCCTCTTCCCATGCTTCTGTCAATGCCGCCTCGGCACCATCCAGCCCGTTGATCGGCCAGCCCTTGGGGATGATCCAATTGTTGTTGGATGAGGTGATCAACAGGATTTCGCGCTGCCCTTGGTTCATGCGCCAACAGAACGCTGCGACCTGAACAAAATCAGGCCGGACGAAGAGCGGGCGCAAAAAATCGTGCCAAAGGCTGTTCACAAATCGGCGCATATTAGGGGAATGGCGTTTTCTTTCTGATGCGCGAGGCATATCAGTGGGTAAACGAAGAAGCAATTCAATCAAGTGGAAGGACCTTGGAATGACCGAGCTTGCTAACTTGGGCCTGTATGGTTTGGGCACAATGGGCAGCGCATTGGCGTTGAACATCCTCGATAACGGATTTGCGCTGAATGTTGCGAACCGGTCCAAAGATGTGACCGAGGCGTTCGTCGCCGAAGCGGGTGACCTGGCGGCCAAATTGACCGCCCATGATAGCCTGGCCGATATGGTCAAAAACATGCCTGCGCCACGTGCGATCATCCTGATGGTTCCGGCAGGTGCGCCGGTAGAAAGCTCGATCGAGGAACTTTGCGGTATCCTCGACAAGGGCGACACGATCATTGATGCGGGCAACACCGATTTCCACGACACACGTCGCCGGACCGAAATGGTCGAAAGCCGTGGTCTAACCTTTATCGGTATGGGCGTTTCGGGTGGCGAAGAGGGCGCGCGCAACGGTCCATCCATCATGGTCGGCGGCACGCCAGAGGCATGGGGCAGCATCCGGTCCATGATCGAAGCCATCGCCGCCAAGTTCAACGGCGAACCTTGCGCGGATCACCTTGGCCCTGATGGTGCGGGTCATTTCGTGAAAACCGTGCACAACGGCATTGAATATGCCGACATGCAGATGATCGCCGAAACCTATGGCATGATGCGCTATGGCCAAGGGATGACACCGGCCGACATCGGCGCCCGTTTTGAGGCATGGGATGGCGGCAAGCTGAAATCCTATCTGGTCGAAATCACGGGCAAGGTTCTTTTGGCTGTTGATAGCCAAACCGGCGGCCCTGCTGTTGATGTGATCCTTGACCGCGCTGGCCAGAAAGGCACCGGCCGCTGGACCCTGATCGAGGCGCTGCGCCTTGGGCAGTCGGCCAGCACCATCGAGGCCGCCGTGGCCGCCCGTAGCTGGAGTTCGGAAAAAGAAACCCGTGTCGAAGGCGAGGCCATCCTTGGCGCCACCCGCGGTGCCGTTGACCTGAGCGAGGCGGACTACGCAGATGCGCTGCTTGCGGCACGTATCATCGCCTATGCCCAAGGGTTCCGCCTGTTGTCGGGAGCGTCGGATGAATATAACTGGTCGCTTGATTTCGCGCGTATCGCGGAAATCTGGCGCGCGGGCTGTATCATTCGCTCGGCCTTGCTTGATGACATTTCGGCAGCATTCCGTGGCGATATGCCAAAAGGTCAGCTGATCTTTGCGACCGCTTTCGCAGACGAGCTAAAGGCGACACTGCCTGCACTGCGCCGTGTTGTGGCCGCTGCGATTTCGGCGGGTCATCCGGTGCCTGCGCTGGCCTCGGCGGTCAGCTTTGTCGATACCATCACCATTGGACGCGGTACCACGGACCTGATCCAAGCCCAGCGGGATTTCTTTGGGATGCACGGGTTCGAACGCATCGGCGGCGAGGCTGGCAGCCACGGACCTTGGTGGGACTAAACAACGGGGCGGCCTAGGGGCCGCCTTTTACTTTCTGGGTTTGGCGCGCAGGGTCGGGTCCGCTTGGGTCGGATCCTCGGGCCACGGATGTTTGGGATAGCGGCCGCGCATATCTTTGCGCACATCGGCATAGGAACTGGCCCAGAAACCGGGGATGTCCATCGTTGTTTGCACGGGTTTTTGTCCGGGGGACAATAGCGTCACCTTAAGTGGGGTTTGCCCGACCATTGGGTGGCGCGTGACCCCGAACATTTCCTGAAGCCGCAGTGTGATTTCCGGCGCATCCCCATCATAGTCGATCGGGATTTTGCGCCCCAGCGGTGTTTCGAAATGCGCGGGCGCCGCGCGGTCAAGGCGCTGCATCTGATCCCAATCCAGCATGGTGCGCAGGGCATCCAGCACATCAAACCGTTTCCAGTCATCCGCGCTGCGCACACCGGTCAGATGCGGCAGTAGCCAGTCATCCAGCCCGGCCATCAGGCTGTCATCATCCATCGCGGGCAGGTCGCCACCGACAAGCTGAACGCGGGCGCGGAACCGTGCCGCAGCGGGCGACAGGCGCAGCCCAAGGTCGCGAACCCCATCGATCATCGCGGCGGCCACGGCATCAGGCGGGGCATCGGCCCAGTTGCGATCATCCAGCACCAGCGCGCCGAACCGTTCATGTTTGCGGGCCAGAACACGGCGGTCGCGTTTGGACCATGCGCATACCTCGGCCCACGCGATTTGATCGGCGAACAGGCCGCGCACCTCGCTTTCGCTGATGGCAATGGCCTGACGCACCTTGGCCTCACGCGGGTTGCCGTCCAGATCGGTCGCCACGATCAACCGCTGTCCGCCAAGCGGATCGCCATCGGTGAAAATCGCCCCTTTACCGCCCGACAGAACATAGCGGGGCGCATCGCCCTTACGGCGCAACCCGATGCGGTCGGGATAGGCCAGCGCGGCCATTTCGGCGACCGAATAGCCCAAACCCTTGGGCAGGCCTTTGGAAAGGCGCTTAGCCTCGGTTCTGATCCGGTCCAGCGCGCCACGGTTGGCACGACTGTCGCCTGTTTCGATGGCCCGCAGGCGCAGCATCAGGTCGCTACCGATCCCCATCAGCGGATCACGATCCGACAATAGCGCTGCCAGTGGTGCGGCATCGGCCCCAGCGGTGGCCAGCATATGGGCAAGGCGCGGATGCACGGGCATTTTGGCGATGGTGCGCCCGTGGTCTGTGATCCGGCCACCGGCATCCAATGCGCCCAGCTGTTTCAACAGCGCTGTCGCCTCGTCCAATGTGGCGGGTGGCGGCGGGGTCAAAAACGGCAGGTCAGTCGCCCCCCAAACGGCAAGTTCTAGGGCCAGACCGCTGAGGTCCGCGGCCTCGATCTCGGCAGGGGGGAAGGCGGCCAGTGCGCCCTCTTCGCCTTTGGTCCAAAGGCGATAACAGACGCCCGGCGCAACGCGGCCCGCGCGACCCGCGCGTTGGGTCGCCTCGGCCTTGGTGACACGTTCGGTGATCAGGCGGGACATGCCGGATGACGGGTCATAGCGGGCGCGGCGGGCGCGGCCCGCGTCGACGACGACGCGGATATCTTCAATCGTTAGGGATGTTTCGGCAATGGACGTTGACAGCACGACTTTGCGCCCCGATTTCGCCGGTGCAATGGCGCCCCGCTGCTGGGCAAAGGGCAATCCCCCGTAAAGCGGGCAGAGCGCCACATCGGGGCCAACCTTTCCCTCCAGCAACGCTTGGGTGCGCCGGATTTCACCTTCGCCCGGTAGGAACACCAGAATACCGCCGTCCGTTTCGCCAAGCGCGGTCAGCACGGTATCCGCTGCGGCATTTTCCAGCCGTGTTTCCTTAGGCAGGGGGGCGTTGCGGTGGCGAATATCAACGGGAAAGGCGCGCCCTTCGGATGTGATCATCGGCGCATCATCCAGCAGCGCGGCGACCGGCGCAGCATCAAGCGTAGCCGACATCACAAGGATCATCAGATCATCGCGCAGCGCAGACCGGATTTCCCATGTCAGGGCCAGTCCCAGATCGGCATTCAGGCTGCGTTCGTGGAATTCGTCGAACACGACCGCCCCAAAACCTGCGAGTTCGGGATCGGCCTGGATCATGCGGGTCAGGATACCCTCGGTCACGACCTCGATTTTGGTGCCGGCAACGCTTTCGCCGCGCATACGGTAACCGACCGTCTGTCCCGGTTTTTCGCCCAGTTGCGCGGCCAGCCGTTCGGCCGCCGCCCGCGCCGCAATCCGGCGGGGTTCAAGCATGATGATTTTGCCGTCGGTGACGCCCGCCTCGGCCATCGCGATTGGAACGCGCGTGGTTTTACCGGCGCCGGGGGGCGCTTGCAGAACGGCGCGGCCTTTCGTGCGTAGGGCCGCGATCAGATCGGGCAGAGCGGTGTCAATCGGCAGGGTCATCCCTGCCTTTTGGGGCAGAGGCCCCAAAGGCGCAAGTTACTTGACGATTTCCCCGTCCTTGACGAACAGGTTTGCCCACGCACGATCAATCAGGTCCGGCGTCATCTGATAGGGGATGCCCTCAAAATCGCAGATCGACATCATCTGATCGATCAGGAAACCCGGCTGATAGTTGGCATAGACGTTTCCGATGGTCGGATACTTGTGCTTGAGCAAATAGATCAGGCTTTGTTCGTCCAGCGGCATGCCCTTTTTGCGGGCAATCAATGCGAAAATCTTGAGGAAATCCTGTTTGTTTGGACCGTCGATTTTGATCTTGAAGAAAATCCGGCGCAGTGCCGCTTGGTCAAAGATTTCATTGGGATGGAAGTTGGTCGAAAAAATGACCAGCGTATCAAACGGCACCTCGAACTTTTCACCCGATTGTAGACCTAGGCTATCGCGGCCTTCTTCCAAGGGGACGATCCAACGGTTCACCAGCTTTTGCGGCGGTTCGGCCTGTCGTCCAAGGTCGTCGACGATAAACACGCCGCCGGTGGATTTTAGCTGCAATGGCGCCTGATAGGTGCGCGACACAGGGTTGTAGACCAGATCGAGCATATCAAGCGATAGCTCGCCCCCCGTTACAACGGTCGGGCGGTCACAGATGACATAGCGCGTGTCAAACCGCGACGAGGTGCGGCGCAGGGAATTCGGGTCGTCGAGGTTCGCCTCGGCCGCCGAATGCACAATGGGGTCATAGACCGTGATCACTTGTCCCGCGTATTCAATCGCGCGCGGCACATAGATTTTATCGCCCAAGGCGTCGCGGATGCCGTTGGAAATCGACGATTTACCGTTGCCGGGCGGGCCATACATCAGGATCGACCGACCAGCCGTCACTGCTGGCCCCAATTGACCAAGAAGGTCGGGCGGCAGGATCAAGTGCCCCATCGCATCGGTCAGGCGGTCACGGGTCATAGCAAGGTTGCGGATCGACTGGCGTTTGACCTGTTCGCGATAAATATCGAGCGGCACCGGCATCGCGCCATAGTATTCAGATTGCGCCAGCGCCTCGAGTGCGCGGGCCTTGCCGCCGTCAGTCAACTGATAGGGCATTTCATTGGTGCCCGCGCCATGCAGGGTGCCCATCGCCTCAAGCAGTTTTTGACCGCGCGCAATATCGACCAGTTCTTGGGTCACGGGGATGGGCAGGCAAACCGCAGCGGCGATTTCGGATACGATGTTTAAGTTCGACCGGAACATCGTCTTTAGCAGGATGTCCCGCATCATCGTGATCGATAGCTGCATCCCCTCTAGGGAACGGGGGGCGGGGGGCGCGATTACGCCGGTCGTCTGCATGTTCATCGGATTGCCTGTCCGTTTATCTCTGTTGCGCCATGCCCGCAGTTTCATTTCGTGAACAATGCGGGGCTATGCGAACGCTTTGTGCACCCCTATTGTGGCCAAAAAATGGATAAACCGTTTCAAGAGGCAGGCATGAGCAGACCAAATCCAACCGCGTTAGCGGCAGTGTTGTTTGCTGTTTTGGTGGCTTTGGGTGGCGTGGCGCTGCTCAAAGGTGGGTTTTATATCGCCAAACACGAAGGCGATACGCTGCATCTGATAGACATCGTGCTGCGGATGGCCGAAGGGCAGGTCCCGCATCAGGACTTTATGACGCCAATCGGCGGGCTGGCGTTCGCGCCCATTGCGTTTTTTGTCCAGCAGGGCATGGGGATCGGTATGGCGATCCTGGCCGCGCAAGTGGCCTTTGGTCTGGCGTTGTTGCCTGCGATTTGGTGGCTGACCTCTGGCCGGTTGTCCAATGGTCTGGGCCTGTTGATGGGCGGTTCGGTACTGGTATTGGTGCTTGCCCTAGTGCATGGCGAGGCGCAGGACAGCCTGTCCATCTCGATGCATTATAACCGCTGGGCTTGGGCCTTGGCGTTTTTGGCGATTTTCGCCGCTGCTGTGTCCCCGCAATTCCGCAAAAGTGCGATCATGGACGGGATCATGATCGGAACACTGATGGCCGGTTTGGTCATGATCAAAGTCACCTATTTCGCCGCCTTTATGGTGCCTGTCGCGCTGGGCCTGTTGATGACAGGGCAGTGGCGCACCTTTGTTGCGGCGTTGGTGTCTGGCGGCGTGGTTGCGGGCATTCTGACGGCTTGGCTAGGCGTCGCCTATTGGGAGGCCTATCTGACCGACCTGATGACGGTCGCCAATTCAGAGGGCCGCGCCGCACCCGGTTTGCCGCTGTCTTCGGTCATTGGCGCGCCCGGCTATATTGGCGGGTCCATCATTGCGCTGTTTGGGGTGATTGTCCTGCGCCAAACCAAAAAACAGTCAGGTGGTTTGGTCCTACTGCTGCTGATCCCCGGCTTTTTCTATGTGACCTACCAAAACTTTGGCAACGATCCGCAATGGTTGCTGTTGCTTGGTGTTTTGCTGTTGGCACTGCGTCCAGCTGCGGGGACCACACAAAGCATGGGGAACGACGGCCGCCAAACGCTGAGCGTTCTGGGCGCCATCGCGCTGGCCTTTGCGACGCCGTCGTTCGTGAACATGGCCATGAGCCCGTTCCGCCATCACAGCATTAACCCCGAAAAATATGTCAGCATCCTGCCCGAAGCATCCGGTCACAGCGATTTTTACGGGGTTTCGGCACGCCTTGATGCAACGGTTGCATCGGTCCCGTTGGGCACCTTTGATCCGATGTTCCGCAACGAGCCGACCGAGGATGAGGGCCCCGTTGTCTGGATGGGGGAAACCTTGGCCGATTGTTCGGTTGATATGGGAATTTCCGGTTATTTCCGCGAAGTCACCGCCGATATGATCGCAAACGGCGTCGCGCCAGGGTCACGGGTGTTTGCTGCGGATATTTTCAACGCGCATTGGCTTTTTGCTGATCTAGAGCCGCTGATGTACGGTGCACCTTGGTACTATGGCGGGTTGCCGGGATATGACAGCGCGGACTACGTCGTCATTCCGCTGTGCGCGATGTCCGAAGGTGTTCGCGCCCAAACGATCAAAGCGATCACCGAGCGCGGCACAGATAACCTGACCGAGGTTGCGCGGACGGCATCCTATATCCTGTACAAAAAGGGCGCGTGATCACGCGCCCACAAAGAAGGGTGTGACCAGATAGGTGACAAACGTCATGGCAAGCGGGAACCCCATCGGGAACCGCTTGCCTGTTGTCCAGCTTTTCCAATCTGGGGCAAGCTGCCGTAGGGCGGTATGCTTGGCAATGCGGTGAACGATAAACCCGCCAAAGATACACACGGCCAGAACCACAATCACATATTGCGCATCCCCCGCGGCAAAAAATGGCGCGGCGGCGGCGATGAATTTTGCGTCACCGGCACCCAGTAAACCCGCCGCATTTGCAATCATACCGATGATCAGAAACACAATCAGATGCGACCAGCGCCAGAGGTAGGTTTCAAACGGCAGGGCGATAAATCCCAACACGGCAAATGCGACAAAGGTCGCAACGACAAGTGAGTTGGGAATGCGCATGGATGTCAGGTCATTCCATGCAACAGCAAAGCAGATCGGCAGGGCGGCGGGCAGAAACCACAAGGCCTGCGTAGTTGTTAGGTCCATTTTAGTTCGTCACGTTGTTTTCCAGTGCACGAAGCGCACGGCTCGCAGCCTCGAAATGAGTGGGCGAGGTGTCAATGGCTTCGCGGAACAAACCCTTTGCAATCGTAACGTCACCTTTTTTCACAGCCGCAAGGCCGAGAGTATAGAGCAGCTGAGCGCGCTCTTGTTGGGTCATGGGAATGACCGGCAAATCGTATTGCCCTTGGGCCCCGCGGGATAGAACCAGATTGTTCTTGGCGGTGAACATCGATGGATCCTGACGCAGCGCATCCTCAAACAGGCGTTGGGCACCGGAATGATCCCCGCGCGTTAGTTTGGAAAAGCCCCAGTTATTCAACACACTGGCCGGCGTGGTCGTTAGACCGACGGCCGTTTCATAAAAGCTATCTGCGCGGTCCCATTCTTCGTTGCTGTCGGCAACCATGGCCTCAAGGCGATAGCGTTCAAACGTTTCGTGGGTCGGCGGAATACTATCTAGAACGACCTCGGCCTGGTCCCAATTGTCCGACCGGATCAAGGCACTGGCGAGCGAGACGGAATCCTCATTCGTGGCCTCGGGGTGTTCTGTGACCGCTGTCCAGGCGATAACGCCTTCGGCGTAACGGGTGGCCCGCACAAGGGAAATGGCAAGCCCGCGCATCAGATCAACGCGGCCCGGATCATTGGCGCTGGCGCGTTGGAAATAGCTGACGGCTTCGTTCGGATCGGCGACGGTCAGCATCACGTCGTTCAGGTCGGTGGCGTCCACGACGTTCACATCTTTCAGAACCCGCTCGACCTGAGCTTCGCCAGAGGTGTCGCATGCTGCAACAATCGAAGCTGCCGCCGCAGCGACAGCAAATTTAAACATGTGGCGCATATGCCTGCGTCCTTGAACTGCTCGGTTCCTAGATGGACGATAGGATCAGGTAGTCGCCTGTGCCCCGCCGGACCAACTGGAACGTTTCGTTGTTATTGGCGTCAGCATAGCTTGGGTCGTCTCGTTTTGCGAGCGCCAAGCGAAGGTTCTCTTTTATTTGATCAGAATTGCCGTTGTCCGTGGCAAACGCGCGACGGAACACTTCGGCGGCCTCGGCGATTTGGCCGCGTTCCATCAAAACAACACCTAAATTGTTCCATGCTGCGGCGAAACTTGCGTCCTCTTCGACGGCGCGACGCAGCAGGGTTTCGGCCTGACCCAGTCGCCCCAACATCAAATTCGCAGACCCAAGCGCGGACAGCGTGTCGACGTTCAGCCCCTGACGGCCAGCGGCGCGGGTATAGGCGGATAAGGCAAGGTCATATTCGCCCGCCGCCATTAGACGATGACCAACGATTAGGCCATCGACATCGCTTTCGCCGGCAATGCCGGGGGCATAGACTCCATCCCCACGGTTCAAGCCGCCCGTAGAACAGGCGGCTAGACAGGAAACCAAGATCAATAAGGTTGCGCGGATCAGGTGCATGACACCTAGTTAGCAGCTGCCTCGAAAAATGCCATAACGCCGTAGACCGAAGGACCCACAAGAATGATCAACAGTGGCGGAACTGTCAGCATCATGGTGGCCAGCGTCATTTTCGTTGGCAGCTTGTTGGCTTTTTCTTCGGCGCGCATAACACGCTTGTCCCGCATTTCGGCCCCATAGACACGCAGCGCTTCAGACACGGGCGTACCGAATTGCTGCGATTGGATCAGAACGGTGACAAAGCTGTCGATGTCCTGCACTCCGCAGCGTTCAGACATGTCACGGAACACTTGTGCCTTGTCTTTACCTGCCTTCAGTTCATAGCTGACCATTTCGAACTCTTCTGCCAGTTCGGCAAAACCGGCCTTAAGCTCGTGCGCAACGCGCATGATCGCCTGTTCCATGGATTGACCCGCCTCGACACAGACCAGCATCAAATCGAGGCTATCAGGGAAGCCGTTTTCAATAGCGGCTTGGCGTTCAGCCTGACGGCGCGTGACCCAATATTTAGGGAACATATAGCCACATGCGCCAGGTATCAGAATGGCCAGCAACGTATCTTGGGTTGTTGGCTCGCCGTTTTGCGATTGCATCACAGCATAGGCAACACCCGCCAAAAGCGCGGCGATCCCCAGTGCGAACTGGGCAAAGTGGAACATCCGCACCGAATTGCGCGACCGATAACCGGCCTGAAGCAGTTTCAGTTTGATGCTGGAATATTCTTCCTCGTTCTGAGGTTCGAGGAAGTTGGAATATTTTTCCAGTTTGTCATTGCCTGAATCCTGACGCAGGCGTTCGCCCTTGCCTTTGCCAACCTGCGCACCAGCGGCATTGGTGCGTTTCAGCTTTTCAAGCGGATCCTCTTTCTGTTTGAGCAGAAATGGCAACGTCGCCGCAATAAGCCCGATCCCAAGACCACCAACCAACATCAGCGGACCAAAGGGGCCAAAAATATCTACGATCATATTCATCATGATGGCACCTCAGACTTTGATGTTAACCAGCGTGCGCATGACAAACATGTTCGTCAGCAGGAACGCGGCCACAGCGATACAGGCTGGGATGAATTCGGGGGCATCTTTTACGCCGTCGTAATAGTCGGGCTTGGTCAGGTTGATGAAGATCAACGCACCAACAGGGAACATCGACAGGAACATACCCGACCATTTCGCCTCGGCGGTGATGGCTTTCACCCGCCGGAACAGTTTGAAACGTGCGCGGATCACGCCGGCCAGACCTTCTAGGATTTCGGCCAGGTTACCACCCGATTGTTGTTGGATCGAAACCGCAACCGCCAAAAAGCGCAAATCCTGCATATCAAGACGCGCGGCCATTGCCTTTAGCGCCTCGCCCATGTCGCGGCCATAGGCGGCTTCGTCCGCGATGATGCCGATCTCGGTTCCAAGTGGGTCAGCGACCTCTTTTGCGACGTTCGCAATGGCGGTGGAAAACGGCTGACCGACGCGCAGGCTTCGAACCATCAGTTCGACCGCGTCAGGCAGCTGTTCTTCGATTGTCGCCATACGTTTGGCGGCCTTCATGCTAATCCACATGTAGATACCGCCGACACCCATGCCGACAGAAACCACAGCGCGCACAGCCAGCGCGGTGCCCGTGCCCACAGACAGTGCAACGAACACAAACGCACACACCGCGCCCATCAGCATGATCAGCTGTGTCGGGGAAAAGGCGATGTTGGCTTTCTGCGCTTTGCTTGCCAGCAGCGAATACAGGGGCACTTCCTGGCTTTTGATGTGCTGCGTCATTTCCTTACGCAGCTGTTCAAGAACCTGTTCGCGGTTGCCGCCTTTTTCAAGCATTTCAAGGCGGCGATTCAACTTGTTGTTCAGGCTGATCGATTTGCCGAAAACGGTCAAATAGATACCTTCGACAAGGACGATCACCGCGACAAAGACGATGCCGTAAATAATCAGTTCAGCAGAAAGCGTCATGGCACATTACCCCGAGAAAGGTTCGTAGATGGAATTCGGCAGATCAAAGCCCCACAGGCGGAACCGCTCAGAGAAATGCGAGCGAACGCCGGTTGCAGTGAAATGGCCGATGATTTTGTTGTCCGGCGTCAGGCCGACGCGCTGATAGCGGAACACCTCTTGCATCGAGATGACATCGCCTTCCATGCCGGTGATTTCGGTGATCGACACCATTCGGCGTGAACCGTCCTGTAGACGCGAGGCCTGCACGATCAGGTTCACAGCCGAGGAAATCTGGGACCGGACCGCTTTGATCGGCATTTCGATACCGGCCATTGCGATCATGTTCTCCAGACGGGACACGCCATCACGAGCAGAGTTGGCGTGGATTGTTGTCATCGATCCATCGTGACCGGTGTTCATCGCCTGCAGCATGTCGATCACCTCTTCGCCGCGGGTCTCACCCACGATGATGCGGTCAGGACGCATACGCAGTGCGTTTCGCAGACAGTCGCGCTGGGTCACGGCGCCTTTGCCCTCGACGTTTGCAGGGCGGCTTTCCATCCGGCCAACGTGCGTCTGTTGCAGCTGAAGTTCCGCCGTATCCTCGATGGTCAGGATGCGTTCGCTGTCATCAATGAACGATGACAGGGCGTTCAATGTGGTGGTTTTACCCGAACCTGTACCGCCAGATACGATCACATTCAGACGGGTTGAAACGGCGGCCTCAAGATATGCGGCCATCTCATCGGTGAACGCCCCAAAATTAACGAGGTCGTTAACGCCCAGCTTTTCCTTTTTGAATTTCCGGATCGACACCAGCGATCCGTCCACCGCGATCGGGCCAACCATTGCGTTGAAACGCGATCCGTCAGCCAGACGGGCGTCAACATAGGGGTTGGATTCATCAACGCGGCGACCCACCGCCGACACGATTTTGTCGATGATCCGCAAAAGGTGCTTTTCATCTTTGAACGTGATGTCGGTCAGTTGCAGTTTGCCGGCGCGTTCGACGAAAATCTGTTGTGGGCCGTTGACCAGAATATCGTTGACGGTGTCGTCTTTCAGCAATGCCTCAAGCGGGCCAAGGCCCGTCACCTCGTCATAGAGGTCCTGACTAAGCTGCGTGCGTTCATCCCGATTAAGAACAACGCCCAGCTCTTCCAAGCGCTCGGCCGAGATCGCGTTGATTTCTGTGCGCAGATCCTGTTCGGCGGCTGTTTCAAGCGCCGCAAGGTTAAGGTTGTCCAGCAGGGTTTTGTGCAGGTCCAGCTTGACCTCGGACAGGCGTTCCTTGCGCTTTTTCTCTTTGTCGATGGGCGTGACTTCGGCCGGTTTTGTGGGCCGTTTACGCATCAAGCTTTGCGGTTTTTCCGGCGTGCTGGGCCGGGTGGCCGTGGCCGTCGCCGCCTGTGTCGCGGCGGGGCGGGCAGAGGGCGCGGGGGTGGCGCTTGGCTTTTTGTATTTCGAGAACATGATTTTGACCTGTTATTTGCTTGCCGCCGCGTCCGAGACATTCACCTCGTGGACCGACTTGGCCAATTTTGCGATTTCTTTGCGAAGCGGGTTTTTGGGGGCTGATGAGGCCAAGGGCAGACCGTGGTCATTGCCTTGCGTTACCTGTTTGCCGCCATCCGGCATCATCACATCGATTGAGATGCCCAATGATTCCGCCATGCGTTTGACGCGGGCCTTGCCGTTGAGATCGGTAAACTTTGGCGCGCGGTTCAGCACAAAACGCAGCTTATCAAATGGCAGATCCTCGCCCTGAAGCGCCCGCTTGAGGCGCAGGATGTTTTGGGCGCACCGCATATCCAGTTCGGTCAGTGCAAAATAGACATGTGCCGATTCCAGTACCGCCTGTGACCACTCGGTCACCGTCGTTGGCATGTCGATGATTACATACTCAAAATTGACGCGGGCGGCTTCGATGATGCGTTCGATGTCCTGACCTGTGACCAAATCCATCGGGATCAGGTCGGTCGGTGATGTCAGAACGTGCACCTTGTCTTCAAAGGACTGCATCGCCTGAACCAGCGACTCATTGTCCATCATTTCCGTATCGGTCAGCAATTCCAGGACGGCTTCGCGGCGGGGCAGATCCAGATAGGTCGAAATGCTGCCATTTTGCAGACCTAGATCCAGCAAAGCGACGCTTGGCGCGTTGTCTTTTTCCACATGGGCCAGTTCCCACGCCAGATTGACGGCAAAGGTCGATGCCCCAACGCCGCCAGCCATACCGATGACCGGAATAACAACGCCGGACCGGTCATTTGTAACGGCATGGGTTGTTGTTGGTTCGGCTAGGGAAGGCAGTTCGGCTGGGTGGTTGATCCGGTCAATCGCCAGTGACAATTCACCCTCGGGCAGGGGGTAGGGCAGGAATTCGTCACCGCCTTCACGTAACAAACTATGAAGCGAACCGGGGCTGACGTCTTCAGTGATCAGGATGACTTTGACATTATGCGCCTTGGCGTGGCGGATAACGGCGCGAATACGGTCTAGGTCCGCTTCGTCCTCAACATCAAGGGCCAGTGCAATAAACTCTAGTCCTGCGGCATCGGGCTGACCGATAAACGCGATCGCGTCATCGAATGTCAGGTCGCCCCAAGCTTCGCCAAGTGCCAGTTCCATGTCCTCGATCAGCAGATCGAAGTTTTGTACGTCGCGGCACACTGTGCAGGCGCGAATGGGAAGTGGTTCCGGTTGCTGTACTGCTATTTGACTCATTGCCCAATCCTTTATGCGACCGACAGCCGCGAACGGCGCCGATCAACCGCATCAGCAAACACGCTGATTTGGTCTTCCTCAGGATGGAAACTGTCGTCGAATCTTGGCTAGATTGGGGCCGAAAACCTGCAATTGTGCGGAATCTGCAAACGATCATAGAAAAGGGCGGTGATTGTCCGCCCTTTTTGAAACCGTTGGTTTTATTGGCTCGTGCTGAGCTCGTTGCCTGACAGGCTGGTTACGCCGGTCGTTTGTGTCCCACTTGCGACATATTCGCGGAAGATAACTTCGGCATAGCTGCCATTCAGGACCATGCTGTTGTTCTCAACGAAACCGGACACTTCGGTCACCGTGCGGCGGTTCGCCCGTTCGCGCCCTTCGGTTACGATCAGGGGCTGGGTTTCGCCGTGGGACACAACAGCCTCAAGCCGGTCACGCGAAATTCCCTGGCTTTCCAGATATAGAACGACGGCCTGCGCACGACGTAGACCCAGTCGGCGATTGTAGGCAGCCGACCCAACCAAATCGGTGTGGCCGTAAACGCGGAACGTCACTTCGGGGAATTGACGGATAAAATCGGCCTGAGCGCGCAAAACGGCACGTGCCTGTTCATCCAAAGCGGTCGAATTAAAGGCGAAGTTGATCGTCGTCGGAACCTGCGCCTCAAATCGGCGGTGCAGGCTAACGGCATATTCGCGCTGTCCGGTCTGGACCAGATTGTTGTTCATGGTAGCGGCGCCGAACGTGCCGCCATCAACAACCGATCCCGCCTCGCGGAAGAAAGAAGAGTAAACAGAATCATTGGAGCTGCACCCGGTAAAGGCGATCAAACCAACGACTGACGCTGCAATCTTATTCATTATTTGCCCCTATCGTTCCTAGTCATCCAGAACGTAGCCATAAGACCCGCTGAAATCCTGACGGGCAACTTCTCCGGCGGCGCCGGTACTAGGAACCTCGCCCACAACACGCCCCATCAGGAACAGGTCCCGTTCGGATGGCAGTGGAACACGGTCGGTTGGCAGCGCAAGCGCCTCGCCACGTGTCGGGGTAACAAGGTGTGGGGTGACGATGATCACCAATTCGGTTTGTGCGCGGGCGTATTCGGCGCTGCGGAACAGGGCCCCCAGAACCGGAATGTCGCCAAGCCAAGGCACCTGACCGTTCAGGTCGGTGAAATCATCGGACAAAAGGCCGGCGATGGCAAAGCTTTCGCCATCCCGCATTTCAACAGTGGTCGAGGTTTCCCGCTTGCGGAAGGCATCAATGGTAAAGCCGTTCACGCTAAAGCCGTTGGAACTGTCGATGCTGGAAACGGATGCTTCGAGTTCAAGGTTGATCAGGTCGCCATCAACAACGCGGGGGATAAACGACAATTCAACGCCAAAGGGTTTGTATTCAACCGCGATGCTGCCGCTTTCTTGACTCACGGGGACAGGGTATTCGCCACCGGCAAGGAATTTCGCCTCTTGTCCCGATAGGGCGGTCAGGTTTGGTTCGGCAAGGGTGCGCACGACACCGCGCTCTTCCAGCGCTTCGAGAAGGATACCTACCTCGAGCCCGCCCGCGTTAAAGCCGAACAAGGTCGCACCCGATGCGGTGCCGCTACCGATTGTTCCGGCATTCAGCGCGGAATCGACGCTCGTTGCGGAATTAAGTGTTTGTGTGCCGCCCAGAATGCTAAGGTTGCCGCCCAGCGTCGTGCCCTGAAGCGCAAGAGAAGATGACAGGGATTTGGTGACCGACCGCTGCATTTCAGCAAAACGGACGCGCAGCATCACCTGTTGTGTGCCGCCCACGCTCATCAGGTTCGAAACGCGATCAGGGGCATAACGGCGCGCCAGTTCGAGGGCACGTTCCAGACGCGCGCTTGACGAAACGGTGCCGGATAGGACGATGCCGTCATTGGCGGTGCGCACTTCGATGTTTTCGCCTGGAAGGATCTGTTCCAGCCGTTCTTTGAATTCTGCGATGTCAGGGGTGACCTGCACCTCGACGTTGGTGATCAGGCGGCCATCCGCCCCCAGCAACGTAAGCGTGGTGCGGCCTGGTTCCTTGCCGAGAACATAGATCGTGCGATCCGACAGCGACGAAATATCAGCAATGCCCGGATTTGCGATCGAAAGTTCGACAAAGGCTGTATCACTTTCGACGACAACGGCACGGTTCATCGGAACCTGAAGCGCGCTTGACGGTGCGCCACGCATAACCTGCAAGGTCTCGGCCGGGGCAATGCCCGCCGGTCCAAACAACGAAAAGGCCAACCCAACTGCGGCCGCCTTAAAAATTCCAAGTCTTTTCATGTGACCTGCCTCTTGGATCACGCCATTACGCGGAGCTTTCGTCCGTCTTTTGTAACAGACTGCGCAGAAATTCCAAAAATTTCAAGAATCAATGATTTAGTGGCCAAAACTTATGTGGATAAACCGCAACAAAGCAGCGCGCCCATCGTAGGGCGCGCTGTTTTTAAAGGATTATCCGTCAGAGCAGGGAATGACGATTTCCACTACATCAGCCCCTTTTCGGGTTCTGATCGTGCAAATTTTTTCTTCTGGCTCTGGTTCCGGTGCGGCCTCGGCAACCTGTTCTTCGATCCCCAAGAGGGTGGCCTGATCCACCTCGACTGCGTCGGCAACCACGGTGTCAAACGTACCAACCAGCGACAGCGACAGCGATCCGGTTGCCTGTGCTTGCGCAAGGGCCGCGACCTGTTGTGGCGATGCCTCGACCGTGATTGTCCGCGCCACGATCGCTTGGTTGCGGGTGTTGTCTGTGTTCTGGTCAACGGCAACAATTGCGATGCCGGACTGGATCAGCTTTGTAACTTCGCTGGTGCCCAAGCTGCCGCCGCCAAGTGCCGCGCGACCGGTCCAATAGACGTCAACGCGGTCACCGGGCCGAAGGAAACCAGACACGCCCGACGCAACATCGACGCGGATAGCAAACGCCCGCATTCCCGGTTTTAGCAGGCTCGTGATACCGGCGTTCCCGCCTGGTTCCGTGACCTTGGCACTTAGAACGGGTTCAAGCGCCTCCATCGGACGAAGCACAATGCGTTGTTGGTCTGGCTCGTCGCCAAACAGATCCTCAAAGGAACGGAATACGCCCTCTGGCAGATAGGGTTCTGCGTACCTGATCATCACGACATCTTCTGGTGTCAGTGTCTGACCATAAAGAACGCCCTCTTTGATCGCGACAACGTCGACTGTCGGAACGTTTTGTGCGGCGGCGGCACGTTCAGCCGCAACCATCATTTGCTGTTGTTCGAAGTAGTCCTTGACCATGTAGACAGCGAAACCCGCCAGCGCCAGGCCAACAACTAGTACCAATCCGAAAACTGATCGCATCTTGTTTTCCTCAATAGGCACCCCGACCAAAGGATGCGGTGATTGTTTCTTTTTTGGCGATTGATTGTGTCAATTCATGGCCAATCATTGGACTTCTTCGGGGTTTGTTGCGTCCAAAAGCTAAGGGCCGCCTGAACGGCGGCCCTTGGCGAAAAACGGTGTCGTCTTTAGTAGTACTTGCCAGCAAGTGTAGACATATCGTCGGTCATTTTGTCCGTCAGATCTGTCGACCCGCTGCCCGTCGTGGTCACAATCGAAATTCCGATACCAACCAATGCGGCTGTCAGTACCACCCAGTCTACTGTAACGGCACCATCTTCTTCACGCCGAAGCGTTGCGAGCCAATTTTTCAGCATACCGGATGATCCCAAAAACCAAGCATCCGGACAATAAGTGGACGTTTCACCGTTCTAACCAGGGTCAGAGTTTGCCAGCTGGCAATGGATCGCGTCGCACTTATCGACCAGAATGCTAGATCAAATTAGTAGGTAGCGGTCTTCTGGGCTTCCAGCATGGTCGACATTTTGTCGCCCATTGCAGTGGTGCCATCGTCGATCGAACCGATTACAGCGATGCCGATGCCAACCAGAGCAGCAGTCAGAACAACCCAGTCAACGGTCACAGCACCGTCTTCGTCACGGCGGAAGTTTTTGATGAAGTTCAGCATGTTAATTCTCCGAAATCTAAGCGTTTAGATTAGTAAGTTGCGGTTTTTTGTGCTTCCAGCATGGTCGACATTTTGTCGCCCATTGCAGTGGTGCCATCGTCGATCGAACCGATAACGGCGATACCGATGCCAACCAGCGCAGCAGTCAGAACAACCCAGTCAACGGTCACAGCACCGTCTTCGTCACGACGGAAGTTTTTGATAAAGTTCAGCATTCTAAGTCCCTCCTCAGGGGTTTCGCTCAAGGTTTGGTTCCTTGCCGGATCATCCCGCACCGGCCTCTCATTGGTGCAGTCCCCGTCTCGGATGGGTAGATATAGCCACCCGATTGGGGCGCGATTTGGGCCGCATTCGTGCATTTTTGGAATTCCTAATGAAAATCCATCCTTTCTGCTCAAGACATTGAATTTTCACAATTTTAAATTTGAAAAAGGGGTGTATCGGTAAACGTTTGCTGAATTCGTGTGCAACAATCGCAGGGTGTAGGGCGCATTGTTGCCAGTTTCAGTGGCTTTTCGCCGCATTTTCTGCAATATGTTCTAGAAAGAGCAGAGGCAGGACAGAACCGCATGAAGCGGCGCTTGGCTATAATGACGGGGATCGCGCTGATCTGCGCGAAAGTTGGATTCGCACAGGAATCACGACTACAGCCTGATTTTACGTTTAAACGCGTGACCGCCCCCACCGCTGGCAGCTCTGGCAATAGAATAACCGTGCAAATTGCACCGACCGACCCGGTCGCGCCATCGGCGCCGGCTGTGGCAGGAACCACAGTGTCGGGTAGCACTGGCCCCGTGGCCGGTGCAGTGCCGCAAACCTCCGAACTTGACTGGTTTTGGCAGGCCATCCCGCCAGAGGCCTCGGCCTCGGTACCTGGGCGTTTGGTTTTGGCGACCGAAGCGTTGTCCCGCGCGCCAGAGGGACAGGCAGTGCAAGAGCCGTCGTTGGCCGCATTGGCGCAGATCGCCCAGACCTATGGGCGCGACATACTTATTAACACTGTCGGGACTGATGTATCCCCCGCACTTGTTTTATCGGTGATCGCCGTGGAAAGCGCGGGCGACGCGCGCGCAACCAGCCGTGTTGGGGCGCAGGGCCTGATGCAATTGATGCCCGACACCGCTTCGCGGTTTGGCGTGACCGATTCAATGAACCCTTCGCAAAACATTCAGGGCGGCGTTGCCTACCTTGATTGGCTGATGGAAGAGTTCGACAAAGACCCCATTTTGTTTCTGGCGGCCTATAACGCCGGCGAGGGATCGATCCGTGACGCCGGTGGCGTACCGAATTTCTCTGAAACCCGTTCCTATGTTCCCAAGGTCCTAGCAGCATGGACCGTGGCGCGTGCTTTGTGTGTAACCCCACCTGAACTCATGTCCGACGGCTGCGTCTTTTCAGTAAACGGAGACTGACCTTGTCCGAACCCAAGCCACTTGTTCTCGATGTTGATGGCACATTTCTGCGTACGGATATGTTGTACGAAAGCTTTTGGGCCGGTCTTGGGACAGATCCGATTGCAACGATCAAATCTGCCTTTGCAAACCTGCGCACCCCGAACAGGCTAAAGGCCGACCTGTTTGAGATTGCGCCGATCCGTGTTGATCTGCTGCCCGTTAATCCGCCGGTTGCGGAACTGGCCAAATCGGCGCGGGCCGAGGGACGTCAGGTGGTTCTGGCGTCGGCATCGGACGAACGATTGGTTCAGGCGCTGGCGGATCATCATGGGTTTGACGCCGCAATCGGGTCGAACCGCGATGTGAACCTGAAGGGAAAGAACAAGGCCGCAGCCTTGGTTGAACGCTATGGTGAAGGTGGGTTCGACTATGCGGGGGATCATGCCTCGGACCGTGCGATTTGGGACAAGGCCGACGGCGCCATTGTTGTCGGTGATGCAGGCGGCGGCGCGAAAGGGCTGGATGCGGGCAAGGTAACCAAGGTCCAAACCGACTATCGGACGATGGACCTGATCAAGGCGCTGCGCCCGCACCAGTGGGTCAAGAACGTTTTGCTGGTGCTGCCAATGATCGCCGCGCATGAGTTCGTCTTTTCCACCTTGTTG
This sequence comes from Marivivens sp., assembly GCA_965215785.1. Lineage (GTDB taxonomy): Bacteria > Pseudomonadota > Alphaproteobacteria > Rhodobacterales > Rhodobacteraceae > Marivivens. Next base: position 399,897 of record OZ244120.1, on the reverse strand, counting down.
ATGGTCATTCTGGGCATGGCGGCGTTTTCGGCGGCTGCGTCCTGTATCTATCTGGTCAACGATCTGTTGGATCTAGAGGCTGACCGCCTGCACCCCAAGAAATGCAAACGCCCGTTTGCCGCGGGAACCGCGACAATTAAGGCCGGTATGCTGACCTGTCTGGCCCTTGGGGGCATTGCCGTTGGGATTGGCGCACTGCTTGGGCCTGCGTTCTTGGGTGTTGTCGTTCTCTATATGCTGTTGTCGTTGGCGTATTCGCTGAAACTGAAACGACTGCGTTGGATCGATATCGCGACTTTGGCGTCGCTATACACGTTGCGTGTTGTGGCAGGTGCCGCCGCCAGCAAGGTTGACGCGTCGGTCTATATGCTGGTGTTCATCTTTCCGATCTTCATCACGTTGGGCTGCGTCAAGCGTCTGACCGAGCTGACATTGGCAACCAATGATGAACGTCTGCCCGGGCGCGGATATGGGCGGCCGGATCGGCCTGATCTGCTGAATGTTTCGATCCTTGGTATGGTTGGTGCGCTGCTGATCCTGTTCCTGTACTCATTCTCGGCGCAGGCGCAGGACCTTTATCCAACACAGTGGCTGTTGTGGGTTGCGCTTATTCCAACAGCGATGTGGATGTACCGGATGGTCCGTTTGGGGTGGCACGGCAAACAGGACTATGATCCGATTGTTTTCGCACTCAAGGACAAGCGCGGGGTCGGCCTGTTGCTGATTACCCTGTCGCTGATGTTTTACGCGGCAGGGCTTTGGCAGGAATGGTTCGGGTTCTGATCAGAACGACAGTTTCTTGAACACAGGTTCCGGGATCAATTTGATCACGGTCATGATCGGCCACCAGATAAGGGCGGTATAAATCACATTCCGCCCTTTTCGCAGACCACGGTCAATGTCGCGGGCGACGGCCTCGGGTGTTGTCATCGCGGGCATCTGTTTGCCCCATGTCATCGAGGTATCCACCGGACCAGGCTTAACGGTCATAACGTGTACGCCACTGCGGCCCAGCCGGTTGCGAAGGCCCGACAGATAGGTGGTGAAACCGGCCTTGGCGGCGCCATAAACATAGTTGCCCAAACGCCCCCGATCCCCCGCGACCGAGCTGACGCCAACAATCTGTCCCTGTTCGCGTTGTTCCAAAATAGGTGCCAGCAGGGTCAGGAAACGCGCTGGCCCGGTAAAGCTGTCGGTGATTGTGCCATCGATCAACGATGGGTCGGCGTCGATCTCATCCTGTTCCGGCATGGTGCCGACAAAGACCGCGCAGTTGATCGTTCCGGTGATTGATTTGGCCCGTTCGATCACGGGGCCAAAGGTTAACGGGTCCCGCACGTCGATTGCCATCACTTCGGCTGTTTCGCTGCCACGTGCGATGGCGTCGGCGGCGGTGACCTCCATATCGGCAACATCGCGTCCGCAAAGAACAAAGCTTGCGCCTTTTTCTGCATTCAGCCGAATAAACGCCCGCGCCATGGCCGATGTGGCCCCTAGGATGATCCATGTCTGTGTCATTGGCTGCTCCGTAGGTTCAGGCGGCGGGTCAGGTCGGTTTCGAAGGCGCCGGATGGATCGCTGGCGGCAACGGCTTGGCGCCAATCGTCCAATTCGGGATACATCGGCGCAACATGTTCGGGTTTCGCCACGCTATCCTTGGCGAAATAGATGCGCCCGCCCGCAGCGGCGGTCATATCAATCAGCTTTTCGACCAAAGGTGCGGCAGCGGTCCGGTTCGGGAAATCAACGGCGAGGGTATATCCCTCCATCGGGAACGACAGATATCCACCGCACCCGTCGCCCATGCGCTTGAGCACGGCCAGTGGCGACGCAAGGCCAGACCCTGCAATCAGCGACAGCATGTCCTTTAGGGCAGGGGCCTGAGCGACCGGAACGACGCATTGGAACTGATGGAAACCACGCTTGCCATAAAGCCGGTTCCAATCGTGGATTTTATCCAGCGGAAAGAAGAAGTCATCGATCGGTTTGACCGACGACCGGCCCGATGCGGGCACGCGGCGGTAATATAGCTGATTGAACAGCTTTACGATCGGGGACGAAAGGGCAAAGCCGGGCGCGTCGAACGGAACCTTTTTCGCGGGTTTGGGTTTGGGGACCAAACCGGCGGCGACCTCGGCCTCTTCTACGATCCCGCGACCAAGCGCGTCGCCAGTAGCCGTCGCGTCGATCCAACCAACGCAATAGGTGGCTTGTGAATTGTCCAATAGGGCAAGGTGTTCATCCCAGCCCTCGGCACGGCGTTCGGTCACCATCATCACGTCGCCTTTGACGGGCGTCATTTGCAATTTGGCCCGCGCGACAATGCCGGTTTGCCCCAGCCCGCCAATGGTGGCCTGCCATATGGCGCCATCATCCGGTGTGATCTGGCGCGGTCCATCGGCGGTGATCAGGGTAATTTCTAGAACATGTTGTCCAAAACTGCCCAAGTTGTGGTGGTTTTTGCCATGAACGTCATTCGCAATGCATCCGCCGACCGTGGCAAAACCGGTGCCCGGCATCACAGCAGGTAGCCACCCCTTGGGCGCAAAGACCCGCGCAAGTGTCGCGATGGTACAGCCTGCTTCGACCTCGATGACGCCGGTCGCGCTGTCAAAGCTACAGATCCGGTCAAGCCGGGTGGTGTCGATGACTTTGCCATCTGTGTTCAGTGGGGCATCGCCATAGGAACGGCGGTTGCCTTGCGCGGGAGCCTCGGCGCTAAGATCACGGAGCCGTTCGGGGCGGGCACGGTCGCCGGTCGCGGTCAAGGCGCGGCCCCAGCCGCTATACTCTTCGGTTTTCCAAAGCATCATTTTGCCTGCGTTAATGATTTGCTTTCAGCAATCGGGAATACAATCAAGCCAAGTAAAATGGCGAACCACAGTGTGGTCACTCGAATAATTGCCGTGGCGGGCAGCGACACCTCTAGCGGGACGCCCTGCATCGACAATAGGAAAATCATGGCGGCTTCGGCGCCACCAACGCCACCCGGCGCACCGGTCAGGCCGCCAGCCAACGTCGAAAAGGTAAAGATGGTCAACGCCATCCAAATGCCGATATCCGCGCCCATCCACACCAGCAGCAAATGAAATGCGACGCCCTCTGCCGCCCAACCGATCAGGCCAAGCGATAAGGTCACGCCAAGTGTGGCTGGATTGGTGAAACCGGTCAGCGATTGCGCTGCGCGCCGCACCTTGGCCATGAGACGCGGGAATAGGCCAGTCATCCGATAGGCCGTGGTCGCAATACCCGCCAAAAGGACAGGGCGCGTCGCAACATAGGCCGCCCCAAGCGCGACAATCACCACCGGCAAGCCGAATTGAACGCCCCCGGTGCCAAGGGCAAGCCCAAGCGCCAAGATAAGCGCCATCGCCGCAAGGTCAGACGCCCGATCCATCAACACCAAAGGTGCGGTCCGTTCAATCGCCCAACCCGTTTCACGTTTGATCCAGCGCATGCGGATCAGTTCGCCAACACGGCCCGGTGTAACGGACATGGCGAACCCGCCAATAAAATGGCGCATATTCTGTGGAATACTGGTTCCGAGCCCAATCGTACGCGCCAGTACGTGCCAGCGCAGACCGCGAAACAGATAGTTCACAAGGCTAAGCAGCAGCAAAACAGCGCCCTGCCAAAGGCTTAGCTTGGAAATCTGTTCAATCGTTTCTTCCCAGCCGGTCGCAGCGGCAAGTCCGGCCAGACCGATGATCACAAAGCCAAACAGCCCGCCAAGCAGCGCGATATCGCGCCATCTGCGGTTCGTGGAATGCGTTGCCTGTTGCGGCATCATATTTGTACTGCTCATCGTCATTGATAAGAAATTAACGACAGATTGGGGCGACAATATGATGCTGTTGCGGCAGTGGAAACAATTTGCTGCTAGAGATCAGGTTTTTTGCCATTCCATCAGCGTCAGATAGGCCACGTTGTCATATCTGGCGCGTTCTTCGGGGTCGGGATGGGTGGATCGCGGTTCGTCGTAGTGCGTAAGTGCAAAACCGGCGTCCAAGAACCCTTGGAAATAGGATTTGGGCGGGCGGTGATGGTTTTAAATGCGAATACCGGCCCAATGGGTCCAATAGACGTCTTCGTCCAAGTATCCGGTTAGCTCGACCACGCCGGTGTCGTTGCCTTTGCGGCTCCATCCATCGTGGCGGGCTGCGGTGATAAAGCCAGCGAGGTTGGCGACAATTACACGCCCGACATCACGCAAAACGCGGTGTGCCTCGGCGATGGCGGCGGTCAGGTCGGGAATGTCGGTAAGCGTCAGGTAGAACACCACACAGTCAACCGACCCATCGGCAAGCGGTAGCGCCTCGGCGGTTGCGATATGGTAGGTGCCATTTGGGTCAAGTTCTTGGGCGCGTGCGATCAAACCCTCGGTTGGGTCGATACCGATCGTGGTGACGCCGGCCTGTGCGGCCATTCGGCAAAAACGGCCCTCGCCGCAACCGACATCCAGTAGGGTGCGCGCGCCAGATGCGCGAAGGCGGGCCATGACCTGATCATCTAGAACATAGTGTCGTGCATGATCGCCATGTGATCCCTGCGACTCGATCCACTCGTTGGCGGATTGATCCCAACCATTGTCCATTCTAACCCCCAAAATGGCAGCGGCCCCGATTTGGGGCCGCATTTGAGTTAGACAATGGTCGCTTCGGTTGCTGCGTGCAACTCGTCTTCTGTGACGCCATCGGCAAGTTCGACAATTTTCATGCCGCCCTCGACTACATCAAGAACGCCCAGATTGGTGATAACACGATCCACAACGCCCTGACCGGTCAGCGGCAGGGTGCAGGATTTCAGCAATTTGGAATCGCCGTGTTTGTTGGTGTGATCCATCACCACAACAACGCGGCCCACACCGGCAACCAGATCCATCGCGCCGCCCATGCCTTTGACCAGCTTGCCGGGGATCATCCAGTTCGCCAGATCGCCATTTTCGGCAACTTCCATCGCGCCCAAGATCGCCGCTGCAATCTTGCCGCCGCGGATCATGCCAAAGGATGTCGCACTATCGAAATAGGCGGTGTTGGCGACCTCGGTGATGGTCTGTTTGCCTGCATTGATCAGGTCAGGGTCTTCTTCGCCCTCATAAGGGAAGGGGCCCATGCCCAGCATGCCGTTTTCAGACTGAAGGGTCACCTCGACACCATCGGGGATGAAGTTTGGAACCAGCGTTGGAATGCCGATGCCAAGGTTCACATAGGTGCCATCTTCGAGTTCTTGGGCCGCGCGTGCAGCCATTTGGTTACGATCCCAAGGCATTATGCGTCCTCCCGTGTGCGTGTCGTGCGTTGTTCGATCCGCTTTTCGTGATGGCCTTCGATCAGGCGATGCACATAGATGCCAGGCAGGTGGATCTGATCGGGGTCAAGGGTGCCTGTTTCGACGATTTCCTCGACCTCGGCGATGCATACCTTGCCGCATGTCGCCGCTGGAACGTTAAAGTTGCGCGCGGTTTTGCGGAAAATCAGGTTGCCCGAGGTATCGGCTTTCCATGCTTTGACGATGGACAGATCGGCAAAGATGCCTTCTTCCATGATGTAGGTTTCGCCGTTGAAATCCTTGTGGTCCTTGCCTTCGGCAATCACGGTGCCCACGCCGGTTTTTGTATAGAAACCGGGGATACCTGCGCCACCAGCGCGCATCCGTTCAGCAAGTGTACCTTGCGGCGTGAACTCAAGCTCAAGCTCGCCCGACAGGTACTGACGCATGAATTCGGCGTTTTCACCGACATAGGACGAAATCATCTTTTTGACTTGGCGGGTCTGCAGCAAAATACCGATGCCAAAATCATCGACACCTGCGTTGTTGGATGCGAATGTCAGGTCCTTGGTTCCGGCCTCTTTGATCGCATCGAGCAGAAGTTCGGGAATTCCGCAAAGACCAAAGCCGCCAGCGGCGATTTTCATGCCGTCGAACAGAAGTCCGTCCAGCGCTTCGCTTGCAGAGCTGTAGACTTTTTTCATGTTACCTCCCCCATGAAATGCTGTGCGGCGCATTAGCGCAGGGGATATCGGGACTGTCAATCCCGCTGCAGTGCAGAAAAAGTAAGAAAATTACCCAGCGGAAGGCTGGTTGGCATTTTTTGTTTCAATGCCATGTATTTAGGGCGTTGCTATGCCTGTGCAAAACAACGCCCCATCAATGATTTTGGCCTATTCCGCCTTCTTTTTGGCGGCTGTTTTCTTGGCTGGCGCCTTTTTCTTGGCGGCGGGTTTCTTGCGCTTGCCCTTGGTGGCGGCCTTGGCGTTCACCAGCTCAATCGCCATTTCTACGGTCACGTCTTCGGGCTCGGTGCCATTGGGCAGTGTCGCGTTGACCTTTTCCCATTTCACATAGGGCCCGTAGCGCCCCGACATGACGGCCATTGCGCCACCATCTGGGTGATCGCCCAGCTCTTTGAGCGGTTTGGCGGCTTGTCGGCCACCGCGACCTGCGGCTTTGAGTGCAAGCACCTCAACCGCGCGGTTCATGCCGATCTCGAACACCTCATCGACCTCTTTGAGGTTCGCGTAGGTGGTGCCGTGTTTCACGAACGGACCAAACCGGCCAATGCCCGCTTCGATCATCACGCCGTCATCAGGATGCGGTCCTACCTCACGCGGCAGGTTGAGCAGCGTCAGCGCTTTTTCAAGGTCGATCGAGTCGGGCGACCATCCTTTCGGCAGGCTGGCGCGATCCGGCTTGGGCTGTTCTTCGGTTGCTTCGCCGCGTTGAACATAGGGACCGTAGCGGCCATCGCGCAGGCTAATGGGATCGCCATTGTCATGTCCAAGCAACTTACCCTCTGGGCCGATGCCGGATTGTTCTGTTCCGGGCGGGCCAAACGGACGTGTGTAGCGGCATTCGGGATAATTCGAACACCCGATAAATGCGCCGCCCGAACGGGCCGTGCGCATCGACAAACGTCCGGCACCGCAGTTCGGGCAGGCCCGTGGGTCTGTGCCCTCTTCGTTCGGCGGGAACAGGTGAGGTTCGAGCACCTCGTTGATCTTTTCAAGGACGTCCGTGATCCGCAGTTCGGATGTTTCGCCAATCGCCGCCGAGAAATCACGCCAGAACCGGCCAAGCAGGGTCTTGTATTCAAGATTACCCGCCGACACCTCGTCCAAGTCGTTTTCAAGCGCCGCAGTGAAATCGTATTCAAGGTACTTGCGGAAATAGTTGGTCAAAAAGACCGTCACCAACCGTCCTTTGTCCTGTGGGATCAGGCGGTTTTTCTCTTTCTCGACATAGCCGCGATCCTGAATGGTCGTCACGATGCTGGCATAGGTCGACGGGCGACCGATCCCCAACTCTTCCATGCGTTTGACCAGTGTCGCCTCGGTATAGCGGGGCGGCGGCTGGGTGAAGTGTTGTTCAGGGCTGACAGTGCGCTTATCCGCTTTTTCGCCTGCGGTCAGGTGAGGCAGACGTTTATCGTCGTCATCGACAACGCTGTCGTCGCGACCTTCTTCGTAGATCGCGATAAAACCTTCGAACAAAACGACCTGTCCGGTGGCGCGCAAAACAACCTGTTCGTCGTCGCTTGCGATATCGACGGTCGTGCGTTCCATCTGGGCGGCGGCCATTTGCGATGCCAGCGTGCGTTTATAGATCAGGTCATACAGCTTGCGCTGATCAGGATCGGCAATCTTGGCCTTTTCGGCGGATACGAACATATCCGTCGGGCGAATACACTCGTGCGCCTCTTGTGCGTTTTTGGCCTTGTTTTTGTACATGCGCGGCGAGTCCGGCAGGTATTTTTCGCCAAACTTTTCTTTGATCGCGTCGCGGGCGGCCATCACGGCCTCGGGGGCCATGTCAATGCCGTCGGTACGCATGTATGTGATCAAGCCCGCTTCGTACAAACGCTGGGCTGCGCTCATTGTCTGGCGTGCGCCCATGCCGAATTTACGGCTCGCTTCCTGTTGCAGGGTCGAGGTCATAAAGGGCGGCGATGGGTTCCGGTTGGCGGGCTTGGCTTCTACCGAGCGGACGGTCAAATCGCGGCTGTTGACCGCAGCAACCGCCATTTCGGCGTGTTCCGCCGTGGCAATGTCGAATTTTTCAAGCTTTTTGCCCGCAAAATTCGTTAGTCGGGCCTCAAACTCTTGGCCGCGGGCATTGGTCAATAGCGCCTTAATTGTCCAATATTCCTGCGGGCGGAATGCCTCGATTTCCATTTCGCGTTCAACGATCAGGCGCAGGCAAACCGACTGAACCCGACCTGCAGATTTCGCGCCGGGCAGTTTGCGCCACAGAACTGGCGACAGGTTAAAGCCAACAAGATAGTCCAAGGCGCGGCGCGCGAGGTATGCCTCGACCAGCGGGGCATCAATTTCGCGCGGCTGCTGCATCGCTTCGGTGATGGCGGCCTTGGTGATGGCGTTAAAGGTCACGCGGGACACATGCGTGCTTTTCTTGATTGCACGACGTTTGGTCAGCGTTTCCTGCAGGTGCCAGCTGATGGCCTCGCCTTCGCGGTCAGGGTCGGTCGCGAGGATCAGTTCGTCGTCAGTTTTGAGCGCATCTGCAATCGCTTTGACGTGTGCGCGGCTGTCGTTCGACACCTCCCACAACATTTCAAAGTCGTTTTCAGGATCGACCGATCCGTTCTTTGGGGGCAGGTCACGCACGTGCCCGAACGAGGCGAGCACGGTGTAATCCGATCCCAAATACTTGTTGATTGTCTTGGCTTTAGCCGGTGACTCGACAACAACAACTGGCATGGAATCTCCTGAAAAAACGTCGGCTGCTTTGGGCGCGCAAAATGATTGGCGTCATGGGGGAATGTCAATGCAGCAATCGTAAAACGACGAAATTCAGCGTTTCTGCGCGTCGGCTGGGTCTCAGGTTTTGGCCAAAAGCCCGCCCGGTTGACGCTGAATTTTCCCGCTGAGTTCCAGATCAAGGATCGCTGGCGATGCCTCGGGGGCGGTTACCTTAAGGTCGCGTATCAATTGATCCTCGGCCAAAGGGGACGGCCCCAGTCGTGTCAGGATTTGACGGTGCAGGGCGGCGGTTGTCCGCAAACTGCGTTTGGGTTTGTCGGGCGCCTTGGGCGGCGACAGTGGCAGTTCGGGCGCGCTGCGGTCCGCGGTGTTGAGCGCCTCAAGCACATCATCGGCATGTCGGATCAATGTGGCCCCATCACGGATCAGGTTGTTACACCCCGTGGCCCGCCCATCAAACGGGTGGCCTGGAACGGCAAACACATCACGGCCTTGGCCTAGTGCAATTTCTGCGGTGATCAGGCTGCCGGATTTTGCGGCAGCTTCGACAACGACAACCGCTTTGCAGAGGCCGGAAATGATCCGGTTGCGGATCGGAAAATGCCGCGCTTGGGGCTGTAGACCCATTGCCTGCTCGCTGATCCTAAGGCCAGACTGGCCAATGGCATCGAACAGTTTCCGGTTTTCTTGTGGGTAGGCCACATCGACACCGCCGGCCAAAACAGCAATCGTGCCGGCGCTTAGGGCGGCGTCATGGGCGATCGCATCGATCCCGCGTGCCAGTCCAGAAACCACCACATGCCCAGCGGCAGATAAATCGGTGGCAAGCTTACGCGCCATTCGCCCGCCTAAAGAGGATGCATTGCGCGCACCAATCACCGCAATCGCGGGCCGTGACAGCAGGCCAAGGTCCCCAACGGCCCAGAACAGCGGTGGCGCGTCGGAAACTGATAAAAGTTCGGCGGGATAGTCATCATCCCCGCGACAGACCAGTCGCGCGCCCGCAGCGCGGCCCAATTTGATTTCATTGTGAATGACGCCTTCGGGGCAGGGGGCATAATCGTCAACCCCGGCGGCCCGCGCGACGTCAGGTAGGGCGGCCAGCGCATCGGCAGCCGCGCCATGTTCGTTCAGCAGTCTGTGAAATGTCGACACCCCAACCCGACGAGAGCGCAACAGGCGAAGCCACAAAAACCGTTCTTCCGTGGTGGGTGGGTGTGGGGGGTGAGTGGAAGACATGCAAGTGTCGGTCATCCGCGCCTCCGTCCTGTTGCAGGATCGGTTTAGCGTGCGGTTGGTTAACCGGTGGTAAACCCCGAAAAAGATTCTCGATTTTCTCAAAAATTTAATTCGGGGTCGATTTTAACTTGCTGCACCGCCAACGGTCAGGCCGCCGATCATCAAGGTGGGCTGCCCCACGCCAACCGGCACCCATTGTCCGGCCTTGCCGCAGTTTCCGATACCGGGATCAAGCGCCATGTCGTTGCCGATGGCACGGATCTGTTTCATCGCGGCGGGACCATCGCCGATAAGGGTCGCACCCTTGACCGGCGCGCCAACCTTACCGTTTTTGACGCGATAGGCCTCGGTACAGCTGAATACAAACTTACCGTTTGTGATGTCGACCTGCCCGCCGCCAAACCCAACGGCATAGAGCCCGTCGTCCAAGTCGGCCAAAATCGACTCCGGTGTCGCATCACCACCCAGCATATAGGTGTTGGTCATCCGTGGCATCGGGATATGAGCATAGCTTTCGCGGCGCCCGTTCCCCGTTGCAGGCACATCCATAAGGCGCGCGTTCTGACGGTCCTGCATGTAGCCGACCAAAATACCGTCTTCGATCAACACGTTTTTGCCGGACGGGGTGCCCTCATCATCAACGGTGATCGACCCGCGCCGTCCGGGAATCGTGCCGTCGTCCAGCACAGTGACGCCCTTGGCCGCGACCTGTTGGCCAACCAGCCCACTAAAGGCACTGGTGCCTTTGCGGTTGAAATCGCCCTCAAGCCCGTGGCCGACAGCCTCATGCAGAAGGACGCCCGGCCAACCTGGCCCAAGAACCACATCCATCACACCGGCGGGGGCTGCCTCGGCCTCTAGGTTGACCAAGGCAATGCGCAGCGCCTCGCGGACGGCGGGTTCCCAATGGGATTTTGTAATCAGGCCAAGCAAACCTTCGCGGCCACCGCCACCGTGACCACCAGATTCGCGGCGGCCGTTGGCATCTTCGACGATGACGCTGACGTTGATACGGCTCATGGGCCGCACGTCAGAGACAAGCGCGCCATCAGGGCGTAGGATGAACACCTCTTGCAAAGAGGCCGCAACCGTGGCGGATACCTGAACAACGCGGCTATCAAGATCGCGGGCGAAGGCGTCGATTTCCTGCAAAAGATCGATTTTTGCCGGAAAGGTCGCTTGGGCGATTGGGTCTTCGTCGGAATAGAGTTTCGTGTTGGTGCCCACAGGGCCCGCCGCCAAGGTGCCGCCGCCATCGCCAACCGCAAGACGCGCGGTTGCAACCGCCCGCTTTAGCGACTGTTCGTCGATTTTCGATGAATGCGCATAGCCCGCCGTTTCGCCGCGCACGGCCCGCAGACCGAATCCTTCGGTTGCGTCATAGCTGGCGGTTTTGATGCGTCGGTCATCCAGAACCAGCACCTCTGACCGGCGTCGTTCCAGAAAAAGTTCGCCATCATCCGCGCCTGCGGTCGCCTCTTGCAGCAATTTTAACGCCGAATCTTGGTCCAATGCGGTTTCGAAGGGGCGAAAACTTTCGGTCGACATTATGGATTTTCTCCGATCCGGGCTATTTTTCAATCAAAAGCGTCTGTTTGCCGCAATTGCAGTTCTTGAGTTGTTGCTCAGGATATGTGACATGCAACGCCGGATACAACGGGATTCCGTTCAAGAATTTGGGGACGGCATCCAATCGGGGCCACATGCCCCCGCTAGAAACAGGGTATGACATGCGAATGACCAACTTTGTCAGCAAGCTTGCGGCGACCGCCGCTGTGGCCTTGACCGGCTTTGCCGCCAGTGCGCAAGAGGTCAATCAAGAACTGCCGATCATCGGTCAGCCAGTTCCGAACGGCATCGACTTTCAGCCAGCTGCAACTTCGATCGCGCGCGATCTGCAGTGGCTGGACGGTATGGTGCTGATCATTATCACCGCAATCGTGATCTTCGTGACTGCGCTGTTGGCAATCGTTGTGGTGCGTTACAACCGCCGCTCGAACCCAACACCGGCAACGTTCACACACAACTCGCCGCTTGAGGTTGCTTGGACAATTGTTCCAATCGTCATTCTGGTGTTCATCGGTGCGTTCTCGCTTCCGGTGCTGTTCAACCAGCAGGAAATCCCAGAAGGCGACGTGACCATCAAAGTAACCGGCTACCAGTGGTACTGGGGTTATGAGTACGTAGACGATGGCGTCGCATTCGACAGCTACATGCTGGGCCACCCAGCGACCACCACTGCGGACGCAACACCGTTCGTTCTGGACGAAGCCAACGAACAGCTGCTGGTCGACTACGGTTACGACCGTGGTCAGTGGCTGCTGGCGACTGACACCGCGGTTGTCGTACCTGTCGGCGCAACCGTCGTGATGCAGGTGACCGCAGCGGACGTGATCCACTCGTGGACCATCCCTGCGTTTGGCGTGAAGCAGGACGCTGTTCCTGGCCGTCTGGCAGAACTGTGGTTCGAAGCCGAACAAGAAGGCATCTATTTCGGTCAGTGTTCCGAGCTGTGCGGCAAGGACCACGCCTACATGCCAATCACTGTCAAAGTTGTAAGCCAAGACGTCTATGACGAATGGCTGGCAGCCGCGAAAGAAGAATTCCCAGCTTAATCGCTGGTCCGGGCGACCAACCCGACGAACGAGAATAGCCGAGGCGGATCGCCTCGGCTGTCATGTAACTAGGTAAGGGCATTGTGCCCGTCCCATGGATATCGATGACTGACGCAAGCATGCAGCAACAAACACGTGAAGCCGGATTGGGGGACTACTGGGCCCTGTTGAAGCCGCGCGTTATGTCGCTGGTCGTGTTTACCGCGCTGGTTGGATTGATCGTAGCGCCGGTACCCACACATCCGTTTATCGCCTTTGTTGGTATTTTGTGCATCGCTGTCGGCGCTGGGGCGTCTGCGGCGCTGAACATGTGGTGGGATGCAGATATTGACCGGATCATGAAGCGGACCATCAACCGTCCGATCCCGTCCGGCCGCGTCCAACCCGAAGAGGCGCTCGGCCTTGGATTGGCCCTTAGCGGGTTTTCCGTCATTTTGCTGGGCCTTGCTGCCAACTGGCTGGCGGCTGGCTTGCTGGCCTTTACCATCTTTTTCTACGCCGTCGTATATACGATGTGGCTAAAGCGTTCGACGCCGCAGAACATCGTCATCGGTGGTCTGTCAGGTGCATTGCCGCCGATGATCGGCTGGGCTGTTGCGACGGGAACGATCAGCCTCGAATCGACCCTGATGGTTCTGCTGATCTTTATGTGGACACCGCCGCATTTCTGGGCGCTCGCGATTTTCGTGAAATCCGACTATGGCCGCGCAGGCGTTCCGATGTTGACCGAAACCCACGGGCGTCGGGTCACACGTAACAACATCCTTGGATACATGGTTGCCTTGCTGCCGGTGTCGTTTGGCATCGCGTTTACCTCGATCGGTGGCTGGATTTACTTTGCAACTGCGACAATCCTGAACCTGTGGTTCCTCTATGCCTGTGTTAAGGTATGGCGCCGGGACGAAGAGGCGGCCGAGGCGGATGAATTCGCCGCCGAAAAATCAGCGTTCAAAGTGTCGCTGGCCTATTTGTTCCTGCACTTCGCAGCGTTGCTGATCCAAGCCGCGCTACGCCCATACGGGATTGGAGGCTGGTAATGGCGATTAAAGTTGAACACGAACTGCACGAACGCCGTCGGGGCCGGAACAGCGGTGTCTTTCTGCTGTTGATTGGTTTCGTGGCTTTGGTTTTCCTGCTGACGATGGTCAAAGTGACCCAATTGGGTGATGCCCGCATGTTCGAGGCATCGGACCACGTTCTGCGCCCTGCTTTGTTGACTGCCGATGAGGCTGCGCAATGAAGATTTTGAACCGGTTTTCCGACAAGACGCAAACTGTCATCAAACTGGTCAGTGTTGTCGTTGTGATGGCCAGCCTTTCGGCGGCTTCTGTCCCTTTTTATGACTGGTTCTGCCGTGTGACGGGCTTTGGCGGTGCGACAAACGTGGTTGATGCCGGATCGGACGTTGTGCTGGATCAGGAAATGACGATCCGCTTTGATGCGTCGCTGGCCAGCGGGATGCCATGGGAATTCAAACCTGTGGACCGCGAAATGACCGTGCGCATTGGTCAAACCGCGCTGGCCTTCTATGAGGCGCATAACCCGACCGATCATCCGGTCGCTGGTCAGGCCAGCTATGGCGTTGTGCCCTATGAGGCCGGCGGTTTCTTTGACAAGATCGAATGTTTTTGTTTCACCGAACAGGTTCTGGAACCCGGTGAAACCGTCCTGATGCCGGTTAGCTTCTTTGTTGATCCGGCCATCGTTGACGACCGCGAAGGCCGCTACGTGCATACAATCACGCTCAGCTACACCTTCTTTGAAATTCCGCTGCCCGAAGAAGAACTTCAAGCAGCATTGACAGACACGGCGAACATCGCCACAGACGTGAACTAAGAAAACAGCAGGGAAGCACGGATATGGCCCACGCTAAGAACCACGATTATCACATTCTTCCGCCAAGCATTTGGCCACTCGTCAGCTCGGTCGGCGCATTCGTCATGCTGTTCGGTGCCGTTCTGTGGATGGTTAACGACACATTCTGGATGTTCGTTATCGGTCTTTTGATCACGCTCTACAGCATGTGGGGCTGGTGGGGTCAAACCATCAAGGAATCGATCACTGGTGAACATTCGCCGGTTATCCGCATCGGTCTGCGCTATGGCGTGATCATGTTCATCATGTCCGAAGTGATGTTCTTTGCGGCGTGGTTCTGGGCGTTCTTCAAAACCCAGATGTACCCAATGTGGACGTACGCAGGCACCGAATACGTCGAACCAACCATCAAGGCGGTCGACCCATTCCACCTGCCACTGATCAACACCCTGATCCTGCTATGTTCGGGTGCTGCTGTGACTTGGGCGCACCACGCGCTGGCGCACGAAAACAACCGCAAAGACCTGATCAACGGTCTGGCAATAGGTATCGCACTGGGCGTTCTGTTTACTGCTCTGCAGGCGTTCGAATACTACGAACTGATCGCTCACTACGGTTGGTCGCTGTCGGGTGACGTGTTCTACAACACCTTCTTCATGGCGACAGGTTTCCACGGCTTCCACGTGTTGATTGGTACCATCTTCCTGACGGTCTGCTTGGTCCGTGCAATCAAGGGTCACTTCACCCCTGAATCGCATGTCGGCTTTGAGGCTGCTGCCTGGTACTGGCACTTTGTTGACGTTGTCTGGCTGTTCCTCTTCGTAGCGGTCTACATTTGGGGTCAATAAACCTGTAACGTTAGGTGGGCCTTGACCCACCTCACGTGACTTGACATTGAAGTTTTGGGCGCGCGGGGATACCCGCGCGTTTCGTTTAAGGAGCTTCTGATGCGCCGCATCTTTTTTCTGCTGACCATTGGGCTTGGTGGGTTTATCACCCTCATTTGGCTGGGCGTTTGGCAGTTGCAGCGCCTAGAATGGAAAGAAGCGATCCTAGCGGACATTGATGCCCGCATATCGGCGCCTGCCATGGCATTGCCGCCAAACCCCGAAAAAGATCTGCATAACTATCTGCCTGTCGAATTCACGGGCACGCCAACTATGGCAGAGCTACGGGTCCTGTCGTCGGGAACCGAGGCTGGCACCGGATATCGTGTCGTGTCGGTGTGGAATGTGAACGAGCGTCGCATCCTTGTGGACATGGGGCTTCTGCCGCTGGGTGATCCAAACAACGGACCGCGCCTGATTGAACAGACCGTTCAGGGCAACATGCTGTGGCCGGATGATGCCGCAGACAAATCGCCAGCGCCGGAGGGGGACCTGTGGTTCGCCCGCGATGCAGACGCCATGGCCGAGGCGCTTCAGGCGGAACCGTTCATGGTGGTCCTGCGCGCATCGAGCCGCCCCGATCCAAGACTGATGACGGTTCCGGTGAACAAATCCGGCATCCGCAACAACCACATGGAATACGCCATAACCTGGTTTATGTTGGCCGCTGTTTGGGCCGCTATGTCGGCATTCTTTTTCTATCGCACTTCCAAAAAGGACATTTGATCAATGCGCTATATCTCGACCCGTGGACAGGCTCCGGCTCTGACCTTCGAAGAGGCGATGATGACAGGCTTGGCGCGTGACGGCGGTTTGTATGTACCCGAAACCGTTCCGCCGCTCAGCGCAGATGAGATCGAGGACATGGCCGGCAAATCCTATGAGGACATTGCCTTTGCCGTGATGCGCCCGTTTTTGGGGGATACGTTTACCGACGATGAATTCCGCGATCTGATCGCCAAGGCCTATGCCGGTTTCGGGCATGACGCGCGTGCGCCACTGGTGCAGCTGGCGCCGAACCATTTCCTGCTGGAACTGTTCCACGGTCCAACGCTGGCGTTCAAAGACTTTGCCATGCAGATCATCGGCCAGATGATGCAAGCCGCCCTTGCGCGGTCGGGCAAGCGGATCACGATTGTTGGCGCGACGTCCGGTGACACCGGTTCCGCCGCGATCGAGGCATTCCGCGGATTGGACAACGTGGATGTTTTCATCATGTACCCACACGGTCGCGTGTCCGAGGTTCAGCGCCGCCAAATGACCACATCGGTCGAGGCCAACGTTCACGCATTGGCCGTTGAGGGCGATTTCGACGATTGCCAAGGCAAGCTGAAGGAAATGTTCAACGACTTTGATTTCCGCGATGAGGTTGGCCTTGCGGGTGTAAACTCGATCAACTGGGGCCGTGTTCTGGCGCAAGTCGTTTACTATTTCTCGTCCGCTGTGTCGCTGGGCGCACCGCATCGCAAGGTGTCCTTCACTGTCCCGACAGGCAATTTTGGCGATATCTTTGCTGGTTTCATCGCCAAACAAATGGGCCTGCCGATCGATCGGTTGGTGATTGCGACGAACCAGAACGACATTCTGCACCGCTGCATGGCGCAGAACGATTATACGAAAAAAGGTGTCAAACCATCGATTTCACCGTCGATGGACATCGAGGTGTCGTCGAACTTTGAACGGGCGCTGTTCTGGGCGCATGACAAAGACGGCACCGCCGTATCGGCGCTGATGGACGAACTGAAAACAACCGGCACCTTTAGCGTTTCGGACAATGCAATGGCCGCGTTGCGCGAACACTACGACAGCGGTAGCACCGATGAGGCGGCAACCCTTGCCAAAATCACCTCGGCGCTTGCCGACACGGGTGAATTGCTGTGCCCGCACAGCGCCGTGGGTGTCGACGTTGCCGAACGCCATCTTGGCACGGTGCCCATGGTGACATTGGCCACCGCACATCCAGCCAAATTCCCTGATGCTGTTGAAAAAGCGAGTGGTATTCGCCCGCCACTTCCACAACGCATGGCTGACCTGTATGAACGGTCAGAGCGGGTCACGCAGGTGCCAAACGATCTTGCAGCCCTGCAAGCCATTATTCGGGAGCGTCGCGCGCGTTGACAGTCGAATTTCATACACTGCCCAATGGCCTCAGGATCGTGACCGAGGCAATGCCCGGCCTCAAATCTGCATCGATTGGGGTTTGGGTCCTTGCGGGTGGTCGGCACGAGCGGCTGGAACAGAACGGCATTGCGCATTTCCTTGAACATATGGCGTTCAAGGGCACGCAATCGCGCAGTGCCCTACAAATCGCCGAAGCGATTGAGGATGTTGGTGGATATATCAACGCCTATACCAGCCGCGAAATGACCGCATATTACGCCCGAGTGCTGCAAGAGGACGTGCCTCTTGGTCTTGAGCTGATTGCGGACATCCTGAACAATCCGGTTTTTGATCCATCGGAGATCGAGGTCGAACGCGGTGTCATCCTGCAGGAAATCGGGCAGGCCTATGACACGCCCGATGATGTTGTCTTTGACTGGCTGCAAGAGGTTGCCTATCCAGATCAGCCGCTCGGACGGACGATCCTTGGACCGGCCGAGCGCGTTAGCGCGTTTAGCCGTGCCGATTTGTCGAACTTTGTCGCCGAACACTATTCGCCGGACCGGATGATCCTGTCTGCTGCGGGCGCGGTGGATCATGATGACATCGTGCGCCGTGCCGAGGCGCTGTTTGGTGATTTGCGTCAGGCCCCAAAACCGGCGCCTGTCGCTGCGGCGCAGTTTGCAGGTGGCGAGATTCGCAAGATCAAGTCGCTGGAACAGGTGCATTTTGCCCTCGCGCTTGAGGGGCCGGATTATCGGGGTCAGGAAATCTATTCTGCTCAGATATTTGCGACCCTTTTGGGGGGCGGCATGTCATCGCGGCTGTTTCAGGAGGTGCGTGAAAAACGCGGCCTGTGCTATTCGATCTTTGCGCAGGCTGGGGCCTATTCTGACACTGGCATGACGACGATCTATGCCGGCACCAGCGGTGCGGATATTGCCGAACTGGCGACCGTCACCATTGATGAGCTGAAGCGCTGCGCTGATGACCTGAGTGAGGCCGAAGTTGCCCGTGCGCGGGCACAAATGAAGGCGGGTCTGTTGATGGGCTTGGAAAGCCCCTCGAACAGGGCCGAACGTTTGGCGCAATTGCTGCATGTTCATAACCGTCTGGTGCCGCTGGATGAAACGATTGCCCGCATTGATGATGTGTCCGTCGAAAAGGTCCGCGCGCTGGCCGATCAGATGATCCAGAAATCATCGGTGGCGATGGCCCTATATGGTCCGGCGACGGCTGCACCTGATCTGGAAACGTTGAAAGCGCGACTGGTGGCCTGATGCTTGGAAGTCGCCGCAAAGTCAGCATTGAAACGGATCGCCTGACACTTCGTCCCCCTCAACACGCGGACTGGCGACCTTGGGCTGATTTGCGACTGGAAAGCAAAGATTTCCTACAGCCATGGGACCCGATCTGGGCCCCCGATCATTTGGGGCGCAAGTCCTTTACCAACCGTGTTTATTGGGCGCAGCGGTCCATCGCCAATGGAACAGCGGTGCCGCTGTTTTTGATCCGTCGCACCGATCAGGCCCTGCTTGGGGCGCTGACAATCGACAATATCCGGCGCGGACCTGCGCAATGCGCGACGACCGGTTATTGGATCGGGGAACGCTATGCGCGGCAGGGTTATATGCGCGAGGCGATCAAGGCCATGGTCCACTATGCCTTTACGACCCTTGATCTCAGCCGGCTTGAGGCGGGCTGCCTGCCGGAAAACGCGCCTTCGCGTGGACTTCTGGAAAGCTGCGGCTACAAATACGAAGGCGTCGCCCAAAGCTATCTGCAGATCAATGGCCGTTGGCGCAATCACGTGCTTTACGCCAATTTGCGCTCTGACCGGCGCGGAAAAACAGAAACCGGAATGAATGTTTAAGTCTGCTGACGACCAGTTTGTGAAGACGCTCACCCAAGCGATCCCGAACCTGCATATCGTAGAAAACACCGCCCCCTATCTAAGCGAACCACGTGGACGTTGGAGCGGGCATGGTGTCGTTGTCGAACCCACCTCCACCGAACAAGTGGCCGCGATCGTTCGTCACTGCGCAGCCTCGTCGGTGCCTGTCGTGCCCTACGGTGGTGGCACGGGATTGGTCGGTGGTCAGTTGACCTCGGACGGTGCGGTCCCTGTGGTCATCAGTCTGGCGCGAATGGCAAACATTCGGGCGGTTTACCCGCTGGAAAATGCCTTGGTCTGTGATGCGGGCTGTATTTTGGCCGATGTTCAGGCTGCGGCAGAAGAGGCGGGGCGCCTGTTCCCACTGTCGCTTGCCTCAGAAGGGTCGGCGCGGATTGGCGGTTTGCTGGCAACGAATGCTGGCGGGCTGAATGTTTTGCGTTACGGCAATGCGCGGGCGCAGGTCCTCGGGCTTGAGGTGGTGACAGCAGACGGCGAGATTTGGAACGGGCTGACCCGTTTGCGCAAAGACAACACAGGGTATGATCTGCGTGACCTGATGATCGGATCCGAAGGTACATTGGGGATCATCACCGCCGCAGCGCTGCGGTTGATGCCGAAACCAGCGCACGAAGGAACCGCGATCTTTGTGGTCCCATCCCCGAAGGCTGCGCTGGAACTGTTGGCATTGGCGCAATCACAAATTGGCGAAGGAATTTCGGCATTTGAATTGATCGGGCGTCAAGGCTTCGACTTTCTGGCTGAGGTCGGTCCCGAAACAACGCAGCCTTTCGACACCGTCCCTGAATGGTGCGTGTTGATCGATTTGGGTCTGCCAAAAGGTCTATCGCCGCAGGACGCGTTAGAGGCCTTGTTTGTGTCCGCAAACGAGGCTGGAATTTCGTATGATGGGGTCATCGCACAAAGCGAGACGCAGCGCGCGGCGTTCTGGGCGATCCGCGAATCCATTCCCGAGGCGAATAGACGGATCGGGTCGATTTCATCGCATGATATTTCGGTGCCCCTGTCAGCGATCCCCGATTTCATCGACAAAGCGCCGGGTGAATTGGCGAAGTTGGGGGATTTTCGCATCAACTGTTTCGGGCATTTGGGTGACGGGAACCTGCACTACAACGTGTTTCCCCCCAAGGGGCAAAGCCGCGCGGATTTCGAAAATGTGCGCCAAGCGGTCAAAACATGTGTTCATGACCTTGCCCATGCGTTTGACGGGTCTGTCAGTGCGGAACACGGTATTGGCCGTCTAAAGGTCGATGATCTGGAAAAATACAGTGATCCGCAAAAGCTGGTGATGATGCGGGGGATCAAACAGGCGCTTGATCCCAAGGGCATTATGAACCCCGGCGCGGTTCTGCGGCTGTTACCAAATTGAGCGGCTGCGCCGCACGCCGTTAAGTGAGCCCGCCTGTCGGCGGGCCGCAGGTGTCAGCGGTGGTTAGGCGCCTTCGAAGTCGCACAAGGTGTGAACGGTCATCCCCATATCGCGCAGGACCTTGGCGCCGCCCAATTCCGGCAGATCGACAACAAAGGCGCAGGCGACGACCTCGGCACCGAGTTGTTCGACCAGTTTGATGCCTGCGGCGGCAGTTCCGCCGGTGGCCAGCAGGTCATCAACGATCAGAACACGTTCACCGGGCTGGATTGCGTCATCGTGTAATTCGACGGTCGCTTGGCCGTATTCCAGCGTGTAGTCCTGTGAAATGGTCTTGCCGGGCAGTTTGCCTTTCTTGCGAACGGGTACAAACCCGACGGCCAGTTGGTGGGCCACAGCGCCACCGAGGATAAAACCGCGCGCCTCAAGCCCGACGACCTTGTCGATCCGCTGTTCCATAAACGGATACAGCAGCTGATCGATGGCCATGCGGAACCCGCGTGGGTCACCAAACAAGGTGGTGACATCGCGGAACATGATGCCTTCGTGGGGGAAATCTGGGATCGTACGGATGTAGTCCTTGACGGTTTTCATCGGTGCCTCTGGTTAAATTGCGCCTCTGCCTATCAGCCCAGTACGCGGCTCGCAATCACCCCCAACTTTTCAATCATCACAGGGTCCCGTTTTTCCGGTGCGGTCATAATGGCGTGTTCCAGCGCGGTATCGCAGCCGCAGGGGCAGGGTGCGCGATCGGGGCCGAGTTGTGCAGGCAAACCAGCGACCGTTTCACGCGCCTTATTAGAATTGCCCTGAAGGGTGGCGATAATGTCGGTGATCTGCACCGCCCCATGATCGGGGTGCCAGCTATCGTAGTCGGTGATCATCGCAATCGAGGCGTAACACAGCTCGGCCTCGCGGGCGAGTTTTGCCTCGGGCATGTTGGTCATGCCGATCACATCACAGCCCCAAGCGCGGTACATATGGCTTTCGGCCATGCTGCTGAATTGTGGTCCCTCCATCGCGAGGTAGGTGCCGCCGCGATGCACGGTTACGCCGGTTGCCTCGGCGGCAGTTTCGGCGGCGTCCATCAGCCGTTCACAGGTCGGATGCGCCACGCTGACATGGGCAACAAGGCCGGGGCCAAAGAACGATTTTTCGCGTGCAAATGTCCGGTCAATGAACTGATCGACGATCACGAAATCCCCCGGTGCCATGCTTTCGCGAAACGATCCGCAGGCGCTAATGCTAAAAACATCTGTGACGCCCAGTGATTTCAGCGCGGCGATATTGGCGCGATAGTTGACGGTGCTTGGCGTTTGGACATGACCGCGGCCGTGGCGCGGCAAAAACACCATGTCGATGCCGTTTACGGTGCCGGTCAGCACTTGATCCGATGGCACCCCCCATGGGGTTTCAACATCGATCCACGCGCGGTTTTCTAGCCCTTCGATGTCATACACACCTGACCCGCCAATAATGCCGATTTTGGTTTTCATGATTGCCCCGTTTCTAACCTGAGGTTGTACTATGCGCTGCAGGATGGGCACGGTCTAGCATTTCAAGCGCTGAAATTGGGAAATTCGGCCCTGCGGGTTTCGTTGTGCCCGATAACGGGCTATTGGGGCGCTAACAGAACAAATAGGACACCTCATGGCCAAGGCATCCCTATCGGCATTTGCCGAACGAATTTCTTTTGGCGACAAGAATGAGCTGACGCCGTCGCGTCTGCGGATTGAACTCTTGTCTGGTTTGACCGTTGCATTGGCGCTGGTGCCAGAGGCGGTTGCATTTGCGTTTGTGGCAGGCGTCCACCCGCTGGTTGGCCTTTATGCGGCCTTCCTTGTGGGATTGATCACCGCGCTGATCGGCGGTCGCCCGGGCATGATTTCCGGCGCAACAGGCGCGCTGGCGGTTGTTATGGTCAGTTTGGTGGCCCAGCACGGCGTTGAATACCTGTTCGCAACCGTGGTCTTGATGGGGCTGATCCAGATTTTCGTCGGAATTATGCGCTGGGGTAAGTTTATTCGACTGGTTCCGCATCCTGTGATGTTGGGCTTTGTAAACGGCCTTGCGATCGTGATTTTCCTTGCCCAAATGGGCCAGTTCAAGGTGCCCGGCACGACCGAAGCGTCGGGGCACGGTGTTGGCGGTGGTGAATGGCTGTCTGGTGGGCCGCTGATGATGATGCTGGGTCTTGTCGCGCTGACAATGGCGATCATCTATTTCATGCCCAAGGTGACCAAGGTCATCCCCGCACCATTGGCGGGCATCGCGATCACCGCAATCATCGTGATTGTGTTTGGTCTTGATGTGCCGCGCGTTGGGGATATGGCACCGATTGCGGGTGGCCTGCCGCAGTTCCATATTCCGGTGGTTCCGCTGACATTCGAAACCTTCCAGATCATCTTGCCCTATGCGCTGATCCTCGCGGCGATTGG
This sequence comes from Marivivens sp., assembly GCA_965215785.1. Lineage (GTDB taxonomy): Bacteria > Pseudomonadota > Alphaproteobacteria > Rhodobacterales > Rhodobacteraceae > Marivivens. The sequence continues at coordinate 376,799 of OZ244120.1, read as the reverse complement.
TCTGATCGAAAGCTTGCTGACACTGAACCTTGTTGGTGAGATGACCAACAAACGTGGTGGTGCCAGCCAAGAATGCGTGGCGCAGGGTGTTGCAAACACTGTGACCGGCTTCTTTGGCGGTATGGGTGGTTGTGCGATGATCGGTCAGTCGATGATCAACGTGAAATCGGGTGGCCGGACCCGCGTTGCGGCGACCGCTGCGGCGCTGTTCCTGCTGCTATTCATCGTAGTGGCAGCGCCGTTGATCGAACAAATCCCGCTGGCCGCACTGGTTGGTGTGATGTTCATGGTGGTGATCGGTACGTTCGCATGGAACAGTTTCAAGATCCTGACCAAGGTGCCACTGACCGATGCGTTCGTGATCGTTCTGGTGACTGTCGTTACCGTGATGACCGATCTTGCAACGGCGGTTGTTGTCGGTGTGATCGTATCGGCGCTGGCCTATGCGTGGAACAACGCACGCCGCATCTATGCAACGTCGTATGAAACCCCTGAGGGCGCTAAGGTCTATCAGGTGAACGGCCCATTGTTCTTTGGTTCCAGCGAAGGTTTCGGCGAACTATTTGATATCCAGAACGATCCGTCACTGGTGATCGTCGACTTCGCCGCAAGCCGCGTGGTGGATCAGTCAGCCCTACAAGCGATCGAGGCTGTGGCCGCGAAATATGAGGCCGCGGGCAAGTCGCTTCAATTGCGGCACCTGAGCCAAGACTGTCACAGTCTGCTGTCGAAAGCGGGTCATCTTGTCGTCGATAGTGATGACGACCCTGATTATCAGGTGGCTGTGGATTATGGGGTGCGGACGGGTATCCTTGCTGGTGGACATTAAAAAAGGGGCCTTCGGGCCCCCTATTTTTCGTCCGGCCGGATCAGCTCAAAGACCTCTTTGACCTCGGCGTAGTCGCGATAACCAAGGCGCGACAGTGTTCGCGCTGTGGGCACGTCAAAGCGGCCATTGATCACACAGTCGTCGCGCAAATGGACGCCGACAACTTCGCCGAATACGGCAAACCCGTTGCCTTTGGGCAGGTTCATGACCTGAGTTGTCACGCATTCCAACGCCGCCGGTGCGCCCAAAACCCGGGCCGCCGGAATTTCGCTACAGTCGGTTTTGATTGCGCCTGAATGCGCAAACTCATCCACATGGGGGGATAGAGTTTCCGAGGACAGGTTCATGATGTCCGCCATATCCGCACCGACAATATTGACGCAGAAATATCCGGTGTCGCGGGCATTCTTGACGCTATCTTTTAGCGAGCCAGAGGCAAACATGACCTGTGGGGGCGTATAGGCCACGGCGTTGAAAAACGAATAGGGCGCCAAATTGTCGATGCCATCATGTGATCTGGACGATATCCAGCCGATGGGGCGGGGCGACACGATTGCGGAAAAGGGATTGTGCGGCAAATCATGGCCGTCTTGAGGTTTGTAAAACACTTTTTTGCCTGTTGCTTGGTTTGCGACAGAGGTAGCGTCATGATACTGGGCTGGCCAGAAGTTTGGACGGAATTTATTGCTTGATGATGGATCTGGCACAGGAAAAGGCTGACGACTGGTGGGAGGTCGAGGCGCTTTATGACCTTTGCTTTGCCCCCGGGCGCACGGCCCTGTCGTCGTATCGTCTAAGAGAGGCGGTCCCGTCCATTGCCGAGCTGTGTTTCACCGCGCGCGATGATCAGGGCATCCTGGCGGGCGCCATTCGCAACTGGCCTGTGTGCATCGGGAACAAGCCTGCGATCCTCTTGGGGCCGGTTGCGGTCCACCAAACGCGTCAGGGCGAAGGGGTTGGCGGGCTATTGATGCGTCAATCCTTGCAGGTCGCCAAGGCGTTGGGTTGGGAACGGGTGCTGTTGGTTGGCGACCTGCCATACTATCAGCGGTTCGGATTTTCGCCCCTTTCGGATGTGGAAATGCCGCCCCCCACGAACCCCGACCGTGTTCTTGGCCACGAATTGGTTGAGGGGGCTTGGCAGGGTGTAACGGGCAAAGTTGTTCCTTTCGGGAATTGTAAATAAACTCAAAGCCCCCATTTTATGGGGATGGCCCCGATAAAAGAGATCAACCCACCTGTTCCCTTGACCGATGCCGCCCGCGAAGAGATCGAGGCGTTGGTTCACCGTCAGAAAGCCGCAAATGGCGTGCTGATGCGCGCCATCAATTTGATGGGGGATCAGTTGGAAAGCGGGCTAAAGGTGATTCCTGCGACGACCCGCGCCCAGCTTGACGAAGCGGCCAAAGTTGCCCTGACATACAGCTACCAGGTTGCGGAAAAATCGCGTTCGGGACGGGTGGGGCGCCTAACCACTGATCCCCGCCTGCAAAAGGCCATGGCGGCGGTCAGCGGTGCCCTTGGCGGCGTTGGCGGGTTGCCGACAGCATTGGCCGAGTTGCCGGTTGCGACCACCATGATTTTTCGCGCGGTTCAGGATATCGCCGCCCAATACGGCGAAGACCCCACCAGCCAAAGCACACGGATCGAGTGTTTGCGGGTATTTGGGGCAGGGGGTCCCGACGATGCCGACGATGGCGTTGATACCGCGTTTATCAGTGCGCGGCTGACCATCTCGGGCGTTGCGATCAACAGTTTGATTAACAAAATCGCCCCACGGTTTGCGGCCGTCCTGGGACAAAAGCTCGCCAGTCAGGCTGTGCCGGTCCTTGGGGCCGTTGCGGGTGCTGGCACCAACTATGCCTTCATCAATTACTATTCCGAGGTCGCCCACGTTCATTTCGGGCTTCGCCAGTTGGCACGTGAATTCGGAGAAGAGCAGGTGACAGATGAATTCCATCGCCTGCTGCATCAGCCGAAAAAGATCAGCGCATAATTAGGTCTGTTCAGCCAGCCACTTGGTGATCGCGGGACGGACCGATTGGGCACCGGCGCAGCGTTCCTGTTCGATGATTTCGCGGGCTTCAGACAAATCAACGCGGCGCAACAGATGCTTAACCGGCCCGATCGAGGCAGGCCGCATCGACAGCATCCGGAAACCCATCGCAGCAAGGCAGATAGCCTCGACCGGTCGGCCTGCGTCTTCGCCACAGAACGAAAGCGGTTTGCCCGCCTTGGCACAGCGATCCACGATTTGACCAAGGAACGACAAAAAGCTGACGTTCAGCGTGTCATATCGACGGCGCACGCGTTCGTTTTCGCGGTCCGCGGCAAAGAAAAACTGCTTTAGATCGTTCCCGCCGATGGAAATGAAATCGACCTCTTGGAAAAAGGCATCGGGGGCAAAGGCAAGGCTGGGGGTTTCCAGCATTGCTCCGATTTCCATCGACGACGGCAGCACGTGACCAAGGATACGTTCACGATCCATTGCCTTGTCGATTTCGGCCTTTGCGGCGCGGAATTCTTCTAGCTGGGCAATAAACGGGAACATCACGGTCAGCGGACCGCCGTTTGCCGCACGGATCAGGGCCTGTAGCTGCATCCGCAGAACGCCGGGTTTGTCCAAACCAACACGGATAGCACGCCATCCCAAGGCCGGATTGGGTTCGTCCTGTGGTTTCATATAGGGCAGCACTTTGTCCGATCCGATATCCAAGGTGCGGAACGCAACGCGGCGTCCTTCGGCGGCATCCAGAACGCGGGCATAAAGGGCCTGAAGTTCGGCGCGCTTTGGCATCTGGTTTCTGACAAGGAATTGCAGCTCGGTTCGGAACAGGCCCACACCTTCGGCGCCCGAGGTTGGCAAGGATGGCAAGTCGGCCATCAGGCCCGCATTCATATGAAGCGCAACCTCGGTGCCGCATTTCGCCTTGGCTGGCAGATCGCGGATCGAGGCATAGCGTTCCTGCGCACGGTTGTGCATCGCGATTTTGTCGCGGAAGGCCGTTTTGACGTTGTCGTCAGGACGCAGGTGAACAACACCCTGTTCGCCGTCAACCAAGATTGGATCGCCGTTCAGGGCTTCGGTCGTGATACCGGACGCATGGATCACCAGCGGGATCGCCCATGCGCGGGCGACAATGGCGGCGTGGCTGCCGACAGACCCCTCTTCTAGGACGATACCTTTTAGTGCCTTGCCGTATTCCAGCAATTCGCCCGGCCCGATATTGCGAGCGACAAGGATGGGGTTGTCCGGCATTTCGGCGCCGGTTTCCTTGCCCTGTCCGGTCAGAATACGCAAAAGCCGGTTCGACAAGTCATCAAGGTCGTGCAGCCGGTCGCGCAGATATGCATCCCCCGCCGAGGCCATGCGCGACCGCGCTAGCGATTGTTCTTTTTCCACCGCCGCCTCAGCCGAAAGGCCGCTTTGCACGTCCTCTTCCATCCGGCGCATCCAGCTGCGGGAATTGGCGAACATGCGATAGGCCTCAAGGACCTGAACCTGTTCCGTATTAACGGTCCTTGCCCCCGACAGCATTTCATCAACGGATAGACGCAGGGCATCGACCGCTTCGCGCAGGCGGGTTAGTTCGCGGTCAGGATCATCGGCAATCGGGTTGGTGACGACGACGCGGGGTTCGTGCAAATAAGCCTGTCCTTCGACAGCGCCTTCTTGCCCGACGGTGCCGCGGAACAGCACGGGTTGTTGGTGCCGCGCGAATGCGTCGCCTTCGCCGACAAATGCACCCAGTTCGGTCATTTCGGCCAACACCATGGCAACGACCTCTAGGGCGTATACCTCGTCACCGGAATATTCGCGTGCCTCTTTCGACTGAACAACCAGAACGCCCAAGGTGTCCCCCAGACGCTGAATCGGAACGCCACAGAAGCTCGAATACCGTTCTTCGCCGGTTTCCGGCATATACCGGAACCCGCGTTCTGCTGGCGCATCCGGCGTGTTGATCACCTGACGCGTCCGCGCGACCCGACCAACAAGACCTTCGCCCAGTCGCATACGGGTCTGGTGGACCGCTTCGGATTGCAGACCTTCGGTCGCGCAGAGTTCCAAGGTGTCTTCGTCACGGAACAGATAGATCGAGCACACCTCGGTCTGCATCGAGCTGGCGATAAGTTGCACGATCTTGTCGAGACGCGCCTGACCGACACTGTCTTCGGCCATGGTGTCTCGCAATCGCCCAAGCAGCTTGCGACTGTCCGTTTCGAATTTTACTGCCATTCTGGCCCTCCGCGGCACGTTGGTCGTGCTCTGTCCTGCAAGCTATAAGCGATTGAGCGCTTGAAAAGAAAGAGTTCTGTGTGTGGCCCATCGGTTAGGTGACACTGCGTACCGGCGCAATTTCGCTGAATCTGGGTAGTTCGTAGGCGAAATGCTTGGTTTCGATGCAACAAAAAAGGGCGCCCAGATGGCGCCCCTTGATGTCTGATTGTCGATGTTGGTTAGTCTTTTTCCAACTCGAACGCATCGTGCAGCGCCTGAACCGCAAGTTCCATATACTTGCGATCAATCAGGACCGAGATCTTGATCTCGGATGTTGCGATAACCTTGATGTTCACGCCTTCGTTCGCCAGCGTTTCGAACATTTTTGCGGCAACGCCAGCGTGGCTGCGCATGCCAATGCCGACAACCGATACCTTGGCGACCTCGGTTTCGGTTTCCATCGAGTCAAAGTTGATGGTGCCTTTTTCTTTGGCGTCGTTCAGTGCGATTTCTGCGCGCTGTAGCTGATCAATCGGGCACGAGAATGTCATGTCCGTCACGTCGCCGTCTTTGCCGCCCTCAGATACGTTCTGGACGATCATATCGACGTTGATACCTGCCTCGGCCAAGGGGCCAAAGATCGACGCGGCAATGCCCGGACGGTCTTCGATGGTGACAAGTGTGACTTTGGCTTCGTCGCGGCTATAGGCGACACCCGATACGGCTTTGGATTCCACGATCATTTCCTCCGCGCAGACCAATGTGCCTGCGTCATCTGAAGGTTCCTCGAAGCTGGAAAGTACACGCAGCTTCACATTATAGCGCATCGCCAGTTCAACCGAACGGGTTTGCAAAACTTTGGCGCCCAAGCTGGCAAGTTCAAGCATTTCTTCGAATGCGATCTTGTCCAATTTGCGGGCTTTGGCACTGATGCGTGGGTCGGTCGTGTAAATACCGTCCACGTCAGTATAGATATCGCAGCGTTCCGCATCGAAGGCGGCGGCAAAGGCAACGGCCGTTGTATCCGAACCGCCACGGCCCAACGTGGTGATACGGCCCTCTGGGCTAATGCCCTGAAAACCTGCAACAACGGCGACTTTGAAACCTTCGGCGAATTTCGCTTCGATGTTTTCGCGCGGGATATCAACGAAACGCGCGGCGCCGTGGGCGTCGGTGGTGTTGATGGGAACCTGCCATCCTTGCCAGCTACGGGCCGGAACGCCCATTTCCTGAAGGCGCAGCGACATCAAGCCAGCGGTGATGTTTTCACCGGACGAAACTACCGCGTCATATTCGCGGGCATCATAGAGTGGCGACGTTTCCTTGACCCAACCTACAAGCTCATTCGTCTTGCCCGACATAGCCGAAACAATAACGATGACGTCATAACCTTTGGCCACCTCTAGGGCGACGCGTTTTGCGGCACGTTGGATACGGTCAAGGTTCGCGACCGATGTGCCCCCGAATTTCATGACAAGCGTAGGCATGGCTGTCCCTTCAAAAGATCAGCGCCCTATTAATGGTCATTGTGGGCAAGGGCAATCGGCGAAGGCAAAAGAATGTGCCAGTTTTATCAAAACCGACACAGCGTTGTGGCCAAAATTGCGCTAATTCGCCCTAGAATGGGTGGTCGCGCCCGTCCCATGTTTCAAAACAGCCGGTGTTTTGCATGCCGAGCGCATCAAAACGTGCGATCAAACCCGCTGCGCTTTCGTCGGCTGTGATGTCTGCTGAACTGCCGCCCATATCCGTTTTCACCCAGCCCGGGTGATAAATACCGACAGGGATACCCTCGGACCTAAGGTCGGTTGCAAGGTTGCGGCCCAAGTTCAAAACGGCCGCCTTCGAGGCGCGATAAACATAGCTGCCGCCCGGTGCGCGATTATGCGATGCCATTTGAGACGAGATAATCGCGATCTTGCCGCCCGCTGCGCGAATGTTTGGCAGCATGGCCTGAATGGTCAAAAAGACGCCTGTCACATTTGCGGCAAACCCTTGTGCCCACATCTCGGTGGGATAGCCGTCGAGTTTTTGACCGCCGTCCAGATAGACACCCGCGTTGCAGATCAGCAGATCGATCTTTTGACCGGATAAACGCTGGCCCATGGCCTGTGTGCTGTTGGGGTCGGTGACATCGAGTTGTTCAAGATCGCCACCAGCGCGGGATGTGCCGATGGGCGTATCGCCGCGTTCGGCATAGTGACGCATCAGCACCGCGCCGATGCCACGGTTCGCGCCAGTAATAAGGGGAGTCATATCAGTTCGTCTGTTTCCGAGGTGCAAAAGGCAGGGGTGCCACAGGGACACCTTCCTCCATCAGCTTAATTGCCTCTTCGGTCTTTGTCTCACCGTAAATTGCACGTTCCGGTTTTTTGCCACTGTGGATGTCGCGCGCCTCCTGAGCAAAGCTCATGCCGACGTATTCGCTATTTTCCTCAACCTCTTTGCGGATTTTGGCGATGGCCTCTTCTTGTGGGTTGGCCGGTGTCGACAGTTTCGGAGCTTTGTCGGTGCGAACGGACGGTGCCATCAGCGATTTTGTCACCTCGGATGAACCGCAAAATTCACATGAAACCATGCCCGCCGACATCAATTTGTCAAAGGCGTCGCTGGACTGGAACCAGCTTTCAAAGCTGTGATCGTTGGTGCATTTCAATGTGAAACGGATCATCTGAGTGCCCACTAAAGAACCGAAACAGGAATATAGCGCCGGTTTCCGACATCGCAAAGGGGGCTTGTCGTCACAGTGCAAAGTCGCACATTTGGGGTATGCGACCTATTTTCCTTGGATCCGAGATCTATAGAAACTCAAGTTACGGGCCGTGGCACCCGCTACGCGTGCCGCGCGTATCGACTGTGATGGATCTAAGCCGTGCAATGGGGTGGCTGGATCGGTCGAACTTTCTGACCTCACCGCGCGCCAAAGCCAAGGCGTTGCATGTTTTTCATACGCCCGACTATGTCGCCGCCCTCGAACAGGCCGAGGTGGATCAACATGTGCCGGATCACGTACGCGAACGGCACGCCATCGGCACCCATTCCAATCCGGTTTTCGCGGAAATGTTCCGTCGGCCTGCCACCTCTGCTGGCGCGTCGTTGTTGGCGGGCGAATTACTCAAACATGGCGGGATTGTGTATTCGCCCGCAGGCGGAACCCATCACGCGTTTGCGGATCGGGCAGGGGGATTTTGCTATTTCAACGATCCCGTTCTGTCGATTCTTTCGCTGCGCCGAAATGGTGCGCGACGCATTGCCTATGTCGATATCGATGCGCATCACCCCGACGGTGTCGAAGACGCGTTCATAGACGACACAGATACCCTGATGATCTCGGTTCACGAAGAAAATCGGTGGCCGCGGACAGGGGCGTTAACGGATCGCGGCCGTGGGCAGGTCTTTAACCTGCCGGTTCCCAAAAGGTTCAACGACGACGAAATGGCCTATGCGCGGGATCACCTGATCCTGCCCCAGATCGCCACGTTCAAGCCCGATGCAATCGTCCTGCAATGTGGTGCAGATGCCGTTACCGAGGACCCACAGTCGCGGATGGCACTGTCCAACAATGCGCACATTGGCGTTGTATCCGCCCTGATGGGCATGTCCCCACGTTTGTTGGTTTTGGGCGGTGGCGGCTATAATCCGTGGTCGGTCGGCCGGTGCTGGACCGCCGTTTGGGCGACGTTGAATGGCCATGCGATTCCGTCAGAGATTCCCTTGGCTGCGCAAAAGGTTCTGTCAGACCTCAAATGGGACGGTCAGCGGCGAATCAAAACACCGCCAACGGCATGGGTCACCACGATCCGCGATGATTATCGCGGTGGAGCGATTTCCGATCAGGTCAAACAGTCGATTGCACAATTGGCGTAAGCACCCGAAGGGGCGTCAACGTTGATTAGTTTGTGGGGAAAATGGTGCTGCAGAGAAGGATTGAACTTCCGACCTCTCCCTTACCAAGGGAGTGCTCTACCACTGAGCTACTGCAGCATCCGTGCGGTGACGGGGATTTAGCCGTATTGGATTCTATGCGCAACCCCTCTCTGGACGGTTTTTTTTGTTCAGGGTAATTGAGTGGGTATGGAGCAGAAAAACTCAGGCAATTCGTCGCCCAAAAACGGGCAATCGCGCGAGGATCGTTTGAAAGCCGCGCTTAAGGCCAATATGGCTAAACGCAAAGCGCAGGCACGCGCACGAGCAGAAGCGTCGAAAACCGACGAAGACAAAGAGTAGGCAGGGACATGGATTCAATTGTTGTACGTGGCGGCAAACCGCTAAACGGTCAAATTAGCATTGCTGGCGCAAAGAATGCGGCGCTGACGCTGATGCCGGCGACCTTGCTCAGTGATGAGCCCCTTACCCTGACCAACACACCGCGTTTGTCAGATATCAAAACCATGACCGCGCTGCTGCAATCGCTTGGAGCCGAGGTGACCGCCCTGAACGATGGCAAGGTTCAGGCATTGTCATCCCATGGTTTGAACAACACCACCGCCGACTATGATATCGTCCGTAAAATGCGCGCCTCGAACCTCGTTTTGGGGCCATTGCTGGCCCGCGAAGGTCACGCGATTGTTTCGCTGCCTGGCGGTTGCGCAATCGGTGCCCGCCCAATGGATATCCACATCAGCGCGCTCGAGGCGCTGGGCGCAGAGATTGAGCTTAAGGACGGCTATCTACATGCCAAGGCGCCAAGCGGCGGTCTGAAAGGTGGATTGGTTCAAATGCGGTTCGCCTCGGTTGGGGCCACGGAAAACATCTTGATGGCGGCGACGCTGGCCAAAGGTACGACGATCATCGAAAACCCAGCACGCGAGCCGGAAATTGTCGATCTGGCGGATTGTTTGCGTAAAATGGGCGCCCAGATCGAGGGCGACGGCACCAGCCGGATCGAGGTGCAGGGCGTTGATCGTTTGCATGGCGCGACCCATCCCGTTGTCACCGACCGGATCGAGCTGGGCACCTATATGCTGGCACCCGTCATCGCAGGCGGCGAGGTTGAATGCGTCGGCGGTCGTCTGAGCCTTGTTCAGTCGTTCGTCGATAAACTCGAAATGGCGGGCGTTTCGGTCGAAGAAACCGACATTGGCCTGAAGGTAAAATGCGTTTCGGATCGGCCCAAGGCGGTTGATGTTGTGACCGAACCTTATCCTGGTTTCCCGACGGACCTGCAGGCGCAGATGATGGCGATGCTTTGCTTTGCCGAAGGCACCTCGGTTCTAGAAGAAAAGATTTTCGAAAACCGCTTTATGCATGCGCCCGAATTGACCCGTATGGGGGCCAATATCGAGGTACATGGCGGTACCGCGACGGTACATGGCGTCGACAAAATGAAAGGCGCGCCGGTTATGGCAACCGATCTGCGTGCGTCGGTGTCGTTGATCCTTGCGGGATTGGCGGCCGAAGGTACAACTCAGGTGAACCGCGTCTATCACTTGGATCGCGGCTACGAACAGCTAGAGGCGAAACTCAGCGCGGTTGGCGCGGACATCGAAAGGGTTTAGGGATCGTGACCGAAGACGCCCGTTTTGAAGACGGTGGGGATCGCCCGCTAAAGCTCCGCGCATTGGATGCCGACGATCTACAGGTCGTGTCGACACTGGTGCAGGATAGCGTATTTCCGGCCTCGGAAATGACGTGGCAGGTGTCCCAGCGCCGGTTTGCGGTCTTGCTGAACCGGTTCCGCTGGGAAGATCGCGACAATGCGGTCGCCCGCCGCCGTGATGTCGAACGGGTTCAAACGGTTCTGGCCGTCGAGGATGTCCAAAAGGTTCAGAGCCAAGGCGTCCCACGCGGTGATGCCGATACCATCATGTCGATTCTGAATATCGCCTTTGAGGCAGGTGAGGATGGAACCGGCCGTATCATTCTGAATCTGGCCGGTGATGGGGCCATCGCGCTGGATGTCGAGGCGCTTGAGGTGACCCTAACGGATGTGACGCGTCCCTATGTCGCCCCGTCAAAGCAGGTGCCCAGCCACCAAGACTAGCCGTTCGGCCATTGAAGGGGGTGGGGCAGCAGGCTACACCTGCCCCAAAGGAGACCCTGATGCCGCAGTTTCTGAATTCTGCTGATCCCGATTTTGAGGCCCAGTTCACCGCGCTGTTGTCGATGAAGCGCGAAGATAGCCCTGATGTCGATGCTGTCGTGGCAGATATCATTGCCGATGTCCGCACACGTGGCGATGCCGCCGTTATCGATTTGACCCATAAGTTCGACAAGGTGCAGCTGACGCCAGAAACGATGCGGTTTTCCGATGCCGAAATCGATCACCTTTGCGCGCAGGTATCCGAACAAGAGCGCGCGGCTCTAGAACTCGCCGCTGAACGCATTCGCGCCTATCACGAAAAACAGATGCCACAGGACGCATGGTGGCAGGATGACACCGGCGCGTGGCTCGGTTGGCGCTGGACTGCGGTGTCGGCGGCTGGGCTATACGTGCCGGGCGGTTTGGCATCCTATCCGTCGTCCGTTCTGATGAACGCCATTCCGGCCAAGGTTGCAGGGGTCGAGCGGCTGGCCATCGTTGTTCCAACGCCAAACGGCGAGGCGAACCCACTGGTTTTGATGGCGGCGCGTTTGGCAGGCGTTGACGAGGTGTACCGCATTGGCGGCGCACAGGCGGTTGCCGCGCTGGCCTATGGCACCGATACGATCGCGCCAGTTGATAAAATCACGGGGCCGGGCAATGCGTTTGTGGCCGCCGCCAAACGCCGTGTTTTTGGCAAGGTCGGCATCGATATGATTGCAGGGCCTTCGGAAATTTTGGTGATCGCGGATCGGGATAATGATCCCGACTGGATCGCGATCGATCTGCTGAGCCAAGCGGAACACGACGAAAGCGCCCAGTCGATTTTGATCACCGACGATGCCGCCTTTGGTCAGGCCGTCGCCGAGGCCGTTGAGGCGCGTTTGCAAACGCTGGAACGCCGCGCGATTGCGGGACCAAGCTGGCGCGACTATGGCGCGATTGTCGTGGTCAAGGACATCGATGAGGCTGTTGCTCTGTCTGACCGTATTGCGCCCGAACACCTTGAAATCTGCACCGATGACGCAGAAACGGTGGCCGGAAAAATCCGCCATGCGGGTGCCATATTCATTGGCGCTTGGACGCCTGAGGCGATTGGCGACTATATCGGCGGTCCAAACCACGTGTTGCCGACGGCACGTTCCGCCCGTTTTTCAAGCGGTTTGTCGGTGATGGATTTCATCAAACGAACAACCCTGTCGAAAATGACGCCTGAGGCCTTGCGCGCCATCGGCCCATCGGCTGAGGTGCTGGCAAAATCCGAAAGCCTTGAGGCGCACGGCCTATCCGTATCGGCCCGCCTGCGCAGCATGAACGAAGTGTGATGACCGACTTTCCCGCCCTCGAAGACGATCAACTGCATAGTTTTGACCCTGATCGCCTTTTCGGGGGTGAGCGGTCCAAACATCCACCGCGTATTTTGATCATATATGGATCGCTGCGAGAACGGTCGTTTTCACGCCTGTCCGCCGAGGAAGGCGCGCGCATTCTGGAACGTCTGGGCTGTGAGGTGAAATTCTTTCACCCGTCCGGCCTGCCGTTGCCGGATGATGCGGATATCGATCATCCCAAGGTGCAGGAATTGCGCGAACTGGTGATGTGGAGCGAGGGCATGGTGTGGTCCAGCCCCGAACGCCACGGCGCGATGACATCCATCATGAAGGCGCAAATAGACTGGATCCCGCTCTCTCTTGGGGCTGTTCGGCCGACCCAAGGCAAAACGCTGGCCCTGATGCAGGTTTGCGGCGGCAGCCAAAGCTTTAACACCGTTAACCAGATGCGCATTTTGGGGCGGTGGATGCGCTGTTTGACCATCCCGAACCAAAGTTCGATTGCCAAAGCGCACAATGAGTTCGACGCCAACGGTCGCATGCGTCCGAGCGGTTTTTATAACCGGATCGTCGACGTCATGGAGGAGCTGGTCAAATTCACCTACATGACCCGCGACATCACCCCCTATCTGGTGGATCGATATAGCGAACGTGTCGAAACCGCGGAACAGCTGACAAAGCGCGTTAATCAAGACAAGTTATGATATCCCGACTTGAATACTCATCTTAAAGTTGAGTATTTGTTGGCTATGATTACGTCATTGCTAAGCTATCGCCAGAATCCCAATGTGACCATTTTGGTTGTCGCCTGCCTTCTCGGGCCATTTTTGGCGGCGATTCATTTGTTGATGGGCGGTGACGACTTCATCGTTCGTGCGCTTTATGGTGTCGTCCTTTGGATGATGGCGGCGGATGTTCTGGCCACCATTGATCATGCTGCGCGCCTTGGGGATGACAAGGTCCGCAACCGCATCGCCAAGGGCCTGTACAACGCGACATATTTTTTGGCGCCATGCTGCTTGTGTTTTATCAGGCCGACGCGAGCGAGGTTTCATGGATTGGGCCTGCTGTCGGCGGCATCATTTTTGGTGGGTGGATGGCCTTTGCCGGAAACAAGAACACCACTGTGACCCTGCCAGAGGGGCGGTTTGATCTAGAGGCTGATCAAAAGCCATGGGTCGTTAGGTTGATTCCATTCTGGCCGATTTTGGCACTGTTTTTGATCGCGGTGCACCTGTTAGAGGGATCACTTCTGCCATGGTTTCCGGTGGTGGCTTTGCCATTCATTCACACGCGTTACCCGTTTGCGAAGTCGGGTGGGTTGGGCAGTGGTACGGCCCTCCGTTTTGTTGCGGTAATTTTGTTTCTTTTTGCGGTGTTTGTTCTGCAACGTTAGGTCGCCGTGGATTGCGCCTTGGCGGTAGGCGGGCTAGGTGTTGGATGTATTCAGCAAGGTCCGCACCATGACCCGTATTTGTCATATTGAAATAGACGATTCAAACCTGCCGCCCCCCACGCCGGAAATCGAACAGGAACGCCGTGTCGCGATGTTCGATTTGCTAGAGGATAACCAGTTTGCACTGCCTGCCCGCGACGGGCGCGAGGTGCCGGATGGCCCCTATCGCCTTGGCCTGTCGATCAAAGAACGCCGGTTGGTGTTTGATATCCAAACCGAAGCCGAACAGCCCGCCGCCGAATTTCATCTAAGCCTTGGACCGTTCCGTCAGGTGGTCAAAGACTATTTCCAAATCTGCGAAAGCTATTTCGACGCGGTAAAAACCGCCGCCCCGAACCAGATCGAAACCATCGACATGGCGCGGCGGGGTATCCACAACGAGGGTGCATCGGTCCTGCAAGAGCGGTTGGAAGGCAAGGCAGAGGTGGACCATGACACCGCCCGTCGCTTGTTCACCCTAATTTGCGTGCTGCACTTTGGGGGCTAGTTTTGGACGACGACGCCAAGACATATGATCCCCTTCCGCAGTCGGTTTTGTTCTGCTGCGATCATAATGCCGTTCGGTCCCCCATGGCCGAAGGTATCATGAAGAAATTCTATGGATCTGACTGTTATATTCAGTCCGTTGGGGTCAAAAACGATCTGGAAATCGATGGTTTTGCCGTTGCTGTGTGTGACGAGCTGGGTGTCGAGCTTCACCGCCACCGCAGTCGGTCGTTTGACGAAATGGAAGAATGGGGCGACGACCTGTCGTCGTTCGATCTTGTGCTGGCTTTGTCGCCTGCGAGCCAAAGAAGGGCGCTTGAGCTTACGCGTTTCTTCCATCTCGACGTAGAATACTGGCCAATCATGGACCCAACTGGGCTGGGCGAGTCGCGTAATGCGCGACTGGATAGCTATCGCCAGAGCCGGGACCAGATCATTGAACGGCTTCAGGCCCGATGGGGGCCACCAAAGGATATAAAATGAGTGACGCAATCGCAGTTCTGACACGCTATTTCGATGCCTTTAACGCGGGCGACACCGATGGGATGCTGGCAGAATTGGCCGATGATGTTGCCCATCATGTCAACGAAGGTCAGGTGCGTGTTGGCAAGGCGCTTTTCGCCGAGTTTTGTGCGCATATGTCCCGCTGCTATCGCGAGACCCTGACTGACATCGTGATTTTCGGAAATGACGACGGCACACGCGCCGCCGCCGAATTCACCGTGAACGGGACGTATCTGGAAACCGATGAGGGTCTGCCCGACGCGCATGGCCAAACCTATGTCCTGCCTGCTGGTTCGTTTATGACGTTGAGCGGGGGCAAAATTACGCGGGTGACGACCTATTACAATCTGGCCGATTGGATGCGGCAGGTGTCGGCGTGAGGCTGGAAATTCGCCTGCTCACGGGGGATGACGTTGAACGCTATTTGCCCGATCTGGCGCGTTTGCGGATCACGGTGTTTGCAGAATGGCCTTATCTATACGATGGCGATTTCGATTATGAGCATCGCTATTTGTCGAGCTATCGGGACAATCAGGGCGCCGTCCTTGCGGGGGCGTTCGATGGCGACCGATTGGTTGGCGCCGCAACCGGCACTCCGATGGAGGATCACCATGATGATTTCGCCAAAGCGTTCGAACCCACCGGCATTTCGCTGACCGACATCTTTTATTGTGCCGAGTCGGTGCTGTTGCCCGAGTATCGCGGGCAGGGGGTGGGGCATGCATTCTTTGATTTCCGCGAGGCCAAGGCACGTCAGCTGGGGCGCAAATATTCCGCGTTTTGCGGGGTTGTTCGGTCGCTTGATCATCCCGATCGTCCAGCAGACTACGCACCACTTGATCCGTTCTGGCGCAAACGTGGTTATCGGCCGCTTGACGGGGTGATTGCGCGGTTCCGCTGGAAGGATCACCGAGACACCGACCAAACCGAAAAACAGCTTCAATTCTGGATCAAAGACCTATGAAAATCGCTGCCTGCGCCTATCGCCCCGAATGGCATGACAACTGGGCGTCGCTGGAACAAAAATTGACCCGCTGGGTGGCCGATGCCGCGGGCCAAGGGGCCGAGTTGTTGGTGTTTCCGGAATACGCAGGCTGCGAAGCGGCGCTGATCGGCGATCCCGCAGACATGCCTGCGTCCGATTGGGCGAAGCGCATGGTCGACATCGCGCCCGAATTTGCCGCGCTGAACAGTCGGCTCGCCTCGGACCATGGCGTTTATATTGTGGCGGGTTCACTATGCACGGGCGACGGCGACAGGATCACGAATCGCAGCTATTTTTGCGGACCGAATGGGCAGGCGGACTGGCAGGATAAGCTGATCCTGACGCCATACGAACGTGACCAGATGCAGGTGGTTGCTGGTCAATCGGTCAAGCTGTTCGACACCCCGCTGGGCAAGGTTGGTATACTGATCTGTTACGACAGTGAATTTCCGCTTCAGGCACGGGCGCTATGCGAACAGGGCGCGGATATGATCATCGTTCCATCTGCGACCGATTTTCCGGCGGGCCAAACCCGTGTTCGGCAATCCTGTCGCGCGCGCGCAATTGAAAACCAGTGCCTGATCGTGCAGGCGCCGGTGTTGGGGCCTGTGGCAGCCTGTGATGTCTTGGACCAAGGCACCGGGCGGGTCGGGTTCTTTTGTTCGCCGGATTACGGGCTGCCGTCGAGCGGTATCATCGCACAAGGCGAAACCGATGTGGCGGCCTGGGTTGTTGCCGATGTCGATCCAAAACAGATCGCTTCCGCGCGAAAAAACGGTCAGGTCGGCAATTTCAGCCATTGGTCAGAGCAAGATTCGCGACTTGATAACGTCATCATCACGTCATTGCTGTGATTCACCCTTGAAAACTTGTCATTTTGCGATCATTTAACCGCCGACCCGTCGCATTGGACGGGAAAACCTATGATGGAGATCACATGGCCAAGGAAGAACTGCTCGAATTCCCCGGTGTCGTGAAGGAACTCCTGCCGAATGCGACATTCCTGGTCGAGCTGGAAAACGGCCATACGATCATCGCACACACGGCAGGCAAGATGCGCAAAAACCGTATCCGCGTTCTGGCTGGCGACAAGGTGCAGGTCGAAATGACCCCTTACGATCTGACCAAAGGTCGGATCAACTATCGTTTTAAGTAAGCGAACCCGATCCGTTGTCTGGATCGCGTTTTATCCTTGGATCAGGATCGCCGCGCCGGCTTGAACTGCTGGCGCAGATCGGTGTCGTGCCGGATGACGTCCGGCCCCCTGACATCGACGAAGATCCGGCCAAAGGCGAAATCCCTCGGACATATGTGAACCGCATCGCCGCCGAGAAAGTCGCGGCTGTCATTGCGGATGACGATGATATTGTGCTGTGCGCTGATACTACGGTTGCACTTGGGCGTCGGATTATGGGCAAGCCCGCAGACGAAGCCGAGGCTGCCGAATTTCTGTTTGCCCTGTCCGGACGGCGGCACCGCGTGATTACGTCGGTTGCGGTGAAGCGTGGCGACAAGGTCTGGCAAAAGGACGTTGTGACGACTGTTTCGATGAAACGCCTGTCGAACCCCGAGGTTAACAGCTATCTGGCCAGCGGCGATTGGCGCGGCAAGGCGGGCGGATACGCCATTCAGGGACCTGCTGGTGCGTTTATTCCATGGATCAACGGATCCTTTACCGGTGTTGTTGGCCTGCCTTTGGCCGAGACCGCCAACCTGCTGATTTCGGCAGGCTACCCCCTATACGGAGCGTCGAAATGAAGGGTCGTATCATTGCCTTGGATCATATCGGTGGCCGCGAAGCCGCGGCGCGTCTGGTCGACGGGGGTCTGGATGACCTGCTGATCGACGACGATAGCCAACCGCGCCCCGGTGCGATTTTCCGCGCTATTTGCGACCGCCCGATGAAGGGGCAGGGGGGCATGATGCTCCGCCTGCCGGACGGGGAAACAGGGTTCTTGCGTCAGGGCAAAGGATTGCGACCAGGTCAGCCGATCTTGGTTCAGGTGACGGGTTATACCGAACTGGGCAAAGCTATTCCGGTGACCGAGCGTCTGCTGTTCAAAAGCCGCTATGCCATCGTTACGCCCGGCGCACCCGGTATCAATATTAGCCGTCAGATCGATGACGAAGAATTGCGGGGCCGCCTGCGGATCACAGCCGAGGATGTGATGACCGAGGATTTCGGCCTCATCCTGCGGTCAAGCTGTGTCGGCGTGTCGGATGACGATCTGGCCGAAGACATCGCAGCCATGCAGGATTTGGCTGTTGCGGTCATGGCCGATGCCGACGGGACCGAACCAGAGGCATTGACCGAGGGTGACGGGCCGCATGTTCTGGCGTGGCGCGAATGGACCGAACGGGCCGATGTCGACACAGATGAGGGCGCGTTTGAACACCTAGGCGTCTTGGATCAGATGGAACGGCTGCGCGATCCATTGGTCATGCTGAGCGACGGTAGCATGTACGTCGAGGCAACGCGCGCTCTGGTCGCGGTTGATGTGAACACCGGCGGCGATACCTCACCTGCGGCTGCGCTTAAGTGTAACCTTGCAGCGGCGCGGGCATTGCCGCGGGCGCTGCGTCTGCGCGGGCTGGGTGGACAGATCGCGATTGACTTTGCCCCGATGTCCAAAGCCCATCGCAAACAGATCGAACAATCGTTGCGCGCGGCGTTCAAAGCGGACGGTATCGAGACCAGTTTGGTCGGCTGGACGACCATGGGTCTGTTTGAGGCACAGCGCAAACGGGAACGTTTGGCCATTACGCCGCTATTGGATTCGGTCCTGTGAGCTGTCCGATCTGCAAAAAAGAATCAGTTCAACGATATCGGCCGTTTTGTTCGAAACGGTGTGCGGATGTTGATTTGTCCCGATGGCTTGGTGGGGAATATGTCATTCCTGATGACCCCCCTGTACCTTCGGACTCAGAGCCTGATCCAAAGCATTAAAGCTACCCAAAGAGTGGGGTTCGGCCCTAACTAAGCGTGCATGTCGCGCGCCGAATAGCGGATAACGCTACAGAGTCTGGATATCGGGCTTATTGCAACCGAGGTATGTTTACGTTCAGGATTAACGCTTACATTGGTATTACGGACTGGCTGCGCCACATTTTAGACCCTGATCTAAAAAGATGGCAAATTTTTTGCAAGCCAGTTTTCTAGCATAATTCATGCCAAGTGGTGGCCGTTTTTGCAAATAAGGCAAAAATGTGTCGCCTTTTTTATTGGCCGCTCAAAAATATGTTCAATCGTATAGTTTGATAGTTAGATCGGTTAAAGTTTTCGTAATTCGGGTTATTATTTTAATTCGTAAGTCGCTGCTGTTCTGATCCAAATGTGAGCGTATTTAATGCTTAGGTATTAGCCCTTGGCCAGAATCCCCGACAACTAGTCCTTTGAAAAGTTACAGTTTCTCAACGCAGGCGGGTAACTGAACTCATCGCCGAGATCGACAGTGTTTCGATTTCAATTGAGTTCAGTTTTCACGAGGTCGTCGAAATGACCGTCCATAATGTCAGTATTTATGGCCAAGGTTACGCCACTGATGCATTGTCATCAGAGATGTTCGGCGCGAACGCTCTATTTACCAAAGACCATTTGGAAGAGGGCGGAGCTTACGACTCTTTTGTTGAACAAACCGGCGTCACCGCGCTGCGTTTTCCTGGCGGCACTGTCACCGAACAGATTTTCGATCCAGATGGCGAAGTTAGCCAGCGGTTCTGGGAAAATGCGACCGACAGTGAAATCGTAACAGCGCGCGAGTTTATTGCCTACGCAAGTGAAAACGGACTGAGCGTCGACTGGGTTCTGCCGACGGAAAACTTCTTTCTTGATGAGATTGATGACGACGGTCATCGCGAGGTGTCCAACTACGCGGTCTACACCCTGCTTGATCGCGTTGATGGTTTGATCCGTGGCGACTATGGCGAATTCTATCTCGATACCGTTTCGATCGGAAACGAGTATTGGTACCTGAACGAACGCATGACTGCCGAAGAGTACGGCAAGATTTCGAACGTCATGGCCAAAGGTCTGCAACAGATCTTTGACACATATCGGTCAGAGCTTGACGATCCAGACGCATGGGTCGAGCCCAAGATTGCGGTTCAGACCGCACTGGGCCACGAAGCCCACGAAGCACAAGCAATCATTGATGAGCTGGATTTGGATGCGCGCGACGCGATTGATGCTGTCGAGACGCACTACTACCCCAAAAACCTCGCTCGGATCGAAAACAGCGACAACACCTTTGATCGTCTGGATGACTTCCAGAATGCCGAAGGGTTTGGTCATCTCGAATACTTTGTTTCGGAGTGGAACGTCCGCACTGTGTCTGATGCCGACTTGGGCATGGAGCACGCCTCTGACCTGATCGCGATGATGCAGCAGATGGCCGAGCAGGGCGTTGATCAGGCCTCGCTGTGGGGAACCACCTATGAAAACCTGCTGACCCGTCTGGGACGCCAGTATAACGACCCTGACGCACCAGGTGGCACAGCAACCGAACTGACACCTGCAGGCGAAGTGATGACTATGATGTCGCTGACCCTGCCAGATACCCGTGTCATCGATCTGGACTGGCCAGAAGACTACACAGACCAGATTGGCATGCTGGGCGCCCAGCAACAGGTCACCGCCTATGCATTCGGCGACAATGACCACACTGTTCTATTCCTTGCGTCCCGCAGCTGGGACGGCATCGAAATGGATCTGGATGTATCCGGCCTTGTTGGCACCTATGACCACGTCTGGGGCCGCGTCGTGTCGACGAATGACGATCCGCTATCCAATACCGCGCGTCCAGTGGTGTCGACCCTGACCGAAGACGAAATCATGAGCGGCGATGTCGCGTCGGTGTCGCTGCAAGGTTACGACATTCTGATGCTGGAGTTTTCGAAGGCAGGTGAAGGCGTCCATCTTTATGGATCGGAAACCGATACCGGCACCGAAACCAGCCATGATGATGTTCTGATCGGCGGATCGGGCAACGACACCATTGATGGCGGGTTGGGTGACGACACGCTGATCGGTGGCGCAGGTAACGACGTTATTTCGACCGGTGCTGGGCGGGATACTGTGGAAACCGGTGGCGGCAACGATACCGTGTTTGCTGGCGAAGGCGAAAACACCATCAACATCGGCACGGGTGGCGCCGATCTGCATATCGACACCAACGGCGACACGATCGTCAATGGGTTTGATGTCGAGGCTGGCCATACCCTCAGCTTTGGCGAGTCCTACGCTTCGCGCGAAGAACTGGAAGACGCGGCCTTTGTCCAAGACGAAGACCTGATCTTCTTGCATGCTGATGGCGGCACAACCGAATTGCTGGGCGCTGGCGCACAGTTTGATGCGGTTCTTGATGGCTATGCCGACTACGCGACCGAACAGTTGAGCCTGCAGTCGGCGCCTGTTGAAACAATGTCGTCGGACGCCGAGTACGACCTTGCAGAACTGCTCACTGAAGGCACGCCCGAAGAGATCAGCGACTATTTCCACAGCCTCAGCGAAGAAGAAGTCGCCGAGCTGATGGAGATGCTGAACATCGACGCGCTTATGTCGGTGATCCCGGCCGAAAACCTGCCAGCGCTTCTGAACGCGCTGGACCCAGAGGTTGCTGGCGAATTCCTTGACGAGGTCACACCGGCCGCGTTGCTGCAACACTTGGCTGACAATGGCGCAGATGCAGCCGCAATGTTCGACGCGTTCGACCCAGAGGTCCTTGTCGAATACGTAGACCGCGTTCTGGACGCACAGATTGAGGACGCCCCGAAAACCCTT
Organism: Marivivens sp.; assembly: GCA_965215785.1. GTDB lineage: Bacteria > Pseudomonadota > Alphaproteobacteria > Rhodobacterales > Rhodobacteraceae > Marivivens. The sequence goes on along the minus strand of OZ244120.1, from coordinate 355,188 downwards.
GGATCGCAGGCTTCGGATGCACTATATGATGCGACCGGCGGCATGATGCTGAGCCCTAGCGAACAGCAACTGCTCGAAGAGCTGCAGGTCGAAGACGATAACAACCAGTCGTCCAGTCAAGAGCCTGAGGGTTATAACGGCACCGAGTGTTTTGTCGCCACTGCAGCCTATGGTGACAAATTCCACCCAGACGTCGCCTACTTGCGCAAAGTGCGTGACCATATTCTGGTTCACTACGCGCTGGGCCGTGCGTTCATCTGGCTCTACTGGCGCGTTGGACCGCGCCTCGCTCAGTGGCTTGCGCCTTACCCACGTGGTCGTGCCTTTGCCAAGGCTGCACTGGGCTGTGTGATCGGTGGACTGCGCCGCGCATCGGTTGTCGCAAACTTCGATCACGGCTTCCGCAGCTCGGTGTACCTGTCCGGACGCGAGATCAAAAAAGACTGATCCAAGTGCCTGAGGCAAAAGGAAATGCCGGTTTGGTCATTTTCTGTGAAAATGCCTCTGGACACTCCAGCGCACTCCGACTAGAAGGCCTTCACCCAGCGGCGAGACACAGTCCACCGCATCCCGTGCCCGGGTAGCTCAGGGGTAGAGCAGTGGATTGAAAATCCTCGTGTCGGTGGTTCGATTCCGCCCCCGGGCACCATAGCACCCGCTAAAGCATTGGTTTTACTCCAGTTTACAGCAACTGCTTGGAGCCGTAGACCATGTCGGAGACCATTTCGCCCACGTTCACCTTCGTGAAAGCCGGTGTTTTCTACTTTAGCCGGCGCGTCCCTAAAACGCTGCAACATCACTACACGTCCCCCCGCATCGTGCATTCCCTCAAAACCCGCAGCGCTAGAATTGCGGAAGCGAGAGCCAGACGTGCAGCCGATCAACTGGACGAGTACTGGTATCACCTGAGGTCTCAAGAAACGCAGCTGCCTGGCCAGCATATGCTCAGGGACGCCGCAAACCTTCCACGGGTGTCCAGTACAGCAGCAGAGCCAATTGCGCCTCAATCTGTGAACCGGCATGCAAAATTGCCCCCTGTATTGGGGTAATCGGCGTCCAAAAGTGCCCCCCCCTGATAATTCTGTTCAGAAGCTTCCTCGACGGATTTGAGGGAGCGAGTTGGGGATGTTGGTCGTGGAGACGATTGCGAAGGTCAGGCGGGCGCAGTTTATCCATCCGCAAACGCAGGGCAAGATCGAGCGCTGGCATCAGACTTTGAAAAACCGCATCCTGCTGGAAAACTATTTCTTGCCGGGTGACCTCGAGGCCCAGATCGAAGCCTTTGTCACACACTACAACCACCAGCGCTATCACGAGAGCATCAACAACGTCACACCCGCCGACGTCTACTTCGACCGAGACAAAGTCATTCTGACAGAAAGAGAAAAAATCAAGAAACAGACAATCCGACAACGCCGCTTGCAACATCAAAAACAAGCAGCATAATTAATCACACAACCGAACCAGAGCCTCCAATGATCAAGCCGCTCTGATGTCCCATTTTATATGACGACGGACACCCTAGAGTGAGGCCGGATAATTAATGGAAGAGCAAGACGATGAATGATCGAACAGTAATCCCCGACCTTCACGCTGATCCACACCGCCTTGAAATGAGCTTAGTCGCAGCAGAGGGTCGCCATCTTGCTTTCCTTGGTGATTTTATCGATGCGGGTAAGGCCGTTAAGTCGCCGAACGACGCAGCGGTTCTGACCCAGGTGAGAGAGCTAATCGAAAGCAATCGCGCTGTTGCGGTCATGGGTAATCACGAACTCAATGCGATATTGTTTCACCGAAAGGATCGGAACGGGAACCCACTTCGTGAACAAAGTGCTAAGAACCTTGATCAACATTATAGTTTTGTCGATCAGTTCGGTTTGGCAACACCGATTGCTATACATTGGACAGAGTGGTTCCTGAACCTTCCGCTTTGGGTAGAGAAAGACGGTCTTCGCCTGGTGCATGCGTGCTGGGATGAGGTGGCGATCGAGACAATTAAGGAACGGCGCTCTGACGGGCGTCTGCAACTGGATGATCTTGAGGAAGTTGCAGCAAAAGAAACGCCATTTGCACTTGCCGTCGAAACCTTGACGAGTGGTCCCGAGGTCCGCCTTCCCATTGGTGAAGGTTTTCATGATATTAAAGGCATTCGACGAGAGCATGTTCGCATCGCCTGGTGGCGAGCAAATGGTGGTAGCTGGCGTGATGTGGCTTTGTCGGTTCCTGACATCAATGAGCTCCCTGACACCGAGGTTGCGGGAGCGCAAGGAATCCCCGTTTATCCTGCGGGCCAACCGCCTGTATTGGTTGGGCATTACAAAATGAAAGGCACCCCCCGCATCGATGTTGGGCAAGCGGCTTGTCTGGACTACCCTGATAATAGCTGCGTCTACCACTGGTCTGGAGAAGACCGACTGGTCCAGGAAAATATCCAGTCTCTTCATAAGTAGAGGCCGGAAAACATACACTACCAAAAGGACGATCAATGGAATGGAGCGGCCAATGCCAAAATAGCGACAAGTCTTAGCGACATGGCCAATCTCATCGGCGTATCGAAGTATCCGCAACTTACGTTGAATCTCGCGTTGATCCTTGTTCATGAACATCTCCTTCTTCCCAAAATTGGGAGGTTAAAGGAAATGTCCCGCGAGTAACGGCATATCTACACGGATCGGCGCGGAAATCGGAAACATCTAGCAAATGCCGTGGCGGCGTTGACGCGAACTACCCTTCAGGGGGGCAAAAGCGCCGCCTTGGTTGGAAATAGCTGCTATGCACTAGACATCTGTGTCAAATGTCACTATCGCCCGACACTTTCCAGCATTTGGTGACCCATGCAAGATTTTTCCGGCCTTCCGAAGACCCTTTCCGAGGCACTTTCGAAAAAAGGCTATGACAGCTTAACACCCGTTCAGGAGGCTGTGACCGCAGCCGAGTTGGCTGGGAAAGACCTGCTGGTCTCAGCGCAAACCGGATCGGGTAAGACCGTCGGCTTCGGTTTGGCGATGGCGCATGATCTGCTGGACGAAAACGGGCGGTTTGATCGGCCAGCAACGCCTTTGGCCGTTGTGATTGCGCCGACCCGCGAACTGGCGTTGCAGGTGCGTCGTGAATTCGACTGGCTGTTCGCAGAGGCGGGCATCGTCACGGCGTCTGCGGTGGGCGGTATGGACGCACGGACCGAGCGACGTTCGATTGAACGCGGCGCGCATGTCATTGTCGCAACGCCGGGCCGTTTGCGTGACCACACAGCCCGCGGCGTCATTGATCTAAGCGATCTGCGGACCGTGGTCCTCGATGAGGCGGATGAAATGTTGGATATGGGGTTCGCCGAGGACCTTGAATACATCCTTGATCAAACGCCCGAAGACCGCCGGACACTGATGTTTTCCGCAACGGTTCCTCGCGGTATCGCCAAACTTGCCCAGACCTATCAAAAAGAGGATGCCGAGCGTATTAAGGTCGGTAGCCCCGAGGCGCAGCATTCGGACATCACCTATAGTGCGCTGAATGTGGTGCCGTCGGATGTTGAAAAGGCCATCATCAACCTGCTGGGCTATCACAATGCCCAGACGGCGATTGTTTTTGCCAACACCCGATCGATGGTTGCCCGTCTGACGGCCAAATTTTCGAACCGCGGGTTTTCTGTTGTGTCGCTCTCTGGCGAGCTGACCCAATCCGAGCGCACCAACGCCATTCAGGCCCTACGCGACGGGCGTGCGAATGTTTGCGTTGCGACCGATGTTGCGGCGCGCGGCATCGACCTGCCGGGTCTGGAACTGGTGATCCACGCCGATCTGCCGTCCAATTCGGAAACACTGTTGCACCGCTCGGGCCGTACCGGTCGGGCGGGGCGCAAAGGCAACTCGGTCCTGATCGTACCAGGGCGTCACAAATCCAAAGCGCAGCGGTTGTTGAAATCGGCCAAGCTAACAGCCGAATGGGGCGCTCCACCGTCGGCCGAGGATGTCCGCGAACGCCAAGAAGAGCGCATCATCGCGAACCCGGCACTGGACGAAGCACCAAGCGCGGAAGAGCTGGAATTTGCAGAACGCCTGTTGGTGGGCCGTACCCCGGAACAGATCGCCGCGGCGTACCTGCGTTTGTACCGTGAACGCCATTCGGCACCTGAAATCCTAAGAACCGAACCAGAACCGCGCAAACGCAATGACGACGCACGGGCCGAATTTGGGCCGAGCACTTGGTTCTCGCTCAATGTTGGTCGTGAACAGCGGGCCGAGCCGCGTTGGGTTCTGCCGATGCTGTGTCGGAACGCGGGTCTGTCCAAGACCGATATCGGCGCCATTCGCGTGCAGGCCAACGAGACCCTGATCGAGGTGTCGAACGACGCTCTGCCGACCTTGAAAAAAGAGTTGGGCGAGGCGCTCGCACTCGAACAGGGGGCATCGCTGACCGAGCTGGCACATGCCCCGAAACTGGATGCCCCACGCAAGGGACCGCGCCCTGCCTCGCATTCGCGTGGGGATGGGCCGAAGGATCGCAAACCGAAATTCGACAAAGCGTCAAAGTTCGATAAACCGTCCAAGCCAAACCACCGTTCCGAACGCGCGCCATCAGATCGTGATGATCGCGCACCGGCAGGCAAGCCAAAACCCAAGTTCGCTGACAAGAAAGGCGACCGCCCGTTTAGCAAGTCGAAGCCGAAGCAGGACAATAACTGGCAGGTACGGCCCAAGCGTGAACGCAGCAAGTCGAAACCCGACAGCGCCGAGCAGGAAAAACCACGGCAGAAGCGCTATTCCAGCGCGGCAGATCCGTCAAAGCCGCTAAAGGCGCGCAAGGCCCGTCATACAGCCAATAAGCGCGATGCGACTGCACCACGGTCCAAGACCAAGAACGGTGCAGGTGGCAATTCACGTCCGTTTCGCAAACCGTCGAAATAACGCCCTTTCGTAGGCACGCTGAATTAGGCGTTGTTCGTGGTGGCACGCGGTGCCTATCCCGCACTTGATTTTGTGTGGGATACCGTGTGGCTTCCCATGGCAAAACCCGTACGGACCTGCCACAATGCGGCCAGCCGCCGATGCGTGCGCGGCCGGATAAGGGAAAGACACATGCCAAGCGTACTTGAACAGCTTCAACAAATGACGGTGATCGTCGCGGATACCGGCGATGCCGAACAGGTGAAAACCTTTCAGCCACAGGATTGCACGACCAACCCGTCCTTGGTCCTTAAGGCGCTGAGCAGCCCTGCGACCAAGGACCTTGTCGATGCCGAGGTTGCCGCCGCTAAGGCCGCGTCGATGGATGTTGTGGGGCTTTGCGATACGTTGACCGTGGCTTTGGGCGCGAACCTGACCAAGCTGGTACCGGGCCGTGTTTCGACCGAAGTCGACGCAAACCTGTCGTTCGACGTTGATGCCTCGGTGCGTCGCGCAAACGCCATCATCGAAGACTATGATCGTCGCGGCATCAGCAGTGACCGCATTCTGATCAAGCTGGCTTCGACGTGGGAAGGCATCCGCGCGGCCGAGCAATTGGAAAAATCGGGTATTCAGTGCAACCTGACCCTGCTGTTTTCGCTCGATCAGGCCAAGGCATGTGCCGATGCGGGCGCGTTCCTTATTTCGCCGTTCGTTGGCCGTATTACCGACTGGTATAAGAAACGCGACGGTGTCGAGGCATATGAGCCTGATGCCGATCCAGGTGTTCAGTCGGTTCGCCAAATCTATGACCATTACAAATCGAACGGCATTGAAACCGTTGTGATGGGCGCGTCGTTCCGCAACACCGATCAGATCAAGGCCTTGGCTGGCTGTGATCGTTTGACCATCTCGCCTGCGCTGCTGGATGAGATGAGTGCCGATACCGCTACGATTGCGCGGAAATTGACGCCGGGCGCACGGGTCGACACCCCCGAGGGCCCGATCAGCGAAGCCGACATGCGTTGGGGCCTGAACGAAAACGCGATGGCGACCGAAAAGCTGGCCGAAGGCATTCGCGCGTTCAACAAAGACCACCAGACGCTGTTGGGCCAACTGGCCAAGCTGCTATAATTTAACAATGTCGGGTCGGCCTGCGCGGTGCTTAACCGCCTAGGCCGCCCGCACATTCCCCAAACGATCGCGGTACTTAGCGGGCGGTACGCCCATCACCTTGCGGAAATCCCGCCGGAATGTTTCGGCCGACCCAAATCCGCAGATATCCCACACATCGGCAAGCGGAATGTGATCGGTTTCCAGCAATTCCGCCGCGCGGGTTACGCGTTCGACCTTAAGCCAACTCAGCGGCGTTGTGCCTAGCTCTTCGTGGAAACGACGAGCCAGCGTACGGCTGCTGGTCCCTGCGGTTTGGGCCATGCGTTCGATTGGCCAATCTTCGTTCAAGGTCGCGCGGACGCGATCCTGAAGCGCAGCAAGGCCCGACCCTATCCGTGCTTTGGGTTCAGGGCGCGGAATAAACTGTCGCTGGCCCCCGTCGCGCTGGGCGGGCAAAACCAACCGGCGCGCAACGCTTGCTGCGGCCTTGGCCCCGAAATCCTGACGGATAATATGCAGCCCAAGGTCCAGCCCTGCCGCCGAACCCGCTGACGTGTAGATGCCGTCATTTTCGAAAAATAGAACATCGGGGTCGACGTTGATCTGTGGGAACTTGGCCGCCAGTAAATCGGTGTAGCGCCAATGCGTTGTGGCGTTTTTACCGTCCAGAAAACCCGCCGCCGCCAGGGCGAAAACGCCCGAACAAATAGACGCGATCCGCGCGCCATTTGCATGTGCTCTTTGCAACGCATGGCGCAGGGCCTCTGGCACAGGTGTTTCTGCGCCGCGCCATCCTGGCACGATGATCAAACTGGCCTGTTGCAACAGCGTCAGGTCGTCCTCGGCGTCCATGGTGATGCCGCCCACAGCGCGGATCGGGCCGGGTTCGGCCTTGACCACGGCAAACCGGTACCAGTCGTCAAATTCGGGGCGTGACAGCCCGAATAGTTCAACGGCGATCCCGAACTCAAACGTGCATAGCCCGTCATAGGCAATCGCGCAGACCAGCGGGCTTTCTTTCGGGGTAAGGGCAGAATTTGGCATCTTGGCAAAATATGACCGTTAGCTGTCTATTCTGCCAGTATCGCGACTTTTTCCTGTATGGCAAGTCTTGGTCATCAAAACACACCAAGGAGATGAGCCATGACACAGCTGACCGAACTGAACGCCGCGATCCAAACCTATTTCGAAGCCATCCACGAATGTGACGTGGCCAAGCTGAACGCGGTATTCCACCCGCAGTCCAGCCTGTTCGATGCCGACAACGGCACGGTTTTTGTCGAACCCATTGATAGCTTTAGCAACGATGTCGCGGGTCGTTTGTCACCGGCAAGCGTGGGGCAGCCGCTTGAGGCGGAAATCCTGATGATCGACTATCTGTCGCCGATCAGCACGACGGTCAAAATCCGCATTCGCGCGCACAAGAACGTTTTCGTGGACCATTTGGGCTTCGTCAAAGGCCAAGACGGTTGGCAGATCGTTTCCAAAATCTGGCACCTCGAAAAAGTCATTGAATAAGTCGGGCAAGCCCCAGAACATTCAGAAGGAATGAGTGAATGCGTATTTTGAAGATTGCATTGAAAGGAATGATTGGAACCCTGTGCGCAGCCGGGCTTGCTTGGGGCGGGTATGAGCTGATGCGACCTGCCTATACCGGCACCGCTGGCATCACGTCGGGCAAGGCATATGCCCCAGCACGCGATCAGGATGTTTCCTTTACGATTTGGTATCCCGCCACACCGGGCGGAAAACAGGTTACCGTCGGCGGAAACGGTGTTTTCTATGGCACCCCAGCAGGCCGCAACGCACCGCATCGGGATGGTGCCTTTTCCCTTGTTCTGATTTCACATGGGGCGTGCGGGAACGCCGGTCAATTTGGCTGGATCGCGTCGCAATTGGCCAGCGCAGGATACGTCGTGGCATTGCCCAATCATCCCGGAACGACCAGCCGAAACGCCTCGGCCGAGGCGGCGGTGCGTGTCTGGGAACGGCCGCAAGATGTCAGCGCGGTTCTGGACCATATGACAGCCAACCCCGACGCGTACCCTTATGTCGATCTGACCCGTGTCGGTGTCGTTGGATTTTCGGCGGGCGGCTATACGGCGATGGCCGTTTCGGGCGCGCGGGTTGATCCGGACCTGTTGCAGCGGTTCTGCGACGACGGTGATCACGGGATGTCGGACTGTGCCTTTCTTCGGCGGTTTGGTGTCGATCTGCATGCGATGGACCTGAGCCCAGCGGCCCAAGACCTAAAGGATGACCGTATCAGAACCGGCGTTATTGTTGATCCGGGGATCATTGAAACGATCACTGAACAAAGCCTGAGCGAAATCGACATTCCGCTGTTTGTCATCAACCTCGGAACCGAGGAAACAGTGCCGGTCGGCGTCCATGCCCGCGCCGCGTCCGAGGTGATACCAAATGCGGATCACGTGTTTGTCGAGGATGCGAGCCACTTTACCTTTCTAGCGGAATGCAAACCTCGGGGGGTGGAAATCTTGGCGAATGAAGGTGAACCCGATCCACTGTGCGCGGATGGCGGCTGGCGGGATCGTGGCGACATTCACCAACAGCTAGCGGCGCAGATTGTTGGCTATCTGGATGCAAAGCTTTGACCACTTGGGCAGCGAACCGTCGCTGCCCTTTTCCTTGATCGATGTTAGGCTGAGTGATCTAGTTTGCCAAAAGGCGTGGGGGAAACGTGGATATTCAGTCTGTTGCAGTTTTGGGCGCAGGAACGATCGGTCTCAGCTGGGCGGCTCTGTTCCGCGCGGCGGGTTTGGATGTCGCCGTTTTTGATCCCAGATCGGATGTCGCGGACGGCTTTGCCAGCTTTTGGGATGGGGCCCGTCCGGCGTTGAAGGCATTGGGGCTAGGCCAAGAGGGCGCGGTTTCATTTTATGATGATCCCGCCAAGGCCGTTCAGGGGTGCGATTTTATTCAGGAAAACGCGCCCGAGCGGCTGGCCGTCAAACATGACCTTTATCAACGAATTGAGCCTGCGCTGGGTCCCGATACCCTGATCGGGTCATCTACATCGGGGCTTACACTTGGGGAATTACAGGCTGGTTTCCGAGATCCATCGCGCCTGATTATCGCGCATCCGTTCAACCCGCCGCATCTGATCCCGCTGGTCGAGTTGATGGGCAATGGACGCACCAACCATGATGCGTTGGACCGCGCCGAAGCGTTCTATCACGGATTGGGCAAGGTCTGTGTCCGGTTGGAAAAAGAGGTTCCCGGCCACATCGCAAACAGGTTGCAAGCCGCCGTTTGGCGCGAAGCGATCAGCCTTGCGGTCGAAGGTGTCGCAAGTGTCGGGGATATAGACAAGGCGATGGCCTATGGGCCCGGCCTGCGCTGGGCGGCCATGGGGCCGAATGCGCTGTTTCATTTGGGCGGTGGACCTGCAGGTATCCGCGGGTTTTGCGAACACCTTGGCGGGCCATTCCAAAACTGGTGGAATGATTTGGGCACACCCGATTTGACAGATGATGTTGTGACCCAGTTGGAACAGGGTGTGGCACAGGCGATGGGAACGCAGAGCCACGGGGACCTTGCGGCGCTTCGGGATCAGATGGTGCTCGACTATATTTTGGCGCGGCGATCAAACGACGCCTAGGTCGTCGCCGCGCCGGCAAAGATACGCTTAGGCAAGCTGAGAAGGGTGATGCAAGCTATGATCTTTAGCGCACAAGGAACCACCGCATAAAGCAGCGTCAAACGATCCAGCGCTGCCTCGCTATTGACTTGGCCTGCGACAAATCCCGCTTGGTCCAATAGCGGCAAGGTGGCCGTTGCCGCGATTGGCAGGGACAGTTTTGTTGCAAATGACCACAGTCCGAATGATTGGGCCGGTGCCACCCCCGCACGTGATAGCAGGCTGGCAAACACCGCAGGCAGGATCACCAACTCGGCCCCGACGGCGGCACCTGACGCAAAGCAGATGATCCCGAACCCGAGGGCGTTGTCCGGCTGGATCATTGCCGCCCACACAAATGACGATATCGACAGGCACATCGCGGCCAATAGAACCGGCCGCGCCCCAAATCGTTCGGCCAGTTTGCTCCAAACCGGTATGGCGATGCCTGAGGCCACAAAAAAGAAAATCAGAAACGGTCCAGACCAATCGGTGAGCTGAAGGCTATCCTCGACGAAAAACAGAAACAGGGTCGATGTCATTGCGACCGGCAAACTGTTCACAACAGCCAGAACCAACAACCAAACGCCACCGGCACCGATCAATCGCGCGAGGTCGAAATCCTGCGTTGGGGCCGTGGTCGATTGCCACAAGGATCGGGTGAACAGGTATGTCACAGCGATCAAACCGCACAGAACCCAGCCAAAGGACGCAAAGCCGCCCGCCAAAACGACCGGTCCCATCGCCGCGAAAATAACGCCGATAATCAGCCCAGTTTCCCGAAATGTAGCGAGCCTAAGCTGCGCGCGTTCCGAGCCGGACCCAGCCAGAGCCGCGCTTTCCCCGTACATCAGGATCGAGCCAAAACTGTAACCGGTAAACACAAGGATTAAGGAAACCGTCATCCAAACGGCGGCATTTACTGGCGGGGTGATCGAAAACAGCATCACAAAACCCAATGCCATGATGCTCATGCCGATCAGCGCCAGCCGGTCACGCGGCCCGCGCCATTTGTCGATGATCCGGCCAATGATCGGATCCTGTACAAAATCCATAATCCGGATACCCAGCACGATCGCACCCACCGTCGCAAGGTTGATGCCAAGGTCCACCGACGCAAAACGGGGCAGGTGAATGTAGATGGGCAACCCCGCAGAGGCCAACATCATGGCAAACAGGCTGATCCGCCAGTATTGGGTCATATCTTCCTCAGTACTAATCGCGCGACTAGTCTTAGCTAGGGCGTTTTGGTGGGCTGAACACCTTTGAAAATCGGATAGCAGGCACTTCTATAGGTAAACTGTTTGTCGAGTTAACAGTATTCGCTACACTGACATCAAGAACGGAGCATTCACATGAATAAGAGTCGCAATTTGAAACCTGAAACGGACACCTCGCATCAGCTCGATGCCGATCTGGAAGAGTTCATCGGCTATAATCTGAAGCGTGCGTATGTGATTGTTCAAGACGATTTCCGCTCGGCCTTGGGCGAAGAGGGGCTATCGCCACGTGTTTTTTCGGCACTGTCGCTGGTCGTTCAATTTCCAAACATTTCCCAAAGCGAACTGGCCCGCACACTGGGGATCGAACGGTCTGGACTCGTGGCGATTGTTGATGAGCTAGAGAAACGGAAATTCCTTGTCCGTACACATGTGCCGGGGGATCGCCGTGTTCAGGCGCTGGTCCCGACACCAGAGGGTGCGACGGCCTATGCAGCGTCGCTGAAAAAGGTGCGCGCGCATGAAAGTTTGCTGCTGGGCAATTTCAGCGCCGAGGAAAAACAGACCTTGATCGGTCTGTTGAAGAAAATCAGACAAACAAAGGATTAAGCAATGCTTGATTGGGGAGGAGAGGTCGCAGTTGTCACCGGCGGTGCGTCGGGACTGGGCGCTGCGACAGCCAAGGCGTTGATCGCTGCCGGAATGGAGGTTGCGATTTTTGACCTAAACGCCGAGCTAGGTGAAAAAAACCGCCGCTGAAATCGGCGCTGAGTTTGTTCAGGTCAACGTCGCCGATACGTCATCTGTGCGCGCTGGATTTGATACCGTCGCGGCGAACCTCGGGACCGTCCGTGTGCAGGTGAATTGCGCGGGAATCGGTGGAGCGGCCAAGACCGTTTCACGTGGTAAAGCGCATGATTTTGCCCTTTTTGCGCGCATTATAAATGTCAATTTGATCGGCTGCTTTAACTGTTCCAGCCAAGCGGCCGAGCGGATGGTTGCCGCCGATCCGATCAATGATGACGGTGCGCGGGGCGTTAGTATCAATACCGCTTCGGTCGCGGCGTTTGACCGACAGGTTGGCCAGCTCGCCTATTCCGCGTCCAAGGGCGGGATTGCTGCGATGACCCTGCCTATGGCGCGCGACCTTGCGGACAAGGGTATTCGGGTCCGTACCGTTGCGCCGGGCCTGTTCCTGACGCCGCTGATGGATGAACTGCCCCCAGAGGTGCAGGCATCGCTGGGCGCGCAGGTGCCTTTCCCATCGCGTCTGGGCCAGCCCGACGAATTTGCCGCGCTTGTCCATTCAATCACCACGAACCCAATGCTGAACGGTGAAGTCATTCGACTGGATGGCGCGATCCGTATGGCGCCGCGCTAATCCGCCCGAGGATACTATGAACACTGAAACCCAAATTTCCGCCGCCGATTTCTGGTCGCCTGAGTTTGACTATGACCATCGCGAAGATGGATCGATCGTAATGCGTCAGAAAGGTGAGCTGTCAGGCTATTTGCCGACGCTTGCGGATTATCTTGATAAATGGGCAGACGAAACGCCCGATCAAACCTGGATTGCGCGTCGCAAGGATGGGGGCGATTGGCAGCGGATCACGTATGGTCAGGCGCGCGACAATGCACGGCGTATCGGGGCCGCGCTGCTTGATCTGGGCCTCACGCCGGACCGCCCACTGATGGTTCTGTCCGAAAACAGTCTGGAACATGCCATGCTGGGTATTTCGTGCGCCTATGTGGGCGTGCCGTATGCTCCGCTTTCACCGGCATATTCATTGGTTTCAGATGATCATGCCAAGCTTAAGGGCATCGCGGAAACGCTAAAGCCCGGTGGTTTGTTTGCGGATAACGGCGCCGCCTTCAGCAAGGCGTTTGCCTCGCTCAAGGATCACGGCGCGGTCGAAATTGTGTCTGGTGACGTCGCCGAAGGTCAAGTCAGCTTTGACTCGCTGCTATCCGGTGATGCCGAGGCAGGGGCCGCAGCGCGGGCGGCTGTTGATGCAGAAACCGTTGTGAAATACCTCTTTACGTCTGGGTCCACCGGATCGCCCAAGGCTGTGATCAATACCAACGGCATGATCACAGTGATGGAGGCGATGGTCCGCGATTGCTATCGCTTTTTGACCAAACAGCCGCCGGTCGTCCTGGACTGGGCGCCATGGAACCACACCGCGTCGGGCAATAAGGTGTCCTACCTCGTACTGACGAATGGCGGTACCTATTACATCGACGATGGTCGCCCTGTACCGGGCAAGTTTGATGAAACCCTGCGGAATTTGCGGGAAATTGCGTGTACGTGGTATTTCAACGTCCCGCTGGGCTATGACATGCTGGTGGATGAGCTGGAAAACGATCCCGAACTGGCTGCGCATTTCTTCTCAAAGCTGGGCATGTTGTTTTATGCTGGCGCTGGCATGGCCCAGCATACTTGGGATCGTTTGTCCGCCATTGGTCGCAAAACAACGGGGCGTGATGTTCTGCTTGCAACCGGCTTGGGCGCGACGGAAACCGCGCCGTTTGCGCTGGCTTGTACGGACATTCAGGAAAAGGCGGGCAACGTTGGTGTGCCCTCGCTTGGCCTGACGCTCAAGCTGGTGCCGACAGGTGGTAAGTGTCTGACGTCAGCGCTTGTGGGACAGATTTGAGGATTTGAACAACGGAGGGTTTCTGGTTCATCGTAGCCTTTAAGGAGCGAAGATGAACAAGAAGCCCGGAACATCGAAAGACGCAGCTGACAAGCTTGTCAAAAGCATCCGCCGCAAGACCCGCCAGACCTACTCAGCGGAGGAGAAGATCCGCATTGTTTTGGCGGGCCTTCGTGGCGAAGAAAGCATCTCTGCGCTGTGTCGCCGCGAGGGGATCTCTGACAGCCTGTATTACAGTTGGTCGAAGGAATTCCTTGAGGCTGGAAAGCGTCGTCTTTCCGGCGACACAGCACGTCAGGCGAGCTCGCATGAGGTGAAAGATCTGCGGTCCGAGGCCATGGCTCTGAAAGAATGCGTGGCTGACCTCACCTTGGAAAACCGTCTGCTTAAAAAGCATGACAGGAGCTGGGGAGTTCGAGGAATGAGGTATCCTGCAACCGAGAAGTTGGAGATCATTCGCATAGTTGAAGGGTCGCATCTGCCAATCAAGAAGACCCTTGATATGCTGGGCATCCCGCGCACCACATTTTACCGGTGGTATGACCGATATGTCGAAGGTGGCTTTGATGCCCTCGCGGATCGCGCGCCTCGGCCAAAATCGATCTGGAACCGCATTCCGCAGGATCGGCGGGATGATCTGATCGCGTTTGCGCTGGAACATGAGGCGCTGACCGCACGCGAGCTAGCCGTCAAATATACAGATGAGAAGCGGTATTTTGTCTCTGAATCATCGGCTTATCGCATCTTGAAAGCCGCTGATCTGATCACAGCACCAGACTATGTGGTGATCAAGGCTGCCGATGAGTTCACAGACAAGACCACCGCCATCAACCAGATGTGGCAGACCGACTTTACTTACTTCAAGATCATCGGGTGGGGTTGGTAGTATCTCAGCACCATCCTCGACGACTACAGCCGCTACATCATTGCCTGGAAACTCTGTACAAATATGCGTGCTGAGGATGTCACCAACACGATCGAGTTAGCCCTGACGGCATCAGGCTGCGACCAGGCCGTGGTCCGGCACAAACCTCGTCTGCTCAGCGACAACGGTTCCTGCTACATCTCTGGCGATCTGGCCAAATGGTTGGAGGGGCAGAACATGCACCATGTCCGCGGTGCGCCATTCCACCCGCAAACTCAGGGCAAGATCGAGCGCTGGCATCAGACCATGAAGAACCGAGTTCTGCTGGAAAATTACTACCTACCCGGTGATCTTGAGCGCCAGATTGGGGCCTTCGTCGAATATTACAACAACAAGCGATACCACGAGAGCTTGAACAACGTCACACCCGCCGACGCCTACTTCGACCGAGACAAAGTCATTCTACAAAAAAGAGAAAAGATCAAACGAAAGACACTCGAAACGCGACGCTTGCATCACAGAAAACGCGCCGCATGATGAAACCAATCAGATGAGCTGAACTCTCTCTTAGATTAGGCTCCCAGTGGGTCCAAAAACTCTGACGACGGACAGCGTAAAGGCAGGAGACGATATGTCTGTTAGCGATGAACGGCGACAGTTCATGAGGTATCTTGCCAATGCGAAGACTTTGGCGACGAACGCCGGGGCGGGAACATTTCCGGGGCGTTGGTAGACTGGAGATTTGAGATGACGGCGAATCCTGACCTTAGGAGAGTATCCAGCGATATGAAACTCACAAAGAAGCAATCCGAAAGTATTGAAATCGAATGGAACACACAAAAACCGTTATTGCTCACCTGCATCGAAGAGAAATTTGGAGAGCTGAATAGTGCCTTAATCCGCGGCGAACAGGACGCAATTCGCAAGAACGAACGCCGAGGATATCGCTCAATAACTCAAGACAAAGAAGAATTGGATGCGACTCGAAGCGCGATCATATGCAAATTCCTGCTAGAAAACAAATTCTTCTCCAACCAGAATAAGGGCGTGCAAAATGCCGCTCTTCGCAAGAGAGCCGAAAGGTCGGTTAAGCTCAAAATCGCCGCTATTCGCAGAGCAAATCAAAAACGCGGCTTCGATTCTAGTCTTTATCCCCAGAATGGTCACGATTTTGAATATTGGGTCGCCGAAAACCTTAAAATTTTTGGATGGCAAGCTTCTGTTACGGTCGGCTCAGGTGATCAAGGTGTAGATATTCTCGCCAACTTGAACGGCAAGAAACTCGCAATACAATGCAAGAGATATCAAGGTAACGTTGGAAATAAAGCGGTTCAGGAAGCTCATGCTGGGGGTATATATTATCGTGCTGATGCCGCTGCTGTCATCACAAATGCTTCATATACTCGAAGCGCCACAGAATTAGCAAAGAGCATTGGAGTCATGCTGTGTCAAATTGATTCAATTCCAACGCTTTCAAATCTGTTTAATCAGCACTTGCGCCGACAAAACCAAAATTCGGAAAAATAATACCGATCACACCAACTCCACGATCTTCCGCCGTGCCTCGGCATCACCGTCGATGTAGCGTTGTGTGACTGCCCGAGACTTCGACCGACAGGTTGCTGAGCTCCAGGTCCGGATTGCGGTGCTCAACCGCTACACCGCTCTTGGCATACCCGTTACTGAGCCCGTAGGATAAGTCCGTCTGGGGAAAGGGGACGCTCGACCTTAACCCGATTTGTGCAACAGAGCCGAGCCGGTCATTAAATTCGCGACGGATAATCCCGGAGCGAACTTTATCAACAATACCGCGACGAATTCAACAAAGCGGCACGTATAAGACTTGTAACGTACATAGAGGATATCAAAATGTCTCATCCGATGACCAGCGGCGCTTCTGCCTTGGTAGCACTATCTCTTCTCGCCGCCTGCGCCAGTGCCCAACAACCGCCCCGACCAGGCGGCACCGGTGGCCCTCCACCAACGCGCGTCCATACCGAAACCGAAGCCCAGCCCCTAACCCTTGCGCCAGCCACCCAGAATGCCGGCCAATCCATCGTTGAGATGAGCGCACGGGGCGGCACACGTGTTATCACGGCAAATGGCATCCCTGACCACCTCGTCGGACAATTCCCCAACAGTGGTAACCCCAATGCCATCAGCAGCCAGAACGTTTCGCTTAACATCCCGCTAAGCCCCACACGCGCAAGTTCGCCACAAGGGGGAGCTGGTTGGGTTTTCGGCGTATCCTTAAACGGTGTTGTATTTGATCCATTTGCCGCAGAATTTTGGCAAGGGGATCGTAATTCTGGATGGAACTACGATGCACTGGGTGGCGCGGTCGCGTTGGGGTTGGATGAAAATTACGCCCACGTCCAACCCGATGGCACCTACCATTACCACGGAATTCCGTTCGATCTACTGGAACTACATAATTACAGTGCCAATCAACATTCGCCTCTAATTGGTTACGCGGCAGATGGTTATCCGATTTATGCGATGACCGCCGTGATAGACGGCCAGTTAACGCAAGTTACCCCATCCTATCGACTGAAGTCTGGCAATCGCCCGGGTGGAGCGGAGCCATCAGGACGCTATGACGGCGCGTTTGTACAGGACTGGGAATATGTCGAAGGCCTCGGTACGCTCGACGCATGTAATGGCGCGTTCACGCGATCACCTGAATACCCAAACGGGACCTATGCCTATTTCCTCACTGAAAGCTGGCCAGTCATCCCGAGGTGCTTTATGGGGGTCCCCTCTCAAGATTTCCGATTAGGGGCGAACTGATACACAAAGGTTAAAACCCCATGATATGTCACGGGGCATTAACTATGTAATTCCCGACTTTGGCTGACAGATGCTAATCTGTCTGGCAGCCAAAGGAGGGCCATCAATGGATCGAAAAGCTCTGAGGGACATTTCACGGTGACCGTAAGCGCTCGGTAAACCCGACCTAACGCGTGCCGCTGGAGGCAGCTAAGTGTTCACCATCGATAGTGGACACCATGAGGCACTCTATCGGGCGGCGGAAGAAGCGGTTTTGGGCGGACGAAGGTTGGCTATATCTGGCAGTCATTCTCAATTTGTATTCGCGGCGTGTGATTGGCTGGGCTGTCAGCAACCGGATGAAACGCGATCTGGCGATCTGGGCCTTGAACATGGCCATTGCTTTGCGGCGACCACCCAAGGGCTGTATCCACCACACCGATCGTGGAAGCCAATACTGCTCGCATGATTACCAGAAGATCCTGCGTCAGCACGGCTTCAAGGTATCGATGAGCGGAACTGGCAATTGTTACGATAATGCGGCGGTTGAAACCTTCTTCAAAACGATCAAGGCAGAAATGCTCTGGCAACGGTCCTGGCGAACTCGACGCGATGCTGAGGTCGCAATCTTCGAATACATCAACGGCTTTTACAATCCACGCCGAAGGCATTCAGCATTGGGATGGAAAAGTCCCTTGGCCTACGAAAGAAAGGTCGCTTAAATGAGTAATCGGAGCGGCACGAAAGCGTGACAGGTCCACCGTCACTGTGAACTGCTTCTGTTATGTTGTAGTTTGCTGGACCAAGCTCACGTGAAACCGTCTCATATCCTTGCTTCATCGTTCTTACTGCTATTGGCCGTTCTTTTTATCGTCGGAGGTGCCATCGACAGGACCAGCGCCACCCTGGCTTCTCAGGAACAGTTTGCAACCTTAATTTCTAGTCAGATTGAGAGTGATGCCTGCACTCTATCCATCAAACATGCAGACATATCTTCATTAACAGATGAGGCGATGGAAGAGGCAAATTGTGATCTAGACATCGACACAACTCTCCACCATCGAGCGCATCCTGTCCCAATAATTGCTCATATATTTGGGGGCATTGTGTTGATGCTGACGGCGGTGGTCACTCTCAACCCAACAGTCCAAACGCGGTATCGGAGGCTGCACCGTGTCTTTGGTTATGCCTACATCCCTGCTGCAATAATTACGGGTATCTGTGCAGTATGGTTGACCGTTTCATTTCCTCAACGCTTTGAACCGCTGAATGTGGTTAGCAATCTACTTTGGGGTGCTGGCCTCACCATATTCCCAATCATCGCCCTGTACTTTGTCCTGAACAAAAAAATCCAAAATCATCGAAATTGGATGATTAGATCCTATGCTCTTGCAGCAGGGCCAGCGATGCATCGCCTTCTACATTTCACTTACATAAGGCCTGTCTCTGAGATCATGGGAGGAGCATTCTGGGATCTTTGTATATCGGTCATGACAATCGTGTTTGCAGAGCTTTATATTCGCAGATTGGGGCCATTCCGACGAGGCTTTTGGTCCAGGGTGCCCGTCCGTTGAACCCGCCCTTTTGCGCTTGGGCGGTGCCTGTTACGCTGCTTGCGCAGCGTAACGCCAGGGGAGGAGTTCGTCGAGGCGTGTGATCTTGTGGTCGGCGATTTGGGCCAGAACCCATGTGAGCCAGGCTTGCGGATCGACATCGTTGAGTTTGGCCGTTTCGATCAAGGTATAGGCAATGGCCATGGCTTTGCCGCCACCTTCGGAGCCTGAGAACATCCAGTTTTTGCGTCCGATGGCGACGGGTTTAACGGCGCGCTCGGCGGTGTTGTTATCCAGCTCCAGATGGCCGTTGCTGAGATAGGGCCGCGCCTTCGGCATCCGCCCCAGGGCATATCTGATGGCCTTCGCCAATGGCGACTTGCCGGAGATGTTGGGCAGCTGCGCGTGGAGCCAGTCTTCCAGTTCGTCAAAGATCGGTTTTGCCCTGGCTTGCCGGATGGCAGCGCGATTGCGCTGGGTCATCCCCTTGGCATGTCGGGTGCGCGTATCGCGGGGACTGCGGCGCTTGAGCTAAAGCTAAGCGGTGGCAAACGGGCCTTGGCGACGATGTGTATCGGTGTCGGGCAAGGTATCGCGATCGCAATCGAAGCAGTTTAAAGATCAAGGGCGCAGCTAGCGCCCTTTTGCATTTCATGACAGTGTTGGTCTGACAACGCAGGACCAATGTCATGATGATCACCGACGTAAACGACTATTTTTCCAAAGGCTGCGGACGGTGTTCCCGCTTTGATAGCGCGGAATGTGCGGCGCGTATGTGGCAGGCCGGTCTGGGTGATCTGCGGCGTATTCTGACGGATATCGGCCTTGTCGAGACCGCAAAATGGGGACACCCGTGTTATATGCACGCGGGGCGGAATATCGTGATAATCGGTGCGTTCCGCGAAAACTTTCGGCTGAGTTTTTTCAATGCGGCCCTGATGAAAGATCCGCAGGGGATATTGGAAAAGCAGGGTGCCCATGCCCAAAACCCCAGCATGATCCGGTTCACCGCTGACGACCAAGTGACGGCGCAAGAGGCGACCATACGCGCCTATGGGACCGAGGCGATGGGCTATGCCGAGGCAGGCATCAAAGCGCCCAAGGTCGAGCGTGTGGTCGAAATGCCCGATGAATTGATCGACGCCTTGGATGCCGACCCTGAATTGGCCGAGGCCTTCCATGCGCTGACGCCAGGCCGTCAGAAAAGCTATGCCTTCAATCTCAATAGCGCTAAAAAGCCAGAAACCCGCATCGCGCGCATTGCCAAGTTCCGCGATCACATCATCGCAGGCAAAGGTGCGCTAGAACGATAGCGTTCCGGCGTATTTTAGTTTGATGCGGTAGAGTGTTTTGGTGGAGCCAAGGGGAGTCGAACCCCTGACCTCTTGCATGCCATGCAAGCGCTCTCCCAACTGAGCTATGGCCCCTACCGGCGACGTTTCCGTCAGTGCGCGCGTTCTAAGCGCTGCTTCGGGCGGGTGCAAGACCTAACTTGCCCGCCCGAAGGAAATTTTAGTCGTCGTCGCTGTCTGCTGCGACGTCGCCCAGCTCTTCGAACGACACGTTATCCTCGTCATCATCTTCTTCGAGGACATCGTCGCCCAGATCCACATCATCATCGTCCAGGATCATATCCTCGTCATCCGATGTGTCTTTGAGCTTTTTGGTTTGTGCGTCTTCGGCATCAGCCACGATTGTACGTGTCTTTGCGTCGTCAACAGCAACAACATCGCCAGTATATGGGCTGACGATTGGATTTTTGTTCAGGTCGTAGAAACGCTTGCCTGTTGTCGGGCAGACGCGTTTTGTACCCCATTCTTCTTTGGGCATGACTATCCCTTTATTCTGTGCACTTGCAGCGGATCGATGCCACCTGCCATAAGCAATCCAAGGTGTCAAAGCTTTTGACAGAGATTTATCGTAGAAGGTGATATGAGCCGTCTTCTGACCGTTGGCAACCCACCAATTCAGGTGAAACTGCGCCGATCCGCCCGCGCAAGGCGGCTTTCGCTGCGGATTTCCCAATCAAACGGGTCTGTGACCCTTACTTTGCCGGTGCGCGTGCCGGAAGAGCAGGGAATCGCCTTTCTTGCTGAAAAAGAGGATTGGTTGCGCCGGCATCTTGCGAACGTGTCCGGTGCGACCAGTATCGCCCGCGGGGTCGAGATCCCGTTTCGCGGGGACATGGTGATGATCGGGGCGGGCAGTGGGCGCAGTGTCACGCTGATTGGCGATGTCATTGCCGTTCCGGGGGCAGACGACAAGGTGGGCGTTCGAACGAAAGCCTTTCTCAAAGCCACCGCGCGGGACCATTTGGCGGCGGCGTCAGATCGGTTCGCGGGGGCGCTTGGCCGCAGCGTTGGCAAAATCACCCTCAGGGACACGCGCAGCCGTTGGGGATCATGTACCTCACGCGGGGATCTGATGTATTCGTGGCGGCTTATTATGGCGCCGCCAGAGGTGCTTGAATACGTGGCGGCGCATGAGTGTGCCCACCTGATCGAAATGAACCATTCTCAGGCGTTCTGGGACGTGGTGTCGCGCATTTATCCCGACTACAAATTGTGCCGTGACTGGCTGCGCGAACATGGCACGAAATTGCATCAATATGACTTCGGCGATTGACGTTTCGGACGCATGTGATCACAAAAGGGCATGATTGCCCCCAAGCCCACCAATGATGCCACCGCCGCCCATGAACGGGTGTACCGTGCCTTGCGCACACAAGTTATGCATGGCGAGCTTGCGCCGGGCGAGGCGCTGACGCTACGCGGGATTGGCAAAACATTCGAGGTGTCGATGACCCCTGCGCGCGAAGCTGTCCGCAGGCTGGTCGCCGAAGGCGCGCTATCGCTGTCCAGTTCGGGGCGCGTTGCGACGCCGGAACTCAGCAATGATCGGATCGAAGAGTTGGCAACCATTCGTGCGCTGCTAGAGCCAGAGCTTGCCTCACGCGCTCTGCCGCGTGCCCACTTTGCGCTGATAGACAGGCTTGAGGCGATCAACCAAGGCGTCAGCCAGATGATCGCGCGCCATGATGCGACGGGTTATATCAAGCAGAACCTTGAATTCCACAGAACGCTGTACCTGCGGGCTCAAGCACCAGCGATGCTGGCCATGCTGGAAACGGTTTGGTTGCAGCTGGGGCCGACCATGCGGGCGCTCTATGGCAAGCTGAACCGCAAAGAGCCGCCCTATCACCACAAACTGATCCTAGCCGCCCTGAAGGCGGGGGATGAGCCCAGCCTGCGCCTTGCGGTTCGTACGGACGTTACACAGGGCCTAAGGATGCTGAAGGGATAGACCGCGATAGGGGCCCCCTGCGAGGAATGAAAAAGGGCGGCCAATGGCCGCCCGATTTGTTTAGCTGTGGATTGGACCGTCGCCGCAGGCCAGTGCGGCCTCGCGCACCGCCTCGGAGAAGGTCGGGTGCGCGTGGCAGGTGCGGGCCAGATCTTCGGCTGCTGCGCCGAATTCCATGGCAACGCAAACCTCGTGGATCAGGTCGCCCGCGGCTGGGCCGATCAGGTGTGCGCCCAGAATGCGGTCGGTTTCTTTGTCAGCAAGCAGTTTGACGAAACCATCTGCAGCGTGAACCGCCTTGGCACGACCGTTGCCCATAAAGCTGAATTTGCCGACCTTATAGGCGCGGCCCTCTGCCTTCAGCTCTTGTTCGGTTTTGCCGACGCTTGCGACCTCTGGATGGGTGTAGATGACGCCCGGAATAACGTCATAGTTCACGTGACCCGCTTGACCGGCGATAACTTCGGCGGCGGCCATGCCTTCGTCTTCGGCTTTGTGGGCCAGCATCGGGCCCTCGACTGCGTCGCCGATGGCGTAAACGCCCGCAACATTGGTGCGATAGTGGCCGTCGATCTTGATCTGACCGCGTTCGGTCATCTCAACGCCCAAGGTGTCCAGACCCAGACCCGCGGTGAACGGACGGCGGCCGGTGGCAACCAGAACGACATCGGCGTCGATGGTCGCTTCACTTTCGTCCTTGCGCAGTTGATAGGTGACCTTGGCTTTGTTCGCCTTGGTTTCAACACCCTGAACAGCCGCGCCCATGATGAACTTCAGCCCCTGTTTTTGCAGCAGTTTCTGGAACTGCTTCTGGACATCGGTATCCATGCCCGGGGTGATCTGATCAAGGAATTCGACAACGGTCACTTCGGTGCCCAGACGCTGATAGACCGATCCCATTTCAAGGCCGATCACGCCCGCGCCGATGACAACCATCGATTTGGGGATTTTCGGCAGCGACAGCGCACCGGTCGAGGTCACGACAACCTTTTCGTCGATCTCGATGCCGGGCAGGGACGATGGTTCGGAACCTGACGCAATGATGATGTTCTTTGCGTCATAAGTGTCGTCGCCAACTTTGACTTTGCCCGCCTCGGGGATCGAAGCCCAGCCTTTGATCCAGTCGACCTTGTTCTTTTTGAACAGGAACTCGATGCCCTTGGTGTTGCCGTCGATGACCTCTTGCTTATAGGCCTGCATTTGTGGCCAATCGACCGAAGGCGATTTGCCTTTCAGACCCATTTTCGCAAAGTTGTGTTCGGCTTCGTGCAGCTGGTGGCTTGCGTGTAGCAGCGCCTTGGATGGGATACATCCGACGTTCAAGCAGGTGCCGCCAAGGGTTTCGCGACCTTCTACACAGGCGGTTTTCAGACCCAGCTGAGCCGCGCGGATCGCCGCGACATAGCCGCCGGGGCCAGCACCGATAACAATGACATCATATTGGGACATGGTCGTCTCCTTGGGGGGTTAAGGCTCTAATATAGTTTGTAGCAACTTGCCGTCAGTACGCAATTGAGCAGCGGTTGCATGCGTTTTGAGTGGCAGTGGAACAAGCTGAATGCCCGGAAGGTCGGCCATTCGTTCGGCTTGTTCACTGTCGGTCGGGTTTCCTGCACCATAGATCAGTTTGGATGGCACAGAGGCATAGTTTGGTAGGACGTTCCGCAAATCGTTTTCAGGATCTTTGGGGGCAAATTTGCGCGCCCTTGGAAATTCGCGACTGAAACGTTTGAACACCGCAGCGTTCACATAGGTTTGCGCGCTAAAGGCCACGACCCGATCAGCCTGCATAACGGCTCCGGCAAACAGCGCGGCATAGCCGCCAGCGCTGTTCCCGATGCAAATCCATGGGCGTGGCAGATGGCCGAGCGCTTCGGCGATGTTTTCAAAGGCCGCAACACGAGTGTCACCGATGCCAAACAGGCCATGCTGGTACCACACTTGTTCATAGTCCTTGATGTACACCACGGAATAGTTGGCGTCGGTGAGCGTACCTTTGAATTCACGTTCGGTTTTGCCGCCGCCAAGGTGCAAGCCGGAAAAAGAAAAAATTGTACCCTCGGCGTCAGGCTTTAGGTCGCATTCCATTGGAACAAAACCAGCACCTTCGTCGTCGATGGATAGGGCAGGGCCGCTGAGGCGGACAATTTCACGGTGCAGCGTCGCAATCATTTCGTTGCGAAGCCGCAGCCTGCGCCGCGCCTTAGACAGTTCATTTTCCAGTTCGTCGACGGTCATCAGCTTACCAGTGCGACGACCAGCATAACAAAGGTTGCAACAAAGCCCACAAACCAGATCAGCGACCGCCATGGGCGCCAGCCGAAATAGTAAGCCGGAATATAAACAACCCGCGCCACGAGATAGGCCCAAGCGCAGCCCGCAGTCAGACCGTTGGCGGCATCACCCAACGTGACAACGACAACGGCAAGGGTGAACATAATCAACCCTTCGAAGTGGTTGTTCATTGCACGATACAAACGCGCGGTTTTTTCGCTGAGTTGATCCTCTAGCGATCCACCTAGTCGTGACCGATCCCGCGGTGATGAGGTTTTACCCGGTCCCAGTTCAAGGTTGGCCGGAATAGACATCAACGCGAACTGAACCACCTGCAAAATACCCGCTAGGGCTAGGACTGTGAGCTCTGGGGTCATTGATGTGCTCTTTTCACGGTGAAACCATGACTTGTGCGATAGGTTCCGTTCTCATTCGGGAAGACGAAGAAGCAATCTTCGGCCCCCGCGCTTAGTGCGACAAGCCGTGTACAAACTTGGTCGTTGGAAATGCGCCAAGTCCCGCCTTCGGGTATCCCATAGTCGGTTGCCACAAAAAGATTGCCATTCTCGTTGTAGGTCATTTGACCACTGAAGTAGCGTCCATCCGGAAGAGTCCCCGAGTAATCGAAGCTGTGTCCCGCAAGAAGCGCATTCAGCTGAGCGTTCTGTAAATGCGCGGAATAGTCGGTTGCGCATGCACCCGCAAAAATTGCCAGTGACAGTGTGAGTGCATAGCGCTTCATTCCAATCTCCGTCTATCCCGCTTTGTGGTTGCTTGATTACAGATCCATCAGCAACCGGCGTGGATCCTCAAGCGCTTCTTTTACGCGCACCAGGAAGGTCACCGCGCCTTTGCCGTCGACGATGCGGTGGTCATAGGACAGCGCCAGATACATCATCGGGCGGATCACGATTTCACCGTTCACGACCATTGGGCGTTCCTGGATCTTGTGCATGCCAAGGATACCCGACTGTGGTGGGTTCAGGATTGGCGAAGACATCAGCGAACCATAGACACCACCGTTCGAGATGGTGAAGGTGCCGCCCTGCATTTCAGCCATCGACAGTTTGCCGTCGCGGGCTTTGGCGCCTTTTTCTGCAATCGCTTTTTCGATCGCGGCAAAGGACATCTGATCGGCGTCGTTGATCACAGGAACAACCAGACCGGTTGGTGTACCGGCAGCGATGCCCATGTTGACATAGTTTTTGTAAACGATGTCGGTGCCGTCGATTTCGGCGTTCACTTCTGGCACTTCTTTCAGGGCGTGGCAGCACGCTTTGGTGAAGAAGGACATAAAGCCAAGCTTTACGCCGTGCTTTTTCAGGAACAGGTCCTTGTATTCGTTGCGCAGCGCCATGATGCCGGACATGTCCACCTCGTTGTAGGTGGTCAGCATCGCAGCGGTGTTCTGCGAATCCTTCAGGCGTTTCGCGATGGTCTGGCGCAGTTTGGTCATGCGCACGCGTTCTTCGCGGGCGGCATTGTCGACCACTGGTGCGGCTGCGGCGGCAGGGGCCGCTTTCGGTGCCGACATTGCGTTCAGAACGTCGCCCTTCATCACGCGGCCGTCTTTGCCGGTCGCGGTGACATCGTCACGATTGATGTTGTTTTCCGCCATCAGCTTCTTCGCCGATGGCGCGTCTTCGACATCTTTACCGCCTGCCGATGCAGCTGGGGCTGCGGCAGGGGCGGCTGCTTCGGCTTTGGGGGCCGCTGCTGGGGCTGCGCCCGCGCCTTCGGTCAAGGTTGCCAGCAGGGCATCAACACCAACGGTGTCGCCTTCTGCTGCGACGATTTCGCCAAGTGTACCTGCGGCAGGCGAAGGAACCTCGACGGTGACTTTGTCGGTTTCCAGCTCGCACAGCATTTCGTCGACGGCAACCGCATCGCCCGGCTTTTTGAACCAGGTTGCGACGGTTGCTTCGGTGACGCTTTCGCCCAAGGTGGGCACGCGGACTTCGATGCTCATGGCTTATTTCCCTTCGATGGTCAGCGCGTCGTTAACCAGCGCTTCCTGTTGAGCTTTGTGTTGCGAGGCAAGGCCGGTGGCTGGCGATGCCGAGGCGGCGCGACCGACATAGACCGGACGCTTATGTTTCGCATCGAGACGGGTCAGCACCCATTCGATGTTTGGTTCGATGAACGACCATGCACCTTGGTTACGTGGTTCTTCCTGACACCACACCATTTCGGCGTTTTTGAAACGTTCCAGTTCCTTCATCAGCGACTGGGCTGGGAACGGATAGAACTGTTCAACGCGCAGCAGGTAGACATCATCCAAACCGCGTTTGTCACGCTCTTCCAGCAGGTCATAGTAGACCTTGCCGGAACACATCACGACGCGCTTGATCTTGTCGTCTGCGGCCAGTGTGTGATCCGAATGACCGCGCTCGGCGTCATCCCACAGGACACGGTGGAACGATGAACCGTCGGTGAAATCCTCGACGTCCGAGATACACATTTTGTGACGTAGCAGGGACTTCGGTGTCATCAGCACCAGTGGCTTACGGTAGTTGCGGTGCAGCTGACGGCGCAGAATGTGGAAGTAGTTCGCAGGTGTCGAACAGTTCGCAACGATCCAGTTGTCGCCGCCACACATCTGCAAGAAGCGCTCGAGGCGTGCAGACGAGTGTTCGGGGCCCTGGCCCTCAAAGCCATGCGGCAGCAGCATCACCAGACCCGACATACGTAGCCATTTCGACTCGCCCGAGCTGATGAACTGATCGAACATGATCTGCGCACCGTTTGCGAAATCGCCAAACTGGGCTTCCCACATGACGAGCGAGTTAGGCTCGGCCAGCGTGTAGCCGTATTCAAAGCCCAGAACCGCATATTCGGACAGCATCGAGTCGATGACCTCGTAGTGGGCCTGACCTTCGCGGATGTTGTTCAGCGGATAGTAACGCTCTTCGGTCTTTTGGTTGATAAAGGCCGAATGACGCTGCGAGAATGTACCGCGGGTCGAGTCCTGACCAGCCAGACGCACAGGGTAACCTTCGAGTTGGAGCGAGCCAAAGGCCAGCGCCTCGGCGGTTGCCCAGTCAAAGGCTTTGCCGCTTTCGAACATTTTCTTCTTGTTCTCAAGCTGACGCGCGACCGTTTTGTGGATGCTGAAGTCGTCGGGATAGCTGGTCAGCGCCTTACCGATGTCCTTTAGGGACTTTTCATCAATCGCGGTTTTGCCGCGCTGATATTTGCCCTGTTCCTGACGGTCCATATGGCTCCAACGACCATCGAGCCAGTCAGCCTTGTTCGGCTTGTATTCTTTCCCAGCCTCGAACTCTTCGTTGAGGTGCGACTGGAACGAGGCCTTCATATCCTCGATCTCGCCCTCTGGGATTAGACCATCCTTGACCAGACGTTCGGTGTACAGGGTCAGCGTCGTCTTGTGACGCTTGATGTTGGTGTACATCGCCGGGTTGGTGAACATCGGCTCGTCGCCTTCGTTGTGACCAAAGCGGCGGTAGCAGAAGATGTCGATGACGACGTCTTTTTTGAACTTCTGGCGGAATTCGGTTGCAACCTTGGCTGCGTGAACTACAGCCTCGGGGTCATCGCCATTCACGTGGAAAATCGGTGCTTCAACCATCAGCGCAATATCGGTCGGATATGGCGAGCTGCGCGAGAAGTGCGGCGCAGTGGTAAAGCCGATCTGGTTGTTCACAACGATGTGGATCGTGCCGCCGGTGCGGTGACCGCGAAGGCCGGACAGGCCGAAACATTCCGCAACCACACCCTGACCGGCAAATGCCGCGTCGCCGTGCAGCAGGATCGGCAGAACGCTGGTGCGTTCGCTGTCGCCCATCTGGTCGGCTTTGGCGCGTGCCTTGCCCAGAACAACGGGGTTCACTGCCTCTAGGTGCGATGGGTTCGCGGTCAGCGACAGGTGAACGGTGTTGCCGTCAAATTCACGGTCCGACGATGCGCCGAGGTGATATTTCACGTCGCCCGAGCCGTCGACATCCTCAGGTTTGAACGAACCGCCCTGGAATTCGTTGAAAATCGCGCGATATGGTTTGCCCATCACGTTCGCCAAAATGTTCAGGCGACCACGGTGCGGCATGCCGATCACGATGTCCTTGACCCCAAGCGCGCCCCCACGCTTGATGATCTGTTCCATCGCAGGGATCAGCGCTTCGCCGCCATCAAGGCCAAAACGCTTGGTGCCCATGTATTTCACATGCAGGAATTTTTCGAAGCCTTCTGCCTCGACCAGTTTGTTCAGGATCGCCTTACGACCATCCTGGGTAAAGGTGATTTCCTTGCCGAACCCTTCGATACGCTCTTTCAGCCAAGAGGCCTCTTCGGGGTTGGAAATGTGCATGTATTGCAAGGCAAAGGTGCCGCAGTAGGTGCGTTTCACGATTGCCAGAATTTCGTTCATGGTGGCCACTTCGAGGCCCAGAACGTTGTCGATAAAGATCGGACGGTTCATATCCGCATCGCCGAACCCGTATGTACGTGGGTCCAGTTCCGGATGCGGGGTTTCGTCACGCATGCCCAGTGGGTCAAGATCAGCGATCAGGTGACCGCGAATACGATAGGCGCGGATGATCATCAACGCGCGGATCGAATCCAGAACCGCGGCGCGGACCTGACCTTCGGTGATCTCTACGCCCTTTTCAGCCGCCTTTTTCTTGATCTTGTCGCCCGCGGCCTTGGGGTCAGCCGGCCATTGACCGTCCAATGCGGCGGTCAGGTCATCCGTTGGCTGCATGGGCCAGTCGCCACGGGACCACGATGGGCCGGCGGCTTCGGCTTTGGCATCTGCGGGTGCATCACCAAGCGAGGCAAAATATTCACGCCAGCTTTCATCAACCGCTCCGGGGTTTTCGGCGTAGCGGGCATAAAGCTGTTCTACGTATTCTGCGTTGTGACCTTGCAGAAAGCTGGTGCCATGAAAGGCGTCGTTGGGGCTTTGGTCGTTCATTTCACTTTGACCTTTGTTCACGGGGCGAAGGGCGAGGGCAGTGCCCCCAAGGGTGACCAATTGGCCATAGGCCAGTTAGCCGAATACCGAGGCACCACATTTGCGGTGCCTCGGCGGTTTTGTTCGAACGGGATTAGCCGTTCTTGATTGCTTCCATCACGGCTTCGCCGAGAGTTGCAGGGCTGTCTGCAACGACGATGCCAGCCGACTTCATGGCTTCGATTTTCGATTCCGCGTCACCTTTGCCGCCAGCGACGATTGCGCCAGCGTGGCCCATGCGGCGGCCGGGAGGTGCAGTACGACCAGCGATAAAGCCAGCAGTTGGTTTCCAGCGGCCTTTTTTGCGCTGCTCAGCCAGGAATTCTGCGGCTTCTTCTTCGGCGGTGCCGCCGATTTCACCGATCATGATGATCGAGGTGGTTTCCGGATCGTCTAGGAACATGTCCAGCACGTCGATGTGCTCGGTGCCTTTGATGGGGTCGCCGCCAATACCAACAGCGGTCGACTGACCCAGACCCAGATCAGCGGTCTGTTTCACGGCCTCATAGGTCAGGGTGCCCGAACGGGACACAACGCCAACCGAACCACGTTTGTGGATGTGGCCTGGCATGATGCCGATCTTACATGCGTCAGGTGTGATAACGCCTGGGCAGTTTGGACCAATCAGACGCGATTTGCTGTCAACCAGCGCGCGCTTGACCTTCATCATGTCCAGTACCGGAATGCCTTCGGTGATACACACGATCAGTTCCATTTCCGCGTCGATCGCTTCTAGGATCGAGTCCGCCGCAAAGGGTGGTGGAACATAGATCACCGATGCGTTGGCTTCGGTCACGTGCTTTGCTTCGTGGACCGAGTTGAACACTGGCAGGCCAAGGTGTTCGTTGCCGCCTTTGCCTGGTGTGACACCGCCAACCATTTTGGTGCCGTATGCGATTGCTTGTTCCGAGTGGAACGTACCCTGCGAGCCGGTGAAGCCCTGACAGATTACCTTGGTGTTTTCGTCTACGAGGATTGCCATCTGTCTTAGCCTTTCACTGCTTTCACGATTTTCTGCGCGCCGTCTTTCAGGTCGTCAGCAGCGATAACGTCGAGGCCTGAGTTGTTGATGATCTCTTTGCCCAGCTCAACGTTGGTACCTTCGAGGCGAACAACCAGTGGAACCTTAAGACCAACTTCTTTCACGGCTGCGATCACGCCTTCGGCGATAACGTCACAACGCATGATGCCGCCGAAGATGTTCACCAAAATGCCTTTGACGTTTTCGTCCGAGGTGATGATTTTGAACGCTTCGGTCACTTTCTCTTTGGTGGCGCCGCCGCCAACGTCGAGGAAGTTTGCAGGCTCTGCGCCATAAAGCTTGATGATGTCCATGGTGGCCATCGCCAGACCAGCACCGTTCACCATGCAGCCGATTTCACCGTCCAGAGCGATGTAGTTCAGGTCGAATTTCGACGCTGCCAGCTCTTTGGGGTCTTCTTCGGTTTCGTCGCGCAGCTCGGCGATGTCGCCGTGGCGGTACACAGCGTTGCCGTCAAAGCCGACTTTTGCGTCCAGCACCTTAAGGTTGCCATCGGTCATGACGATCAGCGGGTTGATTTCCAGCATCTCCATGTCCTTCTCGGTGAAGGCACGGTACAGATTGCCAAGCAGGGCGACCATCTGTTTGACCTGTGGACCTTTCAGGCCCAGTTCAAATGCAACGCGGCGACCGTGATACGGCTGATAGCCGGTTGCTGGGTCGATTTCGAAGCTCAGGATTTTTTCTGGGGTCGAGGCTGCAACCTCTTCGATGTCCATGCCGCCTTCGGTCGATGCAACGATCGAAACACGCGATGTCGCACGGTCAACCAGCAGAGCCAAGTACATTTCGGTTTCGATGTCCGAACCGTCTTCGATGTAGATGCGGTTAACCTGCTTGCCTGCTGGACCGGTCTGGTGCGTGACCAGAGTTTTGCCCAACATCTGTTTTGCTTGTTCGGCTGCTTCTTCTACCGATTTGGCAAGGCGAACACCGCCTTTTTCGCCTGCTTCGGCTTCTTTGAAGCTGCCTTTACCACGGCCACCTGCGTGGATCTGCGCCTTAACTACCCAGAGCGGGCCATCAAGTTCACCTGCTGCGGTTTTTGCGTCTTCAGCCTTCAGTACGACACGGCCGTCAGAAACAGGCGCGCCGTAGCTGCGCAGGAGCGCTTTGGCCTGATATTCATGGATGTTCATCGAGTATCCCTCGCTGTGCTTTTGTTCACCCCCACTAACCACACCAAAACGCCCTAAAGAACGGTTATTTTATGTGTGAGCGGTAAAAACCGACATTTGTGATCACACTTGAAAAATGTGTGATCACAAATTCTGTCTGTTAGCGCAGATGCTGCAAATGCAAAGCGAATTTGGCCGATTTCGTTATTTTCGACGCGGCAAAGATTGAAGATGTGAGTCGAAAACGCTTTGATCAATACGGCCGCGTTCCAGCAGCTTGGACATGAAAAACGTCACAAGGTCTGGCGAGGGGTGGGACAATAGCGCGAAAAGCGCACCGACCTGAAGCTGCCTGTCGGTCCAGCGGTCGGCGGTTCGGATGTCCCGATAGTAAATCGCATCGCCGTCCAACAATTGGTTTGAGGCGTGCGGCCGCATGCGATGTGTTTCGCTGGCACGTGTCATGATCGTATTGGTGTTCAAGAAACAATGCAGCCGAAATCCCTGCGCCACCAGTTCGCTATGAAGCTCGGCATATTCCGGTTCATTGTCGTAGATCGGAAAGAACCGAACCTCGGTCTGAATAACGACGGCATCGGCTAGCTTGGCGCGGCCATTTGCGATGATATCAAGCTCGCTTCCCTGCACATCGATTTTGAGGACATCAATGGGCGGAACATCCGCGATATCATCCAATTGGGTTGTCGGCATGTCAAAGGTGCCGCGGATCTGCATCGCGGTATGCAGCCGCGCCAAGGTCGCCTGACTGTCGGGATCTGGTGCGAACTTGGATGCATAGCCAGAGCTTTTGTAGACGTGCAGTGTCATATCTTCGCCGGTGCCAACGGCGTTTGGTAGATATGTTTCGTCTGCCGACTTACGGTCGTTCAGTTTGGCCAGTGCATCTTCTTGCGGTTCAAACCCGATCACCCGACCGACTTTGTGCGTTAGAAAACCCGCATAGTCGGCCTCATTATCCAGCGGGTTTGCACCGATATCGCAGATGCGCACCTTGTCTTCGGGGGCCAGCGCATCAAGTAGAGTATCCAATAGCGTGAGCGGTTTGGGTTTTAGGGCTGGATCAAATCCCATCATCTGAAAGTTGGTAATGGCGTGCGTGGCCGTTTTGACTGCCTCATGGCCGAGCCAATCTGTCATCAAATCAACCGTTGCCGCTTCGTGCACCAGATGGGTCACTTCTCTTTCATCATTTCGGTTGTTGATCCGATAGTGACGATTGTCGCGTGCGGGTGCATTTTCGGCGCTGTGGAACCCGTCGCCGCGCTGGGCCTTGAGTGAAAACAGGTCAGGTGTGCGCACCTTGAAATGCAGCACTTGCGCTAGGCCATAAATGTTTTTGGCGTCGTCCAAGGTTTTGGTGGGGTTCATCCCGTCGCTTTTGGGCGAAAAGAACACCCGCCGTACGGGATCACCGTTCGCATAGATGTAGCGATAGGATTTTTTGTCTTCGAACCCGTGAAAGGCTGGGCGATGGATGCCAAAGGTCCGCACCTGCGGGCCGACTTTGAACAGCGTTTTGCATTCGATGCCGTCGCTGCGGTTCGCCGCCGAGGCGCCGGTGAAATGGGCATTGATATGGCGGCCCGGCCAAGTGGTGTTTCCACCGTCGCCCATCAAACGCCAAGGAATGGCAACCGCATTCGCATTCATTGCGCCGATCAGGTCATCGAGTGTGTGTTCGCCGACCATAGGCAGCAGAAATTCGTCGCTATCGAGCCATAGGACCCAGTCGCCGTCTTGTGGTGGTGTCGAGTTTAGAAACAAATCGCGGGCAGCGATCTGGGGGGCTGTGCCGGTCGGGGGTGTGTGGCGATGGTGTTCGACAACGCCCAAATCTGCCAATGCGTCCAGCAAATCGTCGGAACCATCCGTACAATCGTTGGAATAAATGATGATCCGGTCAAAGCCGATTGCGCGGTGATAGGCCACCCACTCCAACAGGAAGGGGCCTTCGTTCCGCTGCGCGCTAAATAGAATTTTGCTCAATTGCCTGCCCAATAAAAAAGGTCCGGGTTTTTCCCCGGACCTTACAAGCTCAATCTGTGTTAGATCAAACGTTTCTTATGCAAGCGATGGGTCAATGCCCTTGCATGCGTCAACCAGACCTTTAACGGCCTCGACCGACTTGTCAAACATCTGCTGTTCTTCGGCCGACAGGGTGATGTTCACGATTTTTTCGATGCCGTTTGCGCCGATAACGGTCGGAACGCCAACGTACATGCCTTTCACGCCAAGGTCGCCGTCACAGTATGCCGCACATGGCAGGACACGTTTTTGGTCACGCAGGTAAGCTTCGGCCATTTCGATTGCCGATGTCGCAGGTGCGTAGAAAGCCGAACCGGTTTTCAGCAGACCAACGATTTCTGCGCCGCCGTCACGGGTACGCTGAACGATCGCGTCCAGTTTTTCCTGTGTGGTCCAGCCCATTTCAACCAGATCTGGCAGAGGGATGCCGCCAACGGTCGAATAACGAACCGAAGGAACCATGGTGTCGCCGTGGCCGCCCAGAACGAACGCGGTGACGTCACGCATCGATACGTTGAATTCGGTCGCAAGGAAGTGACGGAAACGAGCCGAGTCCAGAACGCCAGCCATGCCGACAACTTTGTTGTGTGGCAGGCCCGAGAATTCGCGCAGTGCCCAAACCATCGCGTCCAGCGGGTTGGTGATGCAGATGACGAACGCGTTCGGAGCGTGAGCTTTGATGCCTTCGCCAACCGATTTCATGACCTTCAGGTTGATGCCCAGCAGGTCATCACGGCTCATGCCCGGTTTGCGTGGAACACCGGCGGTGACGATGCAAACGTCTGCGCCAGCGATGTCGGCATAGTCGTTGGTGCCTTTGAACTCGCCGTCAAAGCCTTCCGAAGGTCCCGATTCAGCGATGTCGAGGGCTTTGCCCTGTGGGATGCCTTCTGCGATGTCAAAGAGGACAACATCGCCCAATTCTTTGATCGCAGCCAGGTGTGCCAGGGTGCCGCCGATTTGGCCAGCGCCGATGAGGGCAATCTTGGGTCGTGCCATGATTTCCGTCCTTATGAGGGGTTGAAGTCGGCGCTTTGCCTAGTCGTTTGTGAGGATTCAATCAAGACTAGCTGACAAACGAGAGCGTTATCCGCTGTTACAACGGGATTGTTTGCGCTAAATCGTATCAGGTGACTGCCAATAAAACAGTCAACGACGAGGGGCGGGCCTGGTTTTCGGCCCGTATGAGGAGAATCATGGTTGATGTCTGGTTTTGGGTCGCGGCGATCACCGCGGCTGTGTCTGTTGGCTTGGCCAAAGGGGGATTGTCCGCCCTTGGTGTGCTGGCCGTCCCGGTGCTGTCCCTCGTTATCAGCCCCGTCACCGCGGCGGGTTTGCTTTTGCCGGTTTACATCGTGTCCGATGTGTTCGGTGTATGGACCTACCGCCGCAACTTTCATCCCCGCGTGCTAAAGATCGTTAGCTTGTCCTCGGTCCTTGGGATCGGTCTGGGATGGTTGTTGGCCAGCGTTGTTCCGTCAGCTGTCGTCACAATCATTGTCGGGGTTATCGGCGTCTTGTTCGCCCTGAACTTCCTGCTGCGGCGCGGTTTGGATGTGCCGGCCAAGCCTATTCAGACGGGGCCCGGCGTGTTTTGGGGAACAATTGCAGGCTTTACCAGTTTTGTTAGCCACGCGGGGGCGCCGCCGTTCCAGATGTGGGTTGTGCCGCTAAAACTGGACAAACTGACGTTTGCCGGAACCGCCACGATCGCCTTTGCAATCATTAATGCGGTCAAAATGATCCCCTATATTGCGCTGGGACAGGTGAATATCGGCAGCATCCAGATCGCCGCCATTTTATGCGTGCCTGCCGTTGTGTCGGTTTGGGTCGGCATCAGATTGGTCAAGGTCCTGCCAGAGGCTGTTTTCAGGCGGTTTGTTGTGGCCACGCTGGGTCTTGTTTCGTTGAAACTGATCTACGATGGCACGGCTGCTTTGTGACGGTTTCTGCGCTGCGGCAAATTTAGGATTGAATGATATTTTCGTTTTGGTATTTCTTTTCGCAACATTGTTGCGAGGAGGAATCAATGTCAGACCGTCCGTTCCGTTCGGCCCTTTATATTCCCGGGTCCAAAGATCGCGCCTTGGAAAAGGCGCGCGGCCTTGCCGTTGATGCCATCCTCTTTGATCTTGAGGATGCGGTTTCACCCGATGAAAAGGGCAATGCCCGCGAAACGCTGACGGCAGCGCTCGCCGAAGGCGGGTATGCGCCACGCTATCGGATCGTGCGGATCAACGGACTTGATACCGAATGGGGGCGCGCAGATGCCGAGGCCATCGCAGCCATGGACTGTGACGCGGTTCTGCTGCCCAAGGTCAATGGACCCGAGGATGTCGATGCCTTGGCCGAAATCACCGGTGACCTGCCGATCTGGGCCATGATGGAAACGCCGCTGGGCGTTATCAATGCGGCGGCCATTGCGGCACACCCAAAGATCGAGGGCTTTGTGCTGGGGACCAATGACCTTGCCAAAGATCTGAACAGCCGCAAATCGGCAAACCGTGAGCCGCTGCTCTACAGTTTGCAGGCCTGTTTGATCGCGGCGAAAGCCTATGGCGTGATCGCGATCGACGGTGTCTATAACGCCTTCAAGGATGCCGAGGGCCTATTGGCCGAATGTGAACAGGGGCGGGATATGGGCTTTGACGGCAAATCCCTCATTCACCCTGCGCAGGTCGACATCACCAACATCGCGTTTGCCCCGTCGGACGCAGAAATTGACCTCGCGCGTCGTCAGATCGACGCCTTTGAGGCGGCCGAGGCCGAAGGGCAGGGCGTTGCGGTTGTCGACGGTCGGATCGTCGAAAACCTGCACATTGTGACCGCGCGGGCCACATTGGCCAAAGCCGAGGCAATTGCCGCCTTGGCGAGCTAAGACCAAACCTGATACCGGTAGGCCACTGTCGGTATCAGTTCTAGGAAATCTCATGAAAGCCTATCGCTTCCTGACCGAGGATGACACCTCGGCCTTCTGCCACAAAGTCACCGAAGCCTTGGCCAAAGGTTGGTCGTTGCATGGTGATCCGCAATACGCATTCGATGCCAAGGCTGGCGTCATGCGTTGCGGTCAAGCGGTCGTTAAGGATGTCGAGGGGGATTATGACCCAGACATGAAACTAGGACAGTTATGACCAAAACGAACGCCGGACGCTTTTTCGAAGATTATGCCGTTGGCCAAGTGATCAATCACGCGGTGCCGCGGACCATTTCAGGCGGAGAGGTGGCGCTTTATCATGCGCTTTATCCGGCGCGTCATGCGCTGAACAGTTCGGCGGAGTTCGCGCGGGACTGTGGTCTGCCCACGGCGCCGGTCGATGACCTGATAACGTTCCACACCGTATTCGGAAAAACCGTGCCGGATATTTCGTTGAATGCGGTCGCCAACCTTGGATATGCCGAGGGCCGGTTTCTCCATCCTGTGTACGCTGGGGACACGCTGACATCGCGGTCCGAGGTGATTGGCGTCAAACAAAACTCGAACGGGAAGTCGGGCGTTGTTTGGGTGCGCACGACGGGCACTAATCAACATGGCCGCGATGTCCTGAGCTATGTGCGGTGGGTCATGGTCCGCCGTCGATCCGAGGGCGAGGCGCCGGAAACTGTCATCCCCGATCTGGCCCCCAGCGTCGATCCGGCCGATCTGATC
The DNA here is from genome assembly GCA_965215785.1 of Marivivens sp. Classification (GTDB taxonomy): domain Bacteria; phylum Pseudomonadota; class Alphaproteobacteria; order Rhodobacterales; family Rhodobacteraceae; genus Marivivens. The sequence goes on along the minus strand of OZ244120.1, from coordinate 318,084 downwards.
CTGCCCGCAGGGCTGACATTTTCGAACTACAATTTCGAGCTTGCGGGTGAAGCGCATCGGTGGGGTGATTATCAGGTTGGCGAGGTCATTGATCACATCGATGGCGTCACCATCGAAGAGGCCGAACATATGCTGGCTACCCGCCTGTGGCAGAACACAGCCAAGGTACATTTCGACGCGACATTCCGTGAAGATGGCAAACGGCTGATCTATGGCGGGCATGTCATTTCGATGGCGCGCGCGCTTAGTTTCAATGGCCTTGCCAATGCGCAGGCGATCGTCGGGCTGAACGGTGGCGCACATGCGAACCCATGTTTTGCGGGCGATACCATTCGTGCGTGGACCGAGGTTCTGGACAAGGCTGAAACGGGGGCGCCCGGTGTGGGCCTGCTGCGACTTCGTCTTGTTGCGACCAAAGGCAAGGCAGGCGAGCTGAAAGGCGAGGACGGGAAATACCTGTCTGATGTCCTGCTCGATCTGGATTATTGGGTCGCGGTCCCTGTCTAAATATTAATAAATTTGTTTGAGTTTGTGCCTGTGGTTGAGCAGCGTCTTGGCAGGCGTCTTTCAATTGCAGGCTAAACTTTGGAAAAATCAGACAAATCTTACGGCACTGCCGTCGCACTTTGCGGCGTTTTTGGTGTTTTGGGCATTCACCATTTTTACCTTGGCAACGTCTTGATGGGTATTTTTGACCTTGGAATGTTCATCACATTCCTTGTTCTCTACTTCTCTGGTTATCCCGTCGCTGCCCTTGGGGCATTGCTGGTGGATACATTGCACACGGTTTTTGTTTTCTATCGTTTGATCACCGAGCAAGAGACGGACGGTCAGGGGCGACCAGTCCTAATCAAATAATAAAACGAGGGAAAAATGACTGAACAAAACGTCGGAATCGCGCCTGAGGGCGTCAGTGATAAAAAATTCGTACCAGCGGTCCTGCTGTGCTTCTTTTTGGGAAGCTTTGGCATCCATCGGTTCTATCTTGGCAAAGTCGGCACAGGCATCTTGATGCTGATCACTTTGGGTGGACTGGGCATCTGGACACTTATCGATTTTGTGCGACTGGTTGTGGGGTCGATGGGTGACAAATACCACCGTCCGCTGCAGCGCTGATCGGGCAAAATAGCGTTTTTAGGGGCGTGCGGCATGAGTCGCGCGCCCTTTTCCGTATAAAAATACTCAGTAATTATCTTGTGATCACATGGAAAATTTATGTGATCACAATGCATGATTTTAACGATAGCAAATCCTGATTTTCCCATTTCTGCCCCAATGGACAGCGTGACAGAACGCATTAATTCCGTCTATGTAATGGCAAAACAGGCGCTCGGAGTCCGTGCAGCCGTTCGAACCGATAAAGGGGACCAAGATGGCAAACCAACCTAAGGGGGCTGTGCGCCCACTTTCGCCACACCTGCAAATTTATCGTTGGCATATTCCAATGCTGACCTCGATCCTGACACGTGTGACCGGCAATGCGTTGATCGTGTCGACCTTGCTGGTCGTCTGGTGGCTGGTTGCTGCCGCTGCCGGCCCAGACTATTTCGCGCTCGCGAACGGTGTGATCACTAGCTTTGTCGGTGACATCGTTATGACCCTTTCGGTGCTGGGCGTCTGGTACCACTTCCTCGCTGGTTTGCGTCACATCTACTATGATGCTGGCAAGGGACTGGACATTCCAACAGCCGAATTGCTGGGCTGGGGCTGTCTGATCGGTTCGGTCGTTCTGACCGTCATCACAATTTTGATCGTATAAGGAGCTGTCGATGCGTTATCTGACCGCCCGTAAACGTGCCGAGGGCAAAGGCGCCGCCGGTACCGGAACCGAACATCACTGGTACATGACTGTCAGCGCGATTGGTCTGGCTCTGATTGTTCCACTTTTCCTCTATATTTTCGGCAGCACCCTTGGTGGTTCGTACGAAGAGGTCACCGCGACATTCTCCCGCCCTGTGCCTGCTGTTCTGACAGCGCTGGTTCTGGTGTTCGGTTTGCAGCACTACCTCAAGGGCTTCCAGACTATGGTCGAGGACTACTGGCGCGGCACCACGAAGAAAGCCGCGATCATCTTTATGACCGCCTTCGTCTATGGACTGATGGCGTTCGGGCTCTACGCTTTGGCGAAAATGGCACTCTAAGGACTTCGACACATGGCTTCTTACGAATACGAAACACATGAATATGACGTTGTCGTTGTTGGTGCTGGTGGCGCTGGCCTGCGTGCAACGCTTGGTATGGCGGAGCAGGGTCTGCGCACGGCGTGTGTGACCAAGGTTTTCCCAACACGTTCCCATACCGTTGCCGCACAGGGCGGTATCGCTGCGTCGCTGGGCAACATGGGCCCTGACAGCTGGCAGTGGCACATGTACGACACCGTTAAAGGGTCGGACTGGCTGGGTGACACTGACGCGATGGAATACCTCGCACGCGAAGCACCCAAGGCGGTTTACGAACTGGAACACTATGGCGTGCCATTCAGCCGTACCGAAGAAGGCAAAATCTATCAGCGTCCATTCGGCGGCCATACCACCGAATTCGGTGAAGGCCCTGCCGTTCAGCGGACCTGCGCCGCAGCGGACCGGACCGGCCACGCGATCCTGCACACCTTGTATGGTCAGTCGCTGAAGCAGCAGGCCGAGTTCTATATCGAATATTTCGCCGTCGACCTGATCATGAGTGATGATGGCGTCTGCACCGGTGTCGTCTGCTGGAAGCTGGACGATGGCACCATGCACGTGTTCAACGCCAAGATGGTCGTTCTGGCCACCGGTGGTTACGGTCGTGCCTATTTCTCGGCGACGTCGGCGCACACCTGTACGGGTGACGGCGGCGGCATGGTGGCCCGTGCGGGTCTGCCATTGCAGGACATGGAATTCGTTCAGTTCCACCCAACCGGCATCTACGGTTCGGGCTGTCTGATCACCGAAGGTGCCCGCGGCGAAGGCGGTTATCTGACCAACTCGGAAGGCGAGCGTTTCATGGAACGCTATGCGCCGCAGTACAAGGATCTGGCACCGCGCGACTATGTTTCGCGTTGTATGACCATGGAAATCCGTGAAGGCCGCGGTGTCGGTGCAAATGGCGACCACATCAGCCTGAACCTGAACCACCTGCCTGCCGAAGCGCTGGCCGAACGCCTGCCGGGTATTTCGGAAAGCGCCAAGATTTTCGCAGGTGTTGATGTGACCAAGGAACCGATCCCTGTTCTGCCAACAGTGCACTACAACATGGGCGGCATTCCAACCAACTATTGGGGTGAGGTGCTGAACCCAACCGCTGAGGACCCGAACGCGATTGTTCCAGGTCTGATGGCTGTTGGTGAAGCGGGCTGTGCCTCGGTCCACGGTGCGAACCGTCTTGGTTCGAACTCGCTGATTGACCTTGTGGTCTTTGGTCGCGCGGCAGCGATCCGTGCCGGTGAGGTTGTTGACCGCGATAGCGCGATCCCATCCGTGAACACCGCTCAGGTCGATAAGGCGTTCGATCGCTTTGACGGTCTGCGCTATGCCAAAGGCAACATGAGCACGGCTGAGCTGCGTTTGGAAATGCAGCGCACCATGCAGGCGGACGCGGCTGTGTTCCGCACCGACAAGACCCTGAAGGCCGGTGTTGAGAAAATGACCGCAGTTGCAGCGAAGATGGATGACCTGAAAGTCACCGATACTTCGCTCATCTGGAACTCTGACCTGATGGAAACGCTTGAGCTGACCAACCTGATGCCAAACGCATTGGCGACGATTGTTGGCGCGGAGGCGCGTAAAGAAAGCCGTGGCGCACATGCCCACGAAGATTACGCAACGCGCGACGATGAAAACTGGCGTGTTCACACCATCAGCCACGTTGAAGGCAATAAGGTTGACCTGACCTATCGTCCGGTCATCACCGACCCGCTGACCAACGAAGATCAGGGCGGCATCAGCCTTAAGAAGATCGCACCAAAAGAGCGGACCTTCTAATCATGGCGATGTTTGGTGGACATAAATTTGCAGCGACAGGGCGCTTTGGCGCTCTGGCCGCTTCGGTTTGTGTCGCCGTCGCGCTGGCAGGGTGTACCCCCACGCCAGTAAGCCCTGAAAAGGCCGCAGACATCTGCGAAGAGCGGGCGCAACGCGCACAAGGTGTCTATGGCGAGGTATCCGTTGGTGTGAATTCGAATACCGGCGTCAGCAGCGGCCTAAAACTGGGCGTTTCATCCGACTATTTGCAGGGCCGTGACCCTCAAATCGTATATGAACGTTGCGTTTTTGATAAAACGGGTCAGGCTCCGATCCGTCCTGCTAACTTGAGATAGGTGAAACGGATGCAAGTATTGATGAAAACCATTGTGTTTGCCGCGGCCACGTGTGTTGCCACCGTTGCAGCGGCCGATGCGGTGCAGGATGCTGCGCGTTCCGTGATGCTGCCTGTTTTGATGCAAACCCCAATGCCTGGTGGCGGTGTCATGCCCGAGGCGCTGGCGACGGCCATTTCCGAATGTGTTCTGCAAAATGGCAGCGCACAGGAAATTTCGACGCTGGCGAATGCGGCGACGACCGGCCCAGATGTAATGACTCAGTTGCTGATTGGACAAATCCTGCAACGCCCCGAAACAACCCAGTGCGCGTCTGCTGCACTCGGCGCTTGAAGTTAGGAGAACTAAGATGGTCCAACTGACCCTTCCCAAAAACAGCCGTACCACGGTGGGTAAGACCTGGCCTAAGCCTGAAGGCGCCACCAACGTTCGCAAGTTCCAGATTTATCGTTGGAGCCCGGACGACGACAAGAACCCTGCAATCGACACCTATCTCGTCGATATGGATGATTGCGGCCCGATGGTTCTGGATGCGCTGATCTACATCAAAAACAAGATCGACCCGACCCTGACATTCCGCCGGTCCTGCCGCGAAGGTATCTGTGGGTCGTGCGCGATGAACATCGACGGCACCAACACGCTGGCCTGTATCTATGGCATGGATGAAATCAAGGGCGACGTGAAAATCTATCCGCTGCCGCACATGCCGGTCATCAAGGACCTGATCCCTGATCTGACCCACTTTTACGCGCAGCACGCGTCGATCATGCCGTGGCTGGAAACCAAAACCAACCGCCCCGCGAAAGAGTGGAAGCAGTCGATCGAAGACCGCAAAAAGCTGGATGGTTTGTATGAGTGCGTGATGTGCGCGTCCTGCTCGACATCGTGCCCAAGCTACTGGTGGAACAGCGACAAATACCTCGGCCCAGCTGCTCTGCTGCATGCCTATCGCTGGATCATTGATAGCCGTGACGAAGCGACCGGCGAACGTCTGGACAGCCTTGAGGACCCGTTCAAGCTCTATCGCTGCCACACCATCATGAACTGTGCGAAAACCTGCCCTAAGGGTCTGAACCCTGCATCGGCAATCGCGCACATCAAAAAGATGATGATCGAGCGTCACGTCTGATCCAGATCGACATGTACCTGAAAGGCCCGCCAACTGGCGGGCTTTTCTTTTTGTGCATCATTGCTAGTGTCGGCGAAAAAGGGGACATCATGCCACGCATTACGGATCAGCCTGCGCCCGCGGATGCCGCTGAGCGGCGCGCAATCAAGCCCGTTATCTGCTATCCAAATGACACGCTGCCCGCGGTTGATATCCCCGCATTGTCACGTGCGTTTGAGGGGCAGGCGGCCACCGACCGTGTTCTGGTCCCCCCGCGTGAGGCATCGGCCATTCGCATTCCAGCGGGCCAGATGTTGCGCATTCGGTGCCCCGAGGGACCGCAGGTCGGCGACTTCAACCTGTTCAATGCCAATGACCTGACCGAGCGGTTTTATTCTGGCAAAACGCGCGCTTTGCATGGGACCCACGTCACAACGGGTGACCGGCTGTGGTCCTGCTTCCCTTTCTTCCGCCCAATGGCGACGGTCATCGGCGATACCTTGGGGTGGTATGGCATAGACGCGTTTGGCGGTTCGGTTCACGACGTTATTGGTACGCGCTGCGATCCTTATACAGGTCGATTGTTGTCGGGTGACGACTATCATCACTGTTGCCATTCGAACCTGACACGCTGCCTTGCCGCTGAAATGGATATGCCATTGTCAGAGGCCGAAAAACACGTCCATGATGTCCTGAATGTGTTCATGTGCACAGGGTTCACACGCGACACCGGACAGTATTTCATGAAAGCCAGCCCGGTTCGCCAAGGGGATCACCTTGATCTGTTCGCCGAGGTTGATTTGCTCGCCGTGATGAGCGCATGTCCAGGCGGGGACTGCGGTAGCGAACATTCCTCGGACACGGCTGCGTGCTATCCCTTGGAAATGCAAAGGGTCGCACCGGCCGAGGGGATGCTTGGCGACTGGCAGCCGCCAAGCATAAACGCCTATGATCGATCACATGGGGTCTCGCTGAAGGCCGCTGTAAGCGCGATATCGACCATATCGCCAAAGGTTTGTTCGCGGTCCTGACTGCTCAGGTCTTCGCCCGTTTTCAGGTGATCGCTGACCGTTAGAACCGCCAATGCGCGCCGTTGATAGCGTGCAGCCAGAATATATAGCTCTGCGGCCTCCATCTCGATCGCGAGGGTGCCGTGACGCTCTAGCTGTTCATCAAGGTCGGGGCGTTCGTCGTAAAAGATGTCTGATGAATAAATACCACCAACATGGTGCGATACGCCTTTGGCCTCTGCAGCGGCCTTAGCGGCGGCCAGCAATCCAAAATCGGCACAGGGCGCAAAATTCATTTCCTTGAAAATGCCTCGGGACGGTGTGGACAACGTCGACGTGGTCATCGCCAAAATAACATCGCGAATTGCGACGCTATTCTGAATTGCGCCACAAGATCCAATACGGATTAGCGTCTGGGCATCATAATCACGCATCAATTCATTTGCATAAATCGACATCGATGGCATGCCCATGCCCGACCCCTGAATGGTCACGGGGTGACCATTCCATGTGCCGGTAAAGCCAAGCATGCCGCGAACTTCGTTAACGCAGCGCACATCCGATAGAAAATTTTCGGCGGCCCATTTTGCACGATACGGATCGCCGGGCATTAATACGGTGGGTGCGATATCACCTTTTTCCGCACCAATATGTACCGTCATGATCGTGGCATTTTAGATTTCAAAGCTGGCGATATCGACGCCAGCAGCCTCGGCATCTTTGATCCATTGCGGTTTGCGACCGCGACCGGACCACGACTGATCGGCGTTGTCAGGGTTACGGTAGCGCGCTGCGGTTTTTGTTTTTCCTTTTGGCGCGTTGGCCAGATCGCTCAGGCTAAAGCCGTATTCCTGCGCCGCTTTTTCGGCAGCTTCCCGTGCTGCCTGCAATTCCCGAACACTTGCCTGTTCCAAGGCGCGGTCAACGTCGATCCGCAATTGTTCGAGTTCTTTGCGAGTGAGTGAATTCAGGTCGATGGACATTATTTTTCCCAATAGTTTTCCATCTCCATAAAACAGCTATTCGCGGCATTCAAGTAAATGCCGCTTAGCTATAATTTTCGTTTATTAGGTGGATTTGTTATTCGGCTGCAATTGTAGGCTTATCAGCCAAATCGACAATATCCTCCATTATGTCGTTCAAATTGAAATCTTTAGGAGAATAGACATTTGCAACGCCCATGTTTTTCAATTTGACCGCATCTTCGTTTGGAATAATTCCACCAACCACGACCGGAATGTGGGACAGGTTTTCCTGCCGTAGTTTTTCGACGACCTCTTGGATCAATGGCATGTGCGACCCAGATAGAATCGAAAGCCCGATGACATGCGCCTTGTCACGTTTGGCGGCTTCGACGATTTCGTCGGGTGTCAGACGGATCCCCTCATAGGTAATATCCATTCCGCAGTCGCGGGCACGGGCGGCGATTTGTTCGGCGCCGTTGGAATGGCCATCTAACCCGGGCTTGCCGACCAAGAATGTTAATGGGCGCCCAAGTTTGGCAGAGACATTGGCGACGCGATCCCGAATGTCATCAAGTCCTTCGGTCCGGTTCGACGGGTTTTGCGAAACACCTGTCGGCGCGCGATATTGGCCAAAGGCGGCCCGAATTTCCTGAGCCCATTCGCCGGTTGTGACGCCAACCTTGGCCGCTGCAATCGACGGGATCATGATGTTGGTTCCGTCTTTCGCCGCAGCTCTAAGTGCAGCAAGCGCATCTGCAACGGCGATTGGGTCGCGATCTGCCTTCCATGCGGACAAACGTTTGATTTGATCCTGTTCGACGGCGGGATCGACGACCATGATCGCGTCCTCGCCTGAGGTAAGCGGCGACGCCTCTCCTTTGTCCCAGCGGTTAACGCCGACAACAACTGTGTCGCCAGTTTCGATATTCCCGATGCGCTTACCGTTCGACTCGACCAGACGGCCCTTCATGTATTCGATGGCTTCGACCGCGCCGCCCATAGCGTCGATTGTCGCCAGCTCTTCGCGTGCGCCCGCTTTGAGTTCTGAAACTTTGCGATCAATGGCCGGATTGTTGTCAAACAGGTCGTCGTATTCCAGCAAATCGGTTTCATAGGCCATGATTTGCTGCATGCGAAGCGACCATTGCTGATCCCAAGGACGGGGAAGGCCCAGTGCTTCGTTCCATGCTGGCAGCTGAACCGCACGGGCACGCGCATTTTTCGAAAGCGTCACGGCCAGCATTTCAATCAGGATGCGGTAAACGTTATTTTCCGGCTGCTGTTCGGTCAGGCCAAGGCTGTTCACCTGAACACCATAGCGGAAACGGCGCATCTTGGGGTCCTCGACCCCATAGCGTTCCTGACAAATCTCATCCCAAAGCTCGACGAACGCCCGCATTTTGCACATCTCGGTGACAAATCGGATGCCAGCATTCACAAAGAAAGAAATGCGGCCGACCATGTTCGGGAAATGCTCTGCCGGAACCTTGCCCTTTAGATCGTCCAGAACGGCGGTGGCGGTGGCCAGCGCAAAGGCCAGCTCTTCTTCTGGTGTCGCGCCGGCCTCTTGCAGGTGATAGGAACAGACGTTCATCGGGTTCCATTTCGGCAGGTTTTCCCGTGTATAGGCGGCAACATCCGTAATCATACGCAGCGACGGTTTCGGCGGGCAGATGTATGTCCCGCGCGACAGGTATTCCTTGATGATGTCGTTCTGCACTGTGCCCTGCAGTTTCGAAACATCCGCGCCTTGTTCCTCGGCCACTGCGATGTATAGCGACAAAAGCCACGGGGCCGTCGCGTTGATCGTCATCGAGGTGTTCATCTGTTCCAGCGGGATCTGGTCGAACAACGTGCGCATGTCACCAAGATGGCAAACGGGCACGCCGACCTTGCCAACTTCGCCTTTGGCCAATTCATGGTCGCTGTCGTACCCAGTTTGGGTCGGCAGGTCGAAGGCAACAGACAATCCTGTCTGCCCTTTGGCTAGGTTTGAACGATACAGCGCATTTGATGCGTGCGCGGTCGAATGACCCGCATAGGTGCGAAACAGCCAAGGGCGATCTTTCTGCGTCTGCAACATTAGGGCCTCCGAGAATCTGCATTGTAATTTTATTTCGTAATTAGCTTGATAGTCGAAACTTTGTGGCTCTGTCAATTCGCTGCGTTGCGGCATGTCGGGGTTGTCCTGCGGCGTTAACCCTGTCAGCTTGCACGGGATGACGCAGACTATTTCGCTGCCGCTATGGCTCTTTATTCTGATTTTGCTGTTCGCGGTGGTGACCTTCGCGTCCCACTTCTTGTTTCCGTCCGTGCGGTGGTTTTTCCGCAAACGGATGGAGCGGGCAGTTGAACAGCTGAACACGCGGCTGACGCGCCCGATTCAGCCGTTTAAACTAGCGCGGCGCTATGACACGATCCAACGCCTGTCCTATGATCCCACCGTTGCAGCCGCCATTCAGGATCACGCGCGGCGCAATAAAATCCCTGAAAACGTCGCCTTTGAAAAAGCGCGCCGATACGCGCGGGAAATTGTCCCGTCTTTTTCCGCGTCGGTCTATTTCGGCTTCGGAACCCGCGCGGCCAAATGGATCGCCAAGTCGTTCTATCGTATTCGGATCGGCACCACCGGTTCCGAGGCCCTGGCCAGCATCGATGACAAGGCGACCGTGGTGTTTGTGATCAATCATCGGAGTAATATGGACTATGTCCTTGTCACACACTTGATCAGCCGATCCTCAACGGTTGCTTACGCTGTTGGGGAATGGGCGCGGGTTTGGCCGTTGTCCTGGCTTGTACGGGCGATGGGGGCGTATTTTATCCGGCGGGGTGAACGTGGGGCGCTGTATCGCGCTGTTTTGGCCCGTTATGTTCAAATGGCGACCGAGGGCGGCGTGACACAAGCGTTTTTCCCAGAAGGCGGGTTGAGCCTGACAGGGCGGTTAGGGGCACCTAAGCTGGGCTTGCTGAGCTATATCGCGGCCTCGGATGTCGACGAAAAGCGACCCATCGTTTTTGTTCCCGTTGGGCTGAACTATGACCGCGTGATCGAAGATCAGGTTCTGACCCGAGCCTCAATCACTGGCGAAAGAAAATTTCGCCCACCACTTAGAACGCTGGCAAAAGGTACCATGCGACTGCTCGGTCGTATCTTGCGTGGCCGTTTCAAAAACTTTGGGACCGTCGCTGTTGGCTTTGGTCAGCCGATATATCTGGACGATTTTCGTGGCAGCAAAGACTCGATCGCTGAACTGGGTGAAACGCTGATGACGCGAATTGCCGAAGTGATCCCGCTGGTGCCAGTGCCGATTGTTGCACGTATTTTGGCGAAAGGGCCGCACACACGCGACGACCTGATCCAGTCGGTGCAACAGCTCCTTGATCAAGCTGCGCAGAAAAACGTCGCCATTCCAGTGCGTTCCGCCGATCAGCTGGTGGATGAAGCGTTGCGCCTGTTAAAAGGACGTAAGATTTTAGTCGATCTAGATGGCGCATATTCCATTGCAGATCACGCTGTTGATGTGATGGCCTATTACGCGGCCACGATCGAACACCACTTCACCTAACTGAATTTTGAAACCGAATGGGTTTGTAGCAGCCTTGGCTGCCCTAAGCCTTTTTGCGTCTGCAAAGTGACGCTGCAGCGCAGAAGAAATATTATTACAAAAATTAAATCAATAATGTTGAAATCTTACGCGCAAGAATGTAACTCTGGCGCTCAGCTGCGATTCTGCAGTGCGGCAAAACCGTCGGAGGAGGCGTAAATGGCTTTGGACACCAAACAGGAACTGGCGACCTACAACGCGCCGAAAAAAGACCTTTATGAAGTGGGCGAAATGCCCCCGCTGGGTCACGTACCCAAACAAATGTACGCTTGGGCCATTCGTCGTGAACGTCAGGGCGAACCGAACAAGGCTATGTTGAAAGAGGTCGTTGATGTCCCAACTTTGGACAGCAACGAGGTTCTGGTTTTGGTGATGGCTGCGGGCGTCAACTATAATGGCATCTGGGCTGGCCTTGGCGTGCCGGTGTCGATGTTCGACGTCCACGGTCAACCCTATCACATTGCCGGTTCTGACGCGTCGGGCATCGTTTGGGCCGTTGGTGACAAGGTTAAACGCTGGAAAGTGGGCGACGAAGTTGTCATCCACTGCAACCAAGACGATGGCGACGACGAAGAATGTAACGGTGGCGATCCGATGTATTCGACCAGCCAGCGTATCTGGGGCTATGAAACCCCTGACGGATCGTTTGCCCAGTTCACCAATGTTCAGGCCCAGCAATTGATGCCACGTCCCAAGCATCTGACATGGGAAGAGTCGGCTTGCTATACGCTGACACTGGCGACTGCGTACCGTATGCTGTTCGGTCACGAACCGCACGACCTGAAACCTGGACAGAACGTTCTGGTCTGGGGGGCGTCGGGTGGTCTGGGGTCCTATGCGATCCAGTTGATCAACACCGCTGGCGCAAATGCGATCGGCGTCATCAGCGACGAAGACAAACGTGACTTTGTCATGAGCCTTGGTGCCAAGGGTGTCATCAACCGCAAAGACTTTAACTGTTGGGGGCAATTGCCGACCGTAAACACGCCGGAATATGCCGAGTGGTTCAAAGAGGCACGTAAGTTCGGCAAGGCGATCTGGGACATCACCGGCAAGGGCAACAATGTCGACATGGTGTTCGAACATCCCGGCGAAAGCACATTCCCGGTGTCGTCGTTTGTTTGCAAAAAAGGCGGTATGGTTGTGATTTGTGCGGGTACGACCGGCTTTAACTGTACCTTTGACGTTCGATACATGTGGATGCACCAGAAGCGTCTGCAGGGCAGCCACTTTGCACACCTGAAACAGGCGTCGGCGGCGAACAAGCTGATGATCGAACAACGCCTTGATCCATGCATGTCCGAGGTCTTTGGCTGGGATGAACTGCCAGAGGCGCACATGAAAATGCTGCGCAACGAACACAAGCCCGGCAACATGTCGGTGCTGGTTCAGTCGCCAAAACCGGGGCTGCGCACACTAGATGATGTTTTGGCAAACGGGCCAAACTGATTCTATTCAAAGTTGGTTGGGCGGGGCGTGGTCGATGACTGCGCCCCTTCTTTTTGTTCAAATACTTAGTATTCGCCGCATCACTATTTCGGGGGAGGGTAATTATGCGAGTAATTTTCCCGAAATTCCCGTGTTACGATAATTTTTAGTGGACTGTTAACCCTGAAAAAACGAGGCTGGCCATGGGAAACATGTGGATAATCGATGTTCTCAGCGATCTTAGAACTTTTGCCGAGGAAAACGGCATGCCGGTTCTAGCGGCCGAGCTTCAACAGACGTCGGCCGTCGCAGCGATCGAGCTAGAGACGACTACGGGGACGGTATCGGCGATACCGAAAGGGAATGGCAGACAACTTGGAGACATTGCTTGGTCAGTTGGAACAGACGACCGATCTTGAGGGGCTACAGGATCTGATCCTGCGACTGCGCGATCACTTTGCGGTTGATCACATGGTCTATCATTGGGTTAGCACCGACGGGGAACAATATGGTTGCGGAACATATTCGCAGGCGTGGGTTCAGCACTATGTCGATAATGATTATCTGCGGGTCGATCCGGTTGTCCTTGGATGTTTTCAGCGTTTTCACCCCGTCGATTGGAAGCGATTGGACTGGTCCAGCCGTGCAGCACGATCGCTCCAGAAAGAGGCGATTGCCGCCGGTGTCGGCAATCAGGGGTTTTCGATTCCGATCCGTGGCCCCAACGGACAGTTTGCCTTGTTCACACTGTCCCACAATTGCGGTGATGATGAATGGGCGACCTTTACCGAAGAAAATCAAAGGCATCTGATTTTGGTAGCTCATTACTTCAATCGAAAAGCGCTTGAGATTGCCCACGGTCGCGCGCCAGAACCATCCAAGGCCCTATCGCCAAGGGAAATCGATGCGTTGACCTTTCTGGCCATGGGGTATGGTCGTGGACAGGTGGCAGAGATGCTCAGGATTTCTGAGCATACATTGAGAGTTTATATCGAAAGTGCCCGATTTAAGCTGGGCGCGCTCAACACCATCCACGCAGTCGCTAAGGCATTGACAGAAGGGCATATAGTGATGGGTGGCGCGGCACGAGGGGCCGCCGGCGACTGGCCGGGTAAGGATGATGGCGATTTGGCGGCGCAATAGCGTTCCGTAGGTTTTCCGCAAATTAAGAGTTTGGGTCTTACGGTTTCTCATCACCAGAGCCGAGGACCCAGCCTATGTTGCGATATCTCTACGCTGACGAACTGCGCCATTTTCCCAAACTGCAAAACAGCATGTTCTGCGATCGTGCGGATCAGTTCAAAACAAGATTGAATTGGGCTGTGTCGGTTGACGCCCGCGGTTGGGAACGCGACGAATATGATGCACTGAACCCTTTGTACGTCATTTGGGAAAATGCTGATGGCACGCATGGCGGATCGATGCGGTTTTTGCCGACAACTGGCCCGACGATGGTCAACGATCACTTTTCTGACTTGATCGGTGGCGGCGCGATTGCCAGTCCCGCGATTTGGGAATGCACGCGGTTTTGCCTCAGCCGGACAGCGGAAAGTCGCGTTGCGGCCGCGCTGATGCTGGCGGGGGGTGAACTGATGCGTAAATTCGCGCTCAAACACTTTGTTGGTGTTTTTGACGCCCGCATGATCCGTATTTACAGGATGATCGGGTCATCGCCTGACGTGCTGGGCAGTAGTGGGGATGGCCGCGAAACCATCAGCATCGGCCTGTGGGATTACAGCCCGGTTGCGCGTGCGCGTGTCCTTGCCCGGGCGGGGCTGTCCAGCACGATTTCCGAACACTGGCTCACCCGCGCTTTTGGACAAACCGAACAAGTTGCGCTGACGGCGTAACGCCTCTGGCTCATCGGGCCGACTGCGGGTAGGTTCGCCACATGAACGTGCCCGCCGTACAATTTTCCGAAGATCAAGCTGCCGCTTGGGACACCGTAGCCGACGTATTAGCGGGGGCGGGTGTCGATCTGACCGACGCGCTTTTGACGCCGCCGTCGAATGGTAAAACCAATGTCCTTGCCGTGATTGGCAAGGCTGGATCGGGCAAAACCCTATTGCTGGCCGAGTTGACGAAAGCCCTAAAAGAGGCTGGCGTCGACATTGTTTCCGGCGATTGGGAAGGCAAAAAACGAAAAGATCGCAGGACCTTGGCCATTTTGGCCCCAACAAACAAGGCGGCATCGGTCCTGCGGAACCGTGGCGTTCCCGCGACCACCATCCACCGTATTCTTTATACGCCGGTCTATGATCCAGAATATGAGCGTATAGCCGAATGGTTGGCAGGCGAGGGCGACCGGCCCGAGATTGAGGGGCTGACCGATGTCGCGCTTGAGCGCGCTTGGACGTCGTTTCAGGCCAATGCCTCTATTCCGGCGGCTCTTGCGGCGGCTGGACTGCGTGGGTCCGATTTCATCACCGGCTGGAAACGGCGCGAAGAACCGCTTGATATCGGCTTTGTCGACGAAAGCTCGATGTTGGATCAGCGTCAGTTCGAGGATCTGCAGGAAATCTTTCCAACCCTTGTGCTGTTCGGGGATCCGGCGCAGCTGCCGCCGGTGCAAGGTGTTGGGGGGATGGTGTTTGAAAACCTGCCCGAACCCCGGCGGTTGGTGCTGAACCGGATACACCGCCAAGAGGCCGACAGCCCGATCCTTGATCTGGCGCATGCCTTGGCCGATCCTGCCGTGGACTTTTTTAAATTCGAGCGCTTGGTCGAAGAGGCGTCGCAGCGGGACGAACGCGTTGTGTGGGCACAGCGGGTCGAGGCCGAACTGATGGCCCGATCACCGGTTTTGGTGTGGCGGAATGCAACACGCATCCGTTTGATCCACGCGTTTCGCGCGGCCTATGGTGCGCCTGAGGATGAACTTCTAGAGGGCGAACCGCTGATCTGCGATGGCATCGAATTGCCTATGAAACATCGTAAAAAACGGCTCGACCTAGAGGCGCGCGGCCTCATCAAAGGGGCGCAGGTTATCTATCGTGGACCTGGCCGAAAGCCCGGGTTTTCGCGTCTGTGGGTGATGGGTGCCGAAGACCCGCAAATCAGCGCGGCCAGCATTGTAAAGATCGAGCAAGAAGGCGACGAAGAACCGTTTATTCCCTTTGCTGCACGGATGGGGGCGACGTTCCTGCATGGCGCCGCGGTGACTATTCACAAGGCACAAGGGTCGCAGTGGGATACCGTTCAGGTGTTCGCACCTGATATTTATGCCGCCGCACAAATGGGGCGTGTCGAAGCAGGCCAGCCGCTTTGGAAACGGTTGGCCTATGTGGCGATCACACGGGCAGAAAACCAGTTGCGGTGGGTCGTTAGAAACCGTTTGGCGCGACCTAGCGGACCGTTGAGCACCGATGACCTGATATCACCGGCGGCACCACTTACCCTGCAGGCCGAAGAACCAGCTAGCGGCGAATAGCGGCAAAGATCGCGGATGCGGCCCATCCTGCGATCACGGCAACCAGCAGCGACAGCAAACCATAAAGTGCGGCTTGATTTTGGGACATGCTATAGAGCCAGCGTTCCAAACCGACCTTAAACACGGGGATTTCCGTGGTAAATTCATCAATCACGCGGCCATCGCGGGTCAGGAAAATACGGGTGCGATAGTTCCCTTCGGTGATGTTCGATGGCAGGTTGATCCGCGTGTGGAACAGGGTGCTATCTTCGACATCCACACTGTTTTCAAGGATCTGATACAGGCCTTCGTCCGCTTTGATCCGCATGAATGCCTCGGTAAAGTCCGACGTCTGCAGGAAACTTTCGCCGCCTTCGCCAACGATACGGCGCTGCCACGAAATGGCGTGGTTCAGGTCCTCGATCGGTAGCAAAACATCATCCATCGGCCCTGAGGTTGCGATGGCATAAAACGATGGCGCGATATCAACGCGGGCCGAATCTGTGTTGACCCAAATGCCCGCCACGCGATCTTTGCGGCGGACCACTGCCGGTTCGTTAGGGCCAGCGATGGCGACGATAACACCCAGCGTATCAGCATCTGGTAGTGGGCGTTCACGCTTGATCGCGCCGAACAACAGGATCTCGGACCCGTCAAAGGTCGCTGTGATGCTGACCTCATCCTTGCTTAGGCCCAGGACGATTTCCTCGGCCATTGCTGTGAGCGGAAGCATCACAAAGGACAATATCGCCAACAGCCGCATCAGATGTCACCTGTTGCGATGGAATACAGCTCGGACGGTTCGATCAGCAGGTCGAGCGCGAGCTTGGTACACACCAAAAGAACAATGGCAGCCAACAAAATCCTGAGCTGTTCCGCCCGCAGTTTGACGCCAAGCCGTGTGCCGATCTGTGCGCCCACGACGCCGCCGATCAACAAAAGGATCGCCAGGATGATATCAACCGTGTTGTTTGTGACGGCGTGCATGAACGTAGTGAAGGCCGCCACAAATATGATCTGGAACAGTGAGGTGCCAATGACGACCTTGGTCGGCATGCCCAACAGATAGATCATCGCGGGCACCATGACAAATCCGCCGCCAACCCCCATGATCGCGGCCAGCAGCCCCACAAGCATTCCGACCATCAATGGCGGGATCACCGAAATATAAAGACCGGATACACGGAATTTCAGCTTGAATGGCAGGTTGTGAACCCAATTGTGTTTCCGACGTTTGGGCGGCGCGTGCTTGCTGCGCATGATGGCGCGCACGCTTTCGATCATCATCAAGCCGCCAACGATCCCAAGGAAAACAACGTAGCAAAGGTTCACAAGCAGATCGACCTGACCCGCGGCCTTGAGCAAGGTAAACACCTGTACCCCAAGCGCAGATCCCACTAATCCCCCCGCGAGCAAGACACCGCCCATTATAAAGTCGACCCCACGCCTTTTGACGTGAGCCATCAATCCGGACACCGAACTGGCGACGATTTGGTTGGCACTTGTTGCGACGGCAACGGCAGGGGGGATGCCGACGAAAAACAACAGCGGGGTGATCAGAAACCCGCCGCCGACGCCAAACATTCCGCTAAGAATCCCGACAAGTCCGCCGATCCCCAATAGGAGGAACATGTTGACCGATACTTCGGCAATGGGCAGATAAATTTGCATGGCGTTGACTTGCTCTCTTACCTCTCTGATTGAACCCATCAGATGTTAAAGTCAAACCCCATGAATGCAGAAAACGCGCCAACAGGGGCGCGCTTTCCAATCCAATTCGGATAGTTGCTTACATATCGCGCAGGAACCGGCGCAGGACCTTTTCCAGTTTGGCGGCCCCCAACGGCGCCATAGCCTTGGTATGTTCGTGGCTGATCGCCTCGTCGCTCATTCCGGCGGCCATATTGGTGATAGTGGAAATGGCGGCGGCACGTAGGCCCAAGAACCGCGCAAGGATCACCTCGGGCACGGTGGACATGCCAACCGCATCGGCGCCCAATGTCCGGATCGCCCGAATTTCTGCTGGCGTTTCAAACGAAGGGCCGGAATACCATGCGTAGATGCCTTTGTGCATCTCTACCTTTTCCGCCTCGGCTGCGGCCAGCAGCATGTCGCGCAATTCCGGTTCATAGGCATCCATCATCGGCACAAACCGTTTGTCGGTCTGTTCGCCGATCAACGGGTTCAATCCGCTGAAGTTGATGTGATCCGTCAGGGCCATGATCGACCCCGTCGGCATATCCGCCCGCAGTGATCCGGCGGCGTTGGTTGCCAAAACAGTGTCTGCACCCAGTTCACACAGTACCTCAAGCGGCAGACGCATCGCTGCGCTATTGCCGTTTTCATAGTAGTGCGCACGCCCGCCAAAGACCGCGACCCGCACACCCTCAAGCGTGCCAATCACAAGGTTGGGGTTGTGGCCCGAAACGCCCGCATGTGGAAAACCGGGCAGTTCCGAATAGGGGATTGCGACGCCTTCGACCGCACCGGCCAGATGGCCCAAACCAGAGCCAAGGATCAGGCCCATTTTGACGGGCGCGTCCCCTGCAACCTCTTGGATTTGTTTTGCGAGATCAGCGCTCTTTGACATAGGGCTCTCCTCCTGCGCGGGGTGGGATGGCTTTGCCAACAAAACCCGCCAGAACAATGACAGTTAGTAGATATGGCAGCGCATCAAGAAGCTGGGTCTGAACCTTTAGTCCGATCGCGCGTTCGATGATGTCCGGACGAATGGCCAAGGCCTGTAGGTAACCGAACAGCAACGTCGCGCTGAGGCAGTACCACGGACGCCATTTCGCAAAGATCAACGCGGCTAGTGCGATAAACCCGCGACCGGCAACCATGTCTTTGGTGAAACCTGCCTGCAGCGCGGTGGACAGATACGCACCGGCGATGCCGCACAGGACGCCACAGATCATCACGGCCGTATAGCGCAAACGGACAACGTTGATACCGGCGGTATCAACCGCCGCAGGGTTTTCACCAACGGCGCGCAGACGCAGACCAAACCGCGTGCGATAGAGGACCCACCACGACAGCGGCACGACCAGCAGGGCCAGATACACAATGATCGTATGACCCGACAGAAGTTCGGAATAGATCTTCATTGGCAGGTCGGCCTTCATGATGTCGCGAATACGTGTCAGCGCACCCGGAAAATCAATCGAGTTGAAACGCGCGTCGCCGGTTAGCTGAGGGGTCCGGCCACCTTGGGCGAACCAGCTTTGAGCGACGACGACGGTCAAACCCGCCGCGATAAAGTTGATCGCCACACCGGAAATAAGCTGATTGCCTCGGAAGGTGATCGAGGCCAAGCCATGGATCAACGACAGAACCAGCGACCCGCCGATACCGGCCAATAGGCCGATCCAGACCGATCCGGTGGCAAAAGACGCCGACGCCGACAACAGCGCCGCAGCCAGCATTTTGCCCTCTAGCCCGATGTCAAAGATACCGGCGCGTTCCGAAAACAGACCCGCCAAACAGGCCAGCAGCAATGGGATCGCAAGGCGTACGGTCGCGTCCAATACAGCGACGTCAAAGAATGCAAGCAAGTTCATTATTTCGCTCCTTCTTTGCCGACGCGTAGGGCAAGGAAAATCCGTTCCAGCGGCATCCGCACCATGTTGTCCAAAGCGCCTGTGAACAGGATGACCAGCGCCTGAATCACGGTGACCATTTCGCGCGGAATGCGCAGTTCAGCCGACAATTCGGCGCCGCCCTGATACAGGACACCAAACAACAACGCGGCAATCAGAATGCCGGTTGGATGGTTGCGCCCCATTAGGGCCACAGCAATCCCGATAAAGCCCGCACCCTCGACCGAGTTCAGGACCAAGCGCTCTGCCTCGCCCATAACGTTGTTGACGGCCATCATGCCGGCCAATGCGCCGGAAATCAGCATGGCGATCACGATGATCCGCGTGGCGTTGATGCCCGCGTATTTCGCCGCCGTTTCCGACTGGCCAAATGACCGGATTTCATAGCCCAGACGTGTCCGCCAGATCAGCGCCCACACCAGAACACAGGCAATCAGCGCAACAATCAGGGCAAAGTTTGCCGGACCCCGATCCGAGAAACCGATACCCAAAAATCCAAGGATTTCGGCAAGGTTCGGCAGATGCGTTGTGGCCGCAAAGCTGGGCGTTGCAGGTTCCATCCCTTCGGCCTTGATCGGGCCGTTCAGCAGATAGTTCAGCAGCGGGTAGGACAGATAGTTGAACATGATCGTTGTGATAACGATGTGGCTACCGCGTTTGGCCTGTAGGAATGCCGGCAAGAAAGCCCAAGCCGCACCAAAGGCACCCGCGATCAGCGTCCCGCCAATCAACGCCAGCGACCAATGTGGCCACGGGATATAGAGCATCGCCAACGCCGCGCCGAGGCCGCCTATATAGGCCTGACCCTCGCCGCCGATGTTAAACAGGCGCGCGTGATAGGCCACCGCGACCGCAAGGCCGGTAAAGATAAAGTTGGTCGCGTAGTACAAGGTATAGCTGAGGTTGGTTGTGTTCCCCAGTGCGCCCTGCACCATGATTTTAACGGCCACAAAGGGATTGTGCCCGATCGCGGCAATCACAAGGCCGGAAATAATAGCTGCAAGCAATAGCGACAGCAGAGGGATCAGGACCACGTCCGCCCACTTTGGCATCTTGTCCATTATGCGGCCTCTCCGTTGTTTATACCGGCCATCAATAGGCCGAGTTCGTTTGCATCGGTGTCTGCGGCCATGCGTTCGCCCATGATCTGGCCGTCAAACATGACGGCGATCCGGTCAGACAACGACATGATTTCATCAAGCTCGACCGACACCAGAAGGATCGCCTTGCCTTGATCGCGCAGCGCAACGATCTGTTTGTGAATGAATTCGATAGCGCCAATGTCCACACCGCGGGTCGGCTGACCGATCAGCAGAAGGTCAGGGTTCCGTTCGATTTCCCGCGCCACAACGATTTTTTGCTGGTTGCCTCCGGAAAAGTTTTTGGCCGCAAGGTTGGGATGCGGCGGACGAACGTCAAAGCGTTCCATCTTTTCGGCTGTGTCCAGCAAGATGGCGGCGTTGTCCATCAACAGCGCGTTCTTTTGGTATTTGGGGTCGTGATGATAGCCAAACGCCACGTTTTCCCACGCGGCAAAGTCCATGATCAGGCCTTCGCGCTGACGATCCTCGGGGACGTGCGCAATTCCGCGTTCGCGGCGGGTTTGACCGTTCGACATCTTGCCCGTCAGATCAATCGGCTGGCCGTTCATCGTGATCGAACCGGTTCCGGTCTGGTATCCGCCCAGAACTTCTAGCAGCTCGGACTGACCGTTGCCTGCAACACCGGCAATGCCAAGGATTTCACCGGCCCGAATGGTAAACGACACGTCTTTGACACGGTGTACGCCCTGTTCGTCGAAAACGTTCAGGTTCTCGACCTCGATGATCGGCGCACCGGGTTTCGCCGGTGTTTTATCGACTTCAAGCAGAACCTTACGACCGACCATCAGTTCGGCAAGTTGCTGAGGGTTGGTATCAGCGGTTTTGACCGTTGCCGTCATCTGACCACGGCGCATGACCGATACAGTGTCGGTTGTATCCATAATCTCGCGAAGCTTGTGCGTGATCAGGATGATCGTCTTACCCTCTTCGCGCAGGCGCCCCAGAATACGGAACAGCTGATCGGCCTCGGCGGGGGTCAGAACACCGGTTGGTTCGTCAAGGATCAGGATATCGGCGCGGCGGTATAGCGCCTTAAGGATTTCGACACGCTGCTGCATGCCAACGCCCAGATCTTCGATGATGGCGTCGGGATCAACGTTCAGTTCGTATTCTTCGGCAAGCTGTTTCAGGGTGGAGCGCGCCTTGTTCAGGCTAGGGCGCAACAGGCCCCCGTCTTCGACACCCAGAATGATGTTTTCAAGAACGGTGAAATTCTCAACCAGCTTGAAATGCTGGAACACCATCCCGATGCCAGCGTTGATCGCGGCCTCACTATCTGGGATTTCGGTGCGTTCACCGTTGACGTAGATTTCGCCGCTGTCAGCCTTGTAGAAGCCGTAGAGGATCGACATCAGCGTCGATTTTCCAGCGCCGTTTTCGCCGATAATGCCGTGGATCGTTCCGGGCATCACACGAATGGAAATGTCTTTGTTTGCCTGAACTGGACCAAAGGCCTTCGAAATGCCTTTGAGCTCAATGGCTGGGGCGGTTTCAGTCATTTTGACCCCTTTCGCGGTAAGGAAAGGCCGTGCCACAGACGCGGCACGGCCCAATTGTAGCTATGAAACTATCTCAGAAGTCCAGCGCTGGGCAGGTTTCGTCCGACATGTAGTCATGAACAACCAGCGAACCGTCTGCGATTGCAGCGGCAGCTGCGTCGACAGCCATTTTCATGTCATCCGAGATCAGTTCTGCGTTGTATTCGTCCAGTGCGTAACCAACGCCACCGTTCGAAACACCCATGACGTGGAAACCGGTTTCCAGATCCATGCCAGCCGAGAACGATTCATAGACAGCGTTGTCTACGCGCTTCAGCATCGAGGTCAGAACCTGACCTGGGTGCAGGTAGTTCTGGTTTGCGTCAACGCCGATCGACAGGATGCCTTGGTCAGCTGCGGTCTGCAGAACACCAACGCCGGTGCCGCCAGCAGCAGCAAAGACAACTTCCGAACCTTGGCTGATCTGGGCCAGTGTCAGTTCCGAACCTTTTACAGGGTCGTTCCATGCTGCTGGGGTGGTGCCGGTCATGTTCGACAGAACAACAGCGTCAGGGTTCACAGCCAGCGCGCCCTGCGCATAGCCACAGGCGAACTTACGGATCAGCGGGATGTCCATGCCGCCGACAAAGCTGACGGTGCCGTCTTCTGCTGCCATCGCGGCCAGCATGCCAACCAGATACGAACCTTCGTGTTCGTTGAATACGACCGAACGTACGTTTGGCGAATCTACGACCATGTCGATGATGGTGAAGTTGGTGTCAGGGTATTCTGCAGCAACGGTGCCCAGTGGGGTCGCCCACGAGAAACCAGCCATCACGATTGGGTTGTAGCCTTCTTCGGCAAAGCGGCGGATCGCTTGTTCGCGCTGTGCGTCAGAGGTGATTTCGAATTCGGCAAAGGAACCGCCAGTTTCCTCGGCCCAACGGGTTGCACCGTTGAATGCCGACTCGTTGAACGATTTGTCAAATTTGCCACCCAGATCGAAAATCAGGGCAGGGTCGGCCATGGCTGCGCCCGCGGAAAGTGCGACTGCCGCCGATGCGCCAAGGAATTTGGTGAACAGGCTCATTATGTATCTCCCAACTGGATTATATGCCCACAAGGCCGAGTCGCCCGAGGCATTGACATCTTTGGTGTCTACAACACTTTAGGCCGTGAAGATGAAGGCGGGTCAACCGGATTCTCGCGTCATCCGCCGCCCCTTTGATCATATGATCAAAAAATGGCGTTAATTGAACGCTATCGTCATGATCTTGGCGTCCACTTTGGTGCCATCAGGGGCAGAGTAGTACCGTTTTCGTGTCGCCGATTCGACAAATCCAACGCTCTGATAGAGTGCACACGCCGCTTGGTTGTCTGCTGCCACCTCTAGAAATCCAGAGTGCGCACCGCGGTCTTTTGCATGGCTCAGGAACCGTTTGACCAAGGTCAGGCCAATGCCTTGGCGCCGCATCGAGGGGTCAACGGCAAGGGTCAAAAGCTCGGCCTCATCCACGATGACACGGCCAATCAGAAATCCGCCCGCAGACCGCTCTAGAAAACAGCCCGACGTTCCCAGAATATCCAGAATTTCTGCTTCGCTCCATGGGCGCGGAGTTTCAAAACTCGCTTGGTGGATGCAGGCCAGTTCGGCGGGGGTCACGACAAAATCACCGGTGCAACGTCGCGCGATGGTGCGGCATCGGCTGGACGCACATATAGCGGCGCGGGACGGACCGTCGTGTCGGCGAAACTGGTTGCTGCGATTTGGGCAATGTGTTCGACCACCTGCTTTGGCGTTAGGGGCGGGACGGGGGACACACCTGACAGGTCGTCGGTCTGCACGGGCGCGGAGACGCCATCCACCTCAAGCGTTTGAACATAAAACTGATCGCGCGGGGCGGGGATTGCGACCGTGACGGGGCGGGGATGGCCATGGGCCCGCGCCTCAAATCCCGAAACACCCACCGCTGGGATGCTTAACCCCAACGCCATGCCGCGCGCTGCCGATACGGAAATACGGATGCCGGTGAAATTGCCCGGACCAACGCCAACGCCGATTGCATCCAGATCCTGCGTTGCAACGCCTTGGTCGGCGAGCATTTCCTGAACCAAAGGCATCAGGCGCTCGGCCTGACCTTTCTTCATCTCTTCGACGGTTGAGGTCAGACGGCCATCTTTCAACAGCGCAACCGCGCAAAACGGGCCAGAGGTGTCAAAGGCTAGGATCGTGGGCATTATTGGCTCAGCGAAAATGTCAGGGGTTTTGTGGCATGACGGGTGATTTTGCCCTTTGCCTCTAGATCAAGCTGCACGGTTTTCTGCCACCACCCTGATGTGGCACCGCCCGGGAATAAATCCTCGGGCAGATGCGGTATTGCGGCCTCTTTTATGGCCTTGGCGGCCATCGGTTGATCCGACATCACAATCATCATCGCCGCATGCATTGCGTGATATTTTGCGGCATCCACATTTGTCGACTGACCGAGTGTGTTGACGTTTTCAACCGCGATTTTCGCCATTAGGCGGCAACCGGGCGCACTTCTAGAACTTCTGGAATGTAGTGGCGCAGCAAGTTTTCGATACCCATTTTCAGGGTCAGCGTCGACGATGGGCAACCAGCGCAGGCGCCTTGCATGTGCAGGTAAACAACGCCCCGTTCAAAGCCGTGGAACGTGATGTCGCCACCATCCTGCGCAACAGCAGGACGGACACGGGTATCAAGCAGTTCCTTGATCTGGTCGACGATCTCGCCGTCTTCACCGTCATGGTCTTTGTGGCCACCGGCGGTTGCGCCTTCGCCATCCATCACGGCCGCGCCAGATTGGTAGTGTTCCATGATCGCACCCAGCACAGCAGGCTTGATGTGATCCCATTCGGTCGCGTCGTCCTTGGTTACGGTGACGAAATCGTTGCCAAAGAATACGCCGGTCACACCACCAACAGCAAAAATGCGCGTCGCAAGCGGCGATTTGCCAGCCGCCTCGGCCGACGGGAAATCGGCTGTGCCAACCTCAAGAACGGTTTGGCCGGGCAGGAATTTCAAGGTCGCCGGGTTCGGCGTAGACTCGGTTTGAATAAACATCGGGTAATTCCTTATCAGTCCAGTCAGATATGCGCCCGGATCCGACGGATGTCAATGTTTGGAATCATTCTAAAACGACCGTTCAAGTCGGATTAGGTGATCGCGACAAGCCGTTCTTTGGTCATATCACCGGGCACAATTGTGATCGGAACAGGCAATGTACCGGATTGTTTCGACAATTGGGTGACCAGTGGCCCCGGTCCCTTTTTGTCGGTGCCAGCGCCCAGAACCAGAACGCCGATTTCTGGATCAGATTGGATATAGTCCAGAATTTCCTTGTAGGGCTCGCCTTCGCGGATGATCAGTTCAGGATCGATATTCTGGCGGTCACGCATCCATTTTGCGAACACCTCAAAGTGCGCAACAATGCGCTCGCGGGCCTCTTCGCGCATGATTTCACCGACCCCGATCCAGTGATTGAATTCCTCTGGAGGGATGACCGAAAGGATCGCGACGCCGCCGTTTGTGTGATTGGCCCGCATCGCAGCGAAACGCATCGCGTTCAGGCATTCGCGGCTATCGTCCAATACGACTAGAAATTTACGCATGAGGCCTCCTGACCGTGATCATGAAGCAACTCGTGTCGGCCTGCAATGACTTCGTAAAGTCATGCGTCCGAGAGGGGACCCGGACGCATGTAAATTGATCGGCTGGGACGGGCCGATAAGGCGGTCGATAACGGACGGGACGACCACGGCCTCAGCCTGTGCTGAGTCGGATTCAGTTTTGTGACCGTTTTGTAACGAAACCGAATAACGCTAGAACGCTGTTTTACCCGCGCAGCAGGCCGACAATGTCATACGTCTGACGCAGGATCGGCTGTGCAATCTCACGCGCACGGTCAGCGCCGCGGGTCAGAATGCGGTCAATCTCGGCCTTGTCGGCCATCAGGCGCGACATTTCTTCCGAGATCGGGGCCAATTTGGACACCGCCAGATCTGCGAGCGCGGGTTTGAACTTGCCCCAGCCTTCGCCGCCGAATTCCGCAATCACCTGTTCGTTGGTCTGATCGTTCAGCGCGGCGTAGATATTGACGAGGTTCCGCGCCTCTGGACGATCCGACAGACCATCAACGGTTTCCGGCAATGGTTCCGGATCTGACTTCGCCTTTTTGAACTTTTTGGCGATGGTGTCCGCAGTGTCGGTCATGTTGATGCGTTCCATGTCGGACTCGCCCGACTTGGACATCTTTTTCGATCCGTCACGCAGGTTCATCACGCGCATCGCGGGGCCTTCGATCACTGGGGTCGTTTCAGGGAAGAAATCGACCTTGAAGTCGTGATTGAATTTCTTGGCGATATCGCGGGTCAGTTCGACGTGCTGTTTCTGATCCTCGCCCACGGGAACGTGGGTTGCGTGATACAGCAAAATGTCAGCCGCCATCAGCGACGGATAGGCATATAGGCCAAGCGACGCTTTTTCCGCGTCTTTGCCCTGACCGGCCTTGTCCTTGAACTGGGTCATGCGGTTCATCCAGCCGACTCGGGCGACGCAATTGAAAATCCAGCCAAGTTCGGCGTGTTCCGGCACCTGTGCCTGATTGAACAGGATCGACTGCTCAGGATCGATACCAGACGCCAGATATCCGGCGGCGACTTCGCGGGTGGCATCGCGCAGCTCGGCGGGGTCCTGCCAGACGGTGATCGCATGAAGGTCCACCACGCAATAGATCGTTTCGAACTGGCCGCCCTGCATATCCACGAAACGCTTGATCGCGCCCAGATAGTTGCCAAGGGTCAGCCCGCCCGATGGTTTGATGCCAGAGAACACGCGCGGCGTGAATTGGGTATCAGTCATCTGTCTAGTCCGGGTCTGGATTAAAATTCCACGAAGGCTTAACCATGGTCGCAACGCCCGTCAACGCGAAGCGGGCCAGGAGGCAAGGATATGAGCCAGGAAAAGCTGTTTAATGACATTCCACCGGCAGTCGTACTGTTGACGGTGATGATAATCGGGGTCGAAGGCGTCTTGGCCTTGGCCGCAAACGGGATCATCGGCGGACAGGATGGCGTCGGCTGGCGCAGCGAAATGATCGAACAATTCGCATGGTTGCCGGTGTTGGTGGACGAATTTTTTCGGCTGGGCGGGTTGCCGTTTGAATATTGGGTGCGGTTGGTGACGTACCCGTTTGTGCATTCGGGCCTGATTGGGGCTGCGTTTGCGGGGGCCATGACGCTGGCCTTGGGCAAGTTTGTGGGCGACCAATGGTCATGGTGGTCCATCATGATCGTCTTTTTTGGTGCTGCGATCAGCGCGGCGCTTGTCTTTGGTTTCATTGCGCCGACGAATTATCCCTATTTCGGCGCGTTCCCTGCGATCTACGGGCTGATCGGGGCCTTTACCTATATGCTATGGATGCGACTGGATCGGTTGGGTGCCAACCGGTGGCGGGCGTTTTCGCTGATCGGGTTCTTGCTGACGATCCAGCTGGTATTCGGTCTGGTGGCCAAGCTGTTGGCGCTCTTGGGTATGACACAGGACCCGAACCCGATCACCCTCTATGTCGGTCTGTCCGAGATTGTCGGATTTCTGTTCGGGCTGGCGATTTCACCGCTGGTCGCGCCGGGCGGTTGGTCCGCGTTTGTGGCCCGTATGCGCCAGCGCTAGGACCTGCGAAAGGATGCCTTTAGCTCGGACAGGCTAAAGGCGCCGAACAGTCGGCCAAAGACAAAGTAGCTGACCAAGCCAACTGCGATCAGGGCGATCAGCGCAATGTAACGGACAAACGCGGTGGCGAGTAATGGTCCGAGCAGGACCCACGCGAACCACAGCGCAACCCCCATCGCGATGGATGCCAGAAAAATGCGCCATGTGCGCTGATAGAACCGCGCGTCAAATTGTGACGCCGGCCCCAGACCGCGGGCCATCCACATCAGCAAACCGACCGTCGCCCAACCGGACAAAGTTGTGCCAATCGCGGCCGAGCTAAAGCCGATCACGGGCCGCAGGCTCAGCGCAATTGCGGCATTCACCACCAGCGACACCAGCGCGACATAGAACGGGCGGCGTGTATCTTCGCGGGCAAAAAACAGCGGCTGCAAGGTTTTGTGCAGAACAAACGCAGGCAAACCCAGCCCGTAGATCGCGACGGCCAGTGCGGTGTTGGCTGTGTCGTCCGCACCGAACGCACCGCGTTCGTACAGAACACTGACAAGGGGCAGGGGGATTACACAGAGCGCGACCGCCGCCGGAATGGTCAGCGCAAGGCTAAATTCCGTTGCGCGGTTAAATGCGTCGCGCGCGCCTTGGGTGTCATCATGTTTCAGGCGGCGGGACAGGTCCGGCAGCAGGACGATACCCACGGCAATCCCGACAACGCCCAAGGGCAATTGATACAGGCGATCCGCATAAGAAAGCCACCCAACAGCACCTTCGTAGAAGCTGGCGACTTGGCGACCAACGAGCAGGTTGATCTGTACAACACCGCCCGCCAAAGCGGCGGGGGCCGCAATAATCGCAAGGCGTTTCATCTGCGGGGTCAGACGCGGCATCCGCGGCATAAGCGCAAAACCGGCCCGTTTTGCCGCCACCCAGACGATGACCATCTGTGCAACACCGGCAATCGGGACCGACCATGCAAGGGTGTCACCAATCGGCCAGCCAACGAAACCAGCAATAATGATCGCCGCGATAAAGACGACGTTCAGCATAATCGGGGCCGCCGCCGCCGCATGGAACCGACCGACCGAATTCAAAACGCCCGACAACAGCGCGGCGATGGAAATGAACACAATGTAGGGAAAACAGATCCGGCCATACTGGATCGCAATCGACAACCGGTCATCGTCGGCAAATCCGGACGCCATCGCCAGAACCAGCCACGGCATCGTCACCATCGCCACAACCGTCAAAACAATCAGAACGGTGGTCAGGGCTGACATTGCCTCTTCGGCAAAGGCCTTGGCGCGGGCGGGGTCATCCAGTTCCTTGGAAAACATGGGCACAAAGGCCATGTTGAAGGCGCCCTCGGCGAAAAAGCGGCGGAACAGATTGGGCAGGGAAAACGCCACGATAAAGGCCTCGGCCACGGGGCCGGTGCCAAGTGCCGCAGCGATCATGACATCGCGCATGAACCCCAGCACACGCGATGCAAGCGTCCAAGACCCCACTGTTAGAAACCCGATGACCAGTTTTATCTGCCGCATTCGGCGTTTCCTTATCTAGGCGTCGCGGGCGCGTTCTGCGCCTTTCTGAATTGCCTCGCGGAGTTTGTTTTCCAGCGCGGACCGTTTTTGTTCCGAATGGAGTTTCAGGCCGAACATATCTTTCACATAAAAACTGTCGACGACCTGTTCACCATAGGTGGCAATCACAGCCGAGGAAATGTTGATGTTGTTAAACGCCATACAGCGTGTCAGATCATGCAACAATCCCGGACGGTCGCGTGTGTCGACCTCGATGATGGTAAAGACCTCAGACCCGTCATTGTCAAAGGTGATCGAGGTGGGCACGCGGAACGCTTGTTCGCGCTTTTTCATCTTGTCACGCGATACCAGCGCGTCGCGGGCGACAACCTCGCCAGCGAGGGTCCGCTTGATCATCTGCTGCAAACGGGGCAGGCGGCTGGCCTCATAGGGGTGGCCATCAGTGTCCTGAATCCAGAAAATCGCGGTCGCATAGCCGTCTTTGGTGGTATAGGTCCGCGCGTCCACAACGTTCGCACCGACCAACGCCAAGGCACCGGTCATACGGCTGAACAGGCCGGGGTGATCGGCCATCGCAAAACAGGCGCGCGTGGCATCGCGGTCTTCGTCCAGCATCAAATCGACACGGATTTCCGAATCTGTGATGCCGCGCAACAGACCTGCAAAAATGACCTGCGCAGCGCGGGGCATACCCTGCCAATAGGGGCCATAGTGACGTCCGGTTTCCTGCCGGATGTCTTTTGTTTCCCAATCGGACAATGCCGCACGAAGCGCCTTTTTGGCCTCTTTTTCGCGGTTTTCGCTGTTGATATCCTCAAGCCCGTTTTCAAGCGCTTCGCGGGTCGAAGCATAGAGCGTGCGCAGCAACATGGCCTTCCAGTTGTTCCATGTGCCTGGCCCGACGCCGCGAATGTCACAGACCGTAAGGACCGTCAGCAAATCCAGTCGTTCCACGGTCTTTACGGCCTTGGCAAAGTCGCGCACCGTGCGCGGGTCCGAAATGTCGCGTTTTTGCGCCATATCCGACATCAGCAGGTGATAGCGCACCAGCCATTCAACTGTTTCGCATTCCTTTTTGTTCAGCCCCAATTGTGGTGTCACACGGCGTGAAATCTGTGCCCCAACGATCGAGTGATCCTCGGTCCGGCCTTTACCGATGTCGTGGCACAGCATCGCAACATACAGAACCTTACGATTGATGCCTGCGTCCAGAATGGACGAGGCAACCGGGAGTTCTTCGACCAGCTCTTTGCGTTCGATCTGGGCAAGGTGACTGATGCATTGAATGGTGTGTTCGTCCACCGTGTAATGGTGGTACATGTTGAACTGCATCATCGCGACGATGGGCGCAAAGTCGGGGATGAACGCGGACAGAACGCCCAGTTCGTTCATACGCCGCAGCGCCCGTTCGGGATTGCCGTGTTTCAGCAATAGATCGAGGAAAATCCGGTTCGCTTCTTTGTTGCTGCGTACCTCGTCGTCGATCAAATGCAGGTTCGCCGCCAAAAGCCGCATCGCATCCGGATGCAGAAGCGTTCCTGTCCGCAGCCCCTCTTCGAATATGCGTAGCATGTTTAGCTTGTCTGAAAAGAACGCGGCTTCATCGGCGACCGTCAGACGGTTTTGTTTGATCGCATAGGGCGGACGGGCACGGCGGCGGCGGGCAAACAGGCGCTGCAGCATCGGCTCGGCCTTGGTGTGGTTGGCCTCTAGCGACGTCAGAAAGATGCGGGTCAATTCACCAACGCGGGTCGCGTGGCGGAAATAGTCCTGCATGAAAATTTCGACCCCGCGGCGTCCGGCGGTGTCGTGGTAACCCATGCGGTTTGCAACCTCGACCTGAAGGTCGAACGTCAGCTGATCCATGGGGCGGCCTGCAATCAAATGTAGGTGACACCGCACGGCCCACAAGAAATCTTCGGCCTGATTGAAGGTGGCATATTCGTCGGCGGTGAAAACGCCGCGTTCTCTAAGATCACGGCCGGTTTGCGCGCGGTTGACGTATTTGGCGATCCAATACAGCGATTGGATGTCCCGTAGCCCGCCTTTACCCTCTTTTACGTTTGGTTCGACCACATATCGTTGGCCGCCTTGTTTGCGGTGGCGTTCGGCGCGTTCGCTCAGCTTGGCCTCGATAAAGTCGGCGGCCGTGCTTTCGAACAGTTCCGTCCACAGTCGTTCACGAAGCGTTTCTGCAAGCTCTTCGTCGCCGCTAAGATAGCGCAGTTCGACCAGCGATGTGCGGATGGTATAGTCTTCGCGCGCCAGCTTGAGGCAATCGCGGACCGTCCGGCTGGCATGACCGACCTTCAACCGCAAATCCCACAGCATATACAGCATGGACTCGATCAGGCTCTCGGCCCATGGCGTGATCTTATAGGGCGTCAAAAACAACAGATCGACGTCTGACTGCGGTGCCATTTCGCCGCGACCATAGCCACCAACGGCCAAAACGCTCAGCTTTTCGGCTTCGGTTGGGGTGCCGTTCTTGTGCAGCTTGGTTTTGGCGACATGCAAAACGGTTTTGACGAGGTTATCCGTCAAAAACGTATAGGCACGCGTCACAGGGCGGGCATCGAACGGGCGTTCGGCAAAAGCCGCTGCAATCGCGGTGTTGCCGGATTTGCGCGCCGCATTCAAAACGCCAACGGTCGCCTTGCGAATGGCCATTGGGTCATTCGTATCGGCCACTTCAGCGTCGATAGCTGCGTAAACAGCGTCTGCGTCAAAAATATCCCGCGCAGGACAGATGAAACCGTCTAGCGCGGGGGAATGTTCAGGTGATGAAAGGAGGGTCGGCTCAGAAGCCGACTCCCGCAAAGCTTCTTGGGGCTGGTTCAAGGATAACTACTTGGTTGTTTTGGACTTGAGCGACCGCAAGGCCGCGTTCGTTTGTGCCGTCTGCGAACAGGCGGAAAATTCCCGATGTGCCTTGGAACCCTTGGGGTTGGGTCAGACCAGCGGTGGTAAGGGCCTCGGCGTTGCCGCTTGCAGCCAATGCGCCGATAGCCGCGATACCGTCATAGGCCAATCCGGCGATTGGATGCGGGGTGCCGTCATAGGTCGCAGTATAGCGTGCCTGAAAGCCGTTCGAGACGGTTTGATCCGGCATGGCGAACACGCCCCCCTGCAGACCCGGGATCGCAAGGTTTTCTGGCGCAACGTCCCACCGTGTCAGGCCGTAGCTGCGGACAAAGGTTGGATCAACGCCGCGTTCGGGCAGGGCGGTTGCAACGATGGGCAGATCGCGCTTGATTTCGCCGGTCATGAACACCGCCTGCGCACCAGATGTGTTGATAACCGATGCCATGACGGGCGCCTGATCAAGGATGCCTTGCTGCGACAGTGGATAGGACTGAACACCGCTAAGGATGCTGCCTTGGTTGCGAATGGCATTGGTGATGGCGTCACGACCAACCGAGCCAGGCAGGTCTTCGCCGTGAACGATCACGAAATTGGTCACGCCCTGCGTTGCGGCATAGCTGACAAGGCGGTTGGCTGTGTTCTGGAAAGTCGATCCCAGAATAAAAACGTTGCCGCCTGCAATCGCGGTGTTGTTCGAGAACGTCAGCACATTCACGTTAAGCGGTGCCACGGCCACGCCGGCTGCGTTTGCGGCCTCGGAATAAAGGGGCCCGATGATCACCTTGGCACCATCGGAAACCGCCTGAACTGCTGCTTGGGCAGCGATTTCGGAATTTGCGGCGGTGCTGTAAACGCGCAGGTCGATTTCGACGCCTTGTAAGTCAGCAATTGCAAGACGCGCCGCATTCTCAAGGTTTGTTGCCAAAAATGCGTCTGATTCGTTGCCCGAACCACTTGGCACCAAAAGGGCGACAGGGATCGGATCACTCAGGTCCAGCGATTGGCCACCGTTCGTTGAACTGGTCGGGATTGGTTCACACGCTGCAAGCCAAGCAATTGAAAATAATGCCAAAATCTTGGCTGCTTTCGTTGTGATGATATTGCCAGTCACGGTCATGGACCCTTACTCCCTCTTGCAACATGCGCCGCACTGGCTCATGCCCTGCAAAACCAAACTCGCCGCCATAATAGGCACGACCAATAGGGGGTCCAGCTATGAATAGTCAAAAGACGACACTCTCTGCCGGACTGTATCTTGTTTCCACACCTATCGGCACGGCGCGGGATATCACGCTGCGCGCGTTGGATATTCTGGCGAACGCCTCTGTGATTGTGGCCGAAGACACGCGCACCATTCGCAAGTTGATGGAAATCCACGGGGTCGCCCTGAATGGTCGCAAGGTGATTGCCTATCACGACCATTCGGATGACGCCGCTGTTCAGGGGATCGTCAAACTGGTCGCAAGTGGCCAGTCGGTTGCCTATGTGTCCGAGGCAGGAACACCGCTGGTCGCCGATCCGGGGTTTGAATTGGGGCGGGCCATGATTGCGGCCGGATTACAGGTGACTTCGGCGCCGGGGGCGTCTGCGGTACTGGCGGCCTTGACGGTTTCGGGCCTGCCCAGTGATCGTTTCGCGTTCATCGGGTTTTTGCCCAACGCCAAATCGCAGCGGGATACGGAAATCGCATCCATGCGCGATTTTCCCGCGACCCTGATTTTCTATGAATCGCCAAAACGGCTCAATGATTTGTTAACCTCGTTGCGCGAGGTTCTGGGCGATACCCGCGATGCGGTTGTTTGTCGCGAACTGACAAAACGGTTCGAAGAGGTCACACGCGGGACATTGGCCGAAGTCGCCGATGCCTATGCCGGCCGCACCGTTAAAGGTGAGATTGTGGTCTTGGTCGGCCGTGCCGGTGCGACCGAGGTTGTTGAACAGGATGTGGAAACAGCGTTGCGCGAAGCGATGAAAACCATGCGTGTCAAAGATGCCGCAACCGCCGTTGCAGGGGCGCTTGGGCTGCCAAAACGGCAGGTCTATCAAATAGCTCTTGGCCTCAGTTCAGAATGAACCATCTGCGCGGCGCCACATCCTATCATGCGGGCCTTGCGGCCGAGGATATCGTTGCACGCACCTATGTTGAACAGGGGGCCACGCTGTTGGCGCAACGCTGGTGCGGCGCGTCGGGCGAGATTGATTTGATCTTTCGACTGACCGAACAGATTGTGTTTGTCGAAGTCAAACAAAGCAAAACCTTTGCCCGCGCGGCCACGGCCCTGTCACCCAGGCAGGTCCAGCGCATTTTTAATGCGGGTTCGGAATTCTTGGCGACACAGCCCAAAGGCCAGCTCACGCCCTGTCGGTTAGACCTTGCTGTGGTTGATGGCACAGGCACTGTGCAGATCATGCAGGGCGCTTTAAGCGGCTGACCCATTGCACAGCGGCCAAGGGTACGCCATGTATCTGTCAATCAGACAGAAAGGTTTGCCATGTCGCTCAAAGTCGCCATTCAGATGGACCCGATCGAACCCATCAATATTGATGCAGACAGCACATTTCGGATCGCCGAAGAGGCGCAGAAACGTGGCCACAGCCTGTTTTACTACACCCCGGATAAGCTGGCCTATCAAGAAGGCAAGGTAACGGCGCGCGGTTGGCCATTGACGGTCAAACGGGTTTATGGCGATCACTTTGAACTGGGCGAGGAACAGGTTGTTGATCTGGCCGATTTCGATGTGGTCTGGCTGCGCCAAGATCCGCCGTTTGACATGGGCTATATCACGACCACCCATCTGCTGGATCGGGTGCATCCTGACACTTTGGTCGTAAACGATCCGTTTTGGGTTCGGAATTATCCTGAAAAACTGTTGGTTTTGGATTTCCCTGATCTGACACCGCCAACAACAATCGCGCGCGACCTCGAGACGCTGAAAGAGTTTCGCGCGAAACATGGTGATGTCATTCTCAAACCGCTGTACGGAAACGGCGGGGCAGGTGTGTTCAAGCTAAAAGAGGGCGACAGCAACCTTGCGTCGCTGCATGAGCTGTTCAGCGGTATTAACCGCGAACCGTTGATCGTTCAGAAATTCCTGCCAGCCGTCACCAAAGGCGATAAGCGTGTGATCCTTGTGAACGGCGAACCCGTCGGCGCGATTAACCGCGTCCCCGCACAGGGCGAGGCGCGTTCGAACATGCACGTCGGGGGACGTCCGGAAAAGGTTGACCTAACGGATCGTGATCGCGAAATCTGTGCCGCCATTGGCCCGCTGTTGCGCGAAAAGGGTCAGATCTTTGTTGGCATCGACGTGATTGGCGATTGGCTAACGGAAATCAATGTGACGTCGCCCACCGGCATTCAGGAACTGGAACGGTTCGACGGCATCAATGTGGCCGAAAAAATCTGGCAGGCGATAGAGGCAAAACGGGGCTGACATGTCGTTTCGGCTCAAACTTTTCTCGCTCGGGGGGCGGCTGTTTATCAAGCCGCTCTTTCGCGTCAGCGCGGCCCCTGAAAAAGATGCCGAACGCATGGACAAGGTCGCGCAGCGGTTTATGCAAATCCGCCCCTATACCTCGGTTCTAACGCGCCCCTTGGGCAATTCGGATGCGGTTTGGGTCACGGGCCAAGGCGCCGATCCGGCCTGCGTGGTGTTTTACCTGCACGGTGGTGGCTATTTCGCGGGCTCGCCCGATGTGTATGGCGGGCTGATGTCGCGCCTGTCGCGGGACGCGGGCGCGATGGTGGTTGGCGTGCGGTATCGGCTGTCGCCAACGGCCCCGTTTCCAGCGGCATTTGACGATGCGCTTGCGGCCTATCTTGATTTGATTGATCGCGGGTATCGCCCCGAAAATATCGTGATGGGCGGTGATAGCGCGGGGGGCGGGTTGACGCTCGCATTGCTTGCCGAATTGTGCCGTCGTGATCTGCGCCCCGCGGGGGTTTTTGCCCTGTCGCCATGGACGGACCTGACCCTGTCGGGGCCGTCTGTTGCTGCCAATGCGGCCAAGGATCCTTTGTTGCCGGCTGACCGGATGCATGAGGCCGTGACGGCCTATGTCGGTGATACGCCTGCCGATGATCCGCGTATTTCGCCGCTGTTCGCCGATTTTGACGCGCCGCCGCCGATCTTGTTTCAGGTAGGCAGCCCCGAAATCCTAGAGGATGATACCTATCGCCTTGCCACGCGTCTGGAACGCGAAGGCGCTGAGGTGCAGGTGGAAACGTGGCATGGCGCGCCGCATGGCTGGCATATGGGCGAATATTGGGTGCCCGAGGCGAGGGCGGCCCTGCGCCGTGTGGCCCAGTTTGTTCAAACCTCTTTCGACAGGGCAAGCCGGTAGCTGACCGCCTCGGCCACGTGGGGATGACGCACATCGGGCGATCCATCCAGATCGGCCACCGTGCGCGCCACCCGCAACACGCGGTGATAACCACGCGCCGACAGCCCGAAATTATCAGCCACCTTAGTCAAAAGCGCGCGCCCCTCTGCGTCGGGCGTGGCCACCTGTTCCAACGCGCTTCCCTCTGCCTCGGCATTGGTGCGGATGTCAGTGCCATCATAGCGGGCGACCTGAATGTCCCGCGCCGTTGCCACCCGTTCCGCAATCGTGGCCGAGCTGTCGCCGGTGGCGGGCAAGTCCAGATCGGCAAAGGCAACGGGCGGCACCTCGACCCGCAGATCGAAGCGATCCATCAAAGGGCCCGAGATTTTGCCGAGATAATCGGTACCGCAAACCGGCGCGCGGGCACAGGCGCGGGCGGGATCGGACAAATACCCGCAGCGGCAGGGATTGGCCGCAGCGATCAACATAAACCGGCAGGGATAGCGCACATGGGCATTGGCGCGGGCCACCATCACTTCGCCGGTTTCGATGGGTTGTCGCAAGGTTTCCAGAACCGTTCGGGGAAATTCCGGAAATTCATCCATGAACAGCACACCATTGTGGGCAAGGCTGATTTCCCCCGGTTTTGCCCCGCGCCCGCCGCCCACGATGGCGGCCATGCTGGCGGTATGATGCGGTTCGCGAAACGGGCGGCTGCGGTCGATCCCGCCGTTATCGAGCAGCCCCGCAATCGAATGGATCATCGATGTCTCAAGTGCCTCTGCGGGGCCAAGGGGCGGCAGAATACCGGGGATACGCGCGGCCAGCATGGATTTGCCGGACCCCGGGGTGCCAACCATAAACAGATGGTGCCGCCCCGCCGCCGCGATTTCGATGGCGCGTTTGGCCCGTTCCTGACCTTTGACATCGCGCATGTCGCGATGCGCGGCCGAGCTGTCAACTTCGCCCGGTACAGACGGCGGCAAAGGCGACTGGCCTGTATAATGTTGGATCACTTCACCAAGGGTGCGGGCGGCATAGACCGGCGTTGCGCCGACCCAAGCCGCCTCGCTGCCGCAATCCTTGGGGCACAACAGGACACAGTCCTCTTCTGCGGCGGCCATTGCGGTGGGCAGGGCGCCGATCACGGGCACCAAGGTTCCGTCAAGCGACAATTCCCCCAAGGCGACCGTTTCCCGAACTTTGTCGTGGGGCAAAATCTCGATCGCGGCCAAAAGCGCCAGCGCGATCGGTAAATCGAAATGTGACCCCTCTTTGGGCAGGTCGGCAGGGGACAGGTTAACGGTGATTTTCTGGCTGGGCAGCGCAATTTGAAGCGAGGCAAGCGCGGCGCGGATACGTTCGCGTGCCTCGGATACGGCCTTGTCCGGCAAGCCAACGATGGAAAATCCCGGCAGGCCGGGGGCGGTGGCGCACTGAACCTCAACCATGCGGGCGTCGACGCCTTCGAATGCAACGGTATATGCCTGCGCGACCATCCAAGCCCCTGTCTGTTTTCAAATGGTTAACAGGGGCTTGGTTGATGATTGGTTAACGCGGCCAGTCACCTTTTTCGTATGGCAGGTCATAGGGGAAAGGGTCATGGACCTCTTTCATCGCCTCGGCCCGCCAGCTTTGGAAGGCGGGATCATCCAGATGTGCGTCGACGTAGGCTTGGCTTGCGTCGGTGGTTGCCAGCCCATAGGCGGTGAACCGACAAGCGACGGGTGCATAAAATACATCGGCCAGCGAATAGTCGCCAAACAGCCACGGGCTATCTGCGCGTCCATAGCGATCCTTGGCCAATGCCCAAAGGTATTCGATCCGCGCGACGTCCCGTTGCACGGTGGGTGAGGGAACAAAACCCTGCCAGACGAAGTTCACAATATTTGTGCATTCATCGCGAAGTGGCATAAACGACGCATGCATTTCCGCCACAAGGTTACGCGCCAGCGCCCGCGCGCCAGTGTCGGCAGGCCACAGCCCCGCATCAGGGTGCGCCTCGGCCAGCGTTTCGGCCATGGATAGGCTATCAGACAGGATATGGCCCTGAGGGGTGACCATTGCGGGTACGGTGCGCGCCGGCGCATATGGCGCCATGTCCGCCCGCATCGTGCCGGAATACAGCCCGACCATCCGCGTTTGGTACGGCAGGCCAAATTTTTCGAGCATCAACCAGCCGCGCAAAGACCAGCTGCTAAAACTGCGATCGCCGATAATCAATTCATACATAATCTGTCCCCATTCTAGATGGGACAAACCTATGAGGATTGGGCAATCGCAACCAAACGACGATTTGAGGGGGCGTCCATCACGGAATGTGATTGATCAGGGCAACATCCCAATCACCCGCATAGTAATTCAGCTGCGTGATTGAAAAGTTATCGATTTTCTGGCCAAGCGTTTGATAGGCGGTTTTGCCGCTGGCCCGCTGGTACTGTGTCAGGATCGCACCGAAATGGGCCGCCACGATGAAATCGGTGTTTTGGTGCATGGCATTCAGGCGATCCACCTCAGACGAAATCCGGTGCAGGGCGTCATTCCAGCTTTCGCCGTTAGGGGCGCGATGGTCGCCCGGTTGTTCCCAGAACGCGCGCGATAGGTCAGGCCAACGGTCGCCGATCACCGTCCAATGCAGCCCGTCCCATGCGCCAAAGTCGATTTCGCGAAAGGCGGGGGTCTGTGTTGGTTCGGTGCCGCGCGGACAGATCACGCGGGCCGTGTCGGCCGCGCGGATCAGGTCCGACGAAAACAAAAGGGCCTTGGACGGCAATGCCGCCTTTACCCGATCAATCAGTGCGGTGTCCGACAAATCGGCGGGGACGTCGCGATGACCGACCATTGTCTTTTCATGGGTGGGGCCGTGGCGCACCCAAAACCAGCGGTTCATGTGACACTGCCCTTCATCACCATGGGCAAACCTGCGGCGACAAACACGACAGCATCCGAAATCTGTGCCAGCCGCTGATTGAGCCGCCCCTGTGCATTCCGGAAATCGCGGGCCAGCTTGTTGTCGGGCACGATCCCCAGACCGGTTTCGTTCGACACGATGATCACTGGTGCTGGGCAGGCCTCAATCGCGGCTAGAAAGGCGTGTGTTTCAGCCTCAAGATCATGATCGCCCAACATAACGTTCGTTAGCCAAAGCGTGGCGCAGTCGATCAGCACGATTTCATCTGCTGAAACTGTGGCCAGCGCCGCAGTCATATCGACCGGCTCTTCTATTGTGCGCCAGTTGGGACCGCGCTGCGCTTTGTGATCTGCGATCTTCTGACGCATCTCGTCATCCCATGCCTGTGACGTCGCCACATACACACGGCTGCGATCCTCTTGGAAAACAAGGCTTTCTGCGTAGGCGGATTTACCACTGGCCGCGCCGCCCAAAATCAATGTGCATGTGTTCATAGCCTGATGTGCCCTGCTGAGTGATCCAATCCGCGGCGTGCTGCGTACACTGATTAAACAAGCAAAGTCGCACAGGCAACATCACCTAGGGGGGTGAACATGGCATTCGATTATGCAGCCGAACCTAACTTTTCTCGCCGCGCAATGAAGGCAGAACTGCTGGACGCGGAAACCGAAGCCAAACTGGCCTACGCATGGCGTGACCATCGCGATGAACAGGCCCTGCACCGCTTGATCACGGCGTATATGCGTCTGGCCATCTCTATGGCATCGAAGTTTCGCCGCTACGGCGCGCCGATGAATGACTTGATCCAAGAGGCAAGCTTGGGCCTGATGAAGGCCGCAGACAAATTCGACCCCGATCGCGGTGTTCGGTTTTCCACTTATGCCGTCTGGTGGATCAAGGCCAGCATTCAGGACTTTGTGATGCGCAATTGGTCGATGGTCCGCACCGGATCGACCAGTAGCCAAAAATCGCTGTTCTTTAACATGCGTCGCGTACAGGCACAGATCGAACGCGAGGCCGCTGCCGTCGGCGAAACCCTGTCGCCCGATCAGGTCCGCAAAAAGATCGCTGTGGAACTGGGCGTTCCGATCCACGATGTCGAGATGATGGAAGGCCGCCTTGGCGGAACCGACTTTTCGCTGGATGCGACCCAGTCGAACGAAGACGAGGGCCGCAGTTGGGTTGATACTATCCCAGACGAAGGCCCGCAGGCCGAGGAATTCGTGGTCGAAGATCACGACACTGAAACCCTGCGCCACTGGTTGCTCAATGCGATGATGACGCTGAATGATCGTGAACGGTTCATCGTCAGCGAACGTAAACTGCGCGATGATCCACGGACCTTGGAAAGCCTCGGCAAAGAGCTGGGACTGTCCAAAGAACGCGTGCGTCAGCTAGAGGCAGCCGCCTTTGGCAAAATGCGT
The DNA here is from genome assembly GCA_965215785.1 of Marivivens sp. GTDB lineage: Bacteria > Pseudomonadota > Alphaproteobacteria > Rhodobacterales > Rhodobacteraceae > Marivivens. Next base: position 277,329 of record OZ244120.1, on the reverse strand, counting down.
AAAGCGTTGGAAAAACACGGCGGTGAATTGCAACTGATGCTGCAGTGATTGTTCTTTCGCGTTCAACTGCATAAGGTCGGGCCAAACCGGACTACGGGGGCCTGAATGCTCGCAGGAAAACGCATACTCTTGATCATTGGCGGCGGTATCGCGGCCTATAAGTCACTGGACCTGATCCGCCGGCTGCGGGAACGCGGCGCGGATGTCACCCCTGTGATGACCAATTCTGCGGCTGAATTTGTTACGCCCCTGTCTGTGTCCGCGCTGGCAGGGACCAAGGTGTTCGCTGATCTTTTCGACCTGACCGATGAGGCCGACATGGGCCACATCCAATTGTCCCGCGTTGCCGATTTGATTGTGGTCGCCCCCGCAACTGCGGATTTGATGGCGAAAATGGCCAGCGGGTTGGCCAATGATCTGGCGAGCACATTGTTGCTTGCCACCGATACGCCGGTTCTGATTGCCCCTGCGATGAATGTGCGGATGTGGGATCATCCCGCGACCCAGCGCAACATCAAAACACTGAAATCAGACGGTGTTGCCTCTGTCGGTCCGAACGAGGGCGACATGGCCTGTGGCGAATATGGGCCGGGCCGCATGTCCGAACCGCTTGAAATCGTTGCAGCCGTCGAGGCGGCGCTATCGGCAGGCCCGCTGGCGGGCAAACATGTTTTGATTACCTCTGGCCCGACCCACGAACCCATTGATCCCGTTCGCTATATCGCCAACCGTTCGTCAGGCGCACAAGGCACCGCCATTGCAACTGCGCTTGCGGCGCTGGGCGCTGATGTGACCTTTGTCACCGGACCGGCGGATGTTGCGCCACCGTCAGGCGTCAAGGTGGTGGCCGTCGAAACCGCGGCCCAAATGATGGAGGCCGTACGCACCGCATTGCCAGCGGACGCAGCGGTGTTTGCGGCCGCTGTCGCCGATTGGCGGGTTGCAACGGCCACCGACAGCAAAATCAAAAAACAGAACGGTGAACTGCCCGTTCTTACCTTTGCCGAAAACGACGATATTCTGGCCACCGTCAGCCAAATGACCGATGGCCGCCCAGGCCTGGTGGTCGGTTTTGCCGCAGAAACGGATGATGTCATCGCCAATGCAACGGCCAAACGTGACCGTAAGGGCTGTGATTGGATTGTTGCCAATGATGTGTCACCCGAAACCGGCATCATGGGCGGAACAGAAAACGATGTGACCATCATCAGCGCATCAGGGGCCGAGCCATGGCCGCGCATGCACAAGGATGAGGTCGCCCGAAAACTGGCGTCGAAAATCGCTGAGGCGCTTACGAAATGACCGTTTCCATTCGCATCGAATTTCTGCCCGATGCCGATCGCACGGTGCCTTTGCCGTCGTATCAAACGTCTGGCGCGGCGGGGGCGGACGTTCGTGCAAACTTGCCCGATGGCGGGTCTATCACCGTGTTGCCCATGGGGCGCGCGTTGATCCCGACCGGTTTTAGGATGGAAATCCCCCACGGCTATGAGGTGCAGGTCCGCCCACGGTCCGGTTTGGCGCTAAAGCATGGCATCACACTGCCCAATACCCCCGGAACGATCGACAGTGATTATCGCGGTCCGGTTGGTGTCATCCTCTTGAACACCGGAAATGAGCCCTACGTCATTCAACACGGTGACCGTATCGCTCAGTTCGTGGTTGCGCCCGTTGTCATTGGTGATTTCCAGATCGCCGAGGCGCTGGACGACACCGATCGCGGCACCGGAGGATTTGGATCAACGGGGACAACATGATCGTAGTTTTCGCGCTTGCGGCGGTAATCTGGGGTGTTGGGACGCTCTTGAATGCACCAAAATCACTGCGCTGGGGCCTGATTGTTGTTTTGTTGGTCGCGGTGATCGCTGCGCAATTGACCCTGCCCGAGGGCAACCCGCTACGTCAGGCCACCGGTGACGATGCCCGTGACTGGGTTTTCCTTTTGGCACTTGGTGGGGTGGTGTTCGGGTATCGGCGCGCGCTGAAATGGTTGCGCGCCCGTGTCGCCGAACGCGACGCCGAAACGGAGCAGCCCAAAGGCACGTTTTCCGAGGCCGAACTGAACCGGTACGCCCGTCATATGATGCTGCGCGAAATCGGCGGGCCCGGTCAGAAAAAGCTTAAAAATGCCCGTGTTCTTGTGATCGGGGCAGGGGGGCTTGGGTCTTCGTCGCTTTTGTATCTGGCTGCGGCGGGTGTTGGGACAATCGGCGTCGTCGATGATGACGTTGTTGACGGTAGCAACCTACAGCGGCAGGTCATTCATAGCGACAACCGGATCGGAATGCCCAAAGTGCATTCAGCCGCCGCCGCCATGCGGTCGCTCAATCCCTTTATAGAGGTCAAACCCTATCACCGCCGCCTTAGCGAAGAGGACGCGCGGCTGCTGTTTGCCGAATATGATCTGATCCTTGATGGCACGGACAATCTAGAAACCCGATATATGGTCAACCGTGTTGCCGCCGCATTGGGGGCCCCGCTGATTTCCGCCGCGATGACCCAGTGGGAAGGGCAGATCAGCATCTACGCCCCCGCCGAGGGTGGCCCCTGTTACCAATGCGTGTTTCCCAGCGCGCCAGCGGCTGACCTTGTGCCGACCTGCGCCGAGGCGGGCGTACTGGGCCCGCTACCGGGTATTATCGGGTCCATGATGGCCGCCGAGGCGATCAAATACGTCACAGGCGCGGGCCAGTCTCTTGTTGGGCGCATCCTGATTTACGACGCGCTTTATTCGGAAACTCGCGTTATTCAGGCAAAGCGTCGCGCAGATTGTCCGATTTGCGGTGACTAGCCCTTGTATTGCGCCAAAATCCCGCGTTATGGATTTTGATGCGCAGTAAACAAGTGGAGTTCGCGTGGAAGTTTCCCATCCCGCAGCCGAAGAATTCAGACGCCTGGTCCGTGACCGCATCGCCGCGCAGTCCGATGCGTTTCGGGGTTTCATGCGCCTTCTGGCGGCAACCAAACCGCCCAAAGATGCCACGCGCATCTTTATTGCGCTTTATTCTGATGACCTGACCGAAGGCTTCCCCGCTGTTGTGGCCTATGTCACCGCGATGGAAACCGAAACCCGCACAACGGACGGTATCGAACGATTGCAATCGCGGCTGTCGTCATTTGCCCCGTTGATCGAACGCGATGCGCTTGTTGCGTTGTCGTTGTTGGAACAGGATCAGAACGGCCACCCGTTGATGGCGTTGCATCAACCCTATGACGACGTGGATGCCATCCATGAATTTGTGCTGCCCGCATTGATGGATGCCGCGGCCAACGCGGAAATGTCGGCGCTGCCTATTCCTGTTCAGGCCGGTGTTGCCGACCGCCCCGGCGAGGTGGTCACACTGTATCGTCCCGCGCCGCCCGAACAGCCGGGTTTCTTTAAACGGATGTTTAACCGCACCTAGGTCTGGTGGTTTTCGATTGCCGTGCATACCTTGTCACCAAGCAAGGAGTTTTTGCATGACCAATCCGCTTTTGCAGACATGGGATACCCCCTTCGGTCTGCCCCCGTTCGAACAGATCAAAGACAGTGATTTCGCGCCTGCGGTGGATGCCGCATTGGATGAAGCGCGGGCAAACATCGCCGCAATCACCGAACAGGCTGAGGTGACGTTCGCCAATACGATCGAGGCGTTGGAAAACGCCGATCAGCTGTTGGATCGTGTTCTTAGCGCGTTCTATTCTGTTGCGGGTGCTGACACCAATCCAGAACGTGAGGCATTGTCGCGTGAATTTGCGCCCAAGCTTTCGGCGTATTCGTCTGAGATCACAACCAATACCGCGCTGTTCCAGCGGATTGATCACCTGTGGCAAACGCGGGACACGCTGAACCTTAGCGAGGAACAAGATCGGGTGCTGTATCTGATCCATCGCGATTTCGTGCGTGCCGGTGCCCAGCTGGCCGCCGCGGCATCAGACCGTATGTCGGCGATCAAATCGCGGCTGTCTGTTCTAGGAACGGATTTTAGTCAAAACCTGCTGGCGGATGAACGAACATGGTTCATGCCCCTAAACGCAGGAGACATGGACGGTTTGCCCGATTTCGTGGTGGCAGCAGCCAATGCTGCGGGCAAGGAAAAGGGAACGGATGGGCCGGTCGTGACAACGTCGCGGTCGTTGATCATGCCGTTCCTTCAGTTTTCGCCACGCCGCGATTTGCGGAAAAAAGCTTACGAAGCCTGGAGCGCACGCGGCGCCAACAGCGGCGAGACCGATAACCGCGGGATCATTGCCGAAACGCTTAAGCTGCGGGCCGAGAAGGCCGCGCTTTTGGGCTATGACACCTATTCGGCCTATAAGCTGGAACCGGAAATGGCCGGAACACCCGAGGCGGTCGCGGATTTGCTGTCGCGCGTCTGGGAACCCGCCAAGGCAGCGGCAGATGCGGATGCTGCCAAGCTTGAGGCGCTGCTGCATGCCGACGGGTTTGAGGGGCCGCTGGAACCTTGGGACTGGCACTATTATTCGGAAAAACGCCGCAAGGCGGAACACGATCTGGACGAGGCCGAGATCAAGCCGTTCTTCCAGTTGGATCGCATGATTGATGCCGCATTTGCCTGTGCCAATCGTCTGTTCGGGCTTGAGTTCGCCCCAACCGACGGGCCGCGTTATCACCCTGATGTCCGCCTGTGGGAGGTCACGCGCAACGGCCAGCATGTCGCGCTGTTTGTGGGCGATTATTTTGCGCGCGGATCAAAACGGTCCGGTGCGTGGTGCAGTGCCATGCGCAGTCAGCAAAGGCTGTTGGGTGACATTCGTCCAATCGTTGTGAATGTGTGTAATTTTGCGAAACCGGCCGAAGGCAGCCCTGCGTTGCTGTCGTATGATGATGCGCGCACGCTGTTCCACGAATTTGGTCATGCGTTGCATCAGATGCTGTCGGATGTGACCTATGCGCGCGTGTCAGGCACCAGCGTGTCGCGCGATTTCGTTGAATTGCCCAGCCAGCTTTATGAACACTGGCTTGAGGTGCCCGAGGTGCTTGCAGAATTTGCAACGCATGCCGAAACGGGTGAACCTATGCCCAAGGATCTGCTGGACCGCGTGTTGGGCGCTGCGACCTATGACACCGGTTTTGCGACCGTCGAATATGTGGCCTCGGCCATTGTTGATCTGGAATTGCATCGCAATCCACCGGCCAGCGACCCAATTCAGGCGCAGACGGAAATTCTCGATCGTATTGGGTTGCCACATGCGATCCGCATGCGCCACGCATCGCCCCATTTTGCACATGCCTTTGGCAGCGAATATTACGCCAGCAGCTATTACTGCTACATGTGGGCCGAGGTCATGGATGCAGACGCGTTCGAGGCCTTTGAAGAGGTCGACAATGCGTTTGATGCCGAATTGGCGGCCTCGCTTGAGGCCAATATCCTCAGCAAAGGCGGAACCGTTGACGCGGCCGAGCTTTATACACGCTTCCGTGGACGGTTACCGGGTGTTGAGGCGCTGCTAAAGGGGCGCGGGCTGCTCGACGCAGCCTAGGTTATTCGAGGATTTCATCCGCATTAACACCCCAAAGGGCGGTTTTCGGGGCCCACCCCCGATAACCGTCAGCACGCAGGCGGCACCAGTCGATCTGGCATTCGTCAATGCGTGCAATCACACCCATTTCCAGCAGCGCCTGTTGCGGGCTGTTAAAATCGGGTCTGGCGAACAAGGGTTGCAGTTCGGCGTCGATGATCACGGTGCGTGTGCCCGACAGCATAACGTAATGGACCCAACCGCCCACGCCATCGCGATCCACCACGCGTCGCCAATTTCCGTATTCGGCAACAACCTGCAGGGGCATGTCGCGGCGTTGGTAGATCCAGTCGATACGATGCGACAATGACGGCCCACGGCGAATATTCGCCTCGGACGCCTTGAGCGACACAAAACGTGGCAAAGGCAGGTTTGTCACCGGCCCGACCTCTTGTGCATTGGCCTGCGAGGCAACAACAATAAGCGCAGCTAGAACACACCGCATAAACGTAATCATGGCTTTACCTGTATCATTGTGCCGCGTGACGTTCAGGCGCTCTTGTTTCGCGGCTCTGCTAGGGGCAATCTGCCATTAACGCGGTGATTTGGGAAGAGGAGGATGCGTTGCCCGGCAAACGACTAAATGTGGTTCTGACACGGCGCCTGCCTGCGCAGGTCGAAGCGCGCATGCACGAGCTGTTTACCCTGACCACACGGGCCGACGATACCCCCATGTCCCGCGATGAAATAGCGGCGGCCCTGCGAACCGCCGATGTGATCGTGCCGTCGCTGACTGACCGTATCGACAATGCGCTGCTGGGGCAGGCGGGTGAAAACCTAAAACTGATCGCCAACTATGGGGCGGGGGTTGATCACATCGACGTTGCAACGGCACGCCAACGCGGGATTTTGGTGTCCAATACCCCAGGTGTCATGACCGAAGATACGGCTGATATGACCATGGCGTTGCTGTTGGCGGTCACACGCCGCATTCCCGAAGGCTTGGCCGCGATGCAAAATGGCCAATGGTCTGGCTGGTCACCGTCCTACCTTCTTGGGGGGCGTATTTCCGGTCGTAGCCTCGGTATCCTAGGTATGGGACGGATCGGGCAGGCGGTAGCGCGCCGTGCCAAAGCCTTTGGCATGTCTGTCCATTATCACAACCGCCGTCGATTGCGCCCCGAGATCGAGGAAGAACTGGGCGCGACGTGGTGGGAAAGTCTGGATCAGATGGTGTCCCGCATGGACATTGTGTCGGTGAATTGCCCGCATACTCCCGCGACCTTTCATCTGATGAATGCGCGCCGCTTGCGTTTGATGAAACCTAGCGCGGTGATCGTTAACACCAGCCGCGGCGAGGTGATTGATGAAAACGCACTGACGCGCATGTTGCGGGCGGGCGAACTGGCTGGTGCGGGGCTGGATGTTTTTGAACATGGTCACGAAATCAATCCACGTCTGCGTGAATTGCCGAACGTTGTTTTGCTGCCGCACATGGGCAGCGCGACAACCGAAGGCCGCATAGAAATGGGTGAAAAGGTTCTGGTGAACATCCAGACCTTTGCGGACGGCCATCGGCCTCCGGATATGGTGGTACCGTCCATGTTGTAATCGAACACGAAGGAGGAGCGATGTTCGAAGGTGAGGTAAAAGAAGCAATTGACCGGTCAGTTTTATGTTGGCTGGCCACCGTAGATGCCGAAGGGCAACCAAACGTCAGTCCCAAGGAAATATTCTGCGCTGACGGGTTGAATACACTGTTGATTGCCGAAATCGCTTCGCCTGTGTCACGCCGAAACCTGACTGCAAATCGCCGTGTCTGTGTGAGCTTCGTCGATGTCTTTCGGCAAAAGGGCTATAAGGTGAACGGCGACGCCCGATTGATCGAGGCCGACACGACGGAATTTCAGGATCGCGCTGGGCCATTGTTGGCGATGGCCGGAACGGCGTTCACCCTGCGCGGCCTGATCGAGGTCGAGGCGCATCGCGTCAGTCCAATCATCGCCCCCAGTTATCGTTTGTTCCCCGACCGGACCGAAGCGGACCAGATCAAACGCGCCTATCAGACCTATGGGGTGCGAGCTGTCGAATAGGCGACAGAGAATGTAAAAGTTTTTAACATTGCCGCCTTTTTTTTGTGCGGGGCGTGCCCACATCGGGGGCACGTTTACAACGAGGCGACAATGAAACCCTTTATTTTAAGTGCTTTAACGGCAATTTTGCCGGCCGGTACCCTATTGGCTGATGCCTTGCAACTGTGGCAGTCGGTTGGCTACGGCATGATTTTGGAACTGGCCGACGATCAGGCCACTTTGTACCAACAGTCCAGTTTTGCCTGTCTGCCGCTGGCCACATCGCGCGATGTGGCGGTGACAGAAAATGGCGGGCGGATCGACGATTTGACGATCACGGGTGTGGGGCGTTTTACCGATAAACTGACGGCTGAGGTGTACCGCAACGGTGACCAGTTGCAGGTGGATTTCGGTAAGGCGAGCCTGATTACTTTTGACCCGCTGTCGACGTTACCGGTTGCCTGTACACAGTCGGTTAGCAACGATCCGGCCACGACCTTTGACGTGCTTTGGCATTTCTTCAATGAACACTACGCCTATTTCGACCAGCGCGGCGTCGATTGGAATGCCTCTTATGCCACCTATCGCCCAAATTTGGACGGGTTCCTTGTGGGCCGAGGCAAGTTGAACGACACCATTTCCGCCATATTGCGTGAAATTGGCGATGGTCATGTGAACCTGTATCGCCTGTTCGGGGACGAGGATTTCGGTACATACCCAGACTGGATCGACGATCTGGATGGAAACGCCCAGACCCTGATCGTGCAATTGATCCGAAACCACGTCCAAGGCGAGGTAACACAGGTTGGCGAGGCAATGGGCTATGGCCGGACAGCGGACAACATCGGCTATATTGTCCTAGCTGGTATGGAAGGCGGTCTGGTTGAAAGCGGCGCACTGGCCGAGGCAATGGCCGACATGCAGGCCATGTTCGATGGCGTGGACGCCATTGTGATTGATTCCCGCATCAATTTCGGCGGCGATGATGAGTTGGGCTTTGCGCTGGCCGGATATTTGACTGACACACCCGTCCCGATTGGCAGCAAAGACGTCTATGAAAAAGGCGAATGGCTTGATGTGACCGATCTGGTAATCGAACCGGCCGAGATCACGTTTGATGTGCCGGTGTATCTTTTCACCACGGACTTAACGATTTCAGCGGGGGAAACCTTTGCGCTGGCATTGTCGCAATTTGATAATGTGACCTCGGTCGGGATGCCAACGCATGGCACGCTATCCGATATGTTCTATGTCGCGCTGCCGAATGGGTGGATCGCGACGCTGTCGAATGAACGCTATCTGGATATGGCCGGAAACGACTATGAAACGCATGGGGTGCCGGTCGATATTCCGGTGCGGATCAATGTCGCAGATCTGTTGGCGGGGCAGGATGCATCCTACGACGCGATGCTGACCCACCTTCAGCGATAAAAGAAACGCCCGCGTTCTGCGCGGGCGTTTTTCCTAGCGGTAAACCTGATCTTCGGTTGGGAAGCTGCGGTCCTTAACGTCCTCGGCATAGCGTTTGACGCTGTCCTCGATCATTGGGCCAAGCTGGCCATAGACCTTGACGAATTTGGGGGTCCATGGGTTCAGCCCCAGCATATCCTCTAGCACGAGGATCTGACCGTCACATTCGACACTTGCACCGATGCCGATGGTTGGAATGTCGATTTGCTTGGTGATCTTGGCGGCCAGCGGTTCGACCATACCCTCTAGAACGATCGCAAAGGCACCGGCCTCGGCCACCGCGCGGGCGTCCTCTTCGTGGAGGGGCCAGCTATCTTCGTCGCGGCCTTGGGTTTTGAACCCGCCCATGATGTGGCTGGATTGCGGCGTCAGGCCAATATGGGCCATGACGGGGATGCCGCGCTCGGTCAGGAACCGGATGGTTTCCGCCATGCGTTTGCCACCCTCAAGCTTGACCGCACCGCAGCCGGTTTCCTTCATGATGCGGGCGGCGTTGCGAAAGGCGACATTCGGGCTTTCTTCGTAGGTGCCAAAGGGCATGTCCACCACGATCAGCGCGCGCTGTGTACCGCGAACAACGGCCTTGCCGTGCATGATCATCAGGTCCAGTGGTACACCAACCGTGCTTTCCATGCCGTGCATAACCATGCCAAGGCTGTCACCCACCAGAATGAAATCGGCGTATTTGTCGACGATTGCCGCTGTATGCGCGTGATAGGATGTCAGCGATACAATCGGCTCGCCACCTTTGCGGCGGGCGATTTGCGGCACAGTCATCCGGCGGATGGTTTCGGTCTGGGTGCTCATAGGGTGATCTCCCTCTGGTCAAGAAGCAGGACAGGGTTGTCCTCTGGTCCGAAGGCAACCGACAGCATGATGCCGATGGTTCCTTCGGGGCGGCCCGATACGGGGGCGAGTGTAAGGGCCTGAACGATGTCGAGTCCAACAATTCGGCCGCGTGGCTGGGTGCCGATATGATCGCGGATCGCGGTGTCGATATCCGCAATCGTGCCACCGTTGGCGGCGACATCCTCGGCGCGGGTCAGGGATTGGGATAGTACAACCGCGGCGGCGCGATCCTCTGGCGACAGGCGCACATTGCGCGAGGACATCGCCAGCCCGTCCGCCTCACGCACTGTTGGAACGCCGTTGATGCGGGTCGGGATAAACAGGTCGCGGGCCATCCGACGAATGACCTGTAGCTGCTGATAGTCCTTTTCGCCGAAATAGGCGTTATCAGCCTGCGCAAGGTTAAGCAGCTTGCACACAACGGTTGTCACCCCGCGATAGTGCCCCGGCCGGACCACCCCGTGCAGCATATTGGCCAGACGGGTGGTTTCCACGATGGTTTCATCGCCATCAGGGTACATCTCGCCAGCCTCGGGAATGAACACGGCATCCACATCGGCCGCATTCAACAGGGCGCAATCGGCGGCTTCTGTTCTGGGATAGGCCTCTAGATCGGCGGCTTCGCCGAACTGGGTTGGATTGACAAAAATAGTGGCGATGACGGCGTTGTTTTTGGCCTTGGCGGCGGCAACAAGGGCCATGTGACCATCATGCAGCGCCCCCATCGTCGGGACCAAACCAATCGTTTTGCCCTGAGCCCTGAGAAACGCCACTTCGGCGCGCAGGTCGCTTATCGTACGGCAGATTTGCACCAAACCCTCCCTTTGGTTCGCAACCGTTTATCGCGCATGCTGCACCGCGACAAGAACCGCTAGCGCCATCGGACGCAACGCTATTGCAGAAAAGCGTCGCTATTCCTGATCAAGGTCGGTTTTGATCCGCGTTTGGTCGGCAAAATTCTGTGGAAAAGCATCCGTTTCGTGCATCCTCGGGCCAATCATTTCTGGGAGTCGCAAATGAAATCGCATGTTCGTGCCCTTGTTGTTGGCGGTGGCGCCATCGGAACGTCGATCGCCTATCACCTAGCCCGCGCGGGCTGGGACGATGTTATGCTGCTGGAACGGGATGAACTGACCTCGGGGTCGACATGGCACGCCGCTGGTTTGTTGCCCCTGTTCAACATGTCCTATGCGACGACCCACATCCACAAATATTCGGTCGATTTTTACAAAACGCTCGAAGAGGAAACCGGCCTGAACGCTGGGTTTTCGATTTGCGGCAACCTGCGGATGGCCCAGACGCAGGACCGGATGGATGAATATATGCTCTATTCGTCGGTGGCTGAAACTGCTGACGTTTATCATGAATTCCTGACCCCTGCGCAGATCAAAGAACGCTGGCCGCTGGTCCGCACCGAGGATCTAAAAGGTGCGCTGTTCCACCCGCAAGACGGTTACATCAACCCCGCCGATGTCACGATGGCCATGGCCAAAGGCGCGCGTCAGCGCGGCGTGATTATTGAACGCAAATGGCAGGTTGATGGCTATAAATGGACCGGCGATCATTGGGAGGTCACCGTCACCAAGATGGGCGAAAAGGGCGGCAACCTTGTGCCGACCGACGAACAGACCGTCATTCATGCACAGCACGTTGTGACCGCGACGGGCAACCACGCCCAACGCACCGCCCGTATGCTGGGCATCAAAATCCCTGCCATTCCGGTCGAGCATCAGTTCATAGTGACCGAACCCGATCCCGAACTGCAGGCCTATCGCGCGGCTGGTAACCCTGAACATCCTGTCCTGCGTGACGCAGACGCCAAATGGTACGTCCGCGAAGAACGCGGCGGCTGGATCCTTGGCCCATATGAACGCAACGCACCTGCGCGGTTTGAATATGGCGTGCCGGATAGCTTCCGCGCTGACCTGTTTCCGCTCGATCTGGATCGGATCGAAGAAGAATACATGTCGATGATCCACCGTATTCCGTCGTCGGAAACGGTTGGCCTAAAGGACGATTTCAACGGCCCGATCTGCTATACGCCGGACGGCAACCCACTGGTTGGTCCTGCACCCGGATTGCGGAACATGTGGTTGGCCGAAGGGTTCAGCTTTGGCATCACCGCTGCGGGTGGCACCGGTTACTATCTGGCGCAGATGATGGTCGAAGGCGAAGCCGAGATCGACATGGCGTCGCTGGATCCCAAACGCTACGGCAGCTGGATGACGACCGAGTACGGCGTGAAAAAGAACGAAGAGTGCTATGAGCACGTCTATATCTTGCACCATCCAGATGAGGAACGCGAAGCGGCCCGTCCCCTGCGCACCGCGCCAGCCTATGACCGCCAGAAAGCCAAAGGCGCGCAATTCGGTCAGGTCAATGGTTGGGAACGCCCGAACTACTACGGTCCGCTGGATGCACCGGAAACCTTTGACCATGACAGCCGCAGCTTCCGCCGTGGTGAATGGTGGCAGTATGCCGTGGAAGAGGCGAAAGCGGTGCGCGAAACCGCTGGTCTAATCGATGCAACTGCGTTCACGAAACACATCGTCAAAGGCCCCGGCGCGACCCAGTTCCTTGACTGGTTCACCTGTAACAAACTGCCGAAAATCGGCCGGATCAACCTGACCTACGCACTGACCGATGCGGGCACCACCCGCACCGAATACACCATCGTCCGTTTGGCCGAGGATGAATATTACCTCGTGTCCGCTGGTGCATGGACCGATTACGACGCTGATTTCCTACGCAAAGCGGCAGAGGATAAAGCGCCAGAATTCGGTTACATCGAAATCCAGAACGTCACGACCCAGTGGGGCGTCTTTGCCATCGCAGGTCCAAAATCGCGCGACATCCTCAAGGAAGTTCTGCGCGATGCGGATGTTGAAACCGCGCTGTCGAACAAACGGTTCCCATGGCTGTCGGCCCGTCAGATCGAACTGGGCATGTGCCCTGTGAACGCGATCCGCGTGGCCTATACCGGCGAATTGGGCTGGGAATTGCACCACCCGATCGAAATGCAGAACTACCTGTGGGACCTGCTGGTGCCTGTTCTGGAAAAACACGGTGGCAAACTGGTTGGTGCACGTGCGCAAAACTGGCTGCGTCAGGAAAAATCCTATCGCGCGTTCGGCACCGAACTGGGCCGCGATGCGACCCCGCTAGAGGCGGATCTGCCGCGCTTTGTGGACCTGTCCAAGGATTTCAACGGCAAGGCCGAAATGGAGGCCAAAGGCATTCGTTCGAAATGCGTCACGCTTTTGATCGACGGACCAGCGGACGCGGACCCATGGGGCAAAGAGGCGCTGCGCGATGCGAATGGTGACTATGCTGGTCGTCTGACCTCGGGCGGGTATTCCGTGCACTTTGGCAAACAGATCGGCATGGGCTACGTCAAGCCTGAGCTGGCCGAGCTCGGCACCAAGCTAAAGGTCAAGATCATGGGCGAGCTTTATGACGCCGAAATCGTAGAGGACAGCCCCTACGATCCCAAGAACGCCAACATCCGCATCGACGGCTAAGGCCAGCGGAACCTGTCCGGCAATAGGGCAGGTACAAGATCAGGGTCTATCGGCGGGGGTGTCCCGCCGATGACCGAGGCAAGGAAATCCTTGACCGCAGGGGCCGAGATAAACCCGTAACCGCCCTGTCCAGCACACCAGATAAACGATGGGTCCACTGGGTCTGGGCCCAGAACGAGGGTGCGGTCAGGTGAAAATGTGCGCAGCCCCGCCCAGTTGGCGATCATGCGCGTGACCTCAATCGTCATGTTTTCCTCGAACCGCGCCAATCCTTCGGCCAATGTCATATCGTCGGCCCATGCGTCATGGGGTTCGGTCGGGTCTTCTTCGGCGGGGGAGACGATCAGCGCGCCAGCGTCCGGTTTCATGTACCATGTTTCGCCAACGCCAAACACCATCGGCCATGTCTTGGGGTTCATACCATCTGGGGCCGGAATGCGGGCCATTGATCGGCGCAATGGTGTGAACCCGATCTTGGGCAGACCAGCCATGTCGGCGATCTGATCGACCCATGCCCCCGCCGCATTGACGATATTGCGTGCAACATATGTCTGGGCCGCGGTTGTGACGATCCAATGGTCGCCGGCGCGCTCGATCTGGGTGACGGGCCGATGAGTGTCTATCTGTCCGCCATTTGCCTTTATGTCTTTGGCGTAGACCTGCATCAAAAGGTCGGTATCAATATCAAAAACGTCCCTGAGATAGGCCGTACGGGTCACCACCTGCGGATCAAGGATCGGCAGATGATCCAAGGCCTTGGTCATCGGAATTTCCGTCAAACCCATATGGGCGATATCGGCGTCGAATTCGGCGTCTTCGCCAGCCCGTCCGATAATCATGACCCCGCGGGGAGACAAAACACCCGCGTCAAGGTGACCCTGATACGATGCACGGCCAAGGGCCTGAACCGCTGGGTTGCCATAGCTGGGTTCATACAATGCCGCGGACCGGCCCGAGGTATGATGGCCAAGTGTGTCTTCTGCCTCGATCAGTGTCACCGAGCCAAGTTTGCACAGGCCAGCGCCCGCACTCAGGCCGGCGATGCCGCCGCCAATCACAAGGTAGTCAATCATTGTTCTTCTAATCGATCTGTCGCCGGAGGCGGAGTAGGCGTCAAAGCCGTCAGGGTCGCATAAAGATCGTCATCCATATCGAAATCGATGGCGGCAAGCGACGGTTCGAGTTGTTTCACGGATTTGGCCGAAACAATTGGGCAGGGGGCAACGCTATGTTTGCGGACCCAGCTCACCGCCAGTGTCGCGGGGTGAACGCCGCGATCTGCCGCAATCTCGGACAGGGCAGTTGCCGCATCATGCATCCATGTCTGGCCGTACCGTTTCCGGTACATGTCGTCCTCGGTCAGGCGTCCGGTTTGGCCGTTCGAATATTTTCCAGTCAGCAATCCGCCGCCCAAGGGGGAATAGGGGCAAACCATTTGTCCAAGATCTGCCGACATCGGCAAGAGTTCGACCTCGGCCTGTCGCTTGACCAGATTGTACATAGGCTGAATGACATCAATCCAGACGCCAATGCTTGCAGCGGCGAATTGCGCCTTCATCACCTGCCACGCGGCAAAATTGGACACGCCGATATGGCGGACGTATCCCGCCTCGACCAGCTCGGCGAGTGTGGAAAATGTTTCCTCAAGCGGATCGTCGGTCCAGCGGTGCAAATACAGCAGATCGACGTAATCCTGTCGCAACCTCTGGCGGCTGATATCAAACTGGGTGCGGATATTTTCAGGCGAGGCATCGCCCTGCATCGCGACCTTAGTGGCCAGAAAAATGCGATCCCGTTCGTGTTCGATGAATTGCCCCAGCAGCCGTTCCGAATTGCCCTCGGTGTAGACATAGGCCGTGTCAAAATGGGTCACACCGGCGGCGCGCGCCGCGTCGTACATCGCCTGGCTTTCAATTGCGTCGGCCCTGCCGCCGAACTGCATCGTACCAAAAACAAAGTCTGAAACCTTTGTGCCGTCCGCGGTTGTCAATGTCTGCGTCATGGGCCGACGTTGCCAAGAATTGGCCCCTAGGTCAAAGATAAAAGGCCCGCAAATGCGGGCCTTTAGCGTGTTGGATGATCGGGGCGATTAGGACGGAACGTCGCCTTCGACGCCTTCGATGTAGAAGTTCATGCCAGCCAGCGCGCCATCGTCAGCGATTTCGCCTTCTGCCAACCAAGGTGTGCCGTCCTGCTTGTTGATCGGGCCGGTGAACGGGTGATATTCGCCAGCCGCAATCGCATCGCGCAGGGCCTCTGCTTCGGCTTTGTATTCGGCTGGAACCGCGCTGGAAATTTCACCAACGCCGACCATGCCGTCACCGATACCTTGCCATGTGTTGACGCTGGTCCATGTGCCATCCATGACCGCCTGAACGCGATCGATGTAGTATGGTGCCCAGTTGTCGATGATCGACGAAATACGTGGCATTGGGCCGTATTCTGCCATGTCGGCAGCCTGACCAAATGTGTAGACGCCGCCGGCCTCTTTCGCGGCTGCGTGTGGCGCGGTCGAGTCGGTGTGCTGCAGAACAACGTCGCAGCCCTGTTCGATCAGCGCTTTGGCAGCGTCGGCTTCTTTTGCTGGGTTCAGCCACTCGAACAGCCAGATGATTTTGAATTCGACGTCTGGGTTTACTTTGCTGGCGTGCAGGTAAGCACAGTTGATGCCACGCACGACCTCTGGGATCGGAACCGAGGCGATATAGCCGATTTTGTTGGTCTTGGTCATGCGGCCCGCAAGGGTACCCTGAACGGCGCGGCCTTCGTAGAAACGTGCCGAATAGACCGAAACGTTGTCGGCCTGTTTGTAACCGGTGGCGTGTTCGAACACGACATTCGGGAACTTGGCAGCAACGTTCACGGTTGGGTCCATAAAGCCGAACGAAGTGGTAAAGATGATGTCTGCACCGCCCAGCGCCATCTGGGTGATGGCACGCTCCGCGTCTGGGCCTTCTGGCACGCTTTCTTGGTAAACGAATTCAACGGCATCGCCAAAGTGTTCAACCATTTCCATGGCCGAATGGTGGTGGTGCTGTGTCCAGCCGCCGTCGTTGATCGGGCCAACATAGATAAAGCCAACTTTGACCTTTTCCATGGCGCGTGCTGGCACGCCCAGCGCTGCGACAACTGCGGCGCTTGCGCCTGTGGCAAGAAGCGTTCTGCGTTTCATTTGTAGTCTCCCAGTTAGGTGCCGTCTTATGCGGCTAAGGTGGTCGGCCCTATTGGGCCGCGTGGAATGTTTTGCCGAGCGAACCCGGCGCACGCCCCGCTGGCAGTAGAACCAGCGCGATGATTGTTGCGATGTACGGTGTCATCGACAAGTACTCGACAGGGATGGCTAGCCCTTCGGCCTGAAGGTTTAGCTGCAAGACTGTCACGCCGCCGAAAATATAGGCACCTGCGATCAGCTGCCAAGGCTTCCAGTTGGCGAAAACGACAATGGCCAGCGCGATCCAGCCCGCGCCGCCGGTCATGTCGTCGGTCCACTGCGGAACACGGACCAAGCTAACATAGGCGCCGCCCAATCCGGCACAGCCCCCCCCGAACAGGATCGCAGCAAAGCGCACGGCGCGTACTTTGTAGCCCAGCGCATGTGCCGCTTCGCCGTTTTCACCAACGGCCTTGAGGACAAGTCCGGCACGGGTATAGCGCAGAAACGCCCAGACAGCGGCGACGATCAGTACGCTAAGGTAAACGACGACGTCGTGTTGGAACAAGATGGTGCCAATCACAGGGATATCTGACAAAACAGGGATGTCGAACCGGCTGACGGACACGTCCTGACCGCCGGAATAGCCCTGACCAACCAGCGCGGCCAGACCAACCCCGAACAGGGTCAAGGCAAGGCCGGTTGGCACCTGATTGGTCATTAGGAACAGGGTCAGAAAGGCAAAGATCGCAGAAACACCGGCCCCGCCAATTGCCGCGCCGATAAAGCCAGCAGTGGCCGATCCCGTTTCGTGCCCAACGATATAACCGCAAACGGCGCCGGTGATCAGCATTCCCTCGACCCCGAGGTTCAGGACGCCCGCGCGTTCTGTGATCAATTCACCGATCGCCGCCAGCAGGATCGGGGTCGCGGCCACCATGATCGCCGCCAGAAGCTTGATAACGTCGATATCCATTATGCGGCCTCCGAACGGGTGCGTTTGACGCGGAAATTGATCAGCACATCAGCTGCGAGTAGGAAGAACAGCAGCATGCCTTGGAAAATCTGGATTGCGGCGGAGGGCAGGTTCATCGTCGATTGCGCCGCGTCGCCCCCGATATAGGTCAGCGCCATCAACAAGCCGGCAAACAGGATGCCGACGGGGTGCAAACGGCCCAAGAACGCCACGATAATCGCGGTAAAGCCATAGTATGACCCGAACGAGGTGGTGATCTGCCCCGCTGGGCCTGTCACCTCGAACACACCGGCCAGACCAGCCAGCCCGCCAGAAATCAGCATACATAAAATGATCAGGCGGTTCGCATTAACGCCCGCAAATCCAGCGGCACGCGGGCTTTGCCCCGCCAGCCGAACCGAGAACCCGAATTTGTGCCGCGTGAACAGGCCATAGGCCACAATCACAGCCAGCACCGCGGTCAAAACGCCCCAGTGAACACCGGATCCAGCGATAAGATCGCCGTTATGCGCCGCAGGATATTGTTGAAGGTTCCGGCTGCCTGGGAACCCCATGCCTTCGGGATTGCGCAAGGGGCCAATCGCCATGCGTTTGACGATGATGTCGGCGACATAGACCAACATCAACGACACCAGAATTTCGTTGGTTTTCAGATAGACCCGCAGCAATGCGGGGATCAGGGCCCAAATCATACCGCCAATCGCGCCGCCCACAATCGCCAGCGGGAACACCATCCAGCGGGCATCCAGCGGGTAAAACGCCAGTGCGACCGCTGCGCCGAAAATGCCGCCGATGATATATTGGCCTTCGGCGCCGATGTTCCAAATGCCTGCGCGGAACCCGAACGATAGCCCGATCGCAATCAGGATCAGCGGCCCCGCTTTGACGAGCAGTTGTGGGCGATAGTAGAACGAAAACTCGCCAAAGATCGGATCCCAGAAAATCGTACGGATCGCGGCAATCGGTTCTTTGCCCAGCGCGGCAAACAATAGGCCACCCGCAATGATCGTCAATACGACGGCCATCAATGGCGCTGCATATGTCCATGCTTTGGACGGCTGCGGGCGTTTCTCAAGCGTCAACATGCGCGACCTCTGCATCATGGGCACCGCCAAGCATCAGACCAATCTGTTCCATGCTCAGGCGGGCAGTTTCGACCGGCGCGGTCAGTTTGCCTTCGTTCAGGGCGGCAAAGCGGTCGGTGATTTCGATCAACTCATCAAGGTCCTGACTGATCACCACAACGGCGGACCCGCTCGCCGCCAGATCAAGCAGAGCCTGACGAATGGCCGCCGCAGCCGAGGCATCCACGCCCCAAGTCGGCTGATTGACGATCAAGACCTTGGGCTTTTGTAGAATTTCGCGGCCGATCACGAATTTCTGCAGGTTCCCGCCCGAAAGCGCGCGCGCGGCCGTTTCGGTGCTGGGGGTGCGGACGTCAAAGCTTTGGATAATGGATTGCGCAAAATCGCGGGCCTTGCCCCAGTTCAAGATACCATTGCCCGACGCAAGGTTCATCCGCGTCGCGCCCGTCATTAGTGCGTTTTCGGTCAACGACATATCCGGTGCGGCGGCGTGGCCGTTGCGTTCCTCGGGCGCGGCGCAAAGGCCGATGGACCGACGTGCATTCGGGGACAAATGCCCGACACCTTGGCCGGACACAGCCACCATGTCGGTTGGTGTTTTCATCTCGCCGGATAGGGCGGCCAGCAATTCATCCTGACCGTTGCCCGCAACGCCGCCAATGCCCAAAACCTCGCCTGCGTGAACGGTGAAATTGATGTCGGTCAG
The DNA here is from genome assembly GCA_965215785.1 of Marivivens sp. Taxonomy (GTDB): domain Bacteria; phylum Pseudomonadota; class Alphaproteobacteria; order Rhodobacterales; family Rhodobacteraceae; genus Marivivens. The sequence continues at coordinate 258,036 of OZ244120.1, read as the reverse complement.
CGTTGTGCCAAAACGATGTTGGGCCGCTGCGTTCAGATGTGAAACCTTTAGTACAACCTCGGTTCCGGTGTTTGCATTCTTTTTCGGGGTGGCAAGGGTTTGGCCCACCATCATTTCCGCCATCGCGCGGCTGGTTGTTTCGCGCGGATCGCATCCGCCCACGACCTTGCCGTGGCGCAGAATGGTCGCGGATTGGCACAGGGCACGAATTTCTTCGAGCTTGTGCGAAATATAGAGGATCGCAGTGCCCTGAGATGACAAAAGCCGCAGCGTCTGGAACAGGATTTCAACCTCTTGCGGCGTCAGGACGCTGGTTGGTTCGTCCATGATCAGCAGCTTGGGATCCTGCAAAAGACACCGGATAATCTCGACCCGCTGACGTTCGCCCGCCGATAGGGTCCCAACGGTCCGATCCGGATCAAGCGGTAAGCCGTAGGTTTGCGATACCTCGCGGATGCGGCTGGCAAGCTGGCTTCGTTTCGGCGGGTTTTCCATGCCGAGGGCGATGTTTTCCGCAACGCTGAGCGCGTCAAACAGGGAAAAGTGCTGAAACACCATCGCGATGCCCGCGGCCCGTGCGGCGCGTGGGTCAGTGGGGGTGAAGGCGGCACCGTTCAGATGCATTGTCCCGCTGTCCGGTTTTACAAGGCCATAGATCGTCTTGACCAAGGTCGATTTGCCCGCGCCGTTTTCGCCCAGCAATGCGTGAATTTCGCCGGGCTCAATGCCGAAGCTAACGTCGCTATTTGCGACAACGCCAGGATAGGCCTTGGTCAAACCTTGTAGATCAAGCAGTGCCACGGTCGATCTGTTCCTTTCGGTTCGGTGCGGACGAATCTGCGATTAACTCTGTCGCTACCCCTAGTGCAATGGCTTGAGGGTGTTTGCCAAGCTCAGGCTGCCCAATCGGGCAGCGAATGCGCAAAATTTGATCATTTGGACAACCAAGGTCGCGCAGTCGCGATTTGAACCTCGCCCATTTCGTATCCGAGCCGATCAACCCGATTTCACCAAAACCCCGTTTGATCAACGCATGGCACAGGGCCAGATCAATCGTGTGGCTGTGGGTCAGGATCAGGTGTTCGGCGTGTTGCGGTGCAAACCGCGCAAGGGCTGGTGGTTCTGCCGCAACGATCTGATCGACATTGGGCGGTATGGCGTCCGGAAACCGTTCGCGCGCGATATCAATCCACGAGATGCGAAAATCCGGCAAGGGCGCCAAAACCGACACCAGCGCGCGGCCGACATGGCCGCTGCCCCATATCCACAGGGGGCGACGCGCCTCATGTCCGGCCTCGATCAGCCAGCCATCAACCATTGTTGGCTGGGTGACGCGGCCAATTATGTCATCAACCGTTTTTGGCCGGTCCTGTCGGCCCGAGATGCGCCGCGCGAATGGCGTTACATCGGGCAGGGAGTTTTGATCGAAAACCTCGGTCACAATCGTCACGGCCCCGCCACAACACTGGCCCAGACCGGGCCCGAGCGGATAGGTCTTTTCAACCGCGCCACCAGTGATCAACAGCGCCCGCGCCTCGGCCATGGCCTGATATTCCAGCGCACCGCCGCCAATGGTGCCATAGGTTTTTTCCGACCAAACGATCATCGAGGTTCCAGCCTCACGCGGGACGGAACCGGCGGTGCGCGTCACCACGATCCGCGCAAACGGCCCGTCCTGTGCCAGCTGCCTGAGATGATCGAGGTCAAAGCTCATCCGCGTGCCTTTTTGACTGCTGCCAGAACCGCCTCGGCTGTCGCTGGCGCCTGAAGGTCGGGATAATTGGTGCCGCATGCGGCGCAGGCATCCGATAGGGCAAGGAACGCCGATATCCCCAGCATAAAGGGCGGTTCACCAACGGCTTTGGATCGGTAAATCGTGGCCTCGGGGTTTTCGGCATCGATCAGGGCAACGTTGAAAATATCGGGCCGGTCTGAACAGGCGGGGATTTTATAGGTGGATGGCGCATGGGTGCGCAAACGCCCCTGATCATCCCAGACCAGTTCCTCGGTCGTCAGCCATCCGGCCCCTTGTACGAACCCGCCCTCAACCTGACCAATGTCCAGCGCAGGGTTTAGGGATTTGCCAGCGTCATGTAAAATATCCACACGCAAAATGCGGTTTTCGCCCGTCAATGTGTCAATCAACACTTCGCTGATGGCGGCGCCATGGGCGAAATAGAAAAACGGGCGACCCGATCCGGCCTTGCGATCCCAACTGAGGTCTGGGGTTTTGTAGAACCCCGTTGCTGACAGGCTCACCCGCGCCTCGTAGCAGGCCTTGGCAGCCTCGGCAAAGGTCAGGGTGCCGTTCGGGGTGATGACCTTGCCATCCTCGAACGCGGTCGCGCCGAGGTGGTCGCGCATCTGCTCGATGATGGTGTCACAGGCCGCAAGGACGGCCATACCGTTCAGGTCAGATCCAGATGAGGCGGCGGTCGCGGATGTGTTGGGCACCTTGGCCGTATCCGTTGCCGTAATTCGTACAACAGACTGGTCGACGCCAAACCGCGCTGCCGCGACCTGCGCGACCTTCTGGAACAGGCCCTGTCCCATTTCGGTGCCACCATGGTTTAACATGATCGACCCGTCCTGATAGACATGGACCAAGGCCCCCGCCTGATTGAGGTGGGTCAGCGTAAAGGAAATCCCGAATTTGACGGGGGCAAAGGCGATCCCCTTTTTCAAAGTCGGGTTTTCCGCGTTCCATTTTGCAATCGCCGCCCGACGCGCCGCATAATCCGACGAGGCGATCAGCGTTTCGGTCATTTCATGCAGCAAGAAATCCTTGACCGGCATGCCATAGGGCGTGGTGTTGCCGGATGCCTCGGCGTTATCGCCTGCCATTTCGGCATAGTAATTCGCGCGCCGCACCGCGACCGGATCACGGCCAAGGTGGTGGGCGATGTGATCAACGACCCGTTCGATCCCCAGCACGCCCTGCGGCCCGCCGAACCCTCGATAGGCCGTGGCCGATTGCATGTTGGTTTTCAGGCGGTGGGACGTAATCCGCGCATGGGGTAGAAGATAGGCGTTATCCGCGTGCAGCATGGCACGGTCTGCCACCGCCAGCGTTAGATCCTGCGCCCAGCCTGCGCGGGTGGCTTGGGTGAACTCGATCCCTGCGATGCGGCCATCATCGTCGAACCCGACCGTGTAATCGATCCTGAAATCGTGGCGCTTGCCTGTGATAATCATATCGTCGTCGCGGTCATAGCGCATTTTGCAGGGCTTGCCGGTCAGGCGCGCGGCCACAGCGCAGGCCACGGCCAAGGCGTTGCCCTGACTTTCCTTGCCGCCAAAACCGCCGCCCATGCGGCGGGTTTCGACGCGCACGCCATGCATCGGCACGCCAATGGCCTCGGCCACTTTGTGCTGAATTTCGGTGGGGTGCTGGGTCGAGCTATGGACCAGCATATCGCCGTTTTCCTGTGGCAGGGCGGCGGCGGCCTGGCCTTCGAGATAGAAATGTTCCTGCCCGCCCATGACGATCTGACCTGTCAGGCGGTGCTTGGCCCCTGCAATGGCTGGGGCCGGGTCGCCCTTGGTCCAGATGGTCGGCGCGTCCTCAAACCGGCTGTCGGCGGCGAGAGCGGCGTCATAGTCCAGCAGTGGCGCTGCGCTATCATAGTTGATCTTGGCCTTGCGCGCGGCGCGGCGGGCTGCGTGGTGCGAGGTGGCCACGACAAGGAAAATCGGTTGTCCGACGTAATGCACCGTTTTGTCCGCCAAAAGCGGTTCATCGTGGATCGATGGGCTAACATCATTGGTAAAGGGCAGGTCCTCGGCCGTTAGGACGTGTTTGACACCCTCGCTTGCGATCACGTCTGACAGGTCCAGCGCGGTGATCGTGCCCTTGGCAACGGTCGATAGACCAAACGCAAGGTGCAGCGTGCCCTTGGGCATCGGAATGTCATCGACATAGCGGGCGGCACCGGTCACATGCAGCGGGCCGCTATCGTGGGGGAGTGATTTATGAACGCTCATGCCGACACCTCAAGAACCGAGGTGGTCAACCCCTGACTATCGGCGAAATACCGGCGCAACAGGTTTTGCGCGACCTCCATCCGGTAATCGGCACTGGCGCGCATATCGCTCAGCGGGGTGAAATCCTGCGCCATGGCGGCGCAGGCCACATCGATCGTGGCCACTGTCCACGGTTGGCCGGTCAGCGCCTGTTCGGTGTTTGCCGCGCGTTTCGGAATGCCCGCCATACCGCCAAATGCGATACGTGCCGAGGCCACGGTATCGCCCGAGCGGGTGATATTGAACGCGCCAAGAACGGCGGAAATATCCTGATCGAACCGTTTCGAAATTTTATAGACCCGCAGGTCAGGGGCCTGCGCCGGCAGGGTGATGCCGGTCACAAATTCACCTGCGGCGCGGTCCTGTTTGCCATAATCGATAAAGAAATTTTCGAGCGGCATGTTGCGGTGGTTATCCCCATGCCGCAGGTACAGTTGTGCACCAAGGGCGATCAGAACCGGTGGATTGTCCCCGATGGGGGACCCGTTTGCGATATTGCCGCCGATGGTGGCCGCATTGCGGACCTGTTCGGATGCATAGCGTTTGACCATAGCGGCATAGCTGGGATGATGGGTTTCCAGAACTGGCAGCAGGTCGGACATGGTAACGCCCGCACCCATTGCGATCATGTTGTCCATGACCTCGATCGATTTCAGATCGCTGCAACCGCCGACAAAGGCAACCTTGCCCAGATCGCGCATGCCCTTGGTCACCCAAAGGCCGACATCCGTGCCGCCCGCAATCAGGATGCCATCCGGATTGGCCGCATACCAATCGGCAAGCTCGTCCGAGCTGCGCGGCATGGCGGGGGCGGCCATCGGGGCGGGGATGCCGGTTTCTGTCAGAATACCGGTGTCGGGTATCTTGGCGGCGGCCTCGGCCGCGCGGATGATCGGCGCATATCCGGTGCAACGGCACAGGTTACCCGCCAGTGTTTTGTCAAAATCGGTTTCGCCCTGGGCATGTCCCGCGGCCAGCGACATCACGATGCCGGGCGTACAGTAACCGCACTGGCTCCCATGGTGATCAACCATGGCCTTTTGCACCGGATGCAACGCGCCCTTGTCCGCCAGCCCTTCGACCGTGCGGATGGCCTTGCCGTTGATCTGCGGCATAAACAGGATACAGGCGTTCAACGCGCGGGGGCCGGTGGCGCTATCCTCGGTTACGATGACGGTGCAGGCACCGCAGTCGCCTTCGTTGCAGCCCTCTTTTGTGCCGGTCAGGCCGCGTTCTTCGCGTAGCCAGTCGAGCAACGTATCCGTTGGCTTCACCTGTGTGGTGACAGTCTCTCCGTTCAGAAGAAACGAGATGTCCATGTGAAAGTCCGCCGCCTTACCACTGTTTCGGGTTTAGGCACGCGGTCGATGCGGCGTAGATCGCGGCCCCCTGTTGGTTCTGATATGAAACCGAGGGCCGCACCGCATTGCAAGAGTTATTCGCGCCGGATCTGTGTGTTTTCGCTGCGTTAGCCTATTTCTTGGGCAACAATCCGGTCCAGTTTTGCCATGCCGCCTGTCCATCCGGCCTTAAATTCGTCCATCATTTCCGGCCCGACAAACGAGGCAACGGCGACCGTTGTCACAAGGTCGCATCCTTTTGTGGCGGGCGACAGCGCATAGGTCACAAGGCTAGCGCCTAACGCCATCCCACCTGCGATGATGGTTTCGGTAAAGGTGGCGGCGGCGGGTGCGTCGATGTTGTGCCAGCGCGTTTTGACCTCAAACTCTGGCTGATCGGTGGGGCCGCAGCGATGATGGTCGACGCCGCCAATCGAAAAATCGGATGATATGGTTTCTAGAACCTGATTGTCGTCCGGCGCACCCCAGATTTCGCGGTATTCAGGCGCCGTTAACAGGATCCACATCCGGTCGGCGGGTAGGGGGAAGTTTCTGGTGAACGTAAATGTATCGGTGCTCATTTAATTGCTCCTATCAATATCATCGGCAAGCGCGGACAGACGATCCAGACGGCTTTCCCAAATGCGGCGTTGCCATTCGATCCAGCCCTGTAATTCGAGCAATGGCGTCGCCTCGATATGGCAGGTTCTGACCCGCCCCTTTTTGATAGATCGAACAAGGCCGCAATCCTCTAGCACCTTGAGATGGCGCATAAATGTAGGCAGGGCCATGTCGTGCGGTTCGGCCAGTTCGGACACCGTAGCAGGGCCGCGAATAAGCCGTTCGATCACCGCCCTGCGGGTCGGGTCGGACAGCGAAGAAAAGGTTAGATCAAGATTGTTAGCCATATGGGTAACTATTGCGATTCCGCGGCGCCTGTCAATAAAGTTAGCAATGTGGCTAAGTTTTTCGCCCCTTTCGGACCGGCAGGGTGGGCGATAGGATTTGGATATGGCTGATCCACGATTCATTCACCTGCGGGTTCACACTGAATATTCCCTGCTCGAAGGCGCGATGCGTCTGAAAAAACTGGCCGGAACTGTGGCCAATGCGGGCATGCCTGCCGTTGCGGTGACCGACACCAACAACATGTTCAGCGGGCTTGAGTTTTCTGAGTATGCGACCAAAGAAGGCGTGCAGCCGATCGTCGGTTGTCAGGTCGACCTTGGCTATGTCCCGACTGAGGCAGGCAAACGCCCCGAAGATCCCGCGCCTATCGTTCTGCTGGCGCAGACCGAACAGGGCTATATGAACCTGATGAAACTGAACTCGGTCCTGTATGTGGACAATGGTGGTCAGGTGCCTCAGGTGACGCTTGCCGATCTGGCGCGGCATTCAGAGGGGCTTATTTGCCTTAGCGGTGGCCCCGACGGGCCGGTGGGGCGGCTTTTGCGCAATGGTCAGCGGGTCAAAGCAGAATCGTTCTTGGCCGAGTTGAAGCGTATTTTTCCTGATCGTCTGTATGTCGAACTACAACGCCACCCTGGCGAAGACGGATTGCCTGAGGCCGAACGCCTGTCGGAACGTGGTCATATTGAAATGGCCTATGCGATGGAGCTGCCGTTGGTGGCGACCAACGATGTCTATTTCCCCAAGCCCGACATGTACGAGGCGCATGATGCGCTGATCTGTATCGCCGAAGGTGCCTATGTCGACCAACAAGAGGCGCGTCGCCGTCTGACGCCACAGCACTATTTCAAAAGCCAAGAGGAAATGATCACGCTTTTTGCTGATCTGCCCGAGGCGATTGAGAATACGATTGAAATCGCGAAGCGCTGTGCGTTCAAAGTGTACAAGCGTGACCCGATCCTGCCCAAATTCGCCGATGACGAGGTCGAAGAACTGCGCAAACAAGCGTGGGAGGGACTAGAGGCGCGACTGGCCGTGATCGAACCCGCCGCCCCGCGTGAAGAATACGATAAGCGACTGGAATTCGAACTGGGGATCATCGAACAGATGGGGTTCCCGGGCTACTTCTTGATCGTTGCAGACTTTATCAAGTGGTCCAAGGATAACGGCATTCCGGTGGGGCCGGGCCGTGGTTCGGGTGCGGGTAGTCTGGTGGCCTATGTGCTGACCATCACCGACCTTGATCCGCTGCGGTATAGCCTGCTGTTCGAACGTTTCCTTAACCCCGAACGTGTGTCGATGCCGGACTTCGATATCGACTTCTGCATGGATCGCCGCGAAGAAACGATCCGATTTGTTCAGGAAAAATATGGCCGTGACAAAGTAGGGCAGATCATCACCTTTGGTGCACTTTTGTCCAAGGCGGCGGTACGCGACGTGGGCCGTGTTCTGCAGATGCCGTTTGGTCAGGTGGACCGCCTGTCAAAACTGATCCCTGTTGAGGGCGTTAAACCTGTCAGTATCGAACAGGCATTGGCACAAGAGGAACGCCTGCGCGAACTGGCCCGCGAAGAAGAGGTCGTGGATCGCCTGTTGACCTATGGCCAGCAGGTTGAAGGCCTGCTGCGGAACGCATCGACCCACGCGGCGGGTGTCGTGATCGGTGACCGGCCGCTGGATGAGTTGGTGCCGCTGTATCAGGATCCGCGATCAGACATGCCCGCCACCCAGTTTAACATGAAATGGGTGGAACAGGCCGGTCTGGTCAAATTCGACTTCCTCGGCCTGAAAACACTGACGGTTATTCAGTCCGCGATGAACCTGATTTTCAAATCCGGGCGTGATCTGCACATCGCAGCGGATGGGCGCAAGCTCTATGATCCGCCAGAGGGCGGGGTGAACCAGATCAACCTGATCCCGCTGGACGATAAGGCGACATACGACCTCTATTCGGCTGCGAAAACGGTTGCGGTGTTCCAGGTGGAAAGTTCGGGCATGATGTCGGCGCTTCGCCAGATGAAGCCGACCTGTATCGAGGATGTTGTCGCGCTTGTGGCGCTGTATCGTCCGGGCCCGATGGAAAACATCCCGACCTATTGTGATGTGAAACACGGTCGCAAAGAACTTGAATCCGTTCATCCGTCGATTGACCATATCCTTGCCGAAACCCAAGGCATCATTGTTTATCAGGAACAGGTGATGCAGATCGCTCAGGTCATGGCGGGCTATAGCCTTGGTGGCGCTGACCTGTTGCGCCGCGCCATGGGTAAAAAGATCAAAGAGGCGATGGACGCAGAACGCCCCAAGTTCGAGGCAGGTGCCGCGAAAAACGGGGTGGATAAGAAAAAAGCCTCTGAGGTTTTCGACCTTCTGGAAAAGTTCGCCAACTACGGTTTCAACAAATCGCACGCGGCGGCCTATGCGGTGGTGTCGTACCAAACCGGTTGGCTCAAGGCGAACCATCCGGTCGAATTCATGGCCGGCGTCATGAACTGCGATATCCACCTGACCGACAAACTGTCAATTTATGCCGAAGAGGTTCGGCGCGGGCTGGATATCGAGGTCATCCCGCCTTGCGTAAACAGGTCATTGGCAACCTTTGATGTGGTGGACCAGAAACTGGTCTATGCGCTGGGCGCGTTGAAAAACGTGGGCACCGAGGCGATGGAAATGATTGTCCGCGCGCGCGGCGAGGATGACAAACCCTTTGCCAGCCTGTTTGATTTCGCGCGGCGCGTTGATCTGAAACGTGTCGGGAAACGCCCGCTTGAAATGTTGGCGCGGGCTGGGGCCTTTGATCAGCTCGACAGCAACCGCCGCCGCGTGTTCGAAAGCCTTGATCCCTTGGTCCAGTATTCTGCCGCGATCCATGATCAAAAGGCGTCGGATCAGGTGTCATTGTTCGGTGACGCGGGCGAAGATTTGCCAGAACCGCGCTTGCCAAAGGTCAGCGACTGGGTGCCATCAGACCGGTTGATGGAAGAACAGAAAGCCATCGGTTTCTTCCTGTCGGGGCACCCGTTGGACGACTATGCAGGCGCGTTGAAGCGCAAGAAAATCTCGACCCTCGCCGAGGCCCAGAAAAAGGCCGAAAACGAAGGTGCGGCCGTGGTGCAGGTTGGCGTTATGGTTTCGGGCTTTCGTGAGATGAAATCATCCAAGGGCAACCGCTATTTTCGGATGAACATTTCGGATTCGACCGGCCAATTGTCCGGCATCGCCATGTTCGCCCGCAAAGAAGAAGAGCTGACCGCCGCGCGGACGGTGTTTGAAAGCACCGACAAGGTGGTTGCGACCATCGAGGGCCGGTTCAATGACGGTCAGTTTGATCCGACCATTCGGGCGGTGATGCCAATGGAAAGCGCGGTCGCCGATGCCGGCGGGGCGGGGCTTCAGATTTTCATACAAGAGGCCGAGGCCGTAACCGCCATTCAGGAAATTCTGGATCGCGCGATCAAGGATAAGGTGTCAGGCGGCTTGGGGCCGATCACATTTACCGTTCAGACCGGAACCGACTTGGGCGAGGTCGATGTCGAGCTTGACCGACAATACCCCGTCAATCCGCAGATCCGCGGCGCGTTGCGCAGCCTGAATGGCGTGCAAGAGGTGATCGAAATCTGACCTACCAATGCGGCGGGCGCTGATCGGCCAGAGGAATCTCGGTGCCATTGTCCGCCTCGCGCATGGCTTCCCGTTCCATCAACATGGCAACGCGGCGCTGGGCGACGGCCAATTCCTTGTCCTGACGGGCCACGACCTCGGACAATTCTTCGACTGTGCGGGTCAAATGGGCGATTTTTTCTTCTAGGCGTTCGATATCTGTCATATCGCGGCTGTATCACGCCTTGACGTCCGCGCCTAGCAGTTGCCCTTGCGCACTTGGCGCGATAAACGCGTTGCGCAATGACAACCCCCTGAGGACCCAATGGCCAAGGTAAAGAAACAGCCCCGTCCTAAGGCGATTACGCCTAAAGGATTCCGCGATTATTTCGGTGCAGAAGTAACTGAGCGTACCGAAATGCTGCATCAGATCGCTGGGGTGTACCATCGTTACGGGTTCGAAGCGCTTGAAACATCGGGTGTCGAAACGGTCGAGGCACTGGGTAAATTCCTGCCTGACGTTGATCGCCCCAACGAAGGTGTTTTTGCGTGGCAAGAGGATGATAGCGGCTGGGTCGCCCTGCGCTATGATCTGACCGCACCATTGGCGCGGGTCGCGGCGCAGTACCGCAATGACCTGCCATCGCCGTATCGCCGCTATGCGATGGGCCCTGTTTGGCGCAACGAAAAGCCCGGACCGGGCCGGTTCCGTCAGTTCTATCAGTGTGACGCCGATACCGTTGGTGCGGCCACTGTGGCAGCGGATGCGGAAATCTGTGCGATGCTGTCCGATACGCTGGAAACCGTGGGAATTCCGCGCGGCGATTACATCGTGCGCGTCAACAACCGCAAGGTTCTGAACGGTGTGATGGAGGTCGCTGGCGTTCTGGACCCGAATGATCCCGAAAAATTCGCCTCGGAACGCGGCACGGTTCTGCGCGCCATCGATAAGTTTGACAAGTTCGGCGAAGAAGGCGTGCGCCTTTTGATCGGCGAAGGCCGCATGGATGAAAGTGGCGATTTCACAAAGGGTGCGGGCCTGTCGGATGAACAGGCCGATATCGTCATGGGCTTTATGTCCGCAGGGCGCGACACCGGCGCCGCAACAGCCGCACGCCTGCGTGAATTGGTTGGCGCGTCAGTCGTTGGCAATGATGGCGTGAACGAACTGGAAACCATTGCCGAACTGCTGGACGCGCAGGGCTATGGTGGGGATCGTATCCTGATCGACCCGTCTGTTGTACGGGGCCTTGGCTATTACACAGGTCCGGTGTTTGAGGCCGAGCTGACCTTTGAAATCCTTGATGAAAAGGGGCGTCCGCGCCAATTCGGATCGGTCGCAGGCGGTGGTCGGTATGACGATCTGGTCAAACGGTTCACCGGACAAGAGGTGCCCGCGACCGGCGTATCCATTGGCGTTGACCGTTTGTTGGCCGCCCTGCGTGCCAAAGGGCGGATGGATGCCAAAACGGTCGGCCCTGTCGTGGTGACCGTCATGGATAAGGATCGCATGGCTGATTATCAGACCATGGTCGCCGAACTGCGCAACGCGGGCATCCGCGCCGAGGTATACCTTGGCAATCCCAAAAACTTTGGCAATCAGCTGAAGTATGCGGACAAACGCAACAGCCCCGTCGCCGTTATCGAAGGTGGCAGCGAAAAAGAGGCGGGTGTTGTGCAGATCAAGGACCTGATCCTTGGTGCACAGATCGCGCAGAACGCCACGTTGGATGAATGGAAAGAACGTCCAAGCCAATACGAGGTTCCGCGCGATCAATTGGTCGCCAAGGTGCGTGAAATCCTGGAAAGCCAGCAAAAATGACAGGAATAGCCCAAACCAATGCCGAGGCACGCCGTCTGCGTGCCTTGTTCGAGGCTGAGGGCGCGCAGGTCGTGGAAACCGACCTGCTGCAACCAGCCGATACCTTGCTGGACCTATATGGCGAAGACATCCGCGCCCGCGCCTATGTCACCCATGACGGGGTGCGCGGTGAATTGATGCTGCGCCCCGACTTCACCGTGCCTGTGGTACAGTGGCATATGGAAAGCATGGCGGAACCGGCCCGCTATACCTATTCGGGCAAAGTGTTCCGTATGCAGCAGGTCGACAGCTCCCGCCCTACGGAATTTGTTCAGGTCGGGTACGAGGTGTTCGATGGCCAAGAGCCTGAGAAAGCCGACGCCGAGGTGTTTACCCTAATCGCCAAAGCCTTGGATGGTTTGCCGGTGCGCCCTGTTACGGGCGACTACGGTATCCTGACGGCGGCAGTGCAGGGGCTGGATACAACGGACGCACGCAAGGCTGCGTTGCTGCGTCATATCTGGCGGCCTTCGCGGTTCCGGTCCTTGCTCAACCGGTTCGGTGGCAAGGTACCTGCACCCAAAGGGCGCGATGCGCTATTGGCCAGCGATAACCCGCTGTCAGCCGTGCAGGTGCACGGATTGCGGAGCGAGGCAGAAATCACCGCCCGTATCGAGGCGCTGCGCGAGGATGCAAAAACACCTGCGTTGTCATCCGATCAAATCAGCCTGCTTGAAGAAATCCTGTCGCTGCGGGAAACATGCCCGAATGTGCTTCAGCATTTGCGGGACATTTCGGTTGATATGCCTTCAATCGGTGCGTCGGTGGATCGGTTTGAACGTCGCCTGAGCGCCCTGTCAGATGCAGGTGTCGCCGTTGATGGTCTGGCCTTCGAAGGAAAATACGGCCGCTCGTCTTTGGAATACTATGACGGATTTGTCTTTGGCTTTGATGTAGAAGGTCGCAAGGACTTGCCGCCACTGGCAACGGGTGGCCGCTATGACGCGCTGACCCGCGTGTTGGGGCAGGGGCGTGAGGTGCCTGCTGTTGGGGCGGTTGTCCGTCCTGAACTGGTCGTCGCACTACGGGGGCAGTCATGACTATCAAGCTTGGTGTGCCGTCCAAAGGGCGGTTGATGGACAAAACCTTTGATTGGTTTGCTGATCGCGGTTTGACCCTGCGCAAAACCGGGGCCGAGCGGGAATATTCCGGCGTTGTTGACGGGATCGAGGGTGTTGAATTGGTCCTGCTGTCGGCGGGTGAAATCCCGCGCGAGCTGACCGCTGGGCGTATTCATCTGGGTGTCACCGGTTCTGATCTGGTTCGCGAAAAAATTCACGGTTGGGAAACCCGGGTGGCCGAGCTGGCCAGGATGGGTTTTGGCGGTGCGGATTTGATTATCGCGGTGCCGAATGCGTGGGTTGATGTCGAAACACTCGACGATCTGGATGCCGTCGCCGCGCAATTCCGCGCAAACCACGGTTTCCGGCTGCGCATCGCGACCAAGTACCACAATCTTGTGCGCGAGTTCCTGAAAGAGGCCGGTGTGGCCGACTATCAGCTGGTCGATAGTCAGGGCGCGACCGAAGGCACCGTGCGCAATGAAACCGCCGAGGCGATTGCCGATATCACTTCGACGGGGGAAACGCTGCGGGCGAACGGGCTTAAGATTCTTGGCGATGCGCTGATCCATTCGAGTCAGGCAACACTGTTTAAGTCCCGCTCTGCCGAATGGTCCGATCAGGACCGCGCCGCGCTGCGCCAGCTAGAGGATCTGTTGCAGATCTAAAGGATGCCGATTTCTGACAGGGCGGCCGACATTTCAGGCGGCAGATTGTCATCAGATTGGCGCGCCTCGCTCAGATCGGGCGGGGCGTCCGCAACGGCCAGATAGCGCCAGCCCTGAAACGGACGTTTGGGCGAGGGGGCGACCCTGATCACATCTGGATCAAGCACGATGGCGCAGCGGCGAATGCCGTCTTCGCCGCGAACCTCATCCAGCCGTAGAATACGTTGCCGACATTGGATCACCCCTTTGATGACCCAATAGATTGATCCACCGTTCAGAACCTCGGATTCGCGCTTGGGCCACATGCGGGTGACGTGGCGCGGCAATCCGTCAGCCCATTGCAAACGCTGCCTTTTTTGCCAGGCCTGAAGGGTTTCAACACCTTCGGAGCCAACAGAAAGTTTGATCAGGTGGGTGGTTTTGGTCATGTCTTATTATACCTCAACCGCCGACAAATAGCGTGATAAAATCGGAGTTCAAGCCGCTATATTGCGTTGACCGATCACCTTTGTCGCAATACCTTGTGACACCTTCCCAATACCGACCAATCATAGGATTCCACGGATGAGCCGTTTTGCTGTGCCAATCGCCGAACAAATCTGGGACATGAAGTATCGCTTCAAAGAAGCGGACGGAACGCCCATTGATCACACCGTTGAGGATAGTTGGCGCCGCATCGCCAAGGCATTGGCATCCGTCGAAAAAGATACCGCAAAATGGGAATCCAAATTCTATGAGGCGCTAGAGGATTTCAAATATCTGCCAGCGGGCCGGATCACGGCCGGTGCAGGTACGGCGCGGTCGGTGACGCTGTTCAACTGTTTCGTAATGGGCACCGTGCCGGATTCGATGGGCGGTATTTTCGACATGCTCAAAGAGGCTGCGCTGACCATGCAGCAGGGTGGCGGCATCGGGTATGACTTTTCGACCATCCGCCCCAAAGGCGCGCTGGTTAAGGGCGTCGCGGCGGACGCATCGGGTCCGTTGTCGTTTATGGATGTATGGGACGCCATGTGCCGGACCATCATGTCTGCCGGATCGCGCCGTGGGGCCATGATGGCGACCATGCGCTGTGATCACCCCGACATCGAAAGCTTTATCACTGCCAAATCCGACCCTGCCCGTTTGCGCATGTTCAACATGTCGGTTCTGGTCACCGACCCGTTCATGGAAGCGGTCAAATCGAACGGCAATTGGGATCTGGTGTTTGAGGGTAAGGTTTATAAGACGGTCAAGGCGCTCGATCTGTGGAACCAGATCATGCAGTCGACCTATGATTTCGCTGAGCCGGGCGTGATTTTCATCGACCGTATCAACGAGATGAACAACCTCAACTATGTTGAAACCATCGCGGCCACCAACCCGTGCGGTGAACAACCGCTGCCGCCCTATGGTGCGTGCCTGCTTGGGTCGGTCAACCTTGCCCGTTTGGTGGAAAATGCGTTTGAGGATGACGCCGCGCTGGATGTGGCCAAGCTGGACGATCTGGTCGCCACTGCCGTGCGCATGATGGACAACGTTGTAGATGCGTCGCGCTTCCCACTTGAGGCGCAGGCACAAGAGGCGCAGGCAAAGCGCCGGATCGGTCTGGGCGTGACTGGCCTTGCGGATGCTCTTTTGATGGTTGGTCTGAAATACGGCACCGAAGAGGCCGCCGCGCAGACAGACGCATGGATGAAACAGATCGCGCGTGCGTCGTACCTTGCCTCGGTTGAACTGGCCAAGGAAAAGGGCGCGTTCCCATTGTTCGACAAGGATAAATTCCTTGCTTCGGGCAACATGCAGCAAATGGATCAGGACGTGCGCGATGCGATTGAGGAACATGGCATTCGCAACGCTCTGCTGACCTCGATCGCACCGACAGGCACCATTTCGCTCTATGCTGGCAACGTGTCGTCGGGCATCGAACCGGTGTTTGCCTATGCCTATACTCGCAAGGTCCTTCAGAAAGACGGATCGCGCACCGAAGAAGAGGTCGTCGATTACGCGGTAAAACTCTATCGCGACAAATTCGGCGCGGATGCCGAGCTGCCCGATTATTTCGTCAATGCCCAAACGCTCGAACCTTTGGCGCACGTGCGGATGCAGGCGGCGGCGCAGAAGTGGATCGACAGTTCGATTTCCAAAACCATCAACTGCCCCGAAGATATCAGCTTTGAAAGCTTCAAAGAGGTCTACATGGAGGCCTATGATACGGGCTGTAAGGGCTGCACCACCTATCGTCCAAACGATGTGACCGGCTCGGTTCTGTCCGTGTCCGAAAGCAGCGAGAAAACCCCATCCGAGGCACCATCGACCGTCGGTACCGATGCGGATGTGATCTATATGGCCGAACCTCTGGATCGTCCCGCTGCGCTCGAGGGCAATACCTATAAGGTCAAATGGCCCGACAGCGAACATGCGCTCTATATCACCGTCAATGACGTCGTGATCGCAGGTCATCGCCGTCCGTTTGAGGTGTTCATCAATTCCAAGAACATGGAACACTTTGCATGGACCGTTGCGCTGACCCGCATGATTTCTGCCGTGTTCCGTCGCGGCGGGGATGTGTCCTTTGTGGTTGAGGAACTGAAGGCGGTGTTCGACCCGCGTGGTGGCGCATGGATGAAGGGCAAATACGTGCCGTCGATCCTTGCGGCGATTGGCGGGGTGCTGGAACAGCACATGGTCGCCATCGGTTTCATCGAAGGCGAAGGCATGGGCCTGAAGGCCGACCCCCAAGCTGAGGCGATCGCAGTGGGCGAACGCCCCAAAGGCAAACCCTGCCCAAGCTGTGGTGAATACGGGATGAAAATGGAATCCGGCTGTGAATCCTGCCCATCCTGCGGCCATAGCAAATGCGGCTAAGTCGGCGGCTTGGTTGGGTTGAGTGATGACTTGGATATCCTCGTGTCACGTCAAGCCAACGACCCAGATGCGATCCGATCGATGATCAATGACAGCGGAAAGCTGATTGCCCCTGGCCGTTTGGCTGAGAGGCCACGGGTAGAGTTTGTGCAATGGCATCGGACTGAGTATTTAAGGACTAAAACGGCTTTCAATCAAAGACCAGTTATCTTCAAAATCTGCTAACGCACCGACTGAAAATCCGACATGCGTCGAACTCGGGTTCTTCGGTCGTACTCCACCATGTTTCGCAAGATATGAAGAATGACCTTCTATAATCATGTCTTGCAAATCACCTTGTGTTAAGATGTGGAACTTGTCTTCACCTAGCTTACTCCCAATAGACACGAAAACAAAAAGCAGATCACGATCCATCATATCGTCAGGACCGTTGATAATCTGCCGGTCACCCTCGAAGCTTATATGCATGAAACGTTTGGCGTCGAGGCTAATTCCACTGGTCCTGATTGCCTTGACTTGAATATGCGCTGTTCGACCATTCTTGTAGGCCAGAATATCAATATCTGGCACATTTCCGGCAAAAGAGGTTGCCACAATCTCACGCCGACCCAATTCGGCCACGACGAGGCTTTCACCGATTTGCCCTGTGAGTTGATTTTTAAACTTTTTATTCATTTTTTAACATCAGCACATTTAGCCACCGCTCCTGCCGTTCAGGCCGCACATCTTCAGTTTCCCATGTCTTGGCCACTTCCAACCCCGAAGCCGCGTCTACAACTGCAACGAACCTCTCTGCATCCATATCGTTGAAGAACCGGCCATTGCGAACCTGCTCACCCCCTCCAGCCTTGAAAGTGGCAAACATCCAACCACCTTCACGTAGCAATCCACCTAAGTGTTTCAGTGTCTTCGGTAAGTCAGTGGTGGGGATGTGTAAGAGCGATGCGCAGGCCCAAATTCCATCAAAGAGCTTTTCGTCACTGAACCCTACAAATGTGGCATGAATAGCTGGCCCATTGGATAACCTACTCGTGGCCCTGACCATCTCCTCTGATGCATCAATAGCAACTACCTCGTGCCCCAAATCACGGAATGCTTTGGTGTCACGTCCCGAACCTGAACCAGCATCGAGAATCCGTGCGGATTGGGACAATCTCGACAAGAACGGCTCGTATAAAGCCGAGACATCCGCGTTGATCGTCTGGGCCACAAAAGCTTCTGCATTTTCGTCGTAGTACTTGATCGTATCAGAAACGGACTGGTCCACGTTGTTCCGGCTCCCATAAGTGTATCAACATCGATTTCGCGTGATCAAATTGGCTTTGCAGGAACGCTATGCGATCTCTGGGGGTTCTTCCAGTCTGTTGAAGCAAGGTTTCACGAAGGGGATGGTGGCTGGTGATCAGAAATTCATTCCGTGTGTTTAAACGCTCCAAAAGACCAAGCGATGGCAATTTGGCAAATTTTCCATTCTGACCACGATTGCATTCCCGGCACGACAGCGTGAGGTTCCAGACCCCATCATAGTTCGTGTGATCATCATAGTTGCCAAGAATGTGTGGGAAAAAATGGTCCACATCAGGGAGCATTTCGGCCTGCGTCAAGGAGATGGATGAGAAGCAAAAGAAACAGTGCCCCTTCTGGTATCCATTCAATGCATCACGAGCAGAGGTCACATTGATACGGCGATTGCCCTGATCCACATAAAACGCTTGACTGGCTGTGTCATGTTTAACCGAAATCAGGTTCCGGTTCATGTTTAATTCCCAAGCAGTTTCCACCAGCCGCCACCTGGCTTGAACTTCATTGTCCAATGTTTGCGCAGCGTCACCATTCAGCAGATCATATGCCGCCTCGGTCAGCCGTATCCCCGCATTCGTTTTCCGTTCGTCGATGAAAAACCGCGTAGGAACATCCTCACCATTTACCACGTGAAATGCGTCTATGACGTTGTTGAAGCCTAGGCGGACTGTGGCATCGCGAAGCTGAGTTTCTGTTACAGAGCCTTCGTTAAAGTCCTTGCATGCTTCCAGGAAGCGGCTCGACCTGGAAGTTGCCTGAACCGGTGCATCTTTTATGTGCTGGCAGATATGCCGGGCAAACGGGTCCGCCAAATCCTCCAGCCGAATGAGGTCACTGTCGCCCTGAACAACCTCGGCAAGGCTCCTGGCCAGCGCAAACTTGTACGACGCCACATTGCGGCCAAACAGTATGATCGACCGCCAATATGTCGGGTTGTCCAATGACTTATCTGTAAATTTGGCCATCACGTATCAGGCGTTAGAAATGGAATAGTCTACAGGGATACCTGATGCTTGCCATAATTGCTACAAATGGAGACACCCGATGGTCGTCGCTCAGATCATCTAAATGCGGGGTCAGTGAATGCACCCCAAGTACATTTCTCCGAAGCGTTTTCTGGCTGCGTCGCCTCTTCGATCCGTAACACCCTGATCCAACCGTAGCCCCCGGGGCTTTTCGTTGTCTTTCTCATCGTCCACTCCTTGGTGGCTACGATGAGCAACAAACCCTCTCTTAGCAAATGCCGCTATTTGGACCCATAGGCGCTGACGTTAGACAGGGGGGTGGACATCGCACGCGGGGCCGGCCTCTATTCAGGGCGAAGCCGATGGCGCAGCCGCGCGTAGCCCATTGCTCGGGTTGGTGGCGCGTGCCTCGGAACAGGGGGCTGAGGGCATAATCATCGGCTGCTTTGATGATACTGCTTTGGACGAAGCTGCGCAGATTGCGGACTGTCCCGTGATCGGGATCGGGCAGGCCGCCTATCATTATGCCGCGCTACGGCAGTGGCGGTTCAGTGTGGTCACAACGCTTGCTGTGTCCACGCCTATCATTGAAAACAACATCGCGCAGCAGGGGCTGTCCCATTTGATGGCGCGTGTCCGAGCATCGGAAATTCCGGTGTTGGAACTAGAGGCGAACCCCGAATATTCCGGTCAGGTCGTCGCGCAAGAGGCGCAGCGCGCCGAGCAAGAGGACGGGATCGCCGCCGTTGTTCTGGGCTGTGCTGGCATGGTTGAGGTGGTCGACACAGTCAGGCAAAGCCTGTCCGCACATGTCATTGATCCCGTCGCCTGCGCAGCGCAGTGCATGCGGTGGCTAAGCGGGCAATCCTGACAATCCCACGCCCACATCTCGGATATAAATTTCTATAATATCTATCTGCAAAAACCTTCATTGGCCTAACCGAGCCGACTGAAATAGCCTGTTTCACATCAAAATTACGCGGCAAAATGTGCTGTTAGAATGGGCCGGTATAGCCGTTTCTAATACAGACCATCGCCGCAGCAGGGGGGTGCCATGGCGGCGGATCGGTCCGAATTTGACTTTATCGTAGTGGGCGCAGGATCGGCGGGGTGCCTGTTGGCGAACCGTCTCAGCGCGGATCCCAATCACCGTGTTCTGCTGCTTGAAGCGGGCAAACCCGACACCTATCCCTGGATCCACATTCCGGTCGGGTACCTCTATTGCATTGGCAACCCCCGTGCTGACTGGATGTATGACACACAGCCCGACAAAGGGTTGAACGGACGCGTGTTGCGCTATCCACGGGGCAAAACGCTTGGCGGCTGTTCGTCGATCAACGGCATGATCTACATGCGCGGTCAGGCGCGTGACTATGACAATTGGGCCCAATTGACCGGCGAGGATGCGTGGAGCTGGCAAAATTCGTTGGCCGATTTCAAGGCGCACGAAGATCACTACAAATTGGATGGCGGGGCGGATCCGGCGACGGGTGACAACGCGCGGTTTTCGGATTTCCACGGTCACGGCGGCGAGTGGCGCGTGGAAAAGCAGCGGTTGAACTGGGATGTTTTGGATAAGTTCGCCGATGCGGCGACCGAGGCGGGCATCGAAAAGACCGATGACTTTAACGATGGCGACAACGCTGGCATTGGCTATTTCGATGTGAACCAACGCTCTGGTTGGCGATGGAACACGTCCAAGGCTTTTTTGCGCCCGGCAAAGTCGCGCCCAAACCTGACCATCTGGACCGAGGCACAGGTTGAGCGGTTAACGTTTGAACGCGGTGATGACGGGGCCTTGATCTGTAATGGTGCCGTGGTTAATCGCGCAGGGACCCCTGTGACGGTGACAGCAAAGCGCGAGGTTATCCTGTCTGCTGGCGCGGTGAATTCGCCCCAAATCCTGCAATTGTCGGGCATCGGTCCGGCTGACCTGTTGAGGCAATACGGCATTGATGTGGTACTGGATGCGCCGCACGTCGGTGAGAACCTACAGGATCATCTGCAAATCCGCGCGGTGTACAAGGTTCAGGGCACGCGCACGCTCAACACCTTGGCCAATAGCTTGTGGGGCAAGGCTGCTATCGGGCTTGAATACATGTTCAGGCGCACCGGCCCAATGAGCATGGCGCCCAGCCAGCTTGGCGCGTTCACGCGGTCAGACCCCAACAGGCCGCATGCGAACCTAGAATATCACGTCCAACCCCTTAGCCTTGAGGCATTTGGCGAGGACCTGCATCCGTTCCCTGCGATCACGGTGTCTGTCTGTAACCTCAACCCGACCAGTCGTGGCAATATTCAGATCGGTTCGTCCAATTTCCGTGATGCGCCAAAAATCCAGCCGAACTATCTGGACACAGCGGATGATCGTCAGGTCGCGGCGGACAGCCTGCGTCAGGTGCGGCACATCATGTCCCAGCCCGCGATGGCGCAATTTCAACCCGATGAGTTCAAACCCGGCGTTCAGTACCAAACAGACGATGAACTGGCGAAACTGGCAGGGGATATCGCGAATACTATTTTCCACCCTGTGGGCACGGTCAAAATGGGTCGCGCCGATGATCCGACCGCTGTTCTTGACCCGCATTTGCGGATAAAGGGGGTGGGCGGACTGCGCGTTGTTGATGCCTCGGTCATGCCCGAAATCACCAGCGGTAATACAAACGCACCAACACTCATGATCGCTGAAAAAGCAGCGTCATGGATCCTAGCAGGCGCCTAGCGCGAATTTTTCGGAGTTTCCATGCGAAGCCAGTTTTCCCAACTTCCGTTGACAGGTGTGAAGGTCGTCGACTTTGGTCAGTATATCGCGGGCCCTGCCGTTGGCATGCTACTGGGTGATCTGGGCGCGACGATTGTAAAGATCGATCCGCCAGACGGCCCGATGTGGGACAGTCCAGCCAATGCCGCGCTGAACCGGAACAAGTTGATCGTGAACCTTGATCTGAAAACAGAAAGCGGCGCCGCAGATGCCCGCGCCCTTTGCGATCAAGCGGACATCATTATCGAAAATTTCCGACCGGGTAAGCTGGCAAAGCTTGGCTTTGATTTCGTAGAAATGCGCAAAGAGCGACCGGAACTGATCACCATCTCGATCCCGGGTTTTGCCTCAAACGATGATGAACGACGGGACCTGAGAGCCTTTGAAAGTATTGTTGCCGCAAGCTCAGGCGTCTTTACGGACATGGGCCTGAATAGGGTTCTGATGGGGTTGAACCCGTCCTTTTCACCTTTGCCATTGTCGTCGGCCTATGCTTCGCAGATTGCGGCCTCGGCGACGGTTCTTGCGCTGCAGTCGCGGCAGTTGACCGGTTTGGGCGATCAGATCGAGGTGCCGCTGGCCGCCGCTGTGATGGAGGGGCTGTGCTATAACTCGATCAAGGTCGAAAACATGCCAGAGCGGTATTTGACTCAGCGCGAGATTGAAATCGAACGTCGCCGCGTTGAAGGCCTGCCGATGGATGTGTCCTACACCGAGTTGCAGGAACTGCTCGATCCGTTTTTCCGCAGCTACATGTGCAAGGACGGGCGCATGTTCTATGTCGTCTGCCCGTCGCACAAATATCACGCCAAGCGCTGCCTCGAGATTTTGGGCATCTACGACGAAATGGTTGCCGAGGGTCTGACATCCGAGGAAGACACTTATAAACCATGGTCCGAATGGGAAAGCCGCACGTCGCTTGGTGTTTATCCCATGCCCAAGGACTGGGCTGATAAGCTGGCCGAGAGGATGAAAGAGGTCTTTATGACCCGCACCTCGCTGGAATGGGGCAAGATGTTTGGCCGCGTTGGCGTGCCCGGATCGTCCCAGCGGTGGCTGCAGGAATGGATCCACGACGAATACGCCGAAAGCGCCGGTCTGATGATTGACGTCTGGGATCCGGAATATGGCGAGATGACACAGCCCGGTCCCGTCGTCTGGATGGAGGAAAGCGGCGAAGAGGCGCTAAAACCTGAACCCCGCCGCAAGGTCACAATGCCTGAGGCGCTGGCCGCGTTCGCGCGGCACCGCACCGAAATCCCTCAGCCGCAAGAGGATGCCCCAGAGGGGTGGCTGTCGGGGGTTCGCGTTCTGGATCTGTGTAACGTGATCGCAGGGCCGCATTCAGCCAGCTACCTGGCCCGTTTCGGCGCTGAGGTGATCAAGCTGGACCCTGCTGAGCCGCTTTACGACAGCTGGAACACCGTTGTTTATGGCCTGTCGCAGATGCGCGGCAAGCGGTCGATGTTGGCCGACCTGAAATCCCATCACGGGCGGCAGGTGCTTGAGGACCTTATCAAATCGGTTGATGTCATTGTCTGGAATGCACCTGATGGGCAAATCGCGCGCATGGGGTTGGATCAATCTAGCTTGCGCAAGATTAACCCCGAGGCGATTTTCTGTAAGCTGGATTGTTTTTCCGGTGTACGCCGCGGCGTGCGAACCGACTATATCGGCTATGACGACCTTGTTCAGGCGGCTACCGGGATCATGCTGCGGTTCGGGGGCGCGATGGATCGGCCCGAGGAACACGCACATGTTGGCACGATTGATGTGATGTGCGGGTTTGGTGGCGCCTTGTCAGTCGCCGCTGGGCTCTATCAGAAATACCGGCATGGACGGATCGGGCGTGGTCGCACATCGCTGTCTGCCAACTCCGGTCTGCTACAAATACCGTTCTGTTATGATTTCAAAGGGCGTGGGCTGTTTGATGAACCATCTGGCCCCGAGGTGAACGGTCATGATGAAATGTCGCGGTTCTATTGGACGGCGTCCGGTATTTATATCCTGCTGAGTGCAAATGAAAGCGACCTGCCACGGTTCCGAGAGGTCGAGGGGCTAGAGGCATTGGCCGATCTGCCCGAAGGGTCGCGTGCCGGTTATCTTGCGGCGATGTTCCAGACACAGCCAGCAACCGAATGGGTCGAATGTCTGCGCGCTGCGGACATCGCGGTTGCCATTTGTGACAACATTGATGCGCTAAGGGCGGAAAACGCGCGCATTGCTGACGGCACGCCTGGCACCGACAAAGGCAGCTATTCGTTTTCCATCTATCCCGATCATCCAAGCGGTCACGAGGTCACCCAGCTTGATCCCTATGCAGTTAGGCCAGCGCGGGGCAGGGTTTTTGCAGTCGAACCGCCCGAAAAATTCGGCGCCTCTACGCGCAGTATCCTGCGGGAATTGGGATACTCAGATCGCAGCATCGACCTGATGCTGAAATCCGGCGCGCTGAGCGAAAGCTGGAGCGACGAATACCTGCCAAGCTAATCGTCAGGCCGCGCCGCGAATGGTCAGGGCATACTGAATGGCCGCGCGGCGTTTGACCTTAAGCTTGGAAAAGATCCGGCGCATGTGGGCGCCAACGGTCCAATGACTGATATCGAGCGTCTGGCCAATTTCCTTGTTTGTTAGACCAAGGCTGGCCAGACGCGCGATTTCGGTTTCGCGTGGGGTGAGGTCATCATCATACGACGGGTCCAAGCCGGGTAAGGGTCTGGTGCGCTGAGCCGTGTTCTCAAATGTCGTATTCATAACTTCCTCCACTATTGATTTTTAAATTTGTGTTTTTGCGGGGCTCAGCCGCGGCGCGACCGAGCCCTCAGGGGAACAACGTTGCCATTGAAATAGTCGGCAGATGCTGTTGTTTTCTGCAGCCCCAGCGATTCCGCCGAGGTCAGCCAATCGTCTGAATAATCGACGATATCTTCTAGAAATGTTTCGAAATCCACGCGGACGCCGGACAGGACATAGGGTTCCGCCAACCAGCGTAGAATTTCCCGCCCCGCAACCGCCATGCGTGACCGCTGTGACGCCAAGGGCGCTTCGCGAAGGTAACGTTTTTGAATTTCCTCAAGCGTGTCCCAGGCGGTTTGTGCCCCGAAAAGGGATTTCACATCCTCGGCCTCGAGAATGGCAAAGGCGGCATTCAGCAGGCCCATGACCTCGGTCCGCATCACAGCGACATGGCCGTAACTGACGTGGCGCAGGTTGTGCCGCAGGTCCAGACCGGCGCGGCGCACCACGGACATAGAGCCAAAGTTTTCACGCGTTCCGTCAGGGCGGATAACTTCGCTGACACGCTTGTCCTGAAAGAACTGGGACACTTGCATGTTGAAGTTGGTGAACAGCTTGTGGAATGGCGTGTTCGGACGTGCGCCTTTGGGCGGGGTCGCGTCGGTGTAGCTGAACACCTTGCGATAGGCCGCTTTGCGTTCCTGCAGGGTGTAGCGCAGGGTCGAGTGACGGTCGAACCGGAAAAGGCGCACAGCACCTTCGCCATCGGACAGGCGGACCGTGCCAGCACGGAACAGTTCCTGAAGCTTCAGAACCGCGCGGAACACGCTGCTTTGTTCCATCTGGAACAGATAGTAGAGATCGGCAATGGCCAGCAGGCGTTCGCGGCTAACCTGATCGTCATAGACCGGCACCGACGGCAGGTAGGGGACACCGCCAAAATCGTCAGGCGCTTCGTCACTAAGCCCCACCAGATCCATCAGGCCGTGATCGGCCGGTTGGTCGGCTTCGGCGGCGGCACCATCGATCAAATCATCAAGTGATCTGACACGCTGGTTCAGGGCCTCGGCCAGTTTCGTATCCTTAAGCAAGAGCGGGCGCGCGTCTGCGACGAGCCACTGACGGATTGCCGCCAGTTCGCCACGTAGTTGTTCGACGTCACCAATTGTTTGCGTTTCGTCAGTCATGGTAAACTCCCTTCATCCAAGGTCTAGCGGCCGCCCTAGCGGGTGGTCGTCAGGTTTTGTTCCAGCAGGCTACTTAGCAAACTCGTCAGCTCGGCAATCTGGGTCGAAAGCTCGGCCATATGACGTCTGCCTACCGCATAGCGGTTGTTCGGCGTAGTCTGGAATTCCATATTATAGAGCGATTTGAGCGCCTCAGATTGCGTGGCGCGGGTTGTGATCAACCGATCAAGGTCGCGCAAATTGAGGTCGTCACGCAGCAGGGTCGCGCGGGAATGCAGGCTTTCGCTTTCGATCCAACTCAGCAAACGGTTCAAATCAATCGTGTCTGTGGTGTCGTGGTTGGCAAAGAAGCCAAGCTCGGCGGTTGATAGCCCGGCAGCCGACAGGCCCGACCGGACAGAGGCAACCGTCTGGGGCAGCGCCTCGTTGATGGCGCGGATGCGTCCAAGCGTTGCACCCCCCTGTGAGCGCCCCATCAGGTTCTTGATTGTGGTCAGATGTTCAAAGATGACCGACAGCGCCTGATCGTTTGCCTCGGCGGTTAGGACGCCAACGTCAGGATCGACGCCAATGGCCGCCTTAAAGTTTGGCGCTAGCGTGGGCACCGAACGTTTTTTGGTAACCGCGTCAATCGTCAGCCATTCGGGAACAAAGGTTTTAGCCTCACACCGCTGCATCACGCCACCATTCGTCGGCACCTTCGTCGTCGCCAAATTCGTCTTCAAATCCGAATTCGTCGATGCCGTCTTCGTCAAAGTCTACAGAAGTCTTCTTCTGCATCAATCAGGTCGTACATTTTCAATCTCCTTGGTTTGTGACCGGACGGGGATCCGGTCACGTTTGATCAGATGAATTTTTCTGCGCTCATGACGGCCTTCTTGTTCAGCGAACGCCGTTTGGTTTCGTTCTTGGCCAAGGCACCAGCGATCTGAGCGGGAGAGTTCAGAACCTTGTTGGTGTGTTTCGCCATGACGCGCTTGGCCACTGCCGGTGTGACGGCTTTGCCCTTCGCGGCCTTTTTCGACAGGGTCGCGATTGTGCGCTTCTGAATGGTCGGCAGAGTCTTGGTCAGAACCTTGGCCTTGGGGTGTTTGGCCATGACCTTGGCCACATTTGCCGAGGCCGACGTAACGGTTGGCATGACTGCCTTGACCTTGGCGGGGGCTTTGCCTGCCAGCGTCGTTGCAGCGCCAGCGGCAAGGGCGGCGGCATCCGATGCCTTGGCCTTCGACGCGGTATGGGCCATCGCCTCGGCGGTTTCATCGTCGAGACTGTCCGGCATGTAGAATTCTTCCGCGTCCATTTCATCCGGCGTATCGGCGTCCATTCCGTCGTAGCCGTCTTCTAGGTTGCTAACGACATTGCCGAGCATTGCGCCGACAGCAGCACCAGCGGGGCCGCCGATCGCAGCGCCGATTGCCTTGCCCGCCCACGGGGCCAGTTTCTTGGCAATTGGGGCGACGGCTTTGGCAACGCCTTTGATGCCTTTCCAAGCCTTTTTCAGAAAACCCCATTCATCAATGCCTTCGAAATCGATGCCATCAAAGTCGGGCTCTTCCATCAACAGATAGTCGGCGCCGAGGGTTTCATCGCCGAATTCGTCCGGCTCTACCTCAAATCCGTCTAGGCCATCGTCATGAACATCGAGGCCATCTGCGTAGTCTTCATCATAGTCGCGAAAATCATCCATTTTGCTTTCTCCGATCCACGGTGCGTTTCAGCACGCCGGGCAGGCGGCCGGTGTGGAAACAGCATCACGGCAATCGAGGGCGCAAAAATAGTCGCATGGTTGCGATAGAGCGGGGCGAGTAACCCGAACGAGTGAGCATGACTAAGCTCGCCCAAACGGGAAATCCCCCTGAAACAAAGCGCTAGCAATGTCGAAATTTTGTCTGATCGAAGAGAACTGTCGTTTTGATGACAGTCATTTGTTTTGGAAAAACCTGCAAATTGGTTTTTGCGATTCTAGGTTTTTGCGATTCTAGTAAGTCCGGGTTTTCTATTTTTTCTATTTCTAATTGGCGGCGAATTGTTCGCGGTAAATCCTTTTGGATAACGGCGTCGATCCAATTGGTATCGAGCCATAAGGGGCATCCGATTAATGCG
Organism: Marivivens sp.; assembly: GCA_965215785.1. Taxonomy (GTDB): domain Bacteria; phylum Pseudomonadota; class Alphaproteobacteria; order Rhodobacterales; family Rhodobacteraceae; genus Marivivens. The sequence continues at coordinate 230,670 of OZ244120.1, read as the reverse complement.
AATATACAGATGATTTTAGTTGAACTCTTTGGGCTAAGTTTGCCGGCTTAAGCCTAAGTTAGTCCGAATTTTGCCTTATCCTCGTTGGTGGGTGAACGCCGCGCCCTTGGGTGTGGCCCGAACAAGGACATGCAAATGAGTATCGGTCGTTTTGACGGCCTGACCTCCTCTGCTTGGGTGCAGGGTGGGGCAGGAAAACTGTTTTCTCTCTTTCGGACAGCTATCGCGGCGATTGTCGCTTTGTCATTGGTGTGGTCGTCGACAGCGGTCGCGCAGTCCGTCGTCGTGGTTCGCAACGACCCCGGTGGTGATTTAGCCGCACGAGTGTCGATGTTGGAACAACTGAAGCTGACAGGGCAGCGGATCGAGATCAGGCCAGGCTACTGCCGGTCGGCCTGTACGTTGTACCTAGGGCTGCCAAACACGTGCACATATCGAAACGTCCGCTTTGGGTTCCACGGACCATCAAGCAATACGCGGGGCATTGGTCTGTTGCCAAGCGAGTTCGAGCGTTGGTCAAATGTGATGGCGTCATACTATCCAGCATCGATCAGAGGCTGGTTTATGGAAACCGGGCGCAATGTGACGAATGGATATATCGAGATTTCTGGCGCGGAAATGATCCGTCTGGGAACACCAGAGTGCTAATAGAAAAAGGCGAGCGTAATTGCTCGCCTTTTTCTTTGTGGTATCTGAAGCCAGAGTACGCTTAGGTTGGGCTACCCGCGATTGCAGTGGTGTCAACCTCGTCGGCGTTGCCTTCTTCAACCAGTACTGCAACTTCTTGCAGCGCAGCAGCCTGTACAGGGTCGGTTGCGGCAACAACCTCAGCAGCGTTCTGGAGCCAGTTCGACAGCGAGTTTTCAACTTGGTTTGTTGGGTTCGCAGCAGCAGTGTTAACCGCGATCGCAGCCAGCTGGCCGATGATCTGGGCGTTGCCACCTGCCTGTGCCAGCGCTGCGGTCAGCAGGCCAGCGCACGATGCTGGTACAGCAAGACATTGAGCTTCGATAGCAGCCAGATCGATAACAGGCTGCGCTTGAGCAGCTGGTGCAAACGAGAATGCGATTACGCTAGATGCTGCTGCGGCAATAATAATCTTTTTCATGACTAGATCCACAAAAGGTTAATTCACAGTTTAATTCGCATAGTTCTTATAAATTCTCAAGGCTATACGAACCTTCGAAAGGGTAATATTGCAAATATGTGTCTATCGCTAGGTCAGTCCACGGGGAAAAAGGCCAAAAAGCGATCATTTTCCTGAAAATTGAGGTGTTTATACTTGGCGCATGGGCACATCTCTGCTTGAACGCATACAAAATTTGCAAGAATTTGAATATTGATGAGAAACGAACTCCTTAAAGCGACAGTGGTCGCAACAGCGGCTGTTACGCTGTTAGGTGCGGGGTATTTTATCCGCGCCGAATACCAAGCGCTGACGGATTTCTCACGAGATGTCCGAAGCACATATACTCAAGCTGCTGAAAACCCAGTGGAATTTGCGAACTCACATTCTACTTTCTCACAAAGTAGGCAGATGGAAAGCTGTGTTTCTATGCAGCTTTCGCTGGTTGGGTCGCTTTTCCCGTCGCCGAATCGTCAGGGTGTCGCAAATGGATGCCTTGCACGGGCCGAGGCCATTTTGGCGCAGTCACCTGCCGAATCGTTGGCTTATGTGGCGAAAGCGGCGTCTTTTGCCAATTTGGGTGATTACGCGGCGGCACGAGAGAATCTGGCAATTGCACGTCAAATTGCACCCAACGAAGGATGGCAGGCGGCCTATCGGGCCCAATTGGCATTTTTCATAGATCGGCTTGATGACAGCTATCTTGATGAAAGTGACGCGGACGATTTGCGCCTAATGTTGGCCAGCAATCGTCAGCTTGATGCATTGGCGTCTTTGTTTAATCGCTATTCCAATCGTCAGGACTTTATTATTGCCGCGCTCGAAAACGAGCCTGGCGACAGACAGCGGCGGTTTCTGAACCGTATCCGGTCGTCAAATACAAACTAGGGCCGAGCGATGGATTTTGATAATTACGAAGAACGCCTAAAGGCCGCTCGCGCCCGCGCCGAGGAACTCAAACAAGAGGTCGAAGACGATCTGGAATTTGAGGTCGTCGAGGTTGCCGAGGATGAGGTGATCCATCGCAGCCCGATGTCCGTGCGCACCTTGAATAACGGAATTGCACTGGTCGTGGTTGCGTTTGTTCTGATCGCGCCAATTCCGTTGGGGTCAAACCGTCCAGCGGCTTGGATGACATGGGCGCTTTTGTTAGCGGTTCTGGCGATGGTGCAGGTCATTGGCACGTGGCGGTTGGACCCTGATCGCCGGATGATGGCCGAACAGCGTTTGCCAATACTCGCGCTGGCGGGGGCATTGGTTGTGGGAGTCCTGTTGCAATTGCTGCCGTTTGCGGGCGAACCGGTCGGGGCATTTTTGCCGGAAAACATGGGCTCTAACTGGTCCATAACGCCCGCTGCGACCGCGATGGGGCTGGTTCGGATCCTGTCCTACATCCTGTTGTTCGTGATCGTGACCGAGATATCGACCAACGGTCAGCGCGTATCGCGAATGATGTGGCTGATTTTCTGGGGCATTCTGGCCCATGGCGTTTGGGCGATGGTGTCGCTGTCGATGCTGGAGGAATTCACATTCTTTGGCGAAAAGGTTGCCTACCTCGGCAGCGCGACAGGAACCTTTGTAAACCGCAACTCTTTTGCGACCTTTATGGCCATGGGGCTGAGCATTGGATTTGCATTGGCTTTGGAAAAGGTGACCGCCCCCAAAATGCGGATGCCGCGCGGTCCCAAAGCATGGTCGCCCGAAAAGTTTGAAATTCTGGTTCTGTTCATCCTGCTGGCTGTCGTTGTGGTCACCATTACGGCAACCCAATCGCGCATGGGGCTCGTCGCTGGTGCGCTGGGTGCCGCCACGGTTTATGTATTGATGGACTGGAAGGGCGGGAGCCCGTTTATCTGGTCGCTGGCCAAGGCCGCCATTGCCTATGTGATCGGTGGCGTGCTGTTTATCCTGTTCATTGGTGATGGTGTTTCAGAACGACTGGTGTTTGCGGCGACGAACGCCGAAACGCGGTTCGAGCTGTACCGTCAGGCCTGGGCGATGTTCCTTGAGCGTCCATTGTTGGGCTTTGGCCTAGACAGTTTCCGCATGGGGTTTGAGGCGTTCCACAAACCAACCCTTGAAACCGGTGTGGTCTGGGATCTGGCCCACAACACCTATCTGGGCAACTGGGTCGAACTGGGGCTGATCTTTGGATCGATCCCTGTTGTTATGGGCGTTGTTCTGTTTGTTGCGCTAATCGGCATTATTCGCCGGCGTGGTTCGCACTATACCGCGGCGATTGCTGCGGTGGGTGTGATGGTCACCGTTGCGGTTCACAGCACCGCCGACTTTAGCCTTGAGATGGCGGCGAACGTCTATTTGTTTATCACATTGGTCGCCATGGGATCTGCGCGATTGCGTCGTCGCCCCAAGCCGCCAGCAGCGGACGAAGTGTAAAACATGGGGCTGTTCGGTCGAAAAAAGGCGCAAAAGACATCGCAGACCCAAGCGCCGAAAACGCATCGACTATTGCGTTTGGCGAAAATGCCTGCGGCCATTTATGCCGTTGGCGACATTCACGGCTGTGCGGACCTGTACGACGCGCTGGAAAAGAAAATCGTGGCTGACGGCGAACAGCTTGACGGGACCAAGCTGATCGTCAGTCTTGGCGATGTTGTTGACCGTGGCGGTGCATCTGCGGCGGTCATTGATCGGCTGATGTCGCCCGCCCCGAAAGGGTTCAAGCGTCTTGTTCTGCGCGGCAATCATGAGGACATGATGATCAAGTTCATGTCCGATCCCGATGCCAATCGAAAGTGGCTGGATTTCGGTGGGACCGAAACATTGGCCTCTTATGGGCTGTCGCCGGATCCCGAGGTTCGGTTCGACCTGCCGGCAAGCCGCCTTCGCCACATGATGGATGCTGCAATTCCGGAATCGCATCGCAAATTCCTAAAAGAGTTGCCGCTGGCGCTTAGCGTCGGGCCCTACAGGTTTGCCCACGCCAGCTATGATCGCGATACCCCGTTAGAGGATCAGCAGCCCGAAACGCTGATGTGGGGCGCCCCCCAGAACGCAGATGTAGGCAGCGCGGATCATGTGTTCGTTCATGGCCATGTGGTCGTCGACAAACCATTTGTGAGCAAAAAACGCATAAATGTGGACACAGGCGCCTATTCTAGTGGCGTTTTGTCAGCTGTGCGCCTGACGGCCGAAAAAGAGGATAAACAGTTGCTAACTGTTACCTTGGCCAATTAGAAGAAATTGACCCCGGCCACATTTTCCGTGGTTCTTAATTTATTTTGCGGGAAAGTTATGAATACTCAGACTCAAGACTTTATTGATATTAAAGAAATTTTTTCGATCCTACGGCGACAGGCACGTCTTATTGTTTTGACCGTCGCAGTCATCCTTAGTATCGCCTTTATTTTCCTCGTTCGCGCTACGCCGCTCTACACCGCGTCTGCGCTGTTGCTGGTTGATACGACACAGAAAAATCTGTTGGATCCAACCCAAGCCGCGTCAGTGAACGCCAGCGTTGAAAACTCGCGGATTGAATCCGAGGTCGAGATCCTCAAGTCTGACAGCGTTGTTTTGCAGACCATCCAGAACGGGCAATTGTTCAATGACCCGGAATTTGGTCCGTCGGTCAGTTTAACCGAACGTTTCCAAATTGCCTTGGGATTTGAGCTGTCTGAACTGCCAACAGGTGAGGATCTGCTTCAGAGTACACTCAACGGTTTTAAGTCGTCCTTGTCAGTGCGACGCCGTGGGTTGACCTACCTGATTGCCGTTTCTGTCACTTCAGAGAATCCTGAACGGGCGGCTGAATTGGCCAATTTGCATGCACAAATGTACATTGAGCAACAAATTGCCTCCAAGGTTGCCTCGGCACTCGCAACTCGCGATGTCTTACAGTCACAACTCCAGACTGCCGAGCGTCGACTATCCGCGTCCGATAATGCCATTTCTGTCTTTATTGATACCAATATCGACACATTGGAATCTGAGATCGGTTCGACCGAGGTCTCAACTCTGAGGAGCCAGCTTGCGCAGGCCAACGCACTTCGACTTGCTGCTGAAGAAAACCGTGCTGCTGCCTCTATTGCTATCGAAAATGCTGATTGGGAAACGCTTGCATCGACAATAGGTGATGCTGCGCTTGCTTCTTTGGCGAGGGAACGTGCTCAGCTTGTGGCTCAGTTGTCAAATGTCGAAAACGGTTCTGTTGAATCGATTAACCTTCGCCAAGGTATACAGAGGATAGAAGAGCAGCTCGCAAGCGAAGGCAATGCTGTGATCAGCGCTCTGGACACATCAATCCTGCAAATGAATGAGTCTAGCGGTACTCTGATGGATTCCTTGCGTGAAGAAATTCTAGGAAGCGAACTTTCGTCCGAAACCTTGACGGCAATCTATCGTTTGCAACAAGAGGCCGCGATTGCGCAAAACCAATACGATACCTTGCTATTGCGCGTCCGTGATGCCGAGGCACAGGCGCTGGTACAGGTGGCCGATAGCCGGATCGTTTCGAACGCATTGCCGCCAAATGGTCCATCGTTCCCGAACAAACGTCTCGTGTTGGCTCTTGCATTGGTTGTTGCTCTTGGCCTCGGAACAGGATTGGCATTCCTGAATGAATTTGTCTTCGGCGGTGTGACATCGGCAAGTCAGCTGAAAAATATCGTCAACGCTCGTGTTGGTGCGGTGATCCCCAAGGTGAACATGCGCGCAGATGAAAGCACGGTCGCCGACAAGATCGTTAGCGAACCGATGTCTCTCTTCTCAGAGGCATTCCGCCGCCTGCGTGCAACCATCGACCGCAGCGTGCCCGATACACCGGGCAAAGGTAAGATCATCATGGTTACGTCCTCGATCCCTGCCGAGGGCAAATCGAGCGACGCGCTGGCGATTGCACGAACCTATGCCGAGGCTGGCAAACGCACGTTGCTGATTGACGCCGACTTGCGCAAACCAACACTGCACAAATTCATCGGCACCGAGCCGAGCTCTGGTCTGCTTGAGTTCCTGAAATCGTCGGATGCCGAGGATCGTAAAGATTTCTATGATGCCGACCCCAAATCGCCTTTGGGCGTGATTATGGGCCGCCGCCGGAGCGACACGCCGACTGACGCGCCGCTGCAATCGCAGGCGTTTCAGGAATTGTTGAATAACGCGCGTGAGGCATTGGATGTGATCGTGATTGATACCGCGCCATTGGTGCCGGTTGTCGATGCCCGCTACATCGCGCCATATGCCGATTGCGTTGTACTGTGCGTACGCTTTGGCATCACGAACCAAAGCGACCTTCGTAATTCCTATGAACAGCTGATGGATAGTGTCCGCGAAGACACCAAGATCGTCACCGTTCTGAACTGCTTTGAAGGTCGCGAAAACACCTACCGGTACAGCGGATACTACGGCTATAATTACGACGAATAGTCGGCTTGACGGCATAAGAGGCGGCGCGGGGTTTCCCGCGCCGTTTTCATTTCTGCGGGTGTCTGTTCAAATAGGGCGGACAACAGAGGGGCAATGATGACGGCATTCCGGTTTTTCGATGGGCACAATGATCTATTGTATCGGTTGTGGTCGCGTCATCACGGCCGCGTTGCGCATTGGCGCGATGGCAAAGGCGCGTATCATCTTGATCTGCCGCGTATGGAGCAGGCCGGATATTGTGGCGCTTTTTTCGCGATCTGGGTGCCCGATCAATTTGACGCGCCCGTTGATGTCGATGCGTTGATGCAGGTGCCGCAGTTCGATCTGCCTCTGCCAAATCCGGTCGATCAATCATTTGCGCAAAACGTCGCACTCAACCAAGCCTCGGCCCTGATCGAGATTGAACGCCTGGCGCCGGAGCGGTTCAAAATCTGCCGAAGCCGGAACGATCTTACGGGCGCGCTGGCCGAAGGCAAAGTTGCGGCCATCATGCATATGGAGGGCGCTGAGGCGATTGGCCCCGATCTTGATCAATTACATGTTTGGCATCAACTCGGTCTGCGGTCATTGGGCCCAGTTTGGAGCCGCCCCACAGTTTTCGGCGATGGGGTGCCCTTTGCCTTTCCGTCCACGCCGGATCGCGGTGCGGGGCTGACCGCGCTGGGCAAAGAATTGATCGCGGAATGTGATGCGCTGGGGATTATCGTTGATCTGTCACATCTGAATGAAAAAGGGTTCGATGATGTCGCTGCGATCACCAAACGCCCCTTGGTCGCGACCCATTCCAATGCGCATGCCGTGACCCCTGCGGCGCGAAACCTGACGGATCGGCAGCTGTCGGTGATCGCGGAAACGGACGGTGTTGTGGGGCTCAATTTTGCGACGGCTTTCCTGCGGTCTGACGGGCAGAAAAACGCGGACACGCCGTGGGATGATATGATCCGACACTTGGATCATTTGCTTGGCATTCTTGGCCCAGACAACGTGGTGTTAGGCACGGATTTCGATGGCGCGGTTGTTCCGGATGTTGTCGGTGACGTGACCGGTTTGCCGGCCTTTGCGAACATCCTTTTGGACCGTGGATACGGTACCGAGCTGGTCGATCAGGTGACCAGTCGCAATTGGATACGGTTCTTGGAAAAGGCCTTGCCGAACGCTTAGGCGCAGAACAATTCGTACAGCAGGCCAATCATGCGACGCGCGCGGTCGTCTGCCAGACTGTAGTAGATGGTTTTGCCGTTGCGGCGTGGTGCAACCAATCCTTCGAGACGGAGGCGGGCCAACTGCTGCGAGACAGCCGCCTGACGCGCGCCGATCAATTCCTCAAGCTCGGTGACCGACTTTTCGCCGTCCGCCAAATGACACATAATCATAAGCCGGCCTTCGTGACCCATAGCCTTCATGAACTCGGCCGCGTTCGTTGCCGCGTCGAGCATTTTGTCCATGTCGGCCGATGGGGCCGGTGTGTCTGGTTTTTCAGTTGCGCCCATAGGGACCCTCAAATCTGTTGCTGTCCTTAGCGATTTAGGCGGAAATATCAATACACCTCAATACACCTATTGTGTAAGTTACGTTGCGTTAGCGTGCTGGATCGGCACTTGCCGCTTTTTTCATCAAAAATGTCGCTTATTGGTTCTAGACAAAGGTGTCAGAATTTCCTATCGGAAACAAGCGCTGTGGGGAGAACTGGTCACCAGTGCCGAAGGAGCAACCGCCCCGGTAAACTCTCAGGCAAATGGACCTCAGCGCGCTGAAACTCTGGAGAGAGGCGTCATGACGCCCGCCGAAGGGATAACGATCTCAGGCGCACGGACAGAGGGGGCATCGTTAACGGGCAAGCATGCCCAGATGCCGGAGGCGAAATGAGCGATCTAAAGCGAACGGGGCTATACGACCTGCATGTCGAATTGGGTGCCAAGATGGTGCCATTTGCAGGTTATGAAATGCCGGTTCAGTACCCGCTGGGTGTAATGAAAGAACACCAATGGACACGTGAAAGTGCCGGGTTGTTCGACGTCAGTCACATGGGACAAGTCATCGTTCGCGGCCCTGATGCCGCGCTGGCGTTTGAGCGCATCGTGCCGGTTAGCATCGCCGGTCTGGCCGAAGGGCGCCAACGATATGCGCTGTTCACAAATGAGGATGGTGGCATCCTTGATGATCTGATGGTGGCGAACCGTGGGGATCATTTGTTCGTGGTCGTGAATGCAGCGTGCAAGGACGCCGATATCGCGCACATGCGGGCCGAACTGCCTGAACTGGACATCACCGAGGTGACGGATCGGTCGCTGATCGCGTTGCAGGGCCCCAAGGCGGAAGAGGCGCTTCAGCAGATTGCCAACGTCGCTGACATGCGGTTCATGGATGTTACGACGGTGGCCTCGGCATTTGGCGAGTTGTGGGTGTCGCGGTCGGGTTATACCGGCGAGGATGGTTTTGAAGTTTCGGTCGAAACCGGCAAGGCGGATGCCCTATGCCGCGCACTGTTGGACCAAGATGCGGTTGAGGCGATCGGCCTTGGTGCGCGGGACAGTCTGCGGCTTGAGGCCGGTTTGTGCCTCTATGGATCAGACATTGATACAACCACATCGCCGATCGAGGCGGACTTGGCTTGGGCCATTCAAAAGGTTCGCCGCACCGGCGGTGATCGAGCTGGCGGTTTTCCGGGCGCGGATCGCATTCTGACTGAACTGTCGGACGGGGCGTCGCGCAAACGTGTCGGACTGTTGCCGGACGGTCGTGCGCCGATGCGCGGCGACACGCCGTTGTTTGCGACCCAAGACAGTCAGGAACAGATCGGGGTGGTGACATCCGGTGCCTTTGGCCCGACCATCCAGAAACCCATGTCCATGGGGTATGTCGCATCCGAATTCGCGGAAGAGGGCGCAACACTTTGGGGTGAGGTGCGGGGTAAGCGCCTGCCGGCCAAGGTTGCTGCAATGCCGTTCCGCCCATCCACCTACAAACGCTAATACCAACAAGGGGTCCAAGCCATGAAATACACCGAAGAACACGAATGGCTCAAAGTTGATGGTGATGTCATTGTTGTCGGCATCACCGAACACGCGAGCGAACAACTGGGCGACATCGTTTTTGTCGAACTGCCCGAAGAAAACACCGAAGTCGCCAAGGATGACGAGGTTGTCGTGATCGAGTCCGTGAAAGCGGCATCCGACATCCTTGCGCCGCTGGACGGCGAAATCGTCGAGGTGAACGGCGCGCTGGTCGATAACCCGTCGCTGGTCAACGACGATCCGCTGAACGACGGCTGGTTCTTTAAAATGAAGATCGACGACATGTCTGCGCTGGACGACCTGATGGATGAAGCCGCCTATAAGGCGTTCATCGGCTAAACCGCGCGACAATCTGAGTGTTTCTCGGGCGCGATGATCGCGTCCGAATGGCCCCGCTTTTTTCAGGAGCAAGCGATGAGTTTCACACCAACCGACTATCGCCCATATGATTTTGCCAACCGCCGCCACATCGGTCCAAGCCCTGCCGAAATGGCAGAAATGCTGGAAACCATTGGTGTTGAGAGCCTTGACGCCTTGATCGAGGCAACCGTGCCTGCAGGTATCCGTCAGGCCAAAGAGCTGAACTTTGGCAAGCCGAAGTCCGAAGGCGAGCTGCTGTATTTCCTTGGACAGGTTGCCAAGAAAAACAAAGTCATGACGAGCCTGATCGGGCAGGGGTTCTATGGCACGGTCACGCCGCCTGCGATCCAGCGGAACATTCTTGAAAATCCGGCATGGTACACCGCCTACACCCCGTATCAGCCCGAGATTTCGCAAGGCCGGCTTGAGGCGCTGTTGAACTATCAGACCATGATCTGTGATCTGACCGGTCTGGAAATTGCCAACGCATCACTGCTGGATGAAGCGACCGCCGCCGCCGAGGCGATGACCATGGCCCAGCGTGTGTCCAAATCCAAAGCAACCGGGTTCTTTGTTGATGAAAACTGTCATCCCCAGAATATCGCCGTGATGCAGACCCGCGCGGCACCTTTGGGGATCCAGGTGATCGTTGGTGCGCCAGAAGATTTGGACGCATCCAAGGTGTTCGGCGCAGTGTTCCAGTACCCGGGCACCTTTGGTCATGTACGTGATTTCACGGCTGAGATGGACGCACTGCATGAACACAAGGCGCTGGGCATTGTAATTGCCGATCCGCTTGCGCTGACGCTGCTTAAGGAACCGGGCGCGATGGGCGCGGATATCGCTGTTGGCAGCACCCAGCGGTTTGGCGTGCCGATTGGCTATGGCGGTCCACACGCGGCCTATTTTGCCTGCCGTGACGCCTACAAGCGGTCGATGCCGGGCCGGATCGTTGGCGTGTCGGTCGACAGCCACGGCCAACGCGCTTTGCGCCTGTCGCTGCAAACCCGCGAACAGCACATCCGCCGTGAAAAGGCGACGTCGAACGTTTGTACCGCTCAGGCGCTGCTGGCGGTTATGGCGTCGATGTACGCCGTGTTCCACGGGCCCCAAGGGCTCAAGGCGATTGCGCAACGCATTCACCGGAAAACCGTGCGGCTGGTCGCTGGATTGAAAGATGCAGGGTTCAAGGTCGAACCGGATGCGTTTTTCGACACCATCACCGTTGAGGTTGGCCCGCTTCAGGGCACCGTGATGAAATCGGCGGTCGAAGAGGGGATCAACCTGCGCAAAGTGGGCGACACCAAGGTGGGTATTAGCCTTGATGAACGCACCCGCCGCTCGACAATCGAGGCGGTCTGGCGTGCCTTTGGCATCGAGCGCAAAGATGATGACCTGACACATCGGTATCTGATCCCCGAACCACTGGTCCGCACCAGCGGCTATCTGGATCATCCGATTTTCCACATGAACCGCGCCGAAACCGAAATGATGCGCTACATGCGCCGTCTGTCCGACCGCGATCTGGCGCTGGATCGTGCGATGATCCCGCTGGGATCCTGTACGATGAAGCTGAACGCTGCCGTGGAAATGATGCCGATCACTTGGCCGGAATTTGCATTCATGCACCCGTTCGTGCCGCTGGATCAGGCGGGCGGCTATCAGGAAATGATCGGCGATCTGATCATTAAGCTGTGCGACATCACCGGCTATGACGATATGTCGATGCAGCCAAACTCGGGCGCTCAGGGGGAATATGCGGGTTTGTTGACCATCATGGCCTATCACGCGGCCAACGGGGATGATCAGCGCGATATCTGTCTGATCCCTGTCAGCGCGCATGGCACCAACCCTGCCTCGGCGCAGATGTGTGGTATGAAGGTTGTTGTCGTCAAATCGGCGGAAAACGGTGACATCGACGTGGCCGATTTCCGTGCCAAGGCCGAAGCGGCGGGCGACCGGTTGGCCGCCTGTATGATCACCTATCCCTCGACTCACGGCGTGTTCGAAGAAACCGTGCGCGAAGTGTGCGAGATCACGCATGAATTCGGCGGTCAGGTCTATATCGATGGCGCGAACCTGAATGCGATGGTCGGGATTGCCAAGCCGGGTGATGTGGGCGGCGACGTGAGCCACCTGAACCTGCACAAAACCTTTGCCATTCCACATGGCGGCGGTGGCCCCGGTATGGGTCCGATTGGCGTCAAGGCACACCTTGCGCCCTATCTGCCCGGCCACCCAGAAACCGGCGGGATCACAGGGCCGGTATCAGCGGCCCCATGGGGCAGCGCGTCGATCCTGTTGATATCGTGGGCCTATATCCTGCTCATGGGCGGACAGGGGCTAACACAGGCGACCAAGGTTGCGATCCTGAACGGCAACTATATCGCCAAGCGCCTAGAGGGTGCCTATGACATCCTGTTCAAGGGCAATAACGGCTTTGTCGCGCATGAATGTATCCTTGATACCCGTCCGTTTGCGGACAGCGCCCATGTGTCGGTCGATGATATTGCCAAACGTCTGGTCGACAACGGGTTCCACGCCCCGACCATGAGCTGGCCGGTTGCCGGAACCCTGATGGTTGAACCGACCGAGTCCGAAACCAAGGCCGAGCTGGATCGTTTCTGCGACGCGATGCTGTCCATCCGCGCCGAGATCGACAAGGTCGCCGCAGGTGACTGGCCGCAGGATAACAATCCGCTGGTCAACGCGCCGCACACGGTCGAGGATCTGATCAGCACCGACTGGGAACGCCCCTACACCCGCGAAGAGGCGTGCTATCCAGCCGGTAGTTTCCGCGTCGACAAATACTGGAGCCCGGTCAACCGGGTCGACAATGTCTACGGTGACCGGAACCTTGTGTGTACCTGCCCGCCGCTAGAGGAATACCTGGACGCGGCTGAATAATATTGGGGCCCATCAGGTCGGGATTTTCTGACTTGGTGGGCCTTGTGTCTTTTTTTAATGACTGCGCATACTGCTGTGGCGGTAGCCGTTTACGATTACTTTGGTACTTCATCCGTAAACGTTTTAGACTGCATGTCGAAAGTCATGGACTATGAGTGATCACCTATCCCACGGCGCAATTGCCGAACTTAAGAACTCGCAGAAATTTGCTCAGGCACTGCGGTTCCAAATTTTCAAAGACCTGTCGGATGATCTGGTCCGTGCTTTGGTGGACAACGCATCTGTTGTTCATGCGTCCAAGGCGACGGATGTTCTGGTGCAGGGGCGGCCTGCGTCGGGTTTGGCGATCGTTGTCTACGGTCAGGTAGAGGTGACTTATCAGGGGACCGGCGGCGAAAAGGTTTGTCTGCATATTGCGGGTCCGGGGGCCGTCCTTGGCGCGACCGAGGTGCTGGCTGAGCAAAACTGTCTGGCGACCTGCACAGCGCTGGCTGGTTGTACGGTTCTGATGCTGCAACAGTCGGACGTGGGGCGTTTGATGTCGCTGCCGCAGTTTTCCAGAAACTATGCGGAACAGATCTATCAAAATTTGCATTGGGCGAATGAGTTCCGCGTGGTTGACCAATACCGAAGTGTCGATCAACGCGTGTGTCGCTATCTGATCAGTTTTGCGGATCGGTCAGGCATGGTACGTCGTAATCAATCCGACGTCGCCGAGGCAATCGGCTGTTCCCGTCAGACCGTGAACCGCGTTTTGGGCGAATTGCGTGCCAAGGACATCGTCAAGGTCAACAAAGGGTCCATTCAAATTCTGGATCGCGAAATGCTGGGCCGCGTTTCGGCCTAAGTGGGTCGTTCAGGGTTGTCTGACGGGGGCATTGGTCCTAAGTGCATGCTTTGACATGACACTTTGGCCAGCGGGTTCAGAATGATTCAGACGCCGTACTACCTGATCGACAAAGCACAGTTGTTGCCCAATATGGAAAAGATCGCGTGGCTGCGCGAAAATTCCGGTGCAAAAGCGTTGCTGGCGTTGAAGTGTTTCGCCACCTGGTCAGTCTTTGACATGATGAGCGAGTATATGGATGGCACGACATCCAGTTCCTTGTTCGAGGTCAAACTGGGCCGTGAAAAGTTTCCTGGCGAAACACATGCCTATTCGGTGGCGTGGAAAGATGACGAGATCGACGATGTTCTGGCAAACTCGGACAAGGTTATCTTTAACACCGTTGGACAACTTACCCGCTTCGAAGAGGTCAGCCGCAATCACACCCGTGGATTGCGTGTGAACCCCGGCGTATCGACGTCCGATTTTGATCTGGCCGATCCAGCCCGCCCATTCAGCCGTCTTGGCGAACATGATCCCGTTAATATCGAACCCGTTGTCGATCTGATTTCGGGATTTATGTTCCACAACAATTGCGAAAACGACGATTTCGACCGTTTTGATGCGATGCTGACCAGCATTGAACAACGGTTTGGCTATCTGATCCGTCAGATGAAATGGATTTCGTTGGGCGGCGGCATTCACTTTACCGGCGAAGGATACCCGCTTGAAAAGCTTGCGGATCGGCTAAAACGGTTTGCGGATGCTAACGACGTTCAGGTTTATCTGGAACCCGGCGAGGCGGCGATTACCAAATCGACCACACTAGAGGTGACGGTTCTCGATACGCTGAACAACGGCAAAGACCTTGCGATTGTCGATAGTAGCATCGAGGCGCATATGCTCGATCTGTTGATTTATCGCGAAAGCGCCAAGATGAACGAAAGTGGCGATCACGAATGGATGGTCTGCGGAAAATCCTGTCTGGCGGGCGACATCTTTGGCGAATTCAAATTTCCAGCACCGCTGAAGCCCGGTGACCGCCTGAGTATTCAGGACGCCGCGGGCTATACCATGGTTAAGAAAAACTGGTTCAATGGGGTGAAAATGCCGGCCATCGCGATCCGCGAATTGGACGGCACCGAACGCTTGGTGCGTGATTTCACCTATCAGGACTTCGCGGCAGCACTGTCGTGAATTTGTCGCCTTCGGGCATCACAATCACCGGACAAACCAAAGGGGGTCCCTTGAGTTGAAAAAGAACGTTCTCATCATCGGCGCTGGTGGCGTCGCTCAGGTCGTCGCGCATAAGTGCGCACAGAATAACGATGTGCTTGGCGATATTCACATCGCCAGCCGGACGCTTGCCAAATGCGAAGCGATCCTTGAGACCGTCCGCGAAAAGGACGCGATGAAGCAAGAGGGCGTTCTGGCGGCCCATCAGGTGGATGCAACGCAATCTGATCAGGTTGCGGCATTGATCCGTGAGACTGGCGCGCAGATCGTGATCAACGTGGGCACGGCTTTCGTGAACATGCATGTTCTGGATGCCTGTATCGAAACCGGCGCGGCCTATATCGACACAGCGATCCACGAAGAGCCCGACAAAATCTGTGAAACCCCACCTTGGTACGCGAACTATGAGTGGAAGAAGCGCGATCTTTGCGCCGAAAAAGGTGTGACCGCGATTTTGGGCGCAGGCTTCGACCCGGGCGTTGTTAACGCCTATGCCCGCTTTGCGATTGACCTGATGGACGAGGTCAAATCGATCGACATCGTGGACATCAACGCAGGCAACCATGGTCAGTATTTCGCGACCAACTTTGACCCTGAGATCAACTTCCGTGAGTTCACCGGCACCGTCTACTATTGGGAAGACCAACAGTGGAAAGAAAAGTCGATGTTTGAATCGGGACGTGTCTGGGATCTGCCCGTCGTCGGACCGAGCCAAGCCTATCAGTCGGGTCACGACGAGGTGCACAGCCTTGCCACCAACTATCCGCAGGCGGATGTTCGGTTCTGGATGGGCTTTGGCGACCACTATATCAATGTGTTCACAGTTCTGAAAAACATCGGTCTGCTGTCTGAACAGCCGGTCACCACCGCCGAAGGTTTGGAAGTTGTGCCACTCAAAGTGGTGAAGGCGTGTTTGCCTGATCCGTCATCGCTTGCGCCGAACTACACCGGTAAAACCTGCATCGGTGATCTGGTGAAAGGTGTCAAAGATGGCCAAGAGGTTGAGTACTTTGTCTATAACGTTGCGGACCACAAAGAGGCCTACAACGAAGTTGGCAGCCAAGGTATTTCCTATACCGCGGGCGTTCCACCCGTTGCCGCCGCGATGCTGATCGCCCAAGGCGATTGGGATTGCAAAACCATGCGCAACGTAGAAGAGCTTGATCCGAAACCGTTTTTCACAATTCTGGATCAAATCGGGCTACCCACCCGCGTTCAGGTCGGTGGCCTGGGCGGTACCGACCAAGCCTGGAATGCCTAATAGTTTAGCCCGCCAATCGGCGGGCTTTTCTTTTGGATGCAGCCGGCGCCTTGCAGTTGGTCCAATATGCACATAGATCGCGGTCCTTTGGCGAGACCGCGTTCATTTTGGCACATGTTTTGAGTATTTGTTCCAAAATAAAACTTCTTGCCCGTTTTCGTTGTTGTGAGCGTCATGTTCAACAAAAAAGGGAGTTGATCCGGACGTGCTGTTCCCTTGCGGGAATGCCTGCGGCCTAACTTTATCTACTACTGGTAGTGGGCATGCCAAAAAACGTTGATACGATTGAGTTGAAAGGATCGACGCTTCAAAGCTCGATCGGTTTCAACCTCAAAAGGGTCTCTGTAGCCGCCTATGAAGACCTAAAACGACGCATCGCCGATGACCGTCTGACGCCTCAGATGTTGTCGGTTTTGACGTTGATCGAAGAAAACCCCGGCGCGAGCGCAGTCTGCGCTTGCGCGGGCATTGGGGATCGAACGGTCGGGCATGGTGGTGATCATCGATCATCTTTCGAAACGCGATCTGGTCATTCGGCGCGTATCTGAAAAAGATCGACGTAAGTCGATTATTGATCTGACCTGTTCTGGACAGGATGTCTTGAACCGTGCGCGCCAACAGGCGGCGCAGCATGAGGACGAGTTTTTTGCCCTGCTGAATGAGCATGAACGCACGTCGCTGATCGCGTTGCTACAGAAACTACAGTGATAAGGAAAAGTGGCAGCCCGTAGGGGAATCGAACCCCTCTTTCCAGGTTGAAAACCTGGCGTCCTAACCGATAGACGAACGGGCCACGCGGTGTAGCGCGTCTTTATGGAAAGCGGGCGGCGGCTGCAAGAGGCTTTGTCGAAAAAAAGCACAGAATCTGAAAATGATGCTACGCTTTTCCCGAAACGGGGGCATGCGCGATGACACATCTATTTGTCGGGACCACTAAGGGTCTGTTTGTTCTGCATTCTGAGGATCGGATCACGTGGAACTTTGGCGGGCCGTTTTGTGATGGAGCGCCGGTGAACCACATCGATGCCGATACGACCAGCGGTCAGGTCTGGGCTGTGGGCGGCGGTGATTGGGACGGGGCCAAGGTGTGGTGCGGGGATCTGTCGGACGGGACATGGCGGGCGACCTTGCTGGCCAATGGGCAGATGGACGAATGGCTCAAGAACGATCCTGAGTTTGCCGAGGAACTGGGGCGAGCGCCCAACCCTGATGCGCCGTTCAAGGGGCAGATCGATGCGATGTGGTCGATCAAGAAGGTGGGCGGCTCGCTCTACGCTGGAACCAAACCCGCGATGTTGTTGCGCAGCGATGACGACGGCGTAACGTGGTCGAAGGTATCTGCACTTACGGATCAGCCAGGGGCAGATAACTGGAACCCCGGTGGGGCTGGGCTGACGCTACATACGATTGTGTCCGACCCGTCTGATGCCGACAAAATTTGGGTCGGTATTTCGGCCGCAGGTGTGTTCGCAACCGAAGACGCAGGCGCAACATGGGAACAACGCATTCGGCGCGCCAATGATGACGACGGCACCGTTGGCAGCTGCGTGCACAACATGGTGCGCGCAAATGAAGATGCCGATATCCTGTATCAACAAAATCATCACGGCGTATTTCGAAGCCACGATGGCGGGCGCAGTTGGGTGGACATAACCGCAGGGCTGCCATCCAGCTTCGGTTTTCCGATTGCTGTGCATCCGACTGAAAGCAAAAAGATCTGGGTTTTGCCGCTCAATGGCGACTCGCAGGGGCGGTATCCGCCTGATGCCTCGGCGGCGGTGTGGCATTCACAGGATGCGGGCGACAGTTGGGTGAAACAGCAAAACGGGCTGCCGGCTGAAAATTGCTATTTCACTGTTCTTAGGCAAGCCATGAGCATGGATGCCGAGACTGCACCGGGGCTCTATTTCGGAACAAACTCTGGGTCTGTTTTTGCAACGCTAGACGAAGGCAAAACATGGACCGAAATTGCCAGCCATCTGCCAACCGTCCTTTGTGTTGAGGCATTTACGCTTGGCTAACCTCGGCGGCATCCTCTAGCCGCAGCTGCGCCGTCTTGCGGCCTTGCCAGATGTTGACGTCCAGCTTGCCCGCCAAATGAAAGCGCTTGCCGTTGTGGCCATCTATTGCGGGGCCAATTGGGCCGTCGAATGCGCCAAAGCAAATCGCATCAAGGCGGGGGCCAAGCCCGTCACTAAAGCTGACCTTAAGATGGTTTTCACCCACGCGTTTTGCAAAATTGATCTGAACATCGGGAAATACGAACCGCGGGGCCGAGGCGCCTGCGCCAAAGGGACCTGCCTGTTCCAGCTGTTCGATCAACTCAACAGTCGCGGCGCCGGGCATCAGGATGCTTGTCACCTTTAGGTCCGCAGGGCCCAAGGTGCCTGCGCCCTGTTTTGCCAACAATTCGGACAAACGGGCCATGGCGGGTTCTAACTGGTCGCGGTGTACGGTCAGGCCAGCGGCCATTTTGTGGCCGCCCCCTTTGATCAACAGCCCCTCGGCGGCGACCTTTTGGATCGACGCGCCAAGGTCGATCCCCGACACGGATCGCGCCGAGCCTTTGCCGATATCGCCGTCAAAGCCGATGACGACCGAGGGACGGTTTGTTGCCTCTTTCAGACGTGCGGCGACAATACCGACCACTCCGGGGTGCCAGCCATCCTGTGCGGCCCAGACCAGCGGGGCCTCTAGCCCGCGTTCTTCGGCCTGCACCATTGCCAAGGCACGCACCTCGTTTTCGATGGTTCGGCGGTCCTTGTTCAATGCGTCCAGTTGGGCGGCGATGTTCTGCGCCTCGATCATATTGTCGGTCGACAGCAATCGCGCACCAAGGTCGGCCTGACCAATCCGTCCGCCCGCATTGACCCGCGGCCCCAGAAGGAACCCGAGGTGATACGACGTCGGCATCGCGTCCATGCCAGCCACATCCGCAAGCGCGACAAGGCCGGGGCGCAGACGCTGGGCCATAATGGCGAGCCCTTGGCGAACGAAGGCCCGATTGACACCGACAAGCGGGGCTACATCCGCCACGGTCGCCAGCGCAACGAGGTCGAGCATATTCATAAGGTTGGGGCCTTGGACGTTGTCCGCACGCAGTCTGCGGTTTGCCTCAACCAGCAAAAGAAAAACGACACCTGCCGCGCATAGGTGCGCCAGTTCGCCGGTTTCATCCTGCCTGTTCGGGTTCACCACCGCCACACAATCGGGCAGCGTTTCGCCGCCGAGGTGGTGATCCAAGACAATTACGTCGGCGCCTTGGGCGGCGGCGATGGGGCCGTGGGACAGCGTGCCGCAATCCACACAGATGATCAGGTCGTGATCACGGGCAAGATCGGCCATCGCCTGTTCGTTGGGGCCGTAACCTTCGTCGATACGGTCAGGGATATAGATGGTGGCCCGTAGGCCCATCTGGCGCAGCCAATCAACCAGCAGCGCGGTCGAGCTGCCGCCGTCAACGTCATAATCGCCGAAAACCGCGATCCGTTCCTTGCGTTTGACGGCGGCCACAAACCGTTCGCCGGTAACGCCCATGTCACGCAGCTTCAGCGGATCAGGCAAAAGGTCGCGCAGCGTCGGGCTAAGGAAGCCATCAACCTCGGCGCGGTCAACGCCGCGAACGGCGAGGATATGGCAAATTGGATCGGGAAGCCCGGTCGCCTGAACAAGCGCCTCGGCCTGTCGGTCGGTTTCAATTCCGGGTCCAACCCATCGGCGGCCCGTCAGCGATGTTTCGACATTCAGAAAAGCGGTCATAGATCGCTTATGGCCCAGCGAACAGGGCAGGGGAAGGGGCAATGCTGCCCCTTCCTGTAATCGTTAGACTGGGTTGCGGTACGACATGCGACGCACCGAACCGGTCTTGGAACGCATCAGGATGGTTTCTGCGGTCAAATAGCCAACCTCGCGCTTGATGCCGGGCAAGAGGCTACCGTCGGTAACGCCGGTTGCGGCAAAGATCACATCGCTGGTGACCAGATCATCGCGGGTGTAAACGCGGTCAAAATTGGTGATGCCAGCCTTGCGGGCGCGCTCTTTTTCATCTTCGTTGCGGAACAGCAGCTTGCCAAAGAACTGGCCGCCCATGCATTTCTGGGCCGCAGCGGCCAAAACGCCTTCGGGTGCGCCGCCGGAACCCATGTACATGTCGATGCCGGTCTGTTCCGGTTCTGCGCAGTGCATGACGCCCGCAACGTCGCCATCGGTGATCAGGCGAATAGCTGCGCCGGTGCTGCGTAGTTCGGCGATCATGGCGTCGTGGCGCGGACGTTCAAGAACACAAACGGTGATATCCTCGGTCGAGCATCCCTTAGCGGCGGCCAGTGCCGAAACCCGTTCGGATGGCGTCATGTCCATAGTGACGACACCCTGTTTATAGCCAGGCCCAATGGCCAGCTTGTCCATGTAAACGTCTGGGGCGTGCAGCATGGTGCCGCGTGGGCCCATGGCGATAACGGTCAAGGCGTTTGGCATATCCTTGGCGGTCAGGGTGGTGCCTTCTAGCGGATCCAGTGCGATGTCCACGGCCGGGCCGGTGCCCTGACCGACCTCTTCGCCAATATAGAGCATCGGCGCTTCGTCGCGTTCGCCTTCGCCGATGACAACCACGCCCTGAATGTCCAATTTGTTTAGCTGATCACGCATGGCGTTAACCGCCGCTTGGTCTGCTGCTTTTTCATCGCCACGACCGATCAACTTGGCCGACGCCAGCGCCGCTGCTTCGGAAACGCGGGCCAAACCCAGCGATAGCATACGATCATGGAATTCTGCTTTGGTCGTCATCGAAATTCGTCCTTAAATGAATGTTGCCCGCATCTATCCCGCGGCTTTGCCCCAGGGCAAGGCTGCGAGCGCTAACAGCAGACAAGCATTCGACGAAATTATTGTAACGACCCAAAATTGGGGCGAATTACAGGTTTTCGATGCGAATTGCGACTGGATCACCGGCAACAACGCCAGTTTTGGCAAAGTCGGCAATCGCCAGATCCAGCGCCTGACGCGTGGTTTTATGCGTCACGATCAGAACAGGCGCCGAGGTGTCTTCGTGCCCGTACTGACGCATGCGGTCTATCGAAATGCCACATTCACCCAGCACGCCCGCGATCTTGGACAGGGCGCCCGGTTTATCGATGAGTTGCAGACGCAAATAGTAAGGCGCAGTGACCGAAGCGCGTGCCGATTTGGTGGCCTTAAGCGTGCTGGCAGGTTGACCAAAGGTCGGGATGCGATAACCGCGCGCGATGTCACAGATATCGGCCATGACGGCGCTTGCGGTTGGGCCTTCGCCCGCGCCGGCGCCGCGCAGGACGATCTGACCGACGGCGTCGCCCTCGATCACGACCATGTTTGTTCCGCCTTGCAGTTGGCCCAACGGCGATGTGTCCGGCACGAGGCAGGGCGACATACGTTGTTCCAGTCCGCGACCGGACATTTGGGCAACGCCAAGCAGTTTGATCTTATAGCCCATGTCAGCGGCCTGACGGATGTCTTCGATGGTGATCGAGCCGATCCCTTCGAGTTCGACATCGTCAAAACTGACCTGAGTGCCAAAGGCAATCGACGATAGCAGTGCCAGTTTGTGACCTGCGTCGATGCCGCCAACGTCGAGGTTCGGGTCCGCCTCAAGATACCCAAGGTCGTCCGCCTCATCGAAGGCCTGTTGATAGGTCAGGCCCGCATTTTCCATCCGCGTCAGGATGTAGTTGCAGGTGCCATTCATAACGCCCATCACGCGGCTGACGCGATTTGCGGCCAGACCTTCGTTCAGGGCCTTGATCACAGGGATACCGCCCGCGACGGCTGCCTCGAACCGGATCACGCTGCCTGATGCCTCAGCGGCGAGGGCCAGATCCTGACCGTGGTGGGCCAGCATTGCCTTGTTGGCTGTGACAACATCCTTGCCCGCGGCAATCGCCGCCTCGGTTGCGGCTTTGGCCGGACCATTGTCGCCGCCCATCAGTTCCACGAAAATATCAACGTCATCACGACGGGCCAGCGCAACGGGGTCCGATTCCCATCCATAGGCCGACAAATCAACACCGCGGTCCTTAACCTTGCTGCGAGCGCTGACGGCTGTGATGACCACCTCGCGCCCGGTGCGCATCGTCAACATCTCGGCGTGATTTTGGATGATGCGGACGACGCCAACACCAACCGTGCCAAGACCAGCGATACCTAGGCGAAGAGGCTGAGACATGATTGTGGTTCCAGATGTTAATTGTGTTCAAGCGCTGTTACCCTTTCAGCGCGGATACTGCAACGCGATCAGGGGGTGTTGCCTGCCCGAAGACCTGCGGCCCGTGTGTTCAATACACCAACGCGTGCCTGAAACGCCTCGGCCTGTGGGTCTGTTGTCGGCGCGGGCGCGGTGTAAAGCGCGGTGTCGACATAGGAAATTGAGCCAGCCTGATCGATTGCGGAACAGGCGGCGAGCGAACAAAGAAAAATCAGTGAAATAACGCGCATAATAAAAGGGCTATGGTCCATTGCCCGAACCATAGCCCCAGTCATTTGCAAGCAGCAAGCGTTAGTGCTGCGGTTTGATGAATGTCCCGTTGCGAAGGTCACGCATGGCCTGTTGCAACTCTTCTTGGGTGTTCATCACGATTGGCCCATGCCACGCGACGGGTTCTTCGATCGGTGCGCCTGAAATAAGCAGGAAACGGATGCCTTCCTCGCCGGCTTGAACGGTCACCTCGTCGCCTGTTCCGAAACGGATCAAGGTCCGGTTGCCGGACAGGTCGCGGATGTTCACCTCTTGGCCCATGACCTCTTTTTCCAGCAGAACACCCTGAGGGGCCGATGCATCCGAAAAATAGCCAGCGCCTTGGAACACATAGGCAAAGGCTCGACGGTATGTGTCGATCTTGAACGTCTTTTTCACGCCTGCGGGCACAAAGACATCAAGGTACTGAGGATCGGCGGCGATCCCGTCGACCGGTCCACGCTTGCCCCAGAATTCACCCACGATGACTTTGACCCGTGTGCCATCGTCATCGATGATTTCAGGGATCTCTTTGCCCTCGACATCCTGATACCGCGGCGCGGTCATTTTCATGCTGCTGGGCAGGTTGCCCCAGAGTTGGAAGCCGTGCATCTGACCGGCGATGTTCCCTTTGGGCATTTCCTGATGGAGGATACCCGAACCCGCAGTCATCCATTGGACATCGCCGGCGTCTAGGGTGCCATGATTGCCAAGGCTGTCGCCATGTTCGACGGTGCCATTCAGCACATAGGTGATGGTTTCGATGCCACGATGAGGATGCCACGGGAACCCACGCATATAGTCATTGGGGTGGTCGCCGCGGAAATCGTCGAACAACAGGAACGGATCAAGCTCGGACGGATCCTGAAATCCGAAGGCGCGATGAAGATGGACGCCAGCACCCTCGATGTGCGGTGTGGCGCGGCGGGTTTCTAGTACAGGACGAATGGACATGTGAAATCTCCTTTGTGTGACAGATAGGACGGTGGGTGTGCGCAGGCAATGAGGTGATACCTGCGCTCATGCACAGACCCTCTGCAAAGACGTGCGGGGTTACGCCATTCGCAAAATGACGCTAGGAGAGGACAGAAATTCAGGAGGGGTGAATGTTCGAACCAGATGAAAACGGTGTCATCACATCGGTAACAGCCACAAGTTTCAGGCGCATCGTCGCGACGCTGATCTTGGGTATTTTGGGCTTTTTGCTGCTGTCGGTGATGCTTGGTCGTCCGCTCACGTTTGTGACCGTCGTCACGCTTGGTGGTTTTGGCATCATTTCGCTCGCGATGTCGTATCTGGTTTGGCAATCTACCGGCGGGTCTGTGTATCTGACAGAAACCGATGTGCGTGACAGTGACGGCCGTATTTTGGCCGAACTGGCAGACATCGAAAAGGTCGAGCGCGGCGCGTTTGCCATTAAACCGTCGAACGGGTTTGTTCTGATCACCAAAAAACCCCAAGGCCGCATGTGGGCCCCGGGGCTGTATTGGCGTCTTGGTCGCCGTGTAGGGATCGGCGGCGTTGTGCCTGCGGGCGCGACCAAATTCATGGCTGAACAGATCGCGTTCCGTATCGCGTCCTAGCAGGTCGCGGTTTCGCTGTTGCCGTCTTCCTCGGAATTCCAGCAGACCTGCGCGCTATTGAAACGCGGGCGGGTCACAACAAGGTTTTCAAAAGAAAACGCCTCTAGGCCGATGGAAAACGCTGGCTCGTGCACCAGCCAGTTCTGAACCACCAACACCACCTCGTTGTCGGGCATCACCGGAAACTGGTCGTCATACTCGGTGATATTAACGTCGTTCAGAACGTCGTTTGATCCTTCGTAGATGCGACCGGCCTCGACCTGCTTGGACCAGCGAACACGATATTCCTCTTCTTCGGAATTGTATTCAATCACGCTCAGGCGCATGACTGTTGGCTCGTTCGAGTTTGTCAGAACCTCATGCAGGCGGTACAGGCCCTTGAGGTAGGACGGGGTGATATAGCCGGTTTCGCGGCTGATTTGGTCACTGATCGTGTAGGCCGCTTTCAAGGTCGTGTTCTGGGTGTGAAACGCGTTGAAATAGACAAACGTCGCCAGATAACCCCAGCACAACATCGGGAAAATCAGCGCTGTTTCAACAGCGATCCCGCCCTCTTCGTCACGGGTGAAACGGGTCAAGAAAGACTTTAGCATGTCCGTTTCCTTTACAATGGTTCAATCACAAACGCCGAGCTGGAAATCAGCGCGTAGGCGTCTTGGCTTTCACGAGGCAGCTGTTTGCCCAAACCCAACGTCGGGAAGACCGGATCAAACAGGGCGCACACACGAATAACCATCAGCTCGTTGGCGCCGCCGGCCTGAAATTCCTCAAGCGGTAGGGCACGGTCATCGCGGTCGATGCAGTCCGCAGTGTTTGGAAAGCCAACCCAGTTTGTCAGGTCAACACGGCGCATTTCGATTTTGACCTCGCTTTCACATGACGGGATGATCCCGGCATTGGCGCAGATCGATTTAAGCAGCGTGTCATGATCGACGGGGGACATGACACCGATACGCACGTTGCGAACGGCCATATCCACACCACGTTCCAACATGGCCTGTCGGGTCATCAGCATTCCAGATTCGAATGCCGACATAAGCAGGACAATGTAGATCGGGAACACCATCGCGAATTCAACGGTGGCCGATCCATCCTGATCTTTGCGGAACCGCGATAGTCCGCTGCGGATTTTGCGTACAAACGATGTGAACATTGCGGGCCTCATCGCGTCAGTTTCAGGTTGTTAATCTGCGTCGCGATTGCACCAAAGGCGCTGGCGATTTCGATGCCGTCCACACTGTAGAAGTGGCTGGGCGAGCTTGCGCAGTTTTCCATGACGTCTTCGGCACTGCTGTCGGGCAGCTCAAAGCCGATTGTCCAGACAACGATCCCGGCGTCTTTGGCGGCGTCACAGATACGGTCCAACATGTTGTCGCCGTAGTTCCGCTCGGACACGCGGGTGTAGTAGCTGGAACGATACCGGTAATAGACGTAGCGGTTGATGTACCAAATCAGGTTGTAGCGGGACCAGTGATATTGCTCACTGCTGGTGTCATACGCCCAATCCTGAATCCGGTAAGAGGACGTGTTCACCCCATCGGTCATCAGAATGATGAATTTCAGTGTCTCGACATCATCATAATCTGCTGGACGGTTCAGGAATTCGGCATCCACAACACCATCGCCCACCAGTTCGTTCAAAACAGGGCGCATGGACGGATCAAGCAGGGCCACACCCCATTTCATCCCCAGAAAGATCGAGGTTTGGGAATAGGGCTCTAGGTCCGCGATCTGATTGCGGAGTTCGACGCGATCGTTGTTCCACGGGTTGATCTGGGCCCAGCTACGCGTTGCGCAAACAGGATAGTCCATGTTGTTGCTGTTGTAGGCCACCCACTGGAAGTGCTGCACCTGTTCGTATTCGTGGTCAGGGTCGATGCCTGTATCGTAGAAATCGCCGGACTCAAATTCGATACAGTTGGCATTATAGCTGTGTGTCTGATCAATCGACAGCGCGCCAAACAGGTCGTCACCCATGCTGACGTGTTCCGAATAGGGCACCAATGACACGTTGATCATGTCGGTGTTGTCCTCGGCCAGAACGGTGTCCACAAATTCGGTCGCCGCGGTGCGCAAGTTTTGGATGCGGTTCGAGCTGCCCATCGAACCGGAGACGTCCAGAACCAGCGAAATCTCAACCTTTGAAACGCGTTCTTGCGCGGTCGAGAGTGCGGGTACGATCATGTTTTCATGATATTCCGAGTTCGGGTTTGTCACAGCAGCAAGGCCCGAGAACATCATCGGCACGACGGCTTCTGCCTCGGCCGAAACGATCCGATAGTTCAGGCCCTGTTCAACAGTAGGTTCGCCCACCAACTGGCCGTCGAGGCCCGCCTTTTCGAAATAGTCGATCACAACTTCGCGTGGCTCTAGCGGCTGATCGAGATCAGCTGCGGCCAACACGGCGCGGTCGACGGTGTTCTGCATTTGGGTCCGAGTCGTTTCAACGCGCATTAGATCAACGGCCATGCCGGTAAACAGCAGGATGATCACCAAAACGAACAGGGCAAAGATGACGCCTGAGCCGTCTTCTTCTTGAGTGAATCGCTTAATTCGCTGCGAAAACAGCGTGGTGAAACGTGATTTCTGAGCATTCATTCTTAACATACCCAAATGGCCTTTCTGGCGCAGATACATACACTTTTGCATATGCATTTCGCCCTTTCGGATTTTCGTTAGACCAATCGAGAGAGGCTAAAATAGGGCGTTAATGGGTCCATTTGTGCCGGATCATCCGCAAATAGGGCAAAGTTCTCATCTATTTGGGTAATTGTTTCAAAACAGGAAATTTAAGCGACCGTTTAAAATCTCGGCTTAAACTGCCGATTGTAAGAGTGACAGCTTGTCCAGCTTGACAAGAATCCGGTGCCACAGGCGAACATTCGGGAGGAAAGCGCAATGTCGTCGACTACTGTTGCAAATGAACCAACGTTCCGCGAGTCCGTTGAGATCATGTTTAACCGCGCTGTTGCGCTGATGGATTTGCCATCCGGACTTGAGGAGAAGATCCGGGTGTGTAACTCGACTTACACCGTGCGGTTCGGTGTCCGCCTAAGAGGGGCGGTTCACACCTTCACAGGGTATCGCTCGGTTCATTCTGAACATATGGAACCGGTCAAAGGCGGTATTCGCTATGCGCTGGCTGTGAATCAAGATGAAGTTGAGGCGCTGGCCGCGCTGATGACCTACAAATGTGCCTTGGTCGAAGCGCCGTTTGGCGGGTCCAAGGGCGGTCTGTGTATTGATCCGCGCGAATGGGACGAAGAAGAGCTTGAGCAGATCACGCGCCGCTTCGCGTTCGAGCTGATCAAGCGCGACCTGATCAATCCATCGCAAAACGTACCGGCGCCGGACATGGGCACAGGCGAACGTGAAATGGCCTGGATCGCGGATCAGTATCGCCGCATGAACACCACCGATATCAACTCGGCCGCATGTGTGACGGGTAAGCCGCGCAATGCTGGAGGCATCGCTGGACGCGTCGAGGCGACGGGTCGCGGTGTGCAATATGCGCTGCGTGAATTTTTCCGCCATCCGGAAGACATCAAAATGGCGGGTATGAAGGGCACGCTTGATGGTAAGCGGGTCGTGGTGCAGGGCCTTGGCAACGTGGGGTATCACGCCGCAAAGTTCCTGGCCGAAGAAGACAACTGTAAAATCATCGGGATCATCGAACGCGATGGTGGGTTGTTTGATGAAAACGGTCTGGACGTCGAAGGTGTGCGCCAATGGATTGGCAAGCACGGCGGTGTTAAAGGCTATCCTCATTCAACCTATGTCGAAGATGGCAGCGGCCTTCTGGAAGAAGAGTGTGACATCCTCGTGCCAGCCGCGCTGGAAGGTGTGATTAACTTAGGCAATGCGCATAACATCAAAGCGCCGCTGATCATTGAGGCCGCGAACGGTCCCGTGACCGCTGGCGCCGATGAAATCCTGCGCGGCAAGGGGTGCGTTATTATCCCTGACATGTATGCCAACGCTGGCGGTGTGACTGTGTCCTATTTCGAGTGGGTCAAAAACCTGGGCCACATCCGTTTTGGCCGACTGGGTCGCCGCCAAGAAGAGGCGCGCCACCAACTGGTGGTATCCGAACTGGAACGGCTGGACGAATATCTGGGCGATAAATGGTCGATGACCCCACACTTTAAGGAAAAATACCTGAAAGGTGCGGATGAGCTTGAGTTGGTTCGCTCGGGTCTGGATGACACGATGCGTGCGGCCTATCAGGCAATGCGTGAGGTCTGGCACGGTCGGGACGACGTGACCGACCTACGGACCGCCGCCTATATCGTATCCATCGAGAAAGTCGTGGGTAGCTATCGCGCCAAGGGTCTCTGATCTATCCACAGGATTTTCGTAAGACGTATGTTGACCGCGCTGGACTTTGTGTTCCGCGCGGCCGATATTATCCGGCATGAGTTTGCCCCCTGGATTTTTGGACGAGTTACGCACTCGGGTTTCGCTGTCGCAAGTCGTCGGCCGAAAGGTCATGTGGGACACCAAAAAATCCAACCAAGGCAAAGGCGACTGGTGGGCGCCTTGCCCATTTCATCAGGAAAAATCGGCGTCTTTTCATGTAGATGACCGTAAGGGGTATTACTATTGCTTTGGCTGCCACGCCAAAGGTGACGCTATTTCCTTTGTCAAAGACACGGAAAACGTCGGCTTTATGGAGGCGGTGGAAATCCTCGCGCAAGAGGCGGGCCTGCAAATGCCGGCGCGCGATCCGAAAGCCAAAGAAAAGTCTGATCGCCGGACCCAATTGGTTGAGGTGATGGAACAGGCGGTCAAGTTTTTCAGGCTGCAGCTGAAAACCGCCGCGGCCGCCGAGGCGCGTGCCTATTTGATGCAGAAGCGCGGCCTTAGCGAAAAGGCATTGGACCGATGGGAAATCGGTTTTGCGCCGCCGGGGTGGCAAAATCTGATGGATGCGCTGACCGGACGCGGCGTTCCGGCCGAGCTGATTATAGCGGCGGGTCTTGCGAAACCATCGGATAAGGGCAAGCGACCCTATGATGTGTTTCGTGACCGGATCATGTTCCCGATACGGGACGCACGGGGGCGGGCGATTGCGTTTGGCGGTCGGGCTATGGACCCGAATGACAACGCGAAATACCTAAACTCACCTGAAACCGCATTGTTCGATAAGGGCCGCAACCTGTACAACCACGGTCCTGCGCGCGAGGCGACGGGCAAAGACCATCGTTTGATCCTTGCCGAAGGGTATATGGACGTGATTGCCCTGTCCGAGGCGGGTTTCAAGGGGGCTGTTGCGCCGCTTGGCACCGCAGTGACCGAGCATCAGCTGGATTTGCTGTGGCGCATGGCACCAGAGCCCATTGTGACGTTGGATGGCGATACCGCGGGCCAACGGGCCGCGATGCGGGTCATTGATCTGGCAATGCCCAAACTGAAAGCGGGCCAATCGCTTAGATTTGCGGTGATGCCCGAGGGTAAGGACCCTGATGACCTGCTCAAGGCTGAGGGGCCTGCCGCGATGGAGGCCATCCTTGAAGGCGCTATGCCGATGGTCAAACTGCTGTGGCAGCGCGAAATAGAAGGCAAAGTCTTTGACAGCCCAGAACGCCGCGCGGCCCTTGATAAGGCGCTGCGCGAAAAGCTGAACAAGATCACCGACCCGTCGATCAAGTCGCATTACGGCGAAGCGATCAAGGAATTGCGGGCCGAATTGTGGGGGCAGGGGCGGCGTCAGGAATGGACCCCGCGCAGCGGCGGCCGTTGGCAGCCACGTGGCGTTTCAGTGCCCCTTCCGGCGACCAAAAATTCGGCCTTGGTACAGTCAGAACATCAGGGTGATGCAATGCGCGAGGGCGTGATCCTTGCGATTTTGTTGCGCAACCCGTCGGTCATTAGCCAATTTGTCAGCGATCTTGAGCGCATGGAATGCCAGCGTCCCGATCTGGGGCAAATCCGTGATGCCATTCTGGCCAATGAAGGTGCAGATGACGTTTTTGCGGCCGTCGGTAATGCAATCGGCGCGGCCCCCCTTGAAAACCTTCTCGCTGAACGCCACGTAGCGATCACGCCAGCCGTGCGGCGTGTTGGTGACAGCGAACTTGCCGTTAACTCTTTGAAAGAAGAGTTTGCTAAATTGGCCGCACGACGTGGACACTTGATCGAACTGGCCGAGGCGGAACAAGACCTCGCTGTTGCAAGTGACGAGGACGAAGGTCTGACCTGGCGTGTTGGCCGCGCGGCGCTTGCCGTTGATCCGACAACCCCCAGAACTGTTGAGGATACAACCGAAGTGGTCGTTGCAGAAAACGGACTCGCCTTGCGTAAAGAAGAGCGTGATAATTTCCGTAAAATGGTAGAGAACCTATCAATGACGAAAAATGGTCAGCGTAATTCGTAAGACGAAAGCCACAATATTCCGATTTCGCGCCTAATTGGTTGCGAATCAACTTGTCTCGAAGTTGATTCGAGCGATACGAATCAACGAATCGATCCGCCCCCTTAAGGAGCCCATAAATGGCCGCAAAAGACACCGACGACCAGAAGGACGACAACCAGGAAGCGGACATCAGCATGGATGTCAGCCAAGCTGCCGTAAAAAAGATGATCGCCGAGGCGCGCGAGCGTGGCTACATTACTTACGATCAGCTGAACCAAGTGTTGCCGCCGGATCAGGTCAGTTCTGACCAGATCGAAGACGTTATGTCGATGTTGTCCGAAATGGGCATTCAGGTCACCGAAGACGACGAAGAGTCGGATGACGCCGACGAAAATCAGGGCGGCACCGAGCTGGTCACCACAGGCGGCAACCGTGAGGTTGCGCTGTCGAGTGGTGACACGGAGAAGCTCGATCGTACGGACGACCCTGTCCGTATGTACCTGCGGGAAATGGGCAGTGTTGAGCTGCTGAGCCGCGAAGGCGAAATTGCGATTGCGAAACGGATCGAAGCCGGACGCAACACGATGATCGCAGGTCTGTGCGAAAGCCCACTGACATTCCAAGCGATCACGATCTGGCGTGACGAACTTCTGTCGGAAGACATTCTTCTGCGCGACGTGATCGACCTTGAAACCACCTTCGGTAACCAGATGGGTGACGAAGATGAGGATGATGTTCAGCCTGTTGTTGATACAGCAGCGGCGCCAGCAAAATCCGAGGAAAAGGATCAGGGTCCAGAGCTGGACGCGGACGGCAATCCAATTGCCCGCGAAGACGACGACGATGATGAAGAACAGGCCAACATGAGCCTTGCCGCGATGGAAGCCGCGTTGAAACCGCGCGTGCTTGAAACGCTGGAAATCATCGCGCGTGACTTTGCCGATCTGTCGGACATGCAGGACGCGCGTATGTCGGCAACCCTGAACGAAGACGGTTCGTTCTCGGAAGCGGACGAGGCGACCTATCAGAAATTGCGCGCCGAGATTGTTGAACTGGTGAATTCGCTTCACCTGCACAACAACCGTATCGAAGCGCTGATTGACCAGCTGTACGGTATCAACCGTCGTATCATGTCGATTGACTCGAACATGGTGAAGCTGGCCGACCAAGCCCGCATCAACCGCCGCGAATTCATCGAAGCCTATCGTGGCGCCGAGCTTGACCCGACTTGGCTGGACCGCATGAGTGAAAAGCCCGGTCGCGGGTGGCAGATGTTCATCGAACGCTTCTCTGGCAAAATCGAAGAGCTGCGCAACGAAATGGCGCAGGTTGGTCAGTATGTGGGTGTCGACATCAGCGAATTCCGCCGCATCGTTCAGCAGGTCCAGAAGGGCGAAAAAGAAGCGCGTCAGGCCAAGAAAGAAATGGTCGAGGCGAACCTGCGTTTGGTTATTTCGATTGCCAAGAAATACACCAACCGTGGCCTGCAGTTCCTTGACCTTATTCAGGAAGGTAACATCGGCCTGATGAAGGCGGTGGATAAGTTCGAATACCGTCGCGGTTACAAATTCTCGACCTATGCGACATGGTGGATCCGTCAGGCGATCACCCGTTCGATCGCCGATCAGGCGCGCACCATCCGTATTCCGGTCCATATGATCGAAACGATCAACAAACTGGTCCGGACCGGTCGTCAGATGCTGCACGAAATTGGCCGCGAACCAACACCAGAGGAATTGGCAGAAAAGCTGCAAATGCCGCTGGAAAAGGTCCGCAAGGTGATGAAAATCGCCAAAGAGCCAATCTCGCTCGAAACGCCAATCGGCGACGAAGAAGATTCGCAACTGGGCGATTTCATCGAGGACAAGAATGCGATCCTACCGCTGGACAGCGCCATTCAGGAAAACCTCAAGGAAACCACGACCCGCGTTCTGGCGTCGCTTACGCCGCGTGAAGAACGCGTCCTGCGGATGCGCTTTGGTATCGGCATGAACACCGACCATACGCTTGAAGAGGTGGGCCAACAGTTTAGCGTGACCCGCGAACGTATCCGCCAGATCGAGGCAAAGGCGCTGCGCAAACTGAAGCACCCAAGCCGGTCGCGCAAGCTGCGCAGCTTCTTGGATCAGTGATCTCAGACCCGAAACCGTTGACCCTGCCATGTGCGGGGTTTTCGGAAATTCTGGCCGAAGCAATCGAAAGCGGGCACAAATTTGTGGCCCGCTTTTTTGCGCGGTATCAAAGTGGTGAGTTTGTTTTCGACCAACCGGGCGAATGTCTGCTAGGTGTTTGGGATGGTACGACCTTGGTTGCCTTTGGGGGCCTATGTCGTGACCCCTATGCCGCGACCCCAAACATCGGTCGATTGCGTCACCTGTACATACTTGGCGACTTTCGCGGACACGGCATTGGCAAGTCCATCGTTGAGGCCGCTTTGGCACGTAATACGACCTTTTCCGAGGTGCGTCTGAGGGCCGGAACGGACGCAGCTGGGCGTTTCTATGATCACCTAGGTTGGCAACGGACCGATGCGCCAAACGCGACGCATAGCATGGCGTTTGACCTGAACTAAGGCGATCGGGTTGTCATCGCCTCGGCCCAGCGTCTAAATAGGCGACACACGCTGCAAAACGGGGAAAGCGATGTCCATCCTATCCAAACTCTTCGGCAAAAAATCTGCACCGGCCCATGCGTCCGAGGACTATAACGGGTTCCGCATCACGCCCCAGCCGATTGCCGAAGGCGGCAGCTATCGCATTTCGGCTAAGATCGAAAAAGAGATCGGCGGCGAACTAAAAGTGCATGAAATGATCCGCGCGGACACGACAACCTCTGAGGATGAGGCCGTCGCATCCAGTGTCCGCAAAGCCAAGGTTTTCATCGACCAGATGGGCGACAAACTGTTCGGTTAGGGTCAATAGAACTGCGCAATTTGATCGAGCGGTTTTTTGTATTTGGCAACCTCGGGCACTGTTGCGGTGTCTGCCGCATGGCCAACTGTCAGGATCATCACCGGCTTTTCGCTGTCGGGGCGGTCCAGCGCGCCGTTCAGGAACTTCATCGGGTTTGGCGTGTGCGTCAGACAGGACAGCCCCGCATTATGCAGCGCCGCGATCAGAAATCCGGTAGCGATGCCAACGCTTTCGGGCACGTAATAGTTTTTGTACCGCGTTCCATCGTCAAATTCGCCCCAGCGTTGGGCAAAGATCACTATCAGCCATGGCGCGGTCGTCAGATGCGGTTTGTCTTCATTGGTGCCAATGGGTTCAAGCGCCTTGATCCATTCGTCGCTGCCGCCGCCATTATAGAACTTCCGCTCTTCTTCCTCGGCCTCGCTGCGAATGCGGGCCTTGAGGTCTGGGCTGGAAACCGCGGCAAAGAACCATGGTTGATGGTTCGCACCAGATGGCGCGCTGCCTGCGGTCATGATGCAATGTTCGATGATCTCGCGCGGAACAGGGCGATCGGAAAAGTCGCGGATCGAATGCCGCTTGCCAAGAAATTCGCGAAAGTCCTGAACGCGGATCAGCGCTTCGTCGTCGGTGTAATCCATCCGGTCAGGGATCGGCAGTGCCTTATAGGACATCTTTTCTTTAGCAAACATTTTGGCTCCTCCTGGGCGGAGCCTAGGCCGGAAAAATCCAATGGCCAAGCGGGAAAAGGGCGGGCATTGTCGCCCGCCCAACACCATTATTTGATCGCAGGTGTCCACATTGGATTGCCGCTGACGGTGTCGGTGACTTCTTCTTGGAGAACGTCCCAATGTTCGACAATCAGTCCGTTTTCTACGCGCAGGATATCAACGCCAACCATTGGGGCAGGGCCAAAGCCTTCGACGCGGAAGTGGATCGCAACAAGGCCGGTTTCCTCGTCCGCAATCACATTGCCGATTTCGTACACGAAATTTTCCGGCATATTCGCGGCAAAGCCCTTAAGCACATCTGTGCCGTTCGGGAACAAAGGGTTGTGCTGAGCATAGTCGGGGCTGAAATAGGTGTCGATGGCCGCAACATCGCGATCAACGAATACGGCACTTAGGCCGTTAACAGCGATGTCTTCGGCGGTTTCCGCAAACACAACGATTGGTGACAGCGCCAGCGCTGCGGTTAGGGCGAGTGTGCGAAATTTCATAGTTAGACCTTTCGGGTTATGACGCTGCAACTACGTCGGCGATGACATCTTTGATTGGTGTTGTCGGGCGACCGATCAGCGTGCTGAGGTCGTTGGACGCGGTGAAAAGCCAACCGTTTCCGGCCTGTGCGTCGCTTTCGGCCAGCACACCGGCAAAGGCGTCTGGCAGGCCAGCGCCTTTTAAGGCCTCGGTGAAGGCATCTTGTGGCATATCGACATAAGCGATTTCTTTGCCGGTAACCTCGCCGATTGCGGCGACGAAATCGGCATAGGTAAAGGCCTGATCACCACCGAGTTCATAGGTTTTGCCGTCATGACCATCGGTTGCCAGTACAGTCGCAGCTGCGGCTGCATAGTCCGCGCGTGTTGCCGACGAAAGCTGACCCTCGCCCGCTGCGCCAAAGTGCTGACCCATGACCAAAATCTGTGGCAATGCAGCGGTCGAATTTTCCGAGTACCAGCCGTTGCGCAGCAGCGTGTAGCTTAGGCCGGACGCTTTGA
The DNA here is from genome assembly GCA_965215785.1 of Marivivens sp. Classification (GTDB taxonomy): domain Bacteria; phylum Pseudomonadota; class Alphaproteobacteria; order Rhodobacterales; family Rhodobacteraceae; genus Marivivens. The sequence goes on along the minus strand of OZ244120.1, from coordinate 195,501 downwards.
TGACCTCTTCTGTGGCTTTGTGTTCACCCGCCAGGATCATCGGGGTCTCGTCGGCGCGCAGCAACGAGGTATAGGCGATATACCCAACGCCGGCCGCCTGAGCGGCGGTAATAACGTTGGTGTGCTGGGGGACGCGTTGGCCAATGTCGCTGCCCGAGATCAGCAGCAGACGGTCGATGCCAGCAAAGGCAACTGTCATGGCATTAACATCATTGTAGTCACCGCGGCGCACGTCATAGCCCTCGGCGGCAAAGGTATCGGCGTCGCTGTCTTTGCGGACCAATACGGCGATTTGGTCTTTTGCGACTTTGGTCGCCAGTTCGGCTACAACTAGTTTGCCCAATTGGCCGGAGGCGCCGGTGACGAGGATTTTGGTATCTGACATTTTGTCCACCTTGCGGTATAGAATCGGTAATAGGTCTCATTTGGAGACCGCATAGATGTTCAAAAAGGAGGCAGTTTTTTCTGCCTAGGTGACAAAAAGGGAACCGCCATGCGGGACAGCTTGCCGAACCGGCGTGAAATTTGGGATGCGCAGGGCTTTGATGTGAACAACTGCCCTGTGCGCAGTATCCTCGACCTTGTGGCCGCCAAATGGACGATGTTGGTGATCCTTGAACTGGCGGAAGAGCCGCAGCGCTTTAACGCGCTTGGGCGGGCTTTGCCGGACATTTCGAAACGGATGCTGACGCAAACGCTTCGTGATTTGGAACGTGACGGGCTTGTTAAGCGTCAGGTTTTCGATACCAAACCGCCGAGTGTTGAATATAGCCTGACCGAGGTTGGCCAGTCGTTGCTAGTGCCGCTTTTGAAGCTGGTCGATTGGGCCGAGGATAACAAACCTGCGATCTGGAAATCGCGAGAGGCGTTTGGGGCGTGACGAATATGCAGGCCGAATTTTCTGTCTCGACCCGTGGTGCGGGGCTCTATGAATTTACGCGCGACGTCGCGCGGTGGGTGGCGTCAACCGGCAGGTCCGAGGGATTGCTGACGCTGTTTGTGCGGCATACGTCCTGTTCATTGCTGATACAGGAAAACGCCGACCCCGAGGTGCGCGTGGACATGCAGGCGTTTTTTCATCGATTAGTGCCGCCGACAACAGACCCCAGCATGGCCTATTTGACCCACACCTACGAAGGCCCAGACGATATGCCCGCGCATATCAAGGCCGCGCTGTTGCCGGTCAGCCTGTCGATACCGGTATCGAACGGGGCGCCGGTTTTGGGCACATGGCAGGGGATTTACCTGTTCGAACACCGGGACCGAGCGCATCAGCGATCAGTGGTCGGCCACATCATCTAGGTATGTGTGAAATAAAACTATCCAAATACAGCACGGCTGCCTATACTGCCTGTGGATAACTGGGAAAAACCCAGACCTAGGCGGTAGATAGAGGACAGGACCATGCGTTGCCCATTTTGCGGAAACGTTGATACGCAAGTGAAAGATTCACGTCCGGCAGAGGATCATGTAGCGATCCGGCGTCGGCGCTTTTGCCCGGCCTGTGGCGGGCGTTTTACCACATATGAACGGGTGCAATTGCGCGACTTGATCGTCATCAAGTCCAGCGGCCGTCGCGAAGATTTCGATCGGGACAAGCTGGAACGCTCGATCCGCATCGCGTTGCAAAAGCGACCTGTTGAACCGGAACGGATGGATCAGATGATTTCAGGGATCGTCCGCAGGCTTGAATCGATGGGCGAGACCGACATTCCATCCAAAACGATTGGTGAAATCGTGATGGAGGCACTGGCGCGGATCGACACCGTGGCCTATGTCCGCTTTGCAAGTGTTTACAAAAACTTCCAAGCGGCTGACGATTTTGACAAGTTTATCGACGAACTACGCCCCGAGGCAAAACCGGACAACTGACCGTGCGTGTTGATGATCGGTACATGGCGTTGGCCCTGTCGTTGGGCCGGCGGGGAATGGGTCGCGTGTGGCCCAATCCGGCCGTTGGCTGTGTCATTGTAAAGGATGGCGTGATCGTTGGGCGCGGCTGGACCGCCGATGGCGGGCGTCCCCATGCCGAACCTCAGGCTCTCGCGCAGGCGGGGGACGCGGCGCAGGGGGCAACGGCCTATGTCACGTTGGAACCCTGTTCGCATCACGGTCAAACACCCCCATGTGCCGAGGCGCTGATCGCCGCAGGTATCGCACGTGTCGTTGTGGCCACCACTGACCCTGATCCGCGCGTCGCGGGGCGTGGTCTGGCCATGTTGAAAGCCGCCGGTATCGAGGTCACCGAAGGCATCCGCAAAGCCGAAGCAGACCGCGATCATGCCGGTTTCTTTTCCCGAATTGGTCGTCAGCGGCCTTTTGTGACGCTCAAGCTGGCGATGACGCTTGATGGGCGCATTGCCACGGCCACCGGCGAAAGCAAGTGGATCACGGGCCCGCAAGCCCGCCGCGAGGTGCATATGCAACGCGCGCGGCACGACGCGGTCATGGTTGGCGCCGGAACGGTCCGCGCGGACGATCCGTCGTTAACGGTGCGCGATCTGGGGATCACCCGTCAACCGGTGCGCGTTGTGGTGTCGCGACGGCTCGACCTGCCAACGGATTGTACGCTGACCCGCACCGCGAATGAGGTGCCGGTATGGCTCTGTCATGGTGTCGATGCGAAATCGCGATTGGTGCCATGGGCCGAAGCCGGTGTGACCCTGTTGCCATGCGGGGTGACGAACGGTCAGGTCGATCTGGCGTCTGCCCTTGCCCAGCTTGCCGAAAATGGTCTGACACGCGTGTTTTGCGAGGGTGGCGGCACCTTAGCCGCGTCGTTGCTACATGCAAATCTGGTCGATGAGCTGATCGTTTTTTCGGCTGGAATGGCCATCGGCGCCGAAGGCACACCCGGACTGGCCACGATGGGAATTGATCGTTTGGCCGAGGCACCGCGCTTTGAACTGACCGAGGTCAAAACCTTGGGCCCGGACGTCATGACGCGCTGGCGTGCTGGCGTCTAGCGCCGCCACAGATGGGCGTATGACGCAAAAGCACCCTGTAGTTTTGATAGTAGCCTAAGGGCCGGTGGACCTGCTGGCAGATCGTTTTGGATAAGGCGTTCCACGATGACCTCGACAGGGCAGGGGCGACCGGTCACCGGATCAAAATAGCGCGGATAGTCGATCAGGCAGGCGTGCACCAACCGTGCAAGATCGGGGCGTGCGGTCCGGCGTTCGGGCGCGCCGCCAAAATCGCGCGTCAGGCCCCATCCCGCATAGAACGGTTGACCAAGGCAGGTGACAGGCGTTCCGCGCAACAGCGCCTCGAACCCGAGGGTAGAGGTCATGGTCCACACCTCATCCGCCGCATTGATGGCAACGTCGGCGGCGGTTTGCGTGATGACATGGTCAGCAATATCGCCCGCATCCGGCACTGCACCTGATCTTAGACCAGCCTCGACATCGGGGTGGGGCTTGAACCAGATCTCTGCATCGGGGTTCTGGTCGCGTGCGTTTTGCAGCAGTGCGCGGTTGGTCGTTATCTCGGTCGTGCCAAGCTGGATCGAGGCGTCGTCCTCGACCTGACCCGGTACCAAAATAATCCGGCGACCTGTTGGGGCGGGCAGGTCGGTGGCGGCATCCAGATTGTATTTCGTCAGCGCGTTTTCAGCTAGGGTGCGGATCAGCGCCTCGGCCCGCATGACCGCGTTGTCAGGCAGGTCAACCGATTGAGAAATCAGGGTTTCAAGCCGTGAGGGGCGGGTCGGATCGAAATAGATGCCAATGTCATCGAGCACCAAGCTAACCGGCGGTGTCAGCGCAGCGCCAAGCCCCTTGGACCGCAAAAAACCATCCTCGACCCGCGTGGCCTGTTCGGGGCCTTTGGTCCCCCAAGTCATCGCGGGGGTCTTGCCTGCGTCACCGCCGAACCGCACGGGGCGGTAGCCCCCGAAAAACCGCTGAACATGGGCGCGTTTCCATAGGCGCATGTTGTGGGCAACCCAACCGTTGTGATCGTCCCGCCATGCGCGCGTCTCGGCCTCTAGCGTGCTGATGGCATCTTCTAGTGAACACAGGCGATCACGGTATGGATCGTACCATGCTGGCGCCAATATCATCGCACCGGCAAAAAGCTGGGCACGGGTCAGCCGGCGCTGCCGGCGGGCCAGCGGCCAAATATCATCGGTTAGGCCCCAGCCGGCGTAAAACGGTGTGCCGAATACCTTGGGGCGGTGCCCTGCCAAAATCGCCTCAAACCCCAACTGTGACGATAGGGTGTAGACCGCCACCGCGCCCTCTAGCAGGGTCCACGGCGATACCGGCGCATCAAAAAGCTCGGTCAGGTCATCGCCGTCGCCTGCCTGATAGTGGCCGCCACGATGTCCGGCTGTCGTTTCGGGGTGTGTCTTGATCAGAATGCGCGCGCCGGGGTGATCCTCACGCGCCTGAAACAGCATTTCCAGAAACAGGTTCCGGTCCCCACGTGATGCCCGCACCGAGGCATCGCCAGCGGTTTGATCGATCACCAAGACATAACCCGGTTCCGGCACTCTGTGGTTTGGATCAAACGCCGTGTATTTGGACAAATGTGACTGCTTTAGCCGCTCGATTGCGGCGCGCGAACGATTAAGCAAGGGCGTGTCGTCAAGCGGATGCTCTGACAAAATCCGTTCTAACCGCGATGGTTTCGACGGATCAAAATGCAGGCCGCAGTCATCAATCAACAAACCCAGCGGCGGGGTCCCGGATCGGCCAGGCAGGACGGATCGCAAAAAGGCGTCTTCGACCCGAATGATTGGGGTCTGAGTGGTTTCGGCGACGCGTTCGCCACGGTGCGCGGTCGGGCTTTGCCCCCAGATGCCGACGGCGTCGCCATCGCGCGGTTTGCCAAGCCGTATGTCAAAGCCACATAGGTCCAGAATGCGTTTAACACGGCGGTTCGTCAGAAAGCCGCCGTTGTAAACATAAAGCCGCCGCGGGGATGATCCCGCGGCGGCTGGTGTCCAATCAGGTGCGTTCAGCATCAGCCGCCATTCACCGATGTGACTGCGCCGCTGGCGGCGCTTAGCGTGCCGGTTGCAGCGGAAACCGCTTTGTTGAACTGAACAAACGGTGCCTCGGTGACATAGACGGTGTCGCCATCACGAATGGCAAAGTCACGGGCCATGAACATGCCGTTCGGCTGCGTCAGGTCCAGAACATAGATAATGCGCTGTTCGCCGACCAGATCACTTCGTCCAAGCAGTTGGTTCGCGATTTCTTGGGGTTCGTTGCGGAATACAAAGACGCCGGTAGGATCGGCCGCCGCTGTCGACAAACCGCCGACGGTGGCTAGGGCCTCGATTGCGGAAATCGTCTGGCTTTCAAACGGGATACGGTTTTGCGTGCCGGTCGCACCAAGCGCGGTAAAGCTGCGGGTGTCCTCTTCTACGATGATCCGGTCCCCAGCGCGGAGCGCGATATCCGCCGATGGATGGTCGTATAGATCCTCAAACCAAATGGTGCCGCTATGCGCTCCACGAACCACGGTTACCTGTGCGATTTCAGGACGGACCGCGACACCGCCCGCGCGGGTCAGCATCGCCGACAGGGTGCGGGTTGGGCGTTCAATCGGATAGACACCCTGAGCGCCGACCGCCCCTGCGATCGAAACGGTTGCGCCGTCACCGGCAAGGCGGCGGACCTGAACCTGCGGATCGGGGGTCTGTTCTTCTAGTTTTTCGGTGATGATCCGGCGCAGGGCCCCGGGCGAATTGCCCGCTGCGCGGATACGTCCAGCGTAAGGGACAAAAATGAAACCGGCGCCATCAACCTGCACCTCGTTCAGAACGGTGGCTGGCTGACCTTGCGGGACCAAAAGCCCGTCATCGACGTTTTCCCAGATCGTCAGGCCAAGCACATCGCCCGCACTGATCGTATCCGATCCCAAAACGCCGGCATTTTCGAACGCAGACGAAAATCCAAGGGCAGGGGCAACGCTGGCAATACGATTGATGCGATCATCAACCGTCAGCACAAAGGCGTCGCCTTCGCGCAGAACCGATCCCGAAAACACCTCTTGTTTATTCGGGCCGGGGCGCGGCAAACCGCATGCTGAAACAACGGCAAGAGCAGCCACAAGGGCCGCCCCACGCATCAGGCGCTTGGCTAGTTGGGTCACTGCTCGGTCTCCTCGACCAATTATTTTGCCTCAATTTTTGGGATGACGTTACCGGAAAGCTGATCCAAAATCCAGTAAATCGTTGATTGCATTGGGTATGGTCACCCCACCATTAGGTATTGTGGTGACTATTTCACAACACGCAACGCCTGACGCGGGGGGATTTTGCCGGACCGCAGCGCGTCATAAGGGTCTTCGTCATCCAGCATCATATCGACAACCTGTCGAAGCAGTTGTCGCCGGCCATGGGATGAATAGAAACCACCGGGGATTTGGCTGGTTTCCAGCAAGAACCGGCGATAGTCGCGATAGGCGCGATTGTCGGGGCGGCCGGGTTGGGCAAAGAAATCCGTGAGCGGCAGTGTCGAAACGAATTCCGGTTTGTCGTAGACCGCTTTGCCGAACACCTTGAGCGGAATGGACCGCCATAGAACCTGTTGTGCGGCGGTTGAATTGACCGTCACCGCGGTCCGCGCATCATCAAGGATTTTGGCCAACTTGCCGCCGCGGATGTAGTGAACACGCCCCCCTAGGCCGTATTCTTTGGCCAGTTCGCGCAAAATCCGCCGTGTCGGGCTGCGATCGTTTTCCAATGGATGCGCCTTGAACACGATGTGATGGTGCGATGGTGCGCCGTTGGCAAAACCGTCAATGACTGCGCGTAAAAACTCCTCCATCCGATCGAACGGGGAATGTTTTTGAAAGCTAGAGTCATGTTCCAGTTGTAACAGCACCAAATGGTACGGCAGACCGCCCAGCCGGACGCGTGAAGTGGCAATCATGCGCGACAGCGCAAGATAGGGCATCAACAACAGCCGCTTGGTATAAAGCGCGGCCTCAATCGCGACAGGCAGGTCGCGGTGTGGGCGGAAATTACGATAGCGACGGTTCCGGAACATCACGAACCAGTGGTAGACGGCCCCATAGAACACATGCTGGCGCATATCGCCCCAATGGGCCGGCGGTTCGGGAACGTCCAACTCGGACCGTTCCAGCGCCTCACGCATCTGATCGATCGTCATATCCATCAGGCGCGAATTGCCATTGGTTCCGCCGCGCTCATAGGTGACCCAATAGGGCCGCATGTACCCTTCTTCAAAGACATGGATCGTGATGCCTTGAGCTTTGGCGATCTCAACGGCCTGTGCGTGAATAGGGCGCGTGTCCCCGTATAGAACCAGATCCGTGATCTGATGTTCGGCAATCAATGCGCGGAAATGATCAGGCCAGTTGTCCTGACCGTCAGTGAAGGGCAAAAACCCTTTGTCCCGAAAGGCAAACGCCTGATCACCGGCATTGAAACCAACGCGCCACACACTGGCACCAGCCTTGCGCAACATACGCGCCAGACGCCAGAAAAAGGGCCCATGTGGCCCCTGCAGCAGCAGGAAGTTTCGTTCGGTTACCGGCATACAACCCATCACTTTGGAACAATTTTTCGTCTTTTAGCCGAAAGTTTTGACAGAATTAAGGCCAAATAGTTGACCATCCCTTGCCGAAGCAAGGGTGCGCAGATACCTCTGGCATAACGAAATGAAAGGCACTGCTATGTTCACCGGCATTATCACCGATATTGGCGAAGTTCTTGAACTTGAACAACGCGGCGATCTGCGTGCGCGGATTGGCACAGAATATGACATCGAAACCATCGATATCGGCGCGTCGATTGCCTGCGATGGTGTGTGTTTGACCGTGATCGCGCTAGGCAGTGAGCCACGCAATTGGTTCGATGTCGAAATCAGCGCCGAAAGCGTGGAAAAAACCAATATCGGCCGGAACAAATGGCATGTTGGCAAGCGGCTCAACCTAGAACGCGCGCTGAAGGTGGGCGATGAACTGGGCGGCCATATCGTGTCAGGCCATGTAGATGGTGTGGCCGATCTGATCGAGCTACGGGACGAAGGCGACAGCACCCGCATGACATTCAAGGTGCCCGACGGGTTGGCAAAATTTATCGCGCCCAAGGGGTCGGTTGCGCTGAATGGTACATCGCTGACCGTGAACGAAGTGGACGGCGATACCTTTGGGATCAACGTTATTCCACATACGAAAACCGTGACGACATGGGGCGACACCAAAGAGGGCGACGCCATCAACCTAGAGGTCGACACAATGGCCCGCTACGTCGCACGCTTGCAGGAATACAAGTGATAAACGGCATCGGGCATAATGGCGGACCGACGCTTGAAGGTGGTCATAGCTGGCGCAAGTACAGCTGGACCAAAGCGCGCAAGGCCCTGATGCCCACATTACCGGTCGAGGTTGTTCGCCTCAGGGTCAAGCGTGCCGCAGAGCTTAGACTGCCCTACAAAACGCTGGAACCCCGCGAACAGGACAAGTTGATCGCGCTAAATGCGGACCGCACAGCCCTTGTGCATCGGCCCCTTGATCCGGTGTCGGTTATGGCCAACGATGGGATCGACAGCGCCGTTGTCGCACCCCCTTTGATCCAGTCATGGGGGCAAACCCGAACCGAGCTTTTGTCGCTGGTTCGACAGAAAAAGGCCAGTGCTGACAGGTTCTTGGTCGTGGGGCAGGGTGATCTGGAACGGGAATGGCTGACCGCTGGTGGATTTGCGGGTTTCCTGTCCGGTGATGTCTTTTTTGACCGTCAAACTGCCTGAAGCCGGGTAGCCGCCGCCATGTTTGCGTCGCAACGTCAGGGCGCGGGGACTTTCCAAACTGTCCCGGCTGGGCTATCTGGCCTGTGCAACTTGCGGGGACGTTATGTCAGTTCAATACGAAAATGCCGGAGCGGTAGAGCTTGAATGGAAAGACGCCATCAGCTCGATCGAGGAAATCATCGAAGACGCCAGAAATGGCCGCATGTTCATCCTTGTCGATCATGAGGATCGCGAAAACGAGGGTGATCTGGTTATTCCAGCGCAGATGGCAACGCCAGAGGCTGTGAATTTCATGGCAACCCATGGTCGGGGTCTGATTTGCCTGACTTTGCCGGGCGAGCGTATTGACCAGCTCGGACTGCCGTTGATGGCTTCGACAAATTCGTCGCGCCACGAAACTGCGTTCACCGTATCGATCGAGGCCCGCGAAGGTGTCAGCACCGGTATTTCGGCCCATGATCGTGCCCGCACAATTGCGGTTGCTATCGACAATTCCAAAGGCCCACAGGACATCGCGTCGCCGGGTCACGTGTTCCCATTGCGCGCCCGTGACGGCGGCGTTCTGGTCCGCGCTGGCCACACCGAGGCCGCAACCGATATCGCCCGTCTGGCGGGTTTGATGCCGGCAGGTGTCATCTGTGAGATCATGAAGGAAGACGGCGAAATGGCCCGTCTGCCGGACCTGATCGGTTTTGCGCAGAAACACGGTCTGAAAATCGGCACAATTGCCGACCTGATTTCCTATCGCCGTCGCCACGACAATCTGGTCAAGGTGCGCGACGAAAGCACGATCCAGTCCGAGTTTGGCGGCGATTGGACCATGCGTATCTACACTGATGAAACCCAAGGCGCAGAACATATCGCCCTGATCAAAGGTGATATTTCGGGTGACGATCCTGTGTTGGTCCGCATGCACACGCTTGATCCGCTGCTTGATGTTGTTGGCACGGGTCCAACCGGCCGCGCCAATGAATTTGGCGACGCGATGAACCTGATCGCGAAAGAGGGCCGCGGCGTGCTGGTTCTGTTGCGCGACGTTCACATGAAGCTTGAAATCGGGGATGAGGTCAGCCCTCAGACACTGCGTCAGTATGGTCTGGGCGCACAGATCCTGTCGTCGCTGGGTCTGTCGGAGATCACGCTTCTGACAAACTCGCCCAAGCCCAAGGTCATCGGCCTAGAGGCCTATGGTCTGAGCATCGTTGACACCATGAAAATTGAGGCGTCCAAGTAATGGCCGGTATTTCGCATCACATCCTGCCACGTCCAGAGTTTGCCAAACCTGTCAAACTGCTGATCGTTGTGTCCCCGTACTACAAAGACATCGCCGATCAGATGGTCGCGGGTGCCAAGGCCGAGATTGAGTCCGTTGGCGGCACCTTTGACGTTGTCGAGGTACCTGGCGCGCTGGAAATTCCGACCGCCATCGGAATGGCTGGCCGGATGAGCAACTATGACGGCTTTGTCGCCTTGGGCTGTGTGATCCGCGGTGAAACCACCCATTATGACACCGTTTGCAATGACAGCAGCCGCGCTATTCAGTTGCTGGGCCTTCAAGGTCTGTGCATTGGTAACGGTATCCTCACGGTTGAAAACTATGATCAGGCATCGGTGCGCGCGGATGTGAACGATCAAAATAAAGGTGGCGGAGCGGCCGCTGCGGCCTTGCACCTGATCGCCTTGAGCCGTAAGTGGGGCGGCGCCGACAAGAAGATCGGCTTTACCAACGATATTCTGCTGGCTGACAAGGCCTAGGACCCCCGACATATGACCGCTTCGAAAAACAATAATCGTAAGATGAAATCAGCATCGCGTTTCTTCGCGGTGCAGGCGCTGTTCCAGATGGAAACCAGTGGCCAAACCATCGAAGAGGTCACATCCGAATTCGAAGACTATCGTTTCGGCGAAGTTTTCGACGATTACGAAATGGAAGAGGGCGAGCCCGCCCACTTCCGTAAATTGGTTGAGACAGCGGTGGATAATCAGGCCCTGATCGACCAGATGACCGACCGTGCTCTTGTCGCAAAATGGCCGATTGATCGTATCGACCCAACGCTACGGGCGCTGTTCCGTGCCGCTGGCGCGGAATTGGTTGGCAAGGCCACACCGCCCAAGGTCGTGATTGTCGAATTCGTTCAGGTCGCCGAAGCGTTCCATCCAAAAGGCAAAGAGCCCAAGTTTGTGAACGCGGTTCTGGACCACATGGCGCGCGAAGCGCAGCCGGATGCCTTTTGATCAGGCAACCCACCGCCGATCCGCGATTTGATCCCAGTTTTTGATCAATTGGCCTTGTAGTCCGTTCGGAACAACGCCATCTTTTCAGAAACAGGAGGACGATTCATGCCAAACAACAGCCGTCTCTTTTTCCGCAAGCTGCGTGCAGACCTGATGAAACTGGTCGAACGTTTTGTGCCGGATTTTGATGTGGTTTTGGGCAACGTCTCTGTGCAACCGATCGCAGTCAAAGCTGAACGGAAGAAAACGAACCTGCCGTTCAAGCGGTGAAAATCTGCGATACATCTGGCGGAGTGGGGGCTTGCTAGATGACTATACACATGGTTTGCCGACGCGCGGTTTCGTAAAACGTCACCAAAGCAAGGTAAAGATAGCGGGGTGGCTTTTGGTCGCCTTGGGCATCGCGGCCGTGTTCTACCCAATATTTTTTACCATCGCGACCAAGTTTGTCGTTGGTTGGTTCCTGATCGTTGTCGGGGCCATCACCCTGTATCATGCGTTCAATGCCCGTACGTGGGACATCGCGGCGCTAAGCACGTTTGTGGCGGTGTTTTACCTTGCTGGTGGTGTCTACCTTGCCATGACGCCCTATAGCGGCTTTCTGGGTGTGACGGCGATCTTGGCGTTGGCCTTTGTCGCTCAGGCCGGCATTGAGTGGATTTTGTCGCGCAAACGCCGCCCGCGCTATGGATGGCGTGTTGTCCGCATCAGTGCGGTCATTTCTGCCATCCTCGGTGTCGCGTTGTTCTGGATCATCCCCGTCAATGCCAATTGGGTGATCGGCTCGATTTTGGGCGTTAACGTTGTGACGACAGGGATGTCGTTTCTGGCTGTGGTATACCTACCCAACCATTGAAATAAGGTGGCGAGAACCACAGCGACCGTGCACGTTCTTGATTCCCGAGGACCTGATAATTCAGGTGGGCGCCAGATAAACGGACCAGGATCCGCACAGAGCCAGCTCCCTCGGAGATGCTTAAGGCCACCGGAATGCTAACGCATACGCACGTGAAGAGCAGAAACTCGCCAAGCACAGACCTAGTGCGCGTTCGATGCCGGTTCAAGGGCAATTCGTGATCCACACTTGACCGATGTTCACGAATTGTTCATGTTTGCGCTATGGAAATGACCGCAAAGTCAGACAGCGAACTGAAATCGGGCCAGATTTTGGCGCGGGGTGTGTGCCGTCATTTATTGACCCATGACTTTGTCACGGTCGAGGAACTGGTTCCCACATCCGGCCTTAGGGTGGATGTGATGGCCCTTGGGCCAAAGGGTGAAATTTGGGTGATCGAATGTAAGTCTGGTCGCGCCGATTTTCAGTCCGACAACAAATGGCAGGGGTATCTGGAATGGTGCGACCGGTTTTTCTGGGCGGTCGATGCCGATTTTCCCACCGAACTGCTGCCTGAAGACACCGGTCTGATCATCGCCGATGGGTACGGCGGTGAAATTCTGCGGATGGGGCCAGAAACCAAACTGGCCGCCGCACGGCGCAAGGTCATGATGCAGAAATTCGCCCGCCATGCGGCCATCAGACAAATGGCCGCTCGGGATCCGGGATACCGGTTTAGCGCCTGACGGATCGTGCAGCCTGCGCCGCAGCGCGGATTTCTTCTGCGATTTCTTCGGCCTCTTCTGGATCGAAATCCATTGGAATTTCAATTCCATCCGCTTCGATGAAAATCCGAACCATGCCTTCGGTCGTTGGTCCGATTTGCAGGTTTGCCTCGATGTCGCGTTCGTTGTTGATGCCCATTTGGCCTCTCCGAGTGTTTGTGGGATGGGATTACCGCGTCAGGGCAGGAACGTGCAAGAGGACCGTCACAAAAACGAAAACTTGCCCTTGCATTCCCCGCGCGGCAAGGCTAAATCCCGCGCCAGTGCCGCCTTAGCTCAGTTGGTTAGAGCGCTGGATTGTGGATCCAGAGGTCCCCTGTTCAAGCCAGGGAGGCGGTACCATCCCCCTCATTTCGTTGTGATTTGCGCCTCGTGTAGCAGTGCGCCGGTTGATTCTTGAAAAACCAAGAGGGTCTGATCCTCGGTCACAACCGCATACCAGCCGTCGCCAAATGTCACCGCCTGTGCGATTTGACCGTCCGGCAGGGTAATTTCATCCGGAATCGCCACCGCGGGGGCGTTCAGACGGATGACAAGCGTTAGGATAAGCACTACGAAGCCCGCTATCATTACGACAGCCAGTGCGGTGACCAACCGTTTGAGATAGGTCAGATGCGGCGGCAGCACATTATCTTCAGGAGCCTCGTTCATGGCGGATACCCTTGTGACGTTTGTTATTCAGGCAGAACCGCCTGCACGTCTTGATAAGGCGCTTTCCCGCGATGTTCCACCCGAGGCGGACCTGAGCCGGTCACGCTTGGGTAAATTGATCGAGGCAGGGGATGTCACTGTCAACGGTGCGGTCATAACAACGCCGAAACATAAGGTGGCCGAAGGCGACACCATCGAGGTGCGCGTAACCGTTGCCGAAGAAAGCTATATCACCGCCGAGGATATCCCGCTGGCCGTTGTTTTTGAGGACGACCACCTGATCGTCATCGACAAACCAGCGGGCATGGTTGTGCATCCTGCGCCCGGTACGCCGTCGGGCACGTTGGTGAATGCGCTGATCCATCACTGCGGCGATAGCCTGTCGGGTGTGGGCGGTGAAAAGCGTCCCGGCATCGTGCATCGCATCGACAAGGAAACCAGCGGATTGCTGGTCGTGGCCAAGGACGACAAGGCGCATCACGGTTTGGCGGCGCAGTTTGAAAAGCACACTGTCGAACGGCGGTATCTTGCGGTTTGCTATGGCGCACCGGATCAGAACGACCCGCGACTGCACGGCGTGCGTGGCGCAAACTTTGAGGCTGGGAACATCCTTAAGGTTCAGACGTTCCTTGGACGGCATCGTACGGACCGTCAGCGCCAAGCGGTGAGCTTTGACACTGGTCGCCACGCCGTCACGCGGGCGCGGATTGTTGAACCACTGGGGACGCCGCCTGTGGCCGCACTGATCGAGTGTTGGTTGGAAACAGGTCGGACCCATCAGATCAGGGTTCATCTGGCGCATTGCGGGCATGGTTTGATTGGCGATCCGGTCTATGGCGGACGGCGCAAGCTGAATGCAAAATCGGTCGGCGAGGGCGGGCAGACCGCCGCGCTGGCCTTTGAGCGTCAGGCGCTGCATGCCGCGACCTTGGGGTTCGTACACCCCGTAACCCAAGAGGATCTGAGGTTTGAATCGCCGCTGCCGCAAGATATGCGCGATCTGGTCACGGCCTTGGGTGGGGCGGGCGAACACTAGGCTTGTTTTCTGCGATCCTAGGGGCATAGGATTTTCGTGCAGAACGCCGGGTCCACGGCGCTGTGAACATTCGGAAAATCATGACCAATACATTGATGCGGTTCGCTCATCTTGAGCAGCGGTTGAAGTGGATAGCATTCGGACTGGGGTTAGGCAGTGCGTTTTGTGTCGTTTTTGACAACCAACTTTGGGCGATGCTGTTTAGCCTGCCCTTTTGCCTGATTTGGATCTATTGTGCATGGCTGCGCACGGAAAAGCAGTTGAAGTACATCAACCTGCTTTTTGCTGGCCTCTATCTCTATGGATTGGCGCGATACGCCCTTATTCACTCTGCCTAGGTGCAGATAAGGGCTGTAATATTGTGTCCCATGTGCGTGATTGCACTGAAATGCACCTTTTCTGCGACGGAAAGCGGGGCCATATTTCGTACTAAGAAATATCCAGTGGCCCCTTGAAAGGGGCGTGGCAGCCGCCCATATGGCATGTTAAGACATTAAACATTAGCAAAAAGGGGACAGACAATGAGCAATTACGCAAATCTGCCGGCACCTTCGCCAGAAGCAGGTCTGAACCGTTACCTGCAAGATATTCGTAAGTTCCCAATGCTGGAACCCGAAGAAGAATACATGCTGGCCAAACGTTGGGTGGACCACGAAGACAGCGGCGCGGCGCACAAGCTGGTGACTAGCCACCTGCGTCTGGCGGCCAAAATCGCGATGGGTTATCGCGGTTACGGTCTTCCGCAGGCCGAAGTTGTGTCTGAGGCAAACGTTGGCCTGATGCAGGCCGTAAAGCGGTTTGACCCTGAAAAGGGATTCCGCTTGGCGACCTATGCAATGTGGTGGATTCGCGCCAGCATTCAGGAATACATCCTGCGCAGCTGGAGCCTTGTGAAACTAGGCACCACCTCGGCCCAGAAAAAGCTGTTCTTTAACCTGCGCAAGGCCAAAGCCCGCATTGGCGCCTTGGAAGAGGGTGACCTGCGTCCAGAAAACGTCAAACAGATCGCAAATGATCTTGGCGTGACCGAGGACGAGGTTATTTCGATGAACCGCCGGATGTCCGGTGGCGATGCGTCGCTGAACGCCACCATTGGTAGCGAGGACGAAGGCAGCGCACAGTGGCAAGACTGGCTTGAGGACGAAACCGCGAACCAAGCGGCGGACTATGAAGCGCGCAATGAAATGGATGCGCAGCGTGAATTGTTGGCCGAGGCGATGTCTGTCCTGAATGACCGCGAAAAGGACATTCTGGTTCAGCGCCGTCTACAGGATCAGGCGGTCACGCTTGAGGATCTGTCGACCCAATATGGTGTGTCGCGTGAACGTATCCGCCAGATCGAAGTCCGCGCCTTTGAAAAGCTTCAGAAACGGATGCAAGAGCTGGCGCTTGCAAGTGGAATGCTGGAACCTGCGTAATCTCTCCCTTACGCTCTGGCCTCTCACAGCCCCCTGAATTCAGGGGGCTTTTCCTTTTCTAGGCGACCAGTTTGTCGAACTGAGTTGCACAGTTCAGATCGACCTGAGTTAACCCGCCAGCGTCGTGGGTTGTGTACCTGATGGTAAAATACCCCCAACCCAATGACATATCGGGGTGATGGCCCGATCTATCGGCCAAAAATACCGCAAGCCCTGCTAGGTAGGTTGCTTTGGCAAAGCCCTTGGTCGTGATGGTGCGTTCGATCGTGGTTCCGTCATCGGACAGCGACCAGTCAGGCAGGGTGCCGGCGACAGCGGCGCGGGCCGCGTCGAACGAAAGGGTCGGGGTGTCGATCCCGCATCGAAGTGTGGTCATTGTGTCCTCAGGCAGCTTTGGGTGGAAATTTCGGGGCATGTAGGCCCATGGATTGGGCGGTCTTGATATCCGCAAGCAAATCCCGCTCGGCGGCCTCAAAAAGCGTGTCCAGATCGTCGAGGACGAAATAGACCGGCTGCGGAATGTCGATCCGATAAGGCGTGCGCAGAATGTCGATCACATCAAATGGTCGATATTCCGGTTCACCCGAGACACACCACCGCAGTTCCTCAGGCGAGGAAGCCAAACCCGATCCCAGCGCTTTGATTTCACCAAATTCGCGCATAAGGCCGAATTCAATCGTGAACCAATACAGCCGGATCAGCCAGCTATAGTCGGCCTTGTCGCATTTTGTGCCCGCTTGACCGATCGCTTGGGAAAAGGCAGCAAACCGCGGGTCGGTTAGCAGAGGCGTATGGCCGAACAATTCGTGGAATATGTCAGGCTCTTCGATGTAGTCAAAGTCCTGACGGCTGCGAATAAAGCTTGCCGCGGGAAAGGTTTTGTTGGCCAGCATCCCGAAAAACTTGCCAAAACCGATCAGCGCAGCGACCGGCTCGACCTGCCATCCTGTCATTGACCGAAGCGTTTGAGACACATCGGGGCATTGTGGCACCCGATCGCTTGGTAGGTTGATCCGTGCAAACCCAGCAAGGTAGGGCGTCGCGCAGGTTTGCGCGATGTGTGGGCGCTGACGGGCGAACAGGTCAGACCAGACCTGATCCTCGTCCGGTGTGTAGCTGATATAACCATCGGCGTCGGGCACCTTGGCGACATAGTTTGTGTGTTTTGGCATGTCTTCCTCCTGCGAATATTTTTGCCGCAGAAGCGGAATAGTCTTGCCTGAATCGGTGGCTATTTTTGCAATTTGGGGCAATAAATTTTTGAAACCGTTATATCAGGGGTAAAAATGACTATTGATTTGGATGCCACAGACCGGCGACTGCTGTCGTTGCTGCAAAAGGATGGCAAGGCATCCGTGGGCGATTTGGCCGCCGAATTGGGCATGTCTACATCACCATGCTGGCGCAGGATCAGGCGCCTAGAAGAGGCGGGGGTCATCACGGGCTATTCGGCGCGGCTTGATCCCAAGAAACTGGGGTTGAATGCGCTGGCTTATGTCTTTGTCACGCTCATTGATCACCGCGAGGCGACGTTAACTGGGTTCCTACGGATGGTTGAGACCGAAACCCGCATTGTGGAATGTTCGTCAATTACAGGGGCCTGTGATTTTTTGTTGATGGTCGCCGCCCGAGATCCCGAAGACCTAGAGGGATGGTTGATGAAAGGGGGCCTGGCCACCGACCTCGTTCGGGAAAGCCACACCCATTTTGTATTGCGCCGCAACAAAACTCGCAGCCCATGGCCCATTTTGCTTTGAACGCTCTGGGCAGCGCGCATGTCAGGCGCTAACATCCCCGCGAGGGAGACTGACATGACAAAACCTATCCGTTTCGGCGTGCTTGGCGCTGCAAAATTCGCGCGGGAATTCATGGCCCGCGCCATCCATGCGGCTGAGGGCGCTGAACTGGCGGCGATTGCCACGTCGTCACCGGAAAAGGCAGCCCCGTTTCAGGCGTTTTGCCCGACACTTACCGTTCATGACAGCTATGACGATTTGCTGGCAGACCCGACCATTGATGCGGTCTATATCCCGCTGCCAAATCACCTGCATGTTGAATGGACGATCAAGGCGCTCGAGGCGGGCAAACATGTGCTGTGCGAAAAGCCGATTGCGATGTTTACCGATGAATACGAACGGCTGATTGCGGCGCGGGACGCGTCCGGCAAATTGGCGGCCGAGGCCTATATGATCGTTCACCATCCCCAATTTGAACGGGCGCGACAACTGGTCCAAGGTGGCGCTATTGGTAAGCTGCGGTTGGTTGATACGGTGTTTAGCTATAACAACGCCGACCAAACCGACAATATCCGGAACCGGCCCGAAACCGGTGGCGGTGCCTTACCAGATATCGGCGTCTATATCTTTGGCGGTGCGCGGTACGTCACGGGCGCGGAACCCATTGCGGTACCACATGCAAACATCGTTCTGGAAAACGGGGTTGATGTGTTCACTCAGGTGAATGCCGATTTCGGATCGTTTGACTATCAGGGCGTTGTGTCCATGCGATTGGCGAACCGTCAGTACATGACGTTCCATGGTGATGCGGGCCACCTGACGTTGACCGCACCATTCAATGCTGGGGTCTATGATCAGGCCGAACTGGTTCTGGAAACCAGTAACGGACGTCAGGTCGAACGTTGGCCGGGTGTGAACCACTATGTTCTGCAGGTGCAAAATTTCGTCACATCCGTGCAAACCGGTGCAGATTACCCGTGCCCCCTTGAATTCAGCCGCGGGACACAAAAGATGATCGATATGGTGTTCGAAGCTGGGGGACAGTGACGTGTCTGACATGAACGACAAGATCGATCCAGAACAGGATCATGAAAACATGCTGCTCAGGCTGATCAGCATGATTATTGTGGCGCTGTTGCTGAGTTTCGCGAACACGCTGCTTGGGGTGATTACCGTGGCGCAGTTTGTGGTGATGTTGGTCAACCGTCGTCAGCCAAACGAACAACTGGCCGAATTCGGGACCAAGCTGGGCATGTGGATGGCCAAGGCCGCGATGTACCAGACCGGCGCGAGCGAGGTGAAACCTTGGCCATGGACCATGCTGGACTAAGGGAAATGCCCGCGCCGAAACGCGGGCATTTGTTTTAGGGCAAGCGTTCGCGCATCACGCGCACCAGATTTTCGCCCATTACCTTGCGGATTTGCGGCTCGGTCAATCCAGCATCCAACAAAGCGGACGTCAGCGCGGCCAGTTCGCTGGTGTCAAAACCTGTTTCGACAGAGCCGTCAAAATCGGATCCTAGTGATACGTGATCCTCGCCGACGGTTGCCACGGCATTGGCGATCATTTCAGCGACGTTGGCGGGGGTCGGGACGTCGCATGTCACATCTGCCCAATATCCCATGCCGATCACCCCGCCAGAGGCGACGATCATCTGCATCAGGTCATCGGGGAAATTCCGTTCCACTGGGCAGTGGCCGTGCAGACCACCGTGGCTAACGACCAGTGGCGCGTCAGTCATCGCAACGACATCGCGGGCGACCTCTTGGCTAGAATGGGCAAGGTCAATGATCCAGCCGTCGGCAACGGCCTTGGCAACCACCGCTTTGCCAAAATTCGACAGGCCCGCACCATGATGACCATGCAGCGATCCACCCAGTTCATTGTCAAAGAAGTGGTGCAACCCGATCAGACGATAGCCTTCGTCCCAAAGCTGGTCCATTTTTGCGATGTCGCCCTCGAACGGGTGACCGCCTTCTAGGCCCAGTAGGCCAGCAACCTGACTGCTGCCAGCGGCGCGGGCCGCTAGATGCGCCTCAAGATCGGCACGCGTTCGAAGGATGGTCAACATCTCTGGCGCTTGGTCCTGAAACCTGTGCAGGCGCTGGGCCTGATAGGCCGCGCGTTCATAAAGGCTCGTCCACGTGCGGATCGGCCACATCTGTCCGATCGCCAGCGGGGTAATGTTATCAAAACTGTCCGCTTCGTTTTCATGATAGTTCTGTCCTGCCGGGCTTTTGGTGACGGCGGTGAACACTTGGATTGCAACGTTTCCTTCGATCAGCCGCGGCAGGTCAACCTGACCTCGGTCCGCACGTTCGGTCAGGTCGCGGTTCCATAGCAAACTGTCGGCGTGCCAGTCGCCAATAACAAGGGTTTCGTGCAACGCCGCCGCAGCGTCCGAAACAGGGTAGGGGGCATGCGGGACGACGCTGTTGCGTTGACGTTCCACATATCCGGGCACAAACCCAAAAAATACCGCCGCACCGGCGGCGACCAGTACGGCCAGCCCAACCAAAAGCTTTCTGAGCATTGTGTAATCTCCTCTGATTTCAGCGTAGTTGCATAAACTTCGGGCTGGCAAACCTTTCGCTACGGAACCTGCGAATTCTTCTGACGACTGCCATTGCCCTGTTACGGGCACCAACGCATAGTCGGGCCGACTATTTGAGGACGCTTTTATGAATAGACGACCAATCCTGGACGGGATTGTTGGCGCGATCGTGTTTGTGGCCCTGACCATTCTTGGGCTGGCCGTCAGTGCGCGGTTCGTTCCGCAGACAGCGGCGCTTGATGGTATTGTGCGGGTTGCTGACAACCTTGCGTTCCACCTGCTGGGCGGTGTGGCGATCATCGGGTGTTTTTTGTGGCTCGTTCGTGTGCGCTGGGTTGGCGCGGTTTTGATCCTTGCCTCCCTTGGGTGCGGCGTTTGGATGTATAGCGATTTCCGCAAACACACGCTGTCATTGGTTCAGGCGCCGGATGGGGCGGGGCTCGACCTTGTGTTTTTCAATGTGCTTGCGCTTGGATTTGACAGGGCGCCGATGGTGGCGGATGCGCTGATCGCCACGAATGCCGACGTGATTATCCTGAGCGAGGCAAACCTGCTATCGACCGAAATCGATCGGTTGCAGGACCATTTCGCGGTGACCTCTGGCTGTGAAGAGGGCGAGGTCTGTGAAATTCTGATCCTGTCCCGCACCTCAGCCATACAGGTGAACAGGTCGCTGCGTCTGTCAATGAAATCGCGGGTCGCTATGCCCAAATCGGCGTGACCGTCGACGGTCAGCCGCTGACCATTGTGGCGACACATCTGTTCAAGCCGTGGTTCTCGGGGTTTTCGTGGAATGAACATGCGCGGCTTCGACGATTTATTGGCCGGATCGACGGGCCGGTTGTGGTGACGGGCGATTTCAACGCCGCCCCATGGAGCTATCAGGTCAATCGCTTGCTTGAGGTCCGCGACCTTTATGCCGTGCGTTGGCCGCTGGCATCGTGGCCCGCGTGGGCCGGTCGCTTTGGTGTTCCTATTGATCAGATGCTAGTCGGTCAGGGCGCGCGATTGGCGTCCATCGCGCCCCTTGGTGACGGGTTGGGGTCGAACCATCGCGGCATCCGCGCAACCGTGGTGATCGAAAACTAGCGCAGCGACAGCCGCATCACGTGTTGAGGGCCATAGCCGCCATCAAGGTACAGCTCGCCCGTATCAACCCAGCCGCCCGTTAGATACACATGCCGCGCCCTTGGGTTTTTGCAGTTTACGGTCAAATAAGCCTCGGTCGCGTCCGGATAACTGGCGCGAAGGTGATCGGGCAGCGCGGCAAACATGGCCTTGGCGATGCCTTTGCCCTGTTGCGCCTGATCGACCATCACCATCCTAAGCCCCAATGCATGATCGGGCGCCAGTGGCATTTCATTGGCATAGCCGGTGGTTTCGACCTTAAAGAACCCGACAACCGTTCCGTCCAGCCGCGCAACATGGAAATCGCGCAGCGGATTGTCATCGGACACGAGGTCGGCAATGTGCCCTGCAAATGGCACCTGTTCCGGCGGCAGTGACATATGCAGCGTTTCGCTCACGCGGTCGCGCGGCAAATATTCGAGTTTGAAAGTGTTCATGTGTCCAATCATGTGTTGCCCCGACACAAGCCGGGGCGACACCTTAGTCTTCCATCGCCTCTAGTTCGTCGATGAACCCTTCGATCATCGCCAGACCTTTGTTCCAGAAGGCCGGATCGCTTGCATCAAGGCCAAATGGTTCAAGCAGCTCTTTGTGATGTTTGGATCCACCTGCCGACAACAGATCAAAGTATTTGTCTTTGAATGCATCGCCCTGCTGTTCGTAGGCGGCATACAGCGCGTTCACCAACCCGTCACCAAAGGCATAGGCATAGACATAGAACGGCGAATGCACAAAGTGCGGGATATAAGCCCAGAAGGTTTCATAGCCGTCCATGAATTCGAACGCATCCCCAAGGCTTTCGCCCTGAACGCTCATCCATAGGTCGTTGATCGCCTCGGGCGTCAGTTCACCATCCTTGCGGGCGGCGTGCAGTTTGCATTCGAAATCATAGAACGCGATCTGACGCACGACGGTGTTGATCATATCCTCGACCTTACCGGCGAGCATCACCTTGCGTTCGTTTTTGTCCTTGGCACCGGCGAGAAGTTTGCGGAAGGTCAACATTTCCCCGAACACCGAGGCCGTTTCCGCCAAGGTCAGCGGGGTCGAGGACAACAGCTCGCCCTGACCTGCGGCCAGAACCTGATGCACACCATGGCCGAGTTCGTGGGCAAGCGTCATCACATCGCGCGGTTTGCCCAGATAGTTGAGCATCACATAGGGGTGCACGGTGCTAACGGTCGGATGGGCAAAGGCACCCGGTGCTTTGCCCGGTTTCACGCCCGCATCGATCCAGCCTTTGTCAAAGAACGGCTGCGCCAGTTCGGCCATGCGCGGGTCGAAATCGCCATAGGCGTCCATGACGGTCTGACGCGCCTCGGCCCAGTCCACGATCCGGTCGCTTTCCATCGGCAGGGGCGCGTTACGGTCCCAGACCTGCATTTTGTCTAGGCCGAGCCATTTTGCCTTGAGCTTGTAATACCGGTGCGACAGGCGCGGATAGGCGGCCACAACGGCGTTGCGCAGCGCATCGACAACTTCGGGCTCGACGTGATTGGACAGGTGACGGGCCATCTGGCTGCTTTCAAAACCGCGCCAGCGATCCTCGATGTCCTTTTCCTTGGCCAAGGTGTTGTGAACGCGGGCAAAGATTTTGACGTTTTCGCCAAACACTCGTGCCAGTTCGCGGGCGCCAGCCTCGCGTTTGCTGCGATCCTGTTCCGACAGCAGGTTGAGCGTGCCTTCGATGTTCAGCTCTTCGCCGTCCACATTGAACGTCAGGCCCGCAATGGTTTCGTCAAACAGCTTGTTCCACGCGCTTGCGCCAACCACAGAGGTATCGTGCAGGAATTTTTCAAGCTCGTCCGATAGCTGATACGGCTTCATCGCGCGCATGCGGTCAAAGACAGGTTTGTAACGGGCCAGATTGGCATTTTCGGCCATCCAGCCGTCATACACCGCGTCGTCGATGCGGTTGAACTCAAGGCTCCAGAACACCAGCGGGGTGGTGATTGTGGTGATCTTGTCCTGACAGTCCGACATAAACTTGGCGCGGTCCGCGTCCGTCGTGATCTGATAATACCGCAGGCCAGCGAATGACATGATGCGACCGGCGATGATGTCGATCTGTTCGTACCGCTGAACCGCGGTCAGCATATCGGTTGCGGTCAGATCGGCCAGCTTGCCTTCGTAATCGGCGGCAAAGGCTGCGCATTCTTTGACCAGCCACTCTATGTCGCCGGTCAGTTCGGGGCTGTCGCTGGCGGGATACAGGTCGGTCAGATCCCATTCCGGCAGGTCGCCAAAATCGCCGCCGCCGTTCGCATTGGCATCAAAGACCGGACGTTTGTTCATCATCTGCAACCTCATGTGTTTGTTCAGGCACAAGATAGTCCTAGGCCTGAACAGTTGAAAGGCTTGCAGAGTGGATTAAGCCGCCGCCAGCGCGTGTTCGGCAAAAAATGTCGTCAGTTGGTCAATCGCATGGTCGCGGATTTCGGGCCGCTCCATCAGGATTTCGTGCTGGCCACCATCATATTCGATCAGGCGTCCATTGGGGGCCTTGGCAATAAGGTCGCGGATAGCGTCCGGTTCCACGATGGCTTCGTCTGTCCCCAGCAACGCCAAAATCGGCAGAGAGGGGGCCGGCATTTTGGCCAATGTCGCCATTTCAACCAGTGCGCCGTTCAACCATCTGAGCGACGGTCCGCCCAAACCCAATTCAGGGTGGTTCACCAATTGCCGACGCATATAGTGGAAAAAGTCGGTATCCGTGGTCAGTGGGTTTCCTTCGAAGGGGGCCTTGATCAAAAGGTTTTCACCCGATTGACCCGGTGAATAGATCGAGGAAAAGCCCAACGGTTTGCTGATTGTGGCTAGGGCCCACGCCACTGGCCGCAAAACAGGGGACATCTGAATGCCCCACATAGGCGCCGAAAACACCGCCGCCGCAACGGGCAGACCTTCGTGCAGGGCGCGCAGACCAATGCACCCGCCCATCGAATGCCCGATCAGAAAATACGGTTTGGGCAGGTTCTGTGTTTCCAGATGCGCCAGCACCGCCTGAATATCCAGCTGATAATCAGCAAATTCGCCAACGTGACCGATCATGGGATCGTCCAGCAAACGCTGACCAAGGCCCTGACCGCGCCAATCAATCACCACGGTTGCAAAGCCGCGGGTCAGGAAATCACTGACATCGCGGCCATACTTTTCAATATATTCGGTGCGCCCCGGGAACATCAGGATCGTGCCCTTGGCATTCGACTTGGGGGCCCAATGGGCCACCCGAATGTTCACCCCGTCCTGTGCCGTCAGCCAAAACGCCTGACCGCCCTTTGGGGCCTGTGCAACATCGTCAAAAAGGGGCGCAGCCGAGGTCATTAACCAAGTACTCCGGCCAGTTTCATGGCCATGCCCATGTCACCGTCAACGCTCAGTTGACCGGACATGAATGCCGATGTCGGGTTTTGTTCACCTTCGAGGATCGCCTGAAACACATCTGCGGTTGCGGTCAGGGTCACGTCGGTGTCTTCGTCGCCGGCATGGACGCCGCTGCCGTCGATGATGATCGCACCTTCGTCTTCGATGACAAATTTGGCCGATCCGTCAAAGCCTTCGCCATCCAGTTTTTCGGTCAGAGCAGCAACAGCTTTGGTCACAATCTCGCTCATTGTCATTCCTTTCGTCGATGTTGATGATTCCTGCACTGGCAAGTGACGAAATCAAAGTTACATTGACGTTATGGTCATTCGATTGCGTTCATTCAAATATGTCGTAGCGGCACTCGTCCTTTCGGTCGGGTTTTCTGCGCCTGTTGTTGCACAGTCACCCGTGTTGGATGATTTGTTCGATCAACTGCAGGCCGCTGACCCGATGGACAGCGCGCGGATCGAATCGCGTATCTTCGAAGAGTGGGGCAAAAGCGGGTCGCCAACCGTCGATCTATTGCTGCGCCGTGGGCAAGAGGCCCTAGCGCGCGGCGACTTTGCCCGCGCGGTCGAACATTTTACCGCCGTCATCGACCACGCCCCCGATTTTGCCGAAGGCTATAACGGGCGGGCGACTGCGTTTTTCCAGATGCAGCGCTATGGCGAGTCGGTCGAGGATATCCGGCAAACCCTGTTGCGAAACCCGCGCCATTTCGGGGCAATGATCGGTCTTGGCGTGATATTTGAAGAGCTGGGCAAGCCCGAAGAGGCCCTGATGGCATATTATCGTGTTCAGGCACTGGCGCCAGCGATGGCAAATGTGCGAGACGCAATCAACAGACTCGAACAACAGCTGACGGGCCAATCGCTCTAGACTGGCCCGCCGGGAGAATAGCATGAACGCGTCCGCGCGGATTACGGCCGTCCTTGGCCCAACGAACACCGGTAAGACGCATTATGCGATCGAACGGATGCTTTCCTACAAAAGTGGCGTCATCGGCCTGCCTTTGCGGCTTTTGGCCCGTGAGGTCTATGACAGGATCGTTAAGGCGCGTGGACCATCGGTTGTCGCTCTGATCACGGGTGAGGAACGGATTATCCCAGATCGCGCCGCCTATTGGGTCTGCACGGTCGAGGCGATGCCCGAAGGCATCGGCGCCGAATTTCTGGCCATTGACGAAATCCAGCTATGCGCCGATCCAGAACGCGGCCATGTCTTTACCGACAGGTTGCTGCACGCGCGTGGAACGCGGGAAACTGTGTTCTTGGGGTCGGAAACCATGCGACCGGCCATCGCCCAACTGGTGCCAAAGGCCGAATTTCTGAAAAAAGACCGGATGTCGACGCTGACATATGCCGGTTCCAAGAAAATAAACCGTATGACGCCGCGCTCGGCCATCGTCGCGTTTTCTGTCGACAACGTTTATGCCATCGCCGAACTGTTGCGCCGGACCAAAGGCGGCGCCGCTGTTGTGATGGGCGCGTTGTCGCCGCGTACCCGCAATGCGCAGGTCGAAATGTATCAGAACGGGGATGTTGATTACCTCGTTGCGACCGACGCGATTGGTATGGGGCTTAACCTTGATGTGTTGCACATCGCCTTTGCGGGGCTGAGCAAGTTTGACGGCCAGCGTATGCGATACCTTGCGCCGGATGAGCTGGCCCAGATTGCGGGACGGGCAGGGCGGCATATGACCCACGGCACGTTCGGGGTCACTGGCGAGGCGCATGAAATCGACGACGCTGTTGTCGAGGCCATCGAAAACCACAAATTCAAACCCGTTCAAAAATTGCAGTGGCGGAACAGCAAATTGCAATTCGGCAGCATCGGACGGCTGCTATCGACGTTGGAACAGAGGACCGATGACCCGCTTTTGACCCGCGTGCGCGAGTCAGATGATCTGGCGGCGCTCAGGGCTTTGGCCAACGATGCCGAGGTTGTCGCTAGGGCAAATGATGGCAGTTCTGTACGACTATTGTGGGATGTTTGCCGCATTCCTGATTTTCGTGGCCTTTCAAGGACAGAACACGCTGGTCTTTTGCGTGACATATACAATTTCCTACACCAGCATACGCACATCCCAGAGGATTGGTTCGCGCGACAGGTCAAACGCACGGATCGACCCGAAGGAGATATCGACACGCTCTCAAAGCGGCTCGCGTTTGTCCGTACATGGACATATGTGGCGCAGCGGCGAGGCTGGTTGCGTGACGAAATCCATTGGCGCGATGAAACGCGCGCTGTAGAAGACCGACTATCAGATGCGTTGCATAACGCACTGACACAAAGATTTGTGGACCGGCGGACCAGTGTTCTGCTTCGCCGGCTCAAGCAGAAGGAGGGCCTTGTGGCCGAAGTGAATGAAAATGGTGAAGTGACCGTCGAAGGCGAATTCGTCGGTCGTTTGGAGGGTTTCCGGTTCCGTATGGACAAAACCGCCAGCGCGGACGAGGCCAAGACATTGCGTCAGGCATCGGTACAGGCGCTGATCCCGCAATTCCACCTGCGGGCAGATCGGTTCTATAACGCGCCGGACACCGAAATCGACTTCACCGAACAGGGTGGCCTGATGTGGGGCACCGAGGCGGTCGGTAAACTGGTTGCCGGTCAGGACCCTCTGAAACCGCGCGTCGTTGCATTTGTCGATGACGAGGCTGGTGCTGATGTTGCGCAAAAAGTTGAACGTCGACTGCAACATTTCATCGATCGCAAGATTGCGGCCCTGTTTGAACCGATGCTGGCGATGTCGCGTGACGAAGCCCTCGAAGGTTTGGCCAAAGGCTTTGCTTTCCGCATGCTCGAAGGTCTGGGCATCATTCCGCGTGGCGAAGTTGCCGCCGAGGTCAAGTCGCTTGACCAAGACGCCCGTGGCGCGCTGCGCAAACATGGTGTCCGTTTCGGACAGTTCACGATCTTTATGCCGCTTCTGCTAAAGCCTGCGCCGACACGTCTGCGTCTGGTTCTGTGGTCGCTTGCGCAAAACCTTGATGAATTCCCCGAGGCACCGCCCCCCGGTCTGGTGACTGTGCCCGCCGCCAAAGATGCCGCGCCCGGCTACTATGCTATGGCGGGTTACCGCGCTGCTGGTGAACGCGCGATCCGCATCGACATGTTGGAACGTCTGGCCGACATGCTGCGCGACAAAGATTCGCGCGGCGGTTTTGAGGCAAATCCCGACATGCTGTCGATTACGGGCATGACACTGGAACAATTTGCCGACCTGATGCAGGGGCTGGGCTATAAGGCCGAAAAGGGCGAGCGGGTTAAGACGCGTGCCGAAGCCGCCAAGCCCGCTGAGGCCGAGGGCGAGACCGCCACGACCGAAGACGCAGCCACCGACGCACCGGCCGAGGCCGCCGCAGAGGCGCCTGTCGAGGACGAAAAAGAGGTGTTCTATACCTTTACTTGGGGCGGACGTGCGAACAACCAGCGCCGCGAGCGTCCACAGGGCCAGCGTCCGCAGGGCGAGCGCCCGCGCGGCAAAGGCCCGAAAGGTGGCAAACCCAAAGGCAAGGGTCCACGTCAGGACAAAGGTTCGAAATCTTACGAAGCAAAACCGCAAAAGGCCAAACAGGTTGACCCTGATAACCCGTTTGCGGCCGCTTTGGCCGGTTTCAAAACCAAATAATGGATCAGGACCGGCCGACGATCCGTATCGACAAATGGCTATGGCATGCGCGTTTCTTCAAAACGCGCACGCTGGCCGCCAGTGTCGTGTCGGCCGGTAAAGTCCGTGTTGATAGCCAGCCTATTTCGAAACCTGCCCGCGCAGTCGGGCCGGGAAATGTTTTAACGTTTTCGCAAGCGCGGGATATTCGTGTCGTGCGAATCCTTGCCTGCGGTGACCGGCGCGGCCCCGCCCCAGAGGCACAAGCGCTCTATGAAGATTTGTCGCCTCCGGCGGAAAAAACTCCTAAAAATCCATCATTCGATGGGAAAGGAAGACCGGGAAAGCGCGAACGGCGGAATATGACGTCGCATCGTGACGCGGATCATCCTTTCTCGCTTGAATGACCGAAAACAAACGTCTAGCAAGGCGCCCGAATTAATCAGGACACCGATATGACTTACGTCGTTACTGAAAACTGCATCGCATGCAAATACACCGACTGTGTCGAAGTGTGCCCAGTCGACTGTTTCTATGAAGGTGAGAACACGCTTGTGATCCACCCAGACGAATGCATCGACTGTGGTGTTTGCGAACCTGAATGCCCTGCGGATGCGATCCGGCCCGACACCGAGCCGGACATGGAAAAATGGGTCGAGTTCAACCGCAAATACTCGGAAATCTGGCCTGTGATCACCACCCGCCGCGACCCACTGCCGACGGCAGAGGAAATGGACGGCAAACCGGGCAAAATGGAACTGTTGTCCGAAAACCCGGGCGCAGGGTCCTAAACGATTCGATTCGTTAGTCTGCGTTTTTCGATTCGTGTGGGCGGACTAACGTGCTGAATATCCAGCAAAATAGCGATAAACGCGGCGAATCTGGCCGCGCTTTCGCGGGTGCGAAATTTGTGATATACATGTTACAAATGCTGCAAGTGATCTAACTCATCCCGACTTAATAAGCCCGAACACGGGGGCTCTTGGCCCCCGCGCGGGCTTTTTGTCGCTGTGAGTGTTGCGTTAGGAAGGACCAACATGACCAAAACCAAAAAGCCAGACTTCAGCCCGAACGAGCACGTAGTGTATCCCGCGCATGGCGTTGGTCAGATCGTTTCGATCGAAAAACAAGAAGTCGCCGGGTTCGAGCTAGAACTGTTCGTGATTTCGTTTGAAAAAGACAAAATGACCCTGCGCGTTCCGACGAACAAAGCAACCGAGGTTGGCATGCGGTCGCTGTCGTCGCCAGACATCGTTGCCCACGCCAAAAAGACCCTAAAAGGCAAAGCCAAGGTCAAAAAAGCGATGTGGTCGCGCCGCGCGCAGGAATATGAACAAAAGATCAATTCGGGCGATCTGATTGCGATTGCCGAGGTTGTGCGCGATCTGCACCGCGCGGATGATCAGCGCGAACAATCCTATTCGGAACGTCAGCTGTACGAAGCCGCGCTTGAACGTCTGACCCGTGAAATCGCCGCTGTTGCCGGTGATGATGAACAGTCGGCGGCAAAAGAAATCGACGATCTGTTGATGGGTCGCGCAGCGTAATCAACCGCTGTTACTACATTGAAAAAGCCGCCCCAAAGGGCGGCTTTTGTTGTTTTTGTCTCGGCTACGCCTCGGGCTGGACCCAGATCAGAGCGCGCGCCAACCGATATCTGTACGGTTAAAGCCATCCGGCCAATCGATGGTGTCGACCATGGCATAGGCTTTGGCGTGGGCTTCGGCCAAGGTCGCGCCGCGGGCGGTGACGTTCAGGACGCGTCCGCCGGTGGCTACAATTGCGCCATCCTTTTCTGCGGTCCCCGCGTGGAAAACGACCTCGCTGCTGGTGTCGGCGAGGACATCCAATCCTTTGATCACGGTGCCTTTTTCATAAGAGCCGGGGTAACCATCGGCGGCCATTACGATGGTCATGGCATGATCGTCGGCCCACTGCGGTTTGATGTCCGACAGACGGTTTTCCGCGCAGGCCAGCATCAGGTCGAGTGCCTGAGCGCCAAGGCGCAGCATCAGGACCTGACATTCCGGATCGCCAAAGCGGCAGTTATATTCCACAAGGCGCGGTTGACCGTCTTTGATCATCAAGCCAGCATAAAGGACGCCTTGATATGGCATGCTCTGGTTCACCATTTCCTGCATGGTTGGAATGACGATTTCGTTCAGCGCCTTGTCGGCGACTGCGTCGGATAGAACGGGGGCGGGGGAATAGGCGCCCATGCCCCCGGTGTTTGGACCGGTGTCACCGTCGCCAACGCGTTTGTGGTCTTGGGCCGTGCCAATTGGGAGGACGTCAGCGCCGTTCACCAGCAAGAAGTAGCTGGCCTCTTCGCCTTCCATGAACTCTTCGATCACGACCTCGGCCCCTGCGTCGCCGAATTCGCCGTCGAACATTGTGTCGATAGCGGCCAGCGCTTCGTCGTCGGTCATGGCCACGATCACACCCTTACCTGCGGCAAGCCCGTCAGCCTTGACCACAATTGGGGCACCTTGGGCGCGGATGTAGTCTTTGGCGGGGGCAGCTTGGGTGAAGCGGGCATAGGCGGCGGTTGGTGCGTTTGCTGCGTCGCAGATCGCTTTGGTAAAGGCCTTGGAGGCTTCAAGCTGGGCGGCGGCGGCCGATGGGCCAAACACCAGAAGGCCCGCATCGCGCAGGCGGTCGGACACGCCAGCGGCCAGTGGTGCCTCGGGGCCGATGATCACAAAGTCGATTGCATTTTCTGATGCGAATTGTGCGACCTCGTCCCCATCAAGGATATTCAGATCGACGCATTCGGCAATTTTCGCCATGCCGGCGTTTCCTGGCGCAACAAACAGTTTGTCGCATTTTGGGTTCTGTTTCACGGCCCATGTCAGGCTGTGTTCCCGTCCGCCGCTACCCAAAATCAGAATGTTCATCGCGCCCTCCGCTTGGCCTTTTTCTGTTGGCGTTCTAAGGTCGTCACGAGTAGATCACAAGAGACGAGCGCATGGACCTTTTTGAAGAGCCCACCGATAACGCCCATGAATTTACGGTTTCGGAAATCTCGGGGGCGGTGAAACGCACGCTTGAGGGCGAATTTGGCCATGTGCGTGTCCGTGGCGAGGTGGGCCGCGTGGTTTTGGCACGGACGGGGCACCTCTATTTTGACCTAAAGGATGATCGCAATGTGATTGCCTCGGTCAGTTGGAAGGGGCAGGTCGCCAAGCTGGCCCACAAGCCCGAAGAAGGGATGGAGGTGGTCGCCACCGGCCGTCTGACGACCTTTGGTCCGCAGTCCAAATATCAGTTGAACGTCGAGGATATCCGCCCTGCCGGGGCTGGCGCACTGATGGCGATGCTGGAAAAGCGCAAGGCGATGCTGGCGGCCGAAGGGCTGTTTGCGCCGGAACGGAAACAGCCGCTGCCGTATCTGCCCGAGATTATTGGCGTTGTGACCTCGCCGACGGGGGCGGTGATCCGCGATATTCTGCACCGTCTGCGCGACAGGTTTCCGCGCAAGGTTCTGGTGTGGCCGGTTGCGGTGCAGGGCAAGGACTGTGCGCCGCAGGTCGCCGCCGCAATCGAGGGGTTCAATCGCCTGACGCCGGGTGGGGCGTTGCCGCGCCCTGATGTGATCATTGTTGCGCGGGGTGGTGGCAGCATCGAGGACCTGTGGGGGTTCAACGAAGAAATCGTCGCGCGGGCGGCGGCGGCGTCCAATATTCCGCTGATTTCTGCGGTGGGACACGAAACAGATACCACACTGATCGATTTCACCTCTGACCGGCGGGCGCCAACGCCTACGGCAGCGGCGGAAATGGCGGTGCCTGTCCGGTTGGAATTGCTAAATTGGGTCGAAAGCCAAGGTGCCCGCCTCACCCACGCGGCAACCTATGCCGTCGATAGCCGTCAACAACGGTTGCGCGATCTGGCGCGGGCATTGCCGCGCAGTGAAAGCCTGCTCGATCGTCCGCGTCAGTCGCTGGATCTGCTGTCGAGCCGCCTTGACACCGCGCTCAGTGGATTTGCAGCGAAAAAACGCCTCGCTTTGTCTGAGGCGGGGGGGCAATTGCGGCCGACACTTCTGACACGCAAGGTCGAGGATCATGCGCGTAGGCTTGCGGAAAAATCGGGCCAGCTTGGCAAGGCGCTCGATCGGAATACGCGCGACCAACGCCGTAGTTTTGAGAATAAGGCCGACCGGCTGAGGTCGGACGTGCTGGCCGATCGGATCAACCGATTGGGCGAACGGCTTGCGGGACTGGATCAGCGGTTTGCCTCTAAGGCAAGTGCACAGGTCGCCGAATGGCGGGCACGGCTGGATAGTGCGGCGCGGATGAATGAAACCCTGTCGTACAAGGCGACGTTGGATCGCGGCTATGCTGTGGTGCACGGGCCGGATGGGATTGTGACAACGGCCAAGGCTGCGGGCAAATCCACCACGCTTGAAATCGAATTCGCGGATGGCCGCCACAAGGTGGGCGGTGGCGCGAAATCCGGATCGGCCAAGTCGGCGAAACCACCGGAACAGGGCAGCCTGTTCTAAAGCCCCAAGGCGCGCATTTGCCGATGCATTACGCGGCGCCACAGTGGCGGAAACAGGGCAATCGTGGCCATAACCGGCAGCGGATAGGGCCATTGCGGGCCGTCGGTTTGGCGCAATTGACCAAAGCTGCGCATGGGGGACACGTGGTGATCGGAGTGCCGCGGGGCGTTCAACATCATTGCCGATGAAAACCAGTGCGGGCTGTTCCAACTATGGTCGTTGGCGACCGGTTTGGCCTTACCTAAATCATCGATTTTGCGTCGCAAACCATAGTGCTGAATATAGTCCGACAATAGCAACTGAACCTGCGCATAGGCCGCAAGGGCAAGGTACCACCAGACGTTCCCGATGACGCCTGCAAGCGCGATACATAGCGCGGCCCCAAGCAGATAGGTCACATAAGGGTGCCGCCATTTGGGGCGGTTCGCGCGGATCAGCCGCTGGGCCTCGGCCAGATAGCCCAGCCGAAAGGTCCGCCCCCATGCCGCAGGGACAAAGCGATAAAATGACCTGCCTTTTGGTGCGGAATTGGGATCGCCATCGGTGGCGACAGCAACGTGGTGGATCAGGACATGGGTCGATGTATGATGCCCGTAGAGCAGCGAAATATAGACCCACATGCCCAAACGATGCAGCAAACGGTTGGGTTTGTGGATCAGCTCGTGCGCATTGGAATTGCTGATTTGTCCCGCAAATAGCCCCATCGCAACAAACAGCGCGGCCTTTTCCGCCAAGGGCATTGGGCCGGACAAGGCGATCAAGGTTAAGGCAAGCGCGCCAAAATGTGCCGCTACCAGCGCAACCGATAGTGCGGTTTCACCTGGGAATTCGGCATCTGTGCCGTCTGGCAAAACCGCGTTGATCGCAAGGTCGAGCACGGCCGACAACAGGATCATATATAGAAACGCCGCCAACACCCATAAGCCGCCGGAAATCGCCCCTAGGGCGATCAACACAGCAGGCGAAAGTGTTGCGATCGTGAAAACTGTCATTTGGCGGGTCATTTTGCCTTTCTATACAGGGGGAAAGTCTTGGCAAACCCTTTCCAATGCGTGTCTAAATCATTAGGTCACTCATAAGAAAAGCAAAGGGCTCAGATGTCGTTCCTTAAGAAACTGCGTGACCGTTTAACCAAATCATCGTCCAAGATCGACGAAGGTCTTGATGCGATTATGGAAGAGGGCGACACCAGCCCTGTCGAAGACCCGCAGCCCGCGCCAACGCCAGAGCCTGCACCAGAACCTGAAATGCCCGAGGTCAATCAGGTCGAGGACACGCAGGTTGATGACGAACCGGTTGACGACGAACCGGTAAAACTGGACGTCGATCTAACGCCTGCGCCCATTGAGGAAAAAGCGCCAGAAAAGACCGGCATCTTGGGCCGTTTGATCGGTCGCGAGGACACCGGCCCGCGCCGTGTGCTGGATGATGAGATGCTCGAACAGCTAGAAGAGCTGTTGATCGCATCGGATATGGGTGTGGATACCGCGCTGCGCGTCGCTGCCAATATGGCCGAAGGACGTATGGGGCGGCGGTTGTCGTCGAAAGAGATCAAGACCCTATTGGCCGACGAAGTGTCCCGGATCATGGAACCGGTCGCGCGCCCACTGCCGCTTTATGCCAAAAAGCCTCAGGTGGTTTTGGTCGTTGGGGTCAACGGATCGGGTAAAACCACGACAATCGGTAAACTCGCCAGCCAGTTCCGTGCTTCGGGCAAGTCTGTGGTGATTGCAGCCGGTGACACATTCCGTGCCGCTGCCGTGGAACAATTGCAGGTCTGGGGCGAACGGGCGGGGGTGCCAGTGCTGACCGCCCCCGAAGGCTCGGACCCTGCAAGCCTTGCGTTCGACGCAATGACCAAGGCCGAAGCCGATGGCGCGGACCTGTTGATGATCGACACTGCGGGTCGTTTGCAGAACCGTCAGGACCTGATGGAGGAACTGGCGAAAATTGTGCGTGTTATCCGCAAGAAAGACCCAGAGGCGCCGCATAACACCCTGTTGGTTCTGGATGCGACAACGGGGCAGAACGCCCTTAATCAGGTGAAGGCGTTTCAGGATCTGGCGGATGTGTCGGGCCTTGTGATGACCAAATTGGACGGCACAGCCAAGGGCGGTGTTCTGGTTGCCTTGGCGGATAAGTTTGGCCTGCCGATCCACGCGATTGGCGTTGGCGAACAGATCGACGATCTGTCGCCGTTCGACCCTGATGATTACGCCAAGGCATTGGTTGGATTGGACTAACCCGTGGGTGAGTGGATCGTTGGCCTTGCCGGTACACCCGAAGGGGCGCGGCTTGCGTCGTTGCTTGCGGTAAATTCGGCGTTGATGCACGCCCTGTTTGGCGCGCTACAAAAGGGCAAGCATGATCCGTGGGTATCACGCGGCGCGATTGATGCGGCCCTTGTTGTGATGACCGCGCCGATCGCTTTGTTTCTGGTGCCGTGGCCGGATGCCCAACTGTTCTTGGTCCTGATCGGCGTTGTGATCATTCACCTCGTGTACAAGGTCACAATGGCGCTGTCCTACGAACGGGCGGCGTATACCGTGGTCTATCCGGTGGTGCGCGGAACCGGCCCGTTGGTCACTGTCATCGCGGCATCGCTGATTTTTCACGAACACTTTGCGCCGCTACAATGGGCGGGGGTGGCCTGTTTGTCCGGCGGAATCCTGCTGCTTGCCCTACGAAATCTGAGCGAAGAAAAAATCGATCCTCGTCGTCTTCGCACGGGGCTTGGCTGGGCATTGGCCGGTGGCTTGATGGTCGCGGTCTACACAACGTATGACGCTTGGGGCATCCGCGCCGCCGAGAATCCTTTCACATTTCTGGCTTGGTTCTTCTTCTTGTCATCAATCGATATGCCTATAATTGCACTTTTACGACAAAAGTCCAATTTGGCCACGCTTGAGGTCCGGCCGCTGGTGTGGCGCGGTGTGATCGGCGCGGTTATTGCGTGGGTCAGCTTTGGCGGTGTCATGCTTGCCACACGTCTGGACAAAGTGGGCGAGGCTGCTGTGCTGCGCGAAACATCAACCGTATTTGCGGCCTTGATCGGCTGGTTGTTGTTGGGCGAAAAGGTGGGACCGCGCAAAGCCATTTTGATGGCCGTTATCGCGCTGGGCGCGGTTCTTGTTGAAATTGGGGGCTAGGGCAATCCATGGCTGAACGAAACGTCAATCCTGTGGTCAAGCAGGTCCTTGAATTGGGGCCGACGGTGATCTTTTTCCTGCTGTATATGCGGATCAAGGATGAGGTCTACACATTCGCCGGAACCGAATATTCGGGGTTCATTGTGGCGACTGTTGCCTTTGTTCCCGTGCTGTTGATTGCGATGGGCATCCTTTGGGCGCTGACAGGCAAACTTAGCCGCATCCAGATGTTCACCGCCTTTATGGTCATCGTATTCGGCGGGCTGACGGCGTATTTCAATAACTCCACCTTCTTCAAAATGAAGACGACGATTGTCTACGGGCTGTTTGCGGCGCTGCTGGGGATCGGGCTGTGGCGCGGTCAAAGCTGGCTAGAGCTGTTCATGGGGGAAATGGTCCCGATGGAACAAGAGGGCTGGATGATCCTGACCAAGCGCTTGGCAATGATGTTTGCGGTGCTGGCCGTCGCCAACGAAATCATCTGGCGCACGATGTCGGAACAGACATGGGTCACGCTCGAAACCTTTGCGTTTCCGGTCGCGATGTTTGTGTTCCTGTGGTCCCAGTTCATGATCTTGCAGAAATACCTGATCGAACAGGACAAATCCTAGTTCGATAGAAAATCTGCGGCGATCCGCATGTCGCGCAATGGGCGCACAATGCGGATCGATTCCTGATAGAGCGCGTGATCCTTGAAACGCTGCATCTGGTCCGAGTCCTCAAATTCCGCATAGACGATAAAATCTGGTCCATCGGGCGAAATCTGATCGGTGCGCAGGTTGCGACCCACCTCAAAGTGCGCGTACTCGCCGGTGCCGCCTAGGATGGACAGCCCATCATAAACGGTTTCAAGGTCTGCGCGGTCTTTGACAGAAAAGAAGACTACGTGACGGATCATGGACGGCCCCTTCGCCTCGACTCAACCGCCCCATCAGATAGTCCTATTTCTGTTTGAACAAAAGGTCTTGGGCCGATTTGTTAAAACCCTGTTGACGGCGTTCCATCGCAACCTGACCTCCGACCTGCACAGCGGGCCGATCTGCCATTTGATCGAGCCATCGGGCAAGGTTCGGTTTGTCATCCAGCGTTTGTTGCTGGCCTTCCCAACCGCGCACCCACGGATAAATCGCCATATCCGCAATCGAATAGAAATCGCCTGCAACATAGGCAGCCTTGGCCAGTTGACCGTCCAGAACGCGGTACAGACGCCCGACCTCGTTGCGGTAGCGGTCTTTGGCATAGGGCAGGTCGTTCGGCGGTTCCATGTTTGGGGCGTATTTCAAAAAGTGGTGCGCCTGACCCGCCATCGGGCCAACCCCGCCCATTTGCCACATCAGCCATTGTTCAACGGCACCCCGTTCGCGTTCGTTCGATCCATAGAACGATCCGGTTTTGCGGGCGAGGTATTGCAGAATGGCGCCGCTTTCGAACATTGAGATGGGCTGACCGTCTGGCCCCTCTGGATCGGTGATCGCGGGCATCCGGTTGTTCGGTGATAAGGCAAGGAACTCTGGCTTGAACTGATCCCCTGCGCCGATGTCGATCAGGTTCACATTGTATGGCAGGCCCATTTCCTCAAGGGCGATGGTGATCTTAAACCCATTTGGCGTCGGCCAGAAATAGAGCTCAATCGGTGCGGTCATGTCAGGTTCCTTTTCCAGTTGGGCACAGGTTCACCGGCCAACCTAGCCGATGCAACCCTGTTTCAGGCCGCTCACCAGTTATTGACGTGAAAACGGCATAGGCGTATGTAGCGCGCGTGGCGCTTTGTGACCGGATTGCGGGCCACGTTAAATATTCCGCTAAAGAGGTTCGGGCCGACGCCCCGATACCCCTCCGGTGTCGGGGTTTTTTGATGGCCAAAAGGGATTGATTGATGACCAAACTGAACAAACGCACCAGAGCCGTCCATTCGGGCATCCGCCGCAGTCAGTATAATGAGCTGAGCGAAGGTATGTTCCTGACGCAGGGCTTTGTCTATGAAACCGCGGAACAGGCCGAGGCCCGTTTTGTTGCACTTGGCGAGGATGAATTCATCTATGCCCGCTACGGCAACCCAACGGTCGCAATGCTTGAGGACCGGATGGCCGATCTAGAAGGCGTCGAGGCAGGATTTGCCACCGCCTCGGGGATGGCGGCGGTCAATGGCGCGTTGATGTCGATCCTGAAGGCCGGCGATCATGTCGTATCCGCGCGCGCGCTGTTCGGATCGTGCCTCTATATCCTAGAGGACGTTCTGGCGCGGTTCGGTGTTGAGATCACCTTGGTGGATGGCCGTGATCTTGACGCGTGGAAAGCCGCGATCAAACCCAACACCCGTGCGCTGTTCTGTGAAAGCGTTTCAAACCCGACGCTTGAGGTTGTTGATCTTAAGGCCATCTGTGATCTGGCCCACGAAAATGACGCTTTGGCGGTTGTCGATAACGTGATGGCGACACCGGTTAACAGCTATGCGGCCGAGGCCGGCGCTGACCTGATTATCTATTCAACCACGAAACATGTGGACGGACAGGGGCGGTGCCTTGGCGGCATGATCCTTGGCAAGCGTGATCTGGTTCGTGGTCCGGTCGAGGCGTATCTGAAACACACCGGCGGCGCGATGAGCCCGTTTAACGCTTGGGTCATGCTCAAGTCGCTGGACACAATGGTTCTGCGGGTCAACGCCCAGATCGACACGGCTGAGTTCCTTGTTGATGCGTTGAAAGATCACCCAAAGCTGTCACGCGTCAGCTATCCTCAGCATCCAAGCCATCCGCAATACGATCTTGCCAAGGCGCAATCGGAACGCGGTGGGACCGTTTTTGCGATCGAACTGAAAGATGGCAAAGACGCCTGTTTCCGGTTCCTCAATGCGCTGGAAATTTTCACGATTTCCAACAACTTTGCGGATAGCAAATCCATCGTGACCCATCCTGCGACCACGACTCACCAACGTTTGCCGGATGAGCAAAAGGTGACGGTCGGCATCACGCCCGGTCTGGTGCGTGTGTCCTGTGGTCTTGAGGATGCCGAAGATCTCTTAAACGATATTTTGTCCGCTTTAGAGGTCGCTTGATAATGATCCGCACGGCGGTTCCACACGTATTCAGGTCGTAATTTGTGGAAAATCACTGTGCGGACCCCATATAATGGGCGAGCGTATCCAAAGGAGGGGCCGGATGAATCTTCATATGCCCGATATCGATCGTGAACCAACCCGAGATGAGGCTGAACAGGCACTGGCGCTATTGCGGCGCTGGGCGGGTGAGGCGTCAGCAGAAGAGGTCGCAACACTTGATCCTTTGGTATCGCGACTGATCCCAGGCCAAGAGGTATCGAACTACCCTGCGCTGGCCCGTGCCTATCCCGAAGATTTCGAGGTTGATGCCGACTATAAGGCGTCGATGCCTGATCTTCAGAACGGTCCGTCGTCGCTGATCCGTGGCGCGCGTCAAACCATTCAACATGTGGGCATCAGCAACTTCCGTTTGCCGATCCGGTTCCGCTCTCGCGACAACGGCGACCTGACCTTGGAAACCTCGGTGACCGGTACGGTCAGCCTTGAGGCGGAAAAGAAGGGCATAAACATGTCACGCATTATGCGCACCTTCTATAAGCACGCTGAAGCGACCTTTAGCTTTGACGTGATCGAACGCGCGTTGGACGACTATAAAACCGACCTAGAAAGCTTTGACGCTCGTATCCAGATGCGCTTCAGCTTTCCGATCAAAGTACCGTCCCTTCGGTCGGGGCTGAGCGGGTATCAGTACTATGACATCGCGCTGGAACTGATCGAAACAAATGGCGTTCGCAAAAAGATCGTTCACCTCGATTACGTGTACAGCAGCACATGCCCGTGTTCGCTTGAACTGTCGGAACACGCGCGTCAGTATCGCGGCCAATTGGCGACACCGCACAGCCAACGGTCTGTGGCACGGATTTCTGTGCTGGTGGAAGAGGGCGACACCCTGTGGTTCGAAGATCTGATCGATATGGCCCGCGCCGCTGTACCGACCGAAACCCAAGTGATGGTCAAGCGCGAGGATGAACAGGCGTTCGCCGAATTGAACGCCGCCAATCCGATCTTTGTCGAAGATGCCGCGCGCCTGTTTTGTGAACAGCTCACCAAGGATCAGCGGGTTCGGGATTTCCGGATCGTTGCCAGCCATCAGGAAAGTTTGCACAGCCATGACGCGGTGAGCATCCTGACCGAAGGTGACACCTTTGCGAACGAAAGTATCGACCCGAAATTGTTCACGACATTGTACCACGTCGGCTGATCTGCCTTGCGTCTAGCGAAAGGCGGGGTTGTCGAACTGTCGGATGTGCATGGCTCGAAAAGTGTTATGTTGGCCTCAAGGGAGTGAGCCAACGTAATTCATCGAGGTTCCAAAATGGCACAAGCAACTTCACACGGCGTCGTATCGTTCCGTGAACAACTCGCAGGTCTGTGGCAGGCGATTTGCACCGGCACTGAGGCATACATGCAGCGTCGTTCGCGTCAGGATCAGATTGTTGCACTGCAAAACAAATCCGACGAAGAGCTGGCCGCAATGGGCATCAAGCGCGAAAACATCGCTCTGCACGTCTTCTGCGACCTGTTCTATCTTTAACGCATAGAATTTGGCCCAGCCCCCTTGGGGGCGGGCGCCGCTTGACAGTTGCCGCATGGCGGGCCAAGCCTTCGACATGCTTGATCTACGACCAGTCGGTTACGTCATCGGACTTTTGATTGCGGTTATGGGCGCGGCCATGATGGCCCCCATGATTTTTGATATCGCCCATGGCGATACCGAATGGCAGACCTTTTTGCAGTCAGGTGTCCTGACCTTTGTTGCGGGTGCAACAATGGCCGTCGCCTGTCACAACCCGAACACCGTCGGGTTAACGATCCAGCAAAGCTTTCTTCTAACGGCTGGTGTTTGGGCGGCGTTGCCCGCCTTTGGGGCTATTCCCTTTATCCTTGGTGAAACCCAATTGTCGTTGGTCGATGCGATGTTTGAGTCGATGTCAGGCATGACCACGACCGGCGCAACGGCCATCCCCAACCTAGAAAGTCATTCTTACGGCATCCTGCTGTGGCGGGCCATTTTGCAATGGCTTGGCGGGCTGGGCATTGTCATCGTGGCCATGATTTTCCTGCCCGTGATGAAGGTTGGCGGGATGCAGTTCTTTCAGTCCGAAGGGTTTGACACCTCTGGCAAGGTGATGCCGCGTGCCTTGGACATCGCGCGCGGTTTGCTGTCGATCTATATTGTTTTGACGATCATCTGTGCCGTGGCCTATGTGGCGTCGGGAATGAACGTGACAGACTCGATCGTGCATGCGTTTACGACCATCGCGACGGGCGGTTATTCCACATCGGATTCGTCATTTGCCGCCTTTCCTGGCGCGCCGCAGTATGTGGCCTGCCTGTTTATGTTCCTTGCAAGCGTGCCGTTCATTCGGATGCTTCAACTGCTGGGCGGCGATGCCAAGCCGATGTGGCAGGACGCACAGGTGCGGGCGTATTTCATGTGGTCCCTCTATGCGGTGGCGTTGATTATCCTC
Organism: Marivivens sp.; assembly: GCA_965215785.1. Lineage (GTDB taxonomy): Bacteria > Pseudomonadota > Alphaproteobacteria > Rhodobacterales > Rhodobacteraceae > Marivivens. The sequence continues at coordinate 154,229 of OZ244120.1, read as the reverse complement.
TATCGCATGGGGTCCGAGGGCGATTTTTCCGAAGAAATTTTCCGCTCGACCCTGTTCAACGTCATTTCGATCTTTTCGGGCACGGGCTATGGCGATGGTGATGTGATGGCTTGGGGGCCGTTTGCCTTTGCCATTCTATTCTGTGTAGGGGCCATTGGCGGCTGTTCGGGCTCTACCGGCTGTTCGATCAAGGTGTTCCGCTATCAAATCATGCTGCGGGCTGTTTCGGCCCAAATTCGCCGGCTCTATAGCCCGTCGCGTGTTGTCAGCGTGAAATTCGAAGGTCGTGCCGTTTCACAGGACGTCATGGATTCGATCATGCTTCTGTTCACCTGTTTCGTGCTTAGCTTTGGCATCCTTATTGTTCTGCTGGGCATGACCGGCATCAGCTTTCTTGCCGCGGTGACCGGTGCTTGGACCTCAATTTTCAACATCGGCCCGGTCTTCGGGGCCGAGGTTGGTCCGTCGGGGGCGATTAACCTGTTCCCGGACACGGCAAAGTGGCTGATGGTTTTGGGGATGCTTTTGGGACGATTGGAAATCGTTTCCTTGCTCGTCCTGATTTTGCCGCGCTTCTGGCGGTCGTAGGTCGCCGGTGAACCGGCGACCCAATCGGCTACCAACAGCTAACGAGCACCGTCACATCTGCGGCCAATGTGGTCAGTGTGGCCGCTGGCATCGATGCAAACTGATCGGTGACCGTTGTAATGGCACCTGTTTGCGCCAGAGCGGTCGTAATGCGATCCAGCTTGGCTGCGACGGCGACGTCCGATGGCAGAACCTGACCTGACTTGGCAACGGCGGGCAACAGCACACCAATCACCGCGCCACCGGCATCAAATACCGGCCCACCGATATCGCCATCGTTGGCGGACAGCGTCAGGCGGTTGACGTTTTCACCCGCCAGCCCCTGAACATCGGCCAGTTCGCCAAATGTCAGCGTCGGACGCGCCAGAACCCCACCAAAGCTAAAGCCAGCAATCGACACAGGGCTGTTCAGGCGTGGTTCGTTTGTTTGTAGAACAACGTGATCCAGCGGCGTCAGACCGTCACGTGGGCTGAGGATCGCGATCTGGTCATCGCTGTAGGTCACCGTTGCGTCATAGGCTTCGTTCAAGGTGACACGTTCGCACGAACCGATAGTGTCGGCTGCGGTCACGACCGTTCCCGCCGCGTCGACAAAGAAACCGGTGCGTTCGACCTTGGGACGGCGGATTTCCAGACCTGCCAGCAGATCGACCGACTGTTCGCTTGCGACGACAGCTGGGTTCAGAACGCCGCCGATACGGGCAAAGCTATCGCCCATCTCGCTCAGCACTCGGTCAAAGCGTTCCGCATCACCAGCAGGCCAGACCAGAGCAAAGCCCTTGATTTCGCCGTTCTGGGTCGATGCGGTGATAAAGGTCTGACGCTGATCGTTCTGGCCGGTGATGATAAAACTGTCACCGCGCAGGCTGCGTTCGCCTTCGAATGGAACGATTTCAAGCGTTTGCAGGATTTCATAAATGCCACCAAGGCGCGCCCGGTCGCCTGGCTGCGAAATCAACAGCACCTGAACACCGGACCCGTCTTTGGCGGTGTAGCGGGCAAATGGCGCGTCATAGGCGTCAAATTCCACCAGACCGGCAGGGATCAGCATTTCAATGCCAACGGTGCTGTCGGATTGAAGCGTCAGGTCAACGCCCTCTAGGATCGCGTTATATTCGGCGATCAACGCGGCGCGCTGGGCGGTCGTCAGAACGCCTGTCACCTCATACCCGCGGCTTTCTTGCCAGAGCGACATCGAGTTGCGTGTACCGCGCCCAAAGGCACCATCAATCGCCGCGTTGTAGAAACCGGCCCACCGCAGTGCGATTTGCAGGTCCTGCTTTTCCTCACGGGTCAGCAGACCTTCGCTGGCGCGGGCTTCGTTAACGGTTTCATCGGGCAGGGTCGTTTCGACCTCGGCAATCGGGGCAGGGGCCTCGGTCGGGGCGGGTGTTTTGACCGGTTCAATCACAACAGGCGCAGGTTGCGCAGCGCCCGAGCCGACCGGCCAAAACTGTTGCCCGAACCGGCGACCATCGGTCAGGAACGAGTCCCGCGGAATTTGCCCAGTGGCGCGTAGACGGCGCAACAGCGCCTCGGCGTCGTCTTCGACATAGGGGCCAAGAGCGATACCGTACCAGTTTCCACCAAGGTAGAAACCGTTCACATCGTCAAGGCGCGCGGCATAGCCACGGGCCGCATCCTGTGCAGCATTCAGCGTCGGCTGCGCCTCGACCTGAATCCAGGATAGTTGTTGGGCGTGTGCCTGAAACGATCCAAGCACCAAAAAGACAAATACAAGAAGACCCCTGAACATATGCATTCCAAATTTGTTTTATTGTTTGGCTCTTATTTCATTGAAAATGGCCGCTGACCAAGCCTCATCAACAAAATAATTGCGGTTCTGATCAAAATGTGACGCCCATAGCCCAATTGACCCCGCCGTCCCCGCAGCCTATTCAGTCGCGGACTGAGAAAGAGGGCACCGATGGCCGATAAACCCCGTTCGTTCCAAGAGATCATTCTGAGGCTTCAGGCTTACTGGGCGTCAAAGGGATGTGCTGTTCTGCAACCCTATGACATGGAAGTGGGCGCAGGGACGTTCCACCCTGCCACGACCCTGCGGTCGCTGGGCGATCGTGCGTGGGCTGCGGCCTATGTTCAGCCGTCGCGCCGCCCGACCGATGGCCGCTACGGTGAGAACCCGAACCGTTTGCAGCACTATTACCAATATCAGGTGATCATCAAACCATCGCCGCCTGACCTGCAGGATCTGTACCTTGGGTCGCTTGAGGCGATTGGTATCGACAGTGCGCTGCATGACATCCGTTTCGTCGAGGATGACTGGGAATCCCCGACCTTGGGCGCATGGGGCCTTGGATGGGAGGTATGGTGCGACGGCATGGAAGTGTCCCAGTTCACCTATTTCCAGCAGGTCGGCGGCCACGACTGTAAACCTGTTTCGGGCGAACTGACCTACGGGCTTGAACGTCTGGCGATGTATGTGCTGGGCGTCGATCACGTGATGGACATGCCGTTCAACGATCCCCAAACGCCGATCCCGCTGACTTATGGCGATATCTTCCGCCAGACCGAAGAGGAATATTCGCGCCATAACTTTGACGCGGCGGACACGGACCAGTTGTTCCAGCACTTCATCGATGCCGAGGCCGAGTGCCAGCGCATCCTTGATAACCCTGCCGATGACTCCAAAACAGGCAAGCGCATCATTATGGCGCACCCAGCCTATGACCAATGTATCAAGGCCAGCCACCTGTTTAACCTGCTCGATGCGCGCGGTGTTATTTCCGTAACCGAACGTCAGGCCTATATCGGACGTGTGCGCGCATTGGCCAAACTGTGCGCAGATGCATTCGTTCAGACAGAGGCAGGTGGATATGTCAGCCAATAAGGCCCTTTGGGGCAAAATCGCGATTGTGGGGATTGTTGTGAGCGCGCTAGCTGCAGGGGCACTTCTGTACTACACACAGGTTTATGCGTTCTACGTCCGTCTGGAAAATCCGGCACCGATTGTCATCGTGTCGGAAATTTCGGGTCAGCAGGAACCGATTGTCACCACCAACCTGCAAGCGATCGACGCTGACAGCTCGCCCATTCGGTTCCGCGCGTGTTTTGACACACCGCTGAGCATGGGCACCATGACCGACACGTTCCGGTTCTATGACGATGCTGAGCCGCTGAACGCGCCGGGGTGGTTTGGCTGTTTCGATGCCGCCGCGATTGCCGCCGAGCTGAACAGCGGTGACGCGCTTGCCTTTGAGGGCGCTTCTAACATGCCGTATGGGTTCGACACCGTTGTTGTCGTGAACCAGTCCGGCCAAGGCTTTGTCTGGCGTCAATTGAACGCCTGTGGCGACGCCGTTTATTCGGGTGACCCAGCACCGGCTGGCTGCCCACCCGCACCAGATGGAATTAACTAATGCCGAACCTTCTGATCGAACTCTTTTCCGAGGAAATCCCAGCCCGCATGCAGGCCAAAGCGGCCGACGATCTGCGCCGGATGGTGACAGACGGGTTGGTTGAGGCCGGTTTGACCTATGCTGGCGCCGCTGCGTTCTACACGCCCCGTCGCCTGACGCTGTCGATTGATGGTCTTTCGTCCGAAAGCAAGGCCGTTCGCGAAGAACGCAAAGGTCCGGCCACCACCGCGCCCGAAAAAGCAATCGAAGGCTTTTTGCGGTCCACGGGTCTGACCATGGATCAGCTAGAGGTGCGCGACGTCAAAAAAGGTCAGGCCTATTTCGCCGTGATCGAAAAACCGGGACGTGCGGCGGCGAATATCATCGCCGAGGTTCTGGAACATGCGATCCGCAATTTCCCATGGCCGAAATCCATGCGCTGGGGTGCCGGATCGCTGCGCTGGGTGCGCCCGCTGCATTCGATCCTGTGCATTCTGGAAGACGAGGGCGGCGCCGAGGTTGTGCCGCTGGATGTCGACGGCATCACATCGGGCAATACGACCAAAGGCCACCGGTTCATGGCCCCTGCCGCATTCGCGGTTTCGTCCTTTGATGACTACGAAGCCAAGCTGAAGCGGGCAAATGTTGTCCTGCGCGCCGAAGAGCGTGCCGAAACCATCTGGCATGACGCGACCAATCAGGCGTTCGCGCTGGGGCTTGAAGTGGTTGAGGATAAGGGGCTCTTGGCTGAGGTGTCGGGCCTTGTGGAATGGCCTGTGGTTCTATTGGGCGCGATTGGCGACGATTTCCTAGGCTTGCCGCCCGAGGTTCTGCAAACCTCGATGAAAGAGCATCAGAAGTTCTTCTCGGTCCGCAATCCGCGCACCGGCCGCATCGAAAAATTTGTGACCGTGGCGAATATCGAAACCAAAGATCAAGGCGCGACCATTCTGGCGGGGAACCAAAAGGTTCTGTCGGCCCGTCTGTCGGATGCCAAATTCTTCTGGGAAAATGACCTGCGCACGGTCGAGCGTGAGGGCCCGACCGGAATGGGCGCACCGCTGGCGAATGTGACATTCCACAACAAACTGGGGTCGCAAGCAGAACGCATCGCCCGCATCGCGGCGCTGGCTGCGGATATTGCGTCAGTTGTTGGTGCAGACGCGGATGAGACCACATTGGCCGCGCAGGTTGCCAAAGCAGACCTGAGTTCCGAAATGGTCTATGAGTTCCCAGAACTACAAGGGATCATGGGCCGCTATTACGCGCAAAAGGCAGGGCTGAGCGATGCCGTGGCCGATGCTTGCCGCGATCATTATAGCCCGCTGGGCCCATCGGATGATGTGCCAACCGATCCTGTTTCGGTGGCTGTGGCGCTGGCCGACAAGATCGACACACTGACCGGTTTCTGGGCCATCGACGAAAAGCCCACTGGGTCCAAAGATCCCTTTGCGCTGCGCCGCGCCGCGCTGGGTGTGATCCGGTTGGTTCTGGAAAATGGCCTGACGATGAAGCTGTCGGGTGTCTTTGCCAAGGCAAACGCCGAGGCAGATGCAAGCGATCTGCTGTCGTTCTTCCATGACCGTCTGAAGGTCTATCTGCGCGATCAGGGCATTCGTCACGATGTGATCGACGCCTGTCTGGCGATGGATGGGAACGACGATATCGCACTGCTGGTCAAACGGGCCCGCGCCCTGCAGGATTTCCTGTCGACGGATGACGGTGAAAACCTGATCCAAGGCTTTAAGCGCGCCAGTAACATCCTGACCCAAGCCGAAGCCAAAGACGGTGTCGAATATTCGTTTGGTGCAGATGTGAAATTTGCTGAGGATGACAGCGAAAAGGCCCTGTTTGCCGCGCTGGATGTGGCCGAGGGGGCGATCTCTCCGGCCATCGAGGCCGAAGATTTCGCCGCTGCCATGGGGGCCATGGCCGCGCTGCGCGCCCCGATCGACGGTTTTTTCGAGGCGGTACAGGTCAACAGCGACAATCAGGTGGTGCGCCGTAACCGGTTGAACCTGCTGTCGCGTATCCGGACGATTTGTTCGTCGGTCGCAGATCTGACACAGCTAGAAGGCTGATTTTAGCATTATCTTTTCCTTGCTGCGGGGGCTAGTTTCACTACATTGCCTCGCAGCAGGGAGAATGCCGCAGTGCAGCAGAAACAATTTACGCCGGTCACGTTAATCACGCCCATTGCCCCGATGTCGCCATCGGTACATGGCGGGCGGGCGAAATGTTTGCAGCGTTTGCTCAGGCTCGACATGCCGGTGCCAACCACCGTGGCGCTATCGTTTGATGCGGTTCGGTCGATTGCGCGCGGTCAAATGCCCGACATGGACGAGGTCATGGCCCCGTTTGCCGATGATGCGTTGCTGTCTGTGCGCCCCAGCAGTCAGGATCCCGATTGGGGCGGGCCGGGCGCGATCCTGAATATCGGTATGAACAATGACCGCCATCGCCAGATGTCCGAAGAGATCGGTGATGAGGCGGCAACGGCGCTTTATCTACGGTTCATCCAATCCTACGCCGTGCAGGTTGCGCGGCTTGATCCCGAGGCATTTTATTTGCCTGACAGCCCGACGGCTGAAGGGCTGCGCAAGATGCTGGATGCCTATGAATACGAAACCGACGAAGAGTTTCCCCAAGACCGCCGCCAGCAGTTGACCGAAGTTCTGCGGTCGATGGCGCGGGCATGGGATGGGACGACCGCACGTTTGTTGCGACAGGCCAAGGGGGCGCCTGTGGATGCGGGCCTTGGGCTGGTCGTTCAACAAATGGCGCTTGGGGTCGGGCCCGGCGAAAACGGGTCGGGCGTCATTCAATACATTGATGACCAAACCGGTGAACAGTTGATCAAGGGCCGGTATCTGCCCCAAAGCCAAGGGCGCGATGCCTTGGTGGCGGGCAATGACGCGATGTTCTTGTGCCGTGATACGCGCGGCGCATCGGTCGAAGAACGGTTTCCCGATATTTTTCAGACCCTTATGGACTATCGCGACCTCAGCCGGAAACGGCTCCGCGAAGAGATGCAGATCGAGTTTGTGATCGAAAAGGGGCGTCTGTTTGTGTTGGATGCGGTGCGGGTGCAGCGGTCCAATCGGGCGTCGGTTGCCGTTGCGGTTGCATTGGCCGAGGACAAGATCATCCCGACCTATGAGGCGGTGATGCGGGTCGAGCCGGCAACCCTGTCAGAGCTCTTGCACCGACAGGTTGACCCAACCGCACCGCGAGATTTGATCGTGCGGGGTATCGCGGCCAGCCCCGGCGCGGCCTCGGGCAAGGTTGTGTTCACAGCCACCGATGCCCAAGCCATGGCCGCCCGAGGCGAGGCCTGTATCCTTGCCCGCCGGGAAACCACGCCCGAGGACGTGCGCGGGATGCATGTGGCCCATGCGGTTTTGACGGTTCGGGGCGGGATCACCAGCCATGCGGCGGTGATTGGGCGCGGTCTTGGCCTGCCGTGTGTTGTGGGCGCGCTTGATTTACAGATTGACCGCAAACGCAAAATCTTGGTGGCACCGGATGGTCGGACCTTTGCCGAGGGTGATGTCATCACGGTTGATGGAACGAGCGGCGAAGTTTTGGCGGGTGAGCCGCCCATGCGCGAGGCGGTTCTGGATGGTGCTTTCCGCAAATTGCTGAATTGGGCGGAGGAGTATTGCGACATTGGCATTCGTGCCAACGCTGATACACCCGCTGATGCCCAGACCGCGCGCAACTTTGACGCCCAAGGGATCGGGTTGTGCCGGACGGAACATATGTTCTTTGAGGCCGAGCGCATCGGTGTGATGCGCGATATGATTTTCGCCAATTCAGCCGAAGATCGTCGGGCTGTTCTGGATCGTTTGTTGCCCATGCAGCGCGGCGACTTTATCGAGCTGTTCGATATTATGCAGGGTACACCTGTGTGCATCAGGCTGTTCGACCCGCCCTTGCACGAATTTTTGCCCTACGACAAACAGGGGACCCGTGAACTGGCAGAGCAACTGGCGCTGCCACTGTCCGAGGTGACCGCACGCGTCGAAGCCCTGAGTGAGTATAACCCGATGCTTGGCATGCGCGGGGTTCGCTTGGGCCTGACCTATCCCGAAATTTACGACATGCAGGCGCGCGCGATCTTTGAGGCCGCCATCGAAGCCAGCAGCCGTGGCGAGATCGTGGTGCCGGAAATCATGATCCCCTTGGTCAGCGCGATGCGCGAAGTCGAATTGGTCAAAGCCCGGATCGAGGCGGTTGCCGCCGCAGTCCGCGCCGAAGCGGGGGTCGAGTTCCAGTACAAGCTGGGCGTGATGGTCGAAACCCCGCGCGCGGCCCTGCGGGCCAATGACATCGCGATGCATGCCGCCTTTTTGTCCTTCGGGACCAACGACCTGACCCAAATGACCTATGGGTTGTCACGCGATGACGCGGGCCGCTTTATGTCGGCATACGTCAAGGCGCATGTGTACGAAGAGGATCCGTTCCATACTCTGGATGTTGATGGCGTGGGCGAGCTGTTGAAGATCGGGGCGCAACGTGGCCGTGAAGGTCGCACGGATGTGACCTTGTCGATCTGCGGCGAACATGGCGGTAGCCGATCGGCAATCGCATTCTGTCGGGAACAACGGTTTAACTATGTTTCCTGTTCACCTTTCCGTGTTCCTGCGGCACGCTTATCAGCAGCGCAGCTGGCGATTCGGGACCGACCCGAGCTTGTTTTGCCCTAAATTGCACCTGTTCAGGGGCAAAATTTAGAATAGTTCCAAACCTGTACCTGCAGTACACTTTGCGGGTATGGACCATTTGTCGTCGATCCGTTACAGACGCACGGCCTGCGCGGGGCCGACCGCGTGTTGTTTGGACAGGGATGGATGAACCGTTCTTTCGGAAGCCGTGTATTTGGTGCTGCGACGATGATCGCGGCATTTTTGTTTGCAGGACCAGTGTCAGCGGATGATCTGCTGGCGTCGCGACTTTCAGCCCTCTTGGGGCAAGAGCGAGAAGTGCTGTCGGTTATTCCATCATCGCAGCTCAATGCCCTTACCACGTTGCCGCGTGAGGGTGGTTCGGCGGATGGCACCACCTTTGACTATAGCAACGAAATGCTGGCTGCACTGCCAGCAGCAACCGGCGGCCCACAGTGGAAATGCCTGACCGAGGCGCTGTACTTTGAGGCGCGTGGTGAAACGGTTCGCGGCCTGTTTGCCGTGGGCGAGGTGATCCTCAACCGTGTTGAAAGCGCCCGTTATCCCGACACGCTGTGCACGGTCATCAATCAGGGCACCGGCGCACGTTATGCGTGTCAATTCACATATACCTGTGACGGACGTGCCGAAATTATCCATGAACAAGCCGCATGGGAAAAGGTCGGCAAGGTCGCGCGTTTGCTGATGGATGGTGCGCCCTTGGATTTGACCGATGGTGCAACGCACTATCACACCACCGCTGTTCGCCCATCGTGGGCACGTGTTTTCCCGAAAACAGCGCAAATCGGCAGCCATATTTTCTATCGCGAAACGTCGAACAACAGCTAAGCGTCGTATTTGGGCGGCAAGCGGACGCCGCCCGCCGCTTGCTGAGTTTGCGTTGGCCTAGTATGCGTGTCCAAAGCGACAGTCTAAGGCCAACTCTATGAACGACGAAATACGTATGGCATTCGCACATCCTTCGGAACGTGCCGAAGCCAGCGCAAGCCAACCCTGTGATCGCATCTCGCTGCGGGATTACGTGGTCGAGGTAGAGATCGGCGCCTTTCAACAGGAACGCGGTCACCTGCAACGGGTTCGTTTCAATGTTGTGGTCGAGGTCGCGCCTCAAACAGGTGAAATCGACGACGATGTGGATCGCATCCTGTCGTATGACCGTGTCACCGAGGCTATCCACGCCGAACTGGGCGCCGAACGTCTGAACCTTTTGGAAACGCTGGCGGCCCGTGTGGCCGAACGTATTTTGCGCGAACCTCAGGCGCTGAGGGTGTTTGTGCGTATCGAAAAACTGGATCGCGGTCCGTTCGCATTGGGTGTCGAAATCGTCCGCGCCAAGGGCGAGGTCGCACGCAAGGGTCAGGACCATGTTCAGGTGCCGCACCCCGTTGTTTTGTTCCTGTCGAATGCTGCGATTGCCTCGGACAGTTTGAAAATCTGGATTGACCAACTGTCCAAGCAGGACGCGCCATTGGTGATCGCCGTAGGCGCTGGGGATGTGCCCGCGCCTGCGTCCGCCGCCAAGCTGGCGCAGCGCCGCATTGATTTGTTGGCCATCGAACAGAATGCTTGGGTCCTTGCTGGCCGTGACAAACGCTGCGTTGTTGTGGGCACAAGGACCGAACTTGATTGGGCGATGAAGCACGATCAGATCTGTGTCTGGGCCCCGTCCAAGATCGTTCTGGATGCTGTCGATGGCCCCAGCAGTGCAGCAGCGGATGCGTTGGCCCTTGCCACGTGGTTCGCCGGTGAAATGCAGGCCGCGCGGATGGTCGCGATCGGAACGGATGCCCCGCAAACAGATATCCCCTGTGCGGTTTATGGTTTGGATGCAACGGTGATCGAATGACCGAATATTTCCGTCCGATTGCGATGACAGATCCCGCGCGCCCGAATGAGGCGTTCACACTTGCGGGGGGCTGGTGTTGGTTTGATCGGGTCGAGGTGCTGACGCGCGGTGGTGTGTCACGGATTGCGCCCGCACAGGATATTCCGTCCGAGGTTTTGGAACGCCTGACCGCGCCGCGCGTGGATGTGGCGGGCCTGTCCATGGCTGCGCCACAGATTATGGGCATATTGAACGTCACCCCCGACAGTTTCAGCGACGGGGGCAAATACATCGCGCCAGACGCGGCCCTGACGCAGGGGCGCAAAATGATTACTGATGGTGCAACGATCATTGACGTGGGCGGTGAAAGCACGCGTCCCGGCGCGGCCTTTGTTCCCCAAGACGAAGAAATTGCTCGCGTTGCCAATGTCGTTCAGACCCTCGCCCGTGACGGGGCCATTGTTTCTATCGATACCCGCAAGGCCGCAGTGGCAAAGGTTGCCGCCGATGCCGGTGCCATGATCCTGAACGATGTGGCGGCGATGACGTTTGATCCGGCGATGGCGGAAGTTGCAGCAGACACAGGCTTGCCGATTTGCCTGATGCATGCGCAGGGCGATCCCAAAACCATGCAGGATGATCCCGTTTATGACAATGTTCTGCTGGATGTGTACGATTTTCTGGCCGAACGGATTGCCGCAGCCGAGGCTGCGGGCGTATCACGTGACCAGATCATCGTTGATCCGGGTATTGGGTTTGGCAAAACACTGGATCACAATCTGGCCCTTTTGGCGCGGCTGTCGCTTTTCCATGCGTTGGGGTGCCCCATTCTGCTTGGTGCCTCAAGGAAACGTTTCATTGGTGTGATCTCTGGTGCGCAGGAAGCTGCCGACAGAATGCCGGGGTCGGTGTCTGTAGCGCTAGATGCGTGGCGTCAGGGTGTTCAGATCATCCGTGTCCATGATACATTGCCGACCAAACAGGCGTTCAGCCTGACACAGGCAATTAACGAGGGATAGAATGAGCCGTAAGCTCTTTGGTACCGATGGGGTGCGTGGACGCGCAAACCAATACCCGATGACCGCCGAAATGGCGCAGAAAATTGGCGCTGCTGCCGGTCGGTTTTTCCGCAATGATGGATCCAATGGTCATCGCGTTGTCATCGGCAAAGACACCCGTCTGTCCGGCTATATGTTCGAAAATGCGCTGACCTCTGGCCTGACCAGTACGGGGATGAACGTGCTGTTGCTGGGGCCCGTACCAACGCCGGCTGTTGGCATGTTGACCACGACCATGCGCGCGGATGTCGGCATCATGATCAGCGCCAGCCACAATCCCCATCACGACAACGGGATCAAATTCTTTGGCCCTGATGGTTTCAAGCTGTCCGATGAGGCCGAAGCCGAAATCGAGGCTTCGGTTTTCAGCGAAATCGAACCCGCCCAGTCCGAAAATATCGGGCGTGCGAAACGGATTGATGACGGTCGGTTCCGCTATGCTGAACGTGTTAAATCGACGATTCCCAGCGGCATTCGTCTGGACGGGCTCAAGGTCGTGATCGATTGCGCAAACGGCGCGGCGTACAAAGTAGCACCCGAGGTTCTTTGGGAACTGGGCGCCACGGTTATTCCGGTCGGAACCACACCGAACGGCTTCAACATCAACGACAGCTGTGGATCGACCGCACCGCAAACCGCGGCCGAAACGATTGTCGCCCATGGCGCGGATGTTGGCATCTGTCTGGATGGTGACGCCGATCGTGTGATGATCCTGGATGAAACCGGCAAGGTGGCTGACGGCGATCAGTTGATGGCGCTGATGGCATCGAATTGGGCGGCATCCGGTCGTCTGAAGGGTGGGGCATTGGTTGCAACCGTGATGTCCAACCTCGGGCTTGAACGGTATCTTGATGGTCAGGGTCTGCGGCTGGAACGCACAGCAGTCGGCGACCGCTATGTGGTCGAGGCTATGCGCAAAGGCGGTTTTAACCTTGGCGGGGAACAGTCGGGCCATATTGTGATGACTGACTATGCCACAACCGGTGACGGGTTGCTGGCCGGTCTTCAGTTCCTGTCGGCGATGATCGAAAGCGGTAAGAAAGCCAGCGAGCTGACCACTGTGTTCGAAACCGTGCCACAGCTGCTTAAAAACGTTCGCTATACAGCGGGCGCAACGCCGCTTGAAACGGATCAGGTCAAAGCCGCAATTCGGGCCGCCGAATCGGACCTGGTCGGCAAAGGGCGGCTGTTGATCCGCAAATCCGGTACAGAGCCTCTCATCCGTGTTATGGCGGAATGCGAAGATCCGGCCTTGTTAGAGCAGGTCGTTGACCGGATTGTGGAAGAGGTCGAAGCCGCCGCATAGTGCGACCTATCCTTTCAGAGTGTGAACATGACCGGTTGCCGAGAGGCGACCGGTTTTTTGTTTTGTTAGTCTGAGGGGATAATAGTAACGAGGCGAACCCATGCAAAAAGTATCGAAATACATCGCGGCCGTCACACGCCAGATGAAATCGCTATTTGCTGCCTCGGACACTGGTTTCGATCCATACGATCCAAACCCGATGGAGAAGCCGTTTTCGGCGATCCTTCCGGCACGTTCGGCCCGTCGTTACAACGGCTAAACGTAAGGTTTTCCTGAATACCTAAATTCTGCGCAATCGGTACCCTGTGAGTGGTTTGTGACCAATCGTGGGAGGTTCCGATGGCGCAACACTTACTTGCATTTTGGAATGTCGAAAATCTGTTCGGCCCCGAAGACCATCCTCATAGGATTGATTGGGTCAAAGAACAGGTGAAATCGGACCTGATGGGGTGGTCCGAACAAATGTACCGCACCAAGCTGGCGCAATTGGCCAAGGTGATCGTTGCGATGAAGGACGGCGCGGGGCCTGATATCCTAGGCGTCTGCGAGGTCGAGGACGAATATGTCCTGGGTGATCTAAGCGATATTTTGAACGATCAGCTGCACGATCGGGATTATGGCATCGTGTACGCCACGAATGATGCCAGCTTTCGCGGCATTGATACCGCGTTCATTTATGACATGTCCAAGTTCACCGTTGATCCGGCGCTGGTGTTCAATCACTTCGTCATGCGCCGCACCGGCACGCGGGATATTCTGCAGGCGACGTTCAAATCCGTCGCAACGGGCGGCGAAATGGTGGTCATGGCAAATCACTGGCCATCACGGCACGGCGGCAATGGCAAAGCGGCAAGCGCCGGTTTCAGGGCAACAGCCGCTGAAACACTGGCCTATTGGCACGAACGTATTCGCGAACTGTCCGCGGCCAAGGAACGCACGCCGGTGATCGCCTTTGGCGATATGAACGATGATCCGTGGGATGACAGTGTCACGATCAATGCCTTGGCGACGCGGGAACGGGGCGATGTGGAACGTTCGACCTCGGCCAAGTTTTATAACCTGACGTGGGAATATCTGCTGACCGATGCGATTGATCACCAAGGCAATCCACGGCTTCTTGAGGGGTCATTGTACTATGACAATGATGGCAACCTCTTTGATCAGGTCTATGCCAACCGGGCCCTGCTGGATGATGCGCCAGCCGCGTTCAAGCTGACCAACGGAACAGCGGGTATTTTCCATTTGCCCGAGATGGTGTCCCACAAAAAGGGCGAAGGCCCGCTGCGGTTCGGGCAGCCGAAAAAGGGTGACCTGACCAAGGTGGACCTGACCGGCTTTAGCGATCATTTCCCTGTTGTGGTTGAGGTGTCCGACGCCTAGGCGCGCGGTGTGAACAGGCGAATTGCGCCGCGCGATTGGCTGACCGCCAGTCCAAACAGGATCAGCCCCAGCGCACCGAAGAAGCGCCACGGCAGGTCCTCGCCCAAGATCAGCCAGCCAAACACGACCGACCACAGCGGCACCTGATAGTTGACCAACGTCATAAAGACCGAGCCGGCGCTGCGGATAACCAAAACCCGCAACAAAGCGGCCAGCGCGGTCGGGAAAAAGCCCAGAAACAAGATGGCAAAGCCCGTGCGGGGCCCTTGCCAGCTTGGGATGCCCTCGATCACGATCATGGCGGGTGTCAGGATAATCGCCCCAACAATCAAGGTGAACGCCGCCAGTGTGATCGGATCGACCGGCGGGCAACGGCGCGTCCATACCGACGATATCGCATAAGACAGCGTTGCCGCGACACAAGCCAACTGACCCAATGGTTCCGCCCCTTGACCAAGGTCAAGCAAACCGGGGCCGACAAGGACCAACGCCCCAAGGAAGCCGATGAAAACGCCAAGGGCCTTTTTCCCCTGCAGTTGTTCGTCCGAAAACACATGGGCCAATGGCAACACAAACAGCGGCAGCATCGCCATGGACACGCCCGCAAATGCCGAAGGTACGTATTGTTGCCCCCAGCTGAGCAAAACAAAGGGCAGGGCGGTGTTTAGGATGCCGATCGGGATAAGGTTGATCAGTGCCGCCCGCGATGGCAAAGGTGCGCGCATCGCAACCATCAGTCCCGTCAGGGCGATTGCCCCCAATCCCGTGCGGGCCGCCGCCACCGTCACGGGGCCATAGCCCTCAAGCGCGATGGAGACGACCATAAACGTCCCGCCCCAGATCAGCCCGAGCAAGAAAATCGAGATCCAGTTATTGCGGGTCGGTGTCATTTGGGTGCCCTAGTCATGGTGGTCGCGGCTATCGGTCGGGGCCTGTTCCCGATCGGTTAGCCCGTAATCGCGTATCACCGACGCAATCCGGATGCGATAGTCTGCAAACACGTCGTGTCGCCCCGCCGATTGTGCCCCGCGATGTTCAACACGGTTGCGCCACATGGCGACATCGGCCTCGGTTTCAAAGAACGACAACGACAACAGCTTGGACGGATTGGTCAGGCTCGCAAAACGTTCCACGCTGATAAACCCCGGTTGGTCGTTCAATAGCGGCAACAACGCCGCTGCCCGTTGCAAATAGGTTTCTGTTCGGTCGGGTCGAGGTATGACCTCAAATATCACGGCAATCATGGTCGGGACCCGTCTGGGTGCGAAACGCAGCGCAGAAAGGTGCGGCTTTCAGCGCGGATAAACCGTTCTTTGCGGGCAAATATGCTGACTGAGTTGATTGATGGTCGTGCCCTCACCGCGACCGAGCTGGCGGGGGTGGCCGGTGTGACGCCGCAAACCGCCAGCAGCCATCTGTCCAAATTGGTTGACGGCGGATTGTTGCAGCACCGCAAACAGGGGCGGCACCGCTACTTTGCCTTGGCGGATGATGAGGTCGCCGCGGTACTAGAGGGGCTGCTCAGCCTTGCGGCAGGTACAGGCGGGGCGCGGGTGCGCACGGGGCCCAAGGATGCCCAACTGCGGCAGGCGCGGGTTTGTTATCATCACCTTGCCGGTGCGGCGGGGGTGCGTTTGTATCAAAGCCTGCTGGATCAAGACCTGATCCTTGAGAATGGCGAAGCGGTGTCAATGACACCCAAGGGGCAACGGTTTTTGACGGATTTTGGCATTGATGTCGCCGCCTTGGCACAGGCGCGGGCACCGATGTGCCGCGCCTGCCTTGATTGGTCCGAACGTCGCAGCCATCTGGCGGGCAGCGTCGGTCGTGCCTTGCTGAGTCGGCTAGAGGCTTTGGGCTGGGTTGTTCGAACGGATGTCCCGCGCGTCATCCGGTTCACGGCTGCAGGGCAGGCCCAGTTCGAACAAACCTTTCCCGTTGGTTCACAGATTAAGCACTAGGTGCGGGACCCCGTCGCTGGTGCGCTCTTGTGTGCGGCCATCCTTGCCCACGGTGGCCTGTACGCGGCTGCGCAGGTTTTGGAACCGGTTCGAGGTCACGACATCCACGGGCTGATCCAGGGCGATATCAACCCGAATGCGGTCTTGGTCCAAGACTTCGACCGACCTTAGAACCCCCGTAAACGCCTGCGACAGATACCGCCCCGACAATCGTTGGCCAGCGGTCCAGTCTGGCGCGCTTAGCTTGGGCAGTGTCGCTACTGCGGTATTCCAGTCGCGATGACCAAGTTGCCGCGCGATCGCCTCAAGCGCCTGAGACTGCGACAGGTCGGGGTTCGCAGATCGAAGTGCCTTGGCACGTTGTTTGGCGTCCTGAACGGATCGCACTGGGGTATTTGGTGTTTGCATCGTCTTTTCTTTCAACAACATCGCGCTGGTAAGACGGGTCCCGCGTTGCCATCCGCACGTGTGCGGAAGAAAAGGTTCTAAAACAGCACTTCACCATAAATGCAGGGGCAGGCGGCTGTGACCTAGGGCTCAGCTAGTGGTTCGGCGTGCGCCGTATTCGGACATGGTGGCCGCTAGATAGCAAAAGTGCGTCGGCCTCGTCCGGCAAGGCGGCGCAGGATCTAACGATTGATCCGCATGTTGGCGGTGTCGTGTGTGAGGTTAAACACGATGGGTCCAAGGATATCTGGGGCGAGGTTCTGGCCTATGACGATCCGCATCTGTTTGCGATGACGTGGCATCCGGGCACGAACGAGGCTCATCCAACAGAGGTCCGCGTCGAATTTGAGGCGGCTGGCCCTGATCGCTGTAAGGTGACACTGACCCACAAGGGGTGGGAAATCTGGGCCGAAAAAGCAGCCGAGATGCGCGAAAACTACAACGGTGGTTGGGCCGGCTTGCTGGATCAGTTTTATTCAAACGCCTGCGCCGAGGCGGCATAAAAAAGGGGGCCAGTTGGCCCCCTTTCAATTTCGGTGGTCGACACCTTAGTTTTTGGTTTTGTCGACCATTTTGCCTTTGGAAATCCAAGGCATCATTTCGCGCAGTTTCGCACCGGTTTCTTCGATCAGGTGCTCGTCGTTGTGGCGACGCGATGCTTTGATGGTTGGTTGACCAACAGCGTTTTCCAGCATGAAGTCACGCACGAATTTGCCGTCTTGGATGTCGGTCAGAACAGCCTTCATCGCAGCCTTGGTCTGCTCGTACGGCAGGATGCGTGGGCCGGTGACGTACTGGCCGTACTCAGCAGTGTTCGAGATCGAGTAGTCCATGTTCGCGATGCCACCTTCGTAGATCAGGTCTACGATCAGCTTCACTTCGTGCAGACATTCGAAGTAGGCCATCTCTGGTGCGTAGCCAGCTTCGACCAGAGTTTCGAAACCACAACGGATCAGTTCAACTAGACCACCGCACAGAACAGCCTGTTCGCCGAAGAGGTCGGTTTCACACTCTTCACGGAAGTTGGTTTCGATGATGCCCGAGCGACCGCCGCCGATTGCCGAACAGTACGACAGTGCGGTTTCAAGTGCTTTGCCGGTTGCGTCGGTGTCAACAGCAACAAGGCAAGGAACGCCGCCGCCTTTGGTGTATTCGCCGCGAACGGTGTGACCTGGGCCTTTTGGCGCCATCATGATCACGTCTACGCCTTCTTTTGGCTCGATCAGGCCAAAGTGTACGTTCAGGCCGTGTGCGAATGCGATCGCTGCGCCTGGACGGATGTTGTCGTGTACGTATTTTTTGTAGGTCTCAGCCTGAAGTTCGTCGGGCATGGTGAACATGATAACGTCACACCAAGCCGCTGCTTCTGCGATGCCCATAACCTGCAGGCCTTCTGCTTCGGCTTTCTTGGCCGAAGGCGAACCTTCGCGCAGAGCAACAACAACGTTTTTCGCGCCCGAGTCACGCAGGTTCAGTGCGTGTGCGTGGCCTTGCGAACCATAGCCGAGGATGGCGACTTTGGCTTCTTTGATCAGGTTAACATCGCAATCGCGATCGTAGTAAACGCGCATATCGGGCGCTCCTTGTTGGGTTAACAGATTGGCGCTCAGGATAGGGGCTTTGGCACTTTAGGCGACAGTAAAACGAATAATATTTGCACAAAATGTGTGATTGTTATTCGCTAAATGGGCTGATATTGAAAAAATCATGCTAGACGATGTTGATCGCCGAATTTTGCGCCGGATGCAGGCCGACCCAGAAACACCGCTGCCAGAATTGGCCGAGTCGGTGGGGCTGACGGTGGGCCGCTTGGGCCGCCGCCTGGATCGGCTGCGCGATGATGGTGTTCTGATTGGCCAAGAGGCGGTGATCAACTGGAAGGCGCTGGGGTTTGATGTGGCCGTCAGCCTGCGGATCACGCTGGATAAAACCGCGCCGCGTGCCTTTGACGATTTCATTGAAAACGCGCGCCTCGTGCCCGAGGTGATCGAAATCCAAACCTTTCTGGGGCAGGTGGATGTCCGGCTGCACCTTGTTGCCCGTGATTTGCCCCATTGGCAGTCGATCTACCGCGAACAAATCCTTGTTCTGCCGCATATTGCGGACATTGAGGCATTGATGACTGTGGCCTCGGTGAAATCGGACGAGGCATTGCCGCTATGATCACCCTTGATGACATCGACCGCTCCATCCTCAAGGGATTGCAGCAGGACGCGACATTGTCGGCCAGTCAGCTGGGGCGACGATTAAACCTGTCGCAACCGGCAACTTGGCGGCGGATCAAGGCGCTGCAGGATGCGGGCGCGTTTGTGGGGCGCCGTGTGCGGCTGGATGCGGAAAAAGTCGGCTTTGGCGTGACCGTGTTTTTGGGGGTCAAGTTGGCCACCAAGGGGCGTCTAAGTCTTGAGGACTTTGAACGCGCCGTGTCCGCGATCCGCGAGGTGCAGACGGTCGAACACGTTCTGGGCCTTTATGACTACCGCTTGCGGGTTGTGGCGACCGATTTGTCCGATTTCGAACGGGTTCTGCGCCGCCGGATCATGACCCTGCCCGGGGTTGGATCGGTCGAGGCGAATGTCCTCCTGAGCGAGGAACGACGCCCCGGCCCGATCTAGGCGCTGGCGAGGCGGAACTGTTCGATTTCGGATTTCAGTTTCGCGTTGGTGTTGCCAAGATCGCCAGCGGTCGTAGCAAGCGCATCGGATTGCTGGTTGTTCCGGTTGGCGATGTTTGAAATTTCGATGATCGCATCATTGATTTGACGGACGCCCATGGCCTGTTCGGCGCTTGCCGCGGTGATTTCATCCACCTGTTCGCGAACAATGCGAATGTTCTCGGCGATTTCCTCAAACGAAGTGCGGGTGTCTTCGCAAATGGATACACCTTCGGTGACCTGTGTGCGGGCGCTGTCGATCAGGTTGGCTGTTTCGCGCGCGGCCTTGGCGGATCGTCCGGCAAGGTTTCTGACCTCTTGTGCGACCACAGCGAAACCGCGGCCATGTTCACCGGCGCGGGCGGCCTCTACGGCGGCATTGAGCGCCAGAAGGTTGGTTTGAAACGCGATTTCGTCGATGACCTTGATGATTGCGGCAATGTTTTTCGAAGAGGTGTTGATCGCATCCATCGAGGCGACCATCTGCGAAATCCGTTTCGCGCCTTCTTGAACAACGGTTGATGTCTGCAACACCACTTGATTGGTGCTGGCCGCAGTATTGGCGTTGGCGTCAACTTGCTGTGTGGTTTCTTCGGCGAGGGCAGAGAGTTGTTCAACCGCCGCGGTTTGGGATTCTGAATCCGCAGCCAGTATTTCCGCCGATTTTCGCAAGGATTGCGAGGAGTCGAACAGGTCACTCGTACTGGATTTGATCCCATGCAGTGTTGTGTTGAAAAATCCGACCAAACGTTCCACGGATCGGGCAGAATTGCCAATTTCGTCATTCGACAATTTTACCGCAATTTGTTCAGACAGGTTGCGATCGTCGGCCATCTTGTCGATCTGAGCCGATACCAAGGCCAATGGCCGGATTTGTGCACGTGAAAAATAGACACCAATCACAGCGACAAGTGCCGCGACCAGAATGCCGATCAAGACGCTGTTTCGGGCGATGGTTCGTGCGGGCAGCATCAGGTCACTCAGTGGTGCTGTGACCAGGGTGAAATATTTCACGCCATGTGCCTCAATGGGGCTATAACCCAGCTCCATTTTTATGCCGAGGATATCAATCAACAAAGAGCCGCTTCCGGTCGCATTGTTCAATGTTTGCCAGATCGGTTGATCCGCCCAGAAGTCGGGGTCAACTTGGTCGTTGGCGTTTTCGATCCCCTGCGCAGAAACGATCTGACGATCCGTATTGAGCAGATAGACCTGCGTTTCGGCATCGATCCCGATGTCGGTATTCAGGATTTCGTCGAACACTCCCAATGACGCCTGTGTGGCAAGAACGCCGAGGCGCTGACCGTTGTCATCGAAAACCGGCGTTGCAAAGAAGCTCGCAAGCGCGCCGCTGCTTGGGCCATAGGGTGCAAAGCCTTGTGTTGCGACAGCCTGCGCGGCACCTTGCGGGATTTTCAGCGCGGCTTGTGTCACGATGCCAAGGCCGCTTGGCGCCCACGGGCCAGTCACAAGATTGGTGGCATAGTCCGACTCTTTGGCCCAAGTATAGACAAGCTCGCCTTCGGTATTCAGCAAAAAGATATCATTCAGGTCCGAACGTTCGACGATCAAATCGAAGTAGCCATGCCATGCCTCATGCGTGGCGGAATAGGCACTGCCATCGTTTGCGTTAAACAGAAATTGCCGTTCCCCAAGGGGATACTGACTGCCCGAAGCGTAAAGACGTTGAAGGGTTGCCCGTGCGTCGCCGGTTTGTGCGTCAAGGTCCGCGTAGTTTTGCGTAAACTGGACCAACGCATCCTTGACCGACGCGGTTTCCGCAAAGAAGCTGATTTCGTCCGAATAGGACGACATTTGCGCCACGAGCTGGCGCGACAGGCTTTCTTGGGCGGCTACCATTTGTTTGTTTGCCGAAGCAAGAAAAGCGGATCGACTGCTGAGTGTTGCGAATGTCGCGACCAATGTCACAGATGTGATCGCCGCAATGGACACCAGAAGCGAAAGCTTTAGCGAAACAGACACCGTCTTCATATTTTAACCCTTCATACTTGATCTGCCATCAAAGACGGGAAAAAAATACAAAGGTTTAGGGTGGGGGCCTTATTTGCCGCCCAAGCCCAATGTCATCAGCCCTTTGCGGACCGGTCCAAGCGAATAGAGCGCCTCGAGTCCTTTGGCGCGCAGGTCGCGCAAAACCGGTGCGCCCGCGATCGAGGCGCGGTTCAATGCGTCAATCCCGCGAACGCGCATGGCGATTTCCGGTGTGCGGCGACGGGCATAGGTCGCCAGCATTTTGGCATCGCCCAAGGTATCCGACGCGTCCTTGGCCAGTTGCAGCAAACAGTCGATGTCACCAAGGGACATGTTCAGGCCCTGCGCACCGATCGGGGGTACCACATGCGCCGCCTCGGCCACCAGCGCCGTGCGGGCATAGGTCAGTGCATCGGCCTTTTGTGTGATGATCGGCCACGCCTGTCTGCGACCCAAAAGTGTCAGATCGCCCAAGACGCCTGCGCTGCGCTGGGTTGCCTCGGCGCTGAAGGCGGCGTCATCCAGTGCCATTAGGCGCTCGACCTCAGCGCCCTTTTCCATCCAGACTACGGACGAGCACGCCCGCCTATCCTGATCCGGCAGGGGAACAAGCGTGAAGGGGCCGCCGCTGCGGTGAACTTCGGTCGAAATGCTATCATGGGGTGCGTCATGGGTGACGGCAAAAACCACGGCCTTTTGCCCGTATCGGGTGGTATGCGCGTCGATCCCTACCGCTTTGCGAACGGCGCTGTTCCGACCGTCGGCACCAATCACCAGTTTGGCGCGGATGTGTGTCCCGTCCGTCAAGGTGACGAGGGCCTCGGTTTCGCGGGCGACCATGCGGTCAAACCCGACACCGGCCCGAAAATCGACGGTCGGCAGCTCGGCCAAGCGGGCAACCATTTCGCGACGCAATAGCCAGTTGGGCAGGTTCCAGCCAAATGGCAGATCCGAAATTTCGCTTGCGTCAAAGTCTTTGACGACGCGTGGTTCTGGTGTTTCGCCGCCAGCGTCGACAATGCGCATCACCTGCAACGGGGCGGCAACGGCATCAAGGCGCTGCCAAATGCCTGCGTCCTCTAGAACGCGTCGGGACGACTGAAAAAAGGCTGTTGTGCGCAGATCACTGCCAGTGTCGGATTGCGTGGTTACCGGCGGCGTCGGGTCCACACAGATCACGTTAAAACCAGCGCTGCCAAAGGCCGCCGCACAGGTCAGGCCAGCGACCCCACCACCCGAAACAACAATGTCAGTGTGTATTTTCTGCATAGTGTTCAAATAGGTCCGAAACCTGTGCTGGGAAACCCTCGTTACAGCACCTGTGACAAGAAGGCGCTAAGATCGTCGGTATGATGGTGGATGTGATCGGCTGGGGTGGCCGATGGTGCCACATGGACCGTTTTCATCCCCATTGCATGCGGCACCGCAAGGTTCCGTGGGTCGTCTTCGAACATGGCACCGATCCGTGGATCGACACCATCGCGGTCAAACACCTGTTCAAACGCGGCACGTTCCGGTTTCGGGCGATAGCCGGCGTGCTCGATCCCGTAAACTTCGTCAAACAGGTTTCCCAGCCCGCGTGCGGCCAGCACATTTTGGGCATAGGGCCGTGCGCCGTTGGTGTAGACGATTTTGCGACCGGGCAGGGCGGCGATGTTGCGCGCCAGATCAGGGTCTTTGGGCAAGACATCAAAATCGATCTGGTGCACTTCGTGCAGAAAATGGTCAGGGTCGACCTTGTGTTCGGCCATCAGTCCGGCGAGCGTCGTGCCATATTTGGCCCAATATTCGGCACGCAGTCGGTCGGCTGTTTCAAAATCAACGCCGATTTCGCGGGCCATATAATGGCGCATCAATTCCTCGATCTGGTCGAACAGGCGCACCTCAGGCGGGTAAAGCGTATTGTCGAGGTCAAAAACCCAAGTGCGAACATGCGCGAAGTGCTGAGAAACCATAGAAAAATCCAAGCGTTCTGTTGATTGGTGGCGATTGCGACGATAGGCTGAGCCGTCTTTAGCAGGCCGGAACAATGCACGATACCAAGTCGAACAACAAAGATGCCTATTTGCTGATCCTCGAAGCGATCGACGGTCATATCTATAAACCGGGTGACCGGTTGGTGGAAAGCGAATTGGCCGAACGGTTTGGTGTGTCGCGCACGCCCATCCGCGAAGCGCTACAGCGGCTTGAGACGCAAAGCCTGCTGACGCGGGACGGGCGTTCATTGATCGTCGCCTCGCTTGATCACACACAAATGGCCGAGCTTTACGTTGTGCGCGGCGAACTAGAAGGTCTGGCGGCGCGCATGGCCGCAAGCCACGCCACCCGCGAAGAGGTGCGCGTGCTGCGCGATATGCTGAACGAGGATCGCAAACTGGTGGGCGATCCTGCCGCGCTGTCCCGTGCGAACCGCCGGTTTCACAAACAGATCCACCTCGCGTCCCATAACCGGTTTCTCGTGCGGCAGCTTGATCTGGTCCATCGGTCTATGGCGTTGCTTGCGACAACGTCGCTGGCGGCCGAGGGGCGCGGTGAACGGGCGTTGGACGAACATGCCGCGATTGTTGATGCGATCGAGGCAGGGGATGGCGACACCGCGGCGCAGGCGCTGCGCGACCATATTTCCCGCGCGTATGAAACCCGACTAAAGCTGGACGCCGCAGAGGTCGAGCGCACTAGCTAAAGGCGCCGTGGCTGGTTTTGTCCCAGTAAAACGGGCGCGTCACCAATTCGAACAACGCCTTGTACATAGCCAGCGTTGCCAGAGGAAAATAAAGCTGAAGTGTTGGCGACCAAAGCGCGAGCCATGGCTGGCCGCTGGCTTTGGCGCCCAAATAGGCGGTCAGGATCGTCGTGACCTCGGTTGTGATCATCAGCCACATCAACGCGACCAACGCCGCATCAGGGAACACGGCCGCTGCGGGATGCCAAAGGCCAAACGGTATCAACCAGCATGTCCACAAAAGCGGTGCCATGGTGAAATGCAAAACCGTTCCCAAAAACTGAACCTGTAGGGCCCAGAAACGGCGAGCGCCCAGTTGGGCGCGCAACTGTTTTGGGGCGCGCATGGCAACGCCATAGGTGATCGCATATCCCTTGACCCATCGAGACCGCTGTTTAACCCATGCCCAAGGACGGCAGTTTGCCTCTTCCATTGTGGTGATGTTGATCAGTTCGGTTCGATACCCATACCGCGCCAATCGAATGCCAAGGTCGGCATCCTCGGTGACATTATGTGCATCCCACCCGCCAAGTTTTTCGATGACCGACCGCCTGATGAACAGCGTTGTTCCTCCTAGCGGGATGACAAGGCCCAGCCGTTCCAGACCGGGTAGGATGACACGAAACCAGCTTGCGTATTCCAGTGTGAAACACCGCGCCATCCAATTGTGCGAGGCGTTGTAAAAATCAAGTTGCCCCTGTAGGCAGGCGACCTCTTTCGGGGCGACCTGAAACCGTTCGACCACGCGCTTGATCTGATCGGTGGCGGGGGCATCTTCGGCGTCATAGATGCCGATTATTGACCCGCGCGCGAACCCAAGCCCGAAATTCAGGGCACGCGGTTTGGTTTTGAGCGTGCCGGTCGGAACGATGATCGCCCGCATCCAGCGGGGCAAGCTGGTATCAGCGACCGCTTTGCGCGTCATCAGGTCGTCCGCCTCAAGCAAAAGACAAACATCCAGCAATTCGCGCGGATAATCGAGGGCGGTTAGGCGATTGATCAGATGGGCGGCAATCTCGCTTTCGCGGAACAGCGGCACAAAGATGGTCACAATCGGCAGGGTGCCCGTGATTGTGGGGGGCGGCGGGGCGGTGTCCGGTGTTCCCCGTGCCAGCGCGAACAGGGCGCATAACCGCAGGCCAAGATTGACGGTCATGATGAGAACCGAAAACGAAAACAGGATCAAAAAGGTGGCCATTGGGACCACCGCCAGCCCCAGTGCAAGGCCGCTGGCACATCTAAGGGCCCGGACCTGTGCGGCGCGCGTGTCCCAGTTGCGACAGCTTTCCTGTGCAGGAACCATTGCCTCGGCCTTGGTGATCAATTGTTTGTCCGTGATTCGCCTAAGCGCCTGATCCAGCCGGTCCTTATCCGCCAAGGCAATCCGAACAGGGCCTAGCATTCCCGTCAACGCCGGCATACGCCGGAACGTAAGCTGCGCGTCCGTTGTCAAAATGACAACCTGCCCTGAAATTTTTCTCCACGGTAAGATGCCAAGTCGGAGGCAGGCCTTGGCCCCGATTTGTTCGACCAATCGGGCGTCGGGCGGGTTTGAAATCGGATCAACGACGCCCAAATCGCCTAACTCGGCCTCAAGCGCGGCAACGGTGATTTGCGGGAAACCCAGCGATCGTCTGAGCGTATCAATGGCCGCTGTGCCGCTGTGTCTGGCTTGGGCCTCGGCTGCGGCAATCCGTTGGACTGATGCAAGTCCGCGTACCGCCATTAGTCGGCCAATCGCAGTTCTGGGATTGGCCGATAGGCTTGGCGAGTGCATGTTCGTTACGACGCTTCCCATGCCGCTACTCCTGTCTATTCGCTAGAATGACTTAGGCAGCAAAGTGGTTAACGCGTCGTTAAATCAGGCGGATACCTTGCGGTCGTCCATCGCCGCAGCGAACCGTTCGAACAGATAGAAACTGTCCTGCGGACCAGGCGAGGCCTCTGGGTGGTACTGAACGCTGAACACTGGGCGGTCGCTCATTGCGATGCCGCAGTTCGAGCCGTCGAACAATGAAACGTGGGTTTCTTCGACACCCTCTGGCAGGGTTTGGCTATCGACGGTGAAACCATGGTTCATCGAGGTGATTTCGACCTTACCAGTGGTTTTGTCTTTCACAGGATGGTTCGCGCCGTGGTGACCGTGGTTCATTTTCACGGTTTTTGCGCCCAATGCCAGAGCCAGCATCTGGTGGCCCAGACAAATGCCAAAGACTGGCAGGTCTGTTTCCAGAACGGACTTGATCATCGGAACAGCATATTCGCCGGTTGCCGCGGGATCGCCCGGGCCGTTCGACAGGAACACGCCGTCAGGGTTATGCGCCAGAACCTCTTCTGCGGTGGCGGTTGCCGGTAGAACGGTCACGTCACAGCCAGCCGAGGCAAGGCAGCGCAGGATGTTCCGTTTCGCGCCAAAATCGATGGCGACGACCTTGTGCTTGGGTGCCTTTTGCGGGGCAAAGCCCTCGGGCCACGCCCAACGCATTTCGTTCCACTGATAGGACTGGGCGCAGGTGACCTCTTTGGCGAGGTCCAGACCTTCTAGGCCGCTAAAGCCGCGGGCGGCCGCGACCAGTGCTTCGACATCAAAATTGCCGTCGGGGTCATGCGCAATCGCGACATGGGGCGCGCCTTGCTGACGGATGGCGCGGGTCAAGCGGCGGGTGTCCACGCCGCCAACACCGATGCGTCCCTTTTTCGACAACCATGCGGTCAGTTCTTCTGTTGCGCGCCAGTTCGACGGTTCGGTCGGATCCCATTTGACAACCATGCCGGCGGCGACCGGTTCGGCGGTTTCGTCGTCCTCTGGGGTAACGCCGGTGTTGCCGATGTGAGGGAAGGTAAAGGTGACAACCTGACCAGCGTAGGACGGATCGGTCATGATTTCCTGATAGCCCGTCATCGCAGTGTTAAAGCACAGCTCGGCAGTGGTAAGGCCGGTCGCCCCGAACCCGCGACCATAAAAGAGTGTTCCGTCTGCAAGCGCCAGACACGCGGTCGGCTTAACAGGTGTGCTGTTTGACATGATACGACTCCCCTATGCGCAAATTGCTGCGTAAGTAAGCAGGCTAGCCCCCACGGTCAAGTTAGGAATGCAACACATACCCGCAATGCGCTATGCAATAGATGCAACGGTTGTCTACCGCGACAGGGGCGGATACATAGCAGTTTGCTGATACCGCTATCTTGGGGATATAGAATGGGTATGCGTGACCGCATAAACGCCGCGTTGAAAGACGCGATGAAAGCCAAAGAAATGGACCGACTGTCCACGCTGCGTTTGATCAATGCCGCGATCAAGGACCGTGATATTTCGGTTCGTGCCGAAGGTAACGAGGACGGCGTTTCAGACGACGATCTGCTGGCGATCTTAGGCAAAATGGTCAAGCAACGTCAGGAAAGCGCGCGCGCCTACGAAGAAGGTGGACGTCTGGAGCTGGCTGAAAAAGAACTGGCCGAGATCCGCGTGATCGAGGATTTCCTGCCGCGCCAATTGGACCAAGCCGAGGTCGACGCCGCCATCGAGGCGGCCATTGCAGAGGTCGGTGCAGAATCGATCCGCGACATGGGCAAAGTGATGGGCGAGCTGAAGGCCAAATACACCGGCCAGATGGATTTCGGGGCCGTCGGCCCCGCTGTCAAAGTTCAGCTAGGTTAACAAAAGGGCGCTTTTAGCGCCCTTTTTTCTTAGCAACGGGTGTCTGCTGAATAGGGGACCGGTCGGTTCAACAGCAGTCTGAGGTTGCGTTTGATGATGTTTACCCAGATCAGATAGGGCAGACCTTTCAGAAAATCCCACGCCGACCCGCGCCCTGCGTTGCCAAGGGTGCGGAAAACAACTGTTGGCACGGCGGGGCGGAAAAAGCTGCGCGCGGTGACGGGCTTATTCGCGATCAGTTGTTTGATCGCCTTGCGCGTCGCTGAGGGATTGTTCCAGTCGGCGCGGAACACCACACATCCGTTGCGATTGATGATAAACACCGCGTTTGGCATGCTGCCATAGGCCTTGTGCGCGGTGCCGTCGAAATCATCGACATAAATTCGGCGGGTTTCGCCGTCATTCTGCTGAAGGCGCGTCGCGCAGCTCATTTTGTCGCTTTGCGATTTGTGACCGGCGATCTCTGCGCCAGGGTGCGCTTCGCGGACATAAAGGACCGCGCTGGCGATGTTGGGATAGCTGACATGCAGAGGTTCCATAATCGTGCGGCGACTTTGAAACAGGGGGCACGTGATGCTGCCCATTTCAAGGATCAGAAAATCCCCCTCGAAATCGAGCAGGCGGCGTTTCGGACCTGATACGGTGTCGAGTTCAAAGTCTGGCGCTTTGCCGCCCAAGGGCACGCCGTGCGATGTATCGAAGTCATAATCGTCCGTTGAAAATCCGTCGTAGTTATAGTCGGTCATCGTCCGCTCCGTTTGTTTCAAAGGCGTGGGTGAGTGTCTTGAGAGTGCGCATCGTCACGGCAAGGTCGTTGGCGGGGATACCCGACAGGCGGTCCGCGATCATCGCCTCGGCGATTGGGACCAGCTGCCCCCTTAGCGCAGCGCCATGTTGCGTGACCTCGATTAGGACACGGCGCCGATCTTGGTCATCATTGCGACGTTGCGCCATGCCCTTGCGCACCATGCCGTCTGTCAGACGCGTCACTGTTGTGCGGTCTTTGAATGTTGCTTGGGCAAGGGCGCTGGGCGTCAACGGCCCGTTTTGCCAAAGGACAAGCATCAGCGCCCATTCTTCGGTCGTGATTTTGAAACCGGCCGCTTTGAACCGGTCGCTCAGGTCGGCACGGCTCAGCAGGCTGAGGCGGTTGACCCAATGCAAGAGGATGTCTTTGTGATCGAACATGAGTGCATCATGCACATATTGTATATTGCACGCAATGAGTCGTTTTGCGACCCGCCTTAGGCGCTGCTACCAGCCGCAGTCGCGGCCAAGTTGGTCCAGAAAACCGGTCATATAGGCATGCCGCTTACTGGCAATTCTACGGCCGGTCGCCGTTTGAAAGCTGTCTTTCAGCTGCAATAGCTTGAGCGGGAAATGGTCGATCGTGAACTGACCGTCATTCAGGTCGCGGTTTTGCGCGGTTGGATCATTCGGATCGTAGAGCGTGCGATCCAGCGCACCGCCCACCATGAAACACCGCGCGATCCCGATTGCGCCAATCGCGTCCAAACGGTCGGCATCTTGTAGGATGCGGGCTTCGAGCGTTTTGGGGGCGATTCCGGCAGAAAAACTATGGGCCTCGATGGCGTGAACAACGGCGTCGACCCGCGGAATATCCCAATTCAGACCTTTCAGTGCCTGTCGTGCAACCTTGCCAGACAGATGCGAGGCTTTGGCGCGGTCTGGGTGGTCTTTGGGCAAATTGACCGCGTCATGCAGGATCGTCGCGGCGCAGAGTGCCTCTAGATCGCCGCCCTCAATCGCGTGAATATCCCGAACGTTTTTCCAAACGCGATAGAGGTGCGCCATATCATGCGCAGCGTCCATATCGCCGAGATGGGGGATCAGAGATGTCGCTAGGTCGGGGTAGGGATCAAAGGGCAAGGTCGGCTCCGAAGTGTCGGGCTACCTTACCTCGTGGAATGCCTGCTTCAACTCGATATACAATTTCCGACGTTCTTCGGCCGTCAGGAACGAACCGATCTCAACCTCGCGGCCATTGCCCTTAAGCGTCAGATAGTCCTCGACCGGTCCGCCGGTTTCATGGCGCTGGACCTGCACCCAATACGGGTTGGCCTGCCATTCTTCTGGCGCGCCGCGAGGGTTGTGGCGCGTCAAGTGGCAGTGTTCCGGCTCGATCACCAGCGCTTCGAGCAATTCGCCGTCTTTATAGCTGCGCCCAATGGCGTACCAAACGGCCCAAATCGCAATCAGCATAAATGGCAAGACACCCCACAAAACGGCGGTACCAAACACCGCAACCAACGGCATCGTCATCAGCGCGGCGGTGCCGCTCATGAACCAGACAAAGTCCCGTTTGGGCAGGCTGCGATAGGGCCAAAGATGCAGTTCAACCGAGTGATTAGTGTCCGGTTTTGTCCATTCGTAGGGCATTGCGTCGTGTCCGCCAAATGTTCACCAATGCGATTAACGTGGCAACGAACGTAGCGCCGATGGACACGACAACAAGCCACCCACCCACCGACTGTGACATTATGAGCCAGCTAGGTTGGTCATGGGCGGCCTGAGGCACATGAATAATGGCCCGCAGATATGGCAAAATCGCCATCACACTGCCGACCTGCCATGTCCAAAACAAAATGGGTGACAGGTGGCGGGGGAGGCGGGCGGCCTTGGTCGACATCAACCACCACAACACGCAGAGGATGGCAAAGCCGATCACGACGCGCATGAGATAGTCCACATCGACAATCACATAGTAGGTGTCGCTATAGGCCGTGTCGTCGGTGTGGAATGCAGCGGCAGCAAAGCCGAGGCAGATGCCGGTGACCAGTCCCGAAAACGCGCCGATCCACCGACGGTCATTGTCGGTGCCGCCGACAATGAAACCAACAGCGGGCAGGAATAGAATGGCGACCCGAAGAACCAGCATCATGCGCCAAGGCTAGCGATTGCCCTGACAAAGAAAAACCCCGGCGCGATGGCCGGGGTTTCTTTTTAGTGTGCGTGACCTTTGTCCCAGTCTTCCTGTTTTGGAAGCTGTTCAAAGGTGTGCTCAGGTGGTGGCGATGGCAGCGTCCACTCAAGCGTATCCGCAAACTCGTTGTATGGGTTCGGACGTGTTTCACGACGGCCGGCCAGCAGTGTGTAAGCCAGTACACCGATGAAGAATACGAACGATGCAAAGGCTAGGAATGCGCCGTAGGACGAAACCTTGTTCCACAGTGCGAACGCCTCTGGGTATTCGATGTAGCGGCGTGGCATACCCTGACGACCCAAGAAGTGCTGTGGGAAGAAGGTAATGTTCGCACCGATGAACATCATCCAGAAGTGCAGCTTGGCAGCCCATTCAGGCGCAGCGCGGCCCGACATCTTTGGCAGGTAGAAGTAGATACCAGCAAAGATCGCGAACACAGCACCCAGCGACATCACATAGTGGAAGTGAGCAACCACATAGTAGGTGTCGTGGTAAGCGCGGTCGATTGGTGCCTGCGACAGAACGATACCGGTTACACCACCAACGGTGAACAGGAACAAGAAGCCGAACGCCCAGAGCATTGGCGACCGGAATTCCACCGAACCGCCCCACATGGTCGCAATCCAAGAGAAGATCTTAACCCCTGTTGGGACCGCGATCACCATGGTAGCCAGCATGAAGTACGACTGCTGCGTTAGCGACATACCAACGGTGTACATGTGGTGCGCCCAAACGACGAAGCCCAGAACACCGATTGCCACCATAGCGTAAACCATCGGCAGATAGCCGAAGATCGGCTTGCGCGAGAAGGTCGCGATGATGTGGCTGATGATGCCGAAACCAGGGATGATGATGATGTACACCTCTGGGTGGCCAAAGAACCACAGGATGTGCTGATACAAGATCGGGTCACCGCCACCAGCAGGCTGGAAGAACGATGTGCCAAAGTTACGGTCCATCAGCAGCATGGTGATCGCGCCAGCCAGAACAGGCAGAGCCAGAAGGATCAGCCATGCGGTGACAAAGATCGACCAAGCGAACAGCGGCACTTTGTGCAGGGTCATGCCCGGTGCGCGCATGTTCAGGAATGTGGTGATCATGTTGATCGCACCAAGGATCGACGAAGCGCCCGATACGTGAACCGCAAAGATTGCGAGATCCATCGAGTAACCGCCCTCCGAGGTCGACAGTGGTGGGTACAGAACCCAACCAACGCCCGAACCCAGCTGACCGTTGCCACCAGGGCTCAGCAGCGATGCAACACCCAATGCCGTAC
The DNA here is from genome assembly GCA_965215785.1 of Marivivens sp. Lineage (GTDB taxonomy): Bacteria > Pseudomonadota > Alphaproteobacteria > Rhodobacterales > Rhodobacteraceae > Marivivens. The sequence goes on along the minus strand of OZ244120.1, from coordinate 122,372 downwards.
CGGCTACATACAGCCAGAACGACAGGTTGTTCATGCGTGGGAACGCCATATCCGGTGCACCGATCTGCAGCGGCATAAAGTAGTTGCCGAAGCCGCCGAACAGGGCAGGGATAACGACGAAGAACATCATCAATACACCGTGGTAGGTGATCATAACGTTCCAAAGGTGACCGTTAGGGGTACACGGTTGCGATGCGTCCGCAATAAAGCGTGCGCCTTCAAGACACATGTACTGAACGCCTGGGTCCATAAGCTCGAGGCGCATGTACACGGTAAATGCGACCGAGATGAAACCAACAAGACCCGATACGAACAGGTACAGGATCCCGATGTCCTTGTGGTTAGTGGACATGAACCAACGCGCGAAGAAGCTCCGCTCGTCGTGATGTTCCTGCCCGTGGATGGCTGCGTCTGCCATTAGGCTCTCCCGTTTTGGCTCTATTAACAGGATGGACGAGTCACACTACGCCCATCAGCTTTGGGGTGGGTTCTAGTGCGCCTTGCCGGTTTCGGCAACATTCGAAAGGGGCTTGGGGGCGGGTTAAATTGGCGCACCCCCTTGGAAATCGGGTCCTATTTTTCAAGTAGACAGCCAAAATTCGCGAAAATAGGTCAAATATGTTGACGTAGTTCGGGCCGCAGGGTCATATAGCCGAACAGAATCGTAAGGATGGTGTCGTCATGGATTGGAACCTCGCATTTGCTCATCGCGCGTCGCGGATGAAGGCATCGGAAATCCGTGAGCTGCTAAAACTGCTCGACCAGCCGGACATCATTTCGTTTGCGGGTGGCATCCCTGATCCGGCGCTGTTCCCGCAGGCCGAATTCGCCACCGCCTATCAAAACATTCTGTCATCTGGCCAAGGTCAGGCCGCGCTGCAATATTCCGTCAGCGAAGGTTATGCGCCGCTGCGCGACTGGATTGCGGGCTATATGGCAACGCTTGGCGTGCCATGCGACGCCGACAATATTCTAATCACATCCGGTTCGCAGCAAGCCTTGGATTTCCTTGGGAAAATGTTGCTGGATGCGGGCGATCCGGCATGGGTCGCTTGGCCTACCTATATGGGCGCGCTCGGGGCCTTTAATGCCTATGAGCCGGAATATCGTCGGTTGGACCCGAACAGTAACCAGTCCTTTGCGGATGGTGAGGCAAAGCCCAAGTTTGCTTATGCCTCGGTCGATTTTGCCAACCCAACGGGCCAGTCGATGCCGCTGAATGAACGTCAGAATTTGCTGGGTCAGGCCGAGGCGCTGGATATCCCGATCATCGAGGATGCCGCCTATCAGGCGCTCCGGTTCGAGGGCGAACCAGTGCCGCCGATCCTAGCACTGGATATTGCACGCAACGGCGGCGATATCGAGGCAACACGCACGATATACTGTGGCAGTTTTTCCAAAACGATGGCGCCGGGGCTGCGTGTGGGCTGGGTTTGCGCGGCCAAGCCGCTGATCCAGCGGCTGGTTCTGGTCAAGCAAGCGACCGACCTGCATAGTTCGACGTTGAACCAAATGGCCCTGAACGATGTTGTGCGCCGGATTTTTGATGATCACGTTGAAACGCTGAAAGCCACATATAAAACGCGGCGCGATGCCATGCTGTCGGCGCTTGAGGCCGACATGCCCGACAGCGTGACGTGGATCCGGCCCGAGGGCGGCATGTTCGTTTGGCTGACGCTGCCGCCGCACATTGATGCGGGCGAATTGTTGGCGCAGTCATTGAAAACCGAGAAAGTCGCCTTTGTCCCGGGCCGTGCCTTTTATGCGGATGGGTCTAACGGGAATACGCTGCGGCTGTCATACACTTGTATGACACCGGAACAGATTGCCGAAGGCGTCAAACGGTTGGCGCGCTTGATCAAGGCCTAGTCGCAGCGTGGGGTGACAACACGGTCAAATGTGCTGCGCAGGGCCACGTCGACATCATCCATCGTGACAGGCAGACCCAGATCGACCAGCGACGTGACGCCGTGGCCAATGATCCCGCAGGGGACGATCCCGTCAAAGTGGCTCAGGTCCGGTTCGACATTGATCGACAGACCATGAAAGCTGACCCATTTTTTCAGGCGAATGCCCAATGCGGCGATTTTGTCTTCGCGTTGGCTTCCGTCGGGTAGGGCAGGTTTGTCAGGACGTGGCACCCAAACGCCGACGCGCCCATCACGGATTTCACCGTGGACGTTGAATTCGGCCAGTGCCGCGATAATCCAGCGTTCCATGTCCCGCACAAAACAGCGCACATCGCGGCCGCGTTCGCCGACGTTCAGCATCACATAGGCGACCCGTTGTCCGGGACCGTGATAGGTATATTGTCCGCCACGCTTTGAAGGATAAACAGGAAAGCGGTCAGGCGATAGCAGATCCTGTTCTTTGGCGGATGTGCCAGCGGTATAAAGCGGGGGGTGTTCAACCAGCCAAACGGCTTCTTCGGCGCGCCCTTCGGCAATCGCGATTGCGCGATCCTCCATAAAGGCCACTGCCTCGTCGTAGTCAGTTAGCCCGCTGCTTGTGATCCATTCGACCATTTGCCCGCCTTTTCAGTCAGTCCGAGTTGCCGGACATCATCCTGATACGTTCGACTGACCGGAATGTCACGACCGCCAGTCAGTGTTAGGATAATGCGCGATTTTTCTCGGCGGAATGACTGCACATGGTCGGTTGCGATCCAGTGGGATCGATGCACACGGATACCGTAGGTGTCACCCACGTCCTGTATCGCATCGCTCAGCCGCATCAAAACGCGTCCGTTTCCTTTGGTTGTGTGAACCTCGACATAGTGATCGGCCACCGACAGCGCAACTAGCGGCGCCCGCAGCCGTTCAGGCAGCCGCCCCACAATCGGCGGCCAATTGTCGGCAAGTTCCTCGATCCTGCGCGATCTAACCGCGTGGATCGTGTTGACGATCACCGCAACACAAAGCGAGGTCGTGTAGATCTCGATCACAAAGGCGATGCCCATCACCTCAATCGGGTCACCAAGCGCGTAATAGCGCAAGGCGAACACAATCACCGTGGCGGTAAAGGCTGCGGTCAGATTGGCGAGGGCGTTTGCGTATCTGGCGCCAAGGACACGGCGCGCCAACGCCTGAACGAACGATGCCGTCAGCAGCGCGCCGATGTATGTGCTGACCACAAACATCGCCCACACCAGCACCCGCATCGCAAAATCATACCGATCTGCCGATCCGAACGGGCCAGCAAATCCCAGCATCAGTATAACAACGCCAAGCGTCATCCAGGACCGCAGCGACTGCATCCGGCAGACAAAGACCTCTCGGGCGATTGCAAAAGAGTCTTTGATATCAGTCGTGAGATTTGCGGCGTGCATATTTTAGGTGGAAGTTACTGAACTGATTACACGTTAGATAGAATGCTCAAAAACATTGTGCAAATTGAATGAAACAAAAATGATCGACTTTCCGTAGGGGAAATCTGGTGATTGTTTTCCCTCACGAACCACGTCTTAGTTTTCGGTTGCAATGGTTCTAGTTCGGGATCAGACCGCGGTCCTTGATCTGGCTCAAGTAAGTACGACTGACGGGAATCACTTGGTCGTTTGTCATGATCAAAGAGGTCCTGCCGCCCTGTCGTTGGACCGATTTCACCTCGGCGATATTGACCCAATGCGACCGGTGTACCTGAAGCCCGTCCACGGGATCGGTTTCCGCAATGGCATCGGAAAACCGTATTAGGACGAGTTCGGACCCAGCGGTTGTCGTCACCTCGACATAGTGATCCTGAACCGTCATCGAAATGAGGGTGCCACGCTGATCAAAGGACAGTCGTTCAATCAGGCGTGGGACCCTATCATCGGGTTTCTGGGTTGTATGGGTTTCCAGCAAATAGGACGCAACCGTGATGACCGCCGCAATCGCGATAACGTTTAGCCCCAGCGCAAACAAGTATCCCGCCTCGGTTGGATGAACGCCAAACACGACCCAATTGACCACCAGCAGTTCCGCCAGAACCAACAGACCCGCCGCTAATCCGCCGATAATAACAAGGATCCACCGCGGCCGGCGTTGCGCGATACGGGCGTTCATCACCGACATCACAGCAAATGATCCCGAGAAAAAGGTTACAACGGCAAGGAACGTCCAATAGACCAAGCGGGCAGGCAGGGTCAGATAGGTTTCTGTCCCAAATGGTCCGGCGATGCCAAACACCACGCCCGCCGCGATCAGCCCGATCCAGATACGAACATCCCGAATTTCGCGCTGCAGTTCACGAAGCGTTAGTTGCATTCCATGTGATTTCGCGAATGACAAAGGCTTCATACGTATCGACCGTAGTTTCAATGGTGTCCGCTCAATAGGGACAGTGTCATCGATTTTTTCAAGGAGGTTTTCAATGATACACCCCGAGCTGATCCTGACCGCACCGGCCATTGTGCAATTTCACGTCTATGCCGCCGTCGCCGCGATTTTGCTGACACCGTTCACCATTTTCCGCCGTCGTCGCGATCGGCTGCACAAGATGGCCGGATATGCGTGGGTCACCGCGATGTTTGTCACCGCCCTCAGTTCGATGTTCATTCACGGCATTCAACTGGTCGGTCCGTTTAGCCCCATTCACCTGCTATCAATCCTGACATTCTGGGGCCTGTTTGAAGGTGTCCGCGCGGCCATTCGCAAAGACATCCGGACGCATGAGAAAACGATGAAGTCGCTGGCCGTTGGCGCGCTGGGCATTGCGGGTCTGTTTACATTGGTTCCGGGGCGTTTGCTGAACCGCGCCGTGTTTGGCGAAAACGGGGTCGAAGGGTTCACCGCCGCTGTGACACTATTTGTTGTCGTCGTTATTCTTCAAACTGTTCTGCAAAACAGGCGGCGATCGCGCGCGGGTTAATACGGAATCTTGCACATTGGTCCATTTTGGGCCTTCACATCGGCGGCGTGCTTCGCTAGGAAGCGCGTCACCAAGTCAAGGCAGTGCGGCCGTGGCGGAATTGGTAGACGCGCAACGTTGAGGTCGTTGTTCTTTAACCGGAGTGGAAGTTCGAGTCTTCTCGGCCGCACCAATCACCTTCCAAGGCAGTTTCTGAAACGCGCGCCTCAGCCTGTCGATTTGGATAGAATCATACCGAATTCGATCATTTCGACATGCGGTGATTCTGTTGATCGGGGTCAGAAATCCAAAATCCGACTATTGTCAGAACGACTGCGACAACTGCCGTTTGGTGCTTATCAGGCCAATTGTGCAATTGAGTTGATCAAAGGCAGTCAGTGTTCAAAAAACAGGCGAGCGTCACGGGACGATTGACCGCGAATTTTGGGCCTGACAGTCAAATTGCCTAAAAATTGAATTTCTTGCCGTGTTTTCGGGCTAACCGCTTGCGTGAATGCAACCTAACTGGTTACGCTTTGATCATTACAACGGCAGGTCAACTGCTGATAGACGACAGGGAGAGCCACGTTGGCATCAGTCGCGACAGACCAAGCGTTCGTCGAATTTGAACGCGTACAGAAAAGCTACGACGGAGAGACACTCGTCGTAAAAGATTTGAACCTGACACTGCCCAAAGGCGAGTTTCTGACCATGCTTGGGCCATCGGGCTCGGGCAAGACAACTTGTCTTATGATGTTGGCCGGTTTCGAAACCGCCACACACGGGGATATCCGACTAAAAGGCGTGTCGATCAACAACATCCCGCCGTACAAGCGCGGCATCGGGATGGTGTTCCAGAACTATGCTCTGTTCCCGCATATGACCGTGGCCGAAAACCTGGCATTCCCGCTAGAGGTGCGCCGTTTGGGCAAATCCGAACGCGAGGAAAAGGTGAAACGCGCCTTGGACATGGTGCAGATGGGCGCCTTTGGCGGTCGCCGCCCTGCACAACTGTCCGGCGGTCAGCAGCAGCGTATCGCGCTTGCCCGCGCGCTTGTTTTCGAACCCGAGCTGGTTTTGATGGACGAGCCGCTGGGCGCGCTCGACAAACAGCTGCGCGAACACATGCAATTTGAAATTACGCGTCTGGCGCATGAGCTGGGCATCACCACCGTTTACGTGACCCACGACCAGACCGAAGCGTTGACCATGTCGGATCGGGTTGCCGTGTTCAACGATGGCCGCATTCAGCAGCTGGCCCCGCCAGATGAGCTTTATGAAGCGCCGCAGAATTCGTTTGTTGCCCAGTTCATTGGTGAAAACAACGCTCTCGAAGGTGTTGTGACCGAAATCAAGGGGGACCTGTGCAAGGTCCAGCTGGACAGCGGCGAAACCATCGACGCGGCGGCCGTAAACGTTGCCAAGGTCGGTGATCGCACACGCGTTTCGATCCGCCCTGAACGCGTCGAATTCCGCAAGGATCGCCTGCAAGAGGGCGTACATCTGCTCAAGGCTGAGGTGAAGGAATTCATCTACATGGGCGATGTGTTCCGCACACGACTTAGCGTTGCGGGCAAAGATGATTTCGTGATCAAGAGCCGTAATGCGCCGGATCAGGAACGGCTTAAGCCGGGTCAGCAGATTGAAATCGGCTGGCTGCCAGAGGATTGCCGCGCACTCGACGCTTAAGTCGGGTGACGGGAAATAGGTCAGCGCGGCCCCCGGACTGCGTTGACCGAAAATCAAAACCGGGACCACACGGGAGTATGAAAATGAAAACCATGAAACTACTTATGGCAACTTCGGCACTGACCGTTGCTGCAGGTTCGGTAGCTGCTCAGGACATGACCTTGGTAAGCTGGGGCGGCGCCTATCAGGCAAGCCAAACCAAAGCTTACACCGAGCCATACATGGCTGCGAACGAAGGTGTGAACATCATCTGGGACGAAAGCTCGGCAGAAGCGGTGGCAAAGCTGCGCGCGATGAACGAAGCTGGCAACATCACCTGGGATCTGGTTGACGTAGAGGCCGCTGACGCGATCCGCCTCTGTGACGAAGGTCTGGCGATGGAAATCGACCACGACGAAATGCTGGCGGCGACCCCAGATGGCGTTTCGGCATCGGATGACTTTGGCGACTCGATCATTTCGGACTGCTTCATCCCACAGATCGTGTTCTCGACCACTGTTGGCTATCGCACCGACATGGTTGGTGACGCAGCGCCAGAGTCGATCTGCGCAATCTTTGACACCGACGCCTACCCAGGCAAGCGCGCGCTGAACAAGCGTCCGCTGGCAAACATGGAATGGGCGCTGCTGTGTGACGGCGTTGCAAAAGACGACATCTATGACGTTCTGGCAACCGAAGAAGGTCAGACACAGGCATTCGCGAAACTGGACACCATCAAAGACGACGTGATCTGGTGGACCGCTGCTGCGGAAACACCACAGCTGCTGGCTGACGGTGAAATCGTGATGGGTTCGACCTACAACGGTCGTCTGTTCTCGGCGATTGCCGAGCAGGGCCAGCCAATCGGCATGCTGTGGGACGCACAGATGCTGGACTTTGACGGCTGGATCATCCCTGAAGGTCTGCCAGCAGATCGTCTGGAAGCGGTCATGGAGTTCGTAAACTTCGCAACCGACACCCAGCGTCTGGCTGATCAGGCTGCGTACATTTCGTACGGTCCTGCACGTGCATCGTCGGCACCACTGGTTGGTACCCACGCTGAGCTGGGTATCGAAATGGGCCCACACATGCCAACAGACCCAGCCAACGCAACCAACGTATTTGTCACCCAGTACGATTTCTGGGCTGACTACCGTGACGATCTGGACGCAAAGTTCCAGGCTTGGTTGGCGCAATAATCTGATCGTGCCCTGCCAACGCGCAGGGCATATCGACCGCGGCCTGTGATGGGCCGCGGTTCCCACGGGGACGGAAAAATACCATGAGCGACGCACCTGAATCGTCGGAAGTCGTACTGGCTGCCGATGGCACGAGCCTTAAGAAAAGTCTAAACCGCGCCCTGAGGCGCCAGAAGCTCCGCGCTCTGGCCCTGATCGCGCCGCTTTTGCTGTTCATCCTGATAACCTTTGTCGCGCCGATCTTTGACATGCTGTTGCGGTCGGTTCAGAACGACATTGTTCCAAACACCATCCCGCGCACGGTTCTGGCCCTGCAAGACTGGGATGAAACATCCGGCGAAGCGCCAGGTGAAGAGGTTTATGCCCAGTTCTATACCGACTTGGTCATCGCCGAAGAATACAAACGCCACACACGACTTGGATCGCGTCTGAACTATGAACAGACCGGTATTTCGTCGCTGTTCCGGGCAACCGGTCGGGCCGTTGGTCGCTTTGACACCGACATCTATGTCGATCAGTTCGAAGCCGTTGATCCATCCTTTGCCGATCCGGCGGCTTGGGGCGCGTGGATGCAGGACGATGCCGTGCGTGCGGCGTTGCCACTGACCGCGGACGCCTATGACGCATGGGCACAGATGATGATTGATGACGATAAGGATCCGCTTGATCGTGACGTCGCAGATTTTGTCTATACGGCCTTCTATCGTGATCTTGCGGCTGGAAATACAGCGACTGCGCTGCCATCGGTTGACGTATCGGGATTTGAAACCGTTTCGATCAAAGATCAGTTCATCGATACCAAGGATGGCTGGGCTGATCCGGAAATCTGGACCACAATCAAATCCTTTAGCGGGTACTACACTACGGGTTACTTCCTGAACTCGGTCGATATGCAAAACACCCCTGATGGTGTTGAGCAGCGACCAGAAAACGAACAGATTTACGTCAAGCTGTTCATCCGGACCATCGTGCTGTCGCTGACCATTACTGGCACATGTATCCTGCTGGGCTATCCAATCGCCTATCTGCTGGCCAGCTTGCCAATGCGCACATCGAGCATTCTGATGATCCTTGTGCTGCTGCCATTCTGGACATCGCTGTTGGTGCGGACCTCGGCGTGGAAGGTTCTGCTGCAGAGCCAGGGCGTCATCAACGATACCCTTGTTTGGATGGGACTGGTCGCTGACGACAATCGTCTTGAGTTAATCAACAATATGACCGGCACGATTATCGCGATGACGCATATTCTGTTGCCGTTCATGATCCTGCCGCTCTACTCGGTGATGAAAACCATCAGCCCGTCTTATGTCCGTGCGGCGAAATCTATGGGCGCAACCGACTGGACCGCGTTCTGGCGCGTGTACTTCCCGAACTCGGTTCCCGGGATCGGTGCGGGGTCCATCCTCGTGTTCATCTTGGCCATCGGTTACTACATCACGCCGGAATTGGTTGGTGGCACGAATGGTGTGTTTATCTCGAACCGGATCGCCTACCACATCAGCAGCTCGCTGAACTGGGGTCTGGCGGCGGCGCTTGGCGCAATCCTCTTGGCGCTGGTTCTTGCGCTCTACTGGCTCTACGACCGTATGGTCGGCATCGATAACGTGAAACTCGGAGGCTGATGAACATGGCACTTCCTTCTTATGCCTCAACCGGTCAAACGCTTTGGTACTATGGCTTCCGGGTGATCTGTGCGCTGATCTTTCTGTTCCTGATCATCCCGATCCTTGTGATCATTCCGTTGTCGTTCAACGCGCAGGACTTCTTTACCTTTACGCCGGAAATGCTGCGGCTTGATCCGGCAGGGTATTCGCTCAAGCACTATGAGGACTTCCTGACCAATAACGATTGGCAGCTCGCCCTTAAGAACTCGTTGCAGATTGCGCCGTTCGCGACGTTCCTGTCGGTCACATTGGGCACCATCGCCGCAATCGGCCTGAGCCAAAGCCACGTTCCCGGACGCCGCGCGATTATGGCGATCCTTATTTCGCCGATGATCGTACCGCTGATCATCTCGGCGACGGGGATGTATTTCTTCTACTCGAAGATCGGCATCGTTGGCACACGGACAGGTGTGGTTCTGGCGCATGCGGCGTTGGGCATCCCGTTTGTCATCATCACTGTGACGGCGACCTTGGTGGGCTTTGATAAATCCCTGACCCGCGCTGCGGCGAACATGGGCGCAAACCCTGTCACCACGTTCTTCCGTGTTCAGATGCCTTTGATCATGCCGGGTGTTGTGTCGGGCGCGCTGTTTGCGTTCATCACCTCATTCGACGAAGTCGTGGTGGTGCTCTTCGTTGGATCTGCCCAGCAAAAAACGTTGCCTTGGCAAATGTTCATCGGCCTGCGCGAACAGATCAGCCCGACGATCCTTGCGGCGGCGACGATCCTAGTGACGATATCCGTCCTGTTGTTGACGGCGGTCGAATTGCTGCGTCGCCGGTCTGAACGACTGCGCGGGATGTCACCGGGTTAAGGCAGAACCTGAAGCCATATCGTGACGGTGGCGATCGAGGCCACCGTTGCAATCAAAACAGCCGAGGCGGCCACGCGTTTTGCGTGGCCGTACATGTTTGCGAACACATATGCGTTGATCCCCGGCGCCATAGACCCCGTTACAACAGCAGACCGCAGGCTGTCGGTGGACAACCCAAACCCAAGCCCGAGCGAATAGGTGATCAACGGGTGCGCAACCAGCGACACGGCAACGATATACAGGATAACCTTCATGTCGCCTTCGGGGCGGTAGCGCACCAGCACACCGCCCAGCCCAAAGAGCGCAGCAGGCAGCGCAGCACGTGATATCAGCGCCAAGGCATCATCCAATGTCTGCGGTATGGGCAGGCCGCTAAGATTAACGATCAGCCCCAGTCCGACGCCAATCACCAACGAATTGTGGAACATCGCGCGCGAAACCTTGTAGGGCAGTTGGCGGATGTTGTGGCGGTTTTTGACAATCTCCATTGCGGTGATGCCGATCAAATACCCGATGGGTGCGTGGACCGACAGGATCGCATAGTTCGCCGTTAGCGCATCTGGCCCGTAGGCGCGTTCGGTGATCGCAAGCCCCAGAAGCAGCGAATTGGAAAACAGCCCGATAAACCCGATGGCAACGGCGTCTTCCCAGCTGCGTCGGAACAGGAACCGCGCGCCCAATAGACCAAGGCCAAAGCCGCTGAATGCCCCTGTGTAGAAGCTGATCATCAGGTGGGGATCAAATGATTGCCGCAGGTCCAGATGCACAATCCCGTAAAACAGCAGACATGGGATCGCAAAGCCCTGCGTGAACTTCATCAGGATGTCATTGCCTTCGGCCGGAAACATGCCGCGCCACGTGACCACATAGCCAAAGGCAATCACGAAAAAGACCGGCAGAATTACAGCAAGTTGTGCGCCCATGTCGCCCCCAAGAGTGTTCGAAGGGGCCTACACCTATGCCTCAAAGCGCAGGCGCATCCCGTCATAGGCCGGAACAATGTGGTCCGGCGTTTCGTTCAGGACCGTTTCATAGTCCAAATCAATGTGCATATTGGTCAGAACAGCCTGTTCCGGCGACACCCGTTCGATCCATTCCAGTGTCTGTTCCAGATGCGAATGGGTCGGGTGCGGATCACGGCGCAAGGCGTCAACAATCCAGCATCGCAGTTCACCCAGATGGCCCCATGCCTCATCTGGGATTGTCGCGACATCGGGCAAATAGGCAATGTCGTTGAACCGGAACCCAAGCGCATCGATTGACCCGTGATTGACTTCAAACGGGGTCAGCGTGATCGGGCCGCCCGCGCCATCAATTGTGACCGGTCCGTTAATGGTATTGAGTTCGCAAATCGGGGGGTAGGGGCTGCCATGGGGTTGAACAAACACATAGCCGAAGCGGCTCATCAATGCGTTTGATGTATCCCCATCGGCCCAAATCTGAAGCCGTTTGCGGGTGTTGTAGACGATCTGGCGCACATCATCGAGGCCATGCACATGATCGGCGTGGGAATGCGTGTATACGACAGCGTCCACCGCATCGATACCTGCATCGATCAGCTGTTCGCGCATATCCGGCGAGGTGTCGATCAAAACACGGGTTTCGCCGTCACCATCGCGGCGGGTGATCAGGATCGAACACCGACGACGGCGGTTTTTGGGGTTTGATGGGTCGCAGTCACCCCAGATGCCGCCAATCCTCGGGACGCCACCCGATGATCCGCATCCAAGAATGGTAACTTCGATTTCCGCCATCAGGCCCCCGCTTTGGTAAAGAGACGGTCAAAGTTTTCGGTCGTTGCCCGCGCAAAGCTATCATAGTCCACGCCGAACACATCCGCGCCAACCTGCGCCGTATGTGCTACATAGGACGGTTCGTTGCGTTTGCCACGGAACGGTTTGGGCGCGAGGTAGGGGCTGTCGGTTTCGACGAGGATACGATCCAGCGGGGCCAAGGCGAAAATATCGCGGACCTCTTGGCTTTTGGGGAAGGTCGCGATGCCGGACATCGACAGATAAAACCCCATATCCAGCGCCGCCCGCGCCAATTCCGGACCGGACGAAAAACAATGCATGACACAGGTATAGGCGCCGTTATCCATGCCTTCGCGCAGGATGGCGGCCATGTCGTCATCTGCCGCACGGGCGTGGATGATGAGCGGCAGGCCGGTTTCGCGGGCCGCGTCGATATGAACGCGCAGCGATTGTTTCTGAACCTCGGCACTGTCCGCGGTATAGTGGTAATCCAACCCGCTTTCGCCAATCCCAACAAATTTGGGGTGCCGGGCCAAGGCAACCAATTCGTCGACCGTTGCCATCGGTTCTTCTGCCGCGCTCATCGGGTGGGTCCCGGCGGCATAGTAAACGGGCGCGTATTTTTCGGCGATGGCGCGGACCTGCGGTTCGTTTTTCAGGCGGGTGCAGATCGTCACCATGCGGGTGACGCCAGCATCAAGCGCGCGTTCAATCAGCGCATCCTGTTCGCCGTCAAAATCAGGGAAATCCAGGTGACAATGGCTGTCGACGAGTGTGGCAGGGGACATAGAGGCCTCAGGTTGCGGCGGCAGAGCGCGCCGTTTCTTCGATCTTGAACAGCATATCAAGGATCAACGCAGCAGGGTCAAGGTTCACAGCACGGCCACGGCGGGTGCGGGCGCTGATATCCTGTTGTAATGTCGCCCATTTGCGTGCAGCGACGTCATGCGGGGCAAGTCGGGCAAGCAAACGCGCCTCGCCGGGGGCGCCTTGGGTCTGCGGCTGACCAAGCAGACCTGCACGGGCGGCGCGTGCAAGGAATGTGTCAATCAGGTCGATCATAAGCGGGAACCGCTGTTCGCCTGCTTTGCCAACACAGCTTTCGGCAAGCCGCAGGGCCGCAGGGCGCGGCATGTTCGGCAAACCGTCAAACAGCTGCACAAGATCGGCATAGAGATTGAGCCCATCAAGGTTCACAAGGCGAATAGCTTCGCCAACCGACCCACCGGCAAGGGCGGTGATCGCCTCAGTTTCGGGGATCGTGATGCCCGCCTGCGTCAGTGCCGCCGACATGTCATCGGGGCCAAGCGTGTTGCAGCGCAGGACACGGCACCGGGACCGGATCGTTGGCAGCAAGGCCGACGGTTGGTGCGCCAGCAACAAGATAGTCGTCAGCGCAGGGGGTTCCTCTAGCTCTTTGAGGATCGAGTTGGCGGCTGATACGTTCATTTCATCAGCCACGTCGACAATCACAACACGGCGTCCGCCGTCCGCCGAGGACATTTGAAAAAACTTCTTCAGCGCGCGCACAGGTTCCGCCGTGATTTCCGTGCGCAGTTTGCCGGTATCGGGGTTCACGGGGCGACGAATGACGGACAGGCGCGGGTGGCTTTCGGCCAGCATCAGCCGCATGTCGGGGTGTTCAGCATCCAACGCCAGCGATGTTGCCGCTGGCGGCGTATCCCCAAACAGCCCACCCCCCTGATCCGGTTGGTCGGCCAATAGAAAGCCCGCAATCTTATAGGCCAGCGTCGCCTTGCCGACGCCGCGCGGCCCTGTGATCATCCAACCCGAATGCATCCGCCCCGAGTTGAACGCCTCAAGGAATTCGGCCTCGGCCTGCGCCTGACCAAAAACGGTTTGCGTTTCTCGCGGATGCGGTGCGCCTTCGATCCTGTCCGGTTCGGGCAGATCATCGCTCATGGGCGGGCCTCAAATCGCGCAAGGATTTCGGCGCCGACGGCCTCGACCGTGTTGTTGCCATCCACCACAATACAGCGGTCGGGGTTATCGCGGGCAATCGACAGGAACCCATGCCGGATGGTTTCCTGAAATGCCTCGCCAAAATCCTCGAACCTTTGTTCGGCGCCAACACGGGCCAAGCCGCGGGACAGGCCAATGGACGGGTCCATATCGATGATAAAGGTCACGTCCGGTTCTTGGCCGATCATCAGGCTATGGAGTTGGTCAACAGCGTTGCGCAGATCGCCGCGCGTCGCACCCTGATAGACCCGCGTGCTATCTGCAAAACGGTCGCAAATCACCGTCGCCCCACGGGCAAGGGCAGGGCGGATCGTTTTTTCCAAGTGATCCCGCCGCGCGGCGGTAAATAGCAAAATCTCGGTTTCAGCGGACCAGCGATCCGTTTCCCCGTTCAGAACAAGGTTCCGGATTTCCTCGGCCCCTTCGCTGCCGCCCGGTTCGCGGGTCAGAACAACGTCCTGACCACGGGCCTGCAACGCCGCCGCCAGCCGTTTTGCTTGGGTCGATTTACCCGATCCGTCAATGCCTTCGAAGGTGACGAAGGTCCCACGTTGAAGAAGTGTCACGCGTCACCATCCACTGCGGGCGCCAGTTTGTTCAACAGGATCATCGCCGCCGTCCGCAGACGTACGCCAAAGCCGCCAACGGCAACGTCGTTTTCCGCAACCAGCGGCACACGGGTTTCAGGCAAATCGGGCAATTGGAATACCAATTCCGCCAGTGGCTGACCGGCGGTGATCGGCGCATCAATCGGGCCGTTATAGATCACCTGCGCATCAATGTTGTCTCGGGCCAAAACCGGCACCAGCAGGTCAAGATCCTCGGCCACGGTCAGGCCAACGGTCGCAGCATCACCGCGCCACACCTCGGCCTCGGCGATGCGGGTGCCTGCCTCGGCCACATCTTTGCGGGCAAAGTTACGGAACGCCCAGTTCACGATGCGCTCGGCCTCTTCGGCACGGGCCTGACTGCTGTCCAAACCGGTGATGACAAAGATCACGCGGCGATCCCCTTGTTTGGCCGACCCAACGAGGCCATAGCCAGCCTCGGACGTATGGCCGGTTTTTAGGCCGTCGGCGCCAATCCCCAGACCCAAGATCGGGTTGCGGTTCTGGCTGTTGGCTGGCACGCGTCCATCAAACGGGAATTCCTGCTCTGCAAACAGCGGGTAAAATGTCGGGAATTCGCTGATCAAACGATCCGCCAGAATGCCCAGATCGCGCATCGACATACGATGGCCAGCCGCTGGCCAGCCATTCGAATTCGCGAATGTCGAATTCATCATGCCCAACTGCCGTGCGCGTTCGGTCATCATGCGGGCAAAGCCGGCTTCGGTCCCATCGGGGGACAGCGCCTCGGCCAAAACGGCGCTTGCGTCATTGCCTGACAACACGATCACACCGCGCAACAGGTCCTCAACCGATACCCGTTCGCCAGCACGCAGGAACATGCTGGACCCGCCATAGTTCATCGCATGCTGCGAGACCGACAGTTCCTCGGTCACCGACAGCCGCCCGTCAGCAATCGCCTCAAAGGCCATCAGCAACGTCATCAATTTTGACATTGATGCCGGCGGCAGTGGCGTATCGGCGTTCTTTTCTAGCAGAACAATGCCGGTCGTCTGGTCATAGACATAGGCTGCTTGGGCACGTGTTTCGAACGACTGGGCCGTTGCGGCCACAGCCAGAACCGACAGGCAAAGCGTGGTCAATAGGCGGGTGATCATGCGAAGGGTCATGGGGACTCGCTAGTTTGTCACGTAATATGCATCTTCAAAGCCGAGGCCCTTGATCCGCGCCAAAAGGTCGGCACGCACTGCCTCGGATGGGGCAGGGCCAACGATCACGCGCCAGAAGTCGCGCCCTTGGCTGGATTGGGCCAATACGGTCGGTTCGATACCCGCCGCGCGCAGCGTTTCGGCGTTGCGCGTAGCGTTTTCCTGAACCGAGAAGATACCGATTTGGATGAAGGGTTTGACCAGCGCGCTGGTCACGACAGGCGACGCTTCGGCCTCGGCGGCCTCGATCGCGGCGGCGGCGTTTGCGATTGGGTCGATGACCTCTTCGCCGCCATCAAGGGTGGTCGCGCTGATCGGCTCGGCCTCGTCAAAGTTTGAGATGGCGGCCGGCGTTTCTACGGGGGCCTGTTCACGGCGTAGCGCGGTCACCTGCAACGTTGCAGGCGCACCGGCCAACATGTCCAGCGCGGCCGCTGCGTCGGACGAAACCTGAATGACAGGGCCGGGATTATCGCGTTCGCGGCGGAACAATGCGCCAATGACAAAGGCGCCCGTATCTTGGTTGCGAATGATCACGCGTTCGGGGTCAACCACGTCAGGATGCGCGACCCAAACACCGCCCAGCGATGGGCGCCCATCCCAAAGACCGCTGTCGGTCACTTGGAAAACATCGGGTGCTTCGACGTCGCGTTCGACCAGCTCAATGCTGGCTGCGGCAGGTGCGTTTCCTGTCACGCCGCCGCCCGTCATGTTCGCAAAGGAAAACTGGCCCATGACATCACATGCCGCCAGTGCGATCAAACTCACCAAGGCAAAACCCGCCTTCACAGATACTCGATTGTTTTTGCCCGACATTTTTATGTCCCTTTTGACTTGGGTGAACATCGAATGGCGCTGATTGTCTTTGTTTTTGGCGCGCCAAGCCAGATGTCCGACCGCTTTGCGGCAACAATAGCGCCGTGCCATTCGTTTTTAAAGTGTTCTGCTGCGGCCTGCGCGGAAAACACCCAATCCGCCCTTTCAGAATCAAATCGACCCGTCTAAAGCAAAGAACCTGTCGGAGGAGTGGCAGAGTGGTCGAATGCACCGGTCTTGAAAACCGGCGTGCGTGGAAGCGTACCGTGGGTTCGAATCCCACCTCCTCCGCCATTATTCATGCTGCACGTTAAGCGTCTGTAATTTAAAAATAATATCGGCGTAAAATTCTTTTTACCAAACACGCTGGCCACACACGCTTACCACACCTTTTAAGCCTGATTGACGAACAATTGCACCTTCATCAGCGAGCGCCTACGGATGCTGACACTTGCTTGGAATCTGGTTCCACTTTGCGGCAGTCTAAGAAGCCCTCTTCGTTTTTTGTTTACGAGACCGGTGACCCTTCGCTTAGAAGGAAGGCAACGAAAAACCCAAAGCCAACCGGAAGGCTGTCTGATTGAAACACTCGGTTGAGTTGCTGCTTGTGGTTTCAAAGGGTCGTCTTCAGGCGATCCACAGAGTAGATCCAAGTTATTCGGCCAATGGGAACCGCCATAGAACACTTTGCGACCAATCACTGTAAGACGTGTAACCATCGACATCATCCACTTCGATAAGCTCCCCTGTAGCCCCTAAAAGCCTGTGTACATCACAGGGCAGAAAAATGATTGGTCGCATTGCTTCATATAAAGTGGTCCGAGGCTCACCTTTGTAATTTAAGGGTGCAAACTCCAAGCTGAAATTTCCATTGGGTTTGAGGGGGGCGATGGGCTTTGTTGCACAAATGGCGTTGGGGCTTCCCTGTTTGAATCCAGTGGGGTAGCTATGTTTATGAGCAGTTGGTCCCCTACGACGTACAAGACCAGGAACTGGCCTTCGTACAACATGGCGCTGAGGCAGCGCGGTTCGCTATCGATCTGGTTTGATCCTGAGATGCCTTGGCATGCGCCTGCGACTGGCAAGCGCGGCCGTCAGCCTGAGTTCAGCGACGCATCGATCCAGTTTTGCCTGACGATGAAGGTACTGTTCGGCATGCCCCTCCGTCAAACGACCGGGTTGGTTGAAAGCTTGCTGAGGCTCGCGGGGCTGGACCGGAAAGTGCCTGACTTCAGCACCCTGTGCCGCCGTCAGAAGACACTCAACGTCGCCATCCCCTATCGCGGAGGCAAGGGCCCTTTGCACTTGCTGATTGATGCGACCGGGATCAAGGCCGAAGGTGAAGGGGAGTGGAACGCGCGCAAGCATGGCGGCCCAAAGAAGCGCCTGTGGCGCAAGCTTCACCTCGGTATGGACGAGGAAACACTGGAGATCCGCGCAGTTGGGGGCACCACAAGCAATGTCGGCGACGCCCCGATGTTGCCTGACCTGCTGGAGCAAATCCCTCCGGATCAAGACATCGCCACGGTCACCGCCGATGGGGCCTATGACACGCGTAGATGCCACAATGTGATCGCCGCTCGGGGAGCCGCTGCCATCATCCCCCCGCGCAAGAATGCCCAACTTTGGAAGCCGACCACGGCAGGAGCCATCGCGCGAAACGAAGCTGTGAGGGCCTGCAAATATCTCGGTCGGGTTCTCTGGCGAAAGTTGACGGGATATCACCGCCGAAGCCGCGCAGAAGCGAAGATGAACTGCGTCAAACTCCTTGGCCAAGGCCTCATGGCCCGAGACTTCGACCGACAGGTTGCTGAGCTCCAGGTCCGGATTGCGGTGCTCAACCGCTACACCGCTCTTGGCATACCCGTTACTGAGCCCGTAGGATAAGTCCGTCTGGGGAAAGGGGAGGCTCGACCTTCACCCGATTTGTGCAACAGAGCCGAAAGGGGCTTGCGTGTAGATTTAATTTTAGTAATCGAGAAAGAGATTTTAAATTTTGTGTCGTGTATTGTTTTTGTAAGGTTTGTGAAATTTTTCAAGTACTGAAGTTTACGCAAAATATGCATTTACCGGTAGGCGTTTCGCCTAAAGTCTAAGCTAAACTGGTTTTTGTGAACCTTCCAACTGAAAGTGTTCAATACGAATGTCGTTGGGACACTCCTATTATTATACAGTGGTGTGCTGATTGAGGTTGATTTTGGGGGCAGCCTAATAATGAAGAAAATTTATGTAAACGGGAGATTTTTGACACGCAGTATGACAGGCGTAGATCGTGTGGCGCGTGAGGTTTGTATGCTGCTTGGGCAAAAAAAAGACCTAAGTTTGTGCGTATTGGTTCCCCCAGAGCCTTTCATTGCAAGTCAAGATGAGAAAAATTATCTAGCGGCGCTCAAAGAGAATGGAGCAGAGGTTTGTCACATTGGCCAGCGCAGTGGTCATTTCTGGGAGCAATATTACCTGCCTCTTTTTCAAAAAAAATGTTCCAGCCCTCGACCGCTTTTGCTCAATTTATGTAATACAGCACCGTTGTTTTGGGAAAACACTGCTCTGATGATCCATGATGCACAGGTTTGGGATGTCCCTGATACTGTGAGTTGGAAGTTTCGGCTTCTTTATCGTGCGCTATTACCTCGATTGGCATCTCGGGCATCTTATCTGATGACGGTTTCTGAGTTCAGCCGTCAAAGGCTCGAGCATCATGGTGTTTTTCCTCGAGGAAAAGCTCAAGTGATGCACAACGGTGTCGACCACATCGACTTTATAAGTGCAGCACCTGAAGCTCTGAAAAAGTTTGGTCTTCGAGAAGAAGAATACTTTCTGGTCATTGGCTCCCTCGCGCCGCATAAAAATCTTGAACGCCTCGTATTAGCTGCAGCTGCACGCCCCGCTGGTGCTCCTAAATTGGTTATTGCAGGAGGCTTTAATACAAAAGTCTTCACAGGGAACGGAGTGAGCGACCAAGAAGGAGTGCAATTCCTAGGTCGAGTATCCGATGAGGAATTGAAAGCACTTTATGGTTCTGCGTTGGCACTTGTTTTTCCTTCCATCACTGAGGGGTTCGGTCTCCCGCCTCTCGAAGCCATGCGCTGTGGTTGCCCCGTGATTGCGACGACAGGTGGTGCTGTTCCTGAAATTCTAGGAGACGCCGCGATCTACGTCGATCCGATGAACCAACATGGATGGACGGAAGCAATGCAAAATCTGGCTAAGAATCCCATTTTACGTAATAAACTTTCGCAAAAAGGGATGTCCCGTTGCCGGGAGTTCAAATGGGAAACAACTACAAAAAAAATTGTAGAGGGCTTGTTGTGACCAATAGTACCGATAAGAGCTTTTCGGGTGAACTTGAATCATTAAGGGGTATCGCGGCTACGATTGTAGTGTTTTACCATTCGCCTTTCGTGTCGGGTGAAAAGTGGAAGCTTATCCAAGCAGGCGACCTTTTTGTTGATTTTTTCTTCGTGCTTTCAGGGTTTGTCATGACGTTAGCCTATAGCATAAAGGTTCGTGATGGTATGGATTTTAACCGTTTTGCGGCTCTTAGGTTTTTCCGGATTTATCCCCTTCACCTAGCGTTGTTAATTGTTTGGGTTGTGTATGTGTTTGCAAAATCGAGAGCCTCTGATTTTCTGGATGTTCCTTTTGTCTGGGCTGATGAAATCGGGTTGCTAGCCTTTCTGATGAACCTCTTGTTGTTACAAGGAATGGGCGTCTTGGACACTCTGAGTTGGAACGCACCTGCTTGGAGTATTAGTGTGGAGTTTTTCGCCTATGTAGCCTTTTTCATATTTTTTAAGGTCGTGCGTTCGCAGGCAACTTTAGCCGCTCTTATCGTGTCAGTTGCATCTTATGCAGTGATTGTCTTTGTTCCAGGCGAAAAAAGTGCAGATGATCTATTGGTTACTTACGACTATGGCTTTCTTAGATGTTTGGGAGGCTTCTTCTTTGGTGTTTTTGTCCAATTGGTGTCGAGATCATACGCTCCAATTAAGCTAACGCCAGTCGTTGCGAGTATTCTTCAAGTTTTCCTGGTTTGTATTACTTTTTGGGCTGTCATCATGTCGCACGGAAGTTTCAGGATTGAGTTGTTCTGTGTTGTCTTGTTTGGCGCATTGATTACATTTTTTGCGCAAACTGACGGGGTCGTAACCCACATTTTGAATGCCTCGCCATTAAGGTTTCTGGGTAAAATTTCATATTCAATTTACTTGGTTCATGCGATTATTCTTACTGTAGCACTAAACGTGGCGGAGTACTTACTTAAGTGGGAAGTTACATTCGTTGACGAAACTGAGAATAAAGTAGTTCAAACGACCTTAGCAGCTCCGATTAACGCAGCATTATTTTTGGGAGTGGTGGTTTTTTCGTATTTTACATGGGCATCCATCGAAGTGTGGGGGCAAAAACTTGGGAAAAAGCTGTTGTATAAATATAATTGAAACCCTAAATGGCGCTTTTCTGCTTAAAGCTATTTTTACTGTTTAAAGCGGCCTTTGGGTGGGTGGTGCCAGTCGAGTAAATTGTTTTTAATCTGAGTCATTTTCTCGTATTTGAATGAACGAGTATTTTCAATTTCTAATGTATTTCGATTCCGGCATTGGGAGATTTGCAAAGTGCAGTAAAAGCTGTCGCGCACGCTTTAATTCAATGTTGTTCGTTTTGCGCGATAGAAATTGCGACCGTTACGATTGACAAAAATCCAAGAAGGTAGATCAACATACCCGCAATGCTGTCGCTCATCATCATTCCTAAAAAAAACGAAAGTGAAGAAATTTTAATTAGCCTATGTGTTCTCGCGACTTTCGGTTTTGCGTTTGGTTCGAGAGGCCATAGCAACAGGGTTAGGGCGATAGTAAGTATTATTACAGTGCCTGGCACACCTAATGTAAAAAAGTAGTGCAAGATAAAATTGTGCGAATGTGTATATGGAAGAAAGTGGATTGCTTGCCCTGCTCCAACACCAGTAACAGGATGTTGCGCGCCAAAATAGATCGATAATTCCCAAACATGCAACCGTTGAAGAAATGTTTCGGCTTCGGCAGGATTGCTTAAGGCTAAAAAAAGTTTCTCTGCGTAATCAGGGTTAAACAAAGCGATGATTTCGGAAATCAATTCGAAAAGTGCAGTGTGGGTGAAAATCGCAACAACAGAAACGAGAATTAAACCTATGATCGATGTTACAGAGATCTTAGATCGGGCAAACCACATCAGTGCCAGCACTGGTCCAGAGAGAGCGATGTTTGTTTTGGAGCCAGCAAAGATCAAGCCAACCAAATAGACTCCAACCACAAAAAATTTTCCAAAGGTTTTGAGCCTTGAAGTTGCAATAAGAGGCAGAGAGCAAGCCAAAAATATACCATATTGGTTGGTTTGCTGAAAAAAAGCAATCGCACGTCGGTTCCTAGTTTGCTCAATCGTGCTGCCGCCCAGAACACCCAAATAATAGTCTAAAACTGTAACAAGCGTCACGATGGCGCCTGTAATTACAAAGGCCGTGAAGATTCTACTTATATCTTCATAAGTAACGGAATAAGTTGCGACAGACATTAGCAACGTCCAAACAATGAAATAGCGCAACATAAATCGGAGTACGCTACCAGTATCAAAAACGAATAAAAGGCCCAAAATCGAAATAAGCGACATAGCCAAAAATAATAGGTTGAATATTACGACATATAGCTGCGTTGTGAAACGGCCGACCAAGATTTTTGGAAAAGATAACAGGAATATTAACCCTGCAATAATATCAGAAATGCCAATGGCGATTGGCCCTAACGGCAATTCAATGTTTAAGAACCACAATGAGATTGCCCATAGTAGCAAGAGGTGAACCCTCACTCTATCTTGCCGTTCCATTGGAGGGGAAACTTGTTGTCCAATCACTGACATAGGATTTTCTCCAAACGGACATAAAACTCGGTTCCTTCAGCGGTCCCATCAAAGTTACCCAAATTGGGGAACAGTTCATTAAGACCGTCGCGCCATGCCTGAGAACCTGCCGAGGCTGCTTTCGTCATTAACTTAGCCAAGCGATCAACATCATTAGCTGGATATGTCCACCCTAAGCCATAACGTTCGACTACTTCGCTAGAGCCACCAGTCTGTGACGCAAATATGGGCACACTGTACGTGCCCGATTCAATAAGCACCCGACTTTGTGGTTCGTGCCATAATGAGGATACAAGGATTACTTCACTGCGCGCGTATACCGTCTCCGGCGGAACGTGGCCTAGCCATTCTATTCTGCCCCTGGCAAGGTTATCGCCTAACTCTTTCATTTTCCTTACAAAATCTGGATGACCTCGACCCGCGATTAAGAGTTTAGCAGGAATGCCTTGGGGCAACGCACAGAATGCTCGGATGATGATTTCTACACCTTTTTCAACAGACAACGCGCCTAGGTATCCAAAGGTAAACTCGGGTTCCGGATCAGGGCGCCGCACTAGCAGATCGCCATTGAAATTCACTCTTGCGGTGTTGGTATTATGAAGCACGGAAAAATCTGCTTGTGGGAACATGCCTTGCTGAATGAAACGTTGACGCACAAAATCTGAGACGGCAATAACTGACTTAACAGAACGGCTTGCACGGCGCATACGCGCTGTTAACACCTTGCAAGATGTGCATTGCTTTGTGCAGTTCTCTCCACCTCGATACATGCTCGCCTTCGGGCATAAGGGTGCGTAGTCCCGTAGATGTTGACACACTGGAATGTCCAGTTGTGCGGCAACATTGTAGAGTGCAGGTTGCATCCTTGAACTATTTTGTGCGTAGATTAGATCGAAACTTTCCATCTCAAAGAATTTCTTAAGGTCTAGTTCTGAAACTGCCCCGATCGCATTCTTGAGGTGCCATAGCGCTTTAGAAGAAAGCGATACTGCGGGCCGTTTGGGGCCCGGAAGGTAGCTGTTATGGTAGGCTACTCGGTATATTCTATACGGCGCTTCGGTTGGCTGGAAACCGGTGGGGAACTCTGGATCGTTGTCCGACCCTAACGCCAGAACACATACGTCGTGATTTCGCGAGAGATTTAAGGCCGCATGATGGCTTGAAATCTCGGCGCCGCCTTCATTTTGCGGGCGAAAGGTTTGAGAAACAATGCAAATCTTCATGATAACTAACTCTGGCGACCCTTGCGTGAAATAAGTTCTAGGAATGTGGTCAATTTAAGTGCGAAAATGCCAGTGCGATGCCCAGTTTGAATTCTAAAGGCAAGCGTATAGGTGATGTTTGTGAGCCACCAACCAACACAGTAGGCCACAGCGGTACCAACGCCATCGGCATATTTCGTGCCAAGGTATATTGATACGAAAGTGATAGCGCATGCGCTGACTGCGATGGTGCTGTAGCTTCGAAAACGACCAGTTAAGTGCAAACTAGGCTGAGCTAAACCAAAGAGTGCCCAAGAAAAATGCGCACTGATAAGGAGTAATGCGATAGGGAAAGCGGCTGTGAAGTCAGGTCCGATTGCCCACAACGCGGGTAGTGCTATCCCTATCGCTCCAAATACACCGAGACAAGCGCCAATAAGCATAAGGGCAGAGCCCGTATTCAACTCTGATTGTAGCGGATCAGGCCCTTGTGTTGCACTGCGCGCAATGCGTGGGGCGGCAGCTTGTGAAGCCGCAGCTATCGGAAATTGGGCAAGGTTAGCGATACGCTCGGCGGCAAGAAACAGAGCCGCCGTTTCGGGCTGTAAAATCGCACCAGCAAGCAAGCCCGCTATCCTCATCTGAACAGCGTTTGAAATGTCGCCGGGCCAAATGAAGATGCTGCCGCTAAGCAGCCTAGGGTTCTCCGTAAGTGGTTCCTGTCCCAAAGCACCGAAGCGGACGCGGCGAAGCAAAAGTTCTTCGACCAACCAAGAAACGCATAACGAAGCAAGAAATAGTGCTAGCGAGATGTTCAAAGTCATTTGGCCAAGATAAAACACAACGATGGTCCCTAAAATCGGAATTATCGTTCTGATCAGATTGAATCCCAGCTGTGACTGCCAGACTTGTCCGACAGCTCGCAGACAATCGCGGTTCAACCCCATTTGTGCAGCCGCTACTGTGATTAAGCCGGTCAAAAGCGCGACTGTAGTTGTACGGGTGACTGGTATGTCCAGCCCGACCAAGGCAAGTAAGAGCATTGAAGCAGTGAACAGTGTTCCCGAAATCAGAATTGTCAAGCGCGCGCGAGAGAGGAGACCGCGGATGGAGCCGGCCGAGGGGGTGCCCCATGCCTTTGAAGCGATCCTAAGCAAAGAAACGTCTCTGCCCATCGTGATTATCAAAACGGCAACCAGAGAAAAATTAATGATATAAAGGGCGCTGGCAAACTCAGCGGTTGTTAGGGTTCGGGCAAGAACAACGGTATACGCCATCCAAAAAAATGTACCTGCGACGCGCATGGAAAGCATAATTAATGCGTCTTTGCTCAAGGTGATGCCTCAAATTTCAATAAGGTGGAGTTTAAAAGTTAATTGAATTTTCATTGTTTTTCGATTGTTTTTTCGTGTGGTCTGTGGCAATTAGTGTTGGTTTTCTAAAGCTTCCCGGACTTTATGGTCTATCTCGGAGCGAAAGCGTTTGGGTGAAAACTTTTTTGCATTCATGTTGCAGTTGTCGGGGCTTATTAGGTCTTGATGCTTTTCGAATGTTTCTATTGCACCGACTATATCTTTGATTTCCTGATTTTCAAAAAGTACACCTGTTGGGTTCTTTTTGCTTATATCTATTATTGTTTCTGCAGTTCCTCCTTTGTTCAGGGCTATTACGGGCGTACCGCAAGCTTGTGCTTCAAGGGGCATTATTCCAAAGTCTTCAAGCGCCGAAAATACAAAGGCCTTGCTGTTTTGCATGAGTTGTTTTAGTTTATCTTCTCGCTGATATCCAATTATCTCGATGTTTTTACCTGCAATTTCTTTTATTTTTTGAGTTTCAGGCCCATCGCCAGCAACAATGAGTCTCTTGTCTGGCATTTCATTGAATGCTTTGACAATTAGATCAATTTTTTTGTACGGAACATGGCGAGATGCAGTAAGATAGAATTCATCTTTAATGTCATGTTGAATAAAGCTTTCTGTATTTACTGGAGGGTAAATAACATCAGATTTAATGCCGTATACTTTGTAAATTCTTTTTTGGATGAAGTAGGAGTTAGCGATGGCTATGTCGATTGACGGAGTTGTGCGCATGTCCCATAATCTAAATTTATGAAGCATTCTCCTCGCTATTTCTCTCTTTAATGATGCCAATAGCCCATCAATCGAATTCAAGTATTCGTTTGATAAATCCCAAGCATATCTTGCCGGGCTATGGATATAAGCAATATGAGGCTGACCAGGCCTAGTGATGACTCCTTTTGCTACTGCTGCTGATGATGAAATAACTACATCATGTTTTGATACGTCAAAATTTTCTATTTCTCTTGCGCATTCAAGTAGCAAATAGCGATAAAATTTTTCTACTTTTGGAATTTTATTCAGTCTACTAACATTTATTGGGCGACCCTGAGAGATATACTGATTTTCGATCTCGTTTAGAAAGTTGAATAGCGTATAAATTTCTGAGTTCGGAAAATTTTTAACCAACTCATGAACAACTTTTTCTCCTCCGGCAACCACTGGAAGCCAGTCGTGAATAATTCCAACATTGGGCGAGTAGTTTGTCACGTTTTACCTTTTTTAGATATAGAACTGGCGATACCACCTGACGAAATTGGCAACGCCGTCATGGACAGATGTTTTGGGGGCATAGCCCGTCAGGGATTTCAGCAAATCTGCGTCGGCCCAAGTCGCTGGCACATCGCCTGCCTGCATTGGCATTAGGTTGCGTTCGGCGGTTTGACCGGTTGCGGCCTCGATCGCTTCGATGAAATCGGTCAGTTGGACGGCGTCGTTGTTGCCGATGTTCACAACGCGGAACGGGGCAACAGGGGATAGGCTGTCGCCTTCGGGCACGACGCCATCGGCAGGACGCACTGGCACCGCGTCGATCAGCAGGCGGATCGCGTGAACCAGATCTTCGACGTAGGTAAAGTCGCGCTTCATATCGCCATAGTTATAGACGTCGATTGGCTTGCCTTCCAAAATCGCTTTGGTGAATTTGAACAGCGCCATATCGGGGCGACCCCACGGGCCATAGACCGTGAAAAAGCGGAACATCGTGATCGGCAGGTCGAAAAGATGCGCGTAGGAATGCGCCATGCTTTCGGTCGATTTTTTGGTCGCCGCATAGAACGACATCTGGTGGTCGGCCTTGTGGGTTTCGACGTATGGCATTTCGGTATTCGCGCCATAGGCCGACGACGTGGACGCCAGCAACATGTGTTTGGGCGGGAACACGCGGGCGGCCTCTAGCAGTTCAAAGGCGCCGACGATATTGCTTTCTAAATACGCGCGCGGATTGTCGATGGAATAGCGCACGCCAGCTTGAGCCGCGAGGTGGATCACCGCGTCTGGGCGTTCCTCTTTGAATAGCGACATCAATAGGTTTGGTGTTTCCACCTTATCGTGGACAGACCGATAATTGTCGTAAGCGCGCAAGGTGTCTTCGCGGCGTTCTTTCAGGCTGACGTCATAGTAATCCGACATGCAATCCAGCCCGATCACGCGCCAACCTTCCTCTAGCAAGGTGCGGCAAACGAACGATCCGATAAATCCGGCAGCGCCGGTGACGAGAGCGGTAGGCATGGGTTAGTCCGATTCAAAAAGGTCGCGGGTGAATACTTTGTCCGACACGTCGCGAATGTCGTCGGTCATGCGGTTGGCAATGATGATGTCGGACTGCGATTTGAACGTCTCCAGATCGCGTTCGACGCGGGACCGGTAGAATGCATCGTCCTCTAGCACGGGTTCATACACGATGACTTCGACGCCTTTGGCTTTGATCCGTTTCATGATGCCTTGGATCGATGACTGGCGGAAATTGTCGGAACCGGCTTTCATCACCAGACGGTAAACGCCAACAACTTTTGGCGCTTTGGCGATGATATAATCGGCCAGATAATCCTTGCGCGTGCGGTTCGCGTCTACGATCGCGGCGATCAGGTTCTGGGGAACCTCAGAGTAGTTCGCCAGCAGCTGTTTGGTGTCTTTGGGTAGGCAATATCCGCCATAGCCAAAGGACGGGTTGTTGTAGTGCGATCCGATCCGCGGATCGAGGCTGACGCCGTTGATGATCTGGCGGCTGTCCATCCCGCGGGACAGGGCGTAGCTGTCTAATTCGTTAAAAAACGCGACGCGCATAGCCAGGTAAGTGTTGGCAAACAACTTGATGGCTTCCGCTTCGGAGCTGTCCGTCAGCAGGACCTCGACATCCTTAGTTTCGGCGCCTTCAAGCAGCAGATCGGCAAATTGCTGCGCCTTGGCTGTACGATCGCCGACGATGATCCGGCTGGGGTGCAGGTTATCGTAAAGCGCGCGACCTTCGCGCAGGAATTCAGGGCTAAAGATAACCTCGTCCGTCTGGAACCGTTCACGTATGCTTGCGACAAATCCTACGGGGATCGTGGATTTGATGACGATGGTCGCGCGCGGGTTATAGGCAAGTACATAGCCGATTACCTGTTCGACCGAGCGCGTGTCGAAGTAGTTCGAAACCGGGTCATAGTTGGTCGGGGTCGCGACGATTACGAAATCCGCCTCGCGAAAGGCATCCTCGGCCGACGTTGTCGCTGTCAGATCCAGATCTTTTTCTGCAAGGAACTGTTCCAGCTCTGCATCGACAATCGGGCACTGACGCGCGTTAACCATCGCAACGCGGTTTTCGTCGATATCAACGGCTTTGACAGTGTGGTTTTGGGCAAGCAGAACCGCATTCGAAAGGCCAACGTAGCCAAGTCCAGCAACAGCAATCTTCATCCTTTAGCCCCTTGTCCGCGCGAATAGACGTCTTCGTATCGAATAATATCGTCTTCACCGAGGTAGCTGCCGGTCTGCACCTCGATCAGAACCATTGGCACTTTGCCGGGGTTTCGCATCCTGTGAATTGCGCCGAGTGGGATGAAAACCGATTGGTTCTCGGTCACTAATTGTACAGTGTCATCAATTGTCACTTCTGCCGTACCTGATACGACGATCCAGTGCTCTGCGCGGTGGTGGTGTGACTGTAGTGAAAGAGCGGCGCCTGGGTGAACGTGGATACGTTTCACCTGAAAACGATCACCGATCACCAGGCTTTCAAACCAACCCCATGGTCGGTGGTCTTTTGGAAAGGTTGTGGCCTGGTTAGCATTTTTCGCCTTGAGGGCCTCAACTGCTTTCTTGACGTCTTGGGCGCGCGACATGTCTGCGACCAAAACCGCGTCGTTCATAGCGACAGCCATAATATTCTTGAGGCCAATTCCGACAACTTCCAGACGTTCGCTATCCGAGCGCAGTAATGTATCTTCACAGTCGATCGCTGTCGCCTCACCAGAGGTTAATACGCCGTTGTCGCCTTTTGGGCTTTCGCGCCAAACAGCATCCCAGCCGCCAAGATCGGACCAGCCGCTATTAAACGGAACAACCGAAAGATTGTCTGCCTTTTCCATCACGGCATAGTCGATCGAAATATCTTCTGCCTTAGACCAGGCATCTGGCCCAAGTCTGCAGAATCCCAAGTCAACTTGGCCAGTTTCCATGGCCTGGGATACTGGCGGTAGCAGGTCAGGTGAATGTCGTTCGAACGCGGCGATGATATCTTTGACGCTGAATAGAAAAATTCCGGCATTCCATAGGAAATTGCCAGCGTCCAACATTTCCTGTGCGCGAATATCGTTTGGTTTTTCGACAAACTGCTTGAGAGGGACCGGATCGCCATCGCTGAAGGTCGTCAGCTCCAAATATCCATATGCCGTTTCAGCGTGGGTAGGATTGATGCCAAAAGTTACCAGCTTGCCCTCTTTCACTGCTTTCAGGCCCGCAGAAACGGCGGTTTGGAACGCTTTGGTATCAGGCACGACGTGATCTGACGGCGCGACCAGCATCACAGCATCTGGATCGGTCTTTTGTAAGTAAAGAGCTGCAGCTAGAACGGCGGGTGCGGTGTTGCGACCTTCAGGTTCAATCAGGATTGCACCCGGATCGATTCCAACGGCTTGAAGTTGCTCGGTTACGATGAATCGAAAATCGCTATTCGTTATGACGACCGGTTTGGCAAATTGTTTGCCAGCCATTCTCTGGGCTGAACCTTGGAATAATGTTTGTTCACCAACGAGCGGAACGAACTGCTTGGGGTAGGACTTGCGGGATAGGGGCCAAAGGCGTGTGCCTGAGCCGCCGCACAGGATCACTGGTGTAATCATTTTAACTATCCATAAGGATTAAAAAATATCAAAACGGATAACTTATGAGCGCTATTTTTTCAAGTCTTGAGAGCAAGATTGCGCCCCGCAGCTGTCACTTTTGGGGCTTTGCGTAAAAAATGGACACTTCTCCTGCTGAGCTCCCAAAACTGAGCGATTTAGTGTCCGAGAGCGCCTGCAACGTTGCGGATCATCGACTTTAGCAAAATCTCAGCAGCGTTTTTGGTTTTCGCTTGGGTGTAAACGCGGAATTCGGGCGCATTTCCAGAGGGTCTAAGGTGTACCACATTCCCTGTTTCGCCGAATTCGACGCGCAGGCCATCTGTAAGGTCAGTCGCTGAAATCGAGCCGACAAAGTTAAAGAACTCGGCCTTGGCTGTTTCGTCAGAGGTTAATTGTTTCAGAAAAGAAGCTGCTTTTTCTTTGTCGATTTCTTTCAATCTATCAGCCGCAGTGAAGCAGGGCGGTAGTGTGGTAACCAATTTTTCTAGCGATAGGGATTGCGCTTTTGCGGCGGCGAGTGACGCTATGATTGGCAGCATGCAATCTCGAGTAGGGAGCGGAGGCAATGGTGATTTTAGCTGAGCGGTAAAGCCTAGTAGGAAGCCGCCGTTTGCCTCAAAGCCGACCACATTCTTGCCGCTGAAACCTTTCATGCCCGCAATAACGAATGGGGAGCCGATCCGCGTCAATTCGACTTTTTCGAATTCAGGTATTCGGCGCACCATGTCGTTCGAGGAAACAGGTGTAACAACGTGGGTGGCCCCCAGATATCTCGAGGTAACTACGCCCAGGATGTCGCCGGGTATTACAGTGCCAGTTGCATCTGTCAGCATCGGACGATCCGCGTCGCCATCCGTGGACGCAATGGCGTCTAAATTGAATTCTTCACACCATGTCTGAAGCTGAGAGCGGGTATCGGGATCGACGGCTTCGGTATCTACGGGAATGAAGGTGTCTGAATGTGCAAGCGGGACGATTTCGGCTCCTAGCCCTTTGAAAATCGCCTCCATCGTATCTCTGGCAACAGAGGAATGGCGATACACGCCGACTCGTAGTCCGCTCAGGGCATCTGTTCCAAAAGCTGATATGTAGCGGTCAATGTACCGTTTTTCGGCTTCGGGCATTTCTGTTAGATTGCCGGTCAACGTGTCTGCACGTTTTGCCTTCACGGAATAAGCTTGAGTAATTTTTGCTTCGTCGTCTTTCAGCACCTCACCGTGTGGGAGGTAGAATTTCAACCCGTTGCGATCTGCTGGAATATGACTGCCCGTAACCATAATTGCGGCTGCACTTGCATTCATCGATGACAATGCTAGGGCAGGGGTTCCCAGTGCGCCGCAATCGACAACATCAACGCCAGATGCTAGCGCAGCCTTGCATACGATCGAAGATATTGCCGGTGAAGATGGGCGCAAATCGCGTCCGACATACAGAGTGTTGCATTCAACAGTTGTCAGAAACGCATTCACATAGTCCGACACCAACTCATCTGTCAGTTCGATAACTAGACCGCGTAGCCCGCTCGTACCAAAAGCTGGTGCCATGGGTAAATTCCTTATAGCCTGTGATCAGAGGGCTGAAGCCGCAAGACTGATCGAATAAAGTATCTCAAATATGTCTAAGACCTACTGTGGTCGGGCGCAGAAAAACAAGGTCTTTGTTGAGGTGTTGTCCTGATTTGTACCCAAGCAGTTCTGTTGGTCTGAGGTCTAACTGCAATGCCTTACGTTTTTTGTGACAAATACTAATAAGTTGAGGTGCCTTGCGCTCCATTCGATACCATAGTGAACTGCCGAATGACGGTTTGTTAGTCTTGGAAATCGACGAGTGATCGTTTGTTCTGGCTTACAGTGAAATAGAACTGCCGAGAAAATTGAACCACAGAAAATCCGAGGCTGCCCATTGTCAATCCACTGCGATGGCCAGCAAAAGCCCATTCTCTGCCTATTGGGTGAAGAAGGTTCAGAGAACACTGCCAGCTATCGTCAATATGGAGAGGGCTGTTTCCTTGCGGCTTCAAAAGCAGTTGAGAAAGTAACCTTTGATTGCTTTGCAGGGTGTCAATGTTGCTCAGATAGCGTCAGAACTCGGTAAAATCCTGACGTCTGATCAGGGCTGATTGGGTTTCGGAAATCAACGAAAAATAAACTTCAGGCGGTTATTAAACACGGAGATTGGACAATTTAGTCTCAGGCCCCATACAAAACTTAGGGCACCGTTCGCTGCAACTCTGCGGCCATGAATGCAGGTCTGCGTCTGGGAATATCGGGGCCAGAAATTCCGGCCCCGATCTTGGATGCTCTAGGCCAAACTTGGCAACCACAGCACAATGGCGGGGAAGGCCACCAGAAGTGCGATGGTGATCGCATCTGCGATAAAGAACGGTGTCACACCTTTGAAAACGTCCTGTACGCTGATGTCATCGCGCACACCGGCAACAACGAAACAGTTCAGGCCAATGGGCGGCGTGATCAAACAGAACTCGGCCATTTTCACGACCAGAATCCCGAACCAGATCGCGCACATAGGGCCCGACATGCCAAACGTGCTGTCGGCTGCGGCGACGTTCACTCCGCCGTTCAGTGCCATAACCGCGGGATAGACCACGGGCAGGGTCAACAGCAGCATCCCGATTGCGTCCATGAACATTCCCAACACGGCATAGGCCAGTAGGATACAGATCAGGATCAGCATCGGCGACATTTCAAGCGAGGTCAGCCAATCCGAAAACGCGCCCGGTAGGTCTGCAAATCCAAGGAAACGCACATAGATCAGAACGCCCCAGATTATGGTAAAAATCATCACGCTGAGTTTTGCCGTCTCCAAGAGCGCGTCCTTAAACTCGCTCCACCGCATGCCGCGATAAAGCGCCATCAGGAACACGACAAAGGCCCCGATTGCACCGCCTTCGGTCGGCGTGCCCCATGCGTCACCGCCGAATGGGTTGTAAACGAACAGGATGATCGTCAGAACCACGACAAGGATCGGCAGGGCAGGTGGCAGCGCGGTAAACCGCTCTTTCCATGTGAACCCGCCAACTGCGGGGCCGAACCCTTTGATCGTCAC
Organism: Marivivens sp.; assembly: GCA_965215785.1. GTDB lineage: Bacteria > Pseudomonadota > Alphaproteobacteria > Rhodobacterales > Rhodobacteraceae > Marivivens. The sequence continues at coordinate 89,528 of OZ244120.1, read as the reverse complement.
GGCCATTCCGATGATCAACAGGCCATAGACAACCGCCGAAAACGCGCCGGGGATAAAGCCCGCCAGCAAAAGCTTGCCCACGTCCTGTTCCACGATGATCGCATAGATCACAAGGATCGCCGACGGCGGGATAAGCGAAGCAAGCGTACCACCCGCCGCAACAACACCGGCGGCGAATTTCTTGTCGTAGCCCAGCTTTAGCATCTCAGGGATCGCGATCCGTGCAAACACCGCCGAGGTCGCAATCGACGCGCCCGAAACAGCCGCGAAACCAGCGGTCGCAAATACCGTCGACACGGCCAAACCGCCCGGCACCCAGCCAAGCCAACGTTTGGCGGCCTCAAACAAGGCCTTGGTCAAGCCCGCGTAGTACGCCAGATACCCAATCAGGATAAATGTCGGGATAAGGCTGAGAGCTTGGCTAGACACCTTGGAATGCGGCACCTGACCTGCGGTTTTTGTGGCCACTGTCAGCGCCCAGATAAAATCATCGCCGCCATAGTTTTTCTTGGACCAGAATATCCAGATCAGACCGATCATACCGGCCATGCCTGCCGCGAACGCAACGCGCATCCCCAACAAAACAAAAACGAGCATGCCGCCCGTGACCCACAGGCCAATTTCAATGGGTTCCATCAGCTCTGTTCCTTGTCATTCAGGTCCGAGACATGCTCGGCTTCCATTGCGGCCACGGTTGCGGCATCAGCAATCATTGGCACCGCAACTGGGCGCGCCGTGTTTTCGATAAAGGCACGCGCATAGGCAATCAGTTGCAGGCCCAGCCGCAGGCTCAGAACCGAAAATGCCACTGGCGCCAACAGCTTGGCAGGCCAAAGCGGCAGGCCAATATCCATCGAACTGTCCGTGCTCCAACGGGGCATCGCGAAATCAAAGCTGCGTTCAAAATGGGCCCATGTGCCCCAAACCAGCAAAACCATCAGCGCGAAAATCGCCAACGTGGTCAGGAATTCGACGGCATAAAGCCAACGGCCCGTAAGCCGACCGATCAACATATCCATGCGAATATGGCCGCCATCGCGCTGGGTAAAGGCGATCCCCATAAATGCAATCAGTGGCATCGCCTGCTCAATCCAGTCGACATAGCCGGACAGGGGGCGGTCAAATAGGTTTCTGCCGCCAACCGAAATCACCGCCAAAACCATAAGGCCGAAAACAGCGAGGCCGCTGATCAGCGCAAGGAAACTTTCAACTTTATACAAAGACCGATCGACCCTGCTCAGCAGACTGTCGTCGGATGCAACAAGAGAAGCGCCAGCCATTGTCGCCCTTTCTCTTAAAATTGTGAAAAAATGCCCGCGTCAGGGTGGGCTGACGCGGGCGATGACACTTACATGTCTGCGGCGATCATGCCGGTCACAAGGTCATAGAGCTCTTGTGCTGGCAATCCGCGCGCGGTGTTGGCTTCGATCCATGCAGCAGCGGCAGGTGCGGCTGCGGCCTCTTTGAACGCGGCCAGTTCATCGTCCGAGAAGGTCACCGAAACGATGCCTTTTTCCTCAAGCGCGGGGCCCCAAGCAGCCATGGTCTGTTCGTTGTAGTAGGACACATAGTATTCCAGTGCCTCATCAACCGAACTTAGCAATGCGTCACGGTGTTCGTCGGACAGGCTGTCCAGCGCATCGGTGTTCACAACAACGGGGCAGTTCACGGTGCCTGGGTTCAGGTTGGTGGTCCACCATTCGCCGTTTTCGATGGTGCCGAACGACATATGGGCATGCGGGGCAAAGCTAACTGCTTTGACAACGCCGCTATCCATCGCCTGACGTACCTCGGATGCCGACATCGAGGTAGGAACCGCGCCGATGGTTTCCATTGCAGCCCCGATACCGCCAGTCGCACGAACCGACAGCCCTTCAAAGTCAGCCAGCGTCGATGGTGCATCGCCGGAGCCAACCACGTTGTACTGTGGAAGTGGCGACGGCATCAGCAAGGTCGCGTTCCAGCGGCCCAGATCGGCAACGGTTGCTGGGTGGCTATAGACCGCCATCGACAACTCGATTTCCTGCTCAAGGCTCGTCACGCCAAGGAACGGCAGTTCCAGAACGGTGATCGATGGGTTTTTGTCGGCGTGATAGCCCGCACAGAACTGTGCCATTTCAAACGCGCCAATCGAAATACCGTCAAGGTTTTCGCGGTTGTTCGACAGGCCGCCATAGCTCAGGTTCAATGTGAACTCGCCGCCGGTCTTTTCGCTGACCAACTCGGCCAGTTTTTCGACGTGTTCGGTGAATGCGCGGCGGGTGCCCCACAGCGATACATTCCATTCGGTCGCCAGCGCTTCGCCGGCAAACGCAAAAATAAGGGCAGCGCTGGTTGCGCTGGTCATCAGTTTGTTCATGGTTTCCTCCCAGAGAATGAACATCATTCTGTGGGTTAGTATCGCGAACCACCGCGCCCCTGCCTATGAAGGAAAATGTCAGCGCATTGCCCAATGCCCTGCGGATTTCCGCAGGGTCAAAGATAGGCCTCTTTATCAAGGCCTAGTTTCACGATCTTTTCGTTCAGCGTTCGGCGGCCAATCCCTAGGGCCTCGGCCACGGCATCCATTTTTCCGGCATGAGTATGCAGGGCTTTGCCGATCATTTCGCGCTCAAAGGCGGCAACTGCCTCGCGCAGTGTTGGGGGAACATCCTCTTGTGGGTCGCCGCTGGAAATCGCCTGCGCCACAGATCCTGTGCCACGCCGCGCTTGCAGAACGCGGCGTTCTGCGACGCTGCGCAACTCGCGCACATTGCCGGGCCATTCATGGGTCAACAGCGCCGACAGGTCATCAGGGGTCAGGTCTGGCGCTTTCACCTCATAGAGATGGGCCGCCTCGGTCATGAAATGGGTCATCAGCAAAACCAAATCATCCCGTCTGTCACGCAGCGGCGGCAGGGTCAGTGTAAAGGTATTCAGCCGATAATATAGATCCTGCCGCAACATGCCGCGATCGATTGCAGTGTCGACATCTTCATTCGTGGTGGCCAGAAAACGGATGCTGCCACGGGTTGCGGGGTCTTCGATCCAGCGCAAAAGGATCGCTTGGACATCCACAGGGCAGGCGGCAATTTCATCCAGAAAAACAGTGGCTTGATCCGAAATGCCAACCCGCGACCGTTCGAGCCGTTCCGGCGTCAATGCCGCACAATTCAGGGCGACGAACGCGCCGCTGGAACGTGGTGACAAATCATGCAAGGCCCGCGCGACCAACTCTTTGCCGGTTCCGGTTTCGCCACAGATCAACACAGGCGCAGGGCTGGCCGACAGGTCAAACACCTCTTCGCGCAGCGCCGACATATCCGCCGTTTGACCCAGCAGAACCTGATCCAACCCCGACAATTCCGACAGCCGTTCCCTCAGGCGTTTGTTGGTTTCCCGCATTTGATGCTGATCGGCGGCGTGGGACAGAATGGACAGTAGTCGCCGCGGATCGTAGGGTTTTTCAACGAAGCTATAGGCGCCGCTCTGCATCGCTTCGACGGCCATTGGGATATCGCCATGGGCCGAAATCAAAACAACCGGCGGGCTGTTGGCCTCAGGCAGGCTTGCGACCAGTTCAAGTCCGGACATGCCTGGCATACGGACATCCGACAAAATCACATGGGGCAGAAATTCGGGCAAACGTTTGTCGACATCGTTTGCGCGGGGTAGGGCCATGGCCTCCCATCCTGCGGCCTCGATCAATTCGACAAGGGACTGACGCATTTCGCGGTCATCATCCACTATCAAAACGCGGCAGTCTTTCATTCGTCGGTCCCTGTAGGAAAGGAAACGGTAAACACTGTGCCGCCGTCGGGATTGTCCGTGGCGGTCATGTGGCCGTTGTGATCATTCACGATCGCCGCAGAAATCGCCAGACCCAAACCCATGCCCTGACCGCTTTCACGGGTGGTGGTAAACGGTTCCGACAAATCGCTGAGTGTTCGACCGCCCAATCCATGCCCATTGTCGGCCACCGAAAACCAGACATTTTGGTGGGATTGACCAAAGCTGACGACGATCTCAGGGGAGGGGGCGTCCTCAACCGCATCGAGCGCATTTCGCAGCAAGTTGGTCATCACCTGTTCGATACGCAATTTGTTACAGGTCAACGGCACCGGTTCATCCGCCCCGATGCGGTGCACGGTTACCTTCCGAAGGCTGATATTTGGATCAACAAGGTCCAGCGCCGCCTGCATGGCATCGCGCAAATCGACCCGTTCAAAATTGTCCTTACCTTGCCGCGCAAAGAACTTTAGCTGGCGGGTGATGCCCTCCATCCGGTCCACCAACCCCTGAAGCCTATCGGTCAGTTTTGTGGTCCCTGACTGAATTTCTGCCGCAGCCAAGTGGTTCTTCATCGCCGCAATCGGCTGGCCAAGCTCATGCGTCACCGAGGCCGCCAATTGGCCAAGTGCGGCCAACCTGCCGGCGCGTTCCAGTTCGTTCTGGGTGCGCTTAAGCCGTCGTTCGGCAGTGATCCGTTCGTCAATTTCGATGGCAAGTCGTTCGTTTGCTTGTCGCAGGTCTGCTTCGTTGCGTTCCGACCGCGCAAGGGCCGCGCCAACCCGTCGCGCCCGCTGGGTCTGAAAGAAAATAAACGCCAGCGCCGCCAGTGTTACGGCAATCGCGGTGACCAGCCAACTGCGCGAAACTGCACGATCATCGCTGGCAAAATAGTGCAAACGCCAACCATGCGGCAGTGTTTCAGACGTCAAATGAAGCCATTCAGCGCCGTTTACCTCGGCGCGGTCGGCCGTCAACATCCGCCAATCCAAGGGAACCAACGGTTGGCCGGAAAACTGTCGGGCAACCTCAATATCCCGCCGCTGATCCTCCGACAGTGCCGAGGTCGTTTTATACCGCCAAGATGGGTCGGACGACAGCAGGATCACGCCGTCGTGGTTCGCTAGAAACAGATGTTCGCCTGATTGCTTCCAGCTTTGTTCCAGCTGAAACAATTCGATCTTGATCGCGACCACACCAACCGTGTTGCCGCCTGCATCGGTCACCGCATCCGCGATGAAATATCCCGGAATGCCCGTCGTGCTGCCGATTGCGTAAAAACGGCCCTGTTCGCCGCTCAAAGCGACCTGAAAATACGGCCGGAAACCATAATTCTGGCCGACAAAACTGGCGTCTGTATCAAAATTGGACGCGGCGATGGTCAAACCAGTCGTGTCCATCAAATAGATCGCATCCAAACCAGCCCGCTGCGCAAATTCCGCCAGCCGAGGGTTCAGTGTTGAGGTGTCGCCGTTGATTGCGGTGTCAATGACGAACGGATCCCGTGCCAGCACATAGGTCAGGTGCGAAAACCGTTCGAATTCAGCGGAAACCGTGCTTTCATAAAGCGATAGGCGACCTTCGGCTTTTGATAGCTCTTCGGATTGGAAATAGGCGCGGGACACCCAAAAGATACCAATCGCAACGATCAGTATCGCTAGAACCGAGGCTATGTAGGTTAGAATACGCACGCGCTACGATTGGCCGATAAAGGGGTGCAGTTCAAGCAACTCAAACTTTTTCGGCACCGCAAGCTCTGTCTGGAAACCGACTATTTCGCCCTCATCTAAGAGAGGCGGAAATTTTGCCGTTTTAAATCATAGCGTTAGTCAAAGTGGCACGTTTCATGCCTGTACCTTAGGCGCGCATGCTGATCGCGCACGGAGGTTTGGGTCAGAATTGTCAAACACAGTCCCGATAGTCGTGAATACATTCACGTCCGGCGACCAGTCGCCGCCCAAGGTCGTCGTCCTTGACGATGGCCGGGTTTTGTATGTGTGGACTGACTATGCCTCGACCGACGGATCCCAAAGTGCCTGTGTCAACGGTCGGATCTTGAATCCGGACGGAACACCGGCAACCGATACCTTTGCCATCGGCACCTTGTTGATCGACGGCTACGATCACTACGATGTCGACAATCTTGATGTCACAACGCTGGCAGACGGGAATGTTGTGGTCGGCTATGTCCGCAGCACGGCTGAGGCAGGATACGACACACCTGTTATGTCGATCATCGACCCGACTTTCGCGCCCACTGACCCCAATTTTACAGTCGCGACAGTTGTCTGATGGTTCAAAACGATACCACAACTTACGAAACCCCGCCGGTTCTTTTGCCTATGGACGACGGCCGGTTCATGACGCTGTGGGGGAATGATGGTATCTACGACAACTATCAGTCGATGACGCTACAGGCCCGTATCTACAATCCGGATGGAACGCCTGCGACCGATCAGTTTCAGGTCGGCGACATGGCCTACGACGGTGCAGACGGATACGACGTTCCGAATTTTTCGATGATCGAGCTGACCAGTGGCCTAATTGCCGTGTCTCAGATCCGGTCGTCGATTGAAACAGGTGATGACGAACCCATTTTCACCATTCTGAACCCAGCTGTCGCGCCAACCGATCCCGGATTTGTCATCGCGCAAGACGTCGAAATGCAGCAAAACGACGTAACCGTCTATGAAAGCCCCGCACAAATGGTCGCGCTGGATGATGGGCGGTTTATGGCGATTTTGCGGGGGCAAACGGATGGGTCGCCGCGCCTGTCATCATGCCCTTTGGCGGCGGTCAGAACAACTTTGTCGCGGTGTGGAGTGATGAGTTTTTCGGTGACGGCGAACTGATGTATCGTGTGTTTTCCGATACAGGCGAACCGGTGACGGCCAGCACGCAAATCACCACCGACTACACGAACTATGTCGATGCGCACGACGGGTTCGACTGGGATCATATCGACGTTGTCGCGCTGAGCGGAACCACATTTCAGATCGGCTGGGTGGGCACATACGATGGGTCCGGCACGGGCGCATTTTCCACGACCGTCGAGGTGGTTTGTTTCTGCTCGGGTACCTTGCTGGCCACGATGAAGGGCGATTGCCGGATCGAAGAGCTCATGGTCGGTGATCAGGTGCTGACCCGTGATCACGGGTTTCAAACGGTGCGATGGATCGGCAAGCGGCTGATGTTTCCCGCGCTCTTGGATTTGAACCCGTCGCTGGCACCCGTTCGGATTGCTGCCGGGCCCCTTGGACCCAGCCATCCACAATCCGATCTGTTGGTGTCGCCCCAGCACCGCATTCTCGTCAGGTCAGCGATTGCTGAACGCATGTTTGATCAGTCTGAGGTTCTGGTTGCCGCAAAACACCTGTGTGGCTTGGAAGGCATCACAACCGACAACGATCTAACCAGCTTCTTCTACTGGCACATTTTGTTCGACGATCACGAACTGGTCCTGTCCAACGGCGCATGGACCGAGTCGCTTTGTGTCGGCGCCCAATCCACGCGGGCGCTCACCGTGGCGCAACTGCGTGAAATTCTGACGTTCTTTCCGGAATTGGCCGTGGTCGATTATTCCCAGACCCGCATCGGTGCGCGGACGTTTATCAACGGGCGTCGGGGGCGGCGGATGACAGACCGGATGATCCGCAATGGCAAGACGCCGTTTGATCCCAACCTTGGGCGCGACACACTGCACTCGGGGCGTGTCTGATATTCACCCAGAAATACCATGTCCGGCGCGATGTCGTCATAGGCCTCAGGTCGAAAATCCGCCCAACCCGCCGTTTGCTGAATAAACGCACCAGCGTTTGCTAGGACGGGGCGGTACCTTGGCGCCCATGCACCGCCGTTCCACGGCTCCCAACCCTGAATTTTCGGATCAATCTCAGAGGCCATGATCACACATTTCCCCACCGACTCTAGCGACTTGCGGCTCAATCCGCCGGATGTCCCGTCAAACCAGGATTGGTCATCCGCCACACAGCGATAGCCGTCGATCGTGGGGGTGCCATAGGAGGTGGCCCTAACGCCATCGAACCATTGCCGACCCAGACTGTGCTGCCCGCGATTGTCTGGGTCGTGGCATTCAAACCGACACGCATTGAACACCAAGCCAAAGGTCGTGCGGATATTCGTTGCGGGCGCTGTGAACCAGCTTTGTCTGGCGCGCGTCCCCAATGATCGCAACGTGCACCCCTCAAAATAGCCGGTGGCCTGCCCAAAGATGAAATCCACATCCCCTTCGATGTCGCAGCCGTGAAAATAGCTGCGCGATGTTTCGAAATCCGCCGGATGTTGCAGGTAAAGCGTATCCTGAAAACTGCGCATTCGGACGTTGTCGAAATGACAGCGATCCGCACCCGCGACCAGCACGGCGACCGCTTGGTGTTGTCCTGTGACGAACTGACCAGCCTCGTTGCGGGTCGCGTCTGCGTCTGTTCCGAGGCGCGTGCAGTCATAGGTGTTTTGAATGGTCAGGTTCTGCGCCTGAAACCGATCCCCTTCTATCCGCAGGACCGAGGCATTCGCCGTGGTGATCTTGTCGCGCTGGGCAATCCGTTCGAACATGGATCGAACGGGGGGCGGGCTGTGTTCGAACTGCTTGCATGGCACGCAACAGGTCACTATACGGCCCCGCACCGGTCGCAGCCTACCCGGTCAATCAAAACAAGGGACACAAATGAAGACTATTGTTATCTGCTCGGGCGGGCTGGATTCTGTTTCGCTTGCCCATATGGTTGCCGAAGAAAACGAACTGACCCGGCTGGTCAGTTTTGACTACGGTCAGCGGCACCGCAAAGAAATCGACTACGCCGCCGCCGCTGCGCAGCGGCTTGGTGTGCCGCATGACATCATCGATATGCGCGGGATTGGTGCGTCCTTGACGGGATCGGCATTGACCGACGACATAGACGTGCCAGATGGCCATTATGCCGAAGAAACGATGAAAGTGACCGTTGTTCCCAACCGGAATGCGATCATGCTGACCATCGCCTTTGGTGTTGCGGCGGCAAATGGGGACGATGCCGTTGCAACGGCGGTCCATGGCGGCGATCACTTTATCTATCCCGATTGCCGACCCGCCTTTACCGAGGCGTTCAACACCATGCAGCAGCACGCGCTGGATGGATACGCCAATGTCAAACTCTACACGCCGTTTGTGCACCGGTCCAAGGCGGACATTGTGACCGCTGGGGCCAAGCACAACACGCCCTTTGCGGACACGTGGTCCTGTTACAAGGGCGGCGAACATCATTGCGGGCGCTGCGGTACCTGCGTTGAACGGCGTGAGGCGTTTCACATCGCGGGGGTCGAGGATCCGACCACCTATGCCGATCCTGATTTCTGGCAGGCGGCCATTGCCGCACATGGGGGCGCATAATGTTCCGCATCACGAAAGAGTTTCACTTTGCCGCGTCGCATCAGCTGTTGCACCTGCCACAGGATCATCAGTGTCATCGCTTGCATGGTCACAACTACATAGTGGTTGTTGAACTGGCTTCGCCGACGCTGAACGCTGACGGGTTTGTTCGTGATTATCACGACCTCAAACCGCTCAAGACTTATATCGACGACTGTTTCGATCACCGTCACCTGAACGATGTGCTGGATATGCCGACGTCCGAGGTGATGGCGAAACACTTCTTTGACTGGTGTCACGACCGTTGGCCGGAAACGACAGCCGTCAAGGTCAGCGAAACACCCAAAACATGGGCCGAGTATCGCCCATGACCCTGCGGATTGCCGAAATTTTCGGACCGACCATTCAGGGCGAGGGTGCACTGATTGGCGAACCGACCGTCTTTGTGCGGGCTGGGGGCTGTGACTATCGCTGTAGCTGGTGCGACAGCCTGCACGCGGTCGACAGCGCTTATCGCCACACATGGGCACCGATGAGCCATGAGGCCGTGTTCGATAAGGTGCGCACCTTGTCGTCTGGCCAGCCGATCACCGTGTCGATCAGCGGCGGCAACCCCGCCATTCAGGATTTTGGTCCACTGATCTCGCAGGGCAAGGCGCAGGGCTATCGCTTTGCCTGTGAAACTCAAGGATCGATTGCCAAGCCATGGTTTAGGGATCTGGACACGCTGGTCCTGTCGCCCAAACCGCCAAGCAGCGGGGAAACCGTTGACTGGGCGACGTTCGACGATTGTCTAAGCGCAGGACAGGGCGCGGACACGGTCCTTAAGATCGTCATCTTTGACGATGCCGACTACGACTGGGCCCGTGACGTTGCCGCACGTTACCCCGATTTGCCGCTTTATCTGCAACCGGGAAACCCTGTTGTTGATCCTGACATCGCGATCCCAGCCCAAGACAGCCTGAATCGTCTTTTGTGGCTGGTTGAAAAAACCACCCAAGACGCATGGTTCACCCCCCGTATTCTGCCGCAACTCCATGTCCTTTTGTGGGGCAATCAGCGCGGCGTTTGAAAGGACTGACATGACTGACAGTATCTATAGCAATCTCAAACAGTTGGGCGGCGCAACGATTGTTCCGCAAAACCCAGAAGAGGCGGTTCTGGAACGGGTGCAGAACCCGCAGGCCGACATCAATTATAACGTTCGCTTTACCGCGCCGGAATTTACGTCGCTTTGCCCGATGACTGGCCAGCCCGATTTCGCGCATCTGGTCATCGACTACGTGCCCGACCAATGGCTGATCGAGAGCAAAGCGCTCAAGCTGTATCTGACGTCCTTCCGCAATCACGGTGCCTTCCACGAAGACTGCACCATTTCGATTGCACGGCGTCTGGTCGAGTTTCTGGAGCCACGCTGGCTACGGATCGGGGGGTATTGGTACCCACGCGGCGGCATCCCGATTGACGTACATTGGCAGACCGGCCCGATGCTTGAGGGCGTCTGGGTGCCGGATCAGGGTGTGCCGACCTATCGCGGTCGCGGCTAAGCCGCCCAGCAATGAAAACGGGGCGCAGAGCGCCCCGTTTCTTTATGCCTGTACTGGTTTCGGGTCCTTGAACCACAGGGCGCGGAACAAGAGCAGCGCCGCCGCGATATCCAGGGCAAGGATAGCAGTGAACAAGGTCGACACGATGCCAAGGCTGTCCAGCATCCCAACGAGGGCGGCAATTATGCCGACCAGCATCACCAGAAAACTGATCCAGCCCACCCAGAGCATCCCGCGCGTTAGGCCGAAGCCCAGCGCCCCATAGATGACGATGGCCGCCAACATGGTGGTGCCATAGGTCGCCATGGCAATCGCCAGAATGGGCAGATGCAGCACAGCCGATGCCCAAATCAGATATCCCGGCAGGACAAATTTATTTGTGAAGCGCATCGTTCTCTCCTTACTCGGTGGGGCAGGGTTGTCCCGCGACACCCCAGATTGTTACGTCGTCAACATGGGCTTGCAGGCTATAGGGCGCAGGTTCGCGCCCACCGCCAGGTTGCCAACCCCACAAAACAAATCCTAGGTGGCCGGCGTCATCAATCAAGTGTTCGGCCAATCCCATCCAGTCGCGCCCGCCATTGCGGTCAGGGTCGGACAGTTGGGCGCAAATCTCGGCTGGGGATTTGTCAAACCATTCGAATTCCACCGGCGACAACTGCCAGTCGAGCCCCGCGCGGGGCGGTGCATGCGGATCTGTGGCAAAGTTGTCGTTTGTGCGGTGACAGGTCGAACAGACCAGCGTTTCCACGCCAATCCGGCTTTCGCCTGCGTTCACGTTCATGCCGTGCGGGCGGGTTTCTCCATAATAGGCGCCCGACCACATCGGCACATTGTCCGCACCCACATGACAATTGGCACAGCGTGGATGGCTGGCCACCTCATAGATGCGGTCAAACGCGGCCAGACCCTCTTGGGTCGTGGCCGACACCGGCGGATTGATTTCCGCCACGGGGCCATCGGCGGCAAAACCAGTGGTGCCAATCGTTGCCATCGCAATTGTGATCATCAGCTTTTTCATGATCGCCCCCTATACAAACCGGATGTGTTTGTTGAACGGCATCTCGCGAATGCGCTGACCTGTTGCCGCGAAAATGGCATTGCCCAAGGCAGGTGCCGCAGGCGGGACCGGCGGTTCGCCAAAGCCGCGAACGGATGGATTGTTTTCCAATGCTTTGAACTCGATCGGCGGGCATTGCCACATCCGCATGCCATCATGCGCGTGATAGTTGGTCTGCTCTGCCATGCCGTCTGCATAGGTGATTTCACAATTGATCGCATGGCCCAAACCGAACACCGTGCCGCCCTCGGCAAGGTTTTCAAGGTTGTCGGGGTCAATCACCTTGCCAACATCCGCAGCGACCCAAACGTGGTCCAGCTTGATGCCTGCGGCGGTATTGGTCACTTCGACCACTGTGGCCACGGCCACACCGAATGAAAACCCATAGGCGATGCCGCGTCCGCGGTTTTCACCAAGGTTGCTGCCCGACCAATTGCACATCTCGCCCACGGTTTCCAAAACCTTGACCGACACATCGTGACCCATCAGCCGGATACGTTCCAAAAGCGGGTCTGCGCCAGCGGCGTGGATCGCTTCGTCCAGCAGCGTCTGATAGATGAACGTGTTGGGCATCGCGCCGACGGATCGCCATGACGACACGGGGGCCAGTTCGCGCGTCGCATAGGACCGCACGCGCAGGTTTGGCAGGTTAAAGTTCGGCGTATCCCACGCCCCTTCGTGCAATTGGGTGTCGGGCATCGGCAGGTTCAGACCCATACGGCTCATTTGGCTGCCCATGACCGACTGACCGGCAATTTGAACGTCAAGCGACGTGATCTGCCCGTCTTTGTGCTTGGCCACGCCGCGGCCCATGGTGATATGGCGCGGGAAATCGTGAACGAAGTCTTCTTCGCGCGAATAGGTCATTTGAACCGGTGTGCCGCGCATCGCATTCGCAATCTCGGCTGTCTGCTTGATGTATTCGAACTCAAGCTTGTGACCGAAACTGCCGCCCATGAACTGATTGTGCAGATGCACGTTTTCGACGTCATGGCCTGTGATGCCTGCGACCGTGCTTTCGACAAACATCTGGATCTGGTGACCGGTCCAGATATCAACACGGTCGTCCGTGACCAGAATGGTCGCGCTGAGTGGTTCCAGCGGCGCATGGGCAACATATGGCGACCGGTATTCTGCGACGACTTCTTCGCCTTCTGCCGCATCCACATCGCCAACCACACGGGCTTCGCCGTTTAGGTGGTCATCGTCAAAGATGTTCGACAAAACCTCCCAATGTTCGGCCTGTTCATGCGGGTAGGGGGCAGGGCCCCAGTCAAACACAATCGAATTGGCGGCCTGAATTGCGGTCCACGTGTTGTTGGCGACAACGGCCACACCGCCTGTGATTTCCATGACCTTCTGAACGCCGATCATACCTTCGGCTTCGGTCGCGTCAAACCCGTTCAGCGCACCGCCCTGACGGGGGTTCATTTTGACGGTCGCATAGACCATGCCATCGGTTTTGAAATCGATGCCATAGTTCTGCGTACCGGTCGATTTCGCGGCGATATCGACCCGTTTCATTGGCTTGCCGACGATGTTCGCGGATTTGATGTCGCGCAAGGCCACGCTGGTGACAGGTTCCACCTCGGCCGCCGCACCGGCAAGCGCGGTATAGGCGATTTCGGTCCCATCCGGCAGCTGCACTGCCCCGCGCGCCGTTTTCAGCTGATCAACCGGCACCCCGGTTTGCTGCGATGCTGCCAATTTTAGTGTTTCGCGCGCGCACGCCCCCGCATGACGCAGTTTGTCATAGCTGTCTGGGATCGCGGTTGATCCGCCTGTGCCCATCAGGGGCAAGGCCACTTTCATTACGCCGCCAGCGATGCCGCGGGTCCGTTCCGCGGTTGGGCTGAAATCATATAGCGGATAGCCCGCCATTGCGCCTGCCATGGCGGTGTTGAAATAGGCCTTGTTCGGCATGCCAAAACTGATGTCGATCTGGTCCAGCTCGACATCAAGCTCTTCTGCGATCAATGCGGCCTGCGCCGAGAAAATGCCCTGACCTTTGTCGCCATGTGGCGCGATGACCGTGATCTTTTCCGCGTCAATCAGGACCCACGGGTTAAAGGTCGCAGCACCCTCAGGCAGGTTTTGGGCGATAGGGTTGGGGAAGGGCGATTTTGCTGTATAGACGCCAAAGGCAACACCGCCGGTGATAGCTGCCGAACCAATCAGAAAGGCGCGGCGGGAAAGGGTTCCAACTTTGCTCATGGTTTATCCTGACATCTTGTCCGAAGCTGCATGGATGGCCTTGCGGACACGCACATAGGTGCCGCAGCGGCATAGGTTGCCCGACATCACCGCGTCGATTTCTTCGTCCGTTGGGTTCGGGTTGAAATCCAACAGGTTCGCCGCCTGCATGATCTGACCGGATTGGCAATATCCGCATTGTGCGACTTGCGTGTCGATCCATGCCTGTTGCACTGGATGCGGTTCTTCCGGGGTGCCCAGACCTTCGATGGTTGTGACCTCGGCCCCGTTCAGTTTGCTGGCCGGAACCTGACAGGACCGCACGGCAATACCGTCCAGATGCACCGTACAGGCACCGCATTGTGCAACGCCGCAGCCGTACTTTGTGCCGGTTAGGCCTAGTTCATCCCGCAGGATCCACAACAGTGGCATATCGTCCGGTACATTTACCGTGCGTTCGTTCCCATTCACCGTAAAGCTTGCTTGCATAGCCATCGTCACATTGTATTCGCTGACCTTGTCTGCACCCAACGTAATCAATTCGCGGGCTTGATGTTCTAGCCGATCGCGCCAATCTGCTAACAAATGGTGCCAAGGGCGAGTTATCTTCCTCGGAAAACTAACCCCATTGGCTAAGTTAGTGGTCAGAAACGGAGCGTCAAAATGGCTGAACACCGCAGATACAAAGTTGCGACAATGTTGATGACCGCCGCTGCGGTGATGAATGTGTCGGTGCCACGTGTACTGGCGCGGGTCGGTTTGCCCGCTGATTTTATTGAAAACGAAGGGCGCGGTGTCGACGCAGATACGTGGTTTGAATTGGCGGTCGCCATTGCCGACGAAACCGACGATCCAGATGCGTCCCTGTTGATCGGGCGTAAATCGGCCAAGGGCCCGTTTCAGCCAGCTTTGCTGTCGTTTTCCGCCAGCCCGAATATCTGCATGGGGTTGAAACGCCTCGATATTTTCAAACCGCTGGTCGCGCCGATCCGCATCGACGTTGACGAAGGCCCCGACACGGTGACCGTTGTTCTGCGCCCCGAAGGCGCAAGACGTCCGGTGCCTTTCGCGACCTCCGCGTTTGAAATCGTGCATTTCATCGAATTGATGCGCAGCTTTAGCGCCCATGAGGTGCGCCCACTAAAGGTGTGGTTACCAACGACAGATGGCGTGACGGACAATCTGCGCGCCTATGTTGGAACCCCAATAGAAATCGCCGACAAAACGGGGTTTGTCATCTCGAAAGAGGACGCCTATCGCCCGCTGATCACCGCTGACACGGCCTTCTATGATTTGATTGAAAAGGAACTGCTGTCGCGTCTGCGCGCCCTCGAACCCAAATCCGAAACGTCCGAGCGTGTGCGGCGGGTCATCATCGACCTATTGCCTTCGGGGGCGGTATCGATCGAAACGGTTTGCGCCCGTCTGACAATGTCGAAACGCAGCCTTCAACGTCGCCTCAAGGACGAAGGTCTGACGTTTCAGGCAATCCTCGACGACACGCGGGCGGATTTGGCCATGACCTATCTGCGCGATCAGAATCTAAGTGCAGAAGAGATCAGCTATCTTTTGGCCTATCGCGATCCGAATTCGTTCTACCGCGCCTTTCAGGACTGGACCGGCATGACCCCTGCGCAGGCCCGAGGTCTGGAAACCGTCTAACCCGAATGCCGGTTTTGCTGTTTTCTTGGCGGTTACATCGCACAGCGGTCCATAATCACCCGTTTGCAGGAATTTTTTGTGGAGGACTCGCCGCAGTTTGGGTAGTTAGCCAGTATATTAATCTCATTTTAGGTAGTTATTTATGAAAATTGCTGTTGCTGGGATTGGCTACGTCGGTCTGTCAAACGCAGTCCTTCTTGCTCAGAACCATGAGGTGACCGCGGTCGATATTTCGGAAAGCCGTGTTCAGATGGTCAACGGGCGTCAGTGCCCGATCGTCGATGCCGAATTGGAACAGTTTCTGTCTGAAAAAGACCTGAACCTGCATGCAACCACAAACCCCGCCTCGGCCTATGCTGATGCTGACTATGTGATTGTTGCGACCCCGACGAACTATGACCCCAAAACCAACTTCTTCGATACCTCGAATGTCGAAGCGGTGATCGAGCAGGTTCTGGCCGTCAACACTCAGGCGACCATCGTGATCAAGTCGACCATTCCGGTTGGCTACGTCAATGATCTGCGGGAACGGTTTGAAACCACACAGGTTATTTTTAGTCCCGAATTCCTGCGCGAAGGCCGCGCCCTTTATGACAACCTGCATCCAAGCCGTATCATCGTCGGCGAACAATCCGAACGTGCCCGCGTGTTTGCGGACCTGCTGATTGAGGGTGCGATCAAAAAGGATGTCGAGGTTCTGTTCACCGATCCGAACGAAGCCGAGGCCATCAAATTGTTCGCAAACACCTATCTGGCGATGCGTGTGGCGTTCTTTAACGAACTGGACAGCTATGCGATTGCGGGCGGCATGGACGCGCGGCAGATCATTGATGGTGTTTCGCTCGATCCACGGATTGGCGGCCACTACAACAACCCGTCGTTTGGATATGGCGGCTATTGCCTGCCCAAAGACACCAAACAGCTGTTGGCGAACTACAACCACGTTCCGCAGAACCTGATCCGTGCGATTGTTGATGCCAACCGCACGCGCAAGGATTTTCTGGCGGATCAGGTGCTGATGAAAGGTCCCAAAGTGGTCGGGGTGTATCGCCTCGTGATGAAGGTGGGGTCCGACAACTTCCGTCAGTCGTCGATCCAAGGGATCATGAAACGCCTCAAGGCCAAAGGCGTTGAAGTCACGGTTTACGAACCCGTTCTGGAAGACGACGAATTTTTCCGGTCGCGTGTTGTCCGTGATCTGGACGCGTTCAAGGCCGAAGCGGACGTTATCATCGCCAATCGCATGACCGACGAAATTTCGGATGTTGCCGACAAGGTCTTTACCCGCGATTTGTTCGGATCTGACTAAACGCCCTGCGCCAAGGCGCCGCTGACCATTTCCAGCAATCGGCGTTGGTTGGCGGTCGCCGCCGTTTGGTCGGCGGCCTGCGCATAGACGCGGAATTCCGGCGCGTTGCCTGACAGCCTAAGGTGCAGGATCAACGCGCCCTTCGCCAGTGTCACACGCAAGCCATCGGTCAGATCGACGGCCTCGATGGTGCCAAACGGCGCAAAAAACGCGGTCCGTTCCGTTTCGTTCTCGGTCAACGTCGCAATCAGTTGCGTGGCCTTTGTTCGGTCGATGTTTTGAATGCGGTCCGCCGCGCTGAACCAGTCCGGCAATTGGCCAACCAATTGGCCGAGGGTGATGTTCTGACTGCGGGCGGTCGCCAGTACTGACAGCATAGGCAACACACAATCGCGCGTCATCAAAGGGGCAAGCTTGCCAGCTTGGAACCCAAGCAGAAACCCGCCATTGGGTTCGAACCCGACGACGTTGGCCGGTTGGCAGGCGTCCATCCCTGCGATCACATAGGGGGATCCAATTTGCGTCAGGTGAACCTGTTCGAACTGCGGCTGCTGTGCGATCATGGCGTTCGATGTGACCGGCATCACAACCTGTGTCGCCCCAAGATATCGGGCGGTTAATAGCCCCAAAATGTCGCCCAAGATGATGGTGCCGGTTTCATCCGTGACCAAGGGGCGATCGCCGTCACCATCTGTCGAAACGATGGTATCCAGCGCATGTTCGGCGCACCAAGCGGCCAACATGGATTGCGTTTCAGCCGATGTCGCTTCGGTATCGACAGGGATAAAGGTGTCGGACCGCCCAAGTGGTATGACGGTCGCCCCCAACTTGGTCAGCAGGGTCGCCAACATATCCCGCGCAACCGATGAATGCTGATAAAGGCCGATCCGTTGTCCAGCCAAGGTATCGGGCGCAAAACTGGCCAGATAGCGGTCAATAAATCCGGCATCTGCGTTCGCAAGCGTCGTAGACCGCCCGCTGGGCGCGGGATCGGTAGAATAGCCTGCGGCATAGGCCGCGGAAATCATGGCCTCGTCCGATTTGGTGATCTCACCGGATGGAACATAGAATTTCAGGCCGTTTCTATCGGCGGGAATATGGCTGCCTGTGACCATAACTGCGCCCGCCCCCTGCGACATAGACAAATGCGCAAGCGCCGGTGTGCAGATTGCGCCGCTATCAATCACGTCGATACCCACCTCGATCAGTGCAGCGGTCACAGCCTCTGCGATCCGCGGCGAAGAGGGGCGCAGATCGCGCCCAACATATACCGTCTGGCTGGGCAGGATGGTGGTAAAAGCATGACAATAGGCCCTGACCAAATCATCGGTCAGATCGGTGACGAGGCCCCGCAGGCCGCTGGTTCCAAAGGCTGGTGGCATTTTATTCGCCCGGTTGGCGTGCGTATTTGTCGGCGTAGCGGATGATGTCGTCCTCGCCCACGTAGGCGCCGGTCTGCACCTCGATCAGCACCACCGGTACCTTACCCGGATTGGCCAGACGATGTTTCGATCCGATGGGAATATACACAGATTGGTTTTCGGAAATCAGGTTGGTGTCATCGCCAATCGTGACCTCGGCTGTGCCTTCGACGACAACCCAGTGTTCGGACCTGTGCAGATGGCTCTGCAGGCTCAGCGCTTCGCCCGGATGCACGTGGATGCGTTTGACCTGAAACCGTCCACCAAGGACAAGCCGTTCAAACCAGCCCCAAGGTCGGTGTTCCTTGGGGAATTTGGTGGCCTGTTCGGCGCCTTTTTCGGTCAGGACCTGAACCGCCCGTTTGACATCCTGCGCGTGGGACATATCCGCGACCAGCACCGCATCCTCCATCGCAACGGCTAGGATATTGCGCAGGCCGATCCCGACGATTTCAAGGCCATTGGTTTCTGACCGGATCAGGCTGTTTTCACAGTCAATTGCCGTGGCATCACCCACCGTTGCAACGGCCGTGTCCGATTTGTCCGCGTCGCGCCAAACGGCGTCCCAGCCGCCCATGTCGGACCAAACCCCGTCAAACGGCACCACGGTCAGATTGTCCGCCTTTTCCATCACGGCATAGTCGATGGATTTTGCGTCCGTTTGATCCCACGCGTTGGCATCCAGCCTTAGGAACCCCAAATCCACCTCGGCGTTGTCCAATGCCGTGCGGATGTGGGGTTCAAACGCAGGGGCATGTTTGGCAAAGGCGGCAATTATGTCCACGGCCCGCGCCATGAAGATACCTGCATTCCACAGAAAACCACCCGCGTTGACCATCGCTTCGGCCTTGGATCGGTCGGGTTTTTCCACAAAACCTCTTAGCGTGCAGGGGCCTAGATCGTCACCGCAATCGGCGCCCAGTTCAAGATAGCCAAAGCCCGTTTCAGGGCGCGTTGGTGTGATCCCAAACGTGACGATTTGCCCGTCCGAAACAGCCGGTAGCCCGCGGGCAATCGCCTGTCTGAAACGGCCTGCATCGGGGATATGATGGTCGGATGGCACGATTAGCATCACCGCATCGTCGGATTGACGGGCCAGATACATCGCGGCGGCCAAAATCGCGGGCGCGGTATCGCGCGGTGCGGGTTCAAGCAGCATCGCGCCCGGATCAATGCCCGCAGCGGCCAATTGTTCGGTGACGATGAACCGGAAATCGGATGTGGTCAGGATGGTGGGGCGATCAAAACCGACGCCATCGCCATCTGTCAGCCGCTTGGCCGTCGATTGGAATAGCGTTTCGTCCCCCAACAAGGGCGTAAATTGTTTTGGATATGATTTTCGCGACAATGGCCAAAGCCGTGTGCCAGACCCGCCGCAAAGGATAACCGGGGAAATACGCATTCTGCACTCCTAAACAATCGTAACCCAGAAATCATCCTTTCCTTAAAACTTGTTTAAATTACGCCCCACGGGTGGCGCTAGACGGAAAAGGGGCGTCAGCACGCTAAAATGCCAACGCCCCCAATGTTTTAGAAGAAACCCAGCTTGTTAGGGTTGTAGCTGACCAGCATGTTCTTGGTCTGCTGATAGTGGTCCAGCATCATCTTGTGCGTTTCGCGACCGATGCCCGACTGTTTGTAGCCGCCAAATGCCGCATGGGCCGGATAGGCGTGATAGTTGTTCACCCAGACGCGGCCCGCCTCGATTTCGCGTCCTGCACCGAGTCGACGGCGAAGCTGAAGATCAGCCCGTAATAGGCATCTTGCATGTGGCCGTTATAGTCGATCCAGTCAGATATGACGGTGGTTTCGTAGATGAAAGTTTCGCTTATCTTTCAGCCCTTGTCTTACAGCGCATAGAATGCTGCGGCTGTATCACGGAACACGCTCTGGTGCATCTCTTTCGGCACGAGTGCGCGATGCGCTTGGACAAGCGTGGCATAGTCGGAATACAGGCTGTCGACCGGGAAGTTTGATCCGAACATGCAGCGGTCGGGGCCGAATTGGTCCAAGCACGTCTCGATGATCGGTCGGAAGTCATCGACCGTCCAGTTGTGCTGCCCCCCCCCCCCCCCCCCCCCCCACCCCCCCCCCCCCCCCCCCCCCCCCACCCCCCCCCCCCCCCCCACCCCCCCCCCCCCCCACCCCCCCCCCCCCCCCCCCCCCCCCCCCCCCCCCCCCCCCCCCCCCCCCCCCCCCCCCCCCCCCCCCCCCCCCCCCCCCCCCCCCCCCCCCCCCCCCCCCCCCCCCCCCCCCCCCCCCCCCCCCCCCCCCCCCCCCCCCCCCCCCCCCCCCCCCCCCCCCCCCCCCCCCCCCCCCCCCCCCCCCCCCCCCCCCCCCCCCCCCCCCCCCCCCCCCCCCCCCCCCCCCCCCCCCCCCCCCCCCCCCCCCCCCCCCCCCCCCCCCCCCCCCCCCCCCCCCCCCCCCCCCCCCCCCCCCCCCCCCCCCCCCCCCCCCCCCCCCCCCCCCCCCCCCCCCCCCCCCCCCCCCCCCCCCCCCCCCCCCCCCCCCCCCCCCCCCCCCCCCCCCCCCCCCCCCCCCCCCCCCCCCCCCCCCCCCCCCCCCCCCCCCCCCCCCCCCCCCCCCCCCCCCCCCCCCCCCCCCCCCCCCCCCCCCCCCCCCCCCCCCCCCCCCCCCCCCCCCCCCCCCCCCCCCCCCCCCCCCCCCCCCCCCCCCCCCCCCCCCCCCCCCCCCCCCCCCCCCCCCCCCCCCCCCCCCCCCCCCCCCCCCCCCCCCCCCCCCCCCCCCCCCCCCCCCCCCCCCCCCCCCCCCCCCCCCCCCCCCCCCCCCCCCCCCCCCCCCCCCCCCCCCCCCCCCCCCCCCCCCCCCCCCCCCCCCCCCCCCCCCCCCCCCCCCCCCCCCCCCCCCCCCCCCCCCCCCCCCCCCCCCCCCCCCCCCCCCCCCCCCCCCCCCCCCCCCCCCCCCCCCCCCCCCCCCCCCCCCCCCCCCCCCCCCCCCCCCCCCCCCCCCCCCCCCCCCCCCCCCCCCCCCCCCCCCCCCCCCCCCCCCCCCCCCCCCCCCCCCCCCCCCCCCCCCCCCCCCCCCCCCCCCCCCCCCCCCCCCCCCCCCCCCCCCCCCCCCCCCCCCCCCCCCCCCCCCCCCCCCCCCCCCCCCCCCCCCCCCCCCCCCCCCCCCCCCCCCCCCCCCCCCCCCCCCCCCCCCCCCCCCCCCCCCCCCCCCCCCCCCCCCCCCCCCCCCCCCCCCCCCCCCCCCCCCCCCCCCCCCCCCCCCCCCCCCCCCCCCCCCCCCCCCCCCCCCCCCCCCCCCCCCCCCCCCCCCCCCCCCCCCCCCCCCCCCCCCCCCCCCCCCCCCCCCCCCCCCCCCCCCCCCCCCCCCCCCCCCCCCCCCCCCCCCCCCCCCCCCCCCCCCCCCCCCCCCCCCCCCCCCCCCCCCCCCCCCCCCCCCCCCCCCCCCCCCCCCCCCCCCCCCCCCCCCCCCCCCCCCCCCCCCCCCCCCCCCCCCCCCCCCCCCCCCCCCCCCCCCCCCCCCCCCCCCCCCCCCCCCCCCCCCCCCCCCCCCCCCCCCCCCCCCCCCCCCCCCCCCCCCCCCCCCCCCCCCCCCCCCCCCCCCCCCCCCCCCCCCCCCCCCCCCCCCCCCCCCCCCCCCCCCCCCCCCCCCCCCCCCCCCCCCCCCCCCCCCCCCCCCCCCCCCCCCCCCCCCCCCCCCCCCCCCCCCCCCCCCCCCCCCCCCCCCCCCCCCCCCCCCCCCCCCCCCCCCCCCCCCCCCCCCCCCCCCCCCCCCCCCCCCCCCCCCCCCCCCCCCCCCCCCCCCCCCCCCCCCCCCCCCCCCCCCCCCCCCCCCCCCCCCCCCCCCCCCCCCCCCCCCCCCCCCCCCCCCCCCCCCCCCCCCCCCCCCCCCCCCCCCCCCCCCCCCCCCCCCCCCCCCCCCCCCCCCCCCCCCCCCCCCCCCCCCCCCCCCCCCCCCCCCCCCCCCCCCCCCCCCCCCCCCCCCCCCCCCCCCCCCCCCCCCCCCCCCCCCCCCCCCCCCCCCCCCCCCCCCCCCCCCCCCCCCCCCCCCCCCCCCCCCCCCCCCCCCCCCCCCCCCCCCCCCCCCCCCCCCCCCCCCCCCCCCCCCCCCCCCCCCCCCCCCCCCCCCCCCCCCCCCCCCCCCCCCCCCCCCCCCCCCCCCCCCCCCCCCCCCCCCCCCCCCCCCCCCCCCCCCCCCCCCCCCCCCCCCCCCCCCCCCCCCCCCCCCCCCCCCCCCCCCCCCCCCCCCCCCCCCCCCCCCCACCCCCCCCCCCCCCCCCCCCCCCCCCCCCCCCCCCCCCCCCCCCCCCCCCCCCCCCCCCCCCCCCCCCCCCCCCCCCCCCCCCCCCCCCCCCCCCCCCCCCCCCCCCCCCCCCCCCCCCCCCCCCCCCCCCCCCCCCCCCCCCCACCCCCCCCCCCCCCCCCCCCCCCCCCCCCCCCCCCCCCCCCCCCCCCCACCCCCCCCACACCCCCCCCCCCCCCCCCCCCCCCCCCCCCCCCCCCCCCCCCCCCCCCCCCCCCCCCCCCCCCCCCCCCCCCCCCCCCCCCCCCCCCCCCCCCCCCCCCCCCCCCCCCCCCCCCCCCCCCCCCCCCCCCCCCCCCCCCCCCCCCCCCCCCCCCCCCCCCCCCCCCCCCCCCCCCCCCCCCCCCCCCCCCCCGACAGCTTGCAGGTGACCTGGGGCAGGGCGGACAGGTCGCGGAGTTTGGTGGCCCAATCGGCGAGCCCTTGGAGTGAGCGATTATGTGGGCTGCCCGCGTGGCACAGGGCGATCTTGGTGTCAGGGGCCTGTTCCAGAACCCGCGCGGTTCTCTCGATCAACTCGGGGATCAGTTGCAGATCAAAGGACAATCCGCGCCGTCCGGCTTCACGCAGGCCGTCAAGGAATTGCGGGTTGTTCAGCAGGTCGTTGGTGCCGGTCACCGCGTCTTCACCCGGCGCACGCCCGACGATCTGGCGGACACCCTTGACGGTGGACAGCGCTTGAAAGGCATCGAGCTGCGCGTCCAAATCGGGTGCGGTCAGGTCGCAGAACACCACCTGCGCCATAGGCCA
The DNA here is from genome assembly GCA_965215785.1 of Marivivens sp. Taxonomy (GTDB): domain Bacteria; phylum Pseudomonadota; class Alphaproteobacteria; order Rhodobacterales; family Rhodobacteraceae; genus Marivivens. The sequence goes on along the minus strand of OZ244120.1, from coordinate 66,181 downwards.
GCCGGGCGTTGCATCGGCGACGGACTGAACCCATGTGGCCTCGGCCAACCCGTCCTCGGCCCCGACTTGAATGTGAACAGAGGCAGAGAAACCTTGTGCCGCAGCATCCGCGCGAAACTCGTCCGGCAGATAATTGCGCTGGATCGGTGCGGGATCCCCAAAGAACCGGGCGACGCCCTTGGCCATCAGCCACGGATAATGCACCGCCGACAGGTCCCACAGGTGATGATGTGCGTCGATCATGCGTAGTGACCATCTTGCAGGCGCTGCAGAACATCAAGGCCCTGAGATTTCCAGAAATGCAGCAGGTCGATGAAGATCCAGTTTTCGGCCAGCTTATTCCCGTCGCGACGGTAAATGTCGATCACACGGAATTCGCCGAGCTTGCCTGTCGCGGGCATCCCCATAAAGTCGCCACTCAGGCGGGCCGTGAAGTTGGGCCAGCCGAAGAACCCGCCATAGGTGCCTTCGGCCAGTCGGGCGATGTGTGTGGTTTTGGATCGATCAGAAAACGCCGCACGGAACGGACCAGAGTGCTGTTTGGCGTAGCGTTCAATCGTGTAGGTCGCGCCGATCCCGGTCGGCCCCCACCACAACATGTCCTCGGCCCATGTTTGCCGCAGCTCGTCCTCAAGGGACAGCCCGCTGTCCCATTGCCCCAGATCACTGATCATGCGGTTGATCAGGGCCAGCGTCTCCACGCCCTCTTGCGCGGGTTGGGCATCAAACAGCAACCCGTCATGGGTTTGTGGCCCGGGTTGCACCAACTGGGCGGCAGTGTGGGCGGGGAAAGGCACAATGCCCGCCTGCGCCATCAGGTGGGGCAGGTCGAAATACATGGCTGTTTCGACGATCTGGTCGTCCTCGACCCGGTGGAACTCGCAATAGCGCAGCATTGCGATCTTGCCGGTCGGCGGGATGCCACAAAAAACATTGTCGAACAGACCCATCAGGTGGCCCATCGACACCACCCAGACGCTGGTGAAATCGTCCATCTGATTGGTGCCGGCGAAGAAGATGTCTTGGCGGCGCTGTAGCGACGTCAGGCTTTGGCGCAGGGGGAGCCAGAAGTCTGTTGCGACCTGGCTGGGGCTGTTCATTTCGTTGAACGGATGAAACCCGCGCCACACGAAATTGGCGCCTGAATGTGTCTGCAAGACCTGCTCCAGATCTGCATCCGGGGCGTCGAGCGCCGCATGGAATCGCTGCACCACGGCTTTGGCGTCTTGGTGTGTCGTCATAAATTTTCGCTTCTCGTGAGTGCCCTGAGGGCTTAGTTGCGTACGCTTGCAAAATTACCTTGCCAAATTGTCGAGGGTTAATCTAACATTTTTTTGCATGCGTATGCAAATCTGATTCCAATGAGAGGGAAATCCGAATGGCCGAGATCCAGCTGAAGAACATCAGCAAGCGTTGGGACAGTTTCGTCGGGGTCGACAATTTCGACCTGACCATTGCGGACAAAGAGTTTCTGGTGCTTCTGGGGCCTTCGGGCTGTGGCAAGACCACCACCATGCGCATGATCGCAGGGCTTGAAGATGCGACCGAGGGCGACATTTTGGTCGATGGCGTCAAGGTCAATGATCTTGAGCCCAAGGACCGCGATGTGGCGATGGTGTTTCAAAGCTATGCGCTCTATCCCAATATGAACGTCTACGAGAACATCCGCTTCCCTCTGAAGGTTCGCGGCATTGATCCCAAGACCCATGACGAAAAGGTGCGCCGCGCCAGCGCCATGGTCGAGCTGGACGATTTTCTTCACCGTAAACCGGCCGAACTGTCGGGCGGTCAGCGCCAGCGCGTGGCCTTGGCCCGTGCCATCGTACGTAAGCCTAAAGTGTTCCTGATGGACGAGCCGCTGTCGAACCTTGACGCCAAGCTGCGCGTCTCGACCCGGGCGCAGATCAAGAACCTGTCGCACGAACTGGCTGTGACCACGATCTACGTGACCCACGACCAGATCGAAGCGATGACCCTTGCCGACCGCGTGGTCATCATGAAGCAAGGCGTGGTGCAGCAGGTTGGAACACCGGTCGACATCTATGACCGCCCGGCCAATACCTTTGTCGCCAGCTTCATCGGCTCACCCGCCATGAACCTGATCGAAGGCACGATGGAGAACGGCGTGTTCCGGTCAAAATACACCGAGGTTCCGGGGCTGGACGCTCCTGACGGTCCCATCACTCTTGGCTTCCGTGCGGAAGACGCCAGCGTTGTGCACGATGGATCCAAAGGCGAGATCAACGCGCCGATCTATACCTTGGAGCTTTTGGGAGACAGCACCATGGTCTCGGTCCGTTTGGCCGGCCAACTGGTGTCGGTGAAAGCCGACAAGACCTTCCGCGCCGAAATCGACGACACCGTTTCGATGCGCATTCACAAAGATCACTGTCACCTGTTTGATGCTGAAACAGGGGCACGTTTGGGGGGCTAACCCCACTTATCTCCGCCGTAAGGCGGGGCAATCAAGGGGTGCAGCCTTCGAAGATGTACCCACCATCTAGGGAGAAATACCAATGTTTTTTAGTAAAGTGGCACTGTCCAGCGCCTTTGCCCTTATGGCAGGAAGCGCGTTTGCCTGCGAGATCAGCGCGCGCGTCAGCATTGTCGGCAACGAATTTGCCGCCATTCAGGCTGTTGGCGCTGCTGCGCAGGAATGCATCGGCGCGTCCGTCGAATCCAACCTCACTTCCGAGCATCAGACCATCAACGTGGCTGGCCTGTCGGGCAGCCCGTCGGAATACACCACCGCAATCGTTTCCAACGGCTCGATCGTGGCTCTTTTGAACGAAGATGTCATCCGTCCGTTGAACGATCTGGTCGAAAAGCACGGCGACGGGCTGCAATCGAGCCAGCTGATCAAGATCGGTGACGACATCATGGCCGTGGCGTTCATGGCCAACGCACAGCACCTGATGTATCGCAAGGATATCCTTGAACAGGCCGGCGTTGAAGTTCCGACCACCTATGAGGAAATGCTCGAAGTCGCCGAGGCGATCCGGTCCCAGGGCATCATGCAGAACCCGGTCGGTGGCGCTTATGCAGCGGGCTGGAACCTGGCCCAGGAATTCAACAATATTTTCCTCGGCTATGGCGGAAGCCACTTCAAAGCGGGCTCAGCCGAACCCAACGTCAACACCGAGGCCGGCGTCAACGCGCTCAACATGATGAAAGCGTTGTCGGAATACATGAACCCCGACTTCCTGACCCACGACTCCAACGCCACCAATGCGGAATACCGTGCAGGCAACGTCGCGATCATGAACATGTGGGGCTCGCGCGCGTCGCAACAGACCACCACCGAAGGCGTTCTGGAAGAAGTTGTTGCCGGTCACGCCATCGCGGCTCCGTTGACCGTTGGTGGCGGGTCGACCCCAGCAACCACCCTGTGGTGGGACGGCTGGACCGTGGGCAAGAACATCTCTGATGCAGAAGCAGAGGCGACTTTTATCGCGATGATGCACGGCATTCGCCCCGAGATGCTGAATGAAGAAACCAGCCAATTGGCCGTCTGGCTGATCGAAGGTTACGAGCCGACCGATAATGCTGAGGGCGTGTTTGCTTCCGCTCAGATGGGGACGACACCTTATCCGATGCTGCCCTATATGGGCCTGATGCATAGTGCGCTCGGCAACGAACTTGCTGACTTCATGCAGGGCAAGGAAAGCGCCGAACAAGCGCTGGCCGATGTTGAAGCTGCCTACCGCGCTGCTGCCATCGAAAAAGGCTTCCTTCAGTAAGGATTCTCCCGTGCGGGCGGCTGCGAAGGCCGTCCGCATCTTCTACCTCACGCCGGGATAGTGCTATGCGCCATAAGACATTTCTCTGGTTCTTCCTGCCCACAGGACTTGCGATGCTCTTGTTCATCGCGCTGCCCATCGTTTCGGTGGTGACCCAGTCGATCTTCGCCCCTCACCCGGCGGTTCTGATCGAGGTCGAAAGCTGTACCCCGCTTGTGGGCTGCACAACCGAAACGACCATCGACCAGGAAGCAACGGCCGCACTGCGCGCCGAGAAACCTTTGGGACGCTTCGTGGGATTGGATATCTACTTTGATCGCGGCCACCTTGCCGTAAATGAAGTCGGCGAGCTTTGGGAAACCACTGACAGCTTGGGTGCGTTCTTCTCGGAATTGGGTAACCTGCCGTTCTATCGCGCAATGGCCTTCACGATGACATTCGTCGCTGTTGTGACGCCACTTACCATCGTGCTGGGCTTGATCATTGCGCTGGCAATCAATTCTCTGCACCGGCATCTCAAGGGGCTGATGATCTTCTTCTCGCTCCTGCCGATGATCGTGACTCCTCTGATCGGCTCGTTGATTTTGTTCTGGATGGTCGACAGCCGGGGCGTCATCGGATCAGCCTTGGTCGCCTTGGCTGGAGACCCGGACTTTAGCCTCAAGGCCTCAACCGGGCTGATGTGGGTGGCGCTGATCGTCTACGGCATCTGGCACGCCGCCCCCTTTGCCTTCGTGGTGTTCTATGCGGGGCTGCAAACCTTGCCAAAGGATCAGCTTGAAGCAGCCCAGATTGATGGCGCGACCCGCTGGCAACAGGTCAAGTTCGTGGTTGTGCCACACCTGATGCCGCTGGTGACGTTCGTGGCGCTGATCCAATTGATGGACAACTTCAAAGTGTTTGAACCCATCATCGGCTTCAACGCGGCTGCCCACGCACAATCGCTCAGCTCGTTTATCTTCAATGACCTCGGCGGAGAGACGCGCCAGCTTTCCTCTGCTTCCGCAACTTCCGTGATCACGATTATCGGGGTCGCCATTCTTCTTTCGCCCGTGCTTGTTCGCACTTGGCGCGACTTCAAAGGAGCACGATAACATGGCCAGCCGCGCACAAAGAATGCCCAAGGGCTTAAGGATCGCGTCATCCCTTTTCGTCATCTTCTGGTTCATCCTGGCGGCGTTTCCCTTCGTCTGGACGGTCTGGGGATCGTTCAAGGTCGAACTTGACTTCTTTTCAATCGCCGACTGGACCAACGCAATCACTGGCGAACGTACAAAAGCCGTTTACGGCTCCGCCTTTACCGACACAGGCTATGCGGGCGCTTGGATCCAGGAAGAGTTCTGGCGCAACGTTCTGAACACGGGGATCGTGTGTTTCTTTGTCGTCACCATTTCGCTGACCATCGGGACGCTCGGCGGGTACGCTTTGTCCCGCTCGACCTATAACTACACATTTTGGCTGCTGGTCACGGCACTGATCTTCCGCGCTATGCCGCCGATCACTCTGGTTGCCGGTTACCTGCTGCCGTTCTTCGAATGGAACGTCTGGGGCATCCTGCCGACTACGATCATCGTATTGGTGGCGATCAACCAGCCCTTCACGCTGTGGATGCTGCACTCGTTCTTTAAAAACATCCCAAGAGAGCTTGACGAAAGCGCCAAAGTAGATGGCTGCAACCAGTTCCAGGCCTTTCGCCGGGTGATCATTCCGGTGATGTGGCCGGGCGTTATCACCACGGGCCTGTTCAGCTTCCTACTGGCCTATAACGACTTTGCGGTGGGGGCGATGCTGCTGTCTGAAAGCAACCGTACCATGGTTCCGGCCATTGCGGCCTTCCTTGGCACCACGCAGACCGAAGGCAACGTGATGTTTGCTGTTGCTGCCGTGGTCTCGGCCACTGTACCGCTATTTATTCTGGTGATGTTCTTCCAGCGCCAAATCGTCGGCGGTCTGACTGCTGGCGCGGTGAAAGGCTGAGCAAAGTGGATTGTTCTGAAACTCAATCCGTTTTCGCCCATGTGCGAAGAGCCAGGTTGTCCCTGGCGGCTGTTCGTGCGCGGCGACCAGGGCGGATTCCATTTGCATTGATGCGTGCGGGCCCCTGCCGCCACGCGTCAACTGCAAACAGGAATAAGACCTTGAAGGAAGTATCATGAACACACGCGCCGCCCGCCCCCCAATGGGCATTTCAACCGAAACCAGCTTCGCCAACAAAAAAGCGTATGCTGGCTTCTTGGACCGTTTCAAAACGGGCCAGCTTGCGGATGTCAAATCCGCAACGATCGAATTGTTTGCGTCGACCGCACAGGTGAATGCAAGCCACCCCATCAATGAAGCCACGCCGGGGGACGGGTATTTCACCGATGTCATCGCGCCGATTGCTCACGCCTTCGAGGGATTGACGCGGCAGAATTATGTCATGTTAGGCGGCGAGTATCTGGGCACGGAATGGGTCACGTCGACCGGCTATTTCTATGGCCATTTCAAAAATCCGCTATTTGGCATCCCTGCCAGCAACAAAATGGCATTCCTGCGCTTTGGCGAGTTCCATAGGATGGAACACGGTAAGATCGTCGAGACGCATGTGTATCTGGGATTTGCCGAACTGATCATCGCTCTTGGATTGTGGCCCTTGGCCAAGAGCCAAGGCTATGAGGGTGTCGTGCCGGGCCCAGCGACGCATGACGGCATGGTTCACGGTTTTTCTGATCCAGCACAATCGCGTGCCTCGGCAGATCTGGTTGAAGGCATGCTGAAACTGCTGACCACCAAAGACGCAGCGTGGCGCCCGTTCTGGGATGATCGCATGGTTTGGTACGGGCCCGGAGGGCTTGGTACCTATGCGACGGTCGATGCCTTTGACGCTTTTCAGCGCCCATTTGAAACCACCTTCGAAGGATGGGGCGACGGCAAGGACGTGGGCATCACGGATGTTGGCGCTGATTGCAAATCCGGTGACGGAGAATATGCCTTCCTGCATGGCTGGCGCATGATTACCGGCGTGCACGTCAAACCGTTTCTCGGTCTCGAACCCACAGGTAAACGGGTCTTCATGCGTGATTGTGATTGGTGGCGATGCGAGAACGGCAAGATTGTCGAGAACTGGTGCATGCTCGACATTCCCCACGTTCTTTTGCAGCTGGGATATGACCTGTTTGCCGAGATCGCGGAGGGCGCATCATAAGCAGTTCCGCACGCAAACCCGCCGGAGCACGCCACCCGGCACTGAACAGAATGCCACGGGATTTCCTGAGCGGGGTGCGTGTCACCGCCTCACAATCCCAATGCATTCTTAAAGGAGAGGCCCTATGAAAGGCTCCCGCCCCGAACAAGCCGTGCTGACGCGCGACACCGACATGAGCAAAACCGAAGATACCCGCCGGGTGATCGAAACCATGGTGGACGGTCTGAACGACCACCGCATCGATGATATCGACGAGTTCTTCGCCCAAGGGTTCCGCTGGATGGGCAACCAAGGTTGCGGCACCAAGACCGGCCTGCAAGAGTTCCAAGACAACTGGCAACGCCCGTTCCAAGCGGCGTTCTCAGATAAGACCTGCATCGATGAAGCGCGCCTTTATATGGGCGAATGGGCTGCGGCCTTTGGCCGTCAAGAAGCCACCCACTCGGGCGAGTTTCTGGGCATCGCGCCCACCGGCAAACGGGTCGAGATCCGGTACATGGATTTCTGGAAAGTCGTTGACGGCAAGATCGTCGACAACTGGGTGAATGTCGATTTCGCCCATGTCGCCGCGCAGCTGGGCGTCGACCTTTTCAACGGTGAAGGCTGGGAAGCATTTGATCGCGGCGAAAAAGAAGCGCCGCGCCACGACAAGTAAGGAAAAAGATGATGGCCATTGAATATCTCAAACGTGGCAAACCCGAAGCGGATCGTGCCGAGGACGACGCCAAGACCGCAGCTGTGGTGGACGCCACTCTGAAAGACATCGAGGCACGTGGCGACGCGGCTGTGCACGAGCTTGCAGTCAAGTTCGACAATTACGACCGCCCCAGCTATCGCCTGTCGGAAGACGAGATCGCGACCATCATCGCCAAGGTCTCGGACCAGGACATGGCCGACATTCGTTTTGCCCAAGAGCAGGTGAAGAACTTTGCCCAAGCGCAACGCGATAGCATGCTGGATATCGAGGTCGAGACCCTTCCCGGCGTGATCCTTGGTCACAAGAACATCCCGGTCCAATCGGTGGGCTGCTATGTGCCCGGCGGCAAGTTCCCGATGGTCGCCTCGGCGCATATGTCGGTGGCGACGGCCAAGGTGGCGGGCGTTCCGCGCATCGTGGCCTGCACGCCGCCCTTTAATGGCGAGCCGAACCCCGCCGTGATTGCTGCCATGCATCTGGGCGGTGCGGATGAGATCTATGTTCTGGGCGGTATTCAGGCTGTTGGCGCGATGGCCATTGGCACCGAGAGCATTGCGCCTGTGCACCTGCTGGTCGGCCCGGGCAACGCTTTCGTGGCCGAAGCCAAGCGTCAACTGTTCGGTCGCGTCGGCATCGACCTGTTCGCAGGCCCGACGGAGACGATGGTGATTGCAGACGATACAGTGGACGCCGAACTGTGCGCCACTGACCTGGTGGGGCAGGCCGAGCACGGATATAACTCTCCTGCTGTGCTGGTCACCAACTCACGGTCCCTGGCCGAAGAGACCCTGTCCGAGATCGACCGAATTCTGGAAATCCTGCCCACCGCTGGCACTGCACGTGTCAGCTGGGAGGAGTATGGCGAGGTGATCCTGTGTGACACCTATGACGAGATGCTGGCCGTCGCCGACGACATCGCTTCCGAGCACGTGCAAGTGATGACGGACCGTGATGATTGGTTCCTTGAGAACATGACCTGCTACGGCGCGTTGTTCCTTGGCCCGCGCACCAACGTCGCCAATGGGGACAAGGTGATCGGCACCAACCATACGCTGCCGACCAAGAAGGCCGGGCGCTATACCGGCGGTCTGTGGGTGGGCAAGTTCCTGAAAACGCACAGTTATCAGAAAGTCACCACCGACGAGGCTGCAACGCTGATCGGGGAATATGGTTCACGCCTGTGCATGCTGGAAGGCTTTGTTGGGCATGCCGAGCAATGCAATGTGCGCGTGCGTCGTTATGGCGGGATCAACGTCCCCTATGGCGAAGGCGCGCCCTATCGCGACGCTGCCGAGTAAGGAGAGCTCGGGAACGAGGGGCGCTGCCCCTCATGCTCCCCGAAGTATTTTGAGCAAGAGGAAAGATGGACCGTCATAGCCGCCACAAGCAATTGATTGCGCCCCTGCGTGCGGCGATGCGGGATTTCTCTGAGCCAGCAGTCAGGGAGGCCTTGGAAGGGCTTTTGGCGGCGGATGCCGAGATCCATCTGTGCCATCCCATCGGCACTTTGCGCGGGGCAGGGGCTGTCTATGACACCGCCTATGCGCCGCTTTTGTCCGCGATGCCGGATCTGGAACGGTGCGATTGGATCGTGATGGCGGGCGTGGATGATCACGGCTGTGATTGGGTCGGGTGTGGCGGGCACTATGTCGGGACGTTTATGGCGCCTTGGCTGGACATTCCCCCCACCGGCCATCTGGCGCATATGCGGTTTCACGAGTTCTATCGTTTTGACGGCGACAAGGTTGTCGAAGTGCAAGCGATCTGGGACATTCCCGAGCTGATGATGCAGGCCGGAGCATGGCCGATGGCGCCGTCGCTAGGGCGCGAGATGCTGGTGCCCGGACCTGCAACGCAAGACGGTTGTGTGGCGGGTCCGTGGGACGCCGCGCGGACGAAGGTGTCTTGCGACCATATTGTCGATATGTTGGCGCATCTGGTCCGGCACCCCGCGCAAGGTGGCCCCGAGGTGATGCAGATGGAGCGCTTCTGGCATCCACGCTTCAATTGGTACGGCCCGGCCGGGATCGGCACCGCGCGCGGCGTCGAGGGATTTCGCAACTGGCACCAGATCCCGTTTCTGGCGGCCATGCCGGATCGCGGGGCCCATGATGACACGCTGACGTTTCATTTCTTCGGGGATGGCGATTATGCCGCCGTCACGGGTTGGCCCAACATGAAGCAAACGATCAGCGGTGATGGTTGGCTGGGGATTGCGCCGTCTGGGCAGGAGATCACGCTGCGTTCGTTGGATTTCTGGCGCGTGGAAGACGGGCTGATCCGCGAGAACTGGGTGCTGGTCGATCTGCTGGACATTTTCGACCAGTTGGGAGTGGATGTGCTGGCGCGCATGTGCATGTTCAACAAGGCCCGCTCGTCGGGCAGAATTCAGATGACCGGAAACCGCCCATGACCCTGCCCAAAACCCCTTCGTTTCGACTGGACGGAAAAGCCGCGTTGGTGGCCGGGGCCAGTTCGGGCATCGGCTTGGCCTGCGCCGTTGCTTTGGCCGAGGCGGGGGCTGAAGTCACTGTTGCTGCGCGCCGTGTTGAAGCGCTGGAAGGTCTGGTTTCGCAGCTGAAAGACGCTGGTTTCGCAGCCAAGGCGCTGGCGATGGATGTGTCGGACGTGGCCGCCACGCAGGCTGCGGTGGCCGAGCATGGCCCATTTGACGTGCTGGTGAACTCCGCCGGGTTGGCCCGCCATACGCCGGCAGAAGACACTACGGAAGAGGATTTCGACGCGGTTGCGGGGTTGAACGTCAAAGGGGCGTATTTCCTAACACAGGCCGTGGCCAAAGGGCTTATGACGGCGGGGAAACCCGGGTCACTGATCAATATCTCAAGCCAGATGGCCAAGGTAGGCGGGTTGGATCGCGCCGTCTATTCCGCCACCAAACACGCGGTGGAAGGCTTCACCAAGTCGATGGCGATCGAGTGGGGTAAGAAGGGCATTCGGATCAACACGATCTGCCCGACCTTCATCGTGACCCCGCTAACCCAATCGACCTTTGATCGCCCCGAGCGTCGTGCGTGGATCGAGGATAAGATCAAGCTTGGCCGCATTGGTCAGGTCGAGGACATTATGGGCGGCGTGGTCTTTCTGGCCTCCGAGGCGTCCAGCCTAATCACCGGAACCGCCTTGATGATCGATGGGGGGTGGACCGCAGAATGAAGCTCAAGGTCACATCTGCCGAAGTTGCCGAACGCGCTGGCGTCAGCCAGTCGGCCGTTAGCCGTGTCTTTACCCCCGGTGCGTCTGCGTCGAAGAAAACGATCGAGAAGGTCCGCAAGGCCGCCGCGGAATTGGGCTATCGCCCGAATGTTCTGGCGCGCGCGATGGTGTCTGGCCGGTCGCGCATCATCGGGCTGGTGGTCGCGTATCTGGAAAATCAGTTCTACCCGATCGTGCTGGAAAAGCTGTCCAACGCGCTGCAAGAGCAGGGCTATCACATCCTGATCTTCACCGCGCCGAATTCGACCGATGGGATCGACGGCGTGATTCAGGACCTGATGGATTATCAGGTGGATGGGATCGTGGCGGCCTCGGTGTCGCTGTCGTCGGACCTTGCGGAACGTGCCACGCAGGCGGGCATCCCGGTGGTTCTGTTCAACAGGGGGCAGGATAATAGCCCCTTTGTCGAGGTGACCTCGGACAACATCGCAGGTGGGCGACAGGTGGCAGAATTCCTGCTGGACGCGGGCCATGACCGGATCGCGCATATCTCGGGCTGGCAGGGCAGTTCGACGGGGCGGGAACGACAGCAGGGCTTCAATGCCGCCCTTGCCGAGGCCGGAGCCGCGTCGGTGGCCACGCTGGACGGGATGTATAATCGCGATGTGGCGATGGCCTGTACCGAAACCTTGTTGAGCGATCACAACCCGGACGCCATTTTCGTGGGCAACGACCATATGGCCTTTGCGGTTATTGACCGGCTGCGTGCCCATGGCGTGGTGGTCGGCCAAGACATCTCGGTCATCGGCTATGACGATGTGCCGATGGCGTCGTGGGGGGCTTATGACCTGACCACGATACGCCAGCCCGTGAACCGGATGGTGGATGCCACCGTCTCGGCCTTGATGCAGCATATCGAAAACCCAAACGCCGCAGAACCGCGCCGCGAGGCCATCGAAGGGCCGCTGATCGCGCGCGGATCTGCACGTAAACCCGAAGGATGGACCAATGAAGGGCTTTGACCCCAAATTCCGCGATTTTCCCGACTATATCGTCGGTATCACCAAAGAGATTTGGGAAGATCGGGGGCTGGCAACGCTGCATGAATACTATGCGCCGAATATCGTCGTTCGCATGCCGGGCAGTGTCTCGACTGGCAATCAGGGTGTGATTGCGGCCACCGCCGCGACCCTGGCCGAATTTCCGGATCGCACCCTGTTGGGGGAAGACGTGATCTGGTCCGGTACGCCTGAGGATGGCATGCTTTCCTCGCACCGGATCCTGTCGACTGCCACCCATCTGGGCGATGGTCAGTTTGGCGCGGCGACGGGCAAAAAGCTAGTCTATCGCATTCTGGCTGACTGCCATGCCAAGAACAACGCCATCGACGACGAATGGCTGATCCGCGACAACGGCGCGGTGGTGCGGCAGATGGGCTGGGATCCAAAGGACTACACCCGCGATCAGATCGCCCGCGAGGGTGGGCCAGAGGCTTGCGTGAAGCCCTTGACCCCGGCCAATGACCTTGAAGGGCCCTATCTGGGGCGCGGCAATGACAACGCATGGGGGCAGCGCCATGCGGACCTGCTGACCCGGATGATGAACGCCGATATGACCGCCGTGACGTCTGAATATGATCGCGCGGTGCAGTCGGAATATCCCGGTGGCGCGACCGGCCACAGCTGGGATCCGGTCGACCGGTTCTGGATGTCGTTGCGCGCCTCCATGCCCTCGGCCGAATTCACTATTCACCACCAGATCGGCCGCGACGACCCGAACATGCCGCCGCGCTCGGCGATCCGTTGGAGCCTGCACGGCAAGCATGACGGCTGGGGCTGTCTGGGAACGCCGACCGGAGCGGATCTGTACGTTCTGGGTATCAGCCACGCCGAATGGGGCGAGCTGATTGGCGGCGACATCAAGCTGCGCCGCGAATGGACCCTTTATGACGAAACCGCGATCTGGAAACAGATTTTGCTGCACACGGGTGATCTCTGAATGCCGACCCGGATTTCATTTCTGGATGCCAGTCAGGCAACCCGCAGGTTTCACTGCTTTCGGGCAGCCTTGCGGGCGCGCCGCTTGAACAATCGCCCGCCGGGACCTGAGATGTGACCCCACCATCTCAGCACATGAAAGGACTAAAGATATGAGCACCATCCAATCCCGCATCGTTCGTTACGGCGAGCTGCAGCCCTGTAAAACCGCCTTCATCGACGCCCACACGCCGGGCTCGGACCAGAAGGAGAACTTCACCATCATCGGCGGCGGCGTGTCGGAAAGCCCCGACCAGCATGTCCACATCACCGACAAGATTGGCTTTAACATCGGCGCGGCGGGGCAGCCCCCGAAATGCCGGAACAGCCTGCACAGCCACACCACCGCCGAGGTGTTCTTTGTGGCCAAAGGCCGCTGGCGCTTTTTCTGGGGCCTGCACGGTACTGCAGGCGAGTTCATCGCCGAGGAAGGCGACATTTTCAACATCCCCACCGGCATCTTCCGTGGGTTCGAGAACGTGGGCGACGACTATGGCATGATCATGTCGATCCTTGGTGGCGATGATGCGGGCGGTGGCGTGACTTGGGCCCCGCATGTCATCCAAGACGCTCAGGCACACGGCTTGATGTTGGGCGAAAACGGTGTGCTCTATGACAGCAAAAAGGGCGAGGAACTGCCCCATAACGTGGCCCCGATGCCGCTGCTGACCGACGAGCAGTTGAAGGACTATCCCGAGGTGCCAGTGGACGCGGTGATCGGCCACTATGTGGCCCGCTATTGGGATCTGGCGGCCCTTGCAGCCAAGGCCCCTGCGCAGGTCATCGGCGAGAATGCGATCATCAGAGACAAGCCGGGATTCGAGGTCGAGTTCCTTGCCCGAGGCTCGGCTCAGAACGACGCGGTCACCGCAGACAAACCCGTCGTCCTGATGCCCGCGCGCGGCCACTGGCGCGTGACGGTGAATGATGTGACCACCACCGTATCTGGCGGCGACACCGTTCTGGTTCTGCCCGGTGAAAGCTACGCGGCAGCACCGTCCATGACCGGCGAGGCGGGCCTTTACCGCATCACCGCAACGGATGATCCGGCGGGCGCCACGTGGACTGGCAACTGATCTGAAACCAATGGGAAGGAGCCCAAAATGACGCGTATCAAAACCACCCATGTGGGTTCCCTCCCACGCACGCAGGATGTGGTCGATTTCATCTTCGCCCGCGAGAATGAGCAGCCCTATGATCCGGCGGCCTTCGACGCCTGCATGACCGCCGCGGTGTCGGACACCGTGCGCAAACAGGTTGAGGCTGGGGTCGATATTGTCTCCGACGGCGAGACCTCGAAAATCTCTTACGCGACCTATGTAAAGGACCGCTACACCGGCTTTGCAGGCGACAGCCCGCGCAACGCGCCGGCCGATTTGAAGATGTTTCCGGGTTTTCTGAAGCGACTGGCCGATGATGGTGGCACGCCCCAATACGCCCGCCCCATGTGCGTGGGCGAGGTCGTGTCGAAAGGGCAGGGCGAGCTAGAGAAAGACATTGCCAACCTGAAAGCGGCGATGGCCGAGCACGGCGCGGAACGCGGCTTTATGAATGCCGCCTCGCCCGGTGTGATCTCGCTGTTTCTACAGAACGACTATTACAAGAACCGCGAGGCTTATCTGGCTGCGCTGGCCGATGCGATGAAGGCGGAATACGAGACCATTGTAGCCTCGGGTCTGGACCTGCAACTCGATTGCCCCGATCTGGCCCTGTCACGCCACATGTTGTTCACCGACCTGTCGGATGACGAGTTCATCAAGGTTGCCAACATGCATGTCGAGGCGCTGAACCACGCGCTGTCCGACGTGCCTGCCGACAAGGTGCGTGTGCATATCTGTTGGGGCAACTATGAAGGCCCGCATTGCTGCGACATTCCCATGTCCAAGATGTTCGACACGCTGATGGCGACCAAGTCGCGCTATGTGCTGTTTGAAACCTCGAACCCGCGCCATGGCCACGAATGGACCACCTTCCGTGACCGAAAGGCGGATATCCCGGACGACAAAGTGCTGGTGCCCGGCGTGGTCGACACCACAACCAATTTCGTGGAACATCCCGATCTGGTCGCCGAACGCATCACCCGCTTCGTTGATATCGTGGGCGCAGAGCGCGCGATTGCAGGGTCGGATTGCGGCTTCGGCACGTTTGCGGGCTTTGGTGCCGTCGATCCGGATATCGCCTATGCCAAGCTGAAATCTCTGTCGGAAGGGGCAGCGCTGGTCTCATGACGCCTTTGATCCTGCTGCCCGGCATGATGTGCGACGCGCGCCTGTTTGGGCCGCAGATCGACGCACTGTCGGGGCGTTTCCCTCTGATGACCATGCCGATGGGCGCGCATGACACGATGTTTGCGCTGGCCCAGGACGTGCTGCGCCACGCACCGCCGCGCTTTGCCGTGGCAGGTCTGTCTATGGGCGGCATTCTGGCGATGGAGGTTCTGCGCCAAGCCCCCGAGCGCGTGGCTGGGATCGCCTTAATGGACACCAACCCCTTGGCCGAAAAGGACGAGGTCAAAGCCCGCCGTGCGCCGCAGATTGCTGCCGCCAAGGCCGGAGAGCTGCGCCGGGTGATGCGAGATGAGATGAAGCCGAGCTATCTGACCGACGGCCCTAATCGCGGGGCTATTCTGGACCTGTGCATGGCGATGGCGATGGATCTGGGGGCAGAGGTGTTTGTGAACCAGTCCAAAGCCCTCCGCGACCGTCCCGACCAGACAGACACCCTGCGTGCTTTCACCGGCCCGTCGATTGTGCTGTGCGGGAGCGATGATGCGCTGTGCCCTGTTTCACGCCATGAACTGATGAATGACCTGATGCCCCACAGCATGCTTGAAATCATCGAAGACGCGGGCCACCTGCCCACGCTGGAACAACCCGAACAAACGACAGCGGCCCTGTCCCGCTGGTTGGAGGCCCTATGACCCCATCCCTTCTTGCCCTTCTGCAAAAAGTCGACACGCCCACCGTTTGCAACGCCATTGAAGTGGCGCAGGGCAAGCGTGGTTTCAACGCATTCACCCGCGGCACCATGCTGTGTTCGGACCCCGATGGTGGGGCAATGGTGGGCTATGCACGCACCGCAAAAATCGCCGCCGTGAACCCGCCCGAAGAAGCGCCCGAGGTGATCAAAGCCCGGCGCATGAACTACTACCGCCACATGTCCGAAGGCCCGCGACCGGCCGTCACAGTGGTCGAGGACTTGGACTATCCTCACGCCATCGGCGCCTATTGGGGCGAAATCAACACAACGGTCCACAAGGGTTTTGGGATCTCGGGCGCACTGACCAACGGCGTGATGCGTGACCTTGGCGATCTGCCGGACGGCTTCCCGGTAGTCGCCGGGTCCATCGGCCCGTCGCATGGCTTCGTTCATGTGAAAGAGATCGGCACCAAGGTCGAGATCTTCGGCATGAAAGTGCGCGACGGCGATCTGGTCCATGCCGACCGCCACGGCGCCTTGGTCATCCCGCCTGAGGTCGTGCCGATGCTCGAAGACGCGATCCACAAGCTGCTCGATACTGAAAAACTGGTTCTGGATCCCGCCCGTGCCAACGGGTTTGACTTCGACGCGTTCGAGAAAGCGTGGGCAGCGTTCGAGGCCTCTCGAACCTGAAGTCAAGTTACCCAAGGCCGAACCAAGAGCGCTGTGCAGATCGACGTATGCATGGAGGAGCTCAACTCAGGTTGCGGAGATGATCCAGTATTATATGGGATTTGGACGGGTTGATGCGATGGTATTCGGGCGCAGGATGCCGACAAGGCAACCTAGAAAGCGCAGGTGTTGAATGGGCCTTCAATTCACTGCGATCGCCAATGGCCGCATTGCGCGATTCTCGCTCATTTAAGCTAAGTGCAGCATAGACAACTCGTGGGCTCGTTCCGGCCGTTAGCTGCGTTTTGCGCCAAGGTCCGGTTCAGGGGAATGATCCGAGCAGCCTAGTGTTGTGAGGATGCCTTCATCGTACAACGCTGCCTGCGTCTCGCCGTTGTCCCAGCGATACAAAAGACCGATTTCTTCACCTGTTTTGATGCACGAAATACGACCGATGGCTTCGGCCGTGGTGCGAACACTCTCAAGTTCGGGCAAAACTAGCCCCTCTCGTTAAACAGTTCCTTGGGAGCGATGTCGAGAGCATGGGCAATCCGCTCCAGAACATCGATCGATGCTGAGAATTTCGCGAGTTCGATCTCGCTGATATAGCTGCGGTCCACGTCCGCAGCCAAAGCTAGTTGTTCTTGGCTCATACCTTTGGAATTTCTTAGATTCCGGATGTTTAGCCCTACTTGTTTCCTCAATTTCATGGCCTGTATTCGGCCAGATCACACGAACCGCTCTACGGAATATATTCCACAAAAAAACGCGCGAGCCTCAGAAAGAGCATGCTCGCATATGGTGTAAAGGCAGAGAGTGGCGGTAGGGTAACAATAGTGCAGTAATGTAATCAAAAGGCATGAATTGATATGCGGTGCAGATTCATCAAGAATTGGCTCGGCGGGGTCGCTATGGCTTTGCTTTCAACCGTGGCCCCGCAGGCGGCTAAGGCCTATCAGGTTGACTGCGCCATTTTGCTTTGTCTGGCAGGTGGGTGGCCTGCTTCAGCAGAATGTGTCCATGCCCGTGCCGTGTTTATCCGCCGGATCACGCCCTGGCCGATTGAGCCGCCTTTGCAAATCTGGCGCTGCCCTATGGGTGTTTCTGAGCGCACGCCTTTGCAAAGCACGGCCCCAAAGATCTGGGAGGCCAGCAACCACAATGGCCAGACACTCGCCCAAGTTATTCAGGCGCAGGTGGCTGAAGGCGGTGCCGATATCGACATCAGCGGTCTGGAATTTGATTTTGTCCGCTCGATCCGTGTTTGGGATGTGCGGTACTACAGCCATCGCGAACGTGGTCGCGACGATGATTGCTCTGAGAGCTACAACATGCGTCTCGGGACCTACGGCACGCAGGGCGCATTCGGTTGGCAGCGCACGACACCAGCGGTCGCTCCGCAATGGGTGCTGCCGTCACGGCGCTGTTCGTCAGCCAATTGGCGGCGCGGGGTCGGTGTTGAATGGGAAGATTACGAAGGCAACCATGGATATGAGTGGGTGGCCTACTAAGACTATTCGCCGATGTCCTTCATACGTTCCGCGATATCGCCCGCAATGCGCTCATATAGCGCGGCTTGCTTATCTCTGGGAGTGCCGGGCTTCGGGTTCCTTCGGCGGATGCGTTTGGCAAGCCAGAAGAGCATCCGGGCCGCTGGATCGGATGTCGCATCCGGTTCTGCGGCCGGGTACTTCTCCTCAAGAGCGACGACGATTTCCTGGGACAGGCTGCGCCGGTTCAGTGTTGCATGCGTTTCCAGACGCTTCTTGAGCGCGGCAGGAAGCAAGAGTTTGAATTGGACCAAGGCTTCTTCTTTCATGATTCCATGATGGACAATATTTGTCCTCAATGATATGGACATTTTATGTCCTTTTGTTGAGGTGTAAATATGAAGACAACCGAGTTCAAACTTAACCTTCCAGCGGACGTGAAAGCATGGCTTGAAGAGGAGGCTGTGCGGAACTTACGCTCACAGGGCGCTCAGGTGGTGTCTTGTTTGCGGGCAGCCATGTCGCGGCAAGAAGCCGTGGGTGAGAGGGCTGAAAAATGAGTCCAAGCCATATTCAGCTGATTCCTACCCCAGAGCTCGCGCTTCTCTTCGGTTACAACGAGCCGAGCGCGTCCTTCTACGACTTTTGCCGCAGGACCGGTATCGCTCCGGTGCCAGGGCGGCGCGGGTGGTATGACCCGAAACTCATACGCGCGCGATTGGATGCTGTTCAGGGCATCAGCGCGGCAGAACGCGAAGCCACTTCGCAACCGAGCCTCGTTGCACAGCGGAGAGCGCGCCGTGCCCAGAAATAACCTTCCCAAGGGCGTCCATCGTGTCCGGCGCAAGGTTGTTTCCGGTGTTCGCTACCATTTCTATGCTTGGCGGGGCGGCCCCAAATTTTGGGAAGGGACGGACCCTAACCCCAAAGAACCCGAATTCTTCCATGCGTTTTCGCAGTGCGGTACGCCCGTGAGCCCGGCTGAATATCTGACGACTCACTTGGTCGACGATTTTCTGTCCAGTGCGTCCTTGCCCAAGGCTGAGCGTTCAAAGGCGGATATCCGTAAATGGCTGGAGTTGTTCCGGTAGGATTTCGGTGCCGATCCTGTCGCGATGTTCGAAGAGCGCGCCTCGCGGGGAGAGGTCAATAATTGGCGCAAGAAGTGGCTTCATTCGCCCAAGCAGCACGATATGGCGGGCACCCATGCGACACGCGTTCTGAATTGGGCGGTGGAAGAGGGGAAGCTGAAAGAGCATCACTGCCACAAGCTCAAGAAGCTCTACCAATCGAACCGGACAGAGATCATCTGGACGAGCGGCGATATCTCTCAGTTTAATAAGCACGCGCCGAAATGGGTGCAGAGGATCCTGACAGCCGGATGCGAAACCGGCCTGCGAGCGGCCGATCTGGTTCAGGTTAAAATGGACCAATTCGAAGACACGCCGCAAGGTAAACGCCTTCGTTTTCGGACGAGTAAGCGCGGCCAGATCGCATATATCCCTGCCACATCAGCCCTTGAGGAATTGATCGCAGAGACGCCGGAAGGGCAAGAAGTGTTGCTGGTGTCAGAACTTGGCAGGCCTTTGACGGCCCGTTGGGCGTCGAACCAGATTACCAAGTGGCGGCGTGAAGCACAGATCCCCCCTTGGATCGACGGCAGGGAGAAGACTCTGTCTGATACGCGCGGGACGGCGGCGACAAGATTGCTGAATGCCGATCTGTCTTTGCGCCAAATCGCAGTTCTGATGGGGTGGTCGGTTCGCTACGCGGCGCAGGTAATCGAGCATTATGCGCAGGTTAGCCCGGACGAAAGCGATGCGGTTCTGCGCAAGCTCAATCGAGCAAAATCACTGTCTCAAGACACAAAAATGTAAACGCCCCTGTAAACGCGGGGCCACAAACACGGCAAGGAGTGATGTAAGTGATTGTTTTTAAATGGAGGCGAGTACCGGACTCCATAGGGTCAATCTAAGATATTGAAAATATTTGTAAAAATAGATATCAAGTATCCAAGGTAGTGTCGAGTTGACAGATTTCTGTCCGTTTTTCCCGGGCATGCCGGTTCATGACGCAATTTGACATCCGAGGGGGATTTTCAAATAGATTTATCGAGGAATATTAAGTTGAAATCGAACGGCGGTGAGCATCACATGTTGTCAAATACAGAAACGCTACCCCAGACCGTTACACCTAAAGTGAAGTCGAGGTAACAAATGAATCAACCCGATACAGACCAGGCGCAAAATCAAGATTATCCTGAACTGGAGAGGCTGGCGGCTGGGTCTGAAATTTGGGAGTATGCCAAAGATTTTGACAAACTGACGGAAGCAAGCAGGGACAGGGAAAACTACTCAGGCGAATTCAGTGAGGTAAGCGTTCTTTGGACCGAGCTTTCAGTGTCGCACTTCTACGTACAGTTGGCACTTGAGAAGAAAATTGAAGAAGTTGCACGTGGGATTTTGGCGTCTCAGTCTGCAAACAACTGGGTTGTTCGGCTCAATCTCTCTCGGGCACTGATTGAACACCTTGCATCGATTGCTCACCAGGTAGAGTGCGTGAAGCGCGCGGTAGGAGAAATCCAAAAGACGCAATCTCCTGTCAAAGCTCGATCTGTTACTGAACGTCATCTGAAGGTGCTGGATCGGCTCTACTACGGCGGACACTTGGGGTTGGCGAAGGAAAAGAAGATACATATCAACGATATGTTGAAATCAGCCAACAAGTATTGGGGTGAGATTGGCGCAGTCTACGAACGACTATGCGAATTTATTCATCCGAACTACGGAAGCAATTTGCTCGTTTCAAGCGGTGAACTGGGGCGCGGTCAAGTCGGTGCCATTTCACCACTCGCCAATGACGAAATCGCGTTCTTTGCTCAAAGCGTTGAGCATGCTTCGGTTCTATGTCGAGAACTTGGGTTGGAATGCACAATACACCTAATGAGGATTAACCAATGGGTGCAGTTGGTGGTTCAGTCGGAACCCAAGTCACTAACGGAGGTGTTTTCGGTCAGGACCGCCACTAAGGGAGACGGATCGTCCAAGGAAAACGCAATTGAATTTAAAAAAGCGCGAAATCACTTTGAGGCCATTGAAGCTTTTTATACTTGGGCGGAGAAGCAAAAGATTGAGATTCACAAACGTCGTGTAGTCACGATTGAAGATGGTTGGGTTTACGATGTTGCTGCAACGAGCAATGGGGCAATATGGGTGCGATACAAAGCAGATTAGTGCTGATATGCTCCGAGCCCACTCAGGTAAATGGGGTGATTGTATCCCCTACTTGCTTGCATCTGATAGCAATTCTGAAGAATTTTCGCGTACCAGACCGCCGCAACTCATCCGTCTGAGCTAGACCTTAGGTGCCTATAAACTGACGCGCGTCCAATACCCATTTTCCGCGCAATTGCGGTCGCACCATGCCCTTGAGCCTTCAGGTCGTTGATCCGACCAGCATCAATAGTAATAGGTCGCCCTTGATATTTCTCCGGGTTTTTCGCCTTGGCACGTGCGATCCCTTCTGCTTGGCGAGACTTCGCGATGTTGCGTTCCCATTGCGCGAACGCAGCCAGCATATGAAGTTGTAGTCGAGCCAGGGGATCATCTTCGTCATTCGAGAACCTCAGACGTTCGGATGCGAATTCAACAGCCACTCCCTTTTCATTCAGTTCCTCAACGATGTTAAGTAGATCGCGGATATCACGACCCAATCGATCCAAAGAGTGAACGACTACGCAATCACCTTCGCGGCAGAAGGCCAGCATTTCTTTCAGGCCAGGTCGATCTCTGGACGCGCCGGTGACTTTGTCTTCGAAGACCTTTTCAATGTCTGAATCACCCACAAGCTGTCGATCCAGATTCTGTTCGATTGTGCTGACTCTGCGATAGGCTACTCTCATCAATCCTCCTGTGTGTCTCATATGGATTTAGAGCACTAGCTGGATTCGTCTCATAAATCAACATTAGACCCTAATGGGGCAGTTCTCTGCGTCTCAGTCTTGCGTCTCGTGTCGGCTTACTCAAATGAGACAGTGCCAAGTCAATTGAACAGCCCCCAGCGTCATAGCCACGAAAGCCGTGTCCTGGGGAAAATCCACAATAGTTTAGGGGATGATGCAGTAAGTGTACGAATGACACTGAGACAGACCCAAGGAAACAACGTGGAATCCATCAACCTTTGAATCGAAGACCTGCGTCTGATCCACTCACAATGACAGGAGCCATTTGGTAAAATCAGGTCGTTCAACCTTTGAATCAATACCAGTACAATCAGTCATGATCTCCCAATTAGGGTCATAACGAAGAGGTCTTGATCGAAACTTAGGTTTGAATCCAGAAAGCTGTTTGGGCCAGACATCAGGATCATCAATGCAACGATCACGATGATATTCAATTAGATGAGCCGCAGGTGTAGGTGTATCCTTGGGAAAATTCCTTAACCCATGGGCGTCAAGTTCTTCGACTTGGGATTGCAACCAATGCGTTTCAGATTCTGACAACCATTTTTGCGCATGGGTGCTTTCAATTGAATAGTACGCCAGTTTTGGACCCACTCGATGCATGAACTTCGCCCACTGCACAATGGCGGCATCAATATCGAAGTCTTCTTTGTCCAAGCGTTCGGGGATTTTCTGTCCATAGAACGCTGTTAACAGTCTCTGGATTTTGAAATTGGCCAGATTGCGCTTTTCATCCTTTGTACTGCGCGTCGGTGCATCAAACAGGGGCTGTGGCATTTTCCCGGCGTAGGAAATGATACGTGACAAGCTCTCCAGGAGCGCCTTATCGCTATTGATTGCATCGAACTTAACGCGCAACCAGCGCCGCGTTGATGATGGAAACTGCCGGTCAAACCAAACTTTCAAAACGTCGTGGTGGGGAGCCCGAACAAAGAAATGCCCTGTTACAACCCAGCCACCACTCTCAGGTGCTGTGATACCCAGTTCTTTCATCAGGGCTTGGGATTTGAATTCCGTGGTAAGTTGCTCGTGGCTGAGGAGATCAAGTTCAAACGACCCAATCATCATGACACCAAAACCCTTCCGCCCCATGTGAGCTACGGCTTTGGTGACTACCGATTGCGCCGCGCTGAGTGCATCTTCAATTTGGTCAAGGTTCTCAGCAAAATCGAAAACAACAGTGGCCAGATAGAGTTGGTCGATCACCTTAGGAAAAACATATCGGCTGCGGGCAGCCAGAGCCAAGTAGGTTTCACGTTCATGTCGCCATATGGGGCACAACACACAGTCTTGCTTTCGCTGGAACGGGTGCGACATCATGTCGGCCAGAACGTGCTGGGCTTCCGGGTCGTCAGGGGCTGATTTCAGGGCCTTGATTGTTTTTGTGGCTGCTTCGAGTTCTTTTCTGAGATTAATACGGGAATTGATCTGCTCATACTCGGTGTCTGGATCAAACGCAGATTTGAACGCATCGGAAAACTGGCTCTTTGGTCCAAGAAGACGCCCCAAACGCCCACCCTTTTCCGCATTGGTCCGGCGCTCTGCGATTGCTCTGCCCTGCGGTGAAAACTCAAGCCGACCATCAGCACGGGTTTCCGGTTGTCGATTTGGGTCTGATCTTTGTGACATTCTGACTGCGCTCCTCAGTGGCCTGATGGCCGTTTTTTTCTGAGGTCGCCGTTTAACACCTGTTCAACATCTATATAGGAACAGGTTGGTCAATTGTGGAACAGGAATCTGATCAGCGAACCACGGCTGTTAAACCGGTGCGGGGCCTAAATATGCGTGGAGGTGTCAGCATGACGAATGAAAAGGTAACACTATCGGTCCGGTCAGTTTCTGCCGTTACCAAGGCTCGTTTGGCTCATTTGGCGGACTATACGAGGCTCACCTATGGGAGCCTCATTGACGACGCTGTAGAGGCGTTGTGGGCTGAATACGAGGCGGAGGGGCACGACCTGCCGGACATCGATATCGCGTCCGGCAAATTAGAATAACATCGCTTGGATGATGAAACCGATCCGGTGCTCAACGCCTACAAGACAGACACAGCGGAGCGGCATGGATACCAATCATGCACCCGGATCGGTAATTGGAAATGTCGAACAAATCCGCTTCAGTTCAAGAGGGAAACAGATCGTCTAGGTATATAGTGGATGCTTTTTGGCGTCATAGGCAACGCCCCACAGTCCATATCCTAGCTGCATGATGTAGGGCTCCAGATTGAGGCTGTGATACACATCCTGCACCTCAATGGCCTCGCATATCACCCGCTGATAGTCCCAGACAAAGCTGGCCTGCGCGGCGGGGGAGTTGTCATCGGTCTCGACGTTCCAGATCGACACATGCCAACGGTTCAGGTCTGGGCGGGGATATACGTCGTGGTTTTCCAGGAATACGGCCACATCGGCGGGTAGGAATACACCAGCAGGGTGAAATTGGGCCTGTGGCACTAATGGATGCGGCGCAACGCGGCGGGCGTCGGGTTTGAGGTCAGTGGGGTGAAGCGAATAAATCATGATGGTGATCCTTGT
This sequence comes from Marivivens sp., assembly GCA_965215785.1. Lineage (GTDB taxonomy): Bacteria > Pseudomonadota > Alphaproteobacteria > Rhodobacterales > Rhodobacteraceae > Marivivens. The sequence continues at coordinate 41,774 of OZ244120.1, read as the reverse complement.
TGTTGGTTCACCGGTATTTGGGCATTCGACCTTTCACGCTTCATAGGTTCCAGATTTGGGTTTCAGGGGAAAGGCTCCGCTCGAATACATTTCCAAAAATTCTGGAAAGGAGACCCTTTTTCTCTGCTCCTCTGGAATTCCAGCCTGACGTTGACAAAAATCGAGAATTTGAGCCCATTGCTTTAATCTTCCATTTAATCCGGGTTTTCCAGGAAAGAGGAGGTAGGCTTCTTCAAGGTAAGGATCGATGGCGGCTCGAAATCTTTGATCTTCCAGCTTCTTTACCCGGCGGTGATACAGGGTTCGGACATCTAGGGGCTTCAATCCGGTTTCGCGTCGGATGTGATTGCGCCGTAACAACCGCTCATAGATGAATTTCCGTTCCTCGGCGCTCAACTCAATATCGACCACATCCCCAGTTTCATTTGTCACGAAAAAACGTTCCTCCGACTTTTTGTCACGAATGCTTTCCTACCTCTATTTGGCAATAATCTGGGATTGGGCGGTCAGGTTCGTCCTGATTAGTCCACCGGCGGCAATCCCGCCGCTTCGCGCATCCGCACATCCACGTCTTCGCGGCGCGACCCGGCCAATAGCTCGTCGTAGAAAATCACATGGGTGGGCAGTTCCACGCCCCAATCATACCGGAACGGGAATGCCACTGTGTTCCGAGATGTGCGGCCATTGGTGTAGGTGCTGCTGCTTTCCTCAAAAGCCACGTCACGAGTGGCCCGTGGGCGCAGGTACCGGCTGACGAAGCTCGAATAGATGCCATACTTGAAATACGGCTCCACCCGCTGCCCATAGGCTTCCCGTGGCAAGATTGGGGTATCCTTGGAGCAGATCAGCCGACCATCTTTGTACAGCAGGAAGAGCGGCCCGTCAGAGGACGTGCCTGTGTGCGAATAGACCGTCACATCGTTCCAACGACCAACCCAACTGGACAGCGATCCAATGCGGCAAGTACTGCCATCGCCAAAGAGGACAAAGGGTCGATTGGTCAGCGTGATTTTCCACAAGGGAAAGCTGTGGTCGGTGATCTTGACCTGCGACAGCGATGTTGAGCCAGGATCAAGGCTGACAAAATCCGAGGGCACATAAATCGAATAGCCGTACCACGTGCCGGTGCCGCGATTGGAAAAACTAGCCTTGGGGCGTTCGACCTGCTCAACACGGCCACGGTCATTCTCACAATCGCTGTAGCCACTGGACTGGCCGCAATCCCCATGACGGATTTCGAACCGCTGGGACCGCTCTCCACGACGAGCGAAGCCTCTGACCGTGGCGTGGCGGTAGGATGCTTTGAAGGACAGCGACTCGATCTTGGTACGACGAGTGATCTCGGTGGTATCGGCAGAGATGGCAGGTGTGGCTCCAAACATCATTGCCTGCATGATAAGCGCAATTCCGATGATCTTTCGGCTTCTTGGCTTCCTTGCTTCAGTCATGATCACCTCCTTTGTCCTGCTGATGTGGTGCTTGATCAATCTGGATCAGATCACTCACACCCACTGCACCACCGGTCGCCTCAACAATGGCGGTTAGTGTCCGCCGCGATGATATCACCGATCCATCACGAGCCCGCAGCACTGTCGCAACGCTCACACCCGCCAGTTTGGCGAAGGACCGTAGGCTCAAGCCTTGTTGTTTAAGATACTCATCTAAACTCATATATGTTTCACTAAATGTAACTTATGTGATTCTCAATGAGAAACTTAACTATGTTTGCAAAACTTCTCTTTGTGTTGCACCATGTGAAACGCTGGCGTCACGCAAAGAATGATAAAATGGAACTGCACCAACACCTGAAACAAGCACGGGAACAATCGGGCAAAACCGTCAATGAGGTTGCTGCCGCCCTTGGCGTGTCCCGTGTACAGGTGTGGCGGATGGAGAAGGATGCAGACTTCGTTTCCGTCGCCCGCTTGAAGCTGCTGGCCGACCTTTACGGCAAACCAATAACATCCTTCTTTGACGACACTGTACCCGTGGGCAGTGGCGATATCTCTTACCAATTGATCGGTATGAGCGTTGCTGCGGTAGAGGGCATAGCGTCAAAGATGTCAAAGCGCCCAAGCCCTGATGCAACCCGATCCGCTGTGCTCAGCGTCATACGCGCACAACAGGCCAGATTGGCCAATGATCCCGCAACTCGATTCAAAGCGGACGAATTCACCGTCCTGATAGAACAAGAATTACAGAAAGACCGAGCAGATTAAATGACACCTATTACCCAATCCGAAATTAACAAAGCCGCCTGGGGGGCTTGTGACACCTTCCGGGGTGTGGTCGATCCGTCGATCTACAAGGACTACGTCCTGACCATGCTGTTCCTCAAATACGTCAGTGACGTGTGGAAAGATCACCGCGCACGGTACGAGGCTGAACACCCCAACGCCCCCGAACTGGTAGATGCGCTGATGCAGCAAGAGGCGTTTGTGCTACCTGCTGGGGCGGGCTTTGATGATATTCACGCCCGTCGTCATGAGGCAGGTAATGGGGAACGCATCGACAAGGCCCTGCATGCCATCGAAGAGGCCAACGGCACCAAACTGCGCGACGTGTTCCAGGACATCAGCTTCAACTCCAACAAGCTCGGCGACGAGGAACAGAAGAACGACATCCTGCGTCACTTGCTCGAAGACTTCGCCAAACCTGCCCTTGACCTGCGCCCGACGCGCGTCGGCAACCTCGATATAATTGGCGGGGCCTATGAATACCTGATCTCTCGCTTCGCGGCATCAGCGGGCAAGAAGGCTGGTGAATTCTACACCCCTGCCGAGGTCTCCGAACTTATGGCCCGTCTGGTGGACCCGCAGTCCGGGGATGAGATTTGCGACCCCACCTGCGGCTCTGCGTCCCTGCTGATGAAATGCGGCAGGTTGATCCGTGATCATGGTGGCAAGGGCTATGCGCTCTATGGGCAAGAGGCCATCGGCTCCACCTGGGCGCTGGCCAAGATGAACCTGTTCCTGCATGGCGAGGAAAACCACCAGATCGAATGGGGCGACACGATCCGCAATCCCAAACTGCGGACCAAAGACGACGCGCTGCGGCATTTTGATATTGTTGTCGCCAACCCGCCATTCAGTTTGGACAAATGGGGGATTGAGGCCGCAGAGACCGACAAATTCGCCCGTTTCCGCCGTGGTATCCCGCCCAAGACCAAGGGCGATTATGCCTTTATCCTGCATATGATCGAAACGCTCAAACCCGGCTCTGGCCGTATGGCCGTGGTGGTGCCCCATGGGGTGCTGTTCCGTGGATCAAGTGAGGGTAAGATAAGAACCAAGCTGATCGAGGAAAACCTGCTCGATGCCGTGATTGGCCTGCCGGAAAAACTGTTCTTTGGCACCGGCATCCCCGCTGCGATTTTGGTGTTCAAGAAACAGAAAACCGACGACAGTGTTCTGTTCATCGACGCCAGCCGCGAATTCACCGCAGGCACCAACCAGAACGCATTGGAAGAGGCGAACCTGAGCAAGATCGTGGACACCTACCGCGCCCGCGAAACACTCGACAAATACGCTTACCGCGCCACAGCGGCAGAGATCAAAGAGAATGACTTCAACCTCAACATTCCCCGCTACGTGGACACGTTTGAAGAAGAGGCAGAGATCGACCTGATGGCGGTCCGCGCGGAACGCACCAAGCTCAAAGCCGATCTGGCCGAGCTAGAGGCCCAGATGGAGGGATACCTGAAGGAGCTTGGTTATGGTGCCTGAGGGGTGGACAGAACAAAACCTTGATGAAGTTTTCAAACTCACTAGCGGCACAAAGAAACCTGATGATGTCACACCGGAGCAAACGGAGTTAACACCATATCCGGTGTACGGCGGGAATGGCGTTTTGGGCTATTCCGGCCAGACCAATCATCAAGGCAACGTGATCATTATCGGCAGGGTCGGCGAGTACTGCGGGGTGACCCGTCTGGTCGAAGAAGCGTGTTGGATTACTGATAACGCACTCTATGCTCGCGACTTTTATGACGCGAACAACATTAACTTTACTACATATCGCTTGCAGCATTTCGATCTGTCAAATCTACGCAGCAAAGGTGGTCAGCCACTAGTCTCTCAGAAGCCAATTTACGCCACTCGTTTTGCGCTGCCCCCACTCGCCGAGCAACGGAAGATCGCGGATATCCTCTCGACCTGGGACCGTGCTATCGAAACGACCGAGGCCCTGCTGGCCACTGCCCGCACCCAAAAACGCGCCCTCATGCAAAGCCTCCTCACCGGCAAACGCCGCTTCCCCGAGTTCGAGGGGGAAGAGTGGAAAGAGGTAAGGTTGGGGGAACTTGGAATTTTCAAAAAAGGAAAAGGTATTCCGAAGAGCGAGGTCTTACCTGAAGGTGAATTTCCATGTGTGCTATATGGCGAGTTATATACCACATACGGCGAGACCATCGATGATCCTGTGAGTTACACGGACCTTGACGATGGTGTTGTGAGTAGAGCCGGTGACGTTTTGATCCCGGCATCCACAACGACAACGGGTATTGACCTTGCGATTGCATCCGCTGTGCGCCGGGACAACGTTCGGCTTGGCGGCGATATCAACATCTTCCGACGGACAACAAATGATATCGAAGGAGATTTCTTAGCTTACTTCCTCACGCATCTGAGGAAACACGAAATGGCCAGGTTTGCTCAAGGTATTACAATCGTCCACCTCAAAGGTTCCGACCTATTGGGAATCAAAATATCGGTCCCTCCCATTTCTGAGCAAAGGCAGATCATGAGAGTGGTGGAGAATGTGGAACGAGAAATTGTGAATTTGCGCTCCAAATCCTTGAAACTCCGCACCGAGAAAAAAGCCCTAATGCAGCAACTCCTGACCGGCAAACGGCGGGTGGTGGTGGAGGACGATCATGGAATTTGAAGTCTATTGTGACGAGGCCAATCCTGACCTCTTTACGTCGCACAATCCCAAGGCCCAATATCTCATGATTGGGAGCCTTTGGTTGCCCGCCGAATTGAGGGACGACATCAAAACAAAGATCAAGGCGCTGCGTGAAAAACACAACGCCTGGGGTGAAATCAAGTGGACGAAAATTTCCCCGTCCAAACTCGATTTCTATCTGGATTTGATCGATTTGTTTGTTGGCTATGGCAACATGCTGCGATTTCGGTGCATCGCGGTAGATCAGCAGTCGGTGAACATGCAGCTACACGGCGGCGATCATGAGCTTGGTTTTTACAAGTTCTACTACCAAGTCCTTCATCATTGGATTTATGACTTCAACACCTATCGCATTTTCTGTGACCAGAAATCCAATCGCGAACCTCAAAGGTTTCTGGAGCTACGGCGGGTCCTTGATAACGCGAACTTGTCGGCGAATGTGGAATGCGTTCAAGCCTTACCTTCTAAAGAAGTTGTCTTGATCCAACTCGCTGATTTGTTGCTTGGCGCAGCGAGTAGCCGATTGAACAACACACTGGGAGAAGGCACCGCGAAGGAGACAGTTGTAAAGGCTCTTGAGCAGCGGTTGTCGGTCAGAACACTGCGACCCACCTACCAAAGCGAACCAAAATTCAACATCTTCAAGATCAATCTTGGGGGTGGATGGTAGTGACCATGCCTGAGTTTCTAATGCTTGCTGATGAGGCCGCATATCGTCAGCACTTCATGAATAATTATGTGCGAAGCGCAGTGCATACGCATCACGGTATCAGAGTGCATTTTAATGCGAATGACTTCGATCACGCATTTTTTGAGTCGTCACAACGAAACGGTGTCAAAGACCAGTTCTCACAACACAGATCACAACGGATGGATTGGATCAGTCATACGCTGATCAATCCAAGCTCTGATTGGTACCAGGGATGGATCAAACCGAGGCGTATTTATGACGCCACGCGCTCTGTTGCTGTTGCGTCAGGTGACTTTGTTGTTGTGTTGAAATTCCGAGCCAGACGAGACGGGCAACTCGTCGCGAACTTTGTCACATGCTACTACGCTGACAATAGTATCAACAAGATCAGACAGTCCCCTGTTTGGGACTTGGAAACCTGTAAAAAAGCGTTGGGAGTGTAGTATGGTCGCTGATTTGCTACGCTGGCTCAGCGACCGAAACCTCGATTGGTTCAAAGCCGATAGGCAGCGAACTCTTCCTGTGTATATTGAACTGTTTGCGAATATGTCAATGCGCAGATCGCATGTTGGGTATGTAATTATGACCAATTTATTGAAACGCGGTGATAAAAATGTCGCCTAACCGTACCCCCGACACCCGCGAAGAAGCGGCCTCTAAAATACCAGCCCTGCACATGATGATGGTTCTGGGCTGGGACTACCTCTCCCCTGCACAGGTATTGGCCATGCGCGGCTCGGAACGGGCTGTGTTGTTGGTGGATGTGCTGCAGGATCGGCTGCGGGCGCATCGGTTTGAGTTCAAGGGGCAGAGCTATCCCCTGTCAGACGGGGCCATTGATCAGGTCATCCGTGAGGTTTCCAGCACGGGCCTGAACGAGGGGCTGATCGCTGCCAATGAGGCGATTTACAAAAAACTCACTCTCGGCGTGACGGTGCGCGAAGTGATTGATGGCAAGCCTACCAATGTCACCGTGCCACTGATCGACTGGTCGGAAGTTGCCGCCAATACCTTCCACGTAACCGAGGAATTGAGCGTGGAACGCCCGGCTGGCATGGGGCGCTATCGGCCTGATGTTGTGGGGTATGTGAATGGCGTCCCGCTGGTGGTAATCGAAGCCAAGCGGCCCGTGTCATCGACCAAGGACAAGGCCATGGTCGAAGAAGGCATCAGCCAACATCTGCGCAATCAAAAGCCAGATGGCATTCAGGACCTCTACGCCTATTCGCAGTTGCTGTTGTCGATCTCTGGCACCGATGGGCGCTATGGCACCACCGGCACACCGGCCAAGTTCTGGGGGGCTTGGACTGAGGAAGATATCAGCGAGGCCCAGTTCCAAGAGATCAGGTCAACGCGGCTCTCAGCGGCTCAGGAAGCGGCCTTGTTCGCCGACAAGCCTGCATGGATGAAGGCGGACTTTGATCGCCTCCACAGCGGCCCTGTGCTACCCACAGAGCAGGACCGGCTGATCATCAGCCTGATGCAGCCGGAACGGCTGTTGGACTTTGTGCGGCGGTTCATCTTTTTTGATCGCAAAATCGGCAAGATCGCGGCGCGGTATCAGCAAGTTCAAGGAACCAAAGCGATCCTGTCACAGGTGACCAAGCAGAACCCCGATGGCAGTCGTGAGGGCGGCGTGATCTGGCACACCACGGGATCGGGTAAGTCCAACCTGATGGTGTTTCTGGCCAAAGCTCTGTTGTTGGATGCCGAACTGGCTGGTTGCCGGATCATCATCGTCACGGATCGCGTCGATCTGGAAAAACAATTGGCGGCGACATTCCTGACAGGTGGGGCCTTTGGCTCCGCTGTTGCTACCAAGAAGGATGGTGAGAAGGCCAAGGTGCAATCGGGTCGTGATCTCGCGCAGCGGATCGGATCAGGCAATGAGCGGATCATTTTTACCCTGCTGCAAAAGTTCAACTCCGCCACCAAACTGCCTGAGTGTAAGAACACGTCTGACAAGCTAATCGTGCTGGTTGATGAGGGGCACCGCAGCCAAGGCGGTGAAAACCATGAGCGTATGCGGCAGGCGCTGCCAAATGCGGCATTCATCGCCTTTACCGGAACCCCGCTGCTCAAAGAGGATAAGACCCGCAACAAATTTGGCCCAATCCTGCATGCCTATACCATGCAAGACGCCATTGAAGATGGGGCTGTCACCCCATTGGTTTATGAAGAACGAAAGCCTGTGGTGGATATCAATGATGCCGCCATTGATGCCTGGTTTGACAAAATCACAGTGTCTCTGACCGAAGAGCAGAAATCGGACCTGAAGCAGAAGTATTCCAGCCGTGGTCAGATTTACGGCGCGGCCAATCGGATCGATCTGATTGCCTGGGACATTGCCACACATTTCGTTGAAAACTTCGCCAAGCTGAAACTGGGCCTCAAGGCGCAACTGGCCACGGATAGCAAACTTTCAGCGATCCGATACAAGCAGGCTTTGGACGCCACAGGATTGGTCACCAGCGCGGTGGTTATCTCGGCCCCTGATACCCGTGAGGGACACGGCGATACCGATGAGACCAAGACACCCGAGGTGCAAGCCTGGTGGAAACTCAACATTGGCAATGATCCCGAACAATACGAGGCCGAGGTCATCAAGGACTTTGGCACAGATGGGGCACCGGAAATCCTGATCGTAGTGGACAAGCTGCTGACAGGCTTTGATGAGCCGCGCAATGCTGTGCTTTACATCGATAAGCACCTCAAGGGGCACAACCTGCTTCAGGCCATTGCACGGGTGAACCGACTGCATGAGGCCAAGCAGTTTGGTTATTTGATCGATTATCGCGGTATTCTGGCTGAGTTGGACACCTCTATTCAGGATTACCAAGACCTCGCTGCGCAGACCCAAGCAGGATATGAGATCGGTGATCTGATGGGCACTGTGGCGAACATGTCCACAGAATACAAACGCCTTCCGGGGCTTCATGATGCACTGTGGGGTATCTTTGCTAGTGTGAAGAACCGCCAAGACCGTGAACAGTTCCGCCGTGTGTTGGTGCCTCGGGTCGCCGATGATGGCACAGGCCATAGCATCGATCATAACCAGAAGGTGCGCGAAGACTTCTACGACGCGCTGACCGAATTTGGCATGTGTCTGAAATTGGCTCTGTCATCGCGGACGTTCTATGAGGATGGGGCCTTTGATGAGGACACCATTCGCACCTACAAACGCGATCTGAAATTCTTCACGGAACTTCGTGTTCAAGCCAAACGCGACGCACAGGAAACCGTAGACTTCAGTGAGTACGAAGACCAAATCCGTCGCTTGGTAGATAAGCAGGTGATAGGTCAGGAAATCGTCGATCCCGAAGGCTTTATCCACGTTGGGACATTGGGGCAGGACGATAACCCGGATGAATGGTCTGACGACAAAACCCGCACCGAGGCGGATGTGATCAAGACCCGTGTAGGCAAAAGGATTGAACAAGACTTGATCGATGATCCCTACGCACAGCGTGTCTTCTCGGAACTGTTGAAAGAGGCGATTGAAGCGGCAGAAGCCATGTTTGATCACCCCGGCAAGCAATACACGATGTTCAAGGACCTTGAAGAGCAGGTTCAATCTCGGGCCACGCCCGGTGTGCCTGACCGGTTTGAAGGCCAGCCCCGTGCGCAGGCGTATTACGGCGCTCTATTGGGCCAAGTGCCATCGGATCAGGATCGCGACGAGGATAAGTTGGTCGAGGAAGCCTTCCACATCGATGAGGTCGTCAACAATGCCGTGCAGGCGCATTCCATCAATCCCAGCAGTATCGAGGCCGAGATCAAGAAAGCCCTGTTGCCGCATTATTTCCAGTTTCTGGGTGGGCTGGATGCAGCCAATGGGATGATTGATGAAATCCTTGCCATTGTTCGTGCTGGTGCGGCAAAGAGCGGGGCATGACGAACTACATTCTCGCCTATGGCGATCAACGCATTCCCTATGATGTCACCATCGATCCCAACCGATCCGGTCGGGTTGCCATTCACGTTAACCCTGATGGTACGGTCTGCGTGGATGCCCCCGAGGGTGTTGGTGACACGGCTATCAAACGAGCGGTCCAGAAACGAGCCCGGTGGGTGGTCAACCATGTGACCGAGGCACGGCAACGCTATGCACATGTGCGCCCACGGGAATACGTGTCCGGGGAACAAATCCTCTATCTGGGGCGTCGGTACATGCTGAAGGTGATCCCATCAGAGGGGGCGACGGAGTCGGTACGACTTAAAGGCAACCGCCTTGAGGTCATCGCCAAATCCACAGACTCCAACGACATCCGTGCCCGCACACGAGCCTGGTACCGTGTTAAGGGACGCGATTACATTGCACGGCGGTTGGATGTGCTGATCAAGGACCTGCCTTGGGTCAAAGCACCACCACCGTTCAGGTTCTTGGAAATGTCACGACAATGGGGAAGCTGCTCCCCAAAGGGTGAGATCATCCTGAACCCCCATCTGATCAAAGCCCCACGGCCCTGTATCGATTATGTTCTTATCCACGAATTGGCGCACATCAAACACCACGACCACAGCCCAGAGTTCTGGTCGCTCATCGACGCCCATGCAGGTGATTGGCGGGCTGCAAAGCACCATCTGGATGGCTTGGTAGAGGTGTTGCTACGGGACTGAGATAGTGCGCGTTGGTTCCAGTATTCGACTCTAACTCTTGTGAAGAAACGAAGCGTCGAGTGTTTCTACAGCTAGATGACGAAGAATCAGAGCGTGTCCTTCACCATAGTTTCCGGCAGCATCTCCTGAACTGTGGCCAGTAATGAAATCATTCAACTCTTTGGAGGTTCCAGAATTCCGCATCATGTCCTTGAAGGACCCGCGCAATGAGTGGACAACTTTTCGTGGGTCATCACCTATGGCATTTCGAACAAACGGCATAAGGGACTTTGACGCATCTCCTTGAGCCTTACCATCCTGACCCAACCGATAATCAAAGAGCCTGCCAACTCCACGCTCTGGGAGTTGAATCGCGGAGTGAATTGGCACCTTACGATTGGAGCCCTCGTTTTTCACGGTGGCGTCGATCAGGTCCAGATATCGAATTCCTGCTTCTTCCTTCACCTGCTCCCAGGTCAAAAGTGCCACCTCGTCGAGGCGCATTCCGGTTGTTGCAAGGATCGACAAGCATAGTCGATCTTTGTCCGGCATATCCTGCTGAAACAACTTCTTTAGCTCGGAGACAGTTAGAGGCTTGTACCGTTTGGAGGGGAAGCCGTAATTACTCAGGCTGAGGTTAAGGAAAGGGCTAATTTCCAGATGCCCTCGCTGTTCGCACCATTTTAAAAGGTTGGCGACAGAAGAGACCCTAGTTTTGATGGTGCTGTTCGCGCGGCCAACATCATCTAAGTATTGAGCATAGTCGTATGCGTGTTTCTTCTTCAATTTATCTACGGGAAAGTTGCCAACAACAGTAGTGAATTCCTTAATGTGCTGGTCAGCGCCAACCTTGGACTTCTCACGATTCCACCGCCGTTGATCGATATAAATCGGGCGAAGCACAGAGAGTCGTTTATTCGGATCATCCGGATCGAAAGCAGGCCATGGGCGGTACATTGCGAACGGGTCAGGGTGATCGTCAATGTACTTTATGGTGAAATTCGATTGAGATGTGGGCCTGTTCACGCCCAGCATTTGATCAAATCTAGCGTAGATTTCTTGAGTGATCTGATGTTGGCGTTTCTCAGCCGCTTTTCGATCCGTGGTCCCAGTTGAACGCTTTTCCTGTTTGGACTTAGGAGATTGAAGTTCCCTCGGCTTGGTAACCTGAACGTACCACTTGTTTCCTTTGCTCTTAACCTGGATCAGTCGAGATGCGTGGTAGTCCATGTTTTTGACCCATGTAGTATCCAAAGTAGTATCCAAATTAGTGCCTTTGATGGCGCTAAGTGCTTAAAATACTGTATAATTGGAAGATAGAAGTCAATGGAGGCGAGTACCGGAATCGAACCGGTGTACACGGATTTGCAATCCGCTGCGTCACCACTCCGCCAACTCGCCTCGGAGTGCTGCAGGGGATATACTGCTTCGCTGGGGTGTGCAAGATGCGTTTGGAAACAAATCTATGGCTTTCCGCCGTTGCCTGTTCGGGTTAGATATGGCAAGACCCAAATAGGAACTGAACGAAAGAGTTTAGATCGTGGCAGACTATACCACCCGCCGGACCATGATGGTTGACACGCAGGTCCGCCCTTCGGACGTTACGAAATTCCCGATCATCGATGCGATGCTTTCGGTCTCGCGTGAGGCCTATGTGCCTGACGATCAGAAAGAGGCGGCATACGTCGGTGAAAACCTCGCGTTGGCCGGCGATCGCGTGATCCTAGAACCGCGCACTTTCGCGAAACTCCTTGATATCTTGGACATTCAGCCGAATGAGGTTGTTTTGGATCTGGGTGCTGGTCTGGGGTATTCGACCGCTGTTCTGGCCCATATCGCCGACTTTGTTGTTGGTGTTGAGGCGCATTCCGAACTGGCAACCGACGCACAGGCAACCCTGTCGGAACAGGGCGTCGACAACGCCGCCATCATGGAAGGCCCGTTGAACGAAGGCGCGGAAAAATCCGGCCCATATGACGTGGTGATCCTGCAAGGTTCCGCCGAGGTCGTGCCTGATGCGATTCTGGCCCAAATCAAAGATGGCGGCCGGATCGCGGCACTTTTTGCCGAAGGTGCCCTTGGCGTTGCACGAATTGGTTACAAATTAGATGGACGGATTAACTGGCGTGATGCGTTTAACGCAAACGCACCGGTACTGTCCGGATTTGAGAAAAAGGAAGCCTTCGCCCTGTAAGGACCTGGACGGTCCACACGGCAGGCAAAGAACGTGAGGACGAGATGACGTTTCGTAAGGGTTTGACCGCATTGGGCACCGTTTTGGTGCTGGCCACACAAGTCGTGAGTGCTTCGGCAGAAACCCTAGGGCAGGCGTTAACATCGGCCTATAACAACAGCGGCCTGATCGAACAGAACAGGGCGCTGTTGCGTGTCGCAGACGAAAGCGTTGCACAAGCAGTCGCCGGTTTGCGCCCTGTGTTTTCGTGGACCGCCCAAACCCAGTCGGGCTATGGCGCGTATGGCGCGGGTCAATCGATCAGCTTTGATGACTGGACCACCAGCCTGACATTGTCGGGGCAGTTCACCGTCTATGATGGCGGTCTGGGCGCGCTGGCGGTTGATGTCCAAAAAGAAAACGTTCTTGGCGCACGCGCCGGTTTGAAGGCGGTTGAACAGGACGTTCTGTATCGTGCGGTGCAGGCCTATACTGCGGTTCAGGCCTCGCGCCAGTTCCTGTCGCTGCGTGAAAATAACGTTCGGGTTCTGGAACAGGAACTTCAGGCTGCGAAAGACCGTTTTGACGTGGGCGAGGTAACGCGCACCGATGTGTCGCTGGCCGAGGCGCGTTTGGCGGCTGCGCGTAGCTCGCTTGCTGTTGCGCGGGGTGATCTGGCCCGAGCGACCGAAGAATACGTTGCCGCCATCGGATCAAACCCTGGCAGCTTGTCGACAGCATCGGTCGCCCCGTTGCCATCCGGCCTTGGCGCTGCGCGGGAATATGCGTTGCAAAACCATCCATCCATGGTCGAAACCCGCCATCTGGTGAATGTGTCCGAACTGAACGTGAACCGTGCTGATGCGGCCTTGGTTCCGACAGTATCCCTGAGCGGCAGTCTGAGTTTTGACGAAGATTTCGAAGACAGTGGCTCGATTACCCTGTCCGCATCGCAGACGTTCTATGCCGGTGGTGCGATTGCCAGCGGAATGCGTCAGGCGATCGCGCAACGTGACGCAAGCCGCAGCGGTCTGTTGCTGACGACCTCGGCTGTGTCGCAGAATGTTGCGAATGCGTTCTCAATTTACGACGTATCGCGCGCCGCGGTTGTCGCGCTTGAGCAACAGGTTGAGGCGCAGGAACTGGCCTTTGAAGGTGTGCGCGAAGAGGCGAATGCAGGATCGCGCACCACGCTAGAGGTTCTGAACGCTGAACAGGAACTGCTGGACGCGCGTGCGTCGTTGGTGTCGGCGCGGGCCGATGCGGTTGTCGCCAGTTATGCAATCCTGTCGTCCATGGGTCTGTTGACCGCTGATCACCTTGGTCTGAACGTCGAGGAATATGACGTGATCGGCCATTATCAGCGTGTGTCGAACGCCCCTGCAGGGATCACCGAACAGGGTGCTGCGCTGGATCGCATTCTAGAGGCATTACAGAAATAGAATTCCTGCAATTGACGCTATCTGTTGTGTGAACGGCGGAAACTGGCTACCCTCGGATTCTGAGGCAAAGCAGGAATAAAAATGTCCGATCCGGTCACAAACGTCGATATCGAGGATGTTCTTTCGTCGATCCGTCGTCTGATTTCAGACGATGAATGGGCGCGCCCAGAGGTGCGCAACGGCTCTGCCGCACCCAAGATTGAGACGGATTCGAATCCTGCGCCGACCTCTGACCGGTTTGTCCTGACCCCTGCGTTGCGCGTGGTCGAGGCGGATATCGCCGATGAAATTTCCGACAAACCTGTCAGTGACGATGACACCCTCGCAGCCGACCATGTCGCCGTAGACGTCGAAATGGTAGAGGCCGCTGAAGTCGAAGCCGAGGCTGAGCAAGCGCCAGACGAGGCGGCAGGCGACGGGATGACCAAGCTAGAGCGTATGATCGCAGAACTCGAGGCCGCGGTGACAGATCAACCTGACGAATGGGAACCTGATGGCACCGAGGTCGAGGATTTGGCGACCGACAACACCGCGCGACCAATGGAGGTCGCCGACGATGTTCAGGACGCCGATGAAATCATCGAGCCGGCCACAGTCGACGAGGCCGAAGACCACGCCGTTCAAGATGATGAAACCGACGACGAGTTCCACGCAGAAACCGATGACGCGCTAGAGGATGATGATCTGGACGCGTTCATCCAGCAGAACGCCACCTTGGACGAGGCTGTGCTGCGCGAAATGGTGACCGACATCGTTCGGCAAGAGCTCCAGGGCGCGCTGGGTGAACGGATTACGCGCAATGTGCGCAAACTGGTTCGTCGCGAAATCTATCGCGTGATGAATTCTCAGGAATTCGAATAAGTCGGCGCCGCTGCTATTTCCTGAATACGGGGCAGGTCTAGATGCGTGGTCACATGGGTGGCCAGCGCATCAAGCGCGCTTTGTACCTCACTGCCATAGTCGATTTGGCTAGGGGCCGCCCCAAGTTCGGCCAGAAACGCACTGCGGAACGCATCCGCGCTAAATAGCCCGTGTAGATAACACCCTTTGATCAGACCATTGGCGCTGGCGGCGCCCTCGGTACGGTCGCCAATTGCAATCCAAGCGTTATCGCGGTCAGCGCCCGTGGTGTCACCAATGTGGATTTCGTATCCCTGAATGGCCGATCCGCTGTCGATATGTGTGCCGTCGGTCAGGGCCAGCCGCTTGTGCGGTTTCATTTCGGTCACCACATCCAGCAGGCCAAGACCGTCAACGGTCGTCGCGGCCCCCTCAATGCCCAGTGGATCGCGGATTTCGGTGCCCAGCATCTGATAGCCGCCGCAAATGCCCAGAACACGCCCGCCACGGCGTACATGTGCCTTTAGGTCGATGTCCCATCCTTGGGCGCGGAAATGCGCCAGATCGGCGATTGTGCTTTTGCTACCGGGGATCAGGATCAGGTCGGCATCACCGGGCAGGGGGCGGCCAGCCTCTATGATATCCACGGTCACATCGGGTTCTGCCGCCAGCGGATCCAGATCGTCAAAGTTCGCAATCCGATTCAGGCGCGGCACGGCGATCTTGGTCTTACCGCCCTTGCGGCTTGCCACGTCCATCACGTCCTCAGCGGGCAGTTTCCATGCTTGGTCAAACCACGGCAAAATTCCCAAGGGGTGCCATCCGGTGTGATCGCGAATGATATCCATCCCTTCGGCAAACAGCGTGACATCACCGCGGAATTTGTTGATCCCGAACCCTTTGATCAGGGCGCGATCCTCGGGGGGCAGAACGGCATGGGTGCCGACGAGCTGAGCGATGACGCCGCCGCGATCAATGTCGCCGATCAGTATGACGGGCACACCTGCGGCTTCGGCAAACCCCATATTGGCGATGTCGCCGCTGCGCAGGTTCACCTCGGCCGGGCTGCCTGCGCCTTCGACGATGACCAGATCATGCGCATCGCAAAGCCGTTGAAAACTGTCCAGGACGGCGGGCATCAGGGTCGATTTCATACGCCCGTATTCGCGGGCCTTTAGGGTGGCGACGCGTTTGCCGTGGACGATGACCTGTGCGCCAACATCTGTTTCCGGTTTCAACAAGACAGGGTTCATATCCACAATCGGATCAAGCCCACCCGCCAGCGCCTGAAGCGCCTGAGCGCGCCCAATCTCACCACCATCGGCGGTGACGGCGGCGTTGTTCGACATGTTCTGGGGTTTGAACGGGGCGACAGACAGCCCCTGATTTTTGAAGGCACGGACCAGACCCGCGACGAGCATGGATTTCCCCACGTTCGATCCCGCGCCCTGTACCATGATTGCCTTGCCCATCTGTGCCTCCGATACATCGATATGTATCGGGTGTCAGAAAACACAGGATGGTGCAAACCAAAAACGCGGCCATTTAGGCCGCGTTTTCGTCAATGATCTGGAACGATAGATCAGGCAGCTTCGGCTGCCGCGGCATTCCGACGTTCGCTTTCTTCGCGCGACAGCGCAACCGAGGTACGAACACCTTTGCCTACAAATTCCATAAGGCCGGAAACAACACGCTCGTTCGGGTCGATACCCGCACAGCTAAGCACTTCGCGTCCGTCACGCGACCGTGCCCAACGAGCGATTTGCTCTGGACCATTACCGTATTTTTTATCGTCGGCAATCGCATCATCCAACGCTGCAAGAACAACGGCCGCGAACAGTTTGCGGGCACGGTTGCCTTGTTCGTTGTTATAAGCGCTACCATCTACGAAATCTTTCATTTCGCATCCTTTTTGTTTTTGCTCTTGTGGTCATGGCGTGACGCGCAATATGCCTATTTATTAGCGATTCGGGGGTCGTCTTTTGGAATGTCAGCTATGCGCTAGGTGCATAGCAAGAATCTTAAAATTGGCATATTTAGCCTCGGACTCGCAGTGGCCGTAGCGATATGTATGATTTATAGGCGCTCGATCAACCATTTGACACGAAATTGAGACAATTCAGCATGGCTAAAATTAACGGTAACGAAATCAAGCCCGGTAACATCCTTGATCATGACGGCGGCCTGTGGGCTGCGGTAAAGGTGTCACACGTTAAGCCCGGCAAAGGCGGCGCATTTGCACAAGTCGAACTTAAGAACCTGCGCAACGGTTCTAAGTTGAACGAACGTTTCCGGTCGGACGACAAGGTTGAAAAGGTGCGTTTGGAACAAAAAGACCAGCAGTTCCTGTATGAAACTGATGGCCGTCTGGTGTTCATGGATGCCGAAACTTTTGAACAGATCGAAATCGATGCTGAATTGCTGGGTGATCGTCGCCCGTTCCTGCAGGACGGCATGACCGCGATTGTTGAGTTTTATGACGAAGAGGCACTCAACGTGTCGCTACCGCAGAAAGTGACCTGCGTCGTGACCGAGACCGAGCCAGTCGTCAAAGGCCAGACCGCAGCGAACAGCTATAAGCCTGCGATCCTGGATAACGGTGTACGTATTACCGTGCCGCCGTTCATTGCGACCGATGAGGCGATCATCGTGAACACCGAAACGATGGAATACGTCGAACGCGCCTAAGGTTGCGGTCTGGTCAAAGCGCAAGGCGTGCCGGTTGGCGCGCCTTTTTTCTTGTCCGGATCGGGGCGCTGCGCGTATCAAACGCGCATGACGAATGATCCTAGACTAACCCCGCTTGTTTCGGGCCTGCCTGCCAGTGTTCCCTTTGTCGGCCCCGAGGCGCAAGAGCGCGATAGGGGACAGGGGTTCGACGCGCGCCTTGGGGCGAATGAAAACGTCTTTGGTCCATCGCCCTCGGCCGTTTTGGCGATGGCGCAGGCGGCTGCGAATGTCTGGATGTATGCCGATCCCGAAAGCCATGATTTGCGTCAGGCGCTGGCGGCGCATCACGGCGTTGCGTCTGAAAACATCATGATCGGCGAAGGGATCGACGGGTTGCTGGGGCTATTGGTACGGATGACCGTCGGTGCCGGTGATCGTGTTGTCACCTCAGCGGGGGCCTATCCCACGTTCAATTACCATGTGGTCGGGTTCGGCGGTCAGCTCGATCTCGTGCCGTACCGGGGCGATCATGAGGATCCGGATGCGCTTCTGGCTAAGGCGGCGGGGGCCAAGCTGGTGTATTTTGCCAACCCCGACAATCCGATGGGAACGATCCATCCGCCCGCAGTTGTCGAGGCGATGATTTCTCAGATCCCCGACGGCACGTTGTTGGTTCTGGATGAGGCTTATGGCGAATTCGCCGATGCGCTGCCGTCGGTTGATGTCAATGATCCGCGTGTCATTCGCATGCGCACCTTTTCCAAGGCGTATGGCATGGCCGGTGCGCGTGTGGGGTATGCCATGGGGGCCGTGCCCTTGATCGCCGCCTTTGATCGGGTGCGAAATCACTTCGGGATGAACCGTATCAGCCAGATCGGTGCCTTGGCTGCGCTGGACGATCAACCGTGGTTGATGCAGGTGCGCGACAATGTCCGCGCCGCGCGGAACCGCATCACCCAAATTGCGCAGGATAATGGGCTAACCGCGATCCCGTCGCAGACCAACTTTGTTGCGATTGATTGTGGTCGGGATGGCGCCTATGCGCGGCGCGTTTTGGCGGGGTTGGTCGATCAGGGCGTCTTTGTACGGATGCCGTTTGTTGCCCCGCAGGATCGCTGCATCCGCGTCAGTTGCGGCACGGATGCAGATCTGGATGTCTTCGCCGCGGCCCTGCCTAGGGCGCTGGCGTCAGCCTAGCGCCTTAATCGCGGCATCAAGCGCACCGGCCCCGTGCGGAATGTCCAGCGCGGTCAGGCCAGCCTCAATCACCGATAGCGTGCCAAGTACCATATGGGCGTTCACATGGCCCATGTGGCCAATGCGGAACCACGCGCTCTCGGGTGCACGGCCAAGCCCGATGCCCAGCGTCACGCCAGCCTCATGTTCACACCATGCGCGCAGACGGTCACCGTTTCCTTCGCCCAGATAGATCGAGGTCACGGAATGGCCGCGGCCCTCTGGTGTTGCCATGTTCGGCTCCATCGGTCCTGTTGCGCCCCAGCTGTCAATCGCGGCCCAGACAGCCTTGGCCAGTGTTGTGTGACGCGCCCAGACGTTTTCCAGCCCTTCGTCCTTGATCATGTCCAGTGCTGCGCGCAGGCCATAAAGGTGATGGGTCGGGGCCGTACCAGCAAAATATTGATAATAGACCTGCGGATGTGCCCGTGGTCGCCAATCCCAGTAGCGCGTGGCAAGATCTGCGGTTTCCCGCGCCTTGTCGGCCTTTTCGTTGAACCACACAAATCCGAGGCCAGCAGGCGTCATCAGACCCTTTTGGCAGGCTGACACGGTGACATCGACCCCCCAATCATCCATGCGGTATTCGTCACACCCCAGTGACGCAATACAATCGACCATCAACAGGGCAGGGTGGCCCGCCTTATCCATTGCGGCCCGCACCGCCGCGACATCGGATTTCGTGCCGGTCGAGGTATCAACATGCACCATCATGACCGCTTTGATCGTGTGGTCGGGGTCGGCCTTCAACACCTCAACAACGCGGTCAGGGTCGACCGATGCACGCATACCGAAATCTTCGACGTCGATAGTGATGCGCAGACCGTCCGCAACCTCGCCCCAGCCGTGACCAAAGCGGCCATTGGCCAGCACAACAACCCGATCACCCCGTGACAAGACATTGGCAAGCGATGCTTCCCACGCTGCGTGACCGTTGCCGATATAAATCGCGACCTCGCCTTTGGTCTGGGCAACCATCTTGAGATCGGGAATCAGGCTTTCGGTCACATCATGCAGTTCGCCTTCATAGATATTCGGCGAAGGGCGCATCATCGCCTGAATAACCTTGTCAGGCATGACAGATGGGCCGGGGATTGCCAGATACGGACGACCGTTCGCAAGCGACATGATTTCACCTATTTGATCATTTTCGACGACCGTATCTCGCTTATTCGCGAGGTCAATTGGTCTCTTGGGTTTCAAACCCGTTCCAAAGCCGTTATCCGAAAGACAAGCGACAAGAGGTGACGTGTGTCCGACAAAAAAGTTTCATCGAGCCGATTGTTCGGTTGGCTCTGGCGCAATTATCTGCGCGTTCAATACCGACCGCTGACTATCGCAATTTTTTGTATGGTCGTCGAAGGATCAATGCTTGGCGTGCTTAGTGCGGCCATGCTGCCGATGTTTGACACCGTCTTTATCGAAGGCGACCGATCCGCGCTTTGGCCCGTCGGTCTGACGATCCTTGTTATTTTCCTTGTTCGCGCGGCCAGCTCGGTTGGGCAAAAGGTCATGATGACAGCGGCCAGTGAACGGGCCATGGGGGACATGCGGAACAATCTTGCCCGTCACCTGATGGATCTGGACAGTAGCTATCATCAGTCCAACCCACCGGGGAACTTGATCGAACGGGTTCAGGGCGACGTCACCGCAATCGGCGGCCTGTGGCAGGGGATCGTCTCAGGGATCGTCCGCGACGGTATTGCGGTGGTCTGGTTGTTCGGCGTTGCCCTATGGGTGGATTGGAAATGGACCCTCGCGGCGTTGGTCGGTATCCCGATCCTTGTCCTGCCGTCGCTGCTGGCTCAGTCATACGTGCGCCGCAAATCCAAAGAGGCCCGTCAGGTCGCGGCAGACATGTCGACACGCCTGGATGAGGTGTTCCACGGGATCAACCCGATCAAGCTGAACTCGCTCGAAGACTATCAACAGGCCCGTTATGGCGGTTTGGTCGGGAAACGGGTCGAGGCCGAGGTGAAATCCGCCTTTGGTCATGCGTCGATCCCCGGTCTGGTCGATGTGATGACGGGCATCGGATTTCTGTTCGTACTGTTTTACGGCGGCACCGAAATCATCGCCGGTGAAAAGACCGTCGGCGAATTTATGGCGTTCTTTACCGCGATGGCGCTTGCGTTCGAACCGCTGCGCCGGTTGGGCGAGGTGTCTGGCCGCGTTCAACAAATCGCCGCTGTGATCGAGCGGGTCCAAGCCATTTTTGAGACCAAGCCGACATTGCTATCGCCTGCATCGCCGCAAGCTGCGCCAACGGAAACGCCGCAGATCGACCTTTGGGATGTGGAAATGTCCTATGGCGAATTGCCGGTGTTGCGGGGCGTGTCGTTCACCGCCGAGGCGGGCAAGACCACGGCCCTTGTTGGTGCGTCAGGGGCGGGTAAATCCACCGTCTTTAACCTGTTGACCCGTCTGGTCGAACCCAGCGCTGGCCGTGTGACCGTTGCAGGAACCCAGACCAATGCGCTGGACCTTGCGGACCTGCGGGGGCTGTTTTCCGTTGTCACGCAGGACGCGGCATTGTTTGACGAAACCCTGCGCGAAAATATCACCTTGGGCCGTCAGGTCGACGCCGACCATCTTGATCGTGTGCTGCGCGCTGCCCATGTCGCGGATTTCCTGCCGCAACTGCCCAACGGGCTTGATAGCCCTGCCGGTCCGCGTGGGTCGAACCTATCAGGTGGGCAGCGTCAGCGTGTGGCTATCGCTCGGGCCCTGTTGCGCGACACGCCCGTCCTGTTGCTGGATGAGGCGACAAGCGCTCTCGATACCAAATCCGAAGCCGTGGTGCAGGACGCACTGGAAAACCTGTCTAAGGGGCGTACCACGCTGGTGATCGCGCACCGCCTGTCGACGGTTCGAAACGCGGATAAGATCGTGGTGATGGACAAGGGTAGGGTGGTTGATCAGGGCACCCAAGACGAGCTGCTTGAAAAGGGCGGCCTTTATGCCGATCTCTATCGTCTGCAATTCAACAGCGAAGGCTAATTATGACCGACCGCACGATTTTGTCGCTGACCGGTTCCGACCGTGTTTCGTTCCTTCAGGGCTTGGTCAGCAATGATGTGTCCAAGTTGAACGGTGGGATCGCCTATGCCGCATTACTTACCCCGCAGGGTAAGTATCTGGCGGACTTCTTTGTCGTGGATCGTGGCGATGATCTGTTGATCGACGTGGCCGCATCCCTTGCGCCGATGCTGTTCCAACGGCTGAGCATGTACAAACTGCGGTCCGATGTGGCGATTGCGGAAACGGACCTGCGCGTCAAACGCGGTGTCGGACCTGCGCCTGATGGGGCCCATGCCGATCCGCGCCACGCTGGTCTTGGCTGGCGGCTCTATGGCGACGAACAGGGGGAGGCGGCGGATTTTGACGCACTGCGCGTCGAACACATCGTGCCCGAAACAGGGATCGAGCTGACGCCGGACGCCTTTATCCTAGAGCAGGGGTTCGAACGCCTGAACGGCGTTGATTTCCGCAAAGGATGCTATGTCGGCCAAGAGGTCACCGCCCGCATGAAACACAAGACCGAGCTGCGCAAGGGGATCGCCCGTGTGCGGATCGAGGGCACCGCCCAGACCGGCGATACGATCCTGTACGGCGAAAAAGAGGTGGGCACGCTTCAGACCGTCAGCGGTGATCGCGCAATTGCCTACTTGCGCTTTGATCGTGTCAGCGATGAAATGACCGCAGGTCAGGCGCGGGTCTGGCTGGATCACCGACCAGAATAAGGACACGCCATGGCCGCCCCTGTGAACACGCTGAAACATCGTTTGGCAAAAGGGGAGATGGTCAACGGCATCTGGCTTGCCACCGGCGAACCCTATCTGGCCGAGGTGGCCGCGACCGCCGGTTTCGACTGGCTGCTAATCGATGGCGAACACGCCCCCAACGATCTGCGCAGCATCAGCGCACAGCTTGCCATTGTCCGTGCCAGCGGATCGGCACCTGTTGTGCGGCTGGTCAGTGATGATCCCAACCGCATCAAGATGGCGCTGGATTTCGGGGCGCAGACGCTGTTGATCCCGATGGTCAACACCGCCGAGCAGGCGCGCGATGTGGTGCGCGCCACGCGATATGCCCCCGATGGCATTCGGGGATCGGGCGCGGCGCTTGGCCGTGCGACGGATTTCGGCAAGGTGACGGACTACATCCAGACCGCCCATCACGAAATCGCCATTCTGGTACAGATCGAAACGCAAACCGCGGTCGCCAATCTGGACGCGATTTTGGCGGTCGAGGGGATCGACGGCGTCTTTGTCGGCCCGTCCGACCTATCGGTCGATATGGGCCATGGCGGCAGCTTTGAACCGCAGGATTTTCAGGGCGCGGTGTTCGATGTCATCGCCCGCGCCCGTGCGGCGGGTAAGGCGGCGGGGATCATCGCCCCCGAAGGCGCGTTTCTGGATGGATGCCGCGCCGCTGGTTTGAATCTTGTGGGCCTTGGCGCGGATATTGTGATCTTTGCCCAAGTGTTGCGGGATATGGTCGCCGCCGGAAAAAGTAAGGGCGGCTATTAAGCCGCCCATCACCGTTATCCAATTTCGGCCAATCGGGCCAAGGCGGCGTTTAGCTGCGCCTCTTCCTCTTCGCGTAGGGCGAGGTTGGCCTTGGCCTCTTCGATCACTTCGGCAGGGGCCGATGCGACGAATTTGGGGTTGTTCAACCTGCCACGCAGACCGCCCAGTTCCTTTTGCAGCTTGCCCAGTGATTTCTCGATGCGGGCCTTTTCCTTGTCCACGTCGATGATATCGGCCAGCGGCAGGGCAAAGGTCGCGCCAGCGGTTGGGATGGTGATCGACCCTTTTGGCGCGTCTGCGGCTTCTGTCACGTCGCCGATACGGGCCAGACGTTTGATCAGCGTTTCGTTGTTGGCCAGTGCGGTTTTCGCGGCGCTGTCGGCCTCTTGCATGACAACAGGCACATAAAGGCCCACCGGCACGTTCATCTGCGCACGGGCCGAACGGATGCCTTCGATCAGCGAAATCGCCCAGTTCAGTTCCGCATCCGCAACCGGATCAACCAGATCGGCGGCGGCGTAGGTTGGCCAGTTTTCGACGACCAGCATGTTGTCGCGCTGACCCAACGTGCCCCAGAGCTCTTCTGTGATGTAGGGCATGATCGGGTGCATCAGGATCAGACATTGATCCAGAACCCAGCCCATGACCTTTTGTGTTTCGTCCTTGATCGCGTCATCGCCGTCCATCAGCAATGGTTTGGCGAATTCCACATACCAGTCACAGACCTTGCCCCAGACAAAGGCATAGGTCGCGCTGGCGGCGTCGTTGAAGCGGTAGTCGGCAAAGGCTGCGTCGAGCTCTTCGCGGACCCGCGCGACCTCGCCGATGATCCATTTGTTGACAGTCGCGGTGGCGGTCGGGATACCGGCCTGACCATGCTGCGCACCGTTCATTTCCGCGAAACGGCAGGCGTTCCACAGCTTGGTGCCAAAGTTGCGATAGCCCTTGATCCGGTCCACCGACAGCTTTAGCACGCCGCCAATCGACGCCATCGACGCATTGGCAAAACGCAGCGCGTCGGCGCCGTATTCGTCAACGATTTCCAGCGGGTCAATCACGTTGCCCGTGGTTTTGGACATCTTCTTGCCCTTCTCATCGCGGACCAGTTGATGAAGGTAAACGGTGTCGAACGGGATGTCGTCGACCACAGCAAGCTGCATCATGATCATCCGCGCCACCCAGAAGAACAGGATATCCTGACCCGTGACCAGAACGCTGGTCGGGTGATATTTCTGAAGCTCTGGTGTCTGTTCCGGCCAGCCCAGCGTCCCGATGGGCCAAAGGCCTGACGAGAACCATGTGTCGAGCACGTCGGGGTCACGCGTCAGTGCCTTGCCACCGGCAAGCGCTTGCGCCTCTTCCTCGGTCGGGGCGCAATAATGGTTGCCTTCTTCGTCATACCAAACCGGAATCTGGTGACCCCACCACAGCTGACGCGAAATACACCAAGGCTCGATATTTTCCAGCCAGTGGTAATAGGTCTTTTCGCCCGACTCTGGCATAATTTTGAGCTTGCCTGACCGCACGACCTCGAGCGCGGGTTCGGCCAGTTTTTCGGCATCCACAAACCATTGGTCGGTCAGCATTGGTTCGATCACGACCTTGGACCGGTCGCCGAACGGCTGCATGATCTTTTTCGCCTCGACCAGTGGGACCAGCGCATCCGCGCCTTCTGCGTCCTCTTTCAGGGCGGCTTTGCCCAGGCGGCTGTCGGTTGCTTTGGTCATGACGGCGAGGCCCTCGGCGGTGATCGCCTCGATCACTTTGGTGCGCGCCTCATAGCGGTCCAGCCCGCGGTATTCATCGGGGACAAGGTTGATCGCGTCGATTTCCGCGCCGGTAAAGGCCTTGCCTGCCGCATACTCAGCGGCCTTTGCGGCCTCCTCTGCGTAGGGGGCGCCATCGGCCCGCATCGCGCCGCGCACATCCATCAGGCGGTATTGCGGGATGTTACCACGCTTGGCGACCTCGTGGTCGTTAAAGTCGTGCGCGCCGGTGATTTTCACCGCGCCCGACCCAAAAGTCATGTCGGGGTATTCATCGGTGATGATCGGGATCAGACGGCGCTGTTCCTTGGGGCCGACAGGGATTTCGCACAGCTTGCCAACGATCGGCGCATAGCGTTCGTCATCAGGGTGGACCGCAACCGCACCATCGCCCAGCATGGTTTCAGGGCGGGTGGTCGCGATGCTGATATAGTCGCGTTCTTCGGACAGGATGACAGTCCCGTCTTCGTCTTTTTCGACGTAGGTATAGGTCTCGCCGCCCGCCAGCGGGTATTTGAAGTGCCACATGTGGCCGTCGACCTCGATGTTCTCGACCTCAAGGTCGGAAATCGCGGTTTCAAAATGCGGGTCCCAGTTGGTCAGACGTTTACCGCGATAGATCAGACCCTTGTTGTACATATCAACAAAGACCTTGATCACCGCATCATGGAAATTGCCGTTCTGATCCGAGGCAGGCGCACCCGGCGCACCCGACATGGTAAAGGCGTTGCGCGACCAGTCACAGCTGTCGCCAAGGCGTTTCATCTGATCAATGATCGTGCCGCCATATTGGGTTTTCCAATCCCAGACGCGCGACAGGAAATCATCACGGCTCAGGTCGGTGCGCTTTTTGCCCTCTTCGGCCATCAGCTTTTTCTCGACCTGCAACTGGGTCGCGATGCCGGCGTGGTCCTGACCGGGCTGCCACAGGGTGTCGAAGCCCTGCATCCGTTTCCAGCGCATCAGGATGTCCATGATGGTGTGGTTGAACGCATGGCCCACATGCAGCGCGCCGGTCACGTTGGGCGGCGGCAGCATGATGGTAAAGGTTTCGTCGCGCGACGCATTCGCGCCCGCCTTGAAGGCTCCGGACGTTTCCCAGGCTTCGTAGATGCGGGCCTCGGCGGCGGCCGCGTCAAAGGTTTTTTCCATGGTCATAAGGCTGATCCCTGTAGTGTTAGGGGTCAGATACCCTTTGCCGCCCCGAAGGGAAAGCCCTAGAGCCGCCGATCAATGCGCGTTGACAGGTGAATAAGGCTTTCAAGCCCTTCGACCCCGTCGATTTCGCCGATTTTGTCCAAGGTTTGGTCGAGTTGGAGTGTCGTTTGGCTGCGCAGTTCGCAACACAGGTCAAAACGGCCCGAGGTTGTATGGGCGGTTTCCACGTCCGGCAGGCGTTTTAGCTGTGCCAGAACGGCGGCTTGGGCCGAGGGTTTCAGTTGGATCAACACGGTCGACCGGATCATGCCCGCCGCGGCCTTATCCCCCAGCCGAACGGCATAGCCCGCGATCACGCCGCTACGTTCGAGCCGCTCAAGGCGGGCCTGAACGGTTGTACGGGCCATACCGAGCTTGCCCGCCAGTGTCGCGATGGGCAGTCGGGCGTTTTGCCCCAACAGTGAAATCAGCGCGCGGTCGGTGTCATCAATATCCGCCATTATGACGATCCTTTCGTCGTTATGCCGAAATTATGAGTCACAATTAGCAAAGTGCCAAGTCACAATGTCAGGCCTGAGGCCTAGCCTGATACCAAACAGGCAGGAGGCGCAGATGCTAAAGCGGGTGAACCACGCACAGTCCCCAATGGATTTCTTGGTCGAACATCAGCCGGATATTCCGGTGCATTTCTTTTGTCCGGTCCGGCTTGAGGCGCAGGCGGCCGCGTTCCGGTCAGGGTTTGATGGCATGGTGACCTATGCGGTCAAAGCCAACCCGCAAGAACAGGTGATCCGTACCCTGTGCAAAGCGGGCATTGGCGGGTTCGATGTCGCGTCGCCCGATGAAATCTCCGCAATTTCAGACATCTGTCCCAAGGCCGCGATGCATTACCACAACCCGGTGCGAAGCCGGTCTGAAATCGCGCTGGGGATCAAGGCGGGCGTGTCGTCATGGTCAGTTGATTGTGAAAGCGAGCTGACAAAACTGATGTCCATGTTGCCAGAGCAGGCCGAGATCGCGGTGCGGCTGCGGCTGGATGTCGGGGGGGCTGCGTATAATTTCGGGTCCAAATTCGGCGCTGAACCGGCCGAGGTTGGTCGACTGCTAAAGGCCGTTGCAGGGGCGGGCCATCTGCCATCGATAACCTTCCATGTGGGGACACAATGCCTCGATCCGATGGCGTTCGCATCCTATATCCGTGCTGCGGCGATGATATCGCGGACGGCGCAGGTGCCGCTCTATCGGCTGAACATCGGTGGCGGCTTTCCCTCGGCCCGCGATCAAGCCGTCGAACTGACTCCGTTTTTTCAGGCGGTTGAGGACGCGATGACCGCGTTTGAAACCCGGCCAAGCTTGGTGTGCGAACCCGGTCGTGGTCTGGTGGCCGATAGTTTCAGCTATGCGGTTCGGATCAAGGCGATCCGTGACGGGGCGCTCTTTTTGAATGACGGCGTATATGGCGGTTTGTCCGAATTTGTGTCCATGTGTCCCCCTAAGGCGCAGGTCATTGGACCCGATGGAACCCTGCGCACAGGCAGTGCAATTGACTGGGTCGCCTTTGGTCCAACCTGTGACAGTCTTGATCGACTGAGAGAGCCGCTATCACTGCCGTCATCACTAGAAGAGGGTGACTGGCTGTTGTTCCAATCCATGGGGGCCTATCTGACGGGGGTTACAACGCGGTTTAACGGCTATGGCGATTGCATGACCGTGACCGTCGACGACCTGTGGTGTCCGACTAAGGCCTGCTGAAAAACCTTTCATTTGTATGGCTTCGTCTGGACAGTCCTGCGGGATGCGATACCTTGGGCGAAAAGCTTTGGGTGGAGGATGTCATGGAAAAGTTCGGACGCAGCCAGTCGGTCAAACGGGTCGAAGATGTTCGGTTTCTGACCGGGCATGGACGCTATGTCGATGACATCGCGCCCGAAGGGGCGCTGGTGGCTTATTTTCTGCGGTCGCCCGTGGCACATGGCATCATCAAAGAACTGGATCTGGACGAGGTGCGCGCCGCTGACGGCGTTCATCTGGTCGTCACGCTGGCCGATCTAGAGGCTGCGGGTGTGCGTGTGGCACTGCCAAGTGACCTTGTGACCAACATCGACGGAACCAAGGGCGCACGTCCCGAACGCCCGATGCTGGCCCGCGATCGTGTGCGCCATGTCGGCGAAGCGGTGGCGATGATCGTGGCCGATAGCCTGACGCAGGCGCGGGACGCGGCCGAACTGGCGATGCTGGATATTGATGACCTGCCGGTGCATCTTGAACTCGCAATGGGGGGGGAGGCGCTTCACCCCGAAGCGCCGGAAAATCGGGCCTATCGTTGGGGGATCGGCGATAAGGACGCTGTTGCGGCGGCGATCGAGACGGCGGCCCATGTTGTGACCGTCGAGGTGCCGGACAACCGTATCATCGTCAATTCGATGGAACCGCGCGGCTGCTATGCCGAGGTCGAAGAAGGCCGCCTGCATCTGTGTCTGAACGGGCAGGGCGTTTGGGGCCCGAAAAAGGATGTCGCGCGGCATCTGGGGCTGTCGCCGGATCAGGTGCGCGTCACAACGCCAGATGTTGGCGGCGGGTTCGGAATGAAGGCCATGGCCTATTGTGAACACCTGCTGGTGGCCCATGCGGCCAACGTTCTAAAGCGGCCCGTGAAATGGATGGCGGACCGGACCGAGGCGATGCTGTCCGACAACGCAGGGCGCGATCTGACATCGACAGCGACAATCGCCTTTGATGCCGATCACCGCATTGTCGCCTACAAGGTCGAAAGCGTTTCCAACCTTGGGGCCTACAATTCGCAATTCGCCCAGCACATCCAGTCCGAACTGTTTTCCATGGTCGCGCCGGGCACCTATGATATTCCCGCGATCTGGCTGGATGTGACGGGCGTTTATACCAACACCACGCCGGTCGATGCCTATCGCGGCGCGGGGCGACCCGAGGCGATTTTCGTTTTGGAACGCACCATGGATCAGGCGGCGCGGGAACTGGGCACCACGCCCGATGAATTGCGCCGCCGGAATTTTGTCCGCCCAGACCAATTCCCCTATACCTCGGCAACGGGGGTGACCTATGACGTGGGCGAATTTGCGCGGGTGATGGATCATGCCTTGGACAAAGCTGGTTGGAACGGGTTCGCCGACCGCCAGCAGAAGTCGGCAGCCAATGGCCGGCTGCGCGGGCGGGGGCTCTGCTATTACATCGAAAGCATCCTTGGCGACAAAGATGAAACAACGCGCGTTGATTTCCGTGCGGACGGCGGCGTCGATATCTTTGTCGGCACCCAATCGAACGGACAGGGGCATGAAACCGTTTTTGCCCAGTTCCTTGCCGATCACACCGGTATTCCGGCCGATATGATCAGTGTCGTTCAAGGCGACAGCGATCGCATCAAAAAAGGCGGCGGCACCGGTGGGTCTCGGTCGGTTACGGTTCAGAACACCGCGACGCTGGCAACCGTTGATCAGATGGTGACCCGCTTTGCGGCCTATCTGGCCGAGCGCGAGGGCGTCGAGGATGTGACCTTTGATGATGAACAGTTCCGTTTGCCCGGCACCAACTTTAGCCCCACCATGCTAGAGGTCGCGGCTTTGGCTCGCGCCGATGGTCGTGACGACCTGTTGACACATTCGGCGACGATCGAGCTGGAGAACCGCAGCTTCCCCAATGGCTGTCACATCGCCGAGGTTGAGGTGGATCAGGACACCGGCCTTGTCACGGTGGACAGCTATGTCGTGGTTGACGATTTCGGTAATCTGATCAACCCGATGCTTGCCGAAGGACAGGTGCATGGCGGCGTTGCCCAAGGTCTGGGTCAAGCCATCATGGAACAGGTGGTTTTCGATGAAACGGGGCAACTGCTTAGCGGTAGTTTCATGGATTACGGCATGCCGCGTGCGTCGGATGTGCCGTGGGTTCGCTTTACCTCTGATCCGGTGCCGTCGAAATACAATCCGATGGGCATGAAGGGCTGTGGCGAGGCCGGAACGGTTGGCGCATTGGCCGCCCTGAGCAATGCGGTGATTGATGCCTTGAACGGAACCCAAGTTCACATGCCGTTCACGCCCCACCGCGTTTGGTCCGCGATGCAGAAAGGCGCGGCGTGAAGCTACGCCAACGGATTTTATCGTTCCTCGGCCTATTCCCCCAAAGGGAAGAGGCCGGTGTTCGCCAACGCGGTGTTGCGACCCATGTTGTGATCCTTGACGGGACGATGTCGACGCTGGAACCGGGTCAGGAAACCAACGCTGGGCTGGCCTATCGGTTGATCAACGAGGTGGCCCATGACGCAAACCTGACGGTCTATTACGAGGCGGGCATTCAGTGGCAGCGCTGGAATGATTTTGTCGCCGTTATGCAGGGCCAAGGCATCAACCGTCAGATCAAGCGTGCCTATGGTGCGCTGGCCTCTCACTATGAACCGGGTGACCGGATCATGTTGATCGGGTTTTCACGCGGGGCGATGGCGGTGCGGTCGCTTGCGGGATTGATCGACAAGATCGGGTTATTGCGGGACGAACACGCAACCGAACGAAATGTCCGGCAGGCCTATCGGCACTACCGCTATGGTCGGGATCCGCAAATGGCGGCGCGGTTTTCGGAACTCTATTGTCACGATCAGGTGCGCATCGAAACCTTGGCCGTTTGGGATACGGTCAAGGCGCTGGGCGTCCCGTTTCCATTTTTCCGCGAACGCGAGGCTGCAAAACATGCCTTCCATTCTGATGGCTTGGTGCCCAGCGTGCGCGCTGCCTATCAGGCCTTGGCGCGGGATGAACGGCGCTATGCCTTTCGCCCGCAGGTTTGGGTGCGCCCCGACGGCTGGACCGGACATCTGGAACAGGTCTGGTTTCGTGGCAAACATAGCGACATCGGGGGCCAAGTCGGTAACCGCGCCGCGTCGCGCCCGCTATCGAACATTCCGTTTGTGTGGCTGATGGAAAAGCTGTCCGAAAACGGACTTCCGCTGCCTCAGGGGTGGCGGGACCGGTTCCCGATGGATGCGAATGCTCCGATGAACAACAACTGGTCCAGCTGGGGCAAACTGATGCTGATACGCTGCGACCGAAAAATCGGCCGCGACCCATCGGAAAAATTGCACGAAACCATCGCGCCGAAATCGGCGGTGTCTTAAGCGACGTTTTCCAGCTTGGCCTTTGGTGTCACACCCAAGGCATGACACACGTCGCGTGTCAGTTCAGGTTTGTTCAGCGTGTAGAAGTGCAGGTGATCGACACCGCCGGTCAGCAGCTCGTCACACAGTTCGGTCGCAAGCGCCGTTGCTAGCAGATCGGTGCCGCCGTGTTGGGCCGCGTTTTCAAAGGCATCCGCCACAACGGTTGGAATGCTGGAGCCGCAGGCCGCCGCGAATTTGCGCGCGCCGTTCCAGTTTTCGATCGGCAGAATGCCCGGAATGATCGGCGCATCGATGCCCGCCTTTACACAGGCGTCGCGGAACCGGAAAAATGTCTCGGCTTCGAAAAAGAATTGGGTGATCGCGCTGTCGGCGCCGGCGTCAATTTTGCGCTTTAGCCAATCGATATCGGCCTGAGCGTCCGCGGATTCAGGGTGCTTTTCCGGATAGGCGCCAACGCGGATACGGAATTTGTTGGTGTCTGCCAGCGCCTCGATCAACTCGATCGACGACTGGAATCCGTCCGCCTTGGCGGTAAAACCGTTCGATCCTTTGGGGGGATCGCCACGCAAGGCGACAATTTCGCTCACGCCGACATCGGCATAGCCCT
This sequence comes from Marivivens sp., assembly GCA_965215785.1. Taxonomy (GTDB): domain Bacteria; phylum Pseudomonadota; class Alphaproteobacteria; order Rhodobacterales; family Rhodobacteraceae; genus Marivivens. The sequence goes on along the minus strand of OZ244120.1, from coordinate 10,015 downwards.
GCGCGATTTGCAGGGTTTCTTCGCGGGTTGCTTCGACACAGGTTAAATGCGCAGCGACGGTCAAGCCCGAGGTTTTGTGGATGGTGCCCACGGCCTCATGGGTCAATTGGCGGGTGGTGCCGCCCGCGCCATATGTGACCGATACGAACGTCGGGTCCAGTGGCGCCAATGTGTTGACGCAATCCCACAAACGGAACGAGCCCTCGAGGGACTTGGGTGGGAAGAATTCGAAACTTACCGTCGGGCGGGACATGATTCACCTGCTTTTTTGCTTGCCCCCTTGTCGCTGAAATCTAGCTGTGAGAAAAACTCATAACTTTCACGAAAATCATGAGGTTGATTCATGATGTACATCGAGCTGCGCCACCTGCGCACAATCAAAGCGATCCACGACACCGGCGGATTGGCCCGCGCGGCGGATTTGCTGAACATCACGCAATCGGCGCTGAGCCATCAGATCAAAGGGATCGAGGATCAGGTCGGGGTCGAGCTGTTCGTGCGGCGGTCCAAACCGCTCAAGTTATCTGCGGCAGGTCTGCGGTTGCTGGCGACGGCGGAAACGATCCTGCCCCAGATTTCGGCGCTAGAGGCCGAGTTTGAGGGCTTGCAGGACGGGCGCGTCGGGCGTCTGCACATCGCGCTGGAATGTCACGCCTGTTATGAATGGTTGCTGCCTGTGCTGGAACAATTCCGCAAAGCGTGGCCCGATGTGGATGTGGACATCAAAAGCAGCCATGCCTTTAACGCAATGGATGCGATGCGCCGCGAAGAGGTCGATCTGGTTCTGTCGTCGGACCCCGAAGAATATCCCGAGGCGGAATTCACGCCGCTGTTCGACTATGACCCCGTTCTTGTGGTGTCGGCGGCGCATCCTTTGGCCGCCAAGTCGGTGATCGAGCCACAGGATTTCGCTGGCCAGACCTTGTTGACCTATCCGGTCGACCGCACCCGTCTGGATGTATTCAAGATGGTTCTGGATCCCTACAATATTGAACCGGCGGAGATACGTCAGGTCGAGCTGACGGCGATCATTCTGATGCTGGTTGCGTCAAATCGCGGTATTTCGGTTTTGCCCGATTGGGTTGTGCGTCAGGTTCGCCATTCCGACGATGTGGTGGTGCGCCCCATCACGCGTGAAGGGATCACGCGGCGCATGTATGCCGCAACGCGCACAGGGGAAAAGACCCTACCGTATCTTGCGCATTTTATTCGCCTTGCGCGGCAAGAGGCGGTCAAGCTTCAGCGGGGGTAGGCGGGGCGGCCGATTGTTCGGCTGTCAGGCGCAGGCGCGTTTCGTCGAATGGAATGGCCCGCCCGAACAGATACCCCTGTGCCAGTTTACAGCCCATCGCGACCAGTTTGCTGGCCTGCGATTGGTTTTCCACGCCCTCGGCGATCACCTCAACGCCCAGACCATGTGCGATTTGCAAAAAGCCCCTGACCAAAACCTCGGCGTTTGAATCGATGCCAAGCCCGGCAACAAAGCTGACGTCGATCTTTAGCTCATCGAACTCAAGTTCCCGCAGGTGCTGGAATGAGGCAAAGCCGGTCCCGAAATCATCCAACGACACCCGAACACCAAGGGCACGGAAATGGACAATGCTATCCTGGATCATGGCGGCCGAGCGGGTGATAAACACGTCCTCAGTGATTTCCAGCGTGATGTATTTGCAGGCCATGGGATGGTTATCGAGTAAACGTTCCAAATCAGCCCGCCCCGAATGGGTGGCCAAGGCGACCTCGGGGACGTTTATCGACACGTGACCGGGGTTCAGCCCGTCGGCAAGCATTCGGTCAACATCATCTAGCACGCAGCTGGCGATATGCATCAGGAAATCACCGTGCAGGCCCAACTCATTGACCTGCGGAATAAAGGCCGCGGGTGAGATCAGGCCGCGTTCGGGATGGTTCCAGCGGGCAAGCGCCTCAAACCCGACGACCTGACCAGACAACAGCGACACCTTGGGCTGATAGTACGGTTGGATTTCCTGCCGCCGCATGGCCCGCAAGATTTGCATCCGATCCTCAAGGCTGGGACGGGGGGCAAAGGTATCTACCATGAAAATCGCGCTTTTGATGCCAACGGTGTTTTTGGCGCGGTACATGGCTTGATCGGCCGCGGAACACAGGTCCTCTAGCGTGGGGGCGACGTGGCGTGTGGAACTAATGCCGATACTGGCCGCGATTTTTAGTCCCTTTTCGCGGTAGGCAACGGGGCGTTCGATACAGCGGGCCATTTCATCGGCAACATCCAATAGCTGTTTGTCGGTCCGAATGTGCCACATGGCGATGGCGAATTCGTCGCCGCCCAGCCGTGCGACGATCCCGCGATTTCCGACGTAGTTTTGCAGCCGCCGCGCAACGGCCTGAAGCACGAGGTCGCCAGCCTCGTGGCTATAGGTGTCGTTGATCGGTTTGAAGCCGTCCAAGTCAATCAGGAACACCGCAAGGCTGCTGGCGTCACGTTTGTTCAACAGGACGTGGTTCATTTCCTCGTCAAAGGCGCGCCGGTTCAAGACGCCGGTCAGCGTATCGTGGCGGGACAGATGTTCCAGCGCCCGCAATCGCGCGTTCGCCTCGTCACGGGCCGAATAGAGCGCGCGTTGCGTGTCCTTTTGTTTGTGCAGGGTTTCGAAGGTGTTGAAAATGTAAACGAGCATCATGCCCGTCGTGATGATCCATTCGTTTTGTTCAGACGGCAGAAAGGCGTTTTCCGCCGCAAGGTAGAACACCGCAAAGGCCGATCCGAACGACGGGATCATCAGGCTCCAGTTATAAAACGGCAGGGCGGCGTAGGTGTTGGTGATGTGGACGAACACACCGAAAAGCCACAAAAAGCCAGCCAACAGCATCGCCGAGGAGGGTTCGGAGGCAAGAAGATAAGCAGGCAAAAGGTAAAAGATCACCGAGCTCCAGTTCATGAACCAGATCGCGGCAATACATTTGACCGAGATATCTTCGTCCCGATCTGGCATCCGGCGGACCATCAAGCGTGCCAGAAATTCGTAGGCGATGATGATAAAGCCAAGCCATACCGCCAAGCTGTGGTAACCGATCCACCAGATGATCGCGAGCATCATCAAAGCAGAGGCAAGACGCTTGGTGATATCACGTGTTGCCACGTGAATTGCAAAGCGGGTTTGGTACCTGATCTTGTCTAAACTTTGGGTAAACATGGCCACTCTACTTCCCCCTCAGGACGATAAGGGAGCGAGTCCAAACAAAAGGTTAACGCCAGTTCAGAATTTCATGGCTGCCATGTCACCAATAGACTTGCTCAATTGGGCGCATTTGCCTATACGCGCGGCTTGGATCGTGAACGGAGTGCCCCGATGGCTGCTAGTGCTAACCTGAACGTTATGATGATGACTGCCCGCAAGGTCGGACGTGGTCTTTTGCGGGATTTCGCAGAGGTCGAAAACCTTCAGGTCGGTAGCAAAGGTCCAGGCGATTTCGTAAGCCGCGCCGACCAGTTCGCCGAAAAAACCATTCGCGAAGAACTGATGAAAGCACGTCCAAGCTATGGCTTTGTTGGTGAAGAGTTCGGCGTCATCGAAGGTGACGACCCAACCCGCCGCTGGATCGTTGATCCGCTGGATGGCACCACCAACTTCCTTCATGGTTTGCCGCACTGGGCGATTTCGATCGCGCTGGAACACAAAGGCCAGATTGTTGCCGCCGTTGTGTTCGACCCTGTCAAAGATGAACTGTTCCACGCGGAAAAAGGTGGCGGTGCATGGGTCAACGAAAGCCGCCTGCGTGTGTCGGGCCGCCATCGTCTGATCGACTGTATTTTTGCAACTGGTTTGCCATTCGCGGCCAAAACCGATTTGCCCCAAACCCTGCGCGAATTGGCGGCCCTGCTGCCAGCGACGGCTGGTGTGCGCCGCTTTGGTGCTGCGTCGCTTGACCTCGCTTATGTCGCGGCTGGTCGCTATGACGGCTATTGGGAACGCGAGCTGAAAGAATGGGACATCGCCGCCGGTCTGCTGATCGCACGTGAGGCGGGTGCCTTTGTCGAAGCCTTTAATGAAGGTGATGACATTCTGGACAGCGGCTCGATCATCTGCGCGAACGAACCTGTTTTCCCGGCGTTTGCCAAGGTTGTGCGCAACGCGTCGAAATAATCAGCGTTGCCGCCGGATCTTGGGGATCCGGCTGTCTTCGATCACATAGCGCGCATCCGGATGAGGTGGGTGGCCTTCGGTGCGGTTCCAGAAACCGGTGCCGCCAAGGGCCAGCCATTTGGGAATGGCCAATGCAAACCCCATCACAAAGCCGCCCGCGTGGGCCCAATAGGCGACACCGCCCTCTGACAGATCAGCGGTGACACCATTTACCAGTTGCAGCGCGAACCAAAGCCCCAGCATGATCCATGCGGGGATTGGAAAGATTTTGAAAAAGATCACAAGGATCAGCAGGATGTCGACTTTGGCCTTGGGGAAGAGCAACAAATAGGCCCCCATGATGCCCGCAATCGCCCCTGAGGCACCTATCATCGGCACATTGGTAAGCGGATCGGCCCAGTATTGTGCGACAGCGGCCAACACGCCGCAGACTGTATAGAACACAAAGAACCCGATATGGCCAAATGTGTCCTCTAGGTTGTCGCCAAAAATCCATAAAAACAGCATGTTACCGGCAAGGTGCATAAAGCCGCCGTGCAGATACATCGATGACACCAAGGCGATTGGGTTTTCGCCGCCCGATAGGCGGGCAGGGATTAACGCGTAATCGAAATACACGCGTTGTAGCGCCCTGCCTTCGCCCAGAACCCAGTTGGTGTAGACAAAGATGGCGATGTTAATCGCCATCAATGAGTAGGTCACATATGGAACCCGTTCAGACGGATTGTGGTCGCGAAGCGGGAACATAGCACAAAACCCATGTTGATGCGTGTTCCCGCTATCTTAGGGCTTTGACACCTCGGCGAGAAGGGCCGCATTACCACCTGCCGCCGTTGTGTCGACGCAAAGATGTTTTTCATGCATCACATATGCGACATCTGGCAGGTCGGTCAGCAGCGGAACAAGGGGTCCGGTGCGACCGGCAAGGGCGCGGTCCAGTTCACGGGCGGTTTCAACGTCACCCCACCACATCACCGCCGACAGGTCCGGTACGGTGGCCAGATCGACGGTGTCCTTGTCGATGGCAACGGCACGACCGCCGAGTGCCTCGACCGCCGCGATTTGGGCTGAGGTGTCAGGGCCAAGGCAATAGATCGGGCTGCGCGGTGACACGGTCAGCTGGTTCAGCTCGCCCGTTGGGCCCGGCAGGGTCAGTTCGGCGGCTTGAGCAGGCCGCTTCGACGGCTGTGCGAACCGCGGCAGATAGTTGGGACCACCCGCCTTGGGGCCAGTTCCCGACAGGCCATGACCACCAAAGGGTTGGCTGCCAACAACGGCACCGATCTGGTTTCTGTTGACATAAACGTTGCCAACCTCGATCCGATCCACAACCGTTTGGACACGATCATCAATCCGCGTATGGAGCCCGAACGTCAGGCCATAGCCGGTGGCGTTGATGTCGTCGATCACCTTGTTCAGGTCGTCGGATTTAAAGGTCGCGACATGCAGAATAGGGCCAAACACCTCTTTCTGCAGATCATGGATGCTGTCGATTTTGATCAGCGTCGGTGCCACAAACAGCCCTGTTTCAGGGATCGGCAGACGATGGAGCAAACGGCCCTCGGCCTCGGCGGTCGCGACGTGGGCGTCTATGGTGTTGAGTGCAGCCTGATCAATCACCGGACCAATGTCGCTGGATAGGTGCCACGGGTTGCCAAGCGACAGTTCATCCATCGCGCCCTTTAGCATGTGGATCAGATTGTCCGCGATGTCCTCTTGGACATAAAGGCATCGCAGCGCCGAACACCGCTGACCCGCCGAACGGAAGGATGACATCAGAATATCGCGCACCGCATGTTCCGGCAGCGCGGTCGAATCCACGATCATGGCATTCAAGCCGCCGGTTTCCGCAATCAGCGGGGTGCCAGGGCGTGCGTTGTCCGCCATGGATTTGCGGATGATCTGGGCGGTCGCCGTTGAGCCGGTAAAGGCAACACCGTCGATATTGGCCGCACCTGTTAGGGCTGCGCCAACCGCTGGGCCACCGGGCACGAGCGTCAGGCTTGTTCTGGGGACGCCTGCCTCATGCATTAGGCTAACGGCAAGCTGCGCAATCAAAGGCGTTTGCGGCGCAGGTTTGGCCACAACCGCGTTACCCGCGGCCAACGCGGCGGCAATCTGGCCGGTGAAAATCGCCAACGGGAAGTTCCACGGGCTGATACAGACCCATGTTCCACGGGCTTTCAGGTCTGGTTGTGCCTCTGCCTCGGCGGCGTAGAACCGCAGGAAATCGACGGCCTCACGCAGTTCCGCAATCGCATCGGGCAGGGCCTTGCCAGCCTCTCGGGCCAGTAGGGCAAAGATTTCGCCGAAGTTCTGTTCATAGAGGTCAGCGATATGACGCAGGACCGAGGCCCGACCGCTGGGGATCGTTGTCCATGGTTTTGCGCGATCAAGCGCTGTTTTGGCGTCCTCGGGCGTTGCCTCGCGCACTGTGCCGACCTTGTCTGCTGGATCGGCTGGATTGATCACCGTGCTGGGCGCTGCGGCCCCGCAATCGGCCGACCAAGTGTGAGGTGCCGCAAATGGGGCCATCGCGGTGTCGATCCGTGCCAGCGTTGGGCGGTGGGTAAAGTCAAACCCAGCCGAGTTCTGACGCGCGTTGCCGAAAAGCTGAGGCCCTTTGGCAAGCTGAATGGACTGGCCAAGCGCGTCAATCGGGCAGGCGGCGACGGTCGTCGGCGGGACATCTTCGTCCACGATCTGGTTCACGAAAGACGAGTTGGCACCATTTTCCAGCAACCGCCGGACAAGATAGGCCAACAGATCGCGGTGTGCGCCAACCGGCGCATATATACGGCATCGCGTGTCGTTGTCGGATTTGACCAGATCGTGCAGCGTTTCCCCCATGCCGTGAAGCCGTTGGAATTCGTACTGGGTCGGCCCGACATTGCAGTCGCGGGCCAGATGCAGGATCGCCGCAGCCGTATGGGCGTTGTGTGTGGCAAACTGCGGATAGATACGGTCGGCCTTGGTCAGCAGGCGGCGGGCGTTCGCGATATAGCTGACGTCGGTCGCGGCCTTTTGCGTAAAGACAGGGAACCCATCGATCCCCTCGACCTGAGCGCGCTTGATCTCGGCATCCCAATAGGCGCCTTTCACAAGGCGAACCATGATTTTCCGGTCGTATTTGACGGCCAGATCATATAGGTGATCGATCACCAATCCGGCGCGTTGGCCGTAGGCCTGCACGACCACGCCGAACCCATCCCAGCCAGCCAGCGACGGATCGGCCAATGTTGCCTCGATCACGTCGAGCGACAGGGCAAGGCGGTCTGCCTCTTCTGCGTCGATGTTCAGGCCGATGTTTGCGGCCTTTGCCTTGCGCGCAAGGTCCAGCACCAACGGGACCAGCTCATTCATCACGCGGTCGCGCTGCGGTTCTTCGTAGCGGGGATGAAGCGCCGACAGTTTCACCGAAATGCCGGGATTTTCCGCAACCGATGCGTGGCTGTGTTTCGCGATTGCGTCGAGGGCGTCGCTATAGGCCACGAAATAGTCCTTGGCGTCTTCGGCTGTGCGGGCCGCTTCGCCAAGCATGTCGTAGGAATAGGTATAGCCTTTGGCCTGAAGGGTTTCGGCGCGTTTCATGGCCTTGGAAATGGTTTCGCCCAACACAAACTGGCGGCCCATTTCACGCATCGCGCGCGACACAGCCGTGCGGATCACCGGTTCGCCCAGACGTTTGATGGCGCCGCGCAAGACACCGGCGACGCCGGGCTGATCGTCTTCGAGCACGCGACCAGTTAGCAAAAGCCCCCAAGTGGCGGCATTGACCATCGACGAACTGGACTGACCCAAGTGACGCCCCCAATCGGCGGGGGCGATTTTGTCCTCGATCAAGGCGTCAATGGTGTCGGCATCCGGAACCCTTAGCAACGCCTCGGCAAGGCACATCAGGGCAATACCTTCGTCTGTCGAAAGACCGTATTCGGCTAGGAAAACCTCCATCAGGCCGGGGGCTGATGATGCGCGGATGCGTTCCACCAGCTTGGCCGCCTTGGAAACAATGTCCTGCCGTGTTTCCGTATCAAGGCCTGACTGCCTGATAAGCGCATCCAGCAACAGGTTTTCGTCTGCATATTGCATCTGCCCAAGGGCATTTTGGAAGGTTTGTACGTTCATCTTCGACTCATTGTTCTTTTTTCCTAGCATAGGGCATTGTTGCAGGGCGTTTTGACTGCTATTGCGTTTCTCAGTTTTTAAAATGACCTAATTTAGGTGAGAAAAATGACCGATCGAACTTCTGGTATTGATCGCTTTGATCGCAAGATTCTGGATGTCGTTGCCGTCGAGGGGCGCATCAGTGTGACGGAACTGGCGCGGCGGATTGGTTTGTCGAAATCCCCGACGCAGGCGCGGCTAAAGCGTCTGGAAGACGCGGGCATGATCCGCGGCTATCGCGCCTTGTTCGATCCCATTCAGTTGGGGCGTGATCACGTGGCCTTTGTCGAGGTCAAGCTGTCCGACACCCGTGAGGCGGCGCTTGCTGCGTTCAATGATGCGGTGCTACGCATTCCAGAGGTTGAACAATGTCACCTGATCGCTGGGCAGTTCGACTATCTGCTGAAGGTGCGCACCTCAAGCATGTCGGACTATCGCCTTGTTCTGGCAGAGAAAATTTCGACGCTGCCGTTTCTTGCCAACACCTCAACCTATGTTGCGATGCAAGCCGTCAAAGAAGAGGGTGTTGGCCCAAGCGGGCCGGTCTAGGGCAGTTTTCAGGCAACTGGGCCTTGCCCCCGGTCGCAGACCAAGGCAAAAGCACACTGTGCCCGCGTGGTGGAATGGTAGACATCGGAGACTTAAAATCTCTTGGCCTTAGTGCCGTGGCCGGTTCGAGTCCGGCCGCGGGGTACCATCCACATCCCATAAGCTACTGATTAGCCTCAGCTTTTAGCACTAGCTGGAGCAATCGTAGACCATGTTGGAGACCAAAACTGCTGACTTCACATTTGTGAAAAACGGCATCTTCTACTTTAGCCGCCGAGTCCCGAAAGATTTGCAGGAGCATGATCTCTCGCCTCGGATCGCATATTCGCTCAGGACGCGTTCGCCATCGATAGCAAGAACTCGGGCTATTCGAGATGCGCAACAGCTGGATGAGTATTGGTATCACCTGAGGTTGAAGGATCGGCGTCTTGCCAAAGCTGGTTGATGGCCGTTGTTTTGTGCTGGAACTCATCGGCCGCCTTCAGGACAATGAACGCCGGGCTGGTGATCAAGTCATGCGCTTTGAGCGTGCGGTACACTGTAGGTTCTGACACAAAGTAGCGCTCTTGATCCGTGAACGTCACTGCCAGCTCACGCGGTGACAGTTCCGTTTCCTGCAGTGCTAGGTCAACAACTTTGCGCGTCACCTCATCAGGAACGCGGTTCCAGACGTGTTTGGGCTTGGGAGATTGGTCCTGTAATCCAGCCTCCCCGCGCTGCAGATAGCGGTCGTACCAGCGGTAAAACGTGGTCCGTGGGATGCCCAGTTTGGCCAATGCCTGGCGAGCAGACAGATGGCTTTCCTCGACCAGTCGGATGATCTCCAGCTTTTCAGATGCAGCATACCTCATTCGCGGTCGTCCCCATCCCCGAGCATGCTTTTTTGAGAAGGCGCAGTTCAAGCGTCTGCTCCGCAACCACCTCCTTGAGATCCTTTGCCTCGCGGCGAAGGTCCTTGACCTCATCAGTGTTGGCAGCGCGGGCAGTATCACCAGTGAGCCGCTTTTTGCCGGCCTCCATGAAATCCTTGGACCATTTGTAGTACAGGCCCTGGGATATACCCTCGCGACGGCACAGCTCCGCGATACTGTCCTCGCCACGCAGCCCATCAAGCACGATCCTGATCTTCTCTTCAGCCGAATAGTGTTTGCGCGTGGCACGCTTAATGTCTTTGA